>JABMLH010000002.1:3424-804899 GCA_013205085.1 Microbacteriaceae bacterium VKM Ac-2854 | reverse complement strand
CTCTCGGAGCTGACCGGTACTAATAAGCCGATAACTTGATAATCACTACACTCATACATGTTGTAAGGCTGGTATGAATGGCTTAGAGATTGCTTGCGTCCACTATGTGGTTCCCGATATACGGTCGGAACCAACAACTGAGTACATACTTACGGTATGAACGGTTGTAACCCTAGATTTCACCACCCGCATCACTGCGGAGTGTGTGGTTAGAGTTACGGCGGCCATAGCGAGAGGGAAACGCCCGGTCACATTCCGAACCCGGAAGCTAAGACTCTCAGCGCCGATGGTACTGCAGGGGGGACCCTGTGGGAGAGTAGGACACCGCCGGACACCATTTAGCAACACCACGAATGGCCACCCTCACGGGTGGCCATTCGTGTTTAACCAGCCCGAGCGGGGTGGGCGCCTGTGGCGCCGGCGCGGGGCGGTGAAAAGAGCGGGTTCACCTCTGCTCGACGAGACTCGCTTGTTCGCTGGTTGAGTAGGGAGGCCGCCTGCGGCCGACCGTATCGAAACCCTTGCACGTTCTGTCGAGAAAAGGTGCATGGGTCTCGATACGCGTCGGCCGTGGCCGGCCTTGGGCTACTCGACCAGCGAGAGGTCGGGCACACCCATGAGCCGACTTTTCCGAGTAGACCCTCGCACCCACCGCCGAGAGCAGGCGCATCGGTTTCGATACGCGTCGGCGGCGAGCGGCCTTGCGCTACTGAACCAGCGAAGGGGTGGCTGGTGCCGGGGTGAGGCCGAAGGCGCCGCTGGTAGCTGCCGGCCTCGATTCGTTCCAATCCGCGCTTGCGCGCGGGCCCCGCATGCCTTACTCTTGACGAAGCCAAAGACCGCCGGTTTCCGACGTGTGCTGAGGTGGGTTCGCCCCACCGACGCTCACCCGGACGAAGGATTCGCAAAGCGAACCGCCCGCGCAGGTGTGAACGAGATCGTCTCGCGGGAAGCCGCGAATCCGAAGCTCCGAGCGCTTGCGCCGGAGCTTTTTTCTTTGCTCATAATCCTTGAGGGCTACCGGCACGAGAATTCACAGGAGTGGCCATGGCGAACAAGGAAGCCTCGGTTGCCGAACTCACGGACAAGTTCCAGAGCTCGACTGCCGTTCTGCTGACCGAGTACCGCGGTCTCACTGTTGCTCAGCTGAAGACGCTGCGCAAGGAAATCAGTGAGCACGCAACCTACGCCGTGGTGAAGAACACGCTGACCAAGATCGCGGCGAACAACGCCGGTATCTCGTCCTTCGACGACGAGCTCGCTGGCCCCTCGGCCATCGCGTTCGTGCACGGTGACCCTGTCGCCGTCGCGAAGTCGCTGCGTGCCTTCGCCAAGGCAAATCCCCTTCTCGTGGTCAAGGGTGGTTACTTCGACGGTAACCCGCTGACCGCAGAAGAGGTAGGCAAGCTCGCCGACCTCGAGTCCCGCGAAGTTCTGCTCGGCAAGCTTGCCGGCGCCTTCAAGGCCTCGCTGTTCGGTGCGGCATATCTGTTCAACGCACCGCTCTCCAAGGCCGTTCGCACGGTCGAGGCGCTGCGCGAGAAGCAGGAGTCCGCGAGCTAGTTCCTCCCTTTCGGGACGAACGAGACACGCGGTTACGAGACAAGAAAAACAAGGAGAAAAATCATGGCAAAGCTGTCGCAGGACGAGCTCATCGAAGCTTTCAAGGAGCTCACCCTCATCGAGCTCTCTGAGTTCGTCAAGAAGTTCGAAGAGGTCTTCGAGGTCACCGCTGCTGCTCCCGTCGCGGTCGCCGCGGCCGGTGGCGCTGCCGCCGACGTCGAAGAGGTCGAGGAGAAGACCGAGTTCGACGTGGTCCTCGAGTCCGCCGGTGAGAAGAAGATCCAGGTCATCAAGGAGGTGCGCGCCCTCACCAGCCTCGGCCTCGGTGAGGCGAAGGCACTCGTTGACGGCGCTCCCAAGGCCGTCCTCGAGGGCGTCAACAAGGAGGCCGCTGACAAGGCCAAGGAGCAGCTCGAGGCTGCTGGCGCCACCGTCACCGTCAAGTAGTCACTGCCCTCGGGCATCTGCTTCACCATCGAAAGGCGTCGTTCCCCCGCGGGGGAGCGGCGCCTTTCGCCGTTGTCCGCCGCGTTGCTCGGATAGCGCGGCTATTGCTCTTATGATCGGGGGCGTGACAGTGCAGGAACCCATCGGTGTCGGCGGCGGCACCATCGATGCCTCACTCAGCGAGCTGCTGAGCGATCTCGTCTCGGTGACCCATCGGATGACCAGACTCGCAGCGCAGGCGACCGGCAATCAGGAGTCGCCGGCCGTCTGGCGGACCCTTTCCGTCCTGGTCTCGATGGGGCCGATGCGACTCGGCGAGCTCGCCGTACAGAGCCGGGTGTCGCAGCCCACGATGACCAAGATCGTGAAGAACCTCGTCGCGGAGGGATGGATCGAGCGCCTCGCCGACAAGGCGGATGCGCGCGCCTGGCAGATCGGTGCGACCGAGATCGGTCTCGGCGCGCTGAACGATTGGCGCACACAGTTGGGCGACGCGCTGACCCCGATGTTCCACGACCTTTCGGCCGACGATCGCCGCACCCTGGAACGCTCGGTGCAGATCATGGCCGAACGCCTCGCCGTCGGTACCTGACGGATCAGTCCTTCGGCCACTCCACCGCGACGTCCGTGTCGGGGTGCTTGCGCAGGTACGCAGCGATGAACGGGCATCGCGGCACGACGATCCCGCCGACGGCAGCGACGCTCGCGAGCGCCTCGCGGGCGAGGATGCTGCCCAGCCCCTGTCCGCCCCATTCCTCGCCGACCACCGTGTGGGTGAAGACCACGCGCTCGCCGGAGCGCACGTAGACCGCGTATCCGGCCAGGACGCCGTCCACGGTGATCTCGAAGCGGGATCGGTCTGAGACGTCGGTGACGATCGCGGGGGAGCCCATGCTCCTATTCTGCGCCCGATCTCAGTTACTGCGCGTGCTGCGCGGAGCGGACGTGCTGGTGCGGATCCGTAGTGTGGCGGGAATCGTCGTGTGCCGCGCGACCACGGGCTCGATCCCCGCGTTCTGCAGCTGCTTCATGATGATCGCGACGGCCCGTTCGCCCTGCTGGCGCGGATCCTGCCGAATGGAGGTCAGCCCGAACATCTCGGCGAGCGGATGGTCGTCGATCCCGATCACCGAGAGTTCGTCCGGGATGGAGAGCCCCAGTTCGCGGGCGGCGAGGATGATGCCGATCGCCACCTCGTCGGCGGCGGCGAAGATGGCGGTGGGGCGATTGCGCGGATCGCCGAGCACCTGACGTCCGGCCTCGTGTCCGCCGGGGATGTCGAAGGTCGTCGCGACGAACTGCGAGTCGTCGTACGGGATCCCCGCACCCTTCAGGGCGTCCTGGAATCCCTGCAATCGTTTGGAGTGGACCCGGAAGTCCATCTCCTCGTCCGCGAGTCCGCCGATGTGCATGATCCGCTCGTGGCCGAGCGAGATCAGGTGCTCCGTCGCCAGCCGGGCGGCGGCGACGTCGTCGATCGAGAAGGTCGGGATGCCGGGCAGCTCGCCCCCGATGCCGACGATCGGGCGCCCGAGCGCGAGCAGAGCCTCGGTCTCGGCCGGCGAGATCTCGAGGGTGACGGCGATGATCGCGTCGACGCGCTTGCGCACCAGGTAGTACTCGAAGACGCTGCGTCGCGCGTCGCGCTGCTTGTCGATGTTGTACAGCAGCAGGTCGTAGCCGGCGGCGAGCAGCGCATGCTCGATGCCCTCGATGATGCCGCCGAAGAACCACTGGTTGATGATCGGAATGATCACTCCGACGTTGTTCGTCCGTCCGGTCACCAGGCTGGAGGCGTTCGAGGAGACGACGTAGCCGAGCTCCGCAGCGGCCAGCTCGACGCGCTCCTTCGTGGCCGGTGAGACGTAACCGCGTCCGCTGAGGGCTCGGGAGACGGTGGCCTTCGACACCCCCGCGAGGTCTGCGACCTCCTCGATACCCGCCATCCGTCGTCCTCCGCTGCCGCCCGAGCATCGTTGCCTGGAAACGGTTCCAGGAATTTATATCTCGGACGCCGCGCTCGCGCTACCTGATGGATCGTCAGAGTATCTGCGAGAGCGCTCTCTCTTAGGGTTGACGCCAAATCGTTACCATGATTGAGCGACCCTCGGCCCGTCTTGTGGTTTCGTGAGCTTTGTGGAAAGGTTTCCCTCTGTCGGGATCCCATCCCACACGAACCTTGCGAATGCCCTTGCACCACTTCGGTTTCGCAGAAGAACCGATCGAGCCGCGCGGCCGAACTCCGAGCCGCGTACGGTCCGATCGGCGGTAAAAACACTCAACGAGGAGGAAGAATGCGGTCATCCCTGCACCGCCGTATCACTGCACCCCTGGCCATCCTGGCCATCTCGGGTCTCGCCCTGGCCGGTTGCGCCGAGGGTGGCACCGACTCCGGTTCGGGCGACGTCTCGGGTCAGACGGTCAAGATCTCCGGTGGTATCACCGGAACCGAGGCCGACAACATGAACAAGTCGTTCGACGCCTTCACCAAGGACACCGGCATCAAGGTCGAGTACACCGGTGACAAGAGCTTCGAGGGCAACATCGTCACGAAGGTCTCGGGTGGCTCCGCCCCCGACATCGCGATCGTCCCGCAGCCCGGTCTGCTGAAGACGCTCGTCGAGACCGGCGAGGTCAAGGAAGCGCCCGAAGGCGTCGTGACCAACGTCGACAAGAACTGGTCCCCGGACTGGAAGGAATACGGCTCGGTCGACGGAAAGTTCTACTCCGCGCCGATGCTCGCCAGCATCAAGGGCTACGTCTGGTACTCGCCGGCCAAGTTCAAGGAGTGGGGCGTCGAGGTTCCCACCACGTGGCAGGGCGTTCTCGACCTGACCAAGACCATCCAGGAGAAGACCGGCACCGCTCCCTGGTGCGCCGGCTTCGCCTCCGGTGACGCCTCGGGTTGGCCGGGCACCGACTGGATCGAGGACCTCGTCCTGCGCGAGGCCGGCCCGGACGCCTACGACAAGTGGGTCGCCGGCGACATCAAGTTCACCGACCCCGAGATCAAGAAGGCCTTCGACTCCGTCGGCGAGATCCTGCAGAACCCGGACTACGTGAACGCGGGCTTCGGCGACATCAAGTCGATCAACTCGACGGCGTTCGCCGACGTCGCGGCCAAGGTCGCCGACGGCAGCTGCGCGCTGACGCACCAGGCCTCGTTCCTCTCGGCCAACTTCCTCGACGTGAAGAACGCCGCCGGTGAGACCCCGACCGTGGCCCCTGACGGCGACGTCTACGGCTTCGTCCTGCCGGGCGTCGAAGAGGGCTCGGCCAACATCGAGGTCGGTGGCGAATTCGTCACCGCGTTCTCGGACTCCGCTGCCGTGCAGCAGGTGCTCGAGTACATGTCCTCCTCCGACTGGGCCGACGCTCGCGTCAAGCTCGGTGGCAACATCTCCGCGAACCTGAACGCCGACCCGTCGCTGGCCTCCAGCCAGCTGCTGACCGACGCGATGACCCTGCTGCAGGACCCGAACACCACCGTCCGCTTCGACGCATCCGACCTGATGCCGTCCGTCGTGGGTGCCGGTTCGTTCTGGAAGGGCATGGTCAGCTGGATCGACGGTAAGGACACCGACAGCGTCCTGAGCGACATCCAGGCCGGCTACGCCAACTAGTTCCGCCTCGGGCACACGCTCGACACACGGAGAAAGGGGGCCGCTCGCACAACGCGAGCGGCCCCCGATCTCGGCCACTCCGGCCCCCGTCAGCGCGACGATCGGAGCCGGCCATTCATGAGTCCAAGGTCGTACTCGGAAGGGTATCCATGTCCGGAACCACAACGGCGCCTGCGTCCCAGCAGGCGCCGGCTTCGAAGCCTCCACTTCGGTCGGCGAAGTCGAACAGAACCACCACCATCATCGTCAGCGTCGGCCTCGTCGTCGTGCTGGCCCTCTTCTTCATCATGGTCACGGGATCGCCGATGGAGGACGCCCGACCGGTGTCGCTCGGCTTCTCGCTGAACAGCCTCTTCTTCTTCTTGGGCAATCTGCACCCGCTGCTGCAGATCCCGATCATCCTGGTGATCTTCGGCGCCGTCGTCGGTGTGATCCTGGTGCTGATCGAGTACGCACCGCGCGTGGGTAAGGGCTACTTCTACCTCCGCCTCGCCGCCTGCTTCGTGATCCCGGTGCTCGCCTTTATGCTGCTGCGTCCTTACCAGAACGCGGTGCTGTACGTCGTGATCATCGCCCTGGTGCTGGGCGGACTGCTGTTCCTCGCCGACTACCGCGCGAGCCAGGGCGCGGGCTATCTCTTCCAGCTGATCATCTTCACCGCTCCCGCGGCGCTGATGCTGATCATCGGCCTGATCTACCCGACGATCTCGACCCTCTTCCAGTCCTTCATGGACAAGACCGGCGACAACTTCGTCGGACTGGAGAACTACATCTGGACGTTCACGAACCCCGAGGGATTCTGGTCGGTCATCAACACGCTGGTCTGGGTGCTGATCGCTCCGCTCTTCTCCACCGTCTTCGGCCTCGCCTACGCGGTCTTCATCGATAAGGCCGCCGGCGAGAAGTTCCTCAAGGTCCTGGTCTTCATGCCCGTGGCGATCTCCTTCGTCGGCGCCGGCATCATCTGGAAGTTCGTCTACGACTTCCGCCAGGGCAACCAGGTCGGTCTGCTCAACGCGATCGTGACCGCGTTCGGCGGCGACCCGGTGTCGTGGCTGGACGCGCGCCCGCTGGTCAACACGCTGCTCCTTCTGGTCGTGTTCATCTGGACCCAGACCGGATTCGCGATGGTCATCCTCTCCGCCGCGATCAAGGCGGTTCCGTCGGAGCAGCTCGAGGCGGCGTCGCTGGACGGCACCAACGCCTGGCAGAGCTTCCGCAACGTCACCGTTCCCGGCATCCGCTCCTCCCTGATCGTGGTACTGACCACGATCGCGATCGCCTCGCTGAAGGTCTACGACATCGTCGCGGTGATGACCGGTGGTCGCGCCGATACGACCGTCCTCGGCTTCGAGATGGTCAACCAGCAGCAGCGCTTCCAGAGCTACGGACACTCCGCCGCCCTCGCGGTCGTGCTGTTCCTGTTCGTGCTGCCGCTCATCATCTACAACGCCAACCAGATCAGGAAGCAGAGGGAGATCCGATGAGCGTCAGCCCCGCAGGACTCGAACTCGACACCCGCACCGCGCGGCAGATCAGCCGCGCGACTGCGAAGAACGAGAAGATGGCGCAGAAGCGACTGACGTCGCGCGGCGCCACGATCGCAGCGATCATCATCGCGATCTTCTGGACCATCCCGACCTTCGGTCTGTTCGTCACCTCCTTCCGGCCCGGCGCTGACACGCAGTCCACCGGCTGGTGGACCGTCTTCGTGAACCCCACGTTCACGTTCGACAACTACGTCCAGGCCTTCACCTCGGGCGGCACCTCGCTGACCCTGGCGCAGTCGTTCCTGAACTCGCTCGCCATCACCATCCCGGCGACCGTGTTCCCGATCGTGATCGCCTCGCTCGCCGCGTACGCCTTCGCCTGGATCGATTTCAAGGGCAAGAACCTGCTCTTCGTCTTCGTCTTCGCGCTGCAGATCGTGCCGATCCAGATGGCCCTCGTGCCGCTGCTGACGCTGTTCTCGAAGGGTCTGACGATCAACGGGGTCGGCATCTTCCCGGGCTTCGAGCTGCGCGACACGGAGCACAGCTTCGCGACGGTCTGGATCGCGCACGCGATCTTCGCGCTGCCGCTGGCGATCTTCATGCTGCACAACTTCATCTCGGAGATCCCGGGCGAGGTCATCGAGGCGGCTCGCGTCGACGGTGCCGGGCACGGCCAGGTGTTCTTCCGGATCATCCTGCCGCTGGCGACGCCGGCGATCGCGTCCTTCGCCATCTTCCAGTTCCTCTGGGTGTGGAACGACCTGCTGGTCGCGACGATCTTCGCGCCGTCGACATCGCTGCCGCTGACGCAGTCGTTGAACTCGCTGTCGGGCACCTGGGGTAACCAGTGGTTCCTGCAGTCGGCCGGTGCGTTCATCTCGATCATCGTTCCGTTGATCGTGTTCTTCTCGCTCCAGCGCTTCTTCGTCCGCGGCCTGCTGGCCGGCGCCACGAAGGGCTAGCCCACCGAACTCGGTGCGGGACGCCCTTCCCGTTCCGACTCCCGGGGCCCCGACCGTTTCGGTCGGGGCCCTTTTCGCTGCTGCGCTGTCCCCTCCGCTGCTGCGCTGTCCCCTCCGTTGCTGCGCTGTCCCCTCCGTTGCTGCGCTGTGCCCTCTGCTGCTGCGCTGTCGTGTTCGCCGCGCGCGGGCGGAATGCCTGCAGCGCGCGGCTAAATCGACAGCGCCGCACGACAACGCCGCACGACAGCGCCGCGCAAGCTGAGTACGCCGACAGCGGAGCAAGGCTCGGGTGTCGGCGGTCGGGTCTAGGGTCTGAGCAATGAGCAGAATGGGAAGCGCCGGCGCCGTCCGCGGCGGAACCGGCGGACGCATCGGTGGTGGCGACGCCGCGAGCCAGCGCGCGGTGAACGCGGCGGCGCCGAAGGTCGACCACCTCTTCCGGCGCATCACGACCCTGTTCGCGCCGTTCAAGCGCAAGCTGATCGTCACGGTGGTGCTGGTGCTGATCGGGGCGGCGCTCACGGTCATCCCGCCCCTGCTGACCCAGCTCGCCTTCGACGACGGCCTGTTCCCGGCCTCCGGCACGCCGAACCTGCCGGTGCTGGTCGAGCTCGTGCTCGCCATGGTGTTGATCTGGGTGGTCTCCGCGGTGCTCGGCGTCTGGCAGACCTACCTCACCGCGACCGTCGGCAACGGTGTCATGGGGCAGCTGCGCATCCGTCTGTTCCGGCACCTGCAGCGGATGGAACTCGCCTTCTTCACCCGCACCAAGACCGGCGTGATCCAATCCCGGTTGCAGAACGACGTCGGTGGCGTGGCGAACGTGCTGACCAATACCGTGTCGAGTGTGCTCGGCAACACCGTCACCGTCATCGCGGCGGTGGTGGCGATGCTGCTGCTGTCGTGGCAGATGACGCTCGTGGCGGTCATCCTCACGCCGGCGCTGGTGTTCGCCCAGCGGCGCGTCGGCCAGGTGCGCGCGCGGATCGCGACCAAGACGCAGGAGTCGCTCTCCGAGATGACGGCGATCACCCAGGAGACACTGTCCGTCTCGGGAATCCTGTTGGCCAAGAGCTTCGGTCGCCAGGAGGCGGAGGTCGAGCGCTACGCGGACGAGAACGGTCGGCAGATCTCGCTGCAGGTGCGCCAGCAGATGTCGGGCCAATGGTTCTTCGCGATGGTGCAGATCTTCCTGTCGATCCTGCCAGTCGTCGTCTACCTCGTGGCGGCGTGGCTGATCACGGGCGGCACGGAGGTGACGGCCGGCACGATCGTCGCGTTCACCACCGTGCAGGCGCGGCTGATGTGGCCATTGCTCGGCCTGATGCGGGTGGCCCTGGACCTGCAGACCGCCGGTGCCCTGTTCGCTCGGATCTTCGAGTACCTGGACCTGCGCCCCGCGATCACCGACCGCGCCAGGGCGAGCGACGTGGATGCGCGACCGGGGGTGCTCGGGCGGGTGCAGTTCGATGACGTCGTCTTCCGCTACCCCGACGCGGCCGACGAGACGCGCCCCACCCTGGATCACGTCTCGTTCGACATCCAGCCGGGGCAGTTCGTCGCCTTCGTCGGCCCGTCCGGGGCGGGCAAGACCACGGTGTCCTACCTGGTGCCGCGGCTGTACGAGGCCGAATCGGGAGCCGTGCGCTTCGCGGGCACGGATGTTCGCGAACTGGCGCAGGAGTCGCTGATCTCGCACATCGGCATCGTGAGCCAAGAGACGTACCTGTTCCACGCGTCGATCGCCGAGAACCTGCGTTACGCGAGACCGGATGCCACGGACGCGCAGCTGGAGGCCGCGGCGCGCGCGGCGAACATCCACGAGACCATCGCGTCGTTCCCCGACGGCTACGACACCATGGTCGGCGAACGCGGCTACCGACTCTCCGGCGGGGAGAAGCAACGCATCGCCATCGCGCGGGTGCTGCTGAAGGATCCGGCGGTCCTGATCCTGGACGAAGCGACCAGCGCGCTCGACACGGTGTCGGAACGGATCGTCCAGTCGGCGCTCGACGACGCCGCGCGGGGTCGCACCACCATCGCGATCGCGCATCGCCTGTCGACCATCGTGAGCGCCGACGTGATCAACGTCGTCGTCGCCGGCCGCATCGTCGAGTCGGGTCCGCACCGTGAACTGCTCGCCCTGGGCGGCGTCTACGCCTCCCTCTACGCCGAGCAGGCGGCGCTCACCGAACCCGCCGCCTGAGCGGGCGAGATGTAGGCAGAGCCGCCTGCCGGCGGTTGGGCCGCCTGCAGTAGGCAGACCCGCCTCCCGGTGGTTGAGCCGCCTCCCGCTGGTTGGGCCGCCTCCCGTTGGTTGAGCCGCCTCCCGCTGGTTGAGCCTGCCGAAACCACCCCCTCACCGACGAGTGGTTCGGCAGGCTCAACCGGCGTTCGCGCGATGCAGCGCGGATCCGCTGGGTCAGGCCCGCGCGTCCAGCATGGCTTGCATCTGCGAGATCTCGGCGGTTTGAGCGACGATGAGGCGCTGAGCGAAGTCGGTGACGACGGCGTTGCGGCTGCGGGCGAGCACCGCCTCCGCCATGTCCAGCGCGCCCTCGTGGTGCGCGATCATCAGCTGCAGGAACAACCGATCCTCGTCGACGCCGGTCGCGGCGCTGAGTTCGTCGATCTGAGCGGTGGTGGCCATCCCGGGCATCAGCTCGGGGATCGACGCGGCGTCCGTCATGCCCATGCTGCTGTGCTCGTCCTGTTCCGCCGAAAGCGTCGGCCGGGTCATCCACGTCATCGACGGTTCGGATGCGGCCGGCTGCAGACCCCAGGTCGCCAGCCAGCCGAACATCTGACCGGCCTGCTGCTGCTGAGTGAGCAGGATGTCGCGCGAGATCGCGAGGATCTCGGGGTCCGTGCTGCGCTCGTGCGCGATCAGCGCCAATTGGGCGCCCTGCAGGTGATGCACCTGCATGTCGCGGCTGAAACCGGCCTCGACGCTGTTCTGCGTCGGGCTCGGCTCGCCGCCGATGGAGCTGACCACTCCGCCGAGGTAGCCGAGCACCGCGCCGAAGAGGAGGGCGACGACGACGATGACCGCGACGAGGCCGCGGCGACTACTGCTTGCCGGCCGCATCCACACCGCCCGTGCACGCCGCGCCGATCTCCGGGGCGGTGCCGCTCTGCCAGTACTGGCTCACGAATGCGGCGACGCGGGAATCGTCGGGATCGTCGATCTGCAGCTGGGCGTTCCACGCGCTGAGCACGATGGGGGAGGGCAGGCCCTCGTAGGGCGAGACGGTGACGTAGGTGTCGGGCAGCTCGGCGATCAGCGCGTCGACCTCGCTCTGCGGCAGCGACGGGTCGTACGTGGCCCAGATGGCGCCGTGCTCGAGGTCGTGCACCGCGTTCTCGTTCGGCACCGGCTCGGTGTAGACGCCGCAGTTCAGCCAGACCGCCGCGTGGTCACCGCCGGCCGGGGGCGTCTGGGCGTAGTCGACCGTACCGGTGACGTGGTTGGCCGTGTTGTCGAAGGTCTCGACGCCGTCGATCGGCTCGGAGAGGGCGGCGTTCTGCGCGGCGAGCTGGCTGTTGCCGATCACCACCACGGTCACGATCGCGCCGATCGCGACGACACCGATCGCGGCGAAGGTCCAGCCGAGGATCCGACGCTTACGCGTCGCGGCCTGCTGCTCGCGCTTGAAGGCCTCGACCTTCTCCAACCGCGCGCGGTTCTTCGCGGAGGTCGGGCCGTTCTTCTGCTTCGACGGGTTGGTCGGCACGCGGGATGCTCGCTTTCGCTCGGGGGGATTCGGGCCGGAGCCGCGCTCGCGGCGCCGAGGCGCACCTCGGGCGGAGAAGGCCCCAACAGGATAACGAGAAGGACTGGCAAACGGATCAATGCGTCCGCACCGAAGAGACCATGACGTAGCGATCAACGAAAAGTTAAGCTACCTTAACTTCTATGCCAGCCCATGAGGGAGCGACCGTGACCGCAGTGCAGACGGCCCCGCCCCGACGCCCCGAGACGCGACTGTTCTGGTTGCTCGGCCCGGCCTTCGTCGCGGCGATCGCCTACGTCGATCCCGGCAACGTCGCGGCGAATCTCACCGCAGGCGCCTCCTACGGCTACCTGCTGGTGTGGGTGCTGGTCGCGGCGAACGTGATGGCCGTTCTGATCCAGTACCTCTCCGCGAAGCTCGGCCTGGTCACCGGACGCAGCCTCCCCGAGGTGCTCGGCGATCGGCTGCCGCGGCTCGGCCGGCTGGCGTTCTGGGTCCAGGCCGAAGTCGTCGCGGCGGCGACCGATGTCGCCGAAGTGATCGGCGGCGCGCTCGCGCTCTACATCCTGTTCGGCGTGCCGCTGCCGCTGGGCGGCCTGATCGTCGGCCTGATCTCGATGGCGATGCTCGCCGTGCAGACCCGGGGTGGTCAGCGTCCGTTCGAGGCGGTCATCCTCGCCTTCCTCGGCATCATCGCCGTCGGCTTCCTCGCCGGGCTCGTCGTCAGCCCGGTCAGCTGGGGCGACGCGGCGGCCGGCATCGTGCCGCGGTTCGAGGGCTCGCAGACGGTGTTGCTCGCCGCGAGCATGCTCGGCGCCACGGTGATGCCGCACGCCATCTACCTGCACTCAGCGCTAGCCCGTGATCGGCACGGCGTCGGCAACGACGCGCCGCGGATCCGCCGGCTGCTGGTGGCCACCCGCTGGGACGTCGCGATCGCGCTCGTGATCGCGGGCACGGTGAACATCGCGATGCTGCTGCTCGCGGCCGCCAGCCTGCGCGGCGTCGCGGGCACCGAGTCGATCGAGGGGGCGCACGCGGCGATCGTCGACAACCTCGGCGCGGGCATCGGCGTGATCTTCGGCCTCGGGCTGCTCGCGTCCGGCCTCGCGTCGACGTCGGTCGGCTGCTACGCCGGGGCGACGATCATGTCGGGGCTGCTGCACGTACGCATCCCGCTGCTGCTGCGGCGCGCGTTCACCCTGATCCCGGCGCTGATCGTCCTGGCGGCCGGGGTGGATCCGACCTGGGCGCTCGTGCTCAGCCAGGTGCTGCTCTCGATCGGCATCCCCTTCGCTCTGATCCCCCTGGTGCGGTACACCAGCTCGAAGGCGGTAATGGGCGACTTCGTGAACCGGCTCGGCGTCACCGTCGTCGCGTGGATCGTGACCGCGGCGATCGTGGCCCTGAACGTCGCCCTGCTGGTGCTGACCTTCACCGGGGCCGCGTAACCGATGCTCCCGAGTACCCTGTCGCCGTGGACATCGAGTCGATCAGCCCCGTCGCCCAGGACTACCTGAAGGCGATCTGGTCGGCGACCGAGTGGGGCGAACCGCCGATCACGGGCAAGGCCCTGGCGGAACGGTTCGGCACCACGGCCGCCAACATCACCGACACGGTCAAGCGGCTCGCAGCGCAGGGGTTGGTGGTGCACGAGCCGTACAAGCCGGTGCTGCTGACCGCGGAGGGCGAGCGCTACGCGATCCAGATGGTGCGTCGGCACCGGTTGCTCGAATCGTTCCTGGTCACCACTCTCGGCTATTCCTGGGACGAGGTGCACAACGAGGCCGAGCGGCTGGAGCACGCCTGTACCGACCTGATGATCGACCGGATCGATGCACTGCTCGGCTACCCGGAGCGCGACCCGCACGGCGACCCGATCCCGACGAAGGACGGCCGCACCTCCACCCCGGCGGATGCGGTGCGGCTGAGCGAGGCGGCCCCCGGCACGTTCGCGATCACGCGGATCTCGGACGACGACCCGCTGCTGCTCGCCGCCTTCGAGGAGCACGGCCTGGAGCCGGGCGCCGAGATCCGGGTGGAGGCGCAACACACGGTCGCGACCGAGCGCGGATCCGTCACACTCGAGCCGGCGGCGGGTGAGGCGATCTGGTTGCTGCCGCGCGAACCCTCGGCGGGATGACCGGTTCGGATCGAAGGCGAGGCAGCCTCCGTAACACGCGATTCGCGGTTGCTACAGTGTGCGCATGACCTTCGACCGAACCCCCCGGACCGTGTTCACCACGACCTCTTCCCGGGTTCGTCGCTGTTGCCCCGCCGCGCTGAGCGCCGCGGGGGTCGTCTCGTCGTGAAGTACGCCGACTCGATCCTCGACCTCATCGGCAACACCCCCCTGGTCAAGCTCGGCCCCGTCGCGGCCGGTGTCGAGGCCACCATCCTCGTCAAGGTGGAGTACCTCAACCCGGGCGGCTCCTCGAAGGACCGCATCGCCACGCGGATCATCGACGCCGCCGAGCGCGACGGACTGTTGAAGCCCGGCGGCACCATCGTCGAACCCACCAGCGGTAACACCGGCGTCGGCCTGGCGCTGGTCGCGCAGCAGCGCGGCTACCGCTGCGTCTTCGTGCTACCCGACAAGGTCGGCGAGGACAAGCGCAACGTGCTCACGGCGTACGGCGCCGAGATCGTGGTGACGCCGACGTCCGTGGCTCCCGATCATCCGGACTCCTACTACTCCGTCTCGGATCGCCTGGCGCGGGAGACCCCCGGCGCTTTCAAGCCGAATCAGTACGCCAACCAGAACGGCCCGCTCTCGCACTACGAGACCACGGGCCCGGAGATCTGGCGCGACACCGATGGAAAGGTCACGCACTTCGTGGCCGGCGTCGGCACCGGCGGCACGATCAGCGGCACCGGGCGCTACCTCAAGGAGGTCTCCGACGGCGCGGTACGCGTGATCGGGGCGGATCCCGAGGGCTCCGTCTACTCGGGCGGCACCGGCCGGCCGTACCTGGTCGAGGGCGTCGGTGAGGACTTCTGGCCGTCGGCCTACGACCCCACCGTGGTCGACGAGGTCATCGCCGCGAGCGACGCCGCGTCGTTCGCGATGACCAAGCGGCTCGCCCGCGAGGAGGGGCTGCTTGTCGGTGGCTCCAGCGGGTTGGCCGTGGTCGTCGCCTTGGAGGCGGCGAAGGACCTCGGCCCGGACGATGTCGTGGTGGTGCTGCTGCCCGACGGCGGCCGCGGCTACCTCGGCAAGATCTTCAACGACCGCTGGATGCGCTCCTACGGCTTCAGCGAGGTGCCGGAGGAGAAGACGGTGCGCGATGTGCTCGCCGCGCGGGCCCGTGGCGCGCACTCGGGCGACCTGCCGGATCTTGTGCACGCACATCCGAGCGACACCGTGCACGACGTGATCGAGATCATGGCGACGTACGGCGTCTCGCAGCTTCCGGTGCTCACCGCCGAACCGCCCGTCGTGATGGGTGAGGTCGTCGGCGCGATCGACGAATCGTCGTTGCTGGACCGGGTCTTCGCGGGAGACGCGACCATGACCGACAGCATCGCCGGAATCATCGGCGCGCCCCTGCGGTTGATCGGATTGGGTGAGACCGTGGCCGCTGCGCGCGCCGCGCTCGCCGGCACCACGGCGCTCCTGGTGACCGACGGCGGCAAGCCCGTCGCGGTCGTCACCCGCCAGGACCTGCTCGCGTTCGCGTCCGAGTAGCTCCCTCTTTCTCTTCAGAACTTTTCCGGAAGGCTTTACCCGCATGCCCAAGAAGCAGCACTTCGAGACCCGCGCGATCCACGCCGGACAGGACTTCGATCCGAGCACCGGTGCGGTCGTACCCCCGGTGTACTTCACCTCCACCTTCGTCCAGGACGGGATCGGCGGCTTCCGCGGCGGCTACGAGTACGCCCGCGGCGGCAACCCCACCCGCGACTCGGTGCAGGAGTTGATCGCCTCGCTGGAGGGCGCCGACGAGGCGTACTCCTTCTCCTCGGGTCTCGCCGCGGAGGACACCCTGCTGCGCGCCGCGCTGAAGCCGGGAGACCACATCGTGCTCGGCAACGACGCGTACGGCGGGACGCACCGTCTGATCGACCGGGTCTTCGGCGCCTGGGGTATCCGCAACAGCACCGTCGACATGTCGAACCTGCGCGAGGTGCAGATGGCGATCATCCCGGGCGAGACCAAGCTGCTCTGGGTCGAGACCCCGTCGAACCCGCTGATGAAGATCAGCGACATCGCCGAGCTGGCCGACCTCGCGCACTCGATGAACGTGCTCGTTGTGGTGGACAACACCTTCGCCTCGCCGGCGCTGCAGCAGCCGATCGCCCTCGGCGCCGACGTCGTGGTGCACTCGACCACCAAGTACCTCGGCGGTCACTCCGATGTGCTCGGCGGCGCGCTCGCGCTGAACAAGGGGCCGCTGCAGGAGCAGATCAAGTTCCTGCAGTTCGCTGTCGGCGCCGTCTCGGGCCCGATGGATGCGTGGCTGACGGTGCGCGGCATCAAGACGCTCGCGGTGCGGATGGAGCGGCACACGCAGAACGCGCAGAAGATCGCGGAGTTCCTGGACGGGCACCCGGCGGTCGCCACCGTCTACTACCCGGGCCTGCCCTCGCACCCCGGGCACGAACTGGCGAAGCAGCAGATGTCCGGCTTCGGCGGAATGCTCTCGGTCGAACTCGCATCGGGATCGCGCGCGGCCCGCAAGTTCGCGGAGTCGACCAAGGTGTTCCAGCTCGCGGAGTCGCTCGGCGGCGTCGAGTCGCTGATCGGCTACCCCTCCGAGATGACGCACGCCTCGGTCAAGGGCACGCCGCTGCAGGTCTCCGAGGGCCTGGTGCGGCTCTCCGTCGGCCTCGAGGACGTCGACGACCTGATCGCCGACCTCGCGGCGGCCCTGCCGCGCAAGTAGGCGCTTGCGAGGGACCCGCGCAGCGCGCGAGGGCGCCGCGGCCCCGGGGTCCCGTGCGTGCTGGCGGGGTCCCTCGCAGCCCTAGGGTAGGGGCATGGTGACCGAACGCGCGCCCAGCATCAGGGATGTGGCGGCGCTCGCCGAGGTCTCGCACCAGACCGTCTCGCGGGTGCTGAACGAGCATCCCAGCATCCGACCGGCGACCAAGCAGCGGGTCCTGGACGCGATGGCCGCCCTGGACTACCGTCCGAACGCGTCCGCTCGCGCCCTGGCGACCAGCCGTACCGGCGCGATCGGCGTCCTCGCCGCCGAGAGCGCGCACTACGGCCCGGCATCGAGCATGCAGGCGATCGAGGCCGCCGCCCGCGAGGCCGGGTACTTCGTCAGCGAGACCAACGTGGACGGCACGGACCCCAGCTCGATCGAGCGCGGATTGCGTCGGCTGCTGGATCAGAACGTCGAGGGTCTCGTTGTGATCGCGCCGCAACTGCGGGTGCTCGAGGTGATCGCCGGGATGCGTTTCTCGGTGCCGTACGTCACGCTGCAGTCGGCCGGCGAGACCGAGGACCACTCGTACTCGGTGGACCAGGTCGCCGGGGCCCGGCTCGCGACGCGACACCTGATCGAGCTCGGTCATCGCCGCATCCTGCACCTCGCCGGTCCGCAGGACTGGATCGAGGCGGCGGCCCGCCAGCGCGGCTACTTCGCCGAGTTGGCGGCGCACGGGCTCGAGGCGACGTCGCCGATCCTCGGCGACTGGACGGCGGCGTGCGGGTACCGGGTCGGTCTCGACATCCTCGGCCCGGTCGGAGCGGGCGCCATCTTCTCCTCGAACGACCAGATGGCGTTGGGGCTGCTGCACGCGGCGCACGAGCTCGGCGTCCGGGTGCCCGACGATCTCAGTATCGTCGGCTTCGACGATGTGCCGGAGGCGGCGCACTACTGGCCGCCGCTGACCACGGTGCGCCAAGACTTCCGCGAACTCGGTCGGCGCTGTGTCGCACTTCTGCTGGGCGAACTCGATGCCGGTCGCACCGGCTACAGCGGACGCATCCAGCCCGAGCTCGTTGTGCGCTCATCCACGACCGCGCCCTGACCCCCAATGCGAGGGAGCCTCGTTCGTGGTGATCGGGGGACGACCGCGGGCTACTCGCGAGGGACAGGATCGCGCTCCTCGCCGTCGGATGCACGCCGATGGGGCACAACGAGGCCGTGATCCGACGAGATCTCGGTTCCGCGAATCCCGAGTAACCATTAGGATCGGAGCTGCCTTCCCCGCAGCCGTCCCCCTCCGGGGTGACACCATCATCCGGAATCCGCCGGATGCTCTGAACCGAGCCCAGAGGATCCGAACATGCTCGACCGCAGCCAGCGCGCTCTCCTCGCTTTCGAGGACACCCACCCGGCCCACGACTCCGCGAAGGTCGCCGCGATCCGCGAGCTGTTCGCGCTCGACACGGCGCAGTACTACGCGCGGCTCGGCGGCATCCTCAGCGAACGCAACGCGATGGGCAGCGACCGCCGACTGGTGGACCGGGTGCGCGACCGCATCGCGACCAGCCTCGACGGCCGCGTCCGCTCCGTCGCCCGCTGACGCATCGCGACGGCCCGGACGGGTCGTAGGGTGATGGCGTGAGTACAACGCGCACGACGCCGGGGTCGCAGGCGTCCCTGCGCGAGGCGAACCGCGCGCGCATCCTGGAGGCGGTCAAGAAGCACGGCGGCCTGACCCAGGTCGAACTCGCCGGGGTGACCGGGCTCTCGGCCGCGACGGTGTCGAACATCGTCAAGGAACTCTCGGCCTCCGGGGTGCTCACCACAACGCCCACCTCGCGCAGCGGTCGGCGCGCGCAGCACGTCACCCTCGCCCGCAGTACCGGCCTCGTGGCGGGGGTGCACTTCTCGACGCGGCACATGCGGGTCGCGCTCGCGGACTCCGCCCACACCGTGCTCTCCGAGTACCACATGCCGCTCGCCCGCGATCATCGCGCCGACAACGAGCTCGACAAGGTCGCGCGGCTCTTGGCCGACATGCTCGACACGGTCGAGGCGCGGATGGACGAGATCCTGGCGATCGGCCTCGCCCTGCCGGCGCCGATCGATCGTCGCACCGGCACCATCACCCGGACCGGCATCCTGCGCGGTTGGGACAACGTCGACGTCGCCGAGTCGCTGCAGCTGCGGCTCAAGCGCCCCGTGTACCTCGACAACGCGGCCAATCTCGGCGCGCTCGCCGAGTCGCGGATGGGTGCGATGCGCGGCTACGACAACGCGGCGTACATCTCGGTGAGTCACGGGATCGGCGCCGGCCTCATCCTGAACGGACGCGTGTTCCGCGGCAACAGTGGGAGCGCGGGCGAGTTCGGCCACACCGTCATCGACGAGGAGGGGCCGGTCTGCCGCTGCGGCAACCGCGGTTGCCTGGAGGCGATCGTCGGCGCGGATGCTCTGCTCGCGGGGCTGCGCGCGGAGCGGCCCGGCCTGAAACTGCACGACGTCGTTGTGCGCGCCGTGGGCGGAGATGCGAGCTGCATCCGTGCCATCGCCGACGCCGGCCGGCACATCGGCATCGCCGCCGCCAATCTCTGCAACCTGCTCGATCCCGGCCGGCTCGTCATCGGCGGCGAGCTCGCGCGCTCGGGCGAGCTCCTGCTGGGCCCGCTGCGGCACAGCCTCGAGCGCTCGGTGATCAGCGCCCGCGGCAGCATCCCCGAGGTGCTGCCCTCGCAGCTCGTCGACCGGGCCGAACTGCTCGGTGCTGTGCTCTACGCGACGGATCGGGCCTCCGCCGCGGCGGATGAAGCGGCGACGAGCGGCGCCGCACCGATGAGCGGCGGATAGGGCGTTATGCGCAGCAGGATTCGGCAACGGCGTCGAAGCGGAGTCACCCGACTCCTCGGCGGTGCACTCGCGGGGGCGCTGCTGCTCTTCGGCGTGTCCGGGTGTGCGAACGGTCGAGAACCCGACGCGCCGGCGTCCGGCGGGGAGATCCGGGTCGGCCTGCTGCTGCCGGATTCCGTCACCGCCCGGTACCAGAGCGCCGACCGGCCGTACTTCGAGGCCGAGATCGAGCGGATCGCCCCCGGCACGACGGTGCTCTACGGGAACGCCGACGGCGACGCGGCCAAGCAACTGCAGCAGGCGGAGTCGATGCTCACCCAGGGCGTCTCGGTGCTGGTGCTGAGTCCGTTCGACTCCAGCGCCGCCGCGACCATCGTCGCCGAGGCGAAGGAGCGTGGCGTTCCGGTCGTCTCCTACGACCGGATGATCGACAGCCCCGACATCGAGTACTACGTCTCCTTCGACAACCGCCAGGTCGGCCGGCTGCAGGCGCTCGCGCTGGCGGACCGGGTGCAGACCCTCGGTGGTGACGAGCCGGGGGAGGGGATCCTGATGGTGAACGGCTCGCCGACCGACAACAACGCGAGCGAGTACAAGCGCGGCGCGCACGACGTCCTCGACGGTAGCGGCGTGGCTGTGCTGGCCGAGTACGACGTGCCCGGCTGGGATCCGATCCAGGCGCAGAACTGGGTCGCCGGTCAGATCACCAAGTTCGGGGATCGGATCACCGGGATCTACGTCGCGAACGACAGCATGGCGGCCGGCGCGATCGCGGCGATGCGCTCGGCCGGCGTCGCCGTGCCGCCGGTGACCGGACAGGACGCCGAGCTGGCCGGGATCCAACGCATCCTCAGCGGCGACCAGTACATGACCGTGTACAAGGCGATGAAGCCGGAGGCGGAGAAGGCGGCCGAGGTGGCGGTGCTGCTGGCGCGCGGCGGCACGCCGGAAGGCGACACCGTGATCGACGGCATCCCGAGTACGCTGCTTTCCTCCGCCGCCGTCACGGTCGACGACATCGCTGCGACCGTGATCGCCGACGGATTTCTCACCGTGAACCAGATTTGCACCAGCGCCTACGAGCGCGCATGCGCCGAGCACGGGCTGCTCGACGCCACCCCGACACCCTCCGGAGGCCCGACCCCGTGACGATCCGCGACTCGATCGACCCGACCCCGCTGCCGGATCCCGCGGTGTCGAACGGTGCTCCGGTGCGCGAGAGCATCCTCTCGATGCGCGGCATCACCAAGCGCTTCGGCGCGGTGCACGCCCTCGACGGGGTGGACTTCGACGTCGACGCCGGCGAGGTCGTCGCGCTCGTGGGCGATAACGGCGCCGGCAAGTCGACGCTGATCAAGGTGCTCTCCGGTGTGCACCCGGCGGATTCGGGCGCGATCCTGTTCCGCGGGCGCGAGGTGCTCATCCCGACGCCGGCCGAATCGCAGGCGCTGGGCATCGCGACCGTGTTCCAGGAACTCTCGCTCTGCGAGAACCTCGACGTCGTGTCGAACCTCTACCTCGGCCGCGAGCTCGGCCGCGGCGCCCTCGACGAGGTCGAGATGGAGAAGCGTTCCTGGGAGCTACTGCGCCGGCTCTCGGCGAAGCTGCCCTCGGTGCGGGTGCCGGTCGCGTCGCTGTCGGGCGGGCAGCGCCAGACCGTCGCGATCGCGCGTTCGCTGATCGGCGAGCCGAGCGTGGTGGTGCTCGACGAGCCCACCGCGGCTCTCGGGGTGGCGCAGACGGCCGAGGTGCTGAACCTGATCGAGCAATTGCGCGACCAGGGCCTCGGCGTGGTGCTGATCAGCCACAACATGGCCGATGTGCAGGCCGTCGCCGACCGGGTGGTGGTGCTGCGGCTGGGTCGCAACAACGGCGACTTCCGGATCCCGGACGTCGGCTACGAGGACATCATCGCGGCGATCACGGGTGCGACCGACAACTCCGTCTCGCGGCGTTCGGCGGGTCGCGCGTGAACGCGCTGGCGCGGATCCGCAGCCGTCTCGAGGCGGGCGAGCTCGGCGCCCTGCCCGTGGTCCTGGGGCTGGTGATCATCGCGGTCGTGTTCCAGAGCGCCAACCCCGCGTTCCTCTCGCCCGACAACCTGGTGAACCTGTCGCTGCAGTGCGCCGCGGTGGGCACCATCGCGGTGGGGATCGTGCTGGTGCTGCTGCTGGGGCAGATCGATCTGTCCGTCGGCTCGGTAAGCGGGCTCGCGGCCGCGATCCTCGGCGTCGGCTTGACGCGGTACGGATGGCCGCTGCCGGTGGCGATCGCGGCCGCCGTCGCGGCGGGCGCGCTGGCCGGCATCGCCTACGGCGTACTGTTCACCCGCTTCGGCGTGCCCAGCTTCATCGTGACCCTGGCCGGACTGCTCGGCGTGCTGGGGCTCCAGCTCTGGGTGCTCGGGCCGCAGGGGTCGATCAACCTCCCGTACGACTCCTGGATCGTGATCCTCGCGCAGCAGACCTTCCTGCCGCCGTGGCTGGACTACGTGCTCTCGGGGCTCGCGGTGGCGGCCTACGGGTTCTTCGCTCTGCGCAACGCGCGTCGGCGCGAGCAGGCCGGGCTTCCCGCGGTCGCGCGCGCGGAGATCCTGGTGCGGGCGGTGCTGCTGCTCGTACTCCTCGTCGCCGTATCGGCCTACCTGTCGCTCGACCGCGGCGTCGGGGTGACCTTCCTGCTCTTCGTGCTGCTGGTCGCGGGGGTCGATCTGGTGTTGCGACGCACGCGCTGGGGCCGTTCGGTCTTCGCCGTCGGCGGCAGCGTCGAGGCGGCCCGGCGAGCGGGCATCGCCGTCGATCGCGTCTACGTCTCGGTGTTCGTGCTCTGCGGGATGCTCGCGGCGCTGGGTGGCCTGCTCGCGGCCGCGCGGCTCACCTCGGCCTCGCTGTCCTCGGGCGCGGGTGAGACCAACTTGAACGCGATCGCCGCCGCAGTGATCGGCGGCACCTCGCTCTTCGGTGGCCGGGGGAGCGCCTACTCGGCGCTGCTGGGGATCGTCGTGATCCAGTCGATCTCGAGCGGGCTCACGCTGCTGTCGCTCGACTCGTCCGTGCGCTACATGATCACGGGCGCGGTGCTCGTGCTTGCCGTGGTGGTCGACTCGATATCGCGGCGTTCGCGGGCGGCCCACGGCCGGGCGTGAGGAACGCGAAGCGTTTCTCACGCCCGGCAAAGGCGGCAGCCCGATCCAAGGCAACCTCGGAAACCGCAGCCGCGGCCGGGGCCGCAACGGCTCGGTCATTCGAGGGTCGTCTCGGCAGCCCGAGGTGGAGCGACCTGTCCTGCCGCTACGGGCGATCCCACCGGTAGTCCAGCCCGCGACGGCGCCCACAAACCCACAACCGTTGGCTTCAAGCAGTGACGCGAACCGGCCACGACCGTGCCTTCAGCCCCGGAAAACCGGGCTTTCCGCGTGAACTCAACCGCGTTATCCGCTCGTTATCAAGTTGCTGAGTTCAAGACTTGACGCCAACCGGGCCGACGGTGTTGGCTGTGTGCAGCGAACGGCACCCCGTTCGTGACACACCATGCAGACGCAGTCGTCCTGCAAACGGAGGCAGATGTGAACATCGCTGTTCCCACCACCCGAAGCCCCCGCACGACGCATCCCGCCCAGTCGGAGGTGCACTCGTGACGGAGCAACCGATCATTCTCGAGATGCGCTCGATCACCAAGGAATTCCCCGGTGTGAAGGCCCTGTCCAACGTCTCGCTCAGCGTGCGCGCCGCCGAGATCCACGCGATCTGCGGCGAGAACGGCGCCGGCAAGTCCACCCTGATGAAAGTGCTGTCGGGCGTCTACCCCTACGGCACCTACGACGGCGACATCGTCTACCAGGGCGAGGAGGTCCGCTTCAAGGACATCCGCTCCAGCGAGAACGCCGGCATCGTGATCATCCACCAGGAGCTCGCCCTCATCCCCGAGCTCTCGATCACCGAGAACATCTTCCTCGGCAACGAGCCGACCCGCTTCGGTGCGATCGACTGGAAGGGCGCCAAGCGGCGCGCGATCGAGCTGCTCGCCCGCGTCGGCCTCTCCGACGAGCCGGACACGCTGATCAAGAACATCGGTGTCGGCAAGCAGCAGCTGGTCGAGATCGCCAAGGCGCTGAACAAGGACGTCAAGCTGCTCATCCTCGACGAGCCGACCGCGGCCCTGAACGAGAACGACTCGCAGCACCTGCTCGACCTGATCCGGGGCCTGAAGTCCCGCGGCATCTCGTCGATCATGATCAGCCACAAGCTCAACGAGATCGAGGCGATCGCGGATGAGATCACGATCATCCGCGACGGCAAGTCGATCGAGACGCTGAACGTCAAGCGCGACGGCGTCAACGAGGACCGCATCATCCGCGGCATGGTCGGCCGCGATCTCGAGAGCCGCTTCCCGGAGCACACGCCGAACATCGGCGAGACCTTCTTCGAGGTGCGCGACTGGTGGGTGCAGCACCCTCTGGTCGCCGAGCGGATGGTCTGCAAGGGATCCAACATCCACGTGCGCCGCGGCGAGATCGTCGGCATCGCGGGCCTGATGGGCGCCGGCCGCACCGAGCTGGCGATGTCGATCTTCGGCCGCTCCTACGGCACCTTCCTGTCCGGCACGATCATCAAGGACGGCAAGCAGATCCAGCTCAAGTCGGTCTCCGACGCGATCGACGCCGGCCTCGCGTACGTCAGCGAGGACCGCAAGGCCCTCGGCCTGAACCTGCTCGATGACATCAAGCGCTCCACCGTCGCCGCCAAGCTCACGAAGATCGCCAAGGGCGGTGTGGTCGACGAATCCGCGGAGTACAACTTCGCGGAGGGCTACCGCAAGAGCCTGCGGATCAAGACTCCGACGGTGGATGAGGGCGTCGCCAAGCTCTCCGGCGGCAACCAGCAGAAGGTCGTGCTGGCGAAGTGGATGTTCACCGACCCCGACCTGCTGATCCTGGACGAGCCCACCCGCGGCATCGACGTCGGCGCGAAGTACGAGATCTACGGCATCATCCAGCAGCTCGCGAACCAGGGGAAGGGCGTCATCGTCATCTCCTCCGAGCTGCCGGAACTGCTGGGCCTCTCCGACCGGATCTACACGATCTTCGAGGGCGCCGTCACGGCCGACCTCACGGCCGAAGAGGCCGACCCCGAAACCCTGATGAAGAACATGACCTCGACGAAGAGGAGAGCACAGGCCTCATGAGTGCCCCCGCCAAGACCCCCGCCCCGGCGACGACCCCCATTTCCACGCCGATTCCGCAGAAGCGCGGCTTCTTCCACGACGCCATGAAGATCTTCGGCGGCGGCACCACCTCGGGTGGCCGCCAGCTCGGCATGATCCTCGCCCTCGTCGTGATCATCGCCATCTTCCAGGTGCTGACCGGCGGCCTGACGCTCGACCCGATCAACCTGATCGCCGTGGTCAGCCAGTATTCCTACATCCTGATCCTCGCGATCGGCATGGTGATGGTGATCATCGCCGGCCACATCGACCTCTCGGTCGGTTCGGTCGCCGCGTTCGTCGGCATCGTGGTCGCGATCTCGATGAACTCCTGGAACCTGCCCTGGCCGCTCGCGATCGTGCTCGGCCTCGTCCTCGGCGCCGCGATCGGCGCCTGGCAAGGCTTCTGGGTCGCGTACATCGGCGTGCCCGCGTTCATCGTGACCCTCGCCGGAATGCTGCTCTTCCGCGGCCTGAACCAGTGGGTCGGCAACTCGGCATCCGTTCCGGTGCCGCAGGACTTCCAGTACATCGGCGCCGGCTACCTGCCGGAGGTCGGACCGAACACGGGCTACAACAACCTCACCCTGCTGATCGGCATCCTGGTCGCCGCGGCCGTCGTCTGGCGCGAGTTCCGCGCCCGCCGGGTGCAGCGGGAGATGGGTTCGGAACTGGCCCCGATCTGGACGATGTACGTGCGGATGATCCTGCTGGTCGTGGTGGTGATCTACGCCGCGTTCCTGTTCGCCGGTGGCCGCATCGGCACCAGCTTCCCGGTGTCGGGCATCATCCTCGGCGCTCTGGTACTGCTGTACTCCTTCGTCACCCGCAACACCATCCTCGGTCGCCACATCTACGCGGTCGGTGGCAACTCGCACGCCGCCGAGCTGTCGGGCGTGAAGAGCCGCCGGGTGAACTTCTTCGTGATGATGAACATGTCGATCCTCGCTGCGGTCGCCGCGATGATCTTCGTCGCCCGCTCCAACGCCTCCGGCCCGTCCGACGGCACCGGCTGGGAGCTGGACGCGATCGCGGCCGTCTTCATCGGTGGCGCGGCCGTCGCGGGTGGTGTCGGCACCGTGACCGGCTCCATCATCGGTGGTCTGGTCATGGCGCTGCTGAACAACGGATTGCAGCTGCTCGGCGTCGGCGCCGACCGCGTGCAGATCATCAAGGGCCTCGTGCTCCTGGTCGCCGTCGCGATCGACGTCTGGAACAAGAAGCAGGGCCGCCCCTCGGTCATCGGATTCCTCACCGGCGGGAGCAAGCGCAAGGCCGACGACAGCGGCCCGACCGGAGCAGGCGGAGGCGGCACCCCGGTGCGCGACGCCGCCGGCCGCGTCGAGGACGACACCAACGCTCTCGCACCGACCACCGGAACCCCCGAGACCGCCCGTCCGGGCGCCGTCACCCCCAACTGACGCGGCTCCCCGCATCCGGATGCCCGCCTGCATCCGGATGCGCGGGTCGGCGCGCCCCGAAGACCCTCTGTGGCTCTCCCTGGCCACTGAGTCCCTCAATCCATCACCCTCAACGAAGAAAGTGATCAGTATGCGCAAAATCGCATTCGCAGCCACGGCCGTCCTGGCCGCCGCCGCCCTCGCCCTCTCCGGCTGCTCCAGCCGTGGCGGCGAGACCACCTCGACCGACGGTGCCGCCGCCGGCTTCGCGGCCGACTCCCTGATCGGTGTCGCGCTGCCCTCGAAGACCTCGGAGAACTGGGTGCTCGCCGGCCAGCTCTTCACCGACGGCCTCAAAGAGGCGGGCTTCGAGTCGGACGTGCAGTACGCCGCCGCCTCCGGCACCGTCGCCGACCAGCAGGCTCAGGTGCAGTCGATGGTCACCAAGGGCGCGAAGGTCATCATCATCGGTGCCGCCGATGGTTCGCAGTTGGGCACCCAGGTCAAGGCGGCGCACGACGCCGGCGCGATCGTGATCGCCTACGACCGCCTCATCCTGAACACCGAGGACGTCGACTACTACGTCGCCTACGACAACTTCAAGGTCGGCGAGCTGCAGGGCCAGGCCCTGCTCGACGGCATGGCCGCGAAGAAGGCCGAGGGCCCGTACAACATCGAGCTCTTCTCCGGCTCGTCGGACGACGCCAACTCCGCCGTGTTCTTCAACGGTGCGATGAGCGTGCTGCAGCCGAAGATCGACGACGGCACCGTCAAGGTCGTCTCCGGCCAGACCGACATCAAGCAGACGGCGACCGCCGGCTGGAAGGCCGAGAACGCGCAGAGCCGCATGGACTCGCTGCTCACCGCGAACTACTCCTCGACCGAGCTCGACGGTGTGCTCTCGCCGAACGACACCCTGGCCCGCGCGATCATCACCTCGGTGAAGAGCGCCGGCAAGCCGATCCCGGTCGTGACCGGTCAGGACTCCGAGGTGGAGTCGGTCAAGTCGATCATGGCGGGCGAGCAGTACTCGACCATCAACAAGGACACCCGCGCGCTGGTCGCTCAGGCGATCACGATGGCCGGTGAACTGCAGAAGGGCGATGCCGCCGAGACGAACGACGACAAGTCGTACGACAACGGCGTCAAGGTCGTTCCCGCGTACCTGCTCGACCCGGTCATCGTCACGAAGGACAACGCCGCCGAGGCGTACGCCAACGACCCGACCCTCGAGCCGCTGACCCAGCAGTAAGCATCCGCTCATCGGAAGGCCGGTCCCCTCGGGGGCCGGCCTTTCGTTGTGTGCGCGGCACTGCGGGTGATACCGACCACCATTTGGTAAGGGGAGCCTTGCTTTACTAAGGTAAGGATGGCCTAATCGCCCGGCGCTGCATCCGCACGCCGATCGCCCACCCGAACCGAAGTAGAGACCGTGACCGCATCCCCTGCTCCCGCTCCCGCCCGACCCGAACTCTCCCGCCGCGGAATCGTCCGCACCGCTGCGTGGGCGGCTCCCGTCATCGCCACGGCCGTCGCCGCCCCGCTCGCCGCAGCCTCCACCGAGGCTGTCACCGTGCAGAACGTCGGCTCCAGCGGATCCGTCTACGGCGGCGAGACCGCATCGATCGTCATCGAGGTGCGCAAGGGCGGTCTGGTCGCGGCCGGTGAATCGGTCGCGTTCGTGATCGCATCCGGATCCGGCACCCTCGGCGCGGCGAGCGTCGTCACCGACGCGCAGGGACGCGCCAGCACGACGCTCGTGATCACCGTCGCCGACAGCACCGCGGTCGTCGGTGCATCGGTTCTGGGCGCCTCCGCCTCGGTCGCTGTAACCGCCCTCGCGCCGGCGCTCACGGTTACCCCGAACGTCGGCGTCGACCCCGCGGTCGCGAACGTGTTCACGCTCTCCGGTCGCGGCTTCGTCGGACCGCAGGCGGCCTACGGCGTCTACGCGACGATCTTCAAGAAGAGCGCCTGGTCCGGCAATGCCGCGTTGACCTTCAACTACGAGGCCGTCGCCTGGGTGTCGAGCCTCACGGCCGGCGCCTTCACCACGACGCTCAGCATCGCGGCGAACACGTTCCTGCCGACCGAGCAGTACCACGCCGCGACCTCGGCCGCCCACGGCCTCTCGGCGCTCACCACCGGCCGCACCATGGACGCCTTCGCCGACATCGCCATCGACTGGGCCTGACGCTCAGCACCCTCCCCTCCTGACCGAAAAGTTGCAGGCCGACGCGAGTCGACCTGCAACTCTTCGGTTAGAGGGTGGCGTTCGCCGGGGTGGCGCGGTCCGGTCAGCGGTCGTTCGCGGCGAGCCACGCGAGCGAGGTCGCGATGCCCTCGAAGACGTCGCCGGCGTAGCCGTCGAACTCGACGACCCGCAGCGCGTGCGGGGCGGCGGCGAGGATCGCCGATACGTTCACGTCACCCGAGCCGGCGGGCAGCTGGCTGGTGAAGGCGTCGGCGAGTTCCTCGGGAACCTCGAGAGCGCTTTCGCTCGACGGCAATGCGGTGGCGATGGCGCCGGCGATGGGGCCGTCCTTGATGTGCAGCGCCTGCACGCGGTCGCCGAGCGAACGGAGGAACGCGGGCACGTCGATACCGCCGACGGTGGCCCAGAAGGTGTCGATCTCGAGCACGACCTCGGAGTTCAGCGCCTCGAGGAAAAAGTCGTAGACGGGGCGGCCATCGACCTGGTTCGCGAACTCCCACTGGTGGTTGTGGTAGCCGAACGTCAGGCCGGAGGCGGCCGCGAGCACCTGGAGTTCGTTCACCCGCTCGGCGATCCTCTTCGCGTCGTCAGCGGTCTGCCAACGGTCGCTCGGGATGAACGGGTCGATCACGAGGCCGATGCCCAACTGCGCGGCGGCGGCGAACGCCTTCTCCGGCTCGGTGGAGTCGATGACGGGGGCGTGACCGGTGGGCGCCGTGATGCCGTTGTCGGCGAAGGCCTTCTCGAACTCGGCCGCACGCTCGACGAAGGAGTACGGCTCGACCTTGGTGAAGCCGATCTCGGCGACCCGGGCGACCGCGGCGGGGAGATCCGCCGCGATCGCGTCGCGGACGGTGTAGAGCTGGACGGACGGGGACTGGGACATGGCGGTACTCCTTTGTAGACCGGGGGTGCTCCGGATGATGGAGCGGAGGGCGGTCGCGTCGTCGGCGGCCTGGCCGTTAACTTACCGCTGGAAAGTTTGTCGGCTCAAGGCCTCGCCGGCGATTCGGGTTCCGACGTCGATGGCTGGCGGAAGGCGCTTTCCCGCGCCAGGATGGAGACCATGAGCATTGTCGCCCGCCGCATCGTGATCGCACCGGACTCCTTCAAGGGATCCGCCACCGCGGTGGAGGTCGCAACAGCACTCGCTCAGGGCTGGCGGTCGGTGCACCCGCACGACGACGTTGTGCTCGCGCCGATGGCGGATGGCGGCGAGGGCACGGTCGACGCCTTCGCCGTCGCCGTTCCCGGATCGGTGCGGCATCCGGTGACGGTGACCGGTCCGGATGGGCGCTCGGTCATCACCGAGTGGCTGCTGCTGCCCGACGGTTCTGCCGTGGTCGAGTTGGCGTCCGCGAGCGGGATCACGCTGCTGGATCCGCTGGCTCCGTTGACGGCGCACACGCGCGGCTTCGGCCAGGCCGTCGCGGCTGCCTTGGACGGCGGAGCGTCGTCGCTCCTGCTCGCGATCGGCGGCAGCTCCTCCACCGACGGCGGCGTCGGCGCTCTACGGGCGTTGGGCGCTCGGTTCCTCGACGTGAACGGACACGAGATCGGCGACGGCGGTGGGGCGCTGCACGCCTTGGCGGATGTGGAACTCGCGGGCTTGCGCCCGCTGCCGCGGGGAGGGGCCCTCATCCTCAGTGATGTGACGAATCCGCTGCTGGGTGATTCCGGCGCGGCGCACGTGTTCGGGCCGCAGAAGGGCGCGACCGTCGACGACGTGCTGCGGCTGGACGACGGGCTGCGTCACCTCGCCACGCACCTGGATGCGGATGCGGAGGCGGCCGGAGCGGGCGCGGCGGGCGGAACCGGGTTCGGCCTGCTGGCCTGGGGTGCTCGATCGGCGGCCGGATCGGCGGCGGTGGGCGCGGCGCTCGGGCTGCCGGCTCTTGTAGCGGAGGCGGATGCGGTGATCACGGGCGAGGGGCGCTTCGACGCCCAGTCGATGGCCGGCAAGGTTCCGTCCTACCTGCTCTCGCTCGGTCGGCCGACGATGCTGGTGGCGGGGGCCGTGCAGGCGCCGACGGATGCGTTCACCGAGGCCATCGCGCTGGTGGATGTAGCGGGCTCCGTGTCCGCCGCCCTCGCTCATCCGCTGCCCGCGCTGGTCGAGGCCGGCGCCCGCCTCGCACGCGGCTTCTGAGGGAACCCGCTCGGTGCGCAGGAACCCGCTCGAGGGGGTTCCCGCGCACGTTGCGGGTTCCCCGAACTCGGTGTCGGTGGTCGGGCGTAGCGTCAGGACATGGGAACAGCGACACGCCCACGGGCGTTATCAACAGGGAACAAAGTTCGGCCCTCCACAGCTGTGGAGAGACCCCCGCCGGCGGCGGATTTCCGGGGCTCGGAGCGGGTGGCCCTGTGCATAACTCCGGGTGTCTTGGTGGAAAACTACACAAATGTAACTACTGCATCTAGTGATGCCCCACGGCGGGCGCCCCTATATGTAGTATTGGTGAACCGGCAACGACGAGCCCCGAAATCTCGGGCCCACCGCCCGGTGCGCCCCTCGTGAGCGCGCACCATGTGCCTCCAAGACGAACCTCAACCAGACACCATCACCGGGCCGGAAGGCCCGCGGAAAGGACGACGACAAATGGCTGTCACGGTCTACACCAAGCCCTCGTGCGTTCAGTGCACCGCTACCTACCGTGCGCTCGACAGCAAGGGCATCGAGTACGAGGTGTTCGACCTCTCCGTCGACGAGAAGGCGCTCGAGGCCGTCAAGGCGCTCGGTTACCTGCAGGCCCCCGTCGTCATCACGGACGACGACCACTGGAGCGGTTTCCGCCCCGACAAGATCGCGACGCTCGCCTCCTAGGCGACACGCCCCTCCTCTTCGTCGGTCCGGGCCGGCCCTGGCCCCCGGGCCGACGAACAGGCTTCTCGCCATGAGAGGTCACCACCACCAGTACGGCAGCACGATCCGCAGGGGATGATCCATCACCGTGCCCGATCTCGTGTACTTCTCCAGCGCCTCCGGCAACACCCATCGCTTCATCGAGAAGCTCGGTCGTCCGGCGGCGCGCATCCCGCTCCACTCGCATAAGGAGGGGGTCCAGCAGGACACCCTCCGCGTCACCGAGCCCTATGTTCTTGTGCTGCCCACCTACGGCGGCGGGATCCACGGGGGAGCGGTGCCCAAGCAGGTCATCCGGTTCCTGAACGTTCCGGAGAACCGAGCCCTCATCCGCGGCGTCATCGGCGCCGGCAACACGAACTTCGGCGAGGCGTTCTGCCTCGCCGGGGACATCATCGCCCGCAAGTGCACGGTGCCCCACCTCTATCGATTCGAAGTCTTCGGTACGCCGGACGACGTCGACGCCGTCTCTCAAGGATTGGAAACGTTTTGGAAGCAGCAGTGATCGACGCCCCGCGTCAGGATGCGGTCCAGATGGACTACCACTCGCTCAACGCGATGCTCAACCTCTACGGCCCGAACGGCGAGATCCAGTTCGATAAGGACCGCGAGGCGGCGCGGGAGTACTTCCTGCAGCACGTCAACCAGAACACCGTCTTCTTCCACTCCCTGAAGGAGCGCCTCGACTACCTGGTCGAGAAGGAGTACTACGAGCAGGCCGTGCTCGACCAGTACCCGTTCGAGTTCATCACGAAGCTCAACGACCTGGCGTACTCGCGCAAGTTCCGCTTCGCGACCTTCCTCGGTGCCTTCAAGTACTACACGAGCTACACGCTGAAGACCTTCGATGGCAAGCGTTACCTCGAGCGCTTCGAGGACCGCGTCGTGATGACCGCTCTCGGACTGGCGCAGGGCGACCAGAAGCTCGCGGTGAACCTCGTCGAGGAGATCATCGCCGGCCGCTTCCAGCCCGCCACCCCGACCTTCCTCAACACCGGTAAGGCGCAGCGCGGCGAGCTGGTCTCCTGCTTCCTCCTGCGCATCGAGGACAACATGGAGTCGATCGCCCGCGGCATCAACTCCGCCCTGCAGCTCTCCAAGCGCGGCGGCGGCGTGGCGCTATCGCTCTCGAACATCCGCGAGTCCGGCGCCCCGATCAAGCAGATCGAGAACCAGTCCTCCGGCATCATCCCCGTGATGAAGCTGCTGGAAGACTCCTTCAGCTACGCGAACCAGCTCGGAGCCCGTCAGGGTGCCGGCGCGGTGTACCTCTCGGCGCACCACCCCGACATCATGCGATTCCTCGACACCAAGCGTGAGAACGCCGACGAGAAGATCCGCATCAAGACGCTCTCCCTCGGCGTCGTCGTTCCCGACATCACGTTCGAGCTGGCGAAGAACAACGAGGACATGTACCTCTTCTCGCCGTACGACGTCGAGCGCGTCTACGGCGTGCCCTTCGGCGACATCTCCATCTCGGAGAAGTACCGCGACATGGTCGATGACCCGCGCATCAAGAAGACCAAGATCTCGGCGCGCGAGTTCTTCCAGACCATCGCCGAGATCCAGTTCGAGTCGGGCTACCCGTACATCGTGTTCGAGGACACGGTGAACGCGGCCAACCCGATCAAGGGCCGGATCAACATGTCGAACCTGTGCTCCGAGATCCTGCAGGTGAACACCCCGACCACGTACAACGAGGACCTCTCGTACGCGCAGATCGGCAAGGACATCTCCTGCAACCTGGGCTCGCTGAACATCGCACTGACCATGGACTCGTCGGACTTCGGCCTCACCATCGAGACCGCGATCCGCGGCCTCACCTCGGTGTCCGACCAGTCGCACATCACCTCGGTGCGCTCGATCGAGGACGGCAACGACAAGTCGCACGCCATCGGCCTCGGCCAGATGAACCTGCACGGCTACCTCGCCCGCGAGCGGATCCACTACGGATCCGAGGAGGGCATCGACTTCACGAACATCTACTTCTACTCGGTGCTGTTCCACGCGCTGCGCGCCTCGAACCGGATCTCGATCGAGCGCACGCAGACCTTCGAGGGCTTCGCCGACTCGAAGTACGCCTCGGGCGAGTTCTTCGACAAGTACACCGACCAGGCGTGGGTGCCGGCGACCGATCGCGTCGCCGCCCTGTTCGCGGATGCGGGCATCCACATCCCGACGCAGGCCGACTGGGCCGAGCTCAAGGCCTCCGTTATGGAGCACGGCATCTACAACCAGAACCTGCAGGCCGTGCCGCCGACCGGTTCGATCTCGTACATCAACAACTCGACCTCGTCGATCCACCCGATCGCCTCGAAGATCGAGATCCGCAAGGAAGGCAAGCTCGGCCGCGTCTATTACCCGGCGCCGTTCATGACGAACGACAACCTGGAGTACTACCAGGACGCGTACGAGATCGGCTACGAGAAGATCATCGACACCTACGCCGCGGCGACGCAGCACGTCGACCAGGGTCTGTCGCTGACCCTGTTCTTCAAGGACACCGCCACCACGCGCGACGTGAACCGGGCCCAGATCTACGCCTGGCGCAAGGGCATCAAGACCATCTACTACATCCGCATCCGCCAGATGGCGCTGGAGGGCACCGAGCTCGACCAGTGCGTCAGCTGCATGCTGTAACCGTCAGTAGCCCGGGTTGTCGCTTCGCGTCCGGATCTTCGTGATTCGGGACGCGGAGTGACAACCCGCCCCTCTCTCCCTCCTCGCGCACGACTGGAAATCAGGATCATGACTCCCCCCGAGAAGCTCAAGCTCGTCAGCCACGTCCAAGCCATCAACTGGAACCGCATCCAGGACGAGAAGGACGTCGAGGTCTGGAACCGCCTCACGAGCAACTTCTGGCTGCCCGAGAAGGTGCCGCTGAGCAACGACATCCAGTCGTGGAACACGCTCACCCCGGTCGAGCAGCAGCTGACGATGCGCGTTTTCACGGGCCTCACCCTGCTCGACACCGTGCAGGGCACCGTCGGTGCGGTCTCGCTGATCCCGGATGCGCTGACCCCGCACGAGGAGGCCGTCTACACGAACATCGCGTTCATGGAGTCGGTGCACGCCAAGTCCTACTCCTCCGTGTTCTCGACGCTGTCGAACACCACGGACATCGACGAAGCCTTCCGCTGGTCGGTCGAGAACCCGAACCTGCAGAAGAAGGCGTCCATCGTGATGGACTACTACCAGGGCGACGACCCGCTCAAGCGCAAGGTCGCCTCGACCCTGCTCGAGTCCTTCCTGTTCTACTCCGGCTTCTACCTGCCGATGTACTGGTCCAGCCGCGCCAAGCTCACCAACACCGCCGACCTGATCCGCCTGATCATCCGCGACGAAGCGGTGCACGGCTACTACATCGGCTACAAGTTCCAGAAGGGCCTTGAGCTGGTCGACCAGGCCAAGCGCGACGAGATCAAGGACTACACGTTCTCGCTACTCTACGAGCTCTACGACAACGAGGCCGTCTACACGCAGGACCTCTACGACCAGATCGGCCTGACCGAGGACGTCAAGAAGTTCCTGCACTATAACGCCAACAAGGCGCTGATGAACCTGGGCTACGAGCCGATGTTCCCGAAGCAAGTCACGGATGTGAACCCCGCGATCCTGTCGGCGCTCTCGCCGAACGCGGACGAGAACCACGACTTCTTCTCGGGCTCGGGATCCTCGTACGTGATCGGCAAGGCCGTGAACACCGAGGATGAGGACTGGGACTTCTAGGGGTTGTCGACCAGTTGTGAAAAGTGGCTCTTCCGACACTGTCGGAGGGGCCACTTCTCACATGTGGTCGTTGTTGTCCGACGAGAGTGCGGCCTCGATCGTCGCGATCAGTGCTGGGGCGTATACGCTCGCCGTCAACCAGAGGCGACCGTTGTCGAGTTCGGCGTAATTGTGCGCCGCGGCGTTGCGCGTGCGACGGAGCCCCTGAACGGCGTCGTCCGGGAGCCGCGCGACGATGTCCGGCGGGAGTTCGCGGGCGACGAAGTCGGCGAGGTTGATGATCGCGAGGGTGCCGATGTCGTGGGAGTCGGACTGCTCGGCAACGAACGCGTCTTCGCCGTCGCGAGTCGCCCGTGCGAGGCGGCCACGAATGCGGGCGAGCTCGGCGAGCTGGCGTTCGCGCTTCGCCGGTTCGGGTGTGGTTGCCCGCGGCCGGCTCCGGAAGCCTTCATCCGTCGCGTCATCGTTCACAGCGGAACCGCCTGCTCACGGATCAGCCGCACCGCGGCGCTGCGCGGATCGTCGATGACGGCATCGACCGGGAAGCCGAGGATGTCCTCTGCCGCACCCCGGAACGCTGCGAGGCGGAGGAAGTCCACATCGTCGTCCGCCCGGACGAGCAGGTCGATGTCGCTGCGCTCCGTATCCGTGCCGCGCACGGTCGAACCGAAGACGCGCACGTCGTGCAGGCCGAAGGACTCCGCCAGCTCGCGAATCCGAGCAGCGTGGATCTCGAGCGGAATAGAGGGGCGGAGGCGGGCCGCGGAGAGGATCCGCGAAACGAGATCGGGACTGACTTCTCTGCTGCCGGATTCGATCGCAGCGAGGTTCGGTTGCCGCAGGCCCGCGGCTTCCGCGAGCGCGCGCTGCGAATAGCCGATGTCTTCCCGAGCGCGGCGGATGAGCGCCGCATTCGAAAAGGTGGTCGTCATATCATCAGGATATCGCCGGGCCGGGCGGCAGCACGCCCTCGCGCGGTGCGACCCGCCCGCGGATGAAGAACACCAGCACCAGCCCGACGGCGATGACCGCGAAGTTGCCGAGGCCCGCGAAGGCCGTGAGCGGCCCGGCGGCCGGGTGCGCGACCTGCAGGAAGATGCTCGGATCGGTGCTGGCGTGCAGCAGGATCGGCACGATCAGTCGGCCGGTGAGTCGGAGCGCGAGGTACATGCAGATGCCGAAGAAGAAGGTGTAGACCAGCTGGATCGCGGTGGCCAGGAGGCTCTGGCCGCCGAGAAGGTTGCCGGAGTGCAGGGTGGCGAACAGGGCGGCGGAGACGAGCGCGGTCGCGATCTCGGAGTGACCCGCCTTGCGCATCAGGTTCACCACGTAGCCGCGGGTGACGGTCTCCTCGGCGAAACCGATGCAGAGCCCGGCGAGCAGCCACGTGGCGACGACATCGAGCCCGGCGGATCCGTAGTCGATCGTCGCGAAGCGCAGGATGTTGAACACGAGCACGGCGGCGATGGCGATCCACATCCAGCCGCGACCGCGGATCGGCTGCGGACCGAACAGCTCGCCGAGCCAGCCGACGGACCAGCCGAACAGCACGAGGAGGAGGCCGGCGAGACCGATCGGCAGCACGTAGCCGGCGACGATGGACCCGGCGCTACCTTCCTCCGCATCGAGGATCAGCGGCAGGAACAGGAACGCACCCAGCTGGTAGACCAGGTAGTAGGCCGCAACCAGCAGAAGCGCGCGCCACCAACCGCCGCGATTCCAGAAGCGCCGCCACGGCGATGTCGTTCTCTGCTCGGCCATGCGATCCCCCTCGTGAGTACGCCTGGAGTGGCGCGAGGCTGAATCTACGGCCAGGCCTTCCGAGGCGACAAGCTCCCTTTCTCGGCGCTTCGAATAGAAGCACCGAGGGTGAGATCATTCCTCCGCGATGCGCTTGATCGCTGCGAGGCGGGCATCCCACGCGCTGCCGACCGTGTCGAGGCGCCGGGCGAGGTCGCTGAGAGAGGCGCCGAGCACGCGATAGCGCACCTCGCGGCCGACGCGAAACGGCTCGACCACGCCGACCACGTGCAGCACGCTGAGGTGCTTGGCGATGGCCTGACGAGTGACCGGCAGGCGGTCGGCGAGGGCGGACGCGGAGGCGTCGCCCTCGCCGAGCGCCTGCAGGATGCTCCACCGGGTTTCGTCGCCGAGGGCGGCGAACACGGCGACGAGGGCGTCGGTCATGCGGCGAGCAGAGCGACCAGCTTGTCGAGCTCGCCGTTCCAGCCCTGACGGTGGAACTCGAGGTTGGCCAGGGGGGCCGAGGTCGCGTCGAAACCGGTCTCGACGACGGTCAGCTGCGTGCCTCCGTGGGCGTCTTCGAGGGTGAACGTGAAGACGGTGGAGGTGTCATCGTCGACGGCGGTGGGGGAGGTGCCGAGGGCGTCGTCGTTGTTCCAACGGAACGAGATCATGCGCGGGGCGTCGATGTCTTCGATGCGGACCGGGATCGGGTCGCGTCCCTCCCAGGTCAGCGTGCCCTCCGGACCATCGAAGGATGCCTGACCGAACCATTGCGAGATGGAGGCCGGTTCCGAGACGGCGCGGAACACCTTCTCGATCGGGGCGCTGATGTGGATCGTGCGGCGGACGCTGAAGGTGGTCTCGTCGACGACGGATTCGGGGTTGGTCACGGTGGCCATTGTGGGTCCTTTCGGTTGGGTAGTGCAACTCCAAGATTGCACTTAGGTGCGATCGGCGCAACCCTTTGGTTGCAGTAAATTGCGGGTCGTCTCCTCAACAGGGCGGATTCGGGGGCGAGTTTTCGCGGATGGGGTTGGGGGTGCGTTCAGTGTCGGTGGTCCGTGCTGGAATACTCGTATGGATCAGACGAGGCGACAACAAGCACCGCACGCGGTGCGCGAGACGGTGAGAGAGTACGGCGACGAAGCCGCATTCCTGGGCCGCTCGATGTCGCCGATCGCGCTGAAGCGGGCGCAGGCACTGTACGCCGGGCATCGCGCGGCGATCGCGCATCCGGAGCTGTTCGCGATCGGCCGCTCGGTGCACGCGGATCAGATCACTGACCTGGCGGAGCGGTCCATCCGGGCGGAGTTCGCGCTGGTGATGGGGGTGTCGGAGAACGCCGCCGCCCGCGAACTCGATCACGCGCAACTCCTTGTCGAGGAGCTGCCGCAGACGCGCGCGCTGCTCGCGGAAGCGGCGATCTTGTGGGAGTGCGGGCAGCTGATCTGCAACGCCGCCCGACGCGTGCCGCTCGCGGCGCGGGACGTGTACGACTGGCGCGCCGCGCAAATGGCGCCCGGGATGCGACCACACCAGCTGAAAAAAGCGCTCGCCCGACTGGTGGAGGCTTTGCAGGATCAGCCCCTCGCGGAACGGCATGAGCTCGCGAAGGAGCGGCGCACGGTGTGGCTGACGCCGGAGGAGGACGGGATGTGTGTCATCTCCGCCCTGCTCCCCGCGCCGATCGCGTTGGGCGCGTACGACCGGTTGGACAGCATCGCGAAGATCATCCGCAAGGAAGACGAAGACGGCACCGAGACCCGCTCCCTCGCGCAGTTGCGGGCGGATGCGTTCGGGGACATCCTCATCGACGGCGACGTGGCCGGCACGACGCCCGACTCCGACGACCGCGCCCGCACCTTCCTCCCCGGAGTGCGCGCCAAGGTACGCATCATGGTCCCCGTCCTGACCGCCGCCGGCGAGGATGAGGAGAACGCGGAACTGGACGGGTACGGTCCGATCCCGGCCGACATGGCGCGGGAACTCGTGGGCACCGGGTCCGACTTCTACCGGGTACTCACTGACCCGATGACGTGCGCTCCGATCTCGGTCGAGCGGCTCAAGCGGTTCCCGCCCGCCGAGATGCGCGTGTTCGTGCAGCTGCGGGACCTGACCTGCCGGTTCGCGGGCTGCACCCGCCCCGCCGCGAAGGCGGAAATCGACCACGCCACCGAATGGGCCAAGGGCGGCCACACCGCGATCCGGAACCTGCTGACGCTGTGTGTTAGCCACCATCACGTGCGGCACGGGGATCAGTGGACCTACCGGCTGGACCCGGACGGGACCGCGGAATGGACCAGCCCCACCGGGAGACGAGTGACTACCCATCCACCGGAAGTCCCCGGAGCAACACCCGGACCGAGGTTCCGAGACAAGCTGTTCGGCGAAGACCCACCACCGACAGCCGAGCAAGCCGGATTCTGAAACGGTCAGTGCAGGTCGAGGCGCATCAGGACCCGCGGGAATCCGTTCAGGACCGAATCCGTGGTCGCCGCTTTCGTGAATCCGGCCTTTTCGAAGAGCGTGCGCGTGCCGACGTAGGCCATCGTGAGGTCGACCTTCTTGCCCCCGTTGTCGACGGGATAGCCCTCGATCACGGGCGCTCCGTTCGAGCGCGCGAAGTCGACCGCCCCGGCGAGCAGGGCGTGCGAAATGCCGGAGCCGCGGTGGCCTGGACGCACGCGGATGCACCAGACCGACCAGACGTCGGCGTCGTCGACGTGCGGGATCTTGCGGTTCTTGGCGAAGCTGGTGTCGGCGCGCGGATGTACGCCGGCCCAGCCGACCACGTCGTCGCCATCGTAGGCGAGCACGCCGGGCGGCGGATCCTGGCGAACGAGCGAGCGGACCTTGGCTCCGCGGGCCTTGCCGCTCAGTTCGCGGTTCTCGGCCGAGGTGGTGAGCCGGTAGCTCAGGCACCAGCAGACGTTCGCATCCGGTTTCTTCGGCCCGACCATCGTGGCGACATCGGCGAAGACCGTGGCGGGGCGCACCTCGATAGCCATAGGGGCACGATGCCACTGGTGGGGCGCGGGTGGCAAGGCGGGGGCGATTTCGGCAGGCTCAATCACCGGGGTGATTTCGGCAGGCTCAATCACCGGGAGGGCGGCTCAATCAGCGGATGAGCCAGGCTCGGTCAGCGGAGCGCGACCGACACGCGCACCGTCACCATGTCGTCCACCTCGACGCCTTCCGAGCGCCGCACGGCGGTCTTGATCGGCACGATGTACGCGCCATCCTTCGGCCACAGCGACGTGGCGAAGCTACTCCCACCCAGCCGGACGGTGACCGGGATCATGCCCCAGCCGTAACTGACCCGCACGGCGACCTCGTCGATCGCGGCGCACTCCTCGGGCGGCACCGTGACGAAGTGCCAGGGGGCGGGGCCCCGCCAGAACCAGATCGGGCCGGTGAACTCGAAGTCCATGGGGCTCAGGGTACGGATCGCGTGCCCGCACGCAGAACCTGAGTCGACTCGACTGAAGTTTTGGTGAGGCGGGAATACCCGGCGCACCCTCGCGTTGACTTGAGTGCAACCGACTCAAGTTTCATCACCAAGGAGGAATCGGTGCCCGATAGTTTTGATCACAGCGACTTCGACCAGACCGGCGACAACGGCGCGAGCTCGTTCGACGAGTTCCTCGCCCGCTACCTCGACGGCGAGCGCAACCGGGCGGCCCGGTCGATCGACCTCAGCCGCTTCCTGACCGCGCGCACCCAGAGCATCCTGCAGCAGGCGGGGCGCTTCGCGCTGGAGCGCGGCCAGATCGAGCTCGACGCGCTGCACATCTTGCGCGTGATCATCGACGACGACACCGTGAAGGCCGCCATCGGCCGCCTCGGCGTCGACCCGGCGAACATCGCCACCGCCACGGAAGCGCGCCTGCCGCAGGCTGGCGGGGCCACCAGCAGCGCCGCGACCATCACCAACAGCGCTCAGCGCGCGCTGTTCCACGCGTACCAGGTCGCCAAGTCGAGCGGATCGACCTACATCGACCCCGAGCACCTGTTCTTCGCTCTCGTGCTCGCGCAGGACGCTCCCGCCGGCCAGGTGCTCGCCCGCGCCGGCGTGACCGCCGAGGCGCTGACGCAGGGCGTGCGCGAGACCGTCACCCCCGAGAACGCCCCCGCGCAGCAGCAGGAGTCGACCACCCCGATGCTCGACCAGTTCGGCACCGACCTCACCCAGCGCGCTCGCGACAACGAACTCGACCCGGTGATCGGCCGCGCCGAGGAGATCGAGCAGACCATCGAGATCCTGAGCCGCCGCACCAAGAACAACCCCGTGCTCGTCGGCGAGGCCGGCGTCGGCAAGACCGCGATCGTCGAGGGCCTCGCCCGCGCGATCGTCGCGGACGAGGTTCCGGAGCAGCTGCGCGGCAAGCGCGTGATCGCGCTCGACCTGCCGGCGATGCTCTCGGGCACCCGTTACCGCGGCGACTTCGAGGAGCGGCTGACCAAGACGATGGACGAGATCGCGGCGCACCGGGGCGAGCTGATCGTCTTCGTCGACGAGATCCACACCGTCGTCGGTGCCGGCGGCTCCGGTGAGGGTGGCATGGATGCGGGCAACATCCTCAAGCCCCGACTCGCCCGCGGCGAGCTGCACCTGGTCGGTGCGACCACGCTGAGCGAGTACCGCCGGATCGAGAAGGATGCCGCGTTGGAGCGCCGGTTCCAGCCGGTCCGCGTCGGCGAGCCGTCGAGCGAGGACGCCGTGCGCATCCTGCACGGGCTGCGCAGCGCCTACGAGGAGCATCACCGCGTGGAGTACACGGACGACGCCCTCCGCGCTGCTGTGGAACTCTCGGCCCGCTACCTCACCGACCGCGTGCTGCCGGACAAGGCGATCGACCTGATCGACCAGGCCGGCGCGCGGCTGCGGCTGAAGCTGGGCGTGAGCGTCGACGCGACGAGCCTGCTGGAGCAGCTCACCGCTCTGGAGGCCGACAAGAACGCGGCCGTCAGCGCCGAACACTACGAGGAGGCCTCGCGCATCCGCGACGAGATCGCCGCGGTGCAGGCCAAGCTCGACGATGCGTCCAAGCACACGACGGCCACCGCCGTGATCGACGAGGCGCAGATCGCCGCCGTTATCTCGCGGGCGACGGGCATCCCCGTGAACCGGCTGACGGAGGGGGAGCGCGAGCGCCTCGGCAACCTGGAGGGCGAGCTGCACCAGCGGGTCATCGGCCAGGACGACGCGGTGACCGCGGTCGCCAAGGCGGTACGCCGTAACCGCACCGGCATGGGCGACGCCAAGCGTCCGGTCGGCTCGTTCCTCTTCCTCGGCCCGACCGGTGTTGGCAAGACCGAGCTGGCACGCGCGTTGAGCGGGTCGCTGTTCGCGGATGAGAACGCCGTGATCCGCTTCGACATGAGCGAGTTCGGCGAGCGGCACACCGTCTCGCGGCTGGTCGGCGCCCCTCCCGGATACGTCGGCTACGACGAGGCCGGGCAGCTCACCGAGCGTGTGCGCCGCAACCCCTACTCGGTGGTGCTGTTCGATGAGATCGAGAAGGCGCACCCGGATGTGTTCAACCTGCTGCTGCAGGTGCTGGACGACGGACGCCTCACCGACGGTCAGGGGCGGACGGTCGACTTCCGCAACACGGTGATCATCATGACCTCGAACCTCGGTTCGGAGTTCCTGGCCTCGCGCTCCGGCGCGCTCGGCTTCGTCGGGCAGTCGGACGAGGGCGCGGAGGGCTTCTCCTCCGAGAAGGATCTGCGCGACCGGGTGATGGGCACCCTGCGGCAGGCGATGCGGCCGGAGTTCCTGAACCGGATCGACGAGATCGTGCTGTTCCGCAAGCTCGGCAAGGCGCAGCTGCGCGAGATCGTCTCGATCGTGCTGCAGGCCACCCGCGCCCGCCTCGCTCACCGCGAGGTCAGGCTCGAGATCACCGAGTCGGCCATCGACTGGCTGGCCGAGCACGGCTACGAGCCGCAGTACGGCGCTCGTCCGCTGCGTCGCCTGGTGCAGCGCGAGATCGACGACCGGATCGCCGACCTGTTCGTCAGCGGCGCGGTGATCGACGGCGGAGCGGTCCGAGTGGACGCCGTCGGCGGCGAACTCGTCGTCGTCTCGGCACACGAGGCGGCGCTCGCCGCGTAAGCGCTGCGGTAACGGCGGCTGAGCCGGGTTCGCGGGCGGGATACTGCTCACGGACTCGGCTCAGCCGCCGTTCGTGTCGGTGCTAGGGGGACGGGACGACGATCGGCTCCTGCAGCGTCGGCGGCGGTGGTAGTAGCTCGAAATCCGGAAGGACCAGAGGCGTCGGCGTTAAGGTGATCACCGTGTCGGGAGTGCAACAGTCGGACTCGTCGGCTTCCTCCTCGGCCGCGAGGTCTTCGGCCTCCAGCTCGGCGGCCGACTGCCGCGCGGCCTCCGCTGCAGCGAGGTTCGCCTGTTGAGACGACCGTACCGCCGCGGATGCTGTGACCACGGCACTCGCACTCGGCTCGGCAGCCGTTCGCGCGTCGAGAACGGTGCGCAGTGCGGTGAGTGCGTCGGAGACGGCGGTTCTGGCGCCGTCGTCGGCGGAGCCGGACTCGTCGAGCGCGGCCTGGCCGAGTTCGACGATGCGTCCTGCGACGACGCGGATGCCCGCGGTTGCCGCCGTTGTGGCGGCTTCGAGCGCCGGCACGGACGTGCCGAGGTGTGCCGACTCCAGATCGGTGATCGCAGCGGACAAGACGGCGCGGCGATCCTCGTCGACCACGCCGGCGCTGAGGGCGAGCACGGCACGGGCATCCGCCAGCACGGGCTCGGCGGCCGAGCGAACCGAGACGATCCGGGTGTCCAGCGGTGCCGCAGCCGTGGTGATCGTCGGAGTCGGACGCGCTGAAGAGTCCGCACTCGGCGCGGCGGCCGCACACCCGGTCAGCAGTACGGCGGCGAGGGCTAGTGGCACGAGGCGCAGCGGCGAGAACACCTCAGGATCATAGCCGCTCGACGACGACCCGTGGAGGATGGGCGTATGGGTTGGATCGAGGTCGCGCGAGGCGTCTATCACCGCCGGTACGAGCCGGTCGACGTGTCCGTCGGCGTGATCCTCGGGCCGCAAGGCGTTGTGGTCGTTGATACCCGCAACAACCCGCGCGAGGGGCGCGAGATCCTCGCCGACGTCGCCCGCGACTTCGACGAACCCGTGCGCGCCGTGATCAACACGCACGCTCACTACGATCACACCTTCGGCAACGCAGCTTTCGTCGGCCTGCCGATCTTCGGGCACGCGCTTACGGCCGCCCACTACGGCGTCTACGAGGCGCCGCGTCTCGCGCGGGTGCAGGCGGATCCCGGCCTCGAACCCGACAAGGACTGGGCCGACGTCGAGCTCATTCCACCGACGGAGCTCGTTGACACGGAGGTGACCATCGCGCCCGCCGGGCGTGAGATCCGGCTGATCCCGCTCCCGCCGGGCCACACCGATACCGACCTCGCGGTGCTCGTGCCGGATGCGCGGGTCTGGTTCCTCGGCGACGTGATCGAGGAGTCGGGGCCGCCGATGTTCGGCTCCGGGAGCTTCCCGCTGGACTGGCCCGACGTGCTGGCCGGCCTGGGCGCGCGCATCCGTGCCGGTGACGTCGTGGTCCCCGGCCACGGTGCTGCGGTCGATCGGAGCTTCGTGCTTCGGCAGGCGGAGGCGCTGCGCACCGTCGCAGCACACATCCGATCGGCCTACGGTGCCGGCGACGCCATCGAGGCCGCGCTGGAGGGTCACGGCCTGCCCTGGCCGACGGAGTTCCTCCGCTCTGCACTCGAGCGTGGCTTCGCGCAACTCGATGCGGATGCTTGACGCGTCGCGACCGGCCCGATAGACCGGAGAAAACGAACGGGAGTCCGATGAGCAACCCGCGCTACTACGACCCGATCGGCCGCAGCATCCGCGCCCTCTTCGTGATCGCTCTGCTCTGCTTCGCCGGCGCCTTCGCGCTCTTCGTGCTCGACATCGTCACCCCGGGCACGATCTCGGATCCGGACCGCCCGCTCGCCGGCTTCAGCGAGATGCTGATCGGTCTCGGCATCGTCGGGCTGATCATCCACTACGCGACTGCCGCGATCGTGGGAGCGATCCGCGGCCGAGGGCAGTAGACGCCGCCGGACACGCGAAACGGGTCCCTCCGGAGGAGGGGCCCGTTTCAGCTCGTCAGCACTTCTTCTGCTGCAGCGCGGCGGTGACCTTCATGCCGTCGGTGACGGCGGTGCCGGCGGCCGGATCCTGCGCGGTGACCTTGCCGCCGTCCGGAGCGTTCTTCTCCACGGTGCACTGCACGGTCACGCTGCCGATGCCGGCTGCGGCGAGCGCGGACTTCGCCGCCTCCGTCGTCAGCCCCACGATGTTCGGCACGGTCTTGCCTTGGCCGTTACTGGTGAAGATCGTGACGGCGCTGTTGCGCGGTGCCGATCCGGTCGGGTCGGTGCGGGTGACCTGGCCGGCCGGCGCCGTGCTCGTCTCCTGACCGCCGTCTATCGGCGTGAATCCGGCGGCCTCGATCTTCGCCGCGGCCTCGTCGTAGGAGAGTCCGGCGACGGCGGGGACGTTCGCCGACGGAACCTCCTGCAGCGAGTCGTCCGCCTCCGGGAAGGCGTCGCCGCCGTACTTCGCGTTCGCGGTGATCATGTACGGACGCCACATCCGATGGCGTGCGGTCGCGGCCTGGCCGGAATCGAAGGAGTACCGGCGCTGGTTGGTGAAGCCGGTCACGTTGACGACGCCGGCGACGGTCGCGACCTTCGTGCTCGCCCCGCTCATCCAGGTGGCGATGGCGTCGTCGGTGGTGCCGGTCTTGCCGATGAGGGGGATCCCGTCATCGGTGTCCGAGGCGACGGTCGTGCCGCCGTTGAAGGTGCCCTCGAGCGCGACGACGGCGGTGGCGGCGACGTTGGGGTCGATCGCCTGGCGACAGTTCGCGCCGGGCACGGGCTGCTCGGTGCCGGTCGCGTCCACGATCTTGTCGATCGCGATCGGGTCGCAGACGACGCCGCCCGCGGCGATGCTGGCGAACGCGGTCGCCATCGACAGCGGTGCGACTTCTTCGGTGCCGAGCACGGCGGAGCCGTTCTCACCGAGCGGTTCGCCGTTGGCGCGGTGCACGCCCATCGACTCGGCCGTGCCCTTGATCGCGCACAGGTCGAGGAGCTTCGCCATCGCCACGAAGCCGGTGTTCTCCGAGTTCTTGGTGTTGAAGGCCGCGGTCCAGAATCCGCCGTTGCCGCCCTCGTCGTTCTTCGGCGACCAGGTCGGGTCGTACCAGGTGCCGTCGGGCTGGCAGCTGTCGCGGAAGCTGCCCCAGTTCGAGCGCACGGTCGCGTTGACCGTCTCGTTGAGGCTGTGCCCCTCCTTCAGCCACTCGACCAGAGTGAAGATCTTGTAGGTGGATCCGGGCTGGAAGCCCGCGGATCCGCCGTAGTCGCCGTCGGTGTTGTAGTTGATGCCGGTTGCGCCGGGATCGGTCGCGGCGACCTCCGGGTCCTGCGTGTAGGTCTTGTTCTGCGCCATGGACAGCACGCGACCGGAGCCGGGCTGCACGCTGACGATGACGGCGCCCACATCGAATCCGGCGGCGGTGCGGGGCACCTGCGCGTCGATGTTCTGCTGCGCCGCGTTCTGCAGGGTGAGGTCGAGCGTGGTGTACACGTCGTAGCCGCCGCGGCGGAAGTTCAGCCAGCGGGTGTCCTCGTCATCGCCGAAGATCGGGTTGTTCTTGAAGATGTTGGTCACGTAGTCGCAGAAGTAGCCCGCGTTGCCCGCCGTCGCGCAGCCGGTGCTCGGTTCGGTGATGTTCGGCTGGATCGGCGTCGCCGCAGCCTCCTGCACCTGCTCGGCGGTGATCTTCTTCTCGTCGTACATCTTGCCGAGGATGTAATTGCGCCGCTCGAGGTTGCGGGCGTAGCCGTCGGCGGCGCCGTTCACCTCGTTCTCGGGCTGATCGATGCGCAGGTTCGCCGGGTTGTTCACGATCGCGACCAGGCTCGCGGCCTGGGCGACGGAGAGGTTGGCGGCCGTCGTACCGTAGTAGTAGTTCGCCGCGGCCTCGATGCCGTAGACCGTGCCGCCGAAGAACGCGATATTGAGGTAGCCGCGGAGGATGTCGTCCTTCGAGTACTTCTTCTCGAGCCCGATGGCGAGCTTCATCTCCTTGACCTTGCGCTCGGGCTTGGTCTTGGTGGCTTCGAGGATCGCAGCCTCGCGCTCTTCATCCGTCTTCGCGGTGCGCACGGCCTTCTCGACGAGCACGTTCTTGACGTACTGCTGCGTGATGGAGGAACCGCCCTGGATGTCGCCGCCGAGCACGTAGGTCTCCGCGACTGCGCGGATCGTGCCCTGCAGGTCGACGCCGCCGTGCTCGTAGAAGCGCGGGTCCTCGCCGGCGATCGCCGCATCCTTCGCGAACTGCGAGATCTGATCGAACGGCACCTCGACGCGGTTCTCGACGTAGAAGGAGGCGAGCAGCTGGGTCGAGCCGTCGTCGCGTGTCGCGTAGATGTTGCTCTTCTCGGAGAGCTTGTCGAGTTCGAGGTACTCGGGCAGCCCGTCGAAGATGCCGATGGTCTGGTTCGCTGCGACACCCGCCACGGCGACGCCCGGCGTCACGGTGGCGGTGACGAGCACGCCGGCCACCACGCTCATACCGAGGAAGCCGAACAGCGCCTTCACGACGCTGCCGACGGTTCGATTCTCCGACGCCACTGAGTTGCTCCTTAAGTAACCGATAAGACGCGACTGGGCGTGTTATCAACCCGGACAGACTAACCTGTGCCTCCGACACAGCCGAATGTCGGCGGATTCGCGGCGGGCGCGCCCCCAACCGGGCGACATGTGTCGGAGTGTTTCGGCTGCGCTGGTCGCCGTCCGAACCGCGGGCTAGCGTCGTTGTCCATGGCCGAAACACTCGATATCGTGCAGCTGCGCACCTTCGTGGCCATCGCGGACTGCGGCGGTTTCGGTCGTGCCGCCTCGGCGCTGCACCTCTCGCAGCCGACGGTCTCTCAGCACGTGCGCTCGCTGGAGCGCAAGCTGCAGCAGACCCTGGTGGAGAAGGCGGGGCGGCAGGCGCAATTCACCCAGCGCGGCGAGCGCCTGCTGGTGCAGGCGCGCCGGATCCTCCGGGTGCACGACGAGGCGCTGGAGGCACTGGACGCGGTCAACGAGAACCCGATCGTCGTCGGCTCGACCGAACCGGCGGCCGACCAGATCCTGCCCGAACTGCTGAGCACGGTTCATGCGGCTTTTCCCGGGCGACCGGTGCAGTTCATGATCGACCGCTCCACGCAGCTGAGCGATGCGGTGCTGCGCGGAGTGGTGGATGTCGCGGTGATCCTCGGCGTCGGCGGCGACCTGCCCGGTCGCCAGGTCGGCACACTGCCGCTGGACTGGTACTCGGCGCCCGCGTTCGCACTGCCCGAGGATGCGCCGCTGCCGCTCGTGGCCTACGTCGAGCCGTGCGGGATGCGTCAGCGCGCCTTGCAGCAACTCGGTGCCTACGGGCACGCGGTACGGGTCGTCGCGGAGTCCACCAGCCTGGAGGGTGTGACCGCGGCGGCCAGGGCCGGGCTCGGCGTCGCCGTGCTGCCGACCGCGCACACGCGCGTGCCCGACGGCCTGGTGATCCGGCGCGACCTGCCGGCGCTCGGCTCGATCAACGTCCGCCTCGTCTCGCGGCGCGGCGTCGCGGCCGAGGTCGAGGAGACGGCGCTCGCCGCCCTGGAACCGTTCTTCACCGCTCGCCGAGCGGTGCACAAGCTCACCGCCTGATCACTTTTCGAAAGGTTGCTCCATGACCCGCTCCTCCGTTCTCGTGACCGCCGACGAACTCGCCGCGGCGCTCGCCTCCGACACCCCGCCCGTGGTGCTCGACGTGCGCTGGCGGCTGGACCGCCCGGACGGCCGGCCCGCGTACCTGGAGGGGCACATCCCCGGAGCGGTCTACGTCGACCTCGATCACGAGCTCGCTCAGCACGGCGAGCCCGGTGACGGCCGGCACCCGCTGCCGCCCGTCGAGGCGCTGCAGGTGGCCGCCCGCAGCTGGGGTCTGAGCGACGGCGACGCGGTCGTCGTCTACGACGACCTGAAGAACCTCTCGTCGGCCCGCGCCTGGTGGCTGCTGCGCTACGCGGGCGTCGCGGATGTGCGCCTGCTGGACGGCTCGCTGCGCGCATGGACCGGCTCCGGGCGCGAGCTCGTCGGCGGCGAGACCACGGTCGAGCCCGGCGACGTCACGCTGAACTACGGCGCGCTGCCGACCCTGAGCATCGAGGAGGCCGGCGCGCTGCCGGCCACGGGTGTGCTGCTGGACGCGCGGGCGGGGGAGCGCTATCGCGGCGAGACCGAGCCGATCGATCCGCGTGCCGGTCACATCCCCGGAGCGTTGAACGCCCCGGCGACCGAGAACGTCGACGCGAACGGCCGATTCCTCGGCACGGACGAACTGCGCGCGCGCTTCGAGGCGATCGGCGTGCGCGCGGACGCTCCGGTCGGCGTGTACTGCGGCTCCGGTGTGACGGCGGCGGCGGATGCGGTGGCGCTGACGCTGGCGGGCTACGAGCCGGCGCTGTACCCGGGCTCGTGGTCGCAGTGGTCGAACCACCCCGAGCTGCCGGTGGCGGTGGGCTCGGAGGCCTGACGCGTCCGGCCCCTCCCTGCGAGATGCCTCTTCTGCACGCCTCGCTCGGCGTGTCGCGTACCCAAGAGGCATCTCGCGGGAGGGGAGTCAGGCGCCCGCTGAGCGGGACGTCGCCTGCCAGAGCGCCCAGTCGGCCAGGCGCGCCCGCGCGGCGTCCGTGATCCAGTCGTACGCGGAGCCGCCGAGGATGAGGCGCGCGGGCGGATCGGCGGACTCGGACAGCCGCCACACCGCTTCGGCCGCGAGGCGCGGGGCGCTGTCGACGCCGCCCGCCTGCATCCGCTCGATCTCGCCGCGCAGCTCGGCGTACGCGTCGATCGGAGTCGTGGTGGACATCGCGGTGTACAGCGGAGTGTCGAAGCCGCCGGGCTCGACGATCGTGACCGAGGCTCCGAAGGCTGCGGCCTCGCCGCGCAGCGCCTCGCTGAAGCCCTCGAGGCCGAACTTGCTCGCGCTGTACAGCCCGCTCATCGGCGCCGACATCGCGCCGCCGAGGCTGGAGATCTGCAGGAGGCGGCCTGCACGCTGGGCGCGGAACGTACGCATCGCGGCCTGGCTGACCCAGAGGGCGCCGAAGAGGTTGGTCTCCAGCTGCGCACGGGCCTCGGCCTCGGTGAACTCCTCGACCATGCCGAGCGAGAGCGTCCCGGCCGCGTTGACGACCACATCCACCCGAGCGAAGTGCTCGACGGCGCGGTCGAAGGCGGCGAAGACGGCGCCGCGGTCGGTGACGTCGAGGGGGAGGCGCAGCTCGGTTTCGGAGGCGAGCGGCTCGGTCGAGCGCGACGCGGAGACGACGCGATCGCCGTGCTCCAGCGCGATCTCGGCGAAGGCACGGCCGAGGCCGGTGCGTGCTCCGGTGATCAACCAGACCCTGCTCATGCGGATCTCCCTTCGTGAAGCGAGACGGTACGTCTCGCCTCCAGCCTGCGCGCATCTACTACCGCTGTCAAGACGGTGCGTCTCGTCTAGGCTGTTGGCATGGTCGAACGTCGAAGTCCCACCGCCCGCGCCGCCATCCTCGACGCAGCGTTCGTGCTGGTCGGCGAACTCGGTTACGCGCGGCTCTCGATCGAGGCGATCGCGGCGCGGGCGGGTGTCGGCAAGCAGACCATCTACCGCTGGTGGCCGTCGAAGGGCGCCGTGCTGTTCGAGTCGATCCTCGCCCGGAGTGAGCCGACCGGACTACCCGACACCGGCGACCTCGAGGCTGATCTGCGCGCCGTGCTACGGGCGACGGTCGCCGAGTTCACCGATCCGGTCTTTGAGGTGCCGCTGCGGGCGCTCACGATCGCCGTGCTGGCGGATGAGCGCCTCGCCGACGACTACCGGGAGAGGTTGGAAGAGCCGACCCGCGAGCGGGGGCGTGAGCGTCTGCGCTCGGCGCAACTGGCGGGTCAGCTGCCCGCGGGGCTCGACCTCGACGTCGCCGTCGACGCGATCTTCGCGCCACTGGCTCAACGCTGGCTGCTGCGTACGGGCCCGCTGACGCCGGAGTACGCGGATGCCCTCGTTGCGACGGCACTGCGAGGCCTAGGCGGGGGTTCTCCGTAGGCGCCGCCCGGCGCGGGCGCTGCACGAACGGCGGCTGAGGCTCGATCGTTCGCGCGATGGCGCCTTCGAGGTGTTCCTGACCGCCGTTCGTGCCGTCACTCCGCCGGCGGCGCCTCCTCCGAGACTCCGTAGCCGCGCACGCGGCGGTCGATGAAGGTCACCAGCCAGAGCGCGATGCCGACGGCGAGCAGCACGAGCGCGATCTCGTATTGCTCGATGGCGCGCCCGGAGGTCCAGGGCAGCACGAGGTACACGCACGCCACCGCACCGATGATCGGCAGTGCCGTGGGGGTGCGGAAGTGCTGGTGCTCGACCGGTTGGCGCCGCAGCACGAGCACCGCGACGTTCACCACGGCGAATACCGCGAGCAGCAGCAGCGACGTGGTGCCGCCCAGCAGCACGGCGATCGGATCCGACGGGTCGCGCGAGACGTACGCCGTCAACGCGAGCGCGATCACGGTGGTGAACAGGATCGCGGCCCACGGCGTCCGGCGACCCTTCAGGACATTGCCCAGGAACGGCGGCAGTACTCCCTGGTTGCTCATGCCGTAGAGCAGGCGGCTGGCCATCATCATGTTGATCAGGGCGCTGTTCGCGACGGCGAAGAGAGAGATGAACGGCAGCAGGGTCGAGATCGGGAAGTCGGGGGCGGCCGTCTCGACCACCGTGACCAGCGGCGTGTCGTTGCCGGCCAGCTCGCCGACCGGTACGACGGCGACGGCGAGGGTCGACACCAGGATGTAGACCACCGCGGTGATGCCCAGGCCGCTCAGCATCACCTTCGGGAAGATCCGACTCGGATCCTTCGTCTCCTCCGCCATGTTGACCGAGTCCTCGAAGCCGACCATCGCGAAGAACGCGAGCGAGGTCGCCGTACTGACCGCGAGCAGGAGGCTCTTGTCCTCCGGCGTCTCGAAGGCGACGACGCGGGAGAAGTCCGCCTGGCCGCCGAAGACGGCGAAGAAGCTGACGAAGATCACCAGCAGCAGCCCCGACAGCTCGATCAGCGTCAGCACCACATTCAGGCCGACGCTCTCCGCGACGCCGCGGAGGTTGATCAGCGCGATGCACGCCATGAAGATCAGCGCGATCGTGAGCCGGGTGCCCGAGCCGTCGCCGAGCCCGAATCCGATCGCGAAGTTGCTGGCGAAGGCGCCGGACGCGGCGGAGGCGGAGGTGATGCCGGAGGCCATCACCGTGAAGCAGACCAGGAAGGTGACGAAGTGGATGCCGAAGGCCTTGTGCGCGTACAGCGCGGCGCCCGCGGCCTGCGGATACTTGGTCACCAACTCCAGATAGGAGCAGGCGGTGATGGTCGCGACGACGAACGCGATCAGGAACGGCAGCCAGGCCGCCCCGCCGACCTCGGCCGCGACCTGGCCGGTCAGCGCGTAGATCCCGGTGCCGAGGATGTCGCCGACCACGAAGAGCAGCAGCAGCTTCGGGCCGAGGACGCGCTTGAGCTCGGGCTTCTTCTCGGCTACTGCGGTCATGGATCCGCTCCCATCTCGAGTGCTTCGAGCCTATTCAGGAGCCGGTCCGGCGTCAGGGCCTTGCGCGGTCGCGTTCGAGCGGGTCGCCGATTCTTCGACGGGTCGAGGAGACGACCACCGCGTCCGAAGTGTCATTTTGTTAGGACATGCGGACAAATTGCGCCAGAATGTCGGGATGAACGACGCGCTGATGATCCCGCCCGCCCTCGACCCGGCTCCGTCGCTGCGCTGGGGCGTTCTCGGCCCGGGATGGATCGCGCAGCACTTCGTCGCCGGCCTCGCCGCGAAGACGCAGCAGCGTGTCACGGCGGTCTGCTCGCGGGATGCGGGCCGCGCGATCGCCTTCGCCGATCGCATCGCCGCCGACACCGCGTTCACGCCGACGCCGCACTCCTCGGCCGAGGCGCTGGTCGCGGACCCGCAGGTCGACGTCGTCTACATCGCCACACCGCATCCGAACCACCTCGACGCCGCATTGCTGGCGATCGCCGCCGGCAAGCACGTGCTGGTGGAGAAGCCGTTGGCGCTGAACGCGGAGCAGGCGAGTCGGATCCGCGAGGCGGCTCGCGCGCAGGGTGTCTTCGCGATGGAGGCGATCTGGACGTTCTTCCTGCCCAAGTTCGCGGTGATCCGTCGCCTGGTGGAGGAGGGCGTGCTCGGTGAGATCACCACGGTGATCGCGGAGCACGGCGAGTACTTCGACGACAGCCACCGGATTCTGCGCGCGGCTCTGGCCGGCGGGCCGTTGCTCGACCTCGGCACCTACCCGGTCGCCCTGGCGAACTGGGCCCTGGGCAGCCCGGTGAAGACCCTCGCGGTCGGCTCGCACCACCCGGGATTCGGTTCCGGACCCGGCGAGGTGCACGCGCAGGTGACCTTCGCGAACGAACACGCGGGCGGTGCGCAGTCGTCGCTGAACACGACCATCCTCGCGACGACGCCGCAGTTCGCCGTGATCGGTGGACGCGACGCGACGATCACCCTGCCCCGCTACGCCTACGAGCCCGGCGACTTCATCGTGCGGTTCACCGACGGCCGCGAGCCGTGGCAGTGGCGCGAGCCCAACATCCGCCACGCCGAGCTCTGGCACGAGGCGGAGGCGGTGGCGCGCGCGATCGGGGCGGGCCGCACCGAGCACCCGTTCCGCACCCTCGACGCTTCGGTGCAGACGCTCGCCACGATCGACGCGGCGCGGGCGCAGTTGGGCATCGCCTTCGTCGGCGAGTGAGCGTTCACCATCCGGCCACCGTGCCGTCGCGAACGCGGCGTAGCGTGCGGCACATGACCGGACTCCCGACCCTGGCCACCGGCGACGTCCAGCTCCGCTGGGCCCGCCCCGAGGTGCTCGACTCCGCGCGGCACCGGATGCTGCGACTGCTCACCCTCGCCGAGCGCCTGCGCTACGAGGCGACGCCCCGGCGTGAGGTGCGCGACTCCTTCCTGCTCGGCCGCGTGCTGGTGCGCGAGCTGGCGGCCGAGACGCTGGGCGCGGATCCGCTCGACATCGAGGTGGAGGCGCGCTGCGCGGACTGCTCCGGCCCGCACGGCAAGCCGGTGCTGCTCGGCGAGGCGGCCGCGTTGCGCGTGAGCATCGCGCACTGCGACGGCGCCGTGGTGGCGGCGCTCGCCGTGGGCCGCGACATCGGCATCGACGTCGAACGGATGCGCACGCTGCGCGAGCGGGTCGCGGCGGATCCGACGCTGGACCCGATCCGGGCGATCCGCGTCAACGCGGTCCGCAAGGCCGACGGCCGTCGCGTTCCCGCGGAGTCGGTGCGCTTCCGCGCCGACAGCCCGGAGGCGTGGATCGACGGCTCCGACACCTACTACGCGCTGAGCGAGCCCGCGGTGCACCAGGCGCTGCTGGTCAGCGTCGCCCTCGCCCGCTGACCTCTTAGAAGGGTTGTCAGTTCGTCGGTGAGTGACCGACAAAGTGACAACCCTTCGGGGGTTTCGCGGCGCCCGGGGACCCTCCAGCCCCGAGGCGCCGCGAAGATTAGAGGTGGGGTGCGACCACGTCGGCGAACGACGAGGCCACCCGGGCGGCGACCTCGGCGTACGGGGCGGCCCAGATGTCGGCGTTGAAGATCTCGACCTCGATGTCGCCGGTGTAGCCGGCGGCCAGCACGGCCTCGGTCAGCACGGCGAAGTCGATCACGCCATCGCCCACGTAGTGCCGCGCGAGCAGCACGTCGGCCGGCAGGGGAGTCGCCCAGTCGCAGACCTGGTAGCTCGCGATGCGTCCCTCGGCGCCGGCGCGCGCGATCATCGGCAGCACCTGCGGATCCCACCAGACGTGGAAGGTGTCCACCACCACGCCGACGGCGTCGGCCGCGAACGGGGCGGCGAGGTCGAGGGCCTGGCCCAGCGTCGACACGACGGCGCGATCCGAGGCGTACATCGGATGCAGCGGCTCGATCGCGAGCTGCACCCCGGCGCCGTGCGCGTGATCGGCCAACTCGCCGAGGGCATCCTGCACCCGGGCGCGCGCGCCGATCAGGTCGCGGGAGCCTTCGGGCAGGCCGCCCGCGACCAGCACCAGGGCGGGCGCGCCGAGGGCCGCGGTCTCGTCGATCGCTCGACGGTTCTCGTCGATCGCCGCGCGTCGCGCCGGACCCTCGGGAACCGTGAAGAAGCCGCCGCGGCACAGAGACGAGACCCGCAGCCCGCTCTCGGCGACCAGCCGCAGCGATTCGTGCAGGCCGACCTCGGCCACCGGCTCGCGCCAGAGGCCGATGCTCGCGTAGCCCGCGGCGGCCGTGACGTCGAGCGCCTCCGCGAGCGTGGCGTACTTGATGGTCGCCTGGTTCAGCGAGAGCCTCGGATGCGCGGCGCCGGTGGCCACGCGCACGGGCTCGAGCGCGGTCATACCAGCACCGTCCGGATCGCGTCGACGCCGTTGAGCGACAGCAGCTGAGTCCAGCGGGCGGCGGCGAGTTCGGGCCGCTCCAGTGCCCCGGCCTCGTTCGCCAGCCGCACGATCTCGGCGAGGTGCGGCAGCGAGCGCGCGGAGTGCAGGCCGCCGACCATCGTGAACGCGCTCTGGTGGCCGTTCAGCCAGGCCAGGAACGCGACGCCGGTCTTGTAGTACTGGGTGGGGGCGGCGAAGACCTGGCGGGCCAGCGCCTCCGTGGGCGAAAGGATGCGGCGGTACTCCGCGACGTCGCCGCGGTCGAGAGCCTGGATGGCCGCGGAGGCGTTCGGCGCGACGGCCGCGAACGCGCCGAGCAGCGCATCCGAGTGCCGGGTTACGCCGTCCGCGTCCTGGCCGCCCTCGATCAGGCCGACGTAGTTGAAGTCGTCGCCGGTGAAGAGCGTGGCGCCGATCGGCAGCCGCGCGCGCACCGCGATCTCGGCATCCGCATCCAGCAGCGACATCTTGATGCCGCGCACCGTGGCGAGGTTGTCCTCGATGATCCGCACCACCGTGTCGGAGGCGGTGGCCACGTCGGTCGAGCCGAAGTAGCCCTCGAGCACCGCGTCGAACGCGGCGCCCAGCCAGTGCAGGGTGACCGGCTTCGTCGCGCGCGACAGCACGGCCGCGTAGACGCGCTCGTAGTCGGCGCCCGAGGTGGCGGCGCGCGCCAGGTGGCGGCTCGCCATCATCACGACGCCGGCTCCCGCCTCCTCGGCGACCGCGAGCTGCTCGACGTAGGCGTCGATCACGGTGTCGAGCGAGACGAGGTCGTCGGTGAGCTGGTCGGTGTTGATGCCGACCACCACGGAGGCGTGCACGGAGGCGGCCGCGGCGGCACTGCGCCGGATCAGCTCCTGGGTCGCGGCCCAGTCCAGGCCCATGTTGCGCTGGGCCGTGTCCATCGCATCCGCGACACCGAGGCCCCACGACCAGACGTGGTGCCGCACCGCGAGAGTCGCGTCCCAGTCGATCTGCGCCGGCGCGCCCGGCACGTTCTCGCCGTGCACAACGGGGACGACGTGGGCGGCGGCGTAGGCGACGCGCGACTGCAGCGGCGAGCGCGGCTTGTCGAAGCGGGGCGCCTCGTTCAGCTCGACGGCGCGGAGCGAACCGTCGGCGGCGAGCAGGGTCAGCTCGGTCACTGCGCCACCTCGACGGCCGCGAGCGCCTCGGCATCCGCCGCCGCGTCGAGCGCCGCGATGTCGATCCGCTTGCCGTCGCGCGAGGACTCCAGGCCCAGCTCGGCGAGGCGGACGCCGCGGGCGCCGGCGAAGAAGTCGTACTCGTGCGGCGCTCCCTCGACCACGTGCCGGATGAACTGCTCCCACTGGGTCTTGAAGCCGTTCTCGAACACGTCGTTCACGGGCAGCTCCTGCCAATCCTCGGCGTAGACGTGCGTCTCCGGGAGGTCGGGGTTCCAGGTGGGCTTCGGCGTCGCCACTCGGGGCTGCACCTTGGCGCCGAACAGGCCGACCACCGCGGAGCCCAGGGTGCCGTCGACCTGGAACTCGACCAGCTCCGGGCGGTTCACCCGCACGGTCCAGGAGGAGTTGAGCTGCACCGTGATGCCGCCGGCGATGTCGAAGATCGCGTAGGCCGCGTCGTCCGCGGTCGCCGCGTACTCGTTGCCCTGCTCATCCACCCGGGTCGAGATGTGCGTGGTCGCCTTGGCGTAGACGCCCTCGATCGGGCCGAACAGGTTCTCGAGCACGTAGTTCCAGTGCGGGAACATGTCGACGATGATGCCGCCGCCGTCTTCGCTGCGGTAGTTCCAGCTGGGGCGCTGCGCGGCCTGCCAGTCGCCCTCGAAGACCCAGTAGCCGAACTCGCCGCGGACGCTGAGGATGCGGCCGAAGTAGCCGGAGTCGATCAGGCGCTTGAGCTTCTGCAGGCCAGGCAGGTAGAGCTTGTCGTGCACAACGCCGTTCTTGATGCCGGCGGCCTTCGCGAGCTCGGCGAGTTCGAGCGCCTCGGCGTAGGACTCTGCGGTGGGCTTCTCGGTGTAGATGTCCTTGCCGGCGGCGATGGCCTTCTTGATCGCGGGAACGCGGGCCTTGGTGACCAGGAAGTCGGCGTAGATCTGCCACTTCGGGTCGGCCAGCGCGGCGTCGAGGTCGGTGGTGTAGTGCGTGAGGCCGTGGCGGTCGGCGAGCTCCTTGAGCTTCGCCTCCGAGCGGCCCACGAGCAGCGGCTCGAGCTGCACACGCGTGCCGTCGGAGAGCAGCACGCCGCCCTGCTCGCGGATGGCGAGGATCGAGCGGACGAGGTGTTGGCGGTAGCCCATCCGGCCCGAAACGCCGTTCATGATGATGCCGATGGTGGGGGTGGTCGACTCTGACACGGTGGCCCTTCCTGGTTCTGCGGCGCGGTGGCCGGAAAGCGTTTACCCGAGTGTACGCACGAAGAGTCGGTGTGGGCAAGCGGTTTCCGCCCGGTGGCGACCCGGGCTGCGCTCGGCGGCGGCTCGGAGTTGGGGCGCGTCGCCGACCCGGACTGCGGGATCAGTCGGCGAAGCCCGAGTACTGCTCGATCGCCTCCGTCGCCCGCGTCCGCACCGCGGTGAGCAGCTCGTCCAGACTCGCGCAGCGCAGGAAGGCCTGCCGATCGAGGTCGCCGGAGGGCACGATGCCCGCGAGTTGCCAGCAGGCGGCGAGCGGATCGTCCGAGAGTTCGACGACCGCGGCGTACTGCTGCTGCTCGAATTCGCTCGCGACGGCCAGCGCCCGGCGCACCTCCGCCTCGGTCCGCTCCCGCGCAGCCGTCGACTCCTCGTGCCATTCGAGCGGATCCAGCAGCCGCAGCTCCGCCCGCGGGTACGGGGCGTCGTCGAGCCATTCGAGAACCTCGAAGCGCGAGCCGCCGACGGCGCTCAGCGCCACGAATCCGTCGCCGCCGCCGACCTCGGTGATCTCGGCGATCGTGCCGACGTCGAAGCGGCGCTCACCGCCGCCGACCTCCTGACCCCGCTCGATCAGCACGACGCCGAACAGGGTGCGCTCGGCCGTGATCATGTCGGCCAGCATCGTGAGGTAGCGCGGCTCGAACAGCCGCAGCTCGAGCGGCATGTGCGGCACGAGGGCGGAACCGAGCGGGAACATCGGAAGGGCTGTCATCCGTCGAGCGTCGCATGCGCGTCGCGTGATGTCGCCGGGTGTTCCGCCGCGCCGTCCACCCCTCGCCCTAGCACCCCTGAGTCCCCTAGAGTCAGGCTCACCGCTCACTCCCAGACGCGCCCCTCCCTCGACGCCCCGGATCGGACCCCGCATGCGACGCCACCGCCTTCTCGCCTCCGTGGCCCTCGTCGCCGCGCTCGGGCTCGCGGCCGGACCCGCCGTCGCCGCAGAGCCCCTCGCCGGCGCGGCCACCTCGGGCGACTCGCTGCTGCCCGACGCCGGCAACGGCGGCTACGACGTGCAGCACTACGACATCGACCTCGCCTACGCGGCCGATGGCACCGTCGTCGCGAGCACCGCGATCGAGGCGACCGCCGCGGATCCGCTCTCCTCCTTCTCGCTCGACTTCGAAGGTCTCGCGGTGGATGCGGTCACGGTCGACGGGGTCGCCGCCGCGTTCGCGCGCGAGGACAGCGACGAGGGCGCCGGCCTGCACAAGCTGATCGTGACGCCGGCCGCTGCCGTCGACGGCGACTTCGAGGTCGGCGTGGCCTACCACGGCACTCCGGTGGTGCACACCGACCCCGACGGCTCGCCGGAAGGATGGGTGCCGAACGTCGACGGCGTCGGCATCACCGCGCTGGGCGAACCGCTCGGCGCGCAGACCTGGTACCCGAACAACAACACCCCGGCCGACAAGGCGACCTTCGAGGTCTCGGTCACCGCCGACTCCGCTCTCGCCGTCGCCGGCAACGGCGTGCTCAGCGCGAAGACCGTGGTGGGCGATGCGACGACGTGGACCTGGACCCAGACCGAGCAGATGGCCACCTACCTCTCGATGGTGTCGATCGGCGACTACGACGTCTACGAATCGTCGACCACGCTCGTCGACGGCTCCGTGCTGCCGATCTGGAGCTTCATCGATCCGGCGCTCGGCGCCCTGCAGGAGTATCAGGACCTCATCCCCACGATCATCGCGTGGGGAGAGGACAGTTTCGGTGCGTATCCCGGCACGAGCGCGGGCATCGTGGTGAAGGCCACCGACGTGGGCTACGCCCTGGAGACGCAGGATCGCCCCTACTTCGACGGCGGGATCGACGAGAACACGCTCGTGCACGAGTTCGTGCACCAGTGGTACGGCGACGCCGTGAGCCCGGGGGACTGGAACGACATCTGGCTGAACGAGGGGCCGGCGGAGTTCTTCACCCAGCGCTGGCTGAACGAGACGGCGGGGGAGGAGAGCACGAACACCGTGTACCGCGGCGCCTATGACGAGAACGGGGCGGACGCGGAACTGTGGACCCCCGCGACGGCCGATCTGCAGGACCCCGCGAACCTGTTCGGCGAGCCGGTGTACGTCCGTGGCGCCATGGCGCTGGAGGCCCTACGCGTCGCGATCGGTGACGAGGCCTTCGGCACGGTCTTCCAACGCTGGTACGCGGAGAACGACGGCTCGTCGCCGCGCACGGCCGACTTCATCGCGCTCGCGGAGGAGGTCTCGGGGACGGACCTGACGGCGTTCTTCGACGACTGGATCTACCAGGCCGATAAGCCCGCCTGGCCGGCCGCGTGGACCCCGCCGACGAGCACGCCGACGCCGACCGCGAGTGCGTCGTCCACTCCGATCGCGACGGTGCCGCCGTCGACCGCCGGCCGCCCGCTGGCGCCCACCGGCTTCGACCTGACCCCGCTGTGGATCGCGCTCGGCACGCTCGGCGTGGGCGCCGCGCTCCTCATCGTCCGCCGGGCGCGGATGCGCTGAGCGCGCGCCCCTTCTGGCGAAACGGACACGCTGGGCACGCGCCCCTGCTGGCGAAAAGTTGCAGGCCGACCCGCGCCGACCTGCAACTATTCGGGAGGGGATGGGGGCCGGGCGTCAGCGCCGCGGCGTGGAGGCGCGCAGGACGACGCTGGTGCCGATCGGGTCGGCGGCATCGGCATCCGCGCCGAGGGCCAGAGCGAGCGAGCGTTCGCCGAGCGCGGCCAGGGGGACGGCGACCGTGGTCAGTGCGGGACTGACATCCTGCACGGTGGGGATGTCGTCGAAGCCGGCCACGGCGATGCCGGAACCCGGAGTGATACCGAGCGCGCGCATCGCCGACGTCACGCCCATCGCCATCACGTCGTTGACCGCGAAGACGCAGTCGATCTCGTCGGCGTGTGCGGCGAGCAGGGCGGTCGCGGACTCGTAGCCGCCGTCGCGCGTGAACGAGGACTCCGCGACGAGGGCGTCGTCGATGGCGAGGTCGTGGGCGGCGAGGCCCTCGCGGAAGCCCGCGACGCGATCCACGGAGGTGAGCAGGGTCGAGCTGCCGGCGATGATCGCGAAGCGGCGGTAGCCCAGCCCGACGAGCGCCTCGGCGAGATCGCGCGCGCCGGCGCGGTTGTCGAGCTGCACGGTCGGGAAGGGCAGCGAGCCCTGGCTGATCATCACGACCTTGCCGCCGGTGCGCTGGAACGAGCGCAACTCCGCGACCAGGGCGTCGTGCGCCTCCTCATCCGCGAACCGGCTGCCGGCCAGGATGATCACCCGCGGGCGCCCGCCGCGGAGGGTGCGCACGATGTCGAGTTCGCGCTGCGGATCGCGGCCCGTGACGGCCATGGTGACGACCAGGCCGGAGGCCTCGGCGGCGCGGATCACCCCCGACGCGATCGTCGAGAAGTAGGGGTCGGCGATGTCGCTGACCAGGAGGGCGACGGTGTTGGTCGAGCCCTTCGCCACCGCCTGCGCCGAGAGGTTCGCCGAATAGCCGAGCTTGGTCGCCGCGGCGACGACGCGGGAGCGGTACTCCTCGTTCACCTTGCGGGTGCTGCCGTTGAGCGAGCGGGAGGCGGTGGCGAGGGAGACGCCCGCCTCGCGCGCCACGTCGTGCAGGGTGACCGCGGAGGTGCGTGGTGCGTCGGTCATGGGCCCTCCCTCGGGTTGCTGGTCATTCTGGCACAGCGGCGGCGGGGGAGGGAAAAGGCTTGCCCGGGAGTGTCGTCCGCGGAAATACAGGATGCGCGGCGAAGATCGCGCTCTCATCCGCTCATCTCGCCCTCATATACGTCCCGGCCCTGTATCTCCGACTCGGGTACGGTGGCCGGATGACCGCCCTGACCGCCGACGGCCTCGCCTTCGTCACCGCCTACCACCTCGCCGTGCTCTCGACCTTCGGGCCGGACGGCGGCATCCACGCGGTGCCCGTCGGCTTCACCTTCGAGCCCAGCGACGACACCGTGCGGATCATCACGGGCGGCGGCACGCGGAAGGCCTGGAACATCCGACGCACCGGCTACGCCTCCGTGAGCCAGTTCGAAGGGGCGCGCTGGCTCTCGCTGTCGGGCCCCGCCGTGGTCGACGACGATCCCGACGCCGTCGCGGATGCGGTCGCGCGCTACGCACGGCGCTACCGGCAGCCGCGCGTGAACCCGGAGCGGGTCGTGCTCAGGATGAGCGTGCAGAAACTGATGGGATCCGCCGGACTTCGCAATCATCCGTAACCCTCCGCGAGGTATCCTCCTCGCACACGAACCGCGCGGCGTCGCGCGGCAGGACCGAGGGGTAAGCGGATGAGGATCGTTATGATGGGCCCACCCGGCGTGGGCAAGGGAACGCAGGCCGCTCGCCTGGCCGCCCACCTGGGCATCCCCGCGATCTCCACCGGCGACCTCTTCCGTGAGCACGTCCGCACCGAGACCGCGCTCGGCATCGAGTTGCGCGAGCTGATCGCCTCGGGACACTACGTGCCCGACGAGACCACGAACGCGGTGGTGATCGACCGGCTGGGTCATGCGGATGCCCGGGCCGGATTCATCCTGGACGGCTACCCGCGCACGCAGGCGCAGGTGCTCGAACTCGATCGGATCCTCGGCGACGGCGGTGTTCATCGCGTTGTGCTGCTGACCGCCGACGTCGACGACATCGTGGTGCGGTTGGAGGCGCGCGCCGCCGAGCAGGGCCGCGCCGACGACACCCCCGAGGTGATCCGGCACCGCATCGCCGTGTACGAGCGCGAGACCGCCGCGTTGGTCGACGTCTACGACGAGCGCGGCTGCCTGGTGCGCGTTCCCGGCGACGGCACTCCGGACGACGTCGCGGAGCGGGTCCGGGAGGCTGTCGTCGCCGCGCGATAGCGTGGAGCAATGCGTCTCATCCTGATCCGGCACGGCCAGACCCCCTCCAATGTCGACGGATTGCTCGACACCCGCATCCCGGGCCCCGGCCTGACCGAGCTGGGGCTGGAGCAGGCGGCGGCGGTGCCGGCGGTGCTCGAGGGCGAGCGGATCGACGCGATCGCCGTCTCGAACATGGTGCGCACGCACCTCACGGCCGCGCCGCTCGTCGCCGAGCGCGGCCTGGTGCCGGTGGAGCGGGCCGGGGTGCGCGAGATCACCTCCGGCGACCTGGAGATGAAGAGCGACGAGGAGTCGGTGCGGCTGTACATGGGCACCGTGTTCCGCTGGGCCGAGGGCGAGCTGGACGTGCGGATGCCCGGGGGCGAGAGCGGCGCGGAGTTCTTCGAGCGCTACGACGCCGTGATCGCGGAGTTGGCGGCGGCCGGGCACGAGTCCGTTGTGGTGGTCAGCCATGGCGCGGCGATCCGCTGCTGGACTGGGCTGCGCGGGGCGAACCTGGACGCGGAGTTCATCGCGGAGCACGCGATCGACAACACCGGCGTGGTCGTGCTGGAGGGCAGCGGCACGGACTGGACGGTACTGACCTGGGCGGGGGAGCCGGTCGGCGGCATCGGTGTCGCCGCGCCTTCGGGGCCGTCGGCCGAGACGTCGCGGGCCTGACGCCGACTTCGGGTCAGCCTCCGGTCGCCTCACCCGCGTATCGCGCGTACTGCTCGCCGATGACCGCACGGTGATCGGGGGTCGGCTCGGCCGAGGTGGTCACCGTCCACGCGGGGCGCTCGCCGGTCAGCGTCCACGCGGCCTGCACGGCGGCGCCGTCGGCCACGTATTCACCGGGGGTCGGCACAACGACCGGGACGTCGAAGACCTGGGCCGCGATCGACTGCACGGCGGGATTCTGCGCTGCGCCGCCGATCAGCAGGATGCGCGCGGCCGCGACGCCCTGACTCCGAACGGCGTCGAGACCGTCGGCCAGGCCGCAGAGCATCCCCTCGATCGCGGCGCGGGCGAGGTTCGGGCGGGTGGTCGCGGCCAGCGTCATGCCGCGCAGACTCGCGGTGGCGTCGGGCAGGTTCGGGGTCCGCTCGCCCTCGAAGTAGGGCACCAGGACGAGTCCGCCGGCGCCGGGCTCCGCGTGCAGCGCGAGTTCGCCCAGCTCGTCGAAGTCGACACCGAGCAGGGCGGCGGTGGATGCGAGCACCCGCGCCGCGTTCAGCGTCGCGATCAGCGGCAGGTAGCGTCCGCTGGCGTCCGCGAATCCCGCGACCGTACCCGATTCGTCGCGGGTGGGCGCATCCGTGACGGCGAAGACGGTGCCACTGGTGCCGATGCTGACGACCACGTCGCCGGCCTGCGCGCCGAGGCCGAGCGCGGCTCCGGCGTTGTCGCCGGCGCCCGGGCCGACGAGGATGCCGGCCGGGAGTGTACGAAACGAAGGATCGTGCGCATCGTCACCTCGTGGCTCCGCTGTCGATCCGCATGATTCCGCGGGTCCGAGCACGCGGGGGAGGAGTGCGATCTCGTCCCGTCCTTCGTTTCGCACACCGGCGCCCGCCGCCTCCCGTGCTGGCCGCCCCAAGGCGCGCTCGAAGAGCTCGAGGTCGTAGCCATCGGCGCCCCAGTACGAGGTGCCGGACGCATCCGAGCGGTCGGTGCACAGCGCCTCGAGGTCTGGACCGAGCGGCGACTCGTCCGCGGGGCCGTAGCCGAGCAGTCGCCAGCTCAGCCAATCGTGCGGCAGCGCGACCGCCGCGACCCGGGCCGCGTTCTCGGGCTCGGCGTCCCGGAGCCAGCGCAGCTTCGTCGCGGTGAACGAGGCGACCGGGACGGAGCCGGTGCGCCGGGCCCACTCAGCCGCGCCCAGCTCCGCGATCAGGTCACGCGCGGCCGGGGCGCTGCGGGTGTCGTTCCAGAGCAGGGCGGGCCGGATCACCCGGCCGTCGGTATCCAGCACCACCATGCCGTGCTGCTGCCCGCCGACCGAGATCGCCGCGACGTCGTCGAGCCCGCCTGCGTCCGCGATGGCCGCGAGCAGCGCATCCCACCAGGCGGCGGGATCCACCTCGGTCCCGTCCGGATGCGCCGCGCGCCCCGTCCGCATGGCGCGCCCCGTCTCCAGGTCCCTGACGACCACCTTGCAACTCTGCGTCGACGAATCGACTCCGGCGACGAGCGTCATCGCGTCGTCCTTTCGTGTTCTTGGCGAAAAGTTGCAGCCCTGGGCGGCCCAGGGCTGCAACTTTTCGTGGGGGTGTGGGCTAGCGGGCGCCGAGGAGGTGCTCGGTGGCGAGCTGCTGCAGGCGGACGAAGCCGAAGCCCTTGCCACCGAGATAGGCATCGGCGTCGAAGGACTCGTACGCCGTCGTATCGGCGAGGAGGTCGTCGTAGCTCTCGCCCTCGTTCAACGTGGGCTGGGCCAGCTCGGCCACCTTGGCGGCGGCGAGCGCCTCCTGCACCTCGGGGTCGGCGCGGAAGGCGGCGGCGCGCTCCTTCAGCAGCAGGTAGGTGCGCATGTTCGCCGCGGCCGAGTCCCAGACGCCGGTCTCGTCCTCAGTGCGCGAGGGCTTGTAGTCGAAGTGGCGCGGGCCGTCGTAGGCGGGCACGCCGTTCGGGCCGCCGTTCTCCAGCAGGTCCACCAGCGAGAACGCGTTGTGCAGGTCGCCGTGACCGAAGACGAGGTCCTGGTCGTACTTGATGCCGCGCTGACCGTTGAGGTCGATGTGGAAGAGCTTGCCGTGGTACAGCGCCTGGGCGATGCCGGCGGTGAAGTTCAGCCCGGCCATCTGCTCATGACCGACCTCGGGGTTCACGCCGACCAGCTCGGGGCGCTCCAACGAATTGATGAAGGCGATCGCGTGGCCGAGGGTCGGCAGCAGGATGTCGCCGCGCGGCTCGTTGGGCTTGGGCTCGATCGCGAAGCGGATGTCGTAGCCCTTGTCGGTGACGTAGTCGCCGAGCAGGTTCACGGCCTCGCGGTAGCGCTCGAGGGCCGAGCGCACATCCTTGGCGGAGTCGTACTCCGCGCCCTCGCGCCCACCCCACATCACGAAGGTCTTGGCGCCCAGCTCGGCGGCGAGGTCGAGGTTGCGCAGCACCTTGCGCAGCGCGAAGCGGCGCACGGCGCGGTCGTTGGAGGTGAAGCCGCCGTCCTTGAACACGGGGGCGGAGAAGAGGTTGGTGGTGACCATCGGCACGATCACGCCGGTGTCCGCGAGTACCTGCTTCAGGCGGTCGATCTGGTTCTGGCGCTCGGCATCCGTGGAGCCGAAGGCGAAGAGGTCGTCGTCGTGGAAGGTGAGGCCGTAGGCGCCGAGCTCGCTGAGCTTCTCGACCGCGTGCACCACGTCCAAAGGGGGCCGGGTCGGGCCGCCGAACGGATCCGTGCCGTTGTAGCCGATCGTCCAGAGCCCGAACGAGAACTTGTCTTCGCGGGTGGGGGTGAGGGACATGGGATCCGTTCCTTTCCGGCGACGTCGCCGAATTGTTGTTGCAGCCAACATATGGCAGGAGCGGACGGATGCGCAAGACGCAAGCCCGAAAGTCGCATCCGGCGCGCCCCGTAGCCTGGAGGCATGACGGATGCCCCGCTGGTCGGCCCGGTCCCGCCGCCGGATCTGCACGTGATGACGCTGAACATCCGCCGCCCGTTCCCGCACCTGCCCCGCGCGCATCCGGATCGCTGGACGAATCGGCGCGCGGAGGTGCGGCGCCTGATGGCGACGGAGAAGCCCGCCGTGCTGGCCGTGCAGGAGGCGATGCCGGCGCAGCTCGAGGCGGTGTCGGCCGCGCTCGGCGGTCGACCCTGGCTGGGCTACGGCCGCGACGCCCGCCTCGGCGGCGAACGGGTGGCCCTGTTCATCGATCAGGAGCGCCTCGAGGTGCGCAGCTGGGACCAGCTCGCCCTGTCGAGCGCCCCGCTGGTGCCCGGCTCGCGCAGTTGGGGCTCGGCGTACCCGCGCACCGCGGTGATCGCGCGGCTGCGCGATCGCGCGACCGGAGCGGAGTTCACCATGGTCGCGACGCACCTCGACGTGCTCTCGGCGCGGGCGCGGATGCGCGGCGCGCGGATGATCGCGCAGCAGCTGGGTGATGGCCCGGCGATCCTGCTCGGGGACGCGAACGCCCCGATCGGCTCGGCCCCGTTCCGGGAGCTGAGCGCCCTGGTGGATGCGTGGGCCTGCGCCGACGAACGGCTGACGCCGGAGTGGGGCACCTGGGCGAACTACCGGGCGCCGCGCCTCGGGCCGCGGATCGACTGGATCCTGGTGAGTCCGGGCATCCGGGTGCTGCGCGCCGGCGTCAACGCCGGGGCGTTCGCCGCCTCCGATCACCTGCCCGTGCAGGCCGTGCTGCGGGTGCCGGCATGAGCGGCCCCTGGCGTCGGCTGCACAACGACTTCCTCCGCCCGCCGCGCGGCGTCGCGATGTGGCTCGCGGACGGCGTGCGCGCCCTGGGTGTTCTGAGTGCGCTGGTGACGCTGATCTTCTTCTCGCCGGTGGACGCGGGCATGTTCTCGCTCGCCCTGCTCGGCGTGGTGCTGCCGCGGATGCTCGGCGTCCGCCCCGGCCTCGACGCCGCGTTCGGCCTCAGCGTGCTGGTCGCCGCGTGGAGCAGCGTGTTCGAGCTCTACGTCAGCGTGCGGTGGTGGGACCTGCCCGTGCACTTCGTGCTGAACGGGCTCTCGGCGGTGATCGGCGTCGCGCTGTTGCAGCGCTTCGGCGCCCTGCCCGAGCTGCCGCGGGTAGCGCTCGCCGTGCTGACGACCACGATCGGCGTCACGCTCGGCGTGATCTGGGAGTGGGGCGAGTGGGCGGGGCACACCTTCCTCGATCCGAGCATCTTCGTCGGCTACCGCGACACCCTCGGCGACCTCGCGGTCGGTTCGGCCGGCTCCCTGCTCGCCGGCTGCGCCGCGCGCTGGCTGCTGGCGCGGCGCTGAACTCCGCGAGCCGCTCACTCGGTCCGCGTTCGGCACCATCCCCGCGAGATGTCTCTGTGGTACGCCCCGCGCGGCGTGTCGCGTACAGAAGAGGCATCTCGCGGCGATGAGGCGGGGCGAGAACGGGGGCTCAGGCCGGGACGGCGGTGCGGCGGCCGCGGGTGAGCCGCACGGCGACGGTGGCGACGAGCACCGCGGCGGCGGCGACCAGGGCCGCGACGCCGGCCGGCGTTGACACCAGCTCGCCGCCGAGGCGGCCCACAGCCACCCAGGCGAGGCCCCAGCAGAGCGAGAGCATCGGCGCGATCCGGCCGCGACCGGTGACGGCGAGCAGCAGCCCGACCATCCCCGCCACGGCGAGAACCGCGACCGCCCACGCGCCGGCGGCCGGGCCGTCCGCGCCGCCGACGCCCGCACCGATCAGGGCGGCGGTGACGTTCGCGGCGGTGGCGACGCAGACCCAGCCCAGGTACAGGCCCACGGTGCCGTCGGTGATCACCGCATCCAGCCCTCCGCCCGACTCCGTGCGCACGACCAGCACGAAGCAGCGCGCCAGCACCGCGAGCAGCAGCGCGATCACCACAACGCTGAGCGCGAGGAACCCGGCCTGCACCACGAGGATCCACGCCGCGTTCAGGAGCAGGCTCGCCGCGATCCAGTAGCCGAGCCGACGGTGTCGCTCGCGCGTCGCCTGCGAGGGCAGGAACTGCCAGATCGCGTAAGCGACGAGGCCCAGGTAGATCACGCTCCAGATCGAGAACGCCGGGGTGTCCGGCGCGATCGGGGTGGAGGTGGCGCTGAGCGCACCGCCCGCCGCGTCCTGGATCTTCGTGCCGCCGGCGGCGCCCGAACCGATGAACGAGCCGATGATCGCCAGCACCGCGCTGACGGCGACGACGGATTGGCGGATGCGATCGTTGCGTGTGGCCATGGCCTGCTCCCTAATACTCAGCCGACTGATGAATCCAGGTTATGCAGCGGCGGATCGGGGATCGAGGGCTTGCGTTACGGGCGCAACTGCGCCACGGACTCGCGCTCGATCACCGGCATCGGCACCAGCCGGTGCTCGGGAGCGCCGCCGGCGAGCAGGATGTCGACGGCCTCGCGCCCCATCTGCTCGTACGGGATCCGCGCGGTGGTCAGGCCAGGGCGCAGGTACGCGGCGATCTCGTCGTCGTCGAAGGAGGCGACCGACACGTCCGCCGGGATGCGCAACCCACGCTCCTGCAGGGCCTGGTACAGGCCGAAGGCGATCCGGTCGTTCAGGCAGAGGACGGCGGTGAAGGCGGTGCCTTCATCGAGCATCCGCACCGCCGCCTCGTGCGCGGGAGCCGGATCCCAGGGCAGCACGGAGGCGCGGAGGACGGGTTCGCAGCCCGCCTCCGTGAAGGCGCGCTCGATGCCGGCGAAGCGCAGCGCGACGGTCGCGGACACCCGTGGGTCGACCATCGCCTCCGGCCAATCGCCGAGGATCGCGATCCGGCGGTGCCCGGCGTCGAGCAGGACCCGCGCGATCGCGTAACCGGAGGCGTTCTCGTCGGGCAGCACGGAGGATTCGCCGGTGCTGCTGCTCGCGTTCACCAGGACGACGGGCACGTCGGCGGTGACGGGCGGCACGTCGATCTGCTTCGCGCCCATCAGGCCGACGATGATGCCGTCGGCGCGGCGATCGAGCATGGCCTCGAGCGCGGGCGCGGTGCGCGCCGCCTCGCGGCCGGTCTCGGCGATCAGCACCGTGTGCTCCTGCTGCTCCGCCGCATCGAGCACGCCGCGGATCATCGCCGAGGCGAATCGGGTGATGGTCACCTCGTCGGAGAGGAAGCCGATCGTGCGGGTCTTGCCCATCCGCAGGCTCTGCGCCGCGGGGTTCGGGCGGTAGCCGAGCTCGGTCGCGGCGGCGCGGACGCGCTCGACCGCGTCGGCGGACAAGCGGGAGCCGGGGCGCTCGTTCAGGATCAGGCTCACGGCCGTCTTGGAGAGGCCGGACTTGGCCGCGACGTCGGCGAGGGTGGCGCGCTTGGTCATCCGGTCTCCTCTCGACGCGTCGCCCCAGTTTAGGGAGATCGCCGCCGTTCGGCCGACGCGCTGAATCAATTTAGCAAAATCGCTTGTCCGGGCATCGGAGCCGTGTTAGCTTCATGGCGCTAAATGCTTTTAGCGCACGGATCGCCTCGCCGATCCGCCCCACATCACACGCAGCAGAATCCCCGTTCGAAGGAGAACCGGTGAACCTCACCACCGCCACCACCCGCCGCATCCTGCGCACCGCCGCCGCGACCGCCGCCGTCGGCGCCCTGACCCTGGGCCTCGCCGCCTGCTCCTCCGGCAGCGGCGGTGGCGACGGCCGCGGCGGTCAGCTCACGCTCTGGACGCATAACGCCGGCAACGACGCCGAACTCGCCGCGATCGAGAAGATCGTCGACGATTACAACGCCAGTCAGGACACCAACACCGTGAAGGTGCAGGCCTTCCCCCAGGACTCCTACAACGACTCGGTCGTCGCGGCCGCCGCGGCGGGCAAGCTGCCCTGCATCGTCGACATCGACGGCCCGAACGTGCCCAACTGGGCCTGGGCGAAGTACCTCACCCCGCTGAAGCTGGACGGTGTGGACCTCGACGACTTCCTGCCCTCGGTGCAGGGCGTCTGGAACGACGAGACCTACTCGATCGGCTACTACGACGTGGCGCTGACGATGCTGGCGAAGAAGTCGGTGCTCGAGGGCAACGGCATCCGCATTCCCACCGCCGACGCACCGTGGACGAAGGACGAGTTCGCCGCAGCCCTCGCGACCCTCAAGGCGACCGGGGAGTGGGACTACCCGCTCGACCTCGGCACCGCCGGCACTGGCGAGTGGCTGCCGTACGCCTATTCGCCGTTCCTGCAGTCGGCCGGCGGCGACCTGATCAACCGCAGCGACTACCTCACCGCGGACGGCGCCCTCAACGGGCCGGATGCGGTGGCGTTCGCGGACTGGTTCCAGGGCCTGATCAGCGACGGCTACGCCGCGAAGAAGAGCGGCGAGGATTCGACGCTGGACTTCCAGAACGGCCAGTCGGCCATCCTCTACTCCGGCAGCTGGGCGTACTCCTCCTCGAAGGAGATCTTCGGCGACGACCTGGTCGCGCTGCCCAGCGTCGACCTCGGCAACGGCCCGAAGATCGGCGGCGGCTCCTGGCAGTGGGGCGTGACCACCGGCTGCGCCGACGCCGACGCCGCGATGGACTACCTCGCCTTCTCGCTGAAGCCCGAGAACGTCGCCGCGGTCGCCGAGGCGACCGGCACCATCCCCGCCTCGACCGAGGCCGCCGCGCTGGTCGCCGGCTACGAGGAGGGCGGCGACCTCGCCCAGTTCCGCGAGTACTCGCAGAAGTTCGCGGTGCTGCGCCCCGAGACGCCGGCCTACCCGTTCATCTCGACCGAGTTCGCCAAGGCGATGTCGGACATCATCGACGGCGGCGACCCGCAGTCGGTGCTCGACACCGCGGCGAAGTCCATCGACAACAACATCTCGACCAACGACGGGTACACCCAGAAGTAGCCCCCTCTGCGAGGGACCCCACCAGAGCGCGAGGGCGCCGCCGCCCGCGGCGCCCCCGCGTGCTGCAGGGGTCCCTCGCGGGAGAGACAGGAGACGATGATGACTTCGACCCAATCCCCGACGATCGCGCCTCCCGAGGCGCTGGCGGTCGCGACCTTGCCACCGCGGCCCACCAAACGGGCACCGCGCAGCTACCGCCAGGAGCGTCGCGCCGGGCTCGCGATGGTGGCGCCCGCCCTGATCCTGCTCGCCCTGTTCGTGCTGGTGCCGGCGGCGCTCGCCTTCGGCCTCGCCTTCACGAACGCCCGGCTGATCTCGCCCTACCCAGCGGAGTTCTCGGGGCTGGACAACTTCATCCGGCTGTTCCAGGACGCCTCCTTCGGGCGGGCGCTGCTGAACGTCGCCTACTTCGCGATCGTGGTCGTGCCGCTGCAGGCCGGGCTCGCACTGGTGATGGCGATCCTGATCAACACCAAGGTGCGCGGCACCACGTTCTTCCGCACCGTGTACTTTCTGCCGGTGGTCACCTCGATGGTGGTCGTCTCGCTGCTGTGGGCCTTTATGTACCAGCAGGACGGCCTCCTGAACGTGATCATCCGCAACGTCACCTTCGGCCTGGTGCAGGGGCCCGACTGGCTCGGCGACACCGCCACCTCGATGCCGGCGATCATCCTGATGTCGGTCTGGCAGGGCGTCGGCTTCCACATGATCATCTGGCTCTCGGGCCTGCAGACGATCTCGGCCGAGCTCTACGAGGCGGCCGACATCGACGGCACCTCGAAGTGGCAGAAGTTCCGCTACATCACCTGGCCAGGGCTCGCCGCGACGCGCAGCCTGATCCTGGTCACCATCACCATCGCGGCCCTCGGCCTGTTCACCCAGGTCAGCGTGATGACCCAGGGCGGCCCGCTGGACTCGACCACCACGGTCGTCTACCAGGCCGTCGAATCCGGATTCCGCCAGCAGGAGACGGGCTACGCCTCCGCGATCTCGCTCGTCTTCTTCGCGATCGTGCTGGTCATCTCCGGCGTGCAGCGCTACCTGACCCGAGAGAAGGCCTAGATCATGGTCACCGTTTCCGTCCCCGCGCGCCCCCGCGCGGCCCGCGCCGCCCGCGCCGTCAAGCCGCCCCGTGCGCGGATCGGCTGGTACGGCTGGGCCGGCCGCATCGCCCTCGCGATCGTGTTCGTCTTCCCGCTGCTCTTTATGGTGGTGTCCTCGCTCAAGCCCGATCGCCAGATCTTCGGCGACCTCGGCTCGATCGCGGCGTTCCTGCCGGTCGGCAACCTCTCGCTGGACAACTACGGCGCCGTGTTCGACCGGGTGCCGGCGGCACGATTCCTGATCAACTCGATCGGCGTCTCGGCCGTCACCGTGATCCTCGGCGTGGTCGTGAACAGCCTCGCGGCGTTCGCGCTGTCACGGATGCGGGTGCCGGGCAAGGGCGTGATCCTCACCGTGATCATCGCGACGCTGATCATCCCGTTCGAGACCCTCGCCCTGCCGCTGGTGTGGTGGGTGAACCAGCTGCCGAACGTCGGCATCGACCAGTTCGGCGTGTTCTTCTCGAAGGGCTGGCTCGACACCTACCAGGTGCAGATCGTGCCGTTCATCGTGAACGCGTTCTCGATCTACCTCTTCCACCAGTATTTCGACTCGATCCCCCGCGAACTCGACGAGGCGGCGCGGATGGACGGCGCCGGCTGGTTCACGATCTACCGCAAGGTCGTGATGCCGCTGGCCGGCCCCGCCGTGGCGACGGTCGCCATCCTGACCTTCCTGCCGGCGTGGAACTCCTACCTCTGGCCGTTGATGGTGATCCAGACCGAGGAATTGCGGCCGGTGATGCTCGGTGTGCAGTACTTCTTCCAGCTGAACACCTCGTGGGGCCAGATCATGGCGTACTGCTCGATGATCACGCTGCCCGTGGTCGCGCTGTTCATCGCCTTCCAGCGCTCGTTCGTCAACTCGATCGCGTCCACGGGCGTGAAGGGATGACGGCGGCGGTGACGGTACGGCGCCCGAAGCTGCACTTCACGCCGGAGCGCAATTGGATGAACGACCCCAACGGACTGGTGTACTTCGGCGGGCGCTACCACCTGTACTTCCAGCACAACCCGAACGGGAGCGACTGGGGCGACATGAGCTGGGGGCACGCCTCCAGCACCGACCTCGTGCACTGGAGTGAGCATCCGGTCGCCCTGCTGCACGGGGAGGACGAGGGCATCTTCTCGGGATCCGTTGTGGTCGACGTCGACGGCAGCGCAGGCTTCGGACGCGGCGTGCTGGTGGCGCTGTACACGGTGGCCTCGTCGCGCGGACAGGCGCAGGCGCTGGCCTGGAGCGCCGACGGATTCAGCTGGACCAAATGCGGCGTGGTGCTCGATCGCGGCACCCGGGACTTCCGCGATCCGAAGGTGTTCCGCTACGGCGGCGGCTGGGTGCTGGCGGCGGTCGAGGCGCACGAGCGCGAGGTGCACCTGTTCTCCTCCTCCGATCTGCACTCGTGGGCACCGCTGTCCGTGTTCGGCCCGAGTGGCGCCGTCGAGGGGATCTGGGAGTGCCCCGACCTGTTCGAACTCGATGGACGCTGGGTGCTCACCGTGTCACTGAACCCCGGCGGGCCGGCCGGCGGATCCGGGCAGCAGTACTTCGTGGGCGACTTCGACGGCGTGCGGTTCCAGGCGGATTCGTGGGGCTGGCTCGATCACGGCCGCGACTTCTACGCCGGCGTCACCTTCGACTCCGCGCCGGGCGGCGAACGGATCATGCTCGCCTGGATGAGCAACTGGGATTACGCGGCCGAGGTGCCGACGGCGCCGTGGCGCGGCAGCATGACCCTGCCGCGGCGGCTGTCGCTGCACGGCGGCGTCGTGCGGCAGCGGGTGGCCGGCGGGCCGTGCGAGGAGACCGTGGAGCTAGCGCTCGAGGATGTGACGCTGGGTGAGTTCGCCCTCCCGGATGCCGGACTCGCCTTCCGCGTCGACGCGCGGCTCCGGCTCGGCTCGGCGGGGCGGGTGGGCTTCGTGATCGGCGGCGCCGTGCTCGCGTGGGACGGCGTCGAGATCTCGATGGACCGCACCGCGTCGGGTCGGACCGGTTTCTCGGAGCTGTTCCCGTCGGTCTCCCGCGCCGCCGCCGGCGTCGCGGGCGCTCTGGTGGTTTCGGTGTGGGTGGACGCCACCTCGATCGAGGTCTTCGCCTACGACGGGGCGGTGGTGCTCACCGAGCAGATCTTCCCGGTCGGCAGCGAGGAGGCGCCCTTCGCCGCGTTCTTCGCGGACGGCGGGGCGGCGGAGGTGGCCGCCCTGACGGTCACCCGGCTGGGTTGAGCCCCGGGGGCCCGCCCCGAAACCCGGTTGCGGAAATACAGGGTCCGGCGGGAAATGCAGGGTCAGGCGGGAAATGAGGGCGGAACATGCGGATGGGGACGTGAACATCGCCGCCCACCCTGCATTTCCGCAACGGCCGTCGGGGTCGGCGGTGCGTACGCTGGCGGTATGGCTCTGCGTGGAACCCGGTCGCTGCTCGTCCTGCTCCGGCGGCGGCGGGTGCCCCGGCCGATCCGGCGGCTGGACCGCTCGGCCAACCGGCGGATCAACCGACGGGCCGTGCATCCGCTGGTCGACGGCTTCTTCGTCGGGCTCACCCGCTTCGCCGACCGCGGCGTGCTCTGGTTCGTACTCGCCGGACTGCTGGCGCTGGCCGGTCGGCCGCGGGAGGCGGCGCGCGGCCTCGGCTCGCTCGCGGCGGCGAGTGCGATCGCGAATCTGGTGGGCAAACGCGTCTTCGGCGGCACCCGGCCCCTGAGCGTCGCGGTTCCGGTCGGGCGCCGACTCGCGCGGGTGCCCACCTCGCCCACCTTCCCCTCCGGCCACTCCGCCAGCGCCGCCGCCTTCGTGACCGGCGTCGCCCTGGAGTCGCCGCGGCTCGGCGCCGCGCTCGCGCCGCTGGCCGTCGGCGTCGGCTACTCGCGGCTTCACGTCGGCGTGCACTGGCTCTCGGATGTTCTCGGCGGCGCCGCTCTCGGCGCGGGCGTCGCCGTCGTCGGACGGATCCTGCTGCCGCTGCGGTCGCGGCCCGCGCCGGTGCACGAACGCGCCGACCGGCCCGCCCTCGCTCCACGTCCGCTCCCGGACGGCGCCGGACTGTTCGCGGTCGTGAATCCCGACTCCGGGCGCGACTCGCACCGCCCGGATCCGATCGAGGTGCTGAGCCGCGAGCTGCCCCGCGCGGTGCTGCATCCGCTCGCCGAGGGCGACGACATCGACGCGCTGCTGCGAGCGGCGCTCGCCGGCCCGCAGCCGCCCACCGCGCTCGGCGTCTACGGCGGCGACGGTACGGTGGCGCGAGCGGCGGAGGCGGCACGCGCCGCCGGCGTGGACCTGGTGGTGTTCCCGGGCGGCACGATGAACCACTTCGCGAAGGCGCTCGGCCTGCCGGAAGTCGACGACGCGATCGCGGCGGTGCGCGCGGGTGGGCGCCGCGAGGTCGACGTGGCCGAGCTGGTGCTGGGCGAGCGGGTGATCACCGTGCTGAACACCGTCTCGATCGGCGTCTATCCGGAGTTCGTAGAGCACCGCGAGCGGCGGGAACGGCGGATCGGCAAGCCGCTCGCGGCGATCATCGCCGCGGTCGAGGCGGTGCGGGGGAGCGCGCCGGTGCAGCTGCGGATCGACGGCCGGGATCTGCTCGCCTGGTCGTATTTCGTGGGGGTCGGCCGCGGGCATCCGCACTCGGCGACGCCGCTGGCTCGGCACCGACTCGACGACGAGCGGCTCGACCTGCGCATCCTGCACGCCGGCCGGATGCCGCGCTCGCGCGGGGCGGTCTCGCTCGTGCTCGGCCGCTTCGCGACGCCGGTGATCTCGCGGCTGCCCGGCTGGCGGGCGGGCCGGGTGATCGAGTCCGCCGAGGTGCGCGAGCAGACCGTGCTGGTGCGCGGCGCGCCGGGCTACGCGCACGACGGCGAGGCCGCGGAGGCGATTCCGGGAGAGGCGGATGCGGACGGCTTCCGCGCCGTCTCGGTGCGCGTCGCTCCGGCGGCGCTGCGCGCCTACTGCTGAGCGCGCGCATACGAAAGGGTTGTCACTTTGTCGGTCGGCGGCCGACAAAGTGACAACCCTTTTTCAGAGGCCGGCGAGCAGCAGGCCGAGCGCGATCGAGTAGTGCTGCTCGCTGCCGTAGTGCGCGAGCTCGTCGGCCACCGCCCGGGTCTGCGGGAACAGGTCCGGCGGCAGGGCGGCGATGCCCGCGGCGAGCTCGGCCTCCGGGTCCGCGTCCTCACGTCGTGCATCCCGCGCCGCCGAGAACGAGAACCAGCCGTAGTTGAGGGCGAGCACGGCGCTGAAGGTGGCGACGCCGCGGGTGCCGGTGACGCCGCCGCGGGCGAGGATCGCCAGCGCCGCCTCGCCGATCCGGCTCGCGTTCAGGCCAGGGCTCGCGTAGGTGAAGAGCGGGATGACGGCCCACGGATGCGCGGCCAGCACGGCCCGGTGGGCGCGGGCGAAGGCGTCGAGGTCCTGCCGCCAGTCGGCGCTCGGCACCGGCAGGACGATCCGCCCCAGCGCGCGGTCGAGCATCGCCGACACGAGTTCGTCCTTGGTGGCGAAGTAGCGGTAGAGGGCCATCGGCGAGGCGCCCATCCGCGTCGCGACGGCGCGCATCGTGACCGCGTCGAAACCGCCGGCGGCGAGTTCCTCCGCGGCCTGCAGGATCTCCTCGGCGGTGACGGAGCTGCGGCCTCGCCGGGTTCGTTCCATCGCTTGACTCCCATTCGCGTACGGCGTACGTTAAGCGATCACGTACACCGTACACTAACCCGAACGGGAGAACTCGAATGTCCACGACACGCCTGCGCCGTAGCACCGGCGCTCTCTTCGCCGTCGGCGCGATCAGCTTCGGCACCGCCGCCTCGGTGCTCTCGGCCACCTTCGACTGGCCCGACGTCCTGCGCGAGCGGGCCGACGTGGTACTGCCCGCGTTCCTCGCCGGTGGCGACACGCTGATCTGGACCTGGTTCGCCGCCGCCTGGACCTACGCGATCCTCGCCGTACCGCTGCTCCTGCTGCCGCGGGTGCTCGGCCGCGCGACGGATCCGCTGCTGCGGGTGGCGACCGTGATCGGCGCCGCATCGGTCGCCTTCTCGCTGATCGGCTTCCTTCGCTGGGTCTTCGTGGTGCCGCCGCTCGCGCGGAGTTGGGAGGCGGGGGACGCCGTGACGCGCGCGGCGGTCGAGGCGGCGTGGCTGGCGCAGCACCAGTACGGCGGCGCCCTGCTGGGTGAGCACCTCGGCCAGTTGCTGGCGCTGGTCTGGTCGGTCGCACTCAGCGCGGTGATCCTGCGCAGCCGCGTGCTGCCGCGCTGGCTCGGTATCGCCGGTCTCGTCGTCAGCGCGCTCTACCTCGCGGCGCAGGGCGACGTGATGGCGACGGCGATCCCCGGCTTCCCCGTCCTCGACATCGCCGGCCTGCTCGGCAGTACCGGTTGGGGGCTCTGGATCGCGGCGCTCGGGGCGGTTCTGATCCTGCGGCCGGTGCGGGCGGAGGCGCATCGGCCCGACACTGTCACGGCGACCGTCGCCGGCTGAAGCGCGGGTCGGTGCAGGAATGACGTCAGACCGGCCGATCCGAGTTCGGAACGACCTCCGCGACCCCGATCGTCGTCATTTCCGGTCGTCACTGCTCGTGCGCCACCATGGGGAGGTCGTCGGCGCGATCGGGGTGCTGCGCAATCGGATCTGGGGCCTGGCGCTGTCGGTGATCAACTGCGTCGTCACCATGGCGCTGATGATCTTCCTGCTGCCGGCCGGCCTCGTCGACGGCGTCCTCGCCGGTACGGCGCTGATCCTGCTGCTGACGGCCTACTTCGGAACCCGTCCGCTGATCGGTGCGGACGGGCCGTGATGGCGCGTCCTCGCGCCCGATGCATCGATTTGTAGATTCAGACGACAAAACACTTGCGGAAGCGCTTCGACAGACCGTAGTGTGCTCAGCACCGAGGGTCGAAGCGCTTCGAAAGAGGCGGGCCCCCACCGACGAGGATGTCCGGAAGGAGCGCACGATGCCCACCATCACCGATGTCGCCCGCGCTGCCGGCGTCTCCATCAGCACCGTCTCCTACGCCCTCTCCGGCAAGCGCTCGATCGCCGAGAGCACCCGGCAGCGGGTGGATGCCGCGGTGCGCGAACTCGGCTACCGACCCAACGCCGGTGCCCGGATGCTCGCCGGCACCCGCTCGCACATCCTCGCCCTCTCCGCTCCGATGCGCGGCGAGCTGCACCTGCCCACGCACATGCGCTTCGTCACCGCGGTGCTCGAAGCCGCCCGCGCCGCCGACTACGACGTACTGCTGCTGGTGACCGACGACTCCGCCAGCGGCATCGACCGCGTCGCCGCCAGCTCGCTGGTGGACGGCGTGGTGCTGATGGGGGTCGAGCACGACGACGTCCGCGCCGGGCAGATCCGCGGGCTCAGCCTGCCGGCCACGTTCATCGGTGTGCCGGCGGACGACAACGAACTCAGCTGCGTCGACCTCGACTTCGCGGGGGCGGCGCGGGATGCGGTGCGCCGGCTCGCGGCGAGCGGTCACCGCGTCGTCGGAGTGGTCGGGCATCCGCAGAGCTACGTCGACCGCGACGCGGGCTTCGTGCACCGGTTCAGCACCGCCTTCGCCGACGAGTGCGAGGCGCTCGGCATCCGCACCGCCGAGGTGAACCCGCACATCAACCGCGGCAGCGTCGCCGTCGCCCTCGACACCCTGTTCGACGAGTTGCCGGGCATGACCGGACTCGTGCTGCACTGCAACGAGCCGGTCGCCGAGGCCGTGCTGGCGCGGGTCCGCGAGCGCGGCCTGCGCATCCCCACCGATCTCTCCGTCCTGGCCGCGTGCGCGAGCTACGAGACCGAGACTCTCGAAACGCCGCTCAGTAGCATCCCGCTCCCGTTCGTCGACATGTGTCGAGGCGCGGTCGAGATGACCCTGAGCCAGATCGACCACGGCCGCGCCGCCGCGATCGAGCTCCTGCCGCCGGTGTACGTCGATCGCGACACCGTCGCGACCGCCACCGTCTGACTCCCGCACGCCCACCATCGAAGCGCTTCGACACCTGTCGGAGAGCGCTCCCCGACCTCACCTCGCAGCACACCAACACCCCTCACCAAGGAGAAGAAGTAATGTCGCTTCGCACCTCGTCCGCCTTCACCCGCCTTCTACCCGCGGCTTCCGTCAGCCGTCGTGGCCTGATCGCCGGCGGCCTCGGCGTCAGCGCGATCTTCGCGCTCGCCGCCTGCTCCGGCGGCGGCTCGGACGCCGGGTCCTCGCCGCTGTCGACCGATGTCGACGGCGAAGGCCGCACCCTGACCATGTGGGACTTCGAGACCCCCGACTCCGACCGCGGCATCGCCTGGCTCGCTGCCCGCGACATCTTCACCAAGGAGACCGGCGCCGAGATCTCCTACGAGTTCAAGGCCTTCGAGCAGCTCCGCACCGGCGCCAGCCAGATCTTCAACTCGAACTCCGCCCCGGACGTCGTCGAGTACAACAAGGGCAACGCCACCTCGGGCCTGCTCTCCAGCCAGGGCCTGCTGACCAACCTCGACGACGCCGTCGCCCTCTACGGCTGGGACAAGCTGGTGCCCGGCGCGCTGCAGACCACCGCGAAGTACGACGAAGACGGCGTGATGGGCTCCGGCTCCTGGTACGGCATTCCCAACTACGGCGAGTTCACGTTCGTCTACTACAACGAGGACGCCTTCGCGAAGCAGGGCCTTGCGGTGCCGACCACCTACGACGAGTTCATCGCGGTGTTGGATGCGTTCGTCGCGGCCGGGATCACCCCGCTCGCGGAGGCCGGCGGCGAGTACCCCATCCAGCAGCTCTTCTACCAGCTCGCGCTGCTCAAGGGCGATCGCGACTGGATCACCGCGTACCAGACGTACACCGGCGAGGTCGACTTCCACGACGCGGCCTGGACCTACGGCGCCGAGCAGCTGCAGGAGTTCGCCGACAAGGGTTACTTCGGCAAGGACGTCTCGGGCCTGAAGGCCGAGGACGCCGGCACCTCCTTCATCTCCGGCGAGGCGCCGATCTTCGTGTCCGGTTCGTGGTGGTTCGGCCGCTTCAAGAGCGAGATCACGACCTTCGAGTGGAACACCTTCCTCTTCCCGGGGGCGAAGTTCACCATGGGTTCGGCCGGCAACCACTGGGTGGTGCCGGAGAACGCGAAGAACAAGGACCTCGCGTACAAGTGGATCGACATCACGATGCGTCCCGAGATCCAGAACCTGATCGGCAACAACGGCGGCATCCCGCTCGTGGTCGATGAGGCCGCGATCACGGATGAGAAGAGCAAGGAGCTGCTCACGCAGTGGAAGCAGGTCGTCGACGAGGACCAGCTCTCCTTCTACCCGGACTGGCCCACCGCCACCTTCTACGACGACCTGGTCGCCGCCACCCAGGAGCTGATCAACGGCTCCGTCGACACCGACGCCATGCTCGACGAGCTCCAGTCCAAGTACGACGACGGCGTCGCCGACATCAAGTAAGCGCCGACCCCTGGCGAAAAGTTGCAGCCCTCAGGGCTGTAGGGCTGCAACTTTTCGCCAGGGGCGGTCGACGGAAGGAAAGCGACCATGACGACGACGTCACCACAAGCGCCACCGGAGCAACGCGCCTCCGTGGCGAAGCGGGCATCGAACCGCTCGCGCGGGTACTGGCTGTACCTGATCCCGGGGTTCGTGCTCTTCGTGCTGATCGTGCTGATTCCGCTGGTGTGGAACGTGTACATCAGCTTCACCTCGTGGCGCGGCATCAAGCCGCCGATCTTCATCGGGCTCGAGAACTGGGCCGAGCTGATGGTCGACGAGCAGTTCTGGACGTCCTTCCTGAACTCGATCTACATGATCGTCGCGATGGTGATCGTGCCGACGCTGCTCGGCCTCATCCTCGCCGCGATCCTGTTCGACCTGGTCGGTAAGAAGTTCGGCGGCAAGCTCGCCTCGTTCCTGCGCGCCACGTACTACCTGCCGCAGATCCTGCCCACGGTGATCGCGGCGATCGTGATCGGCTGGGTGCTGCGGCCCGACCGCGGCGCGCTGAACATCATCCTCGAGACCGTGGGACTGGGCGGATTCGCACACGACTGGCTGGGCAAGCCCGACACGGCGATGCTCTCGATCATGGTCGTGATGGTCTGGGTGCAGCTGGGCTACCCGGTCGTGATCTTCATGGCGGCGCTCTCCCGGGTCGACCCGGAGCTGTACGAGGCGGCCGAGCTCGACGGCGCGAACTGGTTCCAGCGCTTCCGCTGGATCACCGTGTCGATCATCCGTCCGGAGGTGTTCGTGGTGACGCTGACCTGCACCATCGCGGCGCTGAAGGTGTTCGGGCCGATCTACGCGCTGACACGCGGCGGGCCGGGCGACTCCACGATCGTGCCCTCCTACTACTCCTACACGGAGTTCTTCCAGAAGCAGCAGGTGGGCTACGGCGCCACCATCGCGACCGCGCTGACGATCGTGATCGCGGTACTCGCGATCCTCTTCATCCGGGCGCAGGAACGCGTCGAACGCAGTGAGGAGGCGCGGTCATGACCGCCGTCGAATCGTTACCGCTGACCCAGGTCGCCCCCGGCGAACCGATCCGCGTGACCAAGAAGGGCAAGCAGGATGCGGGGGGCAAGAAGACCCTGAGCGACTGGATCATCCTGGTGCTCGCGATCGTGATCGGCCTCGCGATCATCAGCCCGGTGCTGCTGATCCTGCTGAACTCGTTCAAGTCGCCCAGCGACTATTCGCAGAACGGACCGTTGAGCATCCCGACCGGGCTGTACTTCGACGGGTTGTCCACCTTCTGGAACCGGGTGAACTTCCCGGAGAAGCTCTGGAACTCGATCCTGATCTCGGGATCGGTGTCGATCTTGGCGGTCGCCCTCTCGGTGCTGAATGCCTACGCGATCGGCATCGGCCGGGTGAAGGGCCGCAGCTGGATCATCATCCTGTTCCTGCTGGCGAACATGCTGCCGCAGGAGGCGCTGCTCTACCCGCTCTATTACATGTTCAAGTCGGTCGGCATCTACGACACCCAGCTCGCGGTGATCATCATCTTCACGGTGATCCAGTCGGCGTTCGGCACCTACCTGCTCTCGAGCGTGTACGGCACCTTCCCGAAGGAGATCCTGGAGGCGGCGGCGCTGGACGGCGCGTCGAAGTGGCAGACGCTGTGGCGGGTGATCGTGCCGATCTCGCGGTCGACCCTCTCGGTGCTGATGATCTTCTTCTTCATCTGGACCTGGAACGAGTTCCTGATCCCGCTGGTGTTCCTGGTCAGCGATTCGACCCAGACGGTGCCGATCGCGATCTCGAGCCTGCAGGGCGACAAGATCATGGACGTCACGACCACCAGCGCCTCGGCGCTGCTGGGCCTGCTGCCCACGCTGATCTTCTTCCTGATCTTCCAGCGCACCCTGACCCGCGGCATCACGGCCGGCGCGGTCAAGTAGATCCTCCGGGCGCTCGCGACACTCTTCCGACGCTCGCTGGTTGAGCTTGCCGAAACCACTCTTCCGACGCTCGCTGGTTGAGCTTGCCGAAACCACTCCTCTCTCCGGGGCGGGGCCGGTTTCGGCAGGCTCAACCAGCGGGGTTCTCTCCGAAAGGCATCCCCATGAAGTTCACCGACGGGTTCTGGCAGACCAGGCCGGGATACACGGCCCTGTTCGCGCAGGAGGCGTACGACATCCTCGCCGGCGACGGCACGCTCGAGGTGATCGCGCCGACCAAGGTGATCGCCTCCCGCGGCGACGTGCTGAACCGCCCGGTGCTCACCGTCAGCGTCTCCTCGCCCGCCGAGGGTGTGGCGAAGGTGCGGATCGAGCACTTCCAGGGCGCGAAGACGCGCGGCGGATTCGCACTCGCCGACGAGCCGACCGGCGACGCCACCCTGACGGAGGCCGGCGGCGTGCTGCGCACCGGCGACCTGGAGGTGCGGATCACGAAGGGCGCGCCCTGGAGCCTCGAGTTCTGGGACACCAGCACGAACACCCGCCTCACCGGATCCGGGCACAAGTCGCAGGGTTACGTGAACGGGCCCGACGCGAACTACGTGCACGAGCAGCTCGACCTCGGCGTCGGCGAGCTGATCTACGGCCTCGGCGAGCGCTTCGGCCCGCTGGTGAAGAACGGCCAGACCGTCGACATCTGGAACGCGGACGGCGGTACCTCCTCGGAGCAGGCCTACAAGAACGTTCCGTTCTACGTGTCCAGCCGCGGCTACGGCGTGCTCGTGAACGATCCGGGGCTGGTCTCGTTCGAGGTCGGCTCGGAGGCGGTCGAGCGGGTGCAGTTCTCGGTGAGCGGCGAGGCGCTGGAGTACCTGGTCATCCTCGGCCCGACCAAGAAGGACGTGCTGCGCCGCTACACCGGCCTCGCCGGCCGCCCCGCTCTGGTGCCGGCCTGGTCGTACGGACTCTGGCTGACCACCTCCTTCACCACCTCCTACGACGAGGAGACGGTGAACGGCTTCATCGACGGCTTCGCCGAGCGCGAACTGCCGCTGTCGGCGTTCCACTTCGACTGCTTCTGGATGCGCGAGTTCCAGTGGACCGACCTGCAGTGGGACCCGGCGACCTTCCCCGATCCGGAGGGGATGCTCGCGCGGCTGCACGACCGCGGGCTGCACACCTGCGCCTGGATCAACCCGTACATCGCGCAGCGCTCGGTGCTCTTCGCCGAAGGGCGCGAGAAGGGCTACCTGCTGAAGACCACGTCCGGCGATGTCTGGCAGTGGGACCTCTGGGTCGCCGGCATGGCGCTGGTCGACTTCACGAATCCGGAGGCGACGGCCTGGTTCCAGGAGAAGCTGCGCGGCATCGTGCGCCAGGGCATCGACTCGTTCAAGACCGATTTCGGTGAGCGCATCCCGAGCGAGGGCGTGGCCTGGTTCGACGGCTCGGATCCCGAGGGCATGCACAACCTCTACACCCAGCTGTACAACGAGGCCGTGCACCAGGTGCTGGTCGAGGAGCTCGGCGAGGGCAAGGCGGTGCTGTTCGCCCGCTCGGCGACCGTGGGCGGCCAGGCGCTGCCGGTGCACTGGGGCGGCGACAACACCTCCTCGCACGTGTCGATGGCCGAAACCTTACGCGGCGGACTCTCGCTGGCGATGGGCGGCTTCGGCCACTGGGCGCACGACATCGGCGGCTTCGAGGGCACCCCCGACCCGGCGGTCTTCAAGCGCTGGCTGGCGTTCGGTCTGCTGTCCTCGCATTCGCGGCTGCACGGATCCGCATCGGTTCGGGTGCCGTGGGCGTTCGACGAGGAGGCGGTGGACGTCACCCGCTCGTTCACGCGGCTGAAGCTGCAGCTGATGCCGTACCTGTACCAGGCGGGCGTCGAGGCGCACGAGAGCGGGACGCCGGTGATGCGGCCGATGTCGCTGGAGTTCGAGGGCGACCGGAGCACCGGATACCTCGACACGCAGTACATGCTCGGCTCGTCGCTGCTGGTCGCGCCGGTGTTCACGGCGGACGGCTCGGTGGAGTTCTACCTGCCGGCCGGAGTGTGGACGAACTGGTGGACGGGGGAGAAGGTCACCTCGACCGGCGCCTGGCGCACCGAGGTGCACGGCTTCGACACCCTGCCGCTGTACGTGCGCGAGGGCGCGGTGCTGCCGATCGGGGCGCGCTCGGACGTGGCGGACTACGACTTCCTCGACGGACTCGTGCTGCGCGTGTATCCGGGGCCCGACGGCGACACCGCCGTCACGGTGACGGATCACGAGACCGGAGCCGCGACCGTGTTCACGGTGACCCGCGCGGGCGACTCCGTCACGGTCGACGCCGACGTCGCGCTCGACGTCGTGTAACCGCTGCCCCGCTGAACCAGTAGCCCGTGGGTGCGTGTGGGTTCGGTGGGAGGTGGTTTCGGCAGGCTCAACCAGCAGATGCTGGTTGAGCCTGCCGAAACCACACGGTCGTCGACGTGCAGTGGGACGGAGTGACAACCCCCTTTCGATACTGTTGGAGCGACGAGAGGGGACCGATGCCTGAGAGCAGCCGGGGGAACAACCTCGACCGCGTGCGGCGGCACAACCTCGCCACGATCCTGCGGCTCGTGCACGACGGCGGCGGTCTGTCGCGCTCGCAACTCACGCGCACGACCGGGCTGAACCGCTCGACGATCGCGGCGCTCGTGGGCGAGCTGGTCGAGCTCGGGCTGGTGCGCGAGCGCGATCCGGACGCCTCCAATCAGGTCGGTCGCCCGAGTCCGATCGTTTCGCCGGACCCGCGCGTGGTCGCTTTCGCCGTGAATCCCGAGATCGACGCGGTGGTCGTCGCGGTCGTGGGGCTCGACGGGGTGGTCCAGGAGCGACGGCGCGAGCGCACCGAGGGCATCCCGTCCGCCGGGGGCGCGGCCGAGATGGCGGCGCGGATGATCGCGTCGTTGCGCGCGGCGCTGCCGGACGGCACCCGCACCGTCGGCATCGGCGCCGCCGTGCCCGGCCTGGTGCGCGACTCCGACGGACTCGTGCGCGTCGGCCCGCACCTCGAATGGAACGACGAGCCGTTCGCTGAGATGCTCGCGGCGGCGACGTCGATGCCCGTGCTCGCCGCGAACGACGCCAACCTCGGCGCGAACGCCGAGAGCATCCTCGGCGCCGGCCGCGAGGTGAGCGACCTCGTCTACCTCAACGGCGGCGCGAGCGGTATCGGCGGCGGCGTCATCGTGGGCGGGCGCCTGCTGCGCGGTATCGACGGTTACGCCGGCGAGATCGGGCACACCCTCGTCAACAGCGCCGGTCTCGCCTGCCACTGCGGAGCCAGCGGCTGCCTGGAGACCGAAGTGCACCGGGCCGCGCTGCTCGAGGTGCTCGGGCTCGACTCCGCCGAGGGGTTGGAGGAGGCGCTCGCCGCGTCGGAGGATCCGGCGGTCGCCGCGGAGATCGAACGGCAACTCGGCTACCTCGCGACCGCCCTGCGCAACGTGATCAACATCTTCAACCCCGAGCTCGTGGTGCTCGGCGGCTTCCTCGGCGCACTCTACGGCGTCGCGGGGGAGCGCTTGGAACGCCTCGTCGACGCCGGCCCCTTCCGCGTCTCGCGTGCCTCCGTGCGGATCACCCGCACCTCGTTGGGCTCCGACCTGCTGATGCTCGGCGCTGCCGAACTCGCCTTCGCCGCACTCCTCGCCGACCCGCTGGCCAACGCACTCCTGCGAGGGACCCCTTCAGCACGCGAGGGCGCCGCGGGCTGAGGCGCCCTCGCGCGCGGGGAGGGTCCCTCGCAGGGAACATTGGCGCGCGCAATGAACGCATTGTCGAATTGATTCGACCGGAGGGAATACACGGCGCGGGCAGGGCGCTACCGTTGGTAGATATTCGTGACGGGGGAGTCACCGAGCGCCCACCGTCGCAGAGGTGCGGCCCGCGCGCTCCCTCTGCCCCGCACGTCCCGACCCACGTACGCCCCTGCACGCCGACGCCTCCGCGCGGCGAGGAAAGGCCACTTCTGTGACCGCAGTCGCTTCCGCTCCCGGAACCGCAAGCATCCCCGTGATCCACCACCCGGGCGACGCGCTGACGCGCCGCCAGCGCCTGGTCTACGTGATCATCCTGGGCGCGCTGACCGCGCTCGGTCCGTTCACCATCGACCTGTATCTTCCGGCGTTCCCGGTGCTGCAGAGCGAGCTCAACGTCTCCGCCGCGGCGATCCAGCTGACGCTGACCGGCACCACCGTCGGCTTCGCGATCGGCCAGCTGATCGTCGGCCCGTGGAGCGACAAGGTCGGCCGTCGACTGCCGATCCTGTTGGCCACCGGGCTGCACTTCATCGCCTGCATCGGCGCCGCGTTCTCGCCCGAGATCATCTCGCTCGGTGTCTTCCGCCTGCTGATGGGTGCCGGCGCGGCCGCGTCGGGCGTCGTTGCGATGGCGATGGTCCGCGACCTCTTCGGCGGTCGCCCGCTGGTGAAGATGCTCTCGCGGCTCGCGCTCGTCTCCGGCCTCGCGCCGGTGCTCGCCCCCGTGATCGGCTCGCAGCTGCTGCTGTTCATGGACTGGCGCGGCATCTTCATCTTCCTCGCCGGCTACGGGCTGCTGATCGGCGCCGCGGTGTTCTTCTGGATCGTGGAGACCCGCCCGCCGTCGCGCGCGAACGACTCCGGCCACAACACGCTCGGTGCCCGCTACAAGGCCGTGCTCAGCGACCGCGTCTTCGTCGGCATCGCCCTGATCGGCGGCATGACCTTCACCGGACTCTTCGCCTACCTGTCGACCTCCTCGTTCCTGTTCCAGGATGTGTACGGCTTCGACGCCCAGCAGTACGGCCTGCTCTTCGCGATCAACTCGCTCGGCATCGTCGTCGGCGTGCAGTTGTCGTCGCGGCTGACCAAGTTCATCGGGCCGCAGTGGATCCTCGCGATCACCACCGTCGTGATGCTGACGATGGCGCTGCTGATCGCGCTGTTCGACCTGCTCGGCTTCGGGCTCTGGGGCACCCTCGTTCCGCTGTGGTTCTTCATCGCGGCGTGCGGTTTCAGCTTCCCGTGCATCCAGGTGCTCGGCCTGATCAACCACGGCAAGGAGGCGGGCACCGCGGCGTCGCTGATGGGCGCGGTGAACTTCGGACTCGCCGGCCTGCTCTCTCCGATCGTCGGATTGCTCGGTGTCTCCACCGCGGTGCCGATGGGCGGGATGATGGCGGCGACGTCGATCGTCTCGATCGTGCTGCTCTGGTTCGTGGTGCGACCGAAGAAGGTGCCCGCGCTCTCGAACTGAGCGCAAGCCCCGGCGGCCGATGCGGTCGAGGCGGCAGGATGGGCGGATGACCGACCCGACTGCGCCCACCGATCCCGCCGAGAAACTCGCGGCTGCCGTCGCCCCGAAGGTCTCGCGACGGTGGCCGCTCGTCTCGGGGGTCGTGGCGATCGTGCTGGTCGGCTCGCTGGCCGCGATCATCGCGACCAGGCCCGGCGCGGCGTTCTCGTTCGACGTGGAGTGGATGGATGAGATCGTCGAGCACCGCTCGCCCGGCTGGGAGCTGCCGGCGCTGGTGATGAACTCGCTCGGAGGCGGGATCCTCGGCAGCTACATCATCCCGGTCGCGATCATCGTGGTGCTGCTGCTGTTCCGGCGCCGATGGGCGGCGCTGTACTACGCCGTCGCCGCGCTGGTGAGCGTCGGGCTGACCCAGCTGATCAAGGAACTCGTCGGTCGGGCTCGGCCCGAGGACATGCTGGTGCACAGCGACTTCGGCTCGTTCCCGTCCGGGCACACGGCGAACGCGGCGACGACGATGATGGCGTTCGCGTTCATCTTCCCGCTGCTGTGGGTCTGGATCGCCGGCCTCCTGTACACGGTCGCGATGGCGCTGAGCCGCACCTACCTCGGTGCGCACTGGATCAGCGACACCGTCGGCGGGGCGATCCTCGGCGTCGGCGTGGCCGTGATCGTGTGGGCGCCGTTCGCGGTCAAGCTGCGGGCGGAGGCGCGGCTCGCGCGTCCGCCGGTGTGGGTGCGACGCGAGCACAACCTCGGCTGAGAGTGTCCGTCAGCCGCGATGGGCGTTGACGACGACTCTCAGCCGAGGTTGTGTTCGCCTCCTCGGTCGCCGTCGATCTCTGCAACGTTGTAAAGTGCGAACACGGCTCCCGATCGCTAGCGTGGGGCCACGGATCGGCGGAGGAGGGGCATGGCCGCGACGCTGCACGATGTCGCCCGGCTCTCCGGGGTATCGATCAAGACGGTCTCGAACGTCATCAACGACTATCCGCACATCCGGCCGACCACTCGGGAGAAGGTCGAGGCCGCGATCGCGGAACTCGGCTACAGCCCGAACCTCACCGCCCGGAGCCTGCGCAGCGGCCGCACCGGCGTGATCGGCCTCGCGCTGCCCGAGCTGAGCCTCGCCTACTTCGCCGAACTCGCCGACCTGGTGATGCAGGCCGCGGAGGAGCAGGGCCTCACGGTGCTGATCGAGCAGACCCGCGGCGAGCGCGAGCGCGAGATCCAGACGCTCTCCAGTCGCACCCGGGCCCTCACCGACGGGCTCATCTTCAGCCCGCTCGGGATGGGGCAGGAGGATGCCGCGGCGCTGGACGTCGGCTTTCCGCTGGTCACGCTCGGTGAGCGAATCTTCGACGGCCCGGCCGATCACGTCACGATGCAGAACGTCGAGGCCGCGCGGGCGGCGACCGAATTCCTGCTCCGCAGCGGACGCCGGCGGATCGCCGTGCTGGGGGCGCACCCGGGCGAGGAGATCGGATCCGCGGGGCTGCGGCTGCGTGGCTATCGCGAGGCGCTGGAGGCGGCGGGCATCCCGTACGACGACGCTTTGGTCGGCTACTCGGGACCGTGGCATCGGGAGAACGGTGCCGCCGCCATGCGCGAACTGCTGGACGCCGGGGTGTCGTTCGACGCGGTGTTCGGCCTGAACGACGAACTCGCGCTCGGCGGGTTCCGCGTGCTGCAGCAGGCGGGGCTACGGGTTCCGGAGGACGTCGCCGTGATCGGCTTCGACAACATCGACGAGACGCAGTACTCCTTGCCGTCCCTCTCGACTGTGGAGCCCGGCCGTCTCGAGATCGCCCGCACCGCCGTCGCCACCCTGGTGGAGCGGATCGCCGAACGCACAACGGGCGTGGATCCGGCGCCTCCCCGCGAGATCGCGGTGACCTTCGAAGTCATCGCCCGCGAGTCCACCACCTCCTAGTCGCCGTCCGCCGGGGCAGCCCGGGTGGTCGCTTCGCGTCCGGTTCCGGCCGTTATCAGGCCGCAACGTGACAACCCGGACTTGCTCTTGACACGGCGGCGGGTCATCCGCATCATTACTTCTACAACGTTTACTTACAACGTTGTAAAAGCAACCAGAACTTCCCCCGCTCCCCGGCGCCCACAGCAGGATCCGCCGCGGAGCACGTCGACAAGGGTGTCTTCGCACCGGAAACGGAACCAACATGAAACGGCTCATCGCCGCTGCAGGAGTAGCAGCCGTCGTCGCCCTCTCCCTCACGGGATGCTCGGGCGACAGCGGCGCAGCCACCTGCGAGAACAAGATCGTGAACCCCGACGCCACCCAGGTCACCATGTGGGCCTGGTACCCGGAGTTCGAGGGTGTCGTCGACCTCTTCAACAACAGCCACGACGACGTCCAGATCTGCTGGACCAACGCCGGCGCCGGCAACGACGAGTACACCAAGTTCTCGACCGCCGTGCAGGCCGGCTCGGGCGCTCCCGACGTGATCATGCTCGAGTCCGAGGTGGTGCAGTCCTACATCCCGCAGGATGCGCTGGTCGACCTCACCGAGTTCGGCGCCGGCGACGTCGAGAGCAACTACTCCGAGGGCGCCTGGTCCGACGTCTCCAGCGGCGACGGCACCTACGCGATCCCGGTCGACGGCGGCCCCGTGGGCATGCTCTACCGCCAGGACATCCTCGACAAGTACAACATCCCCGTGCCCACCACGTGGGAGGAGTACGCGGCCGCCGCGCAGGCGCTCAAGGACGCCGGCTCGACCACCCTGCTCACCGACTTCCCGGGCAACGGCCGCGCCTTCCAGCAGGCCCTGTTCGCCCAGGCCGGCTCGGTGCCCTACACCGTCGACGGCACCGACGTCACGGTGGACCTCGACGACGACGCCTCCAACAAGGTGCTCTCCTACTGGGATGACCTGGTGAAGAAGGGCCTGGTCGGCACCGAGGACTCGTCCACCACCGACTACAACACGCACCTGGTCGACGGCACCTACGCCTCGGTCGTCGCCGCGGCCTGGCTGCCCGGTTACTTGCAGGGCTTCGAGGGTGCCGATTCCGACGCCGTCTGGCGCGCCGCTCCGGTTCCGCAGTGGGCCGGCGCCGAGCCGACGCAGATCAACATCGGTGGATCCGCGTTCTCGGTGACCAGCCAGGCGAAGGACAAGGAGGCTGCCGCGACGGTCGCCAAGGAGATCTTCGGCACCGAGGAGGCGTGGAAGATCGGCATCGAGAAGGGCGCCCTGTTCCCGCTGTGGAAGCCCATCCTCGAGTCCGACTACTTCAAGAACCTCGAGTACCCGTTCTTCGGCGGGCAGATGATCAACAACGACGTCTTCCTCACCGCGGCCACGGAGTACAAGGGCTTCCAGGTCAGCCCGTTCCAGAACTTCGCCTACGACAAGCTCACCGAGGCGATCAACGCGGTGAACTCGGGTGAGACGACGGTGCCGGATGCGCTGGCGACCTACCAGAAGTCGGTGTCCGACTACGCGACCAGCCAGGGCTACACGGTCAAGTAAGTCGACTCAGGAAGGGGGGTGTCACTCCGTCCCGCCGCTCGCAGAACTCGCAGAGCTCGCGGTGGGACGGAGTGACAACCCCCTCCACCCCTCCGACACCCTCGCAAAGGAGCACTCGTGTCCGACATCACCCTGACGACGCCCGGCGCAGCGCCGCGGCTCGTCAGCCCACCGCCCAAGCCTGTGAAGACGCGCATCGGCGTGGTCGCCGCCCGCCGCGCACGCTGGGGCTGGCTCTTCGTCGCCCCGTTCGGCGTCTTCCTCGTCGTCTTCCTGCTCGCTCCGCTGGTGTACTCGTTCATCCTGAGCCTGCAGAACAAGACCGTCGCCACCGGCACCCAGTGGGTCTGGTTCGACAACTACGCCAAAGCCTTCTCGGACCCGCTCTTCCTCGAGGGCGTCTGGCTGGTGGTGCGCTTCTCCATCCTGCTGATCCCGATCCAGATGCTGGTCTCGCTGATCGCGGCGCTGATCCTCGACGCACTGACCTCGCGCTTCTCCCGCTTCTCGCGGCTGATGATCTTCGTGCCCTACGCGGTTCCGGCCGTGATCGGCGCGCTGATGTGGGGCTTCCTCTACAGCCCCTCCTTCGGCCCCGCCTCCGAGATCTTCGGCTGGTTCGGCCTCGAGGCGCCGAACCTGCTCGGTAAGAACGAGATCTTCGGTTCGCTGATCAACGTGGTGACCTGGCAGTGGGCCGGCTACTACATGATCATCATCTACGCCGCCCTTCAGGGCATCGACCCCGCGGTCTACGAGGCGGCCCGGCTCGACGGCGCGAACGCCATCCAGACCGCGATCCGGATCAAGATCCCGATGATCTCCTCGTCGCTGGTGCTGATCCTGGTGTTCGCCCTGATCGGGACGCTGCAGTTCTTCACCGAACCGCAGATCATGCGCTCGCTCGCCTCCGGATCCATCGACGCGTCGTACACGCCGAACATCTACGCGTACACGCTCGCCTTCTCGTACTCGCAGTTCAACTACGCGTCCGCGATCTCCTTCGCCCTCGGGCTCGTGGTGTTCATCGGCTCGTACCTGTTCCTGTACCTCACTCGCAAGCGGAACGGATTGAACGGATGACCGCCCTGAGTTCCCGGCAGACGGCTCCGAAGCCGCTCGCCATGAAGTCCCGCTCGGGCGCCGCGCGCTCGCTCCGCGGCGGCCGCCAGCTGATCCCGCACGTGATCCTGCTCGCCTTCGTCGTCTACTTCGCGCTGCCGTTCTGGTGGCTGCTGGTGGCCTCGACGAAGGACCAGGTCGGCCTGTTCTCCGGCGAGACCAGCCCGCTCTGGTTCGGCAGCGACTTCCACTTCTTCGACAACATCGCCTCGCTGTTCACCTACTCGAACGGCCTCTACTGGAAGTGGCTCGGCAACTCGTTCCTCTACGCCTTCGCGGGCGGCATCGGCGCGACGATCCTCTCCGTGCTCGCCGGCTACGGCTTCGCGATCTACAACTTCAAGGGACGCAACGGCGTCTTCGCGCTGGTGCTCGGCTCCGTGATGGTGCCGGCCACGGCGCTGGTGATCCCGTTGTTCGTGATGTTCAGCGCGGCGCACCTGACCAACACCATGTGGGCGGTCATCCTGCCCTCGATGCTGAACCCGTTCGCGGTCTACCTGATGCGCGTCTACACCCAGGATGCGGTTCCGGAGGAGATGCTGGACGCCGCGCGGATGGACGGGGCGGGCGAGATCACGGTCTTCTTCCGCGTCGCTCTGCCGCTGCTGCGCCCGGCGCTGGTGACCGTGCTGCTGCTGTCCGTCGTCGGTACCTGGAACAACTACTTCCTGCCGCTGGTGATGCTGTCGAACTCGCAGCTCTTCCCCGTGACCGTGGGCCTGGGCTCCTGGCAGACCCAGGCCAGCGTGAACACCGGCGGCCAGTCGCTGTGGAACCTCGTCATCGTCGGCGCGCTGATCTCGGTCATCCCGCTGATCATCTCCTTCCTCTCCCTGCAGAAGTACTGGCAGGGCGGTCTCTCCATCGGATCCGTCAAATGACGTCCATCACTGAAAGGGCAATTCCTGTGACCGACGCCTCCGTCGCCGTCGACCGTTCCTCGGTCGTCGCCCCCGTCAATCCGCGCCTGTTCGGCTCCTTCGTCGAGCACCTGGGCCGCTGCGTCTACGACGGGATCTACGAACCCGGACACCCCACCGCCAACGAGGACGGCTTCCGCCTCGACGTGGTCGAGCTGGTCAAGGAGCTGGGCTCGACCGCGATCCGCTACCCGGGCGGCAACTTCGTCTCGGGCTACCGCTGGGAGGACGGCATCGGCCCGCGCTCGGAGCGGCCCAAGCGCCGCGACCTCGCGTGGCACTCGCTGGAGACCAACGAGGTCGGCATCGACGAGTTCGCCCGCTGGGCCAAGCTCACCGGTAGCGAGATCATGTACGCCGTGAACCTCGGCACCCGCGGGGTGCTGGAGGCGCTGGACGTGCTGGAGTACGCCAACGGTGCGGCCGGCACGGCGCTGGCCGATCAGCGGATCGCGAACGGCGGCGTCGAGCCCTACGGCATCCGGATGTGGTGCCTCGGCAACGAGATGGACGGCCCCTGGCAGGTCGGCCACATGAACGCGGAGGACTACGGCAAGCTCGCCTCGCGCACCGCCAAGGCGCTGAAGATCGCGGACCCGGGACTCGAACTCGTGGTCTGCGGCTCCAGCGGATCCTCGATGCCGACGTTCGGCGAGTGGGAGCGCGTGGTGCTGGAGCACACCTACGACGACGTCGAGTACGTCTCGTGCCACGCCTACTACCAGGAGTACGACAAGGACCTCGGCTCCTTCCTCGCGTCCTCGCTCGACATGGAGTACTTCATCGCCACGGTCGTCGCGACGGCGGACCACGTGAAGCACAAGCTGCGCAAGAAGAAGGACATCATGCTGTCCTTCGACGAGTGGAACATCTGGTACCTCAAGGAGCACCAGGAGGAGGAGGGCGCCCTCGCCGCTTCCGATACCGACGGCACGCGCGACTGGCCGTACGCGCCGCGTCTGCTGGAGGACGTCTACACCGTCGCGGACGCGGTGGTGCTGGGCAACCTGATGATCACGCTGCTGAAGAACTCCGACCGGGTCACCTCGGCGTCGCTGGCGCAGCTGGTGAACGTGATCGCGCCGATCATGACCGAGCCCGGCGGAGCGGCCTGGCGGCAGACCACGTTCTTCCCGTTCTCCGTCACGGCGCGCCTGGCGACCGGTGTGGTGCTCAAGCCGCGGATCGAGGTCGAGTCGTACGACACCGCTCGCCACGGATCGGCGCCGCTGGTCGACTCCGTTGCGACCTTCGACGAGGCGGCGGGCACCGCATCCGTGTTCCTGGTGAACCGCTCGCAGACGGAGTCGCTGACGGTGTCGGTCGACGTCGCCTCGCTCGGCGTGACCACGGTCGTCGAGGCCGTCGCGGTGCACGACGAGGACCCGTACGCGCAGAACACCCTCGCGGAGCAGAACCGCGTGGGCCTGCGCCCCGCCGACGCCGGTATCGCCGACGGCACCGTCACCGTGACGCTGCCGCCCGTCTCCTGGACGGCCCTCGCCCTCGCCTAGCGCCCACCTCCCCTGCGAGGGACCCCTTCAGCACGCGAGGGAGCCGCAGCCCGCGGCTCCCTCGTGGGCTGGCGGGGTCCCTCGCAGTCAGCGCAGGAACGTCGCCGGGAGGCGTTCGACCTCGTTGAAGGAGTAGACGTGCAGGCCGCCGATGCCGACGGCACGCAGGCGCGGCTCCGCCTCCAGCTCGCGGATGAACGGTGCCGGATCGAAGTCGCGCGACCTCATCAGCCCGCCGGCCACCGACGAGCTGCGCTTGAGGAAGCCGAGCGAGGTGCCCACGCCGATCCGGGTGCTCAGGGTGATCAGCCGCTGACGCGCGATCGCGCCCGGCAGGCCGACCCAGAGCTGCGCCCCGACGCCCGCCGCGCGCAGCTTCGCGCCGTACGCGCCGATCGCCGCCGTCGAGAAGCACATCTGGGTGATCACCTTGTCGACGTACGGCGCCCGCTCCAGCAGGTGCTGCATCAGGTGTTCCTCGCTCATCGCGGGGTGCCCCTCGGGGTAGCCGGCGATGCCGAGCGAGAGACCGTGGTCGATCTCGGCGAGGTCGCGCATCATCTCGAGGCTGGAGGCGTAGCCGTCGCTCTGCGGATGCCCGTCGCCCGAGACCGCGAACGCCTCGCGGATGCCGGCCGCGCGCATCCGCTCGATCACGTCGACCAGGGCGGATCGGATGCCGATGCTCTTGGCGGACAGGTGCGGCACGACGTCGAAGCCGTGGCCGGCGAGTTCGATAGCGGTGCTCAGCGTGCGCTCGACGCCGTGCTTGGGCAGGCTGGTCACGGTGAGCGTGACGTCGCGCGGATCCGCGAAGGTGGCGCAGAGGCGGTCCGCGATGTCCGCGGCGGGGATGATCTCGAAGCGTAGCGCGGTCATGGTTCCAGCCTCGCACGGGGCGTCACGGTGCCGGGTCGTCGCGGCCGCCGCCGAAGAGGCCGCCGGCCAGCGGGGTGATCGACTCGGTGATGTCGCCGGACGGGGTCACGTTCACCCGGGTCAGCGCGGCCTGCGCCGGTTGCAGCCGCTGCCCCTCGACGGTCGACGTCGCCGGATACGGAGTGGAGCGCTTGCCGGTGCTGTCGATGCTGATGCCGGCGGTGACGAACTCGTCCCCGGTGACGCAGCTGCCGGCGACGGATGCGTCGGGGTAGGTGACGAGGATGCAGACCTCCTCGGATCCGGTCAGCGCGAGGGCCACCTGGAAGCCATCGCTGTCGGGCAGCGGATTCACGTATACCGGCGATTGGGCGGCGATGGCGGCCTGCGCCGGCGTCGGGTCGATGCGGCTCCAGTTCTCGACCGTGTTGGCGAAGACGGCGTCGAGCGGGTCGGTGACAGGCGCGGACGGACCCGTGGGGGTGTGGCCGACGGCCCAGCCGCCGAAGGCACCCAGCGCCAACGCGGCGACCACGAAGAGCGGCCACGGGCGACGGCGCGCGGGCGGCTCGGCGGGTCCGGTTTCCGGCGGTGTGCTCAGCTCGTCGAGTCGTTGCCGGGCCGCGCGCTGCTCCTCGGCCGCGATCGGGTCGGTGGACGGGCGGGCGAAGGCGACCGCCTCGAGCCGGCGCCGTTCCGCATCCGTTCCGCGTGAGGCCATGGCTGCATTCTGGCCTCCAGCGGATGGGCGTGGGAGGGGTGGCTGCAGGAAATGACGACGGATGGGTCGAAACGGGTCGGAATGGGGCGTTCCAGGTGCGTTCGTCGTCATTTGGCGCGGGCATCCCGTTGAAGGTCGCGCGGTGCGAAATCCGTGGCGCCCGCTTCAGCGCACCTCCGAATCCGCAGAATCCAGGCTGGTTCGCCGTCGGATTCGTCGGTACGGTAGTCCGCATGAGGATTCTGCTTGTCGGCGCCGGTGGCGTCGGCGACGCGATCGCGAAGATCGCCGCCCGCCGTTCATTCTTCGAGACCATCGTCGTCAGCGACTACGACCTCGCCCGCGCCGAGCGCACCGTCGCCTGGATCGCGGCGAAGCACGGCGACGACGCGGTGGAGGGGCGTTTCGTCGCGGCGCGGATCGACGCCTCCGACCCGGAGAACGTCGCCACCGTCGCTCGCGCGCACGGCGCGACCCACGTGATGAACGCCGTCGAGCCGAAGTTCGTGCCCAGCATCTTCGCCGGCGCGCTGGCGGCCGACGCCGACTACCTCGACATGGCGATGAGTCTGTCGGAGCCGCATCCGCTCGAGCCGTACACCGAGACCGGCATCAAGCTCGGCGACGACCAGTTCCAGCAGGCCGCCGACTGGGAGACCGCCGGGCGGCTCGCCCTGGTGGGGATGGGCGTGGAGCCCGGGCTCTCCGACGTCTTCGCGCGTTACGCGTCCGACCACCTGTTCGACGAGATCGACGAGCTCGGCACCCGCGACGGCGCGAACCTCGTGGTTCGCGACGAGGCCGGCAACGAGATCTTCGCCCCCTCGTTCTCGATCTGGACCACGATCGAGGAGTGCCTGAATCCGCCGGTGATCTTCGAGAAGGAGCGCGGCTGGTTCACCACGCCGCCGTTCTCGGAGCCCGAGGTGTTCGAGTTCCCCGAGGGCATCGGCCCGGTCGAGTGCGTGAACGTGGAGCACGAGGAGGTGCTGCTGATGCCGCGCTGGCTGGATGCCAAGCGGGTCACCTTCAAGTACGGGCTCGGCAACGAGTTCATCGGCATCCTGAAGACGCTGCACCAGCTCGGCCTCGATAAGAAGACGCCGGTGCGGGTGCGTTCGGCGAATGGCCCGGTCGAGGTCGCGCCGCGTGATGTGGTGGCGGCGGGTCTGCCCGACCCGGCCACGCTCGGCCCGCGGATGACCGGCAAGACCTGCGCCGGACTCTGGGTGACCGGCACCTTCAACGGTGCGCCGCGCGAGGTGTACCTCTATCACGTCAGCGACAACGAGTGGACGATGGCCGAGTACGAGGCGCAGTGCGTGGTCTGGCAGACCGCCCTGAACCCCGTGATCGCGCTGGAGTTGTTGGCGAGCGGCGCCTGGACGGGCACGGGCGTGCTCGGGCCGGAGGCGTTCGACGCCGAACCGTTCCTCGCCCTGATGGCCGCCGCCGAGGCCGAGGGCGGCTACGGCCAGCAGTGGGGCCTGGAGGACCGCCCTGTCGTCTGACCTCGTGCGAAAAGTTGCAGCCCTCGACCCCCCGAGGGCTGCAACTTTTCGGAGGGGAGGGGGAGGCGCGGTGAGCGCGGGGGTGCCGCGGGAGCTGGCGGCGTGGTGGCGGGCCCGAGCGGACGGGTTGCGGATCGACGGGGTGTGCGAGCTCGAGGTCGCGGGGCTGCCGGGGCAGGTGGTCGGCGTCGCGGAGCTGTACGGAGTCGAGGCGAGCACGGCGGCGACGGCCGAGCTCGCGGGTGAGATCGAGCTGCTCGACGAGCTGCACGTGATCGGCGAGGACGGCACGGGCAACTACTACGTGTTCGACGATCCCGACGTCTTCTACTGGGACCGCGCGCAGCTGCACGCCTTCGACGAGGATCGTCGGCCGACGCTCGAGAGCGCGGGCGGAGAACTGTACGCGCTGGGCGGATTCGAGACGTTCGTGTTCCGGGTGATCACAGCGATGCGCAGCTGACCCGCCCGGCAGAATGGAGCCCATGGATCCGTGGGAAGAGGCCGCAACGGCGCAGGAGCGGGCGCAGGTGCGCGCCTCCGTCGCCACGTTCGACGAACTCGCCGAGCTGATCGGGCTGTTCGAGGCGACCTGGGGCCCCGGTCGAGGCGCGGATGACGGGATGCTGCACGCGCTCGGACACGCCGGCAACACGGTGCTGATCGCGCGCGACCGCAGCGGTGGGATCGTGGGCGGAGCGCTCGGATTCCTCGGCTGGAGCGGAGGGGTGCACCTGCACTCGCACATGGCCGCGGTCGCGCCCGGTCATCGAGCCGGGGGAGTGGGCGCCGCGCTGAAGCTCACCCAGCGCGCCATCTGCCTCGATCACGGCGTCACCGAGATGCGCTGGACCTTCGATCCGCTGATCCGTCGCAACGCGTACTTCAACCTGGTCAAGCTCGGCGCGGAGTTCGTCGCCTTCCATCCTGACTTCTACGGAGAGCTGGACGACCTGGTCAGCGGCGGCGATCGCAGCGACCGCGCGGAGGTGAGCTGGCGGATGGACTCGGCGCGGGTGCGCCGAGCGCTCGCCGGCGAGCCGGCGCCGGCGTGGAGCGGCGAGCGGTTCGCGCTGCTGCCCGACTTCGAGGCGGCGCGCGCCGCGGATCTCGAGGCGATCCGCCCGCTGCGCGAGGCGTCCCGAGTCGCGATCGCGGGCGCGCTCGGTGCGGGGCTGCGTCCGGAACTGGATGTGGAGCGCAACTACGTCTTCACGGCGGAGCCCCCGAGCTAACCACGCATGAGCGGGATCGGCAGCGCTCATCGAGGCTGTCGATCGCTCTGATGCGTGGTTAGCGGCGCGCGTACCCTCGGAGTCATGCGTATCGAGGCCGTCGACCTGTACCGGATCGGGATGCCGCTGGTGCGTCCCTTCGAGACCAGCTTCGGCCGGCAGTACCACCGCGAGGTGCTGCTGGTGCGGGTGCGCACGGACACGGCGGAGGGCTGGGGCGAGTGCGTCGCGATGGAGGATCCGCTCTACTCCTCCGAATACGTCGATGGTGCGCAACAGGTGATCGAGCGCTATCTGGCGCCCGCGCTGATGAAGGCGGGCGCGTTCACGGCGGAAGAGGTGCCGCGGCTGCTGAAGTTCGTCGTCGGCCACCGGATGGCGAAGGCGGCGATGGAGGCGGCCGTGCTGGATGCGCAGTTGCGCGCCGCCGGCATCTCCTTCGGCCGCTACCTCGGTGCCGTGCGCGACGCGGTCGACTGCGGCGTCAGCGTCGGCATCTCGAGCTCCATCGACGAGCTGCTGGAGGAGGTCGCCGGTTACGTCGCCGAGGGCTATCGCCGGATCAAGCTGAAGATCAAGCCCGGCTGGGATCTCGAGCCCGTCGCCCGGGTGCGCGAGCTGATCGGCGAGCTGCCGCTGCAGGTGGACGCGAACACCGCGTACACCCTGGCCGACGTCGACCACTTGCGCCAGCTGGACGCCTTCGGGCTGCTGCTGATCGAGCAGCCGTTCGTGGAGGAGGACATCGCGGCGCACGCCGTGCTCTCCCGAGCGATCGAGACCCCGGTGTGCCTGGACGAATCCATCCTGGACACCGGCGTCGCGATCGACGCGATCGAGCGGGGCGCGACCACGATCATCAACGTCAAGCCCGGCCGCGTCGGCGGCTACCTCGAATCCCTGCGGATCCACGACGCCTGCGTCGAGCGGGGCATCCCACTCTGGTGCGGCGGAATGCTGGAGACCGGCATCGGCCGTGCCGCGAACGTCGCGCTCGCGGCGCTGCCGGGATTCACGCTGCCCGGCGACACCTCCGCCTCGCGCCGCTACTTCGCCGAGGACGTGACCGAGCCGTTCGAGCTGGTCGACGGCCGCCTCGCCGTGCCGACCGGCCCCGGAACGGGCGTCACCGTCCGCGAGGACCTCGTCGCCGCCTGGGCGACCCGCCCTCCGGTCACCGTCCGCCCCTGACTCCCGCGAGATGCCTCTTTCGTACGATTCGCGCGGCGTGTCGCGTACACAAGAGGCATCTCGCGGGGAGGCCTAGGCTGGACGCCATGACGCAGAACGACGACGTTTCGGCAGCCCAGGAGGCGGCGCGCGCGGCGCTGGCCGCGGCGCAGAAGGCGCAGGCCGAGGCGGCCGCCGCACTGGAGCGGGCGGAGGCGGCGGCCGCGGCGCTCGGAGCGGTCGCGGGGCCGGATGAGGCGCGCGCGATCGTGGCGGATGCTGCGCTGGTCGAGGCGGCGCACGAGCCGGCGACGCCTGATGCGGCACCCGACGGGACCGCGGCAGCCGAACCGGCCGAGCCCGCCGTGCCTGCTCCACGCGCCGAACCCGCCGCAACGGGACCGGCGGCCCCCACTGCATCCGCCGCCCAGCCCACCCCCGGCCCGCTCTCGGCCGCCGCCGTCGAGAAGATCCGCTCGGGCTACGCCTTCACCGGCGCCGCGCTGGAGATGGGCGCCCTCGTCAACGGCGACGCCGTCGCGGATGTGCCCGTGCGCATCCCGCTCGCCATGACCAACCGGCACGGCCTCGTCGCGGGCGCCACGGGAACCGGCAAGACCAAGACCCTGCAGGTGCTCGCCGAGCAGCTCTCCGCCAACGGCGTCGCGGTATTCGCCGCCGACATCAAGGGCGACCTCTCGGGCCTGGCCACGCCCGGCACGCCGAACGACAAGCTCCTCGAACGCACCCGCGGCATCGGTCAGGACTGGCAGGCCGTCGCGGCGCCCGCCGAGTTCTTCGCGCTCGGCGGCGTCGGCACCGGCATCCCCGTCCGTGCGACCGTGACCGGCTTCGGTCCGCTGCTGCTGTCGAAGGTGCTGGGGCTGAACGAGACGCAGGAGTCCAGCCTCGGCCTGGTTTTCCACTACGCGGAATCGGCCGGGCTGCCCCTGGTCGATCTGCCCGACCTGCGCGCCGTGCTGACCTACCTCACCAGCGACGACGGCAAGGGCGAGCTCGCGACCCTCGGCGGGCTCTCCAAGGCCACGGCCGGAGTGATCCTGCGCGAGCTGATCACCTTCTCGGATCAGGGCGCCGACGTCTTCTTCGGCGAGCCCGAGATCGACACCGCCGACTTCATCCGGCACACGGCCGACGGACGCGGCGTCGTCAGCCTGCTGGAGGTCCCCGGCGTCGCGGACAAGCCGGCGCTGTTCTCCACCTTCCTGATGTGGCTGCTCGCGGATCTGTTCAACGACCTCCCCGAAGTCGGTGACGCCGACAAGCCCAAGCTGGTGTTCTTCTTCGACGAGGCGCACCTGCTCTTCCGCGACGCCTCTAAGGACTTCCTGGCGTCGATCACCCAGACCGTGCGGCTGATCCGTTCGAAGGGCGTCGGCATCTTCTTCGTGACGCAGACGCCGAAGGACGTGCCCAACGACGTGCTCGCCCAGCTCGGCTCGCGCGTGCAGCACCAGCTGCGCGCGCACACCCCCGACGACGCGAAAGCGCTGCGGGCGACGGTATCGACGTATCCCACCAGCGAGTACGAGCTGGGCGAGGTGCTGCAGTCGCTCGCGATCGGCGAGGCGATCGTGACGGTGATGAACGAGAAGGGTGCGCCGACTCCGGTCGCCTGGACCCGGCTGCGCGCGCCGCAGGGCTCGATGTCGCCGACACCGGCCGCGCAGATCACGGCGTCGGTGCAGTCCTCGCCGCTGCTGCCGAAGTACGGCACTGCGCTCGATCGCGACTCGGCCCGCGAGATCCTGGGCCGCAAGCTCGATGCCGCCGTCGCCGCCGAGAAGGCGCGCACGGCCGCCGAGGACGCCGCCGAGGCCCAGGCGCGCCAGCATAAAGAGCAGGCCCGCCTCGAGAAGGAGCGCGCCGCCGCGCAGAAGAAGGCGGACGCCGAGTACGAGCGGATGCGCAAGCGGATGGAGCCGCCGAGTACCCAGCGCCGGAGCACCACGAGCCGGAGCACCACGAGCCGACCCCAGAAGACCGTGATCGAGGAAGTGCTCGGGTCCAGTGTCGGCAAGTCGGTGATTCGCGAGGTGATCAAGGGGATCTTCGGCACGGCTCGACGGCGATGATCCGGGGCTACCGCGCCGCAGACGCGCCAGCGCTCGCCGAGGTCTGCGTCCGGACCGGCGCGGCCGGGGCGGATGCGCGGGGTCACTACTCCGACGACGCGTTGTTGCCCGAGGTGTACTGCCTGCCGTACCTGCAGCTGGAGCCGGCACTGGCGTTCGTCGTCGAGCGGGGCGGCGTGCCGGCCGGCTACGTGCTCGGCACGGCCGACACCCGCGACTTCGTCGAACGGTACCGCTCGGCGTGGCTGCCCGGCTTCGCCGCGCGGTGGCGCGCTTCCGGAGCGGACGCGGAGGTGGTGCGCGCCGGCCTGCATCCGTCGGCCATGCTCATCCCCGAACTCGACGAGTACCCGGCCCACCTGCACATCGATCTGCTGCCCCAGACGCAGGGCAGCGGATCCGGTCGCCGGTTGATCGAGACCTTCTGCGCCGCGGTCGCCGCGCGTGGTGCGCGCGGCGTGCACCTCGGCGTGGATGCGGCGAACACGAACGCCGTCGCGTTCTACCGCCACCTCGGCTTCGCCGAGCTGCCCTCAAGTCGGCCCGATGCGTTGCGGCTGGGGCTGCGGTTGACGTCCTGACGATGCGGGCACGGGGCCGGCGTGTGTGAAATGTCGGACGGACGCGACGGCCACCTCGGCGGGCGCGCTCGACATCCGCGTCATTCCGCGGATCGTGGCGGCGCGCCGGATGGTCGACTTTCGCCTCATCCGACATTTCACACACGCATCGCCCGGCACTCCGGTCGGCGGTCGGTGTGAAATGAAGGACGGCGCCGGCGCCCGCATCCGCGGTCATTGCCGAGATCCGCGTGATTCCGCGGTCTCGACGCGGCGAGGAGAACTACGCGACGCCGCCGTTGGCGTAGATCGTCTGGCCGTTGATCCAGCGACCCGGGCCGGCCAGGAACGAGACCACCTCGGCGATGTCGCCGGGCTCGCCCAGGCGGTTGAACGGGTTCAGTCCCGCGATGTTCGCGACGAGTTCGTCGCTCTTGCCGGTGAGGAAGAGTTCGGTCGCGACGGGCCCCGGTGCCACGGCGTTCACCGTGATGTCGCGGCCGCGCAACTCCTGGCCGATGATGCGGCTCATCGCATCCACGGCACCCTTGGTCGCGGAGTAGGCGGAGTAGCCGGGTCCGCCGATCTTGGGCACGGAGGACGAGAAGTTGATCAGTGCGCCGCCCGGGCGCAGGCGTCGCGCGGCCTGCTGATCGACGACGAAGGTGCCGCGGACGTTGGTGCGCAACTGGGCGTCGAAGGCGTCGAGGTCGAAGTCGACCAGAGGCTGCAGCGTCATCACGCCGGCGGAGTGCACCACCACGTCGATACCGCCGTACTCCGCCTCCGCCCGGTCGAACAGAGCGGCCATGTCGCTCTCGTCGGCGACGTCGCCGGCCACGGCGATGGCGCGCCCGCCGGCCTCGGCGATCGCGGCGACGGTCTGCTCGGCGGCGGCGGTATTGCCCGCATAGCCGACGACCACGGCCAGGCCGTCGGCGGCGAGGCGCTCGGCGACCGCGCGACCGATGCCGCGGGAGGCGCCGGTGACGATGGCGACGCGGGAGAGGAATGCAGAGGATGTGTTCATGTCGCTAACGCAATCACGTTTGCGGCGATACGTCAAGTCGCTAACGCTCGCATGTTATCGTCGTTCTCGTGACTGAGTCGATGACCCCGCGCGAACGCATCCTCGACGCCGCCGCTACGCTCCTGGCCGACGGCGGGCTGGAGGCGGTGTCGACGCGTGCGGTCAGCGCCGCCGCGAGCGTGCAGGCGCCGACGATCTACCGGACCTTCGGCGACATGCGCGGCCTGCTCGACGCCGTCGCCACCGCGGGCTTCGCCGAGTACCTCGAGACCAAAGCCGCTCGCGTGCCGAGCGGTGACCCCGTAGAGGATCTGCGCGCCGGCTGGGACCTGCACGTCGGGTTCGGTCTGGCGCATCCGCACGTCTACGCCCTGATCTACGGTGGGCCGGACCGGGACGGCGACGAGCCCGAGGCGGCGCGCCAGGCGGAGGCGATCCTGCGCGGCCTCGTCGAGCGCGTGGCGGAGGCGGGGCGGCTGACGGTCGACGTCGAGCGTGCGGTGCAGATCGTGCACGCGGCGGGCATGGGGGTGACCCTCGCGCTGATCGGCACCCCGGCGGATGCGCGCGACGCGGGACTCTCGCCGCACACCCGCGATGCGATCCTCGGCTCGATAACCACGGCCGCAGCCGCGGCGGATCCCGCCGAACGGGCGCTGGTCGCCCACGCCGTGGCGCTCGCCGCGGCGGAGCTGCCGCAGCTCACGGCGGCGGAACGCGCCCTGATGGGGGAGTGGCTCGGCCGCGTCGCGCGCTAGCCCCCGCCGCGCTGTCGTTTTCACCGCGCGCGGGTGGCGTGCCGGCAGCGCGCGGTGAAAACGACAGCGCCGGGGGCGACCCAACGAAAAACGGTGCCTGTGCTGGCGGGAGCAACGGACACCGTTCGCGGAGCTAACGCGATGGCTTTCGAACCCCTCGTGGGAGACGAAGCATTCTTTTGCTCGATGGTTCGGAACCACTGACGCGGCCAGCGTCGAAGAGCGTCGGCAGCAGCGCGGTCTAGAACCTCGGATGTATCGGGCTGCCGTGAGGCTCCGTGCCCACGCGGCCTCGCGAATCGGCTACATGTATGCGCCAAAACGTCCTTCCTAGCGCCTTCCTGGCGCGCCGCCCTGTTGGGTGCCGACTACGGGTGAGAATGAAGCATGGTCGATACAACTTCGATGGGTCTTGAGTCAGCGCTTCGCGTCCGCATGGTCGGCGTTGAGAACAATGGTGTTCGCGTCGAGGACGTTGAACTGCGTTCAGGAGAGGATGCGGACGGTCAGAGCGCTTGGCGCGTTACTCTTTTTCTCACCAAGCCCAAGAACCGCAGCGGTTGGGATGTAGATACAACCCGTGCGCTGAAGCGCCAGGCCAGGCTCGAAGTGGATGATCTGACAGCCGCAGCTGGTCCGGCCCTCGAGGGTGCTACGAGTGTGGACGTGTCCACACGAGATGCGCCGCCGTCAGACATAGCCGAGCCCGAAGCGCCCGTCGAGGGAGAATCGGCTGACCTGGGGTCGGAGGGCCAGGCCGGATGACGCATCCCATTTGGGCGTCAGGAATGTTGCGCACTGCAGGCATCCTCGCCGGTCAGAACGCCGGACAAGGTCGCCCTGCCCTATCCGACCTGCGCCGAGCAACGTCGACGGCGTACTACGCGCTCTTTCACCAGATCATCCGCCACGGGGCGTTTCACGCGGTACGCGGCGCGAGTGAAGACGACGTGTCGAATATCACGCGTTGGTTCACTCATACTGGCATCAAGGAAGCATGCGGCTGGGTACAGACAGCCGCAGATCTCACCCGACAACCGAATAAATCCAATCGGAGCGCGCTCGTCCTTCTACGTGGCATTCCTGCGAAGCCTGTCCCGCCGAAGCTGTTGACTCTGGCCGAAAGTTTCATCGAGCTTCAGGATGCGCGGCATGAAGCGGACTACAGCAACGACTACGACCCGGTGCGCTATCGAACTCTCGACCACGTTGCAACGGCTGAGGCAGCCGTGAAGGTGTCATGGTCCATGTGGGGTGCTAGCGAATCGTCAAACCCTGCGCGAGTCGAACTATGGGAGGCGTACAGCCGATTTTTGACACTCTGCCTCGTCGCGTCCGGCGGTCCGAAGTCTCGTGGTTGAGAGAATCTATGTCTTCAAAAGACCGAGCATATCATCCGACAGCATGGCTTCTTGTCGATCCGTCGCTTCGTGTGCCGTGATGGCTTGTATCCGGGGTGAGGTGTGAGAACTTTTCAGAGCGCGGCCGCGGAGCCGATCTTATGGGTGTTCGACTTGTATCGTGGTGACCGGCAGTAAGGTCAAAGGGATGAGCGACGATCAATACGAGGGATCTTCTTGGGATATTCTCTTTCAGAGGCCCAACCTTCTGGCAGCGTTTGTAGCCGGCCGGAGTAGCGTAACTCTGTTGTGGATTCCATTGCGCGAAGCGGCCGAAGGCGAAAACGATGGACGCGTGAAAGACGCCCTGGAGGCGTTGAGCGCAATAGCCTCCTTGCATGTATTGCCTGACGACTGGAACGCCGGGTATGGCCCGATGTATTACCGCGGCGATGACCGGACGTTCCTTCCGACGGACCTCGCGGACGATACGATTTCGCTCCTACAGGAGGTCGTCGATTCTGTGCCGCACGTACTTCTACGCGCTCGCGTACATGACGTGATCGCACTACGCGTGACTGGCAGCCAGCGGATCCTTCACGTCCGGGCGTATCTCGAAGCGTTAATCACATACGGAATCGAATCCGAGGGATGGTTCGACGAACGTGACATGTGGCATCGCGCGATTGAAACTGCCAGGCGCTTCGGCAAGGCCACGAGACAAGAGCTCGAAAATTTCGAAAGCCAACTCCTACGCAATTTATTGCAAGAAACTCCAGACAATTACTTTCAAGCTCAGCTGGCCGATGCTCTCATGAACCATGGCCTCGGACGGGAGAAATCGACGGAGGTGGCTGAGCGCCTGCGGGCTCTGGCTGACTCTTTTATCATAGACCCAGACAAAGCGCGCGTTTATTACAAAGCGGCCGGAGAATGGTTTGGAATTGGCGGCGATGAGGGAGCGCGTGGTGCGTCGTACGAGACTGTGATTCGTTCGTATGTAGCGGAGGCAGAGGCGCTTGCGGCTGACGGCGTCGGCGAATTCGCCCGGGCCGGTCACTTGTTCGAACTAGCGCTTCGAGAGTTGCAGAAGGTACCTCGCGTCGACCGCGTGGAGTTGGGTCTAGCAGATATGGCGGAAGCCCTCGCGCGCCGAATCCGCGAAATGGGTGCGGCTGGTCTTGGGAATATGCAGCAATTCGAATCTGAGCCGGTTGATTTGACTGAGGCGGCTCGGGATGCGAGAGACCGAGTCTCAGGACTTGAAACTCAGGAGGCGTTGCTGGCGTTTGCGATGCTCCATCAGTTTGCGCCGGTCGTAAAGGATCGAGTAGATGCTGAAAAGATGCTCCAGGAGCATCCCCTTTCCGCGCTATTCTCCAGAATCACCTACTCGGCAGACGGACGCATCATCAGGCGCTCAGATGGCTCCGGCGGCACACCGGTCTTCGGGATTGATCCCGCGGTATGGCGACAGATGGTGGACACGCACGTTCTTCGTATCCAGCTACTCGCTGCAGGTCGGCTATGGCCCGGCTACGAAACGCTCACCAATGAGCACCACCTGACGATTGGCGACTTCATCGCCATCACTGCTAACTCGTCGACTATCCCTCTCGACCATGTCAGGCAGTTCGCGCGCGGGCTCTACTATGGTTATATCGGTGACTTTTCGACCGCTGCGCAGCTACTTACGATGCAGATCGAGAATTTTGTTCGCCATCATCTGAATAGTGGAGGCGTTCTGACGACCACTCGCACCGCGGCAGGCACCGAGAATGAGAAGGGAATGTCAAGCCTTCTTGAGAGCGAAAAGATGGAAGAGATTTTTGGTGCTGATCTCACGTATGGACTTCGCGTACTCCACTCGGACGCAGCTGGTCCGAACCTCCGCAACGAGATAGCTCACGGCCTTCTGGCCGACTCGACGGCCGAAGGTGCGACTTCGCTATACGCCTGGTGGCTGGCGTTGCGGATTGTCTACTTGCAGTTCTGGAATCAGGGTCACAGCTCCGAAGCGACGGGGATACATGACCCCGCAGAACCGTCCGGTGACAACATGGAGACAGGGACGGACCAGCCAGAAGCCGATTGACCAAGGCAGGTGGCACTCGATCGCGCCCCGTGGTGAGCGCGACGAAGAGGCATCGTTTGGACCAGATGAACCTCAGAGCGCTGCGGCCACAGGCGTCACTGACGCATCGCACCGACTCCGAGCCCCACGCTCAGCCGGATGGGGGTTATAGGCCAAAACGTGTGGATGGGATCGTCGTTGAGCCGCGTGTTTGCGGGGTGAAATGCGGGTCGGTATGGGTCGGCACCCTTAGTTGTGGCTGCTCCCTCGAACTCGACGACCTGTGTGATATGCGGATCCGCGCTCGTGAAGAACGGACGCACGGCGGCGGGAACGCAGCGATGGCGCTGCCGCGAATGCGGAGCGTCCGCGGTCCGCAGACGCCCCGACGTGATTCGTCGCGAGCAACTCAGACGGTTCCTGGAATGGCTGAACTCGACCGCGTCGCAGACAGCCGCCAGCGACACGGCGTCGGCGCGTTCCTTCCGACGCGACACCGCCTGGTGTTGGGACATCCAGCCCCGGATCGGACCGGTCGAGAAAACCCATCACGCGGTCCTGGTGGACGGGCTCTGGATCGGGTCCTGGTGTCTGCTGATCGCGGTATCGGACCAGCTCGACGTCCTCGCCTGGCAATGGTGCGCCCGCGAGTCCACCGCCGCGTGGACCGCGCTCCTGGAACAGATTCCCGCGCCCGCGGTGATCGTCTCCGACGGCGGCGCGGGACTACCCACCGCGCTGCGCCGCGTCTGGCCCGAGACGAAGCATCAACGCTGCCTGTTCCACATCCAAATGAACATCCGCCACCACCTGACCATGCGCCCCCGCACCGACGCCGGCCGCGCACTGCTCGGCCTCAGCAAAGCGTTGACCACGGTCACCACCGCCGACGACGCGATCGCTTGGCGGATCCAGCTGGACGAGTGGTGGCGCACGTTCGGGCACCTCACCACCGAGCGCACCACCGTGCATCACGGCAAGTTCTGGTTCACCCATGACCGGCTCCGCAAAGCCTGGCTGTTGCTGCAGAAAGTCACCCGCGACGGCGTCCTGTTCACCTACATCGAATACGGCAACCCGCGCACCACCAGCCCGCTCGAGGGCGGCATCAACGCGCAGGTCCGAACCGTACTCCGCGCCCACCGCGGCATGACCGAGCCCCACATGAAACGCGCCGCGGAATGGTTCCTCACACTGCACGAGATCCCACTCGACTCCGCGCTCAGCCTCGCAAACGAAGCGACCACCACGACGAGCGACACCACCCTCGCACCCGACATCGAACCCGACGGTCCCGCCCTGTTCGACACCGCGCTCACCGCCGACGAAGGCCTCTGGACCAGATCAGGATGGGCAGGACGCACATGACACGCCCAACGCCATCCACACGTTCTGTCCTATAACCCCCGGATGGCACGACGCGGGAGCACAACGAAAAACGGTGCCCGTGCTGGCGAGAGCAACGGACACCGTTCGCGGAGAATGGGGGATTCGAACCCCCGAGGGCTTGCACCCAACACGCTTTCCAAGCGTGCGCCATAGGCCACTAGGCGAATTCTCCAGTGCGCAACCGCGGTCGCGACCTCAGAGATACTACCCGGAAAACGCGGTGCCCGCTGACCACCGGCACGGATCGCGACCGGTTCCCCGTGGGCTACACTGATTCCCGGCTCCTCGCGTGGCGCCATCCAGGCCAACTCCCCCAGGGCGGAAACGCAGCAAGGGTAACCGGGCTCTGGCGGGTGCGCGAGGGGTCATTTCTCGTTAAGCCCACCTCGCGACCGAGCAAGCGAGCAACCACTCAGCCGGGGTAAGGAGAGCCTCGCTAAGGTGGGTGCCGATGGTCCAGAGCATCTACATCACGTCCGCCGAGGGGCACTCGGGCAAGTCGTCGATCGCGCTGGGAGTGCTCGACACTCTCGGTCGCCAGATCCAACGCGTCGGAGTCTTCCGGCCGATCGCGCGCAGCACCACCGAGCGCGACTACGTGCTCGAGATGCTGCTGCAGCAGACGGATTCTGCGAAGCCCGGCGAGGGTCTGGCCTACGACGACTGCATCGGGGTCACGTACGACGACGTCCACGCCGACGGCGACGCCGCGCTCTCGCGCATCGTCGAGCGCTACAAGCACGTCGAGGCGCAGTGCGATGCCGTGGTCATCCTCGGCTCCGACTACACCGACGTCGGCAGTCCGACCGAGCTCGGCTACAACGCCCGCATCGCCGCGAACCTCGGCGCGCCGGTGCTGCTCGTGCTGGGTGGCCGCGACTCCTCGGGCAGTGAGCAGCTCGGGCAGGCCCCGGCGCGCACGCCCGGCGAGATGCGTCAGATCACCGAACTCGCCATGGTCGAGCTGAAGAACGCGCACGCCGGCCTGATCGCCGTGATCGCCAACCGCGCGGATCCGGCGGCGAAGGCCGAGACCATCGCCTCGATCCGCCAGGCGGTACCGGAGGATGTGCCGGTCTGGGCGATCCCGGAGGATCCGTTCCTCGTCGCGCCGAGCTTCTCCACCCTGGTCGATGCGGTCGACGGTGTTGTGGTCGCGGGCGACCGCGAGCTGCTCGGGCGCGAGGCGATGGGCGTCGTCGTCGCGGGCATGTCGATGGTGAACGTGCTGCCGCGGCTGATGGAGGGCGGCGTCATCGTCGTCCCCGGCGACCGGCCCGAGGTCGTGCTCGCCGTGATCATGGCGAACGCCTCCGGCAACTTCCCCTCGCTCACGGGCATCATCCTCAACGGCGGATTCGAGCTCGCAGAGCCGATCGTGCGCCTGATCGAGGGCATCGAGAACAAGCTGCCGATCGTGATGACCGACTTCGGCACCTACGACACCGCCGTGCGGATCACCGGCACCCGCGGGCGCCTGGCCGCGGATTCGCAGCGCAAGTACGACACCTCGCTCGCCCTGTTCGAGCAGGAGGTGGACCCGGTGCAGCTGCTGACCCTGATGAACGTCGGCCGCTCGGCGGTGGTCACGCCGCTGATGTTCGAGTACGGCCTCATCGAGCGCGCTCGCGTGGCCGGTCAGCACATCGTGCTGCCGGAGGGCAACGACGACCGGATCCTGCGCGCCGCCTCCACCGTGCTCAAGCGCGGGATCGCACGGGTCACCATCCTCGGGGAGGACGCGGAGGTGCGCGCCCGCGCCTCGAAGCTCGGCGTCGACATCGACGCGGCCACCGTGCTCAGCCCATTCGACCCGGTGCTGCGCGACCGCTTCGCGACCGAGTACGCCGCGATCCGCGCGCACAAGGGCATCACGTACGACATGGCCTTCGACACGGTCACCGACGTCTCCTACTTCGGCACGATGATGGTGCAGCTGGGCCTCGCCGACGGCATGGTCTCGGGTGCCGCGCACACGACGGCGCACACGATCCGGCCCGGCTTCGAGATCATCAAGACTCGGCCCGGCGTCTCCGTGGTGTCCAGCGTGTTCCTGATGGCGCTGGCCGACCGTGTGCTGGTCTACGGCGACTGCGCCGTGAATCCCGACCCGACGGTGGAGCAGCTCGCCGACATCGCGATCTCTTCGGCCGAGACGGCGGAGCAGTTCGGCGTCGAGGTGCGGATCGCGATGCTCTCCTACTCGACGGGTGCCTCGGGCGCCGGCGCCGACGTGGAGAAGGTGCGCGCCGCGACCGCGATCGTGCGCGAGCGCCGACCCGACCTGCTGGTCGAAGGTCCGATCCAGTACGACGCGGCGGCGGATGCGGCGGTCGGCGCCTCGAAGATGCCCGGCTCGCAGGTCGCGGGTCGCGCGACGGTGTTCATCTTCCCGGACCTCAACACCGGCAACAACACCTACAAGGCCGTGCAGCGTTCCGCCGGCGCGGTCGCCATCGGCCCGGTGCTGCAGGGTCTGCGCAAGCCCGTCAACGACCTCTCCCGCGGTGCCCTCGTGCAGGACATCGTGAACACCGTCGCCATCACCGCCATCCAGGCCGCGACGCAGACGCCGGTGCCGCCGACGTCGGCGATCCCGGTCATCCGCTAGCCCATCGATCACCACCCCACCTCTGGAGTAGCACCGTGTCCGTCGTCCTCGTCGTCAACAGCGGCTCGTCCTCGTTCAAGTACCAGCTCATCGAGATGACCACCGAGGAGACGCTCGCCAGCGGCCTCGTCGAGCGGATCGGCGAGACCGTCGGCCGCACGAAGCACTCCGCCGACGGTGAGACCTTCGAGCGCGAGATCGAGATCGCCGACCACACCGCGGGCTTCGCGGCGATGATCCAGGCCTTCGCCGACCACGGTCCGTCGCTGGCCGAGTTCCCGCCCGTCGCGGTCGGTCACCGGGTGGTGCACGGCGGCAAGCGCTTCTACGAGCCGACGCTGATCACCGACCTCGTGAAGATCAACATCGAGGATCTCGCCGACCTCGCGCCGCTGCACAACCCGGCGAACCTGGAGGGCATCACCGCGGCGCAGAAGGCGTTCCCCGACGTGCCGCACGTCGCGGTCTTCGACACCGCCTTCCACCACACGATCGCGCCGGAGGCGTACCGCTACGCGATCGACGCCGAGCTGGCCGAGAAGCACCGCATCCGCCGCTACGGCTTCCACGGCACCTCGCACAAGTTCGTCTCGGAGGCCGCCGCGGCCTTCCTCGGGCGTCGGCGCGCGGATACGAAGACCATCGTCCTGCACCTGGGCAACGGTGCGTCGGCGACCGCGGTCGACGGCGGTCGTTCCGTGGAGACCTCGATGGGGCTGACCCCGCTCGAGGGGCTGGTGATGGGCACCCGCTCGGGCGACCTCGACCCGGCGGTGCTGTTCCACCTGCACCGCAAGGCGGGGCTCTCCTTCGACGAGTTGGACACGCTGCTGAATCGGGGCAGCGGCCTGCTCGGCCTCTCCGGACGCGGCGACATGCGCGACGTGCAGGAGGCGGCGGCGGCCGGCGACGAGGTCGCGATCGAGGCGCTGAAGGTCTACTACCACCGGCTGCGGCACTACATCGGCGCATACTACGCCCAGCTCGGCACGGTCGACGCGATCGTGTTCACGGCCGGCGTCGGCGAGAACGTCGCCGCGGTGCGGGCCGGCGCCCTCGCCGGGCTCGAAGGCCTCGGCATCGTGCTCGACCCGGAGCGCAACGCCGCGCCGTCGCGGGAGGCGCGGCGGATCTCGACCGACGACTCCCCGGTGGCCGTGCTGGTCATCCCGACGAACGAGGAACTCGAGATCGCGCGCCAGTCGCTCTCGGTCGTCGCCGCGGTGTGACGGCTCGCCGATGCTGATCCCGTCGGAGCTCGGCCCGCCGGTGCTGATCCCGTCGGTGCTGGTCCCTAGAGCGCAGCGGGTGGGATCGGCGGACTCTCCTCCGGTCCGTCGAGCGCTGCGATCGGCAGCGTGGTGAGGTCGAGGGTCACTCCCGGAACGCGGATCGCACCGGTGAAGACCAGGGCGTCGTGCGCCGTTCGCGAGACCAGCGCGGCCAGGCCCGGGTTGACGGCGCCAGGATGCTCGAGGGCCGCGATCAGCGCCGCGAGCGCGTCGGTGGTCTGGGACATGGTCTCGCCTTCTCGTCGGCGAGTCGGTGCTTCCCGCAGCCGGACGCGGACGGCTCGGATGCGCGACAGGCTACGCCCGATCCGCGATAATGGTGGCGATTCGGTGCGACGGGTTCCGCTACAGAGCCGATGGGGGTATCGGCGGCTCGTCATCGGGCGCACCCTCGAGAGCGGCGAGTGGCACGCCGAGGGTGGGCATCCGCCGACGTTCGTCGAGTTTCGCGACCGGTGTCGTCGCCGGCGCCGCTTCCAGCGCGTCCAACGCCTCCTGCAGCTGCGCACGGACGTGCAAGACGAGGCCGGAATTGATCTCGCCCGGTTCATCCAACGCTGCGAGCAATTCGCGCACGACGGCCGCACTCAGTTCGTCGGCCATGAGGGAAACTCTAGCGAGGCTCCATCGTGCGGCGATGAACCACCTTCGGGGGTCTTCTCTTGTGGCCGTCCGACAACTAAGAGGGGAGTGGTTTTGTGCACGCTCTAAGAATCCGGATCGGGACGTCACGCGACATCGATCCGGCGCTGGAGGTCGAACGCGCCGCTGATTCGCGCTTCGGACCGGGGCTTCTGCCGAGCGACGATGTGACGGCGGCCGACTCCTTCGAAGCGGCGCGGTTCTTCGTCGCCGAGCGCGACGGCCGGATCATCGGATTCGCGCTCGCGGCGGAGCACAACACCGCGATGCACCTGGAGCAGCTTTCGGTACACCCTGACGAGGGCCGTCGAGGCGTCGGTTCGGCGCTGCTGCAGTCGGTCATCGACGACGCCCGCGCCCTCGGTTGCGACTCGATCACCCTGACCACCTTCCGCTCGGTGGTGTGGAATGCACCGTTCTACGCGCGGCGCGGATTCGTGGAGCCGGTGCCGCTGCCGGTTCCCCTGGCCGAGATGCTCGCCGGTGAGGAGCGGATGGGCTTCGACCCGGCGGATCGCGTGGCTCTGGTGCTGGTGCTGACGCGGTCCGATGACTGAGGACGGATCGAACACGATCGCACCCGGTGTCGGCTCCGCGCCGATCCCCGTAATTCCGGGCATCGGGACGGCGCCGACGCGGATGCGTTTCGTTCGCATCCGTCCTCCCTCACACCCCGCTCAGAGACCGAGCCGGTGCTCACCCGCGTAGATGTTGAATCCGGCGCCTCGGCTGAAGCCGACCAGGGTCAGGCCGGAGCGCCGGGCGAGGTCGACGGCGAGCGAGGACGGCGCGGAGACCGCCGCGAGCGCGGGGATGCCGGCCATCACGGCCTTCTGCACCAGCTCGAAAGAGGCGCGCCCCGAAACCTGCAGCACCGTGCCGCGCAACGGCAATAGCTCGTTGCGCAGGGCCCAGCCGACGACTTTGTCGACGGCGTTGTGCCGGCCGACGTCCTCGCGCAGGCAGAGCAGCGTGCCGTCGGCGGCGAAGAGTCCCGCGGCGTGGGCGCCGCCGGTGCGGTCGAAGAGCCCTTGGGCCTCGCGGAGCCGATCCGGCAGCGCTGTGATCAGCTCCGGGTCGATCGCCAGCGCATCCTCCGCGACGCTCCAGGCCGACTCCGTCGACACCGCGTCGATCGAGGCCAGCCCGCACACGCCGCAGGAACTCGACGTGAAAACGGCGCGCTCCCGGTCGACCAGGAGGCTCGCACGCCCGCCGCGCACCGTGGCGTCGACGACGTTGTAGAGGTTCTCCCCGGTCGGTGAGTCGCTGGCGCAGTGCCGCATCGCGGCGAGGTGCTCGGCGGCGGTGACGACGCCCTCCGAGACCAGGAAGCCGGCGACCAGGTCGAAGTCGTCGCCGGGGGTGCGCATCGTGACGCTGAATCGGCGCCCGCCGACGCGGATCTCGAGCGGCTCCTCGGCGGCAAGGACGTCCTCCCGCCGCCGCACCGGCTCGCCGGCGCGCACGATCGTGATCCGGGAGCGCGCGAGGTTGCGGGGCATGGGCGCCAGTCTGCCACTCGGCCGAGCCCCGCGAGATGCCTCCTCTGTACGCGACACGCCGCGCGGAGCGTGCGAAAGAGGCATCTCGCGGGGTCGGGCGGCGACGTAGGCTCGGGGCATGGCTCACGATGACGCAGCGCCCCGGACCTCGAACATCGATGAAGCGGAGCTGCGGGTCGGCGATCGCAAGCGCAAAGCCGTGGGCGTGCCCGCCGTCCTGCATTCGCTGCAGATCTCGTTCGAGCAGATGGGCGCGGTCCGCAGCGCCGAGACGCTGCTCCGGGTGAACCAGAAGACCGGATTCGACTGCCCCGGCTGCGCCTGGCCCGAGGCCGACAAGCGTCACGTCGCGGAATTCTGCGAGAACGGCGCCAAGGCCGTCGCCGAGGAGGCGACCGTGCACACCGTCCCGCCCGCCTTCTTCGCGGCGCACTCGGTCGCCGAACTGAGCGAGTGGGACGACTACGCGCTCGGCCAGCAGGGGCGACTGACGCATCCGCTGCTGCTGGACGCCGGTGGCACGCACTACCGACCGGTCGAGTGGAGCGAGGCGTTCGACGTGATCGCCGAAGAACTGCTCGCCTGCGCGAGCCCCGACGAGGCCGTCTTCTACACCTCCGGCCGCACCTCGAACGAGGCGGCGTTCGTCTATCAACTCCTCGTGCGCGGCTTCGGTACCAACAATCTGCCCGACTGCTCGAACATGTGCCACGAGTCCAGCGGATCCGCGCTGACCGAGACCATCGGCATCGGCAAGGGCTCGGTCTCGCTGCGGGATGTGGAGCGCGCCTCGCTGCTGATCGTCGCGGGTCAGAATCCGGGCACCAACCATCCGCGGATGCTCACCTCGCTCGAACGCGCCAAGCGCGCGGGCGCGGTCATCGTGGCCGTGAATCCGCTGCCCGAGGCGGGCCTGATGCGCTTCGAGAACCCGCAGACCGTGCGCGGCGTGATCGGCGGCGGCACCGCCCTGGCGGATCACTTCCTGCAGGTGAAGCTCGGGGGTGACCAGGCGCTGTTCCAGGGCTTCGGCAAGGCGCTGCTGGAACGGGAGGAGAACGGCGGCGGTGTCTTCGATCGCGAATTCATCGACGGCTACACCGATGGCATCGACGCCTACCTCGACGGGCTGCGCCGCGCGGACTGGGCCGAGATCGTCGCGGCCAGCGGCATCGAGGAGGCGACGATCCGCGAAATCGCGGGCCTGATCGCCGCGAAGCCGAGCACCACCGTGTGCTGGGCGATGGGGCTCACGCAGCACAAGCACTCCGTCGCCACGCTCAAGGACGTGGTGAACGTGCTGCTGCTCACCGGCAACATCGGCAAGCCCGGCGCCGGGGTCTGCCCGGTGCGCGGGCACTCCAACGTGCAGGGCGACCGCACGATGGGCATCTTCGAGCGGATGCCCGCCGCGTTCCACGACGCGCTGGATGCGGAGTTCGGCTTCGCCTCGCCGCGCGAGCACGGCTACGACACCGTCGCCGCAATCACCGCGATGCACAAGGGTCGAGCCCGGGTCTTTATGGGGATGGGCGGCAACTTCGTCCGCGCGACGCCCGACTCCGAACTCACCGAGGCGGCGTTGCGCTCGCTCGCGCTGACCGTGCAGGTCTCGACCAAGCTGAATCGCTCGCACCTGGTCACCGGTCGGCGCGCCCTGATCCTGCCGGCGCTCGGGCGCACCGACCGCGACCTGCAGGGCGGCGTGGAGCAGAGCGTCACGGTGGAGGACTCGATGAGTGCGGTGCACGCCTCACGCGGCCGGCTCTCGCCGCCCGGCCCGGAGGTGCGTTCCGAGGTCGCGATCGTGACCGAGATCGCCGAGCGGGTGCTCGCCGGGCGGGCGAACGCGCCTGTCGTGGATTGGGCGGCGTTGCGCGGCGACTACCGGCGCATCCGCGGGCACATCGGGCGCGTCGTGCCGGGCTTCGAGGACTTCGACCGCCGGGTGGCCAAGCCGGGCGGATTCGTGCTGCCGCATCCGCCGCGGGATGCGCGCGAGTTCCGCACCGCGACCAGCAGGGCCCGCTTCACCGCGAATCCGCTGGAGTACCCGCGCGTGCCGGAGGGGCGGCTGCTGCTGCAGACGCTGCGCTCGCACGATCAGTTCAACACCACGATCTACGGCAAGGACGACCGCTATCGCGGGGTCTACGGCGGGCGTCGGGTGGTCTTCGTGCACCGCGACGACCTCGCCGAGCGCGGTCTCGCCGACGGCGCGATGGTCGATATCGTCTCGGAGTGGACCGACGGCGAGCGCCGCGCGCCCGCCTTCCGTGCCGTCGCCTACGACACCCCGCGCGGTTGCGTGGCCGCGTACTACCCCGAGACGAACGTGCTGGTGCCGCTCACCTCGACGGCCGACGTCTCCGGCACCCCCACCTCCAAGTCGGTGGTCGTGCGCCTCGAGCCCGCCGCCTGACCATGCCCGCGAGGGACCCCACCAGCGCGCGAGGGCGCCCCGGTGCGCGGGTCCCTCGCGGGCTACGCGGGTCCCTCGCAGAGGGCGGTCACCAGGGGAGGGGCAGGAGGCGCACCGAGGTGCCGCCCTCGGGTGGGACGACCGCGACGGCGTCGGCGGCGGCGAGGCCCGTGAGCATGTGCGAGCGGATGCCGGCGGCGGGCAGCCAGCCGGTAGGGGTGCGGCGGACGGGGATCAGCGCGGTGCGGGGCATCGGCGGCTGCGGTTCGGCGAGCGCGGCAGTCTCGAGCGGAGAGGCGGCGAGCGCGGCGGGGTCGAGCGGAGAAGCGGCGAGCGCGGCGGTCTCGAGCGGAGAGGCGCCGAGCGCGGCGGGAAGGAACGACAGCGCGGCGAGCACCGCGGCGAGCGGATTGCCGGGCAGGCCGATCAGCAGGCGCCCGTCCGCGAGGCGGGCGGCGAGCGTGGGGTGACCGGGCCGCATCCGCACGCTGTCGAAGAGCAGCTCGCCGTCGATCGCGGATCGCAGCACGTCCGCGTGCGAGCGGCCGGTGCCGCCGGTGGTCAGCACGATCGGGGCGGTGCTCGTGCGGATCGCGGTGGCCAGCGCGTCGACGTCGTCGCCGAGCCGGTCGAGCGAGGCGACCCGGCCGCCGGCTCCCTCGACCACTGCGGGGAGGATCGGGGTGAACGCATCGCGGACCCGGCCCGGCCCCGGCATCCCGGCCGCGTCGATCTCGTCGCCGGTGAAGATCAGCGCCACGTCGACCCGCGGATGCACGCGCACGGCGTCGAAACCGGCCACGGCGAGCAGGGCGAGGCGAGCCGGGGTGAGCCGTTCTCCGGCGGCGACCAGCACAGCGCCGGCGGAGCGCTCGTCGCCCGCGCGGCGGATGTGTCGGCCCGGTCGCGGATCGGCACCGTGCACCCAGCCGTCGACGACCGTCGCCTGCTCGACCGGGAGCACCGCATCCGCCTCCGTCGGCACGAGCGCGCCGGTCACGATGCGTTCTGCGCGGTCGCCGACACGCCATGGCCCGGGCCCGCGCACGGCCCAGCCGTCCATCGCGGACGAGTCGTAGTGCGGCAGCGCGCGCGGCGCGCGGACGTCGGCTGCAGTGCGCAGGCCGCGCGCGTCGAACAGCGCGATGTCCGTGACGGTCGGGCGGGTCACTGCCGCCGCGATGATCGCGCGCGCCTCGTCCCAGTCGACCTCGGTGCTCATCCGACCATTCTGTCTCGCGCTCGCACCCCCACGTGCGTGCGAGACCCCCTGTTGCAGCCGGGGGTCTCGCGCGCACCGGGGTTCGTCGACGTCAGCCGAGGTAGCCGTTCGGGTTCAGCACGAACTTCTTCGCTGCACCCTTGTCGAAGTCGGCGTAGCCCTGCGGCGCGTCCTCCAGCGAGATCGGCGTCGCGTCGACCGCCTTGGCGATCTGCACCCGATCATGCAGGATCGCCATCATCAGCTGGCGGTTGTACTTCATCACCGGGCATTGGCCGGTGGTGAAGGACAGCGACTTCGCCCAGCCCAGGCCGAGCCGGATGGAGAGCGAGCCGACCTTGGCCGCCTCGTCGATCCCGCCCGGGTCACCCGTGACGTACAGGCCGGGGATGCCCAGCGCGCCGCCCGCCGCGGTGACCGTCATCAGCGAGTTCAGCACCGTGGCCGGCGCCTCCGTGCCCGCATCCGCACCATTGCCGTGCGCCTCGAAGCCCACCGCATCCACGCCGCAGTCGACCTCCGGCACGCCGAGGATCTGCTCGATCTGATCGCCGGGGTCGCCCTTGCTCACGTCGACCGTCTCGCAGCCGAAGGATCGCGCCTGGGCGAGCCGCTCCTCGTTGAGATCGGCGACGATCACGACGGCCGCTCCGAGCAGTTGCGCGCCCGCGGCGGCCGCGAGACCGACCGGTCCGGCGCCGGCGACGTACACCGTGGATCCGACGCCGACGCCGGCCGTGACAGCGCCGTGGAAGCCGGTCGGGAAGATGTCGGAGAGCATGGTCAGGTCGAGGATCTTCTCCAGCGCCTGGTCGCGGTCGGGGAACTTCAGCAGGTTCCAGTCGGCGTAGGGCACCAGCACGTACTCGGCTTGGCCGCCGACCCAGCCGCCCATGTCGACGTAGCCGTAGGCGCTGCCGGGGCGATCGGGATTCACGTTGAGGCAGATGCCGGTCTTGCGCTCCTTGCAGTTGCGACAGCGACCGCAGGCGATGTTGAACGGCACCGAGACGATGTCGCCGACCTTGATGAACTCGACATCCGGGCCGACCTCGACCACCTCGCCGGTGATCTCGTGGCCGAGCACAAGATCGGCCGGGGCGGTGGTGCGGCCGCGGACCATGTGCTGATCGGAGCCGCAGATGTTGGTGGAGACGGTGCGCAGGATCGCGCCGTGCGGGATCTTGCGGCCGACATTGGCGGGGTTGACCCCCGGCCCGTCCTTCAGCTCGAAGGTGGGGTAGTCGATGTCGATGACCTCGACGACTCCGGGGGACTTGTAGGCGACGGCTCTGTTGCCTGACATTTCTTCTCCTGTCGTTGACCGAGCGGGCGCGGGTGCGCTCGCGCGAAACCCGATCCGGGGTGCGACAGCGTCCGACAGGCAGCCGACGGGCCCCGGCGCTGGGGCTCGATGGAACGATAAAACGTCGGGCTGGACCGCGGTGCAGTCAGATCGACTATCGTCGCTTAATTGGCGGTCGGTGCCGCCGAATCGCGCTGTTCCCTGGCCAGGGCCGCGGCAGCCTCGACGGCGCGAGTGAGTGCATCCGCTCCGCCGCCCGCGAGCCCCGCGGCGTAGCCGACGAGGAAGGTCGTCAGCGGGGCGGCCGGACGCACCACCGAGTGGGCGGCGACACCGGCCAGCCCCAGCAGTGCGTCGCGATCGATGGGCACCTCGCCCAGCCCGAGTTCAGCGGTGAGCCGGGCCCACCAGGCGTCGAGGGTGGCGGCGGTCTCGTCGTCGGTGCTCATGCATCCATTGTGCGCGGTGTCGGCGTTGCGGTGCTCGGTGGCTCCGTGCGCGGCAGGGTGACCCCAGCGGTGGCGGCGTCGTCGGGCGTGTCCACGTCGCGGGCGGCGCCGGCAGGGACGGCGACGCGATGCAGGCGGAGGCCCTGCGTGAGGGTGCGGACGGAGACGCCGTCGACCGTGGGCATGGCGGCCAGCGCTGCGCGGAGGGAGCCGCTGCGGTACACCGCGAGCAGGTACTGGTCTCGGCCGTCGTCGACCGCCATGGCGCCGTCGGCTGCGGCGGCGTCGGCGGCGGCGGCGTCGGCTGCGGCGGATTCGAGCACGGCGGCTGCGGCGGATCCGAGCACGGCGGCGACGGCTGCGGCGGGATCGACGTGGTCGGCCGCGAGCACGAGGGTCCACTCCGCGGGCTCCGGGAGCGCCGCGCATCCGGCCGCGATCGCGGCGACCGGCCCGCCGAACGGCGGCTCCTCACGGACGAGAGCCGCGGTTCCGATGTGGGTGGCCAGGCTCGGCGGCCCGACGACGACGGTGCGACGCGCGCCGACGCCGGCGTCGAGAGCCCGGCGGAGCAGGGTGGCGCCGTTCACCTGGCCGAGCACTTTGGCCGCTCCGCCGACGCGGGATCCGCGCCCGCCGGCCAACACGATCGCGTCGAAGTCCATGGGTCGAGGCTAGGCCCGTCGTCGGCCGCGGAAATGCAGGGCGCCGACGGAAATACAGGGCCAGGACGGAGATGAGGGCGGGACATGCGGATGAGAGCGCGATCTTCGCCGCTCATCCTGCATTTCCGCGGGGTGGCGGGCGGGGTGACGGGCGGGGTGGCAGGTGGAGTGGGGGCGAAAGGACCGGCTCAAACATTCACTGTCAGAGGTGGCGGTTACTCTTGTCCGGTGGTTGCAGCCCTCTATCGCCGATACCGGCCCGAGACGTTCGCCGAGATGATCGGCCAGTCTCAGGTGACCGATCCCCTCATGACGGCTCTGCGCACGAACCGGGTGAATCACGCCTACCTGTTCAGCGGTCCGCGCGGCTGCGGCAAGACCACCTCGGCCCGCATCCTGGCCCGCTGCCTGAACTGCGCGGAGGGTCCGACCGACACCCCGTGCGGCGTCTGCCCCAGCTGTGTCGAGCTCAGCCGCGACGGCAACGGCTCGCTCGACGTGGTCGAGATCGACGCCGCGAGCCACGGTGGTGTGGACGACGCGCGCGACCTGCGCGAGCGCGCGATCTTCGCCCCCGCCCGCGACCGCTACAAGATCTTCATCATCGACGAGGCCCACATGGTCACGCCGGGCGGATTCAACGCCCTGCTGAAGATCGTGGAGGAGCCGCCGGAGCACATCAAGTTCATCTTCGCGACGACCGAGCCCGACAAGGTCATCGGCACCATCCGCTCGCGCACGCACCACTACCCGTTCCGGCTCATCCCACCGGCTCAGATGCTCGACTACGTCGGCACGCTCTGCGAGAGCGAAGGCGTGAAGGTCGCCGCGGGCGTGCTGCCGCTCGTCGTGCGCGCCGGTGGCGGCTCGGCGCGCGACACCCTGTCGCTGCTGGACCAGCTGATGGCCGGCTCCGAGAACGAGACCGTCGACTACGAGCGCGCCGTCGCGCTGCTCGGCTACACCCACGGCGCCCTGCTGAACGACGTGATCGACGCCCTCGCCGAGCGCGACTCCGCCGAGGCGTTCGGCGCGGTGGATCGCGTTGTGCAGACCGGGCAGGATCCGCGGCGCTTCGTCGAGGATCTGCTGGAGCGCCTGCGCGACCTGATCGTCGTAGCAGCGACGGGTGGCGGGGCCGGCGCTGTGCTGCGCGGACTCTCGCAGGACGAGCTCGACCACATGGCGGTGCAGGCGCGCACGCTGGGCATGGGCGAGCTGTCACGCGTCGCCGACATCGTGAACTCGGCGCTGACCGAGATGACCGGCGCGACCTCGCCCCGGCTGCACCTCGAACTGATGATCGCGCGGGCCCTGGTGCACGGTGCCGGCGGATCCGCGGCGCCGGTTCGTGAGGCGGCTCCCGCTCGTGAGGTCGTGCGGGTGGCGCCGCGGGTGGCGCCGCTGCCCACCGTCGCGCCGCCCGCCGCGGAGCCGGTGCGTGCGCCGGAGCCGGTGCGTGCGCCGGAGCCGGTGCGCGAGCCGACCCCGGCGGCCCGTCCCGCTGCGGCCGCTGCTCCGTCTGCGCCCGCCCCCGCGACGCCTGCCCCCGCGACGCCCGCCTCTGCCCCTGCCGCGACCGCCCCTGCCGCGACCGCCGCTCCCGCATCCGCAACGCCCGCCTCCGCCGCGCCGACGCCGCCGGCCGACCCGAACGCGCCGGTCACCCTGCAGCGGATGAAGGATGCGTGGCCCGAGATCCTCGAGGCCGTGCAGAAGGCCAAGATGACGGCCTGGCTGATCGCTTACACCGCCCAGGTGCGCGCCCTGAAGGACGACGTGCTCACGCTGTCGTTCCCGAGCCAGAACGACGTCGACTCGTTCAAGATGACCGGCCAGGCCGGCCAGCCCGGCGTCAGCGAGTACCTGCGCCAGGCGATCCTGCAGGTGCTCGGCCTGCGGGTGAAGTACATCGCCCGGGTCGATACGGCTGCTCAGCCCGAGCCGGCACCGGCCGCCGCGCCGGCTCCGGTGCGCGAGCCCGTGCAGGCTGCCGCGGCTCCGCCGAGTTCGGACGGCTGGGCGACGGTTGTGATTCCGGGATCCGGCTCCGCGGCTCCGGCCGAGCCGGCTCCGCTCGGGGACGTGCTCGCGGCAGCCCCGACATCCGCCGCGCCCGCGGCACCGACGCCTGCGGCTTCCGCACCGGTCGCTCCCGCGCCGATCGCGCAGCCGACGCCCGTCGAGGCCCCCGCCGCGTCGCGCGCCGAGCCCGCCGTCGACGAGCCGCCGTTCGACGAGCCGCCGTTCGACGAGGAGCCACCGGACGACGAGTTCCCGCCCACCGAATCGCTGCCGAGCGACTGGGCCGCGGCGGCCCCGCCGCCCGCGCCGGTTCGTGCTCCGGAGCCCGTCCGCGCGCCGGCTCCCGCGGCCGTGCAGCCGCCGGCGGCGCGTCCGGTCACCCGCACCACTCGCTCCGAGACGGCCGACGGCCGGCAGCGCTACGGTGAGGCGGTCGTCCGCGAGATCCTGGGCGCCCAGTTCATCGAGGAGCAGCCGCACGAACCCCGCGGCCCGCGCATCAACTGACCACCCGCACGCTCAGACCTCGAACGAAAGGAGGCGGTGAGCACATGTACGAAGGCATCGTCCAAGAACTGATCGACGAGCTCGGCCGCCTGCCCGGCATCGGGCCGAAGTCCGCCCAGCGGATCGCGTTCCACATCCTGCAGACCGAGTCGTTCGACGTGACGCACCTGGCCGAGATCCTGCTGGAGCTGCGCACCCGGGTGCACTTCTGCGACATCTGCGGCAACGTGGCGGAGGAGGCGACCTGCGCGATCTGCCGCGACCCGCGCCGCAACCGCACCACGATCTGCGTGGTCGAGGAGGCGAAAGACGTGCCGGCGATCGAGCGCACCCGAGAGTTCCGCGGGCTGTATCACGTGCTCGGCGGCGCGATCAGCCCGATCGACGGCATCGGCCCCGACCAGCTGCGGATCCGTCAGCTGCTGCAGCGCCTGGCCGACGGCGAGGTGCAGGAGGTCATCATCGCGACCGACCCCAATCTGGAGGGCGAGGCGACCGCGACCTACCTCTCGCGCATCCTGGTCACCCTCGGCATTCGGATCACCCGCCTCGCCAGCGGCCTGCCCGTCGGCGGCGACCTGGAGTACGCGGATGAGATCACCCTCGGCCGCGCGTTCGAGGGTCGTCGCCTGGTCGAGAACTAGACGCCCCGGATAAACTCGTCACGGACGGGAGGAGTCATCATGCCGAGTCGAGACGGGCACACGATCTACCGCGATCTGCGTCCGGTCGTCCTGCCGAATGCGCTCGACGACCTGCGGGCGGAGCTGCCCGAGGTCGTCACGCTGCCGAATCGACTCGCGTGGTCGGGCCCGGCGCAGTTCGTGACGACAGAGGACGGGAGCCTTCGCGAGCTGTATTCGACCGTCATCCGAGAGGCCTCGACCGCCGAGGATCTCGCCGCCTACCTCGACGAAACCACGCTGATCAGGCTGTGGCCGACTCTGATGGTCGGTCGCGATCTCGAGCAGGCATGGGCGCAACGCTTCCCCGAGTTGCCCGCGGTCGCCTAGTGGCGCGCGGGCCGGCGGAGGCCGCGCTCCAGGCGGAATTGATCTCGATCATCCTGCCGGCGATCGAGCACCTCGGCTTCGTGATCGCGGGCGGTCACGTGGTGCGGCTGCACGGCATCAGACCCGGACGACTCTCCGATGATCTGGACCTGTTCACGAACATCGTCGGCTCGAACGCGACGACGGCGCGGGACATCGTGATCGAGGCGGTGCACGGGGCCGGTCATGAGGTCGAACTCGACCCGATCTCGAATGACGGATTCGTCCGTCTGAACATCACCACGGTCGCCGGCGTGACCACCAAGGTCGAACTGGGCATCGATTGGCGCAAAGACCCGCCCACCATCCTCTCCGTCGGACCCGTCCTCTCGATCGGCGACTCCTTCGCCTCCAAGGTGCTCACCCTGTGGGGTCGATCAGCGCCGAGGGATGCCCTCGATGTGTACGCCTACCTGCAGTCTTCCCGATTCACGAAGGACGACGCCCTCGAACGGGCCGCGGAATATGACGCCGGCTTCACCGCATCCGATTCGCCCGCGTCCTCCGGCGGATCGGCAACATCACCGATTCGCAGTTCGCCGACTTCGGCGCCGATCCGGTGCAGATCGGCCCGATGCGTCAGTTCTTCGCCGATTGGGCTGACGACATCTCCCGATCCGAGCGAGACTGAACTCACCCCACCGCCACAACCGGCGCCTCGTACGTCACCATCAGCGGCATCACCTTCTCGGCGAAGCGGCGCACATCCGTGGTGTAGTCGGCGAAGGTGAGCACGGCGCTGCCGACGCCGGCCTCGGTGTCCACCGCGTCGAGGTACGCCGCGATCCGCTGGTACGAGCCGACGATCACGGGGGAGTACCAGCACGAGCCCTGCAGGAACGCCGCGCGCTCCGGGTGCTCGAACACGATCTCGGGCACGTCGCCGCGCTGGCGCTCCAGGCCGACGCCCGCGGCGGTGCCGGTGCGGTCGTTGCTCGCCGCAGCGAGGATCCCGGCCTGCGCGCCGAGGTCGACGCCCTCCATGTAGAAGCGGGCCTGCGCCACGGCCTCCTCATCCGTCTCGGCCATGATCACGCCGATCAGCACGGCGCTCTCGCAGTCCCGCCCGGTCAGGGCGAGCTGTTCCTCGAGTCCGCGGCGCGCGGCGGCGAGCTCGGGCAGCGGACCGAGGATGAAGTTCACGTCGGCCGTCGCCGCCGCGGTCGCGAGGCTGGCCGGTGACTGGCCGGGCACGATCACGGTGATCGGATGCGCGGGCACGGGCTGCACGATGCAGTCGTCCAGCTGATAGAAGCGGCCCTCGTAGGTGAGCCGCCCGGTGGCCCAGAGGCCGCGCATCACCTCGATGAATTCGGCGGTGCAGGCGTAGCGGTCGCGGTAGTAGTCCTCCGACGGCCACATCCCCATCTGCTCGTACTCGTAGCGGTTCCAGCCGCCGACGATGTTCACGCCGAACCGGCCACCGGAGGCGTCGTCCAGCGTCGAGACGGTGCGCGCGATCATCGCCGGGTTCGCGGACGGCACGCCGACCGAGGCCCACAGCTTGATCGTGCTGGTCGCCTCCACCAGCGCGGCCATCACCGCTGTGGACTCGACGGCCCAGTTCCAGAAGTCGGTCTCGCCGCCGAATCCGCGGTACTTCACCATCGACAGCGAGAAGTCGTAGCCGCACTCCTCGGCGGTCTGGGTGATCTGCTTCTGCAGCGCGTAGTCGGGCATGTACTGGGGTGAGTTCACCGAGTAGATGTAGCCGTTGTTGGTGGTCGGGAGGAAGACGCCGCACTTCATGATTGCTCCTGAGGGGTCGGGGTGTCGCCGAGCATCCGGAAGGAGACCCGGTCGGCGCGGTAGTGGTCGAACACGATCTGGATGGGGGTGCCGTCGGGCCCGACGAAGACCTGGTGCCGGGTGAGCACGGGGGCACCGGCGTCGATGCCGAGCAGGTGGCTGGTCGTCTCGTCGGCGATGGTCGAACCGATCTCCGTCGTCGCGATCCGCAACTCGTCGGTGCCGAAGACCTGCCGACCCACCTCGCGCATGGTCAGCGGGCCGGCCATTCCGCGCGAGGTATAGCGGCGCGGGAAGTAGGCGGTGCGCACGCCGATCACGAGACCGTCGTGCAGAAAGAGGTTCTCCATCATCCGCACGTGCTGTTCATCCAGAGCGAGCAGGGTGCGGATCAATGGGAACGACTCCACCTCGCGCTGGGCGATGATGTCGAGCGAGAAGCGTTCCGGCTCGCCGTCGACGACGTCGCGCAGGTCGAGGCTGACGCCGCGGTACGCCGGGAAGGTGCCCATCCGCGGCTTGCGGATCATCAGCCCCTGCTCCGCGAGCGACTGCAGCGCCCGGCGCACCGCGCTGCGGCTGGCGCTCAGCGTGTGCACCAGGGTGTCCTCGGCGAGGGTCTCGTGCTCGGGGTAGATGCCGGCACGGATGGAGGCGTGCACCAGGTCGCGCACGCGGCGCGACGAGGTCTGCCGCCCGTGCGCGCTGCCCGGCACGGAGCGCGGATGCTCCTCCTGACCGGGCATCAGAACTCCAGCAGGTGCTCGCGCAGCGTCGATCCGGAGTAGCCGTCGCGGATCAGCCCGCGCCGGCGCAGCGCCGCCGCCAGGCCGTCGGCGACCTCGGCCATGTTGCGCCGGGTGGTGGGCAGGTAGAGCAGGAAGCCGTCGCCGCCGACCTCGGCCATGATCTCGCCCATCTTCGCCGCGACGGTGTCGGGGCTGCCGACCAGGCCGAGGTCGGTGATCTGGTGCGTCGAGGCGACCACCTCGCGCAGGGTCTTGCCCTCCGAGTCCTGGAACAGGTTCGCGATCGAGCTCATCTCGCCGTTCTGCCGCGAGAGGTCGATGTCCGACACCAGCAGGTCGGGGTCGATCGCGCCGAAGTCGATCCGGCCGCCCGAGGTGTACGACATGTTCCAGAGGTTGTACTCGATCGCGGCGTCGCTGGAGCGGGCCAGCGCCATCGCGGCGGCCTTGGCGCGCGCCTCCTCATCCGTGTCCGCGATCACCGGGGTGACCAGGAAGAGGAACTTCACCTTCGAGGGGTCGCGGCCCTGCAGGCGCAGGCGGCGGTACATGTCCTCGCGGTACGCCTTCATGTCTTCGACGGTCTTGCACATCGACATCATCGTGTCGTCGACCTCGGCGGCGAACGCGCGCCCGGCGGGGGAGCCGCCGGCGGAGGCGATCGGCACCACACCCTGCGGGCCCGGGATGGTGTTCAGCGGGCCGCGCGAGGAGAAGTACTTCCCGCGGAAGTCGATCGGATGCACGCGCGAGGAGTCCGCGTAGATCCCGTTCGCGAGATCGGCCAGCACCGCCTCCGGTTCCCACGAGGTCTGCAGAGCCTTGACGATCTCGACCCACTCGGACGCCATCGCGTAGCGCTCGTCGTGCTCGAAGTGCTGCTCGAAGCCGTAGTTCTGGGCGACGCGGTCGGTGACGGAGGTGACCACGTTCATCGCGATCCGGCCCTCGGTGAGGTGGTCGAGGGTGGTGAACAGCCGCGCCGCCATGTACGGGTGGTACTGGATCACGGACGCCGTGGCCGCGATGCCGATGTGCTTGGTGGCGCGGGTCATCAGCGGGATCAGCGGCATCGGGTCGTTCTTCGGAGCCATAAAACCGCGCCGCAGCGAGGTCTCGGCGGAGCCGTTGTAGCTATCCTCCACCATCGCGGTGTCCTCGATCAGGATGTAGTCGAAGCCCGCGCGCTCCATCGAGGTGGTGAGGTCGATGTAGATGTCGGGCTTCATCCAGTCGTGCGCGTTCGCGCCGACCCAGGGGCCGTCGCCGTTGACCTGATCCCAGGCCTGGATGCCGAAGCCGTTCCCGAGGAACCAGCCGAGATGGAACATGTTGTTTCTCCTTAGAGGGGCCTTCTCGCTGATCGAGTAGCCCGTTTGCTCTGCGAACGGGCGTATCGAGATCCGGCGGCATTCTCTCGAGAGAGGGTGCATGGGTCTCGATACGCGTCGGCCGCAAGCGGCCTTGGGCTACTCGACCAGCGAGGTGGGAAGGGGGGCTAGTGGCGCTGGAGGCGGTCTCGGAAGGTGCCGGGGGCGTAGTCGCGTTGGGCGAGGCCGCGGCGCTGCAGTTCGGGGATGAGGCCGTCGAGCACCTCGTCGAGGTAGCGCCGGGTGATCAGCCCGCCGCCGCCGTGGAAGAGTAGGAAGCCGTCGCCGCCGACCTCCGCCATCGCCTCCTCCATCCGATCCGCCACGGTCGCCGGCGTGCCGACGAGTTCCAGGGCGGTGGATTCGCCGGTGGAGCCGAGCACGGCGCGCAGCGAGGAGCCGGCGGTGAGCCGCTTCATCGTGTCGAGGATCGACTGCGCGCCGTTGGTGGTGGCCTCCGCCGGGATCGGCGCGTCCAGGTCGTACTGCGCGAAGTCGATCTCCGAGATGTTCGAGAGCTGCACGATGCGGCGGAGGAAGTTGTCGCCGTCCGCGGCGTACATCCGCTCCTTCTTGGCCTGCGCCTCCGCATCCGTCTCGCCGAGGATCGGCGTGATCATGTACAGCACCCGGCAGCGGTCCGGATCGCCGCCGTCGGCCTCGATCCGCGAGCGGATGCCGGCGCGGTACGCCGTCATCGCCGGGATTCCCACGGGCGCCGAGACGATCAGGTCGGCCCAGTCGGCGGCGAAGTCCATGCCGGCGGAGGAGCCGCCGGCCTGGCAGAACACCGGCCGCTGCTGCGACGGCATCGGGATGGGCGGAGCGTCGACCGTGTAGTAGTCGCCCTGCAGCCGCACCCGCGCATCCGCCGCCCAGAGTGCGGACACGGTGCGCAGGTACTCGTCGGCGCGGCGGTAGCGCTCGTCGTGCTCCCAGAGGGTGTCGAGCCCGACCTGCTGCGCGGAGAGGTCCTCGAAGGAGGTGACGATGTTCCACCCGGCGCGCCCGTCGGAGAGTTCGCCGAGGGTCGACTGCAGTCGGGCGATCCGCTCCGGCGGATACAGGCTGGTCGACATCGTGGTGACGATGCCGAGCCGGTCGGTCTGCTCGGCGATCGCGGCGGCGAGCGGCAGCGGATCGTGCTTGGGCGCCTTCACCGTGGCCATGAACTCGGCCACCATGTCGCCGCCGAAGTTCTCGGGCACCACGCTCGAGTCCTCCAGCATGATGAAGTCGATGCCGCTGCGCTCCAGCGATCGGGCCATATCGATGTAGAACTGCCCGTCGAGCCATTCGCGCGGATCGGGGCCGGCCCACGGCCGATTCCAGGCGGTGGGCATGTAGTTGACGAACCAGCCGAGGGTCATCCGGCCGTCGGGCGTGTGGGCCATCATCGGGCGCTCCCTTCCAGAGTCAGGTCGTCGATGGTCGGCGCGAGCACGAAGGCGAAGGCCTCCTCGGAGAGTCCGAAGCGCTCGCGCAGTAGGCCGGTGCGGGCGGCGGCGCCGGCCCGCAGCGCCGGGATCACGCCGTGCAGCACCTCGCCGTAGCGCGGGCCGCGGGGGATGCCGGCGAAGGCGTAGCCGTCGGCGGCGGTGGCCGGGGGCGCGAGGGCCGCCTCCGCGGCGAGCCGCAGCAGCACCCGCGCGCCGGCGAACCGGGCCGCGTCCACCTCGTCTTCGGACGAGACGATCACCACATCCGCGCAGTCCACGGCGGCGGAGGCGAAGCGCACCGGTCGGCCCTGCGGCCCGCGCGGCGCGTTCAGCGGCCCGCGCGAGGCGAAGTACGCGCCGCGGTAGTGCGGCACGTGCACCCGGTCGGCGTCGACGTAGCGTCCGGAGGCGACGTCGGCGATCACCGAGTCGGGCTCCCAGGAGTTCCAGAGCGCGGCCGTCGCGGCGAGGTAGTCGGCCAGCGCCTCCGCCCGCTCGGCGTCGGAGGCGCCGACCGCGAACCAGCGGCCGGAGTCGTCGCTGCCGCCGCCGTCGAGCGGTCGATCGTCCACGAACCAGCCCGCCCGGCCACCGCTGAGCGCATCCAGCGTGTTCAGCGCGCGCGCCGTGTGGAACGGCGGCTGCGACCACGGCGACAGCGCCGGCACCAGCCCGATCCGCGGGGCTCGGCGCGTGGCGGCCGAGGCGAGCAGCAGCGCATCCGCGGCGCCGTCGGTCTCGCCGGGCAGGATCACGGCGTCGACCCCGGCCGTGTCGAGTTCGGCGATCGTGTTCAGCGTGTCGCGGGCCGAGGCCGGCTCGGCGATCCAGACGATCAGGGGGTTCATGCGGTCTCCACGGGGATCGGATGCGCGGCGAGGAAGGCGAGCACGGGCGCGACGACCGCCTCCGGGCTCTGATCGAGCACGTAGGCGCCCGCCTCGAGCTCGACGTAGGCGATGCCGTCGCGCGCCGCGAGGGTCGTCGGAACATACGGGTGCAGCACGTCCGCGGTGCCGCAGATCAGCAGCGCCGGCGCGGTGGTCGCGGCGAGCAGCGCGGCCACGTCGGTGCGGAACACGGTGAGGTACGCCTCGTGCCAGCGTGCGCCCGCGTGCAGCTTGTCGACCGCCTCCCGTTGGCGCAGCGCGAGCGAGGGCGGGAACGCGTTCGGCTCGCCGTCGATGTTCGCGACCTGCCACCAGGCGGTGGCGAGGTGGGCGCCGGATTCGGCGAGCTGCATCCCGGTCACGCCCGCCTCCCAGCGCGCCCGCTCGGCATCGGGGAGCACGGTGGCGCCGATCATCGTCAGCGACACGACCCGATCGGAGACCGCGGCCATCACCACCGCGATCGACGCGCCGGTGTGGTGCCCGAGCACGTGCAGCGGCCCGTCGACGGCGGCGAGCAGATCCTGCGCCCAGTCGACCAGGTCGTAGGGCGTCTCGGGCGTGAACGACATCCCGAAGCCCGGCGTATCGGCCGCGATCAGCGTGTACCGTTCGGGCTCGGCCGCGACCAGTGCGGCGGCGAAAGCCTCGTACATCGCCGAGGACGCGGCCGTCTGGTGCAGCAGCAGCACGGTCTCGGGGCCGTGACCCGCGCGGCGCAGGTGCACCTGACCGCGCGGGGTGTCCACGTAGGAGCGGTGCATCATCAGACGAACGAGCGCAGGTTCTCGCGCAGGGTGTCGTGCGCGTAGGAGGTGCGCAGCAGGCCGCGGCGCTGCAGGGCGGGCGCGACGCCGTCGGTCATCTCGGCGATCGACTGGCGCGAGATCGGCTGGCCGTAGATCAGGAAGCCGTCGCCGCCCACCTCCTGCATGAACTCGTCCATCTGCGCCGCGATGCCGTCGGGCGTGCCGACCATCTCGGTGGTCTGCACGCGCATCCCGCTGAAGCCCTCGCGGATGGTCTTGCCGTTCAGCTGCTTGCGCCACTCGACGAGCTGGCTCTGGTGGCCGTTCGTGGTGAGGTCGTCGGGGATGGGCGCGTCGAGGTCGAACTGCGACATGTCCAGCTCCATGGTCGCCGCCATGTGCGTCATCTGCACCTCGAAGTTGTGCTGCTTGCGGGCGTACCAGGCCTTGTTCTTCTCCTCCGCCTCGCGCTGGGTCTCGCCGATGATCGGGTAGACCACCGGGAAGACCTTGAGGTCGTCGGGGTTGCGGCCGAACTTCACCGCGCGCTCGCGCAGGTCGGCGCGGTACTTCTTGGCGCCTTCGATGCCGGCGGGGATGGTCAGCACGATGTCCGAGTGCTCGGCGGCGAAGTCGCGGCCGCGGGGCGAGCCACCGGCCTGGCAGATCACGGGCTGTCCGTGCGGCCCGGGCGGCAGGTTCAGCGGGCCGCGGGAGCGGAAGAACTCGCCTTCGTGGTGGATCGGCTTCACCTTGGTGTGATCGGTGTAGTAGCCGGACTCCGGATCGGCCAGGATCGCGCCGTCCTCCCACGAGCCCCAGAGCTTCTTCGCCACGTCCATGAACTCCTCCGCCATGTCGTAACGGCGGTCGTGCTCGGGCAGGTTGTCCAGGCCGAAGTTCTGCGCGGCGCGGTCCTCGGAGGAGGTGACCACGTTCCAGCCGATGCGACCGCCGGTGATGTGGTTCAGCGTCGCCATCTGCCGGGCCAGCTGGTACGGGTGGTAGAAGGTGGTCGACGCGGTGCAGACGATGCCGATCTTCTCGGTGACCGCGGCGAGCATGCCGGCGGCGGCGATCGGATCCATCTTCGGCGCGTAGCGGGCGTGCTTGAGCTCGATCTCGGCCGTGCCCTGGTAGATGTCGCTGACCATCAGCGAGTCCTCGATCATCAGGAAGTCGAAGCCGGCGCGCTCCATGTTGCGGATCATGTCCTGGTAGAAGCGCAGGTTGAAGTAGTTGGTGGTCGCGTCGTTGCCGCTGTACGGCGACTTCCATTCGGGGGCGGCGAGGTTGCCGAACCAGCCGAGGCGGAAGGGGTCTGCAGACATGGTGGTTCCTTACATGAGTTTCTGAGGGGCGAGGTGGGCTGGTTTCCCTGCGAGATGCCTCTTCTGTACGTTTCGCGCGGCGTGTCGCGTACCGAAGAGGCATCTCGCGGGTGGGGACGGGTCGGCCTAAGCCGCGAAGGTCTCGACCTCGGCGGGGGAGGATTCGCACGCCTCCAGCAGGGCGTGCTCGGTGAGCGCGTCGCCCGCGAGTTCGGCGATCAGGCTGCCATGGTGCAGCACCAGCACGCGGTGACAGACGGCGGCGAGCATCTCGTGCTCGCCCGAGAAGACCACCACGGCGCTGCCGCCGGCTGCGGTGTCCATCGCCGCCGCGAGCAGCTCCTTCGCCGAGCCGGGGTCGACGCCCTGCGTCGGCTCGTCCAGCAGCAGCACGCCGGGCTCCTTCTGCAGCCACTTCGCGAAGACGACCTTCTGCTGGTTGCCGCCGGAGAACGCGGCCATCGGGTACTCGGGCTGGTTCGGGTGCACACGCACCCGGGTCATCAGCTCGGCGGCCCGGGCGCGGACGTCCTTCTGCCGCACCCCGAAGAGTCCGGAGAAGCGGCCGAGCACGGGCAGCACCACGTTCTCCTCCGCGGTGCCGGCGATCCAGAGTCCGTCGCGGAGACGGTTGCCCGGCACCAGCGCGACGCCCGCCTGGATCGCGGCGGCCGGCGTGCGCAACGTGGTGGCGGATCCGTCGATCGCGACAGCGCCGCGGCGGGCCTTCTGCGCACCCGAGAGCAGGAACGGCAGTTCCTCCTGGCCCATCCCGGCCAGGCCCGTCACCCCGACGACCTCGCCGGCGCGCACCGCGAACGAGACGTCGTCCACGCGGTCGCCGGTGATGCCCTCGACGGCGAGTCGGACGGCTCCCGGGGCGATGGCGGGCGGTTCCGGGTAGAAGTCGTCGAGCCGGCGCCCGAGCATGTGCGCGACCAGGTCGGCGCGGGTGGTGTCGGCGATGGCGACCTCGACCACGTCGCGGCCGGCCCGCATCACGGTCGCCCGATCGCAGACCTCCATCACCTCGGCCAGGCGGTGGCTGATGAAGACCACGGCGGAGCCGCGATCCGCGACCGTGCGCATCAGCGCCAGCAGCCGCGCCGCCTCGGGCCGGGAGAGCGCCGCGGTCGGCTCGTCGAGGATGAACAGCTGCGAATCCGTCTCACCCTCCATCAGCCGCAGCGCGCGGACGACGGCGAGCAGCGCGCGCTCGGCGGGACTGAGCGTGGAGACGAGGGCGTCGAGCGGGAACTGGAAGCCGAGGCCGTGCATCAGCTCGGTGTAGATCGTCCGCTCGTTCTTCACGTCCACCGGTGCGAGCAGGTGGGTGCCGTAGCGGGCGTTCGCGCCGAGGTTCTCCAGCACGGTCATGTCCTCGACGAGGCCGATGTCCTGGTGGATCACCGCGATGCCGCGGGTGTGCGGGTCGCTCAGCGGCATCTCGAGCGCGGATCCGTAGACCTCGACGCTGCCGCTGTCGGGCGTGATCACGCCGGTGAGCGACTTGACCAGGGTCGACTTGCCGCAGCCGTTCTGGCCGAGCAGCGCGTGCACCTCGCCGGCGCGGACGGTCAGGCTGGTGTCGTCGAGAGCCACCGCACCGCCGTAGGTCTTGCGAAGGTTCGCGACCCGCAGGGCGATCCGCGGCTCGGCCGATCCGGCCGTGCTCATACCGTGCCTCCGGCGCGGCGGCGGCCGGCGATCTTGGCCGCGGTGACCGAGATCATCAGCGCGAGACCGTAGAAGAGGTTGGTCACCCAGGTCTGCGCGCCGAGCAGCTGCAGCGCGGTGATGCCGACGGTGAGCAGGTACAGCGCCGTGATGGTGCCCCAGGCGTTGAAGCGGCCCACCGTGATCGCGGTGGCGCCGAGGAAGGCGGCGGCGAAGGGCTGCAGCATGTACTGGCCGCCGACGGAGGGGTCGACCGCGCCGAAGTAGCCCACGAAGCAGACGCCGACGAACGAGGCGAGCAGGCCCGAGACCACGTAGGCGCCGGTGCGGATCGGGTTCACGGCGATACCGGCCAGGCGAGCGGCGTTGCGGTTGCCGCCGATGAAGACGGTGTAGCGGCCCAGCGGCGTGCGCTGGTAGACGTACCAGAGCACCACGACGAGGATCCAGGCGTACCAGGTGATCAGCGGCAGGCCGAGCAGTTGCGAGCGGGAGAAGTTGACGAAGTCGTCGGGGATGCCGGAGATGATCCGACTGTCGGTGATCAGGTAGGTGAGGCCGGCCAGCGCGGTGTAGGAGCCGAGGGTGGCCACGAAGGAGTCCACCCCGACCCGCACCACCAGCAGCGCGTTGATCAGGCCGACCACGGCGCCGAGCGCGAAGCCCGAGGCGATCGCGATCCAGGCGGGCACTCCCGCGGCGGTCATCTGCCCGATCACGGCGGCCGTGGCCACCATGGTCTGCGCGACGGAGAGATCGAAGTCGCCCAGCCGCAGCACGATCGTCGCGGTCAGCGCGAGCAGCAGCACCAGGGACTGCGCGTTCAGCATCGTGGTGAACAGCGCCACGGTGCGGAACTGCGGCAGGCCGATCATGCAGATCACCACGAGCAGCAGCAGGGCGCCGACGAGGGCCCACTTCTCGAAGAGTCCGCCGAAGTTCAGCCGGCTCTTCGCCGGCGGGGGCGTGGGCGCCGGCGCCGCGGGGGCGGTGACGGCTGGGGTTTGCGTCGCGGTCATGCGGGAGGCTCCTCGGGTCGCGAGAGGTCGGTACAGGGTGCGGATGCGGCGGGCCGGGGCGACGCGCCGCATCCGATCGGGAGCGGGGCCGGGACTACTTCGCCCAGGCCTCGGTGAAGGCGTCCTCGTAGCCGACGTAGTTCGGCCAGACCTCCTCGGCCGAGCCGTCTCCGACGTTGGCGGTGTCGATGATGTGCGTCGGGATCACGTAGCCCGGGTCGGCGTCGCCGAGGATGTTCCGGGCGAGCGAGTCGAACGCGATCCAGCCGATCCAGCCGGTGGTCGGCATCGCGATGGTCATGTCCTGGTCGCCGGCGACGATCATCTCGATGTTCGCCTCGAGGCCGTCACGGCTGACGATCTTGGCGCTCGAGTTCGCGGCCGAGAGCACCGGGGTGACGTAGGGCACCGCGCTGTCCCAGACCGGGTAGACGTAGTTGGTATCGGGGTCCTTCTGCAGGGCGGTCTGCAGCTGGCTGCCCACATCCGTGGCGACCTTGGCGATGTCGACGTCGAGCAGGTTGATCGTGCAGTCGGGGCACGCCTCCTCCATCTCGGCCTTCGCGCCGTCGGCCATCTTCTGCCAGACGCCCACGCCGCTGGAGTAGATGACGGTCATGTTCACGTCGCAGCCGCCGTCGACCAGCGCCCAATCCACGGCGGTGGCGCCGTCGATGGTGAAGTCGGAGGTGAGGTTGCCGTACATCCCGGTGGGGATCTCGTCGTCCGGATCGCCGTTCAGCGTGTTCTGGATCGGGATGCCGGCGGCCTCCGCCTCGGCGAGCGCGGAGGAGACCACGGCCGGGTCGATGCCGACGAGGATGATGCCGGCCGCGTCCTGCGCGACGGCCTGCTCGATGCCCTCGTTGAAGCGGTTCGCGGTGCCCTGGCCGTCGTACTTCACCAGCTTCATCCCGGCCGCGTCGACCGCGGCCTGGACGCCGTCGGCCATGTCGGTGGAGAACTGGTTCATCGAGACGGTGATGAACCAGACGGTGTCGCCGCTGAGTGACGCGAGGTCGAGGCCGGTCTCGGGGGCGAGCAGGTCGGAAGCCGCGGTGGCGGCGTCGACCTTGCTCTGCACGGCGTCGACGCAGGACTGCTGGTCGGCCGTGAGCTCGGCGGCGGCGACGGATCCGCTGTCGGATCCGGTGGCGGAGGTGCAGCCGGACAGCGCGGCGGCGAGTCCGATCGTGAGGGCGCCGATGGCGGCGTAGGTGCGCAGTTTCATGGGCAGGATGCTCCGATGCTGAGGGAGGGGCACGAGGGGGGAGGGGCCGCTGCGGGATCGAGGCGAGCGGCGTCTGAGGACAGTCAAGGCGCGCGCCGTTACGCCGCCGTATCCCGGTGATTAAGCGCCTATTGCGCCCGGTTGCGTTTGCGCTCCGAGGCGTACTCATCGCGGATGCCCCGGTCACCGCCGGTTTCGCAGCCGCGCATTCGTGGCGCGAGGCCCCTGGACGGCGTTATCCGCCGTGCGGCCCGGCTAAACGCGGCACTCGGCGAGCACAAAAAAGGGTTGTCACTTTGTCGGTGACGTGCCGACAAAGTGACAACCCTTTTCGTGGGCGAGCGTTGCTGAGGGGACCGCGCAGCGACGCGGCGCTGCGCGCGCGTCGCCCGGGTGCTGGGCCAGGGTGGCGCAGCGGCCGGTGCGGTTCAGCGGGCGAATTGCTCGTAGGCGTCCGCGCGCTCGGGCTCGCCGGTCATCGGGAACGAGACCCGGTCGGCGCGGTAGTGCGAGAACGTGTACTCGTAGGCGATGCCGTCCACGCCGCGCAGCACCTGCTCGCGCATCAGCACGGGGGCGCCGAGGCGCACGTCCAGCAGTTCGGCCGTGGTCGCATCCGCCGCCACCGCATCCACCACCGTGTCGATGCCGCCGAGCGCGACGCCGAACACGCTCTCGAACGCGACGGCGAGGCTCGGGCAGGCGTTCCAGGCGGCGGGCTGGCGGAAGGCGGTGCGGTAGTACGCGATCCGGACCCCGATCGGGCTGGCGCCCTCGGCGGTGACGTGCTCGAAGAGGTGCTCGATCAGGCCGACCTTCTCGTCCGCCGTGCCGAGTCGGGCGCGGATGAGCGGGGTCGACGGCACAACGCGGTCGTCGGTGATCCGCACCATAAAGCCCGCAGGGGTGCGCCACGGCAGGATGTCGTCGATCGGCACCTGGTAGTACTGCTGGCTGACCCGCGTGCCGCTGCGACGCTGCCGAACCACGAGACCCTCCAGGGCCAGCTGCTGCAACGCCTCACGCACACTCGCCCGCGGGATGCCGAAGGTCTTGATCAGGCGGTCCTCGACGAGTTGCTCGTCGTTGATCAAGAAGCCGGAGCGGATGAGCGAGCGCACGAGCTCGTACGCTCGCCGGGTCTGATTGGTCGCGGAGACGGACACGGGATTCCCTTCGCGCGCCGCCGTTCGGGTGCGGGCTCGCTCCTCCTGTTTACGCGACAGATGTTGTCACCGCGTTTCGGACAGGTTGCGGTCTGCGCCGATCCGCCCCCGGGTTCGTCGATCGGCGCACCCAGCCGCCGGCCGGCCGGCCGCGCGCCGGCCCGCCCGTCATATGGCGGACCGGCTATACCACGGCGGGTAAGATCGTTCGTCGGGTCGCGCCCTCGACCCGTTCCCCAGCAGCAGGAGTACGCAGTGAGCTTGATCGTGCAGAAGTTCGGCGGGTCGTCGGTCGCCGACGCCGAGAGCATCAAGCGGGTCGCCAAGCGCATCGTCGAGACCAAGAAGGCCGGCAACGACGTGGTCGTCGCCGTCTCCGCGATGGGCGACACCACCGACAACCTGCTCGACCTCGCCCACGAAGTCACTCCCATCCCGGCGCCGCGCGAGCTCGACATGCTGCTCTCCTCCGGCGAACGCATCTCGATGGCACTGCTGGCGATGGCGATCAAGTCGATGGGTTACGACGCCCGCTCGTTCACCGGCAGCCAGGCCGGCATGATCACGGATGCCCGCCACGGCGCCGCCCGGATCGTCGACATCACGCCGGTGCGACTGCGCGAGGCGCTGGAGGAGAACGCGATCGTCATCGTCGCGGGCTTCCAGGGCTTCAGCCGCGAGACCATGGACATCACGACCCTCGGCCGCGGCGGCTCCGACACCACCGCCGTCGCGCTCGCCGCCGGCCTCGGCGCCGACTACTGCGAGATCTACACGGATGTCGACGGCGTCTTCACCGCCGACCCGCGCGTGGTCAAGAAGGCGCACAAGCTCGATCGCATCACCAGCGAGGAGATGCTCGAGCTCGCCGCCGCCGGCGCGAAGGTGCTGCACATCCGGGCGGTCGAATTCGCTCGCCGTCACGGCGTCACGCTGCACGTGCGCTCGTCCTTCAGCCCCAACGAGGGCACCATCGTCTACAACCCCGAGCCTGGAGAAACCGTGGAAGAGCCCATCATCGCCGGAGTGGCCGCCGATCTGAACGAGGCCAAGATCACCGTCGTCGGCGTGCCCGACATCCCGGGCAAGGCCGCGCAGATCTTCACGATCGTCGCCAAGACCGGCTCGAACATCGACATGATCGTGCAGAACGTCTCGGCCGCCGCGACGGGTCTGACCGATATCTCGTTCACGTTGCCGAAGGCGGAGGGGCAGACCGTGCTCACCGCGCTGAACGCCGAGAAGTCCGAGGTCGGCTTCCAGAGCCTGCAGTACGACGACCAGATCGCCAAGCTCGCCCTCGTCGGCGCCGGCATGCGCACCAACGCGGGCGTCTCGGCGAAGCTGTTCACCTCGCTGTTCGAGGCGGGCATCAACATCGAGATGATCTCCACCAGCGAGATCCGCATCTCGGTCGTCACCCGCGCCGACACGATCAACGACGCGCTGCGCGTGGTGCACACCGCCTTCGGCCTCGACGGCGACGAAGAAGCCGTCGTGTACGCAGGCACCGGCCGCTAGGCACGACTTCCTGCCACAGTCCCCGCTCTCGGAATGAACCGGGCGGATCGGCTGTCACACTTCTCTGACCCAGAACCACCGCACGAAAGAGCGAATCCATGAGCAGCACCCCCCTCCACGTCGGAGTCGTCGGAGCCACCGGGCAGGTCGGCAAGGTCATGCGCCGCCTGCTCGAGGAGCGCGACTTCCCGATCGCGTCCATCCGCTTCTTCGCGACGGCCCGCTCGGCCGGCACGACCCTGCCGTTCCGCGGCGAGGAGATCCTGGTGGAGGACGTGCAGACCGCCGACCCGAGCGGTCTCGACATCGCGCTGTTCTCGGCCGGGGCCACCGGCTCGCGCGATCAGGCCCCGCGTTTCGCCGCCGCCGGCGTGACCGTGATCGACAACTCCTCCGCCTGGCGGATGGACCCGGAGGTGCCCCTCGTGGTCAGCGAGGTGAACCCGCACGCGATCGACCAGGCCGTGAAGGGCATCATCGCGAACCCGAACTGCACCACCATGGCCGCGATGCCGGTGCTCAAGGTGCTGCACGCCGAGGCCGGCCTGACCCGCCTCATCGTCTCGACCTACCAGGCCGTCTCGGGCTCCGGCCTCGCCGGTGCGAAGGAGCTCGCCGACCAGGCGCGCGCCGCCGTCGCCGACGAGCACCTGCTCGACCTCGTGCACGACGGCTCCGCCGTCACCATGCCCGCTCCGATCACGTACGTGGCGCCGATCGCCTTCGACGTCGTTCCTTTTGCCGGCAACCTGGTCGAGGACGGCCTGAACGAGACGGACGAGGAGAAGAAGCTGCGCAACGAGAGCCGCAAGATCCTCGAGATCCCCGAGTTGCTCGTCTCCGGCACCTGCGTGCGCGTGCCCGTCTTCACCGGCCATTCCCTCTCGATCAACGCCGAGTTCGCTGAGCCCCTCAGCCCCGAGCGCGCGCGCGAGCTGCTCGCCGATGCCCCGGGCGTTGTGCTGCGCGAGGTGCCGACCCCGCTCGAGGCCGCCGGTCAGGACCCGAGCTACGTCGGCCGCATCCGCTCCGACGAGGGCGCTCCCGCCGGTCGCGGGCTCGCGCTGTTCATCTCCAACGACAACCTGCGCAAGGGTGCCGCGCTGAACGCGGTGCAGATCGCCGAGGTCATCGCGGCCAAGCAGCCGGTCGCCTGAGCCCGGCTCCGCTCGATTCCCGAAACCCCCGGTCTCGACCGGGGGTTTCGTGCGTCCGACGCCTCGCGCGTTGCTCAGGCGCCAGAGTTCCCATCGATGCCTCCTCAGCTGGCACTCTCCTGAGTGAATGATCATGGAGCCGCCTCTCCCGGAGTCGAGGAGGACTCGGATGAAGAGAATCAAGCGGACCCTGGCGGCATTGGCTACGGCGGCGGCGTTGGTCGTCGCGACGGCCACCCCGGCGCAGGCGGAATGGTTACCGCCGGCGTATCACGGCGTCGACGTCGTCACCCACCTCGCGGGCGTCGGCTGGACCGGGCAGGCGGGCACGCGGGGTGAGGCCCGCCAGCTCGAGGCGATCGGCTGGAACTCGCAGGCCCGAATCTGCATGCGCGCGCACGTCACCTGGATCGGCTGGCAGCCGTGGATCTGCAACGAGCCGGGCCAGTGGGCCTACGTCGGCACCACGGGTCTCGGTGTGCCGATCGAGGCGCTGGAGGTGTCCAGCGACCACCTGATCCAGGTGTCGGCGAACCTGTCCTGGGTCGGCATGGCCAACACGGGCTGGGGCAATACGGTCACGGTCGGAACGCCGGGTTGGTGGTTCACGCGCCTGGAGTCCTTCGCCATCCGCGTGAACTGAGCGCCGTGATCCCGGTCCTCGTCGCATCCCGCTCGGATCGACGAGGAACCGGGTCGCCATCCGATCGGTCGGCCGCCGCGAAGAGGGAGTATGCGCTCGCGTTCCCTGACCCTCACCCTGCTCGCGGCCCTCGGCGCGAGCGCCTTGATCGGCTGTGCGCCCGCGGCGGATCCGTCGGTCTCGACCTCGGGGGCTCCGGTCGCCGCGTTCTACGGCGACTCCTACACGCTCGGCACGGGGGCTCAGGATCCGGGTAACCGCTGGTCCACCGTGATCAGCCGCGAGCGCGGCTGGACCGAGGTGAATCCGAGCGTGAACGGCCTCGGCTTCGTGAACAACCGCGACAGGGTGACGGATGACCTCGTCGACCAGGTCATCGCGGCCGAGCCCGACGTCGTGTTCGTCACGATGGGGCTGAACGACAACTTCTCCTGGCCGGAGCGGGCCGACGACATCCACGCCGCCATCGACGCCGACCTCGAGAAGCTGCGTGCTGCGCTGCCCGATGCCCGCTTCATCGTGGTGCAGCCGTTCTGGTACACCGATGAGCAGCCGGAGTCGTTGCTGACGATCTCCGGCTGGGTGCGGGATGCGGCGGTGCGCATCGACGCCGACTACATCGACGGCGCGAAGGACTGGATCCGCGGCCACCCCGAGTGGATGGCCGCCGACGGGCTGCACCCGAACGACGCGGGCTACGCCGCCATGGCGGAGCGGATGGACGCGGAGCTGACCCGTCTCGGGCTGTGATGTGCCGCCGGATGCGCTGGATCCGTCAGATTCCGGCGTCTCGCAGCCGCAGATCCGATCGCGCGCGACGGCCTGTCGAATACCGTCATTTTTGACGCGTCAACCCACCCCACCCGAGCGAGGATCGATCGAAAGCGGAGGTAATGTGGACTCCCGTGAACCCTGCTGAACCGGTCGACGTCGTCCTCATCGGCGGCGGCATCATGAGCGCGACGCTCGGTGCCCTGCTCACCAAGCTCCAGCCCGACTGGCGCATCGAGGCTTACGAGCGCCTGGGGGATGTGGCGCAGGAGTCGTCGAACCCGTGGAACAACGCCGGCACCGGTCACGCGGCGCTCTGCGAGTTGAACTACATGCCGCAGGCGCCCGACGGATCGGTCGATCCGGCCAAAGCGATCCAGATCAACGAGCAGTTCCAGATCTCGCGCCAGTTCTGGTCGAGCCTGATCGCCTCCGGCGACCTCAAGGAGCCGAGCAGCTTCATCAACGCGACCCCGCACATGACCTTCGTGCACGGCGCCGACAACGTCGAGTACCTCAAGAAGCGGTACGAGGCGCTGAAGGACCAGCCGCTCTTCGCCGGGATCGAGTACACCGAGAGCCCGAAGACCATCTACGAATGGGCGCCGCTGCTGATGACCCAGCGCCCGAAGGGCGAGGTCTACGCCGCCACGCGCATCCCGGCCGGCACCGATGTCGACTTCGGTTCGCTCACGCACCAGCTCTTCGACGTGGTCACGGCGAACGGCGGCAAGCTGCACACCGGGCATGAGGTCAGCAACATCACCAAGCGCAAGGACGGCACCTGGCGTCTGACGATCAAGCAGCTCGTCGGCAGCACCCCCACCGTTGTGGATGCGCGATTCGTGTTCGTCGGCGCCGGCGGCGGTGCGCTGCACCTGCTGCAGAAGTCGGGCATCCCGGAAGCGGTCGGCTTCGGCGGTTTCCCGATCTCCGGCCAATTCCTGCGCACCGACAACCCCGCGGTCGTCGCGAAGCACCAGGCGAAGGTGTACGGCAAGGCGGCCGTGGGCGCCCCGCCGATGTCGGTGCCGCACCTCGACACCCGGGTCGTCGACGGGCAACCCTCGCTGCTGTTCGGCCCGTTCGCCGGATTCACACCGAAATTCCTTAAGCGCGGCTCCTGGTGGGACCTGCCGGGCTCGATCCGCCCGGGCAACCTCGGCCCGATGCTCGCCGTCGCCCGCGACAACTTCGACCTGATGAAGTACCTGATCACCGAGGTGTTCAAGACCCGAGCGCAGAAGGTCGAGGCCTTGCGCGAGTTCATGCCGACCGCCGACGCGAAGGACTGGTACTTGATCACCGCCGGCCAGCGGGTTCAGGTGATGAAGAAGGATGCGAAGAAGGGCGGCGTGCTGCAGTTCGGCACCGAGGTGATCGCCGCCGCCGACGGCTCGATCGCCGGCCTGCTCGGCGCCTCGCCGGGCGCCTCCACCGCCGTGCCGATCATGCTCGACATCATCGCCCGGTGCTTCCCCGACAAGACCAAGGCGTGGACGCCGAAGATCAAGAAGCTCGTGCCGAGCTACGGCACCACCTTGAACGACGCGCCCGCGAAGGCGAAGGCTGCGGTCGAGCGCACGGCGGAGGCCCTCGCGATCACGGCGGTGTGAGGCCGCCTGCGCTTCGCGGGGTGCGGATGCACTCCGCCGGGCGTGGGGGTCCGCTTCGCCGGGCGCGGTTGACGGGGGTGAGGGCGCGGGCGTATTCTCGGGGCACTGTGAAGATCTGAAGCTGCTGATGTCCCGCGCCCGAGGCGCCGTAGACCGCGCGATCCCACGTCACCGAAGAGGATCCGCGTCGCGGCACGTGCCCGGCGGGAACCGCAGCCGGTGCGGATCCGTGCCGGCGTCCCTGCAGAAGGGCGGACTCCGTGCCCGCGACCCCGATCACCACCACCACCAGCGACCACCTGCGCGCCGTCGGCGTCTCGCACGGCTACGGCGGCCGCCCCGTCCTCACCGCCGTTGATCTCACGATCGCCCCGGGCCGGCGCGTCGGCCTGATCGGCGAGAACGGCGCGGGCAAATCGACGCTGCTGCGCCTGCTCGCCGGTGTCGAGCAGCCCGACTCCGGCTCGATCGTCCGGCCGCGGCGCACCGGCATACTCTGGCAGGAGCCGCCGTTCGATCCGAGCGACACCATCGATGCTGTGTTCGAGCGCGAACTCGGCGAGGTGCGCGCGATCGAGCGCGCACTGGAGGACGCCGCCGCCGGCCTGTCCGACGGCACGGCCGAGGCGGATGCGCGCTACGAACGCGCGCTGGCCGCCGCCGAATCCGCCGACGTCTGGTCGGTCGACACCCGCCGCGATGCTCTCGTCGCGGGTCTCGGTGTCGCGGCGATCGATCCGCGACGCTCGCTCGGCGAGATCTCGGGCGGGCAGCGCTCGCGCGTCGCGCTCGCGGCGTTGCTGCTCGGCCGGCCGGAGGCGCTGCTGCTCGATGAGCCGACCAACCACCTGGACGACGACGCCGTGGCGCTGCTGACGGCGCAGCTGCGCGACTGGCGCGGCCCCGTCCTGTTCGCCAGCCACGACCGGGCGTTCCTCGACGAGGTCGCCACCGGCCTGATCGATCTCGATCCCGCGGCGAGCGGCTCGGGCGTGACGGTGTTCGGCGCCGGCGACGGCGGCCGCGTGTACACGGCGTCGCTCGAGGCGAAGGCCGCCGAACGACGGCGGTGGCAGCTGCGCCATCGCGAGGAGGAACTCGAGCTCGAGCAGCTCGAGCGCTCCGTGGCCGTCACGGCCCGCGAGGTCGGTCACGGCAAGGCGATGGCCGATCGCAACAAGATGTCGTACGGCAACATCGGCAATCGGGTGCAGGGTCAGCTCAGCAGGCGGGTGCGCAACGCACGCGGCCGGCTGTCGGAGCTGAGCGCGTCCCGCGTCGGCGCTCCACCCGAGCTGCTGCGATTCGCCGGGCTCCCGCACGGCTTCGGCGCGCAGAGCGGCGACGAGCCGCTGCTGCAGCTGAGCGACGTCCGCGTCGGCTCTCGGCTCGTGGTCGACACACTGCAGGTCGAACCCGACGAGAGGATGCTCGTGACCGGCCCGAACGGTGCCGGCAAGTCCACCCTGCTCACGGTGCTGGCCGGTGCGCTCCGAGCGGATGCCGGCTCGATCCGCCGCCGCCCCGGCACCCGGATCGGCCTCCTCGAGCAGGACGTCGTCTTCGCCGATCCGCAGAGCACGCCGCGCCGACGTTACGAGCGGACGCTGGGGGAGCGGCGCGCCGAGGCCGTGCCGCTGGACTCGCTCGGGCTGATCGCCCCGCGTGATCTGGACCGACCGATCGGCGCGCTGTCCGTCGGCCAACGGCGTCGGCTCGCGCTGGCCCTGGTGATCGCCCGGCCGCCGCACCTCTTCCTGCTGGACGAGCCGAGCAACCACCTCTCGCTCGCGCTGGCGACCGAGTTGGAGGAGGCGCTCGGCGGCTACCCCGGTGCCGTGATCGTGGCCAGCCATGACCGCTGGACTCGAGCGCGCTGGACGGGCTCGACCCTCGCGGTCGCCGATGGTCGGATCGAGCGGAGTCCCGCCGGTAATTAGAAACTGTGTTCTAATGGGTGCATGAGGTGGAGCGGGCAAGAGATCGCGGCGACGGACGAGCAGGCGCTGCCCGGCTTGGCCCGGCTGAACAACCTCGTGCGAACCGTGCGGACGCCCGAGTTCGACGGCATCACGTTCTACGAGGTGTTGGCGAAGTCGGCGCTGAACAAGGTGCCCGGGCAGTCGAAGATGCCCTTCGGCTGGACCATCAATCCGATGCGAGGGTGCACCCACGCGTGCACCTACTGCTTCGCCCGTCCGACGCACGAGTACCTCGATCTCGACGCCGGCCGCGACTTCGACACCCAGATCGTGGTCAAGGTCAACGTCGCCGAGGTGCTGGAGCGGGAGCTGGCGCGGCCGAGCTGGCAGCGGCATCCGGTCGCGCTGGGCACCAACACGGATCCCTATCAGCGCGCCGAGGGGCGCTACCGCTTGATGCCGGGCATCATCGCCGCGCTCGCCGCCTCCGGCACCCCGTTGTCCATCCTGACGAAGGGCAGCCTGATGCGGCGCGACCTCGGCCTGCTCGCCGAGGCCGCCGAGCACGTTCCCGTCGACCTCGCCGTCTCGATCGCGGTCTACGACGACGAGCTGAGCCGGTCCGTCGAGCCGGGCGCACCGACCGCCGCGGCCCGGCTGGCCACGGTCACCGCCGTACGGGAGGCGGGCCTGAGCTGCTCCGTCTTCCTGATGCCGATCCTGCCCTTCCTCACCGATACCCGAGCGCATCTCGACGAAGCCCTGCGTGCCTGCCGCGCCGCCGGGGCGAGCTCGGTGCTGTACACCGCGCTGCACCTCAAGCCGGGAGTCAAGGAGTGGTACTTCCGCTGGCTGGCCCAGGAGCACCCCGAGCACCTCGACCGCTACCGTGCGATGTATCCGGGCCGGAACGCGCAGGCTCCGCAGGAGTACCGGAAGTGGTTGGCGGAGCGGATCAAACCGCTGATCCGCGCGCACGGGCTGATCCGCGGCGAAGAGGATCCGCTCACGGGTGGTGTGCGTTCGACGGCACTGGGCATGCTGCGCGACGGCGAGGGTGAGCGGCGACCGGTGCGCGAGGGCGGCATCATCGCCGAAGAGCTCGGTGCGGGGCGGGCCGCCGGGTTGACGATGCTCGGTCAGCCGACGCTGTTCTGAGCGCCTTCCGCCCCCGTGTTAGGGTGCGTGAGCGGGAGCCGACCGAACCGGATCCTGAGTCCTCTGCGCAGAGGATGACGCTGCCGAGGCGGGCCGAAGCCGCTTCGATCCGGTGCGTGCGGGGGTACGAGTGTCGCAGGTCCTGGCAACGGACGAGGTCTCCTCCGTCGTCGCGCGCGCCGTCGCCTCGGGGGGCCGGGTGCTCGCCTGCGTCTGCGTCCTGGCCGCGGCCACCGCGCTCGCTCTGCGCTCCGGGATCTACGGTACGGCCGTGCCCGGCTTCGTCGGGGTGGCGGCGCTGTTCGCGATGTCGGTGCTGCTCACGCGCCCGACGTGGCGGCCGAATCATCTGATCAGCGCGATCTACGTCGCGCTCGGCGCCATCGCGATCGTCGGGTACCTCGGGGCGACGGTCGACGCGGAGGTCGGCACGAACGGGTACTTCCTGACCCTGATCGAGGTGGCGGTGATCCTGGTCGGCGCCGCGCAGGAGCGCGTGCGCCCCGCGGTGTTCTGGGTGTGCGCCGGCCTCGTTGTCGCCGAGTGCACCCGGATCGTGGTGCTCGCGGTGGATGGCGGCGCGTACAGCGTCGACTTCGTGCTGCTCGGCTCCTTCTTCCTCGCCGGCTGCGTGCTCTACGCCTCCGCCCGCAGCCATCGGATCGCCCGCTCGATGCAGGTGAGTCTGCAGACGGCCACCCGCGAGGACGAGATGTCGCGCGTGCGGCGCTCGATGGAGCTGCAGGCCACCGCCTTTATGCACGACACGGTGCTCGGTCACCTCGCGGCGATCTCGGCCGCTGAACCCGGAGCGCTGACCGAGCACGCGCGCACGCAGATCTCCCGCGACATCGCGTTGCTGATCGGCCGGCACTGGCTCGCCGGCGAGGCGGACGCGCTGGATCCGGCCGTCGGGAGTTGGGAGGGCTCGCCGGTGCGGGAGGCGATCGCCGATGTGCGCACCGACGCGTTCGAGGTCACGATCTCGGGCGACCTCGGTGCGGTCGAGCGGGTGACCATCGAGCAGGAGAACGCTTTGGCTCTGGCCACGAAGCAGGCTCTCGTCAACGTCGTCAAACACGCGGGCACGGATTCCGCCGAGGTCGTCCTGCTCGCCGCGCGCAACGCGGTGACGGTGATGGTGATCGACGACGGCGTCGGCTTCGACCCCGGCAGCACCCCGCAGGACCGACTCGGCATCAGCCACTCCATCACGCGGCGGATCGAGCTCGTCGGCGGTTCGGTCAACATCTGGTCCACGCCCGGCGGCGGCACCTCCGTGGTGATGTCCGTGCCGGTCGACGCGGGCGTGGACGTGCCGGTGGGTCCGACCCCGGAGCCGCTGCCGTGACGGCGAAGACCCCGCAGCAACTGGATCCGCTCGGCGCACTCGACGCCTGGCCGGTCGCGCTGTTCTGCGCCCTGATCGCGGTCGTCGGCTCGTTCATCTCCGCGATCGCCTCGGCCGTCGACGCCCGACCGGTGCTGACCGTCACGCTCTCCTTCCTCCTGCTGCTCGCCTCGATGGTGCTCGTCGCGATCAACGCCCATCCCTCGCGGGCGCCGTTCGCCCGGTCTGCGTTCGCGGTGGCTCTCGTGCTGGCCACCGCCTCCGCCGTGGCCGGCATCGCCGCCGAACGCGTGTTGACCGCGCCCAGTCTGTGGGCGCCGTACGCGCTGGCCCTGTTCTTCTTGGCCACCGCGTCGTACCGCTCGGGTCGTGAACTGGTGGCCTACGGATCCGTCGCCACCGCGGCCGTGGTGCTGTCCGGGGTGATCACGGCCGAGGCGACCGGCAGCGGCGTTGCCGGGATGCTGCTGGCGGGCATGGTCGTCGGCACACCGGTACTCGGCGCGTCACTCGGCGCCGCGGCCTACGCCCGCTCCTACGCCCGCAGTGTGTCCGGATGGCGGGAACGCGCGGGGCGCGAGGCGCGCGATTTCGCCGGCGATCAGCACGAGCGGCTGGCCGCCGACGTGCACGAGAACGTGCTCGGGGTGCTGAACCGCGAGATGCTGCCGTTCTTCCGGCGGCTGCTGGAGAAGGATGCGATCGCGGAGGACGACTCCGGGAACGCCCGCGCGGTGGCGGACGTGGTGCGCCGGATCATCGTGGCCGAGAACGATCGCAGCTGGCTGGATCACGTCCTGGTTCGGGAGTGGCGCGGCGCGGCGGAGCAGGGCTTCGACCCGAAGTCGATCGTGCAGGATCCGGAACGCATCGTCGACGAGGTCGAGGGCACGGCGCGGGCGGCGCTGATGGCCTACGTCATCCTGGTGCTGCGCCGCGGAGCGCACCCGGAGGATGCGGGACTGCGGGTGCGCGCCTTCTCGAGTGGATCCGGGCGGACGATCGAGATCGGGGTCGCGTCGAGCGTCTTCAACCGTCGTGGTCGCACCGAGCTGCGTCCGTATCTCAGCGTCCTCTACGCCACGTTCGACGCCGTTGCGATCACGAGAGCGAGCGAACAGCTGACGCTAAGGTTGACCTATGGTCACCCGAACGACCGGTGATGCCGAGCCTGCTGGTTCGGCCGATGCACACCTGAACCTCCCCACCGCCGCCGATGTCGACGCCCTGGATCCGTCCCGGATCCGCTTGGCGCTGCTCGATGATCACGAGCTGCTGCTGGACAGCATGAGCAGCTGGATCTTCGCGAACGCCCGCGACTTCGACCTCGTCGTCAGCGCCGGTACCTGGATGGATCTGGTGACCAGCACCGCCTTCCCGACGCAGCTGGTCATCATGGATCTGCAGCTGCGCGAGCCGATCTCGATCGAGGCGCGCATCCGCACCTGCCGCGCGGCGGGGGCCACCGTGATGGTGCTCTCCGCGGTGGACGACGATCGCGATCGTCAACGCGCCCTCCGCGCCGGAGCGGCGGCGTACCTGGTTAAATCGTTGCCGATGCGCGAAGTGATGGATCACGCGCGAGCGGCGATGGGCGTCGGATCGGCGGGGGACACCGCGACCCAGTGGCGCCCCCTGCCGATCGGCACCGCGGCGGTGGAACGACCCAAGCTCTCCACCGGCGAATTGGAGGCGCTGCGCCTCTACGTCGCCGGGGCGACGACGGCGGACGTCGCGCTGAAGATGAACGTGCAGTACGAGACCGTGAAGACGTATCTGCGCCGCGTCCGCGAGAAGTACGCCAAGGCGGGTCGACCGGCGAGCAAGAAGTCCGACCTGATCCGCCGAGCGGCGGAAGACGGCTTCCTGAAGTGAGGCGTTGATGGCCAAGCTGTACTTCCGCTACGGAGCGATGAACAGCGGCAAGAGCACCTCGTTGCTCCAGGCGGCGTACAACTACGAGGAGCGCGGGCACCGGGTGCTGTTGGCGAAGCCGGCGGTGGACACGAAGGGCGAGCAGCTGATCGTCTCCCGCCTCGGCGTGACCCGTGCGGTCGACCTGCTGTTCGCTCCCGACGAGGACGCGCACGCGGTGTTCGCGCGGGCCCGTGCACGCGTCGTTCAGGAGAGCGGCCGCGACGTCAGTTGTCTGCTCGTGGACGAGGCGCAGTTCCTGCCGGAGGAGCAGATCGATCAACTGCTGCGGATCGCGATCCTCGAGGGCGTGCCGGTGATCGCCTACGGCATCCGCACCGACTTCCGCACCGTCGCCTTCCCGGGCAGCCGCCGTCTGCTGGAGATCGCGCACAGCCTGGAGGAGTTGAAGACGATCTGCCGCTGCGGCCGCAAGGCGATCTTCAACGGCCGGCTCATCGACGGTCGCTTCGTCTTCGACGGCGACCAGGTGGCCATCGACGGCGTCGCGGTGACCTACGAATCCCTGTGCGGCGCCTGCTACCTGCAGGAGAGCGCCGGTCGCCTGCGCGCGTGATCGCGGCCGCATCCGTTCGAGAAGCGAGGTCGGCGCGGGTATCCGTCACGTCGCCGAAACGTGCGACTGGTTATCGTGGACCCGAACGCCGTGATCCTCGCGGTGGGACGAGGACCGAGAGCACCATGGCACGTGAGAGCGCGACGACGGCGAAGCGCGCATCCGCGTCGCCTGCGCCGACGAATCCCGGTCGCGTCGAGCGTCCCGCTAGAGTGATCGAATGCTTCTGGGGGACAGCGTGATCGATACGCACGTGATGACGGTCGCCGTGCTCGCGATCCCGTTCACCGTCCGCTTCGATGAGCGGATCACCGCGGACGACGTCGAGCGCATCCGCGGCTCCTGGCGGCGCTGCCTGCTGGGCGGCGAGTCCGCGGCGGGCATCGGGGTCGACGCGCTCCTGAGCGATTCGGTGTTCGAGAGCGCAGCGGACAGCCTCCGGGTCGTCGGCTCCACGCTCGCCCACCTGGAGGAACTGCTCACCTCGAGCCTGACGGTGCGCGCCATCGGTGAACAGCAGAACGCCTTGCTGATGCTGCACGCGTGCGGGCTCGCCTCGCCGGACGGACGCGTCCTCGCCCTCGTCGCGGCCTCGGGCACCGGCAAGACCACCGCGGCGCGCACGCTCGGCCGCAGCTACGGCTACGTGACCGACGAGACGGTCGCGATCGACGCCGAGGGTGGGGTCGTCGCCTATCCGAAGCCCCTCTCGGTGAAGCAGGACGAGGCGGGTCTGCCCAAGCGCCAGCTCGCGCCGGACGCCGCCGAGCTGCTGCCGGTGCCGGACGCCCCCCTGAGCTTCGCGGCCGTTGCGCTGCTCGATCGCGCCGACGGCGTCGTCGAGGCCCGGATCGAAAGCGTCGACCCGATCGACGCCATCTGCGAGCTGGTGCCGCAGACCTCCTACCTGTCCGTCCGCGACCGCCCGCTGCTGGAACTGCTGACCACGTTCGAGGCACGCGGGGGAGTACATCGCCTCGTCTATTCGGAGGCGGAGTCACTGCCGCCGCTCGTCGCGCGCCTGCTCGAGCTCTCCGCCGCTCCCGCCGCCCCCGGCGGTTACGAGCCGCTGCCCCGGCACGAGCTGGATCGCGCGCAGACGCCGGAGCCGGAGATCCCCGCCGTGCGGCGCGCCGCCGTGCAGGACGCGATCGCCGGCGCGGAGGGCGACCTGCTGCTGTTCGTCTCGGGCTCCGTCGTACGACTGTCGGGGATCGGGCCGCTGATCTGGGATATCGCCCGCGACTGGATCGGCATCGACGCCGTGCTCCAGAGCGTGCTCGACGCGATCGGTCATCCCCCTGACGGGGTCGACGCGGAAAGCGTCGTGCGCGCGACACTGTACGAACTCGCCGCTGCTGGTGTCGTCGAGTTGTCCGAGTCTGTCCCGGCCGCGCAGAGCGTGGCCACGGCGTGAGCCGCAGGCAACAGAAATCCCCGAAACCGGCGTGTGCGACAATTCCAAGGTTGACACCGAGTGAGAGTCGCTTGCCGAGACGAATCAGTAGAGGAAAGTAACGACCGTGGAACTTAGAGACGTCCTCCGACTTCTCCGCGATCACTGGCTGGCCATCGTCGCGGCGATCCTGCTGGGCACCATCGTGGCATTCGGTTGGTCGCTGACCCAGAAGGCCGTCTATCAGGCGGACTCGCAGGGCATCGTGACCATCCAGGCCAGCGCGGGCGGCGACAACGCCGTGTACGCGCAGCAGGTCGCCGACTCCCTGGCCAAGTCCAAGGTCGCCGCCTACCTGCCGATCGCCAACTCGCGCGACGTCGCGAGCATCGTGATCCAGAACCTCGGTCTGGACGCCAGCCCGTCGTCGCTGATCCGCAACGTGACGATCACCTCCGAGGCCGACAGCGCCGTGCTCACGGTCTCGGCCCGCGCCTCGACCGGTGAGGGCGCGCAGACGCTCGCCGACGCCTGGGTCACCGCGCTCGCGACCCGCATCCAGCAGATCGACAGCGGCAACGTCGACGGCTCAGCGACCGAGACCACCACGAGCGCTGCGGGCGTGACCCTGCAGACCGTGCAGGCGGCCGCCATCCCCACCTCGCCCGTCTACCCGAACATCCGCCTCGTGCTCGGCATCGGCGCCCTCGTGGGCCTCGTCGTCGGTCTGATCTACGCCTTCGTGCGCAGCACCCTCGACCGCCGCATCCGCACCGCTGAGATGGTCGAGCGCCTGTTCGACCTCCCGGTCGTCGGTACCCTGCCGATCGACAAGCGCCTCACCGCCGACAACCGCATCGTGCCGGAGGCGGACACCACCGACTACGTCTCCTCGGACGGTCGGCACGCGCTCGCGGAGTCGCTGCGTGAGCTGCGCACCAACCTCCAGTTCATGAACGTGGACAGCCCGCCCCGCATCATCGTCGTCACGAGCCCGCTGCCCGCCGACGGTAAGTCCACGGTCACGGCGAACCTCGCGGTGACCCTGGCCGCCTCCGGTCAGCGCACGGTCGTCGTCGACGGCGACCTCCGCAAGCCCACCGTGGCGAAGGCCTTCGGCCTGGTGCCCGGCGTCGGCCTGACCGACCTGCTGATCGGCAAGGCCGAGCTGCAGGACGTGCTGCAGCCGTGGGGCCCCTCGGGGAACCTGTGGATCCTCGGCGCCGGCTCGATCCCGCCGAACCCGTCCGAGCTGCTCGGCTCGAACGGTATGGACATCCTGCTGCACGAGATCGCCCGCGAGGCGATCGTGATCGTGGACGCCCCGCCGCTGCTGCCCGTCACCGACGGCGCGATCCTCACCGCTCGCACCGACGGCGCCCTGGTCGTCATCTCGGCAGGCAAGACCACCACGGACGAGCTCGGCAAGGCGATCCAGAACCTGGAACGCGTGTCCGGTCACACGCTCGGCGTCATCCTGAACCGCGTTCCCCCGCGCGGACAGCTGGGCCGCGGCTACGGCTACTACTACACGAGCTACTACGGCACCGACAAGAAGGGCGCCCGCCCCGACGCCGTCGCCGAGCCCGCCGTCGGACCCGCGGCGGCCTAGGCGCGACGATGACCTTCCCCGGAGACGACGGACTCAGCCGCGCGCGTCGGCGCGGCCGTCCGTCGTCCCCGTTCGACGGCGGCGCCGGAGCGCCGACGTTCACGATCCTCTCGATCTGCACCGGCAACATCTGCCGATCGCCGATGGCGGAGCAGCTGTTCCGCAAGGAGTTGGCGAGCGTCGCAGCGCCCTCCGGGCAACCGCTGTTCGCCTTCACCAGCGCCGGGGTGCAGACGCGCGACGGCATCCCGATGGACGAGATGTCGGCGCACTTCGCCCGCGAACACGGAGCGGTTCCGGATGCGCACGCCAGCAGCAAGCTCTCGGAGCCGCTCGCCTCGGGCGCCGACGTGATGCTGACGATGACGCGCGATCACCTCGTCGACGCGGCGAAGCGCTATCCCGCCACCCTGCTGCGCGGCTTCACGCTGCGCGAGTTCGCCCGGGTGCTGCCGTTCGTGCTGGCCGAGATCCCGCTCCCGACGGTCGCCGATCCCGCCGCACGGATGCGTGCGGTCGTGCGTCTCGCCGCGGCGAATCGCGGTCGGGTGCCCTCGACCGGTAACGTTCAGGACGACATCGAAGACCCGATCGGGCGCAGCGAGAAGACCCATGCTCGCGTGGCCGATCAGATCGACGAGGCCGTCTCCTCGATCGCACGAGACCTTCGGGCGCTCGCGCAGCGATGAGCGAACGATTTCGCGCATCCGGAGCGGCCATCCGGTGCGACACGTCCCACATTCCCCCTGCGGTACCCATGCCGTCACGTCGACGGTGTGAACTTCCACGATTCGGAGAAACCCTGTGAAGCTTTCTGTTATTGGGTGTGGCTACCTCGGTGCCGTGCACGCCGCGGCCATGGTCGAGCTCGGACACGACGTCATCGGGATCGACGTCGACCAGGCCAAGATCGACGCGCTCGCCGCCGGCAACGCGCCGTTCTTCGAACCCGGCCTCCCCGAGCTGCTGACCGCCGGGGTCGCCTCCGGCCGCCTGCGCTTCTCGACCCAGGCGGCGGACGCCGCGGGCGCCGACGTGCACTTCATCGCTGTGGGCACCCCGCAGAAGGCCGGCTCGAACGCGGCCGACATGACCTACGTCGATGCCGCGATCGATGGCATCACCCCCTACCTCACCGCCGACTCGCTGGTCGTCGGCAAGTCGACGGTGCCGGTGGGTACGGCCGCGCGCCTCGCCGAGCGGATCGCTGCCACCGGCGCGACCTTGGCCTGGAACCCCGAGTTCCTGCGCGAAGGCTTCGCCGTCGAAGACACGATCAGCCCCGACCGCCTCGTCTACGGTGTGCCGGAGGGCGCGGCCGGTGAGCGCGCGAAGGCGCTGCTCGACGAGGTCTACGCGACGGCGCTGGCCGCCGAGACCCCCTTGGTCGTCACCGACTACGCGACCGCCGAGCTGGTGAAGGTCTCGGCCAACGCCTTCCTCGCGACGAAGATCTCCTTCATCAACGCCATCGCCGAAATCGCCGAGGTCACCGGGGCCGATGTCACGCAGCTCGCGGACGCGATCGGTTACGACACCCGCATCGGCCGCCGCTTCCTCAACGCCGGAGTCGGCTTCGGCGGCGGCTGCCTCCCGAAGGACATCCGTGCCTTCGGGGCTCGCGCCGAAGAACTCGGAGTCGGCTCGTCGGTCGCCTTCCTCAAGGAGGTCGACCAGATCAACCTGCGTCGCCGCCAGCGGGTCATCGATGTGGTCGCCGAGGAACTCGGCGGATCGGTCGAGGGCAAGAAGATCGCCGTGCTCGGCCTGGCCTTCAAGCCCGAATCCGACGACATCCGGGACTCGCCCGCCCTGGACATCGCTACGCGCCTGCACGACCTCGGTGCGGCCGTCGTCGCGACCGACCCCGAGGCCGTCGCGAACGCGAGCCGTAAGGCGCCCGACATCGAGTACACCGAGGACATCGGCACGGCGCTGGCCGGCGCGGACGCGGTCGTTGTGGTCACCGAGTGGAAGCAGTTCCGCTCGCTCGACCCGGCGGCGACACTCGAGCTCGTCGCCCAGCCCATCGTGGTCGACGGCCGCAACTGCCTCGACCCCGCCGCGTGGCGCGCCGCCGGCTGGACCTACCGGGGCCTCGGCCGCTAGCCCGGAGAAGCGTCTCGCTCATCCCCGCGAGATGCCTCTTGTGTACACGCTCCCCGGCGTGTCGCGTACACAAGAGGCATCTCGCGGGGATTTCTGTCTCACCGCTCTGTCGCACGGCGGCGTGCGCCGGAAACGCAGAAGGCCGGTCAGCTGTTGCTGACCGGCCTTCTGCGTGTGTGTCGGGGTAGCGGGATTCGAACCCACGACCTCCTCGTCCCGAACGAGGCGCGCTACCAAGCTGCGCCACACCCCGATTGGTTCTTGCGTTGAGGGCGAGCCCTCCGCGTTCGAACCTCGTCAATCGTACCCGATAATCCGGCGGCCGGATGCCACTTCGGTCACGGCCGGGGCACGAGGGTGAGCAGGGTCACCTCGGGACGGCAGGCGAAGCGCACCGGAGCGTAGATCGAGGTGCCCATGCCGGCGGAGACGTTGAGGTAAGCCGTGCGCAGCGCATGATCCCAGGTGGTGAATCCGCTCACCTTGTCGCGCGGGATGTCGCAGTTCGTCACCAGGGCTCCGAACCCGGGCACGCAGATCTGCCCGCCGTGCGTGTGCCCGGCGAAGATCGCATCCGCCCCGCGCGTGACGAAGTCGTCCAGGATGCGGCGGTACGGCGCATGCGCCACCCCGATGCTGACGGCGGCGGGGGAGTCGGAGTCGGCGCGGAGTTCATCGACGGCGCCGGCGACCAGATCGATACGGTCCTTGCCCACGTGCGGGTCGTCCACGCCGAAGAACTCGATCTCGGTGCCGCGCACCGTGATCCGCTCCGCCCGGTTGTTCAGGTCGACCCAGCCGAGATCCTGGTGCAAGTAGCTCGTGAGGGCCGCGGTGTCCAGCCGCTGCATCGTGGGGTGGTGCGGCTTGGACGGGCCCTGGAAGTAGCGCAGCGGGTTCTTCGCCATCGGGCCGACGTAGTCGTTCGATCCGTGCACGAAGACGCCCGGGATGCCGGCGAACGGGGCCAGCGCGCGCCGGATGCCGATCAGACCGTCGCGGTGGCCGAGGTTGTCGCCGGTGTCGACGATCAGGTCGGGACGCAACTGGATGAGCTCACGGATCCACTCCTGCTTCTTGCGCTGCCACGGCGCCATGTGCAGGTCGGAGAAGTGCAGCACGCGGATGGGGGCGGCGTCGGCCGGCAGGACGGCCGCGGTGGCCCGGCGCAGGGTGAACAGCTTCCGCTCGATCAGGGTGCCCCAGACGACGGCGCCGGCCCCGATGGCGGCCGTCGTGGCAAGAGCAGTGGTCAACGGTCGGGCCGAGGAACGGGTCATGCTGCTCATTCTGCCGGACGCGCCGCGGCCGGGGCTGGCAGTGCGTCGCTCATCCGCCCGGCGCGGGGGCACCCGGCGGCGGGCCGCTGCTGATCGAGATGGTGATCATCGCCAGCCGGCTCGCACCGCCGCCACCGGGCGGCGTCGTACCGGCGACGGAGCCGGCCGGAGCATCGGAGGGCACCTGGATGGGGGAGATGGTGACCCGGAACCCGGCGGCCTCGAGGCGCGCCTTCGCGTCGGCGGGGCTCGCCCCCTTCACATCCGGAATGGTGACCTGCGGAGCCTGGACCAGGCTCTGGTCGGGCGGCGGGAAGGCGGCTCCGCCGTACTTCGCGTCGGCCACGCGCATGATCCGCGGCCAGATCTGGTGCCGCACCTGGCCGGCGTTGACCCCCTTCAGCGAGAAGCCGCGCATCGAAGTCTTACCGACCACGTTGCCGACCCACGTCGCCGTCGCCACCTTCGTGCTGGAGCCGACCATCCACGTGTGCAGCGCGTCGTCCGTGGTTCCGGTCTTGCCGATGTGCGGGATCCCCGTGCCGGGGTTGGACGCGACGCCGGTGCCGGAACTCATCACGGCCTGCAGAGCGGCGTCCACCGTCGCCGCGATGGGCTGAGCGACGCCCTGGGTGCAGGTCGACGTGGGGTGCGCCAGCTCGGTGCCCGAACGGTCGACGATGCGATCGATCGCGATCGGCGTGCAGACCACACCCTGATTGGCGAAACCGGCGAACGCGCCCGCCATCGTCAGCGGCGCCACCTCGTTGGTGCCGAGGATGGTGGAGGGGAACCACTCCAGGTCGTTGTCGTCGGCGCGGTGCACGCCCATCGCCTGAGCGGTGTTGCGGATGCCGCAGAGATCGAGCTGCTCGGCCATGCCCGCGAAACCGGTGTTGATGGATCCGACCGTCGAGCTGAGCGCCGTGTAGACGCCGCCGTTGCCGCCCTCGTCGTTGCCCGGGTTCCAGTTCGCTCCGTAGACGGCGCCCTCGGGGGCGCAGCTGTCGCGGAACGTGTTGAAGACACGCCTGACGCCGTTGACCGACTCGTTCAGCGTGTGGCCCTCCTGCAGCCACTCGGCGAGCGTGAACACCTTGTAGGTCGAGCCCGGCTGGAATCCGCTGGAGCCGCCGTAGTCGATATCGGTGTTGTAGTTGATCGCGGTGTAGTTGGCGCCCGACTGCGTCACGGCCGGGTCGTTCGAGTAGTCCTTGTTCTGCGTCATCGCGAGGATGCGACCCGTGCCGACCTCGACGGACACGCTCGCACTGCCGATGTTCACGTTCGGCATCGTCTTCGGGATCCAGTCGTTGGTCGCCGACTCCGCGGCGTCCTGAAGATCGAGGTCGATGGTGGTGTAGATCTGATAGCCGCCGCGACGGAAGTTGGCGTCGCGCGCATCCTGATCCTCGCCGAAGGCCGGCTCGTTCTTGATCACCCAGGTGACGTAGTCGCAGAAGTACGCGCGCCCGCCGGCGGTCTGGCAGCCGGTGCTCGGTTCGGTGATCGTCGGGAGGATCGGGGTCGCCGCGGTCTCGAGCACCTGCGCCTCGGTGATCTTGCCGGTCTTGAACATCTGGGCGGCGATGTAGTTGCGTCGGCTCAGCGTCAACGAATAGCCGTCGGCGCTGCCGTTGACCTCCGCGGTCGGGTTGTCGAAGCGGAACTTCTCCGGGTTGTTCACGATGGCCACGAGGGCGGCCGCCTGCGCGACGCTGAGATCCTTCGCGCTGGTGTTGAAGTAGTAGCGCGCGGCGGCCTCGATGCCGTAGACCGTGCCGCCGAAGAGCGCGATGTTGAGGTAGCCGAGCAGGATCTGGTTCTTGGTGTACTTCTTCTCCAACCCGATCGCGAGCTTCATCTCCTTGATCTTGCGCTCCGGAGTGGTCTCGGTCGCGGCGGCGAAGGCCGCGTCGTGCTCGATCGGATCGACGATCGCCTCGGCCTTCTGCACCAGCACGTTCTTCACGTATTGCTGCGTGACGGAGGAGCCGCCCTGGACGGATCCGCCCATCGCCGTGGTCGTCGCGGCCCGCACGGTACCGATCAGGTCGACCCCGCCGTGCTCGTAGAAGCGCGGATCCTCGGAGGCGACGACCGCGTCCTTGACGTACGGCGAGATGTCGTCCCAGCCGACCTCGACCCGGTTCTGCGCGTAGAAGGAGGCCAGCAGGACGTCGTTGCCCGCGCCGTCCTTCGCGAAGATGTTGCTCTTCTCGGCGAGCTCGCCGATCTCGAGGTATTCGGGCAGGTTGTCGAAGATGCCGATGGTGTTGTTCGTCGCCAACCCGCTCAGCGCGAGAGCCGGGGTGACGGTCGCCGAGACGAGGACCCCCGCGATCGCGCTCACGGAGATCAGGCCGAGGATCCCCCCGAGCACACCAGTAGCCGTTCGTTTTTGGCCGGACATAGAATTCAGCGTAACCGGCGGGCCGCCTACGGCCTGGTCGGATTTTCATTTTCTTCCCGAGGAGTTCCATGGCCATGCCGACGTGGGAATACATCACGACGCCGCTGATGATCCACAACACCACCGCGATCCTGAACACCTGGGGATCGGAAGGATGGGAACTGGTGCAGATCGTCACCGGACCAGAGGGCGGGCTCGTCGCCTACCTGAAGCGCCCGATTGTGGCGGTGGGCGCCTGATGGCCGGCATCGCGGAGCGCCTCGCCGAGCTGGGCATCGAGATCCCGGAGGTGTCGGCTCCGGCCGGTGCCTACATCCCCGCCATCACCCACGGCGACCTGGTGTTCACCTCCGGTCAGTTGCCCTTCGTCGCCGGCGTGCTGCCGGCGACCGGCAAGGTCGGCGCCGAAGTGACGCCGGACGACGCCAAAGCGTACGCGCGCATCGCCGCCATCAACGCGCTCGCCGCGGTGCAGAGCGTGATCGGCTCGCTCGACCGGGTGACCCGGATCGTCAAGGTGACCGGCTTCGTCGCCTCCGCGGCCGGATTCAACGGCCAGCCCGGCGTGATCAACGGCAGCTCCGAGCTGCTCGCCGAGATCTTCGGCGACGCCGGTGTGCACGCCCGCAGCGCCGTCGGCGTCGCGGAGCTGCCGCTCGACTCCCCGGTCGAGGTGGAGCTCACCGTCTCCTTCGCCTGACCCGCGAGGGACCCGCACAGCACGCGAGGGCGCCCCGGACCGGGGCGCCCTCGCGCGCTGCACGGGTCCCTCGCGGAGGGCCTACTCCTTCATGGTCGCGGCGATGATGTTCATGACGGTGGTATCGGCGAGGGTCGTGGTGTCGCCGACCTCCCGGCCCTCCGCCACGTCGCGCAGCAGGCGGCGCATGATCTTGCCCGAGCGGGTCTTGGGCAGCTCGGCCACCAGGAAGATCCGCTTGGGGCGCGCGATCGCGCCGATGTGCTCGGCGACGTGCGCCTTCAACGTCGCCTCGATCTCGGCCGTGTCGGCCCCGATCGTGGCGGTCTGGCTGGCCTTCACGATCACGAACGCGACAACGGCCTGACCCGTCGCTTCGTCGCTCGCGCCGACGACGGCGGATTCGGCGACGATCGGATGCGAGACCAGGGCGGATTCGATCTCCGCCGTCGACAGCCGGTGGCCCGAGACGTTCATCACGTCGTCGACCCGCCCGAGCAGCCAGATGTCGCCGTCGCGGTCGCGGCGCGCGCCGTCCCCGGCGAAGTAGCGATTGCCGAACTTCTCCCAATAGGTCTCCACGTAGCGCTCCGGGTCGCCCCAGATGCCGCGCAGCATCGACGGCCAGGGCTCGGTCACCACCAGCAGCCCACCCGCGTTGGCGCCCACCGGCGTGCCCTGCTCATCCACGACGTCGATCGAGATGCCCGGGATCGCGACCTGCGCGGATCCGGGCTTCAGGGTCGTCACGCCCGGCAGGGCCGAGATCATGATCGCGCCGGTCTCGGTCTGCCACCAGGTGTCGACCACCGGGGTGGTGCCCCCGCCGATGACGTCGCGGTACCAGACCCAGGCCTCGGGATTGATCGGTTCGCCGACCGAGCCGAGCAGGCGCAGGCTCGAGAGGTCGAACTTCTGCGGGATCTGCCGCCCGAGCTTCATGAACGAGCGGATCGCGGTCGGCGCGGCGTACAGGATCGTCACGCCGTACTTCTCGATCAGCTCCCACCAGCGACCCTGATGCGGCGTGTCCGGCGTACCCTCGTACATCACCTGGGTGGCGCCGTTGGCGAGGGGACCGTAGACCACGTAGCTGTGCCCGGTGATCCAGCCCACATCCGCCGTCGACCAGTACACGTCGGTGTCGGCGTGCAGGTCGAACACGTTCTTGTGCGTGTACGCCACGCCCGTGAGGTAGCCGCCGCTGGTGTGCAGGATGCCCTTCGGCTTGCCTGTCGTTCCACTGGTGTACAGGATGAACAGCGGCTGCTCGGCCGGGAACGCCTTGGCGACATGATCGACGTCGACGGCCACGATCTCCTCGTGCCACCACAGGTCGCGGCCGCTGTGCCAGGCGACCTCGTTCTCGCCGCGGCGCACCACGAGCACGTGCTGCACGCTGCTCTGCCCGCCGAGTTCGAGCGCTGCGTCCACCGCCGGCTTGAGCGGGAAGACCTTGCCCTTGCGCCAGCCGCCGTCCGCGGTGATCACGAGTTTCGCCTCCGCGTCGTCGATCCGCGCGCGCAGACTCTCGGCGCTGAAGCCGCCGAACACCACGGAGTGGATCGCCCCGATCCGGGCGACGGCGAGCATCGAGATGACCGCCTCCGGGATCATAGGCAGGTAGATCGCCACGCGATCGCCCTCGCCGACCCCCAGGCTCGCGAGCAGGTTCGCGGTGCGCTTGACCTCGGCGGTCAACTCGCCGTACGTGATCGTGCGGGTGTCGCCGGGCTCGCCCTCCCAGTGGATGGCGACGCGATCGCCGAGGCCGGCGAGCACGTGGCGATCGAGGCAGTTGTAGGCGACGTTGATCTCGCCGTCGGCGAACCATTGCGCGAACGGCGGGTTGCTCCAGTCGAGCACCTCGGTGAACGGCTTGTGCCAGTGCAGCAGCGAGCGCGCCTGCTCGGCCCAGAATCCGAGCCGGTCCTCGCGAGCCCACTCGTAGAGTCCCTCGCCGGCCACGGCGGAGCTGCGGAACGCCTCGCTCGGCGGAAACCGCCGGGTCTCGTGCAGCAGGTTGTCGATGTCGGCGGCCGGTGCCGCAGTGGTGGGGGTGGTCATAGTGCGATTCGCTCCTTTGCGAGGTGCCGCAGGCTGGTGTGCTCCGTGCGGCACGCGGCCGATCGGAACGTCTCCAGCGTAGCTCCGGTGCCGGTTGCGGCGGATTGCGCATCCGCTGGCCCCCGGGGGAGGGAGCGCTTTCATGAGCGTCCGCACAGTGAACAGAACACGAATATAAGAATCTGGCCAGAACGGCCCAGATGGTTTGCGGATCGGCTCGGGATGCGTAAGATTACATACAGCCGAATGAAAGTTCGGCGCAGCGGCGCAAGTGATTCCCCCCAATCCCGCGCCGCCGAGGCGGCACCTGTTCCCCCCAATAGGTGCCGCCCCCTTCTTTTTAACCGGCCGTTCGAGGTCGAGCCTGCTGCGCTGTTGTTTTCGCCGCGCGCGGGTGGCACGCCGGGCGCGCGTGGTGAAAACGCCAGCGCGGACCGAGCGGCCGCGGAGCGAGCAGCGCGGGAGCGAGCGGCGTCGCCTCCTCCACAGGGGCGGATCCGCGCAGTTGTCCACCGATTCGCACGCGGGCGGCTCGGCGTGCTTAGCGTCGAGGGATGACAACTCCCTTCGTCGTCGCCGTGCCGGATGGGCTGCGCTCCGGGATCGGTGCGCCACCTCGACTCGGATCGGCCGCGCTCGCGGACCTCGCACCGTACGTGCAGGACGCCGCGGTCACCGACCTCTTCGTCAACGGCGAGCGCGGTCTCTGGGTCGATCGTGGCGGCGGCGCGCAGCGGGAACCGGGCTGGACCCGTGGTGAGGACGCGGTGCGCTCTCTCGCCGTCGCCCTGATCGCCGCGGGCGGGCGCCACGTCGACGAGGCCAGCCCCTGCGTGGACGTGCGACTGCGGCACGGAATCCGGGTGCACGTGGTGCTGCCTCCGGTCGCCACCCACGGCACTCTCGTCTCGGTGCGACTGCCGAGACCCGGCGGCTGGAGCCTGGACGAGTTGCGCGCGGGCGGGATGTTCGACGAGCGCATCGAGCGGATGCTGCGCCGTGCCGTTCTCGAACGCTGGAACCTGCTCGTCTCCGGGGCCGGCGGCTCCGGCAAGACCACCCTGCTCGCGGCGCTGCTCGCCTGCGCCCCGCCGGAGGAACGGATCGTCGCGATCGAGGACGTCGCCGAGCTGCAGCCCGTGCATCCGCACTTCGTCGCTCTCGAGACCCGGCAGGCGAATCTCGAGGGCGCGGGTGGCATCGGCTTGGAGCGCCTGTTGCGCGAGGCGCTGCGGATGCGGCCCGACCGGCTCGTGTTGGGGGAGTGCCGCGGCGCCGAGCTGCGCGAACTGCTCTCGGCCCTGAACACCGGGCACGACGGCGGGGCCGGCACGGTGCACGCGAACTCGCTCGCCGATGTGCCGTCGCGGCTGGAGTCGCTCGGCGCGCTGGCGGGCATGAGCCCGGAGGCGGTGGCGCGGCAGGCGGTCAGCGCGCTCGACCTGGTCGTGCACCTCGAACGCGTCGACGGACGCCGCCGATTGCGCGACTTCGGGGTGTTCCGGCTCGGATCGGACGGGCGGCTCGCGGTCGAGCCGGGGGAGTTGCCGCGATGAGCCGCGATGAGGATCCTGAGATCGAGGCCGTCGCCGCGGTCGCGCAACGCCTGTCCGTCCTACTGTCAGCGGGGGTGTCGCCCGCCTCCGCACTGGCGAACCTCGCGGCACTGCGCGCCGAACCCGGGCGGGCTGCGGCGGCTCGGCGGCGGATGGTGCGGGGCATGGCGGAGGAGGCGGCGCGCGGCGGCGACGTGCCGGCGGCGATACGAGCGACGGCATCCGTCGATCCGACGGCGTGGGCGGCGCTCGCCGCCGCCTGGCGGGTCGCGGCGGAGACTGGAGCGCCGGTCGCGGCGAGCTTCGCAGCGCTGTCCGAGGGGATGCGCGAACTCGGTCAGGCCCGTCGGGATGTCGCTGTCGCGTTGGCCGGCCCGCGCTCCGCCGGCACGGTGGTGGGTCTGCTGCCGGTCGTCGCGCTGGTTTTCGGCGCGGCGCTCGGCTTCGATTCGTTCGGGGTGTTGTTCGGCACCGTGCCCGGTCTGGTCTGTCTCGGCCTCGGAGCGGGGTTGACGGGGCTCGCGCGATGGTGGACCCGCGTCCTGGTGCGCCGTGCGACGCCGGTCGACCCGGCTCCGGGTCTTGCGTTGGATCTGTTGGCCGTCGCGCTGAGCGGCGGTGTCTCGGTACAGCGGGCCCGGGATTGCGTGTCGGCGGCACTGGCGGATGCGGGGCTCGCGGAGGCGGAGACGAATGCGGCGGACGAGGTGCTGGAGCTCGCGGTCCGCGCCGGCGTCCCCGCGGCGGCGTTGCTGCGCAGCGAGGCCGCGCTGGCCCGTCGGCGCGCCCGCTCGGAGGGGCAGCGGGCCGCTGCCGCGCTCTCGGTGACGCTGATGCTGCCGCTCGGGGTGTGCATCCTGCCCGCCTTCATGCTGCTCGGCGTCGCCCCGATGGTGATCGCCGTGCTCGGCTCGACCCTCGGCGCGGGCGGGGTGTCGTTCGGCTAGGGCGCGGCGTCGAGGCTCCTCCACAGACGCGGGATCGCGGAGTTATCCACGGATCGGGCTCGCGGCGCCCGGGAGGAGGCAGGCTGGAGGAGTCGGGGGCGACGGAACGGGGTCGGCCGGAGGGTCGGCCCGTCGAAGAAGGCAGAGAACCACATGACCAGCATCAGCCAGTCCACCCGATTCCAGCAGCTCAGCGCACGACTGAGCGACGACACCGGATCGGCCACCGCCGAGTACGCGATCGCGACGATGGCCGCCGTCGGCTTCGCCGGCCTGCTCGTGATCATCCTGAAGGGCGACGAGGTCAAGACCATCCTGACCGACCTGGTCACCCGCGCGCTCAGCTACGACGGGTGAGCCGGCGCAGGCGCTGCGTCGTGGCCGGTGAGCGCGGCTCGGTGACCGCCGAGTTCGCGGTCGTGCTGCCCGCGGTGATCGTTGTCCTGGCGCTCTGCGTCGGCGCGGTCGCGGCGACGGCACAGTACACGCGCCTGGTGGACGCGGCGGCGGACTCGGCGCGCGCGCTCGGGCGCGGCGACGCGGATGTCGCTGCGCCCGTCGCCCGGGTCGATCCTGCAGCATCCGTCGTGACCGGCGCGGAAGGAGAACTCGTCTGCGTCGACGTCGGGGCGGTGGTGCATCCGGTTCCGGCGCTCTCCGTGCCGGTGACGGTGCGCTCCTGCGCGTTGGGCGGCGGAAAGTGAGCCGGCGCGACCGCGGCTCGGCCGGCGTAGTGCTCATCGGGGTCACCGCGGCGATCGTGCTGCTGAGCGGGGCCTGGCTCGGGGTCAGCGGATTGTTCGCCGTGCAGCAGCGCGCGGCGGCGGTAGCGGATGCGGCGGCCCTCGCCGCCGCGGACGCCGCTTCGGGCTTCGCCGCCGGCGAGCCGTGCGCGCTGGCGGCAGAGGTGGCGGCGGTGATGGCGGCGGCGATCGACTCCTGCGAGGTGACGGGCCTCGAGTCCCGCATCACCGCCTCCGCCGGCTACCTCGGCCTCAGAGCGTCGGCCCGGGCCAGGGCCGGGCCGCCGCAGGAGGATCGTCCCGGATGAGGACGAAAGGGCCCGGATTCTCCTGCACGGCGCGATTCGTCCGCGCCCCAGGAGAAACCGGGCCCCTGGCCCCCGATCGAGCGGCCTCAGCCGGCGATGACCTGCTGGTAGCGGTACTCCACCGCGGTGGGGCGGGATCCCGCGCCCTCCTCGTGCTCCATGCCGCCGGTGCGCAGATAGACGTAGTGCTTCGAGCCGACGGGGGCGGCGAGTTCGAGACGAGCCTGAGGGTCGCCCGAATCGAGGAAGGAGGTGCGGATGGTCTTGCCCTCGAGCGGGCCGTCCACGAGCTTCGCGGTGTAGGCCGAAGAGGTCTCTGTTTCAGTGTGCGTCGTTGCCATGCTCGTTATTCTCCTCATCCGGAGAGCGACGGCAAGGGGCTGTCATGAAGCGCACAGGCGAGCCCGCGGGGCGCTCGAAACGGCGGCGGCGGCGCCCCGCTCGCCGCATACCCGTGACGTTCGTGTGTATGGTGTGCCTGTCGGACACCCGAGCACCGACGCCGTCGCGACGGCATCCCCGCCCTCGCTTCGGAGCCGTGAGAACGTCCGCATCGCCGCACGCTCGGACGCCGTCACCCGAAGACGTAGACATATATAGGAGAACTGTGCCTGGCACGAAGAAGCTCGTGATCGTCGAGTCGCCCGCGAAGGCGAAGACGATCGCCCAATACCTGGGCGACGGCTACGAGGTGCTCGCCTCGGTGGGTCACATCCGCGACCTCATCGAGCCCAAGAACCTGCCCCCGGAGCTGAAGACCGGCGGCCTGGGCAAGTTCTCCGTCGACGTCGACAACAAGTTCGAGCCGTACTACGTGGTCTCCGATCAGAAGAAGAAGACGGTCGCCGATCTCAAGCGCGCGCTGAAGGGCGCCGACGAGCTGTACCTCGCAACTGATGAGGACCGCGAGGGCGAGGCCATCGCGTGGCACCTGCTGCAGGAGCTCAAGCCCAAGGTGCCCGTGCACCGCATGGTCTTCCACGAGATCACCAAGGATGCGATCCAGAAGGCGCGCGACAACACGCGCGACATCGACACCGCCCTGGTCGACGCGCAGGAGACCCGCCGCATCCTGGACCGTTTGTACGGCTACGAGATCTCGCCGGTGCTCTGGCGCAAGGTCGGGCCCGGCTTGTCCGCCGGCCGCGTGCAGTCCGCGGCGACCCGCCTCGTCGTCGACCGTGAGCGCGAGCGTCTCGCCTTCGTCTCGGCGAGCTACTGGGACCTCGCGACCGTGCTCGCACCGCTGGACGACGCGAAGGCGACCTTCGACGCCCGCCTGGCGCGCCTGGCCGGTAAGCGCGTCGGCAGCGGCCGCGACTTCGACGACAAGGGTCAGCTCAAGAGCGACGTCACCGTGCTCACGGAGGCGTCGGCCACCGAACTCGTCGCCGCGCTGCAGGACGCCGCGACAACGGTGACCGTGACCGGCATCGAGTCCAAGCCCTACTCACGCCGTCCCGCCGCCCCGTTCACCACCTCGACGCTGCAGCAGGAGGCGGCGCGCAAGCTCCGCTTCTCGGCTCGCCAGACGATGAGCGTCGCGCAGTCGCTGTACGAGAACGGCTACATCACGTATATGCGAACCGACTCGCCGTCGCTCTCGCAGCAGGCGATCAACGCCGCTCGCAGCCAGGCCGCCTCGCTCTACGGGGCCGAGACCGTTCCGGACAAGCCGCGCGTCTACGCCGGCAAGAACAAGAGCGCTCAGGAGGCGCACGAGGCGATCCGCCCCGCCGGCGAGACGTTCCGCACGCCGGATCAGCTCGCGGGCACCCTGCGCGGCAACGACCACCGCCTGTACGACCTGATCTGGAAGCGCACCGTCGCCTCGCAGATGGCCGACGCCAAGGGCTCGACCGCGACCGTCTCGATCGAGGCCGCGCCGAAGGGTGACCGCGCTCAGCTCGCCGAGTTCACCGCCTCCGGCACCGTGATCACCTTCCGCGGCTTCCTGCTCGCCTACGAGGAGGGCCAGGACGAGGAACGCCACAGCAACCGCGAACAGGCCGAGGCCAAGCTGCCGAACCTGTCGCAGGGCCAGGCGCTCGCCATCGCCGAGATCGAGCCCAAGGGCCACGAGACCTCGCCGCCGCCGCGTTACACCGAGGCGAGCCTGGTCAAGACGCTCGAAGAGCTCGGTATCGGGCGCCCCTCCACCTACGCCTCGATCATCACCACCATCGTCGATCGCGGTTACGTGACGCCCCGAGGTACCGCACTGGTGCCGAACTGGATCGCGTTCTCGGTCGTGCGGCTGCTGGAGGACTTCTTCTCCGACCTGGTCGAATACGACTTCACCGCCGAGATGGAGGGCGACCTCGACAAGATCGCCGACGGCCAGGAGGACCGGGTCGACTGGCTGACCAAGTTCTACTTCGGCGGCGGAGCCCAGCCGGGCCTGCGCAACGTGGTGGACAACCTGGGCGAGATCGACGCGCGCAGCATCAACTCCATCCGCATCGACGACGAGATCACGCTGCGGATCGGCAAGTACGGCCCCTACCTCGAGGTGATCGAGGGGGAGTCCGAGGGCGTCGAGGGCACGCCGCGCCGGATCAACCTGCCGCAGGAGCTGGCCCCGGACGAGCTCACCGCCGCGAAGGCGCACGAACTCGTCGAGGCGCCGGTGCAGACCGACCGCGTGCTCGGCAGCAACCCCGAGACCGGCAAGATCGTGCTCGCGAAGGACGGCCGTTTCGGCCCCTATGTGACCGAGGCGGACCCCGAGCCCGACCCCGTCGTCGACGCGACGACGGGCGAGGTCGCCGAGGTGGTCAAGAAGGCTCCCGCCAAGCGCGGCACCAAGGCCGCCGCGGCCGAGAAGCCGCGCACCGCCTCTCTGTTCAAGTCGATGGACCTCGCGTCGCTCGACCTGACGACGGCGTTGAAGCTGCTCGACCTGCCGCGCACGATCGGCGAGGACCCGGAGTCCGGCGAGCCCATCCTCGCGGCGAACGGACGCTACGGCCCGTATATCAAGAAGGGCACGGACACCCGCTCGCTCACCGGTGAGGACCAGATCTTCGAGATCGACCTGGCCGGCGCGCTGGCGCTGCTGGCGGAGCCCAAGTACGGCGCCCGCAAGGCGTCGAGCGCCCTGAAGGAGTTCGAGGCGGACCCGGTCAGCGGCAAGCCGATCCGGATCCGCGACGGCCGCTTCGGCGCCTACGTCACCGACGGCGAGACCAATGTGACGATCCCGAAGACCGAATCGATCGACGAGATCGACTTCGACCGGGCCGTGCAGATGCTGGCGGACAAGCGGGCGAAGGGTCCGGCGAAGAAGGCCCCGGCCAAGCGCGCCCCGGCCAAGAAGCCCGCGGCGAAGGCGACTACCGCTAAGGCGACGGCGACCAAGACCACGGCGACCAAGACCACGGCGGCGAAGGCGACCACGACGCGCGCGAGCACCGCGAAGGCGACGGCCGCCAAGGCCACCGCCAAGCCGGCGACCGCTCGCGCCACCAAGGCCTCGGGCCCCGCGGCGCAGTGACCGGCCTGTTCATCACGCTCGAGGGCGGCGACGGATCGGGCAAGACCACGCAGGCCGAGCTGCTGACCGAGTGGCTGCAGCAGCGCGGCGAGACCGTTGTGCGCACCCGGGAGCCGGGTGGCACGGAAGTCGGCGTGCAGATCCGCGAGATCGTGCTGCACCACCGCGGCGAGGTGGATCCGCGCGCCGAGGCGCTGCTGTACGCGGCCGACCGCGCCCAGCACATCGCGACCAAGGTCCGGCCCGCGATCGAGCGCGGCGAGGTGGTGATCCAGGATCGCTACATCGACTCGTCCGTCGCCTACCAGGGCGCCGGACGGGTGCTCGACGGCGGCGAGGTGCGTCGGCTCTCCGAGTGGGCCACCGAAGGCTTCCGCCCCGACCTGACGGTACTGCTCGACCTCGACCCGCTCACGGCGCGGGCGCGGTTGGACGCGGCGCGCACCCGCTACGACCGGCTCGAGGCCGAGAAGAACGAGTTCCACGAGCGGGTGCGCCAGGCGTTCCTGGCCATCGCCGCCGCGGAGCCCGAGCGCTTCCTGGTGCTCGACGCCGGCCTGCCGATCGACGAGATCGCGACGCGCGTCCGCGACCGGGTGACACCGCTGCTCGGCGGCGCGTTCGATGTCGGTGCCGCTCGATAGCCTTGACGGCATGAACGTGTGGAGCGAACTCGTCGGCCAGAGCGAGGCGACCGAGGCCTTGCGTGCGGCGTCCAGCCCGCGCACGGCGGCCGGTGACGAGTCCTCCTCGATGACGCACGCGTGGCTGATCACCGGCCCGCCCGGCTCCGGCCGCTCGAACCTCGCCTACGCCTTCGCGTCGTCGCTGCTGTGCCGCTTCGGCGGCTGCGGCGAGTGCCCCGACTGCGCCCAGGTCGCGGCGCGCTCGCATCCCGACCTCACCGTTCTCGCCACCGACCGGGTCGTGATCGCGATCGACGAGGTGCGCAAACTCGTCACCAGCTCCGCCTACTCCCCCTCCGTCTCGCGCTATCGGGTGATGGTGATCGAAGACGCGGATCGGATGGCGGAGCGTACGTCGAACGTGCTGCTCAAGGCGCTCGAGGAGCCGCCGGAGCGCACGGTCTGGATCCTCTGCGCCCCCAGCGAGGCCGACCTGCTGCCGACCATCCGCTCCCGCGTGCGCTCGGTGCGACTCAAGGTGCCGGGCATCGACGACGTCGCCGCCCTGCTGGAGCGCCGCGACGGCGTGGACGCCGCCACCGCCGAACGGGCGGCGCGCCAGGCCCAGAGCCACATCGGCATGGCGCACCGTCTCGCCACGAACGAGTCCGCGCGCGAACGCCGCGACGAGACCCTGCAGATCGCGTTGCGCCTGCGTGGGGTGTCGGATGCGGTGCTCGGCGCCGCCCGGTTGATGGAGATCGCGGGCGAGGACGCCAAGGCGATCACGGTCGAACGCGATGAGGCCGAGCGCGAGCACACCCTGCGCTCGCTCGGCGTCGAGCCCGGCGGCACGGTTCCGCCCGCCCTGCGCTCGCAGCTGCGCGTGCTGGAGGAGGACCAGAAGCGGCGGGCCACCCGCAGCCTGCGCGACGGCCTGGACCGCATCCTCGTCGATCTGCTCTCGCTCTACCGCGACATCGTCCGGCTGCAGCTGGGGGCCGTCGGCGGCGTCATCAACACGGAAGTCCTGAACGAGATGAACACCCTCGCGGGCGCCACGACGGCGGCCCAGACCCTCGGAATCCTCGACGCGATCGCCACGGCCCGCCACCGTATCGACGCGAACGTCTCCCCGGTGCTCGCCCTCGAAGCGATGCTCGTGGTGGCCTCGCGCCGAACGGTGGCCGCGTGAGTCGCCGCCTCGCCGCCGCGGCACTGCTGGCGGTCGCGACGCTCCTGCTCTCCGGCTGCTTCGTCGGCTCCGGTCCGGTGCGACCGACCTCGACGCCCGCCGCGCAGCGGGTCGACGCCGCGCTCGAGCCCTTCTACGGCCAGACCCTGGTCTGGACGGAGTGCGGCGACGGCGCGCAGTGCACCGACGCGACGGTCCCGCTGGACTGGGCGGATCCGAGCGGTGAGACCGCCAGCATCGCGATGCTGCGCTACCCCGCGCGCGACGGCAGCCCGCTCGGCTCGCTGCTGGTGAATCCCGGCGGCCCGGGCGGATCGGGGGTCGACCTGATCCGCGACAGCGTCGACTACGCCGTCGACGGCGAGCTGCGCGACCACTACGACATCGTCGGCTTCGATCCACGCGGCGTCGGCGCGTCGACGGCGGTGCGCTGCTTCGACGGCGATCAGATGGACTCCTTCCTCTACGACATCGTGCCGGGGGAGCGCGGCTCGGACGAGTGGATCGCGGCCTCGCGTGCGACCGCGACCGCCTTCGCGGACGCCTGCGAAGCGAACTCCGGATCGCTGCTGCCGCACATCGACACCGTCAGCGCCGCCAAGGATCTCGACGTGCTCCGCGCCGCGCTCGGTGACACGGCCCTGAACTACCTCGGTTACTCCTACGGCACCTACCTCGGCGCCACCTACGCCGGTCTGTTCCCGGATCGGGTCGGCCGACTGGTGCTCGACGGCGCGCTCGATCCCGCCGCGACCAACCTCGACGTGGTGACGCAGCAGGCGAAGGGCTTCGAGAGCGCCCTGCGCGCGTACCTGACGGACTGCCTCGGCTCCGACGACTGCCCGTTCTCGGGCGGCGTGGACGACGCGATGGCGGATGTGCGGGCGATGCTCGACCGGGTCGACGCGAGCCCGATCCGGGCGAACGACGGCCGCGAGCTGGGTAGCAGCACCCTCTTCACCGCCATCATCTACCCGCTCTACGACGCTTCGGCCTGGAGCGCGCTCTCGAGCATGTTCGCGGATGTGCAGAAGGGCTCGGCCGACGTCGCGTTCCAGTTCGCCGACGCGTACAACGGGCGCACGGGCGCCGGCGATTACGCCGACAACTCGACCGAGGCGTTCCTCGCGATCAACTGCGTCGACTACGCCTACACCTCCGACCTGGCGCAACTGCGCGCCGAGGCGGCCGAGGTGGAAGCCGCGGCGCCGTACTTCGGGCACTACATGGCGTACGGCGACATCCAGTGCGACGTCTGGCCCGCGAAGTTCACCGGGGTCCGAGCGCCGATCGCGGCCGAGGGCGCCGCGCCGATCCTGGTGATCGGCACCACGAACGACCCGGCGACGGCCTACGTCTGGGCACAGGCGCTGGCGTCGCAGTTGAGCAGCGGGCATCTGATCACGTACACGGGCGAGGGGCACACGGCCTACAACAAATCGAACAGCTGCGTGAACGACGCGGTCGACGCGTACTTCGTCGACGGCACGGTGCCGGCCGTGGATCCGCAGTGCTGAGCTCGCGCCGTTGTGCAAACTTGCACGTCGCGCAATAATCGTCGGATGACCGTCACCGCCCCGCCTGCCCGCCCCGGCCTCCGCGAGCGCAAGCGCCTCGCGACCCGACGCGCGATCGAGGTGGCGGTGCTGGAGCTGACCGTCGAGCGCGGCATCGAGAAGGTGACCGTGGAGGACATCAGCGCCGCGGCCGACGTCTCGCCGCGGACCTTCTTCAACTACTTCTCGTCGAAGGACGAGGCGCTCGTCGGCGGAATCCCGCAGCTGCGCGAGGAGGACTCGGAAGCGTTCGTGGCGGCCGACGGGCCGGTGCTCGCCGGCCTCCGCGAGCTGTTCGCCAACTCCACCGAGGATTCGCTGTCCGACGACCACGAGGTGCACCTGCTGCGCCGCGAGATCTTCCGCCGGCATCCGCAGTTGTTCGGCATGAAGGTCGCGGGCATGCGCGGCTTCGAGGCGGAGTTGGACGGTCTTGTACTCGCGCGGCTGCGGCGCTCCGGCACCGACGATGACGCGCAGTTGCGCAGCACCGCGCGGATGTACACCCTCGTCGGACTCTCCGCGGTGCGGCATGCCTGGGCGTGCTGGGCGGACGAGGAAGGTCGTGTGCCGCTGCCCGAGCGCATCCGCCGCTCCTTCGACGAGCTCGGCGCGCTGCTGGCCTGAGCCGAGTTTCCGGCACGGCCGCGTTCAGGCTATGCTGTGTAATCGTGTCCGGGGCCAGCGCCTCGTGAACACGCCGCCTTAGCTCAGTCGGCAGAGCGTCTCACTCGTAATGAGAAGGTCGTGGGTTCGATTCCCACAGGCGGCTCCACACCTCGAAACCCCCGGCCGGCGCCGGGGGTTTCGTCGTCTCCGGGCGATAGAATGAGGGCTCACTTCGTCGGGAGGGGGTTCCATGTCCATCGCTCGCACCGCAGCGGACGTGAACATCACGGCCGCCGAGCGCGCCCGTCGTCGGTGCGATGTGGACGCCGCAGCACACAGCTCCGAAATGGAGGGACTGCGCTCCAGTGCGGAGTTCCGCATCGACGCGGAGGCGTACGTCGACGGAACGATCGATGCCGACGAACTCGTCGCGCGCACCCGAGCCCGCTACGGCGTTGGCTGAGCGACCCGAAGACCCGTATCTGGATCCGTCCTCCGGAATACTCCGCAACAAGCTCGGCATCACCGATCCGGTGGTGCTCGAACGCGCGGGGACGGACTTCGTCGGTACGACCAGAACTACGTTCATCCGTTCCGAGAAGGAAACGGGCGGACGCAACGTCTGTTCTGGACCGGCGTCGCTGCGGCGGCCGGTTAAAGGATCGGCTGGGAAGCCGTTAGCGGTGCGATCAACGATGGTGCGTCCCGTGCGGCCATGGAGTCAGGCTCGACCGCAGCTCTGATCGAACTCTTCGATCCGATCGTCGTGCCTCCCAATACTCGAACTGGCCGGTAGGCGCCCTCACCTGACGCCACCACGTTCCCTTCAGGCACCCCGCCTACCATGACCGGGTGAGCCAGCACCGCCCCCGTTCCCGCGCGCCCCGCGCCCCTCGCGTCGTCGCCGTCGTCGCGGCGACCGTCGCCTTCGCCCTCCTCGGCGTCGGTGCGTTCGCGCTCGGCGGCCGACTCGCGCCGTCTCCGGAAGCGGCCGCGACGCCGACGGCGACCCCCACTCCGACGCCCACCGAGGCCGCCCGCCCCACGGCGCAGACCGCCGCCTCCGCCCTGCGCACCTGCTCCGTCGCCGATCTCGCCGCCGACTCCCGCCTCGGCTCGTTCCAGGCGCAGGTCGTCGACGCCGCGACCGGCACCGTGCTCTTCGACCGCGGCGGCGAGACCGCTTCGCGCACCGCGAGCGCGTTGAAGATCCTGACGACGGCCGCCGCGCTCAGCGTGCTCGGCCCCGACACCCGGATCAGCACCACCGTGGTCAAGGGTGACACGCCGGGCACCGTTGTGCTGGTCGGCGGCGGCGATCTCACCCTCTCCAGCCTGCCCACCGGTGAGGAGTCGGTCTACGCCGGCGCCGCGCATCTGGACGACCTGGCCGAGCAGGTGCAGGACGCCTGGGATGCGGATCCGGCGACGGCGGGGACCGAGATCACCGAACTGGTGCTCGACTCCTCGCTCTACTCCGGAGACACCTGGCAGTCGAGTTGGAATCGGAAGGAGCAGACCGACGGCTACATGCCCGAGATCACCGCGCTGCAGGTCGACGGCGACCGCGAGGACCCGACCGACTCCGTCTCGGAACGCAGCACCGACCCGGTCGGACGCGCCGGAGAGGCCTTCGCGGATGAGCTCGGCGGCTCCGTCACCGTCAGCCGCGGCACCGCGTCGGCGGGCGCAGCGCAGCTGGGCAGCGTGCAATCGGCGACCGTCGCGACCCTGGTGCAGCAGAGCCTGATCGTGTCCGACAACGCCATCGCCGAGATGCTCGCGCGGCTGACCGCGATCGCGGCCGGTGCCGGCAACGACTTCGCGAGCGAGCAGGCGGGCATCCTGCAGGGCCTCGCCGCGTACGGCGTCGACACCACGGGGCTCACGATCGTCGACGGCTCCGGCCTGAGCGACGACAACGCGGTGCCGCCCGCGTACTTCACCGAGCTGCTGCGCAAGGTGAACGACCGCGAGGCGAACCTCGGCGTCGTCTACGACGGCCTGCCGGTGTCGGGTGAGACCGGATCGCTGTCGTACAGCGACCGGTTCACCGGCGCGAACGCGGATGCGGACGGAGCGATCAACGCCAAGACCGGATGGATCGACACCGGCTACACCCTGGCCGGCATCGTGCACGCCGAGGACGGCTCGGTGCAGACCTTCGCCATCTACGCCCTCGGCGCGGTGGACGACAGCGCCAAGGCCGCGATCGACACCCTGGCGACCGGCTTATACCGCTGCGGCGCCCAGCTGTCCGACTCCTGACCGGCAGGTTGGCTCCGCCTAGGATCGAAGTCAGCCGCAGCGGATTCGCCCCGATTCGCGCGGTCGACGTCCCGAACCCCGAAGGAGACGCACCATGACCACCGCCTTGTTCGTCATCGACGTGCAGAACGATTTCACCGAGGGCGGCGCGCTCGGCGTCGACGGCGGCGCCGCTGTTGCGCGCGGAATCAGCGCCCTGCTGCACGCGCATCCGCTGGCGTTCGACTATGTGATCGCCTCACGCGACTGGCACGACGGCGACAACGACAACGGCGGGCACTTCGCCGCGGGCGAGCCCGACTTTGTCGACAGCTGGCCGGTGCACTGCGTTTCGGGCAGCGTCGGCGCGGAGTACCATCCCGACCTCGACACCGCCGCGATCGACGTGCACATCCGCAAGGGTCAAGGCGAACCCGCCTACTCGATCTACCAGGGGATGACCGCCGAAGGCGAGTCGCTCCGCGCCGTGCTCGAGCGGCTCGGGGTCACCGAGATCGATGTCGTCGGCATCGCCACGGACTACTGCGTCCGCGCTTCCGCCCTCGATGCCCGCGACGAGGGAGTGATCGTGCGAGTACTGGACGACCTCATCGCCGGGGTCGCTCCCGCGTCGAGCACCGCCGCGCTCGAGGAGATGCGTGCGGCGGGCATCGAGGTGCTGCCGTCGACACGCGCACCGGGCGTGACGACGGAAACCGTGGGCTAGACCCTTCCAGGCAACTCGATCCGCACCTTTCGATGCGGATTCCGGTGGCCTAGAGTGGTCTGCATGGCTGCCTCCGTCACCGAATCCGAACTGCTCGCCTCCGTCCCCGACGGCCTTTTCATCGGCGGTGAGTGGGTGGCGTCCTCCAGCGGGCGCTCGATCGACGTGGAGGATCCGGCCACCGGCGCGGTGATCAGGACGATCGCGGATGCGGATGCGGGCGACGGACTGCGCGCCCTGGACGCGGCGGTCGCCGCCGCCGACGGCTGGGCGGCCACCGCGCCGCGCAAGCGTGCCGAGATCCTGCGCCGAGCCTTCGACCTGCTGCAGGAGCGCAAGGAGCAGTTCGCGCTGCTGATGACGCTCGAGATGGGTAAGCCCTACGCCGAGGCGCTCGGCGAGGTCGCCTACGGCGGCGAGTTCCTGCGCTGGTTCAGCGAGGAGGCGGTGCGCATCGCCGGGCGCTACGGCACGAACCCGGAGGGCACCGGCCGCGTGATCGTGACGCAGCACCCGGTCGGCCCGTGCTACCTGATCACTCCGTGGAACTTCCCGCTCGCGATGGCTACGCGCAAGGTCGCCCCGGCGCTCGCCGCGGGCTGCACCGTGGTGATCAAACCGGCCGAGCTGACGCCGCTGACCACGCTGCTGTTCGCGAGGCTGCTGGAGGACGCCGGGGTGCCGGCCGGCGTCGTGAACGTGATCACCACCTCGACGTCGGCGGCCGTCTCGGAGCCGATCATCGCGGATCCGCGGCTGCGCAAGCTCTCGTTCACCGGCTCGACTCCGGTGGGGCAGAAGTTGATTCAGCAGTCCGCTCAGAACGTGTTGCGCACCTCGATGGAACTCGGTGGCAACGCCCCCTTCGTCGTCTTCGGCGACGCCGACCTCGACAAGGCTGTCGACGGCGCGATCCTGGCGAAGTTCCGCAACATCGGCCAGGCTTGCACGGCGGCGAACCGCTTCATCGTGCACGAGTCGGTCGCCGAGGAGTTCGCGGCGCGGGTCGTCGCGAAGGTGCAGGCGATGCGCGTGGGACGCGGCACGGAGGACGGCGTCACCATCGGCCCGCTGATCGACGATCGCGCCGTGGCGAAGGCCGAGCAACTGGTGCAGGACGCCGTTTCGCGCGGCGCCCAGGTGCGCATCGGCGGCGCCGAGATCGACGGACCGGGGCACTTCTACGAACCCACGGTGGTGACCGGGGTCACCGCCGGCAGCGAGATCCTGCGCACCGAGATCTTCGGGCCGGTGGTCGCGATCGTGCCGTTCACCGACGAGGCCGACGCGGTGCGCCTCGCCAACGACACCGAATTCGGCCTGATCTCCTACGTCTTCACGGCGGACTTCGCGCGCGGCCAGCGGATGATCGAGCGGCTGCAGACCGGGATGATGGGCCTGAACGTGGGCGTGGTCTCGAACGCCGCCGCGCCGTTCGGCGGGGTGAAGCAGTCCGGCCTCGGCCGTGAGGGCGGCCTCGAGGGCATCCACGAATACCTCTCCACGAAGTACACCCTCACGCCCGACCCGTTCGCCTGATCCCCGCTCCTGCGAGATGCCTCTTTTGTACGCGACACGCCGGGCAAGGTGTACCGAAGTGGCATCTCGCGGGGCGAGGGCGGCCAGAATCGACGGATGCCCCTGATCCCGATCACGGACCTCGCGGATGCACGCCTGGCCGACTACGCGCACGCCACCGACGTCGCGTTGAAGAACGCCCGCGGCGCGCACGGCCTGTACATCGCGGAGTCGGCCCTGGTGCTCGAACGCGCGTTGCGCGCGGGCCACGAACCCCGATCCGTGCTGGCGCTGGGCTCCTCGGCGCAGGAGGCGCAGCGGCTGCTCGGCGATCGCGACGTCCCCGTCTTCACCGGCCCGAGTGAGCTGCTGGCCGAACTGACCGGCTACCTGCTGCACCGCGGGCTGATCGCGGCGATGCACCGGCCGAGCCTCCCGGATCCGGCCGCCCTGATCCGCGATGCCCGGCGCGTGGTCGTGCTCGAGAACGTGGTCGACCCCACCAATGTCGGCGCCATCTTCCGATCCGTCGGCGCGATCGGCGCGGATGCGGTGCTGGTCACTCCGCGCTGCTCCGATCCGTTCTACCGCCGCGCGATCCGGGTGAGCATGGGCACCGTGCTGCAGGTGCCGTGGACGCGGGTCGGCGACTGGCCCTCGACGCGGGAGCTGCTGCACGAGGCGGGCTTCACCATCGCGGCGATGGCACTGACCGCGGGCTCCGTGCCGCTGCGGGACTTCGCGGCGGACGCTCCCGAGCGGGTGGCACTGGTGCTCGGTACCGAGGGGGAGGGGCTCACCGATGAGGCGATCGCGGCCGCGGATGCGGTGGTGCGGATCCCGATGCGGCACGGCATCGACTCGCTGAACGTCGCGGCGGCGAGCGCGGTGGCGATGTGGGCGCTCGCCCTCTGAGCCCCTCGACCCCTAGGCTCGACCGCAACGGGGGCGCGGTACCGACGGCGAAGGACCGCACGATGGAGAGGATCGGACGATGAGGCTGCGTCGCGCAGGAATCGCTGGGCTCCTCGCCGTGTCGATCGCCCTGGCCGGGGCGGGATGTTCTCCCGAACTCGCCGAGATCCCCGGCGGTAGCGGCTCGCGCGCCGCGACCACGGCCCCGACCCCGACCGACGCGGCGACCGCGCCGGTCGGCACCGACATCGACGCCGACCTGGCCGCCTGCATCGCGCAGAGCGGCTTCGCCTCCCGCCCCGTCGCCGGGCCCGCGACGGACCCCGGCGAAGTGACCGATGAGGAGATCGCCGAGCTCGCGGCCCGTGCCCAGCAGCTGTTGGAGGACCAGGTGCGCTACGACACCGTGCTCGCGCAGTGTCACGCGGCCGAGAGTGAGCCGAGCGCGACGCCGACGCCCTGATCGCCGCAGCTACGCTGGAGACGACTCGACGAGGAGGTCGCGATGCGTGACGTGGTGATCATCGATGCCGTCCGTACCCCCTGCGGTCGTGGCAAGGCGGGTGGGGCGCTGGCCGATGTGCATCCGACGTCGCTGTTGGCCGGAACGATCTCGGCCCTTCTGGAGCGCACCGGTATCGATCCGGGCACGATCGATGATGTGATCGCGGGTTGCGTCTCGCAGGCGGGGGAGCAGGGTTTCAACATCGCGCGCAACGCGCTGCTCGCCGCGGGGTTGCCGCTGTCGGTGCCGGGCGTGACGATCGATCGGCAGTGCGGATCGAGCCAGCAGGCGGCCACGTTCGCGGCGCAGGCGATCGGTTCGGGCTGGCAGGACGTGGTGATCGCCTGCGGTGTGGAGTCGATGAGCCGCGTACCGTTGCGCTCCTCGCTCGGCGGACGGGATCCGTACGGCCCCGACATCGCGGCGCGGTTCCCCGACGGTCTGATCGAGCAGGGCGTCTCGGCGGAGCTGGTCGCGGCCCGCTGGGGCCTGAGCCGGGACGCGCTGGACGCCTTCGCGGCGCAGTCGCACGCTCGGGGCGCCGAGGCGTGGCGCAGCGGCCGCTTCGACGGCGAGGTGGTGCCGGTGCCGGGCGTCGGGCTGCGCCGGGACGAGACGGTGCGGGAGGGTACGAGCGTCGAGTCGCTGGCCGGTCTGAAGCCCGCCTTCGAGAGCGCCGAGATGAGCGCGCGCTTCCCGGAGATCCGCTGGAGCATCACGGCCGGTTCGTCGTCGCCGCTCTCGGACGGCGCCTCGGCGGCGCTGCTGATGAGCGCCGAACGCGCCGAACAGCTCGGGCTGGTGCCGCGGGCGCGCTTCGTCTCGTTCGCCAGCGTCGGCAGCGATCCGGTCGAGATGTTGACCGGGATCATCCCCGCGACGCACCAGGCGATGGCGCGGGCGGCGCTGTCACTGGACGAGCTGGCGACGATCGAGGTGAACGAGGCCTTCGCCTCCGTGCCGCTGGCGTGGTTGCGCGAGTTCGATGTCGATCCGGCGCTGCTGAACCCGTGGGGCGGAGCGATCGCGCTCGGCCACGCGCTCGGTTCGAGCGGCACCCGGCTGCTGGCGACGATGCTGAACACCCTGGAGCACACGGGTGGCCGCTACGGCCTGCAGACGATGTGCGAGGGCGGCGGCATGGCGAACGCGACGGTGATCGAGCGACTGTGAACGAGGTGTTGTGATGCGGATCGACGGATGCGCGGCGCTGGTCACCGGCGGAGCCTCTGGCCTCGGCGCGGCGACGGCTGCGGCGCTCGCCGAGGCGGGCGCGCGGGTGGTTGTGCTCGACCTGCCGGCGGCCGTCGTGGGCCTCTCGGATGCGGTGGGCGGCGACGTGCTGGATGAGACGGCCGTGTCGGCGGCCATCGCGCGCGCCACGGATCTCGCGCCGCTGCGGATCGTGGTGAACTGCGCGGGCGTGGCGACGCCGGGCCGCACCCTGGGGCGCGACGGCCCACTGCCGCTGGACGTGTTCGAGCGGGTGCTGCGGATCAACACCGTCGGCACGTTCAACGTGGTGCGGCTCGCGGCCGCAGCGATGGCGCGGACGGAGCCGGTGGACGGCGAGCGCGGCGTGATCGTGAACACGGCCTCGGTCGCGGCGTTCGACGGGCAGATCGGCCAGGCGGCCTACGCGGCGTCGAAGGGTGCGGTGGCGGCGATGACCCTCCCTCTGGCGAGGGAATTCGCGGCCTCCCTCATCCGCGTCGTGACGATCGCGCCCGGCATCTTCGACACGCCGATGATGGCCGCTCTGCCGGAGGCGGCGCGCGAGTCCCTGGGCGCGCAGGTGCCGCATCCGTCGCGCCTCGGGCATCCGTCCGAATACGCCGCGCTGGTGCGGCACATCTGCGAGAACCCGATGCTGAACGGCGAGACGATCCGCCTCGACGGCGCCATCCGAATGGCGCCGCGCTGACTCTCCCTGCGAGGGACCCCTCCAGCGCGCGAGGGCGCCCCGGGCAGCGGCGCCCTCGCGCGCTCGCGGGGTCCCTCGCAGATGACTACGACTTCCCGTAGGGCGACAGCGGCCAGGTGATCGCCGAGAGCTTGGCCTGGCCGGCGACGCTGGGGTGGAAGAAGTCCTGGCTGGAGATCTCCTTGGCGACGAACGTGTAGGTGTAGACCGCGTTGCCGTCGAACGTGCACTTCGCGGTGGCGGCGCAGGCCCGGGCGAGCGCGGCGTTGTAGTCGACGACGCGCTGCTGCACCGAGTCACGTCGGGCCGTCGCGGCCGCGGAGGTGTCGGTCGGGTTCGCGAGCATCGACGGGCAGATCTTCGCCGCCGACCAGGTCAGTCGCGCGAGGGCGTTGCCCTTGTTCACCGACCAGAGCGTCTTCAGGTTCGGCACGCTCGCGACGAAGATCGTGGTGTTCGGCAGTCCGGTCGAGAGCTTTTTCAGCGCAGCGCGCACGTTGGACTCGTAGGTGGCGACCGGCGTCATCTTCGCCGCGGTCGCGGTGCAGGCGTCGTTCGCGCCGGATTCGATCGTGACGTACTGCGGCTTCTGCGTCACCGCGAGGGTCGCCTGGCGCAGTAGATCGGCGGAGGCGGTGGCCGAGACCGCGTCGTTGTAGGTGGTGATCGTGGTGCCGCGCGCGGTGCGGATTCGGCTGGCGTGCGAGTTCACCGCGGCGGAGGTGCCCGTCGACCAGCTGTTCGCCGGGCAGTTGTCGTACTTGCCGCACGAGTTCATCGCCTGCGAGACGGAGTCGCCGAGTGCGGCCATGGACGTCGGGTAGGTCACGGCGGCGGAGGCGGGCGGCGCCACCCCCAGCACCAGCGCGATCGCGGCGAACAGGGGGATGAGCGTCTTGCGGATCACGGGCGGACCTCCGAGTCAGGGCGTCTCACCGTAGTGCTGCGCGCAACGTCCGGGCGACGCCCCGTTCGGGACGCCGCGAGATGCCACTTGTGTACGCGACACGCCGGGAAAGGCGTGCACAAGAGGCATCTCGCGGGAAGGGCGGAAGCCGCCTAGACCAGGAGCTGGTGCTTAGCGAGGTCGCGGTAGAGCGGCGTGGTCTGCACGAGCTCGGAGTGGGTGCCGACGCCGATGACGCGGCCCTTCTCGAGCACCACGATCTGGTCGGAGTCGACCACGGTGGAGAGGCGGTGCGCGATCACCAGCAGGGTGCGGTTCTCGGCGACGGCGTCGATCGCCAGGCGCAGGCGCTGCTCGTTCAGGCCGTCCAGGCTCGACGTCGACTCGTCCAGCAGCAGGATGGGCGGCGCCGCGAGCAGCGCACGCGCGATCGCCAGGCGCTGGCGCTCGCCGCCGGAGAGCATCACGCCCTGCTCGCCGACCGGGGCCAGCAGCCCGAGTTCGTTGCGCTCCAGCACGTCGGTGAGGTTCACGGCCTCCAGGACGCGGAGGCAGTCCGCATCCGTCGCGTCCGGGCGGGCGAGCGTGAGGTTGTCGCGGATCGAGCCGGCGAGCACGGGAGCGTCCTGCTCCACGTAGCCGATCTGGGCCCGCAGGGCGTCGCGATCGATCGCGGTGATGTCGACGCCGCCGAGGCGGATCACGCCGTCGGCCGGATCGTAGAAGCGCTCGATCAGCGCGAGCACCGTGCTCTTGCCGGCGCCGGAGGGGCCGACCAGAGCGGTGCGCTTGCCGCGTGGCACGGTGAAGGAGACGCCGTGCAGCACGGTGCGGTCCTTGTGTTCGAGCTCGATCGCGTCGGGATCGTCGTCCGAGCGCGGACGCGCCTTCTCGTCGTACTCGAACACCACGTTCGAGAACTCGATCGCGTCGGAGCCGGTGCCGGCGCCGAGGCCCGCGCCCACCGCATCCGCTTCGCCCTCCGTAGGCAGCTCGATGATCTCCTGGATGCGGCCGAGCGCGCCGAGCGCGGCGTTCACCGAGGTGATCGCGCCGATGAAGTTGCCCAGCGGCATGATCATCATAAAAAGGAACAGGATGAACGACACCAGCTGCGCGATCGTGATCGCTCCGGCCGCGACCCGGTAGCCGCCGACGCCGAGCACGGCGAGGAAGGCGATTTGCATCGCGATGCCGGCGACCGGGACGACCAGCGCCGAGACGTGCGCGACGCGGATGCCGAGCCGGTACGCCTCCGAGGCGTGCTCGTCCACGACCGCGATCTCGCGTTCGGTGGCGTTCGCGGCGCGGACCGTGCGGACGGCGCTGATCGCACGCTCGACCGCGGCGGCGAGGTCGCCGACCTTCTCCTGCGCCTGCTGGCTGGCCTTGCGGATGCCGCGGCCGAGGGTGAGCGCGAGGGTGAGTGCGACGGCGACGACGGCGACGATGATCAGCAGCAGCACGGGATCGATGATCGCCATGGCGATGATCGCGCCGACGAAGACGAGCGAGCCGGCGACGGAGTCGACCAGGCCCTGGGTGAGCACGGCGCGCAGCAGCGTGCTGTCGGAGCCGACGCGCGAGACGAGATCGCCGGTGCGACGGGCGTCGAACTCGCGGATGGGCAGGCGCAGCATCCGCGAGACCAGACGGCGGCGCGAGGAGAGCACGATGCCCTCACCGGTGCGCTGCAGCAGGTAGTGCGCGAAGCCCGAGATGATGCCGGACGCGACCACGAGCCCGATCAGTGCCCAGACCAAGGGGCCGAGGGTGTCGCCGTTCTGCACCAGCGTGATCACCTGGCTGACCAGGAGCGGCTGGCCCAGGCTCGCCGCGGCGCCGAGCAGGCTGAGCACGATCACGATACCGAGAACGCCCTTGTGCTCGAGCAGATAGGGGAGCAACTGCGAGAAGGTGGCGCGGGGGCCGTCCTGCTTGCCGCGGCCCGGCCTGTTGCGGCGCTGTCGGCCCGGTCGGGCATCCGTGGTGGTCATCGTGGCTTCAGGCCTTCCCGTACTTCTTGTGGACCGCCTGCCGGCTCACCCCGAGGCAGAGGGCGATCAGTTGCCAGGAGGCGTTGGCGTTGCGGGCCCGACGCACCGCGAGGGCCTCGACGCGATCCAGCTCGCGGTGGAGGCGATGGATGGCGCGGAGGGCCTCGATCGGATCCTCGGATCCGGCCTCCCCTGCCAAGGTGTGAATCGTGCCGACATCCATTCTGCGCTCTCCCGTGCGTCTCGGTGGACGGTCGGCGGCTGCCGACGCATTGTCAACCTACGTTGACGCCTGCCCGATGTCAATCTACGTTGACAAAAGGGTTGTCACTTTGTCGGTGAGTGACCGACAAAGTGACAACCCTTTCGCGCGGGAGCGGCGGTTACTTCACGTTGTCGGTGTACGACACGTCCTTGGTCTCCTTGGAGATGAACAGCGCGAGCAGCGTCAGCAGCGCGGCGGCGCTGAGGTAGACGCCGACCAGCACCGTCGAGCCGCCGGCGGCGGTCCACAGCGCGACAGCGACGAACGGCGCGAGCGCCGCACCGAGGATGGAGGCGACGTTGTACGAGATCGCGGAGCCGGTGTAGCGCACGTTGGTCGGGAACAGCTCGGGCAGCACGGCGCCCATCGGCCCGAAGGTCAGGCCCATCAGGGTGAAGCCGAGGATGAGCACGGCCATCACGCCGACGAAGCCGCCGCCGAACAGCGGCACGAACAGCAGGCCGAACACGAAGATGCCCGCGGTGACCGACATCAGCATCTTGCGGCGGCCGTACTTCTCGGCCAGCGGGCCGGAGACCAACGTGAAGATGCCGAAGAAGACGACGCCGACGATCAGCATGATCAGGAAGTCGTTGCGGGTGTAGCCGAGGCCCGCCACCGGCGCATCCGTGGCCGTGGTGCCGTAGGTGAGCGTGAACGTGGTCATCAGGTAGAAGAGCACGTAGGTCGCCAGCATGATGAAGGTGCCCAGGATCAGCGGACGCCAGCTGCCCACGAAGACGCGCGCGAGCGGCAGCTTGGCGACCTCACCGGAGTCGACGACCTTCTGGAAGGCCGGGGTCTCGACGAGCTTGAGGCGCACGTACAGGCCGACGATCACCAGCAGTGCGGAGGCGAGGAACGGGATGCGCCAGCCGAAGGCCTCGAAGGCCTCGGCCGACATCGTCAGGTTCAGCACCAGGAACAGCACGTTGGCGATGATGAAGCCGATCGGGGCGCCCAGCTGCGGGAAGGTGCCGTAGATCGCGCGCTTGTTCGCCGGCGCGTTCTCGGTGGCCAGCAGCGCGGCTCCGGACCACTCGCCGCCGAGGCCGAGGCCCTGGCAGAAGCGCATCACGACCAGCAGGGCGGGCGCCCAGAACTCCCACCCGGGCGTGAGCGCGGTGGGCAGGCAGCCGATCAGGAACGTCGCGATGCCCATGGTCAGCAGCGAGGCGACCAGGGTGCCCTTGCGGCCGATGCGGTCGCCGAAGTGACCGAAGACGATCGAGCCGATCGGGCGGGCGACGAACGCGACGCCGAAGACGGCGAAGGAGGCGAGCAGGGCCGTGGTCGGGTCGTCGTTCACGAAGAAGAGCTTCGGGAAGACCAGGACCGCGGCGGTCGCGTACGCGTAGAAGTCGTAGAACTCGATCGACGTGCCGATGAGGCTGGCCAGGATGACACGGCCACGGGTGTTCTGCTGGGCGGGGGCCGCAGCGGTGGTGGAAGACAAGGGGATACTCCGAGTAGGCATGACTGTGCGGCCAGCAGGCGAGGCGTCGATCGGGCGTCGCGGACCAGTGGGGCGCAGGAAGGTGGAGGCGCGGGGGCCGCTCGTGACGGCCCGACTACCCTACGCCTCCAACGGCGCTCCGGCTGCGACTATTCCTCGCTTGTCGCTTTCAGTCCGGCTCGCTTTCCGGGTGGTCGCTCTCGAGTAAGGGCTTGACGCGGCCTGAGCGGAGGTTCATGCTGGCCCGCATCGGAAGCCGTCGATTGCACGATGAGGTGCGCCATGATCCGTCGCTTTACGCTCGTCCGCCGATCCGCCGTGATCGCCGCCACCGCTCTGGTGCTCGCGGGTCTCACGGCCACGCCGAGTGCCGCCGCTCCACCACCGGAGAGCGGTGACCGGATGTCGGTCTACACCGGCGAGCTCGACGCGGCGGGCCTGGCCGCGATCATCGACCTCGGCGTCGACCGGCACGACCTCGTCGCGAAGCCGCTCGCCGACGGACGGATCTCGGTCGAGGCGATCCTCAGCGGGGAGCAGGCGGAGGCGCTGGTCGAGGCGGGCTCCGAACTCGCGCCGAAGGAGCCGGCCGCCCAGCAGCGCTCGCTGCAGGCGGTCGCGCCCGGCGTGTTCCGCCCGTACAGCGGAGCGGGTGGACTGCAGGAGGAGCTGGTCGCGCAGGCGGCAGCGCATCCGCAGATCGCGCAGTTGCGCGCGATCGGGCAGACCATCAACGGCCAGGACATCACGGCGGTGCGGGTGACCAAGAACCCGGATGCGGTCGCTGAGGGCAAGCGCCCGACCACCGTCTACATCGGCGCCCAACACGCCCGCGAGTGGATCACGCCCGAGATGGTGCGCCGCCTGCTGGCCACGATGCTGAGCGGCTACGGCACCGACCCGGCGATCACCGCGCTGATCGACACGAACGAGCTGTGGTTCATCCCGGTCGCGAATCCGGACGGCTACGACTTCACGTTCCAGGAGGGCCAGCGGCTCTGGCGCAAGAACCTGCACGACAACAACGGTGACGGGCAGATCACACCCGGCGACGGCGTCGACCTGAACCGCAACTACCCGACCCGGTGGGGCTACGACGACGAGGGCTCCTCGCCCAACCCGGCGAGCGAGACCTACCGCGGCGCCTCCCCGGCCTCCGAGCCGGAGACGCAGGCTCTGGACGCGCTGTTCACGAAGCTCACGCCGCAGTTCTTCGTGAACTACCACTCCGCTGCCGAGCTGCTGCTGCACGGCATCGGCTGGCAGGTGGCGACGCCCAGCCCCGACGACGTGATCTACGAGGCGATGGTGGGCGACGACGCCGATCCGGCCGTGCCCGGCTACGACCCGGATCTCAGCGCCGAGCTCTACACGACCAACGGCGACACGGATGCGCACATGCAGGAGGCGTACGGCACCCTCGGCTTCACCCCGGAGATGACGACCTGCGAGACGGCCTCGGCGATCGATCCCGACGACGAGTGGCTGCCGGAGGACTGCCTCAGCGGCTTCAACTTCCCCGACGACGAGGAGCTGATCCAGGCCGAGTTCGAGAACAATCTGCCGTTCGCGCTGGCCGTCGCGCAGTCGGCCGCGGATCCGGACGACCCGGTCAGCGTGGTCGACCGCGACACCGAGAACTTCCGCGTCGACTCCTTCTCCGTCTCCTACGGAGACCCGCAGACGGTCGCGGTGGTGGCGAAGAAGTCGCTGCTGCTGAAGCAGCTGAACTACAGGATCAACAACGGCCGCACCGTCACGAAGCCCGTGCAGAAGTGGAACGGCGGCGAGCGCTACGGTGCCGAGAACACGGACTACTACGCGGAGTACCGCGGGAAGGTGACGGGGGCGAAGCCGGGCGACACCGTCGAGGTCTGGTTCAGCGCCCGGCCGGCGCTGCGCGACATCCCGAAGCAGGGCATCAAGCCCGTGACCAGCGAGCACTTCAGCTACACGCTCGAGCAGGACACCGGCGCCTCCGTGCTGGTGATCGCGAACGAGGACTACACCGGCGTGAACCCGACGTATCCAGCGGGCACCGACGGGCCGAAGTACCTCGACGCCCACGTCGCGGCGTTCGCGGCGAACGGCGTCCAGGCCGACACCTGGGACGTCGATGCCCAGGGCGTGCCGCACGACCTCGCTGTACTGAGCCACTACGACACGGTGCTCTGGTACCTCGGCGACAACCGGCTGACGCAGGACGCCGACGACGAACTGACGGATGTGGGCGGCGATCTCATCCCCGACCTGGCCGTCGCCAAGCGGGCGCAGGATCTGACTCTCTCGGTCCGCGACTTCCTGAACGAGGGCGGCGAGCTCGCCTACGCGGGCGAGACGGCTGGCTACTACGGCCTGCTCGCTGGCACGGTGGGCGGCCTGTACTACGGGCTGAACGGCGCGCCGGATCAGCCGTGTGTGATCACGACGAGCCTGTTCGACGACTGCCTGATCCTGGCCGACGACTTCACGCAGTACTACCTCGGCGCGTTCTCGCGCACGGCGTTGGCCGCGGATGGTGTCACGGCCGGGGCACCGTTCGTCGCCGAGTTCGGCGCCGGGGACAACCCGGTGGACGAGGCCGGTGCGTTCCTGCCGACGAGCTCGGTGCTGCCGACGAGTGAGTTTCCGCAGTTCGCCAGCTCCCCGGTGATCGACTACCTCGAACCGAGCGGCCCGTTCATCGCGGTCGAGGGCGGCTACGCGGCCGCGGCGGTGCACATCGACGACGGCTGGCAGCGACTCGGCCGCAGCTACGACGTGCCGGCGCTCGCCGCGGGGGAGACCGCGACGTTCGACGCCCAGTTCTCCTACGCCACGGAGGAGGGCTACGACCACGTGATCGTGGAGGCGCGGCCGGTCGGTACCGAGGACTGGACGACGTTGCCCGAGCTCGGCGGACGCACCAGCACCGACGTACCGTTCGAGTGCGAGGCCGGCTTCTTCATCGATGAGCACCCCGCGCTCGGCCGGTACCTGACGCTCGCGGATCCCTGTCTGCCCACGGGTTCGAGCGGCGAGTGGAACTCGTTCACCGGCGACTCCGGCGGCTGGGTCGACGTCTCGTTCGACCTGTCGGCCTACGCCGGGCAGAGCGTCGAGGTGGTGGTGAGTTACGTGACGGACCCGTCGACCGGTGAGGCCGGGCTGATCGTGGACGACACCCGGCTCACGGTGGCCGGTGTCGAGTCGCAGGCCGAGGGCTTCGAGACCGGGCTGGGCGCGTGGAGCGTGCTCGGCGCGCCGGAGGGCAGCCCGGGCAACGCCTCGGACTTCGAGCGCACCCCGGGCCTCGGCGGCATCAACGCGGCCGTCCGCACCGACGACACGGTGCTGCTGGGCTTCGGCCTGGAGCAACTCGCCACGGATGCCGACCGCGCGCGGGCGGTGAAGGCCATCCTGGCGTACCTCGGGTGAGCCATTGGTTTCGGCAAGCTCAACCAGCAAAGGGTGGCTGTTCGGTCGTGCGGATGCTGGTTGAGCCTGCCGAAACCCTGCGTTGGTGGAGTGGTCGGCCGTGCGGATGCTGGTTGAGCTTGCCGAAACCCTGCGTTGGTGGAGTGGTCGGCCGTGCGGATGCTGGTTGAGCTTGCCGAAACCCTGCGTTGGTGGAGTGGTCGGCCGTGCGGATGCTGGTTGAGCTTGCCGAAACCATTCGTCGGTGGGGATGCTGGTTTCGGAACGTGCAACGAGCGGAGGGCGGCGAGGGAACGGCCCTACGCGCGCAGCTCGCGCAGCAGCACCGCTGTCGCCAGCGCCGCCTCCGCCGCCTCGCGGCCCTTGTCCTCCTTCGAGCCCGGCAGGCCCGCGCGGTCGATGCCCTGCTGCTCGGTGTCGAGGGTCAGCACACCGAAGCCGACCGGCTTGCCCGTCTGGATGGTGACGTTCGTGAGGCCCGAGGTGGCCGCATCCGACACGTACTCGAAGTGCGGGGTGCCGCCGCGGATGATCACGCCGAGCGCGACCACCGCGTCCGCGCCGGCCTCGAGCGCCGCCTTCGCGGTGACGGGCAGCTCGAAGGATCCGGGCACGCGCACGAGCGACCAGGACGCGCCCGACTCGTCCAGCGCCGCAGCGGCACCGGCGATCAGGCCGTCGGTGATCACCTCGTGCCAGGTACCGGCGATGACAACGACCGTCAGGCCGGAGCCGTCGACGTGGAAGGGGGTGGGGGAGCCGGATCCGGCCATGGTGCGTATCTCCTAGATAGGGGCTGTTAGAGCTGGGTGATCGCGTGACCCATACGGTCGCGCTTGGTCTCGAGGTAGCCGGCGTTGAATGCGCCGACGCCGACCACGAGCGGTACCCGCTCGGAGACGGCGATGCCGCGATCGGTGAGCTGGCGCACCTTCTCGGGGTTGTTGGTCAGCAGTCGGACATCGGCCACCGCCAGATCCTCCAGGATCGCGGCGGCGGCGCCGTAGTCGCGGGCATCCGCGGGCAGGCCGAGCGCCAGGTTCGCGTCGAGAGTGTCGTAGCCCTCCTCCTGCAGCTTGTACGCGCGCAGCTTGTTGATCAGCCCGATGCCGCGGCCCTCGTGGCCGCGCAGGTAGATCACCACGCCGCCGTCGCGCTGGATGGTGTCCAGCGCCGCATCCAGCTGCGGGCCGCACTCGCACTTCAGCGAGCCGAACGCCTCACCGGTCAGGCACTCCGAGTGCACCCGCACCAGCGTCGGCAGGCCGTCGCCGATCGTGCCGGCGATCACCGCCACGTGGTCCGCGCCGGTCATCCGATCGCGGTAGGCACGGATCCGGAACGGGCCGTGCGTCGTGGGCACCGTGGTCTCCACCTCGAAGATCACGCGCGAGGTCTCGGGGATGGCGATCGCCTCGCCGACCTCGGCCTCCGCGTGGTGCTCCTCCAGGTACTCGATCAGCGCGGCGATCGTTGTGACCAAGACGCCCTCGCGCTCGCCGAGCTCGATCAGGCCGGGCAGTCGCATCATCTCGCCGTCGTCCGCCACGATCTCCGAGATCGCCGCCACCGGCACCAGCCCGGCCAGCTTCATCAGGTCGACCGCCGCCTCGGTGTGACCGTCGCGCTCGCGCACGCCGCCGTCCACCGCGCGCAGCGGCAGGATGTGTCCGGGCCGGTTCAGGCTGGCCGGCGTCGACGCCGGGTCGGCCAGCACACGCAGCGTGTGCGCGCGGTCGGCGGCGGAGATGCCGGTCGAGAGTCGATCGGAGGCGTCCACCGAGACCGTGTACGCGGTGCCGCGCGGGTCCTGGTTCTCGGTCACCATCATCGGCAGTTCGAGCTCATCCGCGATCTCGTTGGTCATCGGCGCGCAGATGAAGCCCGAGGAATGCTTGACCAGCCAGGCGATCCACTGCTGGCTCGCGAGCTGCGCCGAGATGATCACGTCGCCCTCGTTCTCGCGCCCCTCGTCGTCGGCGACGATGACGGGCAGGCCCTGACGGAGCGCCTCGAGGGCGGCGGGGATGCTGGAGAGACTCATGCTGCGTTCCTTCCGAGGGCTGCCGCGGAGACCGCGAGCATCCGTTCGACGTGACGGGCGAGGATGTCCGTCTCGATGTTGACCCGATCGCCCACGACTCGGGCACCGAGCGTCGTCGCGGCCAGGGTCTCGGGGATGAGCGAGACCTCGAACCACTGCTGCTCATCCAGCGCGGGGCTGATGCCGCTCACGGTGAGCGAGACGCCGTCGACGGCGATGGAGCCCTTGTCGGTGACCAGAGCGGCGGCGTCGGCGGGCAGCGAGAAGCGCAGCACGCGCCACGCGTCGCCGGGGGTGATGCTGAGCAGGGTCGCGGTGCCGTCGACGTGGCCCTGCACGATGTGGCCGCCGAGCCGGTCGCCGACCTGGGCGGCGCGCTCGAGGTTCACGGCGTCACCGACCGCGACGCCGTCGAGCGTCGACATCGCGAGCGTCTGCGCCATCACATCGGCGGTGAACGACTCCGGGGTCTGCTCGACCACGGTCAGACACACGCCGGAGACGGCGATCGAGTCGCCGTGTCGGGCGCCAGTGACCGCGAGCGGACCGCGGACGGTCAGGCGGATCGCATCCGTGCCGGGGTCGATCGCGACGATCTCGCCGAGTTCTTCGATGATGCCGGTGAACATCAGTGGGCCTCCAAGTGCAGAGTGGGCTGCGGGGCGGGTGCCGGGGCCGCAGCCACGGGACGCGCGGTGATCAGGATGTCGTCGCCGAGCAACTCGACGGCGTGGGCGCGCAGGCGCCGGGCCTCGCCGATCGTGTCGACGCCGATGTCGCCGAGGGCGAGCCGGGGGCCGCCGAGCAAGGCGGGGGCGAGGTAGACGAGGTACTCATCGACGAGACCGGCCGCGACGAAGGCGGAGGCGAGCGTCGGCCCACCCTCGACGTAGACGTGTCGGATCTCGGCGTCGTAGAGCTCGCGCAGGATCGCGTTCAGGTCGTGGCCGCGGGCGAGGATGGCGGCGTGCGGATGATCGTGCAGCCGCGCCACGACCGGGACCGCGCGGTTGCCGATCACCACGGGGATCGGCTGCTCGGCCAGCAGTTCGCCGCCATCGCCTCGGGCGGTGAGGCTCGGGTCGTCGGCGAGCACCGTGCCGGTGCCGATCACGATCGCATCCGCCTTCGCTCGCTGCTCGTGCACGCGTTGCCGGGCGGCGGTGCCCGTGATCCACCGGCTCGTGCCGTCGGCCGCCGCGGTGCGCCCGTCGAGGGTCGAGGCCCACTTGAGCGTGACGAAGGGGCGGTGCGCGCGGGTGGCGGTGAGCCAGACGTGCAGGAACTCCTCGGCCTCGTCGGCCAACACCCCCTGCTCCACCTCGACCCCCGCGTCGCGGAGGGTCTGCGCGCCACCGGACGATCGATCGCCCGGATCGGCGACGGCGAAGACCACCTTCGCGACGCCGGCGTCGATCAACGCGCGGCTGCACGGGCCGGTGCGTCCGGTGTGGTTGCACGGTTCGAGCGTCACGATGGCGGTCGCGCCGCGCGCCGCCCCCGGCGCGAGCTTCGACAGGGCGTCGACCTCGGCGTGCGCGGTGCCGGCGCCGTGGTGCCAGCCCTCGGCGAGGACGGTGCCATCCGGCGCCAGGATGACGCAGCCCACCCGCGGGTTCACGCCCCGGCGGGGGCCGCGATCGGCGAGGGTCAGCGCCCTGCGCATCGCGTGCTCGTAGCTGTCGGTCATGCTCGGATCTCTCGTTCTGTGACGAGCTCCGGGGTTGCGGCGCAGCCGTGCAACGCGTGCCGGCAGGGTCGCCGGAACGCTCGTGCTGCCTCCCATCCGGACTTTAACCGTCGGTTCCGGATTTCCACCGGATCAACCACTCGACGCACCTCCCGGTGGATCGAACGGCTCGCGGACTATCACCGCCGGTTCGGATTCTCACCGACCCCGGAGCACGTTTCTTGATGTTCATCGTAATCGAACGCCATTACGCCGGAGGTATTCCTCCGTAACACGCGGATTACGCCGCGCTCGGCCGCGTCCTCTCGCGGATCCGCGCGGCAATCAGCCGCGGATCCGACGCCCGTGTCGCGTGCCGCGCGGCGCGGCTCGCTCATTCCGCCCGTTCGAGCGAGCCGGAGCCGGATTCGCGCGTGCGCCGATTAGCCTGACTGGCGATGTACGAGGACAGATACGGGCAGGACGTGCTCGCCGGGGACTGGCGGGCGAAGAACAAGGTCGAAGTGGCGGTCGTCGAGGCCGAGCGCGGCCTCGTCGTCGAGGAGGTCGCCAGCGGATTCGTCGGCGCCGTGCTCGGTGTCGAGACCCGGATGGTGCGGCTGGAGGATCGGCGCGGCAAGGTGCGCGTCTTCCCGATCGGGCCGGGCTTCCTGATCGACGGCAAACCGGTGTCGCTCAAGGCGCCGGGATTGAAGCGCGATGCCAACCTCGCTCCCGGCCGCAGTGCCTCCGGTTCGATCTACGTGGCGGATGCGAAGGCGCGCGTCGCGCTGCCCAGCCGCATCTACGTCGAGGGCAAGCACGACGCCGAGCTGGTCGAGAAGGTCTGGGGGCACGACCTCCGGGTCGAGGGCGTCGTCGTCGAGTTCATCGAGGGCGTCGATAACCTCGACGAACTCGTGCGGGCGTTCAAGCCCGGCCCGGGCCGCAAGATCGGCGTGCTGGTGGATCACCTGGTGCCGAACTCGAAGGAGTCGCGGATCGCGGATGCGGTCGCCGCCGGCCCCTACGGATCGCACGTGCTCGTCGTCGGGCATCCGTACGTCGACATCTGGCAGGCCGTGAAGCCCGAGCGAGTGGGCCTGAAGGCGTGGCCGACCATCCCGCGCAGCATCGAATGGAAGAAGGGGATCTGCGCCGCGCTCGGTTGGCCGCACGCGGAACAGGCCGACATCGCCCGCGCGTGGCAGCGCATCCTCGGGCAGGTGAGTACCTTCAAGGACTTGGAGCCCGCGCTGCTCGGCCGCGTGGAGCAGTTGATCGACTTCGTAACGGATCCCGCGTGAGGCGGCCCGCGGCGGCGCTCGCCACCGACCTGCTGCTGGTGCTCGTCTTCGTGCTGATCGGTCGCCGCAGCCACGACGAGGAGAACCAGATCTCGGGGCTGCTGGTCACCTTCTGGCCGTTCGCGGTGGGGGTGCTGCTCGGCTGGGCGGCGAGCTTCGGCTGGCGCCGGCCGCTGGCGCTGTGGCCGACGGGGGTGCTGGCCTGGGTCTCGGCCGTTGTGGTCGGCATGCTGCTGCGGATCGCCTCCGGGCAGGGTGTGCAGTGGAGCTTCGTGATCGTCACGACCGTGGTGCTCGCAGTGTTCCTGCTCGGCTGGCGCGGGCTCGTGGCGCTGATGCGGCGCCGCCGTCGCGCCTGACTTCGGATCGCTCGCGGCGCCACCCGTGGCGGTCACTCCACCCGGATGCCGAAGTGTGCCGCGAAGAGGCCCGCCATCAGAGAGACCTGGAACTCGGAGAGCGTCACGCCGGACATCCCGTCCAAGCCCGCGACCGTGTGCAGCTCGGCGGCGCGGAGGTCGACGTTCGCGAACGTGCCGCCGGCGAAGTCGATCGAGCGGACGTCGGTGTCGGTGAGCGCGACGCGGGTCGCGGTCGCTCCGCCGAGGTCGAGCTCGTCGATAGTGCAGCGCTCGAAGATCACGTCCTGCAGCTTCGCGCCGCGCAGGTTCACGTAACCGAGTTTGCAGTCGCTGAAAAGCACCGACTCGAGCGTGCTCTCGTACAGCTCGCCCGAGCCGATCCGCGAGTGCGCGATCTGCACATCCTTGAACCGGCTGCGCGGGGCGCGCAGGATCGGCGCGTCCAGGCGCTCGAAGCTGCTCTCGACGAAGGAGGAGGCGCGCAGATCCGTGTCGCTGAAACTCGCCTCGCTGAACGAGCACTCGCTGACGCTGAGTCCGGTCAGCACCGCGCCCGAGACGTCGACGCCGTCGAAAGCGAGGCCCTCGACGCTCTCGCGCGGCCCGAGATCGCCCGCGAATCCGGGGGCGAGATCGTGCAGACGGATGGGGTCGAGTCGGGGTGCCAGGGTGCGTTTCACTCGTCAAACGTAGGGGTTGTCACTCCGTCCCACCGCGAAGCGGGACGGAGTGACAACCCCCTCTGGGGGCGACGCCGGTCAGGCGTCGGGGTTCGAAGGATCGGGTTCCTCCGAAGTGTGTCGGCGCGAGCGCCGCTTCTCGTACTTCTCGCCGGTCTCGAGATCGATCGCGATCCGGCCGGTCGGCAGGTTGGACAGGTCGGGGGCGATCACCGTGGTCTCCTCGGAGTCCGGCAGCCGAATGCCCTGCGGGTAGCCCTCGCCGTACAGGATCAGGTCGCTGCGCTTCTCCAGCGTCTGCCCGCGGAAGAACGCGGGCCGGCGCCACTGCCAGACGAACATCAGCACCACGCCCAGCAGCATCGCGCCGATGCCGACCACCGCGACCGCGCCGATGCCGAAGATCGTGACGTTGTTCCCGTCCGCATCCGTCAGCCAATCGGGCAGCGCGTACTGCACCAGACCGAAGACGAAGATCGCGGTCAGCATCAGCCCGCCCAGCAGCGGCAGTACCCCGCGCATCATGAAGTTGCGGAAGGAGGAGGTGAGAGTCTTGCGGTAGAACCAGACACAGGCGTAGCCGGTGAGGCCGTAGTAGAACGCGATCATCAGGCCGACGGATCCGATCAGCGCGGAGAGCAGGTCGGCCGAGATCAGGGTGAACAGCAGGTAGAACGCGGCCGAGATGATGCCCATGCCGATCGTGGACCACGTCGGCGTGAGGAACTTCGGGTGCACCTTCGCGAAGCTGGCCGGCACCGCCTTGTAGACCGCCATCGACAGCGCCGTGCGGGCCGTGGGCAGGATCGTGGTCTGGGTCGACGCGGAGGCCGAGGTGAGGATGGAGATGTAGAGCAGATTCAGCAGGATGATGCCGATCGGCGAGGTGCCGAACAGCTCCGGCCCGATCGCGGAGAACACGTCGTCCGCGTTGTCGGGGTTGCCCAGGCCCACTCCATCCGTGCCGACGCCCGCGAAGGCGATCACCGCGACCGCGACGAGGGCGTACGTCGCCAGCAGCAGCACGGTCGAGATCACGGCGGCGCGGCCCGGGGTCTTGCCCGGGTCGTCGCTCTCCTCATTCACGGAGACCGCCGTGTCCCAGCCCCAGTAGATGAAGATCGCGGTAAGCAGGGCGGGGGCGATGATCGAGCCGAAGTCGAGGTCGAACGGCCAGAACCAGCTGAAGTCGGGCATCAGCGAGTACGACTCGCCGGTGCCGGAGTAGACGCGCACGAGGGCGAAGACGGCGAACGCGACGAGGATGACCACCTCGATCCCCAGCAGCGCGTACTGCAGTCGGGCCGAGACCTCGATGCCGCGGTAGCAGATGTAGGTCATGATCGCGATCCAGAGCAGGCCGGCAAGCGTCGACCACACCACGTCGCCGCTGAGCGCGGAGATGTCGGGATTGTTCACCAATCCGCCCACGAGGGTGAAGGAGTAGGAGCCGGCGATCTGGGCGAGGTTCGCCATCACGATCACGTCGGCGGCGATGATGCCCCAGCCGCCGAGCCAGCCGGTCTTCGGGCCGAATGCCCGCGAGGCCCAGGTGAAGGTGGTGCCGCAGTCGGGTTCCGCCTTGTTCAACTCCTGATAGGCGACGGCGATGAAGTACATCGGCACGAACGCGAGCAGGATGATGCCCGGCGACTTGACGCCCGCGAGCAGCGCTCCGCCCGAGGCCACGATGAAGCCGAGGCTCGCCGCGAGCGAATACGCGGGCGCCGTGGAGGCGATGCCCACCACGATGCTGCCCATCAGGCCGAGGGCGCCGCCCTTGAGTCCCTTGCTGTCGACGGCGTTGCTCGCCGCCGGTGCCGTTGTGGTCATCCGCCTACCTCTGTTGTCGTACTGCGGATTCAGTCGTGAATACCGTCAGTTGGTGCTGAAAACAGCGTCTATCACCATTTCTACGCTCGTAATTCGTCGTGGGAGTGACTCTAGTGTTACGGCTCGCGCACCGCACCTGAATTTGCGCTCATCTTTCTCGATCAGCCACGATGGGCGGCATGGGCACCCTTCTCGCCGTCTGTCGCGTCGACCGTCTCCTGCCGGATCCCGGCATCGTCGGCGTCACGGCGATCGACAAACGGCCGGTCGAGGGGCCGGTGAAGGTGCGCGCGCTCGGGCTCTACGCCGACGTGCAGGCCGACCGCGCGAATCACGGCGGCGAGGCGAAAGCGCTGTACGCCTACGCGCAGGAGGATGCGGACTGGTGGGGCGAGCGGCTCGGTCGGGAAGTCGTGCCCGGCCTCTTCGGCGAGAACCTGCGCACCACTGGCGTCGACCTCGGGGCCGCCCTGATCGGCGAGCGCTGGCGGATCGGCGACGGGCTCGTGGTCGAGGTGACCATGCCGCGCACGCCCTGCGCCACCTTCCAGCGGCACCTCGACGAGCCGCAGTGGGTGAAGCGATTCGCGGCGGCGGGGCGTACGGGCGCGTACCTGCGGGTGATCGAGCGTGGTTCTGTGCGGGCGGGGGACGACATCGAGGTGCTCTCCCGCCCCGGTCACGCGGTGAGCGTGATGGGTTGGTTCACCGGCCGCCGCCGCAGCGACGCCGAGGCCTTGTACGCCGCGGAACGCTCCGGCGAGCTGCGCATCGCGGAGGACCTCCGCGAGTACGTCGACCGCGCGCTGGCGTAGCGGGAGACGTTCGGAAATGACGTCAGGTCGGGGTCGATGTGCGGTTTCGGCCCGGTTCCGCCCGATCTGACGTCATTTGCGAACAGCACCACGCCCAGAGGCGGACCGTAGGCCTGGGAGAATGGCCGGATGACCGCCTCCCTGCTCGACCGGATGCCCCCGCAACTGAACGACGGGAGCATCGACGAGGACGCGATCTACCTGGCGTTCGCCGACTGGGCCGAATCCCGCGGCCTCGCGCTGTATCCCGCGCAGGACGAGGCGATGATCGAAATCGTCTCCGGGGCGAACCTGATCCTGTCCACGCCCACCGGCACCGGCAAGTCGCTGGTCGCGATCGGCGCGCACGCCTACGCCCTCGCGCAGGGCAAGCGGAGTTACTACACGGCGCCGATCAAGGCCCTGGTCAGCGAGAAGTTCTTCGCGCTGGTCGACATCTTCGGCGCTGCCAATGTCGGGATGGTCACCGGCGACTCCTCCGTCAACGCGGATGCCCCGATCATCTGCTGCACCGCCGAGATCCTGGCCAACCTCGCGCTCCGGCACGGCGCCGAGACCGACGTCGACCAGGTCGTGATGGATGAGTTCCACTTCTACGCGGATCCGGATCGCGGCTGGGCCTGGCAGGTGCCGCTGCTCACCCTGCCGCACACCCAGTTCATCCTGATGTCCGCGACGCTCGGCGACGTGACCGAGCTGTCGAAGGACCTGACGCGTCGCACGAGCAGGCCGACGGCGAATGTCACCGGCGTCGAGCGCCCCGTGCCGCTGCACTACTACTACGAGATCCTGCCGATCCACGACTCGATCGAGGAGCTGCTGCACACCAATCAGTACCCGATCTACATCGTGCACTTCTCGCAGCTCGCCGCGCTCGAGCGGGCGCAGGCGCTGACCAGCGCGAACATCGCCAGCCGCGAGCACCGCGACCGCATCGCCGAGGTGATCGGCGGCTTCCGCTTCACCACGACGTTCGGGAAGACGCTGTCGCGGCTGCTGCGCCTCGGCATCGGCGTGCACCACGCGGGCATGCTGCCCAAGTACCGCCGCCTGGTCGAGCAGCTCGCCCAACAGGGCATGCTCCGGGTGATCTGCGGCACCGACACGCTCGGCGTCGGCATCAACGTGCCCATCCGCACCGTGCTGCTCAGCGCGCTGACCAAGTTCGACGGCACTCGGATGCGCCAGCTCACGGCTCGCGAGTTCCACCAGATCGCGGGGCGGGCCGGCCGCGCCGGCTACGACACCGCCGGCACCGTGGTGGTACAGGCCCCGGAGCACGAGTCCGAGAACCGCAAGGCGCTGGCCAAGATGGGCGACGACCCGAAGAAGCGGCGCAAGTGGGTCTCGAAGAAGGCGCCGCAGGGCTTCGTCTCGTGGGGCGAGCCGAGCTTCCGCAAGCTGGTCGACGCCGAGCCCGAGACGCTGACCTCGAACATGCAGATCACCAGCGCGATGCTGCTGAACGTGATCGCCCGCGGCGGCGACGCCTACGCCAACGTGTACTCGCTGGTGTTCGACAACCACGAGCCGTGGCGGCGGCAGCTGCAGCTGGCCCGGCGCGCCCTCGGCATCTACCGCACGCTGCGCGCGGCGGGGGTCGTCGAGCAGTTCCCGCAGCCCGACGGCTCCGTGCAGATCCGGCTGACCGTCGACCTGCAGCCGAACTTCGCGCTGAACCAGCCGCTCTCGCCGTTCGCGCTGGCCGTGTTCGAGCTGCTCGATCCGGAGTCGCCCAGCTTCGCGCTCGACGTGATCTCGGTGCTCGAGGCGACGCTGGACGACCCGCGCCCGATCCTGAGCCAGCAGCAGTTCCAGGCCCGCGGCGAGGCGGTCGCGGCGATGAAGGCCGAGGGCATCGAGTTCGACGAGCGGATGGAACTGCTCGAGTCGGTCACGCATCCCAAGCCCCTGGAAGAACTGCTCGACGCCGCCTTCGAGACCTACACGGCCTCGCAGCCGTGGGTGCGCGACTTCGAGCTCTCGCCCAAGTCGGTCGTGCGCGACATGTACGAGCGGGCGATGACCTTCGGCGAGTACACCGCGCTGTACAAACTCTCGCGCTCGGAGGGGCTGGTGCTGCGCTACCTGTCGGATGCGTTCCGTGCGGCGCGGCAGACCATCCCTGACGAGATCAAGAACGAGGAATTGCACGACCTGATCGAGTGGCTGGGCGAGCTGGTCCGCCAGGTCGACTCCTCGCTGGTCGATGAATGGGAGGAGCTGATCAACCCCGCGCTTCACGATGCGGACGGCGCGATCGTGCCGCCCGCTCCGCGCCGCCTGAGCGCGAACGTGCGTGCCTTCCGGGTGCTCATCCGCAACGAGCTCTTCCGCCGGGTGCAGCTCGCGGCGCTGGAGAACTGGGAGGCGCTCGGCGAGCTGGATGCGGCAGCCGGCTTCGACGCTGACGCCTGGGCCGACGCGATGGATCCCTATTGGGACGAGCACGATGACCTCGGCACCGGCCCGGATGCGCGGGGCCCGGCGATGCTGCTGGTCACCGAGACCGCGACCGAGTGGCGCGTGCGCCAGATCTTCGACGACCCCGCCGGCGACCACGACTGGGGCATCAGCGCCACCGTCGACCTCGCCGAGTCCGACGAGGCGGGCACCGCTGTCGTCCGCATCACCGCGGTCAGCCGGTTGTAGGGGGTTGTCACTCCGTCCCACACTCGGAGGATGCGCGAAGCCCGGCCGCGGGACGCAGTGACAACCCCCTACTCTGGGCGGATGAACCAACCGGCGCTGTGGGGGAAGACCGTGCTCGTGACCGGGGTGTCGCGGCGACGGGGGATCGGCTTCGCGGTCGCCAAGCGCTTCGCGCAGCTGGGCGCCTCCGTCTACATCCAGCATTGGGCGCCGCACGACGATCTGCAGCCGTGGGGCGGGGATGCGCAGAGCCAGCTTCGTGGAGAACTGCGCGCCGAGCTGTTCGCCGGAGCGTCCTTCGGCGAACGCAGCGTCGACCTCCGGGACGCCGACGCGCTGGAGCCGCTGATCGCGGCCGCGCGCGAACTCACGGGGCGGCTGGACCTGCTGGTCTGCATCCACGCGCAGAGCGGCGGCGACGGCTCGATCTTCGAGCAGACCGCCGAGAGCCTGGATGCGCACTGGCAGGTGAACGCGCGCTCGACGCTGCTGCTCACCCGCTACTTCGCGGAGCAGTTCGGCACCGCGACCGACGAGAACGAGTACGGCCGCGTGTTCTGGATGACCTCCGGCCAGGGCCTCGGGAAGATGCCGGGCGAGGTCGCCTACGCCACCAGCAAGGCGGGGCTCGCGGGGATCACCCGGACGGTGGCGGCCGAGCTGCTGCCGCACGGCATCATCCTGAACACCCTCAACCCCGGACCGGTGAACACGGCCTACCTCGACGGCCAGGAGGAGTGGGCGGCCGACATGCCGATGCGGCGATTCGGCGCCCCCGATGATCCCGCCCGGCTGATCGCCTGGCTGGCCACGGCCGAGGGCCGTTGGGTCGCCGGCCAGGTGCTGACCTCCGACGGCGGGTTCTCGCTCTGAGGCAAGCCCCCCGGCGATCCGGCGTCGTCGGCGATACTGGATCGTCGTATCGACTGCGGGGAGGACGCGTGCAACAGGACCGGCTGGCCTGGCCCGACGTGACCCGTGGGCTCGGCGTCCTCGCCGTGGTGCTGTTCCACTCCCTGATCTGGAGCCTCGACGCCGTCGCACCGTCCGGGATCGTCACGACGGTGTGGGATCAGATCGGCAGCTCGCTCGGCCGGATCCGGATGCCGATCCTCTTCGGTCTCGCCGGCTTGCTCGCCAGCCGGAGTCTGCTGGCCGGACGGGGAGCCGCGCGGGTGCGTCTGGTAGCGAACGGCTACCTCTACCTGCTCTGGCTGGTGCTGTACGGCCTCTTCTTCTTCGCGCTCGCCCGGCCCGACTTCCCGCACTCCATCGACACCGTCGGGCAGTGGGCGACCCAGCTGTACTACCCGACCACGACGCTGTGGTTCCTGTTCGCGCTGGCGCTGTATCCGCTGCTCGTGCTGCTGCTGGCGCGGTTGCGGCTGCCGCCGTGGGCCGTGCTGCTGTTCGGGGTCGGCCTGTGGCTGCTCGGTTCGAATCTCACCGCCCCGCTCTTCGGTGGGGCGCTGCTGCTGAACTTCGTCTTCTTCGCCTTCGGGGTGCACGCGACCGGCTGGCTGCGCTCCTTCGCCGAGCCCGGCGCGGCCCGCATCCTGTTGCCGTTCTGCGCCTTCCTGGTGGCGGTGCTGCTCACGCACCTGCTCGGTGAGAACGTCGGCATCCTCGCGAGCGCCGCGGCCATCCCCCTCGCGATCGCCTGCGCCGCGCGGATCTCCGCCTGGACGCCGGCCGCGCGGCTGGGGGCGTTCGTCGGTTCGCGGACCCTCTCGATCTACCTGCTGCACGTTCCGCTGCTGGGGCTCTGGTCGCTGCTGCCGAGCGGCGTGCTCGAGGCGGCCCTCGCGCAGCCCTTGCTCGCCGCCGTTTTTCCGGTGCTGCTCACCGCGGTGCTGGTCGCCGGCTCACTCGGGATCGGCGCGCTGCTGCGGCGCATCCCGACCGATCCGCTGCTGACCCCGCCCGCCCGGCTGCTGGCGGCCGTGCGTTCGCGCCGCCGGGCGCACGCGGCCTAGGACGCCCAGATCCGGGCGAGGTACTCGTCGTCAGGCGCGGGAGAGAGTTCGCGGATATCGTCCGCTCGCCACTCCAGGATGCTCGGATCGATACTCCAGCCACCCGAGTCCGGCTCGTCGGCGGTGGAGGCGTATCCGACGGTCGAGTCCTCGACCGAACTCCACGTGGCCGCCCCCATCGAGCCGATGAACGTGCTGTCGGTGGCGGAGCAGCCGAAGCGGCTGCCGGGACCGTTGGAGGCCCCGTGACTGCCGTCCTGCTCCGCCTCATCGGGCAGGGGGTAGACGCTCTTGCCGACGTCACCGCCCACGACCAGGCAGTGCCGGTAGCTCACGTTGGGGGCCGAGCCGATCTGCAGGGCGGTGTTGGTGGAGGCGAAGTCGATGCAGTCCACGCTGCTGAAGTCGCCGTAGTAGTTGTCGTTCTGACCCGAGAGCTGCACCGTGTCGGTGTGCGCGTTCGAGCCCTTCTTCTTGTAGCCCGGTGCGGTGTAGCAGCCGATCCGGCTGATGTAGCGCAGGGCGCCGCGACCCTGGCTCGGCGTGCGGAAGCTGGACACGTCCTCGTCGCGCAGCTGCGAGTTCGGCACCACGATCTCGACCAGCTCGATGTTCTCGGTCGAGTCGACGCCGTCGACGCCGTAGACGTTGTAGGCCGTGTCCACTCGCATCCGCGCGAAGGCGGAGCCGGTGCATCCGCTGGCGAGGAATCCGCCCGTGGTGATGACACCCGCGAAGCTGACGCCGTAGACGCGCAGCCAGCGCCACGACTCCGAGACCGTGACCGTGCCGTAGCCGTCGCGCGGGTAGACGAGGATGCGGGTGCTGCGCTCGACGTCGCCCACGTCCTGCAGGACGGCGGGGGAGCCGGAGCCCGCGCCGTAGCCGGGCAGCGTGCCGGGCGCGACCAGGATGCGCACGCTCGCGGCGGGATCGGCGGTTTTCGCCGCGTCCGCGATCGCGGCCTTGATCGCATCCCAACCGCAGGCGACCTCGACCTCGAGGTCGACGTCGCCGCTCAGCCAGGGCGTTCCGCTGGGCCAGTGCGTGCCGTTGGGGCCGAACGAAGGTTCCGCCGTCGGCACGTTGGCGAGTTGGTCCAGCGGATGCGGGGAGGTCGACGCGTTCGGATCCGTGTCGTCCGGGCCGTCGGAAGAGCCGAAGACCCCGCGGAGGCGGTCGATCAGGACGTTCGCGCCGACGGCTCCGCCCGCGATGACGACGGCACCGACGCCGACACCGCCCAGCACGAGGGCGCGTCGGCTCGGACCGCGGCGCGGCTCGTCGGAGGTCGGGTGGTCGGATTTCTCGGCCAAGGTGCGCAGTTCCCGTCATGGGCGGTGATCGGAACGCCGCTCGCTTCGGGGTGAGCGTGCGGCGGGGTACCTGGTCGCGGCGGCTCGGGGGCCTCCGCTGTCGCCGAATCGTAACAGGGGCGGGTGGCGCGAAACCGGGAGGCGGTACCGGCTGTCGCCCGGATGGGGCACATCGATCGGTGATCGGGCCCGCAGCAGGTTGATAGCGTCGAAGGGCAATCGCAGTATGGGGGAGCCACATGACGACGCAAAGCCGCGTTCGGCCTCGCCGTGCGCTCGTTGTCCTGGGCGTGATCGTGGCCGCTGCCGTCGTCATCGCGATCGCCCTCTTCGGCGGTAGCGCTGCCGTGGAATCCGCGCCGAAAGCCGCAGCTCGAGGGCTGCCGCCCACCCCGACTCCGGTCGCGACGAAGATCCCGCGACCCGTTGTGCCGCCGGGCACCGTGGTGGCGACGGGCGACATCGTCTCCGCGGACGGCGCCACCGGCGGCTCGGTGCAGATCGTGGCGATCGCGGGCCGATCGACCTCGGCGTTCCAGCTGGTGATCCCCGACTTCTGGACGTCGCTCGGCGGCGACTCCGAAGTGGTCGCGACGCCGTCACGGGTCGCGGATGACATCACGTGCCTCGGAACCGGACTCGCGTACCCGGTCGGATCGCTGGCGAGCATCCGCCGCACCGCCGTGTCGATCTCGAACGCGAGCACCGGCGGCGACCCGAGCTTCGTCGACAGCCTCGCCCTCGTGCGCCCGACCGATGACCCGGACTGCGTGGCGCGGGTCGTCGCGCTCGCGCAGTTGCAGTGGAGCATGCCCGATCTGCGCCCGGACATCGTGGTCGCGGATTCGGGCGCCGACGACGGCGCGAACGGCGCGGTCGCGATCGGCGCCGATGGGCAGCCGGAGGCGTACACGGTCGCCGAGGGAGACGACATGGCGTCCATCGCCGTCCGCTTCGGCATCGGCGTCGACGACCTGCTCTACCTGAACCCGGCGCGTCAGCCCGACCCGCGCGACCGCACCGCCCACGCCGGCGAGACGCTCAACCTCGCCAAGCGCCTCCGCTGACGCGCCCCCTCCTCCTGCGAGGGACCCCGCCAGCGCGCGAGGGCGCCGCGGCCCGCGGGTCCGCGGCGCGCTGCCGGGGTCCTTCGCAAAGGCAGAAGGCGCTTCCGTTGTTGAGTTTGTTAGGACATACTGTCAGTACGACCAGTCATGGGTGCGTCGATGACGATTGCAGCATGACGGCATACCGACAGTGAGGATGAAAGTGTCTCTGACCCAGGCAACCGAGGCCGCTACCCCGGCCGACTCCCGCCCCCCGCTCCTGCGCGCCGCTCAAGACACCCCGACGGCGCTCTGGAACGACTCTGCAGACCCCAAGGAGCTCGCGCAGTCCATCGCCTTCGGCGCGGTGGGTGCCACCTGCAACCCGGTGATCGCGCTGACCGCGATCCAGCAGAACCCCGACATCTGGCTGCCGCGGCTGGCGGAGCTCGCCGCCGAGTATCCGACGGCCACCGAGGACTGGCTGGGCTGGAAAGCCGTCGAGGAGCTGAGCATCCAGGCCGCCGCGCTGCTGGAGCCGATCTTCCACGAGCAGAACGGCCGCAACGGCCGTCTCAGCATCCAGACCGACCCACGATTCCACCGTTCCGCGGAGAAGCTGGTCGAGCAGACGCTCTACTTCGACACGCTCGCCCCGAACATCATCGTGAAGATCCCCGCCGTCGCGGCGGGCATCGAGGCGATCGAAGAGGTCACCTACCGCGGTGTCTCCATCAACGCGACCGTGTCGTTCTCGGTGCCGCAGGCGCTCGCCGTCGGTGCCGCCGTGGAGCGCGGCCTGCAGCGTCGCGAGGCCGAAGGCCTGGACATCTCGACCATGGGCCCCGTCTGCACGATCATGGGCGGTCGCCTGGACGACTGGATCAAGTTCGTCGCGGCACGCGACAACATCGTGCTGACCGAGCCCGGCTACTTCGAGTGGGCCGGCGTCGCGGCGCTGAAGAAGGGCTACGAGGTCTTCAAGCAGCGCGGTTACCGCACCCGCATCCTCTCGGCCGCGTTCCGCAACACGCTGCAGTGGTCCGAGCTGGTGGGCGGCGACCTCGTGGTCTCGCCGCCGTTCGCCTGGCAGAAGCTGATCAACGCGAACCCGCTCACGGGCGAGTCGCGCATCGACATCCCCGTCGAGCAGCACATCATCGATGAGCTGTACGAACGCATCCCGGACTTCCGCCGCGCCTACGACGAGGACGGTCTGACCGTCGACGAGTTCGCGACCTTCGGGCCGACGGCGCGGACGCTGCGCCAGTTCCTCGCCGCGAACAACACGCTCGAGGCCCTCGTCCGCGACGTCGTGGTGCCCAACCCGGACAAGAAGTAGCGCCCTCGTCCCTCCCCGCGAGATGCCACTTCTGTACGCCTCCCTCGGCGTGTCGCGTACAGAAGAGGCATCTCGCGGGGAGGTGGACCGGGCGCCGCTGCGCGGGAAGTGGCTAGGGTCGTAGGGTCCCCGAATGCAGTGAAGGACCCGCCATGCCCCGCCTCCGTGACTTCGCCCAGGTCGACGTCTTCTCCGCCGAGCCGATGCTCGGCAACGCCCTCGCCGTCGTTCTCGACGCCGATGGACTGACGGATGCGGAGATGGCCGCGTTCGCGCGCTGGACCAACCTCTCCGAGACCACGTTCGTGCTGCCGCCGACGACGCTGGAGGCCGACTACCGGCTGCGGATCTTCACGCCCGGTCGCGAGCTGCCCTTCGCCGGGCATCCGACCCTGGGCTCTGCGCACGCCTGGTTGGAACACGGCGGCCAGCCGGCGGGGGAGTACCTCGTGCAGGAGTGCGCCGCCGGGATGGTGCGGTTGCGGTTCACGGAGACCGGCCTCGCGTTCGCGGCGCCGCCGACGCTGCGCACGGGCGCGGTGGACAAAGCGGATCTGAACGGCATCGCCGACTGCCTCGGCATCGGCCGCAAGCGCTTCGTCGCGCACCAGTGGGTCGACAACGGTCCGGGCTGGGCGGCGGTGCAGCTCGCCTCGGCGGAGGACGTGCTCGCCCTCGAACTCGCCAGCGTGCCGCCGGTGCCGTTCGGTGTCTTCGGGGCGTATTCCGACGGATCCGCGCACGCCTACGAGGTGCGCGTCTTCGCGCCGGGGATGGGGATCGTGGAGGATCCGGTGACGGGCAGCTTCGCGGCAGGGCTCGCGCAGTGGCTGCGGCGCGAGGGGGCTGCGGACGCGTACTCGCTCTCGCAGGGTGCCCGGGTCGACCGGGCGGGCGTGATCGATGTGCTCGCCGAGGGCGATGACGTCTGGATCGGCGGGGCGAGCCGAACACTCATCCGCGGCGCCGTGTCGCTGTGATCGCGGGCGTCGTCTCGCTGCTCGCGGCGACGCTGTTCTGGGCCGGCAACTACATCGTCGGTGTGGCGGCCGTCGCCGAGATCCCGCCGCTGAGCCTGGTCCTCCTGCGCTGGGCGTTCGCGGTGCTGCCGCTGTTCGCGATCGCGCAGCTGATCGAGCGGCCGCGCTGGCGCGAGCTGCTGCGGGCCTGGCGCTGGCATTTGCTGCTGAGCGTGCTCGGGATGCTCGGCTACACGCTGTTCCTGTACGCGGCGCTGCAGTTCACGGACGCGTTCAACGCCTCGCTGATCAACGCGTTCAACCCGGCCCTGATCACACTGGCCGCGGTGATCTTCCTCCGCGAGCGGCTGACTCGGACGGCCGTACTGGGCATCATCGTCGCGCTGGTCGGAGTGCTGGTGGTGCTCAGCGGCGGCGACGTCGGTCGGCTGCTGAGCACCGGCTTCGGCACCGGCGACCTGCTGATGATCGGCGCGATCCTGGCGTGGACGGCCTACACGATCGTGGGTCGTCGGGGCCCGCGGCTGCCGCCGATCTCGTCGACCGCGGTGCAGGCGGGGTTCGCGGTGCTCGTGATGCTGCCGGTGGTGCTGTTCACCGGCGGGCTGGTGCTGCCGAGCACGAGCGGCGGCTGGGGTGCGCTGGTGTTCATCGCGATCTTCCCGTCGGTGCTGTCGTACGTGCTGTGGAACCGGGCGCTGACGGTGATCCCGCCGGCACGGGCGGGTGTGTTCCTGAACTTGATCACGGTGTTCACGGCGCTGTTCACCGTGCTGGCCGGGCATCCGTTCACGCTCGCGCAGATCGTGGGCGGCGTGATCGTGATCGCCGGCGTCGCCGTCGCCAACGAGCGCGCGTTCCGTCGGGCGCCCGCCGTGTGAGGGGGTTGTCACTCCGTCCCGCCGCGAGAGGGGTTGTCACTTTGTCGGGTGGTTGCCGACAAAGTGACAACCCTTTCGAGGCGGCCGGGGGTCAGAGGCGGACGATCATCTTGCCGATGTTGGCGCCGCGCATCATGCCGGTGAACGCGTCGAAGGCGTTGTCGATGCCGTCGACGATCGTCTCGTCGAAGACGATCTCGCCGGCCGCGAGCCAGCGGGTCATGTCGGCGCGGAACTCCGGCGCGGCATCCAGGTAGTTGCCCACGGTGAAACCGGTGAGGCTGAGGCCGCGGGTGACCATGTTGGTCATGAAGCGGATGCCGGGGGCCTCGCCCTCGGTGTTGTAGCCCGAGATCGAACCGCACAGCGCCGCGCGGCCGCCGTCCGTGAAGGCGTGCAGCGCCGCCTCCAGGTGCTCGCCGCCGACGTTGTCGAAGTAGACGTCGATGCCCTCGGGGGCGGCCGCATCGAGCTGCCCGATCAGGTCGCCCTGCTTGTAGTCGAACACGGCGTCGAAGCCGTACTTGTCCGTGAGCAGGGCGAGCTTCTCGGCGCTGCCGGCGCTGCCGATCACGCGCGACGCGCCCTTCAGGCGGGCGATCTGCCCGACCATGGTGCCCACGCCGCCGGCCGCTCCCGAGACGAACACCACGTCGCCCTCCCGCATCCGTGCGACGCGCTCCAGGCCTACCCACGCGGTCAGTCCGGTGACGCCGAGCACGCTCAGGTGCAGCGAGAGCGGCAGGCCCGGGATGAGCGGGGCCGGCCGGAACGCCGACGCCGGCCCCTGCGCCACGTCGCGCCAACCGAGCATCGACTGCACCGTGTCGCCGACGGCGACGCCCTCGGCACGCGACTCGATCACGCGGCCCACCGCGCCGCCGGTCATCGCCTCGCCGAGCGCGTACGGCGGGGTGTACGAGCGCACGTCGTTCATCCGCCCGCGCATGTAGGGGTCGACGGAGAGGAACTCGTTCGCGACGCGCACCTCGCCCTCGGCCAGCGGGGGCAGCTCGACCTCGACCTTCGCGACGTCGGAGGAGGTCGGCTCGCCGGACGGGCGGGCCACGAGGTGCCATTGCGTGCTGAGGGTCATGCTGTTCCTGTCGAAGTAGTTCAGATTTCGGATCATTTCGACCCTACGGCACTGCGGTGAGAAAGTCCGAAAGCTGAACTATTCTGAACGGATGACCACCGATCTCCTCGCACTGGGTGCGATGGCCGACCTGCTCTCCGGCATGGGGCGGCTGAACGCGATGCTCGAGCCGCGCCTGGGCGAGCTCGGCCTCACCGTGCCGATGTCGCAGGCGCTGTACCTCGTCGATCCCGAGCGCCCGGCTCCGGCGATGAGTGTGCTTGCCGATCGGCTGCGCTGCGAGCGATCGACGCTGACGTCGCTGGTGGACAAGCTGCAGGAGCGCGGATTCGTGGAGCGGGTGTCGGACGCGCACGACCGCCGCTCCCGGGTCGTGGTGCTGACGGATGCGGGGCGCGCGGCGCGCATCCGCCTGCTGGAGCTGATGCTCGAATCCGCCCCGACCAACCGTCTCAGCGCGGCTCAGCAGCGCCAATGGCGGGCGCTCTTCGCGATCGTGCTGGCGGAGTAGTCGCGCTCGGGCGTCATCACGTCGGATCGCTCCCGGCGGCACTTCGCCGGGGGAGGGGTCGGTCCGCGGAATCTTCCTTCTGAGGAGTGTCGAGTAGCCCATCGCGCCCTTTCTCGAGAGCCGGCGCAAGGGTTTCGATACGGTCGGCCGCAGGCGGCCTCCCTACTCAACCAGCGAAGGGGTGGGTGCCTCAACACCGCAGTTCCGCCGATGGCGCCCCACCCATCTGCGGACCCGGTGCGTTCCGGCTCGCGAGGGGTGCAGCGATTCCGGCAGCTCGACCAGCGGAAGGGCGCCAGAACGCGCGTAACACGCTCCGCACGAATCCGACATCTGTCGGAAACAGACCCCTCTTACAGTTGAACTAATCAATTCAACTCGAACGGAGCGGGCGCATGTCCACGAGCACTGACCTCACGATGCCGGCGGCCGCCGTCGGCACCGCGGCCGTGTCGATCCGCGGCGCCGAGAAGGTCTTCCCGCTCGGTCGCGGCAAGACGCTGCAGGCGCTCGCCGAGGTCGACATCGAGATCGCCGAGGGCGAATTCGTCGCGATCATCGGCCCCTCCGGCTGCGGCAAGTCCACCGTGCTGCGGCTCGCGGCCGGCCTGGACACCCCGACGACCGGCAGCGTCGAGGTCTTCGGCGACGACCCGCAGCGCCTGGCCAAGCAGCACCGCCTGGGCGTCGCGTTCCAGGAGCACGCGCTGCTGCCCTGGGCCTCCGTCCGCGCCAACATCGCGCTGCCGTTCAAGGTCGCCGGTCGCCGCGTCGACGACGCCCGGGTCGACGAGCTGATCCAGCTGGTCGGCCTGGCCGGCTTCGAGAACGCCCGCCCCAAGCAGCTCTCCGGCGGCATGCGCCAGCGCGCCTCGATCGCGCGCGCCCTGGCGCTCAGCCCCGACCTCCTCCTGCTCGACGAGCCGTTCGGCGCGCTCGACGCCGTGACCCGGCGCCGGATGAACGCCGAGCTCGCGCGGATCTGGGGCGAGGAGAAGATCACCACCATCCTGATCACCCACGACGTCGACGAGGCCCTCATCCTCGCCGACCGCGTGATCGTGATGACCGGCCGCCCCGGCCGCATCCGCACGGTCAAGACGGTCGACTTCGAGCGCCCGCGTGACGCCGCGACCACCCGCAGCCCCGAGTTCCACGAGCTCGTCGACGAGCTGACGGCCCTGCTCGACCACAGCGATCCGGACGCGGCGTGAGGCGCGCGCTCTACGGTGTCGGCGGCGCGCTGCTCCTGATCCTCGCCGCCGAGCTGATCGGCCGCACCGGCGTCGCCGGCCGCGCCTGGCCGCCGCTGACGGAGGTGCTCGCCTACCTCGCCACGCCGGCGGGCGGCGCGCTGCTGCAGCGCAACGGCCTGGTCACCCTGATCGCCGCCGGCCAGGGCCTCGTGCTCGGCGTTGTGGTGGCCGTGCTCGGCGCCGCCCTCGCGCTGATCGTGCCGCTGCTGCGCCCGGGCCTGGATCGCTTCGCTGCGATCCTCAACGCCGTGCCGACCATCGCGCTCGCCCCGCTGCTGATCACCACGGTCGGCCGCACCGACACCCCGATGGTCATCGCCGCGCTGAGCGTCGGCTTCGTGATGTTCGTCACGATGACCTCCGCCTTCGCCACCGTGCCGGCCGCGCACGCCGACGTATTCACGGTGCTCGGCTCCTCCCGCTGGCAGCGCCTGCTCCGGCTCGAGCTGCCGCGCGCCGTGCCTGCGTTCTTCGACGGGCTCACCCTCAGCGCCCCGGCCGCCATCCTCGGCGCCACGATCGGTGAGTGGTTCGGCGCCCCGAAGGGCCTCGGGCTGCTGCTGGTCAGCGCCATGCAGAACTACCAGATGTCGCTGCTCTGGTCGGCGGCGCTGGTCGCCACCGTGCTCTCGCTCGTCGCCTACCTGGTATTCGTGCAGCTGCAGCGCCTCGCCGTGAGGAGATTCGGATGAGTCGCGCCCGCTCCGCCGCCGCCGCCCTGCTGCACCTGTGGCCGATCGCCCTGGTGCTCGTCGCCTGGGACGCCTGGGTGGTGCTGAACGGTTACACCTCCACCGTCGCGCCGCGGCCGTGGCCGGTGATCGCCGACGTCGTGCTCGGCTTCGGCGATTACCTGCCGGACGTGTCGTACACGCTCGGCGTCGCGCTGGCGGGTCTGGTCGGCGGCACGCTGATCGGCTTCCTCGGCGCGATCCTAGTGTGGTCCTCCGCCGCGGTCGCCGGCGTCGTCACTCCGGCTGCGCTGATCATCCGCTCGGTACCGATCACGGCGATGATCCCGATCATCGCGCGGATCGTGGGCTACGGCGACCCGGCGGTGCTCACCTCGACCGCGCTGATCTGCTTCTTCCCGGCGTTCGTGTTCACCCTCTCGGGGCTGGCCGCGATCCCCGCCGCGGGCCGTGACCTGTTCCGAGTACTCGGCGCCAACAAGCTGCAGCTACTCGGCCGGCTCGGGGTGCTCTACGCGCTGCCGAACCTGATGGTCTCGATCCGGATCACGGCACCGACCGCGGTGCTCGCCGCGATGCTGGCCGAGTTCTTGATGGGCGCGCATGGCCTCGGCGCGCTGTTCTCGGAGTCGCGCAGCTACATGGACATGGAGCGCGCCTGGGGCGTCGCCCTGGTCGCCACCGTCGTCTCCGTCCTCGTCTTCATCGCGGCGCGCGCCCTCGAACGCCGCGTGGATGCACGGGTCAGCTGACCTCCACTCACTCCCGGCCGCGCCCGCGGTCGGTTCGATCCCCCCTGCAACGAACCCACCCCGAAACCCTGAAGGAGCACCATGTTCCGCACTCCCCAGCGACTCCTGCGCACCGTCGGTGTCGGTCTGGTCGCCGTCACGGCCGTCGCCCTCTCGGGCTGCTCCGGCACCGCGACCGCCGAGTCCGAATCCGACGACCTCACCACCATCCGCGTCTCGCTCGGCTGGATCACCAACGTCGAGTGGGCGGGCTTCTGGCTCGCCGACTCGAAGGGCTACTACGCGGACGAGGGCCTGGACATCGAGTGGATCGGCGGCGGCCCCAACGCGCCGACCACCATGGCGACCGTCGCCGCGGGCGACGCCGACCTGGGCGTCGAGCCCGGCTCGCAGGCGTGGCTGTCCAGCTTCGCGGCCGGCAACGACTGGACCGCCATCGGCTCCGTTTACCAGGACAGCCCCAGCTCGATCGTCTCGCTCGCCTCCGACCCGGTGACCTCGGCCGAGGATCTGGTCGGCAAGACCGTGCTCGGTCAGGAGGGCACCCAGATCGACTACGACGCGATCTTCACGATCGCGGGCCTGGAGCCCGACTACGAGTTCATCCCCGCCGGCTTCGACATCGCCCCGCTCGTCGAGGGCCAGGGCGTCGCGTACACCGCGTACGCCACCAACCAGCCGATCACGCTGGAGGAGCAGTACGGCCTCGCGCCCGACGACTACGTCGTCACGCTCTACTCCGAGCTGGGCATCCCGACCTACGGCAACGTGATCTACGGCGACTCCGCGTACGTCGAGGAGAACGGCTCGGCGATGGAGGGCTTCCTGCGCGCCTCCGCCAAGGGCTGGACCGAGAACAGCGACGACCCGGCAGAAGCGGCCGAGCTGGCCGTGAACGAGTACGGCGCCGACCTCGGTCTCGACCTCACTCAGCAGACCCGGGAGAACGCGCTGCAGCAGCCGCTCGTGCTCGGCGACACCGACGCCCCGATCCTCTCGATGAGCGTCGAGCGGATGACGAACGAGATCTACCCGGGTCTCACCGCGGCCGGATACACGGACCTGCCGGAGCCCGCCGACTACATCGACATGAGCTACCTCGAAGCGGCGACCGCCGACCTCGAGTGATCTCGCGGGAGGGGCGGCGCGCGTCGCCCCTCCCTCCATCCTTCGCCAGCTTTCGACGGAAGAATCCGCATGACCCGCACCCTCACGGACCTGCCCAAGGGCCACCTGCACCTGCACATGGAGGCCGCCATCCGGCCGTCCTCGCTCGCCGAGATGGCCGCGACGCTCGGCGTCGAGCCGCCGCAGACCACTACCTTCAGCGGCTTCAGCCAGTTCGATGTGGTCTACCGCACGCTGCTCGCCGTGCTGGACGAGCCGGCGCACATGGCCCGGCTGATCGACGAGATCTTCGAGGATCAGGTCGCCGACGGGGTCGTCTACCTGGAGCTGGGCGTCGACTCGTCCTTCTACGTCGAGCGGTACGGCTCGCACGTCGCGGCCCTGGAGGTGATGCTCGGGCACGCCCGCGCCGCCTCCGCGAAGCACGGCCTCGCCTTCGGTTTTATGGCGACGATCGACCGCACCGCCAGCATCGAGCACTCGATCCTGATCGCGGAGGCCGCCGCCTCGCTGGCCGGGAAGGGGGTCGTCTCGCTCGGGCTGGCGAGCGACGAGCGCGGTCACCCCGGCGCGGACTTCGCCGAGGCGTTCGCGATCGCCAAGGCCGCCGGCCTGCACGCGACGCCGCACGCCGGCGAACTGGTCGGGCCCGAGTCGGTGCGCGAAGCGATCGAGGTGCTGCACGCCGACCGCGTGCTGCACGGGGTCCGCGCGATCGAGGATCCGGAACTGATCGCCGAGATCGTGGCGCGGGGGATCACCCTCGACGTCTGCCCGACCTCGAACGTGCTGCTGGACGTGGTCGAGGAGATCGGCGCGCATCCGCTGCCGCTGCTGCTCGCCGCCGGCGTGCGGTGCTCGATCAACGCCGACGATCCGATCATCTTCGGGCCGAACATCCTCGCCGAGTACGAGCTCTGCCGCAGCGAGCTGGGGCTCACGGATGAGCAGCTCGCCGCCTGCGCGTGGACCTCGATCGAGACCACGCTCGCGCCCGACGAGGTCAAGGCGGCGGCGCGCGAGCGCATCGACGCCTGGCTCGCCACGGCGTGACCCTCACGCCGCACGAGCGGCTGCGGGCGCCGGGTAGAGTCGGGGGCGTGGCGGGGACGGCGGAGCGGGATCGGCTGCTCGAACTCGTGGTCGACCGCATCCTCGATCAGAGCATGATCCAGATGAGCCTGAGCGGCATCGCCCGCAGCATCGGCTCGAACAACCGGATGCTGCTGTACTACTTCGGCTCGCGGGAGGATCTGCTGGACGAGGCCGCGGTGCGCGCCTTCGAGCGCTTCCCGAGGTTGCGCGACCTCTTCGTGCGCCTGGCCGAGTCGGGCGACTTCGCCGAGCGGCTCATCCGAGCGTGGGCGGACCTGTCGGCGGCGGAGAACATCCCCTACCTGCGGCTGTACTTCCAGCAGCTCGGGATCGCCATTCACGCCAGCCACGTCTGGGCGCCGTTCATCAGCCGGTCGAACACGCAGTGGCTGGAGCGGATCGACGGCGTGCTGCGGGCCGAGGGCTACGGCGCCGAACGCAGCCGCGTCACCGCGATCGAGATCACCTCGCTCTGGCGCGGGCTGCAGATCCTGCTGCTGACGGGCGGGGACGCGGACGAACTGTCCGCCGCGCACGCCGCCCGCGTGCGCGCCCTGGTCGCGGAGCTGGACGCCGAGCGCTGAGCCGTCGGCATTGAGCCGTCGGCGCTGGGTCGGCGGCCCTCCCGGCGCTCTCGTACCGCGCGGTCGTTCCGGCCGCGCTGTCGCTTTCGCCGCGCGCTGGTGACATGCCGGCCGCGCGCGGTGAAAACGACAGCGCAGCCGGTTCACACCGCGGAAACATCCGTTGCGTAGAGTGTGAACTGATCAGTTCAAGTTAGAGGAACAAGGAGAAAGACGATGGCGGCACCGTGGAAGATCGGGATGTTTCAATCCGCGATGTTGATGGGATCGTGGCGCCTGCCCGAGAACACCTCGACGAACTTCCTGGACCTGCAGCATTGGATCGAGATGGCTCGTCGCTGCGAGGAAGCGGGCGTCGACTTCCTGTTCATGGCCGACGACTACGGCTACCCCGTGGTGAACGACGCGGTGCCGGCGGCGGCGCTGCGCAACGGGGTGCAGACGCCCAAGGCGGACCCGGCGATGATCCTGCCCGCGCTCGCCGCGGTGACCGAGCGGCTCGGCCTCGTGACCACGCTGTCGACCTCGGTCGAGAAGCCGCCGATGGTCGCCCGCAAGATGGCGACGCTGGACCACCTGACCAACGGTCGGATCGGCTGGAACATCGTCACGGGCGCCGGCCAGAACGCCTCGGCCCGGCTGTTCGGCGCTCCGATGGTCGAGCACGACAAGCGCTACGAGATCGCGACCGATCACGTCGAGCTGAGCCTCAAGCTCTGGGAGGGCTGCTGGGAGGACGACGCGATCGTGCTCGATCGCGAGGGCGCCGTCTACGCCGATCCCGACAAAGTGCGCGAGATCGAGCACAATGGCCCCTTCGTCCAGTCCAAGGGCATGCTGAACGTGCCGCCCGGGCCGCAGCGCACGCCGATGCTGTTCCAGGCCGGCGCCTCGGGTCCGGGGCGCGATCTGGCGGCGAAGTACGCCGAAGGTGTGTTCCTGGCCGCCGAGATCCCGGCCGTCGCGGAGCAGATCGCGGACATCCGCCGCCGTGCCGCCGAGTTCGGCCGCGACCCGCAGTCGATCAAATGCCTGATGGCGGGCACCTTCATCGTCGCGCCGACTAGTGCGGAGGCGCACGAGCTGCGCGCGCGCCAGGTCGCGACCCGCACGCTGGACGAGGCCGCCGCCTCCTACTCCTTCTACACGGGCGTCGACCTCTCGGTGATGGACCCGGACAAGCCGATCGATCCCTCGACGGTGACCCAGACCGGGCGCACGAACCTCGAGCGCTTCCTCGGCCCGAACGCGCCGACGGTGCGCGAGGTGCTGGAGGAGTTCCAGGCCAACAACGTGATGGGCGCGCCGTTCATCGGCTCGCCGAGCGAGGTCGTGGATCAGGCGGAGGCCGCGGTCGCGGCGACCGGCGCGGACGGCTTCCTGGTGCAGCCGGACCCGTACGGCAACTTCGACAGCTTCATCGACCTGGTGATGCCGGAGCTGCGCGCACGCGGTCTCGTCGTCGAGCCGCAGGCCGGCGACACCCTGCGCGGACGCCTCCGCGGCGACGGCCGCGCCCGCCTCGCGGCCGACCACCCGGGCGCCCGCATCCGCGCCGCCGTCTAGCGTTCCTGCTCGAAGGGAGTTGTCACTCCGTCCCACCGCTTCGCGGGACGGAGTGACAACCCCCTTTCGTCGTTCTTGCTCGGGGCGGGGGCGGCTGGAGACGCGGACCTTTGAAAGGGTTGTCACTTTGTCGGTGAGCGACCGACGAAGTGACAACCCTTTTGCGCGGGCCGGCCTGCCCGAAGTGCGGCTGCGGGCGACGCTCTGACGGCGAGGCGAACACGTGGGCTGGTCTGAGCGAACCGCATCCCATGGCCACTGCGCTCGATCCGCGTGATCGCGCGGATCTCGGTCGCGCGAAGAGGGGTGGCCATCGCTCAGAGCAGCCCAGGTGTTCGCACCGGGCCGAGCCTCAGCCCGTCGGGCCCTGCAGGCGGCGCATCTCGGCCTCGACGTCCTCTTCGGAGATCTCGGTCTTTCCCGGCCCCCAGATCGATGCGGCCTGGGCGACGACGCCGATGCCGATGCCGATGATGGGCCAGATCGGCCAGAAGTAGGAGTGGGCGCCGGTGACCGCCCAGATGACGGTGGTCAGTGCAGAGGTGCCCGCCCATCCGGTGAGGGTGCCGCGGAAGTCGCGCTTCTTCTTCAACCGCTTCAGGGCGGCGGCGCGCACCGCCTCCTCGCGTGAGGGCAGTGACGGCGATCCCGCGGCAGGCCGTACGACGGGCGGCGGGTAGTTCGGCGCGTCCTGCTTCGCCCGGTCGCCCAGGCTGTCGGGCGTTCCCCAATCGGTCATCGTCGCGTCCCCTCGATAGGTGCCTGAGACCACCGTAGCCACGTCGGGCCGGACGCGCGTCCACCGAACGGGCGACCCGGGCCGGAGAACGCGCCCGGGTCGCCCGGTGGATCAGAACCAGCTCTCGGAGCTGGTGGTGACGTTGTTGGCGACGATGTCGCCCGGCGTCGTGGCGATCGAGTACTCGATCACGTCGCTGAACGGCAGCGGCGTGCCCGAGCCGATCAGGGTCGGCGTCCACTGCGAGTTCGCGCTGCCGTCGAGTTCGAAGGAGACCGCGCCGTTGCCGGCGATCGTGCCCGACCAGGGGAAGGTCATCACGGTGTTCGCCACGATCGTGCCGGTGCCCCAGCCCTGGCTCGCGCTGGCCGCGGTCGGGTTGAGCGCGCTGCCGCTCGGGATGATGTACACGTTCGCGCTGTAGGTCGCTGCCACGGTGACGGTCAGCACCATCGTGCCCGTGAACGGCGTGCCGAGCAGGTTCAGCACGCGGACGTTCAGGGGATTGGGCATCTTGATCCCGACGTGGCCGTCACCGGAGGCGAACGGACGCAGGTCGTAACTGTCGGGGCCGGAGGCGCTGGCGACGGGGGCGGCGATGGCGATTCCGACGGCCGGAATCGTCCAGGCGCCGGCCTGGACGAGCGAGCGTCGGGTGGGGGCGGGGAAAAGCCCGGGGGAGTGGTGGGCGGGGGAGGACCCGGGGGAGTCGTGGGCAGGGAGGGAATCGCGCAGGGTCAAGCGGGTGGTCCGTTCGTCGGGTGGAGCGGAGAACCCGTGCAGAGGAGCGGGCACGGTGGCTGGGGATGAGCCTCCCGCACGATATCGACGACGAACGTCGGCTAACACGCCCCAGAAGATTGGCTTGCGGCGCCGAGCGTTCATCCCCTATTCATGTACCAGCGCCGGTGACAGCCTCAGCTCGCCGTTCGGACGTGCGTGCGGTCCATGATCGCCGTGGTCAGCGCATCCACCGGCTCCTTCGGCGCCATCGGGCCCTGCAGGAGTCGGAAGTCGATGTCCTCCAGCTCGGGCAGCCCGAAGCGGTTCGAAACGGTGACCAGATCATTCGGGATGAGCGAGCGCGGGAACACCGCGATGCCGATGCCGGCGCGCACCGCCGCGAGCACGCCGTTCACCTCGCGGGTGTTGCAGGTGATCCGCCAAGTCCGCCCCGCGGCCTCGAGGGCGTCGATCGCGATCTGCCGCGACACGCTCGCGCCGCGGTAGGCGATCAGCGGCACCGTCTCGTGTGGCTCGACCACCGTCTTCTCGTGCGCCACCCAGACCATGGTGTCGCGTCGCACCAGCCGGCCGTCCGGCGCGCCGGGCGCCGTCTTCACGAAGATCAGGTCCAGCTGGCCCGCCTCGAGCTTGCGCCGCAGCGGCTGGCTCTGATCGACGGTCAGCTCGAGCTTGACCTGCGGATGCAGCTGGCGGAAGTGCCGGAGGATGCGCGGCAGCTGCGTGATCGCGAGGTCGTCCGCGGAGCCGAACCGCAGCCTGCCCTTCATCGCGGTGCCGGTGAAGTAGTTCTCGGCCGAGGTGTGCGCCGCCAGGATCGTCCGGGCGAAGCCCGCCATCGCGACGCCGTTGTCGGTGAGTTCGACCTCGCGGGTGTCGCGCGAGACCAGGATGCGGCCCGCCGCGTCCTCGAGTCGACGCACGTGCTGGCTCACCGTCGGCTGGCTCAGCCCGAGCTGGGCCGCCGCCCGCGTGAATCCGCGGGTCTCCGCCACGGCGAGGAATGTCTTCAGCAGGACGGGTTCGAACACGGGAGCCCTTCGACGGCGTTGTCATTGCGTTGCCCAATGGGAGTTATAGCCGCAATTTACTCCGCTTATGCGCCGAGCGCGAGTAGCGTTCTGAGGGAACGCATAGCCCGGCGATCCAGCCGAGGCCGACCCGTAAGGAAATCGCTCCCGTGGCCCTGTCCAACACCGACGTCTCGGCGCCGGCCACCGTCCCGCTCACCATCGTCTCCGAGCGTCCGCAGTGGCGCCACACCTTCCTCGCCCTTTCGGTACCCAACTTCCGCATCTACACCGGCGCGCACTTCATCGGCTCGACCGCCATGTGGATCCAGCGGATCGCGCAGGACTGGCTGGTGCTCGAACTCACCGGCAGCGTCGTCGCCGTCGGCGTGACCGTGGCACTGCAGTTCGCCCCGATGCTGTTCTTCGGCCTGTACGGCGGCGTGCTCGCCGACCGCTATCCCAAGCGGCGACTGCTCGTTCTCGCGCAGTCGACCTCCGGCGCGCTCAGCGCGGTACTGGGCATCCTCGCGCTGACGGGCACCGTGCAGGCGTGGCACATCTTCCTGGTCGCGTTCCTGCTCGGCTTCGTCACGGTGGTGGATGTGCCGAGCCGGCAGTCGTTCGTGAACGAGGTCGTCGGCTCGAGCCTGCTGCGCAACGCGATCAGCATGAACGCCACGGTGTTCCAGCTCGGCGCCCTGATCGGCCCCGCGATCAGCGGTGCGCTGATCCTCGCCGTCGGCTCCGGACCGGCCTTCCTGATCAACGCGGCCGCCTGTTTCGTCGCGGTGTCGGGGCTGCTGTCGATGAACGCGTCGAAGCTGCAGACCGTCACGCCCATCCCGCGGGCGAGGGGCCAGCTGCGCGAGGGGCTCGAGTACGCACTCGGCAAGCCGGCGATCGCGTGGTCGTTGCTGCTGATCGCGATCGCCTCGATGTTCGCGTTCAACACCGCCGTCGTCTTCGCCGACTACGCCGATTCCGTCTTCGACGCCGGCCCGGGCGGCTACGGATTGTTCAACTCGATGGCCGCGATCGGCGCCGTGATCGGCGCGGTGTCCTCGACACGGCGCGTGAGCCTGCGGCTGCGCACCGTGGTGGGTGGCGCGGTACTGCTGGGCTGTTTCGAGATCGTGGCCGGATTTATGCCGGTGCAGGCGCTGTTCGCGATGACGCTGATCGGCGTGGGTGTGGGCAACCTGCTCTTCGTGACCGCGGCGAACACGCTGATCCAGTCCTCCTCGAACGTCGCGGTCCGCGGCCGGATCATGGCGCTGTACATGCTGGTGCTGCTCGGCTTCCAGACCCTCGGCGCTCCGCTCGTAGGGGCCCTCTGCGACGCGATCGGCGCCTCCGCCACGTTCGTGCTGATGGGCGGCACGCTCGTGGTCGGGGCCGCCGCGGTCTCGGTCGTGGTCGCGGCTCGCGCCCAGATGGGCCTGCGCTTCTCGACGCACGGCGTGCGCATCCTCGACTGACCGCGCGACTCACTCACGGCGCTGTCGTGCCGCGCTGTCGTTTTGGCCGCGCGCGAGTGGCATGCCACCCGCGCGCGGTGAAAACGACAGCGCACTACAACGACAGCGCAGTGCAGATCGCCGGGGGAGGGCGGGGCGGATACGCTCGGAGCATGAGGGGGATCCATCGTGTCCTAGTCGTCCTGCTGCTCGCGATCACCGGGGCGGTGGTGGGCGCGGCGCCCGCGAGCGCTGACGCGAACGACTTCCGATTCGCCGGCTACGACGTCGTCTACGAACTCGGCCGTGACGACGAGGGCCACTCGACGCTGACGACGACCGAGACCTTCGTCGCGGTCTTCCCGGAGAGCGATCAGAATCGCGGGATGCAGCGCGCGATCCCGACGCGGTACGAGGGGCATCCGACCGGTCTCGAGCTCGTTTCGGTGACGGATGGGAACGGCGCCGCTCGACCCGTCGACACCGACACCGACGACGGCTTCCTCGTCGTCACCAGCGCGGCCGACGATTTCGTGCACGGCGAGCAGACGTACGTCTTCACCTACACGCAACGCAACGTGACCTTGCCCGCCGCTGAGACCGAATCGGGTCAGGACGAGTTCTACTGGGACACCAACGGGCTCGGCTGGGAGCAGCCGTTCGACCGGTACAGCATCCAGGTGGTCGCGAGCCGCGACTCCGGTGATCTCGGCGCCGAACTCACGGGCGAGTCCGCCTGCTACCGCGGTGCCGAGGGCTCGCGGCAGGAGTGCGCGATCGAGCAGCCCAGTTCCGACCCGGCGCAGTTCACGCCGCCGGTCGCGCTCGCCGTCGCATCCGGCACCGACCTCGGCCCGGGCGAGAACGTGACGATCGCCCTCGGTTTCGAGCCCGGCACGTTCGTCTCGCGTGACAGTTCGTATTTCGGTTCCGTGTTCGGCATCCTGCAACTCTTCAGCTTCGCCGTCGCCCTGGCCGCGCTGATCACCGCGATCGTGCTGCGCTCGACCCGACTGCGGGATGCGCGCGGTCGCGCCACCGTGATCGCCGAGTACGCGCCGCCCGCCGCGAGCCTGTTCACCTCGGCGCAGGTGCTCGGTCGCACCGCGAAGGCCACGGCGGCGGCGTTCGTCGACCTGGCCGTGCGCGGTGTGCTGCGGATCGAGGAGCACACCGAGACCGGGTTGCTCGGGCGCGAGAAGGAGCACTACGTGCTGCGCTTGGTGGATCCGACCCCCGCTCCGACCCGTTTCGTGCGCCCGCGGGATCTCAGCACCGACGAGCACGAGTTCTTGACCCTGATCTTCGGCCCGTCGCTCACGCCCGGCACCGAGCGCGATCTGTCCGACAAGGACACTGCCTTCGGCACGGCGCTCACGACGTTCATGTCGGCGCTGCCGAAGCGAACGACGGAGGCGGGGCTGCGTTCGCGCGCATCCGTCGCACCGAGCGTCTGGACGATCATCGCCTCCGTCGTCGGAATGATCGCCACGATCGTCTTCGGTGTGCTGCTCCTGGTCGACGATCGCGGCGGCGTGCTGCCGCTGGTCCTGCTGATCTCTTCCTTCGTCTTCGTGTTCGCGGTGTTCTTCCTGGTGCTGAAGACACCGCTCACCGCAGCCGGCGCCGAACTGCGCGATCACCTGCGGGGTCTCGAGCTGTACATCCGCTTGGCCGAGGCCGACCGGATGCGGATGCTGCAGTCGCCGGAGGGGGCCGAGCGCGACGAGAACGTGGTCGAACTGACCGAACGGCTGCTGCCGTACGCGGTGCTGTTCGGGCAGGAGAAGGAGTGGGCGCAAGTGCTCGCCGTCGCCTACGAGCAGGGCGGCGCAGACCCGAGCTGGTACGCGGGATCGAGCGGATTCAACGCCGCCCTCTTCGCGGGCAGCGTGTCGTCCTTCTCCGCGACGACCGCGAGCAGCTGGTCGGGCTCGGCGAGCAGCTCCTCCAGCGGCGGCGCTTCCGGCGGCGGTTCGTCGGGCGGCGGCGGTGGCGGCGGTGGCGGCGGTGGCGTCTGATGACGCTCAAGGGAGGGGGTTGTCACTCCGTCCCACGCACGGCGGGACGGAGTGACAACCCCCTTTCGGGCGCGGCGTCAGTCGAGCACGGTGAGCGTCACCTCGAGGGTGCGCTCGCCGGACGTGACCGCGACGTCGACCTCGCCAGGAGTCGGGCCCGCGACGAGACCGTAGGCGGTCGCGACGCCGGACGAATCCGTTGTGGTCGTGAACACGTCGTCGGGGAAAGCCGCGTCGCCGGCTGCGACCGAGAAGGTCACCGCCGCATCCGCGACCGGCTCGCCGGCCGTGTCGGTGAGCAGCACGTTGACCGGCGCGAACTCCTCGCCGGGTGCGGCGGTGGTCGGCGCATCGCCGGTGACGGCCAGGCCCGGCAGCGCGACGGAGGCGGATGCGGAGGCGGTCGGAGTCGGCGCGGTCGGCGTGCATCCGCCCAGCAGCAGCACGGCCAGCAGGCCGACGGCCGGCGCCGCGAGGAGCGACGCCGGCCGACGGGTGGTGCGGATGCTCACGCGACGATCGTGAGGATGGTGCTGGCGGAGGCCGATCCGCTGGTGAGGGTCACCAGCACGTCGACCGGCCCGCTCGCGTCGATCGGGAACGGCGCGACGCCGTCGACGTCGGTCGTGTACGAGGCGGTCAGCCCGTCGGCGGCGCTCTCGTCCGGGAACAGGAAGACGGCCGACGGGTTCGCCGCCAGCGTCGCCACGACGCCCGCCGAGACGGTGTTGCCCTCGGCGTCGTAGACGAGCACGAGCAGGTTCACGCCCTCCTCGATCGACTGCGTGCTGTCGCTGATGATCTCGATCCGCGCGGGGACGCCGGTGGAGGCGGCGGCCATCGGGGCGGCGACCGCGACGGCGATCGCGGGCACCGACCAGGCGGCGCCGCGGACGATCGTGCGACGGGTCGGGGCGGCAGCAGGGTTGTCGGTGATGTTCTTCACGGGGTTGTGCTCCAGGGGATTCGGGTGGGCGACGCGCATCAGTTGGCGCTCGCCGCGTAGGGCGTGGGGTACGTGAGCTGCGAGCCGTCGGCTGCGGTGACCACCACGGAGGCGGTGCCGGCGGGGATCGACGAGAGGTACGTCTTCGCCGCGTAGCTGACGGTGGCACCGGGGGCGACGCCCACGGTCTTCTTGCTGCCGTACTTGGTGGTGATCACGATCTGCACCGGCTCGTCGCCGTTGTTGGTCGCGGTGACGGTCAGCACGACCTTTCCGGAGACGATCGAGGTCGACGCCGAGGTGGCGACGTCGATCGACGCAGCCGGCTCGACCACGGTGATGCTCGACAGCGTGGCGGTGGCCGAGCCGGCGGTGGCCGTGACCGTGACGGCACCGGCGATGGGGCCGGCCGTGATGGCCGGGGTGGTCGCGATGCCGGCCGCGTTGCTGGTCGCGGTGGCGGTGAAGCCGCCACCGACGAACGACGCGGGGCCGTCGATCGTGAAGGTGACCTCGGCGCCGGCCGCGAGCGAGCCGTCCGCCTTACGGGCCTCGACGCTGCGTGCCGCGACGGCGGAGCCGGTCTCGACGGTCTGTGCGGAGCCGAACGAGCGCAGCGCGGTCACGGCGTTCGCATCCGCCGCCAGGGCGAGGCCGACGACCACCGGGTCGTGGTCGCTGGAGCGGTAGGCCGAGGTGTCGTAGAACAGCGTCGCGTTGTAGTTGTAGCGGCTGTACTCCAGCGCCACGGACTCGCCGCTGTTGATGTTCCAGGTGTCGACCCCGGTCACCTTCGCGTCGCCCGCCGCGGAGGCGAAGACGTGGTCGAGCGAACCGACCGCGCCGTCGAACGAGTACGAGTACTTGCCGTCCTTCGAGCCCTGGTCGACGAAGCCCGCATCCACGAGCGCCCGGATCGGGTCCTCCTGCGTATAGGCGTTGAAGTCGCCGAGCAGGTAGACGAGGTCGGTCGCCTTCTCGGTCTCCAGCTGCTCGGCGAAGGCGACGAGCGCGTTCGCCTGGGCGACGCGAGAGGCGTTCGAGGCGCCCTGACCGTCGTTCTGGTCGGCATCCGCGCCCGATCCGGAACCCTTGGACTTGAAGTGGTTCACGATCGCGAGGAATTCGCTGGAAGCGTCGCCGATCAGGCGGAACTCCTGCGCGAGCGGCTTGCGGGCGTTCGAGAACGCGACGTTGTCATCCAGGATGACCGACTCGCCGACGGGCTCGACGGTCGCCTTCTTGTAGATGAAGGCGGTGCGGATGACGTCTTCGTTCGCCAGCGCCGGGAGCACGGACGGCGAGGCGACGTACGCCCAGACGTCGCTACCGGCTGCCGCGTTCAGCGCGTCGGTGAGCGTCGAGAGTGCGAAGTCGCGCGGCTTGCCGAACTTGGCCGAGTTCTCGATCTCCTCGAGCGAGACGACGCTGGCGCCGAGGCTGTTGATCGCGGTGACGATCTTGGCCTGCTGGCGGGCGAGGTCGTCCGCGTTCGCGGCTCCGCGCGCGTCGCAGCCGCTGTTCACCGTGACGGGGTTGCCGTCGCGGTCGGTGTAGTAGGAGCAGCCGGTCAGCGAGTCGCCGGTGGTCGGGAAGTAGTTCAGCACGTTGAAGGAGGCGATCGCGATGTCGCCGCCGACGGCCTCGGGGGCCGGCTCGCGGGTGTTCTCGAAGGTGGCGGGCTGCACGGTGGCGGCGTTCGCGGCGGTGAGCTGCTGCGTGGGCTGGAAGTTCCAGGCGCCGTTGCGGTAGTCGAGGATCACCGGCGCGGTGAAGGTGGTCGCCGCTCCCACCCGAACGGGGCTGTCGATGGTGAGGTACGGCAGCGGGATCGCCTTGTTCGCGGTCGCGCCGAGGAAGTTGATCGAGGAGCCGTCGTCGAGGATGACGCCGCGGGCCGCGTTGTCGGCGACCGCCGCGGTGTAGGCGGCGGTGCCCGGACGGGCGATCTCGGTCGGAGTGAGCAGCGGAGTCGTTCCGGTGGCGAGGCCGATGGATCCGTAGCTGTTCAGGTCGTAGGTGTCGGTGATCGTGTAGTCGCCCTGCGGCGCGATCAGCATGCTCTCCAGCGTCTCGCGCTGCGCGGATTCTCGCGGGAACGCGACCGTTGCCGGCGTCGGAGCCGCCGCGGCGGGCAGCTGCGTCACGGTCGTGGCGGAGGTGGGCGTGAGCTCGGTCAGGCCGTTGAACTCGCTCACGGCACCGGTGATCTGCACGTGGTCGCCGATCGCGACGTTGCCGACGGAGGCGGAGGAGTAGACGAAGACGGCGTCCGATGCGGTGTGCGTGCCGAGGTCGACGTCGCCGCCGGTACCCGGCGTCTGGATCACGTAGCCGCTGAAGCCGCCGGTGGGGTAGCGCGCGGTGACGACACCCGAGGTGGTCACGGTCTGGCCGACGAGCGGCGACGCGTCGCCGCTGCCCTGGATCTCGGCGATCGTCACCGTGGGCGCGGCCGTCGGCGTCGGGGTCGGCGTCGGGGTTGTCGTGGGAGTCGCCGTCGGGGTCGGCGTGCCTGCGCCGCCCGCGTTCTCCGGGGTCATCGCCGCGACCGTGAAGTCGGCGCCGTTCGCATCCGTGTCGCCGCCCGTGGCCGAGCGCGTGATCGACTCGGTGTAGTTCGGCGCCGCGGCGACCGAGCCCTCGTAGGTGTTCGACGTGCCGTAGCCGACCAGGTCGATGATGGCCGCATTCGCCGTCACCGAGCCGGTGGGCGGGGCGACCAGGGTGCTGGTGCCCTCGGCCAGGAACAGCGTGCCGCCGGCCGCGCCGAAGTTGATGCTCGTCACCTGATCCGGCGTGGGCAGGTCGGCGCCGTTCGCGCCGTTGCTCGCGCCCTGGATCAGGAAGTGCCCGTTGGCCGGGACCGTGCCGACCAGGGCGATCGTCGTCGTCGGGTTCGCGGTGCCCGCGGGGCTGCGGTACTGGATCGACGTGCCCGCGAGGGGGATGGCGGTGCCGGTCGGGTTGTACAGCTCGATGAAGCGGTTCTTGTACGTGGCGCCGACCGAGCCGCCGCGCGCGTACACCTCGCTGATCACCAGATCGGTGCCGGCGGGATTCGCGGTGGCGGGAGCGGCCACGAGCGGCGCGCCGACGAGGGCGAGTCCGACGAGGCCGGCGAGCGCGAGGCCCAAGCGGCGTCGCGGCCGGGCGTCACGGGTGGGCGGGGGTACGACCTCGGGCATCGAAGGTCCTCTCGGGCGGTGTCTCGGAGTGCTGCGGGATGCTCGGCGTGTCCCCGAAATGAGGACGACCGACTTAGCCACGCTATGCACTGAAAGCGCGTCCGGCGTGAACCGCATGTTTCGTGAGGGTTAATTCAGAAAGGTGAACGCGGGTCACCTTTTCGGGGGTCGTGCCGAAGCTCCGCCCCGAACCGCGCATCCCTACTCCGGTCCGACCCCCGCGAACGGGGCGCGCCCGCGGATCCCGCGAGATGCCTCTTCTGTACGCTGCGCTCGGCGTGTCGCGTACACAAGAGGCATCTCGCGGGGAGGCGTGGCGTGGGGGCGGGCAGGATAATGGCGGGATGATCTCCTCAGAGTTGGCGCGGGCGCTGCGGACCGCGGGCGTCCGCTGGAAGCCGGTCACCGGCGACGTCTTCCGGATCGAGCGCGACGGGTTCGAGAGCGACGTCTTCACCGTCAGCGACATGACGATCGAGGCGCACGAGTACCCCAGCGGCACGATCCTCGGCTTCAACGGCACCACGGAGTGGGCGCTCGACTCGGTCTCGGTCGAGGACTCGCTCTGGCTGCCCCGCGAGGAGCAGCTGCGCGAACTGCTGCGCGGCACCTTCCGCCACCTCCGCGTCGCGGGCGCCTTCTTCGAGGTCGCGATCGAACTGCACGGCGTCACCGAGTACTTCACCGACCCCGTCGCCGCCAACGCCTACGCCGAGGCCCTCCTCACGCTGGTGGCGTCCTCCACCGTCGACACCTCCGACCTCGACTGACCCCTCCACCGGCGAAAAGTTGCAGGTCAACTCGCGTTGGCCTGCAACTTTTCGCCAGAGGGGGCGTCAGGCGCGGGCGAAGAGGCCCGGGTAGGCGAGGATGAAGCCGTCGGGGTCGACGGTGACGTCGCGGGTGAAGGTGGAGTCGAGGGATTCGTAGCGGTAGACCAGCTCGGAGAGGCGGGTGTAGCGCTGGGGGTCGAGCACAACGTCGAGCGAGGGCACGTCGACGTAGGCGGTGACGATCTCGGCGCTCTCGCCCACGGCGAGGTCGAGCCGGCGGATCGGCAGCGTGTTGGTCAGGGGCGTCGCGCTGATGTCCACATCGATCGCACCCTGCAACTCGGGCAGGTAGTCGCCGCAGGTCCAGGAGCCCTCGCCGTCGGACACGAGCGTGCGGATGCGGTCGCCGCAGGACAGCCAGAGCGAGCGCACCCGCCACGCGGCGTCGCAGAGCAGGGTGTAGTCGAGCACCCAGCCGTCGCCGACGATGTGCCCGGTCGCGGCCACGCCGCGCCCATCCACCGACACCTCGACGTGTTCGGTGCCCGGCGCATCCAGCCGGGTGAAGTCGAACTCGGGCACGCTACTCGCCGGACGCCTTCTTCTTCGGCGCGGTCTTGGTGGCGGTCTTCGTGGCGGTCTTGGCCGCGGTGGCCTTCGTGGCCGGCTCCTTCTTCTCGGCCGGCTGCTTCGCCTTCGAACGCTTGCTGTCGACCGAGCGCTTCAGCGCCTCCATCAGGTCGATCACATTGCCGTCGCCCTCGGCCTTCTCCTCGGCCTCCGGCACCTCGCCGAAGGTCGCGGCGGTGTCGAGCGCATCGCCCTGCTCCAGCTTCGCCTCGATCAGCACCCGCATCTCCTCCTGGTACTCGTCGCGGAACGCCGTCGGATCGAAGTCCTCCGAGTACGACTCGACCAGCTTCGACGACATGTCCAGCTCGCGCTTGGCGATGCGGATGTCCTCGTCCAGCGCCGGGAAGGACACCTCGCGCACCTCGTCCGACCAGAGCAGTGTCTGCAGCATCAGCAGCTTGCCGCGGACCCGGAGCGCCGCCAGTCGGGTCTTCTGGCGCAGCGCGAACTCGACGATCGCCGTGCGATCGGTCTGCTCCAGCGTGCGCCGCAGCAGCACGTAGGCCTTGGGGGAGGAGCCGTCGGGCTCGAGCACATAGGCGCTGTCGAACATGATCGGATCGATCTGGTCGTTCGGCACGAACTGCACCACGTCGATCTCGCGGTCGCGTTCGGCCGGCAGCGACTTGATGTCCTCCGCCGTCAGCACCACCGTCTTCTCGCCGTCGTCGTAGGCCTTGTCGATGTGCTCGTACGGCACGATCTTGCTGCAGATCTCGCAGCGACGCTGGTAGCGGATCCGCCCGCCGTCCGCGTCGTGCACCTGGTGCAGGGCGATGTCGTGGCTCTCGGTCGCGCTGTAGATCTTGACCGGCACGTTGACGAGGCCGAATGTGATCGCGCCCTTCCAGATGGCTCTCATGGCCTCATTAGATACCCTGCGCGCGCGGATCGGGAAGACGCGCGCCGCAGCGGTGGGCAGCGGATGCTCGGTGTGCTCACGTCCGGTCGGTGTCGTCGGCCGTCCGCCCGACGAGCCCCCTCGGCCCGCTCGGCTCGATCGGGGGGTGCCGGCGCGTGTAAACAACATGAGAACTCTCTCGACCCAGGTTCAGCCCACCGCTAGGTTGTCGGTCGAACCGCAGGGATGCGGAGGAATGGGGGCGGCTATGGCGGGTCGGACGTTCGTCGACGCGTTGCGCGAATCGGCATCCGCCGAGCGTGGGATCACCTTCGCTGCGTCGCCGACGCAGAACTCCCGACTCAGCTACGCCGAGCTGGATCAGGAGGCGGCGGCCCGCGCCGTCGCGCTGAACGCCGACGGTTTCGGGCCAGGAGACATCGCCCTGCTCGCCTTCTCGGCCGGGCTGAACGTCGCGCGCGCCGTCACCGCTGCGATGTACGCCGGCATCACGATCGCCCCGGTCGCGGTGACCGCCTCCGCCCCGGCCGCCGTCGTCGTCGAGCGGATGCTGGCGATGCTGCGCCACTCGGGGGCTCGGCTCATCCTCACCGACACGGTGACCTGGGCGCTGCTGGCCGACAGCACGGTGGGCGCCCTCGACGGCGTGACCGTGCGCCTGATCGACACGGATGCGCTCGGCGACGCCGCCGATTGGCGCCGCCCGGCCCTCCCGGCGGAGGCGCTGGCGATCCTGCAGTACACCTCGGGCTCCACCGGCACGCCCAAGGGTGTGATGGTCACGCACGCGAACCTGCTGGCGAACCAGGCGGTGATCGGTCAGGCGCTGCGCACTCGCCCCGACGGGGTCGCGGTCGGCTGGCTGCCGCACTATCACGACATGGGCCTGATCGGCCTGCTGCTGCATCCGATGTACCGCGGCATGGACGCGGTGCTGACCTCGCCGCTGCAGTTCCTCAAGCGCCCCGCGTTCTGGCTCCGACTGCTGTCCGAGCACCGCGCGAGCACAACGGTGGCTCCCGACTTCGCCTACGCGATGTGCGCCCGCCTGGTCAGCGACGAGGTGATCGCCGAGCTCGATCTCTCGGCCCTGGACGTCGCGATCACGGGCGCCGAGCCCGTCAAGGCCCGCACCCTGGCGCAGTTCGCGGAGCGTTTCGCTCCCGCCGGCTTCCGCGCGGACGCGTTCGTGCCGGCGTACGGCATGGCCGAGACGACCCTGCTGGTCTCCGGCTTCCGCCCCGAGGGCGAGGGCGTGCGCATCCGTCGGGCCGATGTCGCGGCGCTCGCCGCCGGCCGCTTCGAGGTGGCCGAACCGGCTGCCCTGGCGATCGAATCCGTCTCCTGCGGCGCCGTCGCCCCGGGCCACCGGGTCAGCGTGGTCGATCCCGCCACCAGGAGACGGCGCTCCGCGGGCGAGATCGGCGAGCTCTGGGTCAGCGGCCCGAGCGTCTCGGCCGGCTACTGGCGTGACGAGGCCGCGACTCTGGCCGACTTCGGGGCCGAGATCGACGGGGAACCGGGGGTGCGGCAGCTGCGCACCGGCGACCTCGGCATCGTGATCGACGGCGACGTGATCGTGACCGGCCGGATCAAGGACCTCATCATCGTGCGCGGCAAGAACGTCTACCCGCAGGACATCGAGGAGCGCGCCGCGGTGCTGGTACCGGCGCTGGCCGGACCCAACAGTGCCGCCTTCTCGCACGGCTCCGACGGGGACCGGGTCGGACTCGCGCTCGAGGTCGAGCCGCGGGCGCTGACCGCGGCCGGCGCGGCGGCCGAACTCGAGCGGATGCGTCGCACGCTGGTGCAGGAGTTCGGTCTGCCCTCGCTGGACCTCGTTACCGTGCGCCGCGGCTCGCTGCCGCGCACCACCAGCGGCAAGATCCAGCGCTCGGGCGCTCGGGCGCTGTTCGAGACCGACGCCCTCGTCCGCGTCGACCTTCCGGTGTCGGTGTCGTGACCCCGGAGTCGTTCGCGGCCGCTCTCGGCGACCCCGCGGTGCCCGGCGGCGTCATCGACTTCGCGAGCTCGCTCGCCGACGACGAGCGCAGCGCCTTCCCGCAGCGCGCGATCGACGCGATCGACGAGCTGGGGCTCGCCCGCAGCTACGTGCCGCTCGAGGACGGCGGCGACCTCGGCGACGTGCTGGCGCCGATGCGGATGATCCGGGCCATCGCCGGCCGCGACCTCACGGCGGCGGTCGCGCACGGCAAGACCTTCCTCGGTTCGGTGAGCACCTGGGTCGCCGGCGACGAGGCCGTGCGGCGTCGGGTCGCGGACACCGTGCTCGCCGGGCAGCCCGTTTCGTGGGGGCTCACCGAGCGCGGCCGCGGCAGCGACCTCGGTGCCACCGCCACCACGGCCCGCTTCGGCCCCCGCGGGATCGTGCTGGACGGCGAGAAGTGGCCGATCAACAATGCGACGCGGGGCCGGGCGATGACTGTGCTGGCCCGGGTGGACGAGCGCAGCGGGCCGCGTGCGCACACGCTGCTGTACGTCGACAAGGCCCAGCTGCCGGCGAACCGCTTCGCGCCGCTGCCCAAGGTGGCCACTCACGGCATCCGCGGGGCCGACATCAGCGGGCTCGGCTTCGAAGCGGCGCCGGTGTCGACGGACGCCGTGATCGGCGCGCCGGGCGAGGGCTTGGAGATCGTGCTGAAGAGCCTGCAGCTGACGCGCCCGCTGTGCACCGCGCTCTCGCTCGGGGCCGCCGATCTGGGCCTGCGCGTGGTCGGCGGCTTCGTGCTCGAACGGCGGATGTTCGGCCGCGACCTTGCGACGCTGCCGGCGGCCCGCGCCGCGCTCGTGGCCGCCGCCTCCGATGCCCTCAGCGCCGAGGCGGTCGCGATCGTCGGTGCCCGGCACGTGCACCACCGGATCGACGAGATGGCGCTGGTCAGCTCGCTGGTCAAGTTCTTCGTGCCCGACACCGTCGATCTGCTGTTGCGGGACCTCAGCCAACTGCTCGGCGCTCGTTCGCAGCTGACCGAGCTCGCTCCCGGCAACGTCTTCCAGAAGGTGCTGCGCGACCACCGGATCGTGGCGATCTTCGACGGCAACTCGGTGGTCAACCTCGGTGTCATCGTGGGCGAGTTCCCGTCGATGCTGCGCGAGGGGGAGGCGGCGGATGCTCGCGCGCGCGCCGCGCTCGGCACCAGCGCGACCCTGACCGAGCCGGTGCCCATCGATTTCGGCAGCCTGCGCCTGTTCTCGCGCCGCGGATCCGCTCTGCTGCGTGCGCTGCCGGAGCTGCTGGATGCGGCGGCGGCGCGCATCCCGGATCCGGATTTCGGCCGGGACTGCGCGGCGCTGCTGCGGGAGTTCACCCAGACCATGGCCGAGGTCCGCACGTTCAAGCGGGCGCCGTTCCCGCCGCCCGAGCACTACCTCGCGGCCGAGCGGGTGGCGACGCTGTTCGCGGCGGCGTCGGTGCTCACGCTGACCGAGAACGGCGGCGGATTCGGCCCGGATGCCCTGACGGCGCGACTGGTGATCGCCCGGCTCGCTCAACGACTGGGGCTGTCAGACCCCGGTGACGCGCTGGTGGCCGAGGGATTCGAGGCCGTGGCGGAGCGCCTCGGCGCGGGGGGTGACGCGTCGGTGTTCGACGCCGCGCGCTCCGAGGCGCCGGCGTTCGAGGCGGCGACGTGAGCGACCTCGAGACGGTGCTCGGCGATCCGACCGTGCCGGGGCCCTTCGACTTCGAGGCGATCGTCGCCGCTGACGACGCCCGGGAACTCAGCGATTGGGGCGAACGTGCGCTCGCCGCCTGGGGCTGGGGCGCCGAGTTCGTGCCGGCCTCCGCCGGCGGCCGCTGGGTCTCGACGGAGCAGCTGGTGCACCGGCTGCGACCGGTGTTCCGCCGCGACCCCGCCCTCGGGCTCGGACACGGGCTCACCTCGCTGATGGCGGCCGTCAACGTGTGGGCCGGAGGCGACGAGCGCGTCCGCACCGAGGTCGCCGGGCGCCTGCTGGCCGGCGAGCGGATCGCGGTCGGCTTCCACGAGCTGGCTCACGGCAACGACCTCCTGGCCAACGACTGCCGCGCCACCATCACCGACGAGGCCGTCCGGATCGACGGCGGCAAGCAGGTGGTGAACAACCTCGACCGCGCCGAGGCCGTTCTGCTCTTCGCGCGCAGTTCGGAAGCGCTGGGACCGCGCAGCCACACCCTGGTGCTCTGGCGCAAAGGCGCTGCGGATGCGGGGCACGCCGACACCGCGCACCGCTATCCGACCGCGGGGATGCGTGGCTGCCGGTTGGGCGGCGCCGACTTCGACGGCCTGCTGCTGGATCGCTCCGCCGTGGTCGGTGAACTCGGCGGGGCCGTCGGCACCGCGTTGCGCGCATTCCAGGTGACGCGGGCCGTTGTGCCGGCGCTCGCGGTCGGCGGGCTGGACACCGGCCTGCGCCTGGCCGTGGACTACGCGGCGCAGCGCCGGCTCTACCGCGGCCGCGTGCTCGATCTGCCGCACGCCGGAGCGCTGCTGGCCGATGCGGCCGCCGACCTCCTGCTCTGCGATGCGTTCAGCGCCAGCGTCGTGCGCGCGCTGCATCACGCGCCGCGCAGCGCGTTCCTGCTGAGCGCCGCCAGCAAGTACCTGGTGCCCTCGACCCTCAACGAGGCGATGCGCACGCTCTCGGTGCTGTTCGGCTCCACGTTCTACGCCAGGGTCAGCCCGTACGCGGCGTTCGAGAAGCTCTGCCGCGATCTGCTGGTGGTGCCGATCGGGCACGCGGGCGCCACGACGTGCCTGCTGTCGATCATCCCCAACCTGCCCGCGTGGCGTCGTCGAGCCGAACGGGCGATGCCGCCGCAGGATGAGCTGTTCACCCCCGGTTCCGTCACGACCGAGATCGACTTCGCGCGCTTCGAGATCGGTGCCGGTGCCGGGGATCCCTTCGGCGCGGAGCTGCTCGCCGCGACCACGGGATCCGCACGGGTCGACGGCCTGATCGCCACGTTCGCGCAGCTGCGGGCCGAGCTGCTCGCCGCGACGGCCGCGCTGGATCCGCGGGGCCTCGGACCGGATGCGTCGCCCGCCACCTTCGCCCTGGCGCGGCGCTACACACTCGTGCAGGCGGCCGGCGCGTGCGTGGGGGTGTGGCGGTGCGCCGCCGCCGCTGCTGCCGACGACGCCGACGGCTCCGATGCCTCCGATGCCGACACCGCCGATCCGCGCTGGTTGAGCGCCGCACTGCAGCGGTTGCTCGCCCAGTACCGCGGCCGACGCGCCGTGCTCGACGCCGACAGCGTCGAGTTCCTCGTCGAGCGCACCCTGCGCCGCCGCGAGGCCGGCCTCAGCCTCGGCCTCGACGCGACCCCCGTCACCGTCGCCACCAGAACGCCCACCATCCCCAGCACTGAAAGGCTCCCCGGATGACCACCCTCACCCCCACCGCCGACGAGATCCAGAGTTGGATCGTCGAGAAGGCCCTCGTCTACACCGACATCGACGAGTCCGACATCGGGCCGGACGTCTCGCTCGTCGAACTCGGCCTGGACTCGGCTTTCGCGCTCACCCTCGCCGGCGACATCGAGGACACCTACGGCATCGAGGTCGATCCGACGTTCGCCTGGGACTACCCGACCCTGCGCTCGCTGAGTGAGGGCGTCGCCGGCGCGATCGCCGAGGCGAAGCCCTGAGCATGCGGCTGGCGGCCGCCCCGGTCTCGACGGTCCAGGATCCGAGCGTCCTGCGTGGCGAGAGCCGACGTTGGGCGCGGATGCCGTCCCGTCGCGCCGCCGAGTTCGTCGCCGGTCGCGCCCTGGCTCGACGACTGGCCGACGCGGCCGGGCTGGGCTGGCACGGTCTCGCGGCGTCGTCCATCCGGCACAAGCCCGCGCCGGTCGGCGGCGGCTACGACCTCAGCATCAGCCACGGCGCTGGTCTGGTCGCGGTGGCGATCGTCGAGTCCGGATCCGTCGGGATCGACGTCGCCGCGCATCCGCTGCCCACCGCGATCGAGCGCCGGCTCTGCGCGCCGGGCGACCGCGGCCTCGAACTCGCCGAGGTGCTCGCCGTGAAGGAGGCGTACGCCAAGGCGCGCGGGGTGGGCCTCGCGCTCGGCTTCGACCGCGTCGGCGTCGCCGAGATCGAACGGATGCCGGGGGTGCATGTGCTGCGCCACCGGCTGGGGGCGCTGCGGATCTGCGCCGTGTGGATCGAGGCGGGCGCATGAGCGTCGACGTCGAGCTGCTGCGCACCCTCGACGAGAAGTACGTGGTGAACGTCGTCGCCTACGAGGCGATGCACGCCGCGGCGGCGCTGGTGCTCGATGCGACGACGTGGCGGCGCGCGGACGGCTCCCTCGACCGGGCGGCGATCTCGGAGCAGATCGCCTGGCTCGCCGCCGCGACGCCGGAGCTGCGCAAGCGGATCGTTCGCGTTCCGTTCGGACTCACGACGCCGGCCTGGGTGCCGGATGCGCACTTCGCGATCGAGAACCACGTGCGGTTCCTCGACGAACCGGTCGACCTCGGGCCGGCGGGCACGGAGCTGCTCACGGGACGCGCCTTCCCGCACCTCCCGCTGCGGCACTCGCCGTGGGAGGTCGTGGTGGCGGAGGCGCTGGACGGCCGCGCGGTGCTGATCGTGCGCTTCCAGCACGTGATGGGCGACGCGATCTGGGCGATGGGTGTGCTCGATCGGCTGCTGACGGTCGGTCCGAGCGGCGAGCGGGCCGAGCCCGCTCTGCCGTCGAGTCGAGGGCCGCGGCACCTGGCCGAGTTGCTGATGGTCGCCTGGCGGCAGTGGTACGCCCAGCAGGCCTCGCCGCGGGCGGCGTGGGCGGAGTACTGGCGCAAGCCCCTGCGTCGCCGGTTGCGGCGCTCGGGCGGGCGGCTGCTGCGGCCGATGCGCGATCAGGTGATCGAGCGGCGCGGGCTACGCGCGAGTTACCTGCCGGCCCGGCACTCCGCCGCCCTCGTTCTCGACCTGACGGTGGTCACGGGCCACGCCAAGCGGTACCCGTGCACCGTCAGCGACCTGGTGCTCTCCACGGTGCTGGCCGCGATCGCCGCCCGCGACGGCGCGGGGGCGGCACTGCTGGTGCCGGTCTCGCGGCGCACGAAGGCGCACGCGACGGCCCGCAACCACGTCAGCGTGGTGCGGGTGTCGATCCCCGGTGGGCAGGAGCTCACGGAGGTGGTGCCGGCGGTGCGGGGCCAGATCCGCGCCGCGATCTCGGCGGGGTCGGCCGGGCTGCCGCCCGTCACCGAGCCGGTGTCGGGCTACGCCACGTTCATCCCGCTGACGGGCAAGGACCGCTACCTCGGCAGCGCCCGCCTGGAGCAGGTTCTCGCCTGGCCGGCGGGCGACCCGGCGCACGACATCGCCTGCTTCGCCACCTCGTACGCGGGGCGACTGGTGATCACGATGACCACGCGCACGAGCACCGACGTCGCCGCGCTGCTCGCCGCGGTCGGCGCCGCCATCGAGGAGGGTGTCCGCGACGGCGTGCCCCCGCGGTAGGTCCCTAACACGAGCGGCGGTTGAGAGTGCGGCGCGAACGAGATACCGTTCACGACCGGTTCTCAACCGCCGTTCGCGGAGGGAGTGACGTCATTCGCCCTCGGCGTTGGACGGGGGAGCCGCCGGGGCGACCGTGATCGGGGCGATTCTGCGCTTGCGGGACCGACGGATGACCAGCAGCACGAGCAGTGCGATCACGGCCAGCGGCAGCAGCCACGGGATCAGCACCCCGAGCCCCACCAGCAGACCGGACCCGGCGGCGATCAGCCCCGCCCAGCCGGCGGCCAGACCCTGCCAGAAATCCTGCGGCCCGGATCCGACGACCGTGCCGGGGGCGACGAGTTCCACCGAGAGCGTCGACATCGCCACCTGCTCGCCGAGGGCCGCGCGCTGGGCGGTGAGTGCGTCCAGATCGGCCTGTCGGGAGGAGAGGCTGCCCTCGATCGTGATCAGGTCGGCGGTCGAGGTCGCCTGCGCCAGCAGGGCGAGCAGCCGATCCACGGAGGCCTGCAGCGCCGCGATCCGCGCGTCCAGATCGGTGACCGTCGAGGTGACGTCGTTCGCTGAGATCGAGACGGAGACCGGGTCGCCGAGCGCCTTCAGCTTCGTCAGCGCATCCTCGAGGGCATCGGCCGGCACGCGCAGGGTGAGTGATGCGCGCGCCTGGGTGACGCCGTCCGCGCTCTGCTCGGTGCGGTCATCGACCCGCCCGCCCGCCGCGAGGGCGATGCGGGTGGCCTCGTCCGCGGCTTCGGCCGGGTCGGTCACCGTGATCGTCGCATAGCCCGTCTGGATCACCTGTCGCTCGCCCTCCGCCTGGGTGGCCGGGTCGGCGGCGGCGGAGTCGCCGGCCGAGCCGGCGGCGACCCCGGCCTCTTCACCGCCCGACACCGGGGCGTCGACCGAGACGGAGGAGTCGCTGCCGCCCGCGGCGACGCAGCCGCTGAGTCCGAGGGCGGCGGCGAGGAGGAGGGCTGCGAGGGCGACGGTTCGTGATGGTCTGCGCATGCCGTCACGGTAGGCCGAGCGGCGGATCCGGCGCCGGGCCGATCTCTGGGAGTTCGGTCACAATCGGGTGTCGGCAGGACGCTACCGCGTAGCGTCGGAGACGGCGGTGGCGCCGTCCGGAGCATCAGCTCGGCGGCGCCCCTTCCACACAGACAGCCGCCGAGAACCTGCGCGCGGCCCGGACGGAGGAGGTTCTATGGGATTCGTAGACGATGCGAAAGACGCCCTGCACGCGACGGGCAAGAAGATCGGCGAAGCCGTGGACGACGCCAAAGAGCGCGTCTCCGACAAGGTCGATGAGCTCAAGGCCGAGGCCGACGTCAAGAAGGCGGAAGCCGACGTCAAGAAGGCCGAAGCCGAGCGCGACAGTACGCAGGCGAAGAACGAGTACAAAGAGGAACTCCGCTGAGGAGTACCTCCCGAGCCGAAGGGCCCGCCCTCTCCTGACGGAGACGGCGGGCCCTTCCGCGTGACGGAAGGGTCCGCCCTCTCCTGACGGAGACGGCGGGCCCTTCCGCGTGACGGCGTTACGCCTTGCGGCGGCGCAGCGTGGTCAGCAGCACGGCGCCGACACCTCCGGCGATCAGCAGGCCACCGATACCGAGCGGCAGAGCCGTGTCGGTTCCGGTCGCCGCCAGGTGCGGCTTGGGCGTCTTCGTCGGAACCGGGGCGGCCGTCGCGGTCGGCGTGGCCGTGGCGGTCGGGGTCGCGGTCGGCGTCGGAGTCGCCGTCGCGGTCGGGGTCGCGGTCGCGGTCGGCGTCGGAGTCGCCGTCGCGGTCGGGGTCGCGGTGGGCGTCGCCGTCGGGGTGGGCGTGGGCGGCACGACGCCGTTGATGGACGAGGTGTCCATCGCGAACTGCGCCGTCACGTAGGCGATCGCCTTCGAGGTGATCCCGAGCGCCTCCGCGTTGATGTTGTTGATGTCGTCAGCGGGGGAGTGGTAGTTCGGGTCGTGCGTCTCGCCCACGGTGCCGCCGAAGAGATCGGCTTCCTCCTGCGTCTTCACATCGTCCGCACCGGTGAAGACACCGGAGGCGGGGATGCCGGCCGAGATGAAGCCGTCGTAGTCACTGCGGCCATCGAACGCGGTGTCGATCCACGGCTGGTCGATCGAGTCGAAGTAGTCCGTGAACGCGGCCTCCGTGGCGATCGATCCCTCCGGGATCACCAGTCCGTCCGGGGCCGGATAGGTGGACTCGTTGGCGTCGTAGACCGAGATCACGTAGTTCGGCGAGGCGACCATGTCGAAGTTCAGGTAGGTCGCGATGTCGGCGGCCTCGTCCTCCGTCAGGTTGTCGGTGTAGTAGTACGAGCCGACCAAGCCGACCTCTTCCGCACCCCACCAGGCGAAGCGGACCTTGTTGTTCACGTCACCGTTCGCGCCGAGTTGCACGGCGGTCTCCAGCAGGGCGGCGGATCCGCTGCCGTTGTCGTTGATACCGGCACCTTCCGGAACGCTGTCGAGATGGGCGCCGAGCATTACGACGTTGTCGGCGGCTCCGGTCGCGGTCTCGGCGATGATGTTGAAGGTCTCGACGAACTCGGACGAGCCCTGCACGTCGACCGTCGCGGTCACCGGGCCCTGAGCGAGGGCGGCGATGGCGACGGCGCCCTCGTCGGCGGTGAAGCCGACGGCGGGGATGGTGCCGTCCTCCGGCTGGCCGAGCGTGCCGCTGAGCGCCTCGTCACCGACGGTCGAGTTGTTGTAGATGAAGATGGCCGAGGCGCCCGCCGCACCGGCTTCGACCGACTTCTCGGCGAAGGAGCAGGTGCCGCGGCTGACCAGCGCGATCTTGCCGGTGAGGTCGACGCCGGCCCAGGCGTCGTCCGCCGCACAGCCCTGCACCGCCGAGACCGGTGCGACCAGTTCGCCGGTCACTCCGCCCACGGGCGTCGACGGGCTGAACTCCATCGGGATACCGGCGTCGTCGACCAGCGTCCCTGGCGGCACCTCCAGGCTGTAGCCCTCCGACGTGTACACCCAGGTGTCGAACGCCTGCCGCGTCGGGGTGTAGCCCGCAGCGGTGAGGACCGACTCGACGTACTCGGCGCTCGCCTCGTACCCGGCCGTCCCCGCTGCGCGGTTGCCGTCGTTGGCATCCGCCACACCCTGCAGGGCCTCGAGGTGCGTCATGATGCCGTCCACCGTGACGGCTTCGGCGAACGATCCCGGCTCGACGGCCGACGCGCTGGGTGCGAAGGCCATCCCGATGATCACCGCCCCGACCCCGATCGTGGTGCCGGCAGCGATCAGCGTGCCCCGGGTCCTTCGGACGGCGTGCTCTGGAATGGGTCGAACCACGGTGTTCCCTTCGTCGGTTTCTGGACGAGGCGATCGTCGGCCCGGCAGCCCACCGCAAAAGGAGGGAGGTCGAGGCTGAGAGAGTCGATCGCCTGCACCGAGGCTATGTACAGCTTTCGGTGACGGGAACCCCTTGCTGCGACTTTAAACCTGCCCGAAACGCGATGCGGTGAGATCCGACCCCGCCCACTCCAGCAATGCGGCGACGGTCGTCTCCGGATCGTCGCGGTGCGGCGCGTGTCCGGTCCCGGCGATCGGGGCGTAGCGCACGCGCGGGTTCGCTCGGAGCAGTTCGGCGGCGGCGGCGGTGCCGAAGAAGGTGAACACCGCCGGATCGCCGGCGAGCACCAGCGTCGGTATCGTCAGCCGTGCGGCATCGGGGCGGACATCCCATGGCGTGTTCTGATCGACGGTGGCGGCCACGGCGGCGGGATCGGCGGCGCGGGCACCGCTGAGCTTCGCCGCGCGGTCGCGTTCGTGCCAGTGCGGCTTCGCGGTCGCGATCTGCTCCGCCGTGACGTTCAGATCCGTGAGTTCGCCCGCGCGCACCTCGGCACGCAGCTCCTCCGGCAGGTGCAGCACGGGGTCGATCAGGGCGAGTCTGCGGGTCCAGGAGCCGCCACGGGCGGCGGCGCGCACCGCGATGGCCGCACCGAGGGAGTGGCCGACGACGAGATCCCAGGGCGGGGTACCGATCGCGAGCGCGTCGTCGGCGTAGGCGTCGTGGCTGTAGTCGGCGGCGCGGATACCCGTGCCGTGGCCGCGCAGTTCGGGAGTCGTGACGTGCCAGCCGGCGCGGCCGAGCGCATCCGCCACCGCCCACCAGGCCTCGGCGGAGGCGCCGAGTCCGTGCAGCAGGAGGGCGGAGCGGGAGTCGGCGGTCATGGGGCCAGGGTAGGGGAGCGTGGCACGACCCGACGGCTGATGGCCGGATCTCGCCGACGGCTGTCCGTTACGGCTGTGCGAGCAGCGCGTCCACCCCGCGGATGTAAGCCTCGTCGTCGAACTCCGGCAGCAGCGCCGACTGCACGATGAAGCCCTGGGCGAGCCCGAGCAGGAGCGGCATCCGCTCCTCCGCCCAGGCCGTTGCGCCGTCGTCGTCGAGGCGACCGCCCGAGACGGCCCACGCGCGGAGGTAGTCGACCCAGGCGCGTCGCAATCGGGCGAAGAGCCCCTGCACCAGCTCGGCCAGCCCCGGATCCGTCGTCGCCTCGCCCCAGAGCTGCACCAGCAGCCTGGTGCCGAGCAATTCGGAGGACACGCCACCGAGGGCGTCGAGAAGCACCCGGCCGGGCGTGGGTACCGCGGCGGATTGCGCGGCGGCGTCGATGCCCGCCGAGCGCTCGGCGAGGATGCGGTCCGCGACCGACAGGACGATGTCCTGCTTGCTCGGGAAGTGCCCGTAGATCGCGCCGGCGGACAGGCCGGCCTCCGCGATGATGTCGGCCATCGAGGTGCGTTGGAAACCTTTCTCGGCGAAGCAGCGCAGCGCGGCGGCGGTGATCTCGGCGCGGCGGGCGTCGCGGTGCGCGGGGGTGACCTTGGGCAACGGTGCCTCCTGGAGCCGGTCGGGGGTCCTTTTCTACAAAAGGAACGTTCGTTCTTGACAGAGCGTACCGCAGTGGCTCACTCTATAAAAGAACGAACATTCGCTTTTAATTCGGAGGTCATCCGTGTCCACTTCTGTCGCCCCGCTCAGCCCCTGGCGGCGCAGCCTCGGCCTCGGCCTCGGCCTGGCCGCCGTTGTCACCCTGATCCTCCTGGCCTTCGCCTGGCCGGCGGTGACCAGCTCGATCGCGCGGCTGCCGCTCGCGATCGTCGGCCCCGAGGCCGCCGTCACCGCCGTCGAGACGGCCTTCGACGACACGCAGCCCGGCGTGTTCGAGTTCACCGCGGTCGCTGATCGCGCGGCGGCCGTGCACCTGATCGAGCACCGCGAGGCGTACGGAGCGATCGTGCTGGGTGCCGATCCGGAGGTGCTCACGGCCTCGGCGGCGAGCACGGTCGTCTCGTCGGCGTTGAACAACGTCGCCACGGCGTTGCAGTCGCAGGCCGCAGGCGCGACGGTCGCGGTGACGGATGTGGTGCCGCTCGCGTCGACGGATCCGCGGGGTGCCGGTCTCACCGCCGCGGCCTTCCCCCTGACGCTCGGCGGCATGCTCGGCGGCATCATCGTCTCGCTGATGATCGTCGGAGCCATGCGTCGGGTGGCCGCGATCCTCGGCTACTCCGTGATCGGCGCTTTCGCGCTCGCCGCCGTGATGCAGGGCTGGTTCGGTGCGTTGCAGGGTGACTACCTCGCCAACGCCGCGGCGATCGGTCTGACGATCCTCGCGATCTCGGCGCCCATCGTGGGTCTCGCGTCGCTGATCGGCCGCGCGGGGATCGCCTTCGGCCCGGTGGTCTTCCTGCTTTTCGCGAATCCGATCTCGTCGGCGACGACGCCGATGGAGGCGCTGCCGGGCAGTTGGGGCGCGATCGGCCAGTTCTTCCCGCCGGGAGCGGGCTTCACCCTGTTGCGCGATCTCTCCTACTTCCCGAACGCCGACAACCTCGGGCAGTCCTGGGCCGTTGTGGCGATCTGGGCGGCGGCCGGCCTGCTGCTCGCGGTGGCGGGGCACTTCCGCCGCGCGTTCGCGCCGACCCCGCAGGCGGTCGCCGATGCGTTCCCGGCGGCCGCCTAGGGGTCAGTACACCGAGAGTCAGTCCAGCGAGGGGTCGCGGCCGGTCCGTCCGCCGGTTTCGAGCGCGGCGATGGCCGAAAGGTCGGTGTCGTCGAGTTCGAAGCCGAACACGTCGATGTTCGCGCGGATCCGTTCGGGCGTCACCGACTTCGGGATCACCACGGTCCCGAGCTGCAGGTGCCAGCGGATGACCACCTGGGCGGGCGCGACTCCGTGCTTGTGCGCGATGGCGGCGAGCACGGGATCCTCCAGCAGCCGACCGCGGGCCAGGGGCGACCACGCCTCGGTCAGGATGTCGTGGGCCGCGTCGAACTGCCGCAGCTCCCGTTGGGGGAGGCGGGGATGCAGCTCCACCTGGTTCAACACCGGCACCACGTCGGTCTCCTGCAACAGCCGCTCCAGGTGCGGGGCGGCGAAGTTCGAGACGCCGATCGAGCGCGCACGGCCCTCCGAGCGGATGCGTTCGAGCGCGCGGTAAGTATCGACGTAGCGATCGAGCGACGGGACCGGCCAGTGCACCAGATACAGGTCCACGTCGTCGAGCCCGAGCAGGCCGAGGCTGCGGTCGAAGGCGCGCAGGGTCTCGTCGAAGCCGTGGTCGTCGTTCCACACCTTCGTCGTGACGAAGACGTCCTCGCGGGGAAGCCCGCTCGCGCGGATGCCGTCGCCGACGTCCTTCTCGTTGCCGTAGAGGGCGGCGGTGTCGATGTGCCGGTAGCCCGCGTCGAGCGCGACGCGGACGCATTCCGCAGCCTGGGCATCCGGGATCTTGTAGACCCCGAGTCCGAGTTGCGGGATGGTGTGGCCGTCGTTCATGGGCAGCAGCGGGGCGGGAGTCATGCCCCCATCCTGCCCTGCGACGACTCCTCTTAGAGCTGCCAGCCGAGTTCGCCGTGCGGGCCGACGTCGACAGCGTCCTCGATCAGGGCCGCGAGGCCCGCGACACCGAACAGAGTGCGGTAGTCGGCGTCCTGGCCGTGCGCGACGTGCCGGAGCCGTTGCATCGTGATGTACACGTCGTGCGTGGGCAGCAGGCCCTCGACGAGGTCGCGCTCCGGATGGTTCCACGCGTGCTGCGGCGGGCGTTGCGCCGTGCCGAGTCCGCGCCACAGCGAGCCGGATTCGAGCAGCACGACGGTCGCGGAGGCGGAGCCGATCGCCGTCTCAGCGTGGGCCGTCAGCTGCCAGCCGAAGCCGACGTGGTGCAGTCGCACGAGGGTCGGGCCCCGCCAGGGCAGGCTCGGCGCGTCGAGTTGGAAGTAGGCGGGGTACGGGCGGTACGAGCTCTGCCAGAGAGCCGCGGCGAGCTCGGCGCACCACTCGGGTGTGTCCGGGTGCTCCCAGGGGGCCTCGGCCGGAGTGACCGCGGCGAGATGGTGGGCTCGGACCAGTTCCAATGCCTCGTCGTGCAGCGTCATCGCGCTCCCTTGCGCTCGGTGATGCTCTGCGTGGAAGCCCGAGCATAGGGCCGTGCGCGTCGGCATTCCAGGGGGTTTCGGTGGGAATCCTGCCGATCGAGCCCTCGACCCCCGAACGGGGGCGTTCAGTGTCGGTGGTCGATGCGAGGCTGCCGACATGGAAACGATGACTCCCACGGCACAACTCATGATCGACAACCACTTCGCCCGGCTCCTGGCCGACCTCGGGTCGGCCCAGACCGCGCGCACGCTGCGCGTGCGTCGGCACTTCATCGACTTCGTGGAGCGGGAGGGTTCGCGCGTGATGGTCGCGTCGCAACTCACCGCCCTCGCCCTCGAGCTCGAGTTCGATCCTGTCGGCGCGGTCGGGCGGGTGCTGGTGCCGATCGACGTGCTCTGGTTGCTCGAGCTCTACCTCCGGCCGCACAATCTGCTGCGCACGCGGGCGGATGCGCAGCGGCAAGTCCGCGTGATGGCCGGTCTCGCCGAGCGGGTGATTGCCGTGTACGGCTGGGACGACGTCGCGTGCTGCGCGCTGGAGGTGCGAGCGGCACTGCAGCGGCTGCGGGCGATCACCGGATGAGCGGGCTCAGCTCGGCACGTTCACCGGTTCGGTATCCGGGAGCGGCGAGGCGTCGCGGCCGCGCAGATCCGGGTGCCAGCGCCGGCCGAGGGCCGGCACCACGAAGCCGACGGCGGCGAAGATCGCGGCCACCACGATCGCCGCCGAGGGGCCGTTCTGGTCGATCTGCACCCCGGCGATCGCCGAGCCGAGGGCGGCGCCGATCAGCTGCCCGGTACCGACCCAGCCGTAGGCCTCAGCGGTGTCGGAGAATTTCACGCTCGCCGCCACGATCGTGAACAGGGCGGCCAGGGCGGGGGCGATGCCGACGCCGGCGATGAACAGGGTGGCGAGCAGCCACCAGAAGTTGGTCGAGATCACCGCGAGCGCCATGCCGACGGTGACGATGAACATCCGCCGCGCCGTGGCCCACGGGCCGATCGGGATGTGGCCGAGGGTCAGCCCGCCCACGAGCGAGCCGACCGCGAAGACGGCGAGCACGTAGCCGGATTCGGGCCCGCCGTGGCCGAAGATCGCGACGACGCCCGCCTCGACGGCGGCACACGCACCCACGAGCAGGAAGCCGACCACCGTCGCCAGCAGCACCGGCGGCTTGGTCAGCACGACCCCGAGCTTGCGCTTGGAGCGGGGGATGCGCACCCGGCCGACCTCGGGCGAGGCGATGAACCAGATGCCGCCGCCGACGAGGAAGAGCGCGGCGAGCAGGATGCCCGCGACGGTGGAGATCTGGATCGAGACGAAGGTGGTGATCACGGGGCCGAGAACCCAGATGATCTCCTGGGCGGACGCGTCCAGCGAGAACAACGGCGTCAGCTGCGAGCTGGTGACCATCTTCGGGTAGATCGTGCGCACGGCGGGTTGCACCGGCGGCATGCTCAGGCCGGCGATGAATCCGATGATCACGAACTGCCAGATCTCCAGCGGCAGCACGGCCATCGCGATGATCGCGATCGCGCAGATGATCAGCGTGATCGTGAGCACCCGGCGCATGCCGAGCCGGCCCATCAGCCGGCTGGTCAGCGGGCCGGCGATGGCCTGCCCGATCGACATCGCGCCGAGCACCAGGCCGGCTGCGCCGTAGGAGTCGTGCACCCGCTCGACGTGCAGCAGGAACGCGAGCGAGAGCATCCCGAACGGGAACCGCGCCGTCAGCTGCGCCGCGATGATCCGCCCGACTCCGGGCGTCTTCAGAAGGTCGCGGTAGCTGCTCACCGAGCGAGCTTAGCGGGGTGGTGGGCTCCGATGACAGGAAGGAAACGGATGGCAATCCGAAGAGTTGCGTATTACGATAATGGAGTCGCGGTTCACGAATCCGCGTTGAAACACGGCGTCGCCGCCGAGGACGCCGTTTGGGCCGTACGGCACTCGTTCGAGACGACCGCCCTCGACGATCGTGAGCCGAGCAGAGAGATTCGACTCGGTTTCAGTCGATCGGGGGACGCGCTGGAAATCGTCGTACTCCGATTCGACAGTTCGAGGCAGATGGTGATCCACGCGATGAAAGCTCGTCGTCACGTGAGGGAACGGAAAGGTAGAAGGGAAGACTGATGGAGATGAACGAAACCATCCGAGGTGTGCCGGTCACGGAGGAGCAGATCGAGGAATGGGTCGCGGAGGCTGAGCGCGGGTACGACATCGAGGAGTTGCGCAAGCGAGGGCGACCGCGGATGGGGAGCGCCGCCGCTCGCGTCGCGACCCTTCGTCTTGATCCGGAGCTCGAGGCCGCGTTGGACGAGCGCGCGGAGCGCGACCACCTCTCCCGCAGCGACGTCATCCGCGACGCCCTACGCGCCTGGTTGAAGACGGCCTGATCCGTCGCCGGCTCAGCCGGCGAGCACCTTGCGGATGCGCTGCAGCGACACGGACTCGGCGGTGCCGAGTGACTGGGCGAAGAAGCTGATCCGTAGCTCCTCGATCATCCAGCGAGCGCGTTCCAGCGCGACCGGGGCGTGCGCCGGCAGCGGCAGCGTGCCACCCGCCGTGCGGTACACCTCCGTCGCGGCCTGCACCTCGTTCATCCAGACCCGGTCACGGCCGAGGTTCTCGCCGATCTTGCCGAAGCGTTCGGTGATGCCGCTGAGGTAGCGCGGCAGGTGTCGCAGCCGTTCGAGCCCGGTCGCCGAGACGAAGCCGGGGTAGACCAGCGTGCCCAGCTGCTCCTTCGCATCCGACAGGGCCGGCAGCAGCGCCATGCTGGAGGACGCCTTCAGCGTCTTGTCCACCGTGCGCGCGGCGGTGAGGATCGTGGTGATCGTCTTCACCGTGTCGAACATGGTGTCCATCACGCTGGCGGACACGCGGTCGCGCACGGAGTCGAACTCGGCCTTCAGGAACAGCATGCCGTCGGGCTTCATCCGCCAGAGCACGCTGTCGACGCAGGCCAACAGCGCATCCGCGAACAACGCGGTCGTGTTCGGGTACGGGCTCTGCGCGAGCGTGAGCTTCTCGTTCGAGGTCAGGTGCTGCTGCACGTAGGCGACCGGGCTCGGCGTCGCCAGCATCAGCAGCCGGCGGATGCCCTTCGGATGCTCGCGCGCCTGATCTTCCGCGGTGGCCATCAGCCGGATCGAGACGGAGTTGCCATCGTCGATCAGCGCCGGGTAGGCACGGATGGTGTTGCCGCCCTGGCGGGTGTCCGTCGTGCGCGGCAGCTCCGGGAAGTCCCAGGTGGTGATGCCGCGTCGTTCCAGCGCGTCGGGGACGCGCGCCTCGACGACCCGCGCGACCTCCTCGCGCACGCGCGTGCGGAGCTGGTGCTGCAGCGGTGCGAGTTCCTTACCGGCCGCGATGGTGCGGCCGCGCTCATCCGCCACCGCGAAGGTGACCCGCAGGTGCGAGGGCACCCGATCGAGTTCGAAGTCGGACGCCGTCACCACGGTGCCGGCCAGGCGCTGGATGGTCGTGGCGAGCGTCGCCGCGAACGGCTCGACCGGCGGATTCGGTGCCTCCTCTGGCAAGGCGGCGATCAGCTTCGTGGCCCAGTCGTTCGCGGGCACGACGTTGCGCCGGATGTGCTTGGGCAGCGCCTTGATCATCGCGACCACCAGCTCGGCGCGCAGGCCGGGCACCTGCCAGTCGAAGCCCAGCTCGGAGACGCGGGGCAGCAGCGCGATCGGCACGTGCACCGTGACGCCGTCCTCCTCCGTGCCCGGCTCGAAGCGGTAGGAGAGCCGGAAGCGCTGATCGGCCTGGCGCCACTGGGTCGGGAAGGCGCGCTCGTCCACCTCCGCGGCGTCCTCCGGCAGCAGCGCCTGCGCCGTCATGGTCAACAGCTTCGGGTCGTCGTGCTGCGCGGTGCGCCACCAGGTCTCGAACGAGCGCACGTTGTTGATGGCGGCGGGGACGCGCCGGTTGTAGAACTCGAAGACGGCCTCGTCGTCGACCAGGATGTCGCGGCGGCGGGTGCGCTCCTCCAGCTGCTCCAGCTCGGCGCGCAGCTTGCGGTTGGCGCGATCGAAGGCGTGCCGCGCCTCCCACTCGCCCTCGACGAGGGCGTGCCGGATGAACAACTCGCGCGCGTACTGCGCGTCGATCCGGGCGAACTGGATCCGGCGGCGCGCGATGATCGGCACCCCGTAGAGCGTGACCTTCTCGTACGCGACGGCCGCGCCCTGCGACTTCTCCCAGTGCGGCTCGCTGTACTGGCGCTTGGCGAGGTCGCCCGCGATGACCTCCGCCCAGGCCGGGTCGATCGCGGCGTTCGAGCGCGCGAACAGCCGGCTGGTCTCGACCAACTCGGCACTCATCAACGCGTCCGGCTGCTTCTTGGCCAGCGCGCTGCCCGGGAAGATCACGAACTTGGCATTGCGGGCTCCGGTGTACTGCACCGAGAGGCGGTCCCCGCGGCCCTTGGCGCGCTGCGCTTCCTTCGACGTCGCGTCCTTCACGCCGATGTGCGAGAGCAGCCCGGCCAGCAGCGAGCGGTGGATGCCGTCCGGATTCACGGCCGGCTCGCCGATCGTGAGGTTGAGCGGCTTGGCGAGCTGACGCAGCTGGCGGAAGACGTCCTGCCACTCGCGCACGCGCAGGTAGTTCAGGTACTCGGCCTTGCACAGCCGCCGGAACGCGCTGGAGGAGAGCTCCTGCTGCTTCTCCTCCAGGTAGTTCCAGAGGTTCAGCAGGGTGAGGAAATCGCTGGTGGCGTCGACGAAGCGGGCGTGCTGCTGGTCGGCCTGGGCACGCTTCTCCAGTGGACGCTCGCGGACGTCCTGGATCGTGAGCCCGGCGACGATCGCCATCACCTCGCGGCTGGTGGAGTGCCGGCGCGACTCGACGACCATCCGAGCGAAGCGCGGGTCGATCGGCAGGCGCGAGAGGTCGCGGCCGATGCGCGTGAGCGCCGGCGCGGATCCGGCGGCGTTCTTGACCGCGCCCAGCTCCGTGAGCAGATCGACGCCGTCCTTGATTCCGCGCGAATCCGGCGGCGTGAGGAACGGGAACGCGGCGATGTCGCCCAGGCCCAGCGAGATCATCTGCAGGATCACCGCGGCGAGGCCGGTGCGCAGGATCTCGGGGTCGGTGAACTCGGGGCGCTTCTCGAAGTCCTCCTCCGAGTAGAGCCGGATCGCGATGCCCGCGCTGGTGCGGCCCGAACGGCCGGAGCGCTGGTTGGCGGAGGCCTGCGAGATCGCCTCGATCGGCAGTCGCTGCACCTTCGAGCGCGCCGAATAGCGCGAGATGCGCGCGGTTCCGCCGTCGATCACGTAGCGGATGCCGGGCACGGTGAGGCTGGTCTCGGCGACGTTGGTGGCGAGGATGACGCGGCGGCGGACGCCCGGGGTATGCCGCTTCTCGAAGACGCGGTGCTGGTCGGCGGCGCTGAGCCGGCCGTACAGGGGGAGCACCTCGGTGCCGGGCAGGGCGCGACCGCGCACCGCATCCTCCGCGTCGCGGATCTCGTTCTCGCCGGAGAGGAAGACCAGGACGTCGCCGTTGTCTTCGCGGGCGAGCTCGTCGAGCGCATCGAGGATGCCGGTCATCAGGTCGCGGTCGCCGCTGGCGGCGTCCGGCTCGTCGTCGCTCTCGTCGTCGGGCGCGTCCGCGACCAGCGGGCGATAGCGGATCTCGACGGGATAGGTGCGGCCGGAGACCTCGATGATGGGGGCCGCCTTGCCGTCCGCGTCCGCGAAGTGCTTGGCGAAGCTCTCCGGGTCGATGGTCGCGGAGGTGATGATCACCTTGAGATCCGGGCGCTGGGGGAGCAGCCGGTTGAGGTAGCCGAGCAGGAAGTCGATGTTGAGGCTGCGCTCGTGCGCCTCGTCGATGATGATCGTGTCGTACTTGCTCAGCAGCCGATCGTGGTTCATCTCGTTCAGCAGGATGCCGTCGGTCATCAGCTTGATCGTCGTGCGAGCGCTGGACGTGTCGGTGAAGCGCACCTGGTAGCCGACGACTCCGCCGACCTCGTCGCCGAGTTCCTCCGCGATCCGCTCCGCGATGGTGCGCGCCGCGATCCGCCGCGGCTGGGTGTGCGCAATGGATGTCCGCCCGAGCTCCAGGCAGATCTTCGGCAGCTGCGTCGTCTTACCCGATCCCGTCGCCCCGGCCACGATCACGACCTGGTGGTCGCGGATGGCGGCGGCGATGTCCTCCCGCCGGGCGCTGACCGGCAGCTCGGGCGGGAACGTGATGACGGGATTCATAAGCGTTCCAGCCTACGCCTTGGCGAATAGTTGCAGCCCTCGGCGGGCCCGGGCTGCAACTTTTCGCCAGAGGGGCGGGAGTCAGCGCTCGAAGAACCAGCCGGAGCGGCGGCGGACGAGGGTGGTGCCGCCGCGCGGGCGACGGGAGGCGTAGACGAGGTACGCAATGCTGCCGAGCAGCGGGATCACAACGATGAAGGCGCACCAGCCGAGCTTGGCGCCGCGGCTCAGGCGCGCGTTCGAGGTCACTCCGTGGATCGCGAAGAGCAGCAGCACGATGTTGATGCAGGCGATCAGGCCGGTGGGACTCACGGGGTCCAGGCTACGCGACCATTGCGCGGCTGCGAGGTTTGCGGTACAAAGTGAAGAGCAAACAACTTTGCAGCGCAAACCATAGGGGAGATCATGACGAACGGAGTACCGCTGGATCCGCAGCGGGCCTACGAACTCGCTTCGGGCGAGCGTAATCGGATCGTCGGGCGCGGCGGGCGGGATTCCGCGATCTGGGCCGTGGTCTGGACGGCGGCGTGCGTCGCCTTCTGGCTCGCCGAGACCGGCGAAGCACTGACGAGGGGCGCGGCGAACGCCGTGCTGCTCGCCGGCGTCGGCGTCGCCGTGGCGATCAGTGTGGTGATCGGCGCTCGCCGCAGCGCGGGCATCCGCTACGGGAAGGGCAGCGGATTCGCCGAGGGCGCGTTCGGCTTCGGCTCGTTCCTCGCCTACCTCGGTGTGTACCTCGTCGGTCTGCTGCTGACCTCGAGCGGGGTGCTGACGAGTCCGCTGGTCTTCTATCCGGTGCTGTTCCTGATGGTCGAGGGCGTGCTGACGATCGTGTCGGCCGCCGTCTGGCGCAGCGGCATCGCGATCGCCTCGGGGTCGTGCTGATCGTCGTCGCCGTGATCGGCGCCGCGATCCCGGCACCGACGCACCTGCTGTACTTCGCGGTCGCCGGCGGAGGGGCGCTGCTCGCCGGCGCCGTGCTCGCCGCGGTGCGCGCCCGCTCGGGCCGCACCACCTTCAGCCCCGCGTGAGAGGAACGATCATGAACAACGACGACGACACCCCGCTCGACCCGGCCGGCATGCTCGGGCTGGTCAAGCAGCAGCAGGACACCGTGACCAGCGCCTCCGCCGGTTTCGTCAGCTGGATCACGCTGGTCTGGGGACTGGCCTGGACGCTCGGCTTCGCCGCGCTCTTTCTGATCGACGGCGCGCGGCCCGGCTTCGCGCTGCCGCTTCCGGTCGCGGTCGCGGTCTTCGTCGTGGGCATCGTCGCCGCGATCGTCGCCTCCGCGGTGCTCGGCACCCGGGCGAACAACGGCGTCAAAGCGAGCCCCGAGCGCGCCTTCACCGCCACCGTCTACGGCCTGACCTGGTCGGTGAGCATGTTCGCGCTGTACCTGGTGTGGGTCGGCCTGCGGACGCAGGGTGTGATCGACGAGGCCGGCTCGAACATCTACCTCCCGGTCGCCTTCATCCTGATGACCGGCATCCTGTACGTGATCTCCGCCGCGATCTGGCAGGCGGTGCCGGCCCTGGTGCTCGGATCCTGGCTGATTGTGGTGGCGGTCGCGGGGGCGTTCATCCCGTATCCGTGGCACTACCTGTTCTTCGCAGTCGCGGGCGGCGGTGCGTTCTTGCTGTTCACCGTGGTGGCGCTGTTCTGGCTGCGCCGGCTGCGGGCCGGGCGGAGCGCGCCGCGCCTGGCAGGATCGATCTGATGGAACTCGACCCGATCATCCACGCTCAATCCCGGCTGCGGATCGTGGCGGCGTTGGCGACCCTCGGCGAGGCGGACTCGATCGAGTTCCCGGCGCTGCAGGGGCTGCTGGAGATGACGGCGGGCAACCTCTCGACGCACCTGCGCAAGCTGGAGGAGGCGGAGTACGTCGCGCAATCGAAGGCCTTCAAGGAGCGCACGCCCGCGACCTACGTCGCGCTGACGAAGGCCGGCCGACGTGCCTTCGAGGACTACATGGAAGCCTTGCGCGCCCTCCTCGGGCGGTGACCGACCCCGCGAGATGCCACGTGTGCACGCTCCGCGCGGCGTGTCGCGTACCGAAGTGGCATCTCGCGGGGAAGGCCCTGACCCGTAACAGACCGCAACACGTCAGCGCGCGGTCGCCACGCGACATAACCTCACTGCATGACCGACATCACGCGCACCGTCCGACCCGTCTCGACCGCACCCGCGGCCGAGATGTGTGCGGCGCCCGTGCTGTCCAGCGTCGCGGATCTCGTGGGCAACACGCCCCTCGTCGAGCTGCAGAAGCTCAGCGCCGGCCTGAACGGCCGCGTCTTCATCAAGCTCGAGGGCCGCAACCCGGGCGGATCCGCGAAGGACCGCATCGCGCTGCACATGATCCGTCAGGCGGAGGCGAGCGGCGAACTGCTGCCGGGCGCCACGATCGTGGAGTCCTCGTCCGGAAACACCGGCATCGGCCTCGCCATCGTCGGGAACCTCACCGGCCACCCGGTGATCATCATCCACAGCCAGTACATCTCCGACGAGAAGCGCGCGCTGCTGCGGGCCTACGGCGCCCAGCTGATCGAGGCGGACTGGGAGGCCGGCCCCGACAGCCCGAACAACGCCCGGAAGATCGCCGACCGCATCGCCGCCGAACTGCCCAACTCCTGGCGCGCCTCGCAGTACACGAACGCCAACAACCCCGGCGCGCACTACGAGAGCACCGGCCCCGAGATCTGGTCGCAGACCGGCGGAACCGTCACGCAGTTCGTCGCTTCGGTGGGGACCGGCGGCACGATCAGCGGCACCGGCCGATTCTTGAAGGACGTCAGCGACGGATCCGTGCGCGTGATCGGCGCGGATCCGCTCGGCTCCACGTACAGCGGCGGCGACGCCGGGCTGATCAACGTCGAAGGCGCGGGCAACCGCTGGCAGTCGGCCGACTGGCCGGCGACCTACGACCAGAATGTGGTCGACGAGTTCGTCGTGGTGCCGGATCAGGAGATCTACGACACCGTGCACGCGCTCGCCGCGCAGGAGGCGCTGCTGCTCGGGCAGTCCTCCGGGCTCGCGGTCGCGGTCGCGCTGCGCCGTGCCGCCGCCGCGGAGCCGGGCGAGGTGATCGTGGTGATCGCGCCGGACAAGGGCGAGAACTACCTGACCAAGTCGTTCGACGCCGCCTGGCTGCGCGGGATCGGGATCGAAGGCAAGTGAGCGACCAGAAGCACTTCGGCTGGTTCCTCGGCGCCGGCTTCGGTGTGCAGGGCTGGGGCGACCCGACGTACCGGCAGGGTTACGACTGGAAGAAGCCGCGGGTCTACCAGGACGCGGCGGCGGCCTTCGAGGGTGCGGGCCTGGACCTGCTGATCATCGAGGACGGCGTCACGGTGCCCGACACCTACGGCGGCACCGCCGAGGTGAACCTGCGCGACGCGCGCTTCGTGCCCAAGCACGATCCGCTGCCGCTGGTGCCCTACCTCCTGCAGGCGACCGAGCACCTCGGCATCGTGCCGACCCTTAGCGCCAGCTTCTACGAGCCCTTCACCGCCGCGCGCCTGCTGGCGACTCTGCAGCACTTCGCGGACGGCCGGCTCGGCTTCAACGTCGTGACGTCCGGCTCCGACATCGCCGCGCAGAACTACGGCCTCGACAAGCAGATCGACCACGACCTCCGCTACGACCGCGCGGAGGAGTGGGTCGACGTGGTCCGCAAGCTCTGGCGTTCGTGGGATGCCGACGCGATCGTGGAGGACACCGAGCGCGGCGTCTTCGCCGACTTCGAGAAGGTGCGCCCGATCCACCACAAGGGCGAGTTCTTCCAGGTGCGCGGGCCGATCAACACCGCTCCTCTGGAGGAGGAGCCCGTGATGGTGCAGGCCGGCGCGTCCGGACGCGGCCGCGACTTCGCGGGGGCGTACTCGGATGTGATCCTCGCTCTCTCCACGACGCCGGAGCGCAACGCGGTCTTCCGCGACAGCATCCGCGAGGTCGCCGCGTCGCACGGACGCGACCCGGACGACGTCAAGGTGCTCTTCGTGGTGCAGCCGCTGGTCACCGCGAACGACGAGGACAGCGCCGCCCTGCGCGCCCGCCGCGCCGAGCTGACCCAGGCCGCGATCGACGAGCAGCTGCAGTCGATCTCGTACCTCTCGGGCGTCGACTTCAAGAGCTTCGATCTCGACGCGCCGCTGCCCGAGCTGAGCACGAACAGCAACCAGGGCACGCTGGACAACTTCGTGAAGTCGGCGCCGGCCGGCTCGACGCTGCGGGAGATCCTGCAGACCCGCGCGAACAAGGACGGCCTGGCGCTCATCGGCACCGCCGAGCAGATCGCCGACCGGCTCGAGGAGCTGGCGCCGGCCGCCGACGGCTTCCTGTTCTCCGGCCAGGTGCATCCGGCCAACGTGCACCGCACGCTCGACCCGCTCGCACCGGTGCTGCGCCGGCGCGGCCTGCTGCGTCGTGAGTACACCGGGCGCGGGCTGCGGGCGAACCTGCGGGAGTTCTGATCGAGATCGGCGCGCGGCGGGCGCGGCTCGCGGATGTGGTCGCGATCGCGGACGGCGCGCCGGTTTCGCTGCATCCGGACGCCCTGGACCGGATCAGCGCCGCGCGCGCGACGGTCGAGCGCGTGCTCGCCGCGGGAACGCCGACCTACGGGCTGAACCGGCACCTCGGCTCCGGCCGCGACCTCGCGGTGACGGATGTGGCGGCGCAGCAGAACCGCATCGTCGACAACCATCGCGGCGGCATCGGCGACCCCCTGCCGGAGCGCGAGGTGCGAGCGCTGATCGCCGCGCGACTGATCGGATTCGCGCATGGCGGCTCGGGCGTGCGCGTCGAGCTGGCCGAGGAGTACGAGCGACTGCTGAACGAGCGGGTGCCGATCGTGGTGCCGTCGATCGGCTCGATCGGTGCCTCCGATCTGACTCAGCTCGCCGAAGTCGCGGCGGTCGCGCGGCAGCGGGTACCGCTCGCCGCGCACGAGGCGCTCGCCGCGGTCAGCGCGAACGCCTACTCGGTCGGCGTCTCGGCGCTGCTCGTGGCGGAGTTGCGGGCGTTCGCGGACGAGGCCGACCTGGCCGTCGCGGTCTCGCTGGAGGCGCTCGGCGCGAACGGTCGGGGCGGCTCGTTGTCGCCGTTCGACCCCGTGCTGCGACGCGGACCGGCGGTCGGGGAATCCGCGGTTCTGGCGCTGCTGAGCGGGAGTTTCCTCGGCACCGCAGCCGCGCCGTCCGTGCAGGATCCGATCTCCTTCCGTTCCGTGCCGCAGATCCACGGTGCCTTCCGGCTCGCCGTCGAGGCACTCGCCGCCGCGGTCGAGGGCGAGCTGGCGACGCCGGCCGACAATCCGCTCGTCGTCGAGGGGCGGATGGTGTCGGGCGGCAACTTCGACGCGGTCGGCCTCGCGCTCGCGCTGGAGAGTTCGCGGCTGGCGCTGGTCGCGCTGGCGAACGCCGCAGAACGGCGCATCTCGCACCTCACGGCGCAGGCCGCGGATCGTCGCCGTGCGGGCGAGAACCGCGCGCCGGGTCTGCTGTCGTACTCCGCGGCCGCCCTGGTCGCCGAGCTGCGCCAGCTCGCGAACCCGGTGACGCTCGGGCTGACCTCGCTGTCGGAGGGCGTCGAGGACCACGCCTCACTCGCACCGCTCGCCCTGCAGGCCGGGCAGCGCGCGCTCCGCCTGACCCGACAGCTGCTCGCTATCGAGCTGCTCACCGCCGCCGACGCGATCACCGCCGCGGGCGCGCGGCCGCTGGGCGCCGGTACCTCGGCGACGATCGCAGCATTGGACGGCGTCCTGGCCGCCTCCCCGGTCGGCGCCGTTCAGGTCGCCGCAACGCTCGGCGTGCTGGCGGGGGAGTAGCGGCTCCGCCCTTCCCGTCCGTCCCGCCGTCCCGTCCGTCCCTCGTCCCGGTCCTCCCTCGTCCCGCCCGTCCCTCGTCCCGCCCGTCCCTTATCCCGCCCCTCCTGCATCCCGCATCCCGCATCCCGCCCGTCCCGCCGTTTTGGAAATGCAGGGTGGGAACGGAAATGCAGGGTCGGGACGGGAATGAGGGCGGATCATGCGGATGAGCACGGTAACTTCGCCGCTCACCCTGCATTTCCGCAAGAGGTCGCGCGGGTCCGCAGCCCTCCCGCAGCCTTAGCCGCCGACCAGCCTCAGCCCGCGCGCGCCGAGCGCCCGGCGATCCGCCGCGAGCACCGCCACCAGCCGGGCGTTCGTCTCGCGGATGTGCGCGGTGACCGCAGCGACCGCCGCCTCCGCCTCACGCCGCGCGACGCAGTCGAGGATATGGGCGTGCTCCGACCACGCCTGCTCGCGGGATGCGGCGGTGCGCACCTCCAACCAGCGGGTGCGCGCCAGCCGGGTCATCGCACCCTGTACCGCCGCGACGAGGAACTCGTTACCGGAGAGTCGGGCGAGCTCGCTGTGGAAGTCGGTACCGAGTTGCACGGCGTCCGATTCCGCCGGGCGGAACGACTCGAGCAGTTCCTGCAACGCCGCGACCGCACGGTCGTCGGCGCGCTCGCAGGCGAGCCGCACGGCCGCGGTCTCCACCGCCTCGCGCAGCTCGGCGAGTGCCCGGATCTCGTCCAGGTCGATCGGTGTGACCGCCCAGGCGCGGGCGTCCCGGCGCACGAGTCCGTCGGCCTCGAGCCGCAGCAGAGCGGCGCGCACCGGGGTGCGCGAGGCGCCGAACTCGGCCTCGAGGCCGCGTTCGGTCAGGCGCTGGCCGGGGACGAGATCGAGTTCCAGGATGGCGCTGCGCACGCGGGCGTAGAGGGCGGCGGCTGTGTCGGTCATCAGGTTCCTTTCGCGGTATCGTTATTGGTATCCCAAGAACGTATCCCAGAAAGGCCGCCATCGTGACGACCGTCGAGACCCGTGTCCGCACACCCCGGCCGTGGCTGATGCTCGGTCTCGGTGTCGCCGCGCAGACCGCGACGACCGTCTTCGTCACCGTGCCCGCGTTCCTGATCCCGCTGCTGCATTCCGAATACGGCTACTCCCTCGCCGCCGCGGGGCTCCTCGCCGCCGCGCCCAACGTCGGCCTGGTGCTCACGTTGATCGCGTGGGGCGCGATCACCGACCGATTCGGTGAGCGGGCGGTGATCTCGATCGGCGTCGCGCTGACGGCCGCGGCGGGCGCGTTCGCGATGCTGTCCAGCGATGTCGTCTGGCTCGGGGCCTTCTTCCTGATCGGCGGCATGGCCTCGGCGAGCGTGAACGCGGCGAGCGGACGGGTGGTGATCGGCTGGTTCCCGAAGGAGCGGCGCGGCCTGGTGATGGGGATCCGGCAGATGTGCCAACCGCTCGGCGTGACCATCGCTTCGCTCACGGTGCCGCCGCTGGCGGCCGGGGTGAGCATCACGGCGGCCATCGCGGTGCCCGTGCTGCTGCTCGGGGTGTTGGCGGTGGCCTGCGCGATCGGGGTGGTCGACCCGCCGCGCACCCCGCGCGCCGAGCTGGCCGAGCCGCCCGCGAATCCGTACCGGGCGCACAACGCGCTGTGGCGGATCCACCTGGTCTCAGCGCTGCTGGTCGTGCCGCAGTTCACCCTGTCGACGTTCGGCCTGGTCTGGCTGGTGGCGGATCAGGGTTGGGATCCGCTGCCCGCCGGGGTGCTGATCGGCGCGGCGCAGTTCGCGGGGGCCTTCGGACGGCTCGGCGTCGGAGTGCTCAGCGACCGCGTCGGCTCCAACCTCCGGCCGTTGCGCTGGGTGGCGCTGGCCGGCGTGGTGGTGCTGCTGTGCCTGGCCGGTGCGAGCGCCGCGCACGCGGGGATGTTCCTAGCCGCCGCCCTGTTCGTGATCGCGACCACCGTGTCCGTGGCCGACAACGGGCTGGCGTTCACCTCGGTCGCGGTGATCGCCGGGCCGTACTGGTCGGGCCGGGCGCTCGGAGCGCAGAACACCGGGCAGTTCGCCGCCGCGGCCGTGGTCGGACCGGCCGTCGGCGCGCTGACCGGCGTGGTCGGTTATCCGCTGGCCTTCGTCGCGGTCGCCTTGGTGCCGGCGATCGCGTTGCCGCTGGTGCCCTCCGCCCGCCAAGAGGCGGAGCTGTCCGACTGAGCCGGTGCGGTGGTCGTGCCTGCCGAAGTTACGTGCGTCCGGCCGGCTCGCCCACCGGGCCCGTAGCGTGGATGCCATGGCCGAACGACTCCGCTCCAGCGTCAGCCCGTACCTGCGCTCGCACGCGGACAATCCCGTCGACTGGTTCCCGTGGGGCGAGGAGGCGTTCGCCGAGGCCGAGCGCCGCGGCGTGCCTGTTCTGATCTCGATCGGATACGCGACCTGCCACTGGTGCCATGTGATGGCGCGCGAATCCTTCGCGGATCCGCGGCTCGCCGCCGAATTGAACGCTCGGTTCGTGGCGATCAAGGTGGACCGCGAGGAGCATCCGGACGTCGACACCAGCTACCTCGCTGCGGCGAGTGCCTTCACCCAGGATCTCGGCTGGCCGCTGACGGTCTTCGCGACTCCGAGCGGTGAGGCCTTCTACGCCGGCACCTACTTCCCGCCCGTCGCGGTGTCGGGCGTGCCCGCGTTGCGTGATGTGCTCGCCGCGGTGTCGGAGGCGTGGACGGATCGGCACGAGCAGGTGCTCGAGACCGCCGGTGCCGTGGCGGCCGCGGTGCGCTCCAGCGGTGCTCGGGCTATGGCGGGTCTGCCCGGCGACGCCGAACTCGATGCCGCCGTGGCGGCCCTGGCCGCGCTGGAGGATCCGGAGTACGGCGGATTCGGCGGCGCGCCGAAGTTCCCCGTCGCTCCGGTGCTCGGGTTCCTCGCGAGCCGGGCATCCGGTCGCGACCTCGCCCGACGCACCCTGCGCGCGATCGCTGCGTCGCCTCTGCGCGACGACGACGGCGGCATCTTCCGCTACGCCACCCGGCGCGACTGGTCCGAGCCGCACTACGAACGGATGCTGTACGACAACGCGCAGCTGCTCGATGTCGCCGTGACCCTGGGCGAGTCCGCCACGGCCGACGGCATCGCGGGCTTCCTTCTCTCGACGCTGCGCTCGCCCAGCGGTGGATTCGCCGCCGCGCAGGACTCGGAGAGCGAGATCGACGGCCGACGTGTCGAGGGCGGCTACTTCCGCGTTCCGCTGGAGGACCGCGGTGCGCCGCCGGCCCTCGACGAGAAGGTACTCACCGGCTGGAACGGCCTCGCGATCGGGGCTCTCGCTCGCGCCGGGCGGATCGACGCGGCCCGAGCCGCGGCCGACTACCTGCTGGCGACGCACATCGACGGCGGCGAGGTCGTGGTGCGCGCGTCGCTGAGCGGCGTCGCCTCGACGGCTCGGCCCGCGCTCGAGGACATCGGGATGCTGGCCGGCGGACTGCTCGACCTCGCGCTCGCGACCGGTGCGGCCGGCTACGCGACCGCCGCGCGGCAGCTGGTCGACGGGGCGCGGGCGGCGGGCGAACCGTTCGGGGTGCCCGGCGGCGGTGACCCGACGTTGAGCGCACGCGGGCTGCTGCTGTCCAGCGATCCGTCCGAAGGCGCCTACCCCTCCGGCGCCTCGGCGCTCGGGCACGCGGCCGAGACGCTCTTCCTGCTGACGGGGGAACGGCGATATCGGGCCGCGGCCGAATCCGTTGTGCGCGCGGTCGACGCGCTGCAGCATCCGCTCGGCTTCGGTTCGGTGCTGGCGCTGGCCGGCCGACTGGCGCGACCGGTTGCACAGCTCGTGGTGGTCGCTCCGGACGCCGTACGGCTCCGGACCCGCGCGCGCTCGAGCGAGCGTTCGGTGGTGGCGATCGTCACCCCGGACGAGGCGCGCGACTTCGCCGCCGCCGGCTTCGAGCTGTTCGACGGACGCGGCGCCCACAGCGGCACCACGACCGTCTACGCCTGCCAGGACTTCGTCTGCGCGTTGCCAACGGCGGTGCTGCCGGAGGACGTCTTCGGCTGAGCCGTCCACGATGACGGGCGAACCGAAAGGCCACCCGCTCCGATCGTGTCGACATCCGCGCAATCACGCGGATCTGATCGCGTCATCTTGGGGTGGCCTCTCCTCTCACCCGCCATCCTGTACGGGTTCAGACCGTGACCACCAGCGGCAGTGCCGGGTCGTCCGCCCATTCGGCCAGCGAGCCGTCGTACACCGCCACATCGCGCGCCCCGAGCAGGGTGAGCACGAGCGCGTCCGCCGCCGCCGCGATCCCGCCGCCGCAGTAGAGCACGATGCGTGGCGCGTCGAGCACATCGGTGAAGAGCTCCCGCAGTCGCTCCGGCGGCAGCAGGGTGTTCGTCTGCCGATCCACCAGCCGCGCAGCCGGAACCCCGATCGATCCGGGAATGTGGCCGGCTCGGGCTCGTTGCGAGCTCTCGCCGGTGAACTCCTTCGCGGGCGCCGCGCAGACCAGTGCGCCGGGCGCCGTACCGCTCACGATCCGCTCCACCTCGGCGCGATCCGCCCACAACCGCGCTCGCTCGGATCCGGCCACGAAGCGTCGATCCGCCCGCGGCGGAACGTGTCCCACCTCGACCGGGCGCTCCTCCGTGCGCCACGCGCTCATGCCGCCGTCGAGCACCGCGGCCGCATCGAAGCCGAAGCCGCGCAGCAACCACCACACCCGTGCCGCCCACTGGCCGACTCCCGAGTCGTAGACGACCACCGTGCTGTCGGCATCGACCCCCAGCTCCGACAGGGCGGCCTCGAACGCCGACCGGCTCGGACGGGTGAACGGGTAGCGACCGTCCGGGTCGGAGAGGTGCTCGAGCACGTCCGCGAACACCGCGCCCGGCACGTGGCCGTCGACCAGGAACTGGTCCTCCCCGGTGAGGTAGCTCATCCGCCCGTCGAATCCGCGCACCAGCAGCACGCTGGCATCGAGCACAACGAGGTCGTCGCTGCCGAGATGGTCGGCGAGCCACTGCGTCGACACAACGGGCGAGGCGAGGTACGTCATGCCACCACGCTAACCATCCCCTCGCGCGTCCCCTCGCCCAGACGTAACGCCCCGTCATCCTGCGAGGGACCCCGCGAGCGCGCGAGGGCGCCGCGGTCCGCGGGTCCGACGCGCGCTCCGCGGGTCCCTCGCAGAGGTCAGCACTCGATGACGTTGACGGCGAGGCCGCCCTCGCTGGTCTCCTTGTACTTCGAGCTCATGTCGATGCCCGTCTGGCGCATGGTCTCGATCACGGTGTCCAGCGAGACGACGTGCGCGCCGTCGCCGTGCAGCGCGAGACGGGCAGCGCTGACGGCGGTGGAGGAGGCGATCGCGTTGCGCTCGATGCACGGGATCTGCACCAGTCCGCCGACCGGATCGCAGGTCAGCCCGAGGTGGTGCTCCATCGCGATCTCGGCCGCGTTCTCCACCTGGCCCGGGGTGCCGCCGAGCGCGGCGCACAGCGCTCCGGCCGCCATCGCACAGGCCGTGCCGACCTCGCCCTGGCAACCCGCCTCCGCGCCGGAGATCGAAGCGTTCGTCTTGAACAACGAGCCGATCGCCGTCGCCGTGAGCAGGTAGCGACGGATGCCCTCCCGATCCGCCCCGCGCACGAAGCGGAGGTAGTAGTGCGCCACCGCCGGCACGATGCCCGCGGCCCCGTTGGTCGGCGCCGTCACGACGCGGCCACCGCTCGCGTTCTCCTCGTTCACCGCGAGGGCGAAGGCGTGCAGCCACTCGATCGCGGTCGCGCGGGCCGGATCCGTCGGGTCGCTCTCGATCGCGTCCAGGTGCGCGCGCATCCGCGGCGCCCGCCGCTGAACGCCCAGTCCGCCGGGCAGCACCCCCTCGGTGGCCAGACCGTGTTCGACGCAGGCGGCCATCGCGTCCCAGATCAGGTCGAGTCGCGCATCCACGTCGTCGCCGTGCAGCGCGTGCTCGTTGGCGCTGGCGAGTTCGTCGATCCGTAGCCCCGATTCGCGGCAGAGCTGCAACAGCTCGACGGCGGTGTCGAACGGATACGGATGCGCGGCGAGCGACGCCAGCTCCGCCCGGTGCCCGGCCTTGCGGATGAAGCCGCCACCGATCGAGTAGTAGCTCTGCTCGATCGCGGGCAGCGGGTCCTCGCCCAGCCAGACGCTGAAGGTGAGCGCGTTCGGATGCTCGGGCAGGCGCGTGCGCGGCTCGAAGGCGATGTCGTCGCGGCGCATCCGGATCTCGTGCACCCCGGCGAGCCGGATGCGCGACTCCGGTCCGAGCTCGGACCAGGCGCCGCGCACGGCCGCGGGATCGCAATCCGCCGGGTCGAGCCCGGCGAGCCCCGCCACCACGGCGTCGGGCGTGCCGTGCCCGATGCCGGTCGCGCCGAGCGAGCCGTAGAGCGTGCAGCTGACCTGCGCGACCCGATCGATCAGTCCGTCGTCCGCCAGCTGCTGCGCGAAGGCTCGCGCCGCATTCATCGGGCCGACCGTATGCGAGCTGGAAGGCCCGATCCCAACGCTGAACAGGTCGAACGCCGACACATACGCACTCATCTTCCTGACTCTACGCTCGGCCACCGCCCTTCCCCTCGCGAAAAGTTGCAGCCCTCGCCGGCCCAGGGCTGCAACTTTTCGCCAGAAGGGTGGCCGTCTTGCGCGCGACACGCCCGGGAGGGTAACGTCACCCCGGGCGCGCCACCGGAGCGCGACCAGAACACCCCGACGCCGGAGAGGAGCCACCATGTCCAGCACGTTGAACCTGCACCGGCTCCCCGTCGCGCCCGAACGCTTCCCCATGAAGCGCTACGAGCAGCGCGATCAGCTCGTCGACGTCCGGAGCTAAGAAGGCACGCACCTTCCCCACCCCGGATCGTCACAGGTTCGGGGTTTCGTCGTTTCTCCCTTCGCTGCAGCGGGGCGGATGAGCGTTCGGCTCTCAGCGGCAACCCGCCGTCCCGAACGCGTCACCCCCTCTTCACGAGAAACGAGAAACCATGGAGACCATCACCAAGCGGCTCCTGTCATGGGCCAGCATCCTGGACGACAACGCCCGGGAGCAGGCCCGCACGGCCAGCGAGATGCCGTTCATCTTCCCCCACCTCGCGCTGATGCCGGACGCCCACCTCGGGCGCGGCGCCACCGTCGGGTCCGTCATCCCGACCCTCGGGGCGATCATCCCCGCGGCCGTCGGCGTCGACATCGGCTGCGGCATGATCGCGGTGCGGACGCAGTTCAGCACGGCCGACCTCGCCGGTCGCGACCTCGCCGAACTGCGGATGCAGATCGAGCGCGCCATCCCGCTCTCGGCCGGCGCCTACAACAAGAAGATCGTGGCGACGGCCGAGCCGCGGATCGCGGAGCTCACCGAGCTGGCGGACGCCGCGGGCTTCGACCCGGCGCGGTACGTGAAGGGCTGGGCGAACCAGCTCGGCACCCTCGGCAGCGGCAACCACTTCATCGAGGTGTCGGCCGACGAGGACGACGCGATCTGGCTGTTCCTGCACTCCGGCTCCCGGGGCGTCGGCAACCGGATCGCGGGCGCGCACATCACGGCCGCGCAGAAGTACTGCGAGAAGAACTGGATCGTGCTGCCCGACCCCGACCTGGCCTACCTCGTGGAGAAGACGCCGGAGTTCGACCGCTACATCGCCGAACTGCGGTGGGCGCAGCACTTCGCGCTGCTCAACCGTGAGGAGATGATGGACCGGGTCGCCCGCCAGGTCACCGAGTGGATCGGCACGCGTGTCGAGGAGCTGGAGCGGATCAACTGCCACCACAACTTCACCGAGAAGGAGGTGCACTGGGGCAAGGCCGTCTGGCTGAGCCGGAAGGGTGCGATCAAGGCCGACGCCGGACGGCCGGGGTTGATCCCGGGTTCGATGGGCACCGCCTCCTACGTGGTGGTGGGCAAGGGCAACGCACCGTCGTTGAACTCGTCGCCGCACGGTGCTGGTCGGGAGTACTCGCGCTCGGCCGCGCGGCGCACCTTCTCGCACGAGGACCTGCGCGCCGCGATGGTCGGCATCGAGTATCGCGACACGGACGCGTTCATCGACGAGATCCCGGCGGCCTATAAGCCGATCGACCGCGTGATGGCTGACGCCGCCGACCTCGTCGAGATCCGGCACACCCTGCGCCAGCTGGTCAACGTCAAGGGCAACTGACCCTGAGCCGAGCGAAAAGTTGCAGCCCTGGTGCGCCCGGGGCTGCAACTTTTCGCGCAAGGAGGAACGCGCCCCAGGGGCACGGGCCGAAGGGTCAGGGGTTGTAGGTGACGCCCTGGGCGAGGTTGACGGAGGAGTACAGCGGGTCGGGCGTCAGGACCATCTCGGAGGTGCCCGTGCTGTAGGGCAGCGCGGTCAGATCGGGCGCGGAGAAGGCGATGACGCCGTACGCGGCGGTGATGATCGCCTCGACCGTGCCGCCGTTGGCGGGCACGGTGCCGGAGAAGGTGTAGCTGAGTGTCGAGAACGGCGCGGCCGTGGTGGGAAAGGTCCAGCCGGGGGTCGACGCCGGATCGAGCGCGCCCGCGAGGCCGCCGATGCACACCACGGTCGGGTCCGCGGTGAGCGAGAGCTCGAGCGTGAATCCGCCGGTGTACGGCAGCGGGCCGCTGTTCGTGACCCCGACACGGATCCCGTACTTCCAGTTGACGCGCACGGGAGTGCCGCCGGTGAGGATCTCGAAGTACGAGTCGAGGATGACGTCAGGCTCGGAGCCGGATGCGCTCGCGGTCGGCGCGGCCAGTGCGACGGCAACGGCGGGGGCGGCCCAGGCGGCGGCGCCGACGACGCTGCGGCGGGAGGGGTTCGACGGGATGGTGTCCATGGCGGAAGGGCTCTCTGTTCGGGTCGGGGAAGCGGACGCTCACGCACGAGGAACCCATGAGCAATCGAAACCCTAGGGATGAGTTGTTTCTCAGCTGTTACTCAGGTGTGCCGCCGACGTTCCTTCTGCCTGGACGAAGGGTCGTTGCTGTCATCAGGCTCGGGACAGGCTCGGGACAGAACCGGCGCCGGTGAGCGCACGCAAGCGCCGCGACAGTGCCGTGTAAGTGCCACCCCGCATCGTGGAACCCGTCGGCGAATCCGCCGGCATCCGTCACGAAAGGACTCCCATGCCCGTCCACGATTCCGAGTGGGCCGTCGAGGCCCGCGGGCTCGTCAAGACCTTCGGCGACAACCGCGCGGTCGACGGCGTCGACCTGCTCGTGCGCACCGGCACCGTCTACGGCGTGCTCGGCCCCAACGGCGCCGGCAAGACCACCACCATCCGCATGCTCGCCACCCTGCTCAAGCCCGACGGCGGCGAAGGCCGCGTCTTCGGCCACGACGTCGTCCGCGAGGCCCAGGTGGTGCGCCAGCTGATCGGCGTCACCGGCCAGTACGCCTCGGTCGACGAGACGCTCTCGGCCACCGAGAACCTGGTGCTGTTCTCGCGGCTGCACGGCCTGAGCCGCGCCGCGGCCAAGGCGAAGTCGACCGAGCTGCTCGAATCCTTCGGGCTGACCGCCGCCGCGAAGCGCCCGCTGAAGAACTTCTCCGGCGGGATGCGCCGCCGGCTCGACCTCGCGGCGAGCCTGATCGCGCAGCCGCCGCTGATCTTCCTCGACGAGCCGACCACGGGCCTGGACCCGCGCACCCGCGCGCAGATGTGGGACACCATCCGCGAGCTGGTCAGTACCGGATCCACCGTTGTGCTCACCACGCAGTACCTCGACGAGGCCGACCAGCTGGCCGACCGCATCGCCGTGATCGACACCGGCCGCGTCGTCGCCGAGGGCACCGCGGATGAACTCAAGGCGTCGGTCGGCAGCAGTTCGCTGCAGTTGCGGCTGAAGGATGCGTCCCGCGTCGAGGAGGCGCGGGGTCTGATCCGGCGCACCCTCGGCAGCGATTCCGCCGTCTCTCCGGAGGCGCAGCGCATCACCGCGCCCCTCGCCGACCCCGACCTGGTCACCGACCTGCTGATCGCGCTGCGCTCGGCGGAGATCGCCCTGGCCGAGGTGTCGGTGCAGAAGCCGTCGCTCGACGAGGTCTTCCTCACGCTCACCGGCCACGACGCGACCGCGTCCGAATCCACTCCAGAGGAGGTGCTCGCATGAGCACTCTGACCATCCAGCCCGGGCGCACCCGGGAACTCAAGAACCACGTTCCGCTCGCGCAGATCGTCGCGAACTCGCTGAGCATGGCCTACCGCGGCCTGCTCAAGATCCGCCGCACCCCCGAGCAGCTCTTCGACGTGACGCTGCAGCCGATCATCTTCACCCTGATGTTCACCTACATCTTCGGCGGCGCGATCTCGGGCGATGTGGCGAGCTACCTGCCCGTCATCATCCCCGGCATCCTGGTGCAGACCGTGATCGGCACCTCCGTCGTGACCGGCGTGCAGCTGCGCGAGGACATGGACAAGGGCGTGTTCGACCGCTTCAAGTCGTTGCCGATCGCGCGGATCGCTCCGCTCGCCGGCGCATTGCTGGCTGACACGGTCCGCTACGCGATCGCCACCACGCTCACCTTCGTGATGGGCTTCATCATGGGCTTTCGACCCGAGGCCGGCATCGGCGGCGTGTTGATCGCGGCCCTGCTGGTGATCGTCTGCGCCTGGGCGATCAGCTGGATCTTCGCGCTGTTCGGCGTGCTGGCCCGCTCGGCTTCGAGCGTGCAGGGCGTCTCGATGCTCATCCTGTTCCCGCTGACGTTCCTGTCGAACGCGTTCGTGCCGGTGGACACCATGCCCGACTGGCTGCAGACCTTCGTGAACCTCAATCCGGTGTCGCACCTGGTCACCGCCGTGCGCAAGCTCACCAACGCCGGCACCTTCGGGGCGGATGCGTGGCTCGCCCTCCTGGGCGCCGCCGTGATCGTCGCGGTCTTCGCCCCGCTCACGGTCCGCGCCTACATGCGCCGGGCGTGAGCAGAAGGGTTGCCACTTCGTCGGTCGATCACCGACGAAGTGACAACCCTTGTGCGGTGATGCTGCCGTCAGAGAATCGCCGCTCAGCGGATCGACGGCACCCGGAGCACCGGATCCGCCAGCAGCGCCAGCGCGTGCGCCGTGCGCTGCTGCGGCGACAGCGCCAGCGCGGCCGCGATCGCCGCGTCGAGCGCCTCCGCTCCGTACAGCCCGACCAGCCGGGCTCGGTGCGCGTCGTGTCGCAGCGCGGGGGAGTCCTGGCGCGCGTGCATGGCGATCGCGACGGCGATCAGCCGCAGGCTCAGCGCGGCGTCGTCGGGTCGGGCGCTCAGCCAGAGCCCGACGCCGAACACGGCGGTGCCGTACACCGGGCTGTCGAAGAAGTCGGGGCGGATGCGGTGCGCCGCGATCACCCGCGCGCGCAGCGAGCGCGCGATCCGAGCGGCGTGATCCGCCTCGAACAGGCCGTCGAGCACGTGCCGCGCGATCATCGCCGCACCGAGCAGCCGCCGCCACGGCGAGGAGAGTCGGCTCGGCTGACGGTCGGAGGCTTCGGCCCGGAGGTAGAGCAGCGCGCACTCCTCGAGGTCGCCGCGGTGCGCCGCGACCTCGGCGAGACCGGCGTAGCCGTTCGCCATCGGCGGCTGCTCGTACGCATCCGCCGCCCGCGACACGAACGCGCTGAACAGCGCGCTCGCGCGGTCGTCGTCGATCCCGATCAGGATGGACGCCTCCGTCCACTCCTGCTGCTGCACGTCGTTGTCGGCCTGCAGCGCGACCATTCCTTCGCGTCCGCGCTCCAGCCACGGCAGCGCCTGCAGCGGCCGACCGCTCTGCCCGTACAGCTGGGCGATGTTGGTCGCGGCCGTCGCGATCGACCAGGTGTCGCCGCGTCGCGACGCGATCTCGTAGGCGCGTTTCGAGTCGGCCAGCGCGTCGGCCGCGCGCCCCTCGTTCTCGGCGAATTGGGCGCAGAGCAGATACGCCCAGGTCGCGGTCGCCGGGTCCCGATCCGTCCGCGCGGCGTGCAGCAGCGGCAACACCTCCTCCGGCCGATCCACCCGCACCACCAGAGCCGCGATTACCGCCGTACGGCGCTGCGGGATCGTGTGGCGCGCGACGAGGTGCCGCAGCGCGCTGATCGCCGGGAAAGCCGCGCGCTGCTGGGCGAGCAGGAGGGTGGTACCGCTGAGCGCGAGCAGAAAGGCCGTCGGCGCCACGGCGTCGGCGTCCGGGTCGTAGCCGCGCAGCGCCCTGACCACCCGCGGGGCGAAGTCGATCACCTCGCTGTGCGCGCTGCGGATCGTCCAGAACACCGTCAGCAGCGCGGCGACGACCGCGACCGTCTCCTGGGCGCGCGGCGCCGGATCCGCGGATTCGACTGCATCGATCGCGTCGCGGACGATCGTGACCAGGTTGTCGAGTTCGAGAGCGACCTCGCGGTAGCTGGCCACCTGCTCGGCGCCGTCCATCCGACCGAGCTGCTCCAGCGCGAAACCGCGGGCCCAGGCCCACATCCGCCCGCGCACGTCGATGTCGTCGCCCGCATCGACCAGAGCCATCTCGCCGAATTCGCGTACCGTCTCCAGCATCCGGAATCGGATCGCGCCGTCGCCGGCATCCGTCGCCGTGATCAGCGACTGGTTCGCCAGCGCCTCGAGTTCCGCGCCGATCTCGGCGTCGCCGTCCGCTGCGACCGCGGCCGCCGCGGCTGAGCCGAAGCCGTCGCTGAATCGTGACAGCCGGCGCAGCACCCGCCGCTCGGCATCGCTGAGCAGGTTCCAGCTCCAGTCGATCACCGCGAAGAGGGTGCGGTGGCGTTCCGGCGCCGAGCGGTCTCCGCCCGAGAGCAGCGCGAACCGGTTCGACAACCGCCGCTCGATCTCCTCGACGCTCATCGAACGCACCCGCGCCGCCGCGAGTTCGATCGCCAGCGGCAGCCCGTCGAGGTGTGCGCAGAGCCGTTGGATGCTCGCCGTCGGCAACTGCGCGCCCGGCCGGGCCGCACGGGCGCGCTGCACGAAGAGCCGCACCGCCGGGCTCGCCTCGTCGGCGCTCGGGAGCGGGTCGAGCGCGTACACGCTCTCCGCGCCGATCTCGAGCGGTGAGCGGCTGGTGGCGAGCACCCGGACGTTCGGCGCTGCCGACACGATGGCGGCGACCCATTCGGCCACTGCGTCGACGAGGTGTTCGCAGTTGTCCACGACCAGGAGCGTCTCGTTCTCGCCGAGGGCGGCGAGCACCCGGGCGCGTACCGAGGGGATGTGCGGGCGCTCGCCGAGGCGACGAGGCGCGGCAGCCTCGTACAGTCCGAGAGCCGTCGCGAAGGCGAGCAGGACGTCGTCGGCGTCACGGATGCTGGCCAGTTCGACGACCACCACGGCGGGAGCGGAGGAGCGTCCGGCGATCTCCTGGGCGAGTCGGGTCTTGCCCAGCCCGCCGGGTCCGAGCACGGTCACCACGCGCGAGCGCTGCAGCAGCGCCTCGATCCGCTCGATGTCGTCGTCTCGTCCGAGCAGCGCATTGGGGGAGGAGCGGATGCCGACCCGCAGCCGACGGCGTGGCGTCTCCGGCTCGTCGCGCAGGAGTGCGGCGTTCGCCGCTACGAGCTCGCGTGAGGGTGAGACGCCCAGCGCGTCCCGCATCCGCTCCCGCAGCCGGGCGAAGACGGCGAGGGCGTCCGGCGTGCGCCCGGCGCCGGTGAGCGCGCGCATCAAGCGCAGCTGGGCCGGCTCGTCCAGTGGGGCGGCGTCGGCCGTCGTTGTGGCCGGCTCGACCGCCTCCGCGAATCGTCCGAGCGTGAGCAGGGCCTCCGCGCGAATCGTGACGAGCCGGGAGCGAAGCAGTGCGCCTTCCTGCTCGATTTCGTGCCGGAGCGGATGCGCGGCACCGGTGGACTCCGCGATCCACACGCCCAGGGCGTCGTCCGCCATCCGTAGGGCCGCGCCCGGATCGGCGCTCAGGAGGGTGGTGGCGGCGCTCGCCGCGTCGGCGACCGCCCAGAGGTCGACCTCGTCCCGCTCGAGCGCGAGAGCGTAGCCGCCGCTCGCCGACCGGATCAGCTCGGCCCCGGCGCTGCCGCGCAGTCGCGAGACCATGGTCTGCAGCGCCGCCTTCGCGTTCCGTGGCGGCTCATCCACCCAGACGGCATCGATGAGGGCGTCGGCCGAGACCGTGCGCCCGTGCAGGGCCAGCGCGACGAGCAGGAGCGCCGCGCGCGAGCCGAGTTCGTCGCCGTCGATCCGCACGCCGCCGAGCACCCGCAGCCGAGGCCCGGGGCGCGGATTCTCGAGCGCGGTCACCCAGCGATGCTACTGCCGCGCCCAGGGTGCGACACGGCGTGATCATTGTGCGCCAAGTCGAGATATATCGCGTTGTGCTCGGGGCGCCGCCGTCGTTAGCGTGTGCCAACCGGGCCCGGAAGGCGGGCCGATTTGGGGAGAGGACATCATGAACGAGAACGAATTCGATGACGCAGGCACTCGACCGCGTGAGGCTCCGGCCGCGCCGCTCGTGTCGTATCCGCCGCCTCTGGCGAGCACGGTGGCCGAGGCGGCGCCGGTGCTGCCAGGCTCGGTGCCGTCCGCTGCGGTGCCGCCCGCTGCGGTGCCGCCCGCGCCGTCGCGCCGCCGCGTCGGCGTGTGGATCGCCGGCGCCGCCGCGATCGCCCTCGCCGTCACGATCGGAATCGGGATCGGCTCGGTGGCCGACGGACGCGGGGCGACGGACGCGGCGACGGCAACCCCGAAGTCGTCACCGACCGCCACAACAGCCGCGGAGGAGAGCCCCTGGACGATGGAGGGGGAGAGCGCGGGCGAACGGGTGGCCGTGCCGGCGCACCGGTTCGACACCCCGACGGAGGTGCTGCCCGGCGTGATCATGACCGTCTCCGACCCGGAGTGGTTCCCGCTCGACAGCACCTGGCTCGGCGGCGATCTCGCCTCGCAGGTGCTCTTCCGAGTGACCATCGAGAACTCCACGTCCGCGGTGCTGCCGATCACGCCGGTGGTCGGCGGCCAATCGGCCGGAGCGGACGTCGGCATCATGACCAGCGTCGATCCGCAATACACCGACATGCTGCCCGACCTCACCTCCGTCGCGGCCGGCGCCACGTACTCCTGGCGCGCGGCGCTCTCGGTGGCGGATCCGGACGACGTCGCCGTGATCTGCTACTTCGGCGATGCGACGTGGGGGCGGCTGCCGCTGATCTTCGACGCGGTCGGCTGAGCGGGGGTGAGCGGGGGTGAGGGCGGGTGAGGTGCGGGTCACGTGCGGATCACGTGCGGATCACGTGCGGATCAGGGTGCACCCCCATTGCCGAGCGATGCATCGGCGGGCCAGAATCCGACTATGACAGAGCCGTCTCAGCCGCCCATCCCGCCACCGTACGGATCGCCCGCCGCGCCCGGCGCTGGCCAGAATTACGCGTCACCCGGATCGCCGTACGGCGGCCCGCCCGCACCGGGTGCCCGTCGCTTCAACGGACTCGGCCTCGCCGCGTTGATCTGCGGCGGCATCGCCTTGCTGGGGTCGTTCATCCCGTTCGTCAACTACGCCACGGGATTCCTCGCCTTCGTCGGCCTGGTGCTCGGCATCATCGCCCTGATACTCAAAGGCCGCGCCAAGGGCCTGGCGATCGCGGGCACCATCGTCAGCGCGATCGCCCTGATCGTCTCGGTCGTGCTCGCGATCGTCTACACCGCGGGCATCGCCAGCAGCGTTTCGGACGCGATCGCCTCGGCGGAGGCAGAGGCCTCGCAGGAGGCCACGGTGCCGAGCGACGTTCCGAGCGACGAGTCCAGCGACGGCCTCGGCGAGGAGGCGCCGGCCGGGGGAGCGGATGCGGCGTTCGGTGAGACGATCGCGTACGACAACGACGTGACCATCTCCGTGTCCGCGGCCACGGCGTTCACGCCGACCGACACCGCGTTCGGCGCCGACCAGGCGAATCAGGTGCTGGTCACGATGACCATCACCAACGGCAGCACCGAGAATCTCGAGCCGAGCGTCTACGCCACGGCGAGCTCGGCGGGCGTCGCGGCGACCGACATCTACGACAGCGGCAACGCGGCCGGCGACATCGGTACCCCGCCCAGCACCACGATCCTGCCGGGCGGTACCGCCACCTGGCTGCAGGGTTTCTCGGTCGCGGACCCCGCCGACATCGTGCTGCAGATCAGCCCGTCCTTCGACTACGACGACGTGATCTTCTCCACGACCCCCTGACGCGAGAAAGGGTTGTCACTTTGTCGGCTACTCACCGACAAAGTGACAACCCTTTCGAGCTAGCGGATCGTCTTGCGCGCCGTGATCTGGCCGGTGTCGAAGCCGAGCAGGTGCAGGCCGCCGTGGAAGCGGGCGTGCTCGACCTTGATGCAGCGGTCCATCACCACGGTGAGGCCCTTCGACTCGCCGTACTCGGCGGCCTCCTGGTTCCAGATGCCCAGCTGCACCCACACGGTCTTCGCGCCGATCGCGACGACGTCGTCGATCACGCTCGGGATGTCGCTGCCCTTGCGGAACACGTCTACGATGTCGGGCACGACCGGCAGATCCGCGAGGGTCTTGTAGACCGGCTGGCCGAGGATCTCCTCCGCGAACGGGTTCACGAAGTACAGCTCGTAGTCGCTGGACTGCTGCAGGTACGTCGCGACGAAGTAGGAGGAGCGCGCCGGGTTCGGCGAGGCCCCCACGATCGCGACGGTCTTGGCCGTGCGCAGGATGTTCAGGCGCTCCTTCGCATCCGGCCCGACCCAGGTGCGCTGCGACTTCAGCAGCTTGGCCAGCGGCGAATTCGTCGGCACGGAGCAGCTCAGCCCGTTGGAGAGCTGAACGGTCTCGGTCTCGGTCTCTGCGATTGCGGTGCTCATGGTCAGACCTCCACGGTCGGAGTGGTGAGGGGCGCGGATCCGGCGTCGGCGGGCAATGCGGTCGGTGCCGCGGGGACACCGTCGGCCACGGCCTTCGTGAGCGCCTGGTCGAGATCGTAGATGATGTCGTCCGCATCCTCGATGCCCACGGAGAGGCGTACGACTCCGGGCAGCACGCCGGCGTCGCGCAGCTGCTGCTCGGTGAGCTGCGCGTGCGTGGTGGAGGCGGGGTGGATGATCAGGGTCTTGGCGTCGCCGATGTTGGCCAGGTGCGACGCGAGGTCGACCGACTCGATCAGCTTCTGGCCCACGGCACGGCCGCCCTTGACCACGAACGAGAACACCGAACCCGGCCCCTTGGGCAGGTACTTCTGCGCGCGCTCGTAGTGCGGATGCGCGGGCAGGCCCGCCCAGTTCACCGCCTCGATCCGCGGGTCGGCATCGAGCCACTCCGCGACCTTGCGCGCATTGTCCACGTGCGCCTGGATCCGATAGGGCAGCGTCTCGACGCCCTGAGCGAGCAGGAACGCGGAGTGCGGGGCCAGCACGGGCCCGATGTCGCGCAGCTGCTCGGCGCGCAGGCGGGTGAGGAAGCCGTACTCGCCGAAGTTGCCGTCCCAGCTCAGGCCGCCGTAGCTGGCGACCGCGTCGTGCAGCAGCGGGAATTTCTCGTGCGAGTAGTGGAAGCGGCCCGACTCGACGACGACGCCGCCGAGGGTGGTGCCGTGGCCGCCGAGGAACTTGGTGGCCGAGTGGATCACGATGTCGGCGCCCCACTCGATCGGGCGCAGCAGGTACGGCGTCGCGATGGTGGAGTCGATGATCAGCGGGATGCCCGCGGCATGCGCGACGGCAGCGAGACCCTCGATGTCGGCGATCTCGCCGGAGGGGTTCGCGATGGTCTCGGCGAAGACGAACTTGGTCTTCTCGGTGATCGCGGCGGCGTAGTCGGCTGGGTCGGAGGAGGAGACGAAGGTGGTGTCGACGCCGAAGCGGCGCAGCGTGACGTCGAGCTGGGTGATCGATCCGCCGTAGAGGTTGGCGGAGGAGACGACGTGATCGCCCGCGCCGACCAGCGCGGAGAAGGTGATGAACTGCGCTGACAAGCCGGAGGCGGTGGCGACCGCGCCGAGTCCGCCCTCGAGGCTGGCGACCCGCTCCTCGAACGAGGCGACCGTGGGGTTGGCGAGGCGGGAGTAGATGTTGCCGTACTTCTGCAGCGCGAAGCGGGCCGCGGCATCCGCGGTGTCGTCGAAGACGAAGGCGCTGGTCTGATAGATGGGCAGCGCCCGCGCTCCCGTCACCGGGTCGGGGATGTTGCCCGCGTGGATTGCACGCGTCTTGAAGCCGTACTCGCGATCTGCCATGGCTGCGACGTTACCGCCCACATCCGACACTCGTCGCTCTGTGACGCAACGCTCCGTAATACGCCGCACCCGCTCCCCGCGAGATGCCTCTTGTGTACGCGACACGCCGACGAATCCGTGCAGAAGTGGCATCTCGCAGGGGTCGCTGTTCCAGCGTTGCCCAGCTTCGGGTGAGAGAGTCGTCAGACGGATGCGCAACGCGTCCGGCCGGACGAGGGAGCAGTACCCGGCAGCGCGACAAGACTGACTCGTAAGGAGTCATCATGATCGCCTGGATCGCCCTCATCGCATCCGGAATCCTCGAGGCCGTCTGGGCCACCGCGCTCGGCCGCTCGCAGAACTTCACCAAGCTCGCGCCGACGCTGGTGTTCGCGGCCGCACTGATCGCCAGCATGGCCGGTCTCTCCTTCGCGATGCGCGACATCGCGACGGGCACCGCGTACGCCGTCTGGGTCGGCATCGGCGCCGCGCTCACCGTCGGCTGGGCGATGTTCTTCGGCGGCGAGGGCGTCAGCCTGGTCAAGCTGCTGCTCATCCTCGGCATCGTGGCCTGCGTGGTGGGCCTGAAGCTGGCGCACTAGCACTTAAACCCCGCGAGATGCCACTTCTGTACGCGACACGCCGCCAGAAGCGTACGAAAGAGGCATCTCGCGGGAGGGAGGGGGAGGGCGTCAGGACGCCCACACCGCGCCCAGCGCGAGCGCCGCGATGAACGCCCACGAGCCCAGCGCCACCACCAGGGCGCGCCAGCCGGTGCGCAGCAGCGGGCCCAGGCGCACGGCCGTGCCGAGGCCGAACAGCGCGACCGCGAGCAGCCAGGTCTGCGCCGCATCCGCCGAAGCCAGCACCACCTCCGGCAGCGGGACGAACGTCCGCAGCAGCACAGCGGCGAGGAAGCCCGCCACGAAGAGCGGCACGATCGCGGGCCGGGTGCCGCCCGCCGCACCGCGCCGGCGCTCGACGCCGGCGGCGATCGCGACGATCGGCGCGAGCATCAGCACCCGGGTCAGCTTCACGACCACGGCGATCGCCAACGCCGAGGCGCCGGCGATCTGCGCCGTCGCGACCACCTGACCCACGTCGTGCACGGAGGCGCCGACCCAGTGCCCGAACTGCACGTCCGAGAGACCCAGCGGATGCCACAGCACCGGCAGCACGGCGATCGCGAGCGTGCCGCAGAGGGTCACCAGCGCGACCGGCGTCGACTGCTCCTTCTCCGACGCCTTGGTCACCCCGGCCATCGCCCCGATCGCGGAGGCGCCGCAGATCGAGAAGCCCGTCGCGATCAGCAGCGGCTCCTGTCCCGGCAGCTTGAGCAACCGCCCGAGGCCGTAGGTGAAGCCGAACGTCGCGAGCACCAGCAGCACGACCAGCAGGATCGCGAGCCAGCCCAGCGCCGCGATGTCGATCAGCGACAGCTTGAGGCCCAGCAGCACGATGCCCGCCCGCATCAGCGTGCGCGAGGCGAACTTGAGACCGGGAGCGAGCGGCCCGGTCACGAAGACGCGCACCGCCGGGAGCTGGGCGACCAGGATCCCCAGCGCCACGGACGCCGTCAACATCGGTACCGCGGGCAGCAGGAGGTGCAGCACGAACGCCAGCACCGCGGCGGCCGCGGCCACCCCGACGCCGGGCAGCCGGGCTACACCCACGAAGGCAACCACATGTGCGCCTGCCAGAACGCGAAGGAGGTCTGCTGGCCGGTCCACAGCGGATAGAAGTACGCGGTGATCGCCACGGCGAGCACAACGAACACCCCGACGATCACCAGGCCGCGGGATCGCCGGCGCCGCTCATCCGTGCGCGAGCCGAGGATCCGCCAGGCCGTGAACGCCAGCGCCAACATCATGTACGGCTCGAAGATCACGCAGTAGAACTGGAACACCGTGCGGTTCAGGTACATCAGCCACGGCAGGTAGCCCGCGACCATGCCCATCAGGATGAAGCCGCTGGTCCACTCGCGATAGCGCGCGAGGCGGTAGACCAGGTAGAGCAGGGCCGCGACGCCGGCGTACCAGATCAGCGGATTCGCGACCGACGTGATCGCCTCATCGCAGCGCGCGAGCGTGCAGCCGTCGACCCCCTGCGCCTGGTCGACGAAGTACATGCTGGTCGGGCGCTGCATCAGCAGCCAGGTCAGCGGATTCGCCTGGTACGGATGCGTCGCGCGCAGCGTGATCGAATAGTTGTACATCTGCTCGTGGTAGTGCCAGAGGTTCTGGATCCAGTGCGGCACCCACGCGAACGTGCCCGTCCAGGCCTGGTCCGGGAACTCCGTGGCGTTGTTGCGGTACTGGCCTCCCGAGGTGAGGATCCAGCCGCTCCAGGTGAGCAGGTAGGCGACGAACGCGATCGGCACCGCCGTGAGGAAGGCGATCGGGCCCTGCTTCAGCACGGCCCCGCTGCCCCAGAACGGCACACCCGCCCGGCGTCGCGCGAGGGCGTCGACCAGGACGACGTAGATGCCGTACGCGGCGAGGAAGAAGATGCCGGTCCACTTGATGCCCGAGGCGAGGCCGAACAGCACGCCGGCGGTGAACAGCCACGGCCGCCACCAGAGCACCGGCCCCCAACTCGGCAACGCGCCCTCGGCGATCTTCTGCGCCATCCGCAGCTCGCTCCACTGGCGATCCAGCAGGATCGCGCCGACCCCGAGCAGCGTGACGAACATCAGGATGCCGTCCAGCAGCGAGACGCGCGAGAGCACGATCGCGTGGCCGTCGATGGCGAGGAAGAATCCGGCGAGCGACGCGATCAGCGTCGAGCGGAACAGTCGCTTGCCGATCAGGATCACCACGGCGACCGCGAGGATGCCGCAGATCGCCGCCGACAACCGCCAGCCCACGCTGTTGTCCGCGCCGAGCAGCCCCATGCCGAGCGCGATGATCCACTTGCCCAGCGGCGGATGCGCGATGAAGGAGGGATTGCCGGTGAAGGCGTAGACGTCGCCGGCGGCGAAGCCCGGATCGGAGTTCGCCGGCCACTCGCCCTCGAAGCCGAGGTTCCAGAGCGTCCACGCATCCTTCACGTAGAAGGTCTCGTCGAACACCAGCGCGTCGGGGTGGCCGAGGTTCCAGAGCCGGAGCACGGCGGCGACCAGCACGACCAGGAGCGGCAGCCCCCAGGTCCACAGTCGCAACCGGGCGGGGGTGTTCACGAAGCGCCCGAACCAGTCGTCCAGGACGGATCCGCGCGGCTGCTCCGGCAGCGCAGCGACCCCGAGGCGCTCGGCCGGCGGGCGGCCGTCGGCGGCTGCAGCGGGAGCGATCGGGCCAACGGGCAGCGATGTGCGACCCGTCACCTCGCCGTCGAGCAGGAGGTCGTCGAGGTCGCGCTGCGGTCGGTCGGTCACCCGGCCATCGTAACGGCGGGCTCCGACACCCGAGACGGCGGTGAGGCGCGAGACTGGACGCATGATCATCCTCGCAGGCACCCCCATCGGCAATCTCGGGGATGCGTCGCCGCGCCTGGTCGAGGCGCTCTCGACGGCGGAGCACGTGGCGTCCGAGGACACCCGGGTCACCATCCAGCTGATGCGCGCGCTCGGCGTCGAGAACCGGCCGAAGCTGTACGCGCTGCACGACCACAACGAGCGCCAACGCGCCGGCGAACTCGTCGAGTTGGCGCGCGACACGGACCTCCTGGTCCTCAGCGACGCCGGGATGCCCACCGTCTCCGACCCGGGCTACCACCTCGTCGAATCCGCCATCGCCGCCGGTGTCACGGTCAGCTGCATCCCCGGCCCCTCTGCGGTGCTGATGGCGCTCGCCGTGGCCGGGCTGCCCACCGACCGCTTCAGCTTCGAGGGGTTCCTGCCGCGCAAGCACGGCGAGCGGATGAGCGTGTTCCGTGCGCTGCGCGACGAGCGGCGCACGATGGTCTTCTTCGAGAGCCCCAACCGCATCGCCGCCTCGCTCACCGACCTCGCCGAGGCGATGGGGGCCGATCGCCGAGCCGCCGTGTGCCGTGAGCTGACCAAGATGTACGAGGAGGTCAAGCGCGGCACGGCCGCCGAGCTGGCCGAATGGGCTGCCGACGGAGTGCGCGGCGAGATCGTGCTGGTGGTGGCGGGCGCTCCGGAGCGCGTCGCCTCCGTCGAGGACGCGTTGGCCGATGTGCTGGCGCGGGTGGCCGCGGGTTCGCGCCTCAAGGAGGCCTCGACGGAGGTCGCCGAAGCGACGGGTTTGTCGCGTCGGGAGCTCTACGAGGCGGCGCTCGCGGCCCGGAGGTGACAGAGCTGTCGATTCGACGACGCCGTTTTCGAGGATCCGTCACGCGGCCCTAATCTGGCCGGATCGCGGCACGGGCATACGGGATGCCGCGTCGGTTCACCGACGGTCGCGGCACGACCGAACTCGGGGGCCATCATGACAGCAGACCGCAACCCAGCACTCTCCCGGCGCAACATCGTCGCGGTGTGCGCGGTGACCGCCGCCGGCGTCCTGGCGGCGCCGAGCGCCTGGGCCGCGCCGGCCATCGTCTCGGCCGACGCCGCTCCGGCGGCGAGCGCCAGCACGCCGCGGGCCCGGCTGTACGTGAGCGTCGACGGGCCCGTCGACCGCGGCACGAACGTCAACGGCATCGGCGGCTCCGCGGCAACGGGCTTCAGCATCCGCGCCGAAGGACAGTACGCCCTGCCCGTGCCCGCCGGTACGCCCTTCCGGATCCATTTCGGTGCGGACGCGGTCTCGGGGTTCTGCAACGAGATCCCGGTGGGGCGCATGGTCTCTCTGGACGGCGTCCTCCAGCCGAGCGGCGCCGCCACCTTCACCGAGGTGCTCGACGAGCAGGGCCTGTACGACGGCACCTGGTCGCTCCTGCTCGCGTTCCCGATCCAGCCGGGCTCGACCGTCCGCATCCCGCTCGCCCTCGTGCCGGTCGACCCGGTGGCGACGACGGAGAACATCACGCCGGATGCGCACACCACCGTCGCGATCAGCTCGACCTACGTGAACATCGACGGCAGCAGCGTGGTCGACGGCGTCACGTACCCCATCACCGGCGGCACCTTCGTGCCGGGGGAGGAGCCGAAGAAGCTCTTCGACGCCGCGCTGAGCTTCAGCGCCGCGACGCACACCAGCACGAATGACAGCACCGGCGTCGGCGTCACGCTGCCCGATGCCTTCCGGATCCGCGCCGTGATCGGCAGCGATTATCCGCTCGGTCAGTACACGGCGGTGCCGGCCGGCTCGACGCTGCGGCTGCTCGGCGCGCCGTGGGACTATTCGTGGTTCCAGTTCGGCGACGGACTGCTCGACGGCTTCCCGCTGGCGAACGTGGCGAGCTTCGCCTACGGCACGCTCACGCTGAACGTCGACATCCCGGCGGGATCGGAACTCGAGCTGCCGTTGCGGCTCTCGGTGCCGGCGGAGGCGGTCGCCGGTCAGGACGCGGGCCTGGACTTCGTCTACGGCGACAACGACGCCGACGACGACCCGAACGAGCCCGTGACCGACTTCGCCGCTCAGCGCGTGTTCGGCCCGACGGCGGATGCGAACAACCGCCTGATCTACGCCACGACGTTCCACTGATCCGTGCTCCGTCACACGGCTCGGCGCAGCCGCGCAGCACTTTAGGATGGAGGCCATGTCCGACGGCTCTTCCTTCTATCTCACGACGCCCATCTTCTACGTCAACGACGTACCGCACATCGGGCACGCGTACACCGAGGTGGCCGCCGACGTCATCACCCGCTGGCACCGCCAGTCGGGCGACGACACCTGGCTGCTGACGGGCACCGACGAGCACGGCCAGAAGATCCTGCGCACCGCGACCGCGAACGGCACCACTCCCAAGGAGTGGGCCGACAAGCTCGTGCGCGAGGCGTGGCAGCCGCTGCTGCAGACCATCGACATCAACAACGACGACTTCATCCGCACCACGGACGCGCGGCACGAGGTCAACGTGCAGAAGTTCCTGCAGAAGCTCTACGACGAGGACGCCATCTACACGGGCGAGTACGAGGGCTACTACTGCGTGGGCTGCGAGGAGTACAAGCAGCTCTCCGACCTCGACGAGGGCACCGGCGAGTACGAGGGCCAGTACGTCTGCAAGATCCACTCGAAGCCGGTCGAACTGCTCAAGGAGAAGAACTACTTCTTCAAGATGAGCGACTACACGGAGAAGCTGCTCGCGCTCTACGAGGAGCGTCCCGACTTCGTGCAGCCCGAATCCGCGCGCAACGAGGTGGTCAGCTTCGTGCGTCAGGGTCTGTCCGACCTCTCCATCTCCCGGTCCAGCTTCGACTGGGGCGTGAAGGTGCCGTGGGACGAGTCGCACGTCGTCTACGTCTGGTTCGACGCGCTGCTGAACTACGTGACCGCCGTCGGATACGGACAGGATGACGAGGAGTTCGCGCGCCGCTGGCCGGCCACGCACATCGTCGGCAAGGACATCCTGCGCTTCCACGCGGTGATCTGGCCAGCGATGCTTCTGGCCGCCGGGCTGGAGGTGCCCAAGCAGGTCTTCGGCCACGGCTGGCTGCTCGTCGGCGGCGAGAAGATGTCGAAGTCGAAGCTGACCGGCATCGCGCCGAATCAGATCACCGACACCTTCGGATCCGACGCGTTCCGCTACTACTTCATGCGTGCGATCTCCTTCGGGCAGGACGGCTCGTTCTCGTGGGAGGATCTCTCGGCCCGCTATCAGGCCGAGCTGGCCAACGGCTTCGGCAACCTCGCCTCCCGCGTGATCGCCATGCTGAACCGCTACTTCGACGGTGTCGTTCCGGCCCCGGACGCCGGCTTCGACGAGGCGGAGCTGCGGGTGCAGAAGACGATGGCGGATGCGGTCGCGACCGCGGACGCCGCGATCGACGCCCTCGCGATCCACGACGCGATCGCCGCGGTGTGGACGATCGTGGACGAGCTGAACGGTTACATCACCGAGCAGGAGCCGTGGGCGCTGGCGAAGGATCCGGCGAACCGCGAGCGGCTGCAGTCGGTGCTGTACACCGCCGCCGACGGCCTGCGCGCGCTCGCCGTGGCGCTGTCGCCGGTGATCCCGCAGGCCACGGAGAAGCTCTGGACCGCCCTCGGGGTGCGTGAGACGCTCGGTGAGCTGACGGCGCAGCCGCTGCGGGCGGCCGGCGCGAGCGGCCTGCTGCCCGTCGGCACGCAGGTCGGCACGCTGGAGGCGCTGTTCCCGCGGATCGAGACCCCCGCCTCCTGAGGCGAACCGACACGAGCGGCGGTTGAGAGCGGGTCGCGAGCGGTATCCCGTTCGCGACCGCTTCTCAACCGCCGCTCGTGCGCGCTACGCCGTGCTGACGTCGACGATCGCCTCGTAGCTGTTTCCGTCGAGGCCGGTCCAGCTCGCGATCACGGCGCCCAGCGTCGGGACGGCGGCGTCGTCGTCGAAGCGCACCCTGACGCGGGCCGCCCCGGTCGCGTCCGTGATCGCGTCGCTGTCCAGCAGGGTGAAGGGCCCCTCGACGTAGGAGACGTGCACCCGCTGGCCGACGACGGGCTCGCCGGTGCCGGCGGTGCGGATGCGCGCGCCGGGACCTTCCTCGCACGTCAGGGTCTGCCCCGGTGCGCCCGTCGCCGAGATGCCCGCGAAATCGTAGGCGTAGACGGGCGGCTCGCTGGCGGAGGCGCTCGGCGCCGCCCCGACGACGGCGACGGCCGGGATCGTCCAGGCTGCCCCGCGGGTGAAAGTGCGTCGGCGCAGTGCGCCGTCCGGTGCGGTCTGGGGGAGGTGTGGTGTTGTCATCGTGCTGCCCTTCCGACGGTTCGGTTCGTGGTCGTGCGTTCGGCGAGAAGCTCAGCAGCCGGGCCGGGCGGCGCAGGGATCCGGGGCCGATCCGGTCGCATCCGTTCGTACTCTCTGGCGCGAAACGTTCGCTGGTGCGTGCGGCGTGAAAGTCGCTGTCGCGCCGGCCGGCCCTCGTTCGGGGCGCGCCCCGCCGATCCGCTCGCTGTCGGTGCCGCCCGATACCCTGGATGCCATGACCGACAGCCAGCACGTCCGCGCCCGAGAGAACACATCCGGCCGCGACCTGTCGTATCCGCCGCTGCCGGAGCCGCTCGTGGTTCCGGTTTACGACAACCACACGCACCTCGACCCTTCGACAGGCTCAGGACACCGAATCGCCGACGGCGAGGATCCGCTCGACTACCGCGAGCAGCTCGACCGCGCCTCCACCGTCGGGGTCCGCGGTGTGGTGCAGGTCGGCACCGACGTGGCGACCAGCCGCTGGTCGGCCGACATGGCGGCCTCCGAGCCGCGGATGCTCGCGGCCGTTGCCCTGCATCCCAACGAGGCTCCCGAGTTGGCGGCGAAGGGCGAACTCGATGACGCCCTCGCGGCGATCGCCGAGCTCGCGACGCAGCCCCGGGTGCGGGCGGTCGGCGAGACGGGCCTCGACTTCTTCCGTACCGGAGCCAGCGGCCACGCCGCCCAGTTCCGCAGCTTCGAGGCGCACATCGCGATCGCCAAGGAGAACGACATCGCGCTGCAGATCCACGATCGCGACGCACACCGCGAGGTCATGGACACGATCCGCCGTGTCGGCGCCCCCGAGCGCACCGTGTTCCACTGCTTCTCCGGCGACGCCGAGATGGCGCGGATGTGTGCCGACGAGGGCTGGTACCTCTCCTTCGCCGGCAACGTCACGTTCAAGAACGCCGAGAACCTGCGCGAGGCGTTGCGGGTGACTCCGCGTCACCTCATCCTCGTCGAGACCGATGCCCCTTTCCTCACCCCGATGCCGCTGCGCGGCCGACCGAACGCGCCGTACCTGATCCCGCACACCCTGCGCGCGATGGCGGAGTACCTCGAGACCGACGTCGGCCACCTCGCCGCGACCATCGCCTCCAACTCGGAGTCGGTGTACGGCGACTGGGGTGGCGACGTCGGCGCGGCGCCGGCCGAACCCGTCGGGCAGTTGGCATGACCGGCAAGCACGCCGAGCCCGCGACCGGCGCGAAGCTGCTCGGGCCGGCGGAGATCCGCGACCTCGCCGAACTGCTCGACGTCACGCCGACGAAGAAGCTCGGCCAGAACTTCGTGCACGATGCCAACACGGTGCGCCGGATCGTCAAGGTCGCCCAGGTGCAGCCGGGGGAGACCGTGGTCGAGATCGGACCGGGGCTGGGGTCGCTCACCCTGGGAATCCTCGAGGCCGGGGCCGCAGTGGTCGCCGTCGAGATCGACGGCCGACTCGCCGAGCAGCTCCCCAAGACCGTCGAGCTGATGGCTCCGGACGCGACCCTCACCGTGGTGCACCAGGACGCGATGCGCGTGCGGGAGCTGCCGGGGGAGCCGGTGCGCCTGGTCGCCAACCTGCCGTACAACATCTCGGTGCCGGTGCTGCTGCACTTCCTGGAACACTTCGCGAGCATCCGCTCGGGGGTGGTGATGGTGCAGGCCGAGGTGGGTCACCGCCTCGCGGCCGAACCGCGCTCGAAGGTCTACGGCAGCCCCTCGGTGAAGGCCGCCTGGTACGGCGCCTGGAGCACGGCCGGGCAGGTCTCGCGGCAGGTGTTCTGGCCGGTGCCCAACGTCGACAGCGTCCTCGTCGCCTTCGAACGACACACCGAGCCGGGCGACGAGGGCCTGCGCCGGGCCACCTTCGCGGTGGTGGATGCGGCGTTCCAGCAGCGTCGCAAGATGCTGCGGCAGTCGCTCTCGAGCCTCTTCGGCGACAGCGCTGCGGCGATCACCGCGCTGGAGGCGGCGGGGGTCGCGCAGACCGCGCGAGGCGAGGAACTGGGCGTCGACGAGTTCGTCGCGATCGGTCGGCGACTGCCCGCCGAGCGGGTGCCCGAGCGTGGCGCCGCGGTGGCCGAGGGGCTGGACGACAGCCTGTAGTTTGGATCACATGAGCTCGCGTGCACCGACGACCATCGTGCACACGCGGGCGCCCGGCAAGATCAATGTCTTCCTCAAAGTCGGGGCCGTCCGCGAGGACGGCTACCACGATCTGGCCACGGCCTTCCAATCGCTCTCGCTGTACGAAGACGTGCGGGCGAGCCATGCGCCCGACTTCTCCGTCTCGTTCTCCGGCTCCATCGACACCTCCGAACTCGCCACCGACGGGTCCAACCTCGCCATCCGCGCGGCACGCGCCCTCGCCAAGGCGACCGGATACCGCGGCGGCGTCCGGCTCTCGATCGAGAAGAACGTGCCGATCGCCGGCGGAATGGGCGGCGGATCCGCGGACGCCGCGGCCACCCTGCTCGCCTGCGACACCCTCTGGCGCACGGACTGCCCGCGCGAACAACTGCTCGCCATCGCCGCCACCCTCGGCGCCGACGTTCCGTTCTCCTTCACCGGTGGCACCGCCATCGGCGTCGGGCGTGGCGACGAGCTCAGCCCCGCCCTCGCCAAGGGACAGTTCGAGTGGGTGCTCGTGTTCGCCGACTTCGGGATGTCGACGCCCGAGGTGTACCGCGAGTTGGACCGGCACCGCGAGCGGCACGTGCACGACTTCCGCCCGATCGAGCTGACGCCGAGCGTGGACCTGAACGTGCTGCAGGCCCTGCGCGCCGGCGACCCGGCGATGCTGGCGGATGCGATGCACAACGACCTGCAGGCCGCCGCGTTGCACCTCGCGCCGCAGCTCTCGCAGGTGATCGAGCTGGGCGAGAAGAACGGCGCGCTCGGCGGCCTCATCTCCGGCTCCGGCCCCACCGTCGCCTTCCTCGCCGCGGATGCGGACGCCGCGATCGACCTGCAGATCGCGCTCACCTCGGCCCGGCACACGGTCATGCGCGCAACGGGTCCCGTGCACGGCGCGAGGGTCGTCTCCGACTGAGCTTGTTGGGCTTGTCTCCTCGTTCCTCGTCGACAAGCCGGCGGTCGGCGTCTCGACGGCGACGGATTCGGAGAGCCGGTTGCGTTCGCGTACGACGAAAAGCTGGAACGCTTTTCGCCGGTTACGCTCGCGCGGAGGTGGTTGCGTTCGTTCGCTGGGCGAGCCGGCGGTCGGCGTTGCGACGGTGACGGATTCGGAGAGCCGGTTGCGTTCGCGTACGACGAAAAGCTGGAACGCTTTTCGCCGGTTACGCTCGCGCGGAGGTGGTTGCGTTCGATCGCAGGGCGAGTGGGCGGTCGGCGTTGCGACGGTGACGGATTCGGAGAGCCGGTTGCGTTCGCGTACGACGAAAAGCTGGAACGCTTTTCGCCGGTTACGCTCGCGCGGAGGTGGTTGCGTTCGTTCGCAGGGCGGGAGGGGCGACACTACCCACGCACCAGACGGATCGGCCGGCACGATGAGCGCTCCCGCCCGCTCTCCTGCGTGGTTACGGCAGCTATCGCGCCGCGCACCCACGGCCCGCACCGATCCGCCGGGGTTACGATGCCGACATGACCGCCACGCGTGACGCACCACGCACCGCCACCCCTCCGGTGACCCGCCGCTCTCTGCTCTGGCCCGCGTTGGTCGGGGTGCTCGCCGCCGCAGCGACCCTGGCGATGGCGGAGTTCGCGGCCGTCTTCGTCGGTGCGGGCTCGAGCCCACTGATCGCCGTCGGTGGCTTCATCATCGACATCGTCCCGCCTGGCTTCAAAGACCTGATCATCGAGCTGTTCGGTACGGCCGACAAGATCGTGTTGATCGCCTCCCTCGCCGTGCTGGTCGCCGTCCTCGCCGCGGTCGCGGGGATCCTCGACTACCTCCGGCCGCCGTGGGGCATCGTTGTTCTCGCCGTGGTCTCCGGCATCGCCGCGCTCTGCGTCGTGACCCGCCCGGACGCGACCGGCTACGACGCGATCCCCACCGTCGTCGGCATGCTCGTCGGGGTGATCGTGCTGCGCCAGCCGATGCTGAAGCTGAAGGCCTGGCGGGCGGCGCCCGCGGCGGAGGACGCCGCCTCCCGCCGAAGCTTCCTGCGGATGGCCGGTTTCTACGCCGCCGCCGCCGTTGTGGTCGGTATCGGCTCGCGGATGGCGACGGCCGCCGCCTCCGCCGTCACCGCCGTCCGCGACGCGATCACCCTGCCGGCCGCCGCCAGCGCCGCCGCGCCGGTGCCGCCATCCGGCACCCTCGACACCGTCGAGGGCATCTCCTCCTTCGTCACCCCGAACGCCGACTTCTACCGCATCGACACCGCGCTGCAGGTGCCCGCGGTCGAGCCCGCCGACTGGAGCCTGCGCATCTACGGAATGGTCGAGCAGGAGGTGACCATCACCTGGGACGAGCTGCTCGCCCTCCCTCTCGAGGAGCACCTGGTCACGCTCTCCTGCGTCTCGAACACCGTGGGCGGCGACCTGATCGGCAACGCCCTCTGGCTGGGCTACCCGATCCGCGAGCTGCTGGCGCGCGCCAAGCCCACCGCCGGTGCCGACATGGTGCTCTCGCGCAGCATCGACGGCTTCACCGCGTCCAGCCCGCTGGAGGTGCTGCAGGACGAGCAGCGCGCGGCCCTGGTCGCGGTCGGGATGAACGGCGAGCCGCTGCCCGTCGAGCACGGCTTCCCGGCGCGGCTGGTCGTGCCGGGCCTGTACGGCTACGTCTCCGCGACGAAGTGGGTCACCGAGTTGAAGGTCACCACCTTCGCCGCCGACGTCGCCTACTGGTCGACCCGCGGCTGGACGGAGAAGGGCCCGATCAAGACCGAATCGCGCATCGACGTGCTCGGCAACGGCCAGCCGCTCACCGCCGGGCCGATCACGGTGGCCGGCGTCGCTTGGGCGCCGCACACCGGCATCGCGAAGGTCGAGGTGCAGATCGACGGCGGCGCCTGGAACGAGGCGACGCTGCCCGATCTGGTGACCACCGACTCCTGGCGGCAGTGGATGTACCAGTGGGAGGCGACCGCGGGCGACCACATCGTGCAGGTCCGCGCGACCGACGAATCCGGCTACACGCAGACCTCGGACGAGGCGCCGCCCGCGCCCGACGGCGCCACCGGCTGGCACCTGCGCCGCGTGACCGTGGGCTGAGGGCCGTCCCCACCCCTCCCCGCGAGATGCCTCTTCTGTACGCCTTTCGCGGCGTGTCGCGTACAAAAGAGGCATCTCGTGGGAGCACGTAGGCTGGACCCTCGTGGCACATCTCCTCGGCGCTGAATCCCTCCGTCTCGAATACCCGACGCGGGTGATCTTCGACGACGTCTCCCTCGGCATCGAGGAGGGCGACCGCATCGGCATCGTCGGCCGCAACGGCGACGGTAAGTCGACCCTGCTGCGCCTGCTCGCCCAGCGGATCGAACCCGACGGTGGCCGGGTCACCCAGCGCCGCGGCATCACGCTCGGCATGCTCGACCAGGCCGACACCGTCGACGAAGAACTCACCGTCGCCCAGGCCGTGGTCGGCGGGATGCAGGAGCACGAATGGGCGGGGGATGCGCGCACCCGCGACGTCATCGCCGGACTCCTGCGCGACGTGCCGTGGGACGGCATCGTCGGCGACCTCTCCGGCGGCCAGCGCCGCCGTGTCGCGCTCGCCAAGCTGTTGGTCGGCGACTGGGACGTCATCTTCCTCGACGAGCCCACGAACCACCTCGACGTCGAGGGCATCGCGTGGCTCGCCGAGCACCTCAAGCGCCGCTGGGCGCAGAACTCCGGCGGGCTCGCCGTCGTGACCCACGACCGGTGGTTCCTCGACGAGATCTGCACCGCCACCTGGGAGGTGCACGACCGCATCGTCGAGCCCTTCGAGGGCGGTTACGCGGCGTACATCCTGCAGCGCGTCGAGCGCGACCGGATGGCGAACACGATGGAAGCCAAGCGCCAGAACCTGATGAAGAAGGAGCTGGCCTGGTTGCGCCGCGGTGCCCCGGCGCGGACCGCGAAGCCGAAGTTCCGAATCGAGGCGGCGAACCAGCTGATCGAGGACGAGCCGCCCGTGCGCGACAAGGTGCAGCTCTCGCAGCTCGCCGTCTCGCGCCTGGGCAAGGACGTCGTCGACCTGCTCGACGTCACCGTCCGCTACGGCGATCGCACGGTGCTGAACGAGATCGAGTGGCGGATCGCCCCGGGCGAGCGCACCGGCATCCTCGGCGTGAACGGCGCGGGCAAGTCGACCCTGCTCGGCCTCGTCGCCGGCACGGTGCAGCCGACGAGCGGGAAGGTGAAGCGCGGCACCACGGTGCGCGTCGCCATCCTCGATCAGCAGCTGCGCGAGCTGACGGAGGTGCAGCACGAGCCGGTCCGCGTGATCATCGCGCAGCAGCGCACCAGCTACACGATCGGCGGCAAGGAGCTCTCGCCGGGTCAGCTGCTGGAGCGGCTGGGTTTCTCCAGCGCGCAGCTGTCCACTCCGGTGAAGGATCTTTCCGGTGGCCAGCGCCGCCGGCTGCAGCTGCTGCTGATCCTGCTCAGCGAGCCGAACGTGCTCATCCTCGATGAGCCGACCAACGACCTCGACACCGACATGCTCGCCGCGATCGAGGACCTCCTCGACTCCTGGCCGGGCACTCTGCTGGTCGTCTCGCACGACCGGTACCTGTTGGAGCGCGTCACGGATCAGCAGTACGCCGTGATGGAGGGCGCGTTCCGGCACCTGCCGGGTGGTGTGGAGCAGTACCTCGCGCTGCGGGCCGCCCTCGAACGCGGCGCGCCGGTCGCGGAGGTGTCGGCGACCGCAGCTGCGCCCGGACTCACCGGCGCCGATCGTCGCACCGCCGAGAAAGAGGTGTCGGCCATCGATCGCCGCCTGCACAAGCTGCAGCAGGAGGTCAAGAAGACCCACGAGAAGATGGCGACCCACGATCAGGCCGACTACGACGGCTTCCTCGCGCTGAACGAGCGCCTCCGCGCCGCCGAGGACGAGACCGCCGAACTCGAGCTGCGCTGGCTCGAGCTCTCCGAGGCCCTGGAGTCCTGACCCCGCCGCCCCCTCCTCCTCCTGGCGAAAAGTTGCAGGTCGGCTCGCGTTGTCCTGCAACTATTCGCCACAGAGGGTCGGCGGAGGTCAGCCGAAATCGAGGGAGAGCTTGCGGAGGAGGGCGGCGAGGCGGGCCTGTTGGGCGTGGCTCAGGGCGCCGAGCAGTTCCTCCTCGGCGTCGACGAGGCGGGTGATCGCGGCGTCGACGCGGGTGAGGCCGGCCTGGGTCATCTGAACGAGCACGCCGCGGCCGTCGTTCGGGTCGTCGAGGCGCTCGACCAGGCCGCGCTCGACGAGGCGGTCGATGCGGTTCGTCATAGTGCCGCTGGAGACCATGGTCGCCTGCAGGAGCTGCTTCGGGCTCATCCGATAGGGCGTGCCCGCGCGGCGCAGCGCCGAGAGCACGTCGAACTCCCACGTGTCCAGCTCGGAGCGTCCGAACGCGCCGCTGCGCGCCTTCTCCAGGTGTTTGGCGAGGCGCCGCACGCGGGAGAAGACCTGTAGGGGAGTGAAGTCGAGGTCGGGCCTCTCCCTCACCCAGGCGTCGACGATGCCGTCGACCTCGTCATTCGCGGTCACCGCACCATCATCGCAGGCCCGCCCCTTCTGCGAGGGACCCCTCGAGCGCGCGAGGGCGCCCCCGCCCGCGGCGCCCTCGCGCGCTGAAGGGGTCCCTCGCAGAGAGGAGTCCGCGGGGTCTGGCAGAATTGAGCACTGCGCGCGTGCGCGCGATCCGCCTTGGTGTAATGGCAGCACGACAGCCTTTGGAGCTGTTAGGTCTAGGTTCGAACCCTGGAGGCGGAGCAACGACGGCGAGCTTCGCCGCCGGACAGGGAGAACCATGACCGACACCACTCTCGCCGTCGTCATCCTGGCCGCCGGCCAAGGCACCCGGATGAAGTCGCGCACCCCGAAGGTCCTGCACCCGCTGGCCGGTCTGCCGCTGGTCGGCCACGTGCTCGACACGGCGGATGCGCTGGATGCGGCTCACATCATCGCCGTCGTCCGGCACGACCGCGAGAAGGTGGCGGAGGCGGTCACCGCGCACTCCCCGCACGTCACCATCGTCGATCAGGACGAGATCCCCGGTACCGGTCGCGCCGTCGAGGTGGGGCTGGACGCGCTGCCCGCCGACTTCGAGGGCTGCGTCGTTGTACTCAGCGCCGACGTGCCGCTGCTCGATGTCGGCACGCTGCGCGGTCTGGTCGAGGCGCACCGCCACGGCGCCAATGCCCTGACCATGCTGTCCGCCGTCTTCGAGGACCCGACCGGCGCCGGCCGGATCATCCGCTCCGCTGGCGGCGCCTTCGAGGCGATCGTGGAGCAGAAGGACGCGACCCCCGAGCAGCTGCTGATCACCGAGGTGAACGCGGGCGTCTACGCCTTCGACGCCGCCGCCCTGCGCGGCGTGATCGGCGGCATCGGCACTCAGAACGCCCAGAACGAGAAGTACCTGACGGATGCGGCCTCGGCCCTCAAGGCCGCCGGCCGCGCGATCGACGCGGTGCCGGTGCGCGACCACTGGCTCGTCGCCGGCATCAACGACCGCGCCCAGCTCTCCGCCGCCGCGCTCGAACTGAACGCCCGGATCGTGCGGCACTGGCAGCTGGAGGGCGTCACCATCCAGGACCCGGCGACCACCTGGATCGATGTGCGCGCGCAGCTCGCTCCCGACGTCGAGCTGCTGCCCGGTACGCAGATCAAGGGGGCCACGGTCGTCGCGAGCGGCGCGATCATCGGCCCCGACACCACCCTGGTCGACTGCGAGATCGGCGAGGACGCCGTGGTCAAGCGCTCGGATGCGACCCTCGCCGTGATCGGTGCGCGCGCCCAGGTCGGCCCGTTCTCGTTCCTCCGCCCGGGCACCTACCTCGGCGACGAGGGCAAGATCGGCACCTACGTCGAGACCAAGAACGCGCGCATCGGCACCGGATCGAAGGTGCCGCACCTCTCCTACGTCGGCGACGCCACGATCGGCGAGCACTCGAACATCGGGGCCGGCTCGATCTTCGCCAACTACGACGGCGTGAATAAGGCCGCCTCGACCGTCGGCTCGCACGTGCGCGCCGGCTCGCACAACGTCTTCGTCGCGCCCGTTACAATCGGTGACGGAGCGTACACGGGGGCGGGAACGGTGATCCGCAAGGACATCCCCGCCGGTGCCCTGGGCATCACGGTCGCCCCGCAGCGCAACATGGCCGACTGGGTGCTGACCCATCGCGCCGGTACAGCGGCCGCCTCGGCTGCCGAGGCCGCCAAGTCCGGAACAGCGGATTCCGGAAAGACTGGAGAATAGTGTCCGGCATCACCGCCAGTAACAAGAAGAGCCTCGTTCTCGTCAGCGGGCGGGCTCACCCGGCACTCGCGGAGGCGATCGCCGCCGAGCTCGAGACCGAACTGGTGCACACGGATGCGCGCACCTTCGCCAACGGCGAGTTGTACGTGCGCTTCGACGAGTCGGTCCGCGGCGCGGATGCGTTCGTGATCCAGTCGCACACCTCGCCGATCAACGAATGGCTGATGGAACAGCTGATCATGATCGACGCGATGAAGCGTGCCTCGGCGAAGCGGATCACCGTGGTCGCCCCGTTCTACCCCTACGCCCGCCAGGACAAGAAGGGCCGAGGCCGCGAGCCGATCTCGGCCCGCCTGGTCGCCGACCTGTTCAAGGCCGCCGGCGCCGACCGGATCATGTCGGTCGACCTGCACGCCGCGCAGATCCAGGGCTTCTTCGACGGCCCCGTCGATCACCTCTTCGCGATGCCGGTGCTGCTGGAGCACTTCCGCGAGAAGCTCGACCCCAAGACCCTCACCGTGGTCTCGCCCGACATGGGCCGCGTCCGCGTCGCCGACATCTGGAGCGACAAGCTCGGCGCCCCGCTGGCGATCATCCACAAGCGTCGCGACCCCAAGGTCGCCAACCAGGTGTCGGTGCACGAGATCGTGGGCGAGGTCTCGGGCCGCGTCTGCCTGCTGGTGGACGACCTGATCGACACCGGCCGCACCATCGCCAAGGCCGCCGAGGCGCTGAAGGAGGCGGGCGCCATCGGTGTCGTCGTCGCCGCCACGCACGCGGTGTTCTCCGACCCGGCGCGCGAGCTGCTGTCGTCGCCGTTCATCGACTCGGTCGTCGTCACCGACACGCTGCCGCTGCCGGAGGAGAAGAAGTGGGACCGCCTGACGATCCTGCCGATCGCCCCCCTGCTGGCCCGCGCCATCCATGAGGTCTTCGACGACGGTTCCGTCACGAGCATGTTCGATGGGGACGCGTGACGCTCGGGTCCTCCTGCGCTGACGGCCATCGCTGTCTTCCTGCGCTGTCGTTTTCGCCGCGCGCTGCCGGCGTGCCGCCCGCGCGTGTAGAAAACGACAGCGCAACACGCTGAGCCTGCGTCGGATCAGGGCCCAGCGCCCCTAGGGTGAGCGCGTGACGACCATCACGCGCACGCCCACTCGATCCGGAGTGTCGGGCTTTGTCGGCGCGCTCGCGCCGTTGCTCGGGGCGGGTGCGTTCTGGGTGATGCTCCCGGCCGTGACGGAGGCAACGTTCTACGGCGTCTACGTCGCTATCGCCCTCGCCGGCGTCACCGCTCTGCTCGCCGGCGCCTCCGCGGCCGCGGTGCAGGATGCAGCCGCACCGGTCGCGGACTGGCTCGGGCTGGGCGGTCGGGTCGCGGCCGTCGCGGCGGCGGCGTTGATCGCCGGGACCTACGCCTGGTCGGCGCTCGCTCGGCCGCTCGCCGTGGTGCTGATCGTGGTCGTGGCGATCGTCCAATTGCGGCGGGTGAGGCTTCCCACGGCTGTCCGGCTGGCGGCGGTGATCGTGGTCGCGGCGGCGCTGATCGCGACGGTGGTGGTCGCGAACCTGGTGCCGCCGCTGGCCGAGGACGAGATCTACTTCAACCTGATGTCCCGCAGCCTCGGCTCAGTTCAGGTCGTCATCGCGGCGAGCCTGATCCTGTTCGCCTTCCTCGGGCAGCCCGCACGGAGTGGTTTTCGAGACCGGGGCATCGCGGCGATCATCGTCGCCGCGATTCTCGCCGGTCTTGTGCCGCTTTTACTCCATTTCGGCCCCGCGATCACGTCTTCCGACGTCTATCTCCGTTCGCTGGTGCCCGGCACTCCTGCCGAGCCACTCCTCCGGGTCGCCGCCGTCGCCGCGGGCGTCACGTCGCTCGCGGCCCTGGCCACCGGAATCCGCGAACTGCTCAGCCGCCGGTCCGAGGCCGGCGACTTGATCGGCCCGTTCGCAACGATCAGCCCGCGCACCGGCGCTCCCGCCGTGGCTCAGCTCGCGTTGGCACTCGCCTCCGTCGTCGCCGTGATGATCCTGAACATCGACGTCCTCGCGACCTTCGCCGTCGGAGCCCTGCTCCTCGCGGCCGTCCTCCAGCACTGGCGCGCGCTGCGTACGGTCGCCCTGCCGCGCTGGATCCCGCTGCTCGGACTCATCCTCAGCGTGCTGCTCTTCGCCGCGCTGCCGTGGCCCGCGATCACCTCGACGGCAACCCTGCTGGCGATCGTGCTGATCGTGCGGGCGCTGCGCGCGGCGTAGCCGTTCCTCCGACGGCGCGGAGAAACGTAGCATCGCAGGACAGAACGCGCCCGTTTCTCCTCCAGCGCACCGTTCTTCCACGCCGCAGGTGAAAAGCTGAACTACGCCGGCAGCCGCAACTCCAGCGCGTGCTCCTGCACCCAGCTCAGCGCCCGGCGCACGGCACCGACGGCGACCACCGTCTCGCCCAGGGTGGACGCCCGCAGCACCGGCACCGGGTCGTGCGCGATCGCGGGCAGCTCGCGCGCCGCATACTCCAGCACCGGAGCGGCGGAGGCGGCGGCGGCGCCGGCCAGGATGATCACCTCGACGTCGAGCAGGTCGGCCAGCGCCGCGAAGACCACGGTCATCCGCTCGCCGATCCGGGTGATCACGTCAGCCGCCAGTGGATCGCCGGTCGCCGCGGCGGCGAACACCTCGGGAGCGGTCAACGCGTCGACGGGGATGCGGTCGAGGGCGCTGGGCTCGCGACCGATCCGCCGCAGCGCCTCGCTCGCCCAGCGTCGCGCCAGTAAGCCGATCCCGTCCGCCGAGCCGACGCCTACAAGCAGATCGAGGAAGCGCATCTCGCCCACCCGGCCGTGCACGCCGCGCAGCAGCGCGCCGTCGATCACCACGCCGGCGCCGAGACGCTCGCCGGAGAGTAGCGCGAGGTAGTTGCGCACCCCGGCCCCGGCTCCGGTCCAACCTTCCGCAAGAGCCGCCAGGTTGGCGTCGTTGTCGACCAAGGTGACCCAGCCGCGCGCGGCGAAACGCTCGGTGAACGGCGGATTCATTCGCTTCCAGAAGTCGTCGTCGCCGCCGGGGGAGTAGCCCTCGGCATCCACGGGAGCCGGCACGCCGACCGCGACCGCGAGCACAGCGGAGGAGGCGACGCCCGCCTCACGCAGCGCCGCCAGCACCGCTCCCTCGATCTCGTCGAGCCGCCGCGTCGGATCCGTACGCGCGTGGTCCACCTGCACGCTGCGCTGCACCAGGCGCTCACCGAGCATGTCGTTGACGAAGACGGTGAGGCGATGGATGCCCGCATCCACGCCCACCACGACCCCCGCATCCGCTCGCAGCGCGTAGCGACGCGCGGGCCGGCCCTTGCTGTACTCGCCCGCGAGGCGCTGGTTGTCGAGTTCGCGGAACCAGCCCCGCTCGACCAATTCGTCGCAGACCCCGATCACGGTGGAGCGGGTCAGCCCGGTCGTCGCGATCAGCTCGGACGCGGTCAGCGGGGCGCCGCCCCAGGCCCGCGCGAGCACGTCGGTCGCGTTCAGTCGACGAACCGGATTCAGCGCATCCGTTGTCAACACTTGACCTCCTGCCGTCGCCGTGCAAGATTACATCCCGAACTAGATTTTGTCGTTAGATTTACTCGGCGGCAAAACTCCACCGAGACCCCGGGAGACGATGAAGTGCCCCCTCGACCACCACTGAACGGCGCCCTCAGCCGCCGGAGCCTGCTCGCCGCCGCCGGTCTCGGCGCGGCCGCCCTCGGCCTGTCCGCCTGCGCATCCTCCGGCGGCGGCGGCGTCACCACCATCCGCTTCTTCCAGACCAAACCCGAGGTCGTCGGCTACTTCGACGACATCATCACCGGCTTCCACGAGGCGCAAGACGCCATACGCGTGGTGCACGACTCGACGTCGCAGATCGCGCCGATGTTCGTCCGCGGCAACCCGCCCGACCTCGCGCTGCTGAACTACGACCTCGAGGTCGCCCGCTACATCCCGCGCGGAGTCTTCAGCGACCTCAGCGACATGCCGGAGGCGCAACGCATCCAGTCGAGCGTGCAAGCGCTCGTCGACCAGTACGCGACCTACGAGGACACCACCAGCGTGCTGCCGTACTCGATCGCCGCGGAGGGCGTCATCTACAACAAGACGCTTTTCGCGCAGAACGGCATCGAGGTGCCGACCACGTACTCCGAGCTCCTGGCCGCGTGCGAAGCCTTCGCCGCTGCCGGGATCGTGCCGATCTACAGCACCTTCAAGGATCCGTGGACCATCAGGCAGGGGCTGTTCGACTACTCGGTCGGCGGCGCGGTCGACGTGGACGCGTTCTTCACCGACCTCGCGGCCGAGGGATCCGACATCTCGGCCACCAGCGGAACGTCGTTCGAGAAGAACCTGGCGGATCCGATCGACAAGATGATCCAGCTGGCCGGTTTCGCGAATCAGGATGCGGGCAGCCGCGGCTACGCGGATGGCAACCTCGCCTTCGCGCAGGGCACGGCCGCGATGCTGATGCAAGGCCCGTGGGCGTTCGGCGAGATCGCCAAGACCGCGCCCGACCTCGACCTCGGCGTCTTCCCGCTGCCGATGACGGAGGATCCGACCGACCTGAAGACCCGGGTCAACCTCGACCTCGCCGCGTGGATCCCGGAGGCGTCGAAGCAGAAGGACGCGGCCCGCGTGTTCCTGAGCTACCTGATGAGCCCCGAGATCATCGACAGCTACAACGCCGACAACCTCGGTTTCGGCGTCACCACGGATGCGCCGCCCGCGACGGATCCGAAGATCACGGCCCTGCAGCCGCTGATCGACGCGGGCGCTTTCTATCAGGGCGCCGGCACCTACATCCCCAACACCATCCCCGTCATGAACTACCTGCAGGCCGCCGTCCGCTCCGGCGACGGCGCAGCCATGCTGCAGACCCTCGACGCCGACTGGCGCCGCATCGCACTGCGCTCCTAGCGCGCCCCGCCCCCACTTCTCCGAAGGAGCCATCGATGGCGATCGCCCCCACCGTCTCCGCCTCGGCCGCCAGCGCGGTCGACGCGGTCACGCATCAGAAGATCCGCAAGACCCGACGTCGTGTCGAGCCGATCCACTTCCTCTTCCTCCTGCCCGCGCTGATCCTGTTCACGGTCGCGATCACCATCCCCGCGGTGCTGGGCATCTTCTACAGCTTCACGAACTTCATCGGCTTCGGCGAGTGGCAGTTCACCGGGCTGACCAACTACATCGCGCTCGCCTCCGACCCGGCGATCCTCACCTCCTACGGCTTCACGATCGGCTTCTCGCTGGTCACGGTCGTGATCGTGAACGCGATCGCCCTCGGGCTCGCGCTGGCGCTGAGTGCGAAGGTGCGGTTCAAAACCGCGCTGCGCGGCATCTTCGTGATCCCGATGGTGATCTCGGGCATCGTGATCGCGTACGTGTTCAGCTTCCTGTTCGCGAACTCGCTGCCCGCCGTCGCGCAGGCGATCGGATTCGGGCCGCTGGAGACCAGCATCCTCGCGGATCCCAACCTCGCCTGGGTCTCGATCGTGATCGTGACCGCGTGGCAGGGCATCCCGGGTGCGCTGCTGATCTACCTGGCGGGGCTGCTCTCGATCCCGGGCGAGGTGTACGAGGCGGGATCGCTCGACGGCGCGAACGCGTGGCAGAAGTTCCGCACCATCACCTTCCCGCTCGTCGCGGGCTACGTGGTGATCAACACCGTGCTCACGTTCAAGAACTACCTGAACTCGTACGACATCATCGTCGGCCTCACCAACGGCGGGCCCGGCACGGCCACCCGCAGCGTGGCGATGACCATCTTCACCGGCTTCTCCGGCGGCGACTACGCCTACCAGATGGCCAACGCGACGATCTTCTTCCTGATCGCCGTGCTGATCTCGATCGCGCAGCTGCGCGTCTCCGGCGGAAAGGCGGCCCTGTGATGACGACCGAATCCTCGACCCTGCCCCGCGGTGCGGCCCGCGCCGTCGTCTCGAACCGCTCGGTGCGCACGCGCGGCGAGCGCTACAACTGGCCGGTCACCATCCTGCTGATCGTCTGCGCGCTCACGGTATTGGTGCCGCTGTACGTCACGATCGCGATGGCGTTCAAGACCAGCGCTCAGTCGGTCGACGGCAACGCCTTCTCGCTGCCGGCGCCCTTCAACCCGCAGAGCTTCGTCGACGCGTGGACGCTGACGAACTTCCCGCGGGCCTTCGCCATCTCGCTCGGCGTCGCCGTCTTCTCCGTGGCCGGCACGATCATCCTGTCCTCGCTCGCCTCGTTCGCGATCGCGCGCAACTGGGACAAGCGGCTGTTCCGCTGGTCGTTCATCTACCTGCTCGCGGCGATGTTCCTGCCGTTCCCGGTGATCGCGCTGTCGCAGATCAAGCTCACCGCGATGCTCGGGCTGGACAACCCGATCGGCGTCACGATCCTGCACATCATGTTCCAGCTGTCGTTCTCGGTGCTGCTGTACTCGGCGTTCCTGCGCTCCCTGCCGCTGGAGTTGGAGGAGAGCGCGCGGCTGGACGGCGCGTCGACCTGGCAGGTGTTCTGGAAGCTGATCTTCCCGCTGCTGGGCCCGATGAACGCGACGGTGGGAATCTTCGCCTTCCTCGCCGCGTGGAACGACTACATGATGCCGTCTCTGATCACCGCGGATCCGGCGCTGCAGACCATCCCGGTGGTGCAGAGCATCTTCCAGCTCAGCTTCTCGACGAACTACAACATCTCCTTCGCCAGCTACCTGATGGCGATGGCCCCCACCCTCATCGTCTACCTCTTCACCCAACGCTGGGTCATGTCCGGCGTCGTCCAAGGCGCCATCAAGTAGCGGCGCCCGCCTCGGTAATGCGATCTGCAGCGTTGTCGTCGGTCGTGAGGGCTCCGCCCGCACTCCCTCCTCCGCCTTGCAGCTCACATCACCGAGACGCGCGCAGCGCCGCCTCTTACCGAAAAGTTGCAGGTGAACTCGAGTTGACCTGCAACTTTTCGCCACCACCCATCCCGAAAGGACCCCCCCTTGGTCGAGACCATGACCGCGCCCCGAGCCACCGAGACCGGGAAGGACTGGTGGCGGCAGGCCGCCGTATACCAGGTGTATCCGCGCAGCTTCGCGGATGCGAACGGGGACGGGATCGGGGATCTGCGCGGCATCACGGCGCGCATCTCGTATCTCGTCGAACTGGGCATCGACGCGGTCTGGCTCTCGCCGTTCTACCCGTCGGCCCTCGCGGACGGCGGCTACGACGTCGACGACTACCGCGACGTCGACCCGAAGATCGGCACCCTCGCCGAGTTCGACGTGATGGTCGAGCGGATGCACGCGGCCGGCATCAAGCTGATCGTCGACATCGTGCCGAACCACTCCTCCGACCGGCACGAATGGTTCGTCGAGGCGCTCGCCGCACCGAAGGGATCCGCGGCCCGCGACCGCTACATCTTCCGGGACGGCGTCGGCGACCAGCCGCCCAGCGACTGGCAGTCGATCTTCGGCGGTTCCGCGTGGCAGCCGGTGGGGGACGGCCAGTTCTACCTGCACCTGTTCGCCCCCGAGCAGCCCGACTTCAACTGGCACAACCGCGAGGTGCGCGACGATTTCCTACGCACCCTCCGGTTCTGGGCCGACCGCGGCGTCGACGGCTTCCGCGTGGATGTCGCGCACGGCCTCGCGAAGGCACTGCCGGATCCGCTGCCGCCGCAGTCCGTGGTGGACGAACTGCTCACCGACGGCACGCACGTGATCTGGGACCGCGACGACGTGCACGAGATCTACGCCGAGTGGCGCGCGGTCTTCGACGAATACGACCCGCCGCGCACCGCCGTCGCCGAGGCGTGGGTGGATGCCTCCCGTCGCGCTCGCTACGCGAGCCCGGAGGGCCTGGGCCAGGCCTTCAACTTCGACCTGCTCGAGTCGGACTTCGATGCCGCGCAGTTCCGCGACGTGATCGCGTTCAACCTCGAGTTGGCGCAGGAATCCGGATCCTCGACGACGTGGGTGTTCTCGAACCACGACGTCGTGCGCCACGCGACCCGCTACGGACTGCCGCCGAAGGGCGAGCAGGAGATCGCGCCGGCGAAGCAGTGGCTGCTCAGCGGCGGGAAGTCGCCCGCCTACGATCCCGCGCTCGGACTGCGCAGAGCTCGCGCGGCGAGCCTGTTGATGTTCGCGCTGCCCGGCTCCGCCTACCTCTACCAGGGCGAGGAGCTGGGGCTGCAGGAGGTGATCGAGATCGCGCGGGCGCAGCGTCAGGATCCGAGCTACTTCCGCAATCCGGGAGTCGAGATCGGCCGCGACGGCTGCCGCGTGCCGATCCCGTGGACCTCCGAGGGGGAGTCGTTCGGATTCGGCGCCGGCGGAGCGCACCTGCCGCAGCCGTGGTGGTTCGGTGCCCTGTCGGCCGAGGCGCAGGACGGCGGGCCGACCTCGACGCTGACGCTGTACCGCGAGGCCCTCGCGTTGCGACACGAGCTGCAGACGGACGAGTCGCTCGAGTGGTTGCCCAGCGCATCCGACGTGCTGCACTTCGCCCGCCCCAACGGATGGCAGTCCATCACCAACTTCGGCGCCGAGCCCGTCCCGCTGCCCGCGGGCGGGGTACTGCTCTCCAGCTGCCGCCTCGAGGGCGGGAACCTCCTGCCCCCGAACACCACCGCCTGGCTCCGCTGAACCGTCGAGGGGGTTGTCACTTCGTCTCACGGAGTGCGGGGCGCAGTGACAACCCCCTGTCGAGTCCGTGCACGTCGAGGGGGTTGTCACTTCGTCTCACGGAGTGCGGGGCGCAGTGACAACCCCCTGTCGAGTCCGTGCACGTCGAGGGGGTTGTCACTTCGTCTCACGGAGTGCGGGACGCAGTGACAACCCCCTCCGGTGTCGCGGCGACTAGTGGGTCGACGGGTCCTGCTCGACCTCGGTGCGGTCGCCGCTCCACAGGGTGTGGAAGGTGCCGTCGATGTCGACGCGCTTGTAGGTGTGCGCGCCGAAGAAGTCGCGCTGGCCCTGCACGAGCGCGGCCGGCAGGCGGTCGGCGCGCAGGCTGTCGTAGTACGCGAGCGAGGAGGAGAACACCGGCGCGGGGATGCCCGCGGTCGCGGCGTACACCACGGTGCTGCGCCACGCGTCCTGCGTGCGGGCGACGGCCTCGGTGAAGAACGGCGCCGTGACCAGCGAGACCAGCTCGGGGTTCTCGGCGTACGCCTCCGTGATGCGGTTCAGGAAGCGGGCGCGGATGATGCAGCCGCCGCGCCAGATCTTCGCGATCTCGCCCTTCTTGATGTCCCAGCCGTACTGCTCGGCTCCTGCGACGATCGCGTCGAAGCCCTGGCTGTAGGCGATGATCTTCGAGGCGTACAGCGCCTGGCGCACCGACTCGATGAAGCCGTCCACGTCCTCGACCGGCACGGCCGACGGGCCGGGCAGGGCGGATGCGGCGGCGCGCTGCGCCGGCTTGGACGACACGGAGCGCGCGAACACGGCCTCCGCGATGCCGGAGACGGGCACGCCCAGGTCGAGCGCGGTCTGCACCGTCCACACGCCGGTGCCCTTGGAGCCGGCCTGGTCGACGATCACGTCGACCAGCGGCTGCCCGGTCTTCGCGTCGACCTGCTTGAGCACCTCGGCGGTGATCTCGATCAGGTAGCTCTCGAGCTCGCCCTCGTTCCACTCGGCGAAGATCGCGGCGATCTCGGACGGGGTCTTGCCGGTGCCGCGGCGGATGAGGTCGTAGGCCTCGCCGATCAGCTGCATGTCGGCGTACTCGATGCCGTTGTGGATCATCTTGACGAAGTGGCCGGCGCCGTCGTGGCCGACGTGCGTGACGCAGGGCTCGCCCTCGGCGACCGCGGCGATCGACTTCAGGATCGGGCCGAGCGTGACCCACGCCTCGTCCGAACCGCCGGGCATGATGGACGGGCCGAGCAGCGCGCCCTCCTCGCCACCGGAGATGCCGGCGCCGACGAAGTTGATGCCGGTCTCGCGGACGGCCTTCTCGCGGCGGATGGTGTCGGTGAACAGCGCGTTGCCGCCATCGACGATGATGTCGCCCGGCTCGAAGACCTCGGTCAGCTCGTTGATGACGGCGTCCGTGCCGCGGCCGGCCTGGACCATGATGATCGCGGTACGCGGCTTCGCGAGAGAGGCGGCGAAGTCCGCGATGGACTCGGACGCGACGAAGTTCGCTTCGGGGTGCTCGGTCAGCACCTTCTCGGTGCGGGCGTAGGTGCGGTTGTAGATCGCGACGGTGTTGCCCTCGCGGCTCGCCAGGTTGCGTGCGAGGTTCGACCCCATCACCGCCATCCCGACGACTCCGATGTTGGCGACTGCGGTGGGCTTGTCAGACACGGTTCTCCTTGGCATTGCAGGTATGTGAGGGCCGTGGTCCAGGTTATCGGCTCGGCCTGCGCGCGAGGCGGTGAGCGGATGCACGTCCGTCACGAGCGCGGATCACGTGCGTTCGCCACAGCTGCTACACGCCCGGGCTGGCACGCCCCGCGCATCCGGGCTAGACTCTCCCACTGAACTTCGGCGAGGGATGCGCTCACGCATCCGTGATCGACGCGGTGGGCAGGCATGGCGTGCGCGAGCACCGCCACGGGTCTTCCTCACGCTGACATGCGTTCGAGTTGACGAGACATCGCCGCGGCCTTCCGCCGCGCGAGACGATTCCGTGGCCACGAGCCACGCCCCAAGGAGACAACATCATGGCTGAAGCCAGCAACAAGATCGCGGCCGAGAACCGCACGTCCTTCGGCAAGGGTGCGGCGCGCAAGCTCCGCGCCGCCGGCAAGATCCCCGCCGTCATCTACGGCCACGGCACCGACCCGGTGCACGTCGCGCTGCCCGCGCACCAGACCGGCCTGGTCATCCGCAAGGCGAACGCGATCCTCGACCTCGACATCGAGGGCACCAAGCAGCTCGTGCTGGTCAAGGACGTGCAGAAGGACCCGGTCCTGCAGATCATCGAGCACATGGACCTCATCGTCGTCCGCCAGGGCGAGCGCGTGACCGTCGACGTGGCCGTGCACACGACCGGTGAGGCCGCCGCCGGCACCGCCGTGCAGATCGAGAACAACACCATCTCGCTCGAGGCGCTGGCGATCAGCATCCCCGAGAACGTCGTCGTCGACATCGAGGGCCTCGAGGCCGGCACCCAGATCCTCGCGAAGGACGTGCCGCTGCCCGAGGGTGCCGTGCTGCTGACCGAGGAGGACGTCCTCGTCATCAACATCACCGGCGAGGTCGACCAGGACCTCGGCGACGAGTCAGACCAGGAAGCCGCTCAGGCCGCCGAGTAAACGTCTGAAAAAGGTTGTCACTTTGTCGGTGAGGAGCCGACAAAGTGACAACCCTCTTTCGTGTGAGGAGCACAGCATGGGTAACACCTGGCTCGTCGTCGGCCTCGGCAACCCCGGGGCGCAGTATGCGAAGAACCGGCACAACGTCGGCCAGATGGTGCTCGACGAGCTCGCACGGCGGATGTCCGCGCCGTTCAAGACCCACAAGGCGAACGCGACCGTCGCCGAGGGCTTCGTCCGCCCCGGTGGACCGAAGTTGATCCTGGCCAAGCCGAACAGCTTCATGAACCTCTCCGGCGGTCCGACCTCGCAGCTGTTGAAGTTCTATTCGCTGCCGCCCGAGCAACTGATCGTGCTCCACGACGAACTCGACATCCCGTTCGACACCCTCAAACTCAAGCAGGGTGGCGGCCACGGCGGCCACAACGGCATCCGCGACATCATCGCCGCGACCGGTGGCGGCGACTTCCTCCGCGTGCGCGTGGGTGTCGGCCGTCCGCCCGGTCGGCAGGACGCCGCGGACTACGTCCTGAAGGACTTTGCCGGCACCGAGCGCGAGACCCTGCCCATCCTGATCGGCGACGCCGCGGATGCCGTCGAGCTGATCGCGGAGCAGGGCCTCACGGCCGCTCAGCTGAAGGTGCACACGACCGGCTGATGCGTAACCTCGGCTGAGATCGTTCGTCAGCCATCATCGCGGCCGAGAGCGACTCTCAGCCGAGATTGGGTCGCAACGCCTACGCCAATCAAGTTGTATTGTCCGAACATATTCGGCTAAACTGCAGTGTCGAATCGATTCGACCCACGTTCGGAGGGGTCGGACGCACCAGGTCGAAGGAGATCGGTCACCATGACCACACGTCGCAGCATCGGAGTCGGACTCATCAGCGTCGGATGGATGGGGCGACTGCATTCGCGCGCCTACTCCTCCCTCCGGTACGCGTATCCCGAGGCCGAGTTCGCGCCCCGTCTCGTGATCGCCGCCGACGCCGTGCCGGCGAACATCGACTACGCCGTGGACGTGCTCGGCTACGAGCGCGGCACCCTCGACTACCGCGAGGTGCTCGCAGACCCCGAGGTCGACGTGGTCTCGATCTGCGCCCCGAACTTCCTGCACCGCGAGTTCGCGCTCGCGGCCGCGGCCGCCGGCAAGCCGTTCTGGATCGAGAAGCCCACCGGTCGCAACTCCGCCGAGACGGCGGAGATCGTCGCCGCCGCCGAGGCCGCCGGTGTCGCCACGGCCGTCGGCTTCAACTACCGGCATGCCCCGGCCGTGCAGCATGCGCGCACCCTGATCGCGAGCGGTGAGCTCGGCGAGATCACCAACGTCAAGGTCTCGCTGCTCGCCGACTACTCGGCCGACCCCCTCGGCGCCTTCACCTGGCGTTACGAGCGAGCCCGCGCCGGATCCGGCGTGCTCGGCGATCTGCTCTCGCACGGCATCGACCTCGCCACCTACCTCGTCGCCCCGATCGAGGAGGTCACGGCGCTGACGCAGACGGTGATCACCGAGCGGCCCGTGCCCAGTGGCGCGACGGTCGGCCACACGACGGCATCCGCCGACGACCCGAAGAAGACGGTCGAGAACGAGGACTACGCGTCGATGCTGGTGCGCTTCGGCGGCGGCTCCCGCGCCGTCGGCTTCCTCGAGGCATCCCGAGTGGCCGTCGGGCCGCGCGCCGACTACGCCATCGAGATCTTCGGCACCACCGGCTCGCTGCGCTGGAGCTACGCGCGGATGAACGAGCTCGAGGTCTGCATCGGCACCGGGGGAGACCTGCACGGCTACACCACGGTGCTCGCTAAGCCCGGCGACGGCGAGTTCGCCCGCTTCCAGCCGGGCCCCGGGCAGCCGACCGGCTTCGACGAGCTGAAAGTCGTCGAGGCATGGCAGTTCTTGACCTCGGTGACGACGGGCGAGCAGGTCGCGCCGTCGGTGGCGGATGCGCTCGCGGCGGCCCGCGTGGTGGACGCGGCCGAAGCGTCGGTGGCGGATGGGCGCTGGCACTCCGTCGCCTGAGCGACGCCGGTGTCGCGGCGATGATGCGGATTATCGCTCTTCGCCCCCAGAACGGGGCGGGATTCACAGTCCCACCCCGTTCTTGCACTCGCGCCGGTCGGTGTATAAGCGCTAGCTTGGGCGCACCGATTGACCACCGATGAAATGAGCACAGCGTTGTGACTTCACCAAGCCGACCCCGCCGATCCGTACCGCGGCTGTTCGCCATCCTCGGCGCCGCCGTTCTCGCCCTGACGAGCGTCCTGTTCGTCGCCGCTCCCGCGCAGGCCACGCACTATCGTGCCGACCAGCTGACCTGGCACCTCGACTCCGGCACCACCGTCGAATTCCACATCAACGCGTCCTTCCGTGCGAGCTACTTCGGCGTCACCGGCGCGGGGGAGACGTTCGGTGCCGGCACGCTGGACCTCGGCGACGGCAGCTTCGAGAGCCCCACGTTCACCTCGAGCAGCTACGACGCCGCGAACGACGTCGTCACGGGTGAGGCGCACGTGACGCACACCTATCCCGGCACCGGTCCTTACTCCGTGATCTTCTCGGACTGCTGCCGATTGAGCGGCCCGGCCCACATCAACAACCCGGATGCGGACATCTCGGTCGTCACCACGGTCGACCTGAGCAAGGCGACCGCCAGCCCCGAGAGCGCGATCTCGCCCATCGTCGACTGCCCGAAGAACGCGACGTGCTCCTTCGTCGTCCCCGTCGTGCGCGGCACCGCCGGTTCGAGCGTGTCGTACCGCTTCGCGACGGCGGCCGAGTCGGGCATCACCAATCAGCCCGGGGCCCCGTACGCGCCGAACAACGCGTCGATCGACCCGTCCAGTGGCGCGTACACGTGGAACACCACGGGTGCGACGCTCAGCACCGAGGACGCCACCGGCGGCTCCACCTTCTACTCCACGCAGGTGATCATCGAGGAGAGCGTGGGCGGATCCATCGTCTCGAGCGTGGCCGTCGACTTCTTCATCCGGCTCGGAACGGGCACGACCAATCAGGCTCCGGTCTTCCAGGCGCCGACCCCCGCGGACGGAACGACCCTCACCGTCGAACTCGGCGACCCGGCGACCTTCTCGGTGAGTGCGGTCGACGCGGACGCCGCCGACACGGTGACGCCCGCCCTGGTCTCGACGCCGACCGGCGCCACCTTCACGGTGACCCCTGGCAACCCCGGCACCGGCACCTTCTCGTGGACGCCCACGGCGCTCGGCTCGACCATCCTGGTGTTGACCGCGCAGGATCAGCTGGGCCTGCAGGCGGTGCAGCGCTCGGTGATCGCCGACGTGGTTCCCGCGGGTACCGGCCCGACGCCGCCGGTCGCGACCGACGACGCCTATGCTGTCACCGGAACCTCCCTCACCGTGGCCGCCCCCGGCGTCCTGGCGAACGACACGACGGCGACCGGCACGTTGACGGCCGCCGTCGCGACCGCCCCGACGCACGGCACCGTGGTGCTCGCTGCCGACGGATCGTTCGTCTACACGCCCACCGCGGGCTACACCGGCACGGATACGTTCACCTACATCGCGTCGAACGGTTCGGCCAGCTCCGCGGCGGCCACCGTGACGCTCACGGTGACGGCCCCGTCGACCCCGACGCCCACCCCGACCCCGACGCCCACGGCGACGGCGACGGTCGTGCCGACGGCGCCGACCAGCACCCCGCTGCCGCCGAAGAAGCACCTCGCCTCGACCGGCGTCACGGATGTCGCGCCGCTGGCGTTCGGATCGGCGGCAGCCCTGCTCGCCGGGTTCGGCTTGTTGAGTGTGGTGGCGATCCGCCGCCGCCGCAACGCCTCCGGCCACTGACCCGGCCGTAACGGCAACGGCCCCGTCCCCGGGAAACCGGGGATCGGGGCCGTTCGTCGTTCCCGGGCGCCGCGGTCGACGGGCGGCGTGAACCGGGCGGCCGAGCTGGATCCGCACTCACGCGACAGAGTTGTGGATCCGGTTTGGCCCTCGTTCGCGTTACGTTGTCCCCCGAATGCGGAGGCCGCGCCGCGTCGGTGCGCGAGGGGACGGCGAGGTTGTACCCCGATGCGCCTCGGTTCCCTCGACCGGGGGCCACAGCGGAAGGTGAGGATGCTGTTACTTTCGCTGCAATCGTTGGACGGCGTCGTCGACGGCCACCCGAATCCGCACTCACGCGGTTGAACGCCCACTGGAGCCCCCATGCCCGAAGAGATCCGCCCGTCCCTGAGTCGTCGCTCCGTTGTGCGCGCCGGCGCGTGGGCCACCCCCGCCGTCGCGATCGCGGTGGCCGCGCCGGCCGCCTCCGCCTCCACCCCCGAGCCGGTCGACTCCTACTTGGTGATGTGGGGGCTGCAGTTCTCCGACAGCGAGTTCGATCTGAGCTTCAAGAACTCCAGCGCGATCTCGACGCTGACCGTAACCTCGCTCACGATCGACGTCGAGTACGACTGGGAGGCAGCGTCGTACAACTACAGCCCCGACGGCCCCCAGCCGTCGGACCCCACGGACGACGACACGTGGCCGCCCGGATACCCCGGCGGCTCGTCTGAGTCCGGTGGCAACAACGGCCAGGGGAGCTACATCATCTCCGAGTCCGACACCTCGACCTCGGTGCACTTCTACAACACGTCGACCTATCTCCTCGCCCCGGGTGAGGTGCTCGCTGATGCGAACGGCGACGGCCTGTACACCGAATCCGACTGGTCCACGGGTGACAGCACCGTGCTCAGCTGGGTCGTGAAGGGCCCGCGCGATCCGGGCAACCCGTGGGACACCGGGAGCGGCACCTGGGTGAGCGGACAGACCTACACGGCCACGTTCACGATGAACTACACGGCGTCCGTCGCGCCGGCCGGCACGACCGTTACGCTGTCGCAGGTACTCACCGCGAGTTGGACCGCCTGACGCGTCGGCACGTCGCGCCCTCGGCCCGTCGGATCATTACGATCCGGCGGGCCGTGTCGTTGCGCCCGCCGGGTGTCGGTGCTGCACTCGGTGTCGGACCCCGACCGTGCCGCCTTCATTTTCTCCGCGAGCCCAAGCGAGCGGAGAAAGTGACAACCCTTATCCTCACCCCGAGCATCGTCGGACGCCCGAGCTCGGGAGGTTCTGGGTTGTCAGTTCGAATGCTCGCCAGGGCTCGCACACGAACGGACAACCCCGTCCCAGGGTCGAACTCCGCGTGGCGGGACGTCGCCACTTCGTGACGACGCCCCGTGCCGCCTTCGTGGCGGGACGTCGCCACTTCGTGACGACGCCCCGCGTAGACTTCTCCGGTGATACTTCAGGGCTTGATCACGGCGCTTTCGCGCGCCTCCACGTTCGACGACGCTCTTGCGTACGCCGCCCGAAACGCCGACTTCTCGCTCACCGACGGACTCCGCGCGCCGCTGATCGCCGGTCTGCTCGCGCAGCGCGGGCGGCTCGAGAAGCCGCAGGCCGCGCTGGTGGTCACCGCGACCGGCCGCGAGTCCGAGAGCCTGCGCGCCACGCTCGAGGCGACGCTGCCCGACGCCGAGATCGTCGAATTCCCGGCGTGGGAGACGCTGCCGCACGAGCGGCTCAGCCCGAGCGCCGAGATCGTCGGTCGACGGCTGGATGCGCTGCGCCGGATGCGCACCTGGACCGGAGCCGCGCCGCTGATCGTGGTCGCCTCCGTCCGCGCCGCCCTCCAACCCGTAGCCGACAACCTCGCCGACATCGCGCCGATCGAGCTGGTCAAGGGCGCGCGGGGCTACGACCTCGCCCGCATCGCCGCGGAACTGGTCGACCTCGCCTACGCCCGCGTCGACATGGTCACCCGGCGCGGCGAGTTCGCCGTGCGCGGCGGCATCCTCGACGTCTTCCCGCCCACCGCCGAGCACCCGAGCCGCGTCGACTTCTTCGGCGACGAGGTGGACTCCATCCGTGCCTTCTCCGTGGCCGACCAGCGCTCGCTGGACGGCGAGCGCGCCTCCGTGAGCCTGCCGCCGAGCCGCGAGCTGCTGCTGGTGCCGGCCGTGCGCCAGCGCGCCCGCGAGATGCAGCACGAGTTCCCGAGCCTCTCGGCGATGCTGGCGAAGATCGCCGAGGGCATTCCGGTGGAGGGGATGGAGTCGCTCGCGCCCGCCCTGTTGGACCGGTTGGTGCCGATTTCGCACTACCTGCCCGACGGCGCAGCCGTCGCCGTGATCTCGCCCGAGCGGGTCGCCAGCCGCGCGATCAGCCTGGCCGAGACCAACCGCGAGTTCCTGCAGGCCGCTTGGAGCGCCGCGACCGCCGGCGCCGAGGCGCCGATCGACCTGGCCAGCGGCGAGTTCATCTCGCTCGGGCGCCTGCGCGACGCCGTGCAGTTCAGCGCTCCCGGCTCGCCGCACCCCGATCATCCGTGGTGGACGCTCTCGACCTTCCAGCAGGGCCCCGCCACCGACGGGCCCGAGGTGTTGCCGGAGGAACTCGGCATCGACGAGATCCTCGCGGTGCGGATCGAGGCGGATCCGGTGCCCGGCTTCGGCGGCAGCGTCGACGGCGCGATCGAACACGTGCGGCACCTGCTCGCCCAGGGCTGGAGCGTCGCGATCACCGCGCCCGGCGCCGGCATCGTCGACCGCGCCGATCAGGTTCTCGCCGAGGCCGAGGTCGCCGCGCGCGTGGCGACCGAGTTCCCCGCGGATCCCGAGCCCGGCCTCGCCTACGTGCTGCAGGCCTCCGTCGACCACGGTTTCGAGGCGCCGGAGGCGAAGCTCGCACTGATCACGGACACCGAGTTCTACGGCCGCAGCGCCGGCTACGACTCGCGCGCGGTGAAGAAGCTGGCCAGCCGGCGCAAGAACGTGGTCGACCCGATCCAGCTCAAGGCCGGCGACTACGTCGTGCACGCCACCCACGGCATCGGCCGCTTCGTCGAACTCAGCCAGCGCGAGGTCTCCAGCGGCGGTCGCAACCCGGTCAAGACCAAGCGCGAGTACCTCGTGCTCGAGTACGCGCCCTCCAAGCGCGGCTTCCCCGGCGACAAGCTGCTGGTGCCGACCGATCAGCTCGACCTGCTCTCGCGCTACGTCGGCGGCGAGGCGCCGCAGCTGTCCAAGATGGGCGGCAGCGATTGGGCCTCGGCGAAGTCGAAGGCGCGCAAGGCCGTGCGCGACATCGCGGTCGAGCTGGTCAAGCTGTACTCGGCGCGGATGGCCTCGCGCGGGCACTCCTTCGCGCCGGACACCCCGTGGCAGCGCGAACTGGAGGAGGCGTTCCCGTTCGCGGAGACCCCCGATCAATTGACCGTGATCGATGAAGTGAAGGCCGACATGGAGCGGCCGATCCCGATGGACCGGCTGCTCTCGGGCGACGTCGGCTTCGGCAAGACCGAGGTCGCGGTGCGGGCTGCGTTCAAGGCGATCCAGGACGGCAAGCAGGTCGCGATGCTGGTGCCGACGACGCTGCTGGTGCGCCAGCACCTCGAGACCTTCCAGGAGCGCTTCGCCGGTTTCCCGGTGCATCTGCGTGCCCTCAGTCGCTTCCAGACCGACAAGGAGGCGCGCGAGACGATCGCGGGCCTGGCCGACGGCACCGTCGACATGGTGATCGCGACGCACCGCCTGCTCAGCGACAACATCGTGTTCAAGGATCTCGGGCTGCTCGTGATCGACGAGGAGCAGCGCTTCGGCGTCGAGCACAAGGACAAGCTCAAGGCGCTGAAGAAGAACGTCGACATCCTTTCGATGAGCGCCACGCCCATCCCGCGCACGCTGGAGATGGCGGTCACCGGCATCCGCGAGATGTCGACGCTGGCGACCCCGCCCGAGGAGCGCCACCCCATCCTGACCTTCGTCGGCCCGTACTCGGAGAAGCAGGTCGCCGCCGCGATCCGGCGCGAGCTGCTGCGCGAGGGGCAGGTGTTCTTCGTGCACAACCGCGTCGCGTCGATCAACCGCGTCGCGGCGCAGATCGCCGAACTGGTGCCGGAGGCGCGCATCGCGGTCGCCCACGGCAAGCTCAGCGAGACCCAGCTGGAGCGGATCATCGTCGACTTTTGGGAGCGCAAGTTCGACGTGCTGGTCTCGACGACCATCGTCGAGACCGGCCTGGACATCCCCAACGCGAACACCCTGATCGTGGACCGCGCCGACAAGTACGGGCTCTCGCAGCTGCACCAGCTGCGCGGACGCGTCGGCCGAGGCCGCGAGCGCGCCTACGCCTACCTGCTCTACGACGAGCTCAAGCCGCTGAGTGAGACGGCGCACGACCGGCTGCAGACCCTCGCGGCGAACACCGACCTCGGCGGCGGGATGCAGATCGCGCTGAAGGACCTCGAGATCCGCGGCGCCGGCAACCTGCTCGGCGGCGAACAGTCCGGCCACATCGCGGGCGTCGGCTTCGACCTCTACCTGCGGATGATCGGCGAGGCCGTCGACACCTTCCGCGGCGACGTGGCGGAGGGGCAGACGGAGCTGCGCCTGGAACTGCCGGTGGATGCGCGAATTCCGGAGGAATACGTCGACAGCGAGCGCTTGCGGCTGGAGGCGTATCAGAAGCTCTCGACGGCATCGGGGCTGAACGCGAAGCCGGGCAGCATCGACCTCGTGATCGAGGAGCTCACGGATCGCTACGGCGAGCTGCCGACGGCCGTGGAGAACCTGATCGCGGTCTCGCGGCTGCGGCTGCGGGCCCAGCGGGCCGGGCTCTCGGATGTGGTGGCGATGGGCTCGAACGTGCGCGTGGCTCCGGCCCAGCTGCCCGACTCGATCCAGGTCAGGCTGCGGCGGATGTACCCGAACGCGAAGTACCTGCAGGCCGCCTCCGCGGTCGTGGTGCAGATGCCGGTCGTCGACGGGGCTCCGCTGGAGGATCGCGCGCTGATCGACTGGGTCGGCACGCTGCTGGATGCGCTGTTCCCGGAGCCGGTGGTCGCCGCCGGCTGAGGCGCGGGACTGCGGTCCGGCGGGTCTGCGGGTCTGCGGTCCGCGGGTCGCGGGTCCGCGGGTTGCGTGGCCCGGGCACCCTCCTCTCCTGCACCTACCGGGTCGGGCAGGAGAGGAGGACGGCTTCCTTTCTGCCACGTCCGCGAGGCCCCGGGGTGCCGACCACGCGATCTTGGCGCCGCGGTGAGCGGAAGCTGGCGCGGATTCAGCGGCCGTGGCGGCTGCGGTACGCGCTCATGGTCATGCCGAATCGGGTGCGGAATGCGCGACCCACGTAGTCCAGCCCGGTGAATCCGTAGCCCGCGACGAGGGCCGAGAAGCCGCCAGGGAGCGGGCCGGTGCGGATCGCCGCCGCGATCGCTTCGAGCCGACGGTCGCGGATCTCGGCGGAGACGGTTGTGCCGCGGTTCTGGAACACCCGCTGCAGCCGGCGCGGGCTCGTGCCCAGGGACGCGGCGAGCGTCTCCACGGCCAGCTCGGAGCTGGCGAGTTCGTTGACGATGAGCTGAACCGCGCGGGCGTACAGCACGTCGTCGATGTCCTCGCGCTCGCCCGTGACGGCGAGCGACTCGGCGAGCACGGCGTAGATCAGCGAGACGATCGTGCGTTCGAGATGATGCGCGTCATCGGAGTCGGGTCGGGGCGGCAGGGCGAAGACGCTGGTGACGAAGGCGATCGCGGCCCGTGTGAGCGATGTCGGGCCGATCAGCATCGGTGTCGCCGCGCGGACGAGAGCGTCGCTGCCGGCCGGCATCGCGGTGGTCGGCAACTCGATCGTGATCACGTGCGACTCGCCGAGTGATCGGTAGGGCACGGGCTGCCCGGGGCGGAGGATCCGTACGCCGCCGAGGAGGTCCGGCTGCTCCATTTCGCCGAGGAGCGTGTGCACCTCGCCGGCGACGACGAAGCCGAATCGCATAGCCTCCGCCGAACCGCCGTCGCCCCACGTTCCGGTGTGCGCTCCGGCGCGGAAGCTGATCACCCGAGCGCGTACCAGCGGGACGACGTGCACCGTCGCCCGGAAGGATGCCGGCTCGGGCGCGTGGATCGAGTGCCGCCGCGCGGACAGCACTGCCAGGCCGCTCGGGCCGCGGAACTCATGGATGGACGGGCCGACGGGGTCCGGCTGCGGCTGATCGATCACGATCACCGAGGCTATTTCGCATCATTTGGCGGCTGGTAGTCGAGGCTTTCGTCAGTGTCGTATCTGTCGTTCGGCGTCTGCTCCGGCCGAATCCGCTCCGGCCGCATCTGCTCCGGCCGCATCTGCTCCGGCCGCATCTGCTCGGGCCACATCCGCTCCGGCCGCATCCGAGAAGGTCGGCGCCGATTCGGCGGGCGTCGATGCGGTGCGCGCCGTCGAGGTGGCACGGCGGCGGCGTTTCTCGACCGAACCGCGGATCCACTCGATCAGCAGCGGCAGCAACGAGGCGAAGGTGATCGCGAGGATCGCGAGCTCGGAGTACTTCGCGACGGCGGGGATGCTGCCGAAGAAGTAGCCGATCAGGGTGATGCCGACGGCCCAGAGCAGGGCACCGATGAGGTTGTAGAGCACGAAGCGGCGGTACGGCATCTTGCCGACGCCGGCGGAGACCGGCACGAAGGTGCGGATGTACGGGATGAAACGGGCGAGGATGACCGCCTTGGGCCCGTGCCGGTCGAAGAACGCGCTGGTGCGGCCGATGTTCGCGGGGTTGAAGATGCGGCTCTTCTCCCGGCTGAAGACCGGCGGGCCCAGCTTGCGGCCGATCGCGTAACCGGTCTGATCGCCCAGGAACGCGCAGAGGAACAGCACGGGGACGCTGATCCAGATCGGCACCTGGATGAATCCGGTCGCCGTGAGCAGTCCGAAGGTGAACAGCATCGTGTCGCCGGGGAGGAAGGCGGCGACGACCAGGCCGGATTCGGCGAAGATCACGATCGCCACGCCCAGCAGCACGAACGGACCGAGCCAGTGCATGTAGATCTCGGGGTCGAAGAACCAGTCGGCGGTGCGGACCGCGAGCGGGAGTGAGGAAAGCATCGAACGCCTTGCTGTGTCGGGAGTCCGCGCCGGGGAAAGCGCGGAATCCGAGGATCATTTCACGTCGAATGCGCTACCGCACGGCACCCGTTCGGTTCAGTGCGGTTATGGCGCCACAGGTCGGATCCGGTCGCCGCGACCCTGATTCGGGAATGCAGGGCCGGGACGGAAATGCAGGGCGGGGACGGAAATGCAGGGCCGGGACGGAAATGCAGGGCGGGGATGGGAATGAGGGCGAAGGATGCGGAAGAGAGCGCGATCTTCACCGCGCTCCCTGCATTTCCGCGGCCGAGTCGAGTGGTGGTCGGATGGGGCTGCGGAACGGTGGGCGGAGTCGACGCGGCGCCGGCGGGGGGCATCGCCGGGCCCGCACCGGGTGTCACTGTCGTGAGCGAACACGTGGGCTGACGTGAGCGAGCGGTACCCCACTCGCGGCGACAGTGATCCGCGCAATCCCGCGGATCGCGGTCCTCCGTGAGAGGGTGCGGTTCGCTCACGCCAGCCCACATGTTCAGCTGCGCCGCGCACCTCCGGTTCGACGGTCGATCATGTCGATCCGGCCGTCCGGCAGTCGGTCCGCGACCGCCTAGAAGAGCGTGTTCGAGGACTCCGTCGTCATCGGAGCCGCCGCCGGGGCGGGTCGGACGGCGGCGGTCGGCCAGCCGGGCCCCTCGTTCGCGGGCTGCCGGCGCTGGTAGGCGGTCGCGGCGCCGCGGGCGCGCTCGTCGGCCGCCTCGTTCATCCGGTGGTTCGCGTGACCTTTGACCCACTCGAACGTGACCTTCCGGCCCTGCAGCGCCTCGTCGAGCGCCTTGATGATCTCGACGTTCATCACCGGCTTGCCGTCGGCCTTGCGCCAGCCCTTCCGCTTCCAGCCGGCCATCCATTCGGTGCACGCCTTGATCGCGTACTGCGAGTCGCAGAGGATGTGCACCGGTTCGGTCTCATGCGCCGTCGCGCGCAGCAGTTCCAGCACCGCCGTGAGCTCGCCGATGTTGTTGGTGCCGTGCGGCCAGCCGCCCGCGGCCCAGCGCTCGTCGTCCACGTACCACGCCCAGCCGGCGGGGCCGGGGTTGCCGAGGGCGGATCCGTCTGCGGCGGCGATGATCGTCACGTGGTGCTCCTTCAGTCGAGTGCCATCCGAGGGTAGCGTCGTGCGGCTCAGAACAGCGTGATACCGCGGTTGGGTACGGCGAGGTCGACGATCAGGAAGCCGGCGATCGCGGCGATTGCGGTGACGGCGGTCCCCACCAGCGGGATCCAGAAGCGGGTGCCTCCCGCTCGAGCGCCGGTTCCGGAGCGTCGCAGGACGGCGATCAGCGCGACCACGAAGGCGATAACGGCGACGATCGGCCCGAGCCACTGCCCGAAATCCATCAGGGCGTAGTTGCACTGCGGACCGTCTTCGCCGGCGCAGGCGTCCGCGGCGAACAGCAGGATCAGTCGGACGCCGAGCGTGATCGGGATCAGCAGCGCCTGAACGACGAGCAGGACGATGGTCACGACGAGATCGCCGGTTTTCGTTCGAGACATGACTAGACCTCCACTCTCGACGCTGTCATCTTCGCTCGACCGCGCCGGCGACTCGGAGCGAATCGTCAGCGCGCCGCGAGGAGCGCATCCACGCCGGCGAGCAGCGCCGCCGGGGGTGCCTCCGCGCGCATCACGCTCCAGGCCGCGGCGCCGTCGTAGAGCATCGTGAGCTGTGCGGCGAGGGCGTCCGGATCCGCCGCGCCGGCCGTCCGGGCGTTGTCGCGGAAGAAGGCCGTCAGGCGCAGTTTACGTTGCAGTGACGAGCGCGCAGCGGGGGTCTGCGGGTCGTGCAGCTCCGCCGTGGCGTTGACGTACGGGCAGCCGTGAAAGCCCGAACTCGTGGATCGGGCGACCAGATCGGCGAAGACGGCGCGGATCCGCTCCGCCGGGTCCTCGATCGGCGCTGCGGCGTCCAGGACGGCGAACCGCGGATCGTCGCGGCCGAAGACCTCGCCGGCCAGATTCTCCTTCGTGCCGAAGTGCTGGTACAGCGAGCGCTTGGAGACCCCGGCTGCGGCGCTGATCCGGTCGACGCCGACCGCGGTGATCCCCTCCGTGTAGAAGAGCGTCGTCGCCGCGTCCAGGATCCGATCGCGTGTGGTCATGGTTCGAGTGTACACAGATCGGTGTATGGTGATGGAAACCGATCGGTGTACATCGCGAGCGACCCGCTCGCCGCCGGCGGACGGAGGAGAACATCATGGTCTCGATCGATGGACAGGTCGTGCTCGTCACCGGCGGCAACCGCGGGCTGGGCGCCGCATTCGTGTCGGAGGCGCTGGCCCGTGGGGCGGCGAAGGTCTACGCGACCTCGCGGGTGGCCGTCGACTCCGACGATCCGCGCGTCGTACCGCTCGCGCTCGAGGTGACGGACGCCGACTCCGTGCAGCGCCTGGCGGGGCTGAGCGATGTGACGGTGCTGATCAACAACGCCGGCATCGCCGAATCCGCGCCGCTGGTATCCGGCGAGCTGACGAGCATCCGCCGCGACCTCGAGGTCGACCTCTTCGGGCCGCTCCTGGTGACCCGAGCGCTCGCTCCGGTGCTCGCTGCGAACGGCGGCGGCGCGATCCTGAACGTGCATTCCGTGCTGTCCTGGGCGCACCTCGCCGGCTCCTACAGCGTGGCGAAGGCGGCGCTGTGGGCGGCGACCAACAGCATCCGCCTCGAGCTCGCTCCGCAGGGCACCCAGGTGCTCGGCCTGCACGTCGGCTACATCGACACCGAGTTGGTTGCGGCCGTGACCGCCGCGAAGAACGACCCGCGCGACGTCGCTCGCGCCGCGCTCGACGGTATCGAGTCGGGTGCCGTCGAGGTCGTCGCGGACGGTCTCAGCCGCACCGTCAAGGCCGGCCTGGCCGCTGATCCGGCCGAGCTGTACGCCCAGCTCGCCGGCTAGGTTCGCCGGCTAGCCCGCCTCGACCGGGGTCACCTGCAGCAGCACGACCCCGGCCGTGGCGCAGGCGGGCAGCGGATCCGCGACGTACGCGCTCTCGTAGGAGTGCGGCGGGTAGACCCGGATGCCGTCGGCCTGCACCTCGGCGCAGTCGTAGGCACCGGGCTGAGTACCGTGCACGTGCGACACGGCCGTGCCGCCCGGTGCGAGGGTCACGGTACTGATCGGGACGGATCCGTCCTCACCGGCCGGATCGCCGATCTGCGTGCCGTTGCCGCCGCCGACGAAGGACACACCCGGGTAGCCCTCCAGGGTGCACTCGGTGCCGGAGCTGTTCGTGAACACGATGTCGAAGTAGTACTGGCTCATGCCACTGGCTTCGGCATCGTGCACGTTCGTCAGGGTGAGCTGATCGACGGTGCACGTGCCATCGGCGACGGGCGTCGGCGTTGAGGTGGCGGAGGGAGACGCCGTCACGGTGGTGGTCTCTGTGACCGTCGGCGCGGGCGTGGCCCCGCCGGAGGATGCGCAGCCGGCGAGGGCGAGCAGAAGGGCGGCGGCGGTGACGAGCGGACGGATGCGCATGCCTCCACCCTGGCCTTCGTCCAGGTTCTGGGGAATCCCCTCGTCCGCGTTCGCTCTCGGCGACATCGTCGGGTTCCGTCCGGTCGTCGGTGCCAGGCTGGGGCTATGACTTCTCCCGCCGCCCCCGTTCCCACCGTCACCCTCAACGACGGCACCCTGATCCCGCAGCTCGGCTTCGGCGTCTTCAAGGTCGACCCCGACGAGACCGAGCGCATCGTCGCGGATGCCCTCGAGGCCGGCTACCGGCACATCGACACCGCCGCGATCTACGGCAACGAGGAGGGCGTCGGTCGCGCGATCGCATCGTCGGGCCTTCCGCGCGAGGAACTCTTCGTCACGACGAAGCTGTGGAACGGCGATCAGGGCAAGCAGTCCGCGGCCGCGGCACTCGACGCCAGCCTGGAGAAGCTCGGCCTCGACGCCGTCGACCTCTACCTGATCCACTGGCCGAGCCCGGCGCAGGACCGCTACGTCGAGAGCTGGACGACCCTCGAATCCCTCCGCGCGGCCGGACGCACCCGCGCGATCGGCGTCTCGAACTTCCTCGTGCCGCACCTCGAGCGACTGCTCGCCGAGACCGAGATCGTGCCCGCGGTGAACCAGATCGAGCTGCATCCCTACCACCAGCAGCCCGAGGTCACCGCGTACGGACTCCAGCACGGCATCGCGACGGAGGCGTGGGGACCGCTCGGCCAGGGCAAGTACCCGCTGCTGGAGCTGGCCGAGGTGACCGGCCCGGCCGCGGCGCACGGTGCCACGCCCGCCCAGGTCGTGTTGCGCTGGCATCTCGACCAGGGTCACATCGTGTTCCCGAAGTCGAACAACCCGGAGCGCGTGCGCGAGAACTTCGACGTGTTCGGATTCGAGCTGACGGATGCCGAGCGCGACGCGATCACCGCGCTGGAGCGGGCGGGCCGCGTCGGCGGCGACCCCAACGAGGTGCAGTAGCCCGCCCCGCCCCACCCCGCCCCGCCCGTGCTTCGCGAAATTTCGCGAGATTTGCTGCGGCGGACGAGATCCGGCCGTGTGGACGAGATGGCGCAGGCGCTCCCGCGACGTGCGGTGCTTCGGACGAGATGCCCGGCCGCGGCAGTGCATCTCGTCCGTGACATCGAATCTCGCGAAATTTCGCGGACGCGGGCGCGCGGGGCCGGGCCGGCCGGGCACCAGCCGGGCTAGGTGCGGGTCGCGATCGTGACGCGGGTGAGGTACGGCACGTCGTAGACGTCGCGCGCGGCGAGGTCCGGGTGGGTATCGAGCAGTGCGTCGATCTCGGCGAGCACGGCCGCCCGCTCGGCCTCGGACTTCACGATCATGTAGCTGCGCGAGGTCACCATCGCGTGCAGCTGTTCGCGGGTGAGTGAATTCGCCCAGCAGAACTCGGCGTGGGCGTGCCGTTCCAGCTCTGCGCCCAGCGTCGGGTGCACCGTGTCGTAGCGTTCCGCCTCCGATGAGCCCACGATCGCGCCGAGTCGGCGGACCCAGTCGACGCTTTCATCGCGGATGTTCCACACCAGGCCGAGCACCCCGTCCGGTACCAGGATGCGGGCGATCTCGGCGGTCGCGACGGGCGGATCCACCCAGTGCCACGCCTGCGCGAAGGTCACCACCTCGGCGGACGCAGCGGGCAGCGGCAGGCCCTCGGCCGAACCGGCCAGGGCGGTGACCTCGGGCAGTTCCACGGACAGTCGCGCCCGCATCTGCTCGTCGGGTTCGACGGCCGTCACCTCCAGCTCGCGGCGCTGCAGCGAGCGGGTGAACTTGCCCGTCCCGGCGCCGACGTCGACCACGCGAGAGCGACCGGATGCGGGCACTCCCGCGGCTCTGGCGCGTTCCGGCACACGGGCGGCACCGGCGCGATCGGGTGCGTGCGCGAGTAGCCAATCGACGGCATCGTCGGGATAGCCGGGACGCCCGTGTTCGTAGGCGTCGACCGACGCGCCGAAGGAGAGGGCGAGGTGCGGGTCGCGGGTACTCATGCCCCGAGGCTACGCCCGCGCTCAGGAGTCGGCGAGGGTCCGATCGAGCACCTCGAGGCCGTACACGTACCCCGCGACGCCCGCGCCGACGATGACCGCTATCGCGATGTCGGAGAGGTAGGAGTGCTGCCGGAACGGCTCGCGCTTGTGCACGTTGCTGACGTGCACCTCGACCAGTGGCAGCTCGACCGCGAGCAGCGCATCCCGGATCGCGACGGAGGTGTGCGTGTACGCGCCCGCATTGATCACAACGCCGGCCGCGACGCCGCGCGCCGCGTGCAGCCGGTCGATGATCGCGCCCTCGTGGTTGGACTGGAAGAACTCGACCTCGCGGCCCAGCGCGGCGGCGCGGGCAGACACGACGCGTTCCACATCGGCGAGGGTGTCGGAGCCGTACAGGGCGGGCTCGCGCGTGCCGAGCAGGTTCAGGTTCGGGCCGTTGACGACGAGGATCGGGGCAGCGTTCACGGGGTCGAGACTATCGGGAAGGGTCATGGCGGGGAGTGGTGTGCGCCAGGGCTGCTCGAAACGAACCGTACCCCCAGGACCGCCTCGACGATCCGCGTCATTCCGGGGTTCTCGGTCGCTTCGAAGGAGTGCGTTCTCCGTTGGAGCAGCCCTCAGCCACGGCGGAGCTGATGATCCTGCTCACACCGGCAGCAGCGGCAGCGCCGCGCGCATCGTGATCAGGTCGCGCGCGTGGGCGTCCAGTCGCGCATCCTCCTCCGACACGATCGGCATCGCGCCGATCGGCTGGGCGGTGCCGTCGGCGCCGCGCACCACGAACACGCTCATGCACTGGATCGTCAGCTCGAGCTCGCCGGTCTTCGGATCGCCGGATCGCACGTGCACGGCGAGGTGCATGCTGCGCGAACCGGTGTGGATGAGTCGCGCCTCGACTTCGACAAGATGCCCGATCCGCACGGGCCGGTAGAAGTGGATGCCGCCGGAGTAGACGGCGACGGCATCCTGACCCGACCAGCGCATCGCGACCGTGTTCGCGGCCTCATCGATCCAGCGCATCACGATGCCGCCGTGGGCGTTGCCGCCCCAGTTCACGTCGCCGGGGGAGGCGAGGAAGCGGAACACCGTTCGCGGCCCGGTGCCCTGCGTGGTGTAGCGCTGGGTGCGCATCACGTCGTGGATCGCGCGTCGCGACTGGATCCGTGCGGTGGCGCCGTCGGCGAGGGCGTGATCCTCGGGCGAAGCGGGGGCCCACGCCGGCACGGCGCGGGGCTTCTTCTCCTCGTCCACGGCGACGAAGATCAGCAGGCAGTGCGTCGCCAGCCGGTAGGCGCCGTCGCGCGGATCCGCCTGCGAGACCCGCACCAGCACGTGCATGCTCGAACGCCCGGTGTGGATGATCCGAGCATGGGCTTCGATCAGGCTGCCCACCGTGATCGGCTGGGTGAAGTGCACGTTGCCCACGTAGGCGGTGACGCAGTAGGCGCCGCTCCAGCCCACGGCGCAGGCGTACCCGGCCTTGTCGATCCACTCCAGAACCCGCCCGGCCTGCACGCTGCTGCCGTCGGCGGTGGCGTCGCCGGGAGCGGCGAGGAAGCGGAGGGTGATCCGGTCGTTCATGGGCTGCCTCGGGTTCCAGGGGTACGTGGCCTCGCGGATGGCGTGCGAGAAAGGGGGATGAAGCCACCCGCGAGGCTCACGGTCGTGCGTGCCGCTGCGGGTTACCGCATCGTGGCACAAACTTTGTCAGAACAATAGCTAGGCGGCGATGCTGCCCCGGCCCAGCCGCAGGCGCATCTGCAGCTCCCACAGTTGCTGCCGCAGCTCGGCCGGCAGCTTCTCGCCGAAGCGGTTGAAGAAGACCTCCGTCGAGTCGCATTCGGCCAGCCAGGCGTCCACCGGCACGTCGAACAGCTCGGCGACGGCCTGCTCCGAGAGGTTCAAGCCGTGCACGTTCAGTGCAACCGGCAGCTGGCCGATGGGCGTCTCGACGGCGCCGGCGGATCCTTCGAGCCGTCGCACGATCCACTGGATGACGCGGGAGTTCTCGCCGAAGCCCGGCCACAGGAATTTACCGGCGGCGTTCTTGCGGAACCAGTTCACCTGGAAGATCGCGGGCGCGTTCTCGTCGAGGTCGGCGCCGATGTCGAGCCAGTGCTGGAAGTAGTCGGCCATGTTGTAGCCGCAGAACGGCAGCATCGCGAACGGGTCGCGGCGCAGTTCGCCGACGACGCCTTCGGCCGCGGCGGTCTGCTCGGAGGCGATGGTTGCGCCGAGGAAGACGCCGTGCTCCCAGCTGTTCGCCTGGGCGACCAGCGGTACGTTCGAGGCGCGGCGGCCACCGAAGACGATCGCGTCCAGCGGCACCCCTTCGAACGCGTCCCAGTCGTCGGAGAGGGTGGGGCACTGCTGGGCGGGAGCGGTGAACCGGGCGTTCGGATGCACGGCGGGGCGCCCGGACGCCGGCGTCCAGTCGTTGCCCTGCCAGTCGATCAGGTGGGCGGGTTTCTCCTCGGTGAGGCCTTCCCACCAGACGTCGCCGTCGTCGCGGAGGGCGACGTTGGTGAAGATGGTGTTGCCCCAGAGGGTCTGCACGGCGTTGGGGTTGGAGAGTTCGCCGGTGCCGGGCGCGACGCCGAAGAATCCGGTTTCGGGGTTCATCGCCCAGAGCCTGCCGTCCGTTCCCTTCTTCATCCAGGTGATGTCGTCGCCGAGGGTCTCGACCCGCCAGCCCGGCAGAGTGGGTTGCATCATCGCGAGGTTGGTCTTGCCGCAGGCGGAGGGGAACGCTGCGGCGAGGTGGAATCTCCGGCCCTCGGGGGAGACGATGCGGATGAGCAGCATGTGCTCGGCGAGCCAGCCCTCTTCGCGGCCCATGGTCGAGGCGATCCGTAGGGCGAAACACTTCTTGGCGAGGAGGGCGTTGCCGCCGTAGCCGGAGCCGTAGGAGTAGATTTCGCGGGTCTCGGGGAACTGGGTGATGTACTTCGTCGGGTTGCAGGGCCAGGCGACGTCGGCGCGGGTTGTTCCGTCCGCGTCGCGCAGGGGGAAGCCGACGGAGTGCACGCCGCGGACGTAGGCGGTCTCGTCGGTGAACGCGGCGAGCGGTTCGGTGCCGACGCGGGCCATGATCCGCATGTTCAGCACCGCGTACTCGGAGTCGGTCAGCTGGACGCCCAGCTGCGAGAGCGGTCCGCCGACGGGGCCCATCGAGAACGGCACGACGTACATCGTGCGTCCGCGCATCGCGCCGTCGAAGTACGGGGCGAGTTCGGCCTTCATCTCAGCGGCCTCGCGCCAGTTGTTCGTGGGGCCGGCATCCGCCTCGTCGGTGGTGCAGATGAAGGTGCGGTCCTCGACCCGGGCGACGTCGCTCGGGTCGGTGCGGGCCAGGAAGGAGCCGGGGCGCCATTCGGAGTTCAGGCGGATGAGTTTGCCGGCGGCGACCATCCGGTCGGTGAGTCGGTACCACTCGGCGGGCGAGCCGTCGGCCCACTCGATCGCGTCGGGCTGCAGCACGGCGGCCTGCTCGGCGACCCAGGCCAGCAGGGGAGCCGGCACGTTCGCCGGCTGCAAGCCGGCCGGTACGGGGATCGGAGCGGTCATGGTGCTGGGCTCGAGCTCGGTGATGTTGTTAAAGATGGTCATTGCGCGCGCTCCTCTTTCTGCTCTGTCGACATCGACGGTGGGGAGTGGTGGCCGGCTCTCGGAGGGAAGAACTGGCTTCTGCGACAAGAATGCGGCAGAGTGAAGGGGAAATTTGCGGGGATGCCGTGTAAAAAACTCGCATATTTTCGGATGTGTCACAGATCAGGCGAGGAGGCCCGAAGTGAGCGACAGCCCGACTGGAACCGATGCGGCGCTGCTGGGGCAGCGCATCCGCCACTTCCGCACCCAGCGCGGACTGACGCTGGGCCAGCTCGCGACGCGGGTGGGCGTCTCCGGCAGCCAGCTCTCGTTGGTCGAGACCGGTCGCCGCGAGCCGCGCCTGTCGCTGATGCAGGCGATCGCGAACGGGCTGGGCATCGAGCTGGCGCAATTGCTCTCGGACGAGCCGCCGACCGAGCGCGCGGCCCTGGAGATCGAGCTGGCGCGGGTGCAGAAGGGCTCGCTGTACCGCTCCCTCGGGCTGGCGGAGTTCAAGGTGAACAAGGGGCTGCCGACACCGGTGCTGGAGGCGTTCCTCGGCGTGTACCGCGAGCTCGCGCGTCGCAAGAACGAGGCCAGCGCGACGCCGGAGGAGGCGCGACGGGCGAACACCCAGCAGCGGCACGAACTGCGCGAGAAGAACTCGTACCTGCCCGAGATCGAGGCCATGGCCGGCGACATGCTGCGCATCGTCGGGCACCGCGGCGGCGCCCTCACGCACAGCTCGGTGTCCCGGATGGCGCGCCACCTCGGTTTCGAGATCATCCACGTCGGCGACCTGCCGCACTCCGCTCGTTCGGTGATCGACCTGGCGAACGGGCGGATCTACTTGCCGCCCGCCTCCATCCCGGGCGGCCACGGTCTGCGTGCCCTGGCGCTGCAGGCCATGGCGCACCGGCTGCTCGGTCACGAGCGCCCCGAGACCTACGCCGACTTCCTGCGGCAGCGGCTCGAGATCAACTACTTCGCCGCCGCGTGCCTGATGCCGCTGGACCCGGCGGTCGACTTCCTCCTGGAGGCGAAGAAGAACCGCGACATCTCGGTGGAGGACTTCCGCGACGGCTTCGGCGTCACCCACGAGGCGGCGGCGCTGCGCTTCACGAACCTGCTCACCTCACACCTCGATATCCGGATGCACTTCCTGCGCGTTCTGGGCGACGGGTCCATCCAGAAGGCGTACGAGAACGACGGCATCCCGTTGCCGACCGACGTGACCGGCGCGGTGGAGGGGCAGTTGGTGTGCAAGTACTGGTCGGCGCGCTCGGCGTTCTCGCGCACCAACCGCACCACGGAGTACTACCAGTACGTCGATACTCCCGCCGGTACCTTCTGGTCGGCGTCGCAGACGGGCACCACGGCGACCGAGGAGTTCTCGATCACGGTCGGGGTGCCGTTCGCGGACGCGAAGTGGTTCCGCGGTCGCGACACCGACCGCCGCGAGCAGTCGCGCTGCCCCGACGAGTCCTGCTGCCGCCGCGCTCCGTCCGAGCTCGCCGCCCGGTGGGACGGCAACGCGTGGCCGTCCGCGCGCCTGCACGCGCACATCCTCGCCCCGCTGCCCAGCGGCACCTTCCCGGGTATCGACGACGCCGAGGTCTACGCCTTCCTCGACGCCCACGCCCAGGAGGCGTGACCCAGGCTCCCTGCGAGATGCCTCTTCTGTACGCCCTCTGCGGCGTGTCGCGTACAGAAGTGGCATGCCGCTGGGAGCCTGTGGATAACTTCTGCGGGTCCGCGTCGGGATGCGCAGGATGAGGGGATGAACGAATTAGATCCGAGCCGTATCCTCACCAGCTCCATCGTGCGCGACGGCGAGATGAGCCGCCGAGCTTTCGACGGCCTCGCCCGCCCGTTCCGCGGGCTGCGATCGGAGTTCGAGCCGATCACCTACCGGGAACGGGCGGAAGCGCTGAGCGCCGCGTTCCGGGACGCGGACTTCTTCAGCCACACGACTGCCGCGGTGATCCGTGGATTGCAGATCCCGGCGCCGTCCGATCTCGAACGGTTGCACGTCTCGGTGCATCCACCGGCCAGAGCGATGCGGCGCGTCGGGGTGAAGTCGCACCATCTCTGGGACGAGAAGGTTCGGATCGACGTGATCGATGGGCTGCCTGTCACCGACGCGCTGTCAACCTTCTGCCAACTCGGTGATGGGCTGTCGTTGGACGATCTGGTCGCGGTCGGCGATTCGATCGTGTTGCGCCCGCGGTATCCGGCGCCCGATGACCCACGTCCGTTCGCCACGCTCGATGAACTCGTCGAACGCGCGACGTATTTCCGGGGCCGTGGCGGGCGTCGGGCGCGCGAAGCCGCGGCGCTCGTGCGCGAGGGCGCGGAGTCTCGAATGGAGTCGCTGCTGCGGCTGTTGATCGTTCGGCGCGGTCTGCCCGAGCCGGCGTTGAACGTGGACCTTTTCGATGCGGACGGTACCTTCGTCGCGCGCGCCGACCTGTACTACAAGCAGTTCGACACCGTCGTCGAATACGACGGCGACCAGCATCGCAGTAGCAAGCATCAGAACGAACGCGACCTCACCCGCGTCGCCGCGATCCAGGCGCTCGGTAAGCGGGTGATCCGGGTCCGCGATGCGGGCGTCTTCGAGAAACCCGACGCGACGATTCACGAGATCCAGCTCGCCCTGCGCCGCGGCGGCTGGTCCGGGTGACGCGAGGAAGTCGCTGGCATGCCACTTGTATACGCGACACGCCGCGAAACGCGTACAGAAGTGGCATCTCGTGGGGAGGGCGGGAGGGTGCCTAGCCGGTGACCAGCGCCCGGGCGGTGCCTTCGTCGAGGATGAGGTCGGTGACGAGGCCGGCGGCGAGAGCGCCGCGCAGGCCAGGGAGCTTGGAGGCGCCGGCGACGACACAGATGCGGCGGGAGGCGCGCGCGACGGTGGAGAGGTCGGGGCCGCTCGCCCGTTCGTTCATCGGGATGTCGTCCCAGCTGCCGTCGGAGCGATAGAACACGGTCGCGACGTCGCCGACGACGCCGGAGGCGCTGAGCGAGGAGAAGTCCGACGGTTCCAGGTAGCCGCCGATGTACACCTTCGACGGCACCGCTGAGAACGGCGAGCCGAGGCCGAACAGCGCCACGTCCATCCGCTGCTGCAACTCGAGGACGCGCGTGGTGGAGCGCTCGCGCCAGACGGCCTTCTTGGTCATCGGGTCGTCGAAGAACGCGGGCACCGGGAACTGCTGCACCTTCGCTGCGTACGCGTCGCCGAAGCGGCGCAGGATCTCACTGGAGTAGTTGATGCCCGTGGTCTCGGTGTTGCCGGCGCCATTGAGCTGCACGATCTGGGTGTTGTGCGTCTCCTTGGCGATCAGGTGTCGGCTGATGGCGCTCATCGTCGAGCCCCAGGCGATGCCGACGATCATGTTCGAATCGATGAACTGGCCGAGGATGCGCGCTGCCGACAACGCCACCCGCTCCAGGCGGTCGACCTCGCTGGTGTGATCGGGCACCGGCACGATGTGCACGGTGATGTCGTACTTCGCCCGCACCTCAGCGGCGAGGGCGCTCGCTCGGTCGAGCGGGGAGCGGATCTGGATGTCGACCAGCCCGGTCGCGCGAGCGTGCGAGAGCAGCCGCGACACGGAGGAGCGGGAGGTGTGCAGCTCGTGCGCGATGGCATCCATCGTGAGGTCCTGCATGTAGTAGAGCTGCGCCGCGCGCAAGGCGTCCCGGGTCTTGTCGGGATGCGTGGCGTGGGTGGATTCGTCGAGTTCGACGACCGGCCGGACCGGAGGCATGTCCTGTCCTTTCGTACGGAGCGCGATGGCTGCATTCGGGTGGTGCACGTATTTTCAGTCGCCCTGACCGAACGTGACGGTGGGTCAAGGATCGCGCGATTCCGGACCGAATGCAATCGGGGGTCGATCCGCGCCGTTCCGGGCTTCTCGCGCCCCGAAAACGACCCGGCAGCCGACCCGCGTGCACGTATTCCCATCGGGCTTGCGCGCATGTGACGAGCGGCGAAGGATGGTCCCGTCAGCTGCGACGACCGCCGTTCACTTCCGAAGGGAACGATGGCGGAGAACGATGGTCGCGACTGGCACCGCGCACCGTCGACGAATGGCCCCCGGGTCGCCGACGACGGTGCCCCCGGCACACACCAACGACACGAAGGCGAGTACGAAGTGGCCACATCGAGCGATTCGACGACGCGCACGTCCGTCCAGGCACTACGCGACAACCCCCGGGCGAAGGTCCTCGTGATCGGCGGTGGGATCAACGGCATCGGCACGTTCCGCGAACTCGCGCTGAACGGCGTCGACGTCGCCCTGGTGGAGCGGGGTGACTACGTCTCCGGCGCCTCCAGCGCGTCGAGCCACATGATCCACGGCGGCATCCGCTACCTCGAGAACGGCGAGTTCCGACTGGTGAACGAGGGTGTGCACGAGCGCAACGGCCTGCTGAAGATCGCGCCGCATTACGTGAAGCCGTTGCAGACCACCATCCCGATCTACAGCACCTTCTCGGGCATCGTCGCGGCCCCGCTGCGCTTCCTGACCCACAAGTCCGGCAAGCCGCAGGAGCGCGGCGCGCTGCTGATCAAGGTCGGCCTGACCCTGTACGACTTCTTCTCGCGCGACGGCGGCACGGTTCCGCGCCACCAGTTCCACGGTCGCAAGCGCTCGCTGCACACGCTGCCCAAGCTCGACCCGCACATCAAGTACACGGCGACCTACTTCGACGCCTCGGTGCACGAGCCGGAGCGCCTCGCGCTCGATGTGCTCGGCGACGCGCTCGCCACGGGCAAGGCCCGCGCGGCCAACTACGTCGAGGCCGTCGGCGCCGACAAGGACGGCGTGGTGCTGCGCGACCGCGAGACCGGCGAGGAGTTCACCTTCACCGCCGACGTCGTGGTGAACGTGTCCGGATCCTGGACCGACTTCACCAACACCGCGCTCGGCAAGGCGACGAAGTACATGGGCGGCACCAAGGGCTCGCACATCGTGCTCGACAATCCCGAGCTGGTCGAGGCCTGCGAGGGCCGCGAGATGTTCTTCGAGCACAGCGACGGCCGCATCGTGCTGATCTACCCGCTCAAGGGCCGCGTGATGGTGGGCACCACCGACATCGACGCCGATCCGTCCAAGCCCGTCGTCTGCACGGAGGAGGAGGTCGACTACTTCTTCGAGCTGGTCAACCACGTCTTCCCGACCATCAAGGTCGACCGCGACCAGATCGTGTTCCGCTTCTCGGGCATCCGCCCGCTGCCGCGCCACGACGACGAGGCGCCCGGGTTCGTCTCCCGCGACTACCGCATCGAGCCCTCCACGCTGCCGCAGCGTCCGCAGACCGCGGTGCTGTCGCTGGTGGGTGGCAAGTGGACCACCTTCCGCGCCCTGTCCGAGCACATGTCCAACGAGGTGTTCAAGCGCATCGGCGTGACCCGCAAGGTGTTCACGTCGAAGCTCGCGATCGGTGGCGGCAAGGCCTACCCGCGCACCGAGGCCTCGCGGGCGCAGTGGATCGAGAAGAACCGCTCCGGACTCTCCTCGGCCCGCACCGGCCAGCTGCTGGAGCGCTACGGCACCCGCGCCTCCGTTGTGATCGACGCCTTGGCCGACGGCCACGACGAGCCGCTGGACCTCGACAAGGACTACACGACCGGCGAGATCCGCTACCTCGCGACGCACGAGAACGTGGTGCACCTGATCGACCTCGTGATGCGCCGCACCAACCACGCCTTCACCGGCGGTCTCTCGAAGGAGCTGCTGGACGAGCTCGCCCAGCACACCGGCGAGGTCCTCGGCTGGAGCGAGGAGAAGCGCGCCGAGGAGGTCGCGGCCACCATGGCGCACCTCACCGAGTTCAACGGCGTCGACTTCGGCTCGCCCGTGGTGAACGCGCCGGTCGACGCCAAGGTCTAGCCCACTCCTCCCCGCGAGATGCCTCTTCTGCACGCCCTGACCGGCGTGTCGCGTGCAGAAGAGGCATCTCGCAGGGGTGAGCGGATGCAAACACGAACGGATGTGCACGCGTCGGTCATTGAGAGCGCGGCCATCCGGCGATAGCTTCACAAACACGGGCATCGACGCCCACCCCGGGCACCCGCATGTGCCCGGTTCCAACGGAGGAAAAGGTCAACGTGGACAATCTCGGAACAATCTTCCTGAGCGAGCTGGTCGGCACGGCCATGCTGGTGCTGCTCGGCTGCGGCGTCGTCGCCAACGTCGCGCTCGTCAAGAACAAGGGCTTCAACGGCGGATTCCTGATGGTCAACTTCGGCTGGGGCCTCGCGGTCTTCGCCGGTGTCACCGTCTCGTACTCGTCGGGCGCTCACCTGAACCCGGCCGTCACCCTCGGCCTCTGGGCTACCGGCAACTCCGGACTCAACGCGCTGGACGTGTTGATCTACATCCTCGCCCAGCTGATCGGTGCGATCATCGGCGCCGTGCTGGCCTGGGCCGCCTACAAGCAGCACTTCGACGACGAGCCGGACCCGGCCAACAAGCTCGGCGTCTTCTCGACCGGACCGGCGATCCGCTCCTACGGCTGGAACCTCGTCACGGAGATCATCGGTACCTTCGTGCTGGTCTTCGTCGTGATCGGCTTCGGTCGCGTCGGTGACGGCACGCTCGGGGTCCCCGCCGGCCTCGCCGCGCTCGGCGCCCTGCCCGTCGCTCTGCTGGTCGTCGGTATCGGTGCCTCCCTCGGTGGCCCGACCGGCTACGCGATCAACCCGGCCCGTGACCTCGGCCCGCGCCTGGCGCACGCCTTCCTGCCCATCAAGGGCAAGGGCTCCTCCGACTGGGGCTACTCGTGGGTCCCCGTCGTCGGCCCGATCATCGGTGGTGTGCTGGCCGGTGTGCTCTCCGGCCCCCTGCTGCCGCTGCTCGCCGCCTGAGCACGCTCCGCTTCATCACCTGCCACTGAATCCATTACAAGGGAGTAACGCCACATGGCTGACTACGTGATCGCTATCGATCAGGGGACGACGTCGTCCCGCGCCATCATCTTCGACAAGAAGGGCTCGATCATCTCGACCGGGCAGAAGGAGCACGAGCAGATCTTCCCGAAGGCGGGATGGGTCGAGCACGACCCGGCCGAGATCTGGGACAACGTCCGCGAGGTGATCGGTCAGGCGCTCAGCCGCGCCGATCTGACCCGCCACGACATCGCCGCTGTCGGCATCACCAATCAGCGCGAGACCGCGGTGGTCTGGAACAAGAAGACGGGCAAGGCCGTCTACAACGCGATCGTCTGGCAGGACACCCGCACGCAGGACATCGTCGACCGCCTCGCGGCGGACGGCGGCGTCGAGCGCTTCAAGCCGATCGTCGGCCTGCCGCTGGCGACCTACTTCTCGGGCACGAAGATCGTCTGGATCCTGGAGAACGTCGAGGGCGCCCGCGAGGCGGCCGAGGCGGGCGACCTGCTCTTCGGCACGACCGACACCTGGGTGCTCTGGAACCTGACCGGCGGCGTCGACGGCGGGGTGCACGTCACCGACGTCACCAACGCCTCCCGCACGCTCTTCCTCGACCTCGAGACGCTCGAGTGGCGCGACGACATCCTCGAGGCGTTCGGCGTGCCGAAGTCGATGCTGCCGAAGGTCGCGTCGTCCTCCGAGGTCTACGGAGTCGTGGAGAACTCGTCGCTGCTGCGCGAGGTACCCATCGCGGGCATCCTGGGCGACCAGCAGGCGGCGACCTTCGGCCAGGCGGCGTTCGACGCCGGCGAGGCGAAGAACACCTACGGCACCGGTAACTTCCTGATCTTCAACACGGGCACCGAGATCGTGCACTCGAAGAACGGGCTGCTCACCACCATCGGCTACAAGCTCGGCGACGGCGAGATCCACTACGCCCTCGAGGGTTCGATCGCGGTCTCCGGCTCGCTGATCCAGTGGCTGCGCGACAACCTGGGCCTGATCGGCTCGGCCCCCGAGGTCGAGACGCTCGCCGCCTCCGTCGAGGACAACGGCGGCGCGTACTTCGTGCCGGCGTTCTCCGGGCTCTTCGCGCCGTACTGGCGCTCGGATGCGCGCGGTGCGCTGGTCGGACTCACGCGCTACGTGAACAAGGGCCACATCGCCCGCGCCGCCCTGGAGGCGACCGCCTTCCAGACCCGCGAGGTGCTGGACGCGGTCAACGCCGACTCCGGCGTGCCGCTGACGGAGCTGAAAGTCGACGGCGGCATGATCGCCAACAATTTGCTGATGCAGTTCCAGGCCGACATCCTCGGCGTACCGGTGGTGCGTCCGGTCGTCGCCGAGACCACGGCGCTCGGCGCGGCCTACGCGGCCGGTCTCGCTGTGGGCTTCTGGGAGAACCTGGACGACCTGCGCGCGAACTGGCAGGAGGACTCGCGCTGGACCCCGTCGATGGATGAGGACGAGGCCGCCCGCCAGTACCGCAACTGGAAGAAGGCCGTCACCAAGACCTTCGACTGGGTCGACGAAGACACGAAGTAGCGCTCGCTGAGAAGGGGGTTGTCACTCCGTCCCGCCGCAGGGTGGGACGGAGTGACAACCCCCTTCTTCGTACCTCAGAGCAGGGGGCGGAACCGCCCGGACCATCCGGCGACCACGGAGAGCAGCGCGAGCCACGCGATCGCGACGCCGGCGGATCCGAGCGAGGGCTCGGTTCCGACGCCCAGCGTCCTGGTCACGGCGGCGACCGGCATCGCCTCGCCCAGCCTGTCCGCGGTGACGAGAGCGAGGCCGAGCAGCGGCGCCACCGCGGCGAAGATCACCAGCAGCGGAGCGCGGACGATCGTCCCCATCAACGCTCCCCACACGCCGCCCCAGATCCCGGCCGGGATCGCGGCCACGAAGGTGATCCCATCCGGCGCGATGCGGCCTCCGGTGAACGCACCGATCGCGACGACGCCGATGGCACCGGCCACGAGGGCGAGAGCGGCGCCGCCGGCGGCGGCTCCGGTGAACCGGGCGAGGACGGTGCGCCGGATGCCGAGCGAGAGCACGTCCCGCGCGAACACGCCGCTGCTGAGCGCGTTGGACATCCGCAGTGCGCCGGCTGCAGCCGAGAGGGAGATGCCGCTCTGCAGGAGCGCGTGGGCGGCTGCTCCATCGAGCGCGGGTGCCGCTGCGGCCAGGCTCCCTCCCGGCGGGAGCGCGAGCGCGAACGACGCAGCAGGCAGCGCGCAGGCGAGGAAGAACCACCGCAGGCTCGGGTCGCGGAGCATCCGACCCAGCTCCGACCGGACGGCGGCCATCACGCCGATCGCCGCCCGTCGATCCATCGCGCCGCGCCGACCGCCGCCGCCGTCCACCCCAGGAGGACCAGCAGCGCCAGCGGAGCGGGCAAAAGCCCGTCCAGCGGTGCCGCCGTCGCACCGGCCACCGCGCCGATGGGTAGGTACCGTTCGACCGGACGCGCGTTCGTGAGCATCGGGCCGGCGAGGACGGCCGGCAGGACGAGGATCACGGGGATCCCCAGGTAGTAGTTGCGCAGGGCGTATCCGAGCGCGACACCGATCATGCCGCACAGGACGCTGGCGAGGAGGGCGCCCAGCGCCGTGGCGACGAGCACCGGATGCAGAGCGATGGCCCGTCCCGAAGCGGCCAGCACGATCGGGGTGACGACGGCCCAGCACGCCAACCCGACGACGCCGAAGATCGCTCCGGAATACGCGCCCGCCGCGGCCTTGGCCGCGAACACCGCCGCACGGGTGCCCAACAGGAGGGTGCGATCAAGCGAGTGGTAGTAGGTCTCGCGGGTGTACGCGTACGCGCCGTAGAAGCACGCGCCGATCGCGACGCTGGCGACGAAGGCGAAGACCGACCGGGTCGCCGCCGCGTCCGCGAGCGCGTCCAGGCCGTCGATCGTGCCCGACATCATCAAGGCCATGAGCGGGACGATCACCGCGTAGCTGAGCAGGAGAGGGAACGACGAGCCGCTGCGGGCGCGGAGGAGTTCTCCGCGGGTCAGCCTTCCGAAGCCGTTCATCGAACCGCCGCCTTGTCGACGAGGTCGAAGTAGCCGTCTTCGAGGCTCTGATCCCCGGATCGGGTGATGGCGTCGAGCCGACCGTGGAAAAGCAGGCGTCGCCGCATCACGACCACCTCATCGACGGTGTGCTCGAGTTCGGCCAACTGGTGGCTCGAGACCAGGACGGTGCGTCCCGCCTCGGCCTCCTCCCGGATGAGTCGGCGCAGCCACCGGATGCCCTCGGGATCGAGCCCGTTCGCCGGCTCATCGAGGAGCAGGATTTCCGGGTCGCCCGCGAGGGCGGTCGCGAGCCCCAGCCGCTGACGCATCCCGGTCGAGTAGGAGCGGACGCGCACCCGGCCGGCCTCCGCGAGTCCCACGCGATCGAGCAGATCGTCGATGCGGTGCAGAGGCAGTCCGAGGGCTCGGAAGACGATGGCGAGATGGCGGTATCCGGTGATGCCGTTCTCGAAACCGAGCCCGTCGAGATGAACCCCGATCACTCGGGCGGGATCGCGGAGCTCACCGAACGGTCGAGCGTTGATCAGTGCCTGCCCGGAATCGGGGCGGAGCAAGCCGACCAGCCCGCGCATGGCCGTGCTCTTTCCGGCCCCGTTCGGTCCGAGGAGCCCCACGACGGTGCCCCGCTCGACGGCGAAGTCGAGGTCTTCGACGACCGGGGGCCCGCCGAAGCTCTTCGTGAACCGGCAGAATTCGATTGTTGTCGTCATGCAAACGCGCCTTTCAGGGGGAGGGACGGGTGATCAGCGACGGCGCGCGGTCACGCCGCCCGCCGCGACGCCGCGGGCGTCGAGCTGGTCCAGGAGTCGGTGGACGGGGTCGATCAGCGAGGGGTAGTCTCCAGAGACGGAGCGGCCGAGCACTTTCGCCGCGACGAACGCCAGGGCCGGTCGCGCGGCGTCCGCGTACAGTTCCTCACCGAACGCGTCCACGAGCGTGCGGCGGGCGTCCGGAGCGGCGAGGCAGTGGACGTAGAGCGTGGCGAGGTCGAAGTGCGCCGGTGCGCGGCCCCAGCCCTCCCAGTCGACGATGCCGAAGGGCTCGACGAGCAGGTTGGCCGGATGGAGATCACCGTGGGCCGTACTCCACTGTGTGGAGCTGCGCGGGAAGCGGTCACCGAAGAAGCTGTGGACCAGTCGATCGACCATGGCGGGCACGGTGGATTCGCGCGGTGTCGGAACCGGGGCGAGAACATCGAGCGCTCGGCCCAGGGCTACCCAGGCGGTCGGATCGATCTCTGCATCGGCACGCAGTTCCGGCGTCGAGGAGAGCGGCCGGCCACGCAGCCGGCTCATCAGCTCGGCGCGGATCCGATAGCCAGGGAGATCCGGCGCGTTCCATTCTTCGACCGCGACCAGCCGTGGCTTGGGCAGGCCGGACAGGACGGCGCAATCGGCCGTGCCCGTCCACCAGAACCCGCGCGCGAGGGCCGATGGAGCGAGCACGACCCGGAGCCAGAGCGCCTCACCTCCTCGCCGGACAGGCCCGGACAGGGTGCGGCCCCTCCACCCCGCGACGCCGGGCCCGTCCTCCGCCACGGCGAAGACGCGCCGCGCGCGTCCGGCCGCTCGGGTCAGGACGTCGGAACCGTTCACCGGCCGATCCCCAGCCGGGCGAGCGCGTCGTTCATGAAGAGGTCGAGCGCCCGTGCACCGAGAGTGGTCGGCCCCTCGAGGATGGACGCTGCGCCGACGGGATCCAGAGCGCCGGGTTCGTCGACGTCGAGTCGGTAGCCCACGGCCTCCGTGTCGCCCAGGCCGGTGAGGGGGACGAAGGCCGCTGCCGGGACGGTGAAGGTGACGGGGGGACCCGCGACCGTCGCGTCGGACTGCGACCGGTGCATCAGGATGCCGTTGCTGTGCAGGTCGACCTCGGCTCCGATAGCGACGGGTTGATCCTGTTCGAGTCGGACGACGAACACCTGGCCGTCGCGCACGACGTAGCCGCCCTCGACCCGGTCGCTCGCCGGCGTCAGCGCCACGGCGCTGAGCAGGCCCACTGCGAGGAATCCGGCGACGACGAGACGGAGCGGTCGGATTCGTGCCGCGCGGGCGGCTCGGGCGAAGCGAGCCGCCGTCGCCACCAGCAGAGCGAGCAGTCCGGCCGCCAGGACGAGTGCCACGACGGCGCCCGGAACGGTGATCGTCAACAACGGTGCCGCCCGGACGAAGCCCCAGCCGAGCAGGAGCACGGGAAGCATCCGGCAGCCGACCCCGAAGGCGAACAGTGCCGCGGACGGTCGCGGAACGTTCGCGCCCAGCACACGGAGCGCGGCGTCCCGCACGGCTCGCATCGCCGCATCCCGCAGGAACGGTCGATCGAGCACGGCGACCAGGGCGAGGTACCCGTCGAGCTTGATGAAGGGCGTCAGGTTCGTGGCGGCATTCACGGCGGCGACGACGGCGAAGCAGGCGAGCGCCGAGCGTCCCTCGCCCGGTTCTGCCACGGACAGTGCGATCACGGCGCCCCCGGCGAGTACCAGATGAACGGATGGGCCGGCCAGGGCGATGACGAGGCGGGCGCGCCGATCGCCGAGACGCCAGCCATCCGTCACATCGCAGAAGAAAGCCGGCGCGAAGTAGAACAGCATCACGCCCGCTCGATGAGGGCGTCCGCCGTACGCTGCGAGCGCGACAGCGTGCCCCGCCTCGTGGACGGCGCCGGCAAGGACGAAAGCGAGTCCGACGGCGAGCAGAGCGGCGAAGGGAAGGGGCTCGGTTCCCACCTTCGCGATCTCCGCCCCGTGCACGCCGGCACTGATCCCACCGAGGATGACGATTGCGACGGCGATACCCCCGCCGACGATCCGCACGGGCCGCGCACGCATCGCGCGCGCGATTGCGGTCGCCGGCCGTGTCGCGTCGATCAGCGTGAGCTGCAGGCTCATCGGGCGTCGGTAGTGCAGGCGCCGCCAGCGCTTCTCTCGACGTTCCGCGCCGTCGAGCAGCCCGGCGGCTGCAAGCGACACGACCAATGATTCTGCTCGGTCGGTGTTGAGCGGTGGACGGGCCGCAGCCGCCGCGGCGCGGATGCTGAGTCGTCCGTCCAGGAGGGCTGCGAAGCTCGCCGCATCGCGGCCGACCCGCGCGCGAGGTACGCCGCCGAAGGAGAGGATCCAGGGATCCCCGACGGAGCGCGGCTCGTCGATCGTGACCGCGTCCGACAGTCGCGGTGGGTCCGACCAGGTCGTCGTCCTCACCGGATCGCCAATTCGAGCAGGGTGGTCTCTTCGGCCTCGGGGAGCACCGACCGCCCCGCGACGCGGAAGCCCGCCCGCTCGGCCTCGGCCGCGAGCGCGTCGGCGTCGATGACGTTCACGCGTGATCGGTACGTCCGGACGACCGGGCGCCCGGCCGGGTCGAGACCGACGTGGACGACCTCCACGCTACGCCGCCGGCCGTCCGCATCGACAGCGGTGGTCACGACGGCCGCACCGGATCCTCCCGCGGGCCCGGGCACGGCCCGCATCCGGGAATCCTGCCACCCGGGTCGGTAGTGGTGGCCCGGGCTCGACGCGCTGATGAGGAACGTCCCATCCGGCACCAGGTGCCCGCGAACCGAATCGAACAGCGCGCGCCTGCCCGGCGCATCGAGCAGGGCCACCGACGTCGCGGCGAGGACGACCACGCCGAAACGCTCGGGCAGCCGGAAGGCCGTCATGTCGCCTTCGACGGCTCGGGTTCCGGAGGCGATCCGCGCGGCGGGAAGAGAGCGGATGCGTGCGCGCAGCGTCTCCACCATCGTCGGCGAAAGGTCGAGGGCTACCACCGGGCGACCGAGGCTGAGCAGCGGCACCGTGACCCGTCCGCCACCCGACGCCAACTCGAGGATGGTACCTGTCGTCTGACGCGCGGCGGCGGTGAGCGGCGCGATCTCGCTGTGGTCGACAGAAGTGAAGTGCTCGTAGACCGCGGCACCTTCCGGACTGTACAGATCGGATGGCGGGGGAGCTGCGGGATCGAGCGCGCCCACGAGCGCGGCGCTCGCCGCGGTGAGGCCAGCGGTTTCGAGACGGGGATGCACGGAGATCTCCTGAAGGTCGAGGGGGAGGGGTAGTGGTCCCGGGCGGTTCGACCGCCCGGGACCGGGGAGGGCTCAGGCCACCGATCAGGTGGCCAGGAGGACGATCCCGCCGAGCGCGACCAGGACCTGCAGACTGTAGTTGGCCACCTGCCATCCGTCGGCGGGGGCCTCGGCCGGCTCGATCTCCTCGAACAGGAGCGTTGGTGCCGAATTCATGATGTTCACCTCCTCTCGAGGTTCGGACCGGAGTTCGCGGTCGGTCGGAGTCAGGTCAGGATCGCGACGCCGAGACCGAGTCCGACGACGATCCCGAGCTTCGTGAAGATGTACCAGTCGGAATCCGGAGCCTCCATGGATTCGATCTCCTCGAACCGCAGGTCGTTGCTGGGCAGCATGTGCACCTCCTTCCGGGGTGTCGGTGATCGTTCGGATCAGGTGAGGAAGCCGAGGAACAGGGCCGCGACCCCGAGGCCGGTCAGAAATCCTTGTCCTGCCGACTCCCAATCCGGGGCGATGGCCGGCTCGATCTCCTCGAAAGCGAGCAGCGCGTCTGTCGTCATGTGTTCACCTCCTTTCGGATGGATGCGGATGTGTCCTGCGCCGACGCGAACGCCGAGCGCAGAATGCGGAAAGCGTCGTCGGCGTCCAGCCCGGGCAAGGCGGCATGGGTGCCACCCCACCGCCGTTCGATCGCGTCGGCAGCGTCCGAGAGTTCCGTGTCGAGCACGGCCGGCGCGTCGAAGCCCCAACGCCGCGCCCACTCGACGACGCCGACGAGCGGATCGAGGTCCACCCCCAGGGCGGTCGCGAACGGGCGCCAGACATCTCGTCGGCGTGCACGGCGGGGCGCCGACTCCCGTCGCCAGAGGACGGGAAGGAGCGGCACGGTGGCGACGACTTTGCGGAGACCGGTTCGGCTGCTGAGCTCGTTCGCGAAGTACCAGGGGGTCGCAGCGAACGGCGCCGCATCGCGCACCCGGATCGTCTCATGGCTGGCTGCGCTCGCGTGCGCCAGGGCTGCGCGAGCCACCCGGTCCACCGGTTCCGCGCAGCGGGCGACGCGCGCACCCGCCTGAGCGAGGATCGTCAGGAGCCCGGCCGTCTCGGCATCCGCGCGTTCCTCGGACGGCGAGCCGCCACGGGCCCCGAGCAGACGCAGGACCGCTTCCGCCGCTCCTTCGAGCACGGACGTCCTCGTCAGGGTCGCCGTCAATCCGGGATCGAGGATCGCCGAGTCCGCTCGCAGCCCGGAGCCGACGAGGACGCTGCGGAATCCGCCGTGTTCGCGGCACGCCGCCGAACTGGTCTCGCTGCCGGGACCGATCGTGGTCGGGACGAGTGCCAGCCGCGGCAGGGCGCCCCGGCGAGGTGCGGGCGCAATGATCCCGCCGTGGTCCGCGACGAGTGCGTCCACTCGACGGCGCAGTGTGGGTTCCGCGTCGAACAGTCGCGCGAGCGCCGTCGTGTCGTGCACCCGTCCGCCGCCGATGCCGACGATCCGCTCCGGTCGGTGCGCCTCGATCGCGGCCGTGACGGCGTCGAGCGACGTGTCCTGCTCGTCCTCGGGGTCGACGATCACGACCGGGCCGTTCGCCGCCGTCACGGCGACGGCCGCTTGCCGGCGCACCGCGACATCGACGACGAACAGCGTGCGGGCCGTCGGGGCGTCCTGGAACACACGCTCGGGAAGCGAGCCCATGACGATGCTCATGAGGCGAGGGCCTCGAGCACGATGCCGGCGGCCGACGCGATCTCCGCATCGGACAGGACCGCGGCGGGAAGGAACTGGATGCCGCCGGGGGCGGGGTGCACGACGGCGCCGCCGCGCCGGATCCGCTCGACGAGGTCCAGCACCTGCTCGGGTTCTCCCGCGCCGTCGAGACGGATGGCGCGGAAGGACCCGTGGCCGTGCACAGCCGTGACCCGCGGGTGGCGGGCGATCACTCCGATGAGCCGGTGCAGGGCGGTGGACACGCGGGGGAAGCCGTCGGGCCCGAGGAGTTCCGGGAGCAGCGCGACGCTCTGCAGGATCGCCGCGCACACGGCGGGGGTGCCGGCCTGGGTCTCGGCGTGCACGAACGCGGCATCCGCTCGATCGAAGTCGCGGACCATCCGCTCGCCGAGGAGCACAGCCGCCGCCGCGAGCGTTCCGTTGGTCAAGGCCTTCGACAGAATGACCGCGTCCGGCGTGAAGGGCCAGCGCTCGGAGGCGAGGAACGGGCCGGTCCGGCCGAATCCGGTCGCCACCTCATCCGCCACGATGGGGATACCTCCCGCCGCCGCCCGGCCCAGCACCTCGAGCAGTTCCGGTGTCGGCGCGAGGGCGCCCGAACCGAGAACCGGCTCAACCACGAACCCGCAGATCCGCTCGCCCTCTCGTCGCAGCAGTCGCTCCAAGGCCTCCGGGTCGTTGTGGGGCACGTGCCGCACGCCCGATCGGTCCGTGCCGTAGAGGTCCTGTCCGAGGTCGTCGCCGCTGAGGGCGTGGGCGCCGTAGCTCAGGCCGTGGTAACTGCCCGTGAGTCCGACGACGATGCGGCGCTCGGGCCGACCGAGCAGGGCCGCTCGGTGTCGGAGCAGCTTCATCACGGCGTCGTTCGCCGTGCCGCCCGAGGTTGTCAGGAACACCCGGACGAAGGCGCCGCCCGCTGCGCCGAGCAGTGCGCGCGACGCCTCTACCGCGCGGGGGTGGCCGCGCCGGAAGAGGGACAGGTAGGACGTGTCCCGCATCGCGTCGGAGATCGCGGAGGCGAACTCGGGGCGCCCGTAGCCGTACGGAACGTTCCAGAGACCGCTGGTGAGATCGATCGCCTCGACGTCGTCCGAGAATCGCACCCGGGTTCCGTTGGCCGAGATCGCCTGCGGAGCGTCCCAGCGAGACGGGGGCACGAGCGGGATAAGGAGAGGTGAGTCGATCATGCCGCCGACCGCAAGGTGATGCCGTCGAGCCTGAGACGGTCGACCAGGCGCGCGATCACGGTGGCATCCGCTGCCGTGCCGCTCGACGCGAGCCGCTCGACCGCAGCCTCGTCGTTCGCGGTGGCGAGGACGCATTCGACGACGAGAGCCGTGGCGGGGGAGAGGGAGAATCGCCGGAGCGTTCGCGGCTCGACCAGGACCCGCTCACTATCCCGATGGAGCAGGAGCAGGTCATCACGGGTGACCTCGGTCGCGTCGCCATCCGGATGCAGCGAGCCACCGAGTCCGGAGACCGACCACGACCGGCCGCTCGCGTCGGGGCCGGCGAAGGCGAGCGCCGCCCGATAGAGACCGAGCCAGGGGCGGCGGCCGACGTCACCGACGAGGTCGCCCCCGATAGCCGCGAGCCGGTCGAGAGCAGGCCGGCTCCTGTCGAGGGCCGAGCCGAGTTCGGCCGGATCGGCGAGGCCACCGAGGATCGCGCCGTCGACACCCAGTCGTGCGACGCCGTCTCCGTCGATCTCGACCGCGGCGACGCGACCGTCGCCGCTCGGCCGGGCAGGGAGCCCGCCGATCGCGACGGCTGAGCCGAGAAGTTGCGGCACGAGGACGCCGCTCGCGCGGGCGGCGTCGGCGTCCTCGAGGAACGCCGACCAGCCGGTGGCGTCCCGGATGCGAGCAATGGTCGCGCCGGACAACGGCAGGAAGGGGATCGACGCGTAGTCCTGGAGTTGCACCTTCATGCCGCTGATCCAGGCCACGTCGCCCGGCTCTTCCAGGCGACCGTCGTAGTCGATTCGAAGCGGACCGCCGTCGGGGCGGGCACGGGTGTCGGAGTTCGACGGGTGCAGGAGCACGTCCCGCGCGTCGAGGAGCGCGGCGATACCCTCCTCGTGCCGTGGGTCGACGATCCTGGCGACGATGCGAGTCGTGTCCGCGAGACCCGGGCGCTGCACGGGCTCGCCCGTCGCCCACTGGAGCACGGCGTCGGACACGAGGCGGCGACCGCGCACGCTCGTCGGGACGGCATCGTTGGCAGGGGTCTCGCTCATCGGCCTCGGCTTCCGCTGGCGGGCGGCGCCGGTCCCGATATCCGGACCACCGACCTCTGATCGAACCGTTCGATCACACCCGTATGGGGTACGATAGGACACGTTCGCTCGTCACTGTCAAGTCGAGCCGGCTCACCGGACCGTCGTCGGAAAGGACTCCGTGGACACTCGTCTCAACCGCATCGTCTTCGCCGTGATCGGCGTTGGTTCCCTCGCTCAACTCGTGATCTCGGCCGCCCGGGTGATCGACGATCCCGCGCCCGATCGCGTTGTCGGCATCATGGTGTCAGCCGTCGTCGCCGTCACCATGGCCGTCCTGTTCGTCATCGAGACGAAGCGGGCGCATCGCGCCGAGTCGAACCGATCGCGCCCACCTCGTCGATGAGAGGCGGAGGCGGGCTCGCGTCGAAGGCCGCCGCGTGCCGACCGTTTCCATTGGCGACGAGGCGCGCCGACCCGTCCGACGACGAGATCCGGTGCACCCCGCCGCCGCTGTCGCTGCGGAACCCGGCTCCTTCGTCGCGTCGGTCATCCGTGCGGTCCGTTCGGGCGTCACTGATCGAGCGGAACCGGCGATTCTGCTCCCGCCCGGGCGCCTGGATCGGTCGGGTCGCTTGCACTTCGCTGACGCCGAATCGTTGTTCGGGACCAGGGCGGTCGCCCGAACGGACGGTTATCCACAGCCCGGACGGTGAGCTGGCGCACCGGTCGGCCGCGAGGCAGAATCGATGGAGTCGGGAGATCGACGCGACCTGGGGGCAGGCCGAGACGAACGGATGCACCCCATGATCGAAGAGCGAATCGATCCCGCGTCGCAGCCGGAGCCTCCGAAGGCGCGGTTGCGTGAGCGGGTGTTCCCGCAGCTGGTCCTCGGACTCGTCCTTTCTGCGAACGCCGCGCTGAACGGCTTCTCCGGTCGCGCGGACGAGGCGTACCTCGGCGTTGTGGCGATCGTCGTCGCCCTCGCCGGCACGGTGCTGGCTGTGCAGGGCGTCATTCGTTGGCGTCGCATCGTCATCGAGCAGCGGGCGTGGGAACGCGACCGCCTCGCCGAGCGCGAGGCAGAAGAACGTCCGTTCAGCCCAGTAGCCCCGGCAACTCCGCCAACGACGTGATCCGCGTCACCCCGGCCGGCACCGCGCCGCCGTGCCCCGGCGCACCGACACGGTCGAGGAACACCCCCGTGAGCCCCGCCTCCGCCGCGCCGACCGCATCCGTCGCCAACCGGTCGCCCACGTAGAGCGCCTCCGACACCGGAACGCCGAACCGCTCGCACGCGATCTTGAAGATCCGCGCCTCCGGCTTCACGACGCCGACGTCACCGGACGCGATCACGTGCTCCACTCGCTCCTCGAGCCCGACCGCGCGGATCTTGCGCAGCTGGAAGTCGAGCTCACCGTTCGTGATCACGCCGATGCGGATGCCGCGCCGGGCGAGTTCGTCCAGCAGCGGCAGCGCATCCGGATGCAGCATCCAGCTGTCGACGTAGTGCTCGAAGTACTCGGCGAACCAGTGGCCGGCCGCCTCGTCGTCCAGCTGCACGCCGTTCGCGGCCGCGAAGTCCACGGCTCGGGCGCGCCGCTGCTGCTCGAAGCCGAGCTCGCCCGCAAGGTAGCGGTGGTAGTGCCGCTCCTCCAGCTCGTACCAGAGCCGGCCGTTGCGGGCCGGATCGCCGGGGTAGCCGAGCGCTCGGGCGTGCGCGCGGATGCCCGCCTGCACCGCCTCGCGGTGTGCGAAGAGCGTGTCGTCGAGGTCGAATAGCGCGACGGTGATCACGGCAGCGCCTCCCATCCGGTCGCCTCGGTGCCCGCGCGCCAGGTGCCGTGCCACGCCAGCGGTGCGGCGCCCTCGCGCGGGCGCACCCGCGAGGGATGCAGCCCGGCGTACGAGAAGCCGCTGCGCCGGGCGACCGCGGCGGAGGCGATGTTGCCGGGGAAAGCCTCCCAGAGGATCTCGTCGACGCCGCGCTCGTGCTGCAGCCAGTCGATCACGGCGCGAACCGCCTCGGTCATCAGGCCCGCGCCGCGGGCTGAGGCCGTGAGCCAGTAGCCGAGATCGACGACGCCGTCCGGGTACGTGCGGGTGCCGAGCATCCCGAAGGCGACACCGTCCGGGCTTCGCCGCAACGCCCACGTCAGCTCGGTCTCGTCGCGCCACCCCTCGGGCACGTGCTCGCGCACGAACCACTCCGCGTGCCGGCGTTCGTACGGCCACGGCGTGGTCATAAAACTCTCGAACAGCGGGTCTTGGCAGGCCGCGGTGATCGCGTCGATGTCGGATTCGACCGGCGCGCTGAGCACCAGCCGCTCCGTCTCGAGCGCGATCGGCTGCACTACCGTGCCTTGCGCAGGAAACCGATGCGGTCGTAGACCGCGTCGAGCGTGGTCTCGGCGACACCCGCCGCGCGGTCGGCCGCGGCGGCGAGGATGCGGTCGAGCTCGGCCGGGTCGCTGAGCAGCTCGGCGGTGCGTTCGCGGATCGGGGTGAAGGTGGCGGTGACCACCTCGGCGAGGCCCTTCTTCAGGTCGCCGTAGCCGCGGCCGGCGTACTCGGTCTCGAGCGACGCGATGGTGCGGTCGGCCAGCACCGAGTAGATCGTGAGCAGATTCGAGACGCCCGGCTTGTTCTCGCGGTCGAAGCGCACCTCGGATTCGGTGTCGGTCACGGCGCGCATGATCTTCTTCGCGGTCGCCTTCGGCTCGTCCAGGAGGCGCAGCAGGCCCGCATCCGACTCCGCCGACTTCGACATCTTCGCCGTGGGGTTCTGCAGGTCGTAGACCTTCGCGGTCTCCTTCAGGATGTGCGGCTCCGGCATCGTGAAGGTGTCGCCGAAGCGCGAATTGAAGCGGTTCGCGAGGTCGCGGGTCAGCTCCAGGTGCTGGCGCTGATCCTCGCCGACCGGCACCGAGTTCGCCTGGTAGAGGAGGATGTCGGCCGCCATCAGCACGGGATAGGTGAACAGGCCGACGCTCGCCGCATCGGTGCCCTGCTTGGCCGCCTTGTCCTTGAACTGGGTCATCCGGCTCGCCTCGCCGAAGCCGGTGATGGTGTTCAGGACCCAGGCGAGCTGCGCGTGCGCGGGCACGTGCGACTGGATGAACAGGGTCGAGCGGGCCGGGTCGATGCCGGCGGCGATGTACTGCGCGGCGGTCGAGCGGGTGCGCTCGCGCAGCTCGGCCGGGTCCTGCGGAACGGTGATCGCGTGCTGATCGACGACGCAGTAGAACGCGTCGAAGTCGTTCTGCATGTCGACCCACTGCGTCAGTGCGCCGATGTGGTTGCCCAGGTGCAGCGAGGAGGCGGAGGGCTGCATCCCGGAGAAGATGACGGGCTTGGAGGTCATAGAAGTGCCTTCAGTCGGGGAGTGCGTGGTTTCAGATCGCGTAGTCGACGACCACGGGGGAGTGGTCGGACCAGCGCTCGGCGTGGGTGGCGGCGCGGTCGATGGCGTAGGAGACGGCCTTCGCGGCGAGCTCGGGGGCGGCGAGCTGGTAGTCGATGCGCCAGCCGGTGTCGTTGTCGAACGCGCGGCCGCGCTGCGACCACCAGGTGTACGGGCCCTCGACATCGCCCTCGAACTTCCGGTGCAGGTCGACCCAGCCGAGCCCGGCGCCCGCGTTGTAGGCGGGGTCGCCCTCGGCGCCGACGAAGCGGTCGAAGTACTCGCGCTCGCGCGGGAGGAAGCCGGCGCGCTTGACGTTGCCCTTCCAGTTGCGGATGTCGAGGGTGCGGTGGCCGACGTTGAGATCGCCCACCACGACCGAGAGGGGGTTGTGCTCGCGCAGCTTCGGCAGCCGCTCCTCGAAGGCGTCGAGGAACTTCCACTTCTCGTCCTGCTTGGGGGTGTCGGCTTCGCCGGAGTTGACGTAGCAGGAGACGACGGTGACGACCTGGCCGTTGACCTCGTAGTCGGCCTCGAGCCAGCGGCCGGCGCTGTCGAAGTCGTCGGGGCCGAGGGTGACCCGGTGGATCGTCGCCTTGTTCCGCGAGGCGATCGCGACGCCGGCGCGGCCCTTCGCCGTGGCTGGGTCGTGCAGGATGTCCCACTCCTCGCCCAGCAGCGCCTCGATGTCGCTCGTTGCAGCGCGGACCTCCTGCAGCGCCAGGATGTCGACGTCGCGCCCCGCCAACCACGGCCCCATGCCGTTCTTGAACGCGGCGCGGATGCCGTTGACGTTGACGGAGGCGAGACGAAGAGGCTTGGTGCTGGTCACCCGATAAGTCTACGGATGACCTCCGACACCGGATGCGCCGAGGCGCCGGATGGGCGGGACACCCCGATGCGTGCGGGACCCCCGGTTGTGGCTGGGGGTCTGGAACGCAGGGGGATTTCTCGGTGGACGTCGAACACTCAGGCTGCCGGATCGACGATGGTGACGATGTCGAGAAATCTTGCGGCGGCGAGGAGTCTCTTGTCACGACTCCACACGACGGCCCAGGACAGCCGAGCCGAACCGAGGAGATGGACGTCGATCACACTCAGACCGCGTCCCCACAGATCATTGCGCTCGACGAACGTCAGCAGCTCGTCGTGCGTCAGCCGGGGCGCGCGACGCAGGGCTTCGAGCCGCCCGATGACTTCTTCGCGACCACGGATCGAGCCCAGCGCGAGTTCTTCGATGATCCCGTCATGGGTGGCGACCACATCCGCGACCAGGAACTCCTGCAGCCGGGGCTCGGTGGAGTGCAGATGATCGATCCACACCGAGGTGTCGACCAGGATCACGCAGCCTCGCCCCGGGTTCTCGGCGCGGAGGTCGCATCAGGATCCGAGCCTCCCAAGGCGGCCAAGCGGCGTGCGCTCTCGATCCGAATCAGAGCTTCGAGTCCGGCCCGGAACAGTGCCGATCGCTCCGTGATTCCGGTCAGTTCACCAGCTTGCTCGACGAGTTCGTCGTCGATCGTCACCGTGGTCCGCATCGCTGGCTCCGCATCAATAGTCGCATCATTCGATGCGTCTAGAGTCGCACCTCCCGTGCGGGGCTGCAATGGGGGACGTAGCGACCGGGCTCCGCGCGGAGGATCTACCCCCGCGCGTGCGCGGCCGCCGCGGCGACCTGCTCCGCGCTCGGGCGCACGCCGGTGTAGCGCTCGAACTGCTCGGCGGCCTGCAGCGCGATCACCTCGGCGCCCGTGATCACCGTCTTGCCCGAGGCGCGGGCGGCGCGGATCAGCGGCGTCTCGGCCGGCAGGGCGACCACGTCGAAGACGGTGTCGGCCGCCGCGATCGCGCCCTCCGAGTAGGCGAGCTCGTCCGCATCCGCTCCGGCCATACCCAGGGGCGTCACGTTCACGATGAGCGGCGCCTCGAGTCCGTCCGGTGCGGCGGCCCAGCTCCAGCCCAGCTCGGCCGCCAGCGCGCGTCCGCTCGTCTCGTTGCGCGCGATCAGCGTGCCGTTCGCGAAGCCGGAGTCGCGGAAGGCGGCACCGACCGCCTTCGCCATCCCGCCGCTGCCGCGCAGCAGCAGGGGCGTCGACGGGTCCAGGTCGCGGATCAGCGTCTCGGCGGCGATGTAATCGGTGTTCGACGCGCGCAGGAACCCGGCGTCGTTGACGATGGTGTTCACCGAGGCGATCGCGGTGGCGGAGGCGTCCACCTCGTCGACCAGGGCGATCACCTCCTCCTTGAACGGCATCGACACGGAGCAGCCGCGGATGCCCAGGGCCCGCACGCCGCCGATCGCCGCCGCGATGTCGGTGGTCGTCATCGCCTTGTAGACGAAGTCGAGCCCGAACTCGGCGTAGAGGTAGTTGTGGAATCGCGTGCCGAAGTTGCTCGGCCGCGCCGCCAGCGAGATGCAGAGCGTGGTGTCCTTGTTCAGCATGGTCTCTCCAAGGGGAAAAGGGTTGTCACTTTGTCGGAGACTCACCGACGAAGTGACAACCCTTTTCTAGCAGGGGCCGGGTGGAGGCTAGGCCGCGACGGTCGCGACCGGAGCCTCGGGCACGTCGGCCGGGATCGGGGCGCGCTTGATGTTCTTCGCGACGATCACGGCGAGGCCGGTGACCACCGTGCCGATGATCACGGCCAGCAGGTACAGCAGCGGCTGCCCGACCAGCGGAGTCACCCAGATCCCGCCGTGCGGAGCCCGCAGCGTCGATCCGAACAGCGCGACCAGGGCGCCGGTCGTCGCCGAGCCGATCATGCAGGCCGGGATCACGCGCAGCGGGTCGACCGCGGCGAACGGGATGGCGCCTTCGGAGATGAAGGAGGCACCCAGCAGCCACGCGGCCTTGCCGTTCTGGCGTTCCGCATCCGTGAAGAGCTTCTTGCGCAGCACCGTCGCGAGGGCGAGACCCAGCGGCGGCGTCATGCCGGCCGCCATCACGATCGCCATCACCTTGAACTGCACGGAGTTCGGGTCGCCGTCCGTGCCGACGGCCGCGAGTCCGGTCGTCGCGAAGGCGTAGGCCACCTTGTTCACCGGTCCGCCCATATCGAACGCCATCATCAGGCCGAGGATGATGCCCAGGATGATCAGGTTGCCGCCGGACAGGCCCGACAGCCACGAGGACAGACCCTCGCTCAGTGCACGCAGCGGAGTACCCAGCACCACGAACATCAGGAAGCCCGTGATGAAGGTGGCGATCAGCGGGATGATCACCACCGGCATCAGCGACTTGAACGCCGCCGGCAGTTTGATCCGCGAGATGTACAGTGCCGCGTAGCCGGCGATGAAGCCGGAGACCAGGCCACCGAGGAAGCCGGCGCCCACCGTCACGGCGACGGCGCCGCCGAGGAAGCCGGGCGCGATGCCGGGGCGATCGGCGATCCCGAAGGCGATGAAGCCCGACAGCACCGGAACCAGGAAGCCGAATGTCGCGCCACCGATCAGGAACATCACGCCGGCCCAGTCCTGAGCCGAGAACGCGTTGAAGCCGTTGTCGATGATCTGCTGCGGCGTGAACGAGACGATCTCGTAGCCGCCGATGATGAACGACAGCGCGATCAGCAGACCGCCCGCCGCCACGAACGGGATCATGTACGAGACGCCGGTCATCAGGTTCTGCCGGATCCGGGTGCCGACGCCGACCTTCTTCGGTGCGGGCCGCGGGGCCGGAGCCGCGGCGGGAGCGGCCGTGGCGGTGGCGGCGGGACGAGCCGAGCGCAGCGCGAGGGCCTGATCGAGGATCTCGTCGGGCTTCGACAGCGCCTCCGCGACGCCGACCTCGAGGATCGGCTTGCCGGCGAAGCGCTCGCGACCGCGCACCTCGAGGTCGGCGGCGAGGATGACGACGTCGGCCGCGGCGATGTCGGCAGCGGTCATCTCGTCCGAGCCGGCGGCGCCCTGCGTCTCGACCTGCATCCCGTAGCCGCGCTTCTTCGCCGCCTGCTCCAAGGCCTCGGCAGCCATGTAGGTGTGCGCGATGCCGGCGATGCAGCCGGTCACCGCGACGAAGCGCACGGAGTCGGACACCGGGGCCGCGGCCGGAGCGGCCGAGACCAGCGATGTGGCCTGGTCGAGGACGTCCGGCGCCTTCGACAGCGCCTCGGCGACGCCGACCTGCAGGGTCGGCTTGCCGGCGAAGCGCTCGCGGCCGCGGACCTCGAGGTCGGCGGCGAGGATGACGACGTCGGCCGAGTCGATGTCGGCCTGGGTCATCGGGTCGGAGCCGGCGGCACCCTGGGTCTCCACCAGGATGTCGTAGCCCTTCTTCTTGGCGGCCTGCTCGAGAGCCTCGGCGGCCATGTAGGTGTGGGCGATGCCCGCGATGCAGCTGGTGACGGCGACGATCTTCACAGGACCACGTCCCTCGCGATGATGGCGGCCACGGTCTCGCCGTCGCGCGCGGCGCGGAGTTCTCCGGTGAACTCCTCGCTGATCAGCTTGCGCGCGAGCTTGGCCAGGATCTTGAGGTGATCCTGGTCGGCTCCGTCGGGCGCTGCGATCAGGAAGATCAGGTTCGCCGGGCCGTCCGGAGCGCCGAAGTCGACGCCGCTCGGGGCCACGCCCACCGCGACGCTCGGCTCCGAGACGTGCGCGGAGCGGGCGTGGGGGATGCCGATGCCGCCGGGCAGCCCCGTCGCCATCTGCGCTTCGCGGTCGCGGACGTCGACGAGGAAGCCGTCGACATCCGTGACGCGGCCGGCGTCGGCGAGGGTCTGCGCGAGCTGCTTGATGGCATCGTCCTTGGTGCCGGCCTGCAGGTCGATGATGACCGTCGAGGCCTCGGTGAGTGCACTCATGCGTTGAGTTCTCCAATCGGGGATTCTGGTGCGGGTTCCGCGACGACCGTGACGGTCTCGCGGGAGATGGTGTCGGGCCCGGGGGCCTTGCTGCCGGGGAGCAGCACGGCGGCGGTGCCCCAGGCGACCGCCGTGGCGAGGCGCTCTCTCTCGTCGTCGCTGGCGACGGAGAGGTAGCCGGCCAGGGTGGAGTCCCCGGCGCCCACGGTCGAGACCGGGGTGACCGAGGGGGCGCCCGCCCACCACGACTGCGTCGCGGTGACCAGCAGGGCGCCGTGCTCGCCGAGGCTGACCAGCGCTCGCGCGTCGGGCAGTCTCAGCAGTTCGCGGGCCCCGTCGACGACGGCTCCGACCGTCGGGAGGGTGCGGCCGAGCAGCTCTTCGAGCTCCTCGAGGTTGGGCTTCACCAGGGTGGCCGTGCCGGCGGCGATGATCGACGCGAGCGGTGCCCCCGAGGTGTCCACGGCGAGCGGGATGCCGAAGTGGGTCGCCAGGCGCCCCAGGCTCGCGTAGAAATCGTCGCCGAGCCCGGGCGGGATGCTGCCACAGGCGACGAGCCAGGTGGGCCCGGCGACGACATGGTCCGAGACGAGGTCCGAGAACGCCTTCGCTTCAGCGACGGAGACGATCGGGCCCGGCTCGTTGATCTTGGTGGTGCGCCCGGAGGCGTCGTCCACAACGGTGATGTTGGTGCGGATCGGCTGCGCGATGGCGGCGCTCGCCGCAGTGACGCCCTGCGCGGCGAGCATCGCGGTCAGGTCGGCGCCGGTGGCCGCATCCGCGGGGAAGAGCGCGGTGGCCGCGACGCCGTTCAGCGCGAGGGCGCGCGCGACGTTGACCCCTTTGCCTGCGGGATCGCGGCGGACGGCGTGCGCGCGATTGACCTCGCCGAGCTCGAATCCGCTCGTGGTCAGCGTGACGTCGATCGACGGGTTCGCGGTGACGGTAACGATCATGCGCGCACCACCTCGGGGCCGGCGGCCTCGATCTCGGCGGCGATGTCCTCGTCCACATCCGTATCCGTGACGACGGTGTCGATCGCGGAGAGCGGGGCGACGAAGCCGAAGTCCTGCCGTCCGAACTTCGAGTTGTCGGCGAGCACAACGACGCGGCGGGCGGTGCGGATCAGGGCGGCCTTGACGGCGGCCTCGTCCAGATCGGGGGTGGTCAGGCCGCGCTCGCGGCTGATGCCGTTCGTGCCGATGAAGGCGACGTCGACGGAGACGCTCGGCAGCACCTGCTGCACCCACGGGCCGACCGCCGCGAGCGTGACGCCGCGGAGGTGACCGCCGATGAGGTGCAGGTCGATGTTGGGGCGGCCGGCGAGCACCGTCGCGACGGGCAGCGAGTGCGTGACGACCGTCAGCCGGCGATCGAGGGGGAGAAGCTCGGCCAGGCGCACCGTCGTGGTGCCGGCGTCGAGGATGATGGAGCCGGCATCCGGCACTTCGGCCAGGGCGGCGGTGGCGATGCGGTCTTTCTCGGCGGCGAGGTGGCCCTCGCGGGCGGCGACCTCCGGCTCGATGCCGAGGCGTTCGACGGGGATCGCGCCGCCGTGCGCGCGGCGCAGCAGGCCGCGACGTTCGAGGCTGGTGAGGTCGCGCCGGATGGTCTCGGGCGTCACGGCCAGGTGCTCGGCCAACTCGCGCACCTCGACGCGTCCGTCGACGCGCGCTCGCTCCAGGATCGCCTGATGGCGCTCGGGTGCGTACATGGAAACTCCGTTGTCTTCGTGCGTTGGTGTTGATGCTCCGCGCGCGATTCGACCCTGACAACCGGTGTACTTCTGTCGCCTCAGGTCGATCGAATCTGCGCTGAGTACTTTTTACCCCCGTTTATGTCCGCAGTCAACACAAACAAACATCCACTTATGACCCACCTTCGGGGCGCGCCGCCCCAGCGCTCACGCGGACCTCGCGAAATTTCGCGAGATTCGGTGGCACGGACGACGTACCGCGCCGCGGCGGGCCACCTCGTCCGCAGGACGGGATCTCGATAGCGTCTCGCCGTAGCAGCGAATCTCGCGAAATTTCGCGGACACCTCGCGAGCGGGATGGGGTCAGCGCTCGAGTGGAGCGGTAACCGGGACGGCGTCCGCGAGGCGCTGCAAGCGCTTCTCGATGCGGCGCCGTTTGAGTCCGGATGCGCCCGCAAGTTCTGTCTCCAGGCGCGTGCGTTCTGCGGCGGCGAGGGTGGCGCGAGCCTGCGCGAGTGCGTCCTCGCGTTCGCGATCGAGTTCCTCCGGCGTGCGCTTGCGGGCGGAGATACCGGCATCGCTCATCCCGATCGCGATCCAACTCGCGGCGATCAGGATCGCCTGACAGACGAAGTTGAACCAGATCAGCAGACCGATGAACACTACGAAGGAGGCGAAGAGCGGATTGCGGGAGGCTCCGGCGAGGAGGGTGGTGCCGAGCACCTTCAGTGTGCCGAGCGCGACGCCGCCGAGGAGCGAGCCGACCCAGAGGTTCTTCCACGGGATCGGGATGCCCGAGAGGAAGCGGAACGATCCCGCCAGCGTCGCAGTATCGAGAGCCAGCATCACGATCAGACCGACGATGCGCACGCCGATGGTCCCGGCGACCGATTCGCGACCGATGCCGATGACGTCCAGGCCCCAACCGAGCGCCGAGGTGCTGAACACGGACAGCGCGGCCGACACGATCAGCACAACGGCGAACACGATCGCGGAGGCGGCGTCCTTCAGCTTCAGCAGCACGAAGAGGGTCGTCGGCCCCGGCAGTGCGAACAGGAGCCGCACCGCCTGACGCAGGCTGCCCAGGAATCCGAGGGCGGTCCAGATCAGGCCGGCTGCGGCGATCGCGCCGGTCCAGGACAGGATGCTCGAGTCGAGCAGGGTGTCCACGGTGACGAGCGCGGATCCGCCCTTCTCGCCGATCAGGCCCGGCACGGACATCTCGATCATGTCCAGCAGCGAATCCCGCAGTGGCACGTTGTCGCGCAGCACGAAGCCGAAGACCGCGAAGAAGACGAACAGCGCCGCGAAGATGGCGAACAGTGCCTGGAACGCGAGTCCGGAGGCCAGCAGCGGTCCGCCCGTCTCGGAGTAGTGCGTGAACACCCGCACCGGTCGCGTCTTCTGCGCCCGCTCGACGAATGCCGGGATGCCGCGCAGCTGCCGTTCCCCCGCCTCCGTCACCCTCCGAGCCTAACGGGCGGCTCGACGCTGTCCTTTCCGCCGCGCGCGGGTGGCATGCCGGCAGCGCGCGGCGAAAACGACAGCGCCGTACGACAGCGCCGTCGGCTACGCGGAGACGAGGGCCGGCTCGGGCGTCGCGGCGGCGGACGCGGCGGCGCGCGGCGAGCGGCCGGCCGGGAGGAAGAGGGCGGCGAGCGCGGCTGCAGCTACGGCGCCGGCGCCGACCAGGACGGCGGGCTGAGCGGCGGCCACATAGCCGGTGGGCGTCAGCTCGCCGCCGGCCCCGGTGAACACCGCGGTCAACACGGCGATGCCGAGCGCGACGCCGATCTCGCGCAGCGTGGAGTTGGTACCGGAGGCCTTCGCGTGATCGTTCGGCGCCATGTTGGCCAGAACCGCGGTGGACGACGGAGCGAAGACGAGGCCCATGCCGATACCGGCCAGCAGGAAGCCGGGCAGCAGCACGCCGTACTCCACTCCGGCTGTCATCGTCAGGCCGAGCCACCCGATGCCCGCGGCGAGCGAGACGAGCCCGGCGACGATCAGCGTGCGCGTGCCGATCCTTCCGGCGAAGGCGCCGGCCAGCGGAGCGACGACCATCGGCGCGAGGGTCCACGGCATCGTCGCGACCCCGGCTTCCAGCGGCGTCTTGCCCTGCACGATCTGCAGGAACTGGATCAGGATGAAGACCGCACCGAAGGCGCCGAACGAGAAGAGCACGCCGACGACGTTGACCGCCGAGAAACTGCGGTCGCGGAACAGTCGCAGCGGAAGGAGGGGAGCGGAGGTGCGCGCCTCGCGCCAGAGGAAGAGTCCGAGGAACGCGGCGCCGCCGATGAGCGAGCCCAGCACCTCGGCGCTGTCCCAGCCCGCATCATTGCCGCGGACGATGCCGAAGACCACACCGAGCACGCCGATTCCGGCGAGCAGGACGCCGAGAAGGTCGGCGGCGACGCGGTGACCGAAGCTGTTGGGCAGGGCCAGGAACGCGAGCGGAATGGCGATGATGCCGATCGGCACGTTCAGCCAGAAGATCGCCTGCCAGCTCCAGCCCTCGACGACGGCGCCGCCGATGAGCGGACCGACCGCGACGCCGAGGCCGGAGACGCCGCCCCAGATGCCGATCGCGAGCGCTCGGCGGGCGGCCGGCACGGATCCGACGAGCAGGGTCAGCGAGAGCGGCATCAGTGCCGCAGCGCCCGCTCCCTGCAGGGCCCGCGCTGCCACGAGGAACGTCGAGTCCACCGCCACGGCGCAGAGTGCGGAGGCGACGGTGAAGATCGCGATGCCGGCGACGAAGACCGAGCGGCGCCCGAAGCGATCGCCGAGCCCGACGGCGAGGAGCATCAGGGCGGCGAAGCTGAGCGTGTAGGCGTTGGTGATCCACTGCAGCTCCTCGACGCTCGCGCCCAGGTCTTCGTGGATGACGGGGAGGGCGCTCGTGACCACCAGGTTGTCGAGCGTTGCCATGAACATGGGCACGGAGGCAGCCAGCACGGCCAGCCAGACCGGGATGCGGCGCAGGGTCATCATCGTTCCTTCGAGAGGGTGGATCAGAGTGTTGTAATCGAATGATTACTAAGTCCTGGCCACTGTAAGTAATCAACTGATAACCTGTCAAGCGTGACCTCGACCGCCCCCGAATCCGCCTCCGTCCGCGAACGCATCCCCGCCGCCGAGCGTCGCGAGCTCATCCTGATCGCGGCGACGGAACTCTTCGGCTCGCGCGGCTTCTCCGGCACGACGACGGACCAGATCGCGAAGGCGGCCGGCATCAGCCAGCCGTACGTGGTGCGCATGTTCGGCACCAAGGAGGCGCTGTTCCTCGAAGCGATCGGCCGGGCGCTCGAGGCGCTGCAGACCCGGTTCCGCGCCGTGGTCGCGGCGAGCGACGGTGACCGGGATGCGTTGTCGCACCAACTCGGCAATGCCTACGTCGATCTCGTCGCCGACCGCAACATCATGCGCGTGCTGATGCAGGCGTTCCTCGCCGGCTCAGATCCGGTGATCGGCCCGGCGGCGCGGGAGGGGTTCTTGTCGACCTATCGACTCCTGCGCGATGAGGCCGGATTCTCGCCCGAGGAGGTCCGCGGCTTCCTCGCGCACGGCATGCTCTTGAACACCCTGCTCGGGCTGGAGATGCCGGCGCTGTACGAAGCGGATCCGGACGGCCGCGAGCTGCTGGCAGAATGCTTCGGGCACAAACTCGACCTGATCATTCCGGCGGGGTCCACGCGCTGATCAGCGTCCTGATCCCACGCCGAACGGCCCGCCGGAACCGGGGTTCCGACGGGCCGTTCGCGAAGCGGTGCGCCTAGCGCTTGCCGCGGATGACCGCCTGCTTGACCTCGGCGATCGCCTGGGTGATCTGGATGCCGCGGGGGCACGCCTCGGTGCAGTTGAAGGTGGTGCGGCAGCGCCACACGCCTTCCTTGTCGTTCAGGATGTCGAGGCGCACGTCGGCGTTCTCGTCGCGCGAGTCGAAGATGAAGCGGTGCGCGTTCACGATCGCGGCCGGGCCGAAGTACTGACCGTCGGTCCAGAACACCGGGCACTTCAACTAAGTGACACTGTCTGTTCGAAAGGGGCCACGCGCTCGCATCAATCCCATTCTTCAATGCCACCCAGTGCGGCGATTAGAACTTCTGTCGCTTTCACAACCCCATCGGTAGTCAACGAGAGGTTGTCGAGGTGTAAGTGAGTCTGATATTGACCGGAATTTCCAGGATGCCGCGATACGCCGTCGACATTCTTTACCCGTTTGTCTATTTTCTGATTGATGCGGGTACGTGCGTCTGATTGAGATTTGATACCGGGAAGCGAAAGGGTGTGAGAAACGGATAGACTCATCTGGATGCTAATTGATCTTTGGCCAGGTACTCCGCGCTCGAATATCTCCACATCGGTGGTACCCGCGTTGCTTTTGAAATGCACGGATTCGTCAATCGTAGAATAGCGTCCAAGGCCAGCGTATACAAACGCAACTCTGCGACAGAAATCGCTCGCGTGAACTGCGTCGCTTGTCTCGGCTGCCTCGATTAGAGCGCGCACTCGTGTTAACCTCTTCACCACATCATCCATCGACTGAGTTCGGCGGTCCGGATTCAGCTCTGACGAATCTCTGTAAATGTCAAATATTTGCTCTGCCGCCCGATCATCCGTCCATCCTCGCAGAGACTCGCCAAGTGCAGCGAGATTCCGATCGCGTTTCTCAGCACTCGGATCTTGCCCGACGATGAGGAAGTACATTAGTTGAGCCATTGAGAAGATGTCAACAGTAGCTTTCCGGGCTCTTGCGCTATTCGGCGCGTAGAATTGCTCGGGGGCGGCGTAATTGATAACTCCGCCAACGAGATGGGTAGTTACCGTCTTGTTGGTTTCCATATACGCTAAGTCAAAGTCAGTCAAAAAGGGTGTAATTCGGCCGTCTTTGTCGTGTACTACCACGTTCTCGGGCTTTATGTCGCGATGCTTGACCCCGGCTTCGTGAGCAAATCGCACTGCGTCCGCAATCTCGTAAGCGAGTTGAATCGTCTTGGCAGCGTCGGACGGATCAAGATACAGACTACGTAGATCCGGACCATCGATGTAATCCATCGTGAAGGCCAGGGGTGCAGTTGAGAACTGATGGACGCGCACTATGCGGGGGTGAGCGAGCCGCGACATGCTGTAATACCCATTCTTGAAGCGTTTCGGCTTGGTCGGGTCGTGCAGTTCACTGCCGTGAAATACTTTCATCGCGACAGTACCGCCGTTGGCCGTGGTTACCTCCCATACATTACCGAATCCACCCTGACCAATTCGGCGTTGAACTTGGCCGAAAAACACTTCGTCTCCAGTCCCAAAATCGCTTAGTGCTGCCTGACCGTTGAGGATCGTCTCGGACGCTCGGCGCCATTCGTTGTCGCGGGTGATGTCCGGTAGGTCTTTCTGAACATCTTCGAACCACCTTATCGAATCCTCTAGTGCGATCGAGCAGCGCACAAGCCCTCCGCGCGCTCTGTTGCTGGATTCGCCCAATTCCCGCAACTGCAGTTGCTGGTAGGTGTCCGCCAGTCCTATAGCTTTAGCGACAACGCGGTCGAGTTCCGCGCGTTCAATCGGCGCTCCAACTCGCGGCTCGAAACCTGAGCCCAGGATTACGCTCCCGTGTGAATCGCCCTTGAAGACGGGCACCTGAATGCTAGGGTCGATGCGTTTAGACACAAAGTCATGAAGCCCCATGGCGGTCACGTTGCCGTTATAGTCCACCGCGCCATCGTATAGCCCCTCGAGTATTGATTGTGTGAACTCGCCATGAGTTGGTGCTGTGCGGGTCTCCGCAGCTTCTTCCCATGAACGACATGCGGCAAGTAACACTCTGCTCGTATTGATCCCGGGGATCTCGCTTTCGAACTGAGTATTCGTCAACGGGCGTTCGGTGACCCAAGTCATCCCAGAGCCGGAATGGCAGCAATCGATGATCGCGACGACTTGGCGGTAGTGTGTAGATGCAGCCTCCATGGCGAGGGCGATGTCGGCGAGGGAGATTCCTGGATTCCAGTTGGTTCCGTCGATGGTGCACAGGTGCCCAGCATTTCCCAGTAGGGTGCCATGCCCTGCGAAATAAAGCAGGAAGGTGTCGTTGGCCTCATCGTGTACGCAAGCCGACCAATCGCATTCATGATGGCGTCCCGTGTGGCTTGTCGGTCGAACAGCAGAGTGACGTCGTAATCATATTGCTCGAGGGTGAGGTGGTCGGCGATTTCTTTCGCGTCATTGACGCATCCGAATAGTTCATTTTCGCCCTGATACGCATCAATCCCGATCACGATCGCGTGGCGCCCCTGGTTGCTTGCGTTACCACTCATCGGTATCCTCTCGGCATTGACAAAACGTTTGGCCCGATTGTCGCACGTCGGAGCATATTCGGCGCCGGTTTCGGCAGGAATCTTGCGACTGTCTCGTTCCATGCTGCCCCAGCCTCCCGGAACGCCGAACGGCCCGCCGGAACCGGGGTTCCGACGGGCCGTTCGCGAAGCGGTGCGCCTAGCGCTTGCCGCGGATGACCGCCTGCTTGACCTCGGCGATCGCCTGGGTGATCTGGATGCCGCGGGGGCACGCCTCGGTGCAGTTGAAGGTGGTGCGGCAGCGCCACACGCCTTCCTTGTCGTTCAGGATGTCGAGGCGCACATCGGCGTTCTCGTCGCGCGAGTCGAAGATGAAGCGGTGCGCGTTCACGATCGCGGCCGGGCCGAAGTACTGACCGTCGGTCCAGAACACCGGGCACGACGAGGTGCACGCGGCGCAGAGGATGCACTTGGTGGTGTCGTCGAAGCGCGCGCGGTCGGCGACCGACTGGATGCGCTCCTTGCCGCCCACCGGGGGAGTGCGCGAGACCAGGAACGGCTGCACCTCGCGGAACGACGCGAAGAACGGATCCATGTCGACGACGAGGTCCTTCTCCAGCGGCAGGCCCTTGATGGCCTCGATGTAGATCGGCTGCGAGATGTCGAGATCCTTGATCAGCGTCTTGCAGGCGAGCCGGTTACGGCCGTTGATCCGCATCGCGTCGGAGCCGCAGATGCCGTGCGCACAGGAGCGGCGGAACGTCAGCGAGCCGTCCTGCTCCCACTTGATCTGGTGCAGCGCGTCCAGCACGCGGTCGGTCGAGTACATCTGCACGTCGAAGTCCTGCCAGCGCGGCTCGGCGTCCACGTCGGGGTCGAAGCGACGGATGATGAAGGTGACGGTGAAGCTCTCCGGCGCGTCGGACGCGGCGGGCGGCTGGGCCTCGAGGGTAGCGGTGCTCATGGCTAGTACTTCCTCTCCATCGGCTGGTATCGCGTCATACGCACGGGCTTCCAGTCCAGGCGGATGTGGTCGCCGGCATCGGAGGAGTGCGCGTCACCCGACAGGTACGCCATCGTGTGCTGCATGTAGTTCTCGTCGTCGCGCTTGGGGTAGTCGTCGCGCATGTGACCGCCGCGGCTCTCCTTGCGGTTGCGCGCAGAGTAGACGACGACCTCGGCGAGGTCGAGCAGGAAGCCCAGCTCGACGGCCTCGAGCAGGTCGGTGTTGAAGCGCTTGCCCTTGTCCTGCACCGCGATGTTGCGGTAGCGGTCGCGCAGGCGCTGGATGGTGCCGGTCACCTTCTCCAGCGACTCGTCGGTGCGGAACACCTGGGCGTTCTTGTCCATCTCGTCCTGCAGCTCCTTGCGGATCGCGGAGATCCGCTCGGTGCCGGCCGAGTCGCGCAGCTGGGCGAGCATGTCCTTGATCGCGCCGGCCGGGTTCTCGGGCAGCGGAGTGAACTCCACCGTCTGCGAGTAGGCGGCGGCGTGGTTGCCGCTGCGCTTGCCGAAGACGTTGATGTCCAGCAGCGAGTTGGTGCCGAGGCGGTTCGAGCCGTGCACCGAGACGCAGGCGCACTCGCCGGCGGCGTACAGGCCGGGCACGATCGTGTCGTTGTCCGAGAGCACCTGGGCGTCGTTGTTGGTGGGGATGCCGCCCATCGCGTAGTGCGCGGTCGGCATCACCGGTACCGGCTCGACGACGGGATCGACGCCGAGGTACGTGCGCGCGAACTCGGTGATGTCGGGCAGCTTGGTCTCGAGCACCTCGGCGCCGAGGTGGGTGCAGTCCAGCAGCACGTAGTCCTTGTGCGGTCCGGCACCGCGGCCCTCCGCCACCTCCTGCACCATGCAGCGGGCGACGATGTCGCGCGGCGCGAGGTCCTTGATGGTGGGGGCGTAGCGCTCCATGAAGCGCTCACCGGAGGCGTTGCGCAGGATCGCGCCCTCGCCTCTCGCGCCCTCCGTGAGCAGAATGCCCAGGCCGGCCAGGCCGGTCGGGTGGAACTGGAAGAACTCCATGTCCTCCAGCGGCAGGCCCTTGCGCCAGATGATGCCCACGCCGTCACCGGTGAGGGTGTGCGCGTTGGAGGTGGTCTTGTAGATCTTGCCGAAGCCGCCGGTGGCGAAGATGATCGCCTTGGCCTGGAACACGTGCAGCTCGCCGGTCGACAGCTCGTAGGCGACGACACCCGAGGGCTGACGGCGACCATCCACCTCGCTCATCACCAGGTCGAGCACGTAGAACTCGTTGAAGAAGTTGATTCCGAGCTTGACGCAGTTCTGGAACAGCGTCTGCAGGATCATGTGACCGGTGCGGTCGGCCGCGTAGCAGGCGCGACGCACGGGCGCCTTGCCGTGGTCGCGGGTGTGACCGCCGAAGCGGCGCTGGTCGATCTTGCCCTCATCCGTGCGGTTGAAGGGCAGACCCATGTTCTCGAGGTCGATGACCGCATCGATGGCCTCCTTGGCCAGGATCTCCGCGGAGTCCTGGTCGACGAGGTAGTCGCCGCCCTTCACCGTGTCGAAGGTGTGCCACTCCCAGCTGTCCTCCTCGACGTTCGCGAGCGCCGCGGCCATGCCGCCCTGCGCCGCGCCCGTGTGGGAGCGGGTGGGGTAGAGCTTGGAGATCACGGCGGTCTTGGCCTGGGGGCCGGCCTCGATCGCGGCGCGCATGCCGGCGCCGCCGGCGCCCACGATGACGACGTCGAACTGGTGGTAGTGCACGCCGTCGACGAGGGTCGATGCGGACGTGTCCGGGGAAGTAGTGCTCACGAGATTCGGGCTCCGTTATAAGGCGGGAAGGCTACGCGTTGCAGAACGACGCGACGAGATCGGGGTTCGCGCCGGCGGGGCACGGGTCGAACAGGAAGACCGCGCAGGTGCCGAGGATGATCAGCAGCACGACCGCGGCGAGGATGCCGAACTTGAACGCCTTCGCGAGCACCGGGGAGGTGGCGTAGTCGTTCACCAGCGTGCGCATGCCGTTGCCGCCGTGGATGAGGGCGAGCCACAGCATCAGGACGTCCCACCACTGCCAGAACGGATTCGCGAGCTTGCCGCCCACGAAACCGAAGTCGATGGCCTTGATGCCGTCGCCGAGGAGCAGGTTGAAGATGAGGTGGCCGAAGATCAGCACGACCAGCAGCACGCCGGAGACGCGCATGTAGATCCAGCCCCACTTCTCCCAGTTGGTGCCGGACTTGCGCGGGGTGACGGGGGTACGGGGTGCGGCGACGGTGGTCATCAGTGGCCCTCGCTGAAAACGTTGATGAGGTGGCGCGGCGCGAAGCCGAGCATCAGCACGACCCAGAGGCCGATCACGACCCAGAAGAGGACGCGCTGGTTCTTCGTCGCCCAGCTCCAGAAGTCGACCAGGATGATCCGCAGGCCGTTGAGGGCGTGGAACGCGATCGCGCCGACCAGGCCGGTCTCGCCGAGGCCCATGATCGGGTTCTTGTAGGTGCCGATCACGGCGTCGTACGCCTCCGGGCTGACCAGGATCAGCGCCGAGTCGAGCACGTGCACGAGGAGGAAGAAGAAGATCGCCACGCCGGTGATCCGATGCAGGACCCACGACCACATGCCTTCGCGACCGCGATACAGGGTGCCGGCCGGACGCCGGATCTTCCCTGCCTTCTTGGCCGCGAGGGTTCCTGCTGTTTGAACAGACACGAACAACCCTCCCTGGTTGTGAGCGCCCCTCCGCTGCAGTGGAGATGGTGCATCCGAGGGGATGAAGGCAGCGGAAGAACGACGCGATTCTCGCCCGATCAGTGTATGCGGGCAGCCGGGGCGAACGCTCTTTAGGTGAGCCTTAGCCGGTCGGTCTGGGCTGCGCCTGTGGTGTACCGGGGGAGTTCCCGTGCGCCGGCGTAGTGCGCGAGCAGCTCGTCGGTGACGACGCTCCACGTGCGGCCGAGAACGCGGCGTCGACCGGCCTCGCCCATCCGAGCGCGCAGCACCGAGTCGGCGACGAGTCGTGCGACCTGGCGGCGGAGGTCGAAGTCGCTCTCCGGAGCGTAGAAGAGGCCGTCCACGCCGTGCTCGATCAGATCGCTGGGCCCGCCGGCGTGCGGGGCGACCACCGGGATGCCCGAGGCGTGCGCCTCCTGGATGCTCTGGCCGAAGGTCTCCTCCGTTCCGGTGTGCACGAAGATGTCCAGGGCCGCGTAGGTCGCCGGCAGGCGCTCGCCGTCCAGTCGCCCGGTGAAGACGGTGTCGGCACCGAGCGCAGCACGCACCGAGCCGGCCGACGGGCCGTGGCCGCCGATGAGCAGGCGGGTGCGCGGCAGCGAGTCGATCGCGGCGAGCCGCTCGACCCGCTTGTCGGGTGAGAGCCGACCGATGTAGCCGACCAGCACGTCCTCGCCGAGTCCGGCGCGGGCATCCTGCGCGTAGCTGCTCGCCCGCGCCCGCGGGTGGAAGCGCTCGCTCTGCACGCCGCGACCCCAGAGCGCGGTCCGCTCGATGCCGGCCGCGTGCAGATCCTCCATCGCGCTGGAGGACGGCGCGAGGGTCAGGGTCGCCTGCGCGTGCACCGAGGCGATCACCTTCCACGCCAGTGCACGGGCGCCACGGATGCCGTAGCGCGCGGCGAATCGGGCGACGTCGGTCTGATAGACGGCCACGCTGGGTACCCCCGTCCGTGCCGCAGCGGCGATCGCCTGCCCGCCGAGCAGGAAGGGCGAGGCCGCGTGCACGATGTCGGGTCGGAACGCCGCCAGCGCCTTGGCCATCGCCGGATTGGGCAGACCGACGGGGAAGTCGCGGTACGCGAGCGCCGGCAGCTGAATCACGCGGTGACCGGCGTATTCGCGCGGCGCGCCGGCGTTCGGGCACAGCACGAGCGCCTCGATGCCGCGCTCGGCGAACTGCTCGAGCACGCGCAGCACGCTGGTGGTGACTCCGTTGAGGGAGGGTAGGAAACTCTCGGTGACGACGGCGACTCTCACAGGGGGAGGCTAGGTCGCAGGGGTGAACGGCGACGCGCAGACGGATGAACGGGCGGCTTCGGAGCGCTCGCCCGGTATCCTGCCCGAATGACTGCACCTCAGACCGACGGGCGTAGCCCTCTCGAACGCTTCTACAGCGTGATCCCCGCCGGCGGCATCGGCTCGCGCCTCTGGCCGCTGTCCCGCGCGGACGCGCCCAAATTCCTGCACGATCTGACCGGCTCCGGCCAGACGCTCCTGCGCGACACGTGGGACCGGCTCGCGCCGATCTCGGGCGAGGACCGGGTGATGGTCGTCACCGGCCGAGCGCACCGCGCGGCGGTGGAGCAGCAGCTGACCTCGCTCGAGGACAAGAACGTCGTGCTGGAGAGCGAGCCGCGCGACTCCTCCGCCGCGATCGGTCTGGCTGCGGCCATCCTCGAACGGCGCGAGCCGGGCGTGATCATCGGCTCCTTCGCCGCCGATCACGTGATCGGCGGGCAGCAGCTGTTCCGCGATGCGGTGGCCGAGGCCGTGATCGCCGCGGACGCGGGCTACATCGCGACGATCGGCATCACGCCGACCGAGCCGGCGATCGGCTTCGGATACATCCACACCGGCGCGGAGCTCGGCATCGACGACGCGCCGCACACCCTCGCGGTCGACTCCTTCGTGGAGAAGCCCGATGTCGCCACCGCCCGCAAGTACGTCAAGAGCGGCCAGTACCTCTGGAACGCCGGCATGTTCATCGCGCGCGCCGACCGGCTGCTCGAAGAACTCGGCACGTCGCAGCCCGCGCTGCTCGCCGGCATCCTCGAGCTGGCCGAGGCCTGGGACACCCCTGAGCGCGGCGCGGTCGTCGACCGCATCTGGCCCGGGCTCACCAAGATCGCCATCGACTACTCGGTCGCCGAGCCGGCGGCCGCCGCCGGCAAGCTCGCCGTGGTGCCCGCGCACTTCAGCTGGGACGACGTGGGAGACTTCGCCTCCATCGCCAAGCTGCACGCCAGCGGCTTCAAGTCGGACCTCGCCATCCTCGGTGAGGGTGCCCGCGTGCTCTCCGACTCCGCGACCGGCATCGTCGTCTCCAACGGTGAGCGCACCATCGCGCTGATCGGTGTGAAGGACATCGTCGTCGTGGACACCCCCGACGCCCTCCTCGTCACCACCACGGAGAACGCCCAAAAAGTCAAGGGCGTCGTCGACGCCCTCCGCGTCTCGGGCCGCACCGACGTCCTCTAACCCCCCCTACCTCCCGAAATTTCGCGAGATTCTGCTCTACGGACGAGGTGCCCCGCCGCGGCGGGGCACCTCGTCCGCGCACGTGAATCTCGGCAACGCCGATCCGGTGAGGCCGCCCTCCCGACGTTTCGGTTGCGTTACGACGAGGCCTCGGCTTTGTAACTGTTCGGGAGCGAAAGCTGCTCGTCGTCTGAGCCGTTCGTCACATTGGGTAACGTGAGGATCATCACGGCCCCCTTCCTTGCGGGGCAGCACCTTGGAGGACAATCTTGACTATCACCACGCGTAAGGCGACCTTCACCGGTCTCGCCGCGCTCGGCGTGACCGCCCTTCTCGCCGGTTGTGCATCCGCTCCGTCCGACGATTCCTCGTCCGCGGCCGGCGCCAGCGACTTCCTGCCCTGCATGGTCTCCGACTCGGGCGGATTCGACGACAAGTCGTTCAACCAGCTCGGTTCCGAGGGCCTCGACGCCGCGGCGAAGACGCTCGGCGTCGAGCCGATCAAGGTCGAGTCCGCTGCGGACACCGACTTCGCCCCCAACATCGACAACCTCGTCGACCAGGGCTGCAACCTGATCGTCACCGTCGGCTTCCTGCTCGCGGACGCGACCAAGGCCGCGGCCGAGGCGAACACCGACGTCGACTTCGCCATCATCGACGACTCGTCGATCACGGCTGACAACGTCAAGCCGATCACCTTCGACACCTCGCAGGCGGCCTTCCTGGCCGGCTACGCGGCGGCGAGCTACTCGAAGACCGGCACCGTCGGCACCTTCGGCGGTATGCAGATCCCGACCGTCACCATCTTCATGGACGGCTTCGCGGACGGTGTCGCGTACTTCAACGAGCAGAAGAGCAAGGACGTCAAGGTCGTCGGCTGGGACGTCGCCGCTCAGACCGGTTCGTTCACCGGCGGCTTCGAGGCCGGTACGGCCGCCAAGTCGACCGCTCAGGCCCTGATCGACCAGAACGCCGACGTCATCCTCCCCGTCGGCGGCCCGATCTTCCAGTCGGCCATCGAGGCGATCCGCGACTCCAACAAGGAGATCTCGATGATCGGTGTCGACGCCGACCTCTACGAGACCTACCCGGACGCGAAGGACCTCTACCTGACCTCGGTGCTCAAGGGCATCTCGGTCGGTGTGCAGGACGTGACCGAGGCCGCGGCCGACGGCTCGTTCGACGCGACGCCGTTCGTCGGAACCCTGGAGAACGACGGAGTCGGCATCGCGCCGTTCCACGACTTCGAGTCCAAGGTCGACGCCGCCCTCTCGGGTGAGCTCGACGACATCAAGGCGGGCATCGTCGACGGCTCGATCACCGTCGAGTCGCCTTCGGCTCCGGCTGCGGAGTAATCCTCCTCCAGGCCGGTCGGCCCGCTTGAACAGCGGGCCGACCGGCCTCTCCTTTTGTGCGGCGCCGCGCACCGGCGACAGTAGATTGGGTGACATGAAGCTCGAACTCCGCGGCATCACGAAGCGCTTCGGTGCGCTCGTGGCCAATGACCACATCGACCTCACCGTCGAGCCGGGCGAGGTGCACTGCCTTCTCGGCGAGAACGGCGCGGGCAAGTCGACCTTGATGAATGTGCTGTACGGCCTGTACCAGGCGGACGACGGCGAGATCCTGCTGGACGACGTCGTCCAGCACTTCGCCGGCCCCGGCGACGCGATGCGCTCCGGCATCGGCATGGTGCATCAGCACTTCATGCTCGTGCCCGTCTTCACCGTCGCCGAGAACGTGATGCTGGGTCACGAGCAGACGAAGGGGCTCGGCCGGCTCGACATCGTCGCCGCGCGGGCCCGGGTCACCGAGATCTCCGACCGCTTCGGCTTCGATGTCGATCCCGATGCGATCGTCGAGGATCTTCCCGTCGGGGTCCAGCAGCGCGTCGAGATCATCAAGGCGCTCTCCCGCGATGCGAAGGTGCTCGTGTTCGACGAGCCGACCGCGGTGCTCACTCCGCAGGAGACCGACGAGCTGATGGACATCATGCGCCAGCTCAAAGCCTCCGGCACGGCCATCGTGTTCATCACGCACAAGCTCCGCGAGGTCCGCGAGGTCGCGGACCGGATCACGGTCGTGCGCCTGGGCAAGGTCGTCGGCGAGGCCTCGCCGACCGCGTCCAACGCCGAGCTCGCCTCGCTGATGGTCGGTCGCGCCGTCGAGCTGACGGTGCACAAGGATGCGGCGGAGCCGGGCTCGGACGCGCTCGTCGTCCAGAACCTCACCGTGGTCGACGCCGTCGGGCAGGCCGTGGTCAAGGATGTCTCCTTCACCCTGCGTCGCGGCGAGATCCTCGCGATCGCGGGCGTGCAGGGCAACGGCCAGACCGAGCTGACGGAGGCGATCATGGGCCTGCAGCAGCGGGTCACCGGATCCGTTGTGCTGGACGGCATCGAATTGCGCCAACTCTCCGTGCGCAAGGTGCTCGACTCCGGGGTCGGCTTCGTGCCGGAGGACCGCAAGGAGGACGGCCTGGTCGGCGAGTTCACCATCGCCGAGAACCTGATGCTCGACCGCAGCAACAGCGCACCGTTCGTGAAGGGTGGCAACCTGCAGCTGAAGGCGCTGGACCGCTTCGCCGAGGAGCGCGTGCGCGAGTACGACGTCCGCGCGCAGGGCATCGGCACGCACGTGGGTCGGCTCTCCGGTGGCAATCAGCAGAAGGTGGTGCTGGCCCGAGAACTCAGCCGCGAGCTGCGCCTCTTCATCGCCGCGCAACCCACCCGCGGCATCGACGTCGGTTCGATCGAGTTCGTACACAAGCGGATCGTGGAGACCCGCGATTCCGGCGTGCCCGTCATCGTGGTGTCCACCGAGCTCGACGAGGTCGTCGCGCTCGCCGATCGGATCGCCGTGATGTACAAGGGCGGAATCATCGGGATCGTCCCGCCCGACACCCCCCGCGACGTCCTCGGCCTGATGATGGCCGGCGAGGTCCCCAGCGAGACGGGAGCAGCCGCGTGAGCGACAGCCAACTCCCTCCGGTCGATCCCGACGCGGAGACCGAGCAGAAGACCGGCCTCGAGCCCGGCCAGAAGCCCAAGCAGGAGGTGCGGCCCGCGGCGGAGGCCCCGGAGGCCAACCGCATCCTGCGCGAGATCCTCTCCTCCAGCGCGCTGATGTCGGTGCTGGCCGTGGTGCTCTCCCTGGTGGCGGGCGGCATCCTGATCTCGTTCACCGACGAGAAGGTGCAGGCCGCAGCCGGCTACTTCTTCGCCCGACCGGGCGACACCATCGCGGCGGTGTGGAACGCCGTCGCCGGTGCGTACACCTCTCTGTTCCAGGGCTCGATCTACAACTTCCGCCGCGACGGCTTCGCGAACGGCATCAAGCCGCTGTTCGACACCCTCGCGTTCGCGACGCCGCTGATCGCCGGCGGACTGGGTGTGGCCCTCGCCTTCCGCGTCGGCCTGTTCAACATCGGTGGTCGCGGCCAGATGCTGATCGCGGCCGCGTGCGCCGGCTGGGTCGGATTCTCGTTCGACCTGCCGTGGGGCGTGCACATGCTGATCGCCACGGTGGCCGGCGTCATCGGTGGTGCCCTCTGGGGCGGCATCGTCGGCGTGATCAAGGCGCGCACGGGTGCGCACGAGGTGATCCTCACGATCATGCTGAACTACGTCGCTTTCTACCTGATCGCCTTCCTGCTGCGCACCCCCGGTGCCCTCCAGGCTCCCGGCTCGAACAATCCCAAGTCGCCCGCGATGAAGGAGACGGCCATCTTCCCGTCCCTGCTCGGCTCGAACTACGCGCTGAACATCGGCTTCGTCTTCGCGATCATCGCCACCGTCGCGGTCTGGTGGATCCTGAACCGCTCCAGCCTCGGCTTCAAGTTCCGCGCCGTCGGTGAGAACCCGAACGCGGCACGCGTGGCCGGTATGAACGTGAAGAACATGTACGTCTACGCGATGCTGATCTCGGGCGGTCTGCTCGGCTTGGCCGGCGCCTCCCAGGTGCAGGGCACCGTCACCTCGGGATTCAGCTCGGGCATCGACGCGGGCATCGGCTTCGACGCGATCACCGTCGCGCTCCTGGGCCGTTCGCGGCCGTGGGGAGTGTTCTTCGCGGGCATCCTCTTCGGTGCGTTCAAGGCCGGCGGGTACTCGATGCAGGCGGCCCAGGGCATCCCGATCGACGTCGTGCTGGTCGTGCAGTCGCTGATCGTGCTGTTCATCGCCGCCCCGCCGCTGGTGCGGGCGATCTTCCGCCTGCCGGCTCCCGGCAGCGGCCCAAGCAAAAAGGCTCCGAAGAAGACCGGGAAGGCGGTGGCCGCATGAGCGCGGTGACCCGGACGGCGCTGCCGTCCTCCGACCGCATCGTGGTGCGCAGCTGGAAGGCGCCGATCGCGTACGCGATCTTCGCGCTGGTCGCGCTCGTGCTGTTCGTGCTGTTCGGCCGCGACGGCACGTCCACCTTCCGGCTGGCGACCGAGGGCGACTTCTTCGCCGTGCCGAACATCCCGTTCCCGACGCGCGGCACGGGCATCGTCGCCACGATCGCGTGCATCCTGCTGGCCGGCTACGCGTTCATCGCGGTGCGTCAGGAGCGCCGGATCGCGCTGTGGTACTCGGTCGTCTTCGCCGTCATCTTCCTCGTCGGCTTCCTGACGTGGGCCTCCGCCGGCGCGGCGCTGCCCGTGACCGGCCTGCTGCTGGGCACCGTCGGCCTGGCGACTCCGTTGATCTTCGGCTCGCTCGGCGGCGTGATCTCGGAGCGCGTCGGCGTCGTCAACGTCGCGATCGAGGGGCAACTGCTCGCCGGTGCGTTCACCGCGGCGGTGGTGGCGTCGGTCACCAAGGTCGCCGTCGCCGGTCTGATCGCCGCGATGGTCGCAGCCGTCCTGGTCTCGTTCGTGCTCGCGGCGTTCGCGATCAAGTACTACGTCGATCAGGTCATCGTGGGTGTTGTGCTGAACGTGCTCGTCACGGGCCTGACCAGCTTCCTGTACTCGCAGGTGCTGACCGCGGATTCGGAGCTGCTGAACAAGCCGGCGCAGTTCCCCTCGCTGCCGATCCCGGTGCTGGAACAGATCCCGATCATCGGGCCCGTCCTGTTCAACCAGTCGATCATCGTATACCTGATGTACATCGCCGTCGCCGCGGTCTGGTGGGGGCTGTTCAAGACCAAGTGGGGCCTGCGCCTGCGCGCCGTCGGTGAGCATCCGCAGGCGGCCGACACCGTCGGCATCAACGTCGCCCGCAGCCGGTTCTGGAACGTCTCGCTCGCCGGCTCCATCGCCGGCATCGGCGGCGCCTATTACACGCTGGATGCGGTGAGCACCTTCACGAAGGAGATGACCGCGGGCGCCGGCTTCATCGCCCTCGCCGCCGTCATCTTCGGCCGGTGGGACCCGATCAAGGCGACGCTCGCCTCCCTGCTGTTCGGCTTCGCGTCGAACCTGCAGACGGTTCTCGGCTCGATCGGTTCCCCGGTGCCGAGCGAGTTCATGCTGATGCTGCCCTACGTCGTGACGATCCTCGCCGTCGCCGGTCTCGTCGGTCAGTCCCGCGGGCCGGCCGCCTCCGGCAAATCGTATTTCAAGAACTAGGAGCGAGATGGTCGACATCGACAGAGCCGTGATCGACTGGGAGCTGCTGCGCGCCACGGCGAACGCGGCGAAGACGAACGCCTACGTGCCGTACTCGAAGTTCCCGGTGGGGGTGGCCGCGCTCGTCGACGACGGGCGCGTCATCGCCGGCTGCAACGTCGAGAACGCCTCGTACGGTCTGACGCTCTGCGCCGAGTGCGCGCTGGTCTCCGCCCTGCACATGACCGGGGGCGGCAAGCTGGTGGCGTTCACCTGCGTCGACGGGCACGGCAACGTGCTGATGCCGTGCGGGCGCTGCCGCCAGCTCCTGTTCGAGCACTCCGCGGAGGGCATGCTGCTGGAGACGGTCTCCGGCATCCGCACCATCGACGAGGTCATCCCCGACGCGTTCGGGCCGCGCACGCTCGAGGCGTACTCGGCCGAGTAACGCTCCTCGTTCCCTCCGGCGCACGCCGGGCTTGCTCCCTCCGGTCCACGCCGGGCTTGCTCCCTCCAGCCCACCCCTGGGCCCCCCTCTCCCACGAAGGATCCGCATGAGCACCACCTCCGCCGTCGAGGCGTACGACGCCGTCGACATCATCCGCAGCAAGCGCGACAAGAAGCCGCTCTCGACCGGGGAGATCGACTGGCTGATCGACGCGTACACGCGCGGCTACGTCGCCGACGAGCAGATGGCCGCGTTCGCGATGGCCGTGCTGCTGAACGGGATGAGCCGCGACGAGATCCGCGACATGACGCTCGCGATGATCAACAGCGGCGAGCGGATGCGTTTCGACGGCCTCGGCAAGCCGACCGTCGACAAGCACTCGACGGGCGGCGTGGGTGACAAGATCACCCTGCCCCTGATGCCGCTGGTCGCCTCCTTCGGCGTCGCGGTGCCGCAGCTCTCGGGCCGCGGCCTCGGCCACACCGGCGGCACGCTCGACAAGCTCGAGTCGATCCCCGGCTGGCGCGCCGATCTCTCCAACGAGGAGATGTTCGAGCAGATGCGCACCGTGAACGGCGTCATCTGCGCGGCGGGTTCGGGGCTCGCGCCGGCCGACAAGAAGCTCTACGCGCTGCGCGACATCACCGGAACCGTCGAGGCCATTCCGCTGATCGCCTCCTCGATCATGTCGAAGAAGATCGCCGAGGGCACGGATGCCCTGGTTCTCGACGTGAAGTTCGGCTCCGGCGCTTTTATGCAGGACATCGCCAAGTCGCGCGAACTCGCGCAGGCGATGGTCGATCTCGGCAACGACGCCGGCGTGCGCACGACGGCGCTGCTGACGAACATGAACGTGCCGCTGGGCCTCGCGATCGGCAACGCGAACGAGGTCCGCGAATCCGTCGAGGTGCTCGCCGGCGGCGGACCCGCCGACATCCGCGAGCTGACCATCGCACTGGCGCGTGAGATGTTGACCCTCGCCGGCCAGCCGGACGCCGACGTGGAGGCCGCGCTCGACGACGGCCGTGCGATGGACTCGTGGCGCGCCGTGATCCGTGCCCAGGGCGGCGATCCGGAGGCGGCGCTGCCGGTCGCCCGCGAAAAGTACGTGGTCACTGCGGAGCGCGATGGCGTGCTCGTGGAGCAGCAGGCCCTGCCCTTCGGCATCGCCGCCTGGCGCCTCGGCGCCGGTCGCGCCCGCCAGTCCGACCCGGTGCAGCACGCCGCGGGCATCGACCTGCACGCCAAGCCCGGCGACCTCGTGCGCGCCGGCCAACCCCTGTTCACCCTCTCCGCCGACGAGCCCGCCCGCTTCGACCGCGCCCTGGCCGCCCTGACCACCGCCTACCGCATCGGCTCCGAAGGCGACGACATCCTCACCGGCGGCCCCCTCATCGCCGACCGCATCTCCTAGCCGCCCCGCCCCCGCCTCCTCGCCCTCCGGAGATCTCGCGAAATTTCGCGAGATTTCGGGGCACGGACGAGGTGCCCCGCCGCGGCGGAGCACCTCGTCCGTAGCAGGCGATCTCGACGGCGCCGCCGTCGGCCGACCTAGCCGAGGCGGCGCACCGCGTCGACGACCAGCGCCCAGAAGCGTTCGGCGTCGATGCCGGTGGCGACGGAGGTGCGGCAGCCCTCGGGCGCCGGCGAGCGGAAGTCGGCGACCGTCATGCCCAGCGTCAGCGTTCCGCTCAACTCCACGCCGAGCGGGACGCGGGCCGTGGTCAGGATGCTCGGATCGATCACGTACGCGACCGCGACCGGATCGTGAACGGGCGGATGCTCGAAGCCCTGCGCGTCACGGTAGCTGCGGCCGAAGAAGTCGAGCAGTTCGAGCACGAACGTCGAGACGGGGGAGTCGATCGCGGCGAAGGCGGCGGAGACCTCCGGTGTCGCGAGCGCCTGATGCGTGACGTCCAAGCCCACCATCACCACCTCCCAGCCCGCATCGAAGACGATGTGCGCCGCCTCCGGGTCGACCAGGATGTTGAACTCGGCCGCCGCCGACCAGTTGCCGCCGCCGAGCGCGCCGCCCATCAGCACCACCTCCCGCACCCGCTCGATGATCCGCGGCTCCTTGCGGGCGGCCATCGCGATGTTGGTCAGCGGGCCGGTCGGTACCAGCGTGATCGTGCCGGGCTCGGCGGCCATCACCGTGTCGATGATCAGGTCGATCGCGTGCCGCGGGTCGAGCTCGGTGGTCACTGCCGGCAACTCCGGGCCGTCCATGCCGCTCTCACCGTGGATCGTGGGCGCCACCTCGACGCTGCGAACCAGCGGGCGGTGCATCCCCGAAGCGATCGGAACCCCGGTGATGCCGGCGACGGCCATCACGGCGAGCGCATTCCGCGTGACCTTGCTGATCTCCTGATTGCCGGAGACCGTGGTGATCGCGGCGATCTCGATCTCCGGACTCCCGTGAGCGAGCAGGATGGCGAGGGCGTCGTCGTGCCCGGGATCGCAGTCGAGGATGATGGTGCGCGTCATCCGGTCACCCTATCCGTGACTGCGCGCGGTGTTCGCGGGCGGGCATCGCGGCGAACGGCGTCGCGCGCCTCCGCCTCCGCTTCCGCCTCCACTTCCGGTTCGCCGGTGACCGCGGGCCGCTAGGGTGGTCGCGGATGACCGCGGCAGGTGCGGCCCGAACGGTGAAGGAACTCATGAATCCCACTTCCGAGAGCTTTCTGCTGCCCGGCGGCGTTGTGATCGACGAACTCCCCAAAGTGTCGCTGCACGACCACCTGGACGGCGGTCTGCGCCCGCAGACGATCATCGAGCTGTCCGACGACCTCGGCCTCGAGCTGCCGAGCACGGAGCCCGGCGCGTTGCAGGAGTGGTTCTCCGCCCAGTCCGACTCGGGCTCCTTGGTGGAGTACCTGAAGACCTTCGACCTGACCATCGCCGTGATGCAGACCGCCGAGGGCCTGGAGCGCGTCGCGCGCGAGTTCGTACTCGACCTCGCCGCCGACGGCGTCATCTACGGCGAGATCCGCTGGGCGCCCGAGCAGCATCTCACCCGCGGCCTGAACCTGGAGCAGACGGTCGAGGCGGTGCAGCGCGGCATCGATGCCGGGATCGAACAGGCTGCGGCCACCGGGCATGCGCTCAAGGTCGGCCAGCTGATCACGGCGATGCGGCACGCCGACCGTTCCCTCGAGATCGCCCGACTCGCCGTCCGGCACCGCTACGACGGCGTGGTCGGATTCGACATCGCCGGCGCTGAGGCGGGCTTCCTGCCGTCGCGACACCAGGCGGCGTTCGATTACCTCGCCCAGCAGTACTTCCCGACGACCGTGCACGCGGGCGAGGCCGACGGCCTGGCCAGCATCCGTTCGGCGCTCTTCGACGCTCGCGCGCTGCGGCTCGGCCACGGCGTTCGGATCGCGGAGGACATCACCGTGGAGCGCCAGGACGATGAGAACACCTACGTCGCCCTCGGCGAACTCGCGCAGTGGGTCAAGGACCGCCAGATCGCGTTGGAGTGCAGCCCCTCGTCGAACCTGCAGACGGGAGCCTTCGCCCAGTGGGGCACCGAGCTCGTCGACCATCCGTTCGACCTCTTCTACCAGCTCGGCTTCCGGGTCACGGTGAATACCGACAACCGGCTGATGAGCAACACCAGTGTCACCCGCGAACTCGCGTTGCTCTCCGACACGTTCGGCTACGACCTCGACGACCTGGAGCAGTTCCAGTTGAACGCGGCCGAGGCCTCCTTCCTGCCCCTGGATGAGCGCGATGAGCTGCTGGCAACGATCGCCGCCGGATTCGACGAGGCCTGACGATGGCCCTGGATGCTCTGCCGGAGGAAGCGGTCACGCTGCGGATCACCGTGGCGAGCTGGCGCGAGGCCGTGCTCGCCGCCGGCCGCGGGCTCGAGCGGATCGGCGCCGTCGATCCCGCCTACACACGACGGATGATCGACCAGATCGATCTGCTCGGCCCGTACATCGTGATCGCCCCAGGGCTCGCGCTCGCGCACGCACGCCCCGGCAACGACGTCTTCGCGGACGGGATGTCGGTCGTCACCCTCGCCGAGCCGGTCCCGTTCGGACACAAGACCAACGACCCGGTCTCCGTGGTCATCGGCATCGCGGCCACGAAGCAGAACGGCCACGTCGGCTTCATCGCCGGGCTGGCCGACGTGCTCACGCATCCGGATGCGGTGGGCGCGCTGAAGGAGGCGCGCACGCTCGGGTCCGTGAACGCGGTGTTGAGTCTCGGTGCCGAGCCGACGCCGCGCAAGATCGACGACCGCCGGCGCTGATCCCGGCGGTCGTCGTGGTCGAAACGACAACTCTTCTGCGCACATCGGTGCAGAAGTCCCCGTCGCCAGGCGCTCGGCGCCCCGCGCGCGCTACCGTTGACGGACGGGACGTGCCGGGTCCCGCGGATGCAGGGAGTACCACCATGAAGATCGTCGCCATCTGCGGAGCCGGCATCGGCACCTCCGCGATCCTGAAGCTCGGGGCCGAACGCGCGCTCGACGCGCTCGACCTCGAGGCCGACGTGATCGCCTCCGACCTCGACTCGGTCGACGCCGTGGCCGCCGATGCGCAGGTGATCCTGACCTCATCCGAGCTCGTCGACAAGATCGGTAAGACCAACGCGTCGATCGTTGTGATCGACAACTACCTCGACCAGACCGAGATCACCGCGAAGATCGAGGCCGCGATCGGCTGATCGCCGAACGAGTCGGCTTCTCCGGTGCCCGATCCCGGGTCGAGCGTGATCAGAACGTGCTGATCTTCGCGACCGCCGTATTGTTGCGCCGATCCGAGTCGCGACCGTCGGTCTTCAGCTCGACGGTGAGGTCGTACATCGGTCCACCCTCGTACTCCGCCCACTCGAGTGGAATGGTGAGACTGGAGTTCGCTGGTACCTCGACGCGGAGGATGATTGCCTCGGACAAGTCGTACCGGTAGTCGTTGACGTCCGTGACGTCGAAGGCGTCCGGCACGGCGACGCCGCCGATGCTGGCCGCCCCATAACTTGCATTGTAGAAGGAGTGCGTCGTGATCACCGAGCCGGCCGGAATCGCGACGCCAGTCGTGGCCGTGAGGGTCAGTGCGGTGGGCACCCACTCGATTCCGTAGAACGGAACCGTGTACGGCATGCTGCCCGTCAGCGCGATGGCCGCATCGAACAGCTCGGTGTACTGCGGGCCCCGCGTTACGGTCGTGGTGGCGGTCACACCGGGGTTATCCGGATCGTACGACTCGATCAGCCGGTACTCCCCGTTCGCCGTCGGGTCGTCGCCGGGCCCGGAAAGCGCCGCGAGGCGGAACTCGACGACTGAGCCTTTCGCCAGCGGTAGCCCGACGCTGTAGTACGGGTCCGAATCCCGACCCCCTGGAACGGACCTCGATCGGGTCGTCGGCACGCCGTCGAGGGTGGCCTCGATGGCGCTGAGGCCGAACGGGAATCGATCCCGGACGACATGCAGCTGAAGCTCCGTCGCACCATCGTCGACCGAGTCGTCGACGAGACGCTTCACCGAGAGGAACTCCGGATAGTCCCACGTCGCTCCCGACGCGCCGGGCGCGGTGCGGCGCGAGCCGTGGAACGTGGCCTCGTACGCCGGCGCGGTGCTGCCGCCCGTGATCGAGGTCGAGACGCTGTCGCTGCGATCCGCTGCGGGCGAGGAATCGGAGGCGGAGACGGCATAGCTCGTGCGGGCCGTGCCCTCGGCGAGTGCGGGGACTCGATCCGTCGCCGTCGCGACGATCGGGATCGTCACGACCGCACCGGCATCGAGTCCGAGCTGAACGATGAAGTTCGAACCGGCGACGATCACGGCCCCGGCGGACACCACTCCGTTGATCGAGGCCGCAGCGGCGGACGCGCTCCGATCGACCGTGAGCGCCGTGCCCTCGTAGCTGAGCGAGAGGCCGATCGTAGCGCCGGCCGGGATGGCGACTTCGGTGCCGACATTCGCGAACACGATCCGAGCGGGGAGTGTCACCGCGGCTCCGGCGCCGTTCGTCACGGTCTGGCTGCCGTCGAAGCGGACGCGGGCGAGAAGCCCCGACGCTCCGGACGCAGCGGCTCCTGGCAGCCCGAAGATCTGCGTGACGGCAGGGGCGGCCCAAGCGCCGGCCGGAGTGCCGACGAGCGCGACGGCGCCGGCCGCTCCGACGGCAGCCGCTGCCCCGACCAGGAGGCGGCGCGACGGATCCGACGGCGTGATCCGCTCGTCGGGTTCGGGACGAGTGTGCTCCGACGCGGTCATGGTTTCCCCCAGAAGATGACAGTGGCTCGGGTGCACCGTATCGCGCGGGACCTGGCCCCGTCAAAGCGGCGATCGTTGCGTTGCCTGATGCGACGCGGTCAGCCGGACCGCTCACTCGGTCGACGCCGTGGCCGCCGACGCGCAGGTGATCCTGACCTCGTCCGAGCTCGTCGACACGATCGGTAAGACCGACGCGTCGATCGTTGTGATCGACAACTCCCTCGACCAGACCGAGATCACCGCGGAGATCGAGGCCGCGATCGGCTGATCGCCGCCCGGCTCGCCGACGACTCAGCCGATGGGCGGTCCGACGTAGCTGAACGGCTGCGACGCCGTGTTGTTGGTCGAGTCGCTGTCGCGACCGGCGGTCACCAGCGACACGATCGTCGCCTCCTCCGAGTTGCCCGGCGCGGCTTGCTGCTCGATCCACTGCAGGGGGATGGTGAGCTGCCGGCCCGCCGGCACATCGTTGCGCAGCACGAAGCGATGGATGTACGACTCGTAGGCGCCGGGCGCATCGATGAAGACCAGCGCTTCGGGCGCGGGCGCACCGTCCACGGTCACGGTACCGATACCGGTCAGTCTCGAGTAGGTCGCCCAGCTGCGTCGCATGATGAGCACGGTCCCGCTCGGAACGCTCGCGGTGCCGACCGCAGTGAGGTGCAGCTGCGTCGGCAGTCCGCCCACACCGGCGTAATCGAGAGAGCCGCTCAACGCGACCCCCGCATCGAAGGGGGTCGTCCTCGGGGTGCCGATCGTCACCGTCGTCGTTGCGCTCGTGGTCGCCGTGCTCGACGTCGCCGTGAGGGTGAACTCGCCGGTCCACCCGGGCCACGGGTCGTCCTGCACGTCGAGGGCGTAGAGCGGGAACTCGATGACCCCCTCGGAATCCTGTGGGAACGTGGCTGCGAAGTAGGGCTCTTCGGCCCAGCGCTGACCTCCCGCGTACCAGCTTCCGACGTCGGCGGCGACGCCGTCCAGCAGCGGATCGGTCGCGCCGATCGCGAACGGGAAGTCCGCTGATGTAACCGCCACGTACAGGCTCGTCACACCCTGTTCGATTCCCGCCGCGGTTCGCGTCACGGTGAAGAACTCGGGGAAATCGTAGGTCCGACCCTGGGAATCGGGCGCGGTGCTGCGCGTTCCGCGAAAACCCAACTCGAAGTGCGCGAGGTCGGGACTCGGATTCGCAATCGTCGTGACTGCGGTGTCGCTGCGGTCCTCGACCGGTGCATCGATCGGGACGTCGTGCGTGTACGTGATATTCGCCACGCCGTTCACGGAGGACGTCACGCGTTCGCGAACGGAGGCGACGATCGGGATGACGATGGACGACCCCGGCTGCAGCGGCACGAGAAGGACGAAGAGCTCCCCGTCGGCGGCGATCGCGCCCGGTGCGGCGGCGCCGTCGATCGTCGCGGCCGATGCCGACGCTTCACGATCGAGCGTCAGCACGTTCCTCGCGTACGTGAGCTCCAGGAAGATCAACGCTCCGCTGGCGAAGGTGACGTCGGTGCTGGTGTTCAGCAGCACGATCGACGCCGGCAGCGTGACCAGGGTCCCCGCCGCGTTCGACACCGTCTGCTCGCCCTCGAACCGGATCCGGGCGGTGACCGCGGTAGTCGATGCTGCGGCGCCCGGCACGCCGAGGATCTGTCGAACCGCCGGTGCCGCCCACGCTTCAGCCGGGCCGCCGATCGCCGTGATCGCTCCGGCCGCACCGACGGCGGCCGTTGCGCCGACGAGCAGTCGCCGCGGCGGACCCTGCGCGGTGTCCCGGGATTCGACCGGCGAGGTGGATCGGGAATCGTGCTCGGGCAGCTCGGGCATGGTTCTCCTCGGACGCGGCGGGAAGGGTGCTGCCGACTTTAGTGGAGAACGCGCGGCCCCAGAGGGGGAGTGAGACACTCCATCTCGTCCGGCCCGGAGTGCGGTGCGCGTCAGGAGGGGCTGTCGCCCGTGGCCTCGACGGCATCCGGAACGGCGACTCGACCGCTGTCGGTTCCACGCTGCGCGCGGTCGGACGGATCGCTCAGTTCGTAGCGCTGTTGTTGCGCAGGTCCGCGTCGCGACCAGTCGTGACGAGGGTCGCGGTGACCTTCGACGAACTCGTGCCCCGCCAGCTCAACGGGATCGACATCGCGGCCCCCGCCGGGACTTCGGCTCGGGTGACGATGTTCCAGACGTTGAGTTCGTACGCGGCGTCGAGCACAACGGCGACGGCGTCGGGGGTGGTGCTGCCGTTGATGGTCGCCGGTCCGACGCTCGTCAGCAGCGGCGCACGATAGTCGATCGGCATCCGCACGACCGTGCCGACGGGCACCGGCTCGGCGTTCGTCGCGGCGATCTCGAGCGTCGCCGGGAGCGAGCGGGTTCCCGAGCCGGTGCCGGTGAAGGTCAGGGCGGCGTCGAAGAACTCGGCGGTCGAGCCTGCGGGGGTGATCGTGGTGGTCGCGGTCGGCGCCGGGCCGTCGCTGACGCTCCAGTTCTCGAGGGTCACGGTGTACGCCCCCGACCAGTTCCCCGTCGCGTCCTTCGCGTCCACGGCGTAGAGGGGGAATTCGACGACATCGCCCTCGGCCAGGGGAAGCTGGACGGTGAAGGATCGCGGCGTGTCGTTGCGCGGATCGCCCGCCCAGACGCCGGCACCGGCGTCCTCGACTCCGTTCAGGGTCGGCGTGGCGCCGCCGATCTGGAACGGGACCGCCGTCGAGACGCTGAGGGTGAACGATCCGTCGATGTCGTTCGGGTGCGGCTGCGGTCCGCGCGTGATCGTGAGGAAGGCCGGATAGTCCCAGCTCGCGCCGGACGCGCTGGGGGCCGTGCGGCGCGTACCGCGGAACGAGATGTCGTAGTACACGGGGTCGCCCGCGGGATCGCTGATGGTCGTGACGGCCTCGTCCGTTCGATCCTGGACCGGCGACTCGTCCGCCCCGCTGATCTCGTACGCGGTCTGGGCCGTCGAGTCGCCGAGCGCCGGGATCATCGGCATCGCCGTCGCAAGGATCGGAACGACCACGGTGGCGCCGGGTTCGAGGGCGAGCTGCACCACGAATCGGCTGCCGGCCACGATCACCTGGCCGGCATCAACGACGCCGTTGACCTGCGCGGCGGTGGCGGAGGCCTCCCGATCGAGGATCAGTGCCCGGCCCTCGTAGCCCACGATGAGGGCGATCGCCGCGCCGGCCGGGATGGTGCTGCTCGGCGACGTGTTCGTGAAGACGATCGACGACGGCAGGGTGACGGAGGTGCCGCTGGCGTTCGACACCGTCTGGGTGCCGTCGAAACGGACCCGGGCGCTGACGGTGCCCGACGCAGACGATCGGGGCAGCCCGAGGATCTGCTTGACGGCGGGCGCCGCCCACGCGCCGGCCGGCGAGGCGACGGTCGCGGTCAGGCCCGCGGCCGCGACCAGGCCGGCGGTGCCGACGAGGAGGCGGCGGGAGGTGCCGGCCCGTTCGTCGGCGTTCTCGGATTCGGGAAGGTTCGGGTTCGTCACAGTGTGCCCCCAAGAATGATGACGTCGGCTCGGGTCGAGAGCCTAGCGGCGAACGCGAGACTCCGGCAATCGACGGGTCAGTTCAGAGCCCGAGTGACGCTGTTGTTGCCGGAGACCGCATCCCGGCCGACGGTGACGAGGGTGGTCGTGATCTCGGAGAGATCCCTCGGGAGGCCGCGCCAGACCAGGGGCACGGTGAGGACGCTTCCTGTCGGAACGGCCACCGTCGTCAGGATCTTGTGGCGCGCGTACGTGTTGTTCGGCACGGAGCACAGCACAACGGCATCGGGAACCGGAACGCCGTCCACGCTCGCCGTGCCGATGGCGCTCAACGTGAAGGAGCTGTAACTCAGCGGGGTGTCGGCGACCATCCCCACCGGCACCGGCCCGGTGCCCAGCGACCTGATGATGACGTCGGTCGGCAGCGCGGGCGCCGGTCCGCCGTAGCCGATCGCGGCGTCGAAGGTTCCGGTGTACGGCACGGTCGGCGATATCGCGCCGGTCGCGGAGGCGATGGTCGTTTGGCCTCCGGAAGCTCTCGCGAGAACTCCACCATTGGCGTTCGGCGTCCACTCCGCGGCCGAGAGGATGTAATACGGGAAGGCGAGGACGTCGCCCGGTGCGAGCGGGAGCTTGACCACGATGTACTCATCGAGGCTGAACCGGGACTCCGGGTCCCAGCTGCCCGCTGAATCATCGACGACCCCGTTACGTTCGGGGGCGCCGAAGAAGTGGACCCACGGATGGCCCGCCCCGATCCAGATGGAGACTGACGTGGTGTTGTACGGATCCGCGTCCGGACCGCGCCGCACAGTGAAGTACGCCGGGTAGTCGTAGACCTTGCCTGACGGGCTCGGGGCGGTCTGCCGAGTGCCCTCGAACGCGAACTCGTAGTAGCTCGGTGCCGACATGGGTCCGCTGATCGTGGTCGCCGCCTCTGCACTGCGGTCGGCAACGGGTGAGGCATCCGCCACGACGAGCTGATAGCTCGCGCGGGCGACGCCGGGGGTGGCGGTGACGACCCGTTCCGCCACGGTGACGACGAGCGGGATGCGCACGATCGAATCCGGGGCGAGGTCCAGGAGCAGGGTGAACGACGATCCGGTCGCCACCACGGCACCCGGGATCGGAGCGCCATCGAGTGTCGCGGCCGCTGCCGACGCCGGGCGATCGAAGACGAGCGAGAAGCCGTCGTACGAGAGTGTGGTCGTGACCGTGCTCCCCGCCGGAATGGTGACGGCGCTGCCGACGTTCGCGAGAACCACCACTGCGGGCAGGGCGACACTCGTGCCGGCCGCGTTACTGGGGGACTGGCTGCCGTCGAAGCTCACGCGGGCGAGAGCGCCCGTGGACGCGGCGGCGCCCGGCAGGCCGAGGATCTGCTTCACCGCGGGGGCCGCCCAGGCCCCGGCCGGTGTGGAGACCGCCGTCGTCGCTCCGGCGGCCGCGACCAGAGCCGCGGTTCCGACCAGCAGTCGGCGCGATGCTCCGTTCTGCTCGTTCGGAGAGTCGGGCTCGGTGCGGTTCGGGTCGATCACGGTCTGCCCCTCGTTCGATGACCTTGGCTCAGCTCCGTATCGTTGCGGCACTCAGCCCAGGATCAGGCCGTATCGCCGCGTCGCGCTGGCCGTGCGCCGATCCAGCTGGTCGTAGAAGCCGTTCAGCATGGCGCAGCTCACCGTGCGGGCGTTGACGTCGAAGGTGTCCAGTGTCGGGATGCTGATCACGGCGCCCGGCTCCAGCGCGCGGGTCAGCTCGAAGGAGGCGTATCGCGCCAGCAGGAGCTCGGGGGCCGGGACCCCGTCGAGGGTGGCGGCCGCGAGGTCCAGCGATCCGCCCGAGCTCAGGCTGAACCGGGTGCCGACGAGAAGTGGATGCAGCGGTACGTCCTCCGTGCTGCTGTTGCGGATCTCGAGAGCCACCGGGAATTCGGTGGCGGTCCAGATGTCGCTGCGCGCGTCGCGGGAGCCGACGTAGCCGAGGCTCGCGGAGTACCAGGCGTGCTCCTTCTGTACCGTCTCGTAGCTCGCGGTCACGGCGTTGTTGGGTTGGTCCTCCTCGGCCTCCGGCGACACCGCGGTCACGGTGATGGAGCGAGGGCGAGCGGCCGCCTGCGTCGCGTTCATCCGCACCACGAGGGGCAGGACGACCTCGACGCCCTGCTCCAGCTCCGACGGGAGTCGGTACTCGTAGACGAGATCGCTCACCGAGGTTCCGACGGGGAGATCGGGGCCCGAGGCGCGGCTGAGGTCGAAACCGCCGTCGAGGGCACTGATCCAGATCAGGGTGTCGGCGGGTACCGGGCCGACGGTGCCGGGCGGATAGGCGGGGCCGTTGCGGACGACGGCGGCGGCCGGCACCGTGGCCTGCACACCGGCATCCGTTGGGAACGTCTCCTGGCTGCCGCGGAAGGTGAGATCGATGTCGTAGGCCGTGCGGTCGCCCACCCTGACCTCGGTGTCGGCACGGGCGAGAACCAGGCGCCCGTCCGCCGTGATCGGGCCGGCCGTGACCTCGCCCGGCTCGGCGTCGGACGGGAACGGCAGCATCGTCGCGACCAGGGGCAGGGTGATCGTCTCACCGGCGACGAGGGCGGCGGCGGTGGTGAACGCGTTGTCGACGTACTCGCCGTTGCTCGCGTTGCCGACCAGGCCGGGGTCGGGCGAGCCGTTGCGTTCGGCGCCGGCGGCGGAACGGCGCGGCTGCACCGAGTAGTTGACCCCCGCGTGGCTGTGCTCGACGAAGAAGCGGTAGCCGGAGGCGAGCAGTGCGCCGGAGACGTTCGTCACGCTCACGCTCGCCGGGATGGTCTCGCCGGCGCCGTTCGCCGACGCGGGCAGCTCCTGGCGACCGACGAAGGCGAAGGCGGCGAGGTCGGGGAGCGAAACCGTGCCGGAACCCGCCACCGCCGGAGCCCTCGTGATGCTGCGGACGCCGGGGGCGGCCCAGGCGGCGGGAGCGACGGCGGCGCTCAAGCCGGCCGCGCCGATCCCGCCGGCGACCGCCCGGCGGCCGATCGCGGGGCTGCGGGGACCCTGTTCGGACTCGTCCGTCATCGGCGCCCCCTCGCTACGAACAGCATGCAGACGAGCTTAGGCGCCGGTCCGGCGACAACCCCCCTTCGGAGTGAGACGAGTCGGAATATTGCTCGATTGCCGGCGTCCGTGCTAAGACGGCCGCCGCTCAGCCGAGGAAGGCGGCGGTGCCGGCTCGGAGCAGATCCAGGCGCGCGGTCGCGGTCGCGGTGCGCTGGGCGAGATCGCCCTCGGCCGACCAGGCGTCGAGGTAGATCTTGAGCTTGGGTTCCGTGCCGCTGGGCCGCACGATCATCCGCGCGCCGTCGAAATGGAACCGCAGGGCATCCGTCGGGGCGAGCACCCCCGTGCCGTCGACCAGATCGTCGACGGACTGCACCGGCACCCCGCCGACCTCCTCCGGTAGCGCGGCGCGTAGGCCGGCCATGATCGCGTCGATGCGCGAGAGATCGGTGACCCGGACGGAGATCTGGTCGGAGGCGTAGTGGCCGAACTTCGCGCTGAACGCATCGAGGTGATCCGCGACGGTGCGACCCTCCGACTTCAGCCAGCCGGCGAGCGAGAGGAAGGCCACCGAGGCGGAGATGCCGTCCTTATCCCGCACGGTACCCGGATTCACCAGGTAGCCCAACGCCTCCTCGTAGCCGAAGATCAACCCCGGCGCGCGCGAGATCCACTTGAATCCGGTGAGCGTCTCCACCCAGTCGAGGCCGTAGGCCGCGGCGACGGCGCCGAGGGCCGGTGACGACACGATCGAGCAGGCGAGCGCGCCGTCGCTGCGCCCCGTCGCCGTCGCGATCTCGGCCGCGCGCCAGCCCAGCAGCGCGCCGACCTCGTTGCCGGTGAGTCGGCGATAGCCCTCGGCCGCTGCGTCGTCCGGGATCGCGATCGCGAGGCGATCCGCGTCCGGGTCGTTCGCGATGATCAGCTCGGCCCCGTGTGCGCGCGCCGTCGCGAAGGCGAGGTCCATCGCTCCCTTCTCCTCGGGATTGGGGAAGGCGACGGTCGGGAAGGCGGGGTCGGGCGCGATCTGCGCGTCGACCGTGGCGGGCAGAGCGAAGCCGGCGCTCTCGTAGACCCGGCGAGCCGTCTCCCAGCCGACGCCGTGCATCGCGGTGTACACGGTGTCGAGCGCGGCGAAGGGGCGCCCGGCCGCCGCGGTCGCGCTGACGTAGGCGTCGACGACGGCCTCGTCGGCCACGTCGTAGGCGCCGCGAGGCAGCTCGGTCACCCGACGCTGCTGCGCCACGGTGAGGATCCGCGCCGCGATCTCGGCGTCCACGGGCGCGACGATCTGCGAGCCCTGATCCGCGCCGCCGAGGTAGACCTTGTAGCCGTTGTCGTTGGGCGGATTATGGCTGGCGGTGACCATAACGCCGGCGTCGGCGGCGAAGTAGCGCACGGCGAAGGCGAGTACCGGAGTCGGCAGCAGCCGGGGCAGCAGGATGGCGCTCGCGCCGGCGCCGGCGATGAGAGCCGCGGAGTCCTCGGCGAAGATCCGCGAGTTCTTGCGGCCGTCGTAGCCGATCACGACGAGGGGCTTCTCGCCGGCGCCCGCCTGGGCGAGCAGGAAGTCGGCCAGACCGACCGCGGCTTGCGAGACCAGCACCCGGTTCATCCGGTTCGAGCCGGCCTCGATCGCGCCGCGCAGGCCGGCGGTGCCGAAGGCGAGTCGGGTGTCGAAGCGGTCGTGCAGCTCGGCGACGGCGTCGGCATCGGCGGCCTCGGCGCGCGCGAGCAGGGCGTCGACCTCGGCGCGCGTCTCGGCGTCCGGATCCTGATCGCGCCAGTCGCGTGCCGTCGCGAACAGCTGCGCGCTCACAGCTCGGCCACGATCTTCGCCAGCAGCGACGAGATCGCGCCCTCGGCGTTCTGCCCGGCCTCGATCACCTCGGCGTGGCTGAGCGGAGTGGTCTGGATGCCGGCGGCGAGGTTGGTGATCAGCGACATGCCGAGGATCTCCATCCCGGCCTCGCGGGCGGCGATGGCCTCCAACGCCGTGGACATGCCGACGATGTGGCCGCCGATGGCCTTAGCCATCTGCACCTCAGCGGGGGTCTCGTAGTGCGGGCCGCGGAACTGTACGTAGACGCCCTCGTCGAGGCTCGGATCGACGCTGCGCGCGAGCTCGCGCAGTCGGGTCGAGTAGAGGTCGGTCAGGTCGATGAAGGTGGCGCCTTCGAGGGGTGAGTCGGCGGTGAGGTTGATGTGGTCGCTGATCAGCACCGGGGTGCCGCCCTGCCAGTGCGGCTTGATGCCGCCGGCGCCGTTGGTCAGCACCATCACCGTCGCGCCGGTCGCCGCGGCGGTGCGGACGCTGTGCGCGACCCGGCGGGTGCCGTGGCCCTCGTAGTAGTGCGTGCGGGCGCCGATCACGAGGGCGCGCTTGCCCGAGGGCAGCAGCACGGATCGGAGGGTGCCGACGTGGCCTTCGAGGGCGGGCTTGGAGAATCCGACGATCTCGGTCGCAGGGATGACCGCCGTGGTCTCACCGATCAGGTCGGCCGCTTTGCCCCAGCCGCTCCCGAGCGTGAGAGCGATGTCGTGTCGGGGAACGCCCGTCTTGTCGGCGATCTGCTCGGCGGCGAGCTTCGCGATCTCGAACGGATTCGCATCCGCGGCGTCGAGGGGGTTCAGTGCGTCAGACATTCCACGAGTGTATTCAGTGTCCGTGGGGCTCGTCTCATCCGGCGGGCGGCATCGCGGAAATACAGGGTCGGCGGTGGATTTACCGTGCTCATCCGCGTGTTCTCTCCTCATTTCCGTCCTCGCCCTGCATTTCCGTCCGACCCCTGCATTTCCGAAGGAGGGGAGCGGATGGGTGTTCACCGTCCGCTCGTTTTGGGCGGATGCACAGGAAAGGCGAGAATGGACGCATGGGCTATGAGTTCGAGCGGAAACAGCGGATCGCGGTACTCGGCGGAGGCCCTGGCGGCTACGAGGCGGCGATAGCCGGCGCGCAGCTCGGGGCCGAGGTCACGCTCGTCGAGCGGGTCGGCGTCGGCGGGTCCGCCGTGATCACCGATGTGGTGCCGTCGAAGGGGCTGATCGCGACGGCCGAGGCGACGAACGCGATCGGCGAGGCGGCCGATCTGGGGGTGCAGTTCTTCACTCGATCCGAGACGACGGGCAAGCCGGTGCGCCCCGACATCGCGGTGAACCTCTCCACGGTGAACAAGCGCCTGCTCGGCCTCGCCCGGCAGCAGTCGGAGGACATGCGCGCGAACCTGGTGCACCACGGCGTGCGGATCGTGCAGGGCGAAGGCCGCATCGACGGACCCAACGCGGTCATCGTCTCCACGGCTCCCGGCGACGACGGCATGGACTTCGACCGCATCGAGGCCGACACCCTGGTCGTCTCCGTCGGCGCCAGCCCCCGCGTTCTCGCCTCCGCCGCGCCGGACGGCGAACGCATCCTCAGCTGGACCCAGCTGTACAACCTCAAGTCGGTGCCCGAGCACCTGATCGTGGTCGGCTCCGGCGTCACGGGCGCCGAGTTCGCCTCCGCGTACCGCGCGCTGGGCGCCAAGGTCACGCTGATCTCCTCGCGCGACCAGGTCCTGCCCGGCGAGGACGCCGACGCTGCGGCCGTGATCGAGAACGTGTTCAAGCGCAACGGCATGACCGTGCTCTCCAAGTCGCGTGCCGACAAGGTCGAACGCACCGAGAAGGGTGTCGTCGCCACTCTCTCCGACGGCCGCACCGTCGAAGGCTCGCACTGCCTGATGGCGGTCGGGTCGATCCCCAACACGGCCGGCATCGGCCTGGCGGAGGCGGGGGTGCAGATGACGGAGTCGGGCCACATCCGAGTGAATCGGGTCGCGCGCACCAGCATGCCGTCGATCTACGCGGCCGGCGACTGCACCACCTTCATGCCGCTCGCCTCGGTCGCCTCGATGCAGGGCCGCACGGCCGTGTTCCACGCGATGGGTGACGCCGTGAATCCGACCGAGCTGCGCAACGTCGCGGCGAACATCTTCACCCAGCCCGAGATCGCCACCGTCGGTTGGAACCAGCGCGACATCGAGGCCGGCATCGCCCAGGGCGAGATCTACAAGCTGCCGCTGGCCTCGAACCCGCGGGCGAAGATGATGGGCATCAAGGACGGCTTCGTGAAGCTGTTCGCCCGCACCGGTTCGGGCACCGTGATCGGCGGTGTCATCGTGGCGCCGAAGGCGAGCGAGCTGATCTTCCCGCTCGCCCTCGCGGTCGAGCACCGGATGACGGTCGACCAAGTCGCCCGCGCGTTCACGGTCTACCCGTCGCTGACCGGCTCCATCTCGGACGCCGCACGCGCCATGCACATCGTGCAGTAACGCGGATCTTGACTATAGGAAGGTAGCTTCCTATAGTGAGGATATGCCGCGCCGCAAACCGGGAACCCTGCTCTCGCTCGAACTCGACGTCCTCGAGGCGGGCCTGCGCCTGCAGGGCGACGAACGCTTCTACGGCTTCGCCCTGGCCCGGGAACTCGCCGCGAACGCGGCCGACGCCTCGCTGGTCGCGCACGGCACGCTGTACAAGGCACTCGCGCGGATGACCGCCGCCGGCCTGCTCGACGCGGAGTGGGAGGATGCGGGGCTCGCTGCGGCCGAGGGGCGTCCGCGCCGCCGGCTCTACCGGGTGACCGGTGCCGGCGCCGAGGCCGCCGCCGCCGAGCGCACTCGGCTGCGCACGGCGCCGAATGCGGTGCGGGCGGCGTTCTCGTGAGCGCGTTGCGCTCGCCGCAGTACCGCCGCAGCGTCCGGCTCGTGCGGCGCTGGGGCGAGGTCTATCTCGCCGAGCTGGATCCGGGCATCGCCGGGGAGCGGCGAGACGAGATCGCCTCTGATCTGTACGAACACGCCGTGTGGGCGCAGGAGCGTGGTGAGTCCGCGGGGCGGATCGGGCGCGCGATCGTCGGGCGCGCGATCCGCGGCGTCGTCGCCGACCTCAGCTGGCGGCGGGAGGTGCTGCGCGCGCATCCGTCGGCCGGTCCGGTCCGCTCGCTCGGACTCGTGGCGGGCGTCGGGCTGCTGGCCGCCGTGCTCGCGGTCTTCGGATTGTTCGTTCTCGCGCGCAGTGTTCTGGTGCTGCTGCGCGGCGGCGGTTGGATCACGGCGACGCCGCACCTCCTGGCCGCGGTCGGCACCGCACTGCTCGTGCTCGCCGTGACTCTGCTGCTGCGGTCCGCGCGCGCCCGGGTCGTCGCCGCGCTGGCACTCGGGGTCGGCGGCGCTCTGCTGCTGCCGGCCGCCGTCGACGTTCTGATGAACGTCAGTGCCACGATCGGGGCGTTCATCGTCTCGGCGCCGACCGGGCCCGCACAGACGCTGTTCGTGGCGCGACTGCTGGCCGGCGGCATCGCCTTGGTCGGCCTGTCGTTGGTGGTGGCCTGGTGGCCGGCGCGCCGCGGCGTACCGCAGCCGTTGTGACCATCGATAGCGCGGGGAAGAAATGAACTGGGGGATGAGATGAACGCACGCAGAGTGCTCGTTGTGGCGCTGGCATCGGCCGGAGCGGTAGCGATCGCGGCCGGGGTGGTGATCGGCTCGATCAACGTCGCGGACAACACCGCGGCGCAGGAGCAGTCGGAGCGCGTCGGGGCCGCTTTCGCCGCGGCGGAGGCGACGGCGAGCCCGGCGCCGACGGCGGTGATCGGCGCGACGTCGACCCCGGAACCCGTGGCGACGCCGACGTCGACCCCGGCCGCAGCGCGAGCGATCGGCGACCCGACGGTCTACGACCCGGCGGTGTACGCCGCGAACGCCAGCGCCGGCGCGCTGAGCCCGGCCGGGCCGGAGGAGGCCGGGGAGATCGCGTGCATGGCCGAGCTCGGCTACACCTGGAACTGGGAGGTCGGGGCCGCGCGTGCGGCGGCCGAACTCGCGGCGGCGACAGCGATCACGTCGGCCGGTGGCACCCTGCGGGACGACGCCACCCGCGAGGCCGAGCGCGCCGCGGCGTCGAGCGCTCTGGGCATCCCCGTCGACCAGCTCGACGCCTACGACGCCGCGCTGGTGGGCGTGATGAACAACGATCTCTCCTCCTGCAATACCTCGGCCGCCCTGGCGGTGCAGGATTCGACGCTGGACGCCTTCGGTGGCTGGGGCCCTGACTGGTGGAATCAGACCGCGATCGACGCGCGGTGTCTCGCCGACCAGGGCTACACGCTGAGCCCGGAGCAGCGCCTGGCGATGCGGAACGCCTCGATGGCGCCGCCGGTGATGACCCCCGAGGCGCAAGAGGATGCGGAACAGCAGGCGGCCGCGATCGCCGGCTGGGACGTAGCCACCTATCGCGCCTACCTCCGCGCGGACACGGGCGATACGGGCGCAGGCGCCGACTACCGCTGGGAGGAGGCGGGTTGCTGGGGCTTCGCCGTGCACGCGGTCGGCAAGGACAACGCGAACTGATGGCGGCACGGATCGACTCGGCCGTTGCGCGTGCGTGGGCCGAGTTCTACCTCGAGGGCGTCGCTGCGCACGTCGCCGAGGAACGCCGCGACGAACTGGCATCCGATGTGCACGAGCATCGGAGTTGGGCGCGGACGCGCGGCGTACCGGACTGGCGGGTGCACATCGACATCGCGTCGCGAACCCTGCGCGGCGTGGCGGCGGACCTCGCGTGGCGTCGCGCCGTCCGGAGCGGATCGGCTTCGGAGCGAGGCCCGATCGCGTCGCTGACGTTGACGGCCGCCGTGCTGACGGTGGCGGTGTTCGGGATCGCGTTGAGTGCGTTCGCCCTCGCGAGCGCCCTCGTCACCGCGTGGTTCGTGCCGCGCCGACTGAGTTTCGTCGCGGTGGCCGGAGCGCTTCTGTTCTGCGCCCTCCTGCTGGTCCGTCGGCCACGCCTGCGCCTCGCCGGCGTCGCCTGGCTGGCGGTGGGCGGGGTGCTCGCGATCGAGAACGCGCCGATGTTCCTGCTGGATTTCTGGCCGAGAATGGGCGGCGCCGGACCGAGCGGATCGGCGCTCGGCGGCTTCGACCGCCTGCTCATCGGGTACGTGATCCAGCAGATCGCGGCGGCCGTGGTGTTGTTGCTCTGCGCCTCGGCGGTCGTGGCGTGGTGGCCGGTGCGGCGCACAGGGGCGCAGCGATGAGCGTGCGCCGGTGGACGTTCGCTGTGCTGGGCGGCGTGTCCGTTCTGGGGGCCGTGGCCGCGGCGGTGCTGACGCTCGCGCTCTGGCGCACCAACCCGCCCGCCGAGCCGCCCTCCACTGCGCCGCCGACGACGGCTCCGGTACCGGCCGACGGAACGTCGGCGCCGGGTCCGCAGGAACGCGCCGTGTCCGCGTGTATGGAGAAGGAAGGGTTCGACTGGTCGCTGGCGATCGGCAAGAAGATCGCGGATGCGGAACTGGCCGATCCGGGCGCGGGGCACGCGGCCGGCGCCGCTGCGATCGGCCTCGCGCCGGAACGATTCGAGGTGTATCTCGAGACACTGACCGGCACTCCTGACCAGCGGCAGGGCCTTGCCGAAGCGGACTTCTGCGGCGCTCTGGGTTGGGACCTCGCGGCGGCGCAGACGAGGCGCCCCGACTACACGGATCCGGATATCGCCAACATCACGGCGATCCAGCTGCAGTGTCTTTCCGAGCGTGGTGTAACGGCCGTCGCCGGAGACGATTGGCTGATCATCTACGGCGGGATCGGGGAGGGTACGCAGGGTGCGGCGGAGGCGCTCGGCCGGCCGACCGAGCGGGTGCAGGCGTACATGCTGGCGAACTGGGGGATCGGGGCGGAGAACGGGCAGTTCTCCGACCCGGAGGGTTCGTGGCGAGATTGGGGCTGCTCCGGGTATCTCAATCAGGTGGGTATCGCAGCCCAGTGACGCTGTTATCGGAAGCTATCTTCCGATAAGCTGGACTCACTCGGCGGCACCCTGGGGAGGGTGCGCCGAGACGGGGCGCGGGGGCGCCCCTGGGGAAACAGGAAGGGCGTCGGCCGAAGCCGACGCCCTTCCTTACCTCTGGGTCCTAGTCGATCGAGAGCAGCACGTGCCCCGCCGACACGGTCGTGCCCGGAGTCGCGTTCAGCGCGGTGATGGTGCCGTCCTTGTGCGCGGTGAGCGGCTGCTCCATCTTCATCGCCTCGAGAACCAGCAGCAGATCGCCCTTGACGACGGTGTCGCCCTCCGCGACGACGACCTTGACGATCGTGGCCTGCATCGGCGACTTCAGCGCATCCCCGGTCGCCGTGTTCACGGCGCCGCCGCCGCGGCGGCGAGGGGAGGGAGCGTTCGACTTCGTCGGGCCGGCACCCACCAGGTTCGCGGGCAGCGACACCTCGATACGACGGCCTTCGACCTCGACGACGACGTTCTGACGCTCGGCGGGCGCCGCGATCTCGCCGGCCTCGCCGCTCCATGCCTCGATGGTGTTGTCGAACTCGGTCTCGATCCAGCGGGTGTAGATGCTGAACGCGGCGCCGTCGGCGGGAGCGAAGGCCGGGTCGCGCACGATCGTGCGGTGGAAGGGGATGACCGTGGGCAGGCCGGCGACCTCGAACTCGTCCAGCGCGCGGCGCGAGCGCTCCAGCGCCTGCTCCCGGGTCGCTCCGGTCACGATCAGCTTGGCCAGCAGCGAGTCGAAGGATCCCGAGATCACGTCGCCCGCGACCACGCCGCTGTCGACGCGGACGCCGGGTCCACCCGGCGCGCGGAACACGTGCACGGGACCGGGCGCCGGCATAAAGCCGCGGCCGGCATCCTCGCCGTTGATCCGGAATTCGAAGGAGTGGCCGCGCGGAGCCGGGTCCTCGTAGTCGAGAACGCCGCCCTCGGCGAGGCGGAACTGCTCGCGGACCAGGTCGATGCCGGTGACCTCTTCGGAGACGGGATGCTCCACCTGCAGGCGGGTGTTCACCTCGAGGAAGGAGACGGTGCCGTCCTTGCCGATCAGGAACTCGCAGGTGCCGGCGCCGACGTAGCCGACCTCCTTGAGGATGGCCTTGGACGCGCGGTAGAGCTCGGTGTTCTGCTCCTCGGTGAGGAACGGAGCGGGCGCCTCCTCGACCAGCTTCTGGTGCCGACGCTGCAGCGAGCAGTCGCGGGTGGAGACGACGACGACGTTGCCGTGCGCGTCCGCCAGGCACTGGGTCTCGACGTGGCGCGGCTCGTCGAGGTACTTCTCGACGAAGCACTCGCCGCGGCCGAAGGCGGTGATCGCCTCGCGGGTGGCGGATTCGAAGAGTTCGGCGACCTCGTCGCGCTCACGGGCGACCTTGAGGCCGCGGCCGCCGCCGCCGAAGGCCGCCTTGATCGCGACGGGCAGGCCGTGGATGTCGACGAACTCCAGCACCTCCGCGGCGCCCGAGACGGGGTTGATCGTGCCGGGGGCGAGCGGAGCGCCCACCTTCTCGGCCACGTGGCGCGCCGAGACCTTGTCACCCAGGCGCTCGATGGCCTCGGGGCTCGGGCCGATCCAGATCAGACCCGCGGCCGAGACGGCACGGGCGAAGTCGGCGTTCTCGGCGAGGAAGCCGTAACCGGGGTGCACCGCGTCCGCGCCGGAGCGGCGGGCGACCGAGAGGATCTTCTCGATGACGAGGTAGGTCTCGGCGCTGGAGGTGCCGCCGAGGGCGTAGGCCTCGTCGGCGAGCTTGACGTGCTGGGCGTCGCGGTCCTGGTCGGCGTAGACCGCGACGGCGGCGATGCCGCTGTCACGGGCGGCTCTGATGACTCGGACGGCGATCTCGCCTCGGTTGGCGATGAGCACCTTGGAAATACGCGGCATGATCCTCCACCCTAGGCTGCGCACCGCACCGGCCCGTGGCGCCACCCCACAAAAAACCCCCGCTTCTCTCTCCGTACCCCACAACCCACCCCACATCTCGCGAAATTTCGCGAGATTCGATGTCGCGGACGGTATCGGCGGCCGCGGCAAGGGATCTCGTCCGCGACGCCCGATCTCGGGGGCCGATCGCGCGGGGCCCGACCGCGCGGCGGCCGGTCAGCGGTTCCAGAGCCCCGGCCAGGAGCCGCCGAGTTCGCGGACCAGGCGGCGCAGCAGCGGCACCGACATACCGATCACGGTCGAGGGATCGCCGTCGACGTGCTCGATGAAGCCGGCGGCGCGACCGTCGATCGTGAACGCTCCGGCCACCTCCAGCGGCTCGCCGGTCGCGATGTAGGCGTCGATCTCGTCGTCGGCGATGTCGGCGGCGAAGCCGACCGCGGCGACCGAGACGCCGCCGACCGCGGCGCGCGCGGATCCGCCGCGGTGGTCGATCAGCCAGTGGCCGGAGTGCAGGTGCCCGGTGCGCCCCCGCTGCGCCAGCCAGCGCTCACGGGCGATCGCCGGCTCGTGCGGCTTGCCGTAGATCACGCCGTCGAGCACAAAAGCCGAGTCGCCGCCGAGCACGAAGCCGTCGATCTCGGGCGTGAGCACGGCCTCCGCCTTCGCCCGGGCGAGCAGCTGCACCATCGCGTCCGCGTCCAGCGGGCCGGATGCGCGCTCGGCGGCGGCCACCGCGGCGGGTTCGTCCACCTGCGAGGGCACGATCACCGGTTCGATGCCGGCGGCGCGCAGCAGCGCGAGGCGGGCGGGGGAGGTGGAGGCGAGGTAGAGGCGCATGGGTCACCCTGCTGGTCGGTCCGTCGCTGTGGGATGCTCGACGGATGGGAAAGAACAGGCCTTCGACCACCGGCCGCGCACGAGGCGGGCGCCGAAGCGCTCCCGCGAAGGCCGTTCCGGTCGATCCGGCGCACGGTACCGAGGTCGAGCTCGACATTAGCAACGTCGCCCACGGCGGTGTCTTCGTGGCCCGACACGAGGGGCGCGTCATCTTCGTACCCGACACCATCCCGGGCGAGCGGATCCGCGCGCGGATCTCCGAGACCACGCACGCCAGCTTCTGGCGCGCCGAGACCGTGCAGGTGCTGGACGCCTCGGAGCACCGGGTCGCGCACGTCTGGGCGGAGGCGGGGATCGACCGCGCGCCGTCGGCCCGCGTCGGCGGCGCCGAGTTCGGCCACATCGACCTGCGCCACCAGCGCACGCTCAAGCGCGCCGTGATCGAGGACGCTTTCGCCCGCTTCGCGAAGATCCCGCGCGAGATCGGCGTCGAGGCCGTGCCCGGTGACGACGAGAGCCGCGGCACCGGCTGGCGCACCCGCACCCGGTTGCACGTCGGCGACGACGGCCGGGTGGGTCCGTACGCGGCGCGCAGCCACGAGGTGATCGACGTCGCCGAGCTGCCGCTGGCCACCGCCGCCATCTCCGCGGCGGCCCCGCTGGGCGACCGGCTCCAGCCGGGCAGCACCGTCGATCTCGTCGATGTGCGCGCGGAGGGTCGGGTCGCCGTTGTGGTGCGCGGCGCGGAGGAGAAGCCGGACCGGTCGGCGACCACCACGATCGTGGAGGCGGCCGGTGGTCGCGAGTTCCGCCTCGATCGGCTCGGCTTCTGGCAGGTGCACCGCCACGCGGCGGAGGTGCTCACGCGCGCGGTGCAGGAGGCGCTCGACACCGACCTGATCGACCCGCGCGCCGCGAACCAGGATCTCTACGGCGGCGTCGGCCTTCTGGCCGCGGCGGTGGGCGACCGGATCGGCGAGACGCTGCGGATCACCAGCGTCGAGAGCGACCCGCGCGCGACGGAGCACGCGCTGGACAACCTCGCCGAGTGGATCGGCGGCCGCGCCGTCACCGCGCGCGTGGACCGCTATCTGGTGGACGCCATCCGCAACGCCGACGCGGTCGAGCGCGCTCGCTGGCGCTCGGCGACGGTGGTGCTGGATCCGCCCCGCTCGGGTGCCGGGCGCGAGGTGACGGATGCGCTCGCCGAGCTGGCGCCGGCCCAGCTGATCTACGTCGCCTGCGATCCGGTGGCCCTCGCCCGCGATGTCGGCCGCCTCGTCGTCGCCGGCTACGAGCTCGACGAGGTGCGCGGGTACGACCTGTTCCCGAACACCCACCACCTCGAGGCGGTCGCCCGACTCCGCCGGGCCTGAGCGAGCGCGCCGTCGGCCGGTACGATGGCCGAGAACGACAGGAGAGGCATGTCCGCGATGCCGGAAGTCGACCGGATGCCCGAACCCCGTGTCCGCGTCGCGATCGTCGACGATCACGAGTCCGTGCGTCTCGGCGTCGCCGCCGCCTGCACCTCAGCGGGCCTCTCGGTGCTGGCGACCGCCAGCTCCGTCGCGGCCCTGGACCGGGCCCTCGGCGCGGAGGAGATCGACGTGCTCGTGCTCGATCTCTCGCTCGGCGACGGCGCGACCATCACCTCGAACGTGAAGTGGGGCCAGATCCGCGGCGCCGCGGTGCTCGTGCACTCCATCGCGGATCGGGTCGTCGCGGTGCGAGAGGCGCTCGCCGCCGGAGCCGCGGGTGTCATTCCGAAGTCGTCGCCGATGGCGACTGTGATCGCGGCCATCGAGACCGTGGCCAGAGGCGACGTGCTGAACAACCTCGAATGGGCCTCCGCGATCGACGCCGACGACGACTTCGCTCGAGCCGTGCTCGGCCGGCGCGAGCGCGACGTGCTGCACCTGTACGCCTCGGGTCTGCCGCTCAAACTCGTCGCCGAACGCTTGCAGATCTCCGCGTCGACCGCCAAGGAGTACCTCGGCCGGATCCGCGACAAGTACGTCGAACTCGGCCGCCCAGCGCCGACCAAGGTCGACCTGCTCCGTCGCGCGGTCGAGGACGGCATCCTCCCCGGGATCGATTCCGATGACGGCGACGCCAACCGCTGAGCCGCGCCCTGCTCGTCCGACGGCGAACCGGGCCCGCATCGATCGCATCCTCGCGGCGACGATCTACTTCTTCGGCTCCGGATTCGCGCTGCAGACGATCCCGCCCATCATCAGCCAGCTGCCGGTGTTGCAACCCGCGATCGGGTGGCCGCTGCTCGCCATCGTGTTCGGCGGGCTGGCCGCCTCGGTCGTGACGGCGATCCTGCAGCGCGGCACGAAGGCGGCCGGCTGGGTGGTGGCGATCGCGCTGCTGCTCGCCATGCTGGTCTGGCCGCTATCCGTCCGCGACCCGGCCGCCGTCGCCGGCCAGACGCCGTGGCTCTGGTACCTCGTGACGATCGGCACCGCGTACGCGGCCTACGCCGCTCCGCTGCGGATCGCGGTGGGTTATGCGCTCGTGACGCCCATCCTGTTCGGCGTGCTGCGGGCGCTGCCCTCCGGCGGCGGCGCCGGGCTGACGCGATCGGTGCTCGACGCGTTCTACGTCGGCATCGTCGGCTGCGTGATGCTGCTGCTGATCGTGGTGCTGCGTCAGTCCGCCGATCGGGTCGACCGCGCGCAGGCGACCGCGATGGCGGAGTACGAGAGCGCCCTGCGTCAGCACGCCGGCGAGATCGAGCGGATCGAGGTGGACGCGGTGGTGCACGACAACGTGCTCGCGAGCCTGCTCGCCGCGGCATCCGCGCACTCGCCGACGGAGCGGGCGCTCGCGACGTCCATGGCCACGCGCGCCCTGTCGGTGCTGCTGCCGGAGCGGGACGGCGCCGGTTCGGAGGGCCACGTCGGGCTGGAGATGCTGACGCGGCAGCTGCAGCACGCCGCTTCGACGTTCGGCGCGACGCTCGACGCGACGGAGCCGGTGGCCGAGCGGGATGCTGAGCTGTCCCGTCCCGTCGCGGAGGCGCTGCTGGGCGCGGTCTGGCAGGCGCTGACCAACAGCGTGCAGCACGCCGGACCGGATGCGAACGTGCGGCGCCAGGTGCTCGCCGAGGTGACGCCGGGTCGGATCGCGATCACGATCGTCGACGACGGTCGCGGCTTCGTGCTCGCCGAGGTGCCGCGCGAGCGGCTGGGAATCCGGCTCTCGATCGTCGAGCGGGTGCACAGTGTCGGCGGCACGGCCGAGGTGCAGGCGGCACCGGGCGTCGGCACCGAGGTGCGACTGCAGTGGACGGCCGCGGAGGTCGGCGCATGATCGCGTACCCGCGCGCGCTCCTGATCGCGATGGGGGCCGGCTTCTCGATCTACCACGTGGTGCTCGCGCTGTTCTCGTTCCGGACGCAGGCGGTGACGGCCGGCGTCGTGATCGCGCTGGTGCTCTACGCCGTTGCGACGCTGGTGAGCCTCTGGCCGAAGTCGCCCACCCGGATGCCGGTGCCGCTCGCGAGCGCGAACCTCGCGGTGGCGGTGCTGCTGCCGCTCCTGGTGACTCCGTCGCTCGACCCCGCGGCCGCGAACGGCTACGCCACCTGGTACATCGCCGCGGTCGGCACGCTGCTCACGGTGACCTGCGCCCGGCGGCAGCCGCGTTTCGCCTGGGCGGGCATGGTCTTCCTCACCGTGCACACGTTCTTCTGGGCCGGCCCGGAGGCGCTGGCCACCCTCGGAGTGCTCGGCGGCTTCGCCTGGGTCGGCATCGCGCAGCTGCTCACCCGCGAGACCGGGCGGGCGAGCGAAGAGGCGCGCGTCCTCGAGGCCGCGGAGCGGGCGGCGGCGTCCTGGCGCGCGGCGGAGGAGGCGCACCTGAGCGAGCGGGAGGTGCGGCTGGAGCAGACCCGCGCCATCGCCTCCGACATGCTGCGCCGCATCGTGGCGAAGGACTCCGACCTCACCGAGGAGGAACGTCGCGAATGCCGCCTGCTGGAGGCATCCGTTCGCGACGAGATCCGCGGCCGCCGGCTGCTGGATGACGACGTCCGCCGCCGCGTGCTCGCCGCTCGGCGGCGCGGCGTGACCGTGTCCGTGCTCGACGACGGCGGGCTGGATCAACTGCCGCTGGCGGAGATCGACCGGGTGCTGCAGGAGCTCGCCGGGGCGCTGGACGGCATCCGCCCGGAGGTCGACCGGATCGTGGTGCGCACCGGCTCCTCCGACTCGGACTCCGCGGTCACCGTGGTGGGGCTGCGCACCTCCGGCGACGGCAGCGCGAGAGCCCTCGGGCACGACGACGGCGCCGACGAGGTGGACGCGTGGGTCGAGATCCGCCGCCGGGCGGACGGCGACCGGCGCTGAGGGAGGCGAACGCTCGGTCGTAACTTCGGCTGAGAGTGCTCGTCAGAGCTGATCAGCGCCGAGCAACGCTCTCAGCCGAGGTTGTGTCCGGCCCTGCAGCGATGCGGCCGGTTCCGGGACTGGAGGTGGGCCGCTGTGATCTCTCGGTCGCGCCGACGGGGCCACCGGAACAGATCCGCGTGGCGCGACGCACCGATGCCCGGCACGGGGGAGGGTGGGCACCAGCAACGGTTAAAAGAGTGCGGCGGGCGGTCCGCGCCTCCGAAGAGTGCAGACCTGCCCGCCGTCAAACCCCGAGTCAGGACAACAACCCGAATATTGTCCTGACTCGCCCCCAAAACACCCGCCCGCTTACCCTGGTCGGCGAGTGATTGGCGGTGTCACTCCGAAGAGCTACACCTAACACAGACAATCTTGCTCGGCCCGACACGGACTGACTAGTCGGCTCTTTGGAGGACATTTCGGGGTACAAAACTCAGCTTCGCGTCGCCGAGGCCGGTGATCGGGGTGCAAACCCCGCCGTCAGCCCGCGAACGAGCGCCAGCGACCGGCGCCCGGAGTCAGCGGGGTGCGGATCGCCCGCTGCCCCCGCGACCAGGCGGTCGTCGCCGCGGGCGCCGGTACCGGCGCCACCGAGGCCGCGGTGAGAGCGGTCAGGACCGCCGTCACCGCCGCGATCTCCGCGGCACCGAGTCCGGGCGTGCGGATGACGATGTCAGCGGTCGGGGCGGAGTCGGAGGCTGCGGGCGCGACGGTCATGGCTTCGAAGCTACATGATGGAGTCGCGGCGCGCGCCGGGATGTGCGCCCGGACGGGGACGGAACGTGAGGCACCATACGCCGCGGCTGCTGCGCCGCATCCCGGCGACGCTCGGCTTCGCGCTGCTGCTGATGCTCGCCGCGGTGGAGACGGGAACGGTCGTCGCGCAGCCGGCGCGGATCTGGGCGGTGGGCGTGCCGACGACGCTGCTCGACGGTGCCTGGTGGACGCCCTTCTCGGCGCTGATCGTTCCGGAGGGTCCCGCCGCCCTGATCGCCGGGCTGATCATCGGAGTGCCCCTGCTCGCCGTCGCGGAGCGCCGCGTCGGCTCCTGGCGGATCGCGGCGTCCTTCGTGGCAACCGGCGCGGCGGCCGCGGTGCTCGGGGTGGCGCTGCAGTGGGCCGACTCGTCGCTCGGCGCCTGGTTCACGGATCCGACCCGGCTCCCGGTCACGCTCGACCCACTCACCCCGGTCGTCGGGGCCTTCCTCACGGCGACCGCATTCTTCGGCCCGCTCTGGCGGCGTCGAGCCCGGGTGCTCACCCTCGCCGCGATCGTGATGCTGGTGCTGAACGACGGCGATCCGGCCAACGGCCTCCGTCTCATCGCCGCCCTCGCCGGCCTGACGCTCGGGCTTGCGCTGACCCGCGGGCAGTCGCGGCGCGCTCGGAGCTCGCCGGGGGAGCGCCGACGCCTGCTCGCCGCGCTGGTCGCGGCGAGCGCATCCGGTCCGCTGATCGCGCTGCTGTCGAGGGATCCGATCGGCCCCTCCGCCGAGTTCGGCCGGATGCTCGCGCTGCCGGATGCGGCGGTGATCGCGCGGTGCGCGGACACGCTGTCCGCGGCGTGCAACCGCGACCTCGCGGCCGGGCCGGGCCCCGCGCTGCTCGCCGTCGTGCCGTCCGTTCTGCTCGTTGTGGCGGCCGTCGGGATGCTCCGCGGCCGACGGCTCGCGCTCCGGCTCGCCGTCGGGGTGCAGCTCGCGGTGGCGGCGTTCGGATTCGCCGCACTCGACGCGGTCAGCGCGCTGGAGCGACTGAGCCGGGCCGGCGCCTACGGGCTCTGGGCCGCAGCGGCGGTGCTGCTTCCGGTGCTGCTCGCGATCGTGGCGCTCACTCAGCGCCGGCTGTTCCGGCTGCTCGCCCCGCCGTCGGCCGCCGCGCGCTGGGGCGCGATCGTGCTGCTCGCGTTCATCGCGCTGGCCGGCGCGTTCATGGTGGTGAACGGGACGGGTCCGCTCGACACGGCGCGCCGTTTCATCCCGGCGACGCTGCTCGCGGAGCCGATCGCCGCGCCGCGGGAGCTGCTGCTCTTCGCGACGGTCGGCCCGCTCTTCTGGGCGGTTGTACTCCTGGCCGTTCTCCGGGTCTCTCGCGCGAGCGCTCGGCTGGCGGCGGCGGCGCGGCGGGCCGTGCGCGACGCGGGCGGTGGTGTTCTCGGCTACCGCGGTCTCGCCGGCGGTGCCCGGCTGTGGCGCGGGCCGACCGGCTCCGCGGTGGTGTTCCGGGTGGTCGACCGGGTCGCGCTCGTCTTCGGCGCGCCGGAGCCGCCGGCCGGCTTCTCGGCGTTCTGCGCTGCGAAGGGCTGGAGCGTCGCGATCATCGGCGAGGCTCCGGCGGGTGCCCGCGCGGTGCTCGCCCGGCAGTACGTGCTGTCGGTCGCCTCGCTGCGTGCGGTCCTGGATGATTCCCCGCAGGTTTCGCTGCGGACGCTGTGGACACGCTGGGAGGATCTGGGTGCGCGGCAGCGGCTCCGCGTCGAGGCGCTGGCGGCGCAGAACCCGGCTCTCGAACTCGGTGCGTTCTTCGGCGCCGATGATGCGTTCCGTGATCCGGATGCGGCGCTGCTGATCCTGTTCGACGACGAGCAGCATCCGCTCCTCCTCGCGACGTGGTGGCCGATTCTGCGCGGGAGACGCACGATCGGCTGGGGCCTGGAATCGGTGCACCGCACCGCCACGGCGCCCGATGATGCCGCGCAGATCGCCCTCGCGGCCGTGCGGAGCAGGCTGCGCGAAGACGGCGCAGAGGTGCTCGCGCTGCTCGGCCCGGCCCCGGCCGAGACGCCGCTCGCGCGCGTGATCGACCGGGCGTACCGGGCGCTCGAGCCGTCGTCGGGAGGGCGGAGCTTCCTCGACGGGGCGCAAGCGGCGGGAGCGACGAGCAGCCCGATCCATCTCGCCGGCGCCGATTCCCAGGCGACGCGGGTCGCGGCCGTCGCGCTCCTGGCGGACGCGGATGCGCGCTCTCTCAGAATCGCGGGCCTCCTCCCGGCGAGCGGTGAGTCGGCGAACGGCGTGGCTGTTTAGGCTGCAGACGCGATGCGGGGAGACGCCCCGCATGCGCCGTGGGTGGAGGTGATCGCGCGTGCTCGCCGATCTCGCGAACGCGCTGGGGAGGGTCCCGGCGCCGCACGCCATCGCCACCCTCGACGAGGCGTTCACGGCTCTCCGCTCGCGGATCGGGTCGTTATGAGCCGCAGTGCCCGCATCCTGGCCCGGGTGCGCCGGTATCCGTTCTCGCTCGGCCTGGCGCTGCTTCTGATCGTGACGACGTCGATCGGCGTGCCGAGTTGGCGGGCGGGGGTGTCCAGCACGATCACCGGCGGCCGCCCGTGGACGGCCGTCACGGCGCTGTTCACCGCCGCGGACGCCGGCACCCTCGTGCTCGCCGTCGCCGCGTCGCTCCTGCTGCTGCCGATCGCCGAGCGGGCCATGGGGTCCGCCCGAACGGCCGTCGCCTTCGTGGTCGGCGGGGGAGCCGCGGTGCTGCTGGGCACCCTGCTGCAGTGGGTCGGCGCTGATGTGCAGGAGTGGTGGGCGAGCGACACGGCCGGTGACCTCACCGTCGATCCGCTGATCGGGGTGACGGCCGCTCTGCTGACCGCCAGCGCATTCCTCGGCCCGCTCTGGCGGCGCCGGGTGCGGGTGGCGGTCGTGGCGATCGTGGCGATGTTCGTGCTCTACGCGGGCGACTCCGCCGATGTGTACCGGCTGCTCGCCGGGGGTCTCGGTCTCGCTCTCGGCGCGTTGCTGACGCTCGATCGGCGCTCGCTCGCGCTCGGCCGCAGCTCGCATCGCGAGTCGAGGGGCCTACTGGCGGCGGTCGTCGCGGTGACGGCGATCGGCCCGCTGATCGCGGTCCTGTCGGACTCCGGCTACGGGCCGTTCTCGTTCCTCGGGCGGTTGCTGCAGAGCGCGTTCACCGGGGTCGACCTGCTCGATCCGTGCTCGCGCCGTGAAGGCGCCTGCCTGCATCACGTCAGCGTGAGCCTGATCGGGCCGGGGCCCATCGTGCTGACCTTCGTGCCCTTGGTACTGCTGCTGATCGCGGCGGCCGGGCTGCGTCGGGGCCGGCGGGCGGCGCTGCTGCTCGCGATCGGGGTGAACGCGGCGATCGCGCTGCTGGACGCCCTCTCGCTGAGCCGGGCGGCGGCGCATCCGGAGTTCGAACATCACGCCGAGTACGTGCTCTGGCTCGCCGCCACCATCGCGGTGCCGCTCGCGGTCGTCGCCGCGCTGCTGCTCGGCCGGCGGCATTTCCGGTTGCGGGCTCCGCGCGCGGCGGCCCGGCGCTGGGCGCGGATCCTGGTGCTGAGCGGGGTGATCGGCGCCGCGTCGTTCGCGCTGGTGCTGTCGATGGACGCCCCGCGCACCCTGCTGCAGCTGCTGCGCGAGACCCTCGCGCGCTTCCTGCCGCTGAGCTTCGCCGGCTTCCTGGGCCGCATCGGCGCGCCGGAGGATCCGCTGCCCCGCCTGCTGTTCGACTGGATCGGCCCCGCGTTCTGGCTGCTGGTGGTGGTCGCGGTGCTCGCGCTGTTCCGGGCCACGGATGCGCACGCCGTCGGGGCGGACGCGGCGCGGTTCCGGGCGCTGCTGGCCCGGCACGGCGGCGGCACCCTCGGGCATCAGGGCACGTGGAGCGGCAACACCTACTGGGTGGCGGCGGACGGCGACGCGGCGGTCGCATACCGGGTGGTGAACGACATCGCCATCGCGCTGTCGGATCCCGTCTGCGCGCCGGCCGCCCGCGCGGCCACCGTCGCGGCCTTCGTCCGGTTCTGCGACGAGAGGTCGTGGAGCGCCTGCTTCTACAGCGTGCACGACGAGCTGCTGCCGACCTTCGCGGCGCTCGGGTGGCAGCACGTATCGGTCGGCGAGGAGACGCTGATCCGTCCCGCGGTCTTCGACCTCGGCGGCAAGCGTTGGCAGAAGGTGCGCTATCCGCTGACCCGGGCGGGCAAACTCGGCATCGAGGCGCGCTGGACGCACTGGTCGGCCCTCTCGCTCGGACTCGCGAACCAGGTGACCGAGCTGTCGGAGCGGTGGGTCGCCGAGAAGGCGCTGCCCGAGATGGGATTCACCCTCGGCGGCCTCGACGAGTTACGCGATCCGGAGGTGGCGCTGATGCTCGCGATCGGGCCCGACGGCGTGGTGCAGGGCGTGACCAGTTGGCTGCCGGTGCATCGCGACGGTCGGGTGATCGGCTGGACGCTCGACTTCATGCGCCGCGCCGACGAGGCGATGCCGGGCGTGATGGAGTTCCTGATCGCCTCCGCGGCGTTACGCGCAAGGGAGGAGGGGATGACGGTGCTCTCGCTCTCGGGCGCGCCGCTGGCCACGGCGCCGGATGCGGAGCCGAGCGAGCCGACGACGCTCTCGCGGCTGATGGATTCGCTCGCGCGCGCCCTGGAGCCGGCCTACGGCTTCGCCTCGCTGTTCCGCTTCAAGGCGAAGTTCCACCCCGAGTACGCACGGCTGTCGCTGGCGTATCCCGATCCGCTGCGGCTGCCGCAGATCGGTGCGGCGCTGGCCCGCGCCTACCTACCGGAGGTCTCGGCGCGCGAGGCCCTCGCCCTCGTGCGCACGCTGCGCTCGAAGTAACCCCTCCCTCTCTCCGCGAGATGCCTCTTGTGTACGCGACACGCCGCGAAAAGCGTGCAGAAGTGGCATCTCGCGGGGAGAAGGGGGACGGGGGTCAGAGCGGGATGTTGCCGTGCTTCTTGGCGGGGAGGCTCGCGCGCTTGGACTTCAGGGCGCGCAGCGCCTTCGTGACCGCCACGCGGGTGGCGCTGGGCTCGATCACGCCGTCGAGTTCGCCGCGCTCGGCCGCGAGGAACGGGCTGGCGACGTTGTAGGTGTACTCGTTCGCGAGGCGGGTGCGCACGGCGGCCACGTCCTCGCCGGCGAGTTCGGCCTTCTTGATCTCGTTCCGGTACAGGATGTTCACCGCGCCCTGACCGCCCATCACCGCGATCTCGGCCGTCGGCCAGGCGAGGTTGATGTCGGCGCCGAGCTGCTTCGATCCCATCACGATGTACGCGCCGCCGTAGGCCTTGCGCAGGATGACGGTGACCAGCGGCACGGTCGCCTCGGCGTAGGCGTAGAGCAGCTTCGCGCCGCGGCGGATCACGCCGGTCCACTCCTGGTCGGTGCCGGGCAGGTAGCCGGGCACGTCCACCAAGGTCAGGATCGGCAGCGAGAACGCGTCGCAGAAGCGCACGAAGCGGGAAGCCTTCTCGCCCGCCTCGATGTTCAGGGTGCCGGCCATGGCGCTGGGCTGGTTGGCGATGATGCCGACCGGACGGCCCTCGATCCGGCCGAAGCCGATCACGATGTTCGGCGCGAACAGCGGCTGCACCTCGAGGAAGTCGCCGTCGTCGACGATGTGCTCGATCACGGTGGTGACGTCGTAGGGCTGGTTCGGGCTGTCCGGGATGATCGTGTCCAGCGCGCGATCCGCATCCGTCGTCTCCAGCTCGATGACCGTGTCGAAGGTGGGCAGTTCGGCGAGGTTGTTGTCCGGCAGGAACGAGAGCAGGGTGCGCGCGTAGTCGAGCGCGTCGTTCTCGTCGCTGGCCAGGTAGTGCGAGACGCCGGAGATCTTGTTGTGGGTGAGCGCGCCGCCGAGCTCCTCCATCCCGACGTCCTCGCCCGTGACGGTCTTGATCACGTCGGGGCCGGTGACGAACATCTGCGAGGTCTTGTCGACCATGATGACGAAGTCGGTCAACGCGGGGGAGTAGACGGCGCCGCCCGCGGCCGGACCGCAGATGATCGAGATCTGCGGGATCACGCCAGAGGCCGCGGTGTTGCGGCGGAAGATCTCGCCGTACTTGCCCAGGGCGACCACGCCCTCCTGGATCCGCGCTCCGCCGGAGTCGAGGATGCCGATGATCGGCACTCCGGTCTTCAGCGCGAGATCCATCACCTTGATGATCTTCTCGCCGGCGACCTCGCCGAGCGAGCCGCCGAAGATGGTGAAGTCCTGCGAGTACACGGCGACCTGGCGGCCGTGGATGGTGCCAGTTCCGGTGACGACCGCGTCGCCGTAGGGCCGCTTCTTCTCCATCCCGAAGGCGTGGGTGCGGTGCCGGACGAATTCGTCCAGCTCCACGAAGGAGCCCGGGTCGAGCAGGGTGTCGATGCGCTCGCGCGCGGTCATCTTGCCCTTGGCGTGCTGCTTCTCGATCGCGGCCTCGCCGCTCGCCGTCACGGCCTCGTGATAGCGCGCCTTCAGGTCGGCGATCTTGCCGGCCGTGGTGTAGAGGTCGGGCGCGGCCTTCGTCGGCGGCGTCTGGGCCGGCGCGGCCTGATCGGGCACGGTGGTCTCGGGCGCGGCCGGGTCGGAAGCGGTGGAGGCTGGGTTCGCGGTCACCCGGCTCACTCTACCGGCGGGGGTGCGCACGGGCCCCTTGAAGAACCGGCACAAGGAAACGGCGGGTTGCCGTGAGGAATGCCACAGTCGGGGGCCGCGCGGTACCGTGGTCGGCATGAACCTCGAACGCAGCCGTTCGGCCGCCGCGCACCTGCTCTGGCTCGATGAGACGGGTTCCACCAATGACGAGCTGCGCTCGCGAGCCGCTTCGGCGCCGGGGGAGTGGCCGCACCTGTCCGTGGTCGCCACCGCCAACCAGACGGCGGGACGCGGCCGGCTCGGCCGGGTCTGGGTGGCGCCGCCCGGGAAGACGCTGGCCGCCTCGACGCTCGTGGACGTGCGCACGATCGACGCGGAATCGCTGGGCTGGGTCTCGCTGATCGCCGGCGTCGCGATCGCGCGAGCCGTGCGTGCGCTGGTGCCCGCATCCGTGTCGGTCGGGGTGAAGTGGCCCAACGACGTGCTGGTGGATGGGGCGAAGGTCTCGGGGATCCTCGCCGAACGGATGCCGGACGGCCGGGTGATCATCGGCACCGGCGTGAACCTGCTGCTCACGGCCGAGGAACTGCCGACGACCACCTCCACGTCGATCGCTCTGCTCGGCGGCGACGGCGACTTCGATGCCCTCCTCGCGGCGTACCTGCGCGAGCTCGACGCCCTGCTCGACGCCTTCCGCGCCTCCGGCGGCGACGCCGAGTCCAGCGGCGTCCGGGCCGCCGTTCTGGCGGAGTGCCTCACGCTCGGACGCACGGTCTCGGTCGAGCGACCCGCGGTCGCACCGGTGGTCGGGCTCGCGGCGGACCTCGATCGCGACGGGCGCCTCGTCGTCGAGCCTCCGGCAGGCTCGGGAGAGCCTGCAGGGCACGCCCGCCTCGTCGTCGCCGTCGGCGACGTCACCCACCTTCGGCACTGAGCGCGGATGAGCGAGCAGCAGACCCGCCGCTACACCGAGCCGGTGCCCGAGCCGGAGCGGCTGATCGCCCGGCTGCGGCCACGCGGCACGCGGATCGCGCTGCCCGTCACCGGCGGGGTGTTCGTGGTGCTGCTCGCCTTCTACCTCTGCGCACAGTTCGACTCGGCGTTCCAGCGCTGGCTGATCGTGCTGGGCGCCGCGGTGATCGTGCTGCTGGCCTGCGCGCCGCCGCTGCTGGCCTGGGCTTCGATCCGCTATCGGATCACGAACCGGCGCATCCTCGCCCGCCGCGGCACCACGCGCATCCGTCGGGGCGAGCTGGCCTTCGACAGCGAACTCGAGGTGACGGTGACCCGCACCGTCGGCCAGCGGATGGCGCGCTGCGGCGATGTCCGGATTCTGCGCGACGACGCGGCGCTCTTCGTCCTGCGCGACCTGCCCGACCCGGAACTGGTCGCCCAGGTGCTCCGCGACGCCATCGCGGTGTCACCCACGCCGACGTGGCCGTCGGCCTGAGCCCTCGTTTCTCCGCGCCTGCGGAGAATCCGGAGCGGCGCGGAAAGGCGGTCGTGTTTTCACCGCACCGACGGTGTTCTCCCGAGGGCGCGGAGATTCAACGGGTCGCTCCTCGGGCGAGGCGCGCGCGGATCTTGCCTTCGACGTAGTCCCAGTCGTACATCACCTGTCGGTTCCGGAAGCGCAGCACCGTGTACCCGCCGACCTGACTCTCCACATCCCGGATGCGGTCGCGGGTGACCGCATCGTCGCCGTCGTGTGTGCCGCCGTCGAGTTCGATGATCAGCCAGCCGTCGATGAGCAGGTCCACCCGGCCTACTCCCGAGATGACGACCTGCAAATCGCAATGGATCCCGCCGACCGCGAGTCGGAATCGCGTCAGGGACTCGATCCCGGACTCGCTCAGCGCATCGGTCATCGACCGCAGGCGTTGGATGCGGCGCGGCATGGCGGCGAAGACGGCATCGACCTCGGTCCGGGCCATCAGCCGTTTCTGCAGGATCGAATCCACCACGGCGACCGCCATGTCAGCGGGTTGGCACTGCAAGGCGTGCCCCAGAGCCTGGCTCGGATCGACGCGGATCAGTGAGTTCGACGAAGCCTGCACCCGTTGGCTCCAATGGGCCACGACGTCCTCGTCACCGGCTCGTTGTCTGCCCGCCGGCTTGAAGGCGAGGTGCAGGCGCGAATCCGGTGGGCGGAATGCGCCCTCCAGCTCGAGCCGCGAGATGCAGCTGATCCGGCCACCGAGACGGGCCGCCAGCCGCTCGTCGTCGCTCGCGTCCGCACGGGCGAACCAGCCCGGTCGGAGGCGCTCGAAACCGTGAGCGTCCGGATCGAGGGAAAGGGCACCGAGCTGGCGCGACGTGACGATCGATTCGAGCATGATTCAACTCTGCGTCACTCCCGTCGCCGAGCTGCTCCCCGAAGCCGGATCAGTGGAGAGATCGAGAATCCTGCGCCTGTTGAGGAGCCGACGCCGACGGCTCGTTCCTCCGCATGCGCGGAGGTCAGCATCCGATGCGGAGAAATGCGCCCCGTCTCTCCGCAGCCGCCGCGACTCTCCGCGGGCCTCGGTAGGCTGGACGCGCCCGTGCCCGTGCGCGGCCTGACGAAGGGATCCCCATGCGTGTCGGCGTGATCGGAGGCGGCCAGCTCGCTCGGATGATGATTCCCGCGGCGGTGGAACTGGGCCTGGACATCAAGGTGCTCGCCGAGACGGAGAACTCCCCGGCGTCGATCGCCGCGAGCATGGTCGGCGACTACCGCGATGCGGAGACGGTGTACGCCTTCGCGCAGACGGTCGACGTCATCACCTTCGATCACGAACACGTGCCCCAGCCCATCCTGCGCGAACTCGTCGCTCGCGGCCACGCCGTGCATCCGGGCCCCGACGCGCTGCTGTACGCGCAGGACAAGCTGCTGATGCGCGAGAAGCTCGCCGAGCTCGGTGTGCCCATCCCCGACTGGGCGCGCGTCGAGACGATGGCCGAGCTGCAGGACTTCTTGGACGCGCACGGCGGTCGCGGCGTGGTGAAGACCGCACGCGGCGGCTACGACGGCAAGGGCGTGCGCGTCGTGTCGCACCCGACCCAGGTGCAGGAGTGGTTCGAGGCGCTGTCCGAGGACGGCAACGGCGGCGCGTTGCTGGTGGAGGAGCTGGTCGACTTCCGCCGCGAACTCGCGCAGCTGATCGCCCGGCGCCCCTCCGGCGAGACGGCGCTCTGGCCGGTCGTCGAGTCGGTGCAGAAGGACGGCGTCTGCGCCGAGGTCGTCGCCCCCGCCCCGCACTCGCGCGGACGCGTCGCCGCCGTGGCCGGCGAGATCGCCGAGACCATCGCCACCCGGCTCGGCGTCACCGGAGTGCTCGCGGTCGAGCTGTTCGAGACCACGGACGAGCGGATCCTGGTGAACGAGCTCGCGATGCGCCCGCACAACAGCGGTCACTGGTCGATGGACGGCGCCACGACCGGCCAGTTCGAGCAGCACCTGCGTGCCGTGCTCGATCTGCCGCTGGGCGCGACCGGCTGCCGTGACGAATGGAGCGTGATGGTGAACGTGCTCGGCGGCCCCGTCGGGGCCTCGCTGACCGACCGCTACCCGCGTGTCCTCGCCGAGCATCCGACGGTGAAGGTGCACAACTACGACAAGGAGTCGCGCCCCGGCCGGAAGGTCGGTCACGTCAACGCGGGCGGCGAGAACCTGGACGACGTCGTGTACGAGGCGCGTGCCGCAGCGGTGATTCTCACCGAGTGAGTCGTAGCATGGGGGCCGTGTCGAGCCAGCCATGCCCCCAGCCCCTCCACGGAGCCGTCCGATGAGCGCCCTCGTGAACGGTCCCGCCCCGCGCGTCGGCGTCGTGATGGGCTCGGATTCCGACTGGTCCGTGATGAAGGACGCCTCCGCCGCGCTGAGTGATTTCGGTGTGCCGCACGAGGTGCAGGTCGTTTCGGCGCACCGCACCCCGCAGAAGATGATCGAGTACGGACGGCAGGCGCGCGAGCGCGGCATTCGGGTGATCATCGCGGGTGCGGGCGGCGCCGCGCACCTGCCGGGGATGCTGGCGGCCGTCACCTCGTTGCCCGTGGTCGGCGTGCCTGTGCCCTTGGCACGACTCGATGGCCTCGACTCGCTGCTCTCGATCGTGCAGATGCCGGCCGGCGTCCCCGTCGCGACCGTCTCGATCGGCGGGGCGAAGAACGCAGGGCTGCTCGCGGTCAAGATCCTCTCGACCTCGGATGACGCCCTCGCCGCGAAGCTGGACGACTTCGCGGCCGACCTCGAGGCGCAGGTCGAGGCGAAGAACACGGCGCTGATCCAGAGCCTATGACCACGATCTCCCTCCCGCTGCGGCACCCGGACGTCCGCTCCAGCAGCTTCATGACCGCGCGCGGCTGGTGGCTGCTCGCCTCGAACTTCGTGGTGCCCGGCTCCGCCCAGGTGCTCGCCGGCAGTCGAAAGCTCGGCCGCTTCGGCCTCGGCGCCACGCTCGTGCTGTGGGCACTGCTCCTGGTCGCCGGCCTGCTCTACCTGGTGGCTCCCGTCGCGATCTACACGATCGCCACCAACGACATCGGCCTGTGGCTGTTGCAGGGCCTGCTGATCGCGTACGCGGTGATGTGGCTGGTGCTGACGCTGGACACCCTGCGACTCATCCGCGTGGTCAAGGTGCGGCCGAAGATGCGCGCCGTGCTCGCGTTCGTGACTGTGGCCCTGCTCGCGGGCTCGGTCGGCACGGCGGCGTACGGTTCCTACGTGCTGGGCATCACCCGCGGCACGCTCTCCACGATCTTCGGCAACAACGCGCCGACCGCGGCTCCGATCGACGGGCGCTACAACATCATGCTGCTCGGTGGTGACGCGGGGGAGGACCGCGAGGGCCTGCGCCCCGACAGCATCTCCGTCGTCAGCATCGATGCCGAGACCGGAGCGGCGACGACCATCGGCATGACGCGCGAGCTGAAGAACGTGCCGTTCCCGGAGGACTCGCCGATGCACACGCTTTACCCGAACGGGTACGACGACGACTGCAACGTCAGTGCATGCAAGCTGAATTCGATCTACACCGAGGTCCAGGTGCATTCGCAAGACCTGTACCCCGACGCGGAGGCAGAGGGCAGCCTCCCCGGCATCGAAGCGACTCGCGACGCCGTCGAGGGAGTCCTCGGGCTGCCGATCCAGTACTACGTGATGGTCGACATGCAGGGGTTCGCCGACCTGATCGACGCGCTCGGCGGTATCGATATCGATTACACAGGGACCGAGCCGCTGCCGTACGGCGGGCGACTGGACGACAACGGCGACCTCGTCGACGTCGTCAGTTGGCTGGAGCCGGGGAAGCACCACCTCGATGGACCGAACGCGTTGTGGTACGCCCGGTCGCGTTATGGCGCGGGTGGGGATGACGAGGGGCGGATGCTGCGTCAGCGCGAAGTGCAACTCGCGCTGCTCAATCAATTCGATCCGGCGAACGTCTTGTCGAAGTTCCAGGCCGTGGCGCAGTCCACGACTCAAGTCATCAAGACGGACGTCCCCCAGTCGATGCTCGGCTACTTCGTCCAGTTGGGTCTGAAGACGAAGCAGTTGCCGGTCGGATCCCTTCAGATCGCCCCGCCCAACTACGACTGGGAGGACCCTGACTACGACCAGATCCACGCCGACGTGCAGGCGTTGCTGTTCCCCGACGCTGCTGACTCCAAGTAGCAGAGCCGGTTCGTCCCTCCGTGAGTCGCGCTCTGTCCGCGGGCGATATAGTGATGAAACTTGCAGAAAGCGAGTATTTATCACGAGTGTCCAACAGGACTGATGGGGGAGATCATGGAACGAAAGGCGACTTCACGGAGCAAGTTCGCGGCGGCGATCGGCGCAGGTGCTCTGATCGCGGGGCTACTCGTCACTACCGTTGCACCCTCCGCAGAAGCGGCGACCAAGGGATGCGGAACGGGTAACTTCACAACGATCGGTTCGCAGGGTGCGACGACCTACGGACCCGGTGCGCTGTGCCTCACGAGTGGTCCTTACAAGGCCGTTTATCAGTCGGATTCGAATTTCGTCGTCTACAAGAACAGCACGCCGCTGTGGGCCAGCAACACTGCCGGAACCAATTCGAACCGGATCGCGCTGCAGGGTGACAGCAACCTCGTGATCTACAACAACGCGAACGGACCGCTTTGGGCCTCCTACTCACAGGGTGGCGGATGGAACGGTACCCGCCTTGAGATGCAGTCGGATGGCAACCTCGTGATCTACGGGATCGGGAACGGCACGAAGGTCGCGCTCTGGGCATCCAACACCCGGGGGCGTTGAATCCGCGCGGATGACCCGACGTCGCAGGCGGTATCGGCCGAGTCTGGTCGTGCCGCTTGCGACGGTTTCCGGCCAAAGGACGACCGCGACTCATCATTGACGACGTATCTCAAAGTGCCCCCGATCAGCGCGGAGTCAGCCGCCGGCCCAGCGCGATCGCCGGACGCTCGACGAAGCGGTGCGCGAGTGGCGCGAGCAGAATCGATGCGAGCACCGCGGCCACCCACGCCCACGGCGCGGCGAGCGCGGCGGCGGCGTCGAGCAGCAGCGGATGCACGAGGTACAGCGCGTAGCTGATGGTGCCGAGCCAGAGCAGCGCGGCGGGCACCACGCGGCCGCGCAGCGCGTAGGCGGCGACGAAGACCAGGACACCACCGAGGTACGAGGCGATCGCGGTCGCCGGCGGCCACAGCCCGCTGTCGTCCACCCCGATCAGGACGCCGACGGGGACCAGCACGATGCCGGCCACGATCAGCGCGCGCGCCTCGGCGCGACGACGGGGGTCATCGAGCAGGAAGAACGCCTGTCCCATCCCCGCCAGCACGAGGAAGATCGTGAACGTCGGCAGCTCGGCACCCAGGCGCTGGACCACCCCGGTGGCCAGGAACACCGCGAGCCAGAACCAGCCCATCCGATAGGACACGTCCAACCGTTTCAGCAGCGCGAAAACCGCGATCTGCACGTAGAACAGCAGCTCGATGCACAGCGTCCACGCGACCGAGATGATGCTCTCGGCACCGACGTAGCTCTGCAGCATCGCCGCGTTCGACACGATGCCGATCAGGTCGAACGGCGGAGTGCCCCACCGCGCGGCGAAGACGATCAGCGCGATCGCCAGCACCAGCCAGTACAGCGGATACAGGCGGAAGAAGCGTCGGACGGCGAAGCTGCGCACCCCGCGCCCGCGGATCGAGAGCGGGATGATGTATCCGCTGACGAGGAAGAACGCGACGACGCCGACCCGGCCGAAATCGATCACGTTCCGAGAGAACTGTTCGAAGGCAGGCGAGGCGAGCGCGGCGGCGTGATACAGCACCACGACGAGCGCCGCGATGCCGCGCACCGCCTCGAGGAACTCGATGCGTCCGGTGCGTGAGATCGTCTCGGCGGCGGGGGTGGTCACGGATCAGATGTCGGCGTGCAGCTGCCAGACGCGCTCGGCGGAGTCGCGCCAGCTGAAGGCACGAGCGCGGTCGCGGCCGGCCACGGCGAGCCGCGCCAGGAGTTCGTCGTCGGCCAGTGCCGTGGCCATGGCGATGGCGAGCCGCTCGGGGTAGCCCTTCGAACCCTTGCCGTCGCCTCGTTCGACCACGATCCCCGCGCCGGCGGCGACCTCCATCAGCGCCGGGTCGTCCGAGTGCACCACCGGGGTGCCGAAGTGCATCGCCTCGAGCACCGGCAGGCCGAAGCCCTCGGCGAGGCTCGGGTAGACGAAGAGGGCGGCCCGCTCCAGCACGGTGGCGAGGTCGCCATCGCTCAGCACGCCCAGCGCGCGCACCCGCTTCTCATCCAGTCCCTGCTCCTCCGCCACGGAGGCCACGTCGAGCTCGCCCCAGCCGGTCGGACCCACGATCAACAGGGGCAGCGCCGGCGCTTCCGGATGCGCGAGGGCGGTGATCAGCGAGACCAGACCCTTGCGCGGCTCCAGGGTGCCGACACTCAGGATGTAGCGCTCGGGTAGGCCGAGCGCCTCGGCGCGTTCGTCCGCGTCCGGCGGGACGACGAGACCCGATCCGACGGCGCCGCCGATCACGCGGATCCGGTCGCCGAAATCGAGCACCTCCCCGAGCTGTTCGGCCACCGCGTGCGTCGGCACCACAACCGCGTCCGCGTACTTGCGGGCGCGCTTGGCCATCGAGCGGTGCCACTTCGCGCCGTGCGGCGTCAGCGTCTCGGGATGCGTCCACGGCACGGTGTCGTGGATGGTGACCGCGATCTGCTCGCCGTCGCGCGCACGATCGTGGCGGTTCAGTGGTGCGAACAGGCTCGGCGCGTGCACCATGCCGCCGCCGATGGGGATCCCGATGCCGTACTGCCACGCGCGAGAGAGTTCGCGGCGTCCGAGCGGAGCCTTGTACAGGCCGGACAGGCCGGGCAGGCGCTCCTGCAGTTCGTCGTACTTCTCCTGCGGCTGACTCGAGACGACCGCCTCCACCTCGCAGCCCGGCGGCGCGGTCGCGATCAACTCGCGGGTCAGCTCCTCCGTGTAGCGGCCGATGCCGCCGGGCACCCGGGCGAGCATCTGGTCGACGATGACACGCAGCGTGGTCACGGGGTCACCACCGCGGCGTCGGCGGCGTCGAGCGCCTCGCTCCACTCGCGCATCGCGGGGAGGCCGGCGCGTGACCAGCCGTTGTGCCCGAGCACGGAGTACGCCGGGCGCGGGGCGGGCCGCACGAAGGAGGCGCTGTCGGTCGGCCGGATCCGCTCGGGATCCAGGCCCGCCTTCTCGAAGACGGCTCGTGCGAAGCCGAACCACGTCGTCTCGCCGGAGTTGGTGCCGTGGTAGATGCCGCCCGGTGCCTCCGCATCCAGCAGCGCGACGATCCGCTCCGCGAGGTCGACGGTGGTGGTGGGCTGACCGCGCTGGTCGTCGACGACGGTCAGCGTGGGGTGGCTGCCCGCCAGGCGGACCATGGTCTTGGCGAAGTTGTTGCCGTTGGCGCCGTAGAGCCAGGCGGTGCGGACGACGTAGCCGCGCTCGGGATTGGCCTCGAGCACGGCCACCTCACCGTCGGCTTTCGTGCGTCCGTAGGCGGAGATGGGCCCGCGCACGGAATCCTCGGCATAGGGCGTGGTCGCCGATCCGTCGAACACGTAGTCGGTGGAGGGCTGCACCAGCGATGCCCCGATCTCGGCCGTCGCGACGGCGAGATTGCGCGCTCCGACCGCGTTGACGGCGTGCGCGGTGGCCTCGTCGCTCTCCGCCGCGTCGACGGCGGTGTACGCCGCGCAGTTGATCACGTGCGTCGCGCCGGCGACCGCGGCGCGGACGGCGTCGAGGTCGGTGATGTCGAGCTCGGCGCGGGTGAGCGCACGGACGTCCCGGCCGCTCAAGGCGGTCAGGACGTCGGTTCCGAGCATGCCGTTCGCTCCGGTGATGAGATAGGTCACGGTGTCCATTCTGGTGGAGTGGGCGAAGGCTCGGGGCCGGTTCAGTCGCGGTGTCGCAGCCGCATCAGGACGAGCCGGGCGCCGAGCCCGGTCTTGACCGCCGCACGCAGGGGCCAGAGATACCAGGCGGCGTACTTCTGCGACATGTAGGTGTAGGCGCTCTCGTGGTGCACCTTGCGCATCCGCGCCGAGGCGAGGCGCGTCGAATGGCCGCCCAGATGCGAGACGACGGCGTCGGCGACGTAGAGATTCTGCCAGCCGGCCCTGCCGAGCGAGTCGCCCAGCTGCACGTCCTCGAAGTACATGAAGTACCGCTTGTCGAAGCCGCCGATGCGCTCGAACGCTTCGCGGCGCACCATCACGCAGGCGCCGGAGAGCCAGCCGGCGTCCAGGGTTCCGTGCTCGAGTCGGGTCACCTGATCGGAGCGACGATACGCCGCCGACCACGGATTGCCCGGCCAGATGTGGGCGAAGACGGCGTGACCGACGCCGGTGCGCAGGGACGGCAGCGCCCGCGCCGAGGGATAGATGCTGCCGTCGGTGTCGAGGATGCGCGGCCCGACGGATCCGATCCGCTCGTCGGACGTCGCGGCCGTGTAGAGGGCGTCGATGGAACCGGGGAGGAACACCGTGTCCGGGTTCGTGACCAGGATCCACTCGATCTCGGGCGCGAGTCGCTCGGCGCCGTAGTTCACGGCGCCGCCGTAGCCGAGATTCGCGCCGGTCTCGTACAGGGTCACGCCGGGGTGAGCCGCAACGACCGACCGGATCGAGTCGTCGTCGGTGTCGTTGTCGACGACGACGACCGTGACGTCGCCGTCGCTGGCGCCCGGGATCGACTCGAGGCAGGCGCGCAGCACCTCACCGGAGTGGTAGGTGACGATGACCACGGCGATGGGCAACGTCGGTCGAGCGATGGGAGCCTCCAGGATGCGTTGCGCGGCGGATGCCCGGTCGCGGAGTACGCGCGGACGGTCGCCAGAACCCGACGAGGCTAGCATGCTCGCGCCGAGCGGCCTCAGCGGCTCACCGGCGTCGACGCGGCTTCGACGGCGGTCGGCTGAGCGAGCGCCTCGACCGTCGGGCGGCGGAACACCACGAACTTGTACATGCAGAAGTTCCAGACCAGCCCGACCGAGACGGCAGCGACCTTCGCCACGTTCAGCGCGAGGAAGCGGTTCTCGCCCGTGGTGCTGAGGAAGAGGAGGGAGGTGCCGAACCGGGTGTCGAAGAATGCCTCGAAGCCGTAGATGATCAGGCTCTGCAGCACGAGCGAACTGAAGCCGGTGACCAGGAAGAACTGGCCGAACCGGCGCCACGAGACCTTCGTCGGGTGCCGGAACACGAAGTGGTGATTCAGCAGGTACGAGATCGTGATGCCGACGACGACGGAGACGACGTTCGCCACCAGCGCGGGCAGCCCCGCCAGCAGGGTCAGCGCGTTCAGGATGGCGAAGTCGAGGGCCGTGTTCAAGCATCCGGCGACGAGGAATCGAGTCTTCTGTGCCGAGAGGAGCCTGCGCACGTCGCGTCCGTTCTGCTGTTTCCGTTAGTGGGAGTGGTTCGAGGCCGACCATATCCGGGCCGGATGAACGTGGGGCGCCGCGGGCATGCGTGCTCCCTGAGAATGTCGACAACCGCGTTCCCAGGGTTGCGGACCCGGGCCGAGGACTCGGCCTCGCAGCCCGAGCCGTCGATATACTCTCTGCGCCCTGCCGTCGCCGTAATGCGCGCGCCCGAACAACCCGAGGCCGCCCCGATCCGGATTGGTTCCATGCCCCACCTCGCCATCGTGATCCCCACCTACGATGAAGCCGCGAACATCGAGCCTTTGCTGCGTCGCATCGAGCAGGCGACCGCGTCGATGACCGGCGTGCGCGTCGGCGTGGTCGTAGTCGACGACTCCTCGCCCGATGGCACCGCGGAGTCGGCGCGCGCCGTCGCGGTGGAACTCGAACGGGTCGACTTCACCGTGCGTGTGTGGGTGCGCAAGGAGAAGAACGGACTCGGCGCGGCCTACATCTGGGCCATCTCGCGGCTGCTCGCCGAGGAGGATGCCCCCGACCTGATCCTGCAGATGGACGCCGACTTCTCGCACGACCCGAAGTACATCCCCGCGCTGGTCGCCGAGACGCAGGCGGGCGCCGATTTCGTGGTCGCCTCGCGGTACATCCCCGGCGGCGGGACCCCCGACTGGAGTCTGGACCGCAAGATCCTCAGCCGCGGTGGCAATCTCTACACGCGACTCATCCTGGGGCGGAAGCTGACCGACTACACCGGCGGATTCAACCTGTTCACGGCCGATCTGCTGCACCGGGTCCATTTCGAGACCGTGACGTCGAGCGGATACGGCTTCCAGATCGAACTGAAGTACCGGGCCCTGCGCGCCGCGCGCCGGATCCGCGAGGTGCCGATCGTGTTCTTGGACCGTGCCGAGGGGGAGTCGAAGATCCCGGGAGACACGCTGTGGCGCAACCTCCTCCTCGTGCTCGAGATCCGGTTCGGGAAGCACCGGTGACGCCGGGCCGGTTCCGCCCGCGCTCCGTTCTGCGCGAATCCTGGGGCCCGGTCGCCGTCGTGGCCGCGAGCGTCGTTGTGTTGGCGCACCTGCTCGGTACCGAGTGGCTGCGCTACTTCCTGTACGACGGCGACTCGCTCGCGCTGCCCCTGCTGGTGCAATCCGTCCAGGCCGGCGAGCCGTTCGAGTGGGTGATGACCAGCCAGATCTTCCTCTTCCCCGAGATCCCGCTGTACCTCCTCAGCAGCATCGTCGCGCCGAGCGTTCAGGCCGCGCTGCTGGTGAACGGGGTGTTGAACGCCCTGGTGCTGTACCTGCTGCTGCGGTGGATCGCAGCCCGCGTGCTGCACGGGCGGGCGCGGGTGTTGCAGGTCGGCGCCGCATTCGCCGCGACGGCGACCTTCCTCCTCCTCTGCGCCACCGAGGGTCGGGCGCTGGTGAACACGGGGGCGTTCGCTACCGGATACCTGCTGACGACCTACTACGGCGGTGTGCTGATGGCCGGCCTGCTGTGTCTGGCGTTGGCGCTGGAGGCGAGCGGCGGGTTCCGCGGCCGCGATCACGTGGCGGCGCCGTCGCGTCGCGTCGTGGTGCTCGCGCTGCTGGGGCTCTTCGTCGTGAGTGCTCTGACGACCATCTCGAATCCGCTCTTCCTGCTGAACGTCGTGGCTCCGTTCGTCGGCGCCGTCGCGATCCTCTGGCTGCTGAACCGCCTCGATCCGGGCCGTTCGGTGCTGTTGATCGGCGCGGTGGCCGTCGGCGCCGTGGGCGGCTACCTCGCCAGGGGCCTGCTCGCTCGCTTCATCGCCGTCGACGCCGCCACCTACCTGCACCTGGATCAGGCGGGGACCGCCGTGTCGACCCTGCTCGCGCAGGTGCTCGACGTGGCGGCGACGCGACCGGGCAAGATCGAGCTGCTGATCGTGGCGCTGCTGCTGCTGCTCGCGGTGCTGGGGGTCGTCGTCGCCGTCTTCACCCAGGTGCGTCCCGAGCGGCGCGCGCACATCGACGACGCGGGGCTCTTCCTGTACTGCTTCGTTGTGCTCTCGACCGCTGTGCTGCTTGCGGCGCAGGTGATCACGGGGAGCCAGGTGTCCCGCTATTTCGTCGCCCTCGGGGTGTTCCCGACCCTGGGCCTGATCGCGCTGGCGGGCGGCCCGACGGTGCGTCGCGGCTTCGCCGGCCTGCACCGATGGGTTCCGGCGAGGATTCGGCAGCTCGGTCTGGTTGTGAGCGGTGTCGCCGCGGTCGCCGCCGTCGTGGTCGGCCTCGTCGTCGGCGTGCCACCGGTGGCGGCGGCGGCGGAGGCGACGCGATCCTCCGCGGACGAGGCGTGCCTGGAGTCCTGGATCGACTCTCGAGACCTCAGCGGTGTCGGCTCGTTCTGGACCACGCGCCCGCTGCAGCTCTACGGCTCCGAAGACATCGACGTGCAACAGGTCAACTTCGACTTCTCGGCTCAGCTGTGGATGAACAACCTCGCCGACTACGACGGCAAGACCTTCCGCTACGTGCTCGCCGACCACGATCCCGACTGGGCCGCGCTCGCCATCGCCCACCTCGGCGAGCCGTCCGCCGTGGTCGCCTGCGGGAGCTTCGACATCTACGATTACGACGGAACCGCTGGGGAGGCCACCCTGAACGACATCGTCGGAGCGAGCGTGCGCGCGGCGCAGGTGCAGCGTGAGTACTGATACGCCGGCATCGAGTCCGTCCCGATGGCGTCGTTCCGTCACCGAATTCGGCTGGGCGTTCCTGGCCGGCGGCGTCAGTACGGTGCTCGCGATCATCGCGTTGCGCGTCGATGCGACCTCGATCACTCAGCGCTGGACGGTCGGCAGCGACGATCAGATCCTGCACTACACCCTGTTCACCAGTGCGACGCAGTCGTTCCCGTACGCCGATAACGCGGCGCTGGGCTTTCCGAACGGCTTCAACGCCTTCTTCAGTTCGCAATTCGACGTCGCCACGGCGCTCGTGGTCGGTCTGCTCGCCCTCGTGGTGCACAACGGCTTCCTGCTGTTGAACCTCTTCTACCTGCTGACCTTCTTCGGCGTGGCGCTCACCGGCTACGGCTTCTTCCGCGCGTTACGGGTGCGGCCGTGGGTCGCGGCTTTGATGGCGGTGGTGTTCAGCCTGGCGCCCTACCACTTCCAGCGCGTCGGCGCCGGCCACGCCTTCCTAGCGAACTACTGGGCGATCCCGGTGATCGGCGTCCTGGTCCTGATGGTCGCGGGCGAGCAGACGGATCCGTTCGCCCGCTTCGTGCGGCGAGGGCGCACCCGAGGCCGCCGCATCCTGCGCCGGGTTCTGCCGGCCGCCGTTCTGGCTGCGTCGGTCGCCGCCACGGGCGGCTACTACTTCGTCTTCGGTGCGCTCGTGGTCGGCGGGGTGTGGTTGATCGCGTCCGTCGGTCACCTGCTCAGCCGCCGTCCGCTGCGGGAGCTGGTGCCGCCCACCCTGGTGCTGGCTCTGCTCGGTGGATTCATCGGGCTGGGAGCCGTGTTGCTGTCGCTGGGGTACGGCGTGCGCTACGCGCCGTATTTCGAGGCGCGCACACCGGTGGAATCCGAGTTGTTCGGCGGCCGATTGATGACCCTGCTGCTGCCGTGGGAGGGCACGGCCGTGCCCAAGGTGGGCGTGCTCACGAAGATGTACACGGCCGCGTCGCCGCTCAGCCCGACCGCTGAGTCGCCCGGTATGCCGATGATCGCTTCCCTCGGCTTCGTCCTGCTCTTCGCCGCACTGCCGATCGTGATGATGACCGGCGGGCGAGCGCTGCGGGCGACGGCTTTCGGCCGGTTGCTCGCCGACGGACGCGTGCGGGTGCTGGCCACCGGTGTGTTCTGGAGCTTCCTCTTCTACATCACGACCGGCCTCGGCATGATCATCGCGGTGTACGCCACCACCACCATCCGCGCCTGGTCGCGGCTCTCGCTCGTGATCGCGTTGCTCTCGCTCGGCCTCATCGCTCTGCTGCTGGACCGGATCACGGCGAAGGCGGCGGCGCGATACCTCGTCGCGGGCGCCGTCGCCGTGCTGATGCTGTTCGATCAGGTGATCGGCGTCGCGGCAGCGGTGCCGCTGCGGCCGAGCACGGATCCGGAGCTGCCCGACTTCGTGGCCGCTGCGGACGCGGCGCTCCCGGACGGCTGCGGAGTGGTCGAGCTGCCGATCAAGGGTTTCCCGGACACGGGCCGGGTCGGTTCGATGGCCGACTACGACGAGGCGCTGCCCTACCTCTACACGGAGGATGGCGCGCTGGAGTGGAGCTACGGCTCCGTCACCGGCACGTACGGATTCGATGTGTGGGCCGACGCCGACACGCCGGACGAGTTCGGCGAGGCGGTGCGGGAGTCCGGCGCGTGCGCCGTCTACGTCGACACCGCGGCCTACACGGATGACGTCAACGGCTGGGTGCCGTTCGTGACCGACGTCACCGGTGCAGTGGCGCCGATCGCGTCGTCGTCGTCCGGCCGCTTCCTGATGTTCGCGGTGCCGACGGACTGAGCCGCGTCGCACCCGGATGGGTTCCGCGCCCGGGCCCGTCTCCGACGAGAGATCGATGGCCGCCGCCGTCGCGGGCGGCGGCCGCTCGGTCAGTTCGTGCCCGTGCCGATCGTGAAGAGAAGGTAGCGCTCACGGTCGTCCGTGCTGGTGACGGCGGGAGCGTCCGGATCCGCGACGGTGGCCACGAGATCGCGCCACCCGGCCGGGTCGGGGTAGGCGTACTGATCGACCAGGATCGCGCACGCACCCGAACTCTCGGCCTCGGCTTCGAAGCTCGACGGCGTCGTCGCGTCGTTCCACGGATCGGCGCTGTGCGTGCCCCGGACGGCGCCGTAGCTGAAACGCAGGTCTCCGTCCTCGGTGTAGAGGTAGGGCAGTGCCTCGTCGTAGTCGCCCATGTCGGCGACGTTGCCGGTCTCGGGGAAGTCCTTCAAGGGGAGCTGGATGACGCCGCAATCGGGGCCGAGAACGTCCTCCGCCTCTGCGGAGAACTCGCGGATGTAGCCGTCGTCGGTCTGGCCGATCGGCACGGCAGCGGCGATACCGGCGAGCTGGTCGACGGCGACCAGAGCCGAGACGACGGCGAGAGTCGGCAGCAGCAGCGCGATCCGCACGACGATGCGATCGACCAGCACGGCGAGCACACCGAGTGCGAGAACGCTGAGCACGATGGACATCCGCGACCAGGCTCGGATCTCGGGACTGGCCAGGTAGGCGAGCACGGCTCCGAAACCGGCGACGACGAAGAACAGCAGGGCGACGAAGAACGCGACCAGCAGGGCGCCGATGCGGTCGTCCTGCACGAAGGCGAGCAGGCGAGCACCGCGCGGCGCCTCGGTCGCCTCCGCGGTCGCGGCGGCGGGGCGCAGCACCAGGCGCACCACGATGAGGGCGAGAACGACGATCATCGCGATCGAGGCGATGACCGCGGTCGACGGGTTCTCGGAGGTCAGCACGACCCCCCGGCCGGCGTACTCCTTCGCCGCCTTCGCGAACAGTTCGATTCCGCTGGTGGGGGAGGGCAGCAGCAGGTTGGTGATCTTGCCGCCGTAGTACTCCGACTCCTCCGAGAGCCGCCCGTTGAAGTACTTCTCGAAGCGGTCGCCCTGGTTCTGCGCGAGTACGGCCAGCTGCAGGCCGGTGAAGCCGCCGAGGGAGACGAGGGTCACGGTCGGCCAGAGCAGGCTGCGCACGGGTCGGCGGGCGATCAGAACCGCCAGCACTCGGGCCGCCCACACGCTGCCGACGATCAGGGCTGCGAAGACGAAGTAGTAGGACTGCGTCCAGGCCACCGCGATCGTGAGCGCGAGGATCGGCAGCAGGCGACGGAGGGTCCGCGTGATCGCGGTGCGCCCACGCCCCGCCCAGCCCGCCAGCGGATCCGCAGACCCGCCGGCGACGATCAGCACCAGCACGCCGATCAGCGGCACGGCCCAGTAGTTCGCCAGGAACGGGTGACCCTGGGCCATCTGGGTGAAGTGGTACGGCAACAGCGACACGATCGCGCCGAAGACGACGGCGGTCACTCGGCGCACGCGGAGGGCGCGGAAGAAGAGGTAGCCGGTGAGGCCGACGGCGAAGAAGGATGCGACGTTGTAGACGTTCAGCGCCCAGACGCCGTCCGGGACGATCGGGCTGATCACGCGGACGAAGAGCGCCGACCACGGATCGAACAGAGGCGCGAAGAAGAGGTTCTGAGCATCGGGGAAGCCCAGCCGGGGGTTCGGCAGGAACGGGAAGACATCGCGCGCGCTGGTGAAGATGGCGTAGTGCAGCACCTGGTCGGCGCCGCCGGTCGTCCAGCGCTCGCCGAGTTCCTTCGGGCTGATCCGCAGCGCGATGATCGCAAGCACCAGCGAGATGGACGCCGTCAGGACGGCGAGACCGGCCTCGACCAGGGGCGTGACGAACCAGCGCCGAGAGCGGGGAGGGTTCGGCTCCGTGATCGGCGACTCGGACTCGTGCAGCGCGGAAGCAGGGCCGTTGAGGGGCATCGAGGGGCATCTTTCTGCGTTCAGCTCGTCGAGACGACGACCGATGATCGACTCGGCCCCGTCCACCGCGGAGCGCGGAGCGAGCCTACCTCAGGGGCTCGACGGCTCGCCTGCCAGCGGCTCGTGGCGGCGTGCGCCGCTGAGCCCGTGTGCACGATCGTGTCGCGGCGCCCGTGCGGCTTCCGCGACGCCCGGTCGGGCGGGTGCACCGGAAGGCGGGGGTTCGGTAACATGAGACGTGCTCGCGACCGACCGACACGGGGCGATTGCGCACACGCCGCCCCGGATCGCGTGTTGCTCGAAATCGCTGTGCTACGGTCTGTCGGTTATCTATCGCGTAACATCCGCGGTCGCACGGTCTCGAAAGGCAGCCCACCCAACCATGAGTCGTACATTCCTCGTCGCTGGAGGTGCGGGATTCCTCGGCAGCAACCTCAGCGCGGAGATCCTGCGCCGCGGTGACCGCGTCGTCGTTCTGGACAATCTGATCACCGGCGCCACCCGTAACATCGCGCCGCTGCTCGATCACCCCTCGTTCACGTTCGTCAACGACGACGCCGCGAACGCCCGCGACCTCGCCGGGCCCTTCGACGTGGTGCTGCATTTCGCCTCGCCGGCCTCGCCCCCGCGCTACCTCGCGCACCCGATCGCGACCCTGCACGCCGGCTCGGACGTCACGGAGGCGCTGCTCGACGTCGCCCGCCGCGACAACGCCCGCTTCGTCGTCTCCTCCACCTCCGAAGTCTACGGCGACCCGTCGGTGCACCCGCAGCCCGAGGAGTACTGGGGCAACGTCAACTCCTACGGCCCGCGCAGCGTCTACGACGAGGCGAAGCGGTACGCCGAGGCGCTGACGTACGCCTACCGCCACTACTTCGAGGTGAACACGGGTGTTGTGCGCATCTTCAACACCTACGGCCCCAACATGGACATCGACGACGGCCGTGCCGTGCCCGCCTTCATCAAGGCGGCGCTCGCGGGCCAGCCGATCCCCATGCACGGCGACGGTTCGCAGACCCGTTCGCTGCTGTACGTCGACGACCTCGTCGCCGGCATCCTGCTGATGGCCGACTCGACCCACGAGGGTCCGATCAACATCGGCAGCACCAACGAGCAGACCCTCTCCGAGGTGGCCGAAGCCATCGTGCGCATCGTCGGCAACAACTCCGGCGTCGAGTACGGCCCGCGTCCGGTCGACGACCCCGAGCGCCGCCAGCCCGACATCACCCGGGCCAAGAACATCCTCGGCTGGGCACCCACGGTGCCCGTCCAGACCGGACTGGAGCGCACCGTCGCCTGGTTCACCGCCAATATCGTCGCCTCGAACTCCTCGAACTAGGACCCGAATCCGTGAAGCTCTCCATCCTCATGCCCGTCTACAACGAACAGGCGACCTTGCAGAAGGCCGTCGATCGTGTTCTCGCGATCGAGTTCCAGGACGGTGTCGAGATCGAATTCGTGATCGTCAATGACGGCAGCAAGGACCGCACCCGCGAGATCCTCGACGCGCTGGACGACCCGAAGATCCGCGTGTTCCATCAGCCGGTGAACCAGGGCAAGGGCGCGGCGATCAGCCGGGCCGTGCGCGAGGCGACCGGCGACTACATGATCATCTGCGACGCGGACGAGGAATACCGCCCGGCCGAGATCCCGAGCCTCGTCGCTCCGGTGCTCGCGGGCGAGTCCGAGTTGATCTACGGCAGCCGCACCTTCGGCAGCCACACATCCTTCTCCTACTGGTACGTCATCGGCAACAAGGGCGTGAACCTGGCCACGAACATCCTGTTCAACGCCTACGTGTCGGACGTCGAGACCTGCTTCAAGCTGATGCCGCTCTCGCTCTACCGTTCGCTGAACATCAAGGAGAAGGGCTTCGGCATGGAGGCCGAGGTGACCGCGAAGCTCCTGGCCCGCGGCTACCGCCCCTTCGAGGTCCCCATCACGTACAAGGCGCGTACGCGCGAAGAGGGTAAGAAGATCACGGTGAAGGATGGCTTCGAGGCCCTCTGGATCCTGCTGAAGATCCGCCTTCGCGAGGGCTCGCGCAGCCGTCCGGCCGGTTCGGCGGCGTCAGGGTCGTGACAGCCGAGGCGAAGTCCACGGGGCGGCGCTCGCTCCGCGAACTCATCAAGGCCGTCTGGGACGGCCTGATGAGCTACGCCCTGAAGTTCGGCGTCGTGGGCATCATCGGCCTCGTCGTCGACGTCTCGGTCTTCAACCTGCTGCGCGTCAGCGGCATCGGGAATGACCACATGCTGTCGGGACCGATCGGCGCCAAGGTCGTCGCGGTCGCCGCGGCGACCGTGGTCACTTGGTTCGGCAACCGCTACTGGACCTTCCGCGAGCACCGGCGCGCGAACTACCTCCTGGAACTCGCCGAGTTCTCGGTGGTGGCCGTCGCCGGTATGGCGGTGAACCTGCTGCCGTTGTGGTTCTCGCACTACGTGCTCGGCTTCGACAACCTGCTCGCCGACAACATCTCCGGCAACGTGATCGGGCTCGTCCTAGCGACCGGCTTCCGCTTCCTGCTCTACCGCTTCTGGGTCTTCGGCCACCACCGCTCCGGCGGCGTCGTGCAGACCCGCGAGGCGGAGCTGGCGGCGGCGGCGCTCTTCGAAGACGACGAGGCCGCGCGCAACGACACGGCCAGTATCAAGCGCCTGCGCTGACCCTCGCACAGGGATCGAAGCCGAGCGGCCCTCGACGGGGCGTCGGGTCCGGCCCGGCGCGACCGTGCGCCTAAGATAGGCGGGTGCCAGCAGAACCCTCTCCCACTCCCCGCCCCTCGGACACCCCCGTCGAAGCGACGAGCGGGACGGAATCCGTCGCCGAATTACGGGCGCGGATCGACCAGCTCCTGAACGACCCGCTCGATTCCTGGGTCGAGAACATGTACGTCGGCGGCTCGGCCGCCGAGTTCGAGAGCACCATCTCCTGGCGCATCACCAAGCCGCTGCGCGCGGTGCGCACCTTCCAGATCCGCGTGGGTCAACTCGGCTTCGGCACCGCGGTCGCGCACTCGATGCGATACGCCCGTCGTCGTCTGGGGCGCCGTCGGTGAAGCGCAAGACCATGCCAGCGCCCGAGGTGCGGCGCGCCTTCCTGATGCAGCGGCTCGAGGCCATCGCCCCGTTCGTGATCGACGATCCGGCGCGGATCGCCGAACTGCGCGAGCGCGGAGCCGGCCCCCTGCTGGATGCGGTGGCCCGGGCGACCAAGGCCCGCGCCTCCGATGACACGACGTGGCTCGCGCTCACCGCCTTCCTCGCGGTGTTCCCCGTCCCGCACCTCTTCCTCTGGTTCCGCCGTGCCCTCGAACTCTGCGAGCCGGACGAGGCCATGAAGCTGTTCCTCTTCGCCGGCACCCGGGCGAATTCCGGATACGCGGATCTGACGGCGAAGCTGCAGGTCGTCACGGACGCCGTGGTGGTCGACGTCGACTTCTGCGCGCGTCACGCGCACCAGACCGGCATCCAGCGTGTTGTGCGCCAGACGATGTCGCGCTGGTACCGCGACCACGATGTGGTCCCGGTGGCCTGGGTGCACGGCTCCATGTCGATGCGTCGACTCAGCGATATCGAGCTGGAGCGGGTCATCGACTACCCGACCGCGTCCAAGCGCGAGTGGGAGACCGGCTTGCCGGAAGTGACCGAGTTCGTCGTACCGTTCCGCTCGACCGTCGTCCTCCCCGAGGTGCCCAACTTCAACCAGTGCGGCCCGCTGGCGGCGCTGGCCGAGTACTCCGGCAACTCCGTCAGCCTGATCGGCTACGACGCGATCCCGGTCGTCAGCGCCGATACGGTTCCCGGAGTCGAGACGGCCCGCTTCGTCAACTACCTCGCGATCGTGAAGCACGCCGACCGCGTGGCCGGCATCAGCGAAGCCGCCTCGTCGGAGTTCCACGGCATCGTCGAGTCGCTGCCCGCTCAGGGCCTGCTCGGTCCGAGCGTCGCGACGGTCTCCCTGCCGGTCGACATGCCCAAGCAGGTGGATCCGTCCCTCGGTGCGCCGGCGGACGGTCTGCCGCTGGTGCTCTGCGTCGGCAGCACCGAGCCGCGCAAGAACCACCTCGCGGTCCTGCACGCATCCGAGGTGCTCTGGCGGGAGGGCAAGCGGTTCACGCTGCGCTTCATCGGCGGCGGCAACGACTGGTCGACCCGCGTCTTCGACAAGCGGATCCGCGCGGCCCAGGCCAACGGCCGATCGGTCGAACTGTGGCGCGGAGCGAGTGACGAGAAGCTGGTCGCCTCGTACGAGAACGCCCGGTTCCTGGTCTTCCCCTCGACGCACGAGGGCTACGGACTGCCCGTCGCCGAGGCGCTCGCGCTCGGCGTGCCGGTGATCACGTCCTCGCTCGGCTCGCTCGCGGAGATCGCGAGCGACGGCGGTTGCATCACCGTCGATCCTGGAGACGACGAGGAGATCATCGCCGCCATGCGCGAACTGCTGGATTCCGACGAGCGCATCGCAGAGCTGAAGGCGGAGGCGTCCGCGCGCCCGCAGCGCAGCTGGGAGGACTACGCCCGCGAATTGTGGGAAGACCTGGTCGTCGGAACGGAGGCCGTCGATGCGTAAGACCGTCGCCGTCGATCGGCTCACTACTCTCCTGCAGGCGCTCGCCCCCGAGAAGACGCCGTCGCGCGAGCTCGACGTCCTCGTCGATCAGGTGGGGGCTGCGCTGACTCCTGGCGCTAGCGACGAGATCTGGCTCACGCTGTCCGTGCTCAGTGGGGCACTCCCCGTCCGCGACGAGGTCGTCGACGCGATCCGCCTCGTCCGGCTGGACGGCCCGTCGGCGCTGGTGCGTTCGCTGGTCTCGCAGCGCGCGAACGGATTCGTGTTCAACCGACTGCGGATGCCGACGGTCGCCGTCGTCACGCGCGCGACGGTCGTCGACGTGCACCACACGGCGCGGACCGGTCTCGCGACGGGCATCCAGCGCGTCGTGCGCAAGTCGATCGCCGAGTGGGTCAAGCAGCACGAGCTGGTGCTCGTCGGCTGGGACTCCGCGCTGCGCACCCTGCGCGTCCTCGACCCGGATCTGCGCACGAACGCGTTGTACGGCACCATCCGCGATGCCAAAGCCGACCCGGCCGCCGACATCCTGGTGCCGTGGCGCTCGCGCTACATCCTGCCGGAACTCGCGGTGGAGGATGACCGCACGGCCAGGATCGCGGCGCTGGCCGAATTCAGCGGCAACGACACCGCCACCATCGGCTACGACTGCGTACCGCTCACCACGGCCGAGACCGCGCACACCGGCATCGCGGCCGCCTTCTCGCGCACGCTCGTCGCGGTCAGCCACATGCAGAAGGTCGCGACCATCTCGGATGCCGCCGCCGTCGAGTACGGCGGCTGGCGCTCGATGCTGGCCGGCGTGGGCCGACCCGGTCCGCGCATCCGTCCCATCCTGCTGCCGTCCGAGGCCGGCGAACTGGATGACGCCGCGCTGCAGCGGGCCGGCGCGAAGCTGCTCACGGACGACCTGCCGATGGTGGTCTGCGTCGGCAGCCACGAGCCACGCAAGAACCACATCGCCGTGCTGCACGCCGCCGAGACGCTCTGGCGCGAGGGGCACGAGTTCAGCCTGGTCTTCATCGGCGGCAACGCCTGGAGCAGCGAGGAGTTCCTGTTCCGGCAGGAGCAGATGCAGGACCTGGGTCGGCCCGTCGTCTCGCACTCGGCGATCACGGACGAACTGCTTTGGGGCGCGTACAAGCTGGCCCGATTCACCGTGTTCCCGTCGCTGAACGAGGGCTTCGGCCTCCCGGTAGCGGAGTCGCTCGCGGCGGGCACCCCCGTCGTCACCGCTTCCTACGGCAGCATGCGCGAGATCGCGTCGCAGGGTGGCGCGGTTCTCGTGGATTCGCGGGACGATGACGCGATCGCCGATGCGATGCGCCAGCTCCTGACGGACGACGAGCTCCTGGCGCGACTCTCGGCCGAGGCCGCGGTGCGCGACAACTCGAGCTGGGCTGCCTACGCCGAGCAGCTGTGGAGCTACTTCACCAGTGACGCCGGCGCCCTCGAGGCGCAGGAGCAATCGGAACCGTCCGAGCTCTATCCGGCTGTCGTCGAGGCGGCGGCCGTGACGGAACAGGCCGCTCCGGGCGAGACCACCACGGCGTAGGCCGCAGCCGACCCTTCGGGTCGTACGGCCTTCGGCTCGTCAGAACTCACCGTTCTGGCGAGCCGAACTCGTTCGACGAGCCGTGGTCGCCGAAGCGAAGGCCCTCCGCGGTCAGCGGCGGGGGAGCGACTCGGCGGCGGCGACCAGCGCTTCGGCGGCGTCGCTCCAGGGGCGCGGAACGGCGGGGGAGCAGCGGGACGGATCCGCGATGCGTCGGCTGATGGCGGCGGTGATGCTGGAGTCGTCGGCGGGGTCCACGAAGTCGACGTCGGATTCGTGGCCCGCAGCGCTGTCACGGATGCCCGGGATGTCGGCGGCGATCACCCGGGTGCCGCACGCCAGGGCTTCCAGCACCGGCAGGCCGAAGCCCTCGTGCCAGGACGTCAGCACCAATGCGTCAGCGCCCGTGAGCAGCGCGGGCAGCTCGGCATCCGTCACGTAGCTCTCCGGACGACGGACATCGGCTCCGGCGGCCCGTGCTGCTGCGATCGCGGCCGACACGTCGTCGTTATCCCAGCCGTCGCCGCCGACGAGCAGAAGGGTGTGCCCGTCCGGACGGTCGGCGGCGGCATACGCGCGGACCAGGGCCGCGATGTTCTTGCGCGGTTCGATCGAGCCGAGGAAGAGCAGGTAACGACCCAGGCGATGCCGTTCCCGAACCGCCGCGACGGCGGAGTCCGACGTCGGGCGGAACAGCGCCGCATCGACCGTCGTCGGCAGCACCCGGATGCGTTCGCGTGCGACCCCGATCGGGCTCTCCAACTCGGCGGCCGCCGACGGCGTTCCCGTCGCGACCAGATCGGAGCGGCGGAGCCAGCGTCCGACGTTCGCCTGCAGGAACCGCCGCCGGGCCATGGGCACCAGGTTCGGGTACACGGCGTAGCAGGCATCGTGGACGAAGGTGATGCCCGAGGAGCGGCTCAGGGCCCAGTTGCGGAAGTTCGGGAAGAAGTACACACCGCGCCCGAGGAGGAGGTCGATCGGCACGGGGGTGCGCGAGAGCAGGCTCCAGGCCTGATGCGGCATCGGGATGGAGCGCACGCGCAGCCGCGTGAAGCCGAAGCGGCGCACGGCAGCGACCTCGTCGCGCGGCACCAGCAGGACGACGTCGGCACGCGCGGCGAACGCGTCGTCGTCCAGCGCCCGGAGTGTGGCGAGCAACACGCGGGCTACGCCGGTCAGCCGGGTCGCGGCGAGCGGTGTCGCGTCGATCAGAAGTCGGACGCGGGCGACGGGTGGCACGGGATCAGCCGACCACGGCCGACGCCCGGATGTCGATCACGCCGACGTTCTTGTTGTCGCGCGGAACCGTGAAACGAGCGGCGACGGGAGTGCGGGCGAATTCGCCGATCGTGTGCGTCGAGATCGACGCGTGGATGGCGTAGGTGCCCGCGCCGAGGTGCAGATCGGGCAACGCGAAGGTGATCACCGTCGAGCCGTCGAGGGCGGGCGGGTTCAGGCCGAGCCGGTCGGTGTTCGTGCCGAACACGACCTGGCCCAAGGGCGTGTCGACGCCCATCCCCACGAACCAGTCCTCCATCGGGACCCCGAGCGTACGGATCTTGATCGCGACCTCGACGTCGTCGCCGGCGTGGATGTGCCGGGTGCCCTCGACATCGACCGTGCCGCCGCTGACCCAGACGCCTTCGATCTCGGCGGGGATGATCGTCTCGGGCTCCTCGCCCGCTTCCTCGGCCTCCGCGATCTCGCGCTCGACGCGTTCCTGACGCGACGACTCGAAGCCGTCGCGCAGCACCTCGAGCCCGCGCGCGGTCTCACCGTCGTAGATGACATTGCCGTGCTCGAGCACGATGGTGCGGTCGCACAGTTCGCCGACCTGCTCGAGTGAATGTGTGACCAGCACGATCGTCTTGCCCGCGCGCTGGAACGCGCGGATGCGGTCCATGCACTTGCGCTGGAACGGTTCGTCGCCGACCGCCAGCACCTCGTCGACGAGAAGCAGGTCGGGGTCCGTGTGGATCGCGATCGCGAAGGCCAAGCGCACGTACATACCGGACGAGTAGAACTTCACCTGGGTGTCGATGAAGTCGGCGATCTCGGAGAACTCGACGATCGAGTCGAACTTCTGCTCCAACTCCTTGCGGGACAGCCCCAGGATCGAGCCGTTCAGGAAGACGTTCTCGCGACCGGTCAGGTCGGGATGGAAGCCGGCGCCGAGTTCGAGCAGCGCGGCGAGGCGGCCGCGGCGCTCGACGCTGCCGCTCGTGGGCTGGATGATGCCGCCGATGAGCTTGAGCAGCGTGCTCTTGCCGGAGCCGTTGGCGCCGATGAGGCCCACGGTCGAGCCGAGCGGGATCTCGATGTTCACGTCGCGCAGCGCCCAGAAGTCGTCGCGGTGCTGGCGACCGCGGCCGAAGTTCACCAGGCGTTCCTTGATGCTCTTGTCCTTGCGCAGGACGAAGCGCTTCGAGGCGTCGGTGACGCGGATGATCGTCGGCAGGGTGACGTCCTGAACCGGAGCGGTCTCGGTGGTCATGGTCTTAGATCTCCTGGGCGAAGTTGCCCTCGAGGCGGCGGAAGATGCGGTGCGCGATCCACACCAGCCCCACCCCGACGAGGAAGATGACGAGCAGACGCAGCTCCATGTGTCCGGGCCACGGCTGCGGCGCCACCATGTTCGGCTCGGCGGCGGTGCCGAGGTTCACGGTCTCGGACCCGGCGGACCAGATCGCACGCTGGAAGGCGAGCACGGCGTTCGTCATCGGATTGAGCAGATAGAGCTGCGCAGCCCAGCCCGGCAGCGCGTTCGCCACGAACGCCCAGGCGTAGACGATGGGCGAGACCCAGAAGAAGATCTGCATCCCGACGTCGACCAGGAACTGCACGTCGCGCAGGTACACGTTCAATGCCGAGAGAGCGAGAGCGAGGGCGAGGCCGTAGATCAGCACCACCGCGATCGCAGCGGGGATGTAGAGCAGATTCCAGCTGATGGCCACGCCGCCGAGCAGCACGGCGCCGATGATCAGCACCAGGAACTGCACGGCGAAGTTGACCAAGGCGGAGCCGATGGTCGCGATGGGGAAGATCTCCCTCGGCAGGTAGACCTTCTTGATCAGGCCGCCGTTGCCCAGGATGGAAACGGTTCCCGCGCTGACGATCTCGGCGAAGAGGCCCCAGATGGTGAGGCCGGAGAAGACGAAGATCGCGAACTCGGGAACGTTCCGGGCGGCCGAGAGGAACTGGCCGATCGCGACGTAGTAGATCGCCAGCATCACCAGCGGGCGGATCAGGGTCCAGAGGAAGCCGAGGCTCGAGTCCTTGTAGCGCTGCTTCAGCTCGCGGTTCACGAGGAGCTTGAGCAGCTCCCGGTGGCGGAAGACCTCGGCCAGTGCGGCGATGAAGCCCTTCGACGTCCCGAGTTCCTGCTGCGATCCGCTGCGGTGGAACGGTTCGGCGGCGATCGCTTCGGCGCGTTCAGCGGCCGTTGTGATCGTTGCGTTCGTGCTGCTCATCGAACTCCCGTGCTCGCGTTGCCGGTCGGCAACCTCACCATTGTACGCACCCACCTCCACGGGGGCCGGGAGGAGGTGGGACGGGTCATTCGCCCGAGATCAACTGAGCGTCGTGCTCGTACATCCGCGCGACGAGTTCGTCGAAGCCGACGGTCGGGCGCCAGCCGAGCGCGGCCTCCGCGTGGCTGGGGTCGCCGCGCATCTCGGGGGCGTCGACGGGGCGGGCGAAGCGCGGGTCGAGGGTGACCAGGCCTTCCCAGTTCTGGATGCCGGCCGCGGTGAACGCTGCGGCGACGAAGTCGCGGACGGTGTGCGAGACGCCGGTCGCGACGATGTAGTCGTCGGCGGTGTCGGCGGCGGCGGCGCGCACGAGCGCGTCGACGTAGTCGGGCGCCCAGCCCCAGTCGCGTTTGACGTCGAGGTTGCCGAGGGAGAGTTCCGAGGCGCGGCCGGCGGCGATCGCGGCGACTCCGGCAGTGATCTTGCGGGTCACGAACGTGTCGGGGCGCCGCGGCGATTCGTGGTTGTACAGGATCGCGGTCGAGGCGTGCAGGCCGCGGCCGCGGTAGACGCCGACCAGGTGGTGGGCGAACGCTTTCGCGGCTCCGTACGGCGAGATCGGCCGGATCGGGGTGTTCTCGGTCTGCGGGATCTGTGTGGCGGCTCCGAAGATCTCGGAGCTGGAGGCCTGCACGAAGCGCACCGGCCGGCCCGCGTCCTCCTGCAGCGTGAGCGCGGCTTCCAGCAGCGCGGCCACGGCGACGCCGGTGACCTGCGCCGTCATCACCGGCTGCTGCCAGGAGAGGGCGACGGAGGAGATCCCGGCGAGGTGGAAGACGGTGTCCGGAGCGGACTCGGCGACGATGGCGCCGAGCCGCTCCGGGTCGTTGAGGTCGCCCTCGAACCGGACGACGCCGTCGGGAAGGCGGTTGTCGCTGTCGCGGACCAGGGCGTGGATGTCCCAACCCTCCTCGAGCAGGCGCTCGACGAGGTAGGAGCCGTCCTGGCCGCTCGCGCCGGTGACGAGAGCGACGGGCATGCTATTTGATCAGCGCCGACTGCTCGGCGAGGTCGTTCTCGACCATCATCGCGACCAGCTCGGGGAAGGAGACCTTCGGCTCCCAGCCGAGCACGCTCTTGGCCTTGGCCGGGTCGCCGATGAGCAGGTCGACCTCGGCCGGACGCATGAAGGCCGGGTTCTGCTTCACGTAGGGAGCCCAGTCCTCGATGCCGACGTGGTTGAAGGCGATGTCGAGGTACTCACGGATCTCGTGGGTCTCGCCGGTCGCGACGACGTAGTCGTCGCCCGCGGGCTGCTGCAGCATGCGCCACATGGCGTCGACGTAGTCGCCGGCGAAGCCCCAGTCGCGCTTGGCGTCGAGGTTGCCCAGCTCGATGTGCTCCTGCAGACCCAGCTTGATCCGGGCGACGGCGAGGCTGATCTTGCGGGTCACGAACTCCGGGCCGCGGCGGGGCGACTCGTGGTTGAACAGGATGCCGGAGGAGGCGTGCATGTCGTAGGACTCGCGGTAGTTGATGGTCATGTAGTGACCGAACACCTTCGCGACGCCGTAGGGGGAGCGCGGCCACAGCAGCGTCTCCTCGCTCTGCGGGACCTGCTGCACCTTGCCGTACATCTCGGAGGAGGACGCCTGGTAGAACTTCACCTTCGACATGTCGTTGCCGGCGTACAGGCGCACCGCTTCGAGGATGTTCAGCACACCCTTGCCGGTGACGTCGGTGGTGAGCGACGCGTTCTCCCACGAGTAGGCGACGAAGGAGATCGCGCCCAGGTTGTAGACCTCGTCGGGCTGCGCGACGGCGAGCACACGGACCAGGCTGGAGACGTCGGTCAGGTCGCCGGTGAGCAGCGTGACCTCGGGAACGGTGCGACGGACCAGGTCGAACTTGGGGTTGTTCTGCCCACGGATGAGGCCGAACACCTCGTATCCCTTGGAGAGCAGGAGTTCGGCGAGGTAGAGACCGTCTTGGCCGGTGATGCCGGTGATCAAAGCGCGGGGCACGTGCACGTCCGTTTCGTTTCGTTCAAAATTGTGCTGCATGGTGTTATAGCGGCCCTCATCATACCCATTCCCCTTCCGAAGCCCGCCCGGCGGCATCGTCGGCGTGCCGGATCGCGCGCTGCGGGCCGGTCATCCTCGGCCGGTCATCCTCGGCCGGTCATCCTGGGCCCGTCATCCGGGGCCGGTCATCCGGGGCCGGTCATCCGGGGCCGGTTATCCTGGGCCGGTCCCGCAACAGATCGGCCGCCATGACCTCGACGACCTCGGTCACCCTCGCCATGCTCACCGTCGATCCCGGCGGGATGGGCGGCGGCGAGACGTACGCCCGCGCGCTCACGCGCCTGCTGGCCGACGACACCCTCCGCGTCCGGGCCCTCGTCCCGGAGACGGCGCGCGGCTTCAGCGAGGCCGCTCCCGAACTCGTCGCGGCCGGCGTCACCAGCGGCGCCGGGCACAAGCGGCGCGCGATCGGCATGCTGCAAGCGATCCGTCGCACGCCTCGACTGCGGCGCGCTCTCGGTCGCGGCGAGATCCTCTACTTCCCGTTCACGGTGCCGCTGCCCTATCCGTCACGGAAACAGGGCTTCGTGCAGATGATCTTCGATCTGCAGCACCGCGACCTGCCGGAGCTCTTCCCTCGGGTCGAACGGCTCTTCCGCCGCTTCGCCTACGAGGCCACCGCTCGGCGCGCGGACGCGATCATCACGATCAGCGACTTCACCAAGCAGCGGATCGTGGCGCTGCTGGGCATCCCCGAGGAGCGGATCTTCGTGGCGCACCTCGGCGTGGACACCGAACGGTTCACGCCGAACCTCGGCGCGCGGGGCGACTTCGTGCTCTACCCGGCGCGCGCGTGGCCGCACAAGAACCACGCGCGTCTGTTCGAGGCGATGGCGATCGTGCGGCGCACGCGCCCCGAGCTGCGGCTCGTGCTCACGGGCGGCAACCTGGACACCCTCGGCGCGCTGCCCGACTTCGTGGACTGGCGGGGCCTCGTCTCGGCGGACGAGCTGGCCCAGCTGTACCGGGAGGCCGCCGCGCTGGCGTTCCCGAGCCTGTACGAGGGCTTCGGCTTCCCGCCGATCGAGGCGATGGCGTCCGGCTGCCCCGTCGCGGCTTCGCGTGCGGGCTCGCTCCCCGAGATCTGCGCGGATGCGGCTGTCTACTTCGAGCCCACGGATCCGGCCTCGATCGCCGCGGGCATCCTCGAGGCCATCGAGCGCCGAGACGAGCTCGGGCCCGCCGGGATCGCCCGCGCGGCCGAATTCACCTGGGAGCGCTGCATCGCCGAGCATCGCGCGGTGTTCCGCTCCGTCGCGGCGACGCTGCACCGCCGATAGCAGCCCGACCAGGGGGTCGTCGTTTCGGTGACGGGCATCGCAGCGCCGACGGCTCAGAACGCCGGGCTGAGCATCCGGCGCCAGCTGAGTCCCTGCGCCGCGCGGAGGGAACAGATCACCAGCAGCAGCCAGCCGGCGTCCACGAGGATCGAACTCTCAGCGAAGCTGGTCGCGACCAGTACCGCCAGGATCAGCACGGGCCACACGTGCACAACGGCCTTGCGTTCCGTCGCGATCAGCCAGCTGCGCACGAGCGCCAGGCCGACCAGGACGATGAAGACCACGGCTCCCACGAGGCCCAGTTGCAGCACCACGTCGAACAGCGCGTTCAGCGCGGACGCGTGCGGTCGGCCCGAGAGGAAGTCGATCGCGTTGAACGGATACAGCTCGGGGCGCCACAACCCGATCCAACCGCGGCCGAGGATGGGGGAGTCGGGTGACATCTGCCACAGCCGTTGCCAGAGCACGATCCGGTACTCGAACTCGCTACCCGCGTTCAACAGATCGATCAGTCGACCCCGGAGGATCCAGGCGGCACCCAGCGCGACCACCGTGACCACCACCGTCACGATCTGCCGGCTCCGGCGCTGCTGCGCGGTCGCGCGGCGCACCCAGCGCAGTCCGACGGCGACGACCAGCGCGACGGCGAGCACGCCGAGGCTGACGGCGGATCGCGTGAACAGCAGGGTGGTCGACGCCGCGATGATCGAGGTCGCGGCGAGGCCGCGCGGCACCGACTTGGTCAGCAGCTCCACCACGAACGTCGCCAGCGCGATCAAGCAGAGCAGGCCGAGTTGGTTCCGGGTGCCGGCGATGCCCTGGATCGGTCCGCCGGCCGCGAGCAGGCCCTGCACCTGGAGGAATCCGATCGGCCGGTCGATCAGGACTCCCGCGAGGATCTCCACTGCGATCGACAGGCCGAGCACCAGGCGCAGGACGTCACCGACGGTGCGCACGATCTGAATGATGTCGCGAGTGAGAGCGACGGTCACCGCCAGGAAGGCGATGCCGAACTGGTAGGCGACCCCCGCGATGGTCGCCCACTGGTAGCCGCTCCAGATCACGCTCGACGCGCTCCAGCCGAGGAAGATCAGCAGGCTCAACGGCAGCAGGCCGTGCCAGTCCAGTTGCGATCGGCGCAGCAGCAGCGCGGCGGCGGCGAGCACGGCGAGGCCGCAGATCGCGGCGATGTAGCCGGGCCAGCCGATCAGCCCGCGCACGGCCGGCGCGCAGAAGATGGTGCCGATGGTCAGCTGCGCGAAGGCGGCGGCGAACCGGGGCGAGCCGATGCTGGCCAGCACCGCGTCGCCGACGATGGAGCCCGGTCGGCTCACCGCCCGACCGTCGCACGGCGCGGCGATGCCGCGTCGACGAGCTCGGCGGTTGTGTTCTCGGGGCGGCTCTTCGTCTTCAGCGCGAAGGCGGCGAGCAGCATCCAACCGGACTCGGTCAGGATGCGGCTCTCGGCGATCGATTGCGCGAGCAGCGCCGCGAGGATGAGCACGGGCGCGACCGTGGCGATCCGGTAGGGCAGGACGGCGCTCGCGCTGCGGCGCGGACGGTCGACGGCCAGGAACCAGGAGCGCCACAGTGCCGAGACGGCCAGAGCGACGAAGAAGACCAAACCGATGATGCCGAGCTGGAACCAGACGTCGAGCCAGGCGTTGTGAGCCTGCAGGTACAGCACGCCCTTGCGCTCGGCGAGCGAGTCGAACGGAGCCGCCCAGGGGACCCAGTAGCTCACCCAGCCCCAGCCGGCGACCGGACGCTGTTCGGCGAGCGCCCAGACCGAGCGCCAGATGTCGAGCCGACCGGTCGCGTCCTCGCTGCGCCCGAGCACGGCGAAGACCGCATCCCGCGCCGTGAGCAGGACGACCAGCAGGGCGACGCCGAGCGCCAGGGCCGTGATGTAGACCGGACGGCGTCGGTTCTCACCGACGCGGCGCGCCCAGAGCACGAAGACGGCGGTGGCCGCGACCGCCACCAGACACAGCCAGACGGTGCTCGAACGTGTCAGCAGCAGCGTCGCGGCGAAGACGACGGCCCACACGATCGCGCCGCGTCGACGCAGCAGACCCGCGACCAGCTCCACGAGAACCACAACGAGGCCCAGCAGGGCGACGAAGCCGAGCAGATTGCGATTGCCCACGACGCCCTGGATCGGGCCCCCGGTGAACAGCTCGCCCAGGGTCCAGTAGAACGCATCCGGGGTGGTACCGGCCGGCGCGCCGATCCACGGCGGCAATACCGGCTGGCGCACGAAGACGGCGACGACGAGCTCGAACAGGAGCGATGCGCCGACCGTGATCCGCAGCGCGCGGCCCATCGCGCGGACGAACTGATCCCAGTCGAGCGTGTACGCGAGCATCGCGCCGGCGGCCGTGGTCGCCAGGGTCGCCGCGACCCCGAGCGCGGAGGCGCCTGGATAGAACGACCAGGCGATCGAGAGCACCGCCACGACCAGGAAGCCGACGAGGGCCTTGGGAGTGTTGCTCCAGCGCAGCCGCGGCCGCGCGCGGGCCAGGGCGGCGATCGTGAATCCGAGCAGCACCGCCACAACGGCCGCGTATCCCCACCACCCGACCAGATTGCGCAGCGCCTGACCGGCGAATGCGAGCGTCAGCACGGCGACTCCGAGTGCCTCGGGGGCGGACACGGGGGCGCGACGGGTCATGCAGGCCAGCCTATAGAGGCGACAGCGGCACGCGCTCGGCCTTCTGCTCCCGGGCTTCACGCGGCGGGCGCTGCGTCAGCCGAGTGCTGCCACTGGGCGGCGAATCGCGCTTCACCAGCACGCAGAGCACGACGAGCAGCAGCCAGTTGCCCTCGATCAACAGCCTCGACTCGGTGAGGCTCTGGATCAGCAGCGCACCGAGCAGCAGCACGGGGGCGAGGGTCCGGGCCCGATACGCCGCCGGTCGACCGAGCGCGTCGACGGGAGCGACCGCGATGCGCCAGGCGCGGGAGGACGCCCAGCCCGCGACGGCGATGGCGGCGATCGCGCCGACGGCCCCCAGCTGCATCAGGATGTCCAGCAGCGCGTTGTGCGCCTGGAAGTACGGGGTGTGATCGATCACGACCAGGCCCTTGAACGGCTCGACCCACGGCACCCAGTAACTGACCCAGCCCCAACCGAGCACCGGATGCTCGGCGGCGAGGTGCAGCACCTTCGACCAGATCTCGGCGCGGCCCGACATGTCGTCGTCGCGGCCGACGAGCGAGAAGATCGTCGCGGAGTGGATCACCGCGTAGCTGACCAGGGCCAGCAGCAGAGCCGCTCCGCCCGGGTACAGCAGCCGCCGCAGCCGCCAGGGCAGGTAGCGGACGGCGAGGAGCACGGCGACCACGGCGAGCAGCGCGACGACGGCCAGCACCACGGTGGCGGAGCGGGTGAGCCCGATGCAGAGCAGGAACACGGCGGTCCACACGAGAGCGTTGAGTCGACCGCGCGCGTGTTCGAACATCCTCAGGCCGGCCACGATCAGGCCGAGCAGCGCCACGAAGGCGAGCAGGTTGCGGTTGCCGACGATGCCCTGGATCGGGCCGCCGACCAGTAGCTGATCGGCCGACCAGTAGTAGGACGCGGGCTGGCCGTCCGCGGGCAGCACCGGCGGCAGCACCGGGTGGCCGATCACGAGGCTGACGACGAGTTCGAATCCGAGCGAGAGTCCGCAGATCCAGGTCACGGCGCGCCAGAGAGCTTCGAGCAGCGAGGACCAGCCGAGCGCCGAGGCGAGCAGCACCCCCGTCAGGGCGGTGACGACCTGGATCGCGACGCCCAGCACGCTCGCGGTGGGGTACTGCGACCACGCGATCGAGGCCGCGGACAGCGCGACGAAGAGCAGCAGCGACCGCGGCACGCTGCGCAGGAGGGAACCGGCGCCGGCGACCGGGCCGAGGCGGATCAGGGTCACGGCGAAGAGGGCGAGCACGACCACGGCGAAGCCGGCCCAGTCCACCAGATTGCGCACGGCCTGACCGGCGAACGCGACGAAGAAGACGAGCGAAGCGAGGTGCAACGGAGCGATCGCCCGGATCCGCCGCACGAGTGCGGGGATCGGCTTCGTCAAGGGTTCCCGCGCCGCGGGATGCAGCAGCGCCATGGCTCTCAGGGTATCCGCGGCGCGCTCTTGCGAACCCCGAATCGAGCCGACAGCGGCGGATGCCCAGCCTTTCGGCCCCCGCCGTTCAGTTTTGCTCAGGCGGCCGCCCTCGAACGAAGGGTTGTCACTTTGTCGGTAGGGAGCGGACGAAGTGACAACCCTTCTCGGCGGCGGTCACACGAAGGCGGGCAGCCCGGTGATCGATCGGCCCACGATGAGGGTGTTCATCTCGCGCGTGCCCTCGTAGGAGTAGAGCGCCTCGGCGTCGGCAAAGAAGCGGGCGACGTCGTATTCGAGCACGATGCCGTTGCCTCCCATCAGCTCGCGGCACCACGCCACCGTCTCGCGCATCCGCGCGGTCGCGAACGCCTTCGCCAGAGCCGAGTGCTCGTCGCGCTGCTCGTCGTCGTCGAGCATCTGCGAGACCCGGGTGCACATCCCGATGCTCGCTGTGATATTTCCGATCGCCCGCACCAGGTGGTCCTGCACGAGCTGGTGCTGCGCGATCGGCTTGCCGAACTGGATCCGCTGCTTCGCGTACGCCAGGGCGGCGTCGTACGCGCCGATCGCGACCCCCACGGCCTGCCAGGCCACCTCCGCTCGGGTGAGCCGGAGCACCTTCGCGGTGTCGCGGAACGAGTTCGCGCCCTGCAGCCGCAGCGACTCGGGGACGACGACGCCCTCGAGCACGATGTCGGCGTTCTGCACCGATCGCAGGGCCTGCTTTCCTTCGATCTTCGTCGCGGAGAATCCGGGCGTCGCATTGGGCACGATGAAGCCCTTCACCTGGCCGTCGGCGACATCCTTCGCCCAGATGATCGTGATGTCGCTGAAGGTGGCGTTGCCGATCCAGCGCTTGGCACCGTCCAGGATCCAGGAGTCGCCCTCACGCCGCGCAGTGGTGCGCAGCCCCTGCGCGGAGTCCGAGCCCGATTGCGGCTCGGTGAGCCCGAACGCGCCGATCACCTCGCCGGAGGCGAGCTTCGGCAGCCATTCGGCACGCTGCTCCGGTGAGCCGGTCACGCCGATCGCGCCCATGACCAGACCGTTCTGCACGCCGACGTACGTCGCGATCCCGGCGTCGATGCGCCCGAGTTCGAGGGCGACCCAGCCGCGGAACACGGCCGAGTTCTCGAACGGCTGGGTCTCGGGCCACGAGAGGCCGATCGCGCCGGTGGCGTGCAGTCCGGGGATGAGCTGCGATGGGAATTCGGCGCGCTCCCAATACTCGTTCACGATGGGCTTCACCTCGGCCTCCAGGTGGGCGCGCAGGCCGGCCAGCAGCGCCTTCTCCTCGGCGCCGAGGGCGTTCTCGTAGCCGTAGAAGTCGGCGGCGATCGGTTCGAAGTCGGGGGTGTGCTCCATCGTTGTTCCAGCTCCATTGCTCGTGCAGGCGCCCATGATCTGCGGGCCTTCCGAGCCTAAGAAGGGGGTGCAGGAGGCGCCGAATCACTTGCCGATTCGCACCAACGGCGCGCCATGGCCGCCGCGCGGATTTGTAGATCGCTGCTACCGTCATGCCTGGTGCCCGCACCCGGCGCCGCACCGTCCTCTGGCGGCTGCTTCACGACCCGGAAGGCGGCATCCCGTGTTCACGTCGATCAGCAACACCCCTCGCGACTACGCGTGGGGCGCTCGCACCGGCATCTCGGACGCCCTGGGTACGACACCTTCCGGTGGCCCGGAGGCCGAGCTCTGGCTCGGCGCGCATCCCGGCTCGCCCTCTCGGATCGACGACCCGACCATCGGCGCCGGCACCTTGGTCGACTGGATCGCGGCGGATCCGGAGCTGACACTCGCGAACGCGTACGGATCGGTCGACCCGATCTCGGGAGCGCCGCGGCTGCCCTTCCTCTTGAAGATCCTGGCGGCGGGCGGTCCGCTTTCGCTGCAGGCGCATCCGTCCAGCGAGGTGGCCCGCCGCCGCTTCCTCGACGAGGACGCCGCCGGCGTGCCCCGGGACGCAGGAACGCGCAACTACAAGGACCCGTTCCACAAGCCGGAGCTGATCTTCGCCCTCACCGACACCTTCGATGCCCTGTGCGGCTTCCGCGAGATCGAGCCGACGCGGACGATCGTCGCCGAGACCATCCAGCGTGCGGAGTCGGCGGGCCTGGACGTGGAGCCGCTGCTCGAACTGCGCAACCACCTCAGCGGCCCGACCGAGGAGGCGCTCGCCGGCACGGTGCAGTGGCTGCTCGAGACGGGCGACCGTGCCGTGATCGCCGCGCTGATCGAACTCGTCACGGCCGTCGCGGAGGCGGCGGGCGGCGAGACGCACTCGCTCACCTACGGCACCGTGCTCGACCTGCAGCGCGAGTACCCGGGGGACCCGGGGGTGGTGATCTCGGTGCTGCTGAATCGGGTGCGGCTGCGTCGCGGCGAAGTGCTCTACCTGCCGGCCGGCAACATCCACGCCTACCTGCGCGGCACCGGCGTCGAGCTGATGGCAGCCTCCGACAACGTGCTCCGCGGCGGGCTCACTCCGAAGCACATCGACGTGCCGGAGCTGCTGGACGTACTCGAATTCACGCCGGTGCCGGTGCCCTACCTGCAACCGGAGTCGATCGGCCACGGCGTCCGGCTCTACCGCCCCGACGTGCCCGACTTCGTGCTCGCCGTCGTCGAGCGCGCCGGCGAGGAGTCGGCGGCCTCGAGCCTGACGATCACGGGTCCGGCCATCGCGATCGCGACGGCCGGCACGCTGTCGATCGTCGGCGCGCACTCCGCGGCGACGCTCGCGCGCGGCGAGAGCGTCTTCATCACTCCCGACGAAGGCGCGCTCACGATCACGGGCCACGGCACCCTCTTCATCGCGACCGTCTGACTCGTCGCGAAATTTCGCGAGATTCGCTCCTGCGGACGGGATGCGCCGCCGCGGCCGTGGATCTCGTCCGTAGATGCGAATCTCGAAGGCCCGCTGATCTCACGCCACCGCGTCCGCCGACTTCATCGGAGTGCAGCTGAACGAGCGGCGGTAGGCGACCGGGGTCACCTGCAGCACCCGGACGAAGTGGTGTCGCATCACCGCGGCCGTGCCGAAACCGACCTCCGCGGCGATCGATTCCAGCGGCAGGTCGCTCTGCTCCAGCAGCTGCTGCGCGCGGAGGAGTCGCTGGCGGTTCAGCCAGGCGGCCGGCGTTGTGCCCAGGTCGGCGCGGAATCGGCGGGCGAAGGTGCGCGGCGACATCAGCGCGCGCCGCGCCAGCTGGTCGACGCTGAGGTCGCGGTCGAGGTTCTCCAGCATCCACTGGGTCACCTCGGCGAAGGAGTCCGCGCGCACCGCGGGCACCGGCGACTGCACGTATTGGGCCTGACCGCCGTGCCGCTGCGGGGGCACGACCATCCGGCGTGCGATCACGTTGGCGGCGGCCGCGCCGAGTTCGGTGCGCACGATGTGCAGGCAGGCGTCGATGCCGGCCGCGGTTCCGGCGCTGGTCACGATCGTGCCGTCTTGCACGAACAGAACGTCGGGGTCGACCTCGACGGCCGGGAAGCGCCGGGCCAACTCGTCCGCGTGCATCCAGTGCGTCGTCGCACGGCGGCCGTCGAGGATGCCGGCCTGCGCGAGCGTGAAAGAGCCGCTGCAGACGCTGAGGATCCACGCTCCGCGCTGGTGCGCGCGTCGCAGCAGGGCGATCACGTCCGGATCCACCGGGCCGCGGGTGTGCGCCGGCACGGCGATCAGGTCGGCGGTCTCCGCAGCCGACAGGTCGTTCTCGATGGTCATCTCGAAGCCGAGGCTCGTGCGCACCGGCCCGGGATGCGGCGTGACGATCGTCAGGTCGAACTCCGGCCCGCCGTGGTCGCGGCGGTCCACGCCGAACACCTCGCAGACGACTCCGAACTCGAACGGCGCGAGCTCCGGCAACGCGATCAGGGCGACACTCCTCAACATGCCTGGCAGCATATCGCCCAACATGCAGCTCCTGCCACCCGCGACGGACCCGCGCAGCACGCGAGGGCGCCCGCGCCCGCGGCGCCCTCGCGTGCAGGAGGGGTCCCTCGCAGGAAACATCGAGTCGGTAGGGTGGGCGCGTCCCCGAATGGAAACGGAGTACCCCTATGTCGTGGTTGGTCACCGGAGGAGCGGGCTACATCGGCACGCACGTGGTTCGCGCGTTCGCCGAGCAAGGCATCCCGCCCGTCGTCATCGACGATCTGTCCACTGGGCACGCGGCATTCCTCTCGGAGGGTGTGCCGTTCTACGAGGGCTCGATCCTCGATGAGGCGCTGCTGGATCGCGTCTTCGCCGAGAACGACATCGAAGGGGTGGTGCACGTCGCCGGCTACAAGTACGCCGGCGTCTCCGTGCAGCGACCCCTGCACTGCTACGAGCAGAACGTCACGGGCACCACCCGTGTGCTCGCGGCGATGCAGCGGGCGGGAGTGCGCGACATCGTGTTCTCCTCCTCCGCCGCCGTCTATGGCAACGTCGACGTCGACCTGGTGACGGAGGAGACGCCGAAGGCTCCCGAGTCGCCGTACGGCGAGACCAAACTGATCGGCGAGTGGCTGCTCGCGGATGCCGGGCGCGCCTTCGGCATGCGTCATGCTTCGCTGCGCTACTTCAACGTCGTCGGCTCCGGCTACCCCGACGTCTACGACACCAGCCCGCACAACCTCTTCCCGCTGGTGTTCGACGCCCTGCTGGACGGTCGCACCCCGCGGATCAACGGGGTCGACTACCCCACACCCGACGGCACCTGCGTTCGCGATTACATCCACGTCGCCGACCTCGCACTGGCCCACGTCGCCGCGGCGCGCCGTCTGGTCGCCGGCGAGCCGATCGACCCCGTCTACAACCTGGGCAGCGGATCCGGCGCCTCCGTGGGCGACATCATGCGCGCGATCGCGGCGGGAACCGGAATCGCCTTCGAGCCCGAGATCGCGCCGCGCCGCGCCGGCGACCCGGCGCGGATCGTCGCGTCGGGGGAGGGCGCCGCCCGCGATCTGGGGTGGCGGATGCGACACACGCTGGAAGACATGGTCGCCAGCGCGTGGCAGGCGCGCGAGGCGGCGGCTGTCGAGTAGTCCTCGACCGGCGGGTCGGGTCCGCGTCACGGATCCGACACGCCGGTGTGTCAAGAACTCTCCACCGGGCCTTGAGGGTTTACGATCCTCGACTTGACTCCCGCGAATGACACCGCTGTAATTACTGGAGGGCGATTCGCCTTTCATCGGTTCATCGGGGTAGGAGACGGTATGGCAGTTCCTGAATATCGTTCCGGCGTACCAGAGGACTGGTTCGTCGACCCGGTTCGCCTCGGTGTTCCCGGCGTCCGTCGTGACATCGACGAGCCGAGCACGGACGAGTCGGGTCTGCTCGCGTGGCAGGCCGACTCCCTCTGCGCCCAGACCGATCCGGAGGCGTTCTTCCCGGAGAAGGGCGGCTCGACGCGCGAGGCCAAGAAGATCTGCACCTCCTGCGAGGTCCGGTCGCAGTGCCTCGAGTACGCGTTGCAGAACGACGAGCGCTTCGGCATCTGGGGCGGCCTCTCGGAACGAGAGCGTCGCAAGCTGCGCAAGCGCGCGTAATCGGCTCGCCGGGCCGAACGTACCTTCCGCGGGCCGTCGTCACTTCGGTGTCGGCGGTCCGTTCGTGCATCCGGTCCCGCGACACGGCGGGGCGGGGAGCCGGCTTCCAAGCTTCCCCGCTTAGGGTGGTCGGCGATGTATGCACGAGTAACTGCGGTCCTGGTCGCGCGTAACGGCGCCCCCTACCTCGAGCGAACCCTCGAGGCGCTGCGCGCCCAGACCCGTCAGCCCGACGCCGTCGTGCTAGTCGACAGCGCCTCCCGCGACGCGACCGCCGACATGTTCGCGAAGTTCGCCCCGACCCAGCTCGTGCAGACCAACGACCAACTCACCTTCGGTCAGGCCATCGGTCGCGCCGTCCGCGTGATGCAGCCGCCGGCGGGCGAGGACGAGTGGCTCTGGCTGCTCGCTCAGGACTCCGCACCGGAGCCGGGGGCGCTCGCCGCGCTGCTCGGCGCGGTGGAGGTCGCCCCCTCGGTGGCCGTGGCGGGCCCGAAGCAGATGGACTGGACGCGGCGCGATCACATGCGCAGCTACGGCGAGTCCGTGACCCGCTACGGAACCACCGTGCACCTGATCGAGGACGAACTCGACCAGGGTCAGCACGATGCCAATCCCGATGTGCTCGCCGTCGCCGCGGGCGGCATGCTCGTTCGGCACGCCCTGTGGGAGGAACTCGGCGGCTTCGACCCCGGGCTGCCCATCGTGGACGACGCGCTCGACTTCTGCATCCGCACCCGTCTCGCCGGGCACCGCGTCAGCCGGGTGCCGGAGGCGCGCGTCGCGACCGCCCGGATCGGTCTGGAGCGGATCGACGGCCGTCGCATCAGCAGCGGCGAACGCCGGCGTGCGCGCCAGCACCGGGTCGCGCAGCTGCACCGCCGTCTCTCCTACGCGCACACGGCACTCGTGCTGGTGCACTGGCTCTCGCTCGTACCGTTGGCGATCGGCCGCTCCGTAGTGCGACTGCTGCGCAAGCAACCGGGCTACGTCGGCGGCGAACTCCTCGCCGGTCTGATCGTGGCGTTCGGAGGCACGAAGGTGTCGCGGGCCCGCAAGGTGCTACGAACGTCGAAGAACGTCGGTTGGAAGTCGATCGCCGGGCTGCGCATCCCGCTGGAGACCGTGCGCCAGATGCGTTCGGTGCGGCACGACGCCGTCCGGGTCACGGCGGCGCGTGAACGGCATCCGCTGCGCTTCTTCGGCGGCGGCGGAGTGTGGGTCGTGCTGGTCGCGGCGCTCGCCGGCCTCGTGCTCTACGCGCCCCTCGTGGCCGCCTCGGCGGTGAGCGGAGGGGGCCTCCTCCCGCTCTCGACGGATGTCGCGGAGTTGTGGCGCAACGCGGCGTACGGCTGGCGTGACATCGGCGTCGGATTCGTCGGCGCGGCCGACCCGTTCGGGGCGGTGCTCGCCGTGCTCGGCAGCCTCACGTTCTGGGCGCCGAGCTACATCCTCGTTCTGCTCTATCTGGTCGCGCTGCCCGTCGCCGCGATGGGCGCCTGGTTCATGATCGCCCGGATCACGCCGAACACCGGCGCCCGAACGTTCGGCGCGTTGCTGTGGGCGCTCGCTCCCGCCTTCTTCGCCGCGCAGGCCGAGGGCCGCCCGGCCGCGATCCTCGTGCACGTGCTGCTGCCGTGGCTGTTCTTCGCCGGCTTCGGCGCGTACCGCTCCTGGTCGGCCTCGGCGACCGCGTCGCTGCTGGCGGCCGCGATCGCCGCGTGTGCGCCCGTTCTGGCGATCCCGCTGCTGCTGATCTGGATCGTGGTGCTCGCGATGGCCGGGCGACGGATCGGTCGCTTCATCGGCATGCCCATCCCCGCCGCCGTGCTGCTCTTCCCGCTTGTGCTCGCGCGGTTCCAGGACGGCGATCCGCTCGCCGCACTCGCGGACCCCGGGGTGCAGCTCGCGTCGCAACCGGTCGACATCGTCGCGCTGTTCGCGGGCGTGCCGACGGCGCTTCCCACGTGGTGGCTCGACGTGCTGGGCGGGCTGGGCATCGCCTCCTCGGCCGCGGGGTTCGCCACCCTCGTGTGCCTGCTGCCGCTGCTGCTCGCCGCGCTGTTCGCTCTCGTCGTGCCCGACAATCTGCGCGCCCTCGGCGGCATCGGGATCGCTGCACTCGGGCTGATCACCGCGGTCGCCGCCGGCGGGCTGCAGCTGACCACGTCCGGTGCCGAGACGGTGAGCGTCTGGGCGGGCACCGGCCTCAGCCTGTACTGGCTCGGGCTCGTCGTCTGCGTCTCGATCACCCTGTCCAGCCTGCCGAAACTGCGGCTCACTGCCGGCGCCGTGGTCACCGCGACAGCGATCCTCGCCGTCGTTCCGCTGGCCGTCGCCTTCCCGATGGGCACGGCGGCCGTGATGAGCAGCTCCGATCGTGCGGTGCCGGCCTACGTCGCGGCGGAGGCGGCCAACAGCCCCCGCGTCGGCACCATCGTGCTGACACCGCAGGTCGACGGCGGGATCCTGGTCAACCTCGTCCGCGGCGCGGGTGACACCCTGGACGAGCAGTCGACCCTCGTGGCGAGCGGCGCGCGTTCCAACACGGAACTCGACGTGCTCGCGGGCAACCTGGCCTCCCGCACCGGGATGGACCTGAAGGCCGAACTCGACGCGCTCGGCGTCCGTTTCGTGGTGCTCGCCCCCACGACCGAGGCGGATGGCGTCGCCGGCGAGGTGCGTGCCCGTGCGGCCGTGGCGCTGGACGGCAACGCCCTCTTCTCCTCGGCGGGCGACAGCCCGTACGGACTGCTCTGGCGGGTGACCGACGACAGCGCGGTCGCCGTGGTCGAGCCGCCGACCGGTGTGGTCGGACCGTTCGGCGGTCTCTACCTCGCCGGATTGCTCGTGGTGTTCCTGGTCACGCTGCTGCTCGCGGTGCCCACCGGGCTCTCGCTGGAGCGCACCCGCTCGGGCGCCGCGGTCGCGGGGATCGACGACGAACCGGCGGAGGCGACCGGACAATTCGACGACGGGGGCGACGATGTCTGACCCCGGCGCGCAGGAGAACACGATGCCCTCGAAGCCGAATCCCTCGGACCCGACCGCGACGAACGCGGCGCCGACGGACCCGAACGCGACGAACGCGGCCGCGAAAGCGACGAACGCGGCCCCGACGACGCGAGCTGAGCGGCTCGCTCCGTTCGCGCGCCGCCGTCGGCTGGTCAGGATCGTGTCCGGCGTCGCCGGGTTCGCTGTGGTGGCGGTCGCGGTCGCCGTCCCGTTCCTCATCTCGTTCCCGAGCACCACCACCGCCGCCGGGGGAGAGATCGTCACGCCGACCCCGGCCGACAGCCGACTGGTCTGCTCCGGTGGATTCATCGACGCCGGAGACGCGGAGACGCTGAGCGTCATCCGAGGCACGGCCGCGAGCACCGCGGGCGGTGCCGTCGAGTTCGAGACCCCCTCGCTCGCTCAGCCCGATCTCGGCGGCGACTCGACAGTGACTCGCGTGCTGCGGATCCCCGCGACGGACGACGCCGCCCAGCCCACACCGTCGGGCGTCGTCACGCAGGTGATCGGCACCGAGACGCTCGCCGGGCTGACCGCGTCCGCCTGCGGCGAGGCCGCGGCCGACAGCTGGATCGTGGCCGGTTCGACGGACGTCGGCAACACCAGCGTGCTCCTGCTCACCAACGCCTCCGCGGTGAGCGCGACCGTCGACCTCACGATCTACGGTGAGGACGGCGCGGTCGACGCCGCGGGCTCGACCGGCATCGTTGTGCCCGCCGCGACGGTGCGGATGATCCCGCTGGCCGGGCTCGCGCCCGACCTGCAGCAGCCGGTGATCCGCGTGGTCGCCCGCGGCGGCGAGGTCGCTTCATCGCTGCAGAGCAGCGCGATCTCGGGACTCACGCCCGTCGGCGTCGAGGTCACCGGGCCGGCCGAGGCGCCGTCGACCTCGGTCGTGATCCCGGGCTTCACCATCGTGTCGCCGACCGCCGTCACGGCGAGCGACGACGGCACGGGCACCGCGGGTTCTCCGGTGCTGCGCATCCTCGCCCCGGGAGATACCGATGCGACGGTGACCGTGCGCGTGAGCAACGAGGACCCGAGCGGAGTCGCCACGGCGACCTCGGTGGTCGTCGCCGCGGGCCGGGCGACCGAGGTACCCCTCGCCGGTCTGGCGGCGGGGAGCTACAGCATCTCGCTCTCCTCCGACCAGCCGATCGTCGCGGCCGGTCGCTCGACCTCGACCGGCGACGCGGGCACCGACTACGCGTGGTTCGTCTCATCCCGCGCCGACACGGCTCCGCTCTCCGTCGCGAACACCGGCGTCGCCGGCTCGACGCTGCACCTGCGCAACGACGGCCAGGAGACAGCCACGGTGACCGTCAGTTCGGGCAGCGGCGACAGCAGCCAGCAGATCCCACCGGCGACGGCCGTAAGCCTCGTCATCGGATCGGACGCGGTGGTCGTCTCGAGCGATCGGGCGCTGTACGCCTCCGTGTCGATCGCGGAAGGAGGCCGACTCGCGTCGTATCCCGTTCTGCCGCCGAGCCCGCTCGCCTCGGAGCTGACCGTCTACGACCACTGAGGCTGGAACGGGCACTCCTCGATCGGTACCAGGGTGTCCCTCGTCACCGGTCGCGGAGTCGCGTCGCGCGTTAGCGCCTAGAAGTGTCGGAACCGGTCCGGTGAGATGTCCCACGGATCGCGACCGAGCAACTCGGCGACCGCGCGGAAGACGCAGCTCTCGATGAGCATCCGCTGATGCCAGTCGTCGTTGCGGTGCAGCTTGCTCAATCGCTCGATCGGCACGCGGTACAGCGTGATGCGTCGCGCCGCGCGATCCACTCGCCATCGTGCGACGCGCAGCTCGCCCCGCAGCCCGGGCTCGCCGGGCGGCGTCGCGGCGACGTCGACACGGAGGTCGGACAGCTCGTCGGGCCAGGTGCCGCGGAGGTAGTCGATCGCCGAACTGACCGCGAGGTCGAAGAAGTCGACGCGCGTGCGCAGCGGCGGCAGATGCGGACCGGTGACCTGACCGCGGATCCCGCGCCCGTGGCGGTCGCGCGAGCGACCCCGATCCGAGACCGTCGCTCGGGAGGATTGACGGCGCGGGCGTGGCATGCAGACAGCCTAGCTCGGCGCCTCGGCCGCAGCGTTCCTCGCTCGATCTCGGCCCCGGGCGCCTCGCTCGCGGTGCTCACCGGATTGCTATTCTGAGCCGATGATCGGTCGGCAGTGCTCGCGGACGGGGTGCCGGGCGGACGCCGCGGTCACCCTGACCTACGACTACGCCGATTCGCTGGTCGCCGTCGGCCCGCTCAGCCCCGTCGCGGATCCGCACGGCTACGACCTCTGCGCGGAGCACGACTCCCGGCTCACGGTGCCGCACGGCTGGAGCATCCTGCGCTACCGGCCGTCCGACGACAGCCCGCTGTCGATCTGACGCCGGTTGCGCGGGTGAAGCCGGGCGCCCGCGCCGGCCCGAGTCGGAAATGCAGGGTGCGCGGCGAAGTTACCGTGCGCATCCGCTTGTCCTGCCCTCATTTCCGTCCCGGCCCTGTATTTCCGTCCCGGCCCTGTATTTCCGTTCGGAACCTGTATCCCCGCCCGCACCCTGCATTCCCGTCCGGAGCCAGGGTTTCTGGGTCACCGGGCGCAGTCGCGCGTCAGCGCCGCGGGAAGCCGTGGGGGAGTGCCTCGAGAACCGGGGCGAGCGCGTCCCGGCGTCGGCCACGGAGGGCGAGGGCGGTGGCCTCGCGTTCGCGGCGGATGGCGGCGACGGCGAGCAGGAACGTCTCGGGATGCACGGCCGGCACGGGCGAGACGCGCAGCGACACCTCGCGGGCGAGTTCGCCGGCGAGTCGCTGTCGTGACGCGGGAGTCATCCCCGACGCCTGAGCGAGGAACTGGGCGACGCGGCGCGAGAGCCGCTCCGGCATCCGCGCCACATCCGCGGTCCGCGACCAGCCGAGCAACTCGGCCGGAACCGCGAGCTCGATCGGACGAGGGGCCGGCACCCGTTCCAGCTGACTGTGCGTGCCCGCCAACAGGTCGCCGAGGCGTCGAGACCGCGCGCTGACCAGGCCGACGACGGCCGCGAGCCCGCCGATCGTCATCACCAGCTCCAGCATTCCGGTCAGCCCGCGCACGAGGGCGTGACGGAACGAGATGGAGCCGCCGTCGTCGCGCACGATGCGCGCACCGACGGCGAGCTTGCCGAGGGACCGGCCGCGGGTGGCGGTCTCGACCGCGATCGGCAGCACCACGAGCGAGAGCACAATGCCGACCAGCGAGAACGCCTGCAGCGCGGCGTCGTCGAGTCCGCCACCCGCGGCCAGCCATTGGATCAGGTAGACCGAGCCGAACGCGAGGCCGCCGGCGAGCAGCAGGTCGATGATCGCGCCGGCGGCCCGCAGCACGTACGGGGTGGGCGCCACGTCGAGAGCAACGGCCTCGCCGGTGACGAGGCGATCGTCGGTGTCATCGTGTTCGGCGCTGTCGCGAGCGACGCGCACCACGGCGTCCGGAGCGGCCATGGCTATCATCTAAGCAGATGGACATCGACGCGTTTTCGGCCGCCCACGCGGCGCAGTGGCAGCGACTCGCCGAGCTGGCGCGCAAGCGCACGCTGACCGGCGCCGAGTCGGACGAACTCGTCGAGCGCTACCAGTCCGCCTCCGCCGACCTGTCCGCGATCACCTCGACCGCCGGTTCCACCGCGGTCGGCGCGAAGCTCGCCGTTGATCTGTCGCGGGCGCGGCTGCGACTCACCGGCACCTCCGACGAGGCACTCTCCGGCGTGGCCCGTTTCGCGTTCATCGCACTGCCGGCCGCGTTCTACCGCATCCGCTGGTTGGCGCTCGCCGTCGCGATGGCGACCATCCTGATCTCCGCGCTGTACGCGGCGTGGATCCTGAACGACCCGCGGGTCCTGGCGCAGATGGGCGACGACGCTCAGTTGCAGCAGTTCGTGGGCCAGGACTTCGTGAACTACTACTCCGAGAATCCCGCGGCGTCCTTCACCGGCCAGGTCTGGACCAACAACGCCTGGATCGCCGCGCAATGCATCGCCTTCGGCATCGTCGGGGTCTACGTGCCCTACATCATCGCCGGCAACGCCCAGAACCTCGGCACCTCGGCCGCCCTGATGTTCCACTACGGCGAGGGCGACACCTTCTTCCAGTACATCCTCCCGCACGGCCTGCTGGAGCTGACCGCGGTCTTCTTCGCGGCGGCAGCGGGTCTGCGGATCTTCTGGGCCTGGATCGCGCCGGGAGCGCGCACCCGTGGCCAGGCGCTGGCGGAGGACGCGCGCAGCATGTTCACCGTTGCGGTCGGGCTGGCCGTTGTGCTGTTCGTCTCGGGCATCATCGAGGGATTCGTGACGCCGTCGAGCCTGCCGGTCGCCGTGAAGATCGGCATCGGGGTGCTGGCGCTCGGCGCGTTCCTCGCGTACGTGATCGTCCTCGGCGGACGGGCGCGCCGCGCGGGGGAGACGGGGGACCTCGGACGTTTCGACGCAGGGGCGCGGCGGGTGTTCGCCGGCTAGCCTGCGCGGAGCGCCGGAGCCGACTACTCGTGCTCGATCGTCGACTTTTCTCTCAGGCCGGCCGCGAATGCGTCGCCGCCCGAGCTGTACAGAATGAGATCGCCCGTCGGCGCGTCGTAGACGACGGTGTAGACGTCGTGCGTGATGTCTTCGATCGGCGTTCCGACGAGCGCGGAATCGTCCCGGATCGTGCCGTGAACCACCACCACCCACACGGGGCGATCGGGGCTGATGCTCGGGTCCGATCCGCCCTCCAGGAAGACGTGTGCGAATTCCTCATAGCGGACCAGTACAGCGGACGCGGGAAGTTTCGCGCGATCACTGTCCGAAAGGTGGTCTTCCATCGATATCGGTGATTGGGCGAAGAGTCGTGCCGTCCGGATCACCTGAAGTTCCGTGGCCCAAACGGCGTCAGGGTCGATGGGCTGGGCCGGAGGGAAGTTCGCGATGCGCTCTTCGTGGGCAGCCGTGATGTCCGCAGGATCGGCGTTCTCCGTGGGGCTGAGGAACGTTCGAACCGGTGCGGGGGCCGCGCCCACGGCTGATTGACCGATCAGCGCGGCACCGACGAGAACAATGAGCGAAGCGGAGCCGATGACGACAAAGCGTCTTTTCATGATCCACCACCTCGTCTTCGTCCCATGATTCTCCGCCTTGGTCGATTCCGGCCACGATCCAGTGCAGAGCAAAACTCATGTGCACAAAGTACACAAGCGGCTCTCCGCGGCACGACCACCCCATTCGGGCGCCGGGCGACGGCGGGCTCGCTCGCCGTCCGCGGTACCTACAACCGCCCAGCGGCCTTCATCGCGATGTACCGGTCGGCCAGCGCGGGCGGCAGCTCGTGCGGGGTCGCGGTGACCACCTCTCCGCCCAGTCGGCGCACGGCGGCGGCCACGCGGGCGACGTCCGAGAGCGAACGCTCGGCGGAGGCGGCGCGGTAGACGGCGCCGCGATCGCTGCGGTCCTGCGTCATCGCGCGCAGCTGCGGATCCGTCACCGCAGCGACGACGACCGCGTGCGTGCGGGTGAGCTGCGGCAGCACATCCAGCATCCCCTCGGCGGCACCGATCGAGTCGATCGACGTCAGCAACACGACCAGGGCGCGCTGCGTCGTCAGGCTGCGCACCTCCTGCGGCACGGCCGACCAGTCGGTCTCCAGCAGCTCCGGCTCGATCGGCGCCAGGGCGTCGACGGTGCGCGAGAGCAGCTCGGATCGGGAGGCGGCATGCACCCGGGCACGGCGCCGGCGGTCGAAGGCGAGTACATCCACACGGTCGCCCGCGCCGCCGGCCAGCGCGGCGAGCAGCAGGGTCGCCTCGAAGGCGGTGTCCAGGCGCGGCTCGTCCTCGACGCGCGCCGCCGATGTGCGGCCCGTGTCGATCACGATCACCACGCGCCGGTCGCGCTCGGGCCGCCAGGTGCGCACGACCAGATCACGCCGACGAGCGGTGGCGCGCCAGTCGATCGAGCGCACGTCGTCGCCGCGCACGTACTCGCGCAGGCTGTCGAACTCGGTGCCCTGGCCTCGGATCATCACGCTGGTGCGGCCGTCCAGTTCGCGCAGCCGCGCCAGCCGTGATGGCAGGTGCTTGCGCGAGTGGAACGGCGGCAGCACCCGCACCGTGCCGGTCGCGCTGAGGGTCGCCTGGCGGGCGGCGAGCCCGAGGGGTCCGATCGAGCGGATGCTGACGTGGTGCGCGCGGCGCTCGCCGCGGCGCCAGGGCACCAGGGTCGCCGTGAGGGCGCGCCGTTCGCCGGGCGGCAGCTGCAGCGGTTGCCGGCTGACGCCGAGGCCGGCGGAAGGATCCCAGGCATCCCGGACGACGCCGCGGATGGTGCGGCGCCCGGTGTTGCTCAGCATCATCGTCACCTCTCCGGCCTCGCCGAGGCGCAGCCGCCGCGGCAGCACCCGCTGCACCGCGACCGCGCGCGGTGAACCCGCGACGATCAGGTCGATCGCCGCGAGCACAACCGCGAGGGCGAGCCAGGCGACGAGCACCCACGGCCGGCCGACGAGGATGAGCGGGACCAGCCCGATCAGGAGGAGGGCGACGAAGCGCCCGGTCAGTGCCATCGCTACTGGGCCATCCGTTCAGACCGGGACGCGGACGTTCTGCACGATCGAGCGCAGCACCGCCTCGGCGCCGACGCCCTCGAGTTCGGCCTCGGGTTGCAGCTGCACCCGGTGCCGCAGCACCGGCAGCACCATCGCCTGCACGTGATCGGGCGTGATCGAGGAGTAGCCGCCGAGCCAGGCCCAGGCCTTGGCCGCGGCGAGCAGGGCCGTCGATCCGCGCGGGCTGACGCCCAGTCGGACGCTCGGGCTCTGCCGGGTCGCGCGGGCGAGGTCGACCATGTACCCCAGCACGTCGGGGCTGACGCCCACTCGGGCCACCGCGGCGCGCGCGGCGGCGAGATGCTCGGCGCCGAGCACGGGGGTGACGCCGGCCGCGGCGAGATCGCGAGGATCGAAACCGGCGGCGTGCCGCGTGAGCACTTCGATCTCCGCGTCGCGCTCCGGCAGGTCGAGCACGAGCTTGAGCAGGAACCGGTCGAGCTGCGCCTCCGGCAGCACGTAGGTGCCCTCGTACTCGACGGGGTTCTGGGTCGCAGCCACGATGAACGGGTCGGGCAGCGCGAGCGTGCGGCCGTCGACGCTGACCTGGCGCTCCTCCATCGCCTCCAGCAGCGCGGACTGCGTCTTCGGCGGCGTGCGGTTGATCTCGTCCGCCAGCAAGATGTTCGTGAACACCGGCCCGCGACGGAAGGTGAAGTCGCTGGTGGCGGCGTCGTACACCAGCGAGCCGGTGACGTCGCCCGGCATCAGGTCGGGCGTGAACTGCACCCGCTTCGTGTCCAGGCTCAGCGAGCGCGAGAGCGCCCGCACCAGCAGGGTCTTCGCGACGCCGGGCACACCCTCGAGCAGCACGTGACCGCGGGCGAGCAGCGCGATCAGCAACCCGGTGACGGCGCCGTCCTGCCCGACGACGGCGCGACCCACCTCCGCTCGCACCCGGGCGAGGGCGTGGCGCAGCTCGTCCTCGGAGAGCGGCGTGGCGTTCGTTGCGTCGTTCATGGCTGGGGGTTCCCTCGGTTCGGTTCGGAGGCTGTGGCGCATCAGCTGTGGTGCATCAGTTCGGGGTGGCCGGGTTCGGGTCGGCGGGATTCGAGGCGGCGGGATTCGAGGTGGCGGATCCGCTGCCGCCGGTCGCGGCGATGGCCGCGGCCACCGCCTTCTCCAGCCGCAGCAGTTCGTCGGACAGTCGCACGAGGTCGGCATCCGTTTGCGGGATGTCGCCGACCAGCACGGCGAAGATCGGCGCCGGCTCACGGCCCAGAACCGCGGCGGATGCGCGGGCCACGTCGTCGAGACCGGCCGCGGTCGGCAGACCGAGCAGGGCCGAGAGCCGCGTCGTGCTGCCGATCCGCAGGGCGTCCAGGGCTCGTAGCCGCGCCGAGTTGCGCGCGTACAGGCGCGCACGCCCCTCAGCGGTCTCGCTCGCGAGCACCACCACCGGCAGCGACTCCGTCACCAGCGGCCCGAGGCGACGGCCTCGCCAGATCGCGGCGGCGATCAGTGCGGTGAGCAGCAGCAGCAGGGCCGGGGTCACCCACGGCGGCGTCAGTTCGGCCGCGCTCACCTCACCCCCGCCGAGCACATCGTTCTCGCCGGGGAGGTACCAGGACAGCTCCGAGCGCTCGCCGAGCATCCCGAGCGCGAGCGCCGCCCGGCCGCCGGTGCTGATGCCCTCGTTGCTGAGCACGCCCGTGTCGCCGAGCACGCTGACTCCGGCGGCGGTGCGCACCAGGGCGAAGGCGTCGTCGCCGGTCGGGAAGCAGCCCTCTGCGGCGGCGTCGAGCACGCGATAGCTCGTGCCGGCGGACGGGATGCTGCCCGCGCGCACGGCGGGCGGATACGCGCAGCTCGCGTCGAGCGCGCCCTCCTCGGCCGGTGCGCCCGCGAAGGCGACGGACGGCGCGAACGCGTCGAGCTCGGCCTGACCCGGGTCGACCAGCACGAAGGAGTCGCCGGCTTCGGCCAGGCTCTGCAGCTGTTCGGTCGACAGGAAGCCCGCCTCGTCGTAGATCAGCACCGTGCGGCCCGCCGCAGCATCCGCCCGGGCGGCGTCGAGCGAGTCGGGGGTGCTCACTGAGACGCCGCCGCGTTCGAGCACCTGCACCACGGCGCGCGCGCCGCCGGGCGCCGTGCTGTCGGGCGCCAGGGATTGCGCGGTGGTGAGCGCGCCACCCGTGCTGATCACCACGACCGCCGTGATCGCGGCCGTGAGCAGGGCGGCGGCCACCCAGAACGCTCCGCGGCGGGCCACGGTCCGCGTCGTCGGAGTCAGCGCGACGGCGGCGGTCACGGTGCCGGTCACGGCGCCGGCGCCGGGTCGAGGGTCGGGCGCGCGGCGCGGAGGCGCTCGTCCAGAGCGAGGACGCGGCGGTAGTCGGCCTCGTCACCGTGGCCGCCGAGGTAACGCACCCGGTCGAAGTCGTCGGCCGCCCTGCGCAACTCCACCGCCTCCGCGCTGAGGGCTCGGGCAGCGCGTTCGGCGATCCCGTGTGCCGTCGTGCCGGGGGAGGCCGTGACGATGGTCCGCTCCGCGAGCGAGCGGGCGATCGCGCGGAACGCCTCCGCCACCGCAGCGTCCCACTCGCCCCGGCCGGCCGCGGCGGCCGCCGCCGCTCGGATCTGCGCGGCCGAACGTTGGTCGTCGGCCTCCAGGACCGAGCCCGCAACGGCGCTGCGGCGCTGCAGCCGGGGGATACCGGTGACGAGCAGCACCACAACGACCACCGCCGCGACGACGACCACGCCCACGATCGCGGCGACCGAGGCGCCGCCGTCTCCGCTCGGGGCGGAGAGCGAGGCGAACCAGTCGCGCACGGCCTGCGCGAGCAGGTCGAACCAACTCGGTTGCGCGGCGCGGTAGCGCGGGTCGGACAGCTCCTGCTGCAGCAGTTCGCGCGCCGGGTCCGCATCCGGATCCAGCACCCCGGCGAGCAGGCCGAGCGCGATCACCGGCGCACCTCCCGCGTGAACGGGTCGGCGGGGTCCAGGCCCGCCGAGCGCTCCTCCGCGAAGCGCGAGAGCTCGAGGTCAAGGCCCTCGGTGCGCATCCGCCGGTCGACGTAGACCAGCGCAGCGGCGGCCGAGTTCAGCACGGTGCCGATGGCGCCGAGCACGACGCCGACCGCGATGCTCAGCAGGTACACCACACCGAGCGCGATCACCTGCGCGTCGGGATCGGTCGGCGCGAACAAGCTGAAGACCAGCGGTACCAGCACGGTCACCGGGATCGACACCACCTGGGCCGCGACCTGCACGATCACCAGCATCAGTGCGAGGACCCCGAACGTCCGCCAGAACGCGCGCCGCGTCAGTCGCCAGGATCGGGCGATGGCGCGACCGAGGGGCAGTCGCTCGATCACGAGGGCGCTCGGCACCAGGGCGAGCTTGGTGCCGAGCCAGGCGTACACGGCCGTGAAGAGCAGCCCGACGAGCAGCATCAGCAGCACGCCGATCAGGATCGCCGCATCCGTGCCGAGGATGAACACGGGCACGGTCGCGAACACGCCGACCAGGATCAGCAGCACCAGCGCGATCGAGGTGAGCACCGCCCAGCCGATCAGCGCCCAGATCCGACCGCGCAGGCCCCGGAACAGGGCGCGCATCGTCGGCTTCTCGCTCAGCACTCCGCGGGCGACCTCGAGGACGATCGCCCCCTGCACCAGGGCTCCGGTCGCGATCGACACCGCGAGCGGGATCAGCGCCGAGAGCAGCACGGTCGCGATCGCGCCGGTGCCGACCGCGTCCTGATCCTCCGGCGCGGCCTGGGCCACCCGGGCGATGGCGAAGCCCACCACGACGGCGTAGATCAGCGTCGCGGCGACGGAGCCGAGCCCCTGGATCAGCAGCGCGGCGCCCAGAGTCGGCTTGGGGTTGCGCCGCAGTACCTGGAACGGCGTGCCCAGGAGGGCCCCGAAGCTCAGCGGGCGCAGCGGAATGAGGCCGGGCCGGGGCGGCGGGGTCCAGCCCTGAGGCGACTCGGGGGCGGCGGTGTAGGCGGCGAACGGGTCGGCGTCGTAGGGGCTCGCGGGAGCACTACTCGGTGCCGTCCCGACTCCGGGCGGTGCCCACGCGTCCGGCGCGGTGCTGGCGGGCGGTGCCCACGCGTCCGGCGCGGTGCCGGCGGGCGGTGCCCACGCCTCAGCCGGTGGCGGCGCCCACGCGCCGCTGCCACCTTGATCGACCGGCCGGTCCTCCGGTGGTGGCCACGACGCCGCATCAGTCACCCGTCCATGCTGTCACACCGGCATGGGCGCGCGCGGCGTTCAGCCCGGCAGGACTTGCGTCGATTAGCCTGGAGCCGATCGCAGCGGTGCGCCCGCGGCGGGTCGACGTACCTTCGACAGGTCGAACGAACGACGACCCGCTGCAGTGCCGCTGCACGGAGGGCGGCCACGAACCCGAAGCGGGCCGCTCCTTCCAGACGCTTCTTTCGAGAGAAAATGGGTCCATGAACGCGCGCATCCTGGTCATCGACGACGACGCCGCCCTGGCCGAGATGATCGGCATCGTGCTCCGCGCCGAGGGGTACGACATCTCGTTCTGCGCCGACGGCTCCGGGGCGCTCGAGGCCTTCCACGAGGCCAAACCGGATCTGGTGCTGCTCGACCTGATGCTGCCCGGGATGGACGGCATCGAGGTCTGCGGCGCGATCCGCGCCGAGTCCGGCGTGCCGATCATCATGCTCACCGCGCGCAGCGACACCGCCGACATCGTGCAGGGCCTCGAGTCCGGCGCCGACGACTACATGGTCAAGCCGTTCAACCCGAAGGAGCTCGTCGCCCGGATCAAGACGCGGATGCGCCCGGCGCAGGCCCCGCAGAACGATGTACTGCAGGTGGGCGACCTCAGCCTCGACGTCGCCGGGCACGAAGTGCGCCGCGGCGATGCCCGGATCGGGCTGACGCCGCTGGAGTTCGACCTGCTGCTCGCGCTCGCCTCCAAGCCGCAGCAGGTGTTCACCCGCGAGATGCTGCTGGAGCAGGTCTGGGGCTACCACTACAAGGCCGACACCCGCCTGGTGAACGTGCACGTGCAGCGCCTGCGCGCGAAGGTCGAGGAGGACCCGGACAACCCTCGCATCGTGATGACCGTGCGCGGCGTCGGCTATCGCGCCGGTGCCGTTGTGCCCACGCCCTGACCGTGGCCGCGGGGTTCGTCGCCGCGCTGCGTGGATTCGATCCGCGCCGGTTCCGGCAGTGGCCAGGTGACATCCGGCGCTCCTGGCGCGAGTCGCTCCAGTTCCGCACCGTGCTGATCACGGTGCTGCTCACCGGCATCGCCATCGTCTCCACCGGCGGCTACCTCTCGTACAGCATCAGCAACAACCTCTTCCAGTCCCGCCTGGCGCAGGTGACGGCCGACACCTACCGCTCCACCACCTCCGCTCAGCGCTACCTCGACGCGGCGACCGTGTCGAACCGGCAGGAGCTGGAGGTGGTGATGAACACCGTCCGCGCGGCCGTGCGCGACGCCTCCTCATCGCCTCTGATCGCGATCGTGCGCTCGCCGGGTCAGGAGCCCTCCTCGATCGCTCCGCAGGACGTCTCGGTCAGCGATCTGCAGAACGGCGTGATCAGCACGGATCTGCGCGCGCGGGTGCAGGCGGGAGCGGACGGGCAGTACTGGCAGTCGGTGACACTCCCGACCGCGAGCGGCGGGCAGCCCGGCATCGTCGTCGGCTCGACGCTGGAACTGCCGAGCTCTGCGGGGCGGTACGAGCTGTACATCGGCTACTCGCTGGCGGATGCCGAGGGCACGCTGCAGTTCGTGCAGCAGGTGCTCGGCATCGCCGGCCTCATCCTGATCCTGCTGGTGGGCGGTGTCGCCTGGATCGTGGTGCGGCTCGTGGTCGCGCCGGTGCGCGTCGCAGCGCTGACCAGCCAGCGCCTCGCCGCCGGCGACTTCGAGGTGCGGATCCCGGAGAAGGGCGAGGACGTGATCGCCACGCTCGCGCGATCCTTCAACGGCATGGCCGACAGCCTGCAGGCGCAGATCAGCGAGCTGGCCACCCTCAGCCGGGTGCAGCAGCGTTTCGTGTCCGACGTCTCGCACGAGCTGCGCACGCCGCTCACCACGATGAAGCTCGCCGGCGACGTGCTCTTCGATCAGCGCGACGAGTTCCCGCCCGTGGCCGAACGCACCACGGAGCTGCTGCACGGCCAGATCGAGCGCTTCGAGACGCTGCTGGCCGACCTGCTCGAGATCTCCCGGCACGACGCCGGCTCGGTGACGCTCGAACTCGAACCCACCAATCTGGTCTCCCTCGCGGGCGACGAGATCGCGGGGATGCAGGGACTCGCGGAGGCGAACGGATCCTCGCTCACCCTCTCGGCGCCCGGCGGCTACTTCGATGCCGAGATGGATCCGCGTCGCATCCGTCGCATCCTGCGCAACCTCTTGGGAAACGCGATCGAGCACGGCAGCGGCCACGAGATCGTGGTCACCGTCGACAGCAACCAGACCGCGGTGGCGCTCGCCGTGCGCGACTACGGCCACGGCATGACGGGCGACGAGGTGGTGCGCGTCTTCGACCGGTTCTGGCGCGCGGATCCGTCGCGCAAGCGCACCCTCGGCGGCACGGGCCTCGGCCTCGCGATCGCTCAGGAGGACGTGCTGCTGCACCACGGCTGGCTGCAGGTGTGGTCGCTGCCGGAGAAGGGCGCCTGCTTCCGGCTGACCCTGCCGCGCCGGCCGGAGCAGGCCATCGACTCCTCACCGATCCCCCTGCCGCCCGTGGACGCGGGGGATCGGATGTTCACCGGGCCGATCGTGCTGCCGCCCGTGCCCCGCCCGCTCGATGAGGAGGTCGGCCCGTGACGCGCATCCGCACCGCGACCGCTGTGCTGCTGCTCGCCCTGACGCTCGTCGGCTGCGCCGGGATCCCGCGCAGCGGCGACGTCGGGGTCGGCCAGCCCGACACCAGCGACCAGGATTTCGAATACGACTTCCTGCCCAGCGGTCCGGCCGACGGCGCGTCGCAGGCGGAGATCCTGAACGGATTCATCGACGCGGCGTCCAGCCCGCAGGGCAACTACAAAGTCGCCCGCGAGTTCCTCAGCACCGGCGCCGACTGGGTCCCCGGCGAGCACGTCACCGTCGACCAGGGGCAGCGCCAGCAGGTGCAGCAGAACGACTCCACGATCCGCCTCTCCATCACGCCCACCGCGGAGATCGACGAGACCGGCGTGTACACCGAGGTCGCCTCGGCCGCCCAACTCACGCTCGACTACGGCTTCGTGCTGGAGCAGGGCGAGTGGCGCATCAGCTCGCCGCCCTCCGGCCTGGTGATCGACACCACCACCTTCGGTCAGGTCTTCTCGACGCACGCCCTCTACTTCTTCGACCCCACCCTCAGCTTCCTGGTGCCGGATCTGCGCTGGTTCGCCTCCCGCGCCGACACGTCCACCAGCACCACGATCGTGACCGAGCTGCTGCGCGGCCCCAGCCCGTGGCTGAAGGATTCGGGCGCGGTGGTGTCGGCCTTCCCGGCCGGAACGGCGCTGGCGGCGGAATCGGTGCCGATCGAGGAGCGGGAGGCGGTCGTCGATCTCAACAGCGCCGCCCTCGACGCGGATGACCGCGCCCGCCAGCTGATGCGTCTCCAGCTCGTGCGCAGCCTCACCAATGTTTCCAACGTGACCGGAGTGACCATCTCGGTCGAGCAGAATCCGCTGGACGTGTCCACCGCCGCCACGAACCTGCCGGCCGTTCCGCGGGTGGATGCCCGGGCCCTCGTGGTCTCCGAGGCGGACGGTCTCGGCTTCCTCAGCGGCAGCGACGTGACGCGGATCGCGGCGCTGTCGGACGACGTCGTCGCCCTGGCCCCCACGGCCGTGACCGTGGGGGCCGAGCAGAAGACCGCCGCCGTCCTCGCCGCCGACGGGGTGCACCTGGTCGCGTCGACGGGCGACTCCGCCCTGCTGGACGGTCGACCCGGGCTGATCGCGCCCTCGATGGACCCGCTCGGCTACGTCTGGTCGGTCCCCGGTGGCGCGCCGGGGCAGCTGGTCGCATACACCCCGGACGGATCGCAGGCGGTGCAGGTCGCGACGACCTGGCCGGAGGCCGACCGGATCGCCTCCTTCTCGGTGTCGCGCGACGGCACGCGGGCGTTGGCGCTGGTGAGCGACGGCACCCAGAGCATCCTGCTCGTGGCGGGCATCACGCGCGGCGCGAACGGCACGCCGACCGCGGTGGGGGAGCCGGTCGTGCTCGCCTCGCTGCTCGGCGAGCCCGTCGCGGCGGCCTGGGTCGACGAGGTCGACGCGGTCTCCGTGGTGCGTTCGTCCACCGGTGACGACACCGTGCGTCAGCACCAGCTCGGCGGCAAGCGCACCTCGCTCGGCACGACCACCGACGTGACCGCGATCGCGGCCGGTAACGCGACCAGCCAGATCCGCGTGCTCAGCTCGGGCGGGGAGCTGCGCCAGCAGCGCGGATCGGCGTGGCAGGCCACCGCGACGGGCATCAGTGTGCTCGGCACGCAGACGGGCGTCCCGAACTAGCCTCCTCGCCGGTTCTCCTGTTCGCTGGTTGAGTAGCCAAAAGCCGCTTTGGTGGTTGAGCTTGCCGAAACCCGGCCGCCGCGCATCGAAACCCTTGCACCCGCTCTCAAGGGATCTGCACCGAAACCCCTCCTCCCCAGGGTGCGCCGCCCGGCGACCTTCCCACATCCGCCCCATCGCTTGCCCCATCGCCTGCCCGCGCGAGCGATCATCGAAGCCATGTGGCACTCCCTCTCCGAGGCTCTCGACCTCCTTATCCCGAGCAGCTGCCTGTGCTGCCGCGGCCCATCCGGCCCGCTCTGCTCCGGATGCGCGGCCGCGTTCGCGCGGGAACGCGCGCCGAGCGAGCGGATGCTCGCCGGCATCCGGGTGGTCTCGGCCGCTCGCTACGACGACACCGTTCGCGCGCTCCTGCTCGCCCTGAAGCGACGGCACCGCCGCGGCGCGGCCGCGCTGCTGGTCGACGCCCTCCGCATCCTGCTCGCGGGCGACAGCCGTCCCGTCATCCTGATCGCTCCGCCCTCCGCCTACTCCCGCCGCGTCGCGCGCGGATTCGACCCCGTGTCCGTGATCGCCCACCGCGCCGGCACCCGCGCGGATCCGGTGCTGCGCCGCGTTCGTCGCGCCTCCGACCAGATCGGTCTGGGCCGCGCCGGGCGCGAGCGCAATCTCGTCGGAGCGTTCCGTGCCCGGCGCACGCTCGCGGGCGTGCGGGTGGCCCTGATCGACGACGTGCTGACCACCGGATCGACTCTGGACGAGCTCGCCCGCGCCGTCCGAGCCGCCGGCGGAGAGGTGATCGGGGCCGCCACGGTGGCCTATACGCCACGGCGCGGCGCGCCACGCCGAAGCGATCAGGATGCACGGCACCCCCGAAAGGTTCTCGGTGGAAATGTTCGGCGACGCGATGGCGACGAGGGGTCTACGCTCGGGTAAACGGCGTGAACGGTCCGCCCCGAGAGAGGCGGCACGCCGGTTCGACAGGGAGGTTGTCATGGACATCGACATCATCGGACGGAACTTGGGTATCACCGATCGTTTCCGGGCGTACGCCACGGAGAAGTCGGAGAAGATCTCCCACCTCGCCGATCGTGCGCTGGCTCTCGAGATCAAGGCGAGCCGCCACAACGAGGCCAAGGGCGCGAACGGTGGTGACCGGGTCGAACTGACCCTGATCGGCAAGGGACCGGTGGTCCGGGCCGAAGCGAGTGGAACCGACAAGTACGCGGCGTTCGACGTCGCGCTCGGGCGACTCCTGGAACGGGTGCGACGAGCGAAGGATCGCAAGAAGGTCCATCGAGGGCAACACCGGCCGACGTCGCTGCATGAGGCAGCCGTCGGCGGCTTCAGCGCCCTGGGTGTGCAGCCGGCCGAAGGCGAGACGCTCGAGCGCGTCCGCACCGGCACGATCACCCTCGAGGAGCCGCAGCCGACGGAATCGGAGGAGCAGCCGTACTGCCCGGTGGTCATCCGGAAGAAGGTGTTCGCCTCCGCCTCGATGAGCGTCGAGGACGCCGTCGACTTCATGGAACTGGTCGGCCACGACTTCTACCTCTTCATCGAGGCCGAGACCGGCCGCCCGAGCGTCGTCTACCGCCGCAAGGGCTGGGACTACGGCGTGATCGGCCTGGGCGACGAGGCCGACGAGTTGCAGCAGCAGTAACCCGCACCATCCCTCGGGCCGAGGGAGCCGCACCCGCGGCTCCCTCGGCCCTTCCTCGTCCAGGGCACTCGGCGCTGTCGTGCGCCGACAGCGCAGCACGCGGATGCGGAGCATCGACACCTCATCGGCGATGCCCAGGCGGCTCGGCGCTAGGCTGGGTAATGTTGCCCGGCGGCGCTCAGCAAGGCGGCGCCCCCTACGTTTTGGAGTACACCGGTGGCCTCAGTTCTGGAAAAGGTCCTTCGTGTCGGGGAAGGGCGGGTCATCCGTCGCCTCGAGAACTACGCGAAGGCCGTCAACGCCCTCGAAGAGGACTTCACACACCTCAGCGACGAGGAGTTGAAGAACGAGACCGTCGAACTGCGCGAGCGCTACGTCAACGGCGAGTCCCTCGACGACCTGCTGCCGGAGGCGTTCGCCGCCGTGCGCGAGGCGTCCCGCCGCACCCTCGGCCTGCGCCACTTCGACGTGCAGCTGATGGGTGGAGCCGCGCTGCACCTGGGCAACATCGCCGAGATGAAGACCGGTGAGGGCAAGACCCTCGTCGCGACCCTGCCGGCCTACCTGAACGCCATCGCCAGCCGCGGCGTGCACATCGTCACGGTCAACGACTTCCTCGCCTCGTACCAGTCCGAGCTGATGGGCCGCGTCTTCCGCGCCCTCGGGATGACCACCGGCGTCATCCTCGCCGGCCAGACTCCCGAGCAGCGCCGCGAGCAGTACGCCGCCGACATCACCTACGGCACCAACAACGAGTTCGGCTTCGACTACCTGCGCGACAACATGGCGTGGCAGGCGCAGGACATGGTGCAGCGCGGCCACTTCTTCGCCGTGGTCGACGAGGTCGACTCCATCCTGATCGACGAGGCCCGCACCCCGCTGATCATCTCCGGCCCCGCCTCCGGCGAGGCCAACCGTTGGTTCGCCGAGTTCGCCAACCTCTCCAACCGGCTCATCCTCGGCGAGGACTACGAGGTCGACGAGAAGAAGCGCACGGTCGGTGTGCTGGAGCCCGGCATCGAGAAGGTCGAGGACTACCTCGGCATCGACAACCTCTACGAGTCGGCGAACACCCCGCTGATCTCGTTCCTGAACAACGCGATCAAGGCGAAGGCGCTGTTCAAGAAGGACAAGGACTACGTCGTCCTCAACGGCGAGGTACTCATCGTCGACGAGCACACCGGCCGCATCCTGGCCGGCCGCCGCTACAACGAGGGCATCCACCAGGCGATCGAGGCGAAGGAGAAGGTGCAGGTCAAGGCCGAGAACCAGACCCTCGCCACCGTCACCCTGCAGAACTACTTCCGCCTGTACAAGAAGATCTCGGGCATGACCGGTACGGCCGAGACCGAGGCCGCCGAGTTCATGAGCACCTACAAGCTCGGCGTGGTCTCCATCCCGACCAACCGCAAGATGCAGCGGATCGACCAGCCCGACCTCGTCTACAAGAACGAGCAGGCCAAGTTCGGCCAGGTCGTCGAGGACATCGTCGAGCGGCACGAGAAGGGCCAGCCCGTGCTGGTCGGCACCACCAGTGTCGAGAAGAGCGAGTACCTCTCGCGCCTGCTCGCCAAGAAGGGCGTGCGGCACGAGGTGCTGAACGCTAAGAACCACGCTCGCGAGGCCGCGATCGTCGCGCAGGCCGGGCGGCTCGGATCCGTCACCGTCGCCACCAACATGGCCGGCCGTGGCACCGACATCATGCTCGGCGGCAACGCCGAGTTCCTCGCCGTCGCCGAGATGACCTCGCGCGGGCTCAGCCCGGTCGAGACGCCCGACGAGTACGAGGCCGCCTGGGACGACGTCTTCGACGCGGTGAAGGAGACGGTGAAGACCGAGGCCGACAAGGTCACCGAGGTCGGCGGGCTCTACGTGCTCGGCACCGAGCGCCACGAGTCGCGCCGCATCGACAACCAGCTGCGCGGACGCTCCGGCCGCCAGGGCGACCCGGGCGAGAGCCGCTTCTACCTCTCGCTGACCGACGACCTGATGCGCCTGTTCAACTCCGGCGCCGCCGAGGCCCTGATGGGCCGCGGCAACGTGCCCGACGACATCGCGATCGAGTCGAAGGTCGTCAGCCGCGCCATCCGTAGCGCGCAGTCGCAGGTGGAGGCGCGCAACGCCGAGATCCGCAAGAACGTGCTCAAGTACGACGACGTGTTGAACCGCCAACGCGAGGCGATCTACTCCGACCGCCGGCACATCCTCGAGGGCGATGACCTGCACGAGCGCACCCAGCGCTTCCTCACCGACGTGATCGACGAGATCCTTGAGGTGCACACGGGCGAGGGCAACGGCGACGACTGGGACTTCGACGCCCTCTGGACCGAGCTGAAGACGCTCTACCCGATCTCGCTGACGATCGACGAGGTCGTGCAGGAGGCGGGCAGCCGCGGGCGGATCAACAAGGAGTTCATGCGCCGCGAGATCCTCTCCGACGCGAAGCTCGCCTACGAGAAGCGCGAGGAGACCCTCGGTTCCAGCGCGATGCGCGAACTGGAGCGCCGCGTGGTGCTCTCCGTGATCGACCGCCGCTGGCGCGACCACCTCTACGAGATGGACTACCTCAAGGACGGCATCGGTCTGCGCGCGATGGCGCAGCGCGATCCGCTGGTCGAGTACCAGCGCGAGGGCTTCGCCCTGTTCCAGCAGATGATGGGCCAGATCCGCGAGGAGACCGTCGGGTTCCTGTTCAACCTGGAGGTCGAGGTGACCCAGGCTCCCGGCGAGGTCGCCGGCGTCGCCGCGAAGGGCCTCGCCCGCGCCACCGCGCCGACCGAGAAGCTCAGCTACACCGCCCCGAGCGACTCCGGCGGAGTCGAGGTGCGCAACGAGCGCGGCCAGGTGCAGCAGGCGGCCACCCAGAAGGCCCGCGCCGTCGAGGCCCGCAAGGGCGCCTTCGGCCAGGCCGAGGATGCGCCGGTGCAGGACGAGCCGGTGAACCGCGAGCAGCGCCGGGCGCAGGCGAAGAAGAAGTAGCACGCGACGTGTGAAGGGCCCCTCCACCGGAGGGGCCCTTCGGCGTTTCCGGAGTCATCTCGGCTCGACGACAGTCACCGCGAGGCTCGCACCCGGGCGCTGTCAACCGTCCGCCCCGTTTCTCGCTGGTCGGCAGGATGGAACCGACCGGGAGCACCGTCCCGACATCGAAAGGTCGGTACCCATGACCACACCCCGCGTCCTCATCTCCGGCGCCAGCATCGCCGGGCCCGGTCTCGCGTTCTGGCTGCACCGGTACGGCTGGGAGACCACCGTGGTCGAACGCGCGAGCGCGTTCCGCGACGGCGGGCAGAACCTCGATGTCCGCGGAGCGGCCCGGGAGGTGCTGCGTCGCGCTGGTCTCGAGGACGCCGCACGCGCGGCGACCACGGGCGAGCGCGGCACCCGCTTCGTGGGCGACCGAGGAGAGACGGTCGCGGAGTTCCCCGTCACCGACTCCGACACGGACGGCGCGACGGCGGAAGTCGAGATCCTCCGCGGCGATCTCGCGCGCATCTTCGTCGATCGCACCGGGGCCATTACCACCTATCGCTACGGCGACCGCATCACCGCCCTCGACGACGACGGCAGCCGGGTGCGGGTGTCCTTCGAGCACGGTGCGGATGAGGACTTCGACCTGGTCGTCGCGGCCGACGGCATCCGATCGTCGACCCGCGACCTGGCGTTCGCCGGCGAGGCCGTCGTGCGCTCGCTCGGACTCGAGATGACCTACCTGACCATCCCTCGTGACGACTCGGACGTGCCGTGGTGGCGGTGGTACTCCGGCGTCGGCGGGAGGAGCATCACGCTGAGGCCGGACCGTCACGGCACCACCCGGGCCGTTCTCACCGAGGTCACCAGAGACCGCGGCGACGGCGTCGTGCCGAGGCGACGCGATGCCGACGCCCAGCGGCGGCACCTGCGCGAGCGTTTCGCCGACCTGCCGTGGCAGGCCACGCGCATCCTCGCCGCGATGGACGACGTCGACGACATCTACTACGAATCCATCGGCCAGGTCCGCAGCCCGCGCTGGGCGTCGGGCCGGGTCGCCCTGCTCGGCGACGCCGCCTGGTGCGCCTCACCGGTCAGCGGAATGGGCACGAGCCTGTCGATCGTCGGCGCCTACGTGCTCGCCGGCGAACTCGCCGCCCATGTGCACCACCGCGACGCCTTCCTCAGCTACGAGCGCATCATGCGTCCCTACGTGGAGAAGGCGCAGTCGCTGCCGCCCGGCACCCCGCAGCTGGCGAACCCGACGTCCCGGGTGGGCGTCGGCGTCTTCCGGACAGTACTGCGGGTCGCCGCGTCGAAGCCCGCTCAGCGGGTGGGTGCGCAGCTCTTCTCCCCGCCCGCCGACACGATCGATCTGCCGGACTACGCGCACCTGGTCCGCACCCGCTGAGTCGTCCGGATCGGCGCGGCGCTCCGGGACGGCGTAGCTCCCGGCTACAGCACGTTCACCGCCGCCGCGCGCCACCGTCCGTCCCAACCCTCCAGTCGGATCGCGACGGCCCGCGTTCGCTTCTTGCTATGCACGATGACGACCGACTCGATCACGCCGTCTCGCGGATGCGTGATGGTGACCGTTCCGAGCGTGACCTGCGGCCGTGTGGCCGGCACGCCCTTCGCCGCTCGGGCTCGTGCCGAGATGACGACGCGCTTGGTCAGGTGTCGGTACACGTCGTCGTTCACCCAGCGGGCGATCTGGTCGAGTTCGCGTACACCGGCCAGAATCTCGATCACGCACCGGGTGAGGTTCTCCAGGAGCGGTTTGGGGTCGGGCAGGTCGGTGGAGGGCGTCGGTTGGACCTCGAAGAACTCGGAGGGGATCCGGGCTCGTTTTCCGGGCTCGGCCGGCTCGGGCTGCCCGGAGAGCGGGAGGGAGGTGTAGTCGAATGCATGGCGTGGGTGGCTCACTGGCGTGGCTCCGTACTGGATGCAAGCTGCGCATGAGTGTTCGGGTCACCTCGAGAGCTTGGGGCGATCAATGGCTCGCGTCACCCCCGGACGGGGGTGGCGCTGAAGTCATAGAAGCAGGCCGACCCCGACGCTGTCCAACTCCGTGGCGCGTTGTGGATAAGTCGAGCGGGCAGAACCGACGGTCGGCTACGGTCTCCGCATGCGCTGGGAATCACTCTTCGACGATCTCGAGAATCAGTTGGAACACGAACTGACCCTGGATGAACTGGAATTGCGAGCGGAGGAGGAACGGCTGCGGATCGGCCGGTTGGGTCTGCGCGATCGCATCCTCGCCCTCGCGGAGTCGGCGGGCGCTGTGACGTTGGCGCTGACGGACGGGCGCTGGTTCACGGTCCGTCCGCACGCGTTCGGCAAGGACTGGCTGGCGGCCGATATCGTGCCGTCGGAGCAACTGCGACCGCGGGCGGAACTCACGCAGTGCATCCTGCCGCTCGCCTCCATCGTCACGATCGTCGTGCCGCGGGAGGAGTTGCGACAGAGCATCCGACCGGCGCCGGAAGCGCGCGGCGGTGAGCGCCTCGCCGAGCGGATCGGCCTCCCGTTCATCCTGCGCGACCTCTGCCGGCGGCGCACGCGGGTCGACCTCACGGTCGCGTCCGGCGCGTTCATCGGCACCATCGACCGCGTCGGCCGCGATCACCTCGATCTCGCCGTGCACGAGGCGGATGCGCCGCGACGGCAAAGCCTCGTTCAGCGCTTCGTGGTGCTGCCTCTGGAGGCGGTGTCGCTGATCCGGTTCTGAGATCGGAAGGCTCAGCGCAGGATGCGCCCGCCACCGATCTCCCGCAGCGGTTGGGCGTTGATCGCCTCCCATTCGGCCGCGGCGGTCTCCTCGGCTTCGAGGTACGAGCTGAGCAGTGCGCGCTCGATGCGCCAGCGACCGCGCGCGCCGGTGCGCACTCCCGCGAGTTCGCCGCGGTGGATGAGGTCGAGCACCTGCGACGGGGTCAACGACAACAGCTCCGCCGCATCGGCGATCGTGAGCCAGCGGCCGATGCCGTCGCTCAGCTCGGAAACCATACGCAGAAGTATGACGCCTGCCGGGCCGCAGAAACAGAGCCGATCCGCAGCCTGTGGATAACTTCTGCGCCGAATCCGTCGCCGTGCTTAGGGTGGTCCGGTTGAACCGGCGAGTCCGGTCAGAAGGGGGATCCATGAGCTACACCACAACGACAGCGAGTCCGCGGCGGGTCGAGCCGGTGCCGGAGGCTCCCGCGAAGCAGAGCCGCTTCGAGCGCAGCTTGCGCGGCGTCGGCCGCCGCGTCGATCCGCGTCTCGTCGTGGGTCTGATTCTGGTCGCCGCCTCGGTGATCGGCACCGTCGGCGTGGTCACGGCGTCGGACCGCACGGTGGCGGTCTACGCCATGCGCGCCGACCTCGGCCGCGGCCAGTCGGTTTCGGCCGACGACCTCGAGGTCTCGGAAGTGGCGCTCGGAGCCCTCGCAGGCGGATACCTTCGCGTCGGGGCACTGCCCACGGGGCCGTTGGTGCTCACAAGGGCCGTGCGCGCCGGCGAACTCGTGCCGACATCCGCGGTGGAGCCGATGACCGCGACGACCACCGCCTCCGTCGTTCTGCAGGTGGCCGGTCCGATCGCCGACGGCGTCGTGCCCGGCGCCTTCGTGCAGATCTGGGCGCTCGCCTCATCGCCGACGGCGGAGGCGGGCGCGACGGTGCTCGCGGGCGAGGCGGAGGTGCGGCGACTTCTGGAATCCGACGGCCTGCTCTCCTCGAACGGCGACGCCGCCGTCGAGGTGATCCTGAACCGGGATGCCGTGCCCGGCGTGCTGCAGGCGCAGGGACGAGGCGACGGTTTCGCGCTCGTAGCGCTGGATGAGGCGCTGGAGGATGCGCCGGCGACCCCGGAGCCGACCCCGTGATCGCGATCGTACTCGCTGTGCCGGGCGCGGCCGGCGATCGGCTCGCGCTGGACGCCTACGACGCCGGGCACGAGCTCGCCGCCCGGGCGGACAACGCGCAACGCCTGCGGGAACTGCTTCCCGAGATCGATGTCGCGATCGTGCACGCCGATGTGCTCGACGCCGCACTGCTCTCTGCGGCCGACGAGCACGCCGTGCGAATCGTGGCGTTGCACGCCGACGACGCGGGCCGCCGTCGGGTCGCGGCCATCGGCGTGCTCGACTCCGTCGACCTGGACTCGCCGTGGGTGGAGGTGGAGCGGCTGGCGCTCTCGGCGCAGCGCGCGCGAACGGAGGCGTCGACGAAGGGCCGCGTCATCGCCGTGTGGGGCCCGGCGGGCGCGCCCGGACGCAGCACGGTCGCTGCGGCGATCGCGGCGGAGCTCGCGGCCCGTGGCCGCAGCGTCGCGCTGCTCGACGCGGATTCCTACGGCGGCTCGATCGCTCCGGCGCTCGGGCTGTTGGACGAGTCTCCCGGCTTCGCAGCCGCCTGCCGGCTCGCGGGAGTCGAAGCTCTGACGCTCGACGAGTTGGATCGCATCGCGCAGGAGGCCGGCACGCCGCGCATGCGCGTGCTCACCGGGATCGCGCGCGGGCGGCGCTGGCCGGAGCTGACGGCCGAGCGGGTCTCCGCCGTCGTCGCGGCGTGCGCGACGTGGGTGGACGAGGTCGTGATCGACGTCGGCTTCAACCTGGAGACCGACGAGGAGATCATGAGCGATCTGTTCGCGCCGCGTCGCAACGCGGCGACCCTCACCGCTCTGCAGTCGGCGGACCGGATCATCGCCGTCGCGGCGGCGGAGCCGGTGGGCCTGGCTCGATTCCTGCGCGCGCAGGAGGACCTGCTGGAGACGGCGTCGGAGATCCCGATCTCGATCGTGCTGAACCGGGTGCGGGGGAGCGCGGTGGGGCCGAGTCCGGCTGCGCAGTCGGCCGCGGCGTTGGCGCGCTTCGGGGGTATGGAGCCGGCGGGCTACCTCCCGTTCGACCTCGCGGCGATCGATGCCGCCGTGCTCGCGGGTCGCGGGGTGCGTGAGGTGGCGCCACGCTCGGCGTTCGCGCGCGCGACTGCGGCCCTCGTGACGAGCATCCTGCTGCCGGAGCCGCAGGCGCCGAGGCGGCGCCGACGCCGCGCGGCGCGTCGGCTGTGGCCGCAGCGCGCCTGAACCCGAGTGCCGGAGTCGAATCGCTCGGAGGGCGGACGCCGACCCGCCCTTCGGCGCGTCCCATCACCCCAAACATGACGGAGACTCAGATTGCGGTAGCTTGGGCCTCGGCACGGACTATCGTCGGCCGCCCTCGGCAGTCGATCACGGTCCGTCGGTTCGAAAGGCGACGAAAGGCGAATCCCATGCTCGAATTCTCGGACGAGTTCACAGCGGCGAATCCCGAGCTCGAACTCACAGACGAGGTGCACGAGGCGATCAAGGAGTTCTGTGCGGAGGGTGACGCCCACGCCGACGCAGGTGAATACACCGCGGCCGAGCAAACGTATCTGAAAGCCTGGGATCTTCTGCCGGACCCGAAGGAACAGTGGAATGCGGCGACGTGGATCCTGGTAGCGATCGGAGACAGCCTGTTTCTCTCCGGAAGCTTCACGCGGGGCGTCGAGGTGTTGACCCATGCCATGCATTGCCCGGGCGCCATCGGCGATCCCTTCATCCACCTGCGCCTGGGTCAATGCCAGTTCGAGGTCGGCAATCTCACCCGTGCGGCGGATGAGTTGGCGCGCGGATTCCTGCAGGAGGGCGATGAGCTATTCGAGGAAGACGACCCCAAGTACCTGGCATTCGTCAAGAGCAGACTCCGTCCGCCGCACGGCGGCTGGTGACCAGCGCGCACCTCCGGCGACTCAGCCCCACCCGCCCCGACCGCTTAGGCTTGACGTCGTGTCGACGCTCAGTGATCTTGTAATCGCCCACGGCCGATCGACGGAGGCGGACATCGAATGGCTGCACCTCCTCGTCGGCGATTGGCAGCTCATCGCCGACCTGGCCTTCGCCGACATCGTGCTCTGGGTGCCCACGCCGGATGACAGCTTCGTCGCCGTCGCGCACGCGCGGCCCTCCTCCTCCGCCACACTCTTCTACCGCGACTTCGTCGGTCAGCGGATCAAGGCGGAGTGGCGCAAGCAGGTCATGGAGGCCTTCGAGACGGCTCGCATCGTCGACTCGAACGCGCCCGACTGGTTCGAGGAGACGCCCACGCGCGTGCGCGCCGTGCCCGTGATCCGCCGACTCGGTGCGAGCACGCCGGCGACGACGGATGCGCCGATCGCCGTGATCACGCGGCACACGAACCTCAGCGAGACCCGCACCCCGAGCCGCCAGGAACTCACGTTCAACGACTGCGCGAACGATCTCTTCGCCATGATCGCCTCGGGCGACTTCCCGGATCTCGGCGCACCGACCGGCCCGCGCCGGGGAGCGCCGCGCGCCTCCGACGGCCTGATCCGTCTCGACGTCGAGGGCATCACCACCTTCGCCAGCCCGAACGCGCTGAGCGCCTTCAACCGGATGGGCTTCGTCGACGAGCTCGAGGGCGAGTCGCTCGCCGAAGTCACCACCGCCCTGCTGCCGGGCAAGATCGTGATCGACGAGTCGCTGCCGCTGGTGGTCACCGGCCGCGCCCCGTGGCGAACCGACATCGAGGCGAAGGGCGTCACGGTATCGCTGCGGGCGATCCCGATCCGCAACCACGGCGAGCGGGTCGGCGCGATGGTGCTCTGCCGCGATGTGACCGAGCTGCGCCACCAGGAGCGCGAGCTGATCACGAAGGACGCGACCATCCGCGAGATCCACCACCGGGTGAAGAACAACCTGCAGACGGTGGCGTCGCTGCTGCGGATCCAGGCGCGCCGCACGCACTCGGACGACGCGAAGGAGGCGCTGACGCAGGCCATGCGCCGTGTCGCCGCGATCGCGGTCGTACACGACACCCTTTCCGAGGGCCTCAATCAGAACGTGGACTTCGACGCCGTGTTCGACCGGGTGCTGCTGCTCATCGCCGAGGTCGCATCGACCCACAACACCACGGCTCACCCCAAGCTCAGCGGCAGCTTCGGCGTGTTGCCGAGCGAGTACGCGACACCGCTCGCGCTGGCGTTGACCGAGCTGGTCACGAACGCGGTCGAGCACGGTCTGGCCGGCCGCGAGGGCGACGTGGAGATCATCGCCGAGCGCAACGAGGAGACGCTGACCGCGAAGGTGCGCGACAACGGCGTGGGCCTGCCGGAGGGCAAGGTCGGCTCGGGCCTGGGCACGCAGATCGTGCGCACCCTGATCCAGGGCGAACTCGGCGGCACGATCGATTGGCACACGCTGGTCGGCCGCGGCACCGAGGTGACCATCGAGATCCCGTTCCGCTGGCTCACCAAGGCGTAGCCGCACCGGGAACGACGAAGGGCTCCACACCTGAGGTGTGGAGCCCTTCGTGCAGGTCTTAGGAGGCTCTGCGGGCGCGGGCGGCGCGGCGCTTCAGGGCGCGGCGCTCGTCCTCGCTGAGGCCACCCCAGACGCCCGAGTCCTGACCGGTCTCGAGGGCGTACTGCAGGCAGATCTCGGTGACGGTGCAGCGAGCGCAGACCGACTTGGCCTTCTCGATCTGGTCGACGGCCGGACCGGTGTTACCGACGGGGAAGAAAAGCTCGGGGTCGGCGGTGAGGCAAGCGGCTTTGTCGCGCCAGTCCATGCTGGGTGCTCCTTCAGTACAGGCACACGTGGAGGAACCACGCGGCTTTCGGGTGAGATGATCGTGTTCACGCACGGGGACACGCGCCAGAGCGACCTCTCCGCACGCTGACGCTCCGGCACCCCCGGCGCTCGGAAGTGAGCACAGCTTCGCACTGGCGTGCAAGCGGATGTGAGGGGTGGACAAGAAGAGTGGCGCTCGGATCTGCTGCGTCTGGAACAATTGGTGTCCTCGTAAGCGGCGACCCACGACCCTGTAGGCGCTGAAACGAACTCAAATATGCTCGCATGTCTGCGCGCGCGAATCAATAGTTTTGAATGGGATGTCACTGTGACTCAGGCCGAATCGGCTCAGAACAGCCCCGCGCGGCCCCTCGCGCTGCTGGTACTTGTCGGACTCCTCACGTTGGAGTCGCTCGCCATCGCCTCGGTCTGTGTTTGGCTCATCTTCGAGCTGCTGACGACGCAGCCCGACACCCTCGCCAGCGGAGTCGCGATCGTGGCGCTCGGCATCGTCGCGACGGTCTGGGTGGTGGCCACGACGGTCGCCGCGTACCGGATGCGGACGTGGATGCGCGGCTCCGTACTCACCTGGCAGCTGTTGCAGATCGCGGTCGCCTTCGGCTGCTTCCAGGGGCAGTTCGCGGTGCCCGATATCGGCTGGGCGCTGCTGGCCCCGGCACTCGCCGCGATCGGCCTGATCTTCACCCCGTCGGTGGTCGCCGTCACCCGCCGCGACCCCTCCTCCTACGCCCCCTGATCCCTCTGCGAGGGACCCGCGCAGCACGCGAGGGCGCCCCGGGCCGCGGCGCCCTCGCGCGCTGGCGGGGTCCCTCGCAGAGAGGGTCAGGCGAGCTTGAGCTTCTTCTTGAGGGCGGCGACGTGGCCGGTGGCGCGCACGTTGTACTGCGCGAGCGTGAGCACGCCCTGCTCGTCGATCACGAAGGTCGAGCGCAGCACGCCGGTCACGAGCTTGCCGTACATGTTCTTCTGGCCCCACACGGCGTAGGCGTGGTGTGCCACCATCTCCGGGTCGCTCAGCAGCGGATAGCCGAAGCCCTCGGAGTCGTGCCAGGCCTTGAGCTTCGCGACCGAGTCGCGAGAGACGCCGAGCACGGCGTAGCCGGCCGCCTGCAGCGGCGCGATGCTGTCGCGGAAGTCGCAGGCCTCCTTCGTGCAGGCCGGGGTGTCCGCCTCGGGGTAGAAGAACAGGATGACCTTGCGGCCGCGCAGCGATGCGAGCGTGACCTCGGCTCCGTCCTGGTCGGGCAGCGCGAATTCGGGGGCGGTGTCGCCGGTGTTCAGGCGCGCGGAGGTGTCGATGTCCATGGTGGGCTTCCTCAGGAGGGGGCGAAGGTGGTCAGCAGGCGCTGCAGGGAGTCGTAACGCTCGGCGCCGAACGGGCCGAGTTCGCCGGCGGCGACGGCCTCGATGATGGCGCAGTCCGGGGAGTCCGGCAGGTGCGTGCAGCCGCGCGGGCAATTCACGGCGATCGCCGCCAGGTCGCTGAAGGCGCCGAGGATGTTGTCGGTGTTCACGTGGCCCAGGCCGAAGGAGCGCACGCCGGGGGTGTCGATCACCCAGCCGTGCCGGTCGCCGCGCTGCACCCGCAGCGAGACGGTGGAGGAGGAGGTGTGTCGGCCCCGCCCCGTGACGACGTTGACGTGTCCGGTGGCGCGGTGCGCATCCGGCACCAGGCGGTTCACCAGAGTGGACTTGCCGACGCCGGAGTGGCCGACGACGACGGTCTCGTGGCCGAGCAGTGCCTCGGCGATCTCGTCGACGGGCATCTCGTCCTGCCGGCTGAGGAAGACGCGGATGTCGAGCCCGGCGAAGTTGCGCAGGAACTCGGCCGGGTCGGCGAGGTCGGTCTTGGTGACGCAGAGCATCGGGGTGATGCCCGCGTCGAAGGCGGCGACGAGGTAGCGGTCGACGAGGCGGGTGCGCGGCTCGGGATTCGCGGCGGCGACGACGCAGAGCATCTGGTCGGCGTTGGCGACGATGACGCGCTCCACCGCATCCGTGTCGTCCGCGCTGCGGCGCAGCAGCGTCGTGCGGTCGCGGATGCGCACGATGCGGGAGAGGGTGCCCTCGTCGCCCGTGGTGTCGCCGACGATGTCGACGCGGTCGCCGGCCACGATGGCCTGCTTGCGCAGCTCGCGGGCGCGGGTGGAGGTGAGTTCCTTCTCTTCGGGCGTGCCCTCGTCGAGCATCACCGTGTAGCGGCCCCGGTCCACGCCGAGCACCACGGCGACCTTCGCGTCGTCGTGCTCCGGCCGCTGCTTGGTGCGCGGCTTGTTGCCCTTCGGATTCGGGCGCACCCGCACATCCGATTCGTCGTAGCCGTCGAATTCGTCCAGCTCGCCGTCGGCGTCGATGCCGCTATCACTCCACCACGACATGAGGTCAGACCGAGCGAGCGAGCGTCGCCCACAGTTCCGGGAACTGGGGGAGCGTCTTCGAAGTGGTCGCGATGTCCTCGATCTCGATGCCGGGAACAGCCAGGCCCATGATCGCGCCGGCGTGAGCCATCCGATGGTCGGCGTAGGTCTTCCAGGCGCCGCCGTGCAGGGCTGCCGGCTCGATGTGCAGGCCGTCGGGCAGCTCGGTGACGTCGCCGCCGAGGCCGTTGATCTCGGTCGCGAGCGCCGCGAGCCGGTCGGTCTCGTGGTGTCGGATGTGGCCGATGCCGGTGATCGTGCTGGGCGAATCCGCCAGCGCGGCGAGGGCCGCGATCGCGGGGGCGAGCTCGCCGCCCTCGCTGAGGTCGAGTTCGATGCCGGAGATGCTGTCGCCGCCGGTGACGACGAGGGAGCCGTCGCGCTCCTCGACGGTCGCGCCGAAGAGCGGCAGGATGCGCGCGAGGTGCGCGCCGACCTGCGTCGTCTGTGCGGGCCAGTTCAGCAGTCGCACGGTGCCGCCGGTGACCAGTGCCGCGGCGAGGAAGGGCGCGGCATTGGAGAGATCGGGCTCGATCGTGACGTCGGCGCCGCGGATCGGCTGCGGCGCGACGATCCACTCGCCCGTGCGCGGCGACTCCACGATCACGCCGCGCTGGGCGAGCGCGACGATGGTCATCTCGATGTGCGGCAGGCTCGGAACACGCTCGCCCTCGTGCGTGAGGTGCACGCCCTCGTCGAAACGGGAACCGGCCAGCAGGAGCGCGGAGACGAACTGGCTCGAGCTGGAGGCGTCGATCGTGATGGCGCCGCCGCGGATCGAGCCGGTGCCGTGCACGGTGAAGGGCAGCGCGCGCTTGCCGTCGTCGTTGATGTCGACGCCGAGGGCGCGCAGCGAGGAGATCGTGGTCGCCATGGGGCGCTTGCGGGCGTATTCGTCGCCGTCGAAGGTGGTCGGGCCGAGGGCGAGGCCGGCCAACGGCGGCAGGAAGCGCATCACGGTGCCGGCGAGACCGCAGTCGATCGTGGTGGAGCCGAGCAGTTCCTCCGGAGGCGTGACGACGAGGTCGGCGCCGAAGGATCCGCTGCCGGGCTGTTCCGTGATGGTGACGCCGAGCGAGCGCAGGCCCTCGATCATCAGGGCGCTGTCGCGCGAGTGCAGGGGAGCGCGGAGGGTCGACGGCTCGGTGGCCAGGGCCGCGAGCACGAGTTCGCGATTGGTCAGCGACTTGGATCCGGGCAACTCGACGACCGCATCCAGCGGGCCGGATGCGGTGGGAGCGGGCCAGAGCGTGTCGCCGGGCAGGGCACGGGCATCGCCGTACGGATCGAACTCGGGCGCGGAATAACGGGAGAACACCATCGGTTATCAGGATAGTCGGCCCAACGAGGTCGCTCGGGAGAGAGGACGTCGAGAGGCATGAGCGCAAGCCCCGCAGTTCTCGAACGCACAGCTGGTCTGCTCGACCCGCCGCGGCGAGGGTCCGCCGTAAGATTGCCCGTGATGAGCACCGAGCCCCACTCCGAAGAGACTCCCGCCCTCGAGACCATCGAGGAGACGGTAGAGGAATCGATCGACGACGCCGAAGCGACGGCCGCCGACGTCAAACCCGACCTCCGCGCGCTCTTCGAGGAGCAGGCGCTGCCGTTCATCGACCAGCTCTACGCCGCGGGCCTGCGGATGACGAAGAACCCCTCGGACGCGCAGGACCTGGTGCAGGAGACCTTCGCCAAGGCGTTCGCCGCGTTCCGGCAATTCGAGCAGGGCACGAACCTGAAGGCCTGGCTGTACCGCATCCTGACCAACACGTTCATCAACTCGTACCGCAAGAAGCAGCGCGAGCCCTACCAGAGCGCGATCGACGAGCTGGAGGACTGGCAGCTCGGCGGCGCGGAGTCCACGACCGCCACCTCGAGCCGATCGGCCGAGGCCGAGGCGATCGACCACCTCCCTGACACCGCCGTCAAGGAGGCGTTGCAGGCGATTCCGGAGGACTTCCGGCTCGCCGTGTATTTCGCCGATGTCGAAGGCTTCTCGTACCAGGAGATCGCCGACATCATGAAGACCCCCGTCGGAACCGTGATGTCGAGGCTGCACCGTGGCCGCCGGATGTTGCGCGAACGACTCACCGATTACGCCCGCGAGCGCGGCATCCGCGCCGCATTCACCACCACTGGGAGCAAGAAATGACCGACTGCGGCTGCGACAAGGCGAAGGCCGAGCTCGAGGAGTATCTGCACAACGAACTCTGCAAAGAGGACGCTGCGGACATCCGCGACCACATGGCGAACTGCGTCGACTGCTCGGGCGAGGCCAAGGTCGGCATCGTCCTGACGGAGGCCGTGCAGCGTGCGTGCAAGGAGACCGCCCCCGAGGTGCTGCGCGCCCAGGTACTCGGGATGCTCCGCGACGCCCAGGCCGCGCACACCCCGCAGAGCGTCGACGCGTAGCTCACCTCTCGAAGGGTTGTCACTCTGTCGGCTACGTGCCGACAAAGTGACAACCCTTTTATGCGTCCGCAGCCATCCGACGAAAACGTCCCTCACCAACGAGGAGGAAGAGCTGTTCTGGTCGGATGGATCCGTGAATGAACGAAGAAGGGGGTTGTCACTCCGTCCCGCCGCGAGGCGTGGGACGGAGTGACAACCCCCTTCGATGAGCGGCTTACGTCAGCTCGTTGAGCGGCTTACGCCAGCGCGCGCGCCAGCAGCTCGGCCTGCTCCACCGCGTGGCGCTTGGCCGAGCCGGCCGCCGGGGAGGCGGCGGCGGGGCGGGAGACCACGCGGATGGTGCGGCCGGCCTTCGGCGCCAGGTTCAGCGAGATGAACGGCCAGGCGCCCTGGTTCTCGGGCTCGTCCTGCACCCACACGAACTCGGCGTTCGGGTAGCGCTCGGCGATGGCGGTCAACTCGGCGACGGGGGCCGGGTAGTACTGCTCGACGCGCACCAGCGCGATGGCGTCGTTCGGCTTCTTCTCCAGCTCCGACTTGAGGTCGTAGTGGATCTTGCCGGCGTGCAGCAGCACCTTCGTCACGGCGCTCGGATCCGAGATCCGCGCGTCGTCGATGACCGGCTCGAACTTGCCCTTCGTGAAGGCCTCGACGTCGCTGGAGGCGCCGCGCAGGCGCAGCATCGCCTTCGGGGTGAACACGATCAGCGGGCGGCGCGGGCGCGAGTACGCCTGGCGGCGCAGCAGGTGGAAGTACGACGCCGGGGTGGACGGGCGCGCCACCGTGATGTTGTTCTCGGCCGCCATCTGCAAGTAGCGCTCGATCCGGGCGGAGGAGTGGTCGGGGCCCTGACCCTCGTAACCGTGCGGCAGCAGCAGCACCAGCGAGGAACGCTGGCCCCACTTCTGCTCGGCGGCCGTGATGAATTCGTCGATCACGATCTGGGCGCCGTCCGCGAAGTCGCCGAACTGCGCCTCCCAGAGCACGAGAGCGTCCGGACGCTCGACCGAGTAGCCGTACTCGAACGCCATGGCGGCGTACTCCGACAGCAGCGAGTCGTAGATCCACAGTCGCGCCTGCTGCTCGGACAGGTTCATCAGCGGCAGCCACTCCTGGCCGTTCTGACGGTCGTGCAGCACCGCGTGGCGCTGCACGAAGGTGCCGCGGCGGGTGTCCTGGCCGACCATGCGGATCGGCGTGCCCTCCAGCAGCAGCGAGCCGAGTGCGAGCAGTTCGCCGAAGGCCCAGTCGATGTTGCCGGACTTCGACATCTCCTGCCGCTTCTGCAGCAGCTGCTGCAGCTTCGGGTGCACGGTGAAGCCCTCCGGCGGGTTGTTGAACGCGTCGCCGATCAGCGAGACGACGGAGCTCTGCACGCCGGTGGTCTCGGGCTCGCCGGAGAACGGCTCGCCCTGCTGCGCATCCGGCAGCTCCAGGTCGGCCACGGAGTCGCCGTTCGCGTCGATGATCGGGATGGCCCCGGTCTGCGCGGCGTGCGTCTCGGCGAAGGCGCGCTCCAGGCGGTCCTGGAAGTCCTGGTGCGCCTTGTCGTACTCCTCCTCGGTGATGTCACCGCGGCCGACGAGCGACTCGGTGTACAGCTTGCGCACCGAACGCTTCGCCTCGATCAGCGAGTACATCAGCGGCTGGGTCATCGACGGGTCATCGCCCTCGTTGTGACCGCGGCGGCGGTAGCAGATCAGGTCGATCACGACGTCCTTGTGGAAGCGCTGACGGTACTCGAAGGCCAGCTGGCCCACGTGCACCACGGCCTCGGGGTCGTCGCCGTTCACGTGGAAGATCGGCGCCTGGATGGTCTTGGCAACGTCGGTCGAGTAGACCGAGGTACGACCCTCGTGCGGCGGCGTGGTGAAGCCGACCTGGTTGTTGATGTTGATGTGGATGGTGCCGCCGGTGCGGTACGCACGCAGCTGCGACATCTGCAGGCCCTCGACCACAACGCCCTGGCCGGCCATCGCGGCGTCGCCGTGCACGAGGATCGGCAGGGTCGTGTAGGTGCCGATCGGCTTGCGGTCCTGCTTGGCGCGGACGATGCCCTCGAGCACGCCGTTGACGGCCTCCAGGTGCGAAGGGTTCGCAGCCAGGTAGACCGGGATCTCCTCGCCCGCGGCGCCCTTGAAGGTGCCCTCGGTGCCGAGGTGGTACTTCACGTCGCCGGAGCCCTGCACGGTCTTCGGATCCTGGGTGCCCTCGAACTCGCGGAAGATCTGGCCGTAGGTCTTGCCGGCGATGTTGGTCAGCACGTTCAGGCGGCCGCGGTGGGCCATGCCGATCGCGACCTCGTCGAGCTGCTCATCCGCGGCGCCCTGCAGCACGGCGTCCAGCAGCGCGATCAGCGACTCGCCGCCCTCGAGGGAGAAGCGCTTCTGGCCGACGTACTTGGTCTGCAGGAAGGTCTCGAACGCCTCGGCCTCGTTGAGCTTGCCGAGGATGCGCATCTGCTCGTCGTGGCCGGGCTTCTCGTACTTGCGCTCGACCTTGGACTGCATCCATTCGCGCTGCTCGGGATCCTGGATGTGCATGTACTCGACGCCGATGGTGCGGCAGTAGGAGTCGCGCAGGATGCCGAGGATGTCGCGCAGCTTCAGCTGGCGACGGTCGCCACCGAATCCGCCCGTGACGAATTCGCGGTCGAGGTCCCAGAAGGTGAGGCCGTGGTTGGTGATCTCGAGGTCGGGGTGCGAGCGCTGCACGTACTCCAGCGGGTCGACGTCGGCCATCAGGTGGCCGCGGACCCGGAAGGAGTTGATCAGCTCGTGCACGCGCGCCGTCTTGGAGACGGCGTCGGCGAGGTCGACCGCGATGTCGTTGGCCCAGTGGATCGGGTCGTAGGGGATGCGCAGCGCGGCGAAGATGTCCTCGTAGAAGTGCCGCTTGCCGGTGAGCAGCTCGTGCACGATCTTGAGGAACTCGCCGGAGCCGGCGCCCTGGATGACGCGGTGGTCGTAGGTGCTGGTCAGCGTGATGGTCTTGCCGATGCCCAGCTCGATCAGCGTCTTCTCCGACGCGCCCTGGAACTCCGCCGGGTAGTCGAGGGCTCCGGCGCCGATGATGCAGCCCTGGCCCTTCATCAGACGGGGCACGGAGTGCTCGGTGCCGATGCCGCCCGGGTTGGTGAGGGAGAGCGTGGTGCCCGCGAAGTCGCCGGCGACGAGCTTGTTGCCGCGGGCGCGCTTGACGAGGTCTTCGTAGGCGGCGAGGTACTCGGTGAAGCTGAGCGTGTCGGCGCGCTTGATGCTCGGGACGAGCAGGGCCCGAGTGCCGTCGGGCTTGGGCATGTCGATCGCGATGCCGAGGTTCACGTGCGCCGGGGCGACGACCGAGGGCTTGCCGTCGGGCTCGTCGTAGTAGACGTTCTGGCTCGGGAAGTCCTTCAGCGCGTTGATCAGCGCCCAGCCGATCAGGTGCGTGAACGAGACCTTGCCCCCGCGCGTGCGGCGCAGGTGGTTGTTGATGACGATGCGGTTGTCGATCATCAGCTTCGCCGGAATGGTGCGCACGCTGGTCGCGGTCGGAACCGTGAGGCTCGCATCCATGTTGGTGGCGAGGCTCTTGGACATGCCGCGCAGGGTGGTGACGACGTCCTGCTCGGTGCTCGGCTCCTCCGCTGCGGGCTTGTTCGCGACCGGGGCGTCGGCGGGGATCGGGGTGGGCGAGGGCTGGCGGGAGGTGGTGCGTGCCGTGGGCTGCTGACCGATCACGGGGATGGGCGCGGTGATCGGATGCGTGACGGTGGCGCCGGCGCTGGTGGAGATCCGCTCCGTCGCCTTCGCGGCCGGTGCCTGTGGTGCCGGGGCTCCGGCGGCCGGAGCTGCGGGGGCCGCGGCCTTCTGAGCGACGTGACTGCCGTAGCGCTCCAGGATGGGCCACCAGGACTCGTCGACGGATGCCTTGTCGGCGCTGTACTGCTCGTACAACTCCTCGACCAGCCATTCGTTCGCGCCGAAGTCCTCCGCGCCCTGATCTGTTCCTACACCGGTCAACTGGCTCGACACAGCCGATCGCCCACTCTCTGCGTTGATTCGTCCTCGATCGTGGGGCGAGCCCCGTCGCATCCCTCGGCACCATCGCTCAATCGGTGAGTTTCAGGCATCGTCACCAGGGTCTCGTCCCGGGTATAGAGCCTAGCCCGCTTCTCCCGGCGACCCGAGCCACGGAGGCGTTCCGGAGCAGCCCGGGTCGTCACGTTCCGTCCGCCTCGGCGTGAATACGGACGCCGGACGAGCACCCGAGCATTCCCCGGTGCCGCGGACGGCCCGGGAGTAGCGTGGCGAGCATGCAGTTCTACGGCGGAACCCCCTCAGGCGATCTCACCTACTCCGACGTCTTCCTGGTGCCGAGTCGATCCTCGGTGACCAGCAGGCTCGACGTCTCGCTCGCGCCGGGGGACGGCACGGGAGCGACCATCCCGATCGTCTCCGCCAACATGAACTCAGTCACCGGCCCGCGCCTGGCCGCGGTGCTCGCCCGGCGCGGCGGCATCGGCGTGCTGCCGCAGGACATGCACCTGCAGGATCTCGACGCCGCGATCCGCTGGGTGAAGGCGCAACCCGTCGCCTTCGACAGCGCGCTGTTCTTCGGCCCGGAGGTGACGGTGGCCGAGGCGCTGCTGACGGTCCCGGCCGTCTCGGGGCACGGACTCGTGGTGCGCGACGCGAACGGCGAGTACCTCGGCTGCATCCCAGCCGCGCGCCTGGGCACGGCCCTGCCGGACGCGCAGCTGGGCGACCTGATCCACGGCGGTACCGCAGCGATCGACGCGGACGACATCACCGGAGGGCGCGCCGCGTTCGACCTGATGGTGCAGGCCGAGCTGGAGTTCGCGCCCGTGCTGCACCACGGCGCGGTGATCGGCACCCTTTCGCGCACCAGCGCGCTGCGCTCGACGATCTACGAGCCGGCGCTGGATGCGCACGGCCGGCTGCGGGTGGCGGCGGCGGTCGGCATCAACGGCGACGTGGAGGCGAAGGCGAAGGCGCTCGCCGCGGCCGGGGTCGATGTGCTGGTGCTCGACACCGCGCACGGACACCAGGAGGGGATGCTGCGGGCGCTGCGCCTGGTCAGCGATCTTGGGCTCGGCCTGCCGATCGTCGCGGGCAACATCGTCACCGCGGCGGCCGTCAACGACCTCGTCGCGGCGGGCGCGGACATCTTCAAGGTCGGCGTCGGACCGGGGGCGATGTGCACGACCCGGATGATGACCGCGGTCGGTCGGCCGCAGTTCTCGGCGGTACTCGAGACGGCCTCGCGCGCCCGCGAGCTCGGCGCCTCCGTCTGGGCGGACGGGGGAGTGCGCTACCCGCGCGACGTGGCGCTGGCGCTCGCGGCGGGCGGCGCTTCCGTGATGATCGGCTCCTGGTTCGCGGGCACGATCGAGGCCCCGGGGCAGCTGCGCACGGATGAGCGGGGCCGGGTCTACAAGGAGAGCTGGGGCATGGCGTCGGCGAAGGCCGTGCAGGAGCGCTTCGAGCGGCTCGACCCCTACGAGCTGGCCCGCAAGCGCCTCTTCGCCGAGGGCATCTCCTCGTCGAAGATCTACCTCGACCCGCTGCGCCCCTCGGTGGAGGACCTGCTCGACATGATCACCTCCGGCATCCGGAGTTCCTTCACCTACGCCGGCGCGCGCAGCGTCGCCGAGTTCTCCGAGCGCGCGTTGGTCGGTCTGCAGTCCGCCGCGGGGTACGAGGAGGGCAAGGCACTGCCGGTCTCTTGGTGATGGTGTGCGAAACGAAGGACGGGACGATTCGCCACCTCGATCGGGTCGGCTGAGATCCGCGTGATCACGCGGATCTCGACTCCGCCGAGTGAGGTGCCATTTCCTCCCGTCCTTCGTTTCACACACGGAACGGCCGTGACCGACGTCCAGCCGGCCCGTGACAGGATCGGCGCATGACGATCGTCGACAACGCCGTGTACGTCGGCGGTCACCGGATGCAGAACCCGGCGAGCCTCGAGGACACCTTCGAGCTGATGAAGGAACGCCAGGGCATGGCGTGGATCGGCTTGTACCGGCCCGACGCCGAGGAGGTGCACGCGGTCGCCGCCGAGTTCGGCCTGCATCCGCTCGCGGTCGAGGACGCCCTGAGCGGCCACCAGCGCGCCAAGCTCGAGCTATACGGCGACTCCCTCTTCGCGGTGCTGCGACCGGCGCAGTACAACGACGCGACCGAGACGGTGATCTTCGGCGAGTTGCACGTGTTCGTCGGCCCCGACTTCGTGGTCACCATCCGGCACGCGGACTCGCCCGACTTGGCCGCGGTGCGCAAGCGGATGGAGGGCGATCCCGCCCTGCTCGCGAAGGGTCCGGCCGCAGTGCTGTACGCGATCCTGGACCAGGTGGTGGACGAGTACGCCCCGGTCGTGGCCGGCGTGCAGAACGACATCGATGAGATCGAGGACCAACTCTTCGGGCCCGCCGAGGACGACACCCTCTCCGAGCGCATCTACCGGCTCTCGCGCGAGGTGATCCACTTCCAGCGCTCGGTGCAGCCGCTAGAGGCGATGTTCGAGGCGCTGAAGGACGCGAAGCAGAACATCGACGTGGAACTGCAGCGCAACTACCGCGACGTGATCGACCACGTGATCCGCATCACCGACAAGGTCGACTCGCTGCGGCACATCCTGGACAAGGCGCTCACGGTGCACTCGACCCTGGTGGCGCGGCGGCAGACGGAGACCGGGATCGCGCAGAACGACGTGGTGCGCAAGATCTCCTCGTGGGCCGCGATCCTGTTCGCGCCGACCCTCGTCGCCGGCGTCTACGGCATGAACTTCGATCACATGCCGGAGCTGCACTGGCTGTTCGGCTACCCGATGGCGGTGGGGCTGATGTTCGTGCTCGGCTACGGGCTCTACTGGGTGTTCAAACGCAACTCGTGGCTGTAGCGGTCAGGAATGTTCCCCACGAGATTCGCGGTACTCGCTGGGATTCAGGCCGTGAGCCGCAACGAAGGCGGCGCGGAGTTCGCGCTCTGAACGGAATCCGCTCGCCACCGCGACCTCGGTCAGGCGCCTCGATCGGAAAGCACCATCGAGCAACTCGCGTGCCGTGCGAGCGCGACGGTGTCTGATCGTCTCGGCGACCCCTTCTCCGCCGCGCAGCGCGAACGCCCGCTGCAGATGGCGCACACTCACGCCGAGTTCAGCGGCTATCGTGGCCGGCGTCGTGGACGGTTCGGACCACCGTCGCTCGATCACCGTGTCCGCCCGTACCGCCAGAGCGAGTCCCACCGTCTCGGAGTCGGTTCGCAGCCCGGCAGCGTCCATCAGAACGGCGCTGACGAGCTGGCGAACCACGTTCTCGGCAACCGCGACCTCGCTCGCCGTCGGCGCGACACCATCACGAAGGAAGGCGGCGACGAAAGAGCGCAGTGGGGCCGCTAACCCGGATCGCGAGATCATCACGGGCGCGAAGTCGCGAACCCTCGGTCGATCGAGCGCCTCGTCGTCGAAGGCGAGTCGGATGAAGGTCACCGTTTCGTTCGTGTTCAGATCGATCGGGTCGCCACCGCTGGGCGAGAACATCGCGCCGCCGGGACCCACGATGCGCTGCTCCCGCCCGAAGGCGACCTCGTGTACGCCGCTGATCGGGAGCGTGAACAGCGCGCCCTGCCTGGTGTGATCGGCTGCACCGCCGCGAAAGCGCATCGGGGTCTGCCGCCCGATCGAGACACCGACGGATCCGACACTGGTGCCTCGGCCTTGCATCTGCACACTAGGTCCGGAGACGCTGTCGAGGACGAAGCGATCATCGGCGCTGGTGAGTTCGCGGATGGCCTCGACGCTGTCGGCAAACCAGCTGACGATCATCCGGTGTACTCCTCGTTCTGATGCACTCGCGGACGCGCCACCGCGACTGCAGGCGGCGCGTCCCCGTGATCATCTCAGTCCGCCGCGACCGGCTCCACATACCAGCTCTCCACGAAGCCGGTCAGCGGGTTGTTCGAGTACGACGATTCGAACTCCGCGACGACAGGCGTGCCCTGAGCGGGGATCGGTGTGAGGACGGGATTCACGTAGCCCCGCGCCCAGAGCACCTGCTTCGGGATCAGCAGTGCTCCTGCTGCATCGAAGAACCGGCCGGCGCCCACCCCCGTGCTGAGCACGGAGAAGTCGACCGGGGAGGTGCTGGCTCCTGACGGCAGCGGGGCGTTCCAGCGGAACCAGATCGGGTACGCGCCGTCGGTGGCACCGTTGGCCTGCTGCGGCGTGCCAACGCCGATGGAGGTCCAGCCGTTGTTGTCCGAGCCGGCCAGGCTGAACAGGTTCGCGAGGTCCTGCCGCCGCGCCGCGGTGGTGACGACGCCCTTCACGTACAGCTCTCCCGCCAGGAGCGGGTCGCCGACATTGGTGACTGAGAGCTTCACCGGGACGGTCTCTTAGGGGACGTCGTCGCGACCACGGCCGAGGTAGGTGGCGTCCCACGGCGCGGACCCCGCGGTCGGCACGGCGACGAATGGAGTCAACGCCAGCACGCGATCGGGAACGCCGACGCCCGCGGCGGCAAGAGGAGCGGCGAAGGTCGCGGCGAGGACGGGCGCGGTCCAGGCGGCTCCGGTCAGGACGGTGCGGCGGCCGGGGCCGGAGTTCGTGGGCTTGTTCATGGAGTCCATTCGGGGGATTCGGTTGTTCGGATCGCAGCGACGATAGGACCCCGGCGGGCGGTTACCGGCCGTGGATCCGGGCAGCTCGGCGGCGCTGTACCCCCGAATGGGGCTGTGTCTCGCGGATTGATCGGGCAGGCGGGGCGTGGTGTACCCCATTTGCGAGAGACTGTCGCTCGCATTCTGCCGACCAGAATGCGACAGCGGCGGGACGGATTCGCGATCCGTCGAGCGCCCGGCGAGCAGCCGTTACCGGGCCGTGACCCGTCCGGTAGACTCACCCGCACAATGGATGACCCTCCCTCTGCGCATACGCCTCGTCCCATGAGCTCGCCAGTGCTTCCGGCAGAGCGCGGGCACCACGCCGGGGGTGCGCCCCGTGGGATTTGAGTGGCTCATGCTCGGCGTCGGCCTGTTGCTGACGCTCGGAACCGGCATCTTCGTCGCGAGCGAGTTCGCCCTGGTGAACCTCGACCGCGCCGATCTCGAGGCCCGCCGTGATCGCGGTGAGAGCCGCCTGACGATGACCATCGCGGCGCTCAAAGTCACCTCCACCCACCTCTCCAGCGCGCAGCTCGGCATCACGCTGACCACGCTGCTCACCGGTTACACGATGGAGCCGGCGCTGTCGGCGCTGCTGGAGCAGCCGTTCGTCGCGCTCGGCCTGCCGGAGGACATCCTCGATCCGGTGATGACCGTGGTCGCGATCGTGATCGCAACGCTGCTGTCGATGATCCTCGGCGAGCTGGTGCCGAAGAACTTCGCGCTCGCCCTGCCGCGCGCCACCGCCAAACTGGTGATCCCGGTGCAGACGGCGTTCACCACCGTGTTCCGCCCCGCGGTCGCCCTGCTCAACGGCAGCGCGAACGCCGTGCTCCGCCTGGTCGGCATCGAGCCGAAGGAGGAGCTCTCGGGCGCCCGCAGCGCGGAGGAACTCTCCAGCCTGGTGCGCCACTCCGCCAGCGCCGGGCTGCTGGAGGCCGACACCGCGAACCTGCTCGGACGCACCCTGGTGTTCTCCGAGCTGACCGCGGGCGACGTGATGACTCCGCGACTGCGCCTCTCGACGCTGGAGCGCACGAACAGCGCGCAGGACGTGCTGGAACTGGCCCGCACCACGGGCTTCTCCCGCTTCCCGATCACGGACGACGACATCGACGACATCGTCGGAGTCGTGCACGTGAAACAGGCGGTCGCCGTGCCGCGCGGCAAACGGACGGATGTGCCGGTCACGGCCCTGCGCTCGGAGCCGCTGCGGGTGCCGGAGACGATGAAGCTGGACCTGCTGCTCACCGAGCTGCGCGGTCGCGGCTTCCAGATGGCCATCGTGGTGGACGAGTACGGCGGAACCGCCGGCGTCGCCACGCTGGAGGATCTGGTGGAGGAACTCGTGGGCGAGGTCGCCGACGAGCACGACCGCACCCGCGCCGACGTCGTGGTGCTGCCCGAGTCGACGATCTTCCCCGGCATGCTGCGGCCGGATGAGCTGCGCGACCGGGTCGGCGTGCACGTGCCGGAGGACGGCCCGTACGAGACCATCGCAGGCTTCGTGATGAGCGAGTTGGGCCGGTTGCCGCTCGTGGGTGACGAGGTGCCGTTCAACGGCGGCGTCTTCCGCGTCGAGCGGCTGGACGGGCGTCGCATCGACCGCATCCGCTACACCCCGACCCCCGAACCGGACGAGACCGAGACGGAGGCCGCCGAATGAGCGACTGGGCCGGAATCGCCTGGCTGTTCGTGCTGCTGGCCGCGAACGCCTTCTTCGTCGGCGCCGAATTCGCGGTGATCTCCGCTCGGCGCTCGCAGATCGAACCCCTCGCCGAGAGCGGCAGACGCAGCGCGATCACGGCGCTCGCCGCGATGGAACACGCGACGCTGATGCTGGCGACCACGCAGCTGGGCATCACCGTCTGCTCGCTGCTGATCCTGAACGTCAGCGAGCCGGCCATCCATCACCTGTTGGAGGGTCCGCTGCACCTCACCGGGATGCCGGAGGAGGCGTCCGGGGTCGTCGCGTTCATCATCACCCTGCTGCTGGTGTCGTTCCTGCACGTGGTGTTCGGCGAGATGGTGCCGAAGAACATCTCGTTCTCGATGCCGGATCGCGCGGTGCTGCTGCTGGCCCCTCCGCTCGTGCTGATCGCCCGGGTGTTCCGCCCGATCATCGTGGCGCTGAACGCGGTGTCGAACTCGGTGCTGCGCCTGTTCAAGGTGGAGCCGAAGGACGAGGCGAACAGCACGTTCACGCTGGAGGAGGTGGCGACGATCGTCGACCAGTCCAAACGCGAGGGCACGCTGCAGGACTCGACGGGCACACTGCTCGCGGCGTTCGAGTTCACCGAGAAGAAGGTGCGGGATGTGGCGCTGCCGCTGGACGGCATCGTCAGCCTGCCCTTCGGCGCGACCCCGAAGGATGTGGAGAAGGCGGTCGCCAAGCACGGCTTCTCGCGCTACGTGGTGCGCGGCGAGAACGGCCTGCCCGACGGCTACGTGCACCTGAAGGACGTGCTCGACCTCGACGGCGACATCGAGGGCGACAAGTTCACCCGGCCGATCCCGGCCAAGCGGATCCGTCAGCTCGCGTCGATCTACGAGCTAACGGATCTGGAAGACGCTCTGGCGATCATGCGCCGCTCCGGCGCGCACCTGGCCCGCGCGTTCGACGAGGCGGGCGAGGCGACCGGCGTGCTCTTCCTGGAGGACATCATCGAGGAGCTCGTCGGCGAGGTCCAGGACGCGACCCGGCGCGGATCCGAGCGGCGCTGAGCTCCTCCGCGAACTCCGCGAACTCCGCGAACTCCGCGAAATTTCGCGAGATTCGCTGTTACGGCACGGGCCCGCGGGCGAGATGCCGCGCTGCGGACGAGGTGCGCCGCCGCGGCGTGGCACCTCGTCCGCAGCACCGAATCTCGCGAAATTTCGCGGAGTACCCGGCGGGTGGGTCAGCGCCAGCGGGCGCGGTCGTACTGGCCGGGCCAGTAGGGCAGCTCGACGCCGAGTTCGTGGGCGGCGCGGAGGGGGAAGTGCGGGTCGCGGAGCAGTTCGCGGCCGAGCATGACCGCATCCGCCTGGCCTGAAGCGACCACCGCCTCGGCCTGCGCGGCGGTGGTGATCAGGCCCACCGCCGAGACCGGGGCGTCCGTCTCGCGGCCGACGAACTCGGCGAACGGCACCTGGTAGAGCGGGCCGAGCGGGATGCGCACGCCGCCGATCAGTCCGCCGGAGGAGATGTCGAAGAAGTCGGCGCCGGCCGCACAGCACCAGCCGGCGACGATCGCGGTCTGCTCCCGATCCCAGCCGCCTTCCGCGTAGTCCGTGGCGGAGAAGCGCACCAGCAGCGGCACCTCCTCGCCGACCTCGGCGCGCACCGCGGCGACGATTTCGAGCAGCAGCCGCGCTCGGTTCTCGAGCGATCCGCCGTACGCATCCGTGCGCTGGTTGCTCAGCGGCGAGAGGAACTGGTGGATCAGGTAGCCGTGCGCCCCGTGCAGTTCCAGCAGGTCGAAGCCCGCGTCCACGGCGCGGCGAGCGGCCGCGCGGAAGTCGGCGATCACGGTCGCGATCCCATCGGCGTCCAGCGCGGTCGGCTCCGCGTAACCGTCGAACGCGATCGCGGAGGGCGCGACCGTCGGCCAGCCGCCCTCCTCCAGCGGCACGGTGCCCACCGCATCCGTCCCCCAACTCGGGTAGGTGGACGCCTTGCGCCCCGCATGCGCCAGCTGGATGCCCGCCGCCGCGCCCTGACCGTGCACGAAGTCGACGATGCGACGCCACGCATCCCGCTGTTCGTCGTTCCAGATGCCGGTGTCGAACGGGCTGATCCGCGCCTCGGGGCTGACTCCCGTCGCCTCCGCGATCAGCAGGCCGATGCCGCCGGCCGCGATGGAGCCGAGGTGCATCAGGTGCCAGTCGCCCACCACGCCGGAGCGATCGGCGATGGAGTACTGGCACATCGGTGCGGCCCACAGCCGGTTGCGGATGCTCAACGAGCGGATGGAGATCGGTTGGAAGAGGGCGCTACTCGTATCGGTCACCTCCAGCGCAACCTATCGTGGGTCGAATGGATTCCCTGCGCTTCACCACCAGCGACGCGGCCGACGTCATCCGGCCCCCGCGGGCCGACGACGACAAGTACAGCCGGGGTGTGCTCGGCATCGCGACCGGCTCGGAGCAGTATCCGGGCGCGGCCGTCCTGGGCGTCGAGGCCGCGGTGCGCACCGGGCTGGGGATGGTGCGCTACGAGGGCACGCCGTGGCCGGAGGCGCTGGTGCTCGCGCGGCGGCCCGAGGTGGTCACCGCGTCGGGGCGGGTGCAGGCGTGGCTGATCGGCTCGGGCACCTCGGCGGGCGAGCGCAGCATTGAGCAGCGGGATCGGCTGCACGAGCACCTGCGCTCCGGCGTGCCGCTCGTGCTCGACGCCGGCGCGCTCGACCTGGTGGCGGAGGCCGCCGGCCCGACCGTGATCACGCCGCACTTCCGTGAGCTGGCGGGCATGTTCGGCGGCACGGATGCGGCCGCGATCGCCGCGGATCCGTCCGGTTGGGCCCGCCGGGCCGCCGAGCGCTGGGGCGTGACGGTGCTGCTGAAGGGCAACACGACGCACGTCGTCGGCGGCGAGACGGCCTTCGTGGTGAGCGGCTCCACGCCGTGGCTGGCGACCGCCGGCAGCGGCGACGTGCTGGGCGGAGTGATCGGCGCGCTGCTCGCGGGACGGGCGGCGGATGCGGAGGCGGCGGGGCAGCCGCTCACCCTGGATGCGCTGGCTCGCGTCGCCGCGGCGGGCGCCGTCATCCACGCCCGAGCCGGCAGCGCCGCCTCCCGCGGCGGCCCCATCGCCGCCCTCGACATCGCTGAGCAGCTCCCGGGCGTCATCGCGCGCATCCTGCACTGATCCGCCTCTGCGAGGGACCCGGCCAGCACGCGAGGGACCCGCGGGCGCGGGCGCCCTCGCGTGCTGAGGGGGTCCGTCGCGGGAGGAGTGAACCGTTCCGCGGGGCATCCCGTTGGTCAGGGTAGGGCGGCAGCACCTCACGCTGGTGTCGTAGCCGCCTCAAAGGAACCCCATAGAACACGTCGATACGTTCGTATGCGTAACCACCCTCCAGGAGGAACCCCATGACGACGAAGACCCCCACCACCGTCCGCTACGCCGCGAGCATCGTGCTCGGCGTCGGCGCGCTGGCCTCGCTCGCCGCCTGCTCCAGCGCCGCCACCGCGGAGAGCGAAGTCACCACCGAGGCCACCACTCAGGCCACCACCGAGGCGACCACCCCCGCCACGACCGAGTCCAGCGCCGCCGCCGAGACGGCCGCGAGCACCTACGCCGACGGCACCTACGAGGCCGAAGGCTCCTACACCTCGCCCGGAGGCAACGAGACCGTCGGCGTCTCGATCACGCTCGAGGGCGACGTCGTCACGGCGGTCACCGTGACCCCCGAGTCGGAGAACCCCACCGGCACCCAGTACCAGACCAAGTTCGCCAGCGGCATCGCCGCGGTCGTCGTCGGCAAGGACATCGACGACCTCGACGTGTCGAAGGTCTCGGGCTCCTCGCTCACCTCGACCGGCTTCAACGACGCGGTCGAGACCATCAAGGCCGATGCCGCTGCGTAATACGCTCCCGGTCGTCTGGGAGTTCGAGGCGATCGGCACGCGCTGGCAGATCGAATCCGCCGTCGAACTCCCGGACGAGCTCCGCACCGCGGTCACCGAACGGATCGCGGACTTCGACCACAGCTACTCGCGCTTCCGTGACGACTCGCTCGTCTCGCGGCTGCGCAGCGGATCCGGATCCTACGAGTTCCCGGATGACGCGGCCGAACTCTTCTCGGTGTACGACCGACTCTTCGACCTCTCCGCCGGCGCCGTCACTCCGTTCGTCGGCGACGCGCTGGAGCGGCTCGGCTACGACGCGACGTACTCGCTCATTCCGAGCGGCCCGCCCGCCCCGGCCCCCTCGTGGCGCGACGCGCGCGTCGGTGCCGCAACGGTCGCGACCGCAGCCCCCGTGGTGCTCGACGTCGGCGCGGCCGGCAAGGGCTACCTCGTCGATCTCGTCCTGCGGATGCTCGTCGCGGCCGGCATCGACCGCGTGGTCGTCGACGGCAGCGGCGACATGCGCGCCTACGGCGTGCCCAAGTACCGCGCGGCGCTGGAGCATCCGTACGACGCGAGCCGAGCGATCGGCGTCGCGACTCCGGGGGAGCGCGCCCTCTGCGCCTCCGCCAGCAATCGCCGCACCTGGGGCGACGGCCTGCACCACGTGCTCGACGGTCGTACCGGCGAGCCCGTCCGCACCGTCGTCGCCACGTGGGCGATCGCCGAGACCGGCCTGATCGCCGATGGCCTGGCCACCGCGCTCTTCCTCGTCGAGCCCGAGAAGCTCGCCGAGAGCTTCGACTTCGACTACCTGCGGATGTTCTCCGACGGCTCCGCGCAGTACTCCGCCACCTTCCCCGGAGAGGTCTTCCGTTGATCGCCACCCTCGACAGTCGGCTCGGCCGCGTCACCATGTATCGGCTGGTCTGGCTCGTGCTCGCCGCCCTGTTCGTGATCGCGCTCGGTTACGCCGCGTTCGGAGCCCTCGTCTACACGCCGTTGGAGCTGCTCTGCTCTGCGATCGTGGCGATCGGCGTCACGACACTCGTCAGCTGGGCGCTCGCCAGAGCGGTCGGCACCCGCGCGCACCTCGAATCCTCCCTGATCACCGGATTCCTGCTGACGTTCCTGCTCTTCCCGACCGCGGATCCGACGAGCCTGGTGACCATCGCGATCGTCGCCGCCATCGCCGGGGCGTCGAAGTTCGTCATCGCCTGGCGCGGGCGGCACATCTTCAACCCGGCGGCCTTCGCGGTGTTTCTCATCTCGCTGATCTACTCGATCACGACCGCGATCGGGGCGGCGCCGATCCCGGTGCTGAGCACCGCCGCCGTGTGGTGGGTCGCCTCCGGAGCGCTGTGGCCCTACGTCATCCTCGGCGCACTGATCGTGGTGGCGCGGACGAAGAACTGGAGCGTCGTCGGCCTGTACGTGCTCGTCGCGGTCGTCGTGTCGGCGCTGCGCCTGAGTCAGAACGGGCTCGGACTCGGCGAGGCGCTGGGCCAGGTGATCACCGCGTACCCCTTCGTCTTCGCCGGGGCTTTTATGCTGACGGAGCCGTTGACCCAGGCGCCCAAGCGCAGCCAGCGTCTGCTGCTCGCCGTGGTCGCCGCCCTGCTCGCGACGCTGCCGATCCAGTTCGGAGTCTTCTACGCGTCGCCGGAGCTCGGCCTCGTCGTCGCGAACCTGATCGCGTTCCTGCTCGGTCAGCGTCGCGGCATCCGTTTGGCGCTCGTCGGCACCCGCCGGCTCAGCCCCGAGATCGCGGAGTACACCTTCGAGCCGGCGCGCCCCGTGCGCTTCTCGGCCGGGCAGTACCTCGAGCTGCACCTGCCGCACCGCGCCGATGGCCGCGGATCCCGACGCACCTTCAGCATCGCATCCGCGCCGGCCGCCGGTACCCTCGCGGTGGCGACCCGGTTGCCCGAGAAGTCCAGCTCGTTCAAGCGCGAACTGGCCGCGGTCGAGTCGGGCGCGACGCTGCGGGCGACCGCCGTCGGTGGCGACTTCGTGCTGCCGCGGGACCGGAAGGTGCCGCTGCTGCTGGTCGCGGGCGGGATCGGGATCACTCCGTTCGCCAGCCAGATCGCGCAGCTTCGCGCCACCGGCCACCGGCGCGACATCGTGCTGGTCTATGCCGTCAGTGACCCGGCCGAGATCGCGTATCGCGAGCTGCTCGAGTACGCGGGCGTGCGGGTGGTGCTGGCGTGCCGCGGCGAGACCGGTCCGTTGCCCGAGGGCTGGAGCCGGATCGACGGACGGATCACCGCGGAGACGCTGCGCGAGGCAGTGCCGGATGCGGCCGGCCGGCGCGGTTACATCTCGGGTTCGCCCGCCATGGTGGCGGCGCTGCGCCCGGTACTGCGCGCCGTGGGTGTGAAACGCGTGCACACGGACGCGTTCTCGGGGTACTGAGAGGCGTCGCCCGGCGAAGCGGCTCCGCGATCAGCGAACCCGTGGTTTCGGTGCGCTCTCCCACCCGGCGAGCGAGCCCCGCCCCGCTCGAACCAGCGAACGGCGCTCACCCCGCGCTGAAGCGCGTGAGGAAGGCCCGGGTGCGTTCCTCCCGGGGTGCCTCGAAGAGCTGCGATGGTGGGCCGGATTCGGCGACGACGCCCTGGTCCAAGAAGACCACCCGGTCGGCCACGTCGCGCGCGAACGCCATCTCGTGGGTGGCCATCACGATCGTGGTGCCGGAGTCGCCCAGCGCGCGCACCAGGTCGAGCACCTCGGCGACGAGTTCGGGATCCAGGGCGCTGGTGATCTCGTCGAGCAGCAGCAGTTCCGGATCCGTCGCGAGCGCGCGCACGATCGCCACGCGCTGCTGCTGACCGCCGGAGAGCCGATCCGGGAACTCGCGCGCCTTCTCGGCGAGGCCCACCTGCGCGAGCAGTTCCCGTCCGCGCGCCTCCGCCTCCCGCCGCGGGGCCCGGTGCACCTTTCGCGACGCCAGCGTGACGTTGTCCAACACCGACAGGTGCGGGAAGAGGTTGAAGTGCTGGAAGACCACGCCGATCCGCGCGCGCACCGCGTCCACGTCGATCCGCGGGTCCGAGATGTCCGCACCCTGCAGCAGGATCTGACCGTCGTCGATCCGCTCGAGCAGGTTGATCGTGCGCAGCAGCGTCGACTTGCCGGAGCCGGACGCGCCGATCAGAGCGATCACCTCGTGGCTGTTCACGTCGAGGTCGATCCCGCGCAGCACCGGGGTGTCGCCGAACGACTTCCGGATGCCCCGGAGCGAGAGCACACTCATACGATCGTGCCGATCTGTTCGCGCCCGCGCACCCGCGCGGTGTACCAGTCCGTCAGTCGGATCATCGGCAGCGCGAGCAGCACGAACAGCAGCCCGGCCAGCACGTACGGCGTGAAGTTCGCCGCCGCCGCGGTCTCGATCTGCGCGGCTCGCACCGCGTCCACCGCGCCGAGCACCGAGATCAGGCCGACGTCCTTCTGCATCGCGACGAAATCGTTCATCAGCGCCGGTGTGACCTTGCGCACCGCCTGCGGCAGGATCACCAGCCGCAGCGTGCGGTAGTGGCTGAGGCCCAGCGAGCGCGCGGCCAAGCGCTGGGAGGGATGCACGGCCTCGATGCCGGCGCGGAAGACCTCGGAGACGTACGCGGAGTAGGTGAGGATCAGCGCGATCGTGCCCCAGAACTCGGCCGGCAGCCGCGGGAAGAAGCCGAGCCCTGGCAGTCCGAATCCGACGATGTACAGCACGATGATCAGCGGCATGCCGCGGAAGAGATCGGTGTAGCCCGCCGCCAGCGCGCGCAGCGGGAAGAACACGGCTCCGCGCAGCGTCCGGATCGCGGCGAGCACGAGGCTGAGGACGAGCACCCCCGCCGCGGCGATCAGCAGGACGCGGATGTTCAGCAGCAGACCCTCGAACACCCGCGGCCACGCGTCCGCCGCGACCCCGAGGTCGAAGAACGACTGCTGCACCCGCGCCCAGCCCGGCGTATTGATCAGGGCGATCCAGCACACCGCGGCGAACACGAGGGTGCTGACCGCGCTCAGCGCCACCGAACGCGCCGTCTGCCGGGCGCGGAAGCGCCGCCGATCGCGCTCGAGCGCGCTGATCGGCTCGCGGGGAGCGAGGGCTGCGCGCACTACTGCAGAATGGGCGCGCCGGCGTCGGTGAGCCAGGTCTGCTCGAGCTCGGCCAGCGTGCCGTTCTCGCGCAGCGCATCCACCGCGGCGGTGACTTTGTCGGTCAGCGGGCTGTCCTTGTCCAGCACCAGACCGAGCTCGTCACCCGTGCTGCCGTCGGCAGGCAACTGGCCGAGAATGACGCCGCCGTCCAGCTCGGCCGAGGTGAGGTAGAACGCGGTCGGCAGGTCGACGACGAGGGCGTCGACCTGACCGTTCTGCAGGGCGAGCTTGGCGTCGTCGTTCGAGTTGAACGCCTGGGCGCCGGCCGTGGGCGCGATCACGTCCTCGATCGCGCTGAAGCTGGTGGTGCCCGTCGCGGCGCCGATCAGCAGGCCCTTCAGATCGGCGATCGACGTGGCGGACGCGGCGGGCGAGGCGTCGGTCGTGATGACGGCCTGCGTCGTGACGTAGTAGGGGGAGGAGAAGTCGACGTTCTTCTTGCGGTCGTCGGTGATCGAGTACTGCTGGATGTTGACGTCGAAGTTCTTCGCGCCCGGGGCGATCGCCTCGTCGAAGGTGGTGCGCACCCAGACGACGTCGTCCTTCGCGAAGCCCAGCTCGTCGGCGACGGCGTAGGCGACCGCGGATTCGAAGCCCTCGCCCGACTCCGGGTCGTCGTCGAGCACCCACGGCGAATAGGCGGGCTCGCTGGTGCCGACGGTGAACTTCCCGTCGGTGACGTAGCCATCGGCTGACGCGGTGCTGCCGGAGGAGCAGGCAGACAGCAGCAGGCCGGTGGCGGTGACGAGGGCGGCGGCGCGCCCGAGCCGGGAGAGCAGGGAGTAGCGGGGCATGGTGGGCCTTCCGGACAGCCGAGACGAGGGGGAGACGACTTCCAATTGTGCTGCATCCGAGTTTGTGTCGCGTGACGGTGACGCCGCATTGCACTGCCAGTCTCCGGATCACCGCGCCGCCTATGATGTCGCCGTGCCGTCCCCCTCCTCGCGTTCCGTCGTCGCTCCCGCGTGGGTGCGCACGCATCCCGTCGCCGCGCTCTGGCTCGGCTTCGCCGTCGTCCACCTCGTGCTGGTGCTGTTGTGCCTGTTCGCGCCCGGGCTACCGATCGGCGACGTCTCGATCGTCTACAAGGAGTGGATGCGCCAGGCCGTCGCGGGCGAAGGCATCGTCGGCATCGACAGCGTGTGGGTCTATCCGATCCTGGCGTGGGTGCCGATCGCGGCGGCCTGGATGTTCGGATCCGGTCTGTACGACATCACCTGGCTCGCCCTCACCGTGCTCGCGAACGGGCTGGCCTTCGGTCTCCTGATCGGCTGGCGGCGCGGACTGCGAGCGCGGGCGGCCTGGTGGTGGCTCGCGTTCCTGCTCCTGCTCGGCCCGATCGCGCTCGGGCGCATCGACGCCTTCACCGTGCCGCTCGTGATCGTCGCTCTCGTCTGGGTCGCGCAGCGGCCGATCGCCGCCGCGGTACTGCTGACGATCGCCACCTGGATCAAGGTCTGGCCGGCGGCCGTCCTCGCCGCGGCGTTGATCCTGCTGACATCGCGTCGCCGGATGTTGCAGGTCGCGGTGGTCGGTTCGGTCACCATCGTGCTGATCGCCTTGACCCTGGGCAGCGGAGACCGGATCTTCAGCTTCTTCAGCGATCAGACCTCCCGCGGACTGCAGGTGGAGGCGCCGGTGAGCACGATCTGGGTGTGGCTGGCGATGCTCGGCGTGCCCGGGGCGACCGTGTACTACGACCGGCCCCTGAACACCTTCGAAGTCACGGGCGCGTGGACGGAGGCGGTCGCGTCGGCCATGAATCCGCTGCTCGCCGTGGCCGTGCTCGCGATCGTGCTGCTGGGCATCCGCGCGTTGCGCTCCGGAGCGGATGCGGGTCGGCTGCTGCCGCTGCTCTCGCTCGCGTTCGCGCTCGCGCTGATCGGCTTCAACAAGGTCGGCTCGCCGCAGTACGTGGTGTGGTTGGCCGCGCCCGTGGTGGCGGGGCTGGTGGTGTCGGGCCGCGACTTCGCCCGTCCGGCGCTGCTGGTGTGGGGGATCGGCGCGCTGACGCAGCTCGTGTATCCGTACCTGTACATCGACCTGCTCTCGCTCAACCCGCTGATGGTCCTCGTGCTGAGCGCCCGCAACGTGCTGTACTTCGTGGCGCTCGGCTGGGTGCTGCGGGAAGTCGTCCGGCTGGCGCGCCCGGCGATCACGTTCGCCCCGGTGGCACTGGACCGCACGCAGTTCTCGACGGGGTCGTAGGCTCGACCGGTGCGGAGTCCCTCCGCTCGGACGGAGGCTCTGCCATGCTGATCGCTTTCTCGGTCGCCCCTTCTGGTGGCGACAACCCCGATGCCTCGGTGCACGACGCGGTCGCCGCCGCGGTGAAGATCGTGCGCGATTCGGGGCTGCCCAACCGCACCTCATCGATGTTCACCGAGGTCGAAGGCAGCTGGGACGAGGTCTTCGACGTGGTCAAGCGCGCCACGGAAGCCGTGGGCGCCTTCGGTCCGCGGGTCTCGCTGGTGCTGAAGGCGGACATCCGCCCCGGTCACAGCGGCGAGATGGACGGCAAGCTGGAACGGCTCGAGAAGGCGATCGACGGGCTCTGATCGCCCGGGCTCCGTCGGTCGTGGCCCCGCGAGATGCCATTTGTGTACGCGACACACCGGGAGGGACGTACAGAAGAGGCATCTCGCGGGGAGCGCGGGATGCCGAGCGGACGGCCACTCGAAGCCGAGGTCGAATCGTTTCGATCTCGCGCTACTCTGGTGCACATGGCCCCCACCTCCTCCGGGTCGACGAAGCTGTCGCCGACCCGTACTCGTCTTGCCCTTTTCGCGCTCGCGATGGGCGGTTTCGCCATCGGTTCGACCGAATTCGTCGCGATGGGGCTGCTGCCCAATCTCGCGGCCGACCTGCTGCCGGGCGTGTACGCGACGGATCCGGAACTGGCGAACTCGCAGGCGGGGATGCTGATCTCGGCGTACGCCCTGGGTGTGGTGGTGGGCGCGCCGACCATCGCCGCCGCAGCCGCCCGCTGGCCGCGCAAGCGCCTGCTGATGAGTCTGCTGATCGCGTTCACGCTCGGCACCATCGCCTCCGCGCTGCTGCCGACATTCGAGCTGGTGCTGGCCGCGCGCTTCGTCGCGGCGCTGCCGCACGGCGCGTACTTCGGCATCGCCTCCCTCGTCGCGGCGGAGCTGATGGGGCCGGGCAAGCGCGGGCAGGGCGTCGCCTTCGTGCTGAGCGGGCTCACGATCGCGAACGTGATCGGTGTGCCAGCGATCACCTTCATCGGGCAGAACGCCGGCTGGCGGGTGGCCTACTTGGTGGTCGCGCTGATCTTCGCGGCGACGTTCGTTGCGACGTGGCTTCTGGTGCCGATGCAGGCGGGCGATAAGAACGCCACGATGAAGAACGAGCTCAAGGCCTTCGGCAAGCTGCAGGTCTGGATGACGCTCGCGGTCGGCGCGGTGGGCTTCGGCGGTCTCTTCGCGATGTTCAGCTACGTGTCTCCGCTGGTGACCGAGGTGGCCGGATTGCCGGAGGGCGCCGTGCCGTGGATCCTCGTGGTGATGGGTATCGGTATGACCGTCGGCAACCTGGTCGGCGGACGGGCGGCCGACGGCAACGTCAGCCGGGCGCTGCTCGTGATGTTCGTCTGCGTCGCGGTGTCGCTGGTGGGGCTGGCGCTGACGGCGTCGACGGTGGTGGGAGTCGTGGCGTTCACGTTCCTGGCCGCCGCATCCTCCTCGGCTGCGGGTCCCGCGATCCAGACGCGGCTGATGGATGTGGCGAAGGACAGTCAGACCATCGCCGCGGCGCTGAACCACTCGGCGCTGAACATCGGCAACTCGGCCGGCGCCTTCTTCGGTGGGCTCGTGATCGCCGCCGGCTTCGGCTACATCTCGCCGATCTGGGTCGGCGTGGCGCTGACGCTGGCCGGCTTCGTGCTGGCGATCGTCAGCATCTCGATCGACAAGGTCCGCGGCACGACGTATCCGCACCACGTGGAGGAAGTGCACCCGGGCACGGGTTCGATCCCCATCAACGCGATCTGACCTGCGCGGATCGGCGGTTCTTCGACGCCTCGGGTGTCGGAGGGGTGACCCCGCAACACGGCGGCTTCGCCGCGTGTTGCTTGTTCTCTGCCGCGGGGTTGTCACCTTCTCCGCTCGCAAGCTCGCGAAGAAGCTGCCAACCCCGCGCCAGTGCTCGCGCAACGGTGAACGCCGATCGGACGTGAGCGAACGCGACCGACTCCGGGAACGCGAGCGCGGTGCCCCGGTCTCGAAAACGCGACCACCTCTGCTCAAGCGCTATCCGGAAATTCGCGTTCCAGCGAATTTCCGTGCGCGAACGCAACCGGCTCTACGAAACCCACGCCGTCGCAGAGCCGACTGCCGCGAGGCGACGAGGAACGAGGAGCCGAGCCTAACGGCTCGGCTCAGCTCAGTCCGTCTCGATCAGGATGCCGTCGTGGATGGCGCGCTTGCGCAGGGCGACCTTCGTGCCGACGTCGATGCCGACGACGCGGTACTTCTCGCGGATCCGCTTGAGGTAGCTCTTGGCGGTCTCCTCGGAGATGCCGAGCTCAAATGCGACCGACTTGACCGGCTCGCCGCCGCCGTACAGTGCCATAACGCGGCGTTCCTGGGCCGAGAGCTTCGGCGCGCCGTCGTTGTCGCCGGTCGAGAGCGCCATGTCGAGTTCGTGCGAGATGTAGGAGTGGCCGTCCTTGGCTGCGCGGATCGCCTCGACGATCATCTCCGCGTCCTCGGTCTTCACGAGGTAGCCGAGTGCGCCGGAGGCGAGGGCCTCGCGGACGACGGCGGGCTCGGAGTAGGTGCTCATCAGCACCGTCTTCACGCCGGTGGTCTTCAGCGTGGAGAGCTTGACCGAGATCGGGATGTTGTCCTTCAGATCGAGGTCGAGCAGCACGACGTCGACGGGGAACTCGGGGTGGGTGAGCAGCTCGGGCCAGGAGGCGACGGCGGCGACCAGCTGGATGTCGGCTGCGGCGCCGCGGATCCACTCGGACAGCGCGCCGAGAAGCATCTTGTGGTCGTCGACGATCGCGAGAGTGATCTTCGGTTCGGTGCTGGTGGTCATTGCTGCGGGCCCCTTCGTCGTGGCGGTTGTCCGGGTTGCTGTTGTGCGGTCAGCGGTCTGCCGGATTGTCGACTATGCATTCGATCTCGACATGGACCGTTCCCTCGCGGGATGACTCCACGTAGTGTCCGACCTGGTCGATAGCTTCCCACGCCGCGGGATCGATTCGGCGCCGGGGCACGCCCGTGGTCGAGATCGTGATCGGCAGCTGCAGTTTGCGCGGCGGAGCGTTGGCCGGGCCGGAGGTGGCGCGGGCGACGTCCAGGTGCAGCGAGACACTGGGGCTGTTCGACTCGTTCAGGAACAGCCAGATCGCCGAGAGCAGGCCGTCGCGCTGAGACTGATCGAGCAGTCCGGCGTCGCCCTGGGGGTCGCTCACCGTGACCAGCGGGCCGAGGAACTCCGATTCCGAGATCGCGTGGTGCAGCCAGGTCTCCCGCCGGCCCTCGATCAGGTGCAGCCGCAGCTGGGTGGCGAGGGAGGCGGCGTGCGTCGCCCGCTGCGGATCCAGCGGGATGGCGAGGGTGCCGTCGGCCACGTCGGCGAGCAGCCGCTCGGCGGCGAGGTCGAGCCGGGCCAATTCCTCGGAGGCGAGCATGCCCACCGCGTACTGCGGCCCGAGGGTCGTGCTCTGGACCAGGGCGCGGTCGACCTCGAGCTGCACCATCCGACGGAAGGAGCGGATGATCACGATCGCGATCACCGCGGCGGCCACCATGATGATCGTGGCGGCCGCCCGCAGCCCGAGGGTGTCGTACGTGCCGGGGCCCTGCGCGATGTAGAGCACGAACTGCGCGACGAGCAGGGTCCCCGTCACCACGATGACCTCCCGCACCTCGCGGTAGATGATCAACGAGACGTGCGCGATCGCGGCGGCGACCGTCACGGTGAGCGCTGCGTGCTCGCGAGCCGGCCCCGCGAGCGAGGCGATGTCGAGCCCGGCGGCGAGGAACACGCCGGCCAGGAAGACGATGTACACGGGGGTCGTCATCCGACGCCCCGACAGTCGGATGGAGATCGAGGTCGCCGTGTACGCGGCGATCAGCACGAACCAGCCCAGCGCCGTGATCACCGGGTTCGGATACGACGACCAGTAGAGCAGGAAGTAGATCAGCTCGTACGCCATGATCGCGATCGCGACGCTGCTCAGGCCACCGCCGAGATAGCTGGTGCCGATGCTGTCCTGTTGCGACTGCGCGGTGAAGATGGTGCGCTGGGCGCGGCGGAAGTCCTCGCGGCGCCGGTAGCTGCGGCCGCGGCCGACCAGCAAGCCGAGGGTGTTCTCCTCGATCCCGCCCGGGACGAGCGGGGCGCGACGTCGGGCGTCGTTCATTTCGGCACCTCCAGAACCACCGTGGTGCCGGCGCCGGGGGAGGAGAACAGGCGGGCGTTGCCGCCCACATCCGTCAGCCGAGCGACCACCGATTCCTTGAAGCCCAGCTTCGCGGCCGGCACCGTGCCGATGTCGAAGCCGACTCCCGCATCCGTCACCATCGCGCGCACGGTGGTCTCGTCCTCGGTGATGGTGACGTCGGCCGAGTTCACCCCGGAGTGCCGGCGCACGTTCTCGAGGCACTCGGACAGCGCGAGCAGGAAGCTGTCGAGCACGTTGCCCGCGAGCAGGATCTGGCCGGAACCGTGCCAGATCACGTCGAGTCCCATCCGCCCGAAGCGGCTCTTCACCGATTCGAGCGTCTGGCCGATCGGCGCGCTCTGCACGCTGGTCAGCTGATACGAGCCGGAGGCGGTGGGGGTGGGCGTCGCGCCGAGCCGCAGCTGCCGCAGCAGCCGGGCGTCGTCCTCCGCCTGCTGACGCAGGGCGCTCGTGGACACGCCGACGCCGGAGTGCGCCAGCAGGGTGAGCGTCGCGAGCACCGTGTCGTGCAGCAGTCGCGCCCCCTGGCGACGCTGCGCCTCCGTCTCGCTGGCCTGCCGCTCGACCCGGTGCGCCTGGCCGATGCTCTCGATCCGGCGCATCACTCGGGGCACGCTGATGCTCAGCCAGAGTCCGAGGAAGGTCAGGGCGATCCACGGCAGCACCGACAGCAGCAGGAAGGGGGTCAGCAGCACATCCGGCACCACCGTGTACATCGCGGCGGCGGAGACGATGGCGGCGATCGGGATGAACACCGCTCGACGCACGCTGGTCACCAACAGCACGGCGACGCTGCCGGTGCCGGCGTTGACCGCGCTGAGCACGGCGAGGAGGGAGAACTCGACGATCGGGCCGGCCACCAGGCTCGTGGTGGCGACGAATCCGACACCGCCGACGATGCTGAGCGCGATCCAGATCGGTCGCCCCGTTCGGCCGAGTTCGTAGTGCACCGCGGCGAGGGCGAGCAGGAGCAGGACGGGGAGGAACGCGGCGGCGGGGTCGATGACGCCCGGCACGAACAGCAGCACCACGGCGGCGGCATCCGTGACGAGACCGACACCGCGCGCCGCTTGGCGCAACAGTCGGTCTCGCTCCTTCAGGATGCGGTTCATGCCCTCGCTCGCGCTCCATCCGCTCGGGAGCGACCGACGGCCCGCCCGCCTGTCTCCTGCCCGGTCGGAGTTCAGAGTATCGGCTCGGATGCGTCGACCGCGTCCACGGCGGCGGGGACGTGCGGTTGCGCGGCGAGCAGGCGGAGCAGATGTTCCGAGACCGCCGCGTCCTCGATCAGGAATCCGTCGTGGCCGAACTTCGACCCGATCACCGCGACGCCGTCGCCGTCCAGGTTGTTCGGCACGTGTGCGCCGATGAACTCCTGGCCCTCGAGCGGGAACAGTCGGTCGCTGTCGATCCCGAGCACGAGCGTGGGGGAGGTGACCCGCTGCAGCGCGGCCTCGGCTCCACCGCGGCCGCGGCCGATGTCGTGCGAGTTCATCGCCTCGACCAGCGTGATGTAGCTGTTCGCGTCGAAGCGGCGGGTGAACTTGTTGCCGTGGAAGTCGAGGTACGACTCGACGGCCCAGCGACCGCCGCCGCCGAGCGGGCTGAGACCCGACTGCCAGCTGCGCTGGAAGCGGTCGTTCAACTCGCTCGGGCTGCGGTAGTTCAGCAGGGCCATCCGTCGGGCGAGGGCGAGGCCGTGGTACGGGCCGTTGCCGACCTCGTGGTCGTAGTACTCGCCGCCGCGGAAGTTCGGGTCGCTGCGGATCGCCTCCAGCTGCACGAAGTTCAGCGCGATCTGGTCGGCGGTCGAATGCGGAGGCGCGGCCAGCACGGCGAGGCGGGCGACGCGATCCGGGTACTCGATGCCCCACTCCAGTGCCTGCATCCCGCCCATGGATCCGCCGATCACGGCGGCCCAGCGTTCGACGCCGATGACGTCGGAGAACAGCGCCTGCGCCTGAACCTGGTCGCGGATGCTCGTGTACGGGAAGCGGCCGGCCCACTCCCGACCGTCCGGCGCGAGCGAGGAGGGACCCGTGGAGCCCTGGCAGCCGCCGAGCATGTTCGGGGCGACGACGAAGTACCGGTCGGTATCGATCGCGAGGCCGGGGCCGACGATGCCCGACCACCAGCCGTCGGTCGCGTGACCGCGCTCGCCGACGCCGATCAGGTGCGAGTCGCCGGTGAGGGCGTGCAGCACCAGCACCGCATTGTCGGCGGCCTCGCTCAGCGTGCCCCAGGTCTCGTAGGCGATCCGCACGTGCGGCAGTTGGCCGCCCGCCTCGAGCTGCATCGCGCCGATGTTCGCGAAGCGGCGGTGGCCGGGGTGATCGCCGTCGCGCCAGGCGCCGGTGGCGGCGGGCTTGCCGATCACCGAGCGGAGCTGGCGTTCGGTGATGAACGCCGACGGGACCGTGTCCTCGGGTGTCTGCTGCCAATCCATGCTGCGTCAATTGTGGCGTAGCGCGCCACCGCGAACGCCTATGTTACGAAAGGGGGGTTGTCACTCCGTCCCATTGTCCGTGGGACGGAGTGACAACCCCCTGCAGGAGCGCGTCAGGCGTTCGCGCGGGCGGCGTCGGCGACGGCGCGGGCGGCGGCGAGCGCCTGGGTGAGGTCGGCCTTCAGATCGTCGACGTTCTCCAGGCCGACCGAGAGGCGCACCAGGCCGGGGGTGACGCCCGTGGTGAGCTGCTGCTCCGGCGTGAGCTGCGAGTGCGTGGTCGACGCGGGGTGGATCACCAACGAGCGCACGTCGCCGATGTTCGCCAGGTGCGAGAACAGCGAGAGCGCGTCGACGAATGCACGACCCGCCTCCACTCCACCCTTGAGCTCGAACGAGAGCACCGCGCCGACGCCCTTGGGCGCATAGCGGTTGGCTGCCGCGTACCACGGGCTCGACGGCAGGCCGGAGTAGTTGACCGAGGCGATGTCGCTGTGATTGTCGAGGAACTCGGCGATCTCCTGCGCGTTCTGCACGTGCCGCTCGATCCGCAGCGAGAGCGTCTCGATGCCCTGGATCAGCTGCCACGCGCTGGCGGGAGCGATCGCGGCGCCGAGGTCGCGCAGGATCTGCACGCGCGCCTTGATGATGAACGCCAGCGGGTCGCCCACCGCGGCGGTGTAGACGGCGCCGTGGTACGAGGGGTCGGGCGTGGTGAGCCCCGGGAACTTCTCGGAGTGCTCGGTCCAGGAGAAGCGGCCGCCGTCGACGATGACGCCGCCGATCACGGTTCCGTGGCCGCCGAGGAACTTGGTCGCGGAGTGGATGATGATGTCGGCCCCGTGCTCGAAGGGGCGGATCAGGTAGGGCGTGGCGATCGTGTTGTCCACGATCAGCGGCACGCCGGCGTCGTGCGCCACGGCGGCGACGAGCGCGATGTCGAGGATGTTGATCTTCGGGTTGCCGATCGTCTCGGCGAAGAACAGCTTCGTGTTCGGGCGGACCGCGCGGGCCCACTCGTCCGCGTCGTCCTGGTCCTCGACGAAGGTCGTCTCGATCCCGAGCTTCGCCAGCGTGTACTTGAAGAGGTTGTAGGTGCCGCCGTAGATCGAGGAGGACGACACGATGTGGTCGCCGGCCTGCGCGATGTTGAGGACCGCGGCGGTCTCGGCCGCCTGGCCCGAGGCGAGCAGGAGGGCGCCGGTGCCGCCTTCGAGCGCGGCGACGCGCTCCTCCACCACGGCTTGGGTCGGGTTCTGGATGCGGGTGTAGATGTTGCCGAACTCGGCGAGCGCGAACAGGTTCTTCGCGTGCTCGGCGTTGTCGAAGACGTAGGAGGTGGTCTGGTAGATCGGCGTCGCGCGGGCCTTCGTGGTGGGGTCCGGCTGGGCGCCCGAGTGGATCTGCTTGGTCTCGAACTGCCACTGCGACTGGTCGGTCATCGGATTCTCCTGAGGGTTGCGAGGTGAGCGAGGTGTATGAGCGTCGGGGGACGTCTTCGTCGCGAGCACTCTATTCCCGGGCTCCTGGAGGCGCGATGGGGCCGTGCAATACGGGGTAACGGGGGAGTGAGATCTCCCGTTGGTCGATCATCTGCGTATGATGGGATGTATGGCAATTCGGCGGGATCGCGACGATCCGGATCGGTGGGAGCTCGACATCGATCTCGACCCCGCGACCGAGGCCGCCCTGCAAGCGCGCGCACGAGGGAACGGCAGAACCACGAACGCCGAAGTCCTGGCCATCCTCGACGCCGCACTCGGTCTGGACGACCTCGGCATCACCCTGATCAACCCGTGGGCGGCGTGACCTTCGGCGTCGGCCGGTCGCGCTTGGACCCCGTCGGGTCGCGGCGGTAGGGGCGATCCGGCTTGTCCTCCGGCAGCGGCGTGAACAGCCACATCGGCTTCGGCTCGACGAGCGGACGGAAGACCTTCTGCACCCACTTCTGCGAGAGCACGATCGAGATCAGGATGCACAGCGCGCTGACCGCGATCAGCGCGACCACCCCCAGAGCATCCGAGAGGACTCCGGTCTCGCGCAGGGGATAGAGCAGGAAGCTGTGCAGCAGGTAGACGTACATGGTCGCCTGACCCCATCCGGTCATCACCGTGCGTCGGCGCGGGATCAGCGCGAACAGCGCGAGCGACAGCACGACCGCGACCAGCTCCAGGCCGAAGCGCAGCAGCCCCGCCCACCACTCCGGCTCACCCAGCGCCTCGTAGGAGCGGTCGTAGAAGAACCAGAAGCGCAGATCCATCTCGCGGAAGGCGGCGAGGTTCAGTGCCATCACCAGGGCGGTGGCGGCGAACAGCGCGATCGCTCCGAACCGCCAGAGCAGCACCGACTTCTCCGGCAGGTCGAGCCAGCGGTCGACCAGCGCCTTGCCGCGGAGCCGGAAGCCGCGCAGCTTCCAGCCGAAGACGAAGAACGGCAGGATGCCGATGGCGCGGGCCAGCGAGAACGTCGAGTCCACGTTGGGCAGGTAGCTCACGCCGATCGAGAGCACCACGCTGATGATCAGCGGCCAGCGCAACAGCGCGAGGTACGGCAGCACCAGCCGGAAGATGCCGAGGGCGAGCAGGAACCACAGCGTCCACGTCGGCAGTGTCGGGTTGAAGGTGTCCTTGCCCTCGACCAAGAACTGCACGAAGCTCCAGATCGTCTGCATGATCACGTACGGCAGCACGATGTCGGTGAGCACGCGGCGCATCGCCCGCGCGTTGGGCGCTCCGGCCTTGGAGAAGTACCCCGAGATGATCGCGAACGCCGGCATGTGGAACGCGTAGACCGTGAGGTAGACGGCGAGGGACGCATCCGAATTCGCGGTCAAGCGTTGGATGCCGTGGCCGATGACCACGAGCGTGACGCAGACGAAGCGGGCGTTGTCCCACAACGGCACGCGGCGCTTGGGGGCGGCGGCGGGTGTCCCCAGGGTGGGCGGCGGGCCGGAATCCGGTGCGGGGTCGACGGCGGCGATAGCGCGATCCTTCCGCGCCGGCCGGCGGGGGTTCGGCGGGCGCGCTTTCACACTAGCGTTGAGCACGACAACGGCGTCGGATGTACGGATCAGCCTTGACGAAACGGAGACGGTGATGGCACGACGCGTTGTGGTGACGGGTGCGAGCTCGGGGATCGGAGCGGCGACGGTGCGCCTCTTCCGCGAGCACGGCTGGAATGTGGTGGGCGTCGCGCGCCGCCGCGACAAGCTGGAGGCGCTCGCCGCGGAGACCGGCGCCGACGTCTTCGTCGCCGACCTCACCCAGGCCGCGGACGTCGACGCGCTACGCGCCTACCTCGAGGGCTCCGGTGCGGTGCACGCCCTGGTCAACAACGCCGGCGGCGCCCTCGGCCTCGACTCGGTCGAGAACTCCGACCCGGACGACTGGACGCGGATGTTCGCGATCAACGTGCTCTCGGTGAAGCTGGTCACCAGCGCCCTGCTGCCGCTGCTGCGTGCGGGGATCGCGGATGCGGATTCGCCCGGTTCCGCCGACATCCTCACCGTCACGTCGATCGCCGGCCACGTCGCGTACGAGGGTGGCGGCGGCTACAACGCTGCGAAGTTCGCCGCGCACGCGCTCGTCGCCGTGCTGCGGCTGGAACTGGCGGGCGAGCCCATTCGCGTGGTCGAAGTCGCGCCGGGAATGGTGCACACGGAGGAGTTCTCGCTGACCCGCTTCGGTGGCGACCAGGCGCGGGCCGACGCCGTCTACGCCGAGGTGCCCGAGCCGCTGTACGCCGAGGACATCGCGGAGTCGATCGTGCACGCCATCGAGCTGCCGCACCACGTCAACCTCGACCTGATCACCATCAAGCCGGTCGCCCAGGCGGCGCCGCACAAGGTGATCAAGGGGGCGCTGAAGCCGAAGAGCGCGGTGGCTCCGAAGGGCTAAGTGCGAATAACGGCCGCCGCAATTTACACTGAGGGAGCTAAGTGTCAATAAGGAGCACCTTTGACCTGGCCTGCGCTGGAGGCTTTCGCGGCGCGCGCCGTCCGCCACTCCGTCGTGCGCCGACCGCGCGTGCCGAGCCGAGGCGAACACGTGGGCTGGTGTGGGCGAACGGCACTCCGGATTCGCGTCGCTCAATCCGCGTGATCACGGGCGTTCCGGTGGCGCGAGAGGGAGTGCCTCCGGCTCACAGCAGCCCTCGTGTTCGGCTCAGCCCTCCACAGTGTCGGCGAACGCGAGGCGCGGCACGAAGAAGAGCAGCACCGCGGCGGCGAGGGCGCCGAGGCCGCAGATCAGCCAGACCAGCATGTAGCCAGCCAGGCTTGCGGCGGTCACCGTGACCGTCGCGCCGCCCGCGAGCAGCACCGTGCCGAACACGGCGGAGGCGAAGCTGCCACCGACGGTCTTGGTCGTGTTGGTCAGCGCGGCCGCGACGCCGGTGCGGCCCAGCGGAGCGGCGGCTGCCGCGGCGGCCGGGAGCGCACCGACCAGGGCGCCCGAGCCGAGTCCGGCGATCGCCATGTTCGTCAGCACCTGGCCGAGCGAATCGTGCAGCGGCAGGAACAGCAGGTAGCCGACGGCGACCAGGAAGGCCGCCCCGATCAACGTGGTCCGCGGCGCGAGCAGGCGCGACACCAGCGGGAACAGCAGCGCGCCCACGATCATCGAGATCAGGTAGGAGCCAATCAGGATCGAGATCGTCGAGGCGTCCAGGCCGAGTCCGTAGCCGTTGATCGGATCCGTGCCGGCGAAGGTCGACAGCGGCGCCTGCGCACCGAGCAGGCTGATCCCGATCAGACCCGCCGTCAGCTGCACGGGCCACATCTCGGGCCGTGCGAGCATCCGCAAGTCGATCGCCGGATCGGCTTGCCCCAGCTCGTAGCGCGCGAACGGCCACAGCAGCAGGACGCCTGCGGCGATCAGCGCCCAGACCCACCACGACTCCGGCCCGTTCAGGCGCAAGAAGCTCAGGCCGCTGGTGATCAGCAGCAGCGACAGCGCGAGCAGTACGAAACCGCGCAGGTCGAGCGAGCGGCCGGGCAGCGGATCCGACTCTGGCACGCCGAACAGGATCACGAAGAACACCAGCGTCACCGCGATCGCGGGAGCCATCAGCGTGGCCGTCACATCTTCGCCGAGCGCGGCGAACAGGCGCGCTCCGCCCAGCGCGCCGACGATAGCGCCGAGTTCGAGGGCGACGACCAGGAGCCCGGCGGCCCGCCGGGTCTGCGAGGGGCCGTGCCCGCCGCGGCGGCCGCGATCGAAGATCAGCGCCACCTCCAGCGGCAGCCACACCGTGTAGAAGCCCTGCAGCGCCCATGCCGCGAGGAAGCTCGTGAAGTCGTTCGCGACGACCAGCCACCAGCTCGCCGCGGCCGTGACCACCGTCGAGACCAGCAGGATCCGCTTGTGCCCGAACATGTCGCCGAGCTTGGCCAGGATCGGCACGGTGAGCGCGGCGACCAACAGCTGCGCCGCCTCGAACCAGTTGAAGTCGGCGTCCTGGATGCCCAGGTGGCGGACCAGATCCGGGATGAGCGGAACGTAGAAGCCCTGCAGGATGCCGCTGGTGAGTTCCACCAGTGCGAGGAGGCCGATCAGGCCGAAGGTGACGCCGAGGGCGGGGCGTCGAGTGCTCGTCATGACCGGAGACTAGCGGTGCGGCGTTTCTCCGATGTGACGCGGACCCTGTTCGGGCCGTACCCTGTCCCTCATGGTTTTCGACGCCGACGACTCCGCCACCCACCTCGCCGCCCCCGAACGCGAGGTGCTGGGCTGGCTGGAATTCGGCGACGCCGCACGCCACCTGGCCGGTGACGTGGTCGCGGCCGGCTACCGCCCCGAGCTCGTCATCGCCATCGCGCGCGGCGGACTGCTGCTGGGCGGCGCGATCGCGTACGCGCTCGGTGTGAAGAGCTGCGGTGCGCTGAACGTGGAGTTCTACACCGGCATCGACGCGCGCCTGGCGGCGCCGATCATCCTGCCGCCGCTGCTGGACGAGGCGTCGGTCGTCGGCAAGCGGGTGCTCCTGGTGGACGACGTCTCCGACTCCGGGCACACCCTCGCCCTCTCCGTGAAGCTGATCGAGGCGATGGGCGCCGAGGTGCGCACCGTGACGCTCTACACGAAGCCGCGAACGGTGCTCGAGCCCGACTTCTACTGGCGGCGCACCCCGCAGTGGATCGTGTTCCCCTGGTCGGCGCTGCCGCCGGTCGCGGGCGCGGTCGAGGGGGCCGACGCGTGAGCGTGCACCTGGTCGGCGGCGGGCGCGACCCCGAGACCGACACCGCGGTCTTCGGTGCGTTCCTGGCCGAGGCGACGGCGCGCGCCGAGGGTGCGGGGCGCTTCGACGGCCCGCGGCTCGCGATCGTGCTGGTGCACGATGGGCTCGGCCCGGAGTACTACGACGGCTACGTGAACGCGCTGCGCTCGATCGCCGCGATCGAGCCGATCCCGGTGCTGGCGCCGGAGGGCAGCCCCATCCGGCCCGAGTCGTTCGACGATGTCGACGGCGTGATGGTCGGCGGCGGCCTGACTCCGGCCTACCGCGACTCGCTGGTCGGATCCTTCGCACGGCTGCGCGAGCTGGTCTCGGCGGGCGTGCCCTACCTCGGCTACTCAGCCGGAGCGGCCATCGCCCCGGATCGCGCGCTGGTCGGCGGTTACCGGATCGGCGGCGTCGCGGTTTCGCCCGAGCCGGCCGCTGAGGAGCTGGACGAGGTCACCGTGCTCGAGGGCATCGGTCTGATCGACGTCTCGATCGACGTGCACGCGGCGCAGTGGGGCACGCTGAGCCGCCTGGTCGCAGCGACGGAGGCCGGCCTGATCGACGGCGGCGTCGCGATCGACGAGGCCACCGTGCTGATCGTCGGCAATGGTGCCCTGCAGGTGCACGGTACCGGCTCGGTGTGGAAGGTGACGGGCGGCGCCTCGGGCGTCACCGTCTCGACGCTCGCCGCGAGCTGATCCGTCTCTCCTGCCACTCGGCGAGGTGGTGCGACCGCGCAGATGACGACGCGGCGCGGACTCACCGGTGCGGCATGTACACGATGACGGGCGAGACGTGGGCGCACCGCGGTGCGCGCGCCGGACATCCGCGAGATTCCGCTGGTCCGGTGCGCGAAGCGACCGGTGCCCACCCGGCTCACCCGTGATCGTGTACATGCGGCGAGGAGCCATCCCGGTTCCCGGCCCGAGCACCGGGCTCGAGCGGATACGGCTCCACCCCGGCGAGATCCAGGGAGAACGACACCTCGTCGCCCGGCTGCATCGTCGCCACGAGCCGAGGCGGTAGATCGGCCGCGACGGTGCCCATCATCACGCGCACGACGTCGCCGCGCGGCTCGATGCTCGACACGGTTCCGTGGATCCCCGAGCCGAGCGACACCGCTGCGGGCGGTAGCGCGAACGCGACCGATGCGCCGGGAAGGACCGAGCCGTCGAGCAGGAGTTCCTCGCCCGAGTCGAGCCGCACGCCGCGTTGCGTGCGCACGCCCGTGAAGAGATTCAGCCCTGCGAGCTGCGCCGTGAACGCCGTTCGCGGTCGCTCCAGCACATCCCTCGTCGCGCCCTCTTCGACGATCCGGCCGTCGCGGATCACGGCCACGCGGTCGGCGAGCAGGTACGCGTCGAGCACCTCGTGCGTCACGATGATCGCGGTCCGCTCGGCCAGCACGTCGCGCAGGATGCGACGCAGCTGCGGCGCGACGGTCACGTCGAGCGCGGCCATCGGTTCGTCCAGCAGCAGGAGGGCCGGGTCCGTGGCGAGGGCGCGGGCGACCGCGATCCGCTGGGCCTGACCTCCGGAGAGCTGCGCCGGCCGGCGCTCGGCGAGGTCGAGGGCATCCACTCGGCGAAGGAGTTCTCGGGCGCGCGCATCCGCCTCGCCGCGGCGCATCCCGGTCGATCGTGGGCCGAAGGCCACGTTATCCAGCACGCTGAGGTGCGGGAAGAGCAGTGCCTGCTGGGCGAGCAACGAGACGGATCGACGGTGCGGCGGCAGCTGGGCTCGCCCGTCGAAGAGCACGGTGCCGTCGAGTTCGGCGCGGCCCGCATCCGCTCGCTGCAGGCCGGCGAGCAGCGCGAGCAGGGTCGACTTGCCCGCTCCGTTGGGCCCCAGCACGGCGAGGGTCTCACCCGAGCGCAGCGAGAGCGCGAGATCGAAGCCGCGCGCGGCCAGCGTCGCGCGGAAGTCGAGGCTCACTGCAGCCCCTTCTCGAAGCTCGTCGACGAGCGCGCGGTGAGAGCGACCACCAGGACGGCGACGAGCACCAGCACGAGCGAGAGCGCGACGGCCGCATCCGGATCCGTCTCGCGCTGCAGATAGATCTCCAGCGGCAGAGTGCGGGTGACGCTTTGCAGGCTGCCTGCGAAGGTCAGCGTCGCGCCGAACTCGCCCAGCGCCCGTGCGAACGAGAGGATCGAGCCCGAGACGAGGGCCGGCAGAATCAGCGGCAGCGTGACGCGGCGCAGCACGGTGCTCGGGCGGGCGCCGAGCGTCGCGGCCACGGCCTCGTAGCGCGACCCCGTGGTGCGCAGCGCTCCTTCGAGGCTCACCACGAGAAACGGCAGCGCCACGAAGGTCTGCGCGATCACGACCGCCGTGGTCGAGAACGCGATCGAGATGCCGAGCGCCTGCAGACTCGCGCCGAGCAGCCCGAGCCGCCCGAAGGTGTACAGCAGCGCGATGCCGCCGACCACGGGCGGCAGCACCAGCGGCAGCAGCACGAGCGCCCGCAGGATGCGCTGACCCGCGAAGCGCGCCCGGGCCAGCACCAGCGCCATCGGCACACCGAGCACGATGCACAGCAGCGTCGACGTGGCGGAGGTGCGCAGGCTGAGCCACAGCGCCGCCACGGAGGACTCGCTCGTGATCAGCGGCAGGAACTCCGCCCAGTTCACCCGGGTCGCCATCGCGATCAGCGGCAGCACCACGAAGGCGCAGCCGAGCACCGCGACGGCGATCAGCCAGCGGGGAAGCCCCGTCATGGCCGCCCCATCACGCCGTTGCCGTCATGCTCGGGCGATGGGCGTCTCGATGATCACCGTGGTGGCCTTCACCACCGCGATCGCCGTCGAGCCGAGTTCGAGCCCGAGCTCGCGCACGGCCTCGCTGCTCATCAGCGAGACCACCCGGTGCGGGCCGCACTGCAGTTCGACCTGGGCCATCACGGTGTCCATCGTGATGGCCGTGACGAGCCCGACGAAACGGTTGCGGGCCGAGCGGCCGACCTCGGACGGATCGGCGGGCAGCACGGCGTTCTTGCGCGCCAGTTCGGCCAGCGCGAGGCCGTCGACCACGGTGCGGCCGGCGGCGTCCTTCTGCGCTTCGAGGGTCTCGTTCTCGATCCAGCGGCGCACGGTGTCGTCGCTGACCCCGAGGTACAGCGCTGCGTCCTTGATCCGTATCTGCGGCATGGTTCCCACCTTAGTTCCGACGCTGCGTGTAACGGCGCTGTCGTTTTCACCGCGCACTGCAGGCAGAACACCCGCGCGCGGCGAAAATGACAGCGCCGGGAGCCCTTAGGGGGTGCCGAAGCCGGCGGCGGCGAGCACCGCCAGGCCGGCATCGCTGGTGACGAAGTCGGCGAACGCGGCGGCGGCCTCGGGGTTGGCGGAGGCGTCGACCGGTGCGATCGGGTAGGTGTTCACGGCCTCGGACGACTCGGCGAACTCGATGCCCTTCACGGCGTCACCGGCGGCGGCCACGTCGGTCACGTAGACCAGGCCGGCGTCGGCCTCACCCGAGGTGACCTTGCCGAGCACGTCCGTCACGCTGGACTCCTCGCTGACGGGTTGGATGTCCACGCTGGTCGCGGTCTCGACGGTCGCGGTGGCGGCGCCGCAGGGCACCTGCGCGGCGCAGATCACGGTCTTCACACCCTCCTTGGCCAGGTCGGCGAAGCTCGTGATGTTCGCGGGGTTGCTCGGCGGCACGGCGATCTCGAGCACGTTGGTCGCGAAGTCGACGGGCGTCGCGGTGATCAGCCCGGCATCCGTGAGCTTCGCCATGTTCTTCTCATCCGCGCTGGCGAAGACATCGGCCGGCGCGCCGTTGGTGATCTGAGTGACCAGGTCGGAGGAGCCGGCGAAGTTCAGCTCGACGGTGACGCCGGGGTTCGCAGCCTCGAACTCGGTCGCGAGCTCGGTGAAGGTCGCCTTGAGCGACGCGGCGGCGAACACCGTGATCGAGCCCGAGAGTTCGCTGGTCGGCGTCGCGGTCGCCGTGGCCGCATCGGTGCTCGTGTCGGATGCGGTGCCCGCGCAGCCGGCCAGAGCGACGACGAGGGCGCCGGCGGCGGCGAGGGTGGTCATGATGCGTGCTGTTCTCACGGGAGGGCCTCTCGAGGGATGCTGTCGGGGGCGCGCGCATCCGCTGATGCGCCCGTGATCTCATTCTAGAGACGCATCTGCGGCACCGATCGCATCGTGGGTACCGCCGGCGGAGGTGATCGGTAGCCTGGGCCGATGCGCCCGATGACACTGCCGCAACTGGCCGACGCCGGAATCATCGACCAGAGCTGGGCCCAGGCACTGGCGCCCGTCGCGGACGACATCGCGGCGATGGGCGACTTCCTCCGCGCCGAGGTGGCCGCCGGGCGGCACTTCCTGCCGGCGGGCGACGCGGTGCTGCGCGCGTTCTCCTCTCCGCTGGACGCGGTGCGGGTGCTGATCGTCGGCCAGGATCCGTACCCGACGCCCGGGCATCCGATCGGCCTCTCCTTCGCGGTCGAGCGGCACGTGCGGCCGGTGCCGCGCAGTCTGCAGAACATCTACAAGGAGTTGCAGGCCGACCTCGGGCTGCCGACGCCGCCGCACGGCGATCTCACCCCCTGGTCCGAGAGTGGCGTGATGTTGCTGAACCGCGTGCTGACCGTCGCGCCCGGGTCTCCCGCCTCGCACCGCGGCAAGGGATGGGAACGCGTGACGGAGCACGCCATCCGCACCCTCGTCGACCGCGACCGACCGCTCGTCGCGATCCTCTGGGGGCGCGACGCGGCGAATCTGCGTCCGCTGCTGGGCGACTCCGGCATCGTCGAGAGCCCGCATCCGAGCCCGCTCTCGGCCGGCCGCGGCTTCTTCGGCTCCCGGCCGTTCAGCAGGGCGAACGCCTTGCTGCGCGAGCGCGGCGCCGCGGAGGTCGACTGGCGCCTCGACGCGTGAGTAGCCTGTACCGAACGAAGGCGGCGCAGCTGCGCCGCGCCGAGCAGAGCGGATGCGTGGACCGTGCTTGAAGAGGAGTACCAGGTACGCCGACAGCTGCCGCCGCACCTGCGGAAGGCTCCGCCGGTGGAGCCGCCGTTCACCTACGAGATCCGCGAGGCGCGGCCCGAGGACCTGCCGCACATCCGCGAGATCTACAACCACTACGTCCGCAACACCGTGGTCACCTTCGACGAGGACGACATGACGTTGAAGGAGTGGAAGGCGAAGTTCGCGACCTCCGCGAAGGCCGGGCTTCCGTTCATCGTGGCCGAATCGCCGTCCGGGCAGATCCTCGGCTACGCGATGATGTCGCCGTGGAGCTCGAAGCGGGCCTACCGCTACACCGTCGAGAACTCGATCTACCTCGGCGCCGCCTCCACCGGCAAGGGGCTGGGGCGCGTGCTCATGACGGAGCTGCTCGCTCGCGGCAAGGCGGTCGGCGTGCGCCAGGTGATGGCGGTGATCGCGGACAAGGGCGCGGAGGCGTCACTCGCGATGCACGCGACGTTCGGCTTCGTCGAGGTGGGCCGGATGGGTCGCGTCGGCTTCAAGTTCGGTCGCTGGCTGGGCACCGTGCTGATGCAGAAGTCGATGAAGTGACCGAGGCGGCTCCTCTCGATCGACCGCTGCGCAACACGCCGCTGATGGCGCTCGCCGGCGTGGTGCACGCCGATCCCGATGCGTGTTTCGCGGCGCTCGCCGCGGCGTTGCGGCCGACCGATTCGGTGGGCGCGTTCACGGCGGATGCGCCGACGCGCACCGTGATCCGGCAGGGCGGCTGGTGGTACCGCGGCGAGTGGCGGGTGCTCGAACACGAGGACGGTTCGCGGGTGGAGCACGAACTGATCAACGTCGCCCGGCCCGCGCACTGGGCCGGCCCGATCACCGGACGCGCGGTGATCCGTGCGGCGCCCGGCGAGTTCCAGCGGCTGCTCTCGCGCCTCGTGTCGGAGCTCGAGTAGGGCTCAGGCCCGGCTGAAAATCTCGCATGCCCGGGTTGTCACTCCGGGCCGCGGATGCACGGCACGTGACGACCCGGGCGTGGGCCCGGTGGGGAGAACGCACAACCGCCCCCGAAGGGGGAATGTTCGTGCTAGGGCGGGTGTTTCATCTTCAGGCGGACAGAGGCGACCCTGGATCCCTCGCCCGGAACCCGCTCGAAGGAGCTCATCGAACATGGCAGGAACTGCAACGAACAACAGCCGCAAGCGCACCGCGGACGACGAGATCGTCTACCGCCGACACGCCAACGGGCGCGGCATGGTCGCGCCGGGTTCGCGTGTCGCAGCGACCGCCTACGTCGAGACCGGCGCCTACGTCGAACCCGGAGCGAACATCGGCGAACGCGCCTGGATCGGCGCCGGCAGCTGGATCGACCGCGACGCGATGATCGGACACAGCGCGTTCATCGGCGCCAACGTGCACGTCGGCCCCGAAGCCGTCGTCGGCCCCGGCGCCCGCATCGGCAGCTACTCCCGGATCGGTGCGCGCGCCAGCGTGCCGACCGGAGCCCGGATCGAGCGCGACACGATGGTGCCGGAAGGCACCGCGGCCCAAGCGGCGGCCTGACACCAGTCGAAGACCCTGCGCCCTCGCGGCGTAGGGTCTTCTGCGTGTTCGAACTCCATCACCTCAGCGCCCAGGAGCAGTGGGACTGGCTGCACCGCGGCGAGATCTCTCCGCTCGAACTGACCGAGCACTACCTCGCGCGGATCGAGCGGCTGAATCCCGCGCTCGGCGCGTTCACCACGGTGACGGCCGACGCCGCGCGCCGTCGCGCGGCCGCGATCGCGGAGCCGAATACCGCCGAGCTGTGGGGCCTGCCGAGCGGCGACAAAGACCTCTGGCAGCGGGCCGGTGTGCGCACCACCTTCGGCTCGCGGCTGTTCGAGCAGAACGTGCCGGACGAATCCGACGAGATCGTGCGCACCCTCGACGCGGCCGGGGCCGTGAGCCTCGGCAAGACGGCGGCGCCCGAGTTCGGGATGCCCTCCTACACCGAGAGCCTCGTCGGCCCGCCCGCCGTCACGCCCTGGGACACCACGCGCGGCGCCGGCGGCTCCAGCGGGGGAGCGGCGGTCGCGGTCGCGGCGGGACTGCTGCCCTTCGCGCCCGGCTCCGACGGCGGCGGATCCATCCGCATCCCCGCCGCGGCGTGCGGGCTGGTGGGGCTCAAGCCCTCGCGCGGTCGGGTGCCCTCCGGATCCGGGCTGTCCAGCCCCGGCGGATTGGTGGTGAACGGGCCGATCGCGCGCTCGGTGGCGGATGCGGCGCTGCTGTTCGAGGGCATGCTCGGCCGGCGCAACGGGCGCATCCCGCATCCGTACGCGGTGGCCGCCCCGGAGGACGACGAGGGCTCCTTCCTGGGTGCGGCGGTACGCGGCGAGGGCCGCTTCGAGATCGGTGTGCTCACCGCGTCGCCCTGGGACTCCGCCTACGACATCGTGCTGGAACCGGAGGCGCGCACCGCGCTGGACGAAGGCATCGCGGCGCTGACCGCGCTCGGGCACGGACTGGACGAGGCCGCGCTGCCGCCGAGCGAGCAGTACCCGGACGCTTTCCGGATGCTGTGGCAGGCCGGCGCTGCAGGCATCCCGGCGGAGGGTGAACAGCTCGATCGGGTCGAGCCGCTCACGCGCTGGCTGATCGGGGAGGGGCGCCGGCGCACCGCGCGCGAGTTCTCCGCGGCCCTGCAGGTGCTCTCGGCCTACGAGCGTTCGGTGATCGCGGCGTTCGATCGCTTCGACGCCGTGCTGACCCCGTCGCTCGCGATGACACCGAGGCCGGTCGGCTGGTACGACTGCGAGGATCCGGAACTCAACTTCGCACAGCAGGTGCGGTACACGCCGTACACCTCCTTCCTCAATGTGTCCGGGCTGCCCGCGATCACCCTGCCGGTGTCGCAGACACCGGACGGCCTGCCCATGGGCGTACAACTCATCGGCCGCCCCGGCGCCGAACGCACCCTGCTCTCCCTCGGCGCCCAACTCGAGCGCCGCCTCCGCTGGCACCGCCGCCACCCGCCCCAGTGGTGACGCGCGCTCCTGGCGCCCCGCCCGCGCCGTGGTGACGCGCCCCCACGCGAAAAGTTGCAGCCCCGGCTGAGTCAGGGCTGCAACTTTTCGCCAAGGGTAGCGGGGGTGAGGTTAGGCATGCCTATACTGGCCGGGACATGTGCATGATCGAGGGGCCCGCCACCGGGGCGAAGCAGTATCTGATCGCGGGCGACGAGAGCGTTGTGCCGATGATTCAGGCGCTGCTGGATGCGTTGCCCGCTTCGGCACGCGGGCAGGTGTTCGTCGAGGTCGAGGATGCGCGCGGTCTGCCGCCGCTCAGCGCCCCCGCTCGCTTCACCGTCACCTGGCTCAGCCGGGCGACCCGCTCGGGCGCCCCGGGAACCGGTGCGCTCTGCGGTCACGGCGTCGCCCTCGACCGCGCGGTGCGCGCCTGGGTCGGCGAGATGTCGGTGCTCGGCGAGGATACGCCGTGGAGCGATGACCGACACGACTTCTGCGCCTGGATCGGTGGTCACGGCGCGCTGGTGCACGAGCTCTCGCTCGACGTGACCGCCCGCCTCGAGGTCGCCGCCGAGCAGCACGCCGAGCGCTCCGTGTCCTCCTGACCCGACCCGCGTCCGGCAGACTGGGGTGATGAGCGCAGCCACCGTTGTCCTCGCCGGCGCGAGCGGATTCCTCGGTACCGAACTCGCCGCCGCGTTCGAGCGCGATGGCTTCACCGTCCGCCGCATCGGTCGCACCGGTCCGGACGCGCGCTGGGGCGACACCGACGCGATCGCGGGGTTGCTCGACGGCGCCGACCTGCTGGTGAACCTGGCCGGCAAGAGCGTCAACTGCCGCTACACGGACGCGAATCGCGCCGAGATCTTCCGATCGAGGCTCGAGACCACCGCCGAGTTGCGGGAGGCCGTGCTGCTCGCGAGCGCGCCGCCACGGGTCTGGCTCAACTCCAGCACGGCGACCATCTACCGGCACGCCGACGACCGCCCGCAGACGGAGTCGACGGGCGAGTTCGGGGTGGGCTTCTCGGTCGATGTGGCGCGTTCGTGGGAGCAGGAGTTCTTCCGCGGCGAGTTGCCCGCGACGCGCCGGATCGCGTTGCGGATGGCGATCGTGCTCGGCGACGGACCGGCGACCGACACCCTGCTCCGGCTCGGCCGGCTCGGCCTCGGCGGCGCGCAGTACGACGGCGCGTGGCCGGCGAGCGAGGCGCGGGCGCGAGCGGGCGTCCACCACGTCGAGCGGCCCACGCGAGGGCGGCAGCGGTTCAGCTGGGTGCACGTCGACGACGTCTACCGCGCGATCCGGTTCCTCGCCGACTCCGACCTCGACGGGCCGGTGAACATCGCCGCGCCGAACCCGAGCGACAACACCGAGGTGATGCGTCGGATGCGCTGGGCCGCCGGCCGCGCCTGGGGCCTGCCCGCCGCGCGGTGGATGCTGGAACCGGCGATGTGGGCGCTGCGCACGGAGTCGGAGATGGTGCTCAAGAGTCGATGGGTGCTGCCCGAGCGGCTGAGCGAGGCGGGTTTCGAGTTCGCCCATCCCGACCTCGCGGACGCGCTGATGGAGATCTCCCGGGCCTGAGCTGCGATCGAGGAGCCGCAGCCCGGTTCGGCCCGACTCAGCGCAGCCGGAGGAACTCGTCGACGCCGTCGAAGGATTCGTGCCGGAAGCCGTGGCGTTCGTAGAGGCGTCGGGCGCGGCTGCCGCGGAGCACGTCGATCCGCACGGTGCCCGGCAGGGTGCCCAGTACGCGGCGCAGGACCACGCCACCGACGCCGCGACCCTGGGCCGACACCGCGAGATAGAAGTGTTCGACCCAATGCGCGTCGGCGTCGGGTCGCACGGCGACCGATCCGACGTCGACTCCGTCGAGCACGATCACGGACGTGTGCGCCGAATCGAACGCGTCGAGGAAGCGCCGTCGCACCCGGACCGGTGAGAAGACCCCTACGCGTTCGAGGTCGGGCCGCATCACTTCGGCGCGCAGTTCGGCGATCCAGGCGGCGTCGGTCGCGGTCGCGGGGCGCAGCTCGATGATCACCGGCCCCACGGTACGGCAGCGGACAGCATCGGCTGAGGTAAGGGTAGCCATGCCATACTGTTGCGCATGCTGACGACCGAGGCTCCCGCGCGTCCGGGGTACCGACCCTTCCGCGTATCCGTCGCCGGCATCCGGCGGCTCTCGCCGCACTTCGTCCGCGTCACCTTCACCGGGGACGACCTCGACGAGTTCGGTACCGGCGGGCTCGACATGCGGATCAAGCTCGTGCTGCCCACGCCGCAGAGCGACATCGACCGCTTCGTCGGCGCGATGGCCGACGCGGATTCGGTGACCGGGTTCGCGGCCGACTGGTACGACGGCTGGCGGCAGCTGGACGACGCCCGCCGCAATCCCATCCGCACCTACACGGTGCGCGCGGTGCGTCCCGAGGCGAGCGAGGTCGACGTCGACTTCGTCGCGCACGGTGACGCCGGTCCGGCCTCCGCGTGGGTCGCCGCGGCGCGACCGAACGACGAGCTGGTGCTGATCGGCCCGGATGCGCTCGCGGAGGACAATCTCGGCGGCATCGCCTGGCACCCCGGTGCGGCGCGATCCTTCCTGCTCGCGGGCGACGAGACCGCCGTGCCCGCGATCTCCTCGATCCTCGAGGCGCTGCACCCTGCGGCCACGGGAGCCGTCTTCCTGGAGGTGCCGGGGGAGCAGGATCGGCTCGAACTCGCGGCTCCGGCCGGCATCAGCGTCACCTGGATCAGCCGCGACGGCGCCGCGTACGGCACGAAGCTGCGCCGCGAGGTCAAGCACTGGGCCAAGCGCTATCTCACTGCTCACCACCACGGCGTGGTGCTGGATGACGTGGACGTCGACACCGAGATCCTCTGGGACGTGCCGGATGAGACCGTCGCGATCGGCGCCGACGAGGCCGGGCTCTACGCCTGGATCGCCGGCGAGGCGGCGGGGGTCAAGCTGATCCGTCGCGACCTGGTCACCGGCCTGGGCCTGGATCGACGACAGGTGGCCTTCATGGGCTACTGGCGCGACGGCCGCTCCGAGCAGAACTGAGGAACGCCGGGTGACCTCGACGCTCGACAGCCTGCGGCTGTCGCCGACCGCGACGCGCGCCCAGCGTCGATCCGCCGGGCTCGCCCATACGACCGCCACGCGGCTGGGCATCATCGCCCTGTCGCTGCTGGTGCTGGTGCTGCTGGCCGGCGCCTCGCTCTTCATCGGCTCCGGCGACATCGCGCCCGACATCGTCTGGCAGGCGCTGCTGCACGGCGGCATGGATACGAACGCCGTCCTGGTGACCCAGTTCCGCGTGCCGCGCACGCTGCTGGGCGTCGTCGTCGGCATCGCGCTCGGCATTGCCGGCGCCTTGATCCAGGCGGTGACCCGCAACCCGCTGGCCGATCCCGGCATCCTCGGGGTGAACCAGGGCGCGTACTTCACCGTCGTCGTCTCCATCGCGATCGCCGGCGTCGCCGACGTGACCAGCTACGTCTGGTGGTCCTTCCTCGGCGCCGGACTCGCGGCGATCATCGTCTACCTGATCGGATCGCGCGGGCGCAGCGGAGCCACGCCGGTGCGACTGGTGCTGGCGGGCGTCGCCCTCTCGGCCGTGCTGCAGGGCATCACCTTCACGATCACGCTGCTGAATCCCGACATCTTCGACAAGATCCGCTTCTGGCAGGCGGGATCGCTGCAGGGGCGGCAGATCGAGGTGCTCTGGGGAGTGCTGCCGTTCGCTGTCGTCGGCATGGTCATCGCGCTGCTGCTCGCGCGCTCGCTGAACGCGATCGCGCTGGGCGACGACCTGGCCACCTCGCTCGGTGCGCGCATCCTGCGTACCCGACTGATCTCCGTCGTCGCGATCACGCTGCTGTGCGGATCCGCCACCGCGGCGACCGGGCCGATCGGATTCCTCGGGCTGATGGTGCCGTTCCTGGCCCGATCCGTGGTCGGGCCGGATCAGCGCTGGGTGCTGCCGTTGTCCGCGGTGTTCGCGCCGATCATCTTCCTGCTCGCCGACATCGTCGGGCGCGTGATCATCGAGGGCGAGATGCCCGTCGGTGTGGTCGCGGCGTTCGTCGGAGCGCCGGTGCTGATCCTGCTGGTGCGCCGCGCGAAGGTGAGCGGCCTGTGAGCGCTGTCGTCGCCCGCCCGGTGCTGCGGCTCGGATCGATCAGCCTGCCGGTGCACCGCCGCGGTGTCATCGTGGTCTCGATCCTCGCGGTCGTATCGTTGCTGACCGCCGGGTACGCGCTGACGCTGGGCGACTATCCGATCTCGCTCGGCGAGCTGTGGACGGCGCTGACCGGCGGCGGCGAGGAGGGGATCCGGCGGATCGTGCTGGAGTGGCGGCTGCCGCGCATCCTGATCGCGCTGATCGCGGGCGCCGCGCTCGGGCTCTCGGGCGCCGTGTTCCAGTCGCTGACGCGCAATCCGCTCGGCAGTCCCGACATCATCGGCTTCAACACCGGCGCCTACACCGGCGCGCTGGTGGTGCTGCTGATCGTCGGCGGCAACTACGTCGCCACCGCCGCGGGCGCGCTGGTCGGCGGGCTCGCGACCGCGTTGCTCGTGTACCTGCTGGCGTACCGGCGCGGGGTGCAGGGTTTCCGGTTGATCGTGGTGGGCCTGGCGATCAGCGCGGTGCTCGCCGCGGTGAACACCTTCCTGAAGCTGCGCGCCAGCCTCGAGGCCGCGATCGCCGCCGCCTCCTGGGGCGTCGGCTCGCTCTCGAACATCGGCTGGAAGGACGTCGTCCCGGTCGTGATCGTGATGGTGATCCTCGTGCCGATCATGGTGCTGCTGTCGCGGCGGATGCAGATGCTCGCGCTCGGTGACGACGCGGCGAAGGCGCTCGGCATCCCCCTGGAGCGGACGCGGCTGATGCTGCTCATCGTCGGCGTCGCGTTCACGGCCGCGACCACCGCGGTCGCCGGCCCGATCGCGTTCGTCGCGCTCGCGGCGCCGCAGCTCGCCCAGCGGCTGACCCGATCCGCCGGGCTCGGCCTGATCTCCTCCGCGGCGCTCGGCGCCCTGCTGCTGCTGGTCAGCGACATCGTCGCGCAACGCGCTCTCGCCCCCGTCCAGCTGCCCGTCGGCGCCGTCACGGTGACGATCGGCGGCCTCTACCTGATCGGCCTGCTCATCGCGCAGGCGAGGAGGAAATGATGACCACCATCGTCGATGCCCCGGTTCAGAACCGCCTGGCCGCCCGGGATCTGCAGGTCGGCTACGACCAGCGCACGATCATCCAGAGGCTCGACATCGAGATCCCGGACGACTCCTTCACCGTGATCATCGGGCCGAACGCGTGCGGCAAATCGACGCTGCTGCGCTCCCTCGCGCACCTGCTCAAGCCGAGCAAGGGAGCCGTGCTGCTGGACGGCGCGAACATCACGAGTTTCGCGGCCAAGGAGATCGCCCGGCGCGTCGGCCTGCTGCCGCAGACCTCGATCGCGCCCGATGGCATCACAGTGATCGACCTGGTCTCGCGCGGCCGCTATCCGCATCAGTCGCTGCTGAAGCAGTGGTCGAAAGCGGATGAGGAGGCGGTGACGGCGGCGATGGCCGCCACGAACACCACCGAGCTGGCCTCGCGCGGCGTCGACGAGCTCTCGGGCGGACAGCGTCAGCGGGTCTGGGTCGCGATGGCTTTGGCGCAGGAGACGCCGCTGCTGCTGCTGGACGAGCCGACCACCTACCTCGACATCACCCACCAGGTGGAGCTGCTGGATCTGTTCACGCGACTGAATCGCGAGGGCCGCACGCTCGTCGCCGTGCTGCACGACCTGAACCAGGCGGCGCGCTACGCGACCCATCTGATCGCGATGAAGGACGGCCGCGTGATCGCGCAAGGACACCCGTCCGACATCGTGACCGCTGAGCTGGTCTACGAGGTCTTCGGCCTGCGCTGCCGCATCATCGACGACCCCGAGTCGCACACCCCGCTCGTTGTGCCGCTGATGGGCGCGCACTGACTCGAGTCTCGCGGGACAGCTCGACCGATCAGTGATTCGGCAGGCTCGATCCGCGGTCAGGGGTGTGTCAGAACCCTGCTTCGTCAGCTGTCGGTGGTGGGTCTTCGCTGAACAGCTTGTCCCGGAATCTCGGACCGGGTGTCGCTCCGGGGACTTCCGGTGGATGGGTAGTCACTCGTCTCCCGGTCGGGCTGGTCCATTCCGCGGTTCCGTCGGGGTGGAGCCGGTAGGTCCATTGCTCCCCGTGCCGGACGTGGTGGTGGCTGACACATAGCGTCAGCAGGTTCCGGATCGCGGTGTGGCCGCCCTTGGCCCACTCGGTGGCATGGTCGATCTCCGCCTTCGCGGCGGGTCGGGTGCAGCCCGCGAACCGGCAGGTCAGGTCCCGGACCTGGACGAACACCCGCATCTCCGCGGGCGGGAACCGCTTGAGCCGTTCGACGGAGATGGGGGCGCAGGTCATGGGGTCGGTGAGTACCCGGTAGAAGTCGGAGCCGGTGCCGACGAGTTCGCGCGCCATGTCGGCGGGGATGGGTCCGTAGCCGTCCAGTTCCGCGTTCTCCTCGTCTTCGCCGGCGGCGGTCAGGACGGGGACCATGATGCGCACTTTCGCGCGCACGCCGGGGAGGAAGGTGCGGGCGCGGTCGTCGGAGTCGGGGGTGGTGCCGGCGATGTCGCCGTCGATGAGGATGTCCCCGAACGCATCCGCCCGGAGCTGCGCCAACGTACGCGTCTCGGTGCCGTCTTCGTCTTCCTTTCGGATGATCTTCGCGATCGCGTCGAGCCGGTCGTACGCGCCGAGCGCGATCGGCGCGGGCAGCAGCGCGGAGAGGACGCACATCCCGTCGTCCTCCGGGGTCAGCCACACGGTGCGCCGCTCCTTCGCGAGCTCGTGCCGCTCCGCGAGCGGCTGATCCTGCAAGGTCTCCACCAAGCGGGCGAGCGCACGCTTGAGCTGGTGCGGTCGCAGCCCGGGCGCCAGCTGTGCGGCGCGCCAGTCGTACACGTCCCGCGAAGTGAGTGGCACGCGGCGGGCGGCGTTGCAGATCAGCTGCCCGCACTCCCACAAGATCGCGGCGTCCGCGAGCAGCGCCCGCGTCTGCGGCAGCTCCTCGATCAGCAGCTGCGCGTGATCCAGCTCGCGGGCGGCGGCGTTCTCCGACACGCCCATCACCAGCGCGAACTCCGCCCGGATCGACCGCTCCGCCAGGTCATTGATCTGATCCGAACGCACGGACCGTCCGGTCGCGAACAGCTCCGGATGCGCGATCGCCGCGCGATGCCCGGCGTACAGTGCCTGCGCCCGCTTCAGCGCGATCGGCGACATCGAGCGGCCGAGGAATGCGGCCTCGTCGCCGTACTCTCTCACCGTCTCGCGCACCGCGTGCGGTGCTTGTTGTCGCTCCGTCTGATCCATACGAGTATTCCAGCATGCACCACCGACACTGAACGCACCGTAACCGCCGACCGGGAAAACTCGCCCCCGAATCCACCCTGTTGAGAAGCGGACGCGCCACAAGAGCCGAGTCGTTATCGGGTCGTAATACACCTAGGGTAGCCTCACCTAAGAACGAGACGTTACCGCCCCGAACGTCGCACCCACCCTCGAACGAGAGACTCCCAATGCGTCCCCGTATCCTTTCGCCGCGCCTGCTCGGCGCGACGGCCCTGCTCGCGGCCTCTGCTCTGGCGCTGAGCGCCTGCTCCTCCGGCGCCTCCGACACCTCGTCGGATGCCGCCGCCACCGGCTCGACGGTCGCCACCATGTTCGGCGACATCGAGGTGCCCGCGGCCTCCGACGACGTCAAGGTCGTCGCGCTCGGCTGGTCCGACGCCGAGATGGCGCTCGCTCTGGGCGTCGCGCCCATCGCGGTCGAGGACTGGCAGGGCTTCGGCGAGGACAACAAGGGCGTCGGCTCCTGGGCGACGGACGAGTTCGGCGATGTGACTCCGACGCTGATCGCGCGCGCCGACTCCGGCCTCAACTACGAGGAGATCCAGGCGCTCAGCCCCGACCTGATCCTGAACACGCGCTCCAGCAACGACGAGGAGGAGTTCGACCGCCTCAACGAGATCGCCCCCACGATCTACGCCCCCGCCGACACCGGCGCCTTCGCCACCTCGTGGGACGTGCAGCTGCAGCAGGTCGGCGACGCCCTGGGCAAGTCGGACGAGGCTGCGGCTCTGGTGGAGAGCACCAAGGCCGATATCCAGGCCGCGGCGGACGAGCACCCCGAGTTCGCCGGATTGACCGCGGTCGCCGCGACCAAGTTCGGTGACGCGTACGGCGCCTACCTCGCGGGCGACGGACGCTTCGACATCCTCTCCGACCTCGGCTTCGTGCAGAACCCGCCGGTCGAGGCGCTCGAGGCGAGCGGCTTCTACGCCGCCGTGTCGGCCGAGAACGTCAGCGCCTTCGACGCCGACGTCGCCGTGGTGCTGCCGATCGGATTCACCGCCGCCGAGATCGAGGCCGACCCGCTGCTGGCGTCGCTGAAGGTCATGCAGGACGGCCGTGCGATCGTGTTGGACGCCGACGACGAGCTCTCCGGCGCCTACAGCGCCGCGAGCGTGCTCAGCATCCAGGTCGTGCTGAAGGACCTGGTGCCGCAGCTGGCCGACGCGGCCGCGAAGGTCGCCTCCTAAGCCACGAAACTCTGAACGCCGGTTCTCCTGACGGAGGACCGGCGTTCGGCGTCTTCCAGCGGTTCGGCGCCCGCTACTGTTCGGCGCCCGCTACTGTCCGTCGGGGAAGTCGGTGCTGCGGCTGAGCGACTCCCAGGCATCCACGTCGCTGCGCAACGCGTCGAGGGCGGCGCGGAACGCGTCGGACGAGTCGTTGCCGAGCAGCAGGACGGCCGGGCTCGAGTCGGACTCGACGACGCGGATGAGCGCGGCGGCCGCGCGCGCCGGGTCACCCTTCTGCGTGCCGTGCACGGTGTCGTTCTCCTTGCGGCGCTTGCCGGCGGTGTCGGCGTAGTCCGCAATCGCCACGGTGGCCTGCGTGAGCGAGCGGCCGGCGAAGTCGGTGCGGAATCCGCCGGGCTCCACCGAGAACGCGCGGATGCCCAGGGGTGCCACCTCCTTGCGCAGCGAGGCGGTCAGCGCCTCGATCGCGGCCTTCACGGCGGAGTAGTAGCCCGATCCCTCCGGCGAGATGCGGGCGCCGATGGAGGAGAGGTTCACGATCGTGCCGCTACGGCGCTCGCGCATACCGGGCAGCACGGCCTTGATGGTGCGCACCGTGCCGAAGACGTGGGTGTCGAAGAGCTGCTGGACCGCCGCATCCTCGCCCTCTTCGACGGCGGCGCGGTAGCCGTAGCCGGCGTTGTTGACGAGCACGTCGATGCCGCGGAAGCGGGACTGCGCGGCCTCGACCGCCGCGGCGACCTGGGCGGCGTCGGTGACGTCGAGGGCGACGGCGAGCGCGGTGTCGGGGTGCGCATCGGCGATGTCCTGCACCGCGGCGACGTCGCGGGCGGTGACGACGACGTTGTCGCCGTGTTCGAGCACGGCGGTCGCGAGGGCGCGACCGAGTCCGGTGGAGCATCCGGTGATGAGCCAGGTGGTCATGCTGATCCTTCGTTCTACTCAGGAGGGGGAGCGGTCATCGCTCCGTGTCGATTCCATCGCGCGCGACGGGCGGGTGCCAGTGGCCGCTCATCCCGGTACTGGTGGAACCCCGTTCGCTATTGGTGAGGTCAGAGGGCGTCGGGCAGGCCGACCCGCGCCGCGGTGGCGGCCCACAGCTCGCGGCCGAGTTGGGCGTCGCGGGCCTGGCGCGTGGTGGCGCCGTCGGGCTTCAGGCCATCGAAGTAGGCGCCGGTCTCGGCGGCCACGGTCGGCTCCGACGCCAGTGTGATCAACGGCACGGCGCCGGCCTCCGCGGTGATGCCGTAGCTGCCGCCGGTCAGCGTGGCCATCACCTTCATCGCGCGCGACTCCGCGCCGAAGTTGGTCGCGACGAAGCCCGGGTGGAACGAGAACGCATCCACTCCGGTCGGCAGCAGCCGCTCGGCCAGCTCGCGGATGAACAGGATCGTCGCGAGTTTCGAGGTGCCGTACGCCGGCCAGCCGCCCAGCCACGGCCGCTTGGCCCAGTCGAGGTCGTCGAGGCGGAGCCGACCGAAGCGGTTGGCGACGCTGGCGGTGGAGATCACCCGGGCGCCGCCGTGCCGCGATGCGGTCTCGATCAGGCGGGGGAGCAGCAGCCGGGTCAAGAGGAACGGGGCGAGGTGGTTGCTCTGGATCGTGCGCTCGAAGCCGTCCGTTGTGAGGGCGCGGCGTGCGACCAGGCCGCCCGCGTTGTTGGCGAGCACGTCGATGTCGGGATACGCCTCCAGCAGCTCGTCGGCGAGCCGGCGGACGTCGTCGAGGCGGTCGAAGTCCGCGAGGTGAGCTCGTCCACCCACCGCGTCGGCGACGGCGCGGGTGCGCTCCGGGTCGCGGCCGACGACCGCGACCGTGGCTCCCGCCTCCGCCAGTGCCCGGGCCGCGATCCGTCCGATACCCGAACTGGCGCCGGTCAGCACGACCGTACGCCCCGCCATCGCGGCGGGACCCGGCTCAGCGACGGCCACGGAGGTATCCGCCCTTCTCTAGTCCGGCCTCGATCTCGAAGCGGTTGCGCAGCGGATCCCGTCCGGCCAGGAAATACAGGAAGGGGAACCACATCCCGTACCGGATCCACTGCTGCTTGTGCACGGCCTCGTGCTCCAGGATGCGGTCGCTCACGTTGTCCTCCGTCAGGTAGCAGGCGCCGACGCAGGAGCCGCCGCGGCCGAACGCCCACGCCGGCATGCCGGTGAACACGAACAGGCCCTCGCGGCGCTCGACGCGACCCGTGCTGAGCACGCCGCCCCACGCCAGGCCGACGGCGGTGGCGAAGAGGTAACCCGGCCGGGTGATCGCCGGGTCGAGCAGCACTCTCGAGACGAGGCTCACGCGCTCTGCCGGCCGTAGGTCTCCAGCAGCCGCAGCCAGACTTCGCTGATCGTCGGATACGAGGGCACCGCGTGCCAGAGCCGCGACAGCGGCACCTGCCCCGTGATCGCGACGGTGGCGGAGTGGATCAACTCGCCCACCTCGGCGCCGACGAAGGTGACGCCGAGCACCACCTGGCGGTCCTCGTCCACGACCATCCGCGCCTTGCCGGTGTAACCCTGCGCCACCAGGGTCGCGCCGGCGACGTGGCCGATGTCGTAGTCGACGACGCGGATGCGGTAACCCGCCTTCTCCGCGGCGGCGGCGGTGAGCCCGGCGGCGGCGACCTCCGGATCCGTGAAGACCACCTGCGGCACGCTCTCGTGGTCGGCGGTCGCCACGTGAGCGCCCCACGGCGCATCCTGCACCGGCTCGCCCTTCGCCCGCGCGACGATCACGTCGCCGGCGGCCCGCGCCTGGTACTTGCCCTGGTGCGTCAGCAGCACACGGTGGTTAACGTCGCCGACGGCATAGAGCCAACCGTCGTCGAAGAGGTGACCGCCGGCATCCACGACCCGCATGGTGTCGTCGACGTCGAGCCAGGCGCCGGGCTCCAGGCCGATCGCGTCCAGGCCCAGATCCTTCGTGTGCGGCGAGCGGCCGGTCGCGACCAGCAGTTCCATCGCCTCGATCGTGGTCTCATCGCTCAGGGTGACGGAGACCTCTTCGGTCTCTTCTCGCTGCACCCAGATCGGTCGGGCATCGGTGTGCACCTTCACGCCCAGCTTCTCGAGCGACTCCTGCACCATCTCGCCCACGAACGGTTCCAGACCCTTCAGCAGCGCGCTGCGCGAGAGCAGGGTGACCTCGCTGCCGAGCGAGGCGTAGACAGTGGCCATCTCGCAGGCGACCACACCGCCGCCGATGATGATCATGCTGCGCGGCACCCGCTGCGCGCTGGTGGCGTCGCGGCTGGTCCAGGGTTCGGCCTCGTCCATCCCGGTGATGTCCGGGATGGTCGCGGTCGTGCCGGTCGCGACGACAACCGCGCGACGCGCGCTGAGCAGGGTGACCGAGCCGTCCGCATCCGTCACCGTGACCTCGCGCGGCGCGGTGATGCGGCCGTGACCGCGGACCAACTCGATGCCGGCGCTGTCGAGCCAGTCCAGCTGGCCGTCGTCCTGCCACTGGCTGGTGACGCCGTTGCGGTAGCGGAACAGTGCCTGTGCGTCGACGGATCCGGTGACCGCCTCGGCCGCACCCGGCAGCGCCTGCGCGGCGCGGACGGCCATCGGGGCGCGCAGCAGCGCCTTCGACGGCATGCACGCCCAGTAGGAGCACTCGCCGCCGACGAGCTCCCACTCCACGATCACCGCGGTGAGGCCGCCCTGGACGACGCGATCGGCGACGTTCTCGCCGACGGGGCCGGCTCCGATCACGATGACGTCGAATTCGCGGGCAGGGGTGGTGGTCATGGTGCTCCGTTCAGGGTGCGGATTCGAAGGACTCAGTGAGCCGGGATGATGCGGGCGCGCCAGCCGTCGTAGTCGCCGCCGGCGCGCTCGACGGCCTCGACGACCAGGGTGAGGAAGGCGGTGGTGGTCTGCTCGTCGACGGTCGAGCGGTGGCTCGCGGTGAGCACGTGCCGGAACCTCAGCCGCTCGATCCGGATCTCGTACCCCTTGGCGACGAGCTCGCGGGCGGCCTTCTTCGCGGCGCTGCGCCGCGCGAACACGGCGAAATGATCGATCGGGCGCGGCTCGTCGATCTGGTCGCCGTTGCGCAGTCGCCGGTCGCGCTGCTCGGCGGCGTGCTGCAGGTGCCAGTCGAGGTCGCGACGTCGGGTGTCGGTGTCGGTCATGTTCAGCGCCCCACGAATTCGGCCGGTGTCCGGGTCAGGAAGGCCTGCATCCCGATGCCCGCATCCTCACTCGCGATCAGAGCGACGAGGGCGGGCTGGAGTTCGGCGGCTGCTGCGGCGTCGCCGCTCGCGACGGCGAGGCGGGCGCTGGCGAGGCTGGCCTGCACGGCGAGGGGAGCCTGCGCGGCGATGCGCTGGGCGATCGCTGCGGCGCGCTCGAGGGCGGTGCCGTCGGGCACCACCTCCTGCACCAGGCCGATGCGGTGCGCCTCGCGCGCGTCGAAGAGGTCGCCGGTGAGGATCCACCGCATCGCGTCGCCCCAGCCGGCGGCGCGCGGGAAGCGCAGCGTCGCGCCGCCGAACGGTAGGATGCCGCGGCCCACCTCGAGCTGACCGAAGCGCGTGGATTCCTCGGCGACCACGACGTCGCTGGCGAGGGCGAGCTCGATGCCGAGGGTGAGGCAGGTGCCCTGCACCGCGATCACCACGGGCTTGCGCACCGGGCGGGTCTGCACACCCCACGGGTCCAGGCCCTCCGCGGGCACCAGGTCGATGCCGTCCGGGCCGATCCGCGGGCCGATGTCGGCGAGGTCGAGCCCGGCGGTGAAGTGCTCGCCGATCGCGTGCACCAGGCCGACTCGGAGTTCGGGGTCACGATCGAGCAGGCCGTAGGCGAGGCTCAGCTCCTGCAGCATCGCGAAGTCGGCGGCATTGCGCTTCTCGGGTCGGTCCAGCCCGATCCGCAGCACGAAGCCGTCGCGTTCGATCCGGATCCGTGCCATTCCAACCTCCGCCGCGTGGATGGGCGCCTGTGCCCCCTCCATCATGCCCTGTGCCGAGTCCGCGTTCGGTGGGCTTGCGCTCAGACCGCCCGTGTTCGGGAGGGTGCGCCGTCGGGACGGCTCGCCGTCAGGCGCCGCGGGACAGCGCGCCGAGGATGCGCAGGATCGTCGGCAGGTCGTCGCTCGCGGCGGCCGGCGTCGACGGCGCGAACTCGGTGACACCGGCCCCCGCGAGCGGGAACCGGGCGCGGAGCGCGTCGATGCACGCGACGAGGTGGCCGGCGGGCACGCCGAAGGGCACCGGGTCGAACAGTCCGGCGAGGTCGGCCGGTTCCAGAACGTCGAGGTCGACGTGGATGTAGACGCTCTCGGCTCCCGTGGCGGCGACGGCCTCGACCAGCGCCTCCGCCGTGAGTTCGTGCGGCGGCAGGATGCGCGCGCCGGCCGCCACGACGGCCTCCTCCTCGCCGGGATCGGGCAGGCGCGAGCCCGCGATGACCACCTGCGAGAACGCAACGGCCTCGCTCGGCACCGCGGCGAGCGCGCCGACGCCGTCGCCGGTCACGGCGCGCAGCACCATCCCGGTGAAGGCGCCGGAGGTCGATGTCGCGGGGGAGTGCGCATCCGGATGCGCGTCGAACCAGACCACGGCGACGGGTCCGCTCGCGCGGGAGGCCGCGTGGCCGATCGCGGCGAACTCGACGCCGCAGTCGCCGCCGATCGTGATCACCGCGCCGCGCATGCTGGCGAGCGCGTCGCGCATCCGCTCCGCCACGACCACGAGGGAGGCGAAGCGGCGGATGCCGGTGTCCTGGCTCTCACCCGCCTCGGCCGGCACCTCCACGCGGGTCGTCGCCGAGGCGGGCAGGTCGCCGCAGATCGCCTCCGCCCCGTCCACGAGCCGCATCGCGCGTGCGGATGCGGAGCCTTGCCACTGCGGAACAACCAGGAACGACGCCATGCTTCACTATGGCACCCCCGCCGAGCCGGGCGGGTGCCCGCAGCGAATGACGACGATCCGGGCGCGACGGGGTCGAACCGGTGGGTTATCGGGTCTTCAGCGTCATTTCGTGTCGGTACCGCTCAGAGCGGCGGTCGCCCGAGGTCCGCCAGCGCGGCGTCGAGGGAGTCGGAGGCGTGTTCCGCGGCCGTGCGAGACGCGAGCGAGGCGCCCGCGGGATCGCCGGCCAGGCCGGCCTCGGCCGCCGCCAGCAGTTCGAGGGCGCCGTCACGCAGGTGGCAGGCCGCCTCCGACACCCGGCCGGGGTGCGCCTCGTGCAGGATGGCGACGGCCTCGCAGCGGATTCGCGCGCACAGCAGGGCGGACTCGATCGCGGCCAGCTGGCGACGCGCCTGCTCGGAGGCGGTGCGGTAGCCCGTGACCGCCGCGTCGATCTCCGCGTCCGCGGCCCCCAGCAGGAGCAGCAGCTCGACGGGATCGTGCAGGCTGCCGGCTCGGCGCGCCGAATCGACGTCGAACAGGGCGGCGCTCGCCGCGGCCGTCGCCGTCATCACGTCGAACGCGGAGGAGAGGTGCGCGTCGGTGCGGACGTTGATCAGCGTGGCCGCCGAGGCGAGGTCGGCGCGCACCGAGCGCTCGAGGTTGCTCAACTGCGCCTCCGCCGCCCCGAGCGACGCGGCGTAGGCGTCGACCGTCTCCAACAGCGCATCCGCTCGACCGTCGTCGCCGGTCTCGAAGCTCGCGATGGCGAGGCTGACGGCGTCGGCGATCGGACGCACCGCCCGCTCGGAGTAACTGCCGGCCAGCCGGGAGAGGGTGCCGCGCGCGACGGCGATACGGTCCTGCTCGCTGCGCTCCGCCGGCCCCGAGTCCGCTTGAAGGCTCACAGGGCGATCGTAGGGCCTGCGTTCGGCCGATCATTCTCGGTCGGTACCTTGTACTCGAATCGTGACACAATTTGTGTTAGACAGATGACACAACTGAAGGGGGACACGATGTGGGACTATGTTTTGCAGAACCCGGCGGAGGTGATCCGCGGGCTGACCAGGGTGCCCGCGGTGAACCTGGCGCTCGCCGCGGTGATCACCGTCGGCATCCTGTGGCGCCGACGCCGGGGCGGGCAGGGCGTCGGCGCGGATCGACGCGAAGAGCGTGTGCTCGCGCTCGCGGCGTTCGGCGTCCTGCTCGTCTACGTGGTCGAGTACGTCCTGCGTGGATTCGTCCTCGATCTGGTGAACATCGTCGAGTGGTGGCAGTACGCGACCCCGGTCGTCGCGGCCGTCGTCGCACTCGCGGCGGTGCTCATCACGCTGTTGCACGGCCCGGTGCCCGAACGGCCCATGTCGCCCAGCTCGCGACGAACCTGGCTGACGTTCAGTTCCCGCGCCGGGCTCGGTGCCGCCTGCGGCAGCTTCCTCGGACTCGTCGCGGTGACCGTCGCCGCCGGTTCGGCGTCGTCGGCCGACACGGACGGTCGCTTCATCCTGCTCGACCTCGTCGCGCCGAACGCTGCGATGGATGCTGTGCAGCCGTGGTTCTACGGCTGGTCGTTCGGGGTGCCCGTCCTGATCGCCCTCGCCGCGCTCGCGGTCGTGACGGCGATGGCCCTGCGCGCGAACGCGGCGCGGCCGTTCCTGCGGCCCGAGACCGTCCTCGCAGAGCAGGCGTCGCGCCGGATCGTCGCCGCGGCGGTTGTGCGGATCGCCACGGCCGGCATCCTGCTCTCCCTCGCGGGAGCGCTGCGTTTCGTCGAGCGCGCCGGCACGATCGGCACGGTCACTTTCGCCGACACCGGGCGGAGCTACGAGACTCCGTGGCAGTGGGCCGAGTTCGCTGTGATCGGCGGCTGGCTGTCGCCGGTGCTCGACGTCGTGGCGTTCGTCTCGTTGTTGCTTTTCGCCGCCCGGCTGGTGCCCTCGCCGACGCGTCGATCCTCGCTCCTGCGCACGGAAGTCAGGGCGGTTCGATGACGCCGGAGGATCCTGCGTCCATGCAGGACATCTATCGGCAGTTCCGCGGTCTGATCGTCTCCGGTCGCCTCGGGGTCGGAGAGCGACTGCCGACGGTGCGGCAGACAGCCCTCGATCTCGGGGTCTCACCCGGTACGGCGGCGAAGGCGTACAAGCTGCTGGAACAGGACGGTCTCGTTGTGACCCGAACGGCGGCCGGGACCAGGGTCGCGGTCGACGCGTCACCGTTGCCGGCGTCGGTCGTGCGACGGATCCGCGAACTCGTCATCGAGGCGGATGCGGCGAGGGTCGGTGTTGACGACGTCGTGGCGGCTCTCCGGGTGACCTGGTCCGCATCGTCAGCGGGGGAATGAAGCCAGACCGGCCCGCAACGACCGGAATCGACCGCCCGACCCCGATCCCGCTTCATTCCCGAACGCCGCGAGCACCGGGCCGACTCGCCGCGAGCGCGCCGAGCAGGGCGAGACCCCATGCGGCGAAGAGCGGATCCCACAGCGCGGCGTGGCCGAGCATGGCGGCGTGATCGTAATCGGCGACCGGGATCACGCCGGTGAGCACGGCCGTGGCCACAACGACGTTGAACAGGCCGTAGATGACGAGGCCGGTCGCGCCGACCCAGGAGACGGCGCGCCAGAAGCGGGGCGCGCCGATCCGTCCGAGGTCGACCAGAAGGGGAATGAGGGCGGCGGCGAGTTTCACGGCGGCCACCAGGGCGAGCGTCAGCGCAGCGAGACCCGGCTCGTCGCGACCGAGTCGCACCGCCCACTGGCCGACCGTCGCCAGCAGCCACGTTCCGCCGATCGCCCAGTAGAGGCTGAACGCGGCGTGCGCAACGCCCAGCATGGCGGCGATCCAGAACAGGCGTCGGGCCATGGTTCCTCCGTTGTGTTACGGGTTCTGTTACGGAGTATTCCTCGTCCGGGGTGTCGGCGGTGCAGGATGGTCGGCATGTCCGTTCCCGCCGTGCGCCGCCTCGCGATCGTCGAGGTCTCGCGCCACCGCCCCGACCGCAGTGAGTATCACGCCTACGTGCAGATCCTCAACGGCCGGATGCAGGCGGAGGCGAACGCGCGCGGCTGGCTCGCCACGCGGTACGCGGCGCAGGACCTCGGCACCGAGGCGCTGCTCGCGGCGACCGAGGGCGCCGACGCGATCGTGATCGTCGGCGGCGAGGACATCTCGCCCGCGCTCTACGGCGCAGGGACCGGCTATCCCGATGAGGGAGCCCACGCGTACGTCGGCGACCTCGCGCAGATCGCCCTGGTCCGGCGCACCCTGGAGCGGCGCGTCCCGCTGCTCGGCGTCTGCCGCGGGGTGCAGATCCTGAACGTGGCCCTCGGCGGCACGCTCGTGCAGGACCTCGGCGCCGACACCATCCACAAGAACGTCGGCGCGCCGGTGCACGAGCTGATGCACGCGCACGAGATCGAGGTCGTCGCGGGTTCCGGCCTGGCCGCCGTGTTCGGCGCCGGATCGCTCGTGGTGCAGAGTGCGCACCATCAGTCCGTCGGCGTCGTCGCTCCGGGTCTCGTCGTCACTGCGCGCGCGGCCGACGGTGTCGTCGAGACGCTGGAGCACGAATCCGCTCCCGTCCTGGCGCTGCAGTGGCACCCGGAGGACCCAGGAGCGCCGGCCGAGCAGTTGCCGCTCGTGCTCGATGCGCTGGCGGAGGCGGCCCGTTCGGGTTCCTTCGCGCGCTCGCTCGTCGCCGCGTAGCCGCTCGGGCTCGCCGCCCGACCCCGCGAGATGCCTCTTTCGTACGCCCCGCGCGGCGTGTCGCGTACAGAGAGGCATCTCGCGGGAGTCCGCAGGGCGGGGCGGTCAGCGCGGCAGCCGCGCCCCGCAGCGCCGCACGGCGAGCAGTGCCATCACCCGCGCCACCCGCAGGGTCTCGGCGATCCCCACCTGCTCCCGCGGGGCGTGCGCGAATCGCACGTCGCCCGGGCCGTAGTGCAGCGTCGGGATGCCGCCGATCCCGGTGTAGAGGCGCAGGTCGCTGCCGTAGGGCGCCGCCGCCCGAACCGGTGCCGCGCCGGTCAGGGCGCTGACCGCGTCGGTCACCTCGTCGATCAGCGCGTGATCCTCCGACAGCCGCCCGCTGGCGAACTGGCCGCCGGGCCACGAGACGGCGACCGGATGATCGCGTAGCCACGGGTCGCCCGCGCAGGCGTCCGCGACGATCCGTTCGAACGACGCGCGGGCATCCCTCGGCTCCTCGCCGAGCTGCACGCCCATCCGCCCCTCGGCCACCAGCAGATCGGGCACGCTGCTGGCCCAGTCGCCGGCACGGATGCGCCCGATCGAGATCGGGTACGGCAGGGGATTGCCCTCGAAGAGCGGATCCGGGTCGCGATTGCGATCCGTCTCCAGGCGTGCGATGGCGGCGTGGATGGGCAGGAACGCATCGAGCGCGCTCACGCCTTCGAGTCGGGTGCTGCCGTGCGCCGCCCGTCCCGCCACGCGCAGCTCGAACGTGAGCGCCCCGGCATTGGCCGTGATGAGGGTGCCGCTGGTCGGCTCGGTGATCACCGCGACCTCGCCGCCGTGCCCGCGCTGCAGCGTGGCGAACGCGCCGAGGCCGCCGTCCTCCTCGCTCACGACGGTGTGCACCGCGAACGGTCGGGCGAGGCGCACGCCCGAGTCGCGCAGCGCCCGCGCGACGGCGAGGTTCACCGCGACGCCGGCCTTCATGTCGCACGCGCCGCGGCCGTGCAGCACGTCACCGTCGATCCAGGCCCCGAACGGATCGTGCTGCCAGCGCAGCGGATCGCCGATCGGCACGACGTCGACGTGACCCTGCAGCACGAGCGCCGGCACACCGTCGTCGTCGCCGTCGTCGTCGCCGGCCATCGTCGCCACAACGCCGTAGCCGTCGCTCCGGTCCGTCTCCTCGCCCGGGAAGTCCGGATGCGCGCGGATCGCATCGATGTCGATCCGCCACGAATCCACGGCCATCCCGAGCTCGCCCAGCGCGGCCGCCTGTCGGTGCTGCAGTTCCGACTCCGCATCGGTCCCGGTCACACTCGGCACCCGGATGAGGTCGATCAGGTCGCGCACCAGCGCCTCGTCGTCGATCGCGTCCAGCACCCGGGACTCGGCGGGGGAGAAGTTCATGCCGCCATCATGCCAGGAGCCGAGGGTCGCTCAGTCGGCCTGTCGGCGCACCCAGGCCTCGATGTCATCCGCGCTGCGCGGGATCTCGATCGACAGGTTCTCCGCACCGTCGGCGGTGACCAGGATGTCGTCCTCGATCCGCACGCCGATGCCGCGGAGGGCGGGGGGCACCGTGAGGTCGTCGGGCTGGAAGTACAGCCCGGGCTCGATCGTGAAGACCATGCCCGGCTCCAGCACGCCGTCGAGGTACATCTCGCGCCGCGCCTGCGCGCAGTCGTGCACGTCCAGGCCCAGGTGGTGGCTCGTGCCGTGCACCATGTAGCGGCGGTGCTGCTGGTTCTCCGGCTGCATCGCCTCCTCGGCCGACACCGGCAGCAGACCCCACTCGGCCGTCTTCTGCGCGATCACGGCCATCGCTGTCGCGTGGATCTCGCGGAAGCGGATGCCGGGCCGCACGATCGCGAACGCCGCATCCGCCGCCTCGCGCACCGCCTCGTGCACCATCCGCTGCGCCTCGGTGTAGTTGCCGCTCACGGGGAAGGTGCGGGTGATGTCGGCGGTGTAGTAGCTGTCCATCTCCACGCCGGCGTCCATCAGCACCAGGTCGCCGTCCACGACCGGGCCGTCGTTGCGGGTCCAGTGCAGGATGCACGCGTGCGCGCCGGCCGCCGCGATGGTGTCGTAGCCGACGGTGTTGCCGTCGGCGCGGGCGCGACCGTTGAAGACGCCCTCGATCAGGCGCTCGCCGCGGGCGTGGGTGCGGATGCGCGGCAGGTCGGCCAGCACGTCGGCGAAGCCCCGCGCGGTCGCGGCGACGGCGGCGCGCATCTGCGCGATCTCGTACTCGTCTTTGATCAGCCGCAGCTCGGAGAGATCCCGCAGCAACGCAGCATCGCCCTCCGCCGCCTGCTCGCCGCGGGTGTCGAGGCGGGCCGTCAGCGCGGGGTCGGCCTCGCGCACGAGCAGGGTCCGACCGCCCGCCTGGAGCACGGCCTCCAGCTCCGCGATGCCGCGGGTGGCGAGGCCGAGGTCGCCGGCGACCTGCGCGAGCGAGGGGCGCGGGCCGATCCAGAACTCACCGATCTCGGGGTTCGCGTAGAACTCGTCGGAGTCGCGGCCCGCGCGCTCGCGGAAGTACAGGGAGACGTCGTGGCCCGCGTCCGTCGGCTCGAACACCAGCACGGCGCCCGGCTCGGCGTCGCTGCCCCATCCGGTGAGCCAGGCGAAGGCGGAGTGCGCGCGGAAGGCGTAGTCGGTGTCGTTCGCGCGCTGCTTGAGGCGCCCCGCCGGCACCACGATCCGCGCGCCCGGATACATCGCGGAAACGCGGGCGCGCCGCGCCGCCGCGAAGGCCGCCTGCTCACGCGCGGGCGGCACGATCTCGTCGTGCTCGGCCCAGTTGCTGCCGATGTAGTCGCGGAACGTATCGGATCCCGGCGTCGTGGAGCGGTTCGAGGTCGCGCGGGGGCGCGGGGGAGCGGTGGTCTCGTCGGCAGCGGTCATGCATCCATTGTCGTCCACGCGGCGCCGGGGCGCCGAGCAACCGCTTATCCGACGATCTCGCGGAAGTCGTAGCAGCGCGCGTAGTCGGGGTGCGCCTTCAACGCGTTCAGCACGAGCGCCATGTTCCGTTCTGACGTGAGGATCACGTCCCGAGCGGCCATCGATGCGATGTGGATCGCGTCCAGCGACTTCGTGGGGAACGGGATGTCCATGGCGGCTTCGACGACCGCATCCGAGATGGGGATCAGGCGGATCGTGTCGAGGAATTCCTCGGCGGTCCTCGCCAACGCGTCGTTCCGCTCCCGGATGGCGACGCGAGCGCACTCCAGTCGAGTCAGGTGGCTCGTCGTCAAGCCATCCCCGAGTTCGCGCCGATCCGGATCGACGTGCGCGGTGAGCCGACTACTTTTAGTGATCATGAGCATGCGCGACTGGCTGCGAAGCGTCCCCGTCTTCCCACCGGAGGTCCCCGACTTCGATCCCGACCACGGCCCGGCCGATCCGCTCGACCTCTTCACCGCCTGGCTGGAGCAAGCCGCGGAGGCCGGCCAGCTCGCGCCGCACGCGGCGGTGCTCTCGACCGCCGACGCCGACGGGCGCGTCGGCGCGCGGGTGCTCATCCTGAAGGACGCGGATCGACGCGGCTGGTCGTTCGCGACGCACGCGACCAGTCCGAAGGGGCATGCGTTGGCCGCGAATCCGCAGGCGGCGCTCACCTTCTTCTGGCCGAACGTCGGTCGACAGGTGCGGGTCGAGGGCTCGATCGACCGCGCGTCCCGCGACGAGTCGGCCGCCGATTTCAGCGCCCGGCCCGAGACCTCTCGCGCCGCGACGCTGGTGGGGCGTCAGAGCGAGCCGCTCGGTTCCGGGGCCGAGTACGAGGCCGCTCTCGCGGCGGCCCAGCAGCGCCTGGAGCAGGAACCCGACGCGATCGATGCCGCGTGGTCCGTCTACACCCTGGTGCCCTCTCGCATCGAGTTCTGGCAGGCGGCGCACCGTCGGGCGCACCTGCGGCTGGAGTACCGCCCGCGACCGAATGGATGGGCGCGCACGCGGCTCTGGCCCTGAAACCGGGGTGCGCCGAGGCTCAGTGCAGCTCTTTGGTCATCCGCTGCACCGAGAGCTGCACCAGAATCGGCCGATGGTCGCTCGCCTCGGCCACGTCGTCGAGCACCTCGTAGCCGGAGACGTCCCAGTGCCCGGAGAAGGCGACGTGATCGATCGCCGCGCCGAGCCAGCTGGGCGCGGCCGTCGGCCAGGTCGCCACGGCGGCGCCACCCGCCTGCGATCCGGCGTCGGAGCAGGCGCCGAGCTGGGCCGTGCCCGGAATGCCCGACCAGTGCTCCAACGTCGAGTTGAAGTCGCCGGCGATCAGCACGTCGGGCTCCGCGGTGCACAGCGCGGCGAGGCGGGTGAGGTCGCTGCGCCAGTCCCGCATCAGGCTCCCGCTGGGCGGGGCGACGTGCGCGGAGACCAGCACCGGGGCGCCCGGTGTGCTCGAGCGTGCGACCACGCTGGGCATCGTCCCCGTCAACACCCTGCTGCTGTCGGCCGTGTAATCGCCGAGCCCGGTCGAGATCAGCAGCGCCGTGCCGAGGGTGGGATCCTGCTCCGCCGCGCCGAAGAGTTGCGTCATCGGCCGCCCGGCCGCGGCGAGCGCGTCGGTGACGGCCTGGGAGAGTTCGGGGGTCACCTCCTGCAACGCGATCACGTCAGCCTGACCGTCCACGGCCAGCGGCACGATGTCCTCCGCGGCGACGCCCGCGAGTTGAGTGTTCCAGCTGAGGATCCGCAGGTCGGCGAGCCGGTGCGGGCGCGGCTCGGCGGACGCGAAGCCGCGCACACCCTGCGTCGCGGTGAGCGCGAGGGCGAAGACGACGACCATGGCCGCGAGCACCATCGTGAACCGGCGGATGCTCGGCGTCAGCAGCCCGAGCAGGAGGAGCACCGATGCGCCTAGAACGGCGGCGATCGCACCACCGAGCCGGAACGAGATCAGCTGCGCGAACGGAGCCTGATCCTCGAGGCCGAAGAACTGCGGCCACGCCGTGACCAGAAGTCCCGCCGCAACGACGACCGCGACGATCAGCTTCAGCAGTCGAGTCCCCATTGCACCCCCGCGATCGAGCCTGGCGGGGCAGGTGCGCCCCGGAGCGAGTCTACGATGACAGCCATGGGTGTTCACGACTTCGACCTGCACGCCCACTCGGTGGTCTCGGACGGCACCGAAAGCCCCGCCGTGCTGATCGCGGCGGCGGCCGACGCCGGCCTGGGCGGAGTCGCGTTGACCGACCACGACTCCACGGCGGGGTGGCCGGAGGCGCGCGCCGAGGCGGAACGCCGCGGGATCGAGTTCGTGCCCGGCATGGAATTGTCCTCGCGGATGCAGTGGGCGAGCGTGCACATCCTCGCCTATCACATCGACCCGGCCGACGCGGCGCTGCTGGCCGAGACGGAGCGGATCCGCGTCGAGCGCACCGAGCGCGCGGAGCGCATCGTGCGCCGGATCTCCGCCGACTACGAGCTCAGCTGGGACGACGTGCTCGCCCGGACCAGCCCGGGCGCCACGATCGGCCGGCCGCACATCGCGGACGCCCTGGTGGCGCGCGGACTGGTGACCGACCGCTCCGCCGCGTTCGAGGGCATCCTGCACTGGCGCGCCGGATACTCGCAGCCGCACTACGCGCCGGATCCGATCACCGCCGTGCAGCTGATCCGCGCGGCGGGCGGGGTGCCCGTGATCGCGCATCCGGCGACGACCACGCGGGGCGTGGTGATCGAGGAGATCATCGGCGACCTCGTGGACGCGGGGTTGTTCGGCCTCGAGGTCGAGCACCGCGAGAACACCGCGTCCGGTAAGCGCCGCCTCTACGAACTCGCGGCCCGCTTCGGCCTCGTCACCACGGGTTCGAGCGACTACCACGGCACGGGCAAGCCCAACCGCTTGGGTGAGAACACCACCCCCCGCGCCACGGTCGACCTCATCCGCGCCGCCGCCCGCTAGACGGAGCACGCCGACGCACTGGCGCGGGGTTGTCAGCGCGTCCCGCGAGCGCCCGCGAGTGGGACGCGGTGACAACCCCGCGCCAGCATCGAGAAACGCCGCGCGCGAAGCGCCGCGGCGAGCAGGAGCCCCTCAGTCCCGCGGGCCCTCTGTCCTGCGGCGCCTACGCCTGGGCGCCGCCGCCGTCGGCGCGCGGAGCGCGCGAGCGCGACCGCGACCGGCGGCGCGGGGCGCTGTTGCCGTCGTGGTGCTCCTTGCTCTCGCTCGACGGGCCGGGGCCGATTTGCGGCAGCACCGGGGTGACGCCGTCGCGCGAGCGGGTGCGCTGGCGCGGCTGACGCATCCGGATCTGGCGCTCGCCCTCGGGCTTCGCCTCCGGCGCCACCGCACCGGCGGTCGGCTGGACGGTCGCCTTCAGGCGGCCCTTGGTGCCGGCCGGGATGTCCAGGTCGGAGTACAGGTGCGGCGAGGAGGAGTACGTCTCGGTCGGCTCGGGCTGGCCGAACTCGAGGGCGCGGTTGATCAGGGCCCACTTGTGCAGGTCCTCCCAGTCCACGAAGGTGACCGCGATCCCGGTCTTGCCGGCGCGGCCGGTGCGGCCGACGCGGTGCAGGTAGGTCTGGTCGTCGTCCGGGATCGTGTGGTTGATCACGTGGGTGACGTCGTTCACGTCGATGCCGCGCGCGGCGACGTCCGTGGCGATCAGGATGTCCTTCTTGCCGGCCTTGAACGCGGCCATCGCGCGCTCGCGCTGCTCCTGGTTCAGGTCGCCGTGCACGGCGGCGGCATTGAAGCCGCGGTCGTTCAGCTCCTCGACGAGACGGGCGGCGGCGCGCTTGGTGCGCGTGAAGATCACGGTCTTGCCGCGGCCCTCGGCCTGCAGGATGCGGGCGATGACCTCGTCCTTGTCCAGCGAGTGCGCGCGGTAGATCACGTGCTTGATGTTCGCCTGCGTGATGCCCTCATCGGGGTCGGTCGCGCGGATGTGGATCGGCTTGTTCATAAAGCGACGGGCGAGCGCGACGATCGCGCCCGGCATGGTCGCCGAGAACAGCATGGTGTGCCGGGTCGCCGGGGTCTGCGCGAACAGCTTCTCGATGTCGGCGAGGAAGCCGAGGTCGAGCATCTTGTCGGCCTCATCGAGAACCATCACCTCGACCTTGGCGAGGGAGAGCAGCCGCTGGGATGCGAGGTCGAGCAGGCGGCCGGGGGTGCCGACCACGATCTGAGCGCCGGCCTTGAGCTGCTCGATCTGGCCTTCGTACGCCTTGCCGCCGTAGATCGAGACGATCTTGGTGGGGCGGTTCGAGGCGGCGAGCTCGATGTCTTCGGTGACCTGCACCGCGAGCTCGCGCGTCGGAACGACGATGAGCGCCTTGACGCCGGGCTCCGGGTCGGTGCCGAGGGCCTGGATGAGCGGGAGGCCGAAGCCGAAGGTCTTGCCGGTACCGGTCTTGGCCTGACCGATGATGTCCTGCTTCTGCAGGGCGAGGGGGATGGTCTGCTCCTGGATCGGGAAGGGATCGATGATCCCCTTCGATGCGAGGGCGGCGACGATGTCCTCGTCGATGTTGAGATCGGAGAAAGTCACGAAATAGCGCCTGTCATGAAGTTGTACGGTCTACGCCCTCTTCGACTCCGGGGCGCAGCGCCACCGATCCAGCGCCGGTAGCTTGAGGATCAGTCTATCCGGAGGCTCCGCGGGGGCCACCCCGGGCGCGCCGTCGCTTCACGGGGCCACCGCGCGCGTCGTCGCCGGTGTGCCGGCGCTCGGCGCATCCGGAGCCGGGCATCCGGAAGCCCTAAGCTGAGGCCCGTGGTTTCCTGGTTCCGACGACGACGTCCCCTTGTGGAGATCCCGCGCCTCACGCCGCGAGGCGAGTCGGGAGCGAAGCGCGATCGGGTCGACCTCGCCGACCTCACGCCCGAGGTGCTGCCGTACCTCGGCCAGGTCGCCTACCTCCAGCTCGCCGTGTTCGAGGCGCTCTCCCGCGCCGTCGCGGAGTCCGCCGATCTCGCGGACAAGGAGGCGATCTCCTCCGCCGCCGGTGACGCGCTCGGCAAGCACCACGCCGTCGTCGCCGAGATCCGGCGCCGCGAGGCCGAGCCCGCCGAGGTGATGGCGCCGTTCCGACCCGCGATCGACACCTTCGAGCGGCTCACCCGTGGCGACGACCTCGCCGAGACGCTGCTCTCCGCGCACATCACGACCGGATTGCTCGACGACTTCTTCATCCGGCTCACGGGCGGACTGCCCAGCGACGTCGGCCCGCGCGTCGCGCAGACCCTCGGGGGCGAATCCGGGATGGACGGGGTCGTGCGGATCCTCAAGCGCGAGATCGCGGCGGATGCGCGGCTGGGCTCACGCCTGGCCGTCTGGGGTCGGCGCCTCGTCGGTGATTCGCTGCTCGTGGCGCGGTCGGCGCTGCACGGCTCCGGCAACGCCGACTCCGACGAATCCCGCATCGAACCGGTGTTCACCGAGCTGATCGCCTCGCACACGCGCCGGATGGACGCCCTCGGCCTCACCGCCTGACGTATCGGACGGTTCGCGATACGACGAAGGCCGCCATCCGGGGGATGGCGGCCTTCGTGCGGAATTACAGGCTGGGGGCGACGCGACCCGAGAGCATGCTCTCGAGGAGGGCGTCGTCCTTAACGGCGCGCGAGCGGCCGAGCAGGGCGTCGAAGAGCACAACGGCGCCGGCCGTGACGACCAGGCTGATCACCCAGATCCAGCCGCCGTCCCACTCCAGCCCGAGCCAGGTCAGAGCGACCCACAGCACCGCGGCGACGATGCCGCCGAACGCCGGCACGAGCATCGAGCCGTGCAGGCTCCGGTTCGGCAGCGCGTAACGCGCGCCGAGCCCGAGCAGCACACCGCCGAGCGTGATGAAGAGCAGTTCCATCAGCGTGCGAGGAGGTCTCTTCAGGCCACGAAGCCGACGCGACGCGATTCCTCGCTGCCGACCTCGACGAAGGCGATCGTGTCGGTGGGGATGATGTAGATCTTCCCCTTCTCGTCGCGGAGCTTGAGCACCTTGTTGCCGGCCTCGAGGGCCGCGGTGACGTTCTTCTCGACCTCGCCCACGGACATCGAGGACTCGAAGTTGAGTTCGCGGGGGGTGTTGACGATACCGATACGGATTTCCACCAGCTGTGCCTTTCGGAAGGGTCGAGAATGCGTGTCTCACACTACGGCACCGGCTCCGTGCCCCTGCGCCGGGTCCGCTGACCGCGAACGTGCCCGCTGCCCTGTACCGCCGGCCCGCTCCTCTTTCGGACTGCGCTGTCGTTTTCACCGCGCGCTGCCGGCACGCCACCCGCGCGCGGCCAAAGCGACAGCGCGGCACGACAGCGCGGCACGACAGCGCCGGGGAGGGCGTCGCGCACGCTCGGCGGTTCGATCACTCGATGTCGGTGGTCGCGCCTAGCGTGGAACGCGTGACGATCAAGGGATTCCGAAGCGCAGAACGGGTGGTGGCCGCGGCCCAGCCCGAGCTCGACGCCGCCCAGGCCGCGGTGATCGCCCTGGCCGACGGCGCGAGCGCCGCGGTGCTCGGTGCGCCCGGCTCGGGCAAGACCACGGTCCTCGTCGAACTCATCGCCGAGCGGGTGCTCACCCGGGGCTGGTCGCCGGATGCGGTCGTCGCCCTCGCCGCGAACCGCACGGCCGCCACTCGGCTGCGCGATCGGCTCGCCCTCCGGCTCGGCGTGCCCAGCCGCGGCCCGCTGGCCCGCACGGCCACCTCGCTGGCCTTCGAGGCGGTCACCTCCGCCGCCAAGTCGCTCGGCCTCGACCGCCCGACGTTGCTCACGGGTGGCGAGCAGGATGCGGTGCTCGCCGAACTGCTCGACGGCCACCTGGAGGACGGCTCCGGCCCGGTCTGGCCCGAGGAGCTCACGCCGCAGGTGCGCCGGCTCCGCGCGTTCCGCACCGAGCTGCGCGAGTTCGGGATGCGCGCGACCGAGCGCGAACTCACCCCCGACGACGTCGCGGCGCTCGGCACCGCGTTCGATCGGCCCGAGTGGATCGCCGCCGCCGACACGCTGCGCGAGTACCGCGAGGTGATCGACCGCATGACCGAGATCGGCGGCGCCAAGCTCGACGCCGCCGAGTTCGCCGCCTTCGCCGCCCGCGCCATCCGCGACGGCGGGGCGGGCGAACGCATCGCCGCGCTGCGCCTGGTCGTCGTCGACGACCTGCAGGAGGCGAGCGAGTCGACCATCGTGCTGCTGCGCGCCCTCGCCGCGCGAGGCGTCGCGGTGATCGCGTTCGGCGACCCCGACATCGCCACCAGCGCCTTCCGCGGCGGCGAGGCCGACACCCTCGGCCGCTTCGGCGAGCGCATCGGTGTGCCCGACGCGGCGAGCCTGGTGCTCGATCGTGCGCATCGTCACGGCGCGGTGCTGCGCGAGCTGGTCTCGCGCAGCACCCAACGCATCGGCGCCGCGGCCGGCGGGCGCCAGCGGGCCGCGGGAGGGCACGGACGCTCGGATGCGCTGGAGCCGGTGATCACGCTGAAAGCGGCCACCCCCTCCCGCGAGGTCGCCGCGCTCGCCCGGATCCTGCGCGAGCGGCACCTGCGCGACGGCATCGCCTGGCGCGACATGGCCGTGGTGGTCCGCTCCGGGGCGGCGGTCGCCCCGCTGACCAAGGCGCTCGCGATCGCCGAGGTGCCGACGCGTTCCGTGCTCTCCGGCCGGGCCCTGCGCGACGACCACGCCGCTCGTGCACTGCTGCTGCTCGTCGCGGTCTCGATCGGCGCGCATCCGCTCGACGCCGAGACGGCGGCCCTGCTGCTGCTGGGCCCGTTCGGCGGGGTGGACCGCTTGGGCCTGCGCCGACTCCGCCTCGCGCTGCGCTCCGAGGAGCTCGCGGGCGGCGGCATCCGTCCGAGCGACCCGCTGCTGGTCGAGGCCCTGGCGGCGCCCGGTCGCTTCGCCACGATCGACTCCGCCGTCGCCCGCCGGGCGGAGCGGCTCGCGGTCACGATCGACCGCGTGCGCACGAAGCACACCGAGAACGCCTCGATCGAGGAGCTGCTCTGGTCGGCCTGGGAGTCGAGCCGGCTCGACCGGACCTGGTACGACACCGCCCTCGGTACCGGCCTCGCCGCCGCCGAGGCGAACCGCAACCTCGACGGCGTGGTCGCCCTGTTCAGCGCCGCCCGCCGCTTCGTGGAGCGATCGCCGCGCCACTCCGCCGCCGGATTCGTCGAGGAGATCCTCTTCGCCGAGGTGCCGGAGGACACCCTCGCGCCGCAGTCCACGGAGGACGCGGTGCTGGTCGGCACCCCCTCCGCCGTCGTCGGCCTCGAGTTCGACGTGGTCGTCGTCGCCCGCCTGCAGGACGGCGTCTGGCCGAACCTGCGCCTGCGCGGCTCCCTCCTCGATCCGGCCGGCCTGGTCGACGCCGCCGCCGGCCGCTCGGCCGACGTGGTCGACCGCCGCAAGGTCACGCTCGACGACGAGCTGCGGATGTTCGCCCTCGCGACCTCCCGCGCGCGCCGGCAGCTCGTGCTGAGCGCGGTCGCCGGCGACGACGAGACCCCGTCGATGTTCTTCCGCCTCGTGCCGGAACAGGCCGTCGCGTATCCCGACACGGCCGTGCACGCGCTGTCCCTGCGCGGCGCCGTCTCCGCACTGCGCCGATCGCTGACCACTCCGGGCGTGGTCGACGTCCGGGCGGCCCGCGCCCTGCGCGCCCTCGCGGATGCCGACGTCGCCGGCGCCGACCCCGCGAGCTGGCACGGCCTACTCGAGCCGTCCAGCACCGATCCGCTCTACCCGCTCGACGACCCCGAGCATCCGGTGGCCGTCAGCCCCTCCAAGCTGGAGGCCTTCGAGGCCTCGCCGCTGAACTGGTTCGTCGACACCGTCTCCGGTTCGACCACGAGCACGGCGATGGGCGTGGGCACCCTGGTGCATTGGGTGCTGGAGAACGCGGTCGACGCCGACGCTGACGCGCTCTGGCAGGCGATGGAGACCCGCTGGGCGGAGCTGGTCTTCGAGGCGCCGTGGCTGGCCGAGCGGCAGAAGCGCGCGACGCGCATCCTGATCGACGGCCTGGCCGAGTACCTCAGCGACTTCGAGCGCGGCGGTGGCGAGGCGATCGGCAAGGAGCAGTTCTTCGAGCTCGACATCGCCCCGGCGAAGGTGCGCGGCTCGATCGACCGCGTGGAGCGCGGCCGCGACGGCACGGTCACCATCGTCGACCTGAAGACCGGCAAGACGCCGCCCGCCGCCGCGGCCGTCGCCGATCACGCGCAGCTGGGCAGCTATCAGCTCGCCATCGCGCAGGGCGCGATCGAGGCCGCGGGGGAGTCAGCATCCGGCGGGGCGAAGCTGCTCTACGTCGCGAAGGGCGTGCGCGGCAAGAGCTACCGCGAGGTCGTGCAGGATCAGTACGGCGAGGAGGAACTGGAGCGGCTGCGCGAACGGATCCGCCGCGCGGCGATCGGTATGGCGGCAGCCGACTTCCTCGGCCTGCTCGACGCGACGCCGTTCACCCCCGGCGACGCCCTGCGCTACAGCATCCACACCGTGCCCGAGGTCTCGGGCTCCCGCACCATGGAGGAGCCGACCGCATGAGCGACACCACCCTCTTCGACTTCGACGAACTCGAAGCGCTGCAACCGCGCACCGTCGGAGCGGCCGAGATCGCGGATGCGCTCGGCAAGCCCCGCCCCACGCTGGAGCAGCAGGCCGTGATCGAGTCGCCGCTGGAGCCGGCCCTCGTCGTCGCGGGCGCCGGTTCCGGCAAGACCGAGACCATGGCGAACCGTGTGCTCTGGCTGCTCGCGAACGGCAGGGTCCGCCCCTCCGAGGTGCTCGGCCTCACCTTCACCCGCAAGGCGGCGGGCGAGCTGGGGGAGCGGATCACCGAGCGTATCGGCCAGCTCGGACGCGCCGGCTTGCTGCCGACCGACCCCGGCGAGGAACCCGATCCGTTCGAGGCGCCCACCGTCTCCACCTACAACGCCTTCGCGAACACGATCTTCCGCGACAACGCCGTGCTGATCGGGCGCGAGGGCGACGCCACCGTGCTCTCGGAGGCATCCGCGTGGCACCTCGCCCGTGGGCTCGTGATCGACAGCGACGATGACCAGATCGGTGGCCTCGACAAGGGCGTCGACCAGCTCACCGACGTGGTGATCGCCCTCGCGCACGACCTCAGCGACAACCTCGCCGATCCGGAGGCGGTGGCCCGCTTCGCGGCGGAGTTCGTCCGGATCGAGCAGCTGCCCCGCGGCGGGCGCGGCTCCGGCAGCTACAAGGCGGTCGAGGATGCCGTCACCGCCGTCGGCGCACTGCCCGTGCTGACCCGGCTCGCGACCCGCTTCCAGGAGGCCAAGGCCGAGCGCGGCTTCGTCGAGTTCGCCGATCAGGTCGCCCTCGCGCTCGACATCGTCGGCCGGGTGCCCCGCGTCTCCCGCGAGCTGCGGCAGCAGTATCGGGTGGTGCTGCTGGATGAGTACCAGGACACCAGCGTGATGCAGACCCGGCTGCTCTCTCAGCTGTTCCGGGGGCACGGCGTGATGGCGGTGGGCGACCCGCACCAGTCCATCTACGGCTGGCGCGGCGCCAGTGCGGCGAACCTCGGGCGCTTCGCGGTCGACTTCCGGGCCGCCGCGGGCGCGAGTTACACGCTGCGCACGAGCTGGCGCAACGGCCACGCGATCCTGGACGCGGCGAACACCATCGTCGCGCCGCTCTCGGCCGCGAGCCCGGTACGGGTCGAGTCGCTCGTCGCCGGGCCGATCGCGAGCCATCGCCCGATCGACCTCGTCTTCCCCGAGACGATCGACGACGAGGCGGAGACGGTCGCCGACTGGTTCCAGCAGCGGCTGGGCGAGGCCGAGCAGCCGCCGTCGGCCGCGCTGCTGTTCCGGGTCCGCGCGCACATGGAGCGGTTCGCCGGCGCGCTCGGCCGCCGCGGCATCCCGTTCCACATCCTCGGCATCGGCGGCCTGCTGCGCCAGCCCGAGATCGTCGACCTGGTCTGCGCGCTCACGGTCGTCGACGATCCGGCGGCGGGGAGCGAACTGCTGCGGCTGCTGGCCGGCTCGCGCTGGCGCATCGGCGTGCGCGACCTGCGGGCGTTGCGCGACCTGGCGTCCTGGCTCGCCGCGCGCGACCACGCGCACCGCCTGCTCGCCCCCGAGGTGCGCGAGAAGATGCGCGCGTCCGTGACCGAGGGCGAGGGCGGTTCGATCGTCGAGGCGCTCGACTTCATCGCGAGCCGGCGCGACGACGACCACTCGGCCTTCGCGGACTTCACGCGGGAGGGTCTCACGCGGATGCGCGGCGCCGGTGAGCTCTTCGCCCGCCTGCGCGCCCGCTCCGGGCTCGACCTGCTCGACTTCGTCACGCTCGTCGAGCAGGAGCTCGACCTCGATGTCGAGGTCGCCGCCAACGAGTCCCGCAGCGACGGCCGCGCCAACCTCGAGGCCTTCCTCGGCGCGGCGGCCGACTACCTGCAGGCCGACGACCGCGGCGCGGGCGGTGGCTCCTCCCTCCGCGGTTTCCTGCGCTGGCTGGTGCTCGCCGACAAGCGCGACGGCCTCTCGCCGCGCCCCGAGGATCCGCAACCCGGCACGGTGCAGCTGCTCACCATCCACGGCTCGAAGGGTCTCGAATGGGATCTCGTCGCCGTGCCGCGCCTGGTCGAGGGGGAGTCGCCGAGCCGCCCCAAGGAGGGCTCGAACGGCTGGCTCCGCTTCGGCGGCATGCCGTACGCCTTCCGCGGCGACGCGGCCGAGGTGCCGGACCTGCGCTGGCGCACCCTCGACACCCAGAAGGACTTCGTGGACGAGAAGGAGCGCTTCGCCGCCGATCTGCTCGTGCGCCACGTCGCGGAGGAACGCCGGCTCGCCTACGTCGCCGTCACGCGCGCCCGGCACCACCTGCTACTCAGCGGATCCTGGTGGGCCGGCCAGACCAAGCCGCGTGGGCCGGGTCTGTTCCTGCGCGACCTGGAGAGCGCGGGTGTGGTGGGGACCCTGCCGCTCGAACCGGCGAGCGAGGAGAATCCGCTGCAGGACGACGCCCGCACTTTCCGCTGGCCGCACGATCCGCTGGGGGAGCGGGGGCCGCGCGTGCGCCGAGCGGCCGAGCTCGTCCGCACCGCGCCGCCCTCGCTCGACGGCCCGTTCGGCGAGGAACTGCAGCTGCTGCTGGCCGAGCGCGAGGCCCGCCTGCGCGCCGCCGAGTACGTGGTGCTGCCCACCCGCGTACCCGCCTCGCGGTTCAAGGACATCGTCAGTGAGCCCGTCGCCGTCGCCGCCCAGCTGCGCCGGCCGATGCCCGAGCGCCCGTACCGGCAGACCCGGCTGGGCACGATGTTCCACTCCTGGGTCGAGAACCGCTACGGCATCCGCGGCGCGGCCGAGGCCGTCGACGTGTTCCCGGACGAGGTCGACGGCTTCGACGAGACCGCTCTCGACGCCGAGGGTCTGCGGCCGCTGATGGACACCTTCGAACGCTCGGAGTGGGCGGATCGCCGGCCCAGCGCTGTCGAGATCGAGATCCACCTCGAACTCGCCGGTCACGTCGTGGTCTGCAAGCTCGACGCGGTCTACGAGACGGCCGAGGGCTTCCAGATCGTGGACTGGAAGACCGGGCGGGCGCCGAAGGACGCACGCGACCTGGAACTCAAGCAGTTCCAGCTCGCGCTGTACCGGCTCGCCTTCGCGCGCTGGCGCGGCATCCCGGTGGAGTCGATCGACGCCGTGTTCTACTTCGTCGCCGACGACCTCGTGGTGCGGCCCGAGCGGTTCTACTCCGAACGGGAGTTGTCGGAGTCGCTCTCCTCGGTGACGGGTTCCAGCCCGCGGCCGTGAAGCGAGGAGCCGCTGCGGGCGCCCGGCGTGTTCGCCAGCAGCTCCTCCACTTCGGAGACCGCCAGGATGGGGCCGGTCTCGGTCGACAGCGGGGCCGACAGGTCGGCGAGCACACTGTCCACCAGCGTGTCCAGCATGCCGACGGCGTCCGCGACGATCGCGTCATCGCCCACCTCGGTGCCGTGCAGCAGCCAGCGGGCCAGCTCGAGTTCGGCGTAGAGCTGGGCGCGCTGCCGGATCAGCCGGTCGACGGCTCCGGCGCGCATCCGCCCGTAGGCCGCGAGCGCGGTGCCGGCGCCGGCCGCGCCGAGCAGCCAGTGCAGGTCGCGCGCCGGGTCGCCGACCCGCAGCGCCGCCCAGCCGAGCACGCCGGAGACGGTGTCGCCGCTGCGCAGGAACGAGTCGACGGTCATCGATCCGTGCACGACCGTCGGGTCGAACTGCCACAGCTCCTCGTCCGAGGAGGCCTCCTCCCAGCGCGCCACGAGAGCGGCCGGAACGTGCCCGGTGTCCGCTGCCCGTTCGATCACAGCGACCGCCTCGTTCAGGCACTCACGCGCCGACAGCATCGGCAGCCCCGCGTCACCGATGAACGATGCCGGCAGGCCGTGCACCGCTCCGATGGCCCGGCCGATCGAGTCCGCCAGGCCCGTGCCCGCCGCGACCTGTTCGATCGCGACGACATCACCCTCGAGGTAGTCGTAGACCATCGCCCGGGTGCCGTCGAAGCGGGCCTGACCCAGGTAGTTCTGCACGTCGAACGGCAGTCGGCTGCGGATTCCGGCGGTCAACGCCCGCAGCGCGATCAGGTCGCCGAGCTGCTCCTGCTCCGCCAGAGCGGAGGTCGGTACGCGGATGATCAGGTGGCGTCCGTCGCGGTCCGTGAGGTACGCGGAGTCGAAGTCGCCGTGCGACGAATTGGTGAACGGCTGGGTCGCCGAGACGTCGAGTCCGGGGACGGCCGAGGTCGCCAACGCGGCTAGAGTGAGGTGGGATCTGGCCATGGGTTCTAGGTTAGGTCGATCGGTGCCCGAGAGGCCTGCGCGCCACGCGCGGCGAGGCGGATCCCCGGAGCCATCTGCTCCCGTCATCCTCTTTCGAAAGGCGTCCATGTCGCAGTCGTTCGTGAACCGGCTCCCGCTCGCCCGCCAAGCCGTTGATCGCGACTACCTGTCCCGCTCGCGCCCCGCGCTGTACGACGAGCTGCTGGCCGACCCGGCCACGCGCATCCTGCCGCTGTGGAAGGGCAAGGCGCTCGTCGCCGGCCACGCACTGCGGCTGCTTCGTGCGGAGGAGGTCACCTCGGCCACCGTGCGCGTCTACCTCGGCCGCACCACCGCCGAGGCGGAGGGCGAGCCGATCGGCACCCCCGTGATCGCCGTGGTGCTGACGGATGCGGCGGCGGGCGAGCTGGCGCCGGAGGAGGAGAGCTGGGGCAACCTGCGCAGCCTCGCCGAGCACATGTCCGAACGCGACACCGGCCTGTTCACCGAGGCGCTCGCGATCGCGAACTGGCACGAGTCGCACGGCTTCTCCCCGCGCAACGGCGAGCCGACCGTGGTCGAGGAGGCCGGCTGGGTGCGGCGCTCCTTCGCCGACGACAGCCAGGTCTTCCCGCGCACCGACGCCGCGATCATCGTCTGCGTCATCGACGATCAGGACCGCCTGCTGCTCGGCTCGAACGCGATGTGGGGCACGGGGCGGTTCTCGCTGCTGGCGGGCTTCGTCGAGCCGGGGGAGTCGCTGGAGGCGGCCGTGATCCGCGAGATCTTCGAAGAATCCGGGATGCGCGTCGTCGATCCCGAGTACCTCGGCTCCCAGCCGTGGCCCTTCCCGGCCTCACTGATGGTCGGCTTCCGGGCTCGACTCGCGCCCGACCAGGAGCCGGCGGCGCTGCGGCCCGACGGTGCCGAGATCGTCGAATTGCGCTGGTTCACGCGCGAGCAGCTGCGCGACGCGGCGAACACCGTGTTGCTGCCCGGCCGATCCTCCATCGCGCGCGCGATGATCGAGGACTGGTACGGCGGCGAGCTCGGCACGGACGCGGCGACGGGAAGGCCCGCCGCGCAGTGAGCCCGCCGAAGAGCGTGCTGGACGGACTCGACGCCGGCCAACGCGAGGCGGCGGAGGCTCTGCTGGGGCCCGTCTGCATCCTCGCCGGCGCGGGCACCGGCAAGACCCGCACCATCACCCACCGGATCGCGCACGGCGTCGCCTCGGGGGTGTACACCCCGAATCGCGTGATGGCGCTGACGTTCACCGCTCGTTCGGCGGGGGAGTTGCGCAATCGGCTGCGGGTGCTCGGAGCCGGCGGGGTGCAGGCCCGCACCTTCCACTCCGCCGCCCTGTCGCAGCTGAGCTTCTTCTGGCCGCAACTCGTGGGCGGAACCACGCCGCAACTGCTGGACGGCAAGGCGCGCCTGCTCGGTCACGCCGCCGAGCGGGTGCACCTGAAGCTGGACACCGCGACGCTGCGAGACCTCGCCGCCGAGATCGAGTGGCGCAAGGTCTCGGCCCTGTCGATCGAGCAGTACGCCGCTCGCGCCCACGGGCGCGCGATGCCCGGCACGCTGTCGGTCGAGCAGACAGTCGCCATGCTGCGCGCGTACGAGGAGCTGAAGGATGAGCGCCGCCAGATCGACTTCGAGGACGTGCTGCTGGTCACGGCGGGGATGCTCGAGGCCGAGCCGGCGATGTCGATGCAGGTGCGTGAGCAGTACCGCTTCTTCGTGGTGGACGAGTATCAGGACGTCAACCCGCTGCAGCAGCGCCTGCTCGAGCTCTGGCTCGGCGATCGCAGCGACCTCTGCGTCGTGGGCGACGCCAGCCAGACCATCTACTCCTTCGCGGGCGCCCGCGCCGACTACCTGCTCGACTTCCCGAGCCGCTGGGCGGACGCGAGCGTGGTGCGTCTGGAGGAGAACTACCGCTCCACGCCCGAGATCGTGGCGACGGCGAACCGGCTGATGCGCGGCCGGCCGGGCGCCCTGACCCTGCACGCCGAGCGGCGTGGCGACCAACCGGCCCCCGAGCCCGCGATCGACGCGTACGCCGACGACGTCGCGGAGGCGCGGGGCGTGGCGGAGCGGGTGCTGGCCGACCTCGCGAGCGGGATCAAGGCGGAGCAGATCGCGATCCTGTACCGCACCAATTCGCAGTCCGCGGTACTGGAGCACGCGCTGCATGAGCGCGGTATCAGCGCGCACGTGCGGGGGGCGCGCCGGTTCTTCGACCTGCCGGAGGTGAAGCAGGCGGTGATGCAGCTGCGCGCCGCCTCCGTCTCGATCTCGGGGGAGCCGTTGTTCAAATCCGTCAGCGATGTGCTGCGCGGTCTGGGGTGGAGCGCCGAACCGCCGACCGCCGGGGGAGCCGTGCGCGAACGGTGGGACTCGCTCGATACCCTGATGCGGCTGGTGGACGAGGCGCCGAGAGGAGCCACGTTCAAGCAGTTCACGGATGATCTGCTGGCGCGGCAGCAGACCCAGAACGAACCCGCTCGCGCGGCGATCACCCTGGCGACGCTGCACTCCGCGAAGGGCCTGGAGTGGGAGTCGGTGCACCTGCTCGGCGTGAGCGAGGGGCTGCTGCCGATCTCCTACGCGGCCGGCCTCGCGGGCATCGACGAGGAACGTCGCCTCCTCTACGTCGGCATCACGCGGGCACGGCGGCGCTTGCGCCTGTCGTGGTCGCGCCAGGCGGTCGGCCGCTCGGCCCAGCGCCAGCCGTCGCGCTTTCTGCAAGAGATCGGCAGCCGCACTCCGGGTGCGGCAGCACCTCGAACTCGCTGAACGCGCCGGACGCGTCGCGGTGCAGCCGCGCGGTGGCCCGGAGCGTCCGCGCGCCGCCGTGCAGTCGGCGCAGCACCAGATCGGCGACGGCGGCGGCGATGAAGCCGGAGGCCAGCGCGGTCTCCGTCGGGGCGGTTCGGCCCAGCAGTTGCACGACCAATCGCGGCCAGGCGGGATCCGCGTCGATCCGCCGCCGATCCAGGCAGTGCAGACACGGGCCTGCGCCGGGTTCGACGAGGGGGCCGACGCGCACCGCCTCGTCGCCGAAGACCACGGCGAGGTGCGGCACGTCCGCCGTGAGCCAGCGCGCGGAGCGCGCCGGCGCGATCGCGAAGGCGGCGATCAGCACCACGAGCTGGGGGCGAACGGCGTCGTCGTCGCCGTCGGTCAGGGCGCACCCCTCGGCCTGGAGCAGCGCTCGCACCGCGGAGGCGGTCGGCCCGCCGCCGTCCACGAGCACGACCGGGCGTGCGGGCGCCGCCCGGGAGCGGCGTCGCAACACCGGGCGGAGGATCGCCAGCACCTCCTCGACCCGCTCGGCGGAGGCCCCGGCACGGCTGCCGATCGTGCGGACGGTGCCGCCGGAGGTGCCGATCCGCAGGGCGTCGATCATCAGCTCCTCGGCGAAGCCGACGTCGTGCAGGAAGACGCGCGGATCGTCGACCCCGAACTGCACCGCGCGAGCCGAGCGCCAGAGAACGGGGAACCGGGGATCGAGCTCGAGGACCATGCCTCGATCATGCGCCGATCGGCCGCCACGCGTCGGAAGTTATCCACAACCCCGAGCACATCCCCGCGAGATGCCACTTGTGCGCGCCGTTCACGGCGTGTCGCGTACACAAGTGGCATGCCACAGGGATCAGACGGGTTTGGGCCCCTCGTCCTCCGGCTTGCTGTCGTTCAGCAGCTGCTCCAGGGCGAGGTCCATCTCGTCCTGCTCCGGCTCCTCGCCCGCCGCCTCCGAGGTGAGCCGCTTGATCAGCGCCGCCGGGTCGTCGAGGTCCTCCGCCGAGGGGATCAGGTCGGGGTGCGACCACAGGCTGTCGCGCACCTCCGGGCCCACCGCATCCGTCAGCGCCTGCCACATCGCGGCGGATTCGCGCAGGCGACGCGGCCGCAGCTCCAGGCCGACCAGGGTCGCGAAGGCGGACTCCGCCGGCCCGCCGGACGCGCGGCGTCGGCGCACGGTCTCGGCGATGGCGACCGCCTTCGGCAGTCGTGCCGTCGCCGCCGCGGTGACCACGTCGACCCAGCCCTCGATCAGCGCGAGCATCGTCTCGAGCCTGGCGTGCGCCGCGAGCTGCTCCTCGGTCTTCGGCGGGATCAGGGCACCGGACGTCATCGCCTCGCGCAGTTCCTCGGGGTTCTGCGGGTCGAAGTTCTCGGCCAGCTCCTCCAAACGCGTGGTGTCGATCCGGATGCCGCGGGCGAAGTCGGTGATCTGCGAGATCAGGGCCAGGCGCAGCCACTTGCCGTGCCGGAACAGCCGCGCGTGCGCCAGCTCGCGCACTGCGAGGTAGATCTGCACCTGGTCGCGCGGGATGTCGAGGCCCTCGCCGAACGCGGCGACGTTCTGCGGCAGGATCGCCGCGTCGTTCTCCTCCAGCAGCGGGATGCCGATGTCGCCGCCCGAGACCACCTCGGCGGCCAGCTGACCGACGACCTGGCCCAGTTGCAACGCGAAGAGGGTGCCGCCGATGCCGCGCATCATGCCCTCGGCGCCCGCGATCATGCCCTGGAACTCTTCGGGGGCCTGATCGCGCAGGACGCCCGTGAGAGCATTCGAGATCGACGTCGCGACGGGCTCCGCGAGCTGCGTCCACACCGGCATCGTCAGCGAGATCCACTCCAGCCGGCTCAGCGTGCGGGGGGTGCGGCTGAGCTCCGAGACGAACGCGGCCTCGTCGAGCCAGAGCGCCGCGACGCTGAAGGCGCCGTCGTACTCGGCGCGCTGCGCGTCGGTGACGGATTCGGAGGCGGCACGGGCGAGCTGCTTAGCCTGCTCGGTCGCGAGGGTCCAGTTGATGCCGCCCTCTCCGCCGGACTGCATGGCGCTCTGCAGCTGAGCGAACAGATTCTGCAGGGCGACCGGATCATTGGGCAGCCCGGCCGCCTTGGCGAGCTGGGCGGGGTCCACCGGGCCGTTGCCCGAGAGGAATTCGCGGAGCATGTCGCGGAACTCGTCCTCCGGACCGTTGCCCTGTCCGTCCGGTGTCGGATCGTTATGGGCGGGATCGTCGGCCATGGGATCAGCCCCTTCCAGGTTGGTGTCAGCTACGTTAGCCCGAGAGTTCGTGCCCGAAGGTGTGAAACAGCCCGCCCCACCGCGTGCGCTGTCCGCCCGTCGCGAACACCCCCGCTTCCGCCCCGGATCAGGGCGACACCCGTCGAGAAAGGACCCGCGTGACGCTGTTCCGCGACGACGCCGCCCAGCCCACTCGCCCGCCGCGACGCCGCATCCTCGGCCCCCTGATCCTGTTCGTCGGGGTCGCTCTGGTCGTTGTGCTCGGCTTCACGCCGGCGCCGTACGTGATCGAGCAGCCGGGCCCGGTCTACGACACCCTCGGCACCAGCGAGCACGACGGCACCGACCGCGAACTGATCTCGATCCCGGACGAGACCACGTATCCCACGGCGGGCACGCTCGACATGCTCACCGTCTCGGTCGTCGGCAATCCCGAGAACCTGCCCAGCTGGGTCGAGATCGCCCAGGCCTGGTTCGACCGCAGCAAGGCGGTGGTGCCGGTCGAGACGATCTTCCCGGCGTCGACGACGACCGAGGAGCGGGACCAGGCCAATCAGGCCGAGATGGTCGACTCGCAGCAGGAGGCGATCGCCGCCGCCCTCACCGAGTTGGGCTATCCGATCGGCAACACCGTCACCGTCGCCCAGGTTCTCGACGGCTCGCCGGCGACCGGCATCCTGCAGACCGGTGACGAGATCATCGCGGTGAACGGTGCGGCGGTCGCGGACGTGGACGCGCTGCGTGCCGCGCTCGCCGCCAACGGCACGGAGGCCCCGGTCAGCCTCACGATCACCCGCGACGGCGCGGAGCAGACCGTCGAGGTCACACCGACCACCAGCGACGGCTCCGTGGTGATCGGCATCGGCGCCGGCGTCACCTTCGACTTCCCCTTCACCGTCGACATCCAGCTCGACGACGTCGGCGGGCCCAGCGCCGGCATGATGTTCGCGCTCGGCATCATCGACAAGCTCACCGACGGCGAGCTCAACGGAGGCGAGAACGTGGCGGGCACGGGCACCATCGACGCCGCCGGCGAGGTCGGCGCGATCGGCGGCATCCGGCAGAAGCTGTTCGGGGCGAAGGATGCGGGCGCGACGTACTTCCTCGCGCCCGACAGCAACTGCAACGAGGTCGTCGGCCACGTGCCGGACGGCATCCAGGTCTTCAGTGTGAAGACCCTCGACGACTCGCTCACCGCTCTGAAGGCGATCAGCGCCGGCGACACCTCGAGCCTGCCCACCTGCGACGGCGCGACCCCGATCGACTGACCCCTCCCTCCCGCGAGATGCCTCTTTCGTACGCCTCTGCCCGGCGTGTCGCGTACAGAAGAGGCATCTCGCGGGATGAGAGACGACACAAGCGCCGAGCATTTCGCCAGGGGCTTACTCAGCGGGAACTCATATGGCCCTCCCGTACGATGAGGAGCCGACCCTTACTTACTGGAGCACGAGGCCCCTACGTTGAGTTCCCCCGCAGCATCCGAGACCCCGCAGCGTAAGCGACGGAGCGTGTTCGCCATCACGGTCGTGATCGTCGCCGTGCTCGTCATCGCTTTCTTCATCTTCGCCGGCCTGTACGCCGACGTCCTCTGGTACGACCAGCTGGGCTTCCTGTCCGTCCTCACGACGCAGTGGTGGGCGGCCGGCGCCTTGTTCGCGATCGGATTCGTCGGCATGGCGGTTCCGGTGTTCGTCGCGATCACGTTGGCGTACCGGTTGCGCCCCGTCTACGCGAAGCTCAACTCGCAGCTGGACCGTTACCAGCAGGTGATCGAGCCGTTGCGTCGCCTGGCGACCATCGGCATCCCGATCGTCCTCGGCCTCTTCGCCGGCGTCTCCGCCGCGACGCGCTGGCAGACCAGCCTGATGTTCCTGAACCGCACGCCGTCGGGCACGACCGACCCGCAGTTCGGTCTCGACACCTCCTTCTACCTCTTCGAGCTGCCCTTCTACCAGGGCCTGGTCGGCTTCGCCTCGGCGGTCGTGATCATCTGCGCGTTCGCCACTCTCGCGACGAGCTACCTCTACGGAGCGATCCGCGTGAACGGGCGTGAGGTTCGGGTCTCGAAGTCCTCGCGCATCCAGATCGCGATCATCGCGGCGATCTATCTCGCTCTGCAGGCCGTCAGCGTCTGGCTGAACCAGTACGACACGCTCACCGCCGTCGGCACCCGCATCACCGGCGCCACCTATTCGACCGTCAACGCGACGATTCCCGGCCTGCAGATCCTCGCCGGCGTCGCCGCGCTGGTGGCCGTGCTCTTCATCGTCACCGCGTTCATCGGACGCTGGCGACTTCCCGTCATCGGCACCGCGCTGCTGATCGTGAGCAGCCTGCTGATCGGCTCGCTGTACCCGTGGGTCGTGCAGCGCTTCCAGGTGGTGCCGAGCGAGCGGACGCTGGAGGCGCCCTACATCCAGCGCAACATCGACATGACCCGCGCCGCCTACGGCGTCGACGACGTCGAGACCATCGCGTACGACGCCACGACGGATGCGACTCAGGGTGCGCTGCGCTCCGACGCCACGACGACCGCGAACATCCGGATCATGGACCCGGCGAAGATCACGGATGCGTTCTCGCAGCTGCAGCAGTTCCGCCAGTACTACCAGTTCGGCGACACCGACGGCAGCCTCGACGTCGACCGCTACAACCTGGAAGGCACCACGCAGGACGCCGTCGTCGGTGTGCGCGAACTCGACCTCGCCGGCCTCGGCTCCACGCCGAGCTGGTACAACTCCACCCTCGTCTACACGCACGGCTACGGCCTGGTCGCCGCCTACGGCAACCAGCGCGCGGCCAGCGGCGAGCCGGTCTTCATCGAGTCCGGTGTACCGACGACCGGCGATCTGGGCGACTACGAGCCGCGGATCTACTTCGGCGAGAACTCGCCGGAGTACTCGATCGTCGGCGGTGACGGCTCGAACAACATCGAGCTGGACTACCCCTCCGGCACGGACGGTCAGGAGCAGACGTACACGACCTTCGACGGCGACGGCGGGCCCAAGCTCGACAACGTGTTCAAGAAGCTGGTGTACGCGATCAAGTTCCAGTCGGAGCAGGTCTTCCTCTCGGACGCCGTGAACGACCAGTCGCAGATCTTGTACGAGCGCGACCCGGTCGAGCGCGTCAAGAAGGTCGCTCCCTATCTCACGATCGACTCCGACTCGTACCCGACCATCGTGGACGGTCGGGTCAAGTGGGTCGTCGACGGCTACACCACGTCGGCGAACTACCCGTACTCCAAGATGAGCAGCCTCTCGCAGCAGATCTCGGATACCAACACCACGCAGCAGTACGCGGCGGACAACGTCAACTACATCCGCAACTCGGTCAAGGCGACCGTCGACGCGTACGACGGCTCGGTCGACCTCTACGCCTGGGACACCGAGGACCCGGTGCTGCAGACCTGGCAGAAGATCTTCCCCACCACGGTCAAGCCGATCAGCGAGATGTCGGCCGAGTTGCTCAGTCACGTGCGCTACCCGGAGGACCTCTTCAAGGTCCAGCGCTCCATCCTGGGCAGCTACCACGTCACCGACGCCGGCTCGTTCTACTCCGGCGACGACGCATGGTCGACTCCGAACGACCCCACCTCGACCACCGCGGCCGCCGGCACCGCCAGCAACGACCGGTTGCAGCCGCCGTACTACCTGACGCTGCAGGCGCCGGGTCAGGATGTTCCGGCCTACTCGCTCTATTCGACCTACATCCCGAGCACAACCGCGGGCGGTACGGCGCGCAACGTGCTCACCGGATACCTCGTCGCCGATTCGGATGCGGGTTCGACGGACGGCACGGTCGCCGACGGCTACGGCAAGCTGCGGCTCTTGGAACTGCCGAAGGACGACACGGTGCCGGCCCCCGCGCAGGTGCAGAACACCTTCAACTCCGACCCGACCGTCGCGAATGAGCTGAACATCCTCGGTCGCGGTGACTCCAGCGTGATCCGTGGAAACCTGCTCACCCTGCCGGTGGGCGGCGGTCTGCTCTACGTGCAGCCGATCTACGTGCAGTCGACCGGCAGCTCGGCCTACCCCCTGCTGCAGAAGGTGCTCGTCGCGTTCGGCGACAAGATCGCGTTCGAGGACACCCTCGACGCGGCTCTGGACAGCCTCTTCGGCGGCGACTCGGGCGCCAGCGCTGGTGACACCGGGGTTCCGGTCACGCCCGGCACCGACACCGGCACAACGGATCCCGGTACCGACACCGGTACCGGGACGGGAACCGACACCGGAGCGGCGGATCCGGCGGCGCTGCAGGCGGCCCTCGCCGACGTGCGCACCGCGCTGACGGAGCGTCAGACGGCGCTCACCTCCGGCGACCTCACGGCGTTCGCCGCGGCGGATGCGAAGCTGACCGAGGCGCTGGAGCGCGCCCTGGCAGCCGACGGGCAGTAACGGCGCGATGGTCCAGGTCGACCGCGGCGCGCACCTCACCTCCGGTGATTGGCTCGAGAGCAATCGGGCGTACTGGGAGGAGCGTGCCGTGGTCGACCGGACCTCGGCCGATCCGCCTGCGATCGAGGGCGAACCGCGCGTTCTGATCCTGCAGAGCGGTGATGGTGCCGATGCTGTGACGCTGGCTCGCCACGGAGCGCGTGTCGTCGGTCTCGACTTCGCGATGCCGGCCGTCCGTCGAGCGCGAGCGGCGGCAGCGGGCCTGGACGCGCGATTCGTCTGCGCGAACCTCTACGACGCGCGGCACATGCTGCCGGAGCCCGACTCCTTCGACGTCGTCCTCTCCAGCAGCTCCGGAGTCTCGTGGTTGCCGGACGTCGCGGAGTGGGCGCGGATCGTCGAGTGGTTCGTCGCTCCGGGCGGAGCCGCGGTCGTCACCGATCCCGTTTCCGAGCCGGTCGCCGGCGGCACCTTCCGGTGGCCGAGACCGTTCGCCGAACTCGTCGCAGCGCTCCGTGCGACCGGCCTCCGGGTCGATGGTGAGCCGGTGTCCGGCCCGATCACGGCGACCAAGCCCGCCGGCTGATCGGTCGATTTGCGCCCGCCGCCATCCGTGTGTAGTGTTATCTCTTGTGCCGCGGGGTGGAGCAGTTCGGTAGCTCGCTGGGCTCATAACCCAGAGGTCGCAGGTTCAAATCCTGTCCCCGCAACAGAAATAAGAATCCCGGTCGCTTCGGCGGCCGGGATTTTTTGTTTCGCGCAGCAGGAAGAATCCCGGTCGCTTCGCGGTCGGCATTCCGTGTTTTCCGGAGCAGGGACGAATCCCGCTCTCTTCGCGATCGGGATTCCGTGTTTCCGGAACAGGGAAGAGTCCCGGCCGCTTCGCGATCGGGATTCCGTGTTGCCCGGGGCCAGGGGCGTACCCAACCTCGGCTGAGAGTGGCCCTCAGCGCTGATCGGCGCTGACGAGCACTCTCAGCCGAAGTTCGGCCCGAGCAGGCGGGCGCCGCGTCAGCCTGCGGCGGCGGCGGACGGCGGGAAGAGCAGCTCGTTCAGCGCCGGGCCGAGGTGGCTCGAGTAGGTGCCGGTGAGGTGCAGACCGTCGGCGAACTCCACGATGCCGTCGGCGAAGGCCGGGCAGCCCTGGCCGGTGACGCAGAGCAGCGGGAGGGTGTCGACGAAGCGGACGTTGGTCGCGCCCGACTCGCGGATCATGTTGTCCCACGCCTGGCGGACGTCGGCGTGCACGCCCTTGATCGGGCTGACGCAGTCGCCAGGACCGTTGATCGCGGTCGCGCAGTCCGTCAACTGGATGCCTTCGACCGGCGGTCCGAGCACCAGGAGCTGGCCGGCGTTCGGGGAGACCGAGGCGATCAGCTGGCCGTACCCGGCCGCCATCTCGTTCCGGGACGCCGTTCCCTCCGCTCCCGACGCAAGCCGTCGCACGGTTCCGGCGGCCTCGCCGGCGATGACCAGATCCGGCTTGATCTCGGCGATCCGGGCGGCCGTCCAGGCGTGGAAGTCGTCGCACTGCGGATGCGCGCTCTTGTCGCCCTTGATCACCGTGACCGGGGTCGCCGGGCACTGCTGCAGCGTGTAGACGAGGATCTTCCACTCGCTGTCACCGAGCGCCGAGCGGATCGCCGGCAACCAGCTGATGCCCACCGAGTCGCCCACGAGGATGGCCGTCTTCGTCCCATCCGGGTTGCCGTAGACACAGCGCTGCGCGTTCTCCTCCGGCGTGCCCTGCGACTTCCACTCGCTGCCGAGGCAGCCGTCCTGGACCCATTCGGGCACCTTGGCCGTCGGCCCCAGTTCGTCCAGTGTCGGGGTGAGCTCGGGCCAGCTCGTGGCCGCGAGGGCCGCCGTGAGCGAAGCCTGGATCGAGTCGACCGCGGGAGTCGCGGCGACGGGCCCCGCACCCTCGACCACCACCGCGGGTGTGGCCGCCGCGACCGGGGCGGCGATGTAGTCGGGGGTGCTGCGCGGAGCGAACGCGGGGATGACGATCGCCAAGCAGAGCACGGCGGCCACGCCGGTTCCGCCGTAGGTGTAGAGCGCGCGGTTCGCCTTGCGCCAGCCCTGCCAGGCCTCTCGGGAGAGCTGACTCGACGGGTACCGATTCAGCAGCGGCGAGGTGTTGATCGGCTTCTCGATGAGGTGGTACGACGCGACCGAGACCGCGGCGATCGCGGCGAGGAGGCCGATGACGACCAGCGGTGTCTGTTCCGGGATCAGCGCCGCGGCGAAGATCACGATCGGGAAGTGCCACAGGTAGATCGAATACGAGATGTCGCCGATGTAGCGGCTGACCGGGTTCGTCAGCGGCCAGAGGAATCGGGCGGGGGCTCCCGTGCCGGCGCTGATCACCAGCGCCGTGGAGAGCACCGGCAGAGCCGCCCAGGGGGCGGGGAACGTGGAGTCGGTGCTGATCAGGAACATCGAGCCGATGATGCCCGCGAGGCCGAGGTACGCCAGCACAGGACGCAGCGCGGAGGGGATCTTCGCGAGCAGCGGGACCGAGGCCGCGAGGATCGCACCGATCCCGAGCTCCCACGTTCGGGAGAAGGTCGAGAAGTACGCGACGGTCGGGTTGTTGACGCTCTCGTTCAGCGCCCAGGCGAACGACGCGACGGTGATCACGCCGATCACGATGCCGGCGATCCGGTTCGCGTGTCCGTGCTCCTTCGATTTGCGGATGCTCGCGTAGACCCAGAGGATCGCCAGCAGCAGCCAGGGCCAGACGAAGTAGAACTGCTCCTCGACCGAGAGCGACCAGAAGTGCTGCAGCGGCGACGTGGCACCGGTGCCGGCGAAGTAATCCGTGCCCGAGATCGCGAAACGCCAGTTCGCGGCGAAGAGGAAGCCCCAGACGGCGTCGGTGGCGACACTCGCGGCCCGTCCGGCCAGGAAGAGGGCGTACCCGGCCGCCACGGTCACGGCCAGCACCACGGTGGCGGCGGGCACGATGCGACGGACGCGTCGGCGGTAGAACTCGACGAACGAGATGGTGCCGCGGCGCTCGTACTCCCGCAGCAGCAGGCCGGAGATGAGGAAGCCGCTGACGACGAAGAACACGTCGACGCCGACGAAACCGCCGCGGGGCCAGTGCAACAGGTGGTCGAACACCACCGCGGTCACGGCGAGGGCGCGCAGCCCCTGGATATCGAGCCGGATCTTCGAGTTCTTGGAGCGGGCGATTCGAGTCGATGTTGAACTCGAGCGTCGTCGGGCGGCGGATCGTCTGGCCACGGCGGTGTTCTCCAGGGTTCGGTCGGCGATGCGGCGGAGAACACGGCCATGCCCCCGGCAGGGTGACCATAGCCGAGGTGTTATCGGGTTGAGAAATCTTGAGACACGATGTCAACGAAACGCGCACTCTGGCGCCGCGTTACGGATGCGTGTAACCGCCGCGAAATCGGGCCGTAACTTTCGTGTAAGCTAGACGACGTGCCGCGGGGTGGAGCAGTTCGGTAGCTCGCTGGGCTCATAACCCAGAGGTCGCAGGTTCAAATCCTGTCCCCGCAACGCCGTGTCCCCATCACTGGTGAACGATCACCGCATGATGGCGCGGACACCGGAACTCACGAGAGTCCCGGCCTCCTGGAGGCCGGGACTCTCGCCGTTCCCGCACAGAAACGCCCAGCCCGCCGCCGCGCCCGCCCGCCGCCGCGGGTCGACGGCGTCTCGACCTCGTTGTACCCGGCTCCGCACCAGAAAGCACGTCATGTCCCGCGCACTACCCTCCCGTCGAGCACTGCGGATCCTTCGGGCGGCACATCCGAACATCCGACGCGACGCGCTGCAGAGCGTGCACCTCGACGAGAGCTCGGAGATCGAGCGCGTCTCGTACCGCGGGGTCGAGGGTGGCGTCGCCTTCCTGGTGCATCACGTCACGGGCGAACTCTACGAGGTTCCCGCCGGTCGCTCCGGTTCGTTGAACCTCCGCAGCATCCGGGATCGGGCGCTGCGGCCCGTGGCTCCGCGCGTCTCTCGTCGCCCCAAGCGCTCGGTCTGGTTCTTCCGCAGGCCGACGCCCAAGGCATCGGCCTGACGCCTCCGACTACGGCTCGAGCACGGCGAGGACGTTACCGGCCGGGTCCGTGAACCAGGCGATGTCCGGGCCCATGTTCCGCGACTTGCCCCGCATCACGCCCGTGGCGTCGGTCGGGAACTCGTCGTCGGCGTAGATCTTGGTGACGACTCCGCGTCGGTTCAGCTCGGCCACGGCGGCGTCGATGTCCTCGACCTCGAAGTTCAGGATCGTGAACGTCGCCGGCGTGTGGTTCTCCTTCGGGTAGGCGATCACCGTGCCACCGCCGGGGAGGGAGATCGACAGGATGCCGCCGCCCTCTCCGTCGACCTGCAGGCCGAGCGTCGTCTCGTAGAACGACTTGGCTCTTCCGGTGTCGTCGACGCTGAATCCACTGAAGGCATCTCTGGGGGAGAACATGCCATCACGCTACTCTCGGAACCCACTGATGACCACGACTTCTCTGCCTCGCGCGCTGCGCCCGTTCGTCGATCCGATCTACCGGCTTCTCGTGACGTCGTTGGCGTTCTCCCTGCTCGCGAGCGGTGTCTGGATCGTCGCGGTGGTCTGGCAGATCATCGCCCTGGGCGGAGGGCCGAGCGAGGTGTCGCTGGTCGCGACCGGGTCGAGTGTCGGTCTGGTGCTGGCGGTGCTGTTCGGCGGGGTGGTCGCGGATCGGGTGCCGCAGCGGCGGATCCTCGTTGTGGTCGAATCCGTCCGCGTGCTCGGCGCTGCTACGGCCGCCGCGCTGTACGTCGCCGGCGTCCTGCAGATCTGGCACCTCGTGCTGCTCGCATTCGTGCTGGGCGCGAACGAGGGCTTCTTCTTCCCGGCCTACTCCGCGCTGCTGCCGCGGATCCTGCCCGCCGAGCAATTGCTCGCCGCGAACGGCGTTGAGGGGACGCTGCGCCCGCTCGCCTACAACGCGGCGGGCCCGGCGATCGCGGGGGCGGTGATCGCCGCGGCCGTTCCGGCGGTCGCCTTCGCGGTGGCCGCCGCCGGCTACGCCGTCGCACTCGTGGCGCTCCTGGTGATGCGCACCGTTCCGATCGATCGGGTCGCGGATGCGCAGGGACACCCGCTCCGCTCGATGTTCGCCGAACTGATCGAGGGCTTCCGCTACATGGTGCGCACGCGGTGGCTGTTGGCGACGCTGCTCTTCGCGATCGTGCTGGTCTTCCTGGTGATCGGTCCGATCGAGGTGCTGCTGCCGTTCGCCGTCCGCGAGCAGACCGGCTTCGACGCCGGCGGCTACGCGATCGTGCTCGCGGCGTACGGCGTCGGGGGAGCGGCCGGCTCGATCGCGATCTCCTCGCTGCGGATGCCGCGGCGCTACCTCACAGTGATGATCCTGCTCTGGGGTCTCGGCTCCGTTCCGCTCGCCGCTGTCGGGCTGATCTCCGAACTCTGGCTGCTCGCCGCGGTGGTGTTCGTGGTGGGCTGCACGGGCGGCATCGCGCAGGTGCTGTGGGGCACGCTGCTGCAGCAGCGTGTGCCGCCCGAGCTGCTGGGGCGGGTGTCGAGTCTCGACTTCTTCGTCTCGCTCGCGCTGATGCCGATCTCGATGGCCGTCGCCGGGCCGGTCGGCGAGGGCATCGGCATCGCGCCGACCTTCGTCGTCGCCGGGGTACTGGCGGGCGCCGCCTCCGTGCTCACCCTGCTGGTGGCGCGACTGGGTCCGGACGAGATCGCGCACCCCCTCACTCGCCACGACGTCGACCTGACGTAACGGATGATCGCCGGCGCCTCGGCTCCGGGGCACCGGTGCGCTATCCTCGACCGGGGATGCAGAAGGTGGATGCGGTGGCGGATGTGAACGGGTCGGACGAACAGGACCGAGAGGTCGTCGTCTTCGACAGTCGCCGTTCTCGCCGCGAGGCCGAGATCACCCTCGCCTCCCGCACCGCCGCGACGCCGGTCGTCGCCGCACAGACCGCGCCGAGAGCCGCTTCGGCGCCCGTTCCTCCGTCGCCCGTCGCTTCGGCTACCGCCGCGCCGAAGCCCGCGGCATCGGCCGTCCGGCGGCGCCCCCGCGTGCTGCGCTCGATCGTCAGTGCCGCCGCGGTCAGCGTTGTGGCCGGGCTGGTCGCCGTCGCCTCGTTGCCCGCCTACTCGTTCAATCCGGAAGCCGATTCCCAGGCCGCGGCGGACGCCGCCTCCGCCTTGCGCTCCGTCGGGGCCCAAGACTTGACGGTCGCGTCGACGGCGGCCATCGACGCCGCGATCCGCGACTCCTTCAGCGCGCCGACGCAGGCGGAGCTCGACGCGGCGGCCGCGCAGGCCGCCGCTCTCGCAGCGGCGGCCGCGGCCGCCGCCGCCGCGGAGGCCGCCGCCGCAGAGGCGGCGAGCAGCCCCGCCGCCACCGCGTCGGGCACGGGCAGCTACGCGTCGGTCAGCCCGCGCCAGCCGGGTGACGACTATCCGTGGCGCACCGAGCTCACGGACGATCAAGGCGGCGGACTCTCCCCGCTGCGCTACTACTACCGCGAGTGCGTCGACTTCGTCGCCTGGCGCCTGAACCGCGACGCCGGTTCCACCAGCGCTCCGTTCAAGTGGACGTGGGGCAATCTCACCCCGGGCGGCGGCTCCGCGTACGCGTGGGCCGGCCAATGGGCCTCGCACGGCTGGGTGACCAGCAACACCCCCATCGCCGGCAGCGTCGCGTGGTTCAACGGCAACCACGTCGCCTACGTGCAGGCGGTCAACGCCGATGGCTCCGTGGCGCTGGAAGAGTACAACTGGGGCAACGACCACGAGTACCACACGCGGACGATCTCGGCCTCCGAGGTCCCGTTGTTCCTGTACCCGCCGAGCTAGCCATCGTCCTGCTGGTCGAGCCTGCCGCAACCGGACCCTGTTCGCGCGGACCCACCGACTGGTCAGCGCCCGATCCGCCTCAGCGCCCGATCCGCGTCAGCGCCCGATCCGCGCCAGCTGCTCGGCCGCCCGCTCGAGCACCTCGAAGCGCTTGCAGAACGCGAACCGCACGAGCGAACGGTACGGCTCACGATCCGCCGGAGCGCAGAACGCCGACACCGGCACGGCGACGACCCCGGCCAGCCCGGGCAGCGCCCGACACAGTTCCGCGCCGTCGGCGTAGCCCAGCGGGGCGGCATCCGCCACCACGAAGTAGCTGCCGGACGAGGGCGCGACCTCGAAACCGGCGGCGGTCAGCCCGGCCGACAGCAGGTCGCGCTTGCGGCGCAGCGTGTCCGCGATCGCCGCGTAGAACCCGTCCTCGAGCGCGAGCCCCTGTGCGACCGCGCCCTGGAACGGTGAGCCGCTGACGTAGGTGAGGTACTGCTTGACCGCGAGGATCGCCGTCACCAGCTCCGGCCGGGCGATCAGCCAGCCGATCTTCCAGCCCGTGGTGCTGAAGGTCTTGCCGGCGGAGGAGATGGTCACCGTTCGATCCGCGGCGCCGGGAAGGGTCGCCAGCGGCACGTGCGGCGAATCGAAACGCAGGTGCTCGTACACCTCGTCGGTCACGATCAGGGCATCGTGGCGTTCGGCCAGCTCGACGATCAGCGCCCGCGTCTCGGCCGGCAGAACGGCACCGGTCGGATTGTGCGGATCGTTCACCAGGATGACCCGGGTGCGGTCGGTGACGGCGGCGCGCAGCTCGTTGTGATCGACGGTGAAGTCGGGTCGGTGCAGTCGCACGGTGACGTGCCGCGCGCCGGCGAGGGCGATCAGGGCGCCGTACGCGTCGTAGTGCGGCGTGAAGCTGACCACCTCGTCACCGGGCTCGACCAGTCCGAGCAGCGTGGCGGCCAGCGCCTCGGTCGCGCCCGTGGTCACCAGGACTTCGGTGTCGGGGTCGACGCTCCAGCCGTAGAAACGGCGCTGATGCTCGGCGATCGCCTGACGAAGTGGCAGGATGCCGAGGCCGGGCGGATACTGATTCGCGCCGGCCGCGATCGCCGCGCGCGCCGCCTCCAGCACCACGGCCGGGCCGTCCTCGTCCGGGAAGCCCTGACCGAGGTTGATCGCCCCCGTGCGCGCGGCGAGCGCGCTCATCTCACTGAAGATCGTGCCGGCAACTCGGCCGTCGGGGGAGAGGAGTCCGGCGCCGCCGGCTGCTCGGTTCCAGGGGCCGGTCACAGTCACGCGTTCATCCTGCCACCGTCATCCGCGCCCCGCAGTGCGCTTTCGTGCGGCGCTTGCAGCCCCGTCATAAGAAACGCCCAGCTTCGCTCGTCAAGCTGTCCTCGCTTGGAAGGAGCAGCACCCATGACCGAGAGTCACCCGGATCCCCGCAACCCGGAGCAGGACCCCACGCAGCACAACGCTGAGGCCCCGCAGCCGGAGACCCCCGACGCCGCGCAGAACACCGCGCCGCAGGGTCCGGAGCAGAGCACCACCCCCACAACGCCGCAGGCGCCCGTCGCCGCCGAGGCGCCCAGCACTCCGGAGGCACCCACCGCCCCCGCGCAGCAGTACACGCCCTATCCGGCGCCCGCCGCGCCCACCCCGCCGGTGACGCCCGCGTCCTACGCTCCGCCGAGCGGACCGCGTTACGGCGAGTACGCGCCGCCGCAGCAGCACACCGCCGCGTCCGAAGCCACGCCGCCCGCGACGCCGCCGACCGCACCCACCGGTGCCTTCGGCCAGCCGCAGCCGGAATCGGCCGCGGTTGCGACCGCCACCGCCCCGCGTCGTCGCGCCGGCGTCAGCATCATCGCCGCCCTTGCGATCGGCGCCGTCGTCGGCGGCGTCGCCGGAGCCGGTGTGTTCGGCATCTGGTCGGCCTCGCAGGGCTCAGGCACCCGCGTCGTCGCCTCCTCGGGGGCGCAGACCATCACCGTCAACAACGCCGAGGACGCCACGACGGCGACCGCCGTCGCCGCCAAGGCCACGCCCAGCGTCGTGACCATCGCGGTCAGCGGCTCCTCCTCGTCGGGCACCGGATCGGGCATCATCCTGTCGAAGGACGGCTACGTGCTCACCAACACGCACGTCGTCACCCTCGACGGCGAGATCGCCGACCCGACCATCTCGGTCACCACCAGCGACGGCAAGATCTACGACGCGACGCTGGTCGGTACCGACCCGACCGACGACCTCGCCGTGATCAAGCTCACGGACGCGAGCGGACTCACGCCGATCACCTGGGGCGACTCGTCCGACGTGAACGTCGGCGACACCGCGGTGGCGATCGGCGCCCCCCTGGGACTGGCGAGCACCGTCACCGACGGCATCATCAGCGCGCTGAACCGCAGCATCCAGGTCGCCTCCTCCGCGGCTCCCGACTCCAGCACCGAGGACGACAGCTCGGGCAGCAGCACCGACAGCCCGTTCAACTTCGACATCCCCGGGCAGACCCAGCAGTCCACCGCGACCACCTCGGTCTCGCTGCCGGTGATCCAGACCGACGCGTCGATCAACCCCGGCAACTCGGGCGGCGCGCTGCTGAACAGCGACGGCGAGCTGATCGGCATCAACGTCGCGATCGCGAGCGCAGGCTCGTCGAGCAGCAGCAGCGATCAGTCCGGCAGCATCGGCGTCGGCTTCGCCATCGAGAGCAACGTGGCCAAGCGGATCGCGGACGAGATCATCGCCAACGGATCCGCCACCCACGGCCTGCTCGGCGCCAGCGTCGCCGACTCCACGACCGGCAACCTCGGCGCGGCTATCCAGGACGTCACCTCCAGCGGCGCCGCTGCCGGAGCGGGCCTGAAGAAGGGCGACATCGTGACGAACGTGAACGGCACGCCCATCACCAGCGCCTCCGATCTCACCGCCCAGGTCCGTGCCCAGGCCGCGGGTTCCTCCGTCACGATCACCTACGTCCGCGACGGCGAGACCTTCGAGCTGAAGGACGTCACGCTCGGCACGATGGCCGGCTGACGCGCTCACGTCCCACCAGGACGCTGGTCGAGCCTGCCGGAACCGCCCTTCTTCGAAGGGCGGATTCGGCAGGCTTCTCCTGCATGACGGGGCTGTTATGCTCGTGCGGATGCACACCGAGCCCGCGACGGACGACCCCACCGCGCTTCCCGGTGTCTCCTACGTCATGCCGGTCCTGAACGAGGTCGCGCACGTGCGTGCAGCGGTCGACAGCCTGCTCGCCCAGGACTACAGCGGCCCGTTCGACATCGTGCTCGCGCTCGCCCCGAGCATCGACGGCACCGAAGCCCTGGTGGCCGAGCTGAGTGCCGCCGACCCGCGGATCCGCGTCGTCGCGAATCCGGTCGGCTCAACTCCTGCGGGTCTGAACGCCGCGATCCGCGCCTCCACCCAGCCCATCGTCGTCCGGGTGGATGCGCACTCGGTGCTGCCGCCGGAGTACGCCAGGATCGCGGTCGAGACGATCCTCGCCAGCGGTGCCGACAACGTCGGCGGGGTGATGGCGGCGGAGGGGCTCACCCCATTCCAGCGCGCGGTCGCGCGGGCGTACGGCTCGCGGATCGGCCTCGGCGGCACCCCGCACCACGTCGGCGGCGCGGAGGGACCGGCCGAGACGGTATACCTCGGCGTCTTCCGCCGCCGCGCCCTCGAGGCGGTCGGCCTGTTCGACGAGCGCTTCAAGCGCGGTCAGGACTGGGAGCTGAACCGCCGACTGCGCGAGAACGGCGGCGTCGTCTGGTTCACCCCGCGACTCACGGTGACGTACCGGCCGCGTCCGTCGTTGGCGAAGCTGGTCCGTCAGTTCCTCTCCACCGGGATGTGGCGCGGCGAGTTGGCGCGGCTGTTCCCGGTGTCGCGGTCGTTGCGCTACTTCGCGCCCCCGGTCTTCGTGCTCGGCCTCGCGCTGGGGGTGCTGATCGGGCTGGCCGGTATCGTGCAAGCCGTGGTCGGCGTCGCGCCGTGGCTGCTGCTCGGCTTCGCCGTCCCGCTCGCCTACCTGCTGCTGGTGCTGGTGGCGAGTGCGCTCGTCGCCCGACCCGACGGCGTTCGTGCCATGCTCTGGTTCGTGGTGGTCATCCCGTGCATCCACGTGGCGTGGGGGAGCGGCTTCGTGCTGGGCTACCTCGGTTTCACGAACAACATCGCGGCGCACCACCAGGGGCCGCACGGAAAGAGCACATGACGAACTACAGCAGGCCCGGCTCCATCGCCGAGTTGCGCGCCGTCGCGCAGCCGCCGGAGGTGCGCGGTCGCCGCAACGCCGAGCACTGGACCGCCTCGCTGTACCTGCGCAACCTCTCGCCGTACGTGACCTGGCTGCTGCTGCGTACCTCCATCTCGGCCAACGGTGTCACCGGGATCATGATCCTGGTCGGCTGGTCCACGGCGGCCGCTCTGCTGATCCCGGGCATCGCCGGAGCCGCGCTCGCGTTGCTGCTCGGTCAGCTGCAGATGCTGGTGGACTGCTGCGACGGCGAAGTCGCGCGCTGGCGTCGCACGTCCTCGCCGGCGGGCGTCTTCCTGGACAAGGTCGGCCACTACACGACGGAGTCGCTGATTCCGCTCGCCCTCGGCCTGCGCGCCGCGGGCTGGCCGTTCGACGCCCCGGAGGACTACCTGTGGACCACGATCGGCGCTCTGCTCGCCCTGGTGATCGTGCTGAACAAGGCGCTGAACGACATGGTGCACGTCGCCCGCGCGAACGCGGGGCTGGCCAAGCTCGCCGACAAGAAGGGCGAGGCCGACCCGTCCTCCTCGCTGCTGGCGAGCCTGCGCCGCGCCGCGCGATTCCTGCCGTTCCACCGTCTGTACCACTCGGTCGAGCTGACGATGCTCGCTTTCGCCACGGCGATCGTCGGCCTGTTCGTCGGCGCTGACGTGGCCGATCGCTGGTTGGTCGGACTCCTGCTGCCGCTGTCGATCCTCGCGGTGATCGGCCACTTCGTCGCGATCATGGCCAGCAAGCGTGTCCGCAGCTGAGCCGCCCCGCGTCGGGGTCGTTGTGCTCACTCAGGGCCGGCGCCCGGAGGATCTCCGCCGGGCCCTGAACAGCGTGCTGGCCCAGCGCGGTGTCGAGCTCGACGTCGTCTGCGTCGGCAACGGCTGGCGACCCGATCAGCTGCCGGAGGGTGTGCGGGCGCTCGCCCTGGCGCAGAACCTGGGCATCCCGGCCGGCCGCAACGCCGGCGTCCCGGCCGTCCGCGGCGACTACCTGTTCTTCCTCGACGACGACGCGAGCGTGCCGTCACCGGACTTCTTGACCTCGGCGATCGCCCTGCTCGACTCCGCTCGCCGGATCGGGCTGGTGCAGCCACGGGTCGACGACGTCGCCGGTGGCGAGACGCCGCGCCGCTGGATCCCGCGGATCCGCAAGGGCGACCCGCGCGCGAGCGGCGTGGTGTTCTCGGTCTGGGAGGGCGCCGTCGTGCTGCGCAGATCGACGTTCGAGGCGATCGGCGGCTGGGCGGATCCGTTCTTCTACGCGCACGAGGGCATCGAACTCGCCTGGCGGGTCTGGGATCAGGGGCTGACCACCTGGTACGCGGGCGATCTCGTCGCGCAGCACCCGGTCATCGAGCCGACGCGGCACAGCCAGTACTACCGGCTGAACGCGCGCAATCGGGTCTGGCTCGCGCGGCGCAACCTGCCGGCCCCGCTGATCCCGCTCTACGTCGGTTCCTGGACCGCGATCCAGTGCCTGCGCTGGGCCCGGAACCGGCCGGCGCTCGCGGCCTGGTTCGTCGGCTGGCGCGAAGGATGGCGCACGGATCCGGGCGAGCGTCGACCCATAGCATGGCGGACCGTGCTGCGCATGGCGTTCGCCGGGCGAGCGCCGATCGTCTAGCATCGCGAGAGAGTTCACCGCCCGTTCGGCGGCGAGCGGCTCTTCGCGAAGGGGACGACGGTGTTCGAATCGGGGCCAGTGTTGATCGAGCCTGCCGAAGGGGCGGTCGCCGTGCGTGCACGGCTGGACGCGGTGCTTCCTCCCGACGCGGAGTTCGCCGCGCGGCTGGATGAGCACCTGCCGACCCTCTTCGAGCTGTTCACCGCGGTGTACGGCGAACGCGGCGACGTCGAGGACCAGCTGGTCGAGCTGGTGCAGCTCGCGGCGCGCAGCTGGGCGGAGCGCGACGAGTCGCTCAAGAGCGTCGATCGTGCCCGGGAGGCGCACCCCGGCTGGTTCCGCTCCAACAAGATGCTGGGCGGCGTCTGCTACGTGGACCGCTACGCGGGAGACCTCGAAGGGGTCAGGGCGAAGATCCCGTACTTCCGTGAGATCGGCCTGAGCTACCTGCACCTGATGCCGCTGTTCGAGGCGCCGGAGGAGAACTCCGACGGCGGCTACGCCGTCTCGAGCTACCGGCGGGTGAACCCGGCACTGGGCACGATGGAACAGCTGCGGGAGCTCGCGACACAACTGCGCGAGAACGGCATCTCGCTCGTGGTCGACTTCATCTTCAATCACACCTCGAACGAGCACGAGTGGGCGGTCCAGGCCGCCGCCGGCGACCCCGAGTTCGAGGACTACTACTGGGTGTTCCCGGATCGCGAGATGCCGGATGCCTACGAGCGCACCACCCGCGAGATCTTCCCCGATGATCGCCCCGGCTCCTTCGTGCAGTTGGAGGACGGCCGCTGGATCTGGGCCACGTTCTACCACTTCCAGTGGGACCTCAACTACGCCAATCCGGCGGTGTTCCGCGCGATGGCGGGGGAGATGCTGTTCCTGGCGAACCAGGGCGTCGACATCCTGCGGATGGATGCCGTCGCGTTCATCTGGAAGCAGCTCGGCACGGCGTGCGAGTCGCTGCCGCAGGCGCACACGCTGATCCGCGCGTTCAACGCGGTCTGCCGGCTCGCCGCGCCGTCGCTGCTGTTCAAGTCGGAGGCCATCGTGCACCCGGACGAGGTGGTCGAGTACATCGACCCCGCGGAGTGCCAGCTGAGCTACAACCCGCTGCAGATGGCGCTGACCTGGGAGGCGCTCGCGACGCGCGAGGTGGCCCTGCTGCAGCAGGCGCTGGAGCGCCGGCACACGATCGCGCCGGGAACGGCGTGGGTGAACTACGTGCGCAGCCACGACGACATCGGCTGGACGTTCGCGGATGAGGACGCCGCGGAGTTCGGCATCGACGGCTACCTACACCGCCGGTTCCTGAACGACTTCTACGTGAACCGCTTCGAGGGCAGCTTCGCCCGCGGTGTGCCGTTCCAGGACAACCCGCGCACGGGCGACTGCCGCATCTCCGGTACCACCGCCTCCCTCGCCGGGCTCGAGGCCGGCGATCCGCTCGCCGCCGAGCGCATCCTGCTCGCGCACTCGGTCGCGCTGAGCACGGGTGGCGTGCCACTGCTCTTCCTCGGCGATGAGGTGGGCCAGCTCAACGACTACAGCTACGTCGAGGACGTGGCCACGGCCGGCGATTCGCGGTGGGTGAACCGGCCGCACTATCCCGCGGAGCGTTACGCGGAGCGGCTGGTGCCGGGCAGCGATGCCGGCGAGATCTTCGGTGGCCTGCTGCACCTGATCGCGATCCGCAAGTCGACCGAACTCCTCGGCGGTGGGGCGTTGCACGCCTTCGGCACGCACAACCCGCACGTGCTCGGCTATCAGCGACCGGGGCACGGCGAAGCAGTGCTGGTGCTGGCGAACTTCGCCGAGCAGCCGCAGGAGGTCGCGGCCGAGCGATTCGGAGCGTTCCAGCCGACGGCGCGCGACCTGGTCACCGAGGTCGACGTCGATCTGCGTGACGGCTTCGTGCTGGCGCCGCTGCAGTTCGTCTGGTTGCACGTGCGCGAGCACGGCTCGGCGGCAACCGATCTCGAATCGTGATCGGCAGGATGTGACCGTCGAGCCGACGTGACGGGCGGAGCCCGTAGCATCGACGGATGCGTGCGAACGATGTCCGACTGGCTCTGAAGGTCGTCGGTGACCTGCTGACCGCCCGCCGCGATCGCTCCGCCGTGGCGCGCGCTCTCGCGAAACGAGGGACTCTGCCCACCGGGCGCTTCGAGATCGGCGTCTACTTCGCCGACGGCGCCGTGAACCTCTACCAGCTGCGACAGTGGTACGCCCCGCTGGCCGAGCTGAGCGCGCGGTGGCCCGTCGTCATCCTGTCCCGCAACGCCGGCGCGGCCGACGCGCTGCTGCGCGAGAGCCCGGTGCCGGTCGCCTACGTGCGCTCGGTCGTCGACCTGGAGCAGGCGCTCGACGAGCAGCCGCTGCGGATCGTGCTGTACGTCAACCAGAACGCTCGCAACTTCCAGATGATGCGGTACGGGCGTCGCTGGCACGTCTTCGTCAATCATGGCGAGAGCGACAAGATGTACATGACGACGAACCAGTTCAAGGCGTACGACTACAGCCTGATCGCCGGCGACGCCGCTCTCTACCGGTTGCAGCGTGTGCTCTGGGACTTCGATTTCGACAAGCGCGCGATCCCGATCGGCCGGCCGCAGGCCGACCACTACTCCGGACTGACGCCGTTCGAGCCCGATGGTCGCCAGGTCGTGCTCTACGCCCCGACGTGGGAAGGCGACCGCGCGGCGGCGGCGTACGGTTCCGTCGCGAGTCACGGCGTCGCGCTGGCACGCGCGCTGCTCGCGGACGACCGGTTCCGGCTGGTCTACCGTCCGCACCCGCGCAGCGGGGCCGTTGATCCGGCGTACGGAGCGGCGAACGCCGAGATCGCGCGGATGATCCGCGCCGCCAACGCCGCGGATGCGCGCGCCCAGCACGTTCACGACACCGGGGCGGAGCTCGGCTGGCAGCTGGCGGCGGCCGACGTCGCCATCGTCGACGTCTCGGCGATGGTCTACGACCGCCTCGCCGTCGGGCGACCGCTCCTGGTCACCCGCCCGGCGAACGCGCAGGCCGACGTCGACACCTCGGGCTATCTCGGTGACGCGGAGTGGTTGACTGCCGCCGACGCCGGCGCCGTCATCGCGCGGATCGAGGCCGTCGAGCACGATGACGAGGCTGCGGGCCGGTTGCAGCGGTGGGTGCACCACTACTTCGGTGACACCACTCCTGGCGCGGCGACGGCGCGATTCCACGCCGCGATCGAGCAGCTGATGGCGACGTGGCAGCGCAACGCCGAGCTGCACGCCGCGGACCCGGTCGTCGACGAGCACGATCCCGGCGCAGGCTGAGCCCGATCGGGCCTCCCGACGGGGCCGGGTGGGAGCACTAGCCGCACCGTCGCCTCGCGGTCAAGCGGGCCGCGCGTGCCCGGGGAGACCGAGGCGCGCCACTACAGTCGAGGCATGAGCACAATGCGCAGTCGGCTTCGCCGTCGTCGACCCGAAGCCCCGGCCGCGCCCACGCCGACCCCCGACGTGGTGATGCACGCGGAGGCGACGGCCGCAAACGGCGGCAACGGCGGCTTCCAGATTCGCGCGTTCCGCATCGGCTTCCTCGGCGCCCTCGGTGTGCTGCTCGCGCTCGTCGTCGGCGGCATCGTCGCCGAACTCGGCACCGTCCTGACCTACGTCTTCCTGGCCCTGTTCGTCGCGCTCGGGCTCGATCCGCTGGTGTCCTGGCTGGAGAAACGCAAGCTGCCGCGCGCCCTCGCGATCGCGATCGTCTTCCTCGGGGTGCTCGGCGTCTTCGCCGGATTGCTGATCTACCTGATCCCGATCCTGGTCAAGCAGGGCTCCGAATTCATCACCAACGCGCCCTCGATCATCGCCGACATCGGCGCCCAACAGTGGGTGCTCGATCTGGAGCAGCAGCTCCAGGGCGTCGTCGACATCGACGCGCTGATCTCGGGCGCCACGGACTTCATCCGCGATCCGAACAACCTGCTGAACATCGGCGGCGGCCTGCTCGCCGTCGGCACCGGAATCGCCAGCGGGGTCACCGGCGCGATCATCGTGCTGATCCTCACCCTCTACTTCCTCGCCTCGATGCGCTCGATGAAGCGCGTCGCGTACCACTTCGCGCCCCGCTCGCGCCGCACCGATGTGCGGGAGGTCGGCGAGGAGATCACCGGCGCCGTCGGGCGCTACGTCGTCGGCCAGGTCACCCTGGCCGCCGTGAACGGTGTGCTCAGCCTGATCCTGCTGCTCATCATCGGCGCGCCGTTGCCCGCCCTGCTGGCCTTCATCGCGTTCCTGTGCTCGCTGATCCCGCTGGTCGGCACGATCACCGGCTCGGTGATCATCGCCCTGACGTGTCTGATCGCCTCGCCGCTCACCGCTCTCGTCGCGGCGATCTGGTACCTGTTCTACATGCAGGTGGAGGCGTACCTGCTCAGCCCGCGAATCATGAACCGTGCGGTCGCCGTTCCGGGTGCCGTTGTGGTCATCGCCGCCGTCGCGGGTGGCACGCTGGCCGGCATCCTCGGTGCCCTCGTCGCGATCCCGGTGGCCGCCTCCGCGATCATCGTGATCCAGAAGGTGATCTTCCCGCAACAGGACGCCAAGTAGCGCTCAGGAGTAGCGGGGTCGGCGCTGGTCGGTGAGCGCGCGGAAGCCGTTCGCAGCCGCCGATGGCGCCGCCTCGACGCCGGGCGCCGTGACCGGCTCGAGGGTGCGAGTCACCAGCGGCACCACCCCGGCCCACAGCCGCGGATCCGCGCCGTCGTCGTCGCTCGGACCGGCCGAGCGGATCTTCACGCTCGCCTGCTCGATCGGCAGGCGCAGCACCAGGGTCGCGGCGCGCTCCTTCGGGGTGGTCGCGCGCAACTCGGCCGGTCGACCGGGCATGATCCGTTCGCTGAGCACCTCCAGGGCTCGTGCCTTCTCGGTCGGATCGAGCACCGGCTCGGCCACGCCGATCAGCATCGCGCTGCGGTAGTTCATCGAGCTGTCAAAGGTCGACCGGGCGAAGACCAGGCCGTCGACGAGAGTCACGGCGAAGGCGACGGGTGTTCCGGCTGCGGCCTCGCGGAACAGGCCGCCGCCTGTGGAGCCGTGGATCAGCACGGCGCCGCCGTCGCGAGCGAAGAGCATGGGCAGCAGCACCGGACCGTGCTCGCGAGTGAGGCCGACGTGCGCGATCAGCGCCTCGTCGAGGATCTCGTCCAGCGCGGCGCGGTCGAAGACCTGGCGTTCGCGCATCCGGGTGAGTCGAGTGGCGTCGGTGTCGAGAAGCGTCATGGCACGAGTGTGCCCGCCGATCTGGACCTGCGACAATGCCAGAATTCGTTGTTCGTCCTGGTCCAGTTGCTGGAGGTGGTTGCTCGCGTGGAAACCGATCTGATCCTGCACCTCGATGCGCGCCACCCCGGCGGCCTCCGCGCGGCCGTCGCCGACGCGGTGCGCCAGGCCGTGCTCGACGGCCGGTTGCGTGCCGACCAGCGGGTGCCGTCGTCGCGATCCCTCGCGGCGGCCCTCGGGGTGTCCCGCGGTTCCGTGGTGGCCGGGATCGACCAGCTGGTCGGCGAGGGCTACCTCGTGGCACGAGCTCGTTCCGGAACCGTCGTCGCGCCGTCGGTGACCAGCCATCCGCTGCGGCTCGAGCATCGCGCCGTACCGGCGAACGCGGCATCCACGGTGCCGGTTCTCGACCTACGACCGGGGATCCCCTCGACCCGCGGGGTCGCCGGCGCGGAATGGCGCTCGGCCTGGCGCGCGGCGGCCGCCGTCGATCCGCCGGAGGACGCCGCCGATCCGCGCGGATCGGCCGCTCTGCGCGCACAGATCGCCGATCAGCTGCACCGCAGCCGCGGTGTGCTCGCGCACGCGGACGACGTGATCGTCACGTCCGGCACGGCGGATGCGATCGAGATCGTGGTGCGGGCGGTGGCCGACCCTCTCGATCGGCCGGCGCGCGTCGTCGTCGAGGATCCGGGGTATCCGGCCGTGCGCCGTCGGCTGACGCGGATGGGCGCCGTGGTGATTCCGGTTCCGGTCGCGGGTGACGGTATCGATGTGGCCCTGCTGCTCGCCCTCGATCCCGTGCCCGATGTTGTGGTGCTGACGCCGTCGCACCAGTACCCGACCGGCGGGCGTCTCGCCGCGGATGCCCGCCTTACGCTCACGGACTGGGCCGTCGCTCACGGTGTGCTGCTGGTCGAGGACGACTACGACAGCGAGTTCCGTCACGTCGGAGCGCCGCTGCCCGCTCTCGCAGCGCTCGATTCGTCCGGAGCGGTGGTGCACGTGGGCTCCTTCTCCAAAACGATCTCGCCGTGGCTGCGGATGGCCTTCGTGGTGGTGCGCGAGACGTCGCCGTTGCGCGGGCGGATCGAGGCCGAGCGCGGCGAGGACCCCTCGCCGGTGTCCGGCATGGTTCAGCTCGCGCTGTCGTCCTACCTCGCCTCGGGGGCGCTGCGCCGTCACCTCGCCCGGGCGCGCCGTGCCTATGCGCATCGGCGGCGGCTGTTGCTCGACTTCTTCGCCGACGTCGAATGGGGGAGTGTCAGCGGGCTGGACGGCGGGTTGCACGCGGTCGTGTCGTTGCCGGCGGGTGTCTCCGCTGGTGACGTCGTTGCGGAGTTGGCCGTCCGCGGCGTGCTCGTCGCGTCACTGGACGACTACTACGCGAACGGCCGCTCTCCTCATCCGGGACTCGTGCTCAGCTACGGCGGACCCGGCGACCTCGCTGTTGTTCGCGCGCTGGAAGAGGTGGATGCGGTGGTGCGCGCGCATGGCGATCGTGGTATCCAGGGGTATGCCTCCTGAACTGCACATCACCGACGATTCGGCCGCCGACGAGCTGCTGTCCGCCGATCCGCTCGCGCTGCTCGTCGGTATGCTGCTGGACCAGCAGGTCGCGATGGAGACGGCGTTCATCGGCCCCGCGAAGATCCGCGACCGGCTGGGCTCCTTCTCCGCCGCCGCGATCGCCGCGGAAGGCGACGACGCGTTCGTCGAACTCTGCCGCACCCCGCCCGCGGTTCACCGGTACCCGGGCAGCATGGCCGGGCGGATCCAGACGCTGTGCCGCACGCTGGTCGAGGACTGGGACGGCGACGCGTCGCAGCTGTGGACGCGCGACGATCCCGACGGCCCGACCGTGCTGAAGCGGCTCAAGGCCCTGCCGGGCTTCGGGGAGCAGAAGGCCAAGATCTTCCTCGCCCTGCTGGGCAAGCAGTACGGCTTCACGGGCGCGGGTTGGCGGGATGCGGCCGGGGCCTACGGCGAGGAGGGCAGCTTCCGCTCCGTCGCCGACATCGTCTCGCCCGAGTCGCTGGCCAAGGTGCGCGCGACCAAGCAGGCCGCGAAGGCTGCCGCGAAGGCGAGTGCCTGATCTCGGCCGGCTCGATCAGCGGGCGGGTCGTCAGCGGCAGTGAGGTTCAGAATCCGGCTTGTTCGGCGGTCGGGGGTGGGTCTTCGCTGAAGAGCTTGTCCCGGAATCTCGGCCCCGGTGTCGCGCCCGGGACGTCGGGGGGATGGGTGGTCACCCGTCTCCCGGTGGGGCTGGTCCAGTCTGCGGTCCCGTCGGGGTGGAGGCGGTAGCTCCACTGCTCCCCGTGCCTGACGTGGTGGTGGCTGGTGCATAAGGTCAAAAGGTTCCTGATGGCGGTGTGGCCGCCGTTGGCCCATTCGGTGGCGTGGTCGATCTCCGCTTTCGCGGCGGGGCGGGTGCAGCCGGGGAAGCGGCAGGTGAGGTCGCGCAGCTGCACGAACACGCGCATCTCCGCCGGCGGGAACCGCTTCAGCCGCTCCACCGAGATCGGCGCGCAGGTCGTCGGGTCGGTGAGAACCCGATAGAAGTCCGAGCCCGTGCCCACGAGCTCTCGCGCCATGTCGGCGGGGATGGGGCCGTAGCCGTCGAGTTCCGCGTTCTCCTCATCGTCACCCGCCGCCGTGAGCACCGGGACCATGATGCGCACTCGTGCGCGGACGCCGGGCAGGAAGGTGCGGGCCCGGTCGTCGGAGTCGGGGATGGTGCCGGCGACGTCGCCGTCGAGGAGGATGTCCCCGAACGCATCCGCGCGCAACTGCGCGAGCGAGCGGGTCTCGGTGCCGTCTTCGTCTTCCTTGCGGATGATCTTCGCGATGCTGTCCAACCGGTCGTACGCGCCCAACGCGACCGGGGCGGGCAGCAGAGCGGAGATGACGCACATCCCGTCCTCTTCCGGGGTGAGCCACACGGTGCGGCGCTCCTTGGCCAGTTCGTGCCGTTCGGCGAGCGGCTGATCCTGCAACTCCTCCACCAGACGCGCGGGAGCCTTCTTCAACTGATGCGGGCGCAGCCCCGGCGCCAGCTGCGCGGCCCGCCAGTCGTACACATCCCGCGCCGCCAGCGGGACCCGGCGGGCAGCGGCGCAGATCAACTGCCCGCACTCCCACAGAATCGCCGCGTTCGCGAGCAGCGCCCGCGTCTGCGGCAACTCCTCGACCAGCAGCTGCGCGTAATCCAGCTCCCGGGCGGCGGCGTTCTCCGACACGCCCATCACCAACGCGAACTCGGCTCGGATGGAGCGTTCCGCGAGATCGTTGATCTGCTCCGCGTGCACCGAACGGCCCACCGCGAACAGCTCCGGCCGAGCGATCCCCGCCCGATACCCCGCGTACAGCGCCTGCGCCCGCTGCAGCGCGATCGGCGACATCGAGCGGCCCAGGAATGCGGCTTCGTCGCCGTACTCCCGTACCGTCTCGCGCACCGCGTGCGGTGCTTGCTGTCGCCTGTTCTGATCCATACGAGTATTGCAGTACGTACTACTGACACTGAACGCGCCGCGGAGGCGATCCTGGAAAACTCGGCCCGAAACCCACCCTGTGGAGGAGGGGACGCCGCGCTACCAACCAAGACCGGGTCCGACCACTTCTCACAAGTGGTCGCTACCGATCAACCGGAAGCGCTACTTCTCACAAGTGGTCAGCCCGTCTCCCCGTCCAGCCGCAGCCACGCGCCGACCAGCGCGGTCACCGCATCCGCCATCGCCGGGTCCACGCGGTCGGTGAACGTCACGACCCCGCGATCCGGCGTCGCCCACTGCACGAGACCGAGCGGGTCCGGGAGGACCGCGTCGAGCGCGTCCGACCGCACCGCGGCGCCGCGGTGCAGGATCAGCTGCAGCGCATCGTTCGGCTTCAGCCGGAACGTCGCCTCGTGCGAGCTGCTCGCCAGCGCGTAGCTCGGCGCGTTCCACTTCACGCTCTCGATCAGGCCATCGGCGGAGGCGAGTACAGCCGCGCGCAGGGTCAGGACCTCATCGAAGCGTGCGTGCTCCAGCGACCCGAGGTACTCCTCGACCGCCGTCATCAGAGCCAGTCCCGGATCGACGACACGAACGCGGCGAGGTCGTCGCGGAACACCGTGTGCCCGCCACCGGGCACGACCCGCACCTGGAAGCCCGCCTCCGCCAGCTTCGCGGCCAGCGACGTGCTCACGAGCTGGCTCTTGTCGGCGAGCACCACCAACGAGGGCACCAGCGGCACCTCGGGCGCGTGCACCACGGCGCGGTCGCGCACTCCGTGCACGGTCTCCGGGTCCCAGCGTTCCAGGTTCGCCAGGTCGAGGTCGATCTGCTCGATGCTCCACCGGGGATGCTGCTTGATCAGCTGCTCACGGGTGGCCACCGTCAGCTTCTGGAACCGCTCGCGCCCGATGATCCCCTTGATGCCCCCTGGCTCGCCGAACGCCGGGTCGACGTAGATCACCCGCTCCGGCAGGTACTCGTCGACCAAGTGACTGGCGATGAGACCGCCCAGCGAATGCCCGATGATCAGGTCGGGCGTCTGCAGCACGGAAGCACGGATATCCGCCGCCCATCGTTCGGGGGAGTAGATCCGCGACCGTGGTGAGCCGCCGTGACCGGCCAGGTCGGGCGCGATCACGCGGTAACCGCGCTCGATCAAGGAGGGCACGAGTTCGTACCAGATCCGCGAGTCGGCCATGATGCCGTGGATCAGCAGCGCAACCTTCTCGCCCGTTCCGCCGTAGTCGCGCACGAAGAGGTTCAGCGGCTCGTACGCGGCGCTCGCGGTGATCGCCTTCTTCCGCTCCGACCGCGTCGGCGCGATGACGAGATGGCTGGTGAACGCGGTCGGCGCCGGGCCGAACGCCTCGCGCGAGCTGGAGATCACGCGGCGTCCCAGCATCGCGTTGCCCACGCCGCCGATGGCCGCGCCGATGCCGAACGGCATCGCGCGCCCGACGATGCCGGCGCCCTGCTGGGCGATGAAGTGCCGCGCGAACATGGATTTCGCCCGATCGCTCAGCTCGCCGACCAGGAACGACGGCATTCCCTTCGTGACGACCGAGCCCCAGTACTGCGTCAGCCCGGCGCCGCCGCCCGTCGCCTGCGACGCGACCTGGCGAACCAGATCGCTGCCGCCGCTGCCGAGCATCATGGTCAGCACGAGCGCGCGCGCCCGCTCCGGATCGTCGAGCCGGATGCCGTGCACCTCGGTCACCGATTGCGCGAACAGGGCGCTCGCCTCCAGGAACCCGGCGGCTCCCGCACCGGAGAGGGCGATGGATGCCCCCGTGCCGACGCCGGGGATGACGGCGGTCGCGCCGATCGCGGCGCCACCGGTGGTCACGCTGGCGAGGTACTGCCGCTCGAGGCTGGTGATGATCTGTTCGGGCGTCGCATCCGGTCGACGCTTGCGCAGCATCCGGATGTTCGCCAGAACCGCCGGTCGCTGCACGGCGAGGAGTCGGTCCAGGATGCGTGCCAGCTGGGCGTTCTCGACCGGAACGGCGCGCTCCGTGTCGGGTACGACTACCTCGTTCTTCTTCGCCATGCCGTGCTCGCTCCCGCCGATCGCGCCGCGAGGCCCGTGCGCCGCCTCAGGCGGACGGCGTCGGCGGCTTCGGCGCGTGGTCCTCAGCGTAACGCGCGAGCACGGCGTCGATCGGTCCGTCGAGCACGAGTCGGCCTTTGTTCAGGTAGAGGCCCCGCGTGCAGAAACGGCGCAGGTCGCGCTCGTTGTGCGAGACGAAGAAGAGGGTGCGGCCGGAGGCCAGCAGTTCCTCGATCCGGCTGTAGCACTTCTCGCGGAATCCCTTGTCGCCGACGGCCAGCACCTCGTCGACCAGGATGATCGGCTCCTCCAGCCGCGAGACCACCGAGAACGCGATTCTCACCTTCATCCCGCTGGAGAGGTGCTTGTACGGCGTGTCCAGGAAGTCGCCGATCTCGGCGAAGTCGATGATCTCGTCGAAGACCGCGTCGACCTCGCGCTTGGACATGCCGTGCAGGCCCGCCGTGAGGTAGACGTTCTCGCGCACGCTGAGGTCGTCGACGAAACCGCCCGTGATCTCGATCAGCGGTGCGACGCCCGTGTGCACGGCGACCGTGCCCTCGTCCGCGATGACGACGCCGGCGACGAGCTTGAGCAGGGTCGACTTGCCCTGGCCGTTGCGGCCGACGACACCGATGGCCTCGCCGGCGTGCACCTCGAAATCGACGTCGCGCAGGGCCCAGAACTCGTTCGGCCGATTGCGTCGGGCGGAGCCGGCGAAGAGATCCTTGAAGCTGCGTCGGCCGCGACGGTTGCGCCGGAACCGGATGCCGACTCCGCTCGCACGGATCACGATGTCCGACATCAGATCTCCTTCAGCACGGCGCGCTCGGAACGCTGGAAGACGACGATGCCGATCGCGAGGATCACGGCCGAGATCAGGGCCGAGACACCGATCAGGGAGAGGTCGAGCTCCTCCGCGAAGAACGTCGAACGGTACAGCGCGAAGATGCCGCTGAGCGGGTTCAGGGCGGCCCACGGCTGCAGCGCCTCCGGCAGGTTGTCCGTCGAATAGATGATGGGGGAGGCGTAGAAGAGGAACCGGAGCACGAGCTTCGCGGCCCGCTCCAGGTCGCGGAAGAACACGACCAGCGGAGCGACGATCAGACCCACGCCGAGGATCAGCGCCGCCTGCAGCACGATCGCCACCGGGAACAGCAGCACGGCCGGCGTCACGTGCGCTCCCGCCACGATTGCGAAGAGGATCAGCACGGGGATGCTCGCGACGAACTCGATCCCCTTGGACAGCACGATCCGTGCCACCCAGATCGTGCGGGGGATGGAGGTGGAGCGCACCAGTTTGACCTCGCGCAGGAACGCGCGGGTCGCGTCGGACACCGCCTGGTTGAACCACATCCACGGCAACAGACCGGCCAGCAGGAACACGATGTACGGATCCTCGCCGACGCTGCGGTCGAAGACGACGGTGAAGACGAAGTAGTAGATGCCCGACATCACCAAGGGGTCGAGGATCGACCAGAAGTAGCCGAGCGCACTGGTCGCGTAACGGACCTTGAGGTCGCGCTTGGTGAGCAGCCAGAGCGAGTGGCGGTAGCGCCAGCCGGCCGAGCGTCGATGCCGCTCGGCCGTTGCCTCCGTCGTCACTGCGCGGCCCCTTCGTTCGGGAGCCGACGCGGACGGCGTCGAGGGGCGGCTCAGACGAACAGGTTCGCCCGCTCGAGGTCCTCGGCGAAGTCGATCTCGACGGCGTAGAGGTCGGAGATGTCCATCGGCTCGATGAGCAGGGAGTCCTGCTCGATCGCCAACTCTATGCCACGCTCGAAGTAGTCCTGGTCCTCGACTCGGGCGAGCTGGCGGATCAGCGCGGCCTTGTCGGCGGCGGAGATGTAGTTGATGCCGACGGCCTCGCCGAGCCCGTTCTTCACGGTCTTCGACAGCAGGTCGATGTAGCCCTCGCGGCTGGTCGTGTACTTGACCTCTTCGTCCGACACCTTGGCGGTGTTGACGGTGACGAACGACTGGTCCTTCGCGATCAGCGCCGCCGCCCGGTCGAGGATGCGCGGGTCGAAGACGACGTCGCCGTTCATCCAGAGCACGCCGCCCTGACCGGAGGCCTGCAGCGCGCGCAGGAGGCTCTTCGAGGTGTTCGTCTGGTCGTACTGCTCGTTGTACACGAACGTGGCGTGCGGGAACGCCTCGATGATGTGCTCGAGCTTGTAGCCGACGACGATGGTGACCTGAGCGTTCGCGCCGAAAGCGTGGTGGATGTTGTCGAACTGCTGCTGCATGATCGAACGGCCGTCGCTCAACGGGGTCAGCGGCTTCGGAAGGGAACGACCGAGACGGCTGCCCATGCCGGCCGCAAGAATGACGACGTTCGTGGGCATAGTTCTTCTCCTCGTGTTCACCAGTGCGTATCGACCAGTTGCGTTGCGTAGTTCCGCAATAGTGTACGCTGCGGAGCTTCCCTCGACAGTACCCCCTAGGGGTGTCGATCTCGGCCGCCGTTCCCGTGTCAATCCGCCGTCCGTCGGACCCTCGCTGCTCCGGCAGTTGATAGCGTTGCCGGATGAGTTCCGTGCCTCTTGCTCCGGACGACGGCGGAGTCGATCCGCGCCTCGTCGAGGGTGCTGAAGGCGCACGGACGGGTACGGCCGACGAGCTCGGTGACGATGGGGGGATCGACGCAGTGACGGAATCGATGGCACGCCCAGGGGGGACAGACGTGGCCGAGCCGGAGACGCAGGAGGAGGCGGCGCGAGAGGGCGCGGCGCCCGAAACCGCAGCGCTCGAGACTGCGGCGCCGGAGCGCGCGGCGCCCGAGAGTGTCGCGCTCGAGACCGGCGCGATCGATGGCGCCGAGACCGCGACCGAGACCCGCGACGTGCCTTCGCCGCGGGCGCAGCGAACGGTCGCCGTCCGCAAGGGTGGCAAGCGTGCCCCGCGCGCCGGCACCGCGCCGAGCGAGCCCGTCGAGGCCGAGCCCACCTTCGAGCAGGCGCCCGTGGTGCTCGAACTCACGGACCTGACGAAGCACTTCGGCTCGACGGTCGCGGTGAACCGGATCGCCTTGCAGGTGCGCGAGGGGTCCTTCTACGGGATCATCGGACCGAACGGTGCCGGCAAGACCACAACGCTCTCGATGATGACGGGCCTGCTGCGCCCCGACTCCGGCACCGTGACGGTGCACGGCGTCGACGTCTGGGCCGATCCGAACGCCGCGAAGAAGCTGATCGGGGTGCTGCCGGATCGACTGCGGCTGTTCGACCGGCTCACGGGCGCCCAGCTGCTCTACTACGCGGCCACCCTGCGCGGCATGGATCGCGTCACGGCGCGAAAGCGCACGACGGAGCTGGCTCAGGCGCTCGGCCTGGAGGACGCGCTGGGCCGACTCGTATCCGACTACTCCGCCGGCATGGCGAAGAAGGTGGCTCTGGCGGCGGGCATGATCCATGCGCCCCGCATCCTGGTGCTGGACGAACCGTTCGAATCCGTCGACCCGGTGTCGGCGTCGAACGTGATCGAGGTGCTCAAGCGCTACGTCGCCAGCGGCGGCACCGTGGTGCTCTCCAGCCACGGCATGGACTTCATCGAGCGGGTCTGCGACAGCGTTGCGATCATCGTCGGCGGCGACGTACTCGCCGCCGGTACCGTGGCGGAGGTCTCCGGAGCGGCGACGCTCGAGGAGCGATTCCGGGAGCTGGCCGGAAGCGGAACGACGAACGAGGGCCTGGAGTGGTTGCACGACTTCTCGGACTGAGGCTCGCGGTCCTCAGCAGCGTCTTCCGCAAGGGCGCCAAGCACGGGCTCGGACTCATCCTCGCCGCCGTCTACCTCGTGGTCGTGACGATCGCCCTGATCGCCCTCCTGCGGGCGGTGGCCGGGTCGGCGGACGAGCGCCTCGCGGCCGACGTCGTGACGGCGGGCGGCGCGGTCGCCCTGCTCGGCTTCCTGCTGCTCCCGCTGTTCTTCGGCGGCGACGACCCGTTGGATCCCCGGGGCTTCGCGCCGTACGGCATCCCGATTCCCACTCTGGCAGGAGGTCTTGCGCTCGCGAGCCTGATCTCGGTACCGCTGCTCGCGCTGGCGGTCGTCGGCTTCGCGAGCCTCGGGCTCTGGGATTCGGCCGGAGTGGTCGGCTTCGCGTCGATCGTGATCGGCGTCGTGACCGCGGGGGTGCTGGCCCGCCTCGCGACCACGCTGTCGACGTTCTTCTTCTCCGCTCGCGGTGCGCGCGAGGCCCTCGGCATCATCGGCGTCGTCCTGGTCATCGCCGTGGTGCCGGCCGTCGTCGTCGCCACCAACATCGACTGGGGCGCGCAGGGCCGCGACGCCCTCGCCTCCTTCGCGGAGTCCGTGCGCTGGACGCCGTTCGGCGCCGTCTGGGCGGCCCCCGGCGCCGCAGAAGCGGGCGACGCCGGCGCTGCCGCCGGAGCGCTGGTGCTCGGGCTGCTCACTCTGGTCGTCGCCCTCGGGGCGTGGTACGTCGTGGTGCGGTTGATGCTCGCGGCGCCCGAGCGTTCGCGCCACGACCGCGGCATCCGGCTCGGCTGGTTCGATGCCGTTCGCGCGTCGCCCTCGGGCGTGATCGCCGCGCGCAGCATCACCTATTGGGGCCGCGACCCGCGCTACCACTTCTCGCTCGCGGCGATCCCGTTGCTGCCGCTGGTGATCATCGCGCTGCTGGGCGCGGTCGGTGTGCCGTGGAGCCTGCTCGCGCTGGTTCCGCTGCCGATCATCGTGTTCTTCCTCGGCTGGGCGTTGCACAACGACCTCGCATACGACGGATCCGCCGTCTGGTTGCACGTCGCCTCGGGCGTTCCCGGCGTCGCCGATCGTCTCGGACGCACCTTCCCGACGCTGGCGATCGGCCTTCCGGTCGTGCTGCTCGGCTCGTGGGGGACAGCCTTCGCCCACGGCGACCTCGGCGCCTACGCCGCGATCCTGGGGGCGAACCTCGGCATCCTGCTCACGCTGGCGGGCGTCTCGAGCTTCGCCTCCGCGCGGTTCCCGTATCCGGCGTCCCGCCCCGGCGACAGCCCGTTCGTGCAGCCGCAGGCCCCCGGTTCCAGCGGAGCGGGAGCGCAGACGCTGACCTTCGTCGGGGGACTGGTGCTCGCGGCACCCGCGGTCGCCTTGGCGGTCCGTGCGCTCTTCGAGGACGGCTCGCTCGGCGGGGCGGCGCTGGCCGTCGGCTTCTTCGGCGGCGCGCTCGTCTTCGCGCTCGGCGTTGTGCTGGGCGGGCGCGAGTTCGACCGGCGCGGCCCGGAGCTCGTCGCGTTCACGAGCCGTTACTGATCCGCCCACCTGAGTGAGAGCGTAGGATCGTCCGCATGAATTCGGCTGCCGATAACAGCACCATCGACCCCCACGAGACCGGCGGAGGAACCTCCGTCCTCGACCGCGAACTCGAGGAACTCCTCAATCAGGAGACCATCGAGCCCGGTGATCACGAACGCTTCTCGCACTACGTGAAGAAGGAGAAGATCCTCGAGTCCGCTCTCACCGGCAAGCCCGTCAAGGCGCTCTGCGGTAAGAAGTGGCTGCCGGGCCGCGACCCGGAGAAGTTCCCGGTCTGCCCGACGTGCAAAGAGGTCTACGAGCGGATGAAGTAGGCGCCGCGTCGGTCGAGCCCGCGGATCCGTCCGGCGGGTTCGCCCGTCGCGGCGGCACGGCTCAGGCGTACACCGTCGGGATGACCGGCTCGCCGCGGCCGAGCCGTAGCGCCTCGATCGGCAGCTCCGCCACCGCCGCCGCGCGGTGCTCGCGGGCCGCGGCGACCCCGTCCGGTCCGGTGAAGCCGGCGACCGCCACTCCGTCGACGATCAGCGGCACGATCAGGTTGCGTTCGTCCGGCGCCGCGGCGCCCTCCGGCCCGGCCCCGATGTGGATCACCTCGGTGGTCGCGACGCCGAGGTCGGTGAGTCGGCGGCCCGCCGACTTGCGGCCACCCACCGACGCCTTCGCCGCCGACTTCTTCGCGACGGCCACCCACTCGCCCGTGTCGTCGAGGTGCGCGACGAGCTTGTAGACCATGCCGGCGGTCGGACTGCCCGAGCCGGTGGCCACCGAGGTGCCCACGCCGTAGGAGTCGACCGGGGAGCCGGCCAGGGCGGCGATGCCGTACTCGTCGAGGTCGTTCGTCACCGTGATCTTCGTGTGCACGGCTCCGAGCGAATCCAGCTGCCGGCGCACGGCCGCGACTTGGACCGGCAGGTCGCCGGAGTCGATCCGCACCGCGCCGAGCCCGGTGCCGGCGACGGCGACCGCGAGCTCGACGGCCGTCGGCACGTCGTAGGTGTCGACGAGGAGGGTCGTACCCGCGCCGAGTGCGGCGACCTGCGCGCGGAACGCCGCCTCCTCCGAGTCGTGCAGCAGGGTGAACGCGTGCGCCGAGGTGCCCATCGTCGGGATGCCCCAGCTGCGGCCGGCCTCGAGGTTCGAGGTGGCACCGAATCCGGCGATGTAGGCCGAACGTGCGGCGGCGACGGCGCTGCGTTCGCTGGCGCGCCGCGAGCCCATCTCGGCCAGCGGCCGTCCGCCGGCGACCGACACCATCCGCGCCGCGGCTCCGGCCACAGCGGAGTCGTAGTTCAGCACGCTCAGGGCCAGCGTCTCCAGCAGCACCGCTTCGGCGAATCCGCCCTCGACGATCAGGATGGGGGAGCCCGGCAGGTACACCTCGCCCTCGCGGTAGCCCCAGACGTCGCCGCGGAACCGGTAGTCGGCGAGCCAGTCGAGCGTGGCCGTGTTCACCACGTTCTCCATGCGCAGCCAGTCCAGCTCGGCCTCCGTGAAGCGGAAGTCGGCGATCAGCTCGAGCAGCCGCCCGGTGCCGGCCACGACGCCGTAGCGGCGACCGCTGGGCAGGCTGCGCGCGAACACCTCGAACATGCAGCGTCGGTCGGCGGTGCCGCTGAGCAGCGCCCCCTCGACCATCGTCAGCTCATACCGGTCGGTCAGGAATGCGGTCGAAGTCACCGTGCCAGTGTGCCACCCGAGCGCGCGGGTAGGCTGTTGGATCGTGACCGACGCTCCTATTGGCATCTTCGACTCCGGGGTCGGCGGCCTGACCGTCGCCCGTTCGGTGATCGATCTGCTGCAGAACGAGTCGATCGTCTACCTCGGCGACACGGTCCACTCCCCGTACGGTCCCAAGCCGCTCGCCGACGTGCGGGCGTACTCGCTCGACGTGCTCGACTCCCTCGTCGACCAAGGCGCGAAGCTGCTCGTGATCGCCTGCAATACGGCCTCCGCCGCGATGATGCGCGACGCCCGCGAGCGCTACACGATCGGCATGGGCATCCCCGTCGTCGAGGTGATCCAGCCCGCCGTGCGCAGTGCGGTACGCGACACCCGCAATCGCCGCGTCGGCGTGATCGGTACCGAGGGCACCATCCGCTCGCGCGCCTACGACGACGCCTTCGTCGCCGCACCCGACCTCGCCCTGTTCACCGTCGCCTGCCCCCGTTTCGTCGAGTTCGTCGAGGCCGGCATCACCTGGAGCGACGAGCTGCTCGCCGTCGCGGAGGAGTACCTCGCGCCGCTCAAGGAGGCGCGGATCGACACCCTCGTGCTCGGCTGCACCCACTACCCGCTGCTGCGCGGCGCCATCTCGTACGTGATGGGCCCGGATGTCCGCCTCGTCTCCAGCGCGGAGGAGACGGCGCTGGACGTGTACCGGATGCTCGTCGCGCACGGCATGCAGCGCACCGCCGCCGAACCGCCCCGCTACGCCTGGGAGGAGACCGGATCGAGCGACTTCGTGCGCCTGGCCCGGCGCTTCCTCGGCCCCGAGGTCTCCACCGTGAACCTCGTCGAGACGGGCACCATCAATCTGCGCGGGCTGGACCTCGGCTCGCCGAAACGACCGGAGACATCGTGACCGACACCACCGCATCCGCCGCCCTGCGCAAGGACGGCCGCACCGCCGACCAGCTGCGCACCGTGACCATCGAGCGCGGCTGGAGCACCCAGGCCGAAGGATCGGCCCTCGTCTCCTTCGGTAACACCAAGGTGCTCTGCACCGCCTCGTTCACGAACGGTGTGCCGCGCTGGCTGCAGGGCAAGGGCAAGGGCTGGGTCACCGCCGAGTACTCGATGCTGCCGCGCTCGACGAACTCGCGGATGGACCGCGAGTCGGTCAAGGGCAAGATCGGCGGGCGCACCCACGAGATCTCGCGCCTGATCGGGCGCAGCCTCCGCGCGATCGTGGACACCAAGGCGCTGGGCGAGAACACCATCGTGATCGACTGCGACGTGCTGCAGGCCGACGGCGGCACCCGCACCGCCGCGATCACCGGCGCCTACGTGGCTCTGGTCGATGCGATCGAGTGGGCGCGCGGCAAGAAGTTCGTCGGACAGAAGGCGAAGCCGCTGATCGACAGCGTCTCGGCCGTCTCGGTCGGCATCATCGACGGCGTGCCGATGCTCGACCTCGCCTACACCGAGGACGTCCGGGCCGAGACCGACATGAACGTCGTCGTCACCGGGCGCGGACTCTTCGTCGAGGTGCAGGGCACCGCAGAGGGCGCGCCGTTCGACCGCCGCGAGCTCAACGAGCTGCTCGACCTCGCGCTGGCCGGCGCGGAGGAGCTCGCCCTGGTGCAGACCGCGTCGCTCGCGACCGAGGCGTGAGCGTGCAGCTCGTTCTCGCCACCCACAACCAGGGCAAGGTCGAGGAGTTCCGCAGCATCCTCGACGAGGCCGTGCCCGGCGTGCTCGTGCAGGCCTACGACGGCCCGGAGCCGGTGGAGGACGGCGCGACCTTCGCCGCGAACGCGTTGATCAAGGCCCGGGCGGCGGCAGCGCACACCGGACTCGTGGCGCTCGCCGACGACTCCGGCATCTGCGTCGACGTGATGGGTGGTGCCCCCGGCATCTTCTCGGCGCGCTGGGCCGGCCCCGGGCACGATGCGCAGGCGAACCTCGAGCTGCTGCTCGCCCAGCTGGCGGACATGCGCGACCCGAACCGGGCAGCGCATTTCACCTGCCACATCGCGCTGGTCGTGCCCGAGACGCTGATCCCGGGTGGCTACGAGACCGTGGTCGAAGGCAACTGGCCGGGCCGGATCGCCCTGGCCGCCTCGGGAACGAACGGCCACGGCTACGACCCGATCTTCGCCCCCGACGGCTACGACGGCACCACGGCGGAGTTGGACGCCGCGGAGAAGAACCGCGTCAGCCACCGCGCCCGCGCCTTCGCCGCGCTGCGCGACGAACTCGTCGCGGTGCTCGGCCGCCTGGCCTGAAGCGTCCGCTGGTTGAGCCTGCCGAAACCATCGCCTTCGGAGCTGTGATCTCGGCAGGCTCAATCAGGTGCGACCCGCGCGCGATCGACGCCGGGCTTGCTGAAAACGCGGCTCATTACCGACTAGGCGGATCCGCGCCATCGTGCCGTGCATCCGCCTAGCCTGGTGGGATGACGCACGATCACGACCACGGGGCCGGCCACGACCACGCGCGCGGCGCCGGACGTCGCCAACTCCTGATCGCGATGGCGATCATCGGCGTCGTGCTGGTCGTCGAGGTGGTCGGCGCCGTGATCTCGGGCTCGCTCGCCCTGCTGGCGGATGCCGGGCACATGCTCTCCGACCTGACCGGGCTGGTGGTCGCCCTGGTCGCCACGATCGTCGCCGCGCGCCCCGCGACCGACCGCCAGACCTTCGGATTCCGTCGCGCCGAGGTGTTCGGCGCCTTGATCAACGGCATCATCCTCTGCGTCGTGGCGGTCTCGGTCTTCATCGAGGCGGTGAGCCGCCTGATCACCTGGAGTGAGGCGGAGGTGCAGAGCACGCCGATGCTGATCGTCGCGATCATCGGCGTCGTCGCCAACCTCGTCGCCCTCCTGGTGCTGCGCGGGGGAGCGAAGCAGTCGATCAACCTGCGCGGCGCCTACCTCGAGGTGCTCGGCGACCTGTTCGGATCCGTCGCCGTCATCGTCGCGGCGGTGGTGATCATGGCCACCGGATTCGCGCAGGCCGACGCGTTCGCCTCGCTGGCCATCGCCTTCCTGATCGTGCCGCGTGCGCTCTCGCTGCTGCGCGAGGTCGCGCACGTGCTCAGCGAATCCGCCCCGAAAGACACCGATGTGGCCCTCATCCGCGACCACATCCTCGCCAAGCCGGGTGTGGTGGCCGTGCACGACGTTCACGTCTGGGCGATCACCTCCGGCGCTCCGGTCTTCACCGCGCACGTGGTCGTCGAGCCCGAGGTCTTCACCGAGGGGCGGGCGGATGCGTTGCTGGACAGCCTCGGCGGCTGCCTCACCAGCCATTTCGACGTCGAGCACTCCACGTTCCAGCTGGAGATCGCCGAGCACGCGGACCACGAAGAAGAGACGCACCGCTAGGCGGTACGTCTCTTCTTCTCCGTCGTGCTCTAGTGCCGACGGTTACGGCGGGTCTCGTTCACCACGCTCGGATCGAGGGCGACATCCGCGTCACTCGGAACACCCGCGCCGGCCGCGTTCGCCTTCTTCGCCTTGCGGCTCTGCTGCCAGAGGTGGAATAGCGTCGGGATGAGGGTGAGCAGCACCGCACCGACCAGGATCACGTCGATGTAGTGCGAGACGAAGTCGGCGACCGGCGGGATGTAGCCGAGGAAGTAGCCGACGAGGGTGATGCCGGCTCCCCAGATCAGCGCCCCGAGCAGGTTGTAGAGGCTGTACTTCTTGTAGTTCATGTGACTCACGCCGGCGGCGATCGGCGCGAAGGTGCGCACGATCGGCACGAAACGGGCGAGGATGACGGCCGCGGCACCGTACCGCTCGAAGAACGCGTTGGTGCGTTTGACGTTCTCGACGCTGAAGATGCCGGATTCCTTGCGCTCGAAGATGCGCGGGCCGACCTTGTGGCCGATGAAGTAGCCGACCTCGCCTCCGACGAACGCCGCCACACCGATGGCGAGGCAGACCCACCAGATGTCGACGCCGATGCCGGGGCTGAACGCCAGCAGACCGGTGATCAGCAGCAGGGTGTCGCCCGGGAACAGGAAGCCGATCAGCAGGCCGGTCTCGGCGAAGATGATCGCACAGACTCCGAGAAGGGCCCACGGGCCGAAGCCGGCGAGCAACGTCTCAGGATCGAGCCAGGGGATGAGGGCGGCGTGATTCACGGATCTCCAGTCGTCGGCGTGGCCGGTGCGGCCAAGCGGCGGCGGGCAAGGGGTTGCGGCGGTACCGTCAGCGTACCGTGCACGCTCGGCGGAGAACATGAGCACGAGTGCCCTCTTCGGTGGGAAACCCCCGAGTTCACTCGCGGCGCATCAGGGTGCGTTTGTGCGGGCGCCCCAGCGCGTCGTAGGTGATCCACTCGCCGATCTGTCGCCCGCGGTCGAAACTGCCGGAGCGCATGATGGTGCCGTCGAGTCGGAACCATTCCCAGTAGCCGTGCATCTCGCCGCCGAGGTTGTGGCCGGTCGCCCAGATCGAGCCGTCCTTGTGCAGCTTGACGAACGGCTCGAGCATCGGGTCGTCGTCCATCGGCCTTCCCTCCTGAACGGAACAGGGCCTTGCTGGTGCGGAAGGTGGGACTCGAACCCACACGCATCGCTGCACAGGAACCTAAATCCTGCGTGTCTACCATTTCACCACTCCCGCGAGTGCCCTGGTCAGTTTACGGGCGCGACGGCGACCTTCCGATTCCGCCAGGTCGACGAGTCCTGCGAGCGCTTCCTCTCGCCCACGTGGTGCCGGTCCGGCTACGTTCGATTCATGGCGTCCTACTTCATTTCGCATCCCGAGGTCGTCATCGATCCATCGCGACCGATCGAGACGTGGCGCCTCTCGCAGTCCGGCGTGCTACGTGCAGGATTGATCGCCTCGACGTGCTGGAACGACAAGGTCGTGCAGATCGCATCGAGCACCGAAACGAAGGCTGTACAGACGGCTCGAACTGTCGCTGGTGCTGTGGGCATGCCCTTCATTCGGGTAGCCGAGTTGGGTGAGAACGACCGATCGGCCACCGGGTTCCTGCCGTCGGACGAGTTCGAGATGGTCGCCGACGAGTTCTTCGCGGAGCCGGACCGAAGGGTGCGCGGCTGGGAATCGGCTCGAGCTGCGCAACGCCGGATCGTTACCGCCGTGAGAACGCTGACAACCGATCCGCTGCGCCACACGGCGATCATCGCTCACGGCGGTGTGGGTACGCTTCTCTATTGCGATCTCAGCGGTCAGCCGATTAGCCGACGCTTCGACCAGCCGGGTCAGGGCAGCTGGTTCGAGTTCGATCCCACTACGTGGAGCGCCCGACACGGGTGGCGTCGGATCGTATGAATATCGTGGACGCGATCCCGAGCCGAGACCGGCGCCGCCGAGACGGGGAGACTCCGGCTCGAGGTGCAGCAGCGGGGGTGAAACGCTGAGCGGGCCTGCTGTTTCCGTGCCGGGGCTCTGCCCACCTCGGTGCGGAAGCAGTGCGCGACGATGGAACGAGATCGGCCGTCGGCGGCTCGTCGGTTCCTCCACAGGGTGGGGTTCGGGGCGAGTTTTCGAGGATGCATCCGATGCGCGCGTTCGGTGTCGGTGGTCCGTGCTGGAATACTCGTATGGATCAGGCGAAGGAACCACCACCCGCGGAGCAGGTGCGCCACACGGTGCACCAGCTCGGCGATGAGGCCGCAGCACTCGCCCGGGAATGCGCGCCACTGAAAGTGCACAGCGCCGGCAAGCTCTACGCCGCGTACCGCGCAGCGCTCGCCCGACCGGACGTGTTCGCGTCCGCACGCTCCCGAGCATTCGGAGACGTGTCCGACCTGGCCGAGCGGTCGATCCGCGCGGAACTCGCGCTCGCGCTGGGGGTGTCGGAGCGGGTCGCGTCGCGGGAGATCGACCGGGCGATCCTGCTGGAGGAAGGCCTGCCCGTGACGAAGGAGTTGCTGCTCGTGGGCGGGATTCTGTGGGAGGCGGGGGCGCTGATCTGCGACGTCGGCGGCGACGTGCCCCGGCAGCGGCGCGGCGAGTACGACTGGCGCGCGGCGGATCTGGCGCGCGAGCTGACCCCGACCCAGCTGCGCAAGCCCCTCGCCCGGCTGCGGGAGGAGTTGCAGATCGAATCGCTGACTGTTCGGCACGAGGCGGCTCGCGAGCGCCGCGCGGTCTGGGTCACCCCGGACTGCAATGGGATGGCGGTGCTGTCCGCTCTGCTGCCCGCCCACCTCGCGATGGGCGCCTACAACCGGATGGACCGCATCGCGCGGTCCTTGCGCAGCGACGAAGCCGAGACCCGCACCCTCGCGCAACTGCGCGCGGACGCGTGCGCGGACATCCTCACCGACGGCGACATCACCGGCACCACCCCCGACGGTGGCGAGCGCGTCCGCACGTTCCTGCCCGGCGTGCGCGCGAACGTGCGCATCACCGTCCCCGTCCTCACTGCCACCGGTCACGGTGAGCAGCCCGCGGAGCTGGACGGCTACGGCCCGATCCCGGCCGACATTGCCCGCGAACTCGTCGGCACCGGCTCCGCCTTCTACCGCGTGCTGACCGATCCGGTCAACTGCCAGCTGATCTCGGTCGAGCGGCTGCACCGCTTCGCGCCCGACGGGATGCGCGTCTACATCGAGGTCCGCGACCTGACGTGCCGGTTCCCGGGCTGCATCCGCCCTGCCAGCCGTGCCGACCTGGATCACGCGCGCGAGTGGGCCAAGGGCGGTCACACAAGCATCGACAACCTCCTCGCGCTCTGCGTCGGACACCACCACGTCCGCCACGGCGAGCAGTGGACGTATCGGATGCACGGGGACGGCACCGCCGAGTGGACCAGCCCCACCGGCAGGCAGGTCACGACGCGACCACCCGAAGTCCCCGGAGCGACGACCGGACCGCGATTCCGAGAGGAAGTGTTCCCGGAGGAACCGCCGCCCCTCCCCGGACCGACACCGTTCTGAGCCTCTGGCACCGCAGCGGTTCAGAGCCCGACCGATGAGCCCGCACCTCGCCTGCGACGAGGCCGCGAAATCCACCCTGTGGATAACTTCTGCGAGCGATCCTCGATTCGTGTCATGGTGTCCGCATGCACGAGGCAGTCCGAATGATCACCGACCACGTCCGCGAGCGCGTCCGCCGCGACGGGGTCGACCTGAACAGCGAATCCGAGCTCGCGGAGCGCTACGCCCGCGAAGAGGTGCGCCGCTACAGCGAGCGCGCGATGGGCGGAGTGCTGCCGGTTCTGCGCGATGAGGCGGTGGCGGTGCGCGACGTGGTCGCCTCACTCACCGGCTTCGGTCCGTTGCAGCCCTTCCTGGACGATCCCGAGATCGAGGAGATCTGGATCAACGCGCCCGACCGCATCTTCGTGGCGCGCTCAGGAGTCTCCGAGCACACGGCGCTGCGACTCAGCGAGGTCGAGATCCGCGACCTCGTCGAACGCATGCTGGTCTCGACCGGTCGCCGGATCGACATCTCGAGCCCGTTCGTCGACGCCTCGCTGCCGGATCAGTCGCGGCTGCACGTGGTGCTGCCCGATACTGGTAGCTCCGATTGTTGCTGAGTCGCGTATTCACGAGAAATCGGTACCTGCGTCGCTTGGCGGTGGAGCACTGATAGGTCAGCCAGTGCTGTATAGTTCAGCACATGCTGACTATTGCTTCTCGTCTCGACGTCATGAACCGGCTCGGCCGGGCGATGGCGGACCCGACGCGCTCCCGCATCCTGATGACGCTCCTCAGCGGCCCGAGCTACCCGGCCGTGCTCTCCCGTGAGCTCGAGCTGACGCGCTCGAACGTGTCGAACCACCTGACCTGCCTGCGGGACTGCGGGATCGTGGTCGCCGAGCCTGAGGGCCGGCAGACGCGTTACGAGATCGCTGACCCGCACCTCGCGGCGGCGCTCGTCGCGCTGGTGGATGTGACGTTGGCTGTCGACGAGCACGCGCCGTGCGTGGACTCGTCGTGCACGGTGGCGGGCTGCTGCGGTACAGGGGCGGACGCGTGAGCGCGGCGTGCGGCTGCGAGCACGAGCCTGAAACCACGTCGGGCGAAGAACATGAAGAGGCGGAGCGGCCCTGGTGGAGGGACCGCGGGATCATGGTGCCGGTCTTCTCCGGCGTTGCGTTCCTCGCCGGTCTGATCCTCGAATGGTCCGGCCTCGAGATCCCGGCGCTGGTGCTGTTCTGGGCCGGCCTGTTGCTGGGTGCGTCGACGTTCACGCCGGGCGCGATACGGAAGCTGTTCAAGGGCAAGCTCGGCATCGGGCTGCTGATGACGATCAGCGCGATCGGTGCAGTCATCCTCGGCTACGTGGAGGAGGCTGCAGCTCTGGCGTTCTTGTACTCGATCGCTGAGGCGCTTGAGGACAAGGCGATGGACCGCGCCCGCGGCGGGCTGCGGGCACTGCTGAAGCTCGTGCCGGAGACAGCGACCGTGCTGCAGAGTGGCGTCTCCGCGCAGGTGCCGGCGAGAGAGCTGACGGTCGGTCAGGTCATGGTGGTCCGCCCGGGTGAGCGGATCGCAACTGATGGGGTCGTGCGTTCTGGTCGCTCCAGCCTGGATACCTCGGCGATCACCGGGGAGTCAATCCCGGTCGAGGTTGAGCCTGGCGATGCGGTGTCGGCCGGTGCGATCAACAACGCCGGTGTCCTGGAGGTCGAGGCGACCGCTGCGGGCACCGACAACTCGCTCACGACGATCGTGGAGCTGGTTGAGAAAGCGCAGACGGAGAAGGGCGAGCGGGCTCGTCTGGCGGACAGGATCGCCCGCCCGCTCGTGCCCGGCGTGCTGATCCTCGCTGCGCTCGTCGCGATCGTCGGGTCGCTGCTGGGCGACCCGGAGGTGTGGATCACCCGCGCGCTCGTCGTGCTGGTCGCCGCTTCTCCGTGTGCGCTGGCTATCTCGGTGCCGCTGACTGTCGTCGCGGCGATCGGTGCGGCGAGCAAGTTCGGCGTGATCATCAAGTCCGGTGCCGTCTTCGAGCGCTTCGGCACGGTCCGCCACGTTGCCGTCGACAAGACCGGCACCCTCACCCGCAACGAACCTGCGGTCACCGCCGTGCTCACTGCGAACGGCGTGACCGAGGCTCAGGCTCTGGCCTGGGCGGCCGCGTTGGAGCAGCACAGCACACATCCTCTTGCCTCAGCGATCACTGCCGCGGCGCCGGGGACTCCGGCGGCTGCGGATGTGACCGAGCAGGCCGGGCACGGCATCGACGGCACCGTCGACGGATCGACAATCACCGTCGGCAGCCCCCGCTGGCTGGACGCCGGCGACCTCGCGGACCGGGTCGCAGCGCTGGAAGAACAGGGCATGACCGTCGTCATCGTGCACCGCGACGGGTCACCGGTCGCAGCGATCGGCGTCCGCGACGAACTGCGCCCGGAAGTACCCGACGTTGTGCGGACACTCACCGGCCAGGGCGTCGGGGTGACGATGCTCACCGGCGACAACGCCCGGACCGCTCGTGCACTGGCCACGCAGGCCGGGATCAGCGACGTACGCGCGGAGCTGCGCCCGGAGGACAAGGCGACCGCGATCGCGGAACTGTCGAAGGCGGGACCGGTCGCGATGATCGGCGACGGCATCAACGATGCCCCGGCCCTCGCTGGCGCAGACATCGGTATCGCGATGGGCGCGACCGGCTCCGACGCAGCGATCGAATCCGCCGACGTGGCCTTCACAGGCCATGATCTGCGCCTCATCCCGCGGGCGTTCGACCACGCACGTCGCGGTCGACGGATCATCAACCAGAACATCATCCTGTCGCTGCTGATCATCACCGCGCTGCTCCCGCTCGCGCTCTTCGGCGTCCTGGGACTCGCGGCCGTCGTCCTGGTCCACGAGGTCGCGGAGGTCATCGTGATCCTCAACGGCCTGCGCGCCGCCCGCACCCGCACACCACAACTGGAAAACTGATGCTCGCCACCATCGGTTCAGCGATCGGCCTGTTCGCGGCAACGAACATCGACGACATCGTCGTGCTCACCGTGCTGTTCCTCGCATCCAGTCGAGGAAAACCCCGGCCGTGGCAGATCGTCGCAGGCCAGTACCTCGGGTTCATCACCCTCGTCGTCATCAGCGTGATCGCCGCCCTCGGCCTCACCATCGTCCCGGACGAATGGGTCGGATTCCTGGGTCTGATCCCGCTCGGCATCGGCATCTGGACGCTCCTTCGCGGGCTGCGCCGCAACGGCGATGACGATGACGACGACTCCAAGATCACCGCGGTCGGACTGTGGGGCGTCGCGGGTATCACGATCGCCAACGGGGCGGACAACATCTCCCTGTACACGCCAATCTTCCGCACGAGCGCCCCCAGCGACGTCGCGATCATGATCGTCGTGTTCCTCATCCTCGTCGCGGTCTGGTGCGCGGCCGGTCGGCTGATCGGAACTCACAAGGCCGTTACCGAGACCCTCGAGCGCGTGGAGCACTGGCTCGTCCCGGTCGTGTTCATCGGTCTGGGCCTGTTCATCCTGTTCGAGTCCGGCGTCATCGTCCGCCTCTTCGAGGTCCTCGCATGACCCCGGACGCGAACATCGACGTCGAGCCGACGTCGGGAGCGCAGCCGCAGGGGGGCCGCTGGCGGCTCACTGCCTGGGCGCTCCTGATCGCCGTGGTCGTCGTCCTGATCGATCAGGGGACGAAGGCATGGGCCGAGGCCACCCTGTCGGAGCACGAGCGCATCCCGCTGATCGGCGACCTGCTGGGCCTGCAGCTCGCGTATAACCCCGGAGCGGCGTTCTCCTTCGGTGAGGACTCCACCTGGATTTTCGCTCTCATCGCCGTCGCCACAACGGTCACCGCGATCGTGTTTGCGTTCCGGGTCCGACGCCCTGGGTGGGCGATCGTGATCGGTGCGCTCGGCGGGGCTGCGGCTTCCCACACCGGTGACCGGCTCTTCCGCCAACCGGGGTTCGCCCACGGGCACGTCGTTGACTTCCTCGCTTACGGCAACTGGTTCATCGGGAACGTCGCCGACATCGTGATCGTCACCGGGGCGATCGCCGGAGCGCTTCTGATGATCCGCGGCACCGAGAACTGAGAGGACCAACTATGGAGATCACCCTGCAGTACTTCGACGGCTGCCCGAATTGGGAGATACTCGACGGCAGGCTTGCTGAGCTGCTCGATGGCCGATCAGACATCCGCGTCACGCGGCAGTTGGTCGAGACCGCCGAGGACGCCGAGCACCTCGGGTTCCACGGGTCGCCGACTGTCCTCGTCGACGGCGTCGATCCCTTCGCCGACGAGCACGCCCCCGTCGGGCTCGCCTGCCGGGTGTTCCGTACCCCTGCCGGGCTGGCGGGGTCTCCGACTGTCGAGCAGCTGCGCGAAGCGATTTCCGGCCCGGGCTCGGACGGCTGATGCTCGATCAGGCGTGGGTGGAGCGGAGCGTCGGGTAATCGGACCATTCGCCGCCGGCGAGACGCGACCATGAAGCGGCGGACGCCGTTGTGATGCCAAGGAGATCCGAGACGATCCGGGGATGCAGTTGCCGGGTGAGCTCGATGAGCGCTGTCGTGCGGGCGCTCCCAGCAAGCAGGCCTTCGGTGCGAAGGCGACGGCTGAGCGGCCCCGGGGTGAGGTGACGGCCCGGGTTCCTGCCGGGGAACAACCACCCTTCAGGATGGCGCTTTGCGGCATTGACGAGCTCGACGATGGCGTCGCCGAGGATCTCGGGGAGTTCGATCGGCTCGGCCCCGACGGTGAGTGTCACGGGCCGCGAGCTCGTATCGACCTGTGCCCGGGTGATCGTGACGATGCGGGTCAGCTGGATGCCGTAGAGCAGCACGAGGAGACCCGCCGCCCGCGTCTTCGGGTCCATGTCGGCATCGGATAGGAACTTGCGGGCCATCTGCCATCGGTGGTCGGAGGCGTAGTCTCGCCCTTCGAGGCGATGGGCTCGAAACTGGACCCGAAGGGTGCTCAGTCGGTGCTTTCGCAGCCAGCGAGTGAACGGTGCTAGCGCGTCGCGTTGGCTGGGCGAATCGGTCAGATACGCGTCAAGCCGGCGCTGCGGGAACGTCGCCAACGTCTCCTGGTGCGACCGGATCTCTCGAAGGAACGCGGCGCAGTACTTCAGTGCAGCCCGTTGCCTCTGGAAGCCGGAAGTCGGGCTGGACGCGCTACGCGGTGTCCGAGCGGAACGGAGGAGCTCCCAGGTGCAGTAGCGGCGCAGGATCAGCCGGTCCTCGGGATGTTTGATGCCATCGAGCCAGTCGTTGAGCCAGTGGTCGAAGCGCGTGCCCTCGACGTCGAGCTCCGGCAGCACGCCGGAACGCACCAGCAGTGAGAGGAGGAACGCGACCGACTGTCCCGACCGGGCTCGGGTGATGATCGCCTCGGCGGTGAGCGGTAGGGTCCCGTCAGCGAGCTCGCGGAGCACCATCGCGCACTTGCTCTTGTGCAGCCAGCGTTCGAGCGACGCCGCTTTGCCATGGTGCGTGAGCAGATAGTCAGCAAGGGGGTGGAGGTCCTCGCGGATCTCTCCCGCATCGTCGGCGAGCAGCTGCTGGATCGCGACGGGCCGGCGGCACTCGACGCAAAGCTGATGTTTGCGGATCTCCTCGATCGAGCCGCATCCGGGGCAGGCCATCGTGATCGGAGTGCCCGCGCAGTCGGCGCAGACCTTCTGGCCGTTCATGAAGCCAGTCAGGAACACCCTGCGCGCGCACTCGGGACAAGGTTGTGGTCTGCGCATCGCGTAGTAGCAGCGCGCGCATACTCGTCGTCCGTCGAGGTGGGAGGCGACCCGGCCAGGTTCTCCGCAGAGACCACAGGTCTTGAGCGGTGCGGTGTAGCAGGCCAGACAGACGAGTTCCGGGCGACGGACGATGATGGTCGCATGCTGACCGCACCGGGAGCAGTCGCCGAACGATCGAGGGTCGGCTCGCCAACAGTCACGGCAGAAGCGCTGTCCGTCGATTGTGCGCTGCACGGGTCGGACCCGGCCACAGGACGCGCAGGAGACGGACCGGGCGTTCCGCTCGCATCGGGAGCAGTGCCGACCACCGCCCGGCGTCTTGTGGGGCATTCTCACCGCGCGTCCGCAGGACTCACACGTCGGCAGCACCACCCGGCTCGCCCCTTCTTCGACCAGCGCATGGGCCAGATCCTGAACGGTCGCTGGCACGTTCGCATGCTGCCCCTCCAGGACTCCGGGCTGCTTGATCAGCGCGAGCTCAAGAAGCCGCTGCGTGAGGGGCACCGGCGCGACCGAATGCACGATCTCAGCGAGTCGCTCGGGAGAGATCTCGGGAACGAGAGGGCGGACGAGAGCGACGACTTCAGCGACTCGCGGCAACTGCGGAGGCTTGGCCACCGCGCCTACTTCGTAAGCGGCCGACGGATCGTCGCGCGGACAGGACGAAGATCACCGATCGACCCGCGCGTCGCCTCCTCGCCCACCGCCACCGGGGTCGAGGCCTGCCGGCGAGTGATCGTCACGAGATCGTCGAGCGAGCACTCCAGCGCATCGCACAACGCCGCCAACACGTCGAGACGCACGCGCCGTGGCGGCTGAGTCACCAGCCGATACACCTGCTCCCGGGACAGGTCGATGCCGCGCTCCTCGAGCAGGGGCTTCAGCTTGGAGGTCTGGAAGATCCCGCGCGACGCCATCACGCTGCGCAGATTCCAGCCGGTGTCGAGCTCAACAGTCATCAGCTTCTCCTTCGATGAGGGCCTTCAGCGCTTCCGCGAGCACCCGGTTCTTGTAGTCCGAGCTGACGGAGGCGTAGATCGAGGTCGTCGAGGCATGCATGTGTCCGACTTGTTCCTGGACGAATCGATCGGCGTACCCGAACTCCAGCAGGTGCGTGACATAGGAATGCCGGAGGCTGTGCAGCGTCAGATCCTTCGACAGGCCGGCTTCGTCACGCAGCTCCGCGAACCTCCGGTCAAGATACCCGGCAGACAGACGCGTACGGCGCTCAGTCACCCAGAGCGCGTCGAGGTCGTCTCCGGGCGCGAAGCGCGCCCGAGCCTGCTCGAGCCATTGCTGCATGCCGGGGACCCACCAGTCGAACTCCGGCACCAGCAGCACCGTGCGACGTCGTGGCGCGCCACCGCCCGCAGCTTTCGCCCATCGCACGTGGACCGAGCCGTAGCGCCCCCACTGGCGCATCTTCGCGTTGTGGTGCAAGTCGACGGCATCGAGCATCACCGCCTCGGTGCGGCGCAGACCGAACGCGTAGACCGTCTTCAGCAACTGGGCATCCCGCAACGCGCCGAGCGCACCCTTTCGCCCAGAGTTCACGAGCAGCTCGACGCGGGCGTCGGCCGTATCGAACAGGCGCTCGATCTCGTCGTACGTGAAGGGGCGACGCTTCCCATCGCCTTCGAACTCGAACCGGTGCGCCACCGTGTTCCACGGCAGGCACACCTGTGACGGAACCTCCCCAAACTCGTGATCGCAGATATCCATCCAGTCGTACAACGGGTTCGTAAGGTAGTCACAGAAACCACGGATAGACCCATGGTTGGCGCGCATCGTCGACAGCGTCCGGGTGCGACCACCAGACTCCGCAGTGAACTCATCCACATCCGCGACAGTCCACTTCCAAGGCGGTTTGTCCACGAAATCACGGAACCGCGTCACCGTCGCTGTCCGGTTCCGGATCGTCTGCTCACGGAGCCCGCGCGACAGCTGCTGGTTCCGCCAACCATCGATCATCGCGCTGAAAACCTGCGCTTCCGGGTTCGCCAGTGCGACGTTCGATGCTGACGTGATCAGCCGAAGCGCCGCTGGAGAGGCCCCAAAATCTTGCATTAGATGCAACAAAGTATGGGACGATGCATCACCGTGTCAACCCAGATCTCCGCATCCGCGAGATCACGCTGTTATGGTCGGAACACTTCGGCACCGTAGTAGCCGAATAGGCATCGATTGCAAGCGTGGACAGTTGCATTCACTGCAACTGGCGAGGGTTCATCACGCGCCGGTACGTCTCGGTCAACATCCGCAAGTTCTCGCGGCGGATGCGCGAGCTGGGTCACCTCGTCGCCGCCGGCTCGATGCCGCAGCCGGCCGCGGCGTTCCTGCGCGCGTCGGTTCTGGCCGGGGCGAACATCCTCGTCAGCGGCGCGACCCACACCGGCAAGACCACGATGCTCGGGGCGCTGCTCGGTTCTGCGCGGGCCGACGAGCGCATCGTCACGGTCGAGGAGACCTTCGAACTCGACCTCTCGGCCCGCGACGTGGTCGCGCTGCAGTGCCGACAGCCTAGCCTGGAGGGCAACGGCGAGATCACCCTGCGTCGCCTGGTCAAGGAAGCGCTGCGGATGCGACCCGATCGGTTGGTCGTCGGCGAGGTGCGCGAGGCCGAGAGTCTGGACCTGTTGATCGCCCTGAACAGCGGCGTCCCGGGGATGTGCAGCATCCACGCGAACAGCGCGCGCGATGCACTGGTCAAGCTGTCCACGCTGCCGCTGCTGGCCGGCCGCAACATCGACGCCGCGTTCGTGGTGCCGACCGTCGCGAACTGCGTCGACCTGGTGGTGCACTGCGAACGGGACCGGCACGGTCGGCGCCGGGTCGCCGAGATCCTCGCCGTGACCGGGTCCGTGACCGGTTCGGTCATCGAAGCGAGCCCGATCTTCGCGATCAGCGGCGGCGAACTGCGCCCCTCCGGTAGCCACCCGGCGCGCCTGGGCAAGTACGAGGCCGCCGGGATCGACCCCGTCAGCATCCTGCGGGGTGCCGCGTGAGCGTCGCACTCGGCCTGCTGCTCGGGGTCGGTCTTGTGCTCATCTCCGCACCGCTGCTCTGGCCGCGGACGACGGATCCGACCGCCCGCTCCCGCTCGATGTCCCGCCCCGCGGCGGCGTTGCGCGCACGGCTCGTGCTCGCGGGCCTGCCGGATGCGCCGCTTCCTGTCTTCGTCGGGCTCTCGTTCGTCTGCGCAGTGGCGGCGCTCGGATTGACCATCGCGTTCACCGGCCTGATCGCGGTGAGCGCCGGCGCCGGGCTGCTGGGTCTGTGCGGGCCGACCCTCGTGGTGATCTGGCGCGCCGATCTGCGCCGCCGCCGCACCCGAGCCGTCTGGCCGGACATCGTCGACCACCTCGTCGCCGCCGTGCGCTCCGGACTGTCGCTGCCGGACGCCCTGGCGTCGCTCGCGACAGCGGGCCCGCCGGCGACGCGGGCGGAGTTCGCCGACTTCGGCCGGGAGTACCGGGCGACCGGCAACTTCTCGCACGGCATCGAGCGCCTGAAGTTCCGGCTCGGCGACGCCACCGCGGATCGCTTGCTCGAGACGTTGCGGATGGCGCGCGAGGTGGGCGGCAGCGAACTGGCCGCGGTGCTCGTCGGCCTCGGTCGCTACCTCCGCTCGGAGGCCGCTGTCCGCGCCGAGCTCGAAGCGCGCCAGGGCTGGGTGATGAACGCCGCCCGGCTCGGCGCGGTGGCGCCGTGGATCGTGCTCGCGCTGCTCGCGACGCGGCCCGAGGCCGTCGATGCGTACAACAGTGCGCTCGGCATCGGGATCCTGGCCTCGGGCGCCGTGCTCACCGTCGTCGCGTATCGGATCATGCGGGCGATCGCCCGGCTCCCGGAGGAGCGGCGGTGGGTCGGATGACGCCGAACGTCGGCTGGGCCGCGGTCAGTGGTGCGGTGCTGGGCCTCGGGCTGTGGGCGCTCGCCGGCCTGCTGCCGCCGCTGCGTCGCCCGCAGCTCGCCGAACGGATCGCCCCGTACCTGCTCGACATCTCGATAGCGGCGCGCGACCTGGTCGCGAAGCGCGCCGTGGATCCACTGCCGATCGTCGGCACTCTGCTCGCCCCGGCGCTGCGACAGGGCCGGGCGCTTCTCGACCAGGTTCTCGGACGGCGCGAGGTGATCGAGCGCCGGCTCGCCCAGGCGGATGCGCGCAGCACCGTCGAGCGCGTCCGGCTGGAACAACTCGTCTCCGCGGTCGCCGGCGCCACCGCCGGAGTGCTGCTGACGGTGCTGGTGCCCGCCTTCGCCTCGATGCCGACCGCGGCCACGATCGCGCTGCCGATCCTCGGTGCGATGCTGGGCGTCGCCCTGCGCGACCGTGCGTTGGCGGCCCGGGCGGCTCGGCGCCTCGGGCGCCTGGAGGGCGAGTTGCCCACGGTTCTGGAGTTCCTGACGCTCAGCCTCTCCGCCGGCGAGGGCATCCACGACGCGCTGCGCCGGGTGTCGCGCACCGGCGGCGGCGAACTGGGGCGCGAGTTCGCCCTCGTGCTCGCGGACGTTGGGATCGGCTCCAGCCTGGCGGGAGCGCTGGTGCGGATGGACGAGCGCCTCGGCAGCACCGCCGTCTCCCGGTTCGTGGACCAGACCACCAGCGCGCTGGATCGCGGCGCGCCGCTGGCGGAGGTGTTGCGGGCCCAGGCCGATGACGCCAGGACCCTTGCGCGGCGCCGCCTGCTCGATGCGGCCGGCAAGAAGGAGGTCGCCATGATGGTGCCCCTCGTCTTCCTGATTCTGCCCACGACCATCCTCTTCGCCGTCTTTCCCGGCTTCGTCGTCTTCCGCGATGGATTCTGACGCCGCCGGCGTCCGCCGCCCATCCGCCGCCCATCCACCGCCGAAGAACCTTCACCATCGACAACAGAAACGGAACATCATGCGCATCTCGCTCCTCCCCCTCTTCGTCCACCTGCAGAGCTTCGTGGCGTCGCGTCGCCTGCGATCCGAACGCGGCGACGTGCCCGGTTGGGTCTTGATCACGCTGATGACCGCGGCGCTCGTCCTCGTCCTCTGGGGTCTCGCGAGCAACTCCTTCAACGATCTCTGGCAGCGGGCGATGGGCATGGTCGGCGGAATCGGGAACTGATGCGCGCCGGCGTGCTCGCGGACCGCGGCAGCGCACCGGCCGAGGCTCTACTGGTCGGCGCGCTGATCGGGGTGCTGGTGTTGGGCGTGCTGCAGTTCGCACTCGCGGTGTACGTCCGCAACACCGCGATCGATGCAGCCGGTACCGGGGCGCGGTACGGCGGGCTGGTCGGCAACTCGGCGGCCGACGCGCGGCGGCGCACCGAGGAGGTCCTGCGCGCGCAACTCGGCAGCGGCTTTCGCCCCGAGATCAGCGCGCGCAGCGTGCAACTCGACGGCCGGCCCGCGCTCGCGGTGACCGTGCGCGCCGACCTGCCGATCATCGGTTTCCTGGGCCCGGCGGCGGCGCTCGACGTCTCGGGCCACGCGTTGATCGAGCGGCTGCGATGAGAGCCGGGCTGCATGCGGAGCAGGGCTCGGCGGCACTCGAATTCCTGGGGGTCGGCGTCATCCTCCTCGTTCCGCTGCTCTACCTGGTGCTCGCTCTGGGCAGCGTGCAGAGCGCGGTGATGGCCACGACGAGTGCGGCGCGCGAGGCCGTGCGCGTCGTCGCCGCCGACGGCGATCGCGATCGCGTCGCCGATGCGGTCGCGGTGGCCGTGCGCGACTTCGGCATCGAACCGGATCGCGTGCGGACCCGGGTCGACTGCGACGACGCATCCTGCGCGCGCCGCGACACGATCGTCGTCGCCGCCGTCCGCACCGAGGTCTCGCTCCCGTTCGTCCCCGCCGTGTTCGGTCTCGACCGCGCCCTCGTCGTCCCGGTCGAGAGTGAAGCGGCGCAGCGGATCGACCGATTCGGCGGCTCCGGATGAACGCGGAACGCGGCTCCGTGCTGCCGCTGCTGCTCGGAGTGGTCGCCGTCGCGGCGTCGCTGACGCTGATCTGTGCGGCGGCGACGGGAATCGGCACGACCCGGAAGAGCCTCTACGCGGTGGCGGATGCGTCGGCGCTCGCCGCGGCGCAGTCCTTCGCGCTCGACCTCGAGGCGACGGCGCCGGGGGAGGCGCTCGACGCGGCACGAGCCCGGGTCGCAGCAGAGGCCGTGCTCGCTCGGATACCGACGACGGATCCGGTCGTCATCGACGCGATCGCCGTCGACGACGGCGGCACCGTCACCCTCACCGCGACGACGTTCTACGACACCGGGATCGAGGTCTTCGGCCTGCCGCTGCGGGCGCCGATCTCGGTCACGGTCGATTCTCGCGCGGTGGTGCGCTGATCCTGCGCAGCTCCGGCGCTGCTCGCGGACGTCCGCTCCGGCGCAGGAGTCTCAGCGCGCCGGGCGCGGCGAGTACCGCGGCAGCCAGCGCAGCAGCAATCCGGCTCCCAGCAGCCCGAGCACCCCCATCGTCGCCGCCGCGAACGAGATCGACGCGACCGCGGTGATCCCGGCCACGGCCAGGGGAGCGGCCGCGTTGCCCACATCGCCGGTGAAGCGGAACGCGCCGAGGAACGGCGCCGGATCGGCCGGGGGAGCCAGGTCGGCGCCGAGGGTCATCAGGATGCCCGAGCCGATGCCGTTCGCCACCGCGAGGATCAGCGCGACGATGACGAGCCAGGTCGCGGCATTCGCGAGATCGTGCGTGAAGGCAAGGATGAGGTGCCCGGCGCCCAGGCCGATCATGCACGGGATCGCGCTCCAGCCCCTGCCGAAGCGGTCCATGATCTGGCCGCTGGCGTAGAACAGCGCGAAGTCGACGGTGCCGGCGATGCCGACGATCAGTGCGATGCTCGCCTCCGGCAGCCCGATGCTGACGCCCCAGAGCGGCAGGATCACCGTCCGGCTGCAGCGCAGGCCGCCGATCAGCGCCGCGCCGAGACCCATCCGCGCGAGCACACCGCGGTGCTCGACGATCGTGCGGAACAGGCCGGGAGTCGGCCCGGCGGCGACGGTGCGGGCGGGCCCGGCGAGCATCGCCGCCGGATCCACGAGGAAGAGCAGGATCACCGCGGCAGCGGCGCAGCAGGCCAGGTGGATCCAGAACACGGAGGAGACCGAGCCGGTCAGCTGCACGACTCCCGCCGCGAGGAACGGGCCGACGAACCAGCCGGCGCGGAAGACCCCGGCGAGGGAGGACAGCGCCCGGGCGCGGTAGCGCAGCGGCACGAAGCTCGTCATGAACGCCTGTCGGGCGAGGACGAACACCGCTGTCGCCACGCCGATCAGGAAGATGCCGACCGTCAGGCCGACCCACGAGCTACTGAGCAGACAGACCACGAGTCCGATCGCCGAGAGCAGGGTCGCCCAGAGCATCGCCGCGCGCTCGCCGATCCGCGAGACGATCCAGCCGCTGGGCACGTCACCGACCAACTCGCCGAGCATGATCATCGACGAGATCACGCCGGCGATGGCGAGGGAGGCGCCGAGGTCGTCCGCGGCGACCGGGATCAGCGGGATGATCGCGCCCTCGCCGACGGAGAAGAGGAACGTCGGCAGGAACGCCGAGACGATCATCGGCCCGACGCGGAACGGGCGCTCGGAGGGGGAGGTCATCGCTCACCATCGTATGCCCGGGCTATGCACCCGGGTGGCGCGGTCGTTCGATGCCCCGTCGCGCCCCGGTAGTCTGGGGGGCACGATGTTGGACAACGATTTCACGGACCAGATCACCGCTCTCCGCTCCACTTTCTCCGATATCCGATCCGTGATCGACGTCGATCACATCCGGTCGGAGATCGCGGAACTCAGCGAGCAGGCCGGCGCCCCCGACCTCTGGGACGACACGACCCACGCGCAGAAGGTGACCAGCGCGCTCAGCCACCGCCAGTCCGAGCTGGCGCGGATCACCTCGATCGAGCGGCGCCTCGACGACCTCGAGGTGCTCGTCGAGATGGCGAACGAGGCCGACGACGCCGAGTCCGAGCAGGAGGCGATCGCCGAGCTGACGGCCCTGCAGAAGACCATGGGCGACCTCGAGGTGCAGACCCTGCTGGACGGCGAGTACGACGACCGCCCGGCCGTGATCACCATCCGTGCGGGCGCCGGCGGCGTCGACGCCTCCGACTTCGCCGAGATGCTGATGCGGATGTACCTGCGCTGGGCCGAGAAGCACAAGTACAACGCCACGGTGATGGACGTCAGCTACGCCGAAGAGGCCGGCATCAAGTCGGCGACCTTCGAGGTGGACGCGCCCTACGCCTTCGGCACCCTCTCGGTCGAGGCCGGCACCCACCGCCTCGTGCGGATGAGCCCGTTCGGCGCCGCGGGCAAGCGCCAGACTTCGTTCGCCGCGGTCGAGGTCATCCCGCTGCTGGAGGAGGCCGGCGTGATCGAGATCCCGGACAACGACATCCGGGTCGACGTCTTCCGCTCCTCCGGCCCCGGCGGTCAGTCGGTGAACACCACCGACTCCGCCGTGCGGATCACCCATCTGCCGACGGGCACGGTCGTCTCGATGCAGAACGAGAAGAGCCAGATCCAGAACCGTGCCGCCGCGATGCGGGTGCTGCAGTCGCGACTGCTGATCCTGCAGAAGGAGCAGGAGGCGGCCACCAAGAAGGAGTTGGCCGGCACGATCACGGCCAGCTGGGGCGACCAGATGCGCAGCTACGTGCTCGCGCCGTACCAGATGGTCAAGGACCTGCGCACCGAGCACGAGGTCGGCAACCCCTCGCACGTCTTCGACGGCGACCTCGACGGCTTCATCGCCGCCGGCATCAAGTGGCGCAAAAGCGACCACTCCTAGAGCGTCGCAGTCGGCGCGGTCGTCCAGAGCGCTCCGCGGGCCCTCACCCGAGTGTCCGTTCGACGCACCGGGACGTGTGCGCTCGTGGAGGGGGTTGTCACTCCGTCCCGCTCGCCAGGGCTCGCGGGACGGAGTGACAACCCTCTCCACGGCGGGTGGGTTTCTATGAATCGGCGCCGACGGGGTGCGTCGGGGCGCTCTCCCGGGGATCGTCGCTTACCCTCATAAAGCCATGATTCGCTTCGACAACGTCACCAAGCAGTATCGGGGCGGCGCCAGACCCGCCCTGAACGCCATCGACCTCGAAATCCTCCGCGGGGAGTTCGTCTTCCTGGTCGGCGCCTCCGGCTCCGGCAAATCGAGCTGCCTGCGGCTGATCCTGAAGGAGGAACGTCCTTCCTCGGGGGCGATCCACGTCCTCGGTCAGAACCTCGGCAAGATCTCCTCCCGCAAGGTTCCCTACTTCCGCCGCAACATCGGTGTCGTCTTCCAGGACTTCCGTCTGCTGCCGAACAAGAGCGTCTTCGACAACGTCGCGTTCAGCCTGCAGGTGATCGGCAAGTCGAAGGGCTTCATCCAGGAGGCCGTGCCCGACACGCTGAAGATGGTGGGGCTCGCGGGCAAGGCGACCCGCCTCCCGCACGAACTCTCCGGTGGTGAGCAGCAGCGCGTCGCCATCGCCCGCGCCGTAGTCAACAAGCCGGCCGTGCTGCTCGCCGACGAGCCGACCGGAAACCTCGACCCGACCACGAGCGCCGGCATCATGGCGCTCCTGGAGCGGATCAACGCCGCCGGCACCACGGTCATCATGGCCACGCACGAGGCCGGCATCGTCGACCAGATGAAGCGCCGCGTCATCGAGCTCTCCGCCGGCAGCATCATCCGCGACGAGAGCGAGGGCGGCTACGGCGAGACCAGTGCCATCACCGTGATCCACGACGGCGTCGCCGTGGTCTCCGAGAACGACACCGTCGCGTCCGTCGTCACGCCCGCCCTGATCGCGGAGGAGATCGCGCCGGCCGAGGTGCCGGAGGTCGACCTCCGCCGGCCGGAGCAGCCCGCGGCCGCGGAACCCGCGCCGCCCGCAATCGCAGCCGAACCCGAACCGATCGCCACGCAGAGCCACGTGCGCCTGCAGAGCCAGACCGGCCCCATCTTCCTTCCCGCCGACACCGGGGCGATCCCGGAGTCGGCCCTGGCCGAGCGCCTCGGGCTGCGCCCCGCGGAGGAGACCGATGGCGACGACGAGCAGAACGTAGGACCCGTCAAGTGAGATTCGCACTGATCTGGTCGGAGGTCGCCGGCGGCCTCCGACGCAACGTCTCGATGGTCGTCTCTGTCGTCCTGGTGACCTTCATCTCCCTCACCTTCGTCGGCACCGCGATCCTGCTGCAGATGCAGATCGGCCAGATGAAGAACTACTGGTACGACAAGGCCCAGGTGGCCGTGTACATGTGCACCGAGAGTTCCGGCGGCCAGAACTGCAACGGCGCGGATGCGACCGCCGACCAGATCGCGGCGGTCCAGGACCAGCTCGACGGCACGACGCTGACGCCGTACATCGACCGGTTCTACTTCGAGGACCACGATCAGGCCTACGCGAACTTCCAGGAGCAGTTCGCCGGCAACCCGGTGGCCGAGTACGTCACGCCGGACCTGCTGAACCAGACCTTCTGGATCAACCTGAAGGATCCGACGCAGTCGCAGGTGCTGATCGAGAGCCTCTCCAGCGTGGCCGGCGTCGAGAGCGTCACCGACCAGCGGCAGTACCTCGACCAGATCTTCTCGATCCTGAACGCGGCCAGCTACACGGCGATCGGCGTCGCCGTGCTGATGCTCGTCGCCGCCGTGCTGCTGATCGCCACGACCATCCGACTGTCCGCGTTCTCGCGGCGGAGGGAGCTCGGGATCATGCGCCTGGTGGGCGCGTCGAACCGCTTCATCCAGACCCCGTTCATCCTCGAGGGTGTGTTCGCCGCCCTCGTCGGCTCGCTGCTCGCCGGTGGCGCGGTGGTGCTGATCGTGCAGTTCTTCGTGCAGGGCTTCCTGCAGTCGCGCATCCCGTTGACCTCGTTCGTCGGCCTCGGCGACGCGATCGTGGTCGTGCCCATCCTGATCGTGGTCGGCATCGTGCTGGCGGCCATCTCGGCGAACGTCGCGATCGCCCGGTACCTGCGGGTCTAGCACGACGCCGCACTGGCGTATACTGATGGGCTGCCTCGTTCGAGGCGGCCCATCAGTCATTCAGGAGCAAGGGAGTTCGGCCGTGCCGAAGGAACGTGGTGAGAAGGTCGTGGCCACCAACCGCAAGGCGCGCCACGACTACATCATCGAGGACACCTACGAGGCGGGCATCGTGCTCACCGGCACCGAGGTGAAGTCGCTCCGGGCCGGGCGCGCCTCGCTCGTGGACGGCTACGGCTTCGTCGACGGCGGCGAGGCGTGGCTCGATGCGGTGCACATCAACGAGTGGGCGCACGGCACCTGGACCAACCACCCGCCGCGGCGCAAACGCAAGCTGTTGCTGCACAAGGCGCAGATCCTCAAGATCCACAACAAGATCAAAGAGGGCGGTTACACCCTCGTGCCGCTCAAGCTCTACTTCAGCGACGGCAAGGCCAAGGTCGAGCTCGCGGTCGCCAAGGGCAAGAAGGACTACGACAAGCGTCAGGCGCTGCGCGAGCGGCAGGACAAGCGCGAGGCCGACCGGGCGATGAGCTCGCGGCGCAATCTGGGCGACTGATCGCGCCAGAGCGAGCGATCGTTGCGCAAGCACTGACTCGAACGCGCGGCGCCTGACAAACTGGCGCGGATGACTTCTCCCGCCTCCGCCGATACCGACGGCGTCACTGTGCCCGATTCCGTCGGCGACGAGAAGGCGAAGTGGCGCGCGTTCGCGGTCTGCATCGCCGTCGCCGCCCTGACCATCCTCGACCTGTCCAAGGTGAACGTCGGTCTGCCCTCGATCGAGAAATCGCTCGGGGCGGATGCGAGCCAGCTGCAGCTGATCGTGGCCGGCTACGCCCTCGCCTTCGGTCTCGCCCTCGTGCCGGCCGGTCGCCTGGGCGACCTGCGCTCGCGCAAGCTGCTGTTCCTGATCGGGCTGTCGGGTTTCACCATCGCGAGTCTGCTCTGCGCGATCGCGCCGAACATCGAGCTGCTCGTCGTCGCCCGCTTCGTGCAAGGCGTCGCGGCGGGCACCCAGATGCCGCAGGTGCTCGGACTCGTCCAGCAGCTGTTCCAGGGTCCGGCGCGCGCTCGTGCATTCGGAGTCTTCGGCGCGACCATCGGCGTCTCGACCGCGTTCGGTCCGACCCTCGGCGGTCTGTTGATCGCCCTCGGCGGTGAGCAGGACGGTTGGCGGCTGCTGTTCTGGATGAACATCCCGCTCGGCATCGCGGCGATCCTGTTCGCCTGGCGGCTGCTGCCGGCACGTCAGGCGAAGCCGGCTCGCGGCGGATCCCTCGATCCCATCGGACTCGGGTTGCTCGGCGTGACCATCGTGGCCTTTATGCTGCCGTTCCTGCTTACCACCGGATCGTCCTCCGACTCGCCGTACCGCTGGTTCTGGCTGCTCGGCGCGCTGCTCGGCGGCTTCGCGTTCGTGCGGTGGGAGCGGCGCTACGCGGCGCGCGGCCACACGCCGGTCATCGACTTCGCCCTGTTCCGGACCTCGTCGTACCGCAACGGCATCCTGGTGGCCACCTCCTACTTCGCCGCCGTGCCCGCGATCTTCCTGTTGACGACGCTGTTCCTGCAACAGGGTCTCGGTCTCGCCCCCGTCTTCGCGGGCATGGTCAGCATCCCCTTCGCGCTCACCTCCGCGGTCAGCGCCTGGTACGGCGGCAAGCTCGTGCAGCGCTACGGTCGCGGCCTCGTCGTTGTGGGCATCTGCACGGTCATCGTCGGGTTCACCCTGGTGCTGCTGGCGGCGGAACTGCTCCCCGCCGAGCTGGTTCCGTACGGAATGGGTGCAGCCATGCTCGTGGCCGGTGCCGGCGGTGGCACGGTCGTCTCACCGAACCAGACGCTCACCCTCGCGGAGGTGCCACCGGCCGAGGGCGGCGTCGCCGGCTCGATCGGACAACTCGGCCAGCGGGTCGGCACGGCCGTCGGGGTGGCCGCGGCGTCCGCCGTCTTCTTCGCCACGCTGGCGAGCGAGCAGGGGATGTCGGAGGGGCTCACCGGCTATCACGACGCCTTCCGCAACGGATACCTGGTCGCGATCGGTCTCATCGCGCTCGCGCTGGTGCTCGGCCTGCTCGATCTTCGCGGTCGACGTCGCAGTGCGGCGGAGGCGAACGGATGAGCGCGCCCGACCGTCTTCCGGTGGGCGGAACGTTCAACCTCCGCGACGTCGGCGGGATCCCGGCCGAGGGCGGCGTCGTGCGCCGTGGTCGGCTGCTGCGATCCGACGCCCTGCACCGCGTCGACGACCCCGGCCGGGAGCAGCTGAGCAGGCTGCGCGTCACGCGCGTGGTCGACCTGCGCGATGACGACGAGGTCAGCGCCGCGCCGAACGCGTTGACCGGAGTCGCGGCGGAGGTGCTGCGCCGGCCCATCTTCGGCGGTTGGGCAGCATCCGCCGGCAGTGCTCCGATGGCGAGCTTCGTTCTCGCCGACCTGTACGCGGCCATGGTTTCGCAGCGTGGCGAAGCGCTCGCCGGCGCGGTCGCCGCGATCGCGGAGGCCGAGGACGGTGCCGTGCTCGTGCACTGCACTGCCGGCAAAGATCGCACCGGCGTGGTGGTCGCGCTCGCCCTCAGCGCCGTCGGCGTGCCTCGGGATGCCGTGCTCGACGACTACGTCCGCACCGAGGCGAATCTCGCGGGCGAATGGCTGAGCGGGATGCTCGAGACGATGCGGAGCCTGCCGATTCCGGACGGAGTCGATCTCGCTGCCCTGCTCGGAGCGAGTCCGCGGGAGGTGCTCGCCGGGACGCTCGACTCCGTCGAGCAGCGTTACGGCTCCGCTGCGGACTACCTGCGCGCGCACGGACTGAGCGACGAGCAGCTCGCGCGCCTCCGCGCGCGCCTGGTCGAGCTGGACTAGCTCTGGGCGACGTTCTCGATTGCGAGATGCCGCGTTGCGGATGTGCCGTGCTACTGATGTGCCGTGCTACTGACGTGCCGTGCTACTGATGTGCCGTGCTACTGATGTGCCGTGCTACTGACGTGCCGTGCTACTGATGTGCCGTGCTACGGACGAGATGCGCCGCCGCGGCATCGCACGTCGTCCGCAGCACCGAATCTCGCGAAATTTCGCGATCAGAGGTCGAAGCGGACGCCCGTCGCCTCCTCGGAGTCTCGCCAGAGGCGTGCGGCGGCGCGGCGGTCGTGGGCGTGCGGTCGCGCGAACACCGGCACCGGGGTACCGCGCAGTTGCTGCCAGCCGCTGGGGCCGAGGAAGTCGCCGCTGCGAGCATCCGCTCCGATCGCCGCGGCCACCGTCGGTTCCGCGCCGGCGTCCTTGCCCTGGGCGAAGAGGGAGTGCAAGGCGCGGGAGAGGGCCGTGCCGGTTGCGGCATCGGGGAGGGCGGCGCGGCGTTCCGAGAGCTCGTCGACGGCGTATCCCGGATGCGCGACGATGCTGAGTTGCGTGCGGCCCGCCTCCCGCATCCGCTGCGCCAATTCGAAGCCGGTCAGCATCACCGCGAGCTTGGAGCGGCAGTAGCTCCGGAAGCTGCGGTAGCGCCGGCTCTCGCGATCGCTTTCGTTCCGCCGGACGAAGCGGCGGGCGATGCTGCCGAGGTGGACCACCCGTCCGTCCGCCGCCAGTGCGGGCAGCACGAGCGCGGTGAGCGCGAAGTGGCCCAGATGGTTGGTGCCGTACATCAACTCGTGCCCGTCCACGGTCTCGGCGCGACGCGCGGAGCCCAACACGCCGGCGTTGTTCACCAAGGCGTCGATGGGGCCGAGCTCGCTCAGCTCGGCGGCGCCGCGGCGCACCGAATCCAGATCGGCGAGGTCGAGCCGAACCGTACGGACGTCGGCGCCGGGAACCTGTGCTCGGATGCCGTCGGCCGCACGGGCCGACCGCTCCGCCGAGCGAGCGGCGAGCACAACGCGGGCTCCCTCGGCGGCGAGCTGCTCCGCCGTGAAGTAGCCGAGGCCCGCGGTGGCTCCGGTGACGACGACGACGGGAGCGGAGGCGGCGGGCATGTACCGAACGCTACCAATCGTTCCCCGGCACTCGCGCGGCGAGTTTTCGTCGTATGATGGTTCTCTGCCATCGCGGATCCGTCCGCTCGCGGCAGCGGCTCGGCCTTCGGGTCGGCCGACGACAATTCGACAGCGTGTGACAACGACCCACTTCCGGTCGGCCCTCGGGGCGGCGGAGTGCGCAGGGGGATGATCGGTTTCGACATTGCCTGCAAAACTGCGAGAAGCGGGTCGAGGACGCAGGGTTATCTCGTTAACGATCCTTGCAAAACAATAGGTGCCAATTCCAAGCGCGCCGACTTCGCTCTCGCTGCCTAAGCCAGAGTAGATAGTCCGTCAGTCCGTGAGTGTGTTCCCGCTCCGGAGCCTGGCGTCATCTAGGGGACTTGCTGCGTCGTTACGCCAGAGGGCGACGCGGGACTCGAACTCGGGCTGGGCTCGTCGATCCAATCGCCGATGGAAAAGGTCGGAGCCGAGCAGAACGCTTATATCGGCTACACCCGTAGAAGGCGCAGAATTACAGCGATGGACGGGGGTTCAATTCCCCCCATCTCCACCACCGGTCGTTGTCACACGCACGAATCGTCCAGAGAGGCCGTCCTTCGGGGCGGCCTCTTCTGCGTCCTCGCCTTCTGCATCGGCCGTCCGGCCCGGTTCGGGGGAGTAGCGTGGGGGTACGCCTTCGCCGCTCGGGAGTTCGCGCGACGAGGAATCGGTGTCACATGTTGACGAATCTGTGCGCGCCGTTCCTCGAACGCATCCCCATCACGGGAGCCGCCATCTCGGTCGGATCGGTCGACACCGTGCCGTCGCTCCTCGTCGCCGCGAGCGACGCGACGGCGGCGCAGCTCGCCGAGCTGCAGTTCGACCTCGGTGAAGGTCCGCAGGTGCAGGCCTGGCGCTCGGGCCGTTCGGTGCTCGCGTCGAGTATCGGCCCCGATGGTGTGCAGAGCTGGCCGATCCTCGGCCCGGCCGCCTTCGAACGCGGCATCCGGGCACTGTTCGCCTTTCCCATCCTCGCCGGACGCTCGGCGGTCGGCGTGGTCGATCTGTACCGCGACACCGAGGGGCCGCTCGGAGACCGTGCGGTCGCCACCGCCATGGAGCTCGTCGCCGACGTCGCCGAGCCGGCGCTGCGCCGCGCCGCGGAGGCGTCGAGCGCGGACGAGATCGGTTCGGTCGCGGCCGGGATGGCGGAGCGCCGAGAGGTGCACCAGGCGACGGGAATGATCCTCGCCCAGCTCGATGTCACCGCGGCAGAGGCGCTGCTGCGATTGCGGGCGTACGCTTTTGCCACGGGTCGCAGTTCCACGGACGTCGCCCGCGACGTCGTGGCACGCACCCTCGACTTCCGGGAGCTGCCGTGATCACCAGCCGATTCATCGCGAGGCGTCAGGCCGTGCGCCGGTGACCGCGGATTCGCGCGAGTCGCGCATCATCCGGTCCTTCGTCACCGTCGCGGATTCGCTGACGGACGACTACGACGTCGTCGACCTGCTGCACGGTCTTGTGCTCGACTGCGTCGAGATCGCCGGCGTGACCGCGGGTGGCATGATGCTGGACGGCAGCGGGGCGGGCCTGCAGCTCGTGGCCTCCACCAGCGAGCAGGCGGACTTCGTCGAGGTGATGCAGTTGAACGCCGGCTCCGGGCCGTGCCTGGACAGCTTCGCCACCGGACGCGCGTTCTCGTTGGAGGACCTGGAGCGCGATGCCGATGCGTGGCCGGTGTTCCGCGACGCCGCACTCGGGCAGGGCTTCCGAGCGGTGCACTGCATTCCGCTGCACCTGCGCGGTGCCGTGATCGGCTCCATGAACCTGTTCGATACGACGCCCGGCGCCCTGAGCGACGCCGACCTCGCCGTTGTGCAGGGGCTGGCGGATGTGGCGACCATCGGCATCCTGCAGGAGCGGTTGCTCCGGGAGAGCACGGTGATGACCGAGCAGTTGCAACGCGCGTTGGAGAGCCGGATCGTGATCGAGCAGGCGAAAGGAGTGCTCTCGGTGACCGCGCGGATCTCGACGGACGAAGCGTTCGAGGTGCTGCGGCGACACGCGCGCGCGAACCGGGTCAGCCTGCGTCGCACCGCCGACCGGATCGTCGATCGGACGCTGCGCCTGGGCGCCGAAGACCTGCCGGCCGCCGAGGATCTTCAGCGTCGCGGCGGCACCTCCAGCTGACGGAACCGGCTGTACCGCTCGAGCAGCGCGACGCGCTCGGCCGGGGTGTCGGCCGCCGTCTCCCAGGCGATGGGCGGTGCAGCGGAGAAGACCAGGAGACCGGGCAGCAACGCGACCACCGTGGCATCCGCCGGGTACTCGGCGTGCGGACCCACCTCGAGTTCCGCGAACGCGTCGGGCAGGAAGTGCGTCAGCTCGTGCAGCAGCGGCGCCAGGACCTCGCGCTGGCGCGGCTCGATGGCGATCGAGACCGCGTTCATCGCGGCGAGTGCGGCGGCCAGGTGCTCGACGACCAGGGGCGGCGGGCAGTCTTGCGTCACCAGGAGGGCGAGCGAGCCGATCGGACGCAGCCATCCCAGCGTCGATCCGTCCTCCGACGCAGTCACGTCGATCGCGCGATCCGAGGCGAGGGTGAAGCCGCGGAAGGCGGCCTCGATCGTGCGATTGAGCTCAGTGGGTTCCGCTACGGCGAACTCATCGGCCACGGCCAGCAGCGCCGACTGACGGCGGAGGCGCTCGAAGAAATCGAGCGGCGGGCGCACGGTGCGGGAGCGGACTCCGCTGGCGCCGTTGCGCGCGGAGTCGCGGGGGGTCTGGCTCATCGGAATCCTCGGGTCCTGGACGGCGGTGGCGCCCCCCTGCGCCGATCTGAGTCCAGCGTGAGCGCGCTTCGGCGAGGCGTCAAGCCCCTCGGCGCTCGCGTTCAGCGAGCGGAACCCAGGAGTGTGCCGGTCGACGCGCCGGCCGGATCGTACACAGCGCAGAGAATGGTGCGATCGCCGTGGTTCCAACTGATCTCGGACGGCACCAGGCTGCGGTACTCCAAGACGGAATCGCTGAACGCGATTCCGATCGCCGCATCGAACGCCGGCTCGCAGCCCGCATCCGCCTGCGCTTTCAGGGTGTCGTCGGTGCTGTATTCGGCTCCGGGTTGTGCGAATGCGTTGTAGATCTGCAGGTCGAATCCGTCGTCGCACGGGACGACCTCGACGTCGCTGACCGAGTCGATGTCGGGTTCCACGAAGCAGTCGCCGACCTGCAGCGAGAAGACGTCCGAGTCGCCGGCCGCGACGATCGCACCGCCGGTGTCGCGAACGGCAGGCTCGGCGGTCGCCGATCCGGCGCAGCCGACGAGCATCAGCGCGGATGCGCAGAGGGCAGCGCCGACGAGCGCGCGACGAACCGACACGATCAGCTCCGCTTGATGATGTCGAGCACGTGCTCGTGCAGCAGACCGTTGGTCGCGACGGCGCTGCCGTGCCACGGGCCGACCTCGCCGTCGGCCGAGGTGAACCGCCCGCCGGCTTCTTCGACGATCGGCACCAGGGCCGCCATGTCGTATGGCTTGAGGTCGAACTCCCCGGCGCCGTCGATGAGCCCCTCTGCGACGAGCATGTACGGCCAGGCGTCACCATAGGCGCGGTCGCGCCAGACCGTCCTCGCGAGTTCCAGCAGCTGCGGCAGGCGCCCGGCGCCGTCCCACTGCTGGATGCTGTTGTAGCTGAACGTCGCGTCGGCGAGTTCGGACACGCGGGAGACGTGGATGCGCCGCGGCTCCTCCAGGATCGGCGCCGCCAGCACTCCCGTGAGTTCGTCGGGTAGATCGATGTGTCCGACCGCGCCGGCGGATTCGTCCACCCAGGCGCCGTAGCCCGTGGCGGCCCACCAGCGCTTGCCGAGCGCGGGAGCCGAGACGACGCCCACAACGGGCACGCCGTCCACCGCGAGCGCGATCAGCGTCGCCCAGATCGGCACGCCGCGCATGAAGTGCGCCGTGCCGTCGATCGGGTCGATGATCCACTGCCGAGCGGACTCGCCCTGCGTGCCGAACTCCTCGCCGACGATCGAGTCGTCGGGCCGCTCGGTGGCGAGCAGGCCGCGGATCGCCTCTTCGACAGCTTTGTCGGCATCCGTCACGGGGGTGCGGTCGGGCTTGGTGTCGACCACGAGATCCATCGAGAGGAACCGATCCCGCGAGATCCGGTCGGCGGCATCGGCGAGTCGGAGGGCCAGGCGGAGATCGTCTTCGTAGGTCACGATCCCACGATAGTGGAGGGGGTCACCCGAGGCGGCTCCGGCTCGATTTGACATCCCCCGCCAGGGTGCTGGTAATGTAATCCCTCGGTTCGGGAAGTGAAAAACCCGGTCCGAAACGCACCTCTAGCTCAATCGGCAGAGCAACTGACTCTTAATCAGTGGGTTCTCGGTTCAAGTCCGAGGGGGTGCACTCCGCCGCCCTCCGGCCCGTTATCGGGCTGGGGGGCGTTTCCTGTTTCCAGCCACTGAATCGGCGCGCCAGTGCGCAGCGCCCACATCCGCACCGCCATCTTCTTCGGAGTCGTGCGACCGCTCATCCAGTGGCTCAGGCTCGACTCGCTCATACCGAGGTATTCGGCCATCTCCTTCGTGCTCACGTCTGCGACTTGCAGCGCCTTGCGCAGTCTGTCGCCGAGCGTGAACTCGTAGGCGGTCATCGAACCCTCGGAACTCCCCATGATCGTCATGCCGCAATTATGGCGGTGGAAGCGCGAGCGCGCAACAATTGAGGCGGAGCTAGAAACTACGGAATTGTAGTTACACGGCTGGCATGCTTTAGTTCATCCCGTGACACACGACGGATTTGAATTTGACCCGCGTTTGATCTGGCCAGGCCAGCTCATCGGCGCCGCCGACGTCGCGACGATCCTCGAACGCGACCGCTCCACCGTCATCCGCATGGTCCGCGATGGCCGGTTGCACCCTCTCGCGCAGCTGGACGGGCCAACGGGGGCCTATGTCTTCGACCGCTCCGATATCCGGAAGCCCACCGCATGAGCGTCGAGGCCATGGCCATCGCCATGCACCACTCCCGCTCGCGCAACTCCACCGACATCGCCGTCCTAGTCGGCATCGCCAACCACGACGGAGACGGCGGCGCGTGGCCCACTGTGCCCACGCTCGCGCACTACGCCCGAGTGAGTGACAGGCAGGTCCAGCGGTCGCTCACCGAACTCATCCGGCTCGGCGAGATTGTCCGCGACATCCAGCACGGCGGCACGGCCGAGATTGCGCACTACGACCGGCCGAACCTCTATCACTTCGTGCTCAAGTGCCCGCCCCACTGTGACGGCTCACGCGGCCACAAGCTGCTGTGTCGCAAGTGCGGCAAGGCCATGCCGAAGAGCTTCCAGACGCGATTCTTTCACCCCGAATGCGAGCCTGCGGCGGCTCCGGAGGTGGCGCTTGACCCGGTGACGCCCACGTCACCCGGTGATGCCCAGAGCGCCGACTCAGACCCGGTGACGTCAGCGTCACCCGGTGACACCCACGTCACCGGGCCGGTGTCACCGGCGTCACCCAAAACACCCTTAGAACTTTCTACCTACGTTGATAAAGAAACTTACGTACCTAACGACGTGCGTGCGCGCGAGCGCACGGAAGGTCAAGGGCGTAAGAGTGAGCCGCTACGCGGCGCGTCTTCTGGCGCCGTCTTCGACGTCGCGGGGTCGCTCCGCGACGCGGCGGATGCGCTGAGCGCTTCGAACGCGCTCTGCAAGGCGTTCCCGCAGCGTCGAGGCATCCGCTGCCAGTACGCGCCCATCAATGGCCGGTGCGTCCACTGCGGAGAGCGCAGCCGTGACGAAATGGTCTTCGACGGCATCGCCTACAACGCCCAGGGCGAGGTGCTGTGAACGACTCCGGCATCCGCCCCTCGCACGTCGCCTTCGTGCTCGTGCTCACCATCGCCGCTACGGCTCTCGCCGTCGCGTTCGTCCCAGCCGCCGCTATCGCGGCAAACCTGCTGAATGGAGCCATGTAATGACCAAGCCATCCGAGTCCGTCCGGAACCGCAAGCGGCCGACGTGGGACGTCGTGTCGATCACGAAGGATCTCACCGAACTCGCCGTCATGTTCGCCGATGAGGCCATCTACGCCGACTCGTTCGACGCTCACCGGCTGATGGATAGCCACGCGCAGACGCTCCGGCTCGTGCGCACGTTCGTCGAGCGCGGCATCTACGACGTCGGCATGGGCCAGGTCTGGATCAGCGCGGGCAAGCGCATCATCTTCGAGGTCCAGCTGCACCGCGCAGCGCAGGCGTTCGCGATGATGCGGCACCGGATGGCCGAAGACACCCGCGCCATCGTCCTCAAGGCTCTCGCGGCCGTCGATGAGCAGGGAGAGGTCGGCGCCGAAGCCCGCGCCATCGTCGCCGAAGCCGCCGTCAACCTCACCGCCGAAGACCTCCGCACTGACTCCCTCGACGCCCTCGCCGACGAACTCGACACCGCCGTCCGCTCCGCCAGCTTCGAGCGCGTCGCCCGAGCAACCGCCGCCATCGACTACGCGACCGCCGACGCCGCTGTGCGGGCTCAGAACGGCCGGGGCGTCACCGCGGCCCTCGACGGCATCGGAAACGCGCTGTGAACGCCCCCGAGGCCCTGCCCGTCGTGCCCACGCTCGCCGCCGCCGCCGTCATGTGGACCTACATCCTGATTCCTTCCCGAGTCTGGCTCTGGATCGGCACCACCGCCGCGACGCTCGCCGCCGTCGCCGCCCTCGTGTTCGCCCCGGCCGATCCGCGAGAGGCCGAAGAGGAATCCAACCTTGGCTAAGCCCCAGCCCCTCGCGACGCCCGAGGACGTCGCCGAATGGCTGCAAGTCACCGTCGCCTACCTGGCCAAGCTCCGCCACGCCAAGAAGGGGCCGCGGTGGACCAAGGTCGGCCGATCAGTGCGCTACGCCTGGGGCGACGTGCACCGCTGGTGCACCGAGAACGCCGACGGCGGGGGAGGGGCGCAGCGTGGCTAGGCGCAGCGGCCGCGAGTCCACCGCGGTCACGCAAAAGGTTCTCGAGGTCTACGGAACTGCCTGCTGGCTCCGAGGCCCCTACTGCACCAGGGTCGCGACCACCAAAGACCACGTGATGCCCTACAGCTTCGGCGGGCTCGAAACGATGGACAACCTGCGCCCCGCCTGCCGGGCCTGCAACACGCAACGATCCAACCGGCTCATCCAGGGGCACGGCGTCGACATCCGCGTCGTCATGGGGCCACCCGCGGCGGGCAAGTCCCGGTACGTCCGCGACCAGGCGACCCCTGCCGACACCATCGTCGACCTCGACGTCATCGCTCGCGCGCTGATGCCCCGAGAGCCCGAGCGCAGCCACACCTACCCCGAACACATCCGTGACATCGCCATCGCGGCCAGGCAGGGGGCCATCGAGCGTGCCATGCGGCATACCTCGCGCTCTACCACGTGGATCATCCACGCCATCCCGAGCCCCACCAAGCTCGCCCTCTATCAGCTACTGCGCTACCCGCTCATCACCATCGACCCGGGCCGCGCCATCGTCGAAGAGCGCGCACGCACCATGCGCCCGTCGGCTCAGTCGGTCCAGATCGCGCGGTGGTACGCCTCGGGCCTGGCCCTGGCCAAGCCCACCGACCAGAGCGGCGCCGGACCAACCCCGGTGTATTGGTCGGTCACCCCAGCACAACCCGCGCCGACTGTCAAATCGAGCGGAGTTCGGCCGTGGTGACCCCGATTTTTCTGGTTCGAGACGGCCAGGGAGCCCCGCGTCCCACCGCCCATCCCCCCCACAACCAAAATAAAAAAAGCCCAGTTCGGGAAGGAAAAAAGCCGTGACGCATCCCACCCTGTTTGGTCCCGAAGCGGCGCAGACCGGGCCGAAATCGCCCCTTCGCGAAGCGTTCGACACGTTCGTCGCCGATCTGGCCCAGAAGGAGCCGCTGACCATGTTCCGGCTCGTGCTCGCCGAGACGGGCCGCTCTCTCGCCGAGTCCATCGACCGCGGGAACGGCAAGGGCCGCTCGGTCGCGGCCGACGTCGAGCGCCTGCAGGGCATCATGCGCGAACTCGAAGGCCGCGAAGACGCCAACCCCGATGACCTCACCGAAGCCGAAAAGGAACTCCTTGCTGCATTCAGCCATGTACCCCGGAATGCCGGAGCCTCGGCTAGCGACCCCGCGTAACCTCAACCGCGCGACCTACGGAACCCACGTCGCCGCCGCGTCGAGCTTCCTCAAGCGGCCGCTCATCCCGTGGCAGCGATTCGCGGCCGACGTCGCGGGCGAGGTCGATGACGACGGCATGCTCTGGTACACCAAGGTTCTCCTCACGGTGCAGCGCCAGGCGGGGAAGACCGCCCTCGACCTCGCCGGGAACGTCCAGGTGGCTCTCTCCGGCCAGGATCGGCGCGCCTGGTACACCGCGCAGACCGGGCAGCACGCATCCAGCAAGTGGCGCGAGATGTCCGACACGTTCGTCGAGTCCCGTCTGAAGCGGATGGCTCACCGGCGCCTGACCAACGGCTCCGAAGCACTGACGTTCGTGAACGGCTCGACGTTCTCGCCGCACCCGCCGAGCCCGGAGTCGCTGCACTCGAAGCAATCCGACCGGAACTCGGTCGATGAGGCATGGGCGCACACCGAGCTAGCCGGGGACGCCCTGCTTCAGGCCATCGTGCCGACCACCACCACACGGCGCATGCTCATCGGCCAGCAACCCCAGCTGTGGATCATCAGCACCGAGGGGACCGTCGAGTCGACGTTCTTCAACCGCGAGATCGAGCAAGCGCGCGCGATGCAGGATCCGCGCACGTGCGTCATCGACTTCGGGCTCTGGGAGGGCGACGACGCCGACGACCTGGTCACCGTCGCGCGCCGACACCCCGGATTCGGGCACATCCTCGATATGGAGACCCTGAAAGACGCGCGCGGCAAGCTGCCCCTTGGCGAGTTCGCCCGCGCCTACGGCAACCGTCGCACCGGCGCCACCGAACGCATCTTCCCGGCCGGACCGTGGAAGAACGCCGCGTTCGACCTCGAAATCCCCATCGGCCCCATGTGCTTCGGCGCGGCCACCGGCGTCGACGGCGTCGACACCACCATCACCGTGTCGCAGCGCATCGGCGACATCGTCGTCACCGCCATCCCCGAGGGCGGTCACGGCCTCGGCACCTACTGGGGCATCGACTACCTCATCAACATCTGCACCCAGTACGACAACGCCCCCGTGGCCATCGACCGCGTCGGCCCCTCCGCGGCGCTCTACGACGCCGCGAAACGCGCAGGGCTCCGCCTGGTCGACCTCGACTCCGCGTCCGTCTCCGCCGCCTGCCAGAACACCCTCAGCGGCATCGTGAACCCGAAGGGCGCCACCTGGCGCTACCGGCCGCATCCGGCGCTCGAAGCGGCCGCAGAACTCGCCACGCGCCGCTGGATCAGCGATGGAGCGTGGGTCTTCGGCCGCACCAAATCCGTCGGCTCCATCAGCGCGCTCGAAGCGGCGAATCTGTCGTCGTGGGGCATCGACCACATGCCCGCGAAGATGGGCATGCAGCTGGGCTAAGCGGCGCCGCCGAATCGGAACGTCCGGGTATCTCAGGGAATCTCAGGGAACCGAACAGGCGTCGAGATTCGGCGGTGCGCGGGGCCGACCTCGACAGTTCTCGGCATGGCAATCTTCCCCGGCCTTGAGCGGCAGCACGGCATCCAGCGCCGCGACTCCGGCGCCACCCCGATCACGGTCCCGGACCGCTCGCAGCGTCTCTCCGCGTTCAGCACCGACCGCGCCCTCACCCTCTCCGACATCTACTCCGGACTGCGCATCCACGCCACGGCCGCGAGCCAGCTGTCGTTCGGCGTCTACCGCGGCAACGTCTCCCGCCCGGTCCCCGCGATCCTCGATCAGCCCGACGTCGACGCCAGCCTCTCCGAGTGGATCGAATACGTCGTCATGTCCATGTACATCGACGGAAACGCGTTCATCCGGCTCGTGCGCGACGACCGTGGCGTCATCGTCGACGCCTACCCGCTCAACCCCACCGAGGTCACGGTCAAGGTCGACCGTACCCGCGAGAAGCCCCGCACGAGCTACCTCCACCTCGGCCGCGAGTTCACCAAGCGCGACCTCTACCACATCAAGTTCCTCACCGTGCCGGGGCTCGCCCGAGGCCTCGGCCCCATCCAGGCCGCGCAGCTGGAAGTCACCGGCGCCCTCGATGCCCGCGACTACGGCGCCCAGTGGCTCTCCGACTCGAACATGCCCGACGGCGTGCTCACCACCGACCAGGAACTCGGCCCCGGCCAGGCCGACATGTACAAACACGTCTGGTACGGCCGCAACCCCGACGGCAGCCCCCGCACCATCCCCGACGGCACCGCCGCATTCGGCGCAAACGAACGCATCCGCGTCATGGGCAAGGGCCTGTCCTACTCGCCCCTGATGCTCAAGCCCAGTGACGTCCAGTTCCTCGAAACCCAGCAGTTCAACACGACCAAGATGGCGCGCCTGCTCGGCGTGCCCGCGTCGCTGTTCCTCGCGGCCGTCGAGGGCAACTCGCAGACCTACTCCAACGTCGAACAGGAATGGATCGGCTACGTCCGATTCTCGCTGATGAAGGTGCTTCGGCCGATGGAGGAATTCGCCACCGCGATCATCCCGCGCGGCTCGGTCGCCCGATTCAAGCTCGAAGCCCTGCTTCGCTCCGACACCAAGAGCCGCTACGAGGGCCACGTTGCCGCCATCAATGCCGGATTCCTCACCGTCGACGAAGTCCGCGCCATCGAGGGCCTGCCGCCGCTCACCAACGAACAGCGCGCCGCCCAGCCGAAGGCCAATCCCCTCGACATCGGCGAGGCCACCGCCACCCCCGTCAACGCCATCGCCCCGAAGGAATAGCCCATGACCACCACCATCGAGCACGACCCCCGCGTCGGCTTCCAGACGCGCGACATCCAGATCCGTTCCGTCTCGGCCGAGACGCGCGAGGTCCAGGGCATCGGCGTCCCGTTCGGCGAAATCTACGAACGATGGGGCTTCCGCGAGACGTTCAACCCCGCGTGCGAGTTCCGCGACATCGACACGGCCAAGGTGCTCTACCTGCACCGCGAGCCCATCGGGCGCATCACCCGATCCGAGCGCACCGCATCCGGAATGGACATCACCGGCACCATCAGCCGCACCGCCACCGGAGAGGACGCCTACACCCTGCTCCGAGACGGCGTCATCGACTCGTTCTCCATCGGCTTCGAACCCATCGAGTTCGTCACCCGCGAAGACGGCACCGTCGAGCACACCGTCGTTCGTGTCCGCGAATTCTCCGTCACCCCCACCCCCGCCTACCTCGATGCCAAGGTCTCCGCCGTCCGGCACGACGACCCCTCCACCCCCGTCACCACCAACGAAAGGCACAACCCAGTGACCGACACCATCACCCGCGAGGACGTTGAGACGATGTTCCAGACCCGCGACGAAGCCCTCGCCCGCGACCTGTTCGCCCGCCTCGCCGCGTCCGCGCCGCCCACCACCGCCGGCCCCCAGTACCGCACGATGGGCGACTACCTCAAGGCCGTCGCCGAGGGCGAGGACGCGGCCGTCACCTTCCACCGCGACTACACCGGTGGCGTGCTCGCCGACACCGCGCCGCAGAACGCCTGGCTGCCCGACGCCATCCGCCAGGTCGACAAGCCCCGCCGCACCATCAACATGTTCGGCCGTGGCACCCTGCCCGAGAAGGGCCTCAAGCTGGAGTACTACCAGCTCAAGCCCGGTACCGACACCACCGCCGTCGGCGAACAGGTCAACGAGGGCGATGACCTCACCGGCCCCGGAAAGATCGAATTCGAGACCGAGACGGCCGACATCAAGGTCTTCGGCGGCTGGATCGAGCTCAGCCGCAAGGACATCCAGCGCGCCACCGTTCCCGTGCTGAACACCACCTACAAGGCGCTTCAGATGAAGTACGCCAACCAGACCGAGGCCTACGTGCGCGGTAAGTTCCTGGCCCTGCTCGCCGCGCAGAAGGTCGCGGGGAACAAACTCTCCACCGCGATCACCCTCCCGAACCTCAAGAGCGCCGACTGGCTCGACCTCATCGTCGACGGCGCCCTCGCCTACGAGGACCGCGGATTCACCATCGACGGCCTCGCCGTGTCCGCCGACATCTTCAAGACCCTTTACCGCCTCGAAGACGGCGCCGGTCACAACCTGATGAACGTCTACGGCACCGGCGTCAACGTCACCGGCTCCATCAACGCCAAGGGACCCGAGGGCAACATCGCCAACATCCCGGTCAAGCTGCTCCGCGGCGCCCCGGCCCGCACCGCCACGTTCTTCGACCCGGTCGCCATGACCACCCTCGAATCGGCCGGTGCCCCGTTCCAGCTGCAGGACGAGAACATCATCAACCTCACCAAGCAGTTCTCGCTCTGGGGCGAGATCAGCGTCACCGAGGAGTTCCCCACCGCCCTGCTCCCGCTCGACATCCCGGCCGGGGTCTAACCCACGATGGCCGACCCCGAAGCACCCACCACGAAGGCGCTGGACTGGTACGTCCAAGCCCTCGGGGAAGACAAGGAATTCGCCACCGAGTCCGCGGCGGAAGCCGAGGCGCTGGTCGCGGGATTCCTGGTCGGCGCGCCCGGAGCGGTCCCCACCGCGATCCGGGCGCGCGCGGTGCTCGAAGTCGGCGCCGACCTCTACTTCCGCAAGGCCTCCCGCAACGGCATCACGTCGTTCGAGGGCCTGGACGTCGCCCCCATGCGCATCAGCCGCAACCCCCTCGCGGCCGCGTACGACCTCTTCCGACCGTTCCTCGTGATGGGACTCTGACCGTGCCCGACACCGCCCCCCGCCTCACCGCCGCCCTCGAACTGCGCGACCTGATCGCCGCAGCACTCGCCGACGCCGACCTCGCCAAGGTCACCGCCACCATCGACCTCGGCGACGCCGCCTCCGCCGCCCGCGAGGGGTGCGTCGTCGTCTCCCTCCCGAACCTCGACTGGACCGAATCGTTCTACGACGTCGCCATCGAGTGGGAGGTCAACGTCATCGCGGGACCGGCCGACAACTACGTCGCCGCCTGGACCCGCATCGACGCCATCATCCACGCCCTCGAACTGTCGCGGCTCCCGCTGCTCAAGGGCAAGCCCGCGCAGTACCAGCCCCTCAGCGGGCAGAAGCTCCCCGGCTTCACCCTCACCCTCACCACCGACCAGACCTTCTAGGAGGACCACCGTGCCCGTCAAGTCCAACATCCTCGGCCCCGGCTCGCTCAAGCTCGGCGAAACCGCGTCGCCCATCGAGTTCGCCGCGCAGCTGACCAAGGCCGCGCTCACCCCGTCCGTCGACTCCGAAGACGACATCCCCGTCCTCTCCGGCGACATCCTCGCCGGGGACGACACCACCACCTGGGAACTGTCCGGCACCGTCATGCAGGACTACGACCTCGAATCCCTCGAAGACTGGTGCTTCGAGAACCGCTCGACCGTCGTCCCGTTCCAGTTCGAGCCGGACTCCACCGCCGGGCGCCGCGCCTGGTCCGGCTCGGTCAAGGTGCGACCGCTCACCGTCGGCGGCGACGTCAAGAAGCGCAACACCTCCGACTTCACCTTCCCCCTCGTCGGCGAGCCCACCCCCGTCGTCGTCGACTGATGAGCGAAGAGGCCATCCGGATCGAAGGATGGCGCGAACTCCGCTCCACCCTCCGCAAAGCCGGAGACGACCTCTCCGACCTCAAACAGGCCAACGCCGACGCGGCGAAGATCGCGGCCGAAGCATCCGCGCAACTCGCCCCGTCGCGCAGCGGCCGACTCGCCGCGACTATCCGGTCGGCGGGCACGAAGGCCGCGGGCGTCATCCGCGCCGGAACCGCTCGAGTCCCGTACGCGCTCCCCATCCACTGGGGCTGGGGCCGTCGGCACATCGCCGCCAACCCGTTCCTCTCCCGAGGTGCACGGAACTCCGAAGGCCAATGGATTCGCGTCTATGAGGACTTCATCACCGACACCGTCATCCACCAAATCAACGGAAAGTAGGCCAACTCATGGCATCCAAGAAGACCCTCACCATCTCGTTCCTCGACGGCCGCCCCGACATCGAGGTCACCCCGACGCTTCAGGACACGTTGGAGTTCGAGAACGTGCTCAAGAAGAACCGCAAGTGGGGCGGGCTCAAGGAGAACGCGCTCAAGATGCAGCCGTTCCGCGCGTTCAACGCCGCCCGCCGCGTGGGCCTCTACTCCGGCAGCTGGGACGAGTTCGTCTCCGAGGTCACCGACGTCGTCACCCCGGACCCCGACGACATCGACCAGGACTCCGACACGGAGGTCGGCGGCCTGGGGGAAGACACGACGACGGCAGCGTCTCCGAGCTACTAGTCAAGATCGCCCTCCGGACGGGCACCATGCCCTCCGCCTGGGCGCAGGAGAGCGACGAAAACATCATCACCGCCTACTACCTACTAACCCGAGAGGACTCCGATGGGTAAGACCGCCATTCTGGCCATCCGCATCATCGGAGACGCCGTCGAGGGCGTAAAGGCGCTCAAGGACCACGCGGCCGCCGTCGACGTCTGGCAGAAATCCACTGCCGTCGCCGGGGCGGTCGCGGGGGCCGCGCTCATCGCCGGATTCATCGGCGCCGCCGACATCGAATCCGCGCAAGCCAAGCTCACCGCCCAGCTGGGCATCCCGGCCGAGGAAGCGGCCCGCTACGGCGAAATCACCGGCGACCTCTACGCCGAGGGCATCGGTGAGGGCCTGGACTCCCTCAACACCGCCATTCAGGGCGTCGTCACGAACATCCCCGACATGGCGACCGCGTCCGACGACACCGTCTCCAAGATCACCGAGGACGTCTCCAACCTCGCCACCACCTTCGACCAGGACCTCGGCGCGACCACCACCGCCGTCGGCCAGCTGATGAAGACCGGCATGGCGTCCGACGCGCAGGAAGCGCTCGACATCATCACCGTCGGCCTACAGTCCAACCAGCGCGCCGGAGACGACCTCCTCGACACCTTCACCGAGTACCCCGCCCTCTTCGAACGCCTCGGACTCGACGGGCAGACCGCCACCGGCCTCATCAATCAGGGGCTCGACGCCGGCGCTCGGAACACCGACATGGTCGCCGACGCGCTCAAGGAATTCCAGATCCGTGCCACCGACGGCAGCACCGCCAGCGCGGCAGGATTCGCCGCGCTCGGGATGGACGCCGCCGCCGCTACCGCCCAGATCGCCGCGGGCGGCGAGGGCGCATCCGCTGGCCTTGACCAGGTGCTCGACGGCCTGCGCGGAATGAGCGACCCCGTCGCCCGCAACGCGGCCGCAGTCGCCCTCTTCGGCACGAAAGCCGAAGACCTCGGCGACGCCCTCTTCGCCCTCGACCCCTCCACCGCAGTCGCCGGACTCGGCGAGGTCGACGGCGCCGCGACCCGCCTCTCGGAGACGGTCGAAGGCGGCGCGCAGCAAGCCCTCGTCGCGTTCCAGCGCACCGTGGAAACCACCTTCACCGACATCGCCGCGCAGGCGCTCCCCGTCATCACCCCCATCCTCGAAGGGCTCCGCGAGTTCGCGCCGATCCTCGGCCCCGCCGCCATCGCCCTCGCAGCGGCCGCGGGAGCCGTCACCGTTATCAGCGCCGCAATGAAGGTCTACGCCGCCGTGCAGGCCATCCAGACCGCCGCCCAGTGGGCGCAGAACGCCGCCTGGCTCGCGAACCCCATTACCTGGATCATCCTGGCCATCATCGTCGCCATCGGGCTCATCGTCGCCGCCATCTTCTGGCTGATCGAGAACTGGGAAGAGGTGTCCCGCGTCGTCGCCGACGTCTGGACGGGCATCGTCGACTGGATCGCCGCCGCCTGGACCGCGATCATCGCCGGAATCGACGCCGCCGTCGCCTGGATCGTCGAGGTCTGGAACGGATTCTGGGCCTTCCTCGCCGCAGGCTGGGACGCCGTCGTCTCGTTCATCGTCGCCATCGTCGACTCTGTCGTCGCCTGGATCACCGGCGCCGTCAACCTCATCGTCGCCGTCTGGAACCTCTACTGGGCCATCGTCGCGGCCATCTGGCAAGCCATCTTCGACTTCATCGGCTCCGTCATCGACTCCATCGTCACCTGGATCACCGGCGCGGTCGCCAACATCGTCACCGGGTGGAACCTGGTGATGGCCGTGGCCAACGCCGTCTGGAACGCCGTGCTGGCCGTCGTGCGATCGGTCATCGACGGCATCGTCGCCGCCGTGCAGACCGTCATCGACACCGTCACCAACACGTTCACCACCATCCAAGACATCGTCGGCGGGGTCTTCGACTTCATCCGCGACGCCTCCGCGGGCGTCTGGGACGTCTTCATCGATGGCATCAAAGGCGCCATCGGCTGGATTCAGGACGCCATCGGCTTCCTCGGCGACCTGTTCTCCGGCCAGGCCTCCGCCGCCTCCGCGCAGGCCGACCTCTCCTCCGGCCCTGCATCCCGCATGGTCGCCGAAGCCGACGTCGCCCCCGTCGCGATGTCGCGGATGATGTCGTTCACCACCGAGGAAGCGGCCACCGGATTCGCCGCGACCACCACGGCCCTCACCACCGCCACCAGCGACCCCTACGCCGCCCAGTTCGCCGGACTCAACCGATTCGGCGACCGCCCCGAGAAGGGCGACACCTACAACATCACCGTCAACGGTGCCATCGACCCCGACGGCACCGCCCGCACCATCCGGAAGGTACTCACCGACTCCGCCCGCAAGACAGGCACCCTCACCGCGGCAGGTTCGTCATGGCGCTCATGACCGACCCGCCCGTCATTACGATCAGCGGCGAGCCGCTGCCCGCATCCTGGACCGACGGCCGAGGGCTGGTGGGCGTCGCCGACCTCGCTATGCCCTGGGGCCGCGACGACCCGTTCGGTGAGCCGGAGCCGACGACGCTATCCATGACCGTCATTGACCCCGATGGCGCATGGTCGACCGACAACGACCTCGTCGGCGCGCCCATCGTCGTCGAGCGACCCGCGCCCACCGTCCGCGCGATCTTCCGCGGCCGCATCAACGACGTCCAGACCCGCCGAGGCGCCGTCACCGACCCCATCACCGGCCGCGAGGTTACGGTCTGGTTCACCGCGATCACGGCCGCGAGCACGCAAGCCGACCTCGCCCAGGCCGTCATGCCTGGACCCGTCAACGACCCTGACGGCATCGGCTACGGGAACGGGTACTGGCCTCCGACAGCGACGCCAGGCGAGCGCCTAGACGACGTCTTCGAGAACGGCGCCTCGACCTTCATCGATGGCATCGAGCACTTCCCGGGCGCGGCGATGCTCAAGGGTCACCAGTACAGCGAGGGACTCAACCTCTTCGACCTCATCGCCCTCGCGTACCGGTCCGCCAACCCGCTCACCCACGCCAATTACGTCCCGCACACCAACCGAATCGACTTCGGCCGTGCGGCCGTCGGCGCAGGCCTGCGCCTCACCTGGCTCGACGGACTCGTCGTCACCGAGGCCACCGGGAACGGGCTCACCGTCCCCGCCTCCCGCGTCGCCCTCGCCTCCGACCAGTCGGTGCGCTCGACCGTCGCCAACGCCATCGACATCGTTCAAGTCGCCTGGGCCACGGCGCAGCCCGACGCGGCCACTACCGGCCGATGGAACACCGACGCCCTCGCCACCGCGTACACCGCCCGCTACGACCCCGCAGCGCGCGGCCAGCGGGTCTACAAGATCGACACCGACATCCGCGATGACGGGGCGCCCGCGAACGCTGTAGCAGCGTCCTCCGCCGTCCTCATTAACGAAATCAACGGCAAGTTCGCGCTCCCTCCGATTCGCTTCCTCCCCGGCCGACTGGACTACGACGCGGCCGCGCTCGACGTGCTGCTCGCGACCTACGACAAGCCCCTCGCCAGCTTCTACTTTCGAGGATCCATCTTCGCCGGGCTCAACAACGTCGGGCCCCTCTTCCAGATCGTCGGCGGAACCGTCTCATGGTCCGCCCGCGGCTGGGCCATCGACGCGAACGCCGTCCCCGCCGCCGAGGGACCTGACCCGACTACCTGGGACCAAGTCGCCCCCGCTGCCGTCACCTACGACGACCTCGACCCCGCCATCACCCTCCGCGAACTCGCGTACGTCACAGAAGGAGTCCCCGACTGATGGGCGCCACCCCGATCTACGGAATCCGCTACGCCGACCCCGGCGACAGCCTCCGCAACACCCCCAACGTCACCCGCGAACTGGCGGAAGACGTCGACCGAGCCCTCACCACGTTCGTCGAAAGCCTCACCGACAACCCGACGTTGGCCACAGTGCTCGCCGCCGCCATCGCTGACCTCCTCAACGACGAACGCCTCGTCCGTCGCGGCGAGCCTGGCCTGCCCCGATTCATCCGCGGCGACCACCCCGACTACGCCGTCCTGGTCCTCTCCCGCGACTGGCGCATCATCGGCGGCATCCGCCGACACTCCCTCGCCCTCGACCTCGCAGACATTCGCGCAACACGATTGGAGGCACGAACTTTCGTGTCCGGCGCCACCCGACAAGTCGCCCTACTCGACTCGAGTCCGCGCGTCATCCACCTCACACGCGACTGGCGCCGCGCCCACCCCGGCGCCGGAGCCGACGGCCTCATCGACGCCGCAATCCTCGACGAACTGCGCGCCCGCCGCGGACTCGCCGTCACACAGTTCGTCTCCCTCGCGGTCTGGGGCGATTCCATGAGCACCGCCTACCAGGGCGGAGTCAACCAGACCACAGCCATCGCCAGCCTGCTCGGCGTGACGGGCCTGGATCGCGGTCGATCCTCCGACACCCCCGAGGGCATCAGCATGCGCATGGGCGCCAGGCCCTTCCGCGTCACGGTCGCGGGCGGCAGTATCCCCGCGTCGGGCGCCGTCACCGCGACCATCCCCGCGCAGGGCGAACTCTGGGGAACCCCCGCTTACAGCTACGTCGGCACCATCGCCACCACCGCAGGCGTTCAAGTGCCCGTCATCATTCGCAAGCCCGAGAACGCGCAAACGTTCACCATCGAGCAGTCAGGCGCAACGTCCGCCGTCGACGTTCGCCCCGGTGCACGGTTCTCACCCGACACGAGCGTCGACGCCGCCCACCCTGCCCTGTTCTGGGTCGGCCGCAACCGCGCAAGCACCGCCACCGCATCCGTCCGGCTCATGCTCGCCGCACACCGTGACCCCCTCCGACGCCGCCTCGTGCTTCCGATCTTCAACAACTCGGCAGAGCCCTCCGGCTCATCGGGCTACACGTCGATCATGGCCACCAACGCGGAAACCGAGGCGCTCGAACCGGCCGCATTCTTCGACCACCGCCGCGCCCTGATCGCGAACGGCCTGGCCATCGCCGGAATCGCACCCACCGCGGCCGACACCGAAGCCATCAACGCCGACGTCATCCCGCCGTCTCTGAGCTACGAGACGACCGGCACCCGAACCCACCTCAACGCGGCCGGACGAAACGCCCTCGCGCGCATCGTCACCGACGAAATCCGCGCCCGCCGCTGGTAACCGAAAGGACCTCCCCGATGACCACCATCGTTCACAGCATCCCCGAGAACGGCGACCCCGCCGTCGCTCGCCCCGGTCTGCTACCCCTGCCCGACGACGCCCCCGCCTGGCGCACGCGCTCGACGTCGCTCTCGCTCAACCTGGTCGACGGCGGCGCGACCGGGTCCGTCGTGTCTGGCGGCACGGTCGGACAGCTGTTCGCTCTCAATGGGAACCTCGGCTATCGAGTGCGCGACACCGATGATGAGTTCGACGGTCTGCCGACTCTTCGGGTGAACGGCTCCGGCGCGACCGGCCAGGCCCTCCGCACCTCTTCCGGCGTCACCGCAAACCTGCCCGGAACGCTGGTGTACGTCGGCTCACTCCCCGCGATCCCCACCGCGCTCTACATCGCCCACGGTCTGCAATCGACCAACGGGAGCCACGCACACGGCATCGTGATTGTCGACGGCGAGGTCCGCTCGTACACGTCCGGTACTCCCGCCAGCATCACCCTCTCATCCGGGCACCGAATCGCCGCCGACCGTCCGTTCGTCGCGGTCTACACGTGGTCGCCCGCAGGAACCACCCTCGTCGTCAACGGCGACGTCGTGACCGGAGCGGGTGTCACATCCGGCACCGGAACCGTCTACCAGAACGCGGGCTGGAACACCAACGCCTCATCCGGCGTCACCGCCGACCTCTTCGAGGTCGCCCACGCGACGGCTTCGATGACCGGCGACGCGGCCCAGACCCTCTGTGAGCACTACATGCGCCTCATCGGCCTCTAACAGGAAGCACCGTCCATGCAGATCATCCACTGCGCCCGAGGGCGCATCACCACCCGATTCCACGAAGACATCGGGCGGGGGTTCCCGCATCGCGGCATCGACCTCGGCCACGGCGACGCCACCGCCGACGACCTCCGCATCCTCGCGCCCGCAGCGGGCCGCGTCATCGCGGTTGGCCGTGATGGCACGTACGGCCTGCGCATCATCATCGACCACGGCGCCGGTTGGACGACCCTGATCGCGCACCTGGCGAGCTGCCGCGTCGCGGTCGGCTACGAGGTGGCCCAGGGCGAGGACATCGCCGTTATGGGCAACTCCGGCACGGAGTTCGTTCACGCCCACCAGGAACTTCGGCTCGACGGCGTCTGGAAAGACCCCGAGCTTTACACCACCACAACCGCGGGAATCAACCCGCAGACAGGAGACGACGACGTGTCGTTCGCAGACCCCATCAAGCACAACGGAGTAGACGCCCCCGCGGTCGTCGTCCTCGCCGACACCCTGATTGGCGTGCAGGAGGCGGTCGGCATCCTCCGCGACCTCCGCAGCACCGACCATCGCGACATCCACGCGCCCGCTGACGTCGTCGACGCCGACACCCTCACCGGCGTCCAGCAGACCGGACAGCGCATCACCCGCCTGGAAGTCGTCGTCGGACTCATCGCGCAGAAGCTCGGAGTAGAGGTGCCGACCACCTGATGCCCGAATGGCTCGTCTCGTTCCTCTCCGCCGCGGGCGCACTGCTCGTCGGCGTGGGAGGAACGTTCATCACCCTCCGCTCCCGCGACCACGCGCGCATCCGGGACCTCGAAACTCGCGTCGACGTCGTCGAGCGCCGGGAGCGAGACGGGTGGCTCATCAACCGCGTCCTCATCGATCACATCTATCGCGGCCGAGGGCTTCCCCTGCCCGACGTCGTCACCGCCTACCTGGAAGAGAGGTCCTAGTGACTCACAAGCTCGAAACCCCGCGCATCTGGTACCCGAACCAGCGCGTCATCCGAACCGTCTTCACGGCCGTCGTCGGCCTGGTGCCCGTCGTGGCCATCGTGCTCGGCATCCTCGCCGATCAGTGGCCCGCCGAGTGGCTGGTCGCGGCCGCGGGCGCGTCGCTGAGTGTGCAGGCCGTCCTCACGAAGGTGATGGCCAATGAGACGGTGAACGCCTGGCTGATCCGGTACACCTTCCTGGGCTCGCAGCCGAACTAGAGGAACCCCACAAGCACCGTGGCGCCGGCGCCGGCGCCGGCGCCGCGATCGCTAGTAGGTCTCGAACAACGAAAGCGCCGGACGGTGCACGCTCCCCGACAGTTCGGGTGCGTGCGCCGTCCGGCGCTTTGTGGACTCTCTACAGTCCGGATGCGGCCGCGAACTCGACGCCGCGACGCATGACGTCGTCGTCGACCGCGGTGTAAATCTGGGTCGTCGCTACCGAGGCGTGGCCCAGGAGTTCCTGTACGGCCCTGATGTCCTTTCCGGTGCCGACGTACGTCCTGGACGCGAATCGGTGCCGGAGGGTGTGCGCGGTGATGGTTGAGGGGAGCGCGGCGGAGAGGAGCTTGGAGACGTAGCCAGCCGAGAGGTGGCCGTCGATCCGACCGGGGAAAGCCCACCCGGTTGGGAGCGCCCGCAGCGTGGCCGCGAGCGCCGCGGGGATGGGCACGGTGCGCAGCTTGTCGCCTTTGCCAAGGATCCGCAGGGAGAACCCGCGGAAGCCCTCGCGGACGTCGTCGGAGTGCACGCGGGCAATCTCGCAGCACCGCAGGCCCGCGTGTGCAGCCAGCTGGACCATGATTCGGACCCGGACCTCGGAGTCGGCCAGGCCGAACCGTACGGCGTCCTCTGGGGCGGGCCGGGGGAGTCCGCGCGGCGCGGTCACGGTGGGGAGTCCTGCGCTGACGTCGACGTCCATTCGTCCGGATGCGAATGCCCACCCGTAGAAGCCTTTGAGGGTGACGGATGCAGACCGCATCGTGCTGCCGTTCCAGGCGTGCGCCGCGAGGTAGCCGATGAGGGTGTCGAGGTCGGCCGCGAATGGGTCGACTCGAGTCTCGGTCGCGAAGCGTCGGAGGTGGTAGCTCCGGAGCTTGCGCGTGCTGTCGGCGGTGCGGGATGCGGCGAGGAAGGCGAGGTATCCCGTGAGGGGGATGACCCACGCCGGGGGCGTCAGTAGGGCGGTTCTCATACCGGAAGTCAACACGTGTCGGGCGCAGCCGCTCTCGGCGTGTCCTGACCGATTCTCACTGTTCATTCTGGTGTGTCTGAGCTTGCGCTCAGTGTCTCGGCGGGTGCAAGGGGAACGATGCCTGCGCCGTGGCACATCATGCAGGCCCCGCCCGTCATCCAGTCGACGCCCTCGCCTTCGCAGTCACGGCAAACGGGGGCTTCGAGGTGCATGCAATCCATGAAGTCAATTGTGGCGCGAGACGTGCGAGTCATCTTCCGGCCTCGGTTCCATTGTCGACGTGGTGCTCGATCACGGAAAGGGTTGACAGCCCGATCACGTCCCGGTATCGGCCCGACGCGACGTTCTGCAGGGTCGCGCCGCGGTGACTGACTCCGATGACGCGCCACCGAGCCGAGCCCGTGCCGATGCGCACCAGGTCGCCCTGCGCGATGCCCTCGGCGTGGAAGTAGCCCGCCGCGTTGCGGGCGGTCATGCGGCTTCCTCCGCGAGGTAGGCGTCGTCGACGGCTCTTAACCAGTGGGTTCTCGGTTCAAGTCCGAGGGGGTGCACCACCGGAGCCCGGTCGCGAAAGCGACCGGGCTTCTCGCGTTTCGCCGGGTTCGTCCACGCGCAGTCGAGGTCACCATCCCGGCGTCGAGGCGAACGGAATCGGCCCGGTCGTGTGCGGTCGCGCATAACCTCGGCTGAGAGTGCTTGTCAGCCCTGATCAGCGCTGACGAGCACTCTCAGCCGAAGTTACGAGCGGCCCGAGGCGCTGCACGTGCGTCGACGCCGTGGCTGCGTGCCGCCCTGCCCTGCGTCGCCACGTGCTCTACCGGCTCCGAGCGAACGAGCACGTTACGTTCGCCTGAGTATCGCCGCCGTACGGCCCGGCCGCGGGGTGAGGGATGACAGCCTGGTCTCTTGCCTCCGCCCGTCTCCGACGAAAGGACAGCCGTGCCCGCACTCGTGCGCACCGACCTCGCCGACCTCACCGACTCCGCCGTTCTCTCCGATCTGGGCTCGATCGCCCTCGCTCTCGTCATCGCCGTCGCCGTCGCTCTGGCGGTCACCGCCGTCGTCGCGCTGATCGTCCGCTCCATCGGCAAGCGCAAGGAATGGGCGCGTCTGCTGGTGCGACGCGACCGCGTGCCGTTCCGGGTGCTGCTGCTGACGATCGCGGTCTGGGCGGCGCTGGCCGCGACCGTGCCCGATCCGAGCTGGAGCGACATCCTCGGCCGGATCTTCCAGATCGCCACCATCGCCGCCGTCGCCTGGCTGGTGGCCGCGACCTTCGTCTTCCTGGAGGACCTCGGCGCGGAGCGGTACCGCACCGACACGGCCGACAACCGCCGCGCGCGGAGGTTGCGCACGCAGATGACGATCATCCGGCGGGTGGCCGTCGCCGTGGTCGTTGTGGTCGCCATCGGCGCCGCCCTGCTGACCTTCCCCGAAGCGCGCACCGCCGGTGCGAGTCTGCTCGCTTCCGCCGGAGTGCTCTCGATCGTCGCGGGCCTCGCGGCGCAGTCGAGCCTCACGAACATCTTCGCGGGCGTGCAACTCGCGTTCAGCGACGCCATCCGACTCGATGACGTGGTGATCGTGGAGAACGAGTGGGGGCGGATCGAAGAGATCACCCTGACGTACGTCGTGGTGCACATCTGGGACGATCGGCGCCTGGTGCTGCCGACCAACTACTTCACCACCAAGCCGTTCCAGAACTGGACGCGCACGCGGTCGGAACTGCTCGGCTCGGTGGAGTTCGACCTCGACTGGCGGGTGCGGCCGGATGCCATGCGCGAAGAACTGCACCGCATCCTTGCGCAGACGGACCTCTGGGATCAGCGGGTCAGCGTGCTGCAGGTGACCGACGCGATCGGCGGCTACGTGCGGATCCGCATCCTGGTCACCGCGGTCGACGCGCCGACCCTCTTCGACCTGCGCTGCTTCATCCGCGAACGGCTGGTGGATTGGCTGCACACGAACGATGCCATGGCCCTGCCGCGGCAGCGGGTGCAGATGAGCACCGACGCGGGGGAGCACGGCGCCGCCCGGCTGCCCGCGCCGCCCCAGTCGCACACGCCCGACAACCTGTTCTCGGGCGATGCCGCCTCCGCGGAGCGCGGCGCGATGTTCACGGGGTTGATCCCGGTGCAGCGACCCGTGAAGGAGTAGCGGCACGCTCGACCGACATGTCGGTCGTGGCCACCGACCCGCGTGAGCGGGTCGCCACGACGGGCAGGTCGGCGACCTGACGAGCCGGGGCGTCAGTCGATGATCGCCCGGGGGAAGTACGTCAGCAGCGCATCTGCGATCTGCTCGTGCGCCTCGGCCTCGGAGATGGTCGCGACGCCGTCACCCGGCTGCGCGCCGTAGGAACCGAACTCCGCGTGGTTGCTGCCCTCGATCTGCACGAACACGGCATCGGCGGGCAACTCGCCCTTCGCCGCGTCGATCTTCGCCGGCGTGCTGAGCCCGTCCTCACTGCCGCCGATGCTGAGCACGCGCAGGCCCGAATCGGAGAGGTCGTTCGCGCAGTAGCTGCCGAAGAGCACCAGGCCGTCGGCCTCCGACGCGAGCTGGCAGGCCTTCACACCTCCGAGCGAGTGCCCGCCGACGTACCAGGTCGAGACTTCTCCGGCCTGATCCGTGAAGGTGTCGAGGCCGCGCAGGTCGAAGAACGCGAGGTTGAGGATCGGCTTGGTGATCACCACGGTTCCGCCCGCCTCGACCAGGGGCGCGAGCACACTCTCGTAGGCGTGCGGATCGACCTTCGCGCCCGGGATGAACACCAGACCCGCGCCGCTGGAGTCTCCCGTCGGCGTCATCACAACGGCCGAGTCGGACTCGGTGACAGCGATCGCCGGATCGGCGGTGACGGCGGCGAGCGGGCCGGGTTCGGCGGCCATCACCATCTGCGACCAGATCAGGAAGCCCACGATCGCGAGCGCGAAGGCGCCCAGGGCCGAGAAGCCGACGGCGCGGACGATGCGGACGGAGCGGGAGCGGGGGCGGCGGGCCATAATGATCAGCTTACTGATGAATCTCGGGGGCGTCGCGGTTCAGTCGCGCAGCGCCTCCTGCAGCACATCCGCATCCGCTTCGGGCGCAGCATTCGCCAGTGCGTCCGCGGCGCGAACGAGGGCGAGGTGCGAGAGCGCCTGGGGAGTGTTGCCGGCGTGGCGCCGATTCTCGACGTCGTACTCCTCGGCGAAGAGCCCGACGTCGTTCCCGAGGCCGATGAGACGCTCCATCAGCGCTGCGGCGTCCTCCCGGCGACCCGAGGCGGCGTACTGGCTGACGAGCCAGAACGAACACGCCAGGAACGGATGCTCGCCCGCCGGCAGTCCGTCGGCCGAGGACTCGGTGCGGTAGCGGTGCACCAGCTCCTCGTGCACCAGAACGCGCTCGATCTCGGCGACCGTACCGAGCATCCGCGGGTCGTCGGCGTCGCAGTAGCCGACCATCGGGATCACCAGGAGGGAGGCGTCGATCTCGGTCGAGCCGTAGTACTGCACGAAGTGCCCGCGCTCGCGATCGAAGCCGTTCTCCTCGATCTCGGCCCGCACCCGATCGCGCAGCTTCTCCCAGCGCTCGACGGGGCCGTCCAGCCCGCACTCGCGCACGGCACGGACACCGCGGTCCAACGCCGCCCAGATCATCACCCGCGAGTGGGTGAAGTGTCGCTGCGGGCCGCGCATCTCCCAGATGCCGTTGTCGGGGCGTTCCCAGTTGTGCTCGACGAAGTCCAGAAGCGCGCGCTGCAACGGCCAGGAGAACTCGGTCTCATCGATCCCCGCCAGCCGCGCCTCGTGCAGGGCGACCATCACCTCGCCGATCACGTCGGCCTGGTACTGGTCGACGGCGCCGTTGCCGATCCGCACGGGCTGAGCCCCGCCGTAGCCCGGCAATTCAGCGAGTTCGCGCTCCGGCAGTTCGCGTTCGCCGGCGATGCCGTACATGATCTGAACGTCCGCCGGGTCGCCGGCGATCGCCCGCAGCAGCCAGTCGCGCCACTTCTCGGCCTCCTGCTCGAACCCGTGCGCCATCAGCGCCTCGAGGGTGAGCGAGGCGTCGCGGAGCCAGACGTAGCGGTAGTCCCAGTTCCGGCTGCCGCCGAACTGCTCGGGCAGCGATGTCGTCACCGCGGCGACGATCCCGCCCGTGTCCTCATGGGTCAGCGCGCGCAGGGTCAGCAACGAACGTGCCACGGCGTCGCGGTAGGGGCCGTCGTGCGTGATGTTCTGCGCCCAGCCGCGCCACCAGGCCACGGTGTCGGCGAGCGCCGATTCGGCCTCCGGCGCCGCCGGGATCGCGCGGTGGGAGGGGTACCAGGTGAGCGACAGATCGACGGTCTCACCGGCGGCCACGGTGAACTCGGCGACGTGCCGGTGGTCGTCGGCGCGCAGTGCGACGCCCCGGATCACCGCCGCGTCGGGCCCCGCGACCGCGACGAGCGCCGGCTCCTCATCCGTGCCCGCCTGGCGCATCCACGGCAGCGCCCGCGCGTAGTCGAAGCGGATGCGCAGCTCCTGACGCATCCGGACGGAGCCGCTGACACCCGTGACGCGACGCACGACGTCGGCACGCCGATCGCCGAAGGGCATGAAGTCGGTGACCTCGACGATGCCGTCCGACGTCTGCCAGCGGGTGAGCAGCACCAGGGTGTCGTCGAGGTAGGACCGGGTCGCGGAGGCTTCGCCGGCCGCGGGTCGCAGCGACCACCGACCCTGGTCGTCGCCGCCGAGCAGCGCGGCGAAGGTCGAGGCGGAGTCGAACCGCGGCAGGCAGAGCCAGTCGATCGAGCCCTCCCGCGAGACGAGCGCAGCGGTGTGGCAGTCGGAGATGACGGCGTAGTCCTCGATGGGGGTGACCATCTGTCGATCCTGGCAGCCCATGCTGAGCGTGAGGGTGCGCCACGGTGAGTAGGGTGACGAATATGCCCGGACACGTCTCGACCCTGCTCATCCTCGGCGCCAGCGGCGACCTCTCCTCACGGCTCCTGCTGCCGGCGCTGGGTCAGCTGCTGCAGCGCGAACCCGACCGCCGGGTCGCCCTGGTCGGCGCGGGGCGGGAGGACTGGAGCGAGCAGAAGTGGCACGACACCGTGACGGCCTCCTTCGGCACGGTCACCGCGTCGGGCGCCGGCGTCGACGAACTGCTGGCCGGCACCCGCTACGTGCAGACCGACGTCACCGACGGAGCTGCTCTGCGCGCCCTGATCGACTCCTGCGCGGGCCCGGTCGCGGTCTACTTCGCCCTGCCGCCGGCGATCGCCGCGAAGGCGTGCACCGCCCTGCAGGCGACCGGACTGCCCGACGGCACCGTGCTCGCTCTGGAGAAGCCGTTCGGGACGGACGAGGCGAGCGCGCACGCCCTGAACCTCGTGCTCGCGACGCTGGTGCCGGAGGATCGGGTGCACCGGGTCGACCACTTCCTGGGTCGCTCGACGGTCTTCAACATCCTCGGCCTGCGCTTCGCGAACCGGGTGATGGAGCCGCTGTGGTCGGCGGAGCACATCGAGTCGGTCGCGATCGTCTACGACGAGCAGCTCGGGCTCGAGGGCCGGGCCGGCTACTACGACACGGCGGGGGCGCTGACCGACATGATCCAGAGCCATCTGCTGCAGGTGCTCGCGGTGATCGCGATGGAGCCGCCGTCGACGCTGAGTGCGGCGGATCTGCGCGACGCGAAGGGTCTTGTGCTGCGCGCCACGCGCATCCGCTCCGGCGACCCCGTCGCCTCCTCCCGTCGTGCCCGGTACACGGCCGGCACGATCAACGGGCGGCAGCTGCCGGCGTACGTCGACGAGCAGGGCGTCGATCCGGCGCGCGGCACCGAGACCCTGGCCGAACTCACGGTGGAGGTCGACACGTGGCGCTGGGCCGGGGTGCCGTTCACGCTGCGTTCGGGCAAGGCGATCGGGGAGCGCCGGCGCGAGATCGTGATCCGGTTCAAGCCGGTACCGCACCTGCCCACCGGGCTGGAGGGCGTCGAACAGCCCTCCGTGCTGCGGCTGTTCCTGGCGCCGGACGAGATGGCCCTGGAGCTGAACATCAACGGACCGGGCGACCCGTTCCAGCTGGAGCGGGTCTCGCTCGGCGCGACGTTCGGCGAGGGCCAGCTGCTGGCGTACGGCGAGGTGCTCTCGGGCGTCCTCGACGACGATCCGTCGCTCTCGGTGCGCGGCGACACCGCCGAGGACTGCTGGCGCATCGTGCAGCCGGCGTTGGACGCGTGGCACCGCGGCGACGTGCCCATCGAGGACTACGCCGCCGGTTCCGACGGCCCGACGGAGTGGGCAGCGCTCTAGCGGAGCGCCCGCCGAAGGGGGCGTACGGCCCCTTCGGCGGGCCGGCGCGCGGTCCGTTCGCCGCTCCCGGTACCATCGCGGAGCCGGCGCAGAGCCGCGCGACGTACCGGGGGAGAAGAACATGAAGAGCCGATGGGTCGTGCTTTTCGCCGCCTGGGGCGCGACGTTCCTGATCGCGCTGTCGTGGACGCTCGGTACCCCCGTGTCCGGTGCGCCCGACGAGCCGAGCCACATCGTGAAGGCCGCGGCCTCCGCGCGCGGGATGTGGACCGGAACAATCGTCGGAGTCGGCGTCGAGACCTTCCCGCTGCCGGCGAACATCGGCGATACCGGTGGAGACATGACCTGTTTCGCCTTCCACCCCGAACTCGACGCCGGCTGCGCCGGCAGCCTCGACGACGCCGGCTCGGCCACGATCGACGCGATCTCGGGCGTCGGCTCCTACAACCCGCTCTACTACGCGCTGGTCGGCTGGCCGTCGCTGTTCCTGACCGGCACCACGATGGTCCTCGCGATGCGCATCGTCAGCGCCCTGATCGTCACGTTCTTCTTCGCCGTGATCGTCTACGCGATCGCGCAACTCGACCGCGGCCGCGCCGTTGCCGTGACGGCGGTCGCCGTCGGCTTCACCCCGATGGCGGGCTACCTCAGCGGCGTGCTGAGCCCCAGCGGGCTCGAGGTCGCCGGCGTCGGAGCCGTCGCTGCGCTGAGCTGGCTGCTCGCCACCTCGAAGCGTGCGCTACCGGTTCTTGAGATCACCGTCCTGCTCGCCGGCACCGTCGCCCTCACCGCGAACCTGCGCGCGACCTCGCCACTGTTCGTGGTGCTGGCCGTCGCTCCCGCCGTGATCCGGTGGGGGTGGCGGCCGACGCTCGCCTACGTGGCCCGCCGATCGACGATGATCCTCGCGATCGCAGCGGCGCTCGCCGCGGTGCTGGGGCTGGTGTGGAGTCTGCGGATCGGGCTCGAGGCCGGATTCATCCCCAGCAGCAACCCCGGACGAGACGGCCTGCGGGTCGCCTTCCAGAACACGCTGCTGTCCTTCCCCTCCTACTTCCGCGAGCTCGTCGGCGTGTTCGGCTGGCTCGACACCCGGCCGCCCGACTGGGTCTTCACGGTGTGGGCCGCCCTGGGCGGGGCTGCGCTGCTGCCGGCTCTGGTCGTGCTGCGGGGGCGCTCGCTCGCAGCGGTGCTCCTGGCCCTCACGACGCTGATCGTGCTGCCGGCCGCCATCCAGGCGCCGACAGTGTTCCACTACGGCTACATCTGGTCGGGTCGGTACTCGCTGCCGACCTTCGTGGCGCTCCTCGTCGCGGTGGGATTCGCCGTCGCGGAGACGGTTCCCGACTCGGCCCGAGCGCTGACGCGCCGCGGATTCGTGCTGGTGCAGGCGATCGCACTCGTGGCCGGCGTCGCCGCGGCGTTCACCGCCCTGAAGCGCGTCGCCGTCGGCGACGCGCTGCCGCTCTCGGCTCTGTTCACCGGCATCGGCTGGCAGCCGCCGGTGCCGTGGCCCGTGATCCTCGGCGTCTATCTTGTGGGTGCCCTCGGGCTGGCGGCCGTCCTGGGTCGGCTCGCCGAGTCCCGGTTCGTGCCGTCGGTCGCCGAGGCATCGACGTCAGGAGTCTGACCGCACGACGTCGGGCGCCGAACGACGAAGGCCGCATCCTCGCGGATGCGGCCTTCGACGAAACGGGATCAGTGCGTGGTGGTCGACACGACGTCCGACGCCTGCTCGACGGAGTCGACGGCGACCGGCGGCGCATCCGCCGGTGCGATCGAGTCGGCAGCGGGATCGGCCCACACGGCGATCGGCTGGGGCGTCCAGGAGAGGGCGGCCGGCTCGGTCGCGACGGTCGACTCGGCCTGAACGCTGGGCGCAGGCACGGTGATCGGCTCGGTCGACGCGCGCATCACCGGGATCGCGGCCGTGATCGGGCTGGCCTCGGCGGGCGCGGCGTTGCCGGCGCGTTCCTGCTCCTCCTGGATCGCGGCGGAGAGTTCGTGCGCCAGGGAGCGCGCGAGCATCCCGTGGAAGATCGGGTCCCGATCGTCATGGCTTCGTCGGGTGACCACCCACGCACCCTCGGATCCCACGAATTGCGCCAGCTTCTCGTGCACCACGGCGAAGAGTTGGTCCTGGCTGAGCGGCGGGCTCACGGGCTGGGAGACGGCCGGCTTCTGCCGCCTCAGACGAAACTTCATGTGGGATCCCCGTTCGGTGCGAGTGGACTGCGTGCGAACAGTCTCCCCGCGCCTCGGCGGCGCATCCCGCAGACACGCCGCGTCGGCGCTACGAGCCCTGCGGATCCTCCGGCTCGACCCAGTCGGCCGGCGGCTGCTGGGTCACCAGGAGGTACCGATTCGCCGCCCGGGTGCCCACGATCAGGAATCGGATCAGCAGGATCAGGGCGACGATCGCCAGGATCACCACGGCGCCGTAGACGACGGCCAGAACCAGGCCGAGATTCATCGTGCTCGAGAACATCGTGCGACCCCCATCGCTCGTCGAGTGTGTGCGGAAGAACGCTAGGAGGCGTCCTCGTTCTTCAGCTGCTTCGAGTCGTAGGACACGGATCCGATCGCCACGGCGACCGAGATGGCCCAGCTGAGCCACTGTAGGTAGAGCCGCCAGTCGCGCGGCCCGTTCCTGGTGGTCTGCAGCGTCGACCAACCACCGACGATGGCGCTGATCACGCTGGTGTTGAGGATGAACTTGCGCATCCTTGCCTCCTGGATTCCGGGTCGTCGCTCGAAAGGTCGTGTTTCGACGGTAGTGCCCGTCTCGATCGCAACCGTACCGCTTGACAGCGTGTTCGCAGTTGGGCCAACTTTGCCCAGACGAACGGAGCGTTACTCCGACAAACGGAGGCAGGATGCGCACGGCACTGGTCGGTCTGGTCCTGCTCGCGCTCGGCGCCGTGGCCGCTGCGTTCGGGCTGCTGCCCCCGGCGGCCCTCGGTGAACTCGTCGGCCGCACGGCGCCCATCCTCGGCTTCGTCGTCGCCGTCACCGTCGTGGCCGAGCTCGCGTCAGCGGCCGGCGTCTTCACCGCCCTCGCCGAGACCGCTGCACGCTGGGGCCGCGGCCGTACGGCGGTGCTCTGGCTGCTCGTCGTCGCCATGGCCATCGTCAGCACCGTCTTCCTCTCGCTCGACACCACCGCCGTGCTGCTGACGCCGGTAGTGGTGCTGCTCGCGCGGCACGTGCGCGTGGATCCGTTGCCGTTCGCGCTGGCCACCGTCTGGCTGGCGAACTGCGCCTCGCTGCTGCTGCCGGTGTCGAACCTGACCAACCTGCTCGCGGAGCACCGGATGGGCGTGAGCGGCCCGCTGGAGTTCGCCCGGCTGAGCTGGGCGCCCGCGCTGGTCGCGATCGTGGTGCCGGTGCTGCTGCTGGCGTTCGTGTTCCGGCGCGGCCTGCGCGGACGCTACGAGAACGGCGAGACGACCCGGATCGAGGATCGGCCGCTGTTCGTGTTCTCTGCGGTGGTGGTCGCGTTGCTGCTGCCCGCCCTGGTCTCCGGGCTCGAGGTCTGGATCCCGGCGACGGTGGCCGCGCTGCTTCTCGTCGGCGCCTTCGCCGTGCGTCGTCGTGAGGTGCTCCGGTTCACTCTGGTGCCGTGGCAACTCGTCGTCTTCGCCTCCGGACTCTTCCTCGTGATGGAGGCCGCGCACACGCTCGGCCTGGGCGCGGTGCTCGGCGTCGTCGCGGGTAGCGGAACCGACGCGGCGGGGCTGCTGCGCCTGGCCGGCTCCGGCGCCGTCGCCGCGAACCTGGTCGACAACCTGCCGGCGTATCTGGCTCTGGAGCCGACGGCGCAGTCCCCGATTCGCCTGCTCGCGCTGCTGATCGGCGTGAACGCCGGACCGCTGATCACGCCGTGGGCGTCGCTGGCCACGCTGCTGTGGCACCAGCGGCTGACGGCCCTCGACGTCGAGATCTCGTGGCGTCGCTACGCCCTCCTGGGCCTCGTCGCGGCGCCGCTCACGGTGCTGGCGGCGACCCTCGCTCTCAGCCTTGTCTGATACCCGGCTGATAGCCTCGAACCCCACAAGGACCTGCTCGACCGACGACAAGGATCCACCCATTTCCTCGCATCCCGCCGCCTCCGGATCATCCGCCACCGAACCCACGAACCGCTTCGGTTTTGTGGTCGTCTCGAACCGACTCCCCGTCGACCGCGTGGTCGACGACGACGGCACCGCGAGCTGGAAGACCTCACCCGGTGGCCTGGTCACGGCGCTGGAACCCGTGATGCACGCGAACGAGGGCGCTTGGGTGGGCTGGCCGGGAGTGGCCGATGAAGACGTGGAGCCCTTCCTGAACGACGGCGTCTACATCGTGCCGGTCGCCCTGAGCGAGCAGGAACTCGCCGAATACTACGAGGGCTTCTCGAACGACACCCTCTGGCCGCTGTACCACGACGTGATCGCGCCGCCCACCTACCACCGCGACTGGTGGGAGAGCTACGTGCGGGTGAACCGCCGCTTCGCCGAGGCGGCCGCAGCGGTGGTCGACGAGGGCGGCGTGGTCTGGGTGCAGGACTACCAGCTGCAGCTCGTGCCCAAGATGCTGCGCGAGCTGCGACCCGACGTGACGATCGGCTTCTTCAACCACATCCCGTTCCCGCCCTACGGCATCTACGCCCAGCTGCCCTGGCGCAAGCAGATCGTCGAGGGACTGCTCGGCGCCGACGTGATCGGCTTCCAGCGCCAGGGGGATGCCGGCAGCTTCCTCCGCGCGGTGCGCCGATTGCTCGGTTACGACACGCGCAGCACGGTGATCGAGGTGCCGATCGAGGGCGAGGCGACCGGCCCGCGCGTCGGACGCTCGCGTCGCGGCGCCACCATCCGCCCGGTCGTCGCGCGGCATTTCCCGATCTCGATCGACTCCGCGGCGTTCGAGCGGATGGCGCGCAGCCCCGAGATCCAGGCCCGCGCGAAGGAGATCCGCGAAGAGCTCGGCAATCCGGAGACGGTGATCCTCGGCGTCGATCGGCTCGACTACACGAAGGGCATCGGCCACCGACTCAAGGCGTTCGGTGAACTGCTCGAAGACAAGCGGATCGATCCCGAGAAGGTCGTTCTCGTGCAGGTCGCCAGCCCGAGCCGCGAGCGGGTCGAGACCTACAAGCAGCTGCGCGACGACATCGAACTGCAGGTCGGCCGCATCAACGGCGACCACGGCTCTCTCGGCCACCCGGCGATCAGCTACCTGCACCACGGCTACCCCCGCGAGGAGATGGTGGCCCTGTACCTCGCGGCCGACGTGATGCTGGTCACCGCGCTGCGCGACGGCATGAACCTGGTCGCGAAGGAGTACGTCGCCGCCCGCTTCGACAACGGCGGGGTGCTGGTGCTCAGCGAGTTCGCCGGCGCGGCGGACGAACTCAAGCAGGCCGTGCTGATCAATCCGCACGACATCGAAGGCCTGAAGGATGCGATCGAGGCCGCGGTCCGGATGCCCTCGAACGAGCGGACCCGGCGGATGCGGTTGCTCCGGCGCCGGGTGCTGGAGAACGATGTGACCAAGTGGTCGGCATCGTTCCTGGACGCGCTCGCCGAGCACGCCGAAAGCCAGAACCTGGGTGTGCACCCCGCGCCCCGAGCCTTGGAGGAGGCGAACGCACAGTGAGCCTGACGGCCGTTCCGCCCGGTCCCGTCTACCCGGGTGTTCCCGAGAAACTCGTCGCCGCGCTGCGTGCGCTGGCGGCGACTCCGCAGCTGCTGATCGCGCTCGACTTCGACGGCACCCTGGCGCCCGAGGTCGACGACCCGGCGCACGCACGGGCGCTGCCCGAGTCGCGCGAGGCCGTACTGCGGCTCCTGGCCCTGCCGCACACGCGGGTCGCCCTGGTCTCCGGTCGGGCGATCGACAGCCTGGAGCAGGTGTCAGCCCTGCCGGACACCGCGCTGCTGGTCGGCTCGCACGGCGTCGAGATCCGACTCGATCCCGACGACGACGACGTCGCGCTGAGCGCGGGGGAGCGGGCGAAGGTCGAGCTGTTGGAGGGGGTGCTCAAGGGCATCGCCCGAGGCATCGACAACGTCTGGATCGAGGACAAGCCCGCCGGCTTCGCGCTGCACACCAGGCTCGCGACGGAGAAGCACAGCCGCGTCGCGCACGTCGTCGCGCTCTCGGAGGCGCGGGCCGAGGTGGCCGGCGTGCACGTGCGCGAGGGCAAGAACGTGCTCGAGTTCTCGGTGCGTTCGACCACCAAGGGCGAGGCCGTGCAGCACCTGCGCGGCTACACCGCCGCGACCGCCGTGCTCTACGCCGGCGACGACGTGACCGACGAGGACGCGTTCGCCGTGCTCGGCACCGGCGACGTCGGCGTCAAGAGCGGCGAGGGCACCACCTCCGCCTCGCACCGCGTCCGCGGCCCCGAGCAGATCGCCCACGTCCTGACGGCGCTCGCCGACTTCCGCGGCGGCGCCGCACCGGCCTAGCTGGCGGGCCGCGCCGCCGCGTCGTCGAGATGGGCCGGCGCGGACGAGGTGCGCCGCCGCGGCGAGCCATCTCGTCCGCACCGGCGAATCTCGCGAAATTTCGCGAGATTCGGCGAGAGGGGGAGGGGCTGCATAACGGTGGGGCGGCTGTCAAATGGGGGTGGCGGCAGGCGGTACCCTCGTTAACATGCCGGAAATCGATTGGAAGCCTCGTTCGCGCACCGTTACGGATGGCATCGAGGCGACGACGTCGCGCGGGATGCTGCGCGCCGTGGGAATGGGTGACGACGACTGGGAGAAGCCGCAGATCGGCATCGCCTCGTCGTGGAACGAGATCACCCCCTGCAACCTCTCGCTCGAGCGCCTCGCGCGCTCCGCGAAGGAGGGCGTGCACTCGGGCGGCGGCTACCCGCTGCAGTTCGGCACCGTCTCCGTCTCCGACGGCATCTCGATGGGCCACGAGGGCATGCACTTCTCCCTCGTCTCGCGCGAGGTCATCGCCGACTCCGTCGAGACCGTGATGATGGCCGAGCGCCTCGACGGCTCCGTGCTGCTGGCCGGCTGCGACAAGTCGCTGCCCGGCATGCTGATGGCGGCCGCCCGACTCGACCTCGCCTCCGTGTTCGTCTACGCCGGCTCGATCGCGCCGGGCTGGGTCAAGCTCAGCGACGGCACCGAGAAGGACATCACGATCATCGACTCCTTCGAGGCCGTCGGTGGCGTCAAGGCCGGCACGATGTCGCTCGAGGACGCCAAGCGCATCGAGTGCGCCTTCGCCCCCGGCGAGGGTTCCTGCGGCGGGATGTACACCGCGAACACCATGGCGAGCGTCGCCGAGGCCCTCGGCATGTCGATCCCCGGATCCGCCAGCCCCGCCTCCGCCGACCGCCGCCGCGACTACTTCGCGCGCAAGTCGGGCGAGGCCGTGGTCGAGATGCTGCGCAAGGGCATCACCGCCCGCGACATCCTCACCAAGAAGGCGTTCGAGAACGCGATCGCCGTGGCGATGGCCTTCGGCGGATCCACCAACGTCGTGCTGCACCTGCTCGCCATCGCGAACGAGGCCGAGGTCGAGCTCACCCTCGACGACTTCAACCGCATCGGCGACAAGGTGCCGCACATCGGCGACCTCAAGCCCTTCGGCAAGTACGTGATGAACGACGTCGACCGCCAGGGCGGCGTGCCCGTGGTGATGAAGGCCCTGCTCGACGCCGGCCTCATCCACGGCGACTGCCTGACCGTCACTGGCAAGACCGTGGCCGAGAACCTCGCCGACATGGACATCGCGCCGCTGGACGGCGAGGTCATCCGCACCCTGGACAACCCCATCCACGCCACCGGCGGCCTGACGATCCTCAAGGGCTCGTTCGCTCCCGAGGGCGCCGTGGTGAAGACCGCCGGCTTCGACGCCTCGGTGTTCGAGGGCCCCGCCCGTGTGTTCGAGCGCGAGCGCGGTGCGATGGATGCGCTGACCAACGGCGAGATCAAGCACGGCGACGTCGTGGTGATCCGCTACGAGGGCCCCAAGGGCGGACCGGGAATGCGCGAGATGCTGGCCATCACCGCGGCCATCAAGGGCGCCGGACTCGGAAAAGATGTACTACTGTTGACCGACGGACGATTCTCAGGCGGCACAACCGGCCTGTGCATCGGCCACATAGCACCCGAAGCGGTGGACCAAGGTCCCATCGCCTTCGTGCGCGATGGTGATCTGATTCGGGTCGATATCGCCGCTCGCTCCATCGACCTACTTGTCGACGAGTCCGAGCTCGCCGCCCGCCGAGAAGGCTGGGCGCCCCTCCCTCCGCGCTACACCCGCGGTGTCCTCGCCAAGTACGCGAAGCTCGTGCACTCGGCCGCCGAGGGCGCCATCACCGGCTAGTCCCCGTTCTCCGGGTACGCAGCGCGTTCACCATCCTCTCCGGGCTCCCGCCTGAGTCGCATCCCTTCCGAAGGAATCGATAACGCATGACAACGGATTCGTCCGCCGTGCATCCCGCACCCACCCCCCAACCGCCGCGGCCCGGTGCCGCATCGGCGCGCCACGAGGCCGCCGAGATCCTGACGGGCGCCCAGGCCGTGGTCCGCTCGCTCGAAGAGCTCGGCGTCGACGACGTCTTCGGCCTCCCGGGCGGCGCGATCCTGCCCGTCTACGACCCGCTGATGGACTCGAAGAAGATCCGGCACATCCTGGTCCGCCACGAGCAGGGCGCCGGTCACGCGGCCGAGGGCTACGCCGCCGCGACCGGACGCCTCGGCGTCTGCATCGCGACGTCGGGCCCCGGCGCGACCAACCTGGTCACCGCCATCGCGGACGCCTACATGGATTCCGTGCCGATGCTCGCGATCACCGGCCAGGTGTTCTCGACGCTGATGGGCACGGATGCGTTCCAGGAGGCCGACATCGTCGGCATCACGATGCCGATCACCAAGCACTCCATCCTGGTGACCAAGCCCGAGGACATCCCCGGAGCCATCGCCTCCGCGCACCTGATCGCGACCACCGGTCGCCCCGGTCCGGTGCTGGTGGACATCACCAAGGACGCGCAGCAGGAGTCGGCCCCGTTCGTCTGGCCGCCCAAGATCGACCTGCCCGGCTACCGCCCGGTCACCAAGGCGCACGGCAAGCAGATCCAGGCCGCGGCCCAGCTGCTGCTCGAGGCCAAGAAGCCGGTGCTCTACGTGGGCGGCGGCGTGATCCGCGCCCGCGCCTCCGAGGAGCTGCTGGCCCTCGCCGAGGCCGCCGGCGCTCCGGTCGTGACCACGCTGATGGCGCGCGGCGCGTTCCCGGATGCGCACACGCAGCACCTGGGCATGCCCGGTATGCACGGCACGGTCCCCGCGGTGCTCGCGCTGCAGGAGTCCGATCTGATCGTGGCGCTCGGCGCCCGCTTCGACGACCGCGTGACCGGCAAGGCCGCGCTGTTCGCCCCCGACGCAAAGGTCGTACACGTCGACATCGACCCGGCGGAGATCTCCAAGATCCGCCTGGCCGACGTGCCGATCGTGGGCGACCTGAAGGACGTGCTCGCCGACCTCCTCGACGCCTTCGCCAAGGTGCGCGCGCAGGACGACGCGGTCGAGCCCGACATCGAGGACTGGTGGGCGTACCTGCGCGGTCTGCAGGAGGAGTTCCCCCTCGGATTCGCGCAGCCGACCGACGGCCTGCTCTCGCCGCAGCACGTGATCTCGCGCATCGGCGAGATCACCGGCCCCGAGGGCGTGTTCGCCGCGGGCGTCGGCCAGCACCAGATGTGGGCGGCGCAGTTCATCAAGTACCAGCGACCCAACTCCTGGCTGAACTCGGGCGGCGCCGGCACGATGGGCTACTCCGTCCCGGCCGCCATGGGCGCGAAGGTCGGCGAGCCCGACCGCGTGGTGTGGGCGATCGACGGCGACGGCTGCTTCCAGATGACCAATCAGGAACTGGCCACCTGCACGATCAACAACATCCCGATCAAGGTCGCGATCATCAACAACTCGTCGCTCGGCATGGTGCGCCAGTGGCAGACCCTCTTCTACGAGGGCCGCTACTCGAACACCGACCTGAACACGGGCCACGACACCATCCGGGTGCCCGACTTCGTGAAGCTGGCGGAGGCGTACGGCGCCCTCGGCATCCGGGTCACGAAGGAGGAGGAGATCGACGACGCGATCAAGCTCGCCATCGCGACCAACGACCGCCCGGTCGTGATCGACTTCGTGGTCAGCCGCGACTCCATGGTCTGGCCGATGGTGCCGCAGGGGGTCTCGAACTCCTACATCCAGTACGCCAGAGAACACAGCCCGAGCTGGGACGAGGAGGAATAGACCATGAGCCACCACGTTCTCTCCCTGCTCGTCGAGGACAAGCCGGGTCTGCTCACTCGCGTCGCCGGCCTGTTCGCCCGCCGCGGCTTCAACATCGAGTCGCTCGCCGTGGGCCCCACCGAGCTCGAGGGCCTCTCGCGGATCACCGTCGCGGTGGACGTCGAGGACCTCCCGCTCGAGCAGGTCACCAAGCAGCTGAACAAGCTGGTCAACGTGATCAAGATCGTCGAGCTCGACCCGACGCAGTCGGTTCAGCGCGAGCACCTGCTCGTCAAGGTCCGCGTCGACAACGTCACCCGCTCGCAGGTGCTCGAAGCCGTGAACCTGTTCCGCGCCCGCGTCGTCGACGTGGCCACGGATGCACTGGTGATCGAGGTCACCGGCGACACCGGCAAGACCACCGCGTTCCTGAGGGTCATCGAGCCCTACGGGATCAAGGAGATCGCGCAGTCCGGACTGCTGGCCATCGGCCGCGGCTCGAAGTCGATCACCGAGCGCGTCTTCAAGAACTAGTCCCGCTTCCGAGCGTCAGCTACTGATCTACCCCAACCACACAGAAGAGAGATATTCCACGTGACCGAGATGTTCTACGACTCCGACGCCGACCTGTCCGTCATCCAGGGCAAGAAGGTCGCCATCGTCGGCTACGGCTCGCAGGGCCACGCCCACGCCCAGAACCTCCGCGACTCCGGTGTCGAGGTCGTCATCGCCCTCAAGGAGGGCTCCAAGTCGATCGCGAAGGCCGAAGAGGCCGGCTTCGAGGTCAAGAGCGTCGCCGACGCCGCCGAGTGGGCCGACCTGATCATGATCCTCGCGCCGGACCAGCACCAGCGCTCGATCTTCAACGACCAGATCAAGGACAAGCTGACCGCGGGCAAGACCCTCGCCTTCGCGCACGGCTTCAACATCCGGTTCGGCTACATCACCGTGCCCGAGGGCGTCGACGTGATCCTGATCGCGCCGAAGGCTCCGGGTCACACCGTGCGCCGCGAGTTCGTCGCGGGCCGCGGCATCCCGGACATCATCGCCGTCGAGCAGGACGCCTCGGGCACCGCTTGGGAGACCGCGAAGTCCTACGCCAAGGCCATCGGCGGCACCCGCGCCGGCGTCATCAAGACCACCTTCACCGAGGAGACCGAGACCGACCTGTTCGGCGAGCAGTCCGTGCTCTGCGGCGGCACCTCGCAGCTGGTGCAGTACGGCTTCGAGGTCCTCACCGAGGCCGGCTACCAGCCCGAGATCGCCTACTTCGAGGTGCTGCACGAGCTCAAGCTCATCGTGGATCTGATGTGGGAGGGCGGCATCGCCAAGCAGCGCTGGTCGGTCTCCGACACCGCCGAGTACGGCGACTACGTCTCGGGCCCCCGCGTGATCGACCCCTCGGTCAAGGAGAACATGAAGGCCGTGCTCGCCGACATCCAGTCCGGCGCGTTCGCGACCCGCTTCATCAACGACCAGGACGCCGGAGCCCCGGAGTTCAAGGCGCTGCGCGAGAAGGGTGAGCACCACCCGATCGAGGCGACCGGCCTCGAGCTGCGCAAGCTCTTCGCCTGGAAGCAGACCGACGAGGACTACGTCGACGGCAGCGTCGCCCGCTAGTCGCTCGCGCGTTTTCGTGAGGGAACCCGCTCCGTGCACCGGAACCTGTTCGAACAGGCTCCCTCGCACGGAGCGGGTTCCCTTGCTCTCTGAGGGGGAGGCGCCTGATGGGTGCACGTTCTGACCGTCGACGACGCGCGGCCGGGGCAGCGAATGCCGCCTTCGCGTCGACCTTCCGCGGGACCGACTTCCTGCTGCTCCTGGCCGCCGTGGCTCTGCCGGCGGCGGCGTTGTGCGCGTTGCGGGCGCCGCTGCCTTACGCCGCCATCGGTTTCGTCCTCGCCGTCGTCGCGTTCGTGGTCGCGCTGACGGCTGTGTTCCGTCGGACGGCTCGATCGGAGGCCGCGCTGCGGCGGGCGATGCAGGTCACCGACGACGACCTGCGTTGGGACGATGTGCACGACACCGCGAGTCTGAACCCGGCGCTGCGTCGGGTCGAGGACGCAGCGGATCCCGCCGACCTCGAACGCATCCTCCGACCGACGCCGGAGGATCTCGGACGGGCGCGCTCGGAACTGCCCTCCGGCCTGCACCGCAGAGCCGTGCTGATGATGGTGGTCCAGCTCACCGCGCTCGTGGTGTTCGTGACGACGGGGGTCGCGATAACGGTATGGCTGGTGACGGCGACCGTGACCGATTCCGCGGCCGCCGTGCCGTTCGAGTGGCTCGCCGCTGCGGCGGCCAGCGCTGGCGCAGCGATCGCGTTCCGCGAAAGGTCCGCCGTCTCGTACGCCGCCCAATCGGCTGTCGACGACGAGATCAGACGTGCTGCCCGGGTCGCCCAGCGCTGGTCGAACGAGCCGTACGCGGGTGAGGTTCTGACGATCGCGGCGCCGAACGTGAGCATCGACCGGAGCAAGGTGCGCCAGGCATCGCGCGTGGAGGCCGATCCCGCCCGGCGGATGTCGAGCATCACGCGGTCGCGGTGGATCTTCGGGGCGTACCTGGCGATCCTGGCCGTGCTGACCGTCGCGCTGCCGATGTCGACCTGAGCGGATGACAGCCGGGACGCCCGGCCGAGTGCGCGCCGTTAGGCTGGTTCGGTGACGAGAGAGCAGGACGACGACGCGCTGTCGTGGGCGGGCGAAGAGAACGACCCGACGCTGGTGCCGACGCACAGCGCGGCGAGCGAGCCGGTCGTCGCGCCGACGGTCGCCGAGCCCGTCGCAGCGGATGAGGATGCCGAGACGGCCGCGCCGGAAACGGATGCTGCCGCATCGTCCGCGCTCCTGGTCACGCTCGGCATCGCCGCGGGCGTCTACCTGCTCTATACGATCGGCTGGATCATCACCGGCACTCGGCAGTCGGCGCAGATCTCCACCGTCGCGGCCGACGTCGTCGGCCAATTCATGTACGGGCTGGGTCTGATCCTCGCAGCCGCCGCGCCCGTGCTCTGGTTCGCCGGTGTGCTGCTGCTGGCCCGCAAGCGCCGGCCAGGCATCCGCATCCTGCTCCTCGTTGTCGGCGCGGTCGTCCTCGCCCCCATCCCGTTCGTGCTGGGAGCCTGAGATGACCGAATCGACCGCGAACGCGACCCTCGGCGCCAAGCGCCCCGTGAAGACCCCGGTCTGGTTGGGGTGGACCATCGCCGTGATCTTCGGCCTGTTCTTCGCCTTCGACTTCTGGGAGGCGCTGGGTAACTTCATCGGCATGTCGCTCGGTGCGTCCCAGCTCGGCGTCGGCTTGAACGGCAAGGGCTACGCGGTCCTCATCGTCGGCCTGCTCGTCCCGCTGATCTGCTTCGTCGCGGCCCTGTTGGTCTCTCGCCGCGCGAATCCGCTGGTCAAGATCGCCGTGTTCCTGATCGCGCTGTGCGTCAGCGCGGCGATCTCGCTCGACGTGTCGCTCGTCTTCGACCCGAACACCTTCTTCAATCTCGCGTAGCCCTGTCGAACACAACTCGTACCGTCGGTGCATACCGGCTACCGTGGTGAGGTCGCCCCCAGAACGGGTGCGTCGAGCGGAGGCGTGATGCGGGATCGACGCGAGATCGCCGAGCGGATCCGTGCGGCGCGGATCGAGGCGGGGCTCTCACAGGTCGAACTGGCGCAGCTGTGCCGATACGACCAGTCGCGCATCAGCCAGTTCGAGCACGGTCGGATCCTGCCGAGCGAGCCCACCCTCAAGCGCATCCTGTTCTTCGCGCGCCCCATGCCGTGGGTCGCCGTCCGGCGCCACGTCGACGAGCTGAAAGCCGCAGCCGCGGTGTCCGGAATCGACGAGTTGCGGATCATGGGGGCCGTGCTCGAATACGACGAATCCCGAGACAACGAGATCGAGTTCCTCGTCTCGCCCGCCCCCGCATTCGCGGAGCTGATGCGCTTCGAGGACGCCGCGGAACGGATCCTCGGGTATCCGGTGCGCGCCCACACGAAGGCGGTCGGCCCGACCGGCCCGATGCCTCGGCAGGTCACGCGCGGCCTGTCATAAGCCGACACCGGTCGGAGGCGCTGGGCTAAAGTGTCAGACGGCCGTGCCCCCGCGCGCGTGGCGCGCCGTCCCACCCCCTCTCCGAAGGAATCGTCACGTGACAAAGCCGGTCGTCCTGATCGCCGAAGAACTCTCGCCCGCCACCGTCGACGCCCTCGGGCCCGACTTCGACGTCCGCTCCGTCGACGGCACCGACCGCCCGGCTCTGCTGGCCGCCCTGGCGACCGCGAACGCCATCCTGGTGCGCTCTGCCACGCAGGTGGACGCGGAGGCCATCGCCGCCGCCCCCGAGCTGAAGGTCATCGCCCGCGCGGGCGTCGGCCTGGACAACGTCGACATCAAGGCCGCGACCACCGCGGGCGTGATGGTCGTCAACGCGCCGACCTCGAACATCATCTCGGCCGCCGAGCTGACCGTCGGCCACATCCTGAGCCTCGCCCGGCACATCCCGCCGGCGCACGCGGCGCTCGCGCAGGGCCAGTGGAAGCGCTCGAAGTACACCGGCACCGAGCTGTACGAGAAGACCATCGGCATCATCGGCCTCGGCCGCATCGGCGCGCTCATCACGGCCCGGCTGCAGGCGTTCGGTACCAAGGTCGTCGCCTACGATCCCTACGTCACGAGCGCTCGTGCCCAGCAGCTGGGCGTCACCCTGCTCAGCCTCGACGAGCTGCTCGCGCAGTCCGACTTCATCACGATCCACATGCCGAAGACGCCCGAGACCACGGGCATGATCTCGACGGCGCAGCTGAAGCTGATGAAGCCGACCGCCTACATCGTCAACGTCGCGCGCGGCGGCCTGATCGACGAATCCGCCCTGCACGACGCGCTCGTCTCGGGCGAGATCGCCGGCGCGGGACTCGACGTGTTCGTCAGCGAGCCGCCGAAGGAATCGCCGCTGCTGGCTCTGGAGAACGTGATCGTCACGCCGCACCTCGGCGCGTCGACCGACGAGGCTCAGGAGAAGGCCGGCGTCTCGGTCGCCAAGTCGGTGCGCCTCGCGCTGGCCGGTGAGCTGGTGCCGGATGCGGTCAACGTCGCCGGCGGCGTCATCGACCCGTACGTGCGTCCCGGCATCCCGCTGGTGGAGAAGCTCGGCCAGATCTTCGCCGGTCTTTCCTCCTCGCCGCTCACGAGCGTGGACGTCGAGGTGCGCGGCGAGCTCGTCGACTTCGACGTCAAGGTGCTCAAGCTCGCGGCGCTGAAGGGCATCTTCACCAACATCGTCAGCGACAACGTCTCGTACGTGAACGCGCCGCTGCTCGCCGAACAGCGCGGCATCGAGGTGCGCCTGATCACGGATGCGGTCTCGGACGAGTACCGCAACCTGATCACCCTCCGCGGGGCCCTGTCCGACGGCTCGCAGATCTCGGTCTCCGGCACGCTCACCGGCACCAAGCAGGTCGAGAAGGTCGTGGCTATCAACGGCTACGACGTCGAGGTGCCGATCGCGAAGCACCACGTGGTGATGAGCTATGTCGACCGGCCCGGGATCGTCGCGGTGTACGGCAAGGAGTTCGGCGACGCCGCGGTCAACATCGCGGGGATGCAGATCGCCCGCAAGGAGGCCGGCGGCCGCGCGCTCAGCGTGATCACGATCGACTCGCCGGCGCCGGCCGGGCTGCTCGAGAAGGTCCGCGTCGCGATCGACGCCGACCTGATGGAAGAGATCGACATCACCGAGCAGTAGGCCGAACTGCGCCTGGCCCTTCGCTGGTCGAGCCTGCCTTCGCTGGTTGAGCCTGCCTTCGCTGGTTGAGCCTGCCTTCGCTGGTTGAGCCTGCCGAAACCACCTCGTTCGTGAGGGATGGTTTCGGCAGGCTCAACCGGCGTTTGGGTTTCGGCTGGCTCAACCGGCGTTTGGGTTTCGGCTGGCGCAACCAGCGTTTGGGTGTCGTCCCTCCGACGCGTCAGCCGCGCAGGCGGATGAGGTCTTCGACCAGGGCGAGCAGCTCGGTGAGACCGCCGCCGCCCGCCGCGGTGATCTCGGCGATCGCGGAGTCACCGGGCAGCAGGGCGGAGTTGTAGTACAAGCCGTCGCTGAGCAGCACGATCGCGCGGGCGACGATCGGGTCGCTCACCTCGGCGGCGACCACGGCGAACCAGCTGTCGTGCAGGCGCGCGAGGGCGGCCTTGGCGGGCGGCTGATCGCCCTGCGCCAGCCGGGCGACGGCCAGGATCGTGCGGTCCAGTGGCGTGCCGACGGCCAAGGAGCTGCGCAGGAGGGTGCGCACGGCGCCGTCGGCCGACTCCGCGATCGAGTCGATCTCCTCGACGCGGCGCTCGTCGAGCCGTTCGACGAGGCCGGCGACGAGAGCGTCCTTCGAGCCGAAGTGGTAGAGCAGGCCGCCCTTGGAGACGCCGGCGAGCTTGGACACGACGTCGAAGGTGGCCGCCCGCTCGCCCTGCTCGATCAGGATCTCCTCATAGGAATCGACGATGCGATCGCGAGCGGAGGGTTTCGGCATGCCCTCATCTTAAGCTGCTGGCCAATAAACCGTCCAGACGGTACAGTAACCTTCGTCCCCGTCTCGAAAGGCCGCACCATGTCGTCCCGCACCGCCCCGCTCGATCTGCCGATCGCCTCCGCCCCCGAACCGCGCGCCGGTGTGCGCCAGTGGTTCGCGCTCGCGGTCTTGATGCTGCCGGCGATCCTGGTGTCGGTGGACAACACGGTGCTGAACTTCGCGCTGCCCGCGATCTCCGAGAGCCTGCGGCCCTCGGGCACCGAGCTGCTCTGGATGATCGACATCTATCCGCTCGTGCTCGCGGGCCTGCTCGTCTCGATGGGGAGCCTCGGCGACCGGATCGGGCGGCGCAAGCTGCTGCTGATCGGCTCGATCGGCTTCGCGCTCGTGTCGGTCTTCGCCGCCTTCGCGACGACGGCTGCCGGCCTGATCGGCGCCCGCGCCGCGCTCGGCTTCTTCGGCGCGATGCTGATGCCCTCGACACTCTCGCTGCTGCGCAGCGTGTTCACGAACCGTGACCAGCGCCGACTGGCGATCGCCGTCTGGGCGAGCGCCTTCGCGGCCGGGTCCGCGCTCGGACCGATCCTCGGTGGCTTGCTGTTGGAGTCGCTACCCTGGGGCTCCGTGTTCCTGATCGCCGTGCCGGTGCTGCTGCCGATGCTGATCCTGGTGCCGCTGCTGGTGCCGGAGTCGAAGGATCCGCAGCCGGGCCCGGTGGACGTGTTCTCGATCCTGCTCTCACTGCTGACGATGGCGCCGATCGTGTTCGGCATCAAGACGCTGGCGGAGCACGGCTTCGGTGAGCCGGATGCGTTGCTCGCGGCCGCCGCGATCGTGCTCGGCATCGTGTCGGGGGTGCTGTTCGTGCGTCGTCAGCTGCGCCGCCCGGTGCCGATGCTCGACATGCGACTGTTCCGCCGCGGCACCTTCAGCGGCGCCGTGCTGGTCAACCTGTTCAGCGTGATCGCGCTCGTCGGCGCGCTGTTCTTCGTCTCGCAGCACCTGCAGCTCGTCCTCGGGATGTCGCCGCTGGACGCCGGCCTGATCCTGGTGCCCGGTCTCGTGGTGATGATCGTCGCCGGACTCGCCATCGTTCCGATCGCCCGCCGGTTCTCGCCGCGTGTGGTCATCCCCGCCGCGCTGACGCTCTCGGCACTCGGCTACGGCTCGATCGCACTCACCGGGGGAGCGGTCACCGCCTTCGGCATCGCCGCGGCTTTCGTGCTGCTCGGCGCGGGGATCGGAGCGGCGGAGACCGTGTCGAACGAGCTCATCATCGCCAGCGCTCCCGCGCAGAAGGCGGGCGCCGCCTCCGCCGTCTCGGAGACGGCCTACGAACTCGGCGCCGTGCTGGGCACGGCGACGCTCGGCACGATCCTGACGGCGTCGTACCGCGCGTCCGTCGTGGTGCCCGACGGGCTCAGCTCGGAGCAGGCGCACGCCGCGGCCGAGACGCTGGGCGGCGCCGTCTCCGTCGCGGATGCGCTGCCGGCCGACCTCGCGAGCGAGTTGCTCGAGTCCGCCCGGCACGCCTTCGACAGCGGTGTCGGCCTCGCCGCGTGGATCGGCGTCGCACTGATCGTCGCGGCGGGCGTCACCGCCGCGGTCACCCTCCGCCGGGCGTAAGCCCCGTCGTTCGGCCTGCGGCGTCGGTCACGCGGCCCGGGTGGTCGCTCCGCGTCCGTTCCGGGCGCGGAGCGGACGGGACGTGACAACCCGGGCTGCCCGATGCGAGCGGCAGGCGGATGCGAGGCGCACGCGGAGCGGCGGCGTGACGCGAGAGTAGGCTGGCGGGGTCGAAATCCGCACTGCATCCCGAGGACCCGCATGCCCCAGAACGTGAAGCTCGCCGTCATTCCCGGAGACGGGATCGGACCGGAGGTGATCGCGGAGGCCGTCAAGGTGCTCGACGCGGTGACCGCCTCCTCCGACGTCACCATCGAGAAGACGCACTTCTCGCTCGGCGCGGGACGCTTCCTCGAGACCGGCGACGTGCTCACCGACGACGACCTCGCCGCGATCGGCGCGCACGACGCGATCCTGCTCGGGGCGGTCGGCGGCGTGCCCGGCGACCCGCGGCTGGCGAACGCGAACATCGAGCGCGGCCTGCTGCTGAAGCTGCGCTTCTCGCTCGACCACTACGTCAACCTGCGCCCGACCCGCGTCTACCCGGGCGTGCCCTCCCCGCTCTCGGAGCCGGGCGAGGTCGACTTCGTGGTCGTGCGCGAGGGCACCGAGGGCCCGTACGTCGGCAACGGCGGCTCGATCCGGCAGGGCACGCCGCACGAGATCGCCAACGAGGTCTCGGTGAACACCGCCTACGGCGTCGAGCGCGTGGTGCGCTACGCCTTCGACCTGGCCGCCAAGCGGAGCAAGAAGCTGACGCTGGTGCACAAGACCAACGTGCTCGTCTTCGCCGGCTCGCTCTGGAAGCGGATCGTGGACGCGGTGCAGGCCGATTTCGAAGACGTGGCCGTCGACTACCTGCACGTGGACGCCGCGACCATCTTCCTGGTCACCGACCCTGCTAGATTCGATGTCATCGTCACGGACAACCTCTTCGGCGACATCCTCACCGATCTGGCCGGCGCAATCAGCGGCGGCATCGGTCTCGCGGCCTCCGGCAACATCAACCCGGACGGCACGTTCCCGAGCATGTTCGAGCCGGTGCACGGATCCGCGCCCGACATCGCCGGGAAGCAGATCGCCGATCCCACGGCCGCGATCCTCTCGGTCGCCCTTCTGCTGGACCACCTGGGCCTCGCCGATGAAGCCGCTCGTGTGAGCGAGGCCGTCACGGCCGACATCGCCGAGCGGACGGGGGCCCGCCCGACCGCCGCCGTCGGTGACGCCATCGTCGCCCGGTTGAACTGACACCCCACCATTCCGAAGGACATCATGAGTACGGCAACCACGTATCCGCTCTCGTTCGCTCTCACCCCGTCGACCTCCGCTCGGGCGGACGCCGAGCGCGAGGTCATCCTGGCCGACCCCGGCTTCGGCAAGCACTTCACCGACCACATGGTCTCGATCGACTGGACGGTCGCCGACGGCTGGCACGACGCGCAGGTGATCCCGTACGGCCCGCTCCAGCTGGACCCGGCCGCCTCCGTGCTGCACTACGCGCAGGAGATCTTCGAGGGCCTCAAGGCGTACAAGCACGCCGACGGTTCCGTCTGGACCTTCCGCCCGGAGGCGAACGCCGAGCGGCTGCAGCGCTCCGCCCGCCGCCTCGCGCTGCCGGAGCTGTCGACCGAGGACTTCGTCGAGTCGCTCAAGCAGCTGATCGCGGCCGACGGATCCTGGGTGCCCTCCGCGCCCGAGACCAGCCTCTACATCCGCCCGTTCATGATCGCCAATGAGAGCTTCCTCGGCGTACGCGCCGCGCAGAAGGTCGGCTACTACGTGATCGCCAGCCCGGCCGGCCCCTACTTCGCCAAGGGCGTCGCGCCCGTGTCGATCTGGCTGACCACGGAGTACTCGCGCGCCGGCAAGGGCGGCACGGGTGCCGCCAAGTGCGGTGGCAACTACGCCTCCTCGCTGCTGCCGCAGGCCGAGGCCGCGGCCAACGGCTGCGCCCAGGTGCTCTTCCTCGACGCCGAGTCGAATGCCCGCATCGAGGAGCTCGGCGGGATGAACGTGTTCTTCGTGAAGAAGGACGGCACCCTGGTGACCCCCGCCCTGTCCGGCTCCATCCTCGAAGGAGTGACCCGGATGAGCATCATCCAGCTCGCGAAGGACCGCGGCCACGCGGTGGAGGAGCGCGCCGTGACGATCGATGAGTGGAAGGACGGCGTCGCCTCGGGTGAGATCACCGAGGTGTTCGCCTGCGGCACCGCCGCAGTGATCACGCCGATCGCCGAGCTGAAGAACGCCGAGTTCTCCATCGGAGACCCGAACGCGCCCGCCGGCGAGCTGACCATGTCGCTGCGCCAGGAGTTGACCGACATCCAGTACGGCCGCATCGCGGACCGCCACGGCTGGCTGACGAGGCTCGACGCATGAAGGTCGCGCGGTTCAGCCACGGCGCGAGCGAGACCTCGGGCGGCACCATCAGCTACGGCATCCTCGACGAGGACGACCTCGTCGTCCTCGACGGCGACCCGATGTTCTCCGGTTTCAACCCCACCGGAGAGCGGATCCCGCTCGCGGACGCGACGCTGCTCGCCCCGGTCATCCCGCGTTCCAAGGTGGTCGCGATCGGCAAGAACTACAGCGATCACGTCAATGAGATGGGCGGCGACGACCGCGCCGACGTGGGCGATCCGATCGTGTTCCTCAAGCCGAACACCTCGGTGATCGGCCCGGAGGACGCGATCCTGCTGCCCGTGGACAGCCGCCAGGTGGAGCACGAGGGCGAGCTCGCCATCGTGATCGGCTCGGTCGCGAAGAACGTCCGCGCGGAGGACTACGCCGACGTCGTGTTCGGCTACACGATCGCGAACGACGTCACCGCGCGCGATCTGCAGAAGGCCGACGGCCAGTGGACCCGCGCCAAGGGCTTCGACACGTTCTGCCCGCTCGGCCCGGTCATCGAGACCGAGCTGGTCTGGGACGAGTGCGCCATCGAGGTGCGCGTCAACGGCAAGGTGCGCCAGAGCGGCAACACCGGCGACATGATCCACGGGGTGCCCGAGATCGTCGCGTTCGTCTCGCGGATCTTCACGCTGCTGCCGGGCGACGTCATCCTCACCGGCACGCCCGCCGGCGTCGGCCCGATCGCGAACGGCGACAGCGTCGCGATCGACATCGAGGGCATCGGCACGCTCTTCAATCCGGTGGTGTCGCGGGTCTGAGGCCGGGGCCTGCCGTAACGGCGGTTGAGAGAGGGTCGCGAGCGCAATAGCGCTCACCGGCCCTTCTCAACCGCCGTTCGCGTAGCCGGCCGCTCGCCTGGACGTCCCGTGCGAGTCCGGTTCCGCGGAAAAGCCGCTGCGTAGCGTCGAAGACATGGCTATCCACTCGAGAATCGCCCTCGCCGCGCTCGGCACCGTCGCAGTAGGCGTCCTGGTCGGCTGCACACCGGCCGCCCAGGACGCGGCGGAGATGAGCGCGACCCCGACGAGTGCAAGCTGCGCTCTCGCCGAGGCGACCGTTGTGCCGAGCGAATACATCGGTACCACCTCGAACTACATCCTCACGCGGGTCGACCGGATCACGGACGGTGCGCCCGACCGCGCCGAGCAGATCCCGTTGCAGAATGACGCGACGTGGATCGGCGACGTGGTCGGGGGGCTCGCGACCGATGAGGAGACGTGGGCTGCGGGCATCCTCGACGCGCTCGTCCGCGATCGCTACCTGCCGGACGGCGCCGGCGCGGCGCTGCGGAGCACGAGCTCGCCGGACGCTCCCGCCGGTTCCCTGATCGGATCGGCCGGCCGCGAGATCCGTACGGACGTCACGGTGAGTTGCGACGGCGAGGAGTACTTCACCACGGAGTTCCGCTCGTTCCTGCCGAACAACTACGGCATCGTCATCGGCTGCCCCGACACCGGACCCGTCGTGGCCGATACTCGGGACACCCCGGGTGGCGAGCAGGTGCGCCAGGAGCTGGCGACCTACTGCGAGGCATCCTCGGAGTAGGCTCGGTTCGTCGGGGAGGGCGGTCGGATGCGCGTCAGCAGGGTCGCAGCGTGCCTCGTTCCGCTGCTCCTGCTCACCGGCTGCTCCGTCGCGAGGCCGAGCGGCCCCGATGCGGATCTGCCGATCGGCTGCTCGCAGGCGAACATCTCGACGACGTGGGGCGCCGAGCGGGTCGGCGCAGGTCAGTCCCTCGCGGCTCTCTCCATCGCGCAAGTCGACGACGACGGAGTGGGCGCTCCTCTCACCGTCGTGAAGTCCGGGCGTTTCGCGATGAACCCGACCGTGCGTGGAGACGTGGAAGCTCTTCGTCACCCCGACTGGCCGAGCCTGCTGACCGAGCACTGGTCGTCGATCAGCGGTGAGGAGCTTCCGGAGTTCCCGTTGACGGTGACGGACGAGTTCGGGATGGCCGCCCCCGCCCGACAGACCGGCCGCTACCTGATCTCCTTGTTGGTCATCGCCGACGTCGTCCCCTTCACCGTGCGCGACTGCCGCGGCGACACCTTCGCGAGCGGTGCGCTCGTCATCCCCGCTCCGGATCGCGGAATGGGCGGGCTGGTCACCCACTGCGACCCGACCGAAATCGACCGCGCACCTGCTTCCCTCTCGGCCACGCTGACCGAGTGGTGCGCCGCATCCCTTTCGGATGGAGGCTGAGTCGAACTGCCCGCGATGAGTAGGATCGAAGACGGTATGTCTGACTTCACCCCCACCTCGATCCCCGCCCCGGCGCATCCGTTCTCCACCGCGGAGGGCAGCGACGTCCGCGTCCGGTTCTGCCCCTCGCCGACGGGCACGCCGCACGTCGGCCTCATCCGCACCGCGCTGTTCAACTGGGCCTACGCCCGGCACACCGGCGGCAAGCTGGTCTTCCGCATCGAGGACACGGATGCGGCGCGCGACAGCGAGGAGAGCTACCAGCAGCTGATCGAGGCGCTGACCTGGCTCAAGCTCGACTGGGACGAGGGCGTCGGCGTCGGCGGCCCGCACGAGCCGTACCGCCAGTCGCAGCGCTACGACATCTACGGCGAGGTGATCGCCAAGCTGAAGGCCTCGGGTCACATCTACGAGAGCTTCTCCAACGCGGAGGAGATCGACGCGCGCAACGAGGCCAACGGCCGCCCGAAGCAGCACGGTTACGACAACTTCGACCGCGAGCTCACCGAGGAGCAGAAGGCCGCCTTCCGCGCCGAGGGCCGCGAGCCCGCGCTGCGCCTGCGGGTGCCGGATGCGGATCTCTCCTTCGACGACCTGGTGCGCGGCGAGATCACCTTCCCGGCCGGCTCCTTCAGCGACTTCGTGGTGGTGCGCCCGAACGGTCATCCGCTCTACACGCTGGTCAACCCGGTCGACGACGCGCTGATGCAGATCACCCACGTGCTCCGCGGTGAGGACCTGCTGCCCTCGACTCCGCGCCAGATCGCGCTGTACCACGCGCTGATCGACATCGGCGTGACCACGTTCGTGCCGCGGTTCGGCCACATGCCGTACGTGATGGGCGAAGGCAACAAGAAGCTCTCCAAGCGCGACCCCGAGTCGAACCTGTTCCACCACCGCGACCGCGGGTTCATCCCCGAGGGCCTCGTCAACTACCTCGCCCTGCTGGGCTGGTCGCTCACCCACGACCGCGACGTCTTCTCGATCGATGAGATGGTCGCCGCTTTCGACATCACGGATGTGAACCCCAACCCGGCCCGCTTCGACCTGAAGAAGGCGGAGTCGATCAACGGCGACCACATCCGGCTGCTGAGTTTCGACGACTTCGCGGCGCGTACCGTGCCGTACCTGATCGCCGCCGGAGTGTTCGCCGGCGAGCCGAGCGCGGAGCAGTCCGCCGTGCTCGCCGCCGCCGCTCCGCTGGTGCAGGAGCGCATCGGCCTGCTCGGCGAGGCGCCCGGAATGTTGGGCTTCCTGTTCACCGAGACCGACGCGCTGGAGTACGAGCCGGATGCGCTGAAGGGTCTGCCCGCGAACGCCGGCGAGGTGTTGGTCGCGTCGGTCGCCGCTCTCGAGCTGATTCCCGAGAGCGGCTGGGCGACCGCCGACATCCAGGCTGCCCTCGCGGACGCGTTGATCGACGGTCTGGGCCTCAAGCCGCGCATCGCGTACGGTCCGCTGCGCGTCGCGCTCTCCGGGCGCCGCGTCTCGCCGCCGCTGTTCGAGTCGATGGAGATCCTGGGTAAGGCGACCACCGTCGCCCGTCTCGTGCGTCTCACCGACCGGCTGGGCTGATCCGGATGGGGGAGACCGTAGCGGGGTGCTATGACGTCGTGGTGATCGGAGCCGGCCCGGCGGGGCTCACGGCTGCGCTCAATCTCGCGCGGGCGCGCCGGAGCGTGCTCGTGCTCGACAGCAACCGACCGCGCAATGCCGCGACGCTGCACTCGCACGGCTTCCTCACTCGCGACGGCATCTCGCCGCTGGAGCTGCGCAAGCTCGGGCGCGAGGAACTCGAGCGGTACGACGGTGCGCAGGTGCACGCGGGCCTGGTCACGGCCGTGCGGCGCGAGGGCGGCGTCTTCCACGTCTCCTCCCGAGGTGTCCGCGGATCGGCCGACCGCGAGGTCGAGGCCGCGGCCGTGGTGGTCGCCACCGGCTTGGTCGAGGCGTTCCCGTCGCTGCCGAGCCTGCGCGCCTACTACGGAACCGCGTTGCACAGCTGCATGGAGTGCGACGGCTTCGAGAAATCGGACGAGCCGCTCGCGCTGATCGGCGAGACCGACGACCTCGCCGAGCACGCGATGCTGCTGACGCAGTGGTCGACGGACCTGGTCGTTTTCACCAACGGCGTCGGCTCGATCAGCGACCTCGACGAGACCGTGCTGGGCTCGATCGGGGTGCGCGTGGAGCGTCGCGTGATCGACGACATCGTGGGCGAGCGCGCGCAGATGACCGGCGTCCGCCTCGCCGACGGCGATGTGATCGAGCGCAGCGGCGGCTTCGTGCGTCCGCGCTGGCACGCCGGCGTCGACTACCTCACCGCGCTGGCGCCGGCGACGGATGCGCGCGGACTGCTCGTCGTCGACATCGAGGGGCGTACATCGCGCACCGGTCTGTACGCGGCCGGCGACACCACTCCGCCCGGCGCCCAGCAGCTGATCGTCGCGGCAGGTGACGGCGCCCGGGTGGCGGCCGCGGTGAACCGCGACCTCGTGCGGGCCCGCCTGGGCGAGGCCGCGCCGAGCCTCGGCGCGGCGGATTTGGGTCTGGTGCATCCGTAGGGTAATGTCTTCCCTCGGCGCCGAAAAGACTCGGGGCCACCCGGCCTCGCTTCGATCATTCGAAGATGGCCATTGGGGTATGGTGTAATTGGCAACACGGCTGATTCTGGTTCAGTTGTTCTTGGTTCGAGTCCAGGTACCCCAGCAGTTCAGGAAGGCCCCGCTTCGGCGGGGCCTTTTCTGCGTTCCGGCGCCGAACGTCCCGCAGCGCCCCGGTGTTGCGCGGCCTCCTCGATCGGTGGTGGGCCCGGCATCTGACGTCCGAGCGTGCATCCGGCGACAGCGGATAGGCGCTCGAGCGAGCGGGACTGTTAGATTCCGTCCGATAACCCGATCCGGAAGCCGCCTCCGTCTGGATCCGCCGCGTTCAGCATCCGGAGGCCCGATGTCCGAGACCCGACCCAGCGACGAACCCCGGACCGCGACGTCCACGTTCGCACCGCGGCGCCGCACGGTCGTCGCGGCCGGAACGTGGACCGCCCCCGTCGTCCTGACCGCGCTGGGCGCCCCGCTGGCGGCGGCGAGCGGCCGCGTCCGCACGCTGGCCTTCGACGCGCCCGAATACGCGATCACGCCGTACCGCACATTCGGCGACGTGGTCGTGACGGCGCGAGTGGACGGCCGGCCGGCCGCGGGCGTGCCCGTGCGCTTCGAGCTGCCGAGCGGGACGACCTGGGCCGACTTCGCCCGCGTGCCCCGCCTCCTCATCACCGACGGTACGGGTCGCGTCGTGCTCGGCGGCGACCGCGACGCCATCGTGTCCGTCGAAGCCACCCCGATGTCCGGCCCGCTCACCGCGAGTGCGCCCGGATTCCCGGCGGCGCCGACGAACCTGACCACCGTCGCGGAGGATCCGCGGCACATCGAGGTCGCGCTCGTCGATGAACCGACCGGGCCGCTCTCCGGTTCCGCGAACTTCCGCGTGCGGGCGAGCGACGGCGACGTACCGGCGCCGATCGGAACACCCATCACGGTGACGCCGATCGAGCCGGGTACCGCATGGTTCGACGGCTCGAACGACGGCCGCGTGATCACGATCACGGAGGAGGACGGCACCGCCGAGTTCGCGGTTCGGATCAACACCTCGATCAACCGTTCGGGTGAGCTGCGCGTCGACAACCCCGACTACGGATCCGCGTCGATCACGTTCGAGGTCGCGGGTTTCGGCCGGATCTGGTTCGAGCCGGACGAGAACAGCGCCCCGGTCGGGGAGGTCTTCCAACCCTTCGTCGTACGCACGTCCGACGGTGGCGACAACGAGATCAACGCCACCATCACGGTCACCCTCCCCGACGGCTACAGCTGGGCGGACGGATTCGTGGGACCGCGGGAGATGGGCGGCGGCGACGTCTTCGAGGGGCAGTACGCGATCCGGGCCGCCGCGGCTGCGGGAAACGGTGGGATCGAGGCGACGGGGAATCAGCTCGAGCACGGCTCCGGCGGACTGGTGACGACCAGCGGTGCCAGCATGACCTTCCTTCAAACGGCGTACGCCGCGTTCCCCGATGCGGAGTTCCCGATCGTCGATCTGATGGTGCAGGATGCCTGGGCGCAGCCGGCCGAGGTCGATGTGACGCTCGTGATTCCATCCGGTGTCACGTGGGACGGCGTGGCGGGCGCGAGCGCGGTCCTGCGAACGGACCGGGGCTCGCTCAGCCTCCGCGGCCTGCGCTCCGGCGGCGAGCTCGGTCCGGCGGGCGAGATCGTCGCGACCGCGGCCGGATTCCCTGCCGCGCGGGTGGCGTTGCGCACCGCGCTTGCGCACTTCGAGGCGGAGAGCACACCGGGCTCCGCTCATCCGGGCGCCTCGTTCTCCGGCTTCTCCGTCTCGCTCGGGCTTCCCGACGGGCTCGGCGATCCACTCAGCCGCCCGATCCTCGCTGTGCTGGCGGGTGGGCCGAGCTGGGCCGACGGCTCGCCCGCGACGCGCACGATCCAGCCCACGGCGTCGAGCCTGTACTTCGGCGACGGCGGACTGCAGATCCTCGGCGCGGCCGGGCCGGGCGCGGGGACGCTGACTCTCAGCGGAGACGCGTTCGACGGACCGATCTCCCTGCCCCTCAGCACCAGTGCCGCGGGTCGACTGATGATCCGCCCGCTGCAGGATTCCGTTCCGCCTGGTGAGGTGTTCCCAACGATCACGATCGAGGTGCAGAGCGCTGACGGCACGATCTTCAACGGTGCGACTTCCGTCACGTCCTCCGTATCGGGAGGGGTGCACTGGCGCGACGGCGACACCGATCCGATCGATTCGTGGGTCTACGGTTCCCGACTGCTCTCGCGCTACTCCGCGCTCCGGGCCGGCGATACGCCGGGAACGGGCGTTCTCACGGTCACGGCGACCGGCTTCGCACCCGCGAGCCACACCTTCCGGATCGAGTGAACGCAACCGTCCGAATCCGTCGCTCCGACTCGTTACGCTTTGCGAGGGACGATCGCTGTCCCGGACGAACGCGGAGGATCCATTGGCGAACAAGCGCACGGGCAAGAACGGTGGCGGCGGCCGGTCGGGCGGCGATGGGCGCACCGCGGAGACGGCGATCATGGTGCGATTCCGCAGCTGGTACCGCTCGCACCTCGCCGAGACCGCGATGGACCACGAGCACCTGGGCCTCGACGAAACGGTGGAGGTGCTCACCGATCTGTTCGCGATGACGCGTGACCTGCGCCCGCGCGGCACCTTCGCCGCGCCGGACGCCGCGCTGCTGGACAAGATCTTCGACACCGTCGAGGCCGACCTGGAGAACGACGCCTCGGGTGCCGACCTCGACGACACGCTCTTCACGATCGCCGAGGTGATCGAGCACTACCTCGACTTCCTCGTCGACACCGAGCTCTGGCAGGGCACGGACGACGATCTCGACGACTGCCAGGCCGTGCTGGATGAGGTGCTCGATCTCGCGGGCAGCTTCGTCGACGCGGTGATGGACGACTTGAGCGTCGTCGACGACGTGCCCGCTGCTGAGCAGCTCGCCGCCCTGCGTGCCACCCGGTTGGTCGCCGCCGCGGACGCCGTGGTGGCGCACCTGGTCGAGCATCCGGAGGCGACCCTCTCGGAGCACTCGGCGCGCGAACTGCTCTCCGACCGCGGCATCGCGCCGGCGGGGTCCGAGCCGAGCGACGACACCGTCCGGGTGCCCGTCTCGGCGTGGTGGATCGCGCTGCGGCAGTCGGCCCTGCTCGCCGGCGATCAGGCCGACGCCGGTGTGGCGGGCGAGCGCGCGGCGGAGTGGCTCGACGCCGACGGCGCGGAGGCCGTCAGCGAGCGGATCGACTACCTCGCCCGGTTCCTGGTGAACTGGGTGCTCGAGGCGCAGGCCCACGCGGCGCAGGCCGACGCTCAGATGGGGGCGTTCGACCCGATCGCGCGCGCGATGGCCACGACCGACGCCGTGCTGGTGCGGATGGCCGTGGCCTGCCAGGCCGAGATGCACGCGGGCCTGGTGGTCGGCGAGATCGTCGACGAGCTCGCCGCGGATGCGGAGATCGAGCTGGAGGAGTCGCTCGACGAGCGCGAGCGTATCGTCGGGGCGGCCGAGCGGATGCTCGACGACGCGGCCGACCTCGGCCTGCTGCAGCACTCGCCCGAGTTCGGCTACGTGATCCCGAGCGGCCTGCAGCCGGGCATCGCCGCGCTGGTCGCGATCTCCTCCCGCCTCCTGTTCGCGCTGGGGCGCTCCACCCTCACGCCGAGCGAAGAGGGGGCGGACACCGCCGCCGCGTACACGGTGAAGATCGGCGTGGTCGGCACCAAGCCGGCGGTCTGGCGCCGGATCGAGATCGCGGACGATGCGACGTTGCGCGATCTGCACCTGGTGATCCAGCTCACGCTGGGGTGGACGGATGCGCAGCCGCACTTCTTCTCGATCGAGCCCGAGGGCGAGGAGACCATCGTCGTCGCCTCGCTGGACGACGCGGACGAACTGGGCGGCGGCATCGTCGACGAGATGAGCTTCACGGTCGGCGAGGCGCTGCAGGCGCCCGGCGAGGAGATCTTCTACGTCTACGACATCGAGGAGGAATGGCGCCACGTCGTTCGACTCGAGAAGGTCGGTGCGATCGAGGCCGGTCTGCCGCGTTGTGTGGATGCGCGCGGCGTCGCGCCGCTGGACGCGCCGGGTGGCCCGTCCGGTTGGCAGGACACCGTGCGCGCGGCCCGCGACCCGGAGGCGCCGGACCACGCGGAGGCCCTCGAGTCGCTCGGTCTGCCGACCGGCGCCGTGTTCGACCCCGGCGCGGTCGACATCGACGGCATCAATCGCTCGCTCGGGCTGCTCCGCGGAGCCTGAGCCGCGCCTGACGGCGCTGGCCGAGTCTGCCCTCGCCGGCTCAGCCTGCCCTTCGTTGGTTGAGCTTGCCCCTCCGTTGGTTGAGCCTGCCCCTCCGTTGGTTGAGCTTGCCGAAACCATCCGTCCTGGTGGGAGTGGTTTCGGCAAGCTCAACCAGCGGATGGAGTCCTGTGCGGGTCCAGCCGGCGCTTGCAAGCTCAACCAGCGGATGGAGTCCTGTGCAGGTCCAGCCGGCGCATGCATGCACAACCAGCGGATGGCGCCGCTCGCTGGTTGAGCGAGGTTTCGGCAGGCTCAACCAGCGGGAGGTCCGCCGGAACCCGCGTCCGGATTCCTCGTCCAACGCCCGGACTCACGGCGTCAGCAGCAGCTTGCCGATGTGATCGGAGGCGAGCATCCGCCGGTGCGCCCGATCGGTGTCCGCGAGTGGCAGTACCTCGTCGACGATCGGGCGGACGGCACCCGCCTCGATCATCGGCCAGACCCGCTCGCGGACTTCCGCGACGATCGCACGCTTCTCGGCGAGCGGGCGGGCTCGGAGCGTGGTGGCGTGAACGGCGCCGCGCTTGGCCATCAGCGCACCGATGTCGAGATCGCCCCGGGCGCCCGACTGGTTGCCGATGAACACGATGCGCCCGCCGGTAGCCAGCGCGGCGAGGTCGCGGGAGAGGTAGTCGCCGCCGATCGGATCCAGGATCACGTCGGCGCCGTCGGCCTCGCCCCGCATCCGCTCGACGAAGTCCTCCCGGTGGTAGTCGATCAGGATGTCCGCACCGAGCGCTCGGCACGCGTCGAGCTTGCGCGCGCTGCCGGCCGTGACCGCGACCCGCGCGCCGAGGGCCTTCGCGATCTGGATCGCGGTGGTGCCGATGCCGCTACCGCCGCCGTGCACGAGGAGCGTATCGCCGGCACCGAGGCCGGCCACCATCACCAGGTTCGACCAGACCGTCGCCGTTGCCTCCGGCAGCGCCGCGGATTCGATCAGGCCCACCGGGGCAGGCAGGGCGAGGCCCGCGTCCACCGTCGCGTACTCGGCGTAGCCGCCACCCGGCAGCAGCGCGCAGACCTCGTCGCCGACCGCCCAGCCCGTCGCGGTCGCGCCGAGCGCCGCGACCGTTCCGGACACCTCCATCCCGAGTACCGGGGAGGCACCGGCGGGTGGCGGATAGTTCCCGGCGCGCTGGCCCAGATCCGCCCGATTCACCCCCGCGGCGGCGACCCGGATCAGGATCTCGTCGGGCTCTGGCTCCGGTGTCGGCACCTCCGTAATTGCGAGGCGGGAGGAGGGGCCGGGGTCGATCACCGAGATGGCGCGCATGCGTCGAGGCTACGCGAGGGTCCCGAAAGGGTTGTCACTTTGTCGGTAGGTAGCGGACAAAGTGACAACCCTCCCGAGCATCAGGCGCGCAGGCGGGCGATCGTCGACGTGTCCAGCGCGAACTCCTCCGCGTCGAGGCCGAGGAGCACTTCGCGCATCACCTCCTCGTCGATGTTGCCGGCGTCGCGTTCGCGGATCAGGATCTCGCGGCGGAACCTGATGATCTCGCGGCGCAGCTCATTCGCCTTGTTCCAGTTCTGTCCGACGCTCGCGCGGTCGGAGTCCTCCTCGTCGCGCGCCTGCGCCTGCAGGAACTGGTTCTGGCGCGTCATCATCTGGAAGACCCGGTCGGCCACCGGCGCGCCGTACTTCGCAGCCCACTCGTCGCGGTGCCCCTCGGCGAAGTCGATGCCCTCTTCCAGAGCCACGCGGGCGACACGGCGCTCCTCGTCGAGGTCGCGCTGAGCCTGCTCCGGGTCGGTGACCTTGAGCGCGGTGATCACGAACGGCAGCGTGAGCCCCTGCAGGAGGAGGGTGCCGACGGTGACGAAGAAGGCGATGAACACCAGCACGTCGCGATCGGCGACACCCTGCGGGATCGACGCGGCAGCGGCGAGGGTGACCACGCCGCGCATGCTGGTCCAGGAGACGACGACGAGCTCGCGCCAGTTCATGGTCTTGTCCAGCTCCATCGCCCGGCCGGATTCGAGCCGCGCGAGCATCCGCGGGTCGGGTTCGCGCCCCCGCTTCGCCTCGCGGTCGAGGAACTTCTGGGCGCGCTTCTGGAACTGCTTCGCGCGGCGGGGCAGCTCACGCCGATCGTCGATCACCTGCAGGTAGTACGTCGGGAAGACGAAGGCGGGCCGGACCAGGATCACCACGGCGAGCACGATCGCGGCGATGCCGACGCTGGGCCAGATTCCCTGACTCGATTCATTGAGCGACTCGAGGTTGCCCTTGAGCTGCAGCCCGATCAGGGCGAACACGAAGCCCTCCAGAAGCAGCGACAGCGCCGACCAGACGGGTCGCTCCTGCAGCCTCGACGCGTAGCCGGCGCGCGGCGAGTTGTAGCCCACCACGAGTCCGGCGGTGACCACGGCGATCACGCCCGAGCCGACGAACGGCTCCATGCCGAGGTGTTCCGCGCCGATGTAGGCGGCGAACGGCAGCAGCAGCCCGATCAACGTCTCGATCGTCGGATCCTGCATCCGCGAGCGCAGCCAGGTGAACAGGTTGCCCAGAACGATGCCGACCACGACTCCGATCGCCACGGCGGCGGCGAAGATGCCGACATCGGTGATCACGGTGTATCCCGAGCCGATGACGATCGCGACGAACACCTTGAACAGCGTCAGCGAGGCCGCGTCGTTGATCAGGCTCTCACCCGAGAGCACGGTCATCACATGGCGTGGCAGGCCGAGCTTCTGACCGATCGCCGCGGCCGAGACCGCATCCGGCGGCGAGACGATCGCGCCGATCAGCAGCGCGACGGGCAAGGTGATGCCCGGGATGAGCCACCAGATCACCAGTCCGACCACGGCGGCGGTGACCAGCACGAGGCCGATGCCCAGCCGGTAGATGTGCTTGCGGCTGCGGGAGAAGCCCTGGAACGACACCTCGAGGGAGGAGGAGTACAGCAGCGGCGGCAGCACAACGGTCAGGATCAGTTCCGGCTCGATCTCGAACTCGGGCACCCCGGGGATGTACGAGACGGCCAGAGCGACGGCCGTCACCAGGAGGGGAGCCGGCCAGCCCTTCTTCCGGGCGACGGCGGTGATCGCGACGGATCCGGCCAGCAGGGCGATGAGGGGGAGGAACTCCACGTGGATCCGCTTTCCAGGTCGGGGCGGCGCGTCAACGCCGCTCGGGAGGCTTCTGGATAAACGGTATCGCGAGGAAGAGTCGGGTCGGATGCCCGCGGCCGGCCCGGACGCCGAAGACGATGCTGAAGACGAGATTGAGCGTACCCAGCAGCAGGATCGCGGAGATGGTCAGGAGCGGCCAGGTCTGGCCGGTCGCCCGCTGCACGGTGACCAGCGCGAGGTGCAGGGGTACGAGCATCAGTTGGAAGGCGAGATAGGTGAGTTGCCAGTTCAGGGCGACGACGCCTTCCGCCTCGCTGAGTGCGCCGTTGCGGCGTTGGAAGGCCCAGGCGAAGAGCGTCGCGGTGAGCGAGATCAGCGGCGAGACGATTAGGAATCCCGCGACCGCCGTGATCCCGGCGAACCACATCACCCGCGCTCCGCCCCTGTCGCGGGTGCGGGCCAGCGACTCCTGGTCGTTCACAGGTCGCCTCCTCGCTCCCCGTTTCAGTGTCGCTCACCCGACAGCATTCCGGGGAGTCCTCTGCCGCGGGATGCGGGGGTTGACCACCTGGGGCGGATCCGTTGCCCTGCGTAGCGTTGACGATGTCGCCGGGAGAGACCCGGACGACGCGGATCCGAGGAGATCACCACCATGTCCACCGACACGCAGTCCACCACCGCCACGGCAGCCGAGCAGGGTCAGGGCACGGACCAGCACGGCGCGTCGCAGACCGACCCCTGGGCCCCGACCGCCGAGCAGCAGCCGCTCACCGCGGCTCCCGCTCCCGCTCAGCCGGACGCCCAGCCGCAGTACTCCGCCCAGCCGCAGCCGCCGTACGGCTACCCGGCCGCCGCCTACAGCGCAGCCCCCACCGCGGGCTTCTCGATCACCAGCCTCGTGCTCGGTGTCAGCTCGATCTTCTTCGGGCTCACCTTCATCGCTCCGATCGCGGGTCTCGTCTTCGGCATCATGGGCCTGCGTCGCGAGCCGACCGGCCGCACCATGGCGATCTGGGGCATCGCGCTGAACGCGGTCTGTCTGCTCGGCGCGGCACTGATCCTGGTCTTCGTCGGCATCTTCGCCCTCGGCATCCCGTTCATCGCGATGGCCGACCCGAACTTCTGACCCTGGCACTCGCACGGCCCCCACGCTCCGGCGCGGGGGCCGTTCGGCGTGCTGCCCCTTCCCGCGAGATGCCTCTTCTGTACGCGACACGCCGCAGGATGCGTACACAAGTGGCATCTCGCGGGTGAGAGCGGTGGCCTCAGGCGAGGAAGGCGCGCAGCAGGGCGGCCGAGGCGGCGACGTGCTCGGACATCAGCCGGGCGGCGTCCTCCCGGCGGCCGGTCAGGATCGCGCCGACCAGGGCGCGGTGCTGCTCATCGGCGTGACCGATGTTGCGGGGCAGCAGCGGGATGTCGTCGAGCAGCGCGTTCACTCGCATCCGGCTCTCCGCAACGAGGGGGATCAGCGAGGGCAGCCCCGCGAGCTCGGCGATCGTCAGGTGCAGACGCGAGTCGAGCCGACGGTAGTCCTCGGGGGAGGCGGCCTCCACATCCGCCAACGCCTGCCAGAGCCGTTCGCGCTCGCCGGCCGGCAGCTCGGCGGAGGCGGCGAGCCGCGCGGCGCCGACCTCGAGGATCTCGCGCAGCCCGATCACGTCGTCGATCTCCGCCGCCGTGAACCCGCGCTGGCCCAGCGCCTCCGTCGGCTGATCCTCCGCCACGAAGGTGCCGCCGTAGCGGCCGCGCCGCGACACGAGGTAGCCGGCCTCGGCGAGCGAGGAGATCGCCTCGCGCAGCGTGTCACGGCTGACCCCGAGCCGGGTCGCGAGATCACGCTCCGCCGGCAGGCGTTCGCCGGGCGGAATCAGCCCGAGCTTGACCATCTGCATCAGCCGCTGCACCGTCTCCTCGAAGGCGTTGCCGGTGCGCACCGGGCGCAGCAGGGCGCCTTCGGCGGTCGTGGCATCGCCCTCGAGGGTCACGATCACTCGGGGGTCACGTAGGCGGAGGAGATGCCGCCGTCGACCAGGAAGGTCGAGCCGGTGATGAAGGAGGAGTCGTCGCTGGCGAGGAAGGCCACGGCGGCGGCCAGCTCCTCCGGCTCGGCGAAGCGGCCGATCGGGATGTGCACGAGGCGGCGCTGGGCGCGCACCGGATCCTTCGCGAACAGCTCCTGCAGCAGCGGGGTGTTCACCGGACCGGGGCAGAGCGCGTTCACCCGGATGCCCTGGCGGGCGAACTGCACACCGAGCTCGCGGCTCATCGCCAGCACGCCACCCTTCGAGGCCGTGTAGCTGATCTGCGAGGTCGCCGAGCCGAGCACGGCGACGAAGGAGGCGGTGTTGATGATCGAGCCGGAGCCCTGCTTGGTCATGTACCGCAGCGCGGCGCGGCAGCAGAGGTAGACCGACTTGAGGTTGACGTCCTGCACCTTCTCCCACGCCGGCAGCTCGGTGGTCTCGATCGAGTCGTCGTCGGGCGGCGAGATGCCGGCGTTGTTGAACGCGATGTCGACGGAGCCGTAGGCCTCGAACGCCGCGTCGAAGAGGGCGTTCACCTCGGCCTCGTCGGTCACGTTCACCTTCACGAAGAGTCCGTCGACGAGTTCCGCGGCGGCGGGGCCGGCGGTGGCGTCCATGTCGGCGATGACGACCTTCGCGCCCTCGGCGGCGAAGCGCTTCGCGGTCGCGAGACCGATGCCGGAGGCGCCGCCGGTGACGACGGCGACCTTGCCCGCGAGGCGCTGGGTCAGGTCGAGGGAGGGGATGGGCATTGCGTGCCTTTCGGGGTGTGGTGGAAGTGGTTTCGGCAAGCTCAACCAGCGAGGTGGGGCTGAATCAGCGAGGGGCGGCTCGGTCGGCGGCGCCGTTCAGTCGACCGCGATGAAGACGTTCTTGGTCTCGGTGAAGGCGAGCGGCGCATCCGGCCCCAGCTCGCGGCCGAGGCCCGACTGCTTGAAGCCGCCGAACGGGGTGGTGTAGCGCACGGACGAGTGCGAGTTGACCGAGAGGTTGCCGCTCTCGATCGCGCGCGAGACGCGCAGCGCCCGGCCGACGTCGCGGGTCCAGATCGAGCCGGAGAGACCGTAATCGGAGGCGTTGGCCAGCGCGATCGCGTCGGCCTCGTCCTCGAACGGCAGCACCGACACGACGGGGCCGAAGATCTCCTCGGTCGCGGCGCGGTCGGTGCGGCCCGGGGTGAGCACCGTGGGCGGGAACCAGAAGCCGGGGCCGTCCGGCGCGCTGCCGCGGAACGCGACCGGAGCATCCTCGGGCACGAAGCTCGCCACCCGCTCGAAGTGCGGCTGCGAGACCAGCGGCCCCATCTCGGTCGCGTCGTCGTTCGGGTCGCCGACGACGACACCCTGGACCGCGGGCTCGAACAGCTCCATAAAACGCTCGTAGACACTGCGCTGCACCAGGATGCGGCTGCGTGCGCAGCAGTCCTGCCCCGCGTTGTCGAAGATGCCGTAGGGCGCGGTCGCGGCGGCCTTCTCCAGATCGGAGTCGGCGAAGACGATGTTGGCGCTCTTGCCGCCGAGTTCGAGGGTGACCCGCTTCACCTGATCCGCGCAGCCCGCCATGACCCGCTTGCCGACGGCGGTGGATCCGGTGAAGACCACCTTGCGCACCGTCGGGTTGGTCACGAAGCGCTCGCCCACCACGGAGCCGCGGCCCGGTAGCACCTGGAACAACCCGTCCGGCAGCCCGGATTCGAGGGCGAGCTCGGCGAGGCGGATGCTGGTCAACGGCGTCCACTCGGCCGGCTTGAGCACCACGGCGTTGCCCGCGGCGAGCGCCGGCGCGAAGCCCCAGGCGGCGATGGTCATCGGGAAGTTCCATGGCGTGATCACGCCGACGACGCCGAGCGGCTCGTGGAAGGTGACGTCGAGGCCGCCGGCGACCGGGATCTGCGTGCCGAACATCCGCTCGGGGGAGCCGGCGTAGTACTCCAGGACGTCGCGGACGTGCCCGGCCTCCCAACGGGCCTGGCCGATCGGATGCCCGGAGTTGGCGACCTCGAGCCTGGCGAGTTCTTCGACGGCGCCGCCGACCGCATCCGCGAAGCGGCGCAGCGCGAGCGCCTTGTCGGCGGGGGCGACCGTGGCCCAGGAGCGCTGGGCGATCGCGGCGCGGGCGATGGCGGCATCCGTCTGCTCGATGTCGAGCAACTCGACCTCGGCGAACGAGGCGGCGGTGGCGGGGTTGACGACGGTGAAGGTGCTCATGCGGGAACCGATCGGTAGGCGCGGGCGGCCTCGACGAGGCTCGCGAACAGGCGGAGGTCTTCGGCGTCCATCTCGGGATGCCACTGCACGGCCACCGCGAACGGAACGCCCGGCGCCTCGACGGCCTCGATCGTGCCGTCGGGGGTGCGCGCGGTGACCTGCAGCCCCTCGGCCACCCGATCGATCGCCTGATGGTGGTACACCTGCGCGTAAACGGTGTCGGCGCCGACGATGCCCGCCAGCTTCGAGCCGGGATCCACGTCGACCTCGACCGTGTTGAAGACGCCGCCGCCGGCCTGATAGCGCCGGTCGCCGATCACATCGGGCAGGTGCTGGTGCAGGGTGCCGCCGAGGGCCACGTTGAGCATCTGCGCGCCGCGGCAGATGCCGAGGAACGGCAGTTCGCGCGCGAGAGCGGCGCGCAGCAGCGCGTCCTCCCACGCGTCGCGGTCGGGGCGCGGTTCGTCGGTCTCGGGATGCGCAATCTGGCCGTAGCGGCTGGGCTCGATGTCTTTGCCGCCGCAGACGATCAGGCCGTCGAGGCCGTCGATGACGCGCTCGGCGATGGCGGCGCTCGCGGGCTGCGGCGGCAGCAGCACCGCGATGCCGCCCGCTCGCGTGACGGATTCGAAGTAGGTCTTGGGCAGGAAGGCGGCGGGCACATCCCAGACGCCGGTCTGCGCCTGTTCCAGGTAGGTGGTCAGGCCGATGACCGGGCGTGGCAGCTCAGAATCGTTGTGGTCAGAGGCGTTCAAATCCGCGGATCCTCTCCCAGTCGGTGACGGCCGCGTCGTAGGCGGCCAGCTCGATGCGGGCGTTGTTCAGGTAGTGGTCGACGACCTCGTCGCCGAAGGCGGCGCGGGCGATCGCGGATTCGCCGAACAGGGCCGCGGCGTCGCGCAGGTTCGTCGGCACCCGATCCAGCCCGGCCTCGTAGGCGTTGCCGGTGGTCGCCTCCTCGAGCTCCAGCTCGTTCTCGATGCCGTAGAGGCCACCCGCGATCAGGGCGGCGACCGCGAGGTACTGGTTCACATCGCCGCCGGGCACGCGGTTCTCCACGCGCATCCCGAGCCCGTGGCCGACGACGCGCAGCGAGCAGGTGCGGTTGTCCAGGCCCCACGCGACGGCGGTCGGGGCGAACGAGCCGTCGACGTAGCGCTTGTACGAGTTGATGTTCGGCGCGAAGAACAGCGTCAGCTCGCGCATCGTGCGCAGCTGGCCGGCGAGGAAGTGCCGGAACAGCTTCGACATGCCGTGCTCCGCGTTCTTGTCGGCGAAGACGGCCTCGCCGTCCTTCCCGCGCAGCGAGATGTGGATGTGGCAGGAGTTGCCCTCGCGCTCGTTGAACTTGGCCATGAAGGTCAGCGACTTGCCGTGCTTGTCGGCGATCTCCTTCGCGCCCGACTTGTAGATCGAGTGGTTGTCGCAGGTAACGAGCGCCTGGTCGTAGCGGAAGCCGATCTCCTGCTGGCCGAAGTTGCACTCGCCCTTGATGCCCTCGCAGTACAGGCCGGCGCCCTCCATCGACACGCGGATGTCGCGCATCAGGGGCTCCATCCGGGTGGAGGCGAGCAGCGCGTAGTCGATGTTGTAGTCGCTCGCGGGGGTGAGGCCCTGGTACCGCTTGCCGAACGCCTCGCGGTAGGAGTCGTCGAACACGATGAACTCCAGCTCCGTGGCGACGAAGGCGTCCAGGCCCCGCGCGCTCAGCCGGTCGAGTTGCGCCTGCAGGATCTGTCGCGGCGACTGGGTGACCGGCGCGCCGTCGAGCCACTGCAGATCCGCCGTGACCAGCGCCGTGCCCGGCAGCCAGGGCGCCAGGCGCAGCGTGGACATGTCGGGGATCATCGCCATGTCGCCGTAGCCGCGCTCCCAGCTGGAGATCGTGTAGCCCTCGACGGTGTTCATCTCGACATCGACGGCGAGCAGGTAGTTGCAGCACTCCGCGCCGTGCGCGGCGACGTCGTCCTGGTACAGCCGCGCCGAGATCCGCTTGCCGACCAGGCGGCCCTGCATGTCGGTGAACGCGACGATCACGGTGTCGATGTCACCGGCGTCGATCAGCTCGTTCAGCCGATCGAGGGTGAGCATCCCGGAGGGACGAGGCATGTGTGTGCTCCCTTGAACGTGGATCGTGATGCGTATATCGACGGGACTGCGACCATTGAACCACAGCCCGTCCCTGTTACATCCCGATGAAATCTGACGGCCGGCCCCGATAAAGGTCTGGTAGGCGACCATTGGGAGCCCTATGCTCGGCTCACCCGTACCCGACGAGCTTGAGGATGACGATGAGCGAGAAGAGCACCGCCAATCGGTCAGGAGTGACCTATTCCAAGGCGGAGGAGGGCTACTTCGAGAAGCGCACCCTTCGACGATCCGCGGGGATCTGGGGGCTCTGGGGTCTCGCCGTCGCCGCCGTCATCTCGGGCGACTTCTCCGGCTGGAACTTCGGCATCGACTTCGCCGGCTTCGGCGGCATGCTGATCGCCTTCGCCGTGCTCGTTGTGATGTATTACGGGATGATCTTCGCGATCGGCGAGATGGCCGCCGCGATGCCGCACACCGGCGGCGCGTACTCCTTCGCCCGCTCGGCGATGGGGCCGTGGGGCGGCCTGGTCACGGGCCTCGCCGAGACGATCGAGTACGTCGCCACCACCGCGGTCGTGGTGTTCTTCTCGGCGCAGTACGCGAACGGCGTGACCAGCGAGCTGCTCGGCTTCGACCTCTCCGACAACATGTGGATCTGGTGGCTGGTGCTCTACATCGTCTTCGTGACGCTGAACTCGGCCGGCGCCGCGCTCTCGTTCCGCTTCGCGATCGTGGTCTCGATCATCTCCATCGCCATCCTGCTCGCGTTCTCGGTGATGGCGATCTTCTCGCCGGCGCTGGACTGGAGCTCGCTCTGGAACATCGCGCCCGACCCGGGCCAGACCGAGTTCCTGCCGCACGGCGTGCTGCCCATCCTGTTCGCGCTGCCGTTCGCGATGTGGTTCTTCCTCGGCATCGAGGAGCTGCCGCTGGCGGCGGAGGAGGCGCACAACCCGGTGCGCGACATCCCGAAGGCCGGCTTCTGGGCCCGAGGCACCCTGATCGTCACCGGCCTGCTGGTGCTGTTCCTGAACACGGCGCTGATCGGCTCGGAGGACATGGGCGTGTCGGGCGAGCCGCTGCTGGACGGTTTCCGCGCCATGGTCGGCGACGGCGCGGCCGCGGTGCTGGCCCTGTTCGCGTTGATCGGCCTGCTCGCCTCGCTGCAGGGCATCATGTTCGCCTACGGCCGCAACATGTACTCGCTCTCGCGGGCCGGCTACTACCCGCGGGTGTTCTCGCTCACCGGCAAGCGCCAGACGCCGTGGATCGCGCTGACCGTCGGCGCGATCATCGGCTTCGTCGCCCTGGTCGTGGTGGATGTGCTCTCCAAGCTCTCGCCGGAGGGCGCGGGAGCCGTGGCCGGCGCGATCGTGCTGAACATCGCGGTCTGGGGCGCCGTCGTCGCGTACTTCATGCAGATGGTCGCGTTCGTCATCCTGCGCTACCGCTTCCCGAAGGCGAAGCGGCCCTATCGCAGCCCGTGGGGCATCCCCGGCGCGGTGGTCGCGGCGCTGATCAACGTGCTGATCTTCTTCGGCTTCTTGCTGAACGAGACCTTCCAGCCCGCGATCATCGCGATCGTCGCCGTCTACGCCGTGATCCTGATCGGCTTCGCCCTCTGGGGTCGCAAGCGCCTCGTGCTCTCGCCCGAGGAGGAGTACGCGCTCAGCGGCGGGCTGCACGGCGACCCGCAGGCCGAGGGGTACGGGGGAGTGGTCGAGGAGGAGATCCTCAAGGGGCGCTGAGGCGGGAGGGGTTGCCCCGAACGCCGGCGTACAAGATCAAGGGGATCGACGCCGGACCAGCGCGAGTTCACGTCGATAGACTGCATTTCCCGTGCAAATCGTCGGGAGTCTTCGCTGCGTGAGATGATTTAGGGCATGAACGCTTTGACGTCAGAGCCGAGTCGCCTCCCCTATCGTCCTTTCCCGTCTGTTGCCGACTGGACAAACCTCGAAGTCGATGTTTCAATCTTCGATACCTATGTGAATAACCTGGCAGCCACTCGAGCGTCAGCAACATCCGAGACGAACCGGTTGGCCGTCGAGCGAGCAACTAGGTGGGCCGCGATCGATACCGGCGCGATCGAGGGCCTATATGATGTCGACCGTGGCTTCACGATCTCTGTTGCTGCCAGCGTGTCGATTCTCGATGCTATCCACGAGGCCAAGTCGGAATCGACACTGCGGACAATCTCTGATGCACTCGCTGCATACGAGTATGTTCTCGATGCAGCGACTCGACGAATCCCGCTGACCGAGTACTGGCTAAAGGAACTTCACGCAATAATCTGCAAGTCTCAGGAGTCGTACACGGTATACACGCCTGTTGGCCCCCAAGAAAGGGCACTGGAACTGGGTAGGTATAAGACTGAAGAGAATAGCCCGCTCAACCTAGCGCGAAACGAGATACACAGCTACGCGCCTGTCCTCGATACGGTTCCGGAGATGGCCCGTCTAATGGAGCAGTTGAGGTCTGACGATTTCAGTGCACTGCACCCGGTGGTCCAAGCGGCCTACGCGCATTACGCCTTCGTTTGTGTGCATCCTTTCCCGGACGGGAACGGTCGTGTTTCTCGAGCTCTTGCTTCTGTGTTTCTCTATCGGGAGCCAGGGATCCCGCTCGTGATTTTTGCTGATCAGAAGCCAGCGTATCTTGACGCCTTGGAGGAAGCGGATGGTGGCGATCCTAGCTTATTCGTCGAGTTCGTGCTGAACTGTGTCGTGGACACGATCGGCTTGGTGGAGGCGAATATCGTCTCTGTGGGGCGCCCACCCGTCGAAGATCGCGTAAAGTCCATTCAGAAGCTCCTATCGGGTCGAGGAGGTGTTGACCATGCTGAGATCGATGCGGCGGGCGAGCGCTTGCGGGCTCAGGTAACTTCAGTATTCAAGGATCTATTGTCTTCATCTGATTTTGACGCTCCGCTCAGTGGATCCGTCAATGTGTCTCAGGGGTCGGGTGGGCAAAGACTAACCGGATATCGAGAGTTGCCGTCGGGTCGCTCAATTCGTTTGGTAATCCAGAGCGCGGCGCCTGCGCAGGCATTCGTTTCAAATGACTATCGAATCGTCGTAGCCCGCCCGGACAACTTGGGTGCCGATTTTGCGATCTTGAATGAAGATCGGGTGATTGGCCGAGTGTTTCTCCGAGAGGTGTATCCCGCTATCTCGGAATCGCTCAAGTACAGACTCTCGCTGATTATGGAGGCTGAGTTTCGGGCGGCGCTTGAAAGAGTCGAAGCCGCCGCGGCGAAGCAGTTGAAGGATTCTGGATACCTAGCTTGATATCGCTCCGATGACCCGCGCGAGGGAATGCGCGAGAGTCATCGGGGCGAGCCTCGCGCTTAGGTGTACCGAATTTGGCCGAGATCATTCGTCCTCGATGCACGCCGTGTGCACCCGGATCGCGATCTGCGTGGACTGCACGCGCAGCTCCGCCTCGCCGCCGTGCGGGACGTCGAATCCGATCGTGGCGCGGTACTGGCCGGGCTCGAGCGTGGTCGGGTCCGTCGCCACGATGCCGTCCGCCGACCACGCCGCCACGATCGCGGCGAGCGCCTCGCGCACGCGCGGAGCGTCGGGGTCGACCGGCGTCAGCGTGGTCTGCAGCACCACCGCGGAGGCGTGAACATCGCAGGGGTAGACGTCCCAGTCCGTGATCGAGACGTCGGGCTCGAGGAGGTCGCGCTGATCGCTCCAGGCCGCGATGCGGGCCGACTCCATCGCGGCGCGGACGCTCTCGCGGGCCTGCGTCGCCGATACATCCGTTCGCGGCTCGCCGAGCGCCTGGAAGTACGAGGTGGCCTGCGGGTCGAACAGGTGACTCGCCGGAGGCTGTCGGCGGATCCAGTCGGCGCCGAACCAGGTCGCGGAGAGGATCACCGCGACACAGAGCAGTGCGATGGCGATGATCCGCCCGCGTCGTCGCTTCGTGCCGTGCATCGTTTCCCCTCCGGGAATCGTAGCCCACTCGTGCTCGATGCGGTGGAAAAGCTAGGCTGATGGCATGACCGCTGAAATGTACAGACAACTTGACAAAGTCCGCCTTCTGGAGGTTCTGCTCGAGGAGGAGCGGCAGATCCAGTTCGAGAAATTCGACTACGCGGATGCGTGGGCGGTCGGCTCCCGACTGGTCGAGTTGGCGCGCGAGCGCGGCTTCGGGGTCACGATCACCATCGCGTTCGGCGACCAGCGCGTGTTCCACGCCGCACTGCCCGGCACCTCGCCCGAGAACGACGACTGGCTCGACCGCAAGTTCAACGTGGTGCGCTACTACCGGATGAGTTCGCTCGCGGTCCGCTACCGCTTCGAGTCGGTGGGCGGCGACTTCGCCGAGACCACGCACGACAAGGCGCGCTACGCCGCCGCCGGCGGCGGCTTCCCCCTCTGGGTGAACGGCTCCCTCATCGGCGCCGTCGGCGTCAGCGGCCTCGAAATGCACGACGACCACGCCCTCATCGTCGAGGTCCTCTCCGCTCACGCCGGCCGCTGACCCCCAAATCTCGCGAAATTTCGCGAGATTCGCTACGGCGGACGAGGTGCCCCGCCGCGGCGGCCCACCTCGTCCGCAGCTCCCGATCTCGAGAGCAGACCCGCACGCCCTCGCCCCCGATCGGGGGCGAGGCGTAGGCTGGAGGTGCAGTACTTCGAGCCCCCTGCGTTTCTTCTACGGGGCTCGCGCAACGACGGCAATGGAGCTGGACGTGACATCACTCGCACCTACCCCTACGGGTGCAATCGGCATCATCCACGGAGACGAAGACATCGACTCGATGGACCGCAATCGCAACGACCACATCGATCCCGGCGACCTCGACCGCGCAGCCGGTGGCGGCAACACCCGTACCGAATCCGACTCGCTCGGTTCGATGCAGATCCCATCGGATGCCTACTGGGGTATCCACACGGCGCGGGCGCTGGAGAACTTCGCGATCTCGAAGCGCCCGATCTCGATCTACCCCGACCTGATCCGCGCGCTGGTCAGCGTGAAGCTCGCGGCCGCTCGGGCGAACGCCGAGATCGGCAGCCTGAGCCAGGAGAAGGCCGAGCTGATCGAGGCGGCGTGCCAGCGCATCATCGATGGCGAGTTCCACGAGCAGTTCTGCGTGGGCGTGATCCAGGGCGGCGCCGGCACCTCGACCAACATGAACGCGAACGAAGTCGTCGCCAACGTGGCGCTCGAGATCGCCGGGCACGGCAAGGGCGAGTACGAGTACCTGCATCCGCTCGACGACGTGAACCGCAGCCAGTCCACGAACGACGTCTACCCGACGGCGATCAAGATCGCGATGACCTGGGCGCTCGCCCGCCTGCTCGACGAGCTGGAGCTGCTGCAGACCGCCTTCTCGAACAAGGCCGTCGAGTTCGCGCACGTGCTCAAGGTCGGCCGAACGCAGCTGCAGGATGCGGTGCCGATGACGCTCGGCCAGGAGTTCCACGGATTCGCCACGACCCTCGGCGAGGATCACGCCCGGCTGTCCGAGACCATCTGGCTGCTCGCCGAGGTCAACCTCGGCGCGACCGCGATCGGAACCGGGATCACCGCGGATCCGCGCTACGGCGCCGCCGCGGTCCGGCACCTGAACGAGGTGACGGGGATGGACCTCGAGATGGCGCAGGACCTGGTCGAGGCGACCAGCGACGCGGGCGTTTTTATGTCGTTCTCCAGCGCACTGAAGCGCTCGGCGATCAAGCTCTCGAAGATCTGCAACGACCTCCGGCTGCTCTCCTCCGGCCCGCAGGCGGGCTTCGGCGAGATCAACCTGCCACCGCGGCAGGCGGGCTCGAGCATCATGCCGGGCAAGGTGAACCCGGTGATCCCCGAGGTGGTCAACCAGATCGCGTACTCGGTCGCGGGCGCGGATGTGACCGTGACGATGGCGGCGGAGGGTGGGCAGCTGCAGCTGAACGCGTTCGAGCCGATCATCGCGCATTCGCTGCTGCAGAGCATCACCTGGATGACCCAGGGCTGCCGTACCCTGCGGGTGAACTGCGTCGACGGCATCACGGCGAACGAGGCACGGCTGGAGCAGATGGTGGGCTCGTCGGTCGGAGTGGTCACCGCGCTGACGCCGAGCATCGGCTACTCCGCCTCCGCCGCACTGGCCAAGACCGCGCTGCTCACCGGCCGCAACGTCGCCGACCTCGTGGTCGAGGCGAAGCTGATGAGCCGCGAGGAGGTCATGCGCCTGATCTCGCCGGCGCGACTCTCGGGCATCGCCCCGGTCACCGCCGCCATCCCGATCATCAAGGAGTAGGCGCCGCTCGCCGCTCGGCGTCATCAGGGGGTTGTCACTCCGTCTCGCATCCGTGGGATGGAGTGACAACCCCCTGACCTACGTTCGGCGGGTCGGAGTGACAACCCCCTGACCTACGTTCGGCGGGTCGGAGTGACGACCCGCTGGTCAGCGGGTGCGGCGGAGGCGGCGCGGCAGCGCGAGCCAGATGGCGACGATCAGCACGGCGACGATGGCGGCCACGGTGATCGCGAGCCCGCGGGTGGCCACGACGTCGAACACCAGCAGCACCGTGCCGACCAGCACGACCGCCACGGCGATCAGCGTCAACCTCAGCAGGACGTCCGCGATGTGCACGATCGACTTCTTCGCGCGGCGACGGAACAGCTCGCGGTGCAGGCTCACCGGCGCGAGGCCGAGCAGGGTGGCGATCACCGAAGCCACCACCAGCACCAGGTAGACGTCGATCTGGAAGGCGTCCAGTTCGGTGAAACGCTGCTGGAACGCGATCGCCAGCAGGAATCCGGTGAGGATCTGCGTTCCGGTCTGGGTCACCCGCAGCTCCTGCAGGATCTCGTTCCAGTTGCGGTCCAGTCGCTCGGTCTCGGTCTCGTCGCGGCCGTCGCCGGGAATGTCGAGGTCGGCGTCGGGTTCGGGCTCGGGAGGGGTGGCGGCCATTCTCCTATCGTGCCCGATCGGCGGCGGCGCGCCAGAGGTGCATCCCCGCGTAGCTGCGCCACGGCGCCCAGGATGCACCGGCGGCGTCGAGCGCTCGGGCGGCGGCGGGCAGCCCCAGCGAGGCCGCGCCCGCCCGGATGGCGAGGTCGCTGGTGAGCAGCACATCGGGGGCGCCGACCACCCGCATCGCGACGTAGCCGGCGGTCCACGGCCCGATTCCGGGGATCGCCTGCAGCTGCTGGCTGAGGTCCGCGCGCGGTTCGGCCACGTCCACGTGCAGCTCGCCGGTCGTCAGAGCCTCGGCGACGCGGATGATCGTGTCGATCCGGCGCGCCGGCCCCCGCAGCACCTCTCGGCCGTGCTCCGCGATCGCCGCCGAGTTCGGGAAGAGCCGGTCGACCGGCGCAGCGAACGGCAACGGCGCGCCGAGCGCCGCCGTCAGCCGCGCCAGCGCCGTGCGCGCCGCGGCGACCGACACCTGCTGCCCGATCAGTGCGCGCACGATGATCTCGTGCGCATCGACGGTGCCCGGCAGTCGGATGCCCGGCGTGGCGGCGACGAGCGGTGCGAGCTGCGCATCCGCGGCCAGCGCGGCGTCGATCGCCGCCGCATCCGCATCCAGATCCAGAAGGCGGCGGATGCGCGCCACGAGCGGTGCGACGTCGCTGACCGCGGTCACGGTGGCGGTGCACTCGATCGCGGGGGCCTCGGTGCTGCCGATCGAGCGGAGGGCGACCACGGCCGGTCCGCCGGGAAGCTGCAGCGAGCGCGTGTAGCTGCCGTCGCCCGCGAGCTCGACCCCGAGGATCGCGCGCGCGGCGAGGAAGCCGAGCACTCCCTCGGCGTCGAACGGGGCGCGGGCGGGCAGCCGCAGGGTCAGCGTGGTGGTGCCCTCGCTCGTCGAACTGTGCTGCATCGTTCTCGCGCTCGAGCGCAGCTGCGATGGCGTGCGCTCGTAAACCTCAGCGATCGTCGCGTTGAACTGGCGGATGCTGGCGAAGCCGGCCGCGAAGGCGACGTCGCTGACGGGCAGATCCGTCGCCATGAGCAGGGTGCGTGCGGTCTGGGCGCGCTGGGCCCGCGCGAGGGCGAGCGGGCCGGCGCCCAGTTCGCCGGTGAGGATGCGGCCGAGGTGCCGGGTGCCGTAGCCGAGCCGCGCGGCGAGGCCGTCGACACCCTCGCGATCCACGACGCCGTCGGCGATCAGCCGCATCGCGCGTGCCGCGGTGTCGTCGCGCAGGTTCCACTCGGGCGAGCCGGGCACCGCATCCGGCAGGCAGCGTTTGCAGGCGCGAAGCCCTGCCTCGTGGGCCGCGGCGGCGGTGAGGTAGAAGCTGACGTTGCCGGGCTTGGGGGTCGTCGCGGGGCAGCTGGGCCGGCAGTAGATCCCCGTGCTGTGCACACCGGTGATGAACTGTCCGTCGAAGCGGGCGTCGCGCGAGGCGACGGCGCGATAGCGCTCGGCGAAACGGGAGTCGGCGGCTGCGGAGTCGAGGTGCATGCCTCCAGCGTGCCACCGCCGGCGGCGTCGCGGTGGCGGGAATCGGACATTGCCGCCGGGCGCGGTCGCGGGCCCGGCGCCGGTGCTCACCCCGGAGCGCCACCCCAGTGCGACGGCCGCGCGAAGCCCTCGGGCAGCACGGTGCGGGCGTCGCCGCGCGCGCTGTTCAGCTGCATCTGCGTCAGGTAGATCGCGCCGTCGAGATCGGCGCCGCTGAGGTCCGCGTCGCGCAGGTCGACTCCGAGCACGTCGCAGCGCCGCATCCGAGCGCCCGACAGATCGGCGGCGATCGCGACGCTGCCGCGCAGGCTCAGGCCGCGCAGGTCGGCTCCCGCCAAACGGGCGCCCACCAGGTCCCGCCCGGGTCCGATCGCCGAACGCGGCCGATCGACCTCTCGTCGCGCGATCGCGCTGGCCTCGATCAGCAGAGCCTTCGCCGCGTTGTACTCGGCATCGACGTCGAGGGCCACGAGGTCGGCCGCAGGGGCGTCGCTGAGCTCTCGCACGTGCTCGAACGCCGCGATCCAGGCCGCCGCATCCCGCTCCGGCTCGACCAGCGCGATCGCCTCGTCGAGGTACCAGAGCAACTCGTGCAGCCGACGCACGATCGGGAAGCTGTCGAACATCGCCGTCCGCGTCTGCGGGCTCTCGCGCCACGACCGGCCCGCGAAGGTCTGCCGCGACACCTTCTGCCCCGCGCCGAAGCAGTCGAAGACGGTGCAGCCGCCGAAGCCGCGCTCACGCAGCCGAGGATGGATGCGGCAGGCATCCGTTCCGTCGAGGTTCTCGCACGGCTCGCCCGCCGGTTTGTCGAACGGGAAGTCGGAGGATTTCGCGAAGGCGAGCGCCACGCAGCACAAGCCGAAGCACTGCGCGCAGTCCGCGCCGAGGTCGGCGCGGCGCCCGAGTTCGATCCGTGTGCGTTGCGCCATCCGGCAACCGTAATCCGAAACTCCCGTTCACGGGCGGGATCCGCGTCGACACCCGGCCCGCCTCTAGGCTCGACGCATGAGCGCCTACCCGCCTCCCGCCCCGAGACCGCGCACCACCGCCGCGCACGTACTCGGCATCGTCGGCATCTGCCTCCTGGGCCTACTGCTGCTCCTCGTGATCGCCTACCTCACCCTGGCGCTGGGGGCCGCGGCGGCCGGGCTGTGCGCGCTGATCGCGCTCGTCCCGCTCACGCTGGTGCTGCTCGGGGTGCGCTGGGTGGACCGCTGGGAGCCGGAGCCCCGCCTTGCACTGTGGTTCGCCTTCTTGTGGGGCGCGGCGGGATCGGTGGCGATCGCGCTCCTGGTCGATCTCGGCGTGCAGATCGCGGTGTACGCGGCCGGGGTGTCGTCGGGGTCGGAGTTCGTGGGTGCCGCGATCCAGGCGCCGCTGGTGGAGGAGGCCGCGAAGGGCTTCGGCGTGCTGCTGATCTTCTGGGTGGCCCGCCGCAGCTTCGACGGGCCGGTGGACGGCGTCGTCTACGCCGCGGTGGTCGCGTCCGGTTTCGCCTTCGTCGAGAACATCATCTACTTCGGCAGCGCGCTGCTCGAGGGTGGGGCCGGGGCGCTCGCCGTGACGTTCTTCCTGCGCGGCATCCTCTCGCCCTTCGCGCACGTGCTGTTCACCGCCTGCACCGGGGCGGCGATCGGATTCGCGTCGCGGCGGGGAGCCGCAGGAGTGCCGATCATTCTGCTCGGCTTCGCCGCGGCGATGTTCCTGCACGGGCTGTGGAACGCATCCTCGTTCCTCGTGGCCGACTGGTTCGGGTTCTACGGGCTGGTGCAGGTGCCGCTGTTCGCCCTCGCCGTCGTCGGCGTCGTCTTGCTGCGCCGGGCGGAACGGCGGGTGACGCTGCAGCGTCTCGGCGAGTACGCGACCGCGGGCTGGTTCAGCCCGTACGAGGTCACGATGATCGGCACGCCGGCCGGGCGGCGCACGGCCAAGCTCTGGGCGGCGCAGCGCGGCGGTGACACCCCGCGGGCCATGGTCGCGTTCATCCGGGCAGCCACCGCGCTCGCCTACGCCCGGCAGCGGCGTGTGCTCGGTCGCGCGGGTGCCGGCGCCGAGATCGAGGAGCGCGAGCTGCTGAACGCGACCGTCGCGGCGCGGACCGCCCTCGGCGGACCAGCGCCCCGCGCCGTCGACGCCTAGGAGTCGTTCTCTAGGCAGCGAGCCGAACGCTGCGCTCGCCCGCCGTCACCGCGACGTCGAGGCGGTTCTGCGCGGGCGGCAGCGGGCAGTTGTAGTGCGGCGAGAAACCGCACGGCGGCACGTAGGCGCGGTTGAAGTCGAGCAGGACGGCCCCCGGGGTACCCGCATCCGCGGTGCCGTCGAGCCGCTGCACGATCAGGAACCGGCCGGTCGGGTAGCTGGCGATGCTCGGATCCGCGCTGCGGTTGGTCAGGTCGCCGAACGGCACCAGCAGGCTGCCACCGTTGTCGAAGGCGGCGACGACGTACTCGGTCGACTCGCCCTCGGCGTTCACCAGCGAGAACGTGATGTCGCCCGGTACGACCAGCTCGCGGGTACCGCCGTTGTCGCGGATGTGCTCGAACGGGATCGTGCGCTCGTCGGAGACCGGCTCGAACCAGGCCTCGACCACCCACGCGGCATCGAACGGGAAGGACTCGATCCGCTCGAAGTCGCGCACGGCGGGCGCCTCGGAGTCCCAGAGCCGGTAGCCGTACTCCGGCTCGCCGGTGTCGAGATTGGCGCGGCGCATCCTGGTGAGGCTGACGCTCGCGGGCTGACCGGCGAGAGCCTCGTCATCCGCGACGGTGACTCCGGGTTCGAGCCAGCGGGTCTCGACGAGAGCGAGGTCGCCGCGCGCTCCGGTGACCCGATCGACGCGCTTCTGCCGCCAGCGATCCCAGCCGGCGCGGGCGGTCTCGGTGACATCGATCGAGGCGCGCGACGGCGCCGTGGTGCTGCTGCTGCTGAGGGCCATGCGGGGTGCAACGCGGCACGGCGCCGATCCCTTCCCACGGTCGCACCGATCGCTATCCGCCCCAGCCCTGCACCATCTCCCACAGCGCGAACGCGATGATCGCGATGGCGACCACGACGCCGAGCACGGAGGTACCGGAGCGGAGCCGGCGCCCGGGAGCCGCGACGATGTTCGCCGCCCGATCGTTCACGTTGTCGTCGCTGTAGCGCTGCGTCTGTCTCAGGGTCTTCGCGCCGACGGTGTCCACGATCCGCACCAGTGGGCGCCAGAGCGCCGGGTCCTGCAGATCGAACGCGGTGGCCGAGTAGACGAACATCGTGTCGTCGACGATCTCGACGTCGAAGTCCCCGGTCTCATCGATCAGCAGAGCCATCAGGTCGGGGGCCAGGATGTACAGGGCGTCGCGTTCGTAGCCCGTCGGACAGTAGAGCGTGAAGTGCCGATCGAAGTCGCCCTCCAGCGAGAGCCGCTGACCGGCGGCGAAGCTCGCGGGCAGGTTGCTGGAGCGGATGCCGAAGAACGAGGAGTCGTTCGAGCGCGCGTCCAGCACGAGGTGCGGCAGTCGGCGCTCCAGCTTCAGCGCGAGGTACCCCCAGACGTGCGTCGTCTCGTTGTCGTCGCTCGTGGTCACGTAGCTGTAGTTCGCGATCTCGATGACCGGCTCGCTCGTGGAACGGAAGACATGGTGCGCTGCGCGATCGCGCCCCAGTGCGAAGATCGCTCCGTCGTGCCGCGGATCGGGCTGCATCGAGGTGTAGCCCAGGGCGTTCGCCCGCGCGAAGGCGTCGAAGCGCCACCACAGCGTCCACTGATTGAAGGCGGCCCGGCGCAGCGCGAGGATGCGCAGCGCCACGAACCCCGCGATCAGCACCGCAGCGGCCGGGAAGGCGAGCCGTGCGATCGGCGTCTCGACGAGGTCGGGCAGCAGCACCCCGAAGAGGAAGCCGCTGACGAGCACCGCGAACGCACCGATCGCGACGGCGCGCACCGCATCCGGCACCGAGAAGGGCGAGCCCTGCCCGCGCGCCCGGGCCGCAGCGCGGAACGACTCCACCGCCGCCCGATCGACGGGCGCGGTCAGTGCCGACTCGTCCATCCGCATGGCCATGCCCGAAGCCTAGAGCGACGACGCCCTCCCCAGCAGGTCGTCTTTTCTCCGACCTCGTCGCCGCCGCAGAAACGCCGACCCGCTGGTGACGTCAGACCTGCGCCTCCGCGGCGAGCGCGGAGCGTCGGAGGCGCAGATCGGCGGCGGCGAGGACGCCGGAGGCGAGGCACAGCACGATCACCCCGGGCACCACCACGTCGATGGCGGCGCTGAGGCCCAGAGCCGTCGCGAGGGCACCGGCGACCACGGCCACAACGGCCTGGGCGAGGTAGCTGAGCAAGTAGACCGAGGAGAGCACACCACCGCGGTGCGCGGGCGGCGCGGAGCGGTTCACCAGGCCGAGCCCGCCGCCGAAGGCGAGCGAATAGCCGGTGCCGCCGACGACGCACCAGAGCAGGAACGCCGCGAAGGAACCGGTGGCCGCCGTCAGCTCCATCACGCCGAGACCGACGATCGAGATCGCGGCCCCGGCGATGATCGAGGTGTGCGCCGGCAGCTTCTGGAACAGCAGCGCGGCCGCACCGATCACCACGGAGGAGACGCCGAGCAGCGAGCCGACCACGAGCAGATCCGTCGTGCCGGTCAGCTCGCGAGCCATCTGCGCTCCGAGCGAGAGGAACAGCGCTCCGACGCCGTACGCCACCGACACCGACAGGGCCGACGCGGCGAACACCCGCCGCAATCCCGCGGGCACCGTCATCGCGCTCGGTCGCCACCGGGCCACCGTGTGCGGTCGATCATCAGGCAGGGCGAGGATCAGCACCACCGTGACGACCGAAACCAGGGCGAGCACCCAATAGCTCAGCTCGAGCGGCAGTGGCGCGTACTGCGCGAGTGCTCCCGAGAGCAGCAGCGACAGCGTCAGCCCGGTCGCGGTGGACACGGTGGTCATCGAGCTCGCGAATCGCGGATTCGAACTGCTGCTGCTCTCGACGAGGGCGGCGCTCGCCGCACCGATCGACAGCGCAGCCCCGAAGCCCTGCAGCGCCCGCCCGACGTAGAGGAGCGTGACGTCGCTCGCGAGTGAGAACGCGATCGCCGAGAGTGCGATCAACGCGACGCCCGCGAGCATCGTCCGGCGGCGGCCGATCACGTCGGAGAGCCCGCCCACCAGCAGCAGCGCGAGCAGCAGCGCGACGGGGTAGGTGCCGAAGATCGTCGTGATGACGACGGGAGTGAGCTGCCACAGCGCCGCATAGCTCGGGTAGAGCACGGAGGGGGCGCCGCTCGACCACAGGCAGAGCGCGAGGACGAGGGCGGAGACCCAGAAGCGCCCGCGGCGGGCGAGGCGAGGAGGAGTGACCATGCGGCAACCGTAGACCCCTGGGTTTGAATTGCCAAGTCAGCCGGCGCGGCGTACTGTCGAGCCATGCCAGGGAAGATCGTTGATGACCGCTGCTCCATCGCGCGCACCGTCGCGGTGGTGGGCGAGCGGTGGAGCCTGCTGATCGTGCGCGACGCCCTGCGCGGCGCGTCCACGTTCAGCGACTTCCGCGGTCGCCTGGGCATCCCGAGCGACGTGCTCTCCGCCCGACTCGCCACCCTCACCGAGGGCGGGGTCTTCGCCAAGGTGGCCTACCGCGAACCGGGGGAGCGGGAGCGGTTCCGCTACGAACTCACCGACTCCGGTCGGGGGCTGCTGCCCGTGCTCGCCGCCATGGTGCAGTGGGGCGACCACAACAATCCGCTCCCGGACGGGCCGACCTCGGTGCTCGCGGAGCGCGGATCCGGCACGCCGCTGCGCGTCGCCTTCGTCGACGAAGCCGGCCACGAGGTGCGGCCGGAGGATGCACGGCTGGCGCCGGGCCCGGCGGCGCGGAGCACCTGGTAGCCCGTTCGCCCGCCGGAACCGCCGTTCGCGTCGGCGAGCAGTTCCTCCCGGCCGTCGCTCGTTCCTAACTTCGGCTGAGAGTGCTCGTCAGAGCCGATCAGGGCTGACGGGCACTCTCAGCCGAGGTTGTGCTCGCCCCGGAGCCGATGCGGGCGTTAAAGAACTCGTCGCCCGGTGGTAGCGGCGGGGCCGGCTACTCGATCCAGGCGACGAGTTGGTCTACCACGAGCTTGCTCCTCCGCCTCCCGAAACGCAAGAGCGTCGTCGGTGCCGGGGTCGCTCCGGACGCGCGTAAACTGGGCTGCCTGTTTTCTCCGCCTCCCGGATCCGTGCAGCCGCACGCATCGGGTCTCGGTGCCGGCAGAAGTGACCCGGGGTGGGCCGGTGAGAACAAAGAGAGGGCGATGCACGTGGCTGAGGGCAACACCATCCTGGAGACGGAGCTCGCGCGCGAGCGCGACTACGTAGGCGCGCTCTACGCGCGGCTGGATGAGCTGCAGGCCCAGGCGCAGGACGCGTTGGAGCAGGTGCGCCGCAGCAACGTCGGCGGCAACCACCAGAGCCGCTCCGAACGCGACGCCTACGCCCGGCTCTACGAAGATCGCGTCGCTCAACTCGCCGGGGCCGGCGATCGGCTGGCCTTCGGCCGGCTCGACATGCAGACCGACGGCGACGCGGTCTACCGCTACATCGGCCGGATCGGGCTGCGCGATGAGGAGCAGGACGCGTTGCTGCTGGACTGGCGCGCCCCGCAGTCCGCCGCGTTCTATCAGGCCACGGCCGCGAACCCGATGGGCACCCGCGCGCGTCGGCACCTGACCACCCGCGGGCGCGACGTGGTCCGCATCGAGGACGAGGTCTTCGACGAGGATATGCTGCGCGAGGGCAGCGGTCTGCAGGGCGAGGGTGCCCTGATGGCGGCCCTGGGCGCGCAGCGCACCGGGCGGATGCACGACATCGTCGCCACCATCCAGGCCGAGCAGGACCGCATCATCCGCTCCGAGTTGCGCGGCGTTCTCGTGGTGCAGGGCGGACCGGGTACCGGCAAGACCGCTGTCGCGCTGCACCGCGCCGCGTACCTGCTGTACTCGTACCGCGACCGGATCGCCTCCTCCGGGGTGCTCGTGGTGGGGCCGTCCCGCTCCTTCCTGCGCTACATCGAGGCCGTGCTGCCGTCCCTGGGCGAGTCGGGCGTTGTGCTGTCGACGCTCGGGCAGCTCTACCCCGGCATCGACGTCGTCGACGACGATGCGCCCGCGACGGCGCGGGTCAAGGGATCCGTGCGGATGGCCGAGCTGCTCAAGCGCGCGGTCCGCTCGCGCCAGATCGTGCCCACCGAGACGCAACTTCTCGACGTGAACGGCGAGAAGCTCCGCCTCGAGCCGGCCGACGTCGAGCGCGCGATCACCAAGGCGCGCGACAGCCGCAAACCGCACAACGAGGCCCGGGTCACCTTCGTCAAGGCGATGCTCGGCCAGCTGACCCGCCAACTCGCCGACACCCTTCGTTCGCACGGCAACACCGTCGACGAGGCCGACGAGCTCGTGCTGCGCGAGGACGTGCGCACCGCCTACGACGTGCGGGTCGCGCTGAACACCGCGTGGTTGCCGCTGACTCCGGAGAAGCTGCTGCAAGACCTGTACGCCCGGGCGCAGTGGTTCGCGTCGCTGACGCCGCGGTGGACGGCCGAGCAGCGTGCCCTGCTGCGCCGCGACCGCAGCGCGCCGTTCACCGTCTCCGACATCCCGCTCCTGGACGAGGCGGCCGAGTTGCTCGGCTCGTTCGACGACCGGGCGGATGCGCAGAAGCGCGAAGACAAGGAGCAGCGCAAGCGCGACGTCGAGAACGCGAAGGCCGCGATCGAGAACATGGAGGTCGAAGGCCTGGTCAATGCGAAGGACCTCGCCTCGGGCTTCGCCGAGCGCCCCGTGCTCGGCACCACGGCGGAGCGCGCCGCGGCCGACCGCACCTGGACCTACGGCCACGTGGTCGTCGACGAGGCGCAGGAGCTCTCGCCGATGCAGTGGCGGCTGCTGCTGCGCCGCTGCCCGATGCGTTCCTTCACGATCGTCGGCGACGTCGCGCAGTCCTCCAGCGCCGCCGGCGCGACCAGCTGGGACGCGGCGCTGCACGACTCCTTCGGGCGCGGCGGACGTGCGCAGGAGCGGCCGTGGCGGATCGAGGAACTCACGGTCAACTACCGCACCCCCACCCAGATCGTCGCCTTCGCCGAGCGCACCGCGCGCGAGAACGGCCTCGACATCACACCGACCCAGTCGGTGCGTTCGACGGAGTGGCCGGTGCGCACCGTGCGCGAACGCGGCGAGGCGTCGCTCGCGGATCGCGTCGTGGCGACCGTGCTCGAGGATCGCGCGATCTCGGCCGACGGCACCCTGGCGATCATCGCTCCGGACGAGGACCTCGCGGCGATCGCGGAGGCCGCGTCGCAGCGTTTCGGCGGCGAGGTGGGCCGCGGCGCCCTCGGGCTGAACCGCCCGATCGCGGTGCTGTCGACCCATGACGCGAAGGGGCTCGAGTTCGACTCCGTCATCGTCGCGCGGCCCCGGCTGATCGCGGCGGCCGGCGACAGGGGAGCGGCGGCGCTGTACGTCGCGATGACGCGCCCGACCCAGCGGCTGACGCTGGTCGAATAGCGGATCGACTTGGCCGCGCCGCCCGCATCCGCTTGGATGGGAGGATGAGCGATTCCAATCTGACCAAGCCCGAGCTGGACGCCCCCGACGGACCGGCCCCCGACACCCTCGTCGTCGAGGACATCGTCGTCGGTGACGGCGCCGAGGCGCAGCCCGGCTCCACCGTCGACGTGCACTACCTCGGCGTCGAGTACGACTCCGGCGAGGAGTTCGACTCCTCCTGGAGCCGCAACCAGTCCATCAACTTCCCGCTGAACAACCTGATCCGCGCGTGGCAGCAGGGCATCCCCGGCATGAAGGTCGGCGGTCGTCGCAAGCTGATCTGCCCGCCCGCACTGGCCTACGGCCCCGCCGGTGGCGGTCACCCGCTGTCGGGCAAGACGCTGATCTTCGTGATCGACCTGCTCGGCGTCAAGTAAGCACCGACGCCGACGACGAGGCGCAGCGGCCCGGTTCATCCGGGCTGCTGCGCCTCTTTCACGCGGTCGACGAGTTCGCGCCACGGGCCGCTGAGCTGGGTCTCGCTGATCCGCACGTGGTGCGTGGAGACGCGGATCTCGTACACGAAACGGTCGGCGTGAGCGGGCTGATCCGTGGGAGCGGCGTTCCAGGGCAGCTCATCGATCAGGTCGAGCCACGCGGGCTCGTCCGGCTGCTGGTCGAGTTCGACCCGCCAGGTGCGCCGGAGGCCGGCGAAGCCGCCGCTGCGCGACACGATGACGTCCATGTCGCGATGCTACGCCCGGCCGGCCTCCTGGTCACGGCTTCGGGACGACTTCGACAGCCTCCCAACCCGCCCGAACCGCGTCGTGCTCCGCGGACCCGGCACCGAAACGCTTCTCGGCCGCCGCGAGCGTGAGCGTGGCGAAGCCGGCGAAGTCGGTGGTCGCGGTGATCGTGCCGCCCGTCAGCGCGTCGTACCAGGCGTGCCCCACGCCGTCCCAGGCGTGGCCGCCGGCCGTCGTCGCGGCGACGGCGAAGGCCCGGTTCGGGATGCCGGAGTTGATGTGCACCCCGCCGTTGTCGTCGTCGGTCTCGACGAAATCGCTCATCGAGCCGGGCTGCGGATCCTTCCCGAGCACGTCGTCGTCGTAGGCGGTGCCGGGAGCGATCATCGAGCGCAGCGCGTTGCCCTCGACCTCGTCCGTGAACAGCCCCTCGCCGATCAGCCAGCTCGCCTGCTCGGCGGTCTGCCCCGCCAGGAACTGCTCCAGCAGCGCGCCGAACACGTCGGAGATGGACTCGTTCAGGGCGCCCGGCTGGTCGCGGTAGACGAGGTTGGCGGTGTACTCGGTGACACCGTGCGCGAGCTCGTGGCCGATGACGCTCGGGGAGATGGTGAAGCGGCGGAAGATCTGCCCGTCGCCGTCGCCGAACACCATCCGGGTGCCGTCCCAGAACGCGTTGTCGTAATCGGTGCCGTAGTGCACGGTGGCCTCCAGCGGCAGCCAGGCTCCGTCGATCGAGTGCCGGCCGTAGACCTCCTCGAAGAGTCGGAACGTGTTGCCCAAGCCGTCGTAGGCCTCGTTCACGGCGACGTCCTCGACGGCCGCCTCGCCCTCACGACGGACGACGACGCCGGGGGTCGTCTCGCGGCGCTGAGCGTCCGCCACCGTCCGCTGCAGGCTCTGCACCCGGGCCCGCGGCGGGTTCGCCTTCGGCGCGGTCGCGTTCGGGTGCGGCTCGCCCGGACGGACCTCGCGGAACGGCAGATCCTGTTGCAGAGAGCGGGCCGCCGCACGCGCCGCGTGGGCGAAGGCGGGGTCGTCGAGTCGGGAGATGCGTACGAGCAGATACGGGGGAACGAACGTTCGTCTCATACTTCGATCCTCGCATCCACCTCCGACGTTGAGTTCGGGCTTGCTTCCTCGTTCCTCGTCAGCAAGCGGGCGGTCGGCTCTGGTGGCGGTGGCGGGATCGGAGGGCCGGTGGCGTTCGCGTACGGAAAAACGCTGGAACGCGTTTTTGCGGTTACGCTCGCGCGGAGGTGGTCGGGATTCGTGGGTCGCCGACGGTCGGCTTGGCGGCGGTGGTGGGTGGTCCGACATGTCAGTAGTGGCGACCCCGTGCGGCGTGTCGGTCGCCACTACTGGCAGGTGGCTCGGTGGGGGAGAAGGGGCGGAGCAAGCGGGCCGCGGGACGCGGAGAACGCGGACAGAATAGAACGACGACGCTCGATCGAAGGAGAACCGATGCCGTTCCTCACCCTCGACGGGAGCCCACTCACCCGGGTCGGCCTGGAGCAGGTGCTCGCGCCCGCGGCGAGCGGGGCGGCCGGCCTGTTCGTCCTCACGAGCGGCTTCGTGTACCTCGACCCCTTCAGCGGCGAGCGCGTCGAGGTGCCCGCGAATCCCGAGCCGGGCGATCTCGCCTCCGTGCCGTCGTTCCTCTGGGGCCTGCTCGCGCCGTTCGGGCGGCAGACGGCTCCGGCCCTGATGCACGACCACCTGCGCCGCCGACTCGCTGCCGCGCCGCCGACGCGTCGGGCGGCGCTGGCCCGTCAGGCCGACCGTCTGTTCCGATCCGCCCTGCTGGACAGCGGCGTCTCGATCCCTCGCGCCTGGCTGATGTGGGCGGGCGTGTCACTCACCCGCGACGAGGACATCGCGCCGACGGCATCCCGGCTTCGGGTCCTGCACGCACTCGTCATCGCGATCATCCTCTGGCTCAGCGCGGTGCGATCCGTGCGCGGATCCGCGCGACCGGCGGACGCGGCACGCGCCATCGCAGCAGTCGCCAGCGCCGCGCTGCAGTCGGACCGAGCCCGCGCGACGTTGATCGTCGCGGCGGTCGTCGCTCCGTTGGTCCCCCTGCTCGCGATCTCGTGGCTGACCGGGCAGACGTTCCGGGTCGTCGAGACCGTGCTCTGGCTGGTGCTTCGGCGCCGCGGCCCCCGGCCCGATGGCCGGCCGACCCTCGCCGCACGCTGAGCGGTCAGCCCCGGCGCTCGCCCGCGCGGTACTGGGTCATCGAGACGCCGAAACGCTTCAAGAACGCGCGGCGCGCGTAGTCGACGGCCCCGAAGCCGACCTCCCGGCTGGCGGCGCCGAGGGCCCGTGTCGATCCCGGCTCGGCCAAGCGGGACGCGAGAGCATCCAGCCGCGCGTCGCGCACGGATTCCGAGACCGAGACGTCGTGCTTGGCGAACACCCGCTGAAGGCTGCGCGAGCTGGTGCCGAGGCGGTCCGCGATCAGCGGCAGACCGAGCTCCGGATCGGTGAGCTCCTCGCGGATGATCGCCATCGCACGTTCGAAGACCAGATCGTCCATCGAGCGCGACTCGTCGGCGGCCGCCGCGGTCGGCGCCTCCGCATCCTCCTGAGCGGACGTCGCCATCGCGGTGAGCAGAGCCGCCAGGGCGCGTTCGATGTGATAGACGTCGTCGGAGCGGGCATCGACGGGGACGTCGAGGGCACCGTTCACAAAGGCGATCGTCGCTGCCGTCAGTGCGTTCGGGCGGATCAACGCGCCCGGCAGCCCGCTGACGAGCCGGCCGATCAGGGCCGGCAGAGTCGTCACCGGTGCCTCGACGATCAGGATGACGCCGGACGCCGCCGAGTGGTAGTCCAGCGAGGTCGACGGCAGCAGGATCCGCGCGCTGCCTTCCAGATCGGTCGAGCGCCGACCGCTGCTGGTGGTGTCGGCGGCGCCGCTCACGGTGAAGGTGAAGCGGATCAGATCGGAGGAGGGGCTGCCAGCACGGCTCGGATGCAGGGTTCCGCGATGGGCCGACGCCTCGAAGCGGATGATGCGCATGGTGGCGAGGGTGAGCGTGGTGACACGAGCCTGGAACGCGGCAGGCCGATCGGCCGAGAAGGAGCTGTGGCCGCGCGAGAGCTCTGCGAGCCCGGACGCGCCGGAGAACGTGCGGACTGCGGTTCCGCGTTCCGCTTCTGGTCGACCGGTCACATTCAACGACGCTAGGCGGTTGTGGCCCCCTCAGCCCCCCTCACGGGGGTGCCATCTGTCGGCTCTGGCGCGAGAAGTCCGCCGAAGCGGACGAATCCTCAAGCGCGGAGCGACATCACTCGAAGGACACGGTGCGATTCTCACCGATGTCGGGCTGGCCGCCACGGATCGCGGCCGCCGCGACCTTCAGCAGCACCACCGGCTTCGGGTCCTCCGTCGCCCACAGCTCCACGCTCTCGGCGACGACGCGGATCAGCGCGACGGACGGGTCCTCGCGTCCCTCCGGGAACCACGCTTCGGCGTGGGCGCCCCAGAATTCGTCGATCTTGGCGTCGTTGTGCACGACCTCGGCGGAGCCGGCGACGGAGAGGTAACCCTTCGACGACTCGAAGGCGACGTTGACGCTCGGGTTCGCCCGGATGTCGTCCGTCTTGGGCGAGGGGTCCTGACTGAAGAACCACAGCTCGCCGTCGAACTCGCCCTGGACGCCGAGGGGTCGGCTGACGAGCTGGCCGTCGGTGTTGACGGTGGTGAACAGGCCGATCTTCGCGCTCTTCACGAGGCGGGCGATCTGCTCGATGTCGGAGGTGGTAGCGGGGGTAGTGATGTCGTCGGTCATGCTCCGACGCTACGCGCGGCACCCGATCCGGCAAGGGGCTGGCGTGCCGGCCGCGTGGTGTGCTGGCGCTGTCATGTGCCTGCGCCGTGGTGTGCCGCCGCCGATCAGGGCTCGGGATGAAGCGCGTCGTAGTGGCGGAACCGCGGATTCAGGCGCAGCAGCACCGCGATGAGGAGCACGATCACGAGCCCGCCGGCCAGCGGCGGCAGCCAGAGCAGGGCGAAGGAGGCGAGCAGTCCGGTGTAGAGGTCGCCGACGCGCGGTCCGCCGCTGACCACGACGATGAACACGCCCTGCAGCCGGCCGCGCATGTTGTCGGGAACGGCGGTCTGCAGCATCGTCTGGCGATAGATCGCGCTCACGTTGTCGGCCGCGCCGGCTCCCGCCAACACCACGGCGCCGATGCCGATCAGCAGCAGATTCGCTTCGTCGCCGGTGTGCCCGGTGAGGCTCGCGATCAGCAGCACCGCGCCGAACGCGAGGACGAAACCGCCGTACACCTGGATCGCCCGGCCGATCGCGACCCCCTGCATCCGAACCCCGGTGACGCGCCCCGAGAACACGCTGCCGAGGAACGCGCCCGCCGCATAGGCGGCGGTGAGGGCGCCGACGGTGACAGCGCCGCCGCCGAGCAGCAGCGCGGCGGCGGCGGGGAAGACCACGCGCGGCTGACCGAAGGTCATCGCGATGATGTCGACGAGGAACGACATCCGGATGTTCGGAGCTCCTCGGAGAAAGCGCATCCCGTAGGCCAACGAGGCCAGGCCGGGACGCTGCTTCTCGCCCTCGGGGATCAGCTTGGGCAGGCCGAGGATGCCGAGGAAGCCCGCGAGGAACAGCACCACGTCCACGGTGTAGGTCGGCGCGAAGCCCACGGCGGCGACCAGCACGCCGGCCAGGGCCGGGCCGATGGTGACTTCCAAGCCGCCGGCGATGCCGCCCAGTGCCGCCGCGGCGGGCACGAGTTCCGGACCGAGCAGGCGCGGAGCGAGGGTCATCCGGGTGGCACCGATCACGGTCGTCGCGACGGCGTTCACCGCCGTCAGCGCGTACAGCGCGAGCACGGTCTCCGCGCCGGTCCAGGCCAGGATCGCGATCACCGCCGTCGAACTCCAGGCGACGATCGCGGAGAGCAGCAGCACCAGCCGGCGATCGAAGGCGTCCGCCAGCATCCCGCCGTAGAGTCCTGCCAGAACCGTGGGCACCAACGCGACCACGCCGACCAGGGCCACGGCGAGCGTCGACTGCGTGAGCGCGTAGATGTGCAGTCCGACCGCCACGATCGTCATCTGCCCACCGATGCCGGAGATGACATTGCCGTACCAGAGCATCGCGAAGGGGCGGCTCACGCGCAGCGGGGTGAGGTCGACGAAATGACTGCGGCGGGTGGGCTGATCGGAGGTCACTCGCTCCATTGTGCCGGGGCTCACGGCCGTCACCGGTTACGCTGGCCGAATGAGTACGGCCGCCTCCCCCCGCCGTTCCGCTCGCGCGCAGGCGGCGGAACCGAAGAAGAGCAAGCGCGCGAGGAGGGCGCGCGGCTTCCCCTGGATGGCGTGGGCCACGATCGCGATCCCCATCCTCGCGCTGCCGCTGTCGTTCTTCGTCTGGTACTCCATCATCTCGCTGGGCTCGTATCCCGCCGATCAGCAGATCGGCGATCTGATCGTGGGCCTGCTGTCGACCGCACTGTTCCACGCCGTCCTCCTGCTCGGGATCCTCTTCGGCGTCGTGCTGATCCGTGCGGCGCGCCGGGCCAAGAAGGTCAGCATCGTGGGCTGGATCGGCGTTGTGCTCGGCGCGCTCGTGATCGTCTACTGGGAGCTGCTGGTCTCGCCGTGGATCGTCGACCTCTGGAACAAGGCGACCGGCGCCGCCTGACTCTGGTATGGTTTCAAGGTTGCCGTCCAACGGCCGCGGATCAAGAGAGCCCACGTATCAGGCGTCGGGCGCCGCGCAACGAGAGAAAAGGGGATCAACCTATGGCACTTGATGCAGATGTCAAGAAGGCGATCATCGAAGAGTACGCGACCCACCCCGGTGACACCGGATCCCCCGAGGTTCAGGTTGCTGTCCTCACCAAGCGGATCAAGGACCTCACCGAGCACCTCAAGGAGCACAAGCACGACCACCACTCGCGTCGTGGCCTGCTCCTCCTGGTCGGCCAGCGTCGCCGCCTCCTCGGTTACCTTGCGGATGTCGACATCGCTCGCTACCGCACGCTGATCGAGCGTCTCGGCCTCCGCCGCTAGTCCTCCTCGGAGCTGGCGCGGAGTCTTCGATGACAACGCGATCTTCTTACTGACGGGCCGTTCCTCCTCCGGGTGGGGCGGCCCGTTCGTCGTTGCCGGCTACGTTCCCGTGTGCCAGGCGAAGCCTTGCGCGTGCCCGAACCACGCCGCGGCGCGGCCGTCCGTCGGCGCCGTGCCGAGGATGTCCGCCAGCGGCGGCAGGGTCCAGCCGTCCTCGCGCGCGATCAGCCCGGCGCGCATCCAGGCGTTCGCGCAGGCGACGTCGTTGCGCGCGAGGTCCAACGCCGAGCGGATCGCGACCACGTCCATCCGCGGATCCGGCGGCAGGGCGGAGGAGCCATCCGCGATCGCGGCCGCACAACCCAGGGCTGCGGCGGCGAACACGCCGTCGTCGGCGGAGGGACGCGGGCGCTCGGCCGCCGCCGCTGCGCGGGCCTGGCCGTCCAGGATCAGACCGATGGTGACGAGCGTGCGCGTCGCGCGGCGGTCGGGGGACCAGGCGTACGGAGCGCCGTAGCTCGGCAACTCGGCGCTCGCCCCGGGCGCCAGGACGGCCCCGCGCCCCGTGCGTTGCCAGAAGCCCGAGAGCAGAGCCCCGGACGGATCGCCGCCGGAGAGCGCAGCGCCCGCGGCGGGCCCGCGACCGGGGACGGTCCACGCGACGGGGGTGTCGTTCGTGTAGACGACGACGCCGCGACTCGCGTCCGCGCACACCGAGAGCGAACCGATCAGGGCGGCCCCGCTGCGATCGAGAGCCGAGACCGTACTCAGCAGTTCGGTACGGGGCCCGCATCCCGTCGAAGCCGCGGCGGGAGCGCTGCGCAGGCCTGTCACCACCACGGCGCCCAGCATCACAACGACCAGCACGGCGGCGGCGATCAGCGCCGGCCGCACTGCAGAGCGACGCGACCCGACGCGAGCCGCGACCGCGCGGATCCGCTGTCGCACCACCGTGGCACTCCCTCTGAGGCCGATGGTAGACCTGCCGGCCGTTCGCGGCTACGGCTCGCGGAGGTCGCTGCCGGAAATGACGCTCACCCCGGTGTCGGGGCTCGATCCAGGGCCTGGGCGAGCCTTTCAGCGTCATTTCCGGCACGCACCGTCACCGCCTTCAGACGATGCCGCCTCTCGATCGCCTGGCCGGCGTAGCTCGCGGCGATGATCAGCGCGGCCCCGGCGAGCCCGAGCGGCCCGATCGCTTCGCCGGCGAGCACAACCCCGACGAGCAGGGCCCACACCGGCTCGGTGCCCATCAGGATGCTGGCGCGCGCGGCGGAGGTGCGGCGCACGGCCCAGAGCTGCACCACGAACGCGAAGACGCTGCAGAGCAACCCGAGGAACGCGACCTCGGCCCAGCCTTCGGGGGAGAGCGTGCCGATGGCGGCGGGCAGCGCGGGGCCCGCGAGCAGGGAGAAACCGGCCGCGCAGACGATCATCTGCACGAAGACCACGCCGAGGGTGCCGTCGCGGCTGCCGCGCGTGAGTCGGGCACTCGCGGTGACGTGCACCGCTCGCACCGCCGCCGCGGCGAGCACGAGCAGGTCGCCCGCGTTCGGTGCGCGCAGCCCGTCTCCCGAGACGAGCAGCGCGACGCCGACGACGGCGCAGACGGCGGCGACGAAGTAGCTGCGCGGCAGCCAGTTCCGGGCCGCGATGCTCTCCAATACGGGCGTCGCGACCAGGGCGAGGCTGATCAGCAGCCCCGCGTTCGTCGCGGAGGTGAGGTGCACGCCCCAGGTCTCGAGTCCGATGATCGCGGCTTGAGAGGCTCCGAGCGCACCGGCGAGCAGCAGCCCGCGCCCGCGCGGCAGCCGCTCGCGGCGGGCGGCGCAGAGCAGCCCGATCGCGACGACGGCGACAAGGAAGCGCAGGGCGACCGCGGACGGCACGCCGACCTCCGCGGAGAGACCCTTCGCCGCGAGGAAGCTGGCGCCCCAGACCGCGGCGACGGCGACGAGCAGGATATCGACGGAGAGTTCGGAACGCAGGTGGGTCACGCTCCTACCGTCCCGCCGATGATGCGTAAGAACAATCGGCAGCTACTGCACCAACGGTTTAGCATTCGCTTATGGATAGCTATCGGCTCCGAGTGCTCCGCGAGCTCGGCGATCGCGGCAGCGTCGCCGGCGTCGCCGCGGCGCTGCACGTCAGCGCCTCCGCCGTCTCGCAACAGCTCACCGCGCTGCAGCGGGGCGTGCCCGTGCCGCTGACCGTCAAGCGCGGCCGTCGGCTGGTGCTGACCGAGGCGGGGGAGGCGCTGGCGGCGGCGGGTGCGAAGGTCGAGCTCGCCCTGGCCGAGGCGGATGCCGCCGTCTCGGCGTTCCTGCACCACGACGAGCGCGCCGTCTCGGTGTCGGCCTTCCACAGCGCGGGCGTCGCCTTCTTCGCCCCGCTGCTCACCGCCCTCGCCGACGGGCCGCGGGTCGCGCTGTCGGATGCGGACGTCGCGCAGCAGGACTTCCCGGGATTGACCGCCGACCACGACCTGGTCATCGCGCACCGGTTGCCGCAGGATCCGAGCTGGCCCGGCCGCGTCGCGGTGTCGCCGCTGTTCACGGAGCCCTTGGACCTCGCGCTCGCGAGCGGGCATCCGCTGGCGACCGCGGAGAGCATCCGACCCGAGGACCTCGTGGACGAACGGTGGATCTCGACGCACGCGGGCTTCCCGCTCACCGGGGTGCTCGACCACCTCGGGGCGCTGATGGGCAGTGCGCCGCGGGTCGAACACCGGATCAACGAGTTCTTCGTTGCCGCCCAAGTGGTGCGCAGCGGCGCCGCGATCGCCGTGATGCCGAGGATCACCGCGGCCCCCCTCGCGGTGGCCGGCATGGTGCTGCGGCCGATCGAGGGCGCCGGGCTGGTGCGGCACGTGGATGCGCTGGCCCGGCCGGAGTCGCTCGCCCGGGCATCCGTTCGTCGGGTCCTCGACGCTCTGGTGGCGGTGACCTCGAGCTGAGCTGAGACGAATTTCAGCGGGTTTGCATCCAGATGCGCCTCGCGCAGGGAAGTACCGGATGAAGACACCAAACGGCTCATCCGGGCCCCGATCGAAACGAGATACGCCATGTCGCTCCCGAGATCTTCCCGTCGCATCCTGGCAGGCGCCGGCGCCTGCTCGCTCGCGCTCCTCGGCCTCGCCACTCCGGCTCAGGCCGCGGACGCGAACAATGCCGATCTGTTCGTCCTGCACGCCGTTCCCGACCTCACCGTCGATGTGTACGTGAACGGCGCCCTCACCCTCGACGACTTCACTCCCGGCACCCTCGCCGGACCGCTGTCACTGCCGACCGGTACCTATTCCGTCGCGATCACCGCCGCCGACGCCGCCGACGCCAGCGCGCCGGTGATCGGTCCGATCGACCTCGCTCTGGTTGCGGGCACGAGCTACACGGCCACCGCGAACCTCGGCGCCGACGGCACACCGACCGCGAACCTCTTCACGAACGACACCTCGACCACGGCGGACGGGCAGGGCCGGTTGACCGTGCGGCACGTCGCGGCGGCGCCCGCCGTCGACATCCTCGCCGGCGGCTCTCCCGTGCTGACGAACGTCACCAATCCGAACGAGGGCATCCTGAACCTCGCGCCGGGAACGCTGTCGACGGTCGTCGCCGCGACCGGCACCACCGCGCCGGTGATCGGGCCCGCCGACGTCACGGTCTCGGAGGGCACCAACACGATCGTGTACGCCTGGGGCAGCCTCGAGAAGGGCAACCTCGCCCTCGCGACGCAGACCATCGAGGGACTGCACGGCACGCCCGGTGGTGTTCCCGCCGGCGAGGCCGGTCTGGCCGCGGACAACCGCCCGGCGGATCCCGCTCCGGCGCTCTGGACGGGACTGGTCGGCCTCGTCCTGGCCGCCGGTATCGCACTCGGCGTCGGCCGTCGCCGCGCCGCCCGAGTCTCAGTCCCGTCGGGCAGGGACGAGGCCTGAGACCGGCCTATCCGGGTTCCGACTTCGCCTGTCGCCCGGATAGGCCGCCACCCCCCCCGTGCCGGTTTCCCCTCCGGCACGCCGATCCGGACAGCACGAGGAGAGCGCAGATGCGAGTGGGTCGTGCCGTCGCATCACACCGCCTTCTCGGGCTGTCCGGATCGTTCGTCGTCGCGGCGCTGCTGATCGGTTGTTCCACCGCAGCGACCGAGAGTCGGATGCCGACGCCCGTCGCCTCGTCGACACCGGTCGCCACGACCACGCCGAGCGCCTCGGCACCGCCCGCCGTCGCCGTTCCTGACGTGCCGCGCCAGGACGCCGCTCTGGGAGCCGCCGTCGCCCGACCGCCGGTACCGGATCGCATCCGGATCGACGCGCTCGGTCTCGACATGACCGTCGATCCGGTCGGCGTCGACGACGACGGACTGATGGAGCTGCCGCCGGACACCGCTGTCGCCGGCTGGTACCGCTTCGGCCCGGGCCTCGGCGCCTCGAGGGGCACCACCGTGATCGCGGCGCACGTGGACTCGAACGCCTACGGACTCGGACCCTTCTCTCGATTGCGCGAACTCGGCGCCGGGGCCGAGATCGTCGTCTCGGCCGCCGACGGCTCCGCCGTCCGCTACGCCGTGACGACCGTGACCACCACGATCAAGGGCGAGGTGCCGCTGGATGCGTTGTTCGCGAACAACGGCCCGGCCCGCCTCGCCCTGGTCACCTGCGGCGGCGACTTCGACTACGACACCCGGCACTACCTCAGCAACGTCCTCGTCGAGGCGGTGCCGCAACCGTGAACTCCGGCGCAACAGCATCGCAACCCCGTGACCCGCCGGGCGTTGACGGCCTACCATGACACGACCCGCCGCCGCCGCTCGGTTCAGCCGGGCGGCGCCGATCACCCGCCGAGAGCAGCGAACCCTGAGCGATCCCATCCCCGCCCGGAACGACGCGTCCGCACGCGCGCCGCGCTCGGTTGCGCCCGAGGAGGCACGCTTCGTCGCCGGCGACGAGCGCGCCCTCGCCGAGGCCTACACCCGGTGGTCACCACTGGTGTTCACCTTGGCACTGCGCTCTCTCGGGGACCGCGACGAGGCGGAGGACGTGGTGCAACGCGTCTTCGTCTCGGCGTGGACCGGCCGCTCCGGCTACGACCCGCTCCGGGCCGCCCTGCCCGCCTGGTTGGTCGGAGTCGCACGGCACGCGATCGCCGACCAGCACGAACGCCGTTCCCGGCAGCGCCGACTCGAAGAGGCGCTGGTCGCGGTGGCTCCCAGCGAGGAGGGCGTCGCACCCGTCGACGTCGAGAGCCGCATCCTGATCGCGGACGAACTCGACCGGCTGGATCCGCTGCCGCGCGACATCCTGCGCCTGGCCTTCTTCGACGATCTCACCCATGCCCAGATCGCCGCCAAGATGGATCTGCCGCTCGGCACGGTGAAGAGCCACATCAAGCGAAGCCTCGACAGGCTCCGAGCCCGACTGGAGGTGATCTGAGTGAGTCACATCGATCCCGAACAACTCGCCCTGATCGCCCTGGGGGAGCCCATCGACGACGCCGAGCTCGATCACCTCGCGAGCTGCGTCGTGTGCAGCGGCGAGGTGTCGGCGCTCGCCGAGACCGTCCGCGCCGGTCGCGAACCGATCGAGCTCGAGGCGCCGAGGGATGCCGTGTGGCAGCGGATCTCCACCGAGCTCGGGCTGCAGGATGCCGCGCCTCGGCCGGTCGTCGAGCTGCCGCTGGACGAGCGTCCGGTGCGCTCCCGCGCCACGCGGTGGTGGGTCGCCGGGGTCGCGGTCGCGGCCACCATCGGCCTGATCGTCTCGCTCATCGGCGGCCTCTGGTGGCGGGCGACGCCGAGCGACCCGGGCACCGTGGTGGCCAGGGCGACGTTGGCGGCGCTGCCGGCGTGGACGGGCGCTGTCGGCCGGGCGGACGTCGAGGACTATCCCGACGGCCGTCGCGAGCTGGTACTGCACCTCGAGGCGCCGGCACCGGCCGACGGCTACCTCGAAGTGTGGTTGCTGGCGCCGGATGCGTCGCGTCTGGTCAGTGTGGGAGTGCTGGCCGGCGCCGACGGTCGCTTCGCCCTGCCCAGCGATCTCGACCTCGCGGCCTATCCGCTGGTCGACGTGTCCGCGGAGCCCGATGACGGTGATCCGCAGCACTCCGGCGACTCGATCGTGCGCGGCGAGCTGGGGTAGCGCGACGTCAGCCGACCTCGGCGATCGGCCAGTACGTCCCCGTCTGCTCGTGCAGGAGCGCGAGGAAGGCGGCGACCGCGGGGGAGTGCTCCGCCCGGTCCAGGCCTCCCATGCTCAGCGTCCAGTCGATCGGCGAGCCGCGCAGCGGCAGCGCGACAACGGCATCCGAACGCTCCAGCATCACCTCCGGCACGATCGCGATGCCGAGTCCGGCGGCGACGAAAGGCGGAACCGTCTGCAGGTCACCGATCTCCGTGGTCACCCGACGGCGCAGGCCGGCGTGCTCGAACGCCTGGTCCACCGCGATCCGATTGCCGAATCCGGGCAGCGTGTCGATGAAGGGTTCGTGACTCACCTCGTCGAGGCCGACCTCGTTCCGCCCGGCCAGCGGATGCTCGGGCGGCACCAGCGCCACGAAGCCCGAGTGGGCGATCGTCACGGTGTCCAGATCCGCGAGTTCCGACGCGGGCAGGCCGAGGACGGCGATGTCGATCCGGCCGCGCCGCAGGTCGACCAGCAACCCGGTGGAGCCGCTGACGGAGGCGCTGAGAACGAGGTCGACCAGCGGATGCCGACGGTGGAACTCGCCTAGCAGCCGCGGAAGATCAACGACGCCGATGCTGGAGAGGATGCCCACCCGTACCCGCCCGCGCAGGCCGGCCGTCGAATCCGCCGCCGTCGACCGGAGCCGGTTCAGGGCCTCGATCGCCGCGAGGGCCTCCGGGTACAGCGCCTCGCCCGTGCCGGTCAGCTCGACCCGGCGCGTGGAGCGGATGAACAGCGCCGCGCCGAGCTCCGCCTCGAGGGACTTGATCGCCGCCGACAGGGTCGACTGCACCACGAACAGCCGGGCGGCCGCGCGGGTGAAACTCAGTTCCTCCGCGACCGCGACGAAGTACTCGAGCTGCCGCTGATCCACCATCGAATTATCGATGATGCCGGTCAATCCATCCACTTTATTTCGTTGGACAGCCGGTAATCGCGGCAGGACAGTAGACGCATGACCACCGCCGGAATCGCCACCGTCCCCACCGCCGCTCGCGCCGAACACCGCACCGTCCCGCACGGCGCGGGCTTCTGGGTGGTCGCCGTCGCCTTCCTCGCCGTGATGGCGTTCTCGACGCTGCCCACGCCGCTGTACGCGCTCTATCAGCAGCGCGACGGCTTCCCGACCGCCGTGATCACGATCGTCTTCGCCGCGTACGCGGTCGGCGTGGTCGCCTCCCTGTTCCTCGCCGGTCACATCAGCGACTGGCTGGGCCGGCGCCGGATCATCCTCGCCGCGATCCTGGTCGAACTGCTCTCCGCGGTCGTGTTCCTGCTCTGGCCCGAGGTGCCGGGCCTGTTGCTCGCTCGCTTCATCTCGGGCGTCGGCGTCGGCGCCCTCACGGCGACCGCGACGGCGCACCTCTCCGAACTGCGCGCCATCGCCCGGCCCGACGAAGGGCCGACGGTGTCCCGCGTCGTCTCGACCCTCGTGAACATGGGCGGGCTCGCCGTCGGACCGCTCGTCGCCGGGATCCTCGCCGTCACCGTCGCCGACCCGCTCACCGTGCCGTACGCCGTTTTTGTGGTGATCCTCCTGCTCGCCGCGATCGCCGTCGTCTTCGTTCCCGAGACGGTCGAGCGCCGTGAGGAACTGCCGGCCTACCGCCCGCAGCGGGTGTCGGTACCGGCCGCGGCACGAGGCACGTTCTGGTCCGCCGCCGCCGGTGCGTTCGCCGCCTTCGCGATCTTCGGACTCTTCACCTCCCTCGCGCCGTCCTTCATCGCCGGTTCGCTGCACGAGACGTCCCGGCTGCTCGCCGGAGCCGTCGCGTTCGGGGTCTTCGCCGCGGCGGCCGTGGCGCAGGTCGCCTTCGCTTCGGTGCCCACCCGGGTCGGTCTCGTCGTCGCCGTCTCGGCGATGGTGCTCGGCCTCGCCGCCTTCGCCGCCGGGGTGGTCTTCACCTCCCTCGCTCTCTTCGTGATCGGCGGCGTCGTCGCCGGCGCCGGCGTGGGCGTCCTGTTCCGCGTCAGCCTCGCCGTCGCTGCATCGCTGGCCTCGCAGGAGACCCGCGGCGAGGTCTTGGCCGCGATGTTCCTCGCGGCATACATCGGCCTGGCCCTGCCGGTGCTGCTGCTCGGTGTCGCCCTCGCGGTGCTGCCGATGGTTCCCGTGCTGATCGGCTTCGTGGTGATCATCGCCGCGATGGTGATCGTGTCGGGTGTGTGGATGCGCGCTCGCGCCTAGCGGTGGCCCGGCCGAAGCCGGGGTCTCGAGCGGCTCGACCACCGGAGACCGGCGTCACATCACCTCGCCGGCGGCGACCCACGCCAGCCCCTCGACCACGGCCACTCCCGCCATCCCCAGCGTCGGCACCCAGAACGAGATCACCTTCAGTAGCAGGAGTCCACCGCCGACGATCGACAGCGGAACCGCCACGAGCCACGGTCCGACGATGCCGAGGAACAGGGCGAGGGCGAACGCGTCGTCGTTGCACTCGTTGTACTCGCACGCGCTCGCGCCGAGCAGCATCATCGTGCCCATCCCCGACGCCGCTGGCGCGAGGACGAGTAACAGGATGCCGATCAGGATCAGCGTCGTCAGGAGGTCCCAGAGCGGGTGTTTTCGGGGGGCTGCCGCGATGTTCGTCATATCGACACCCTAGGCACCGATCACCCCCGAACGGGTGCCAGAAGGGCGGAATGTGGATGGATCGGCGGTTGTCCACAGGCGAGCCTGCTCGCGCGCACGATCGGATGCGGCTTGACTGTCCCCATGAAGCTCTTCTCGCGCTCCGACGACAATCCTCTGCCCAAGACCGACCGCGGCTCCGGATCGCTCGACGACTACGACTACGAGCTCGCACCGAAGAAGAAGCGCGGGGACACCATCCTCGTCATCGCGGACTCGACGCCCTACCAGGACGAACTGGAACGCCTCGCCGGCCTCGGCGTGAGCGAGGCGAGCGCCCTCATCCCGCGCCGCACCATCGAGGAGGAGCGCACGGATGCGCCGATGCCGGTTCGGATCTTCGCGAACCAGCGCCCGAGCGGCCAGGTCGGCTTCGTGCCGCGGGGGCTCGAGAACGTGGTGGATGCGGCGCTGGCGCGCCTGACCGAGGCCGGCAAGCAGCCGCGCATCCCGGCCGAGATCGCGCGCACGAAGAACGGCTGGCGGGTGCGGCTGTTCATGCACGAGACCCGCGGCTGAACGCGGTTCCTAGGCGCACACCACCCCGACTGATAGAGTGAACCGGTTTCGATCGCACCATCGGGTGCGGTCGACCACGGAGCAGGCTGGCAGGAAGCTGGTCCTCGGTGGTGGAGTCCTGGATGCGATGTTCTGATGAACGCAGCGGTATCCGGTGCCCTTCTACTGGTGGCCAGCACGAGCGCTCTCCACACCCGGCGATGTCGCCAGACACCGTCGCGGGACCATTCGAGTCCTGCCTGATCCATTGCTCCGACCGAAGGTCGACGCCCACACGGGGCGGCGACGCAGACGTTAGGAGACAGACCTCTTGGAAGGTCCTGAAATCACATTCGCCGAAGCCGTTCTCGACAACGGTGCGTACGGCACCCGCACGGTCCGCTTCGAGACCGGCCGCCTCGCGCAGCAGGCTCAGGGCGCGGTCGCCGCGTACCTGGACGAGGACACCATGCTCCTCTCCGCCACCTCGGTCTCGAAGAACCCGAAGGACAACTTCGACTTCTTCCCGCTGACCGTCGACGTCGAAGAGCGTTCGTACGCCGCGGGCAAGATCCCCGGCTCGTTCTTCCGCCGCGAGGGCCGCCCCTCGACCGAGGCCATCCTGGTCTGCCGTCTGATCGACCGGCCGCTGCGCCCGTCGTTCGCCGACGGCATCCGCAACGAGGTCCAGGTCGTCATCACGGTCCTGTCCATCGCACCGGACGAGTTCTACGACGCCCTCGCGATCAACGCCGCGAGCGCCTCGACCCAGATCTCCGGCCTGCCCTTCTCCGGCCCGATCGCCGGTGTGCGCCTCGCGCTCATCTCCGACGGTGTCAAGCCGGACCAGTGGATCGCCTTCCCCAAGCACTCGCAGCTGGAGAACGCCGTCTTCGACCTCATCGTCGCGGGCCGCGTCGTCACCAACGAGGACGGCTCCTCCGACGTCGCCATCATGATGGTCGAGGCCGAGGCGACCGAGCACTCGTGGGAGCTCATCAAGGCCGGCGCCACGAAGCCCAACGAGGAGATCGTGGCCCAGGGCCTCGAGGCCTCGAAGCCCTTCATCCGTCAGCTGGTCGAGGCGCAGGCGAAGCTCGCCGCTGAGACCGCGAAGCCGGTCAAGGACTACCCGATCTTCCTGCCCTACGCGCAGGAGACCTACGACAACGTCGCGGAACTCTCCTACGACAAGCTCGTCGACATCTACCAGATCGCCGACAAGATCGAGCGTCAGGATGCCGACGACGCGCTGAAGGCGCACGTCAAGGAGCAGATCGCCGAGCGCATCGCGTCCGGTCAGCTGCCCGCCGAGGCCTACAACCAGGTCGGAGCCGCGTACAAGTCGGTCACGAAGGTGGTCGTCCGCGGCCGGATCCTCCGCGACGGTGTGCGCATCGACGGCCGTGGCCTTGCGGACATCCGTCCCCTCGACGCCGAGGTGCAGGTCATCCCGCGCGTGCACGGTTCCGCGATCTTCCAGCGCGGCGAGACCCAGATCCTGGGTGTCACCACGCTGAACATGCTCAAGATGGAGCAGCAGATCGACTCGCTGAGCCCGGTCACGAAGAAGCGTTACCTGCACCACTACAACTTCCCGCCGTACTCGACCGGTGAGACCGGCCGCGTCGGCTCGCCGAAGCGTCGCGAGATCGGGCACGGCTTCCTCGCCGAGCGCGCCCTCGCGCCGGTGCTGCCGAGCCGCGAGGAGTTCCCTTACGCGATCCGTCAGGTGTCCGAGGCTCTCGGCTCCAACGGCTCGACCTCGATGGGCTCCGTCTGCGCCTCGACCCTGTCGCTGCTGAACGCCGGTGTGCCGCTGCGCGCTCCGGTCGCCGGTATCGCCATGGGCCTGGTCTCGGACGTCGTCGACGGCCAGACCCGCTACGCCGCCCTCACCGACATCCTCGGTGCCGAGGATGCGCTGGGCGATATGGACTTCAAGGTCGCCGGTACAGCTGAGTTCGTCACCGCGATCCAGCTCGACACCAAGCTGCACGGCATCCCGTCGTCGGTTCTGGACGCCGCGCTGAAGCAGGCCAAGGATGCCCGCACCACGATCCTCGCGGTGCTCAACGCCGCGATCGACGTGCCGGACGAGATGGCCCCGACCGCGCCCCGCGTGATCTCGGTGCAGATCCCCGTCGACAAGATCGGTGAGCTGATCGGCCCCAAGGGCAAGACGATCAACGCGATCCAGGACGAGACCGGCGCCGACATCTCCATCGAGGAGGACGGCACCGTCTACATCGGCGCCGTCGACGGTCCGTCGGCCGAGGCCGCGCGTGCGCAGGTCAACGCCATCGCGAACCCGACCAACCCCGAGGTGGGCGAGCAGTTCCTCGGAACCGTCGTCAAGATCGCGACCTTCGGTGCGTTCGTCTCGCTCCTCCCGGGCAAGGACGGCCTGCTGCACATCAGCGAGGTCCGCAAGCTCGCCGGTGGCAAGCGCGTCGAGAACGTCGAAGACGTGCTCGGTGTCGGCCAGAAGATCCTGGTGGAGATCACCAAGATCGACGACCGCGGCAAGCTCTCGCTCGCTCCGGTGATCGCCGACCCGGCCGACACGGAGTCGTCCGCTGCCGCGTCCGACGGCCCCGAGGCCCCGGCCGAGGGCTGAGCCTTCCCGGGCTGACACTCTGAAAAGGGTTGTCACTTCGTCGGTCAGTAGCCGACAAAAGTGACAACCCTTTTCTGCTGCCCGCGTCCAGTACCGTGGACTTTGGGGGCCTCACGCGCCACGCCCCCGGAGCGACAGGAGCTGCGCATGACCGAGACCACCCCAGGCCCGGCTCGTCGGCTCGGCCGCAGCGGCCTCGCCGCGTTCCCGCTCGCCATCGACGGCTCCGTCTTCGGGTGGGCCGCCGGAGTCGAGGAGACGGCCGAGGTGCTCGATGCGTTCACCGCGGCGGGTGGCTCGCTGATCTCGACGGCCGACCACTACGCCACCGGACGCAGCGAGTACATGATCGGGCGCTGGCTCGCCGAGAAGGCGTGCCGCGATCGGGTGATCGTCGCGACGAAGATCGGCCGGCATCCGGACGCGCCCGGACTCTCCGCCCGCAGCATCCCCGTCGCGATCGAGGCGTCGCTGGAGCGGCTGGCGGTGGACCGGATCGATCTGCTGTCGTTCGACGGCGAGGATCCGCGCGTACCGATCGAGGAGAGTCTGCGCGCGGTGCAACCGTTCGTCGCGGACGGACGCATCGGCGCGCTCGGTGCCGCGAACTACAGCGCAGCCGGCCTGCTCACGGCCGAGGCCGCGGCGGATGAGCACGACCTCCCGCGCTTCGCGGTCACCCTCCACGAGTACAACCTGATGGAGCGCCACGGCTACGAGAACGGGGTCGCCCCGGAGGCGCGTCGGCTCGGCATCGACACGCTCGCCCGGCTGCCGCTGGCGAGCGGGTACCTCACCGGCGCCTACCGCGACAAGAAACGCCGCCCGGCGTCGTCGCTGTTCGAGGGGGCGCTCGCCTACATCGGACGGCGCGGCGCGAAGGTGCTCGATGTGCTGAAGAGCATCGCGGAGGCGCACGGCACGCGCGAGGGATCCGTCGCGATCGCCTGGCTGCTGGCCCGCCCCGGCATCGCCGCCGCGGTCGTCCGTGCCCCGGACGCCGAATCGTTCGGCGAGCTCTTCGACGCCGCCACCCTGCAGCTCACCCCCGAGGAACTCGCCCGCCTCGACAAGGTCTCCGCTTGACGAAGGGGGTTGTCACTCCGTCCCACACGCAACGTGGGACGGAGTGACAACCCCCTTCCGCGCGGTTCAGTACCCCGAGCGGCGGCGCAGGACGCGGGCCTCCCACGGGCCGAGGGTCGAGCGCGCCGGCTCGGCGGTGTTGCCGATCAGCACCTCCGCGTCCTCCCACAGCTCCAAGAGTTCCACGTCGAGCGGCGAGCCCGAGACGTTGCCGACCACCAGCAGCTCCGCATCCGCTCCGGTGCGCGTGAACGCGAACAGCGTCGGGTGCTCCGGCTCGAGCAGCTCGAACCGACCGAGCTGAACGGTCTCGTCCTCGTGCCGCAGCGCGATCAACCGGCGGTAGTAGTCGAACACCGAACGATCGGAGGCTCGATCGGCCACCACGTTCACGGTGCTGTAGTTCGGATTCACGGGGATCCACGGCTCGCCAGTGGTGAAGCCGGCGTGCGCCGACCCGTCCCACTGCACCGGGGTCCGCGCGTTGTCGCGGCTCTGGGCGCGCAGCCCGTCCAACACCACGGCAGCGTCCTCACCGCGCTCGATCGCCTCGGCGTAGTAATTGATGGACTCGATGTCGCGGAAGTCGTCGATCGAGTCGAACGGCACGTTGGTCATGCCGATCTCCTCGCCCTGGTAGATGTACGGTGTGCCGCGCTGCAAGTGCATCAGCGTCGCCCAGAGCGTCGCCGCCTCGTAGCGCCACGCGCCGTCGTCGCCGAAGCGCGACACCAACCGCGGCTGGTCGTGGTTGTTCAGGTACAGGCTGTTCCAGCCGCGCTCGGCGAGCCCGTCCTGCCAGCGCGCCAGGTTCGCCTTCAGCGCCACCAGGTCCAGCGGGATCGGATGGAACTTGTCGGTGCCGTGGTCGATGCCCACGTGCTCGAACTGGAAGACCATGTCGAGTTCCTGCCGGGCCGGGTCCGTGACCAGTTCCGCATCCGCCAGCGTCACTCCGGGCATCTCGCCGACCGTGATGTACTTCCCGTCGCGCCCCGCGAAGACCGCGAGGTGCATCTCGTGGAGGAACTCGTGCAGTCGCGGCCCGACCCCGCCGACGATCCCGTCCGCATCCGCGCCGCCGTCGATCTGCTCCAGTCGCTTCGAGATCAGGTTGATCACGTCCATCCGGAAACCGTCGACGCCGCGGTCGAGCCACCAGTTCATCATCGCGTAGACGGCCTGACGCACCTCCGGGTTCTCCCAGTTGAGGTCGGGCTGCTGCACGGCGAACAGGTGCAGGAAGTACTCGCCGCTGCCGTCGCGCGTCCAGGCCGGGCCGGAGAAGTACGAGCGCCAGCCGTTCGGCTCGATGCCCGCGTCGATGGCGGCCTCGGCCTCGGAGCCACGCGGGTCGCCGGGCCGAGCCGGACGCCACCAGTACCAGTCCCGCTTGGGCGAGTCCGGTCCCGAGGCCGACTCCACGAACCAGGCGTGCTCGTCCGAGGTGTGGTTCACCACCAGATCCATCACGATCTTGATGCTGCGCTCGTGCGCCTCCGCGAGGAGCAGGTCGAACTCCTCGAGCGAGCCGAACAGCGGATCGATGTCCTGGTAGTCCGAGATGTCGTAGCCGTTGTCGTGCTGCGGCGACGGGTACACGGGGGAGAGCCAGACGACGTCCACGCCCAGTTCGGCGAGGTGGTCGAGCTTGGAGCGGATGCCGCCCAGGTCGCCGATGCCGTCGCCGTTCGAGTCCGCGAACGAGCGCGGGTAGATCTGGTAGACCACGGCGCTGGTCCACCACGGGACGCTCGCTTCGGGAAGGGTGCTCACTTGATCGAACCTCGCATCACTCCGCTGACCACCCAGCGCTGCGCGAACAGGTAGACGATCAGCAACGGGGCCATCGCCATCAGGTACGAGGCGAAGGCGACGGTGTAGTTGGTGTTGAACTGTCCCTGGAAAACGTACTCCGCCAGCGGCAGCGTCCGCGCCGCCGGATCCGAGAGCACCACGAGCGGCAGGATGAAGTCGTTCCACGCCCAGACGCAGGTCAGGATGCCCACGGTCGCGTTCATCGGCCCGAGCAGCGGGAAGATCACCGACCAGTAGGTCCGCCAGGTCGACGCGCCGTCCGTGCGCGCGGCCTCCTCCAGCTCGATCGGGATCGAGCGGATGAACGCCGTGTAGATGAAGGTGTTCAGCGAGAGGCCGAAGATCGCGTAGAGCAGGATCAGGCCGACCTGGTTGTCCAGGCCGAGGATGGCCGTCTCCTTGACGACCGGCAGCATGATGATCGGGAACGGCACGAAGACGGCCGCGAGCAGGTAGAAGTAAACGCCCTTGAAGAATGGCTTGTGCAGGTTCCGGGCGACCGCGTACGCGACCATCGAGTTCGAGAACAGGGTGAGCGCGACGGCTCCGACGGTGATCAGGGCCGTGTTCACGAACGCCTGCGGGAACTTCGTCGCGGTCCACGCCTCTGCGAAGTTGCCCCAGTTGATCGAGGTCGGCAGCTCGAAGCCGGTGCCGGTGAGCTGATCGGGTGTCTTCAGCGCGGTGACGACCGCGAAGTAGATCGGCAGGATGATCGTCAGGGAGCAGACCGCGATCAGCGCGGTCGCCCACCAATTGATCTTCCGGGTGTCCTGCGAGACCTTGCCGCCGCGGGGCGTCTCCACGACGGCCAGGGCCGAGGTGGTGGGATTGGTGGTGTCGAGCGGACCAGCCGCCTGGGTCATGGCCATCAGAACGACGCCTCTCTGCGCTGCAGGACTCGGAATTGGATCAACGAGACCACGATGATGATGAGGAAGTAGATGACGGCGTTGGCCGTCTGGTAGGCGTACTCGCCGCCCTGGAAGCCGCCGCGGTAGATCAGCAGCGTGATGGACTCCGTCGAGGTGCCCGGGCCGCCATTGGTCAGGGCGATGATGTGGTCGAAGACCTGCAGGAAGTTCTTCATCGAGATCACCATGTTGATGGTGAAGAACGACGCGATCAGCGGGAAGGTGATCGAGGTGAACTGCCGCCAGGTCGACGCTCCGTCCAGCGCCGTCGCCTCGTACAGCTCGCCCGGGATGGTCTGCAGGCCGGCCAGGTAGATGATGATCGAGAAGGCCGAGGCCTGCCAGACCGCGAGGATCACGATCGCGACCCAGGCCCAGTCGGGGTTGGCCAGGATGTTCTCGCCGATCACCGGGATGCCGCCGAGGATCTGCGGCAGCGAGTTGGCGAACAGGTACTGGAACACGTAGCCGATCACCAGCGTGGAGAGCACGTAGGGGATGAAGTAGATCCCGCGGAACGCGGTCTGGAACTTGATCTTCGAGTGCAGGCCCAGCGCGATGGCGAGCGAGATCACGTTCACCAGGATGGTCGCGACGATCGCGAAACCGAAGGTGAAGCCGTACGCCTTCCAGACCCGGTCGTCCTGGAACAGCGCGATGTAGTTGTTCAAGCCGGTCAGATCCCACGCGCCGTAGCCGGCGTAGTTCGTGAAGCTGAAGAAGATGCCGGTGAGCACCGGGATCGTGTGCAGGATGAAGAACAGGGTGATCGCGGGGACGACCATCCAGTAGAAGGTCTTCGGCGTCCGGGCGATGATGTTCCGCCGCGGCGTCGAGGTCGCCGGAGCCGGCGGAGCTTTCACAGTCGTGGTCATGGCCGTCACTTCCTGGTCGTGCGTGCCGCGACTTTGCGCCACTCACTGTCGAGGGTTCGGAGCGCCGCCTCGGCGTCTCCGCTGGCGAGGAACGCCTGAAGGGTGGGGTTGAGCGGGATGCTCGCGGGGATCTGGTGGTCGACGAAGCCGATCAGCCGCTCCTGCTCGAAGTACGGCTGCAGCTCGGCGAGGGTCGGATCGGAGTTGGGCGCGGCGCCGACCAGCGGCGAGAACGCGGCCTGACTCTCGACGTAGGGCTCGACGACCTCCGGGCTGAGCAGGAAGTCGACGAAGCGCTTCGCCGCCGCGAGCTTGGGGGTTCCGCGTCCGATCGCGATCGCGACGTCGACGCCGGACGTGACCCGCGTGTCCGCAGGGTCGTCGAGCACGGGGTAGGGGAAGACGCCGAGGTCGATGTCCGGGTTGTTCGTGCGCACCGGGTTGATCGCCCAGATGCCCTGCGGATACATCGCCGCCTCACCCGCGGCGAAGGCCTGGTTGCCGTCGTCGTAGCCGCGGCCGAACGCGCCCTCCTGGGTGTACGAGAAGATCTGCCCGAGCCTCTCCATGGTGGTGGCGTAGTCCTTCGTGAACGAGACGGGCGAATCGGGTCCGAGGTTCGCGCCCTCGGCCCGCATGTCGTCGAAGAAGCCGACCGGCTGCAGCTGGCCGCCGAGCGCGTTGAACGCCGGAGCGCCGGTCCAGTTGTCCAGCAGCGCGCCGTAGAACGGCGTCACCCCCGCGGCGACGAGGGCGTCGCAAACCGCGATGAGTTCGTCCCACGTGGTCGGCACCTCGATGCCGTTCTCGGCGAAGATGGTGCGGTTGTAGAGGATGCCGTCGGCGTTGTTGGCGAACGCCAGCGCGTTCACCTCCTCGCCGTTGAAGCTGCCCAGGTCGTCCAGGATCTTCAGCGCCGCCGGGTTGACCCGCTCGACGAGCTCGTCGCCGGTGAAGTCGTGGAACACGCCGGCCTTGGCGAGGTCGGCGTAGTAGCCGCTGCCGTTCAGCGTCAGCACGTCCGGCACCTTGTCCTTCACCAGCAGGGTGCGGATCGCGGTGTCCGGGTCCGGCACGTTGTTGGCGATCACGCGGATGTCGGGGTTCGCGGCCTCGAACTCGGTGATGATGCGGGCGAAGTCCTCGACCGCCTCCGCCTTGAACTGGAAGAAGTCGAGGGTGGTCACGCCGTCGGCGCCGGGGGAGGCGCAGCTGGCGAGGGCGGCCGAAGCTGCGGCGACGGCGGGGATCGCGAGGAAACCCCGTCTGGAGAGGGCTGGGGTTCGACGGAAGACCGTCGCTCCCGGGGGATGGTTCGGCATCGTGGTGCGCCTCCTTGCGCTGGGTCTTGCAGGAATGTGGTGCGGGGGACGAGGGGATCTAGATGGCGGTCGCGGAGATCAGCACCAGCTGCTCCGGATTCAGCACCGGCGCCTGGACGCCGACGGTGCTGAGGCTGCGCCCGGAGAGCACCGTGCGCTGTTCGGTCCAGCCGAGCGGAGACTGTCCGGGCCCGCCGAGCGGCGTGCTCACCGGCGCGAGCCGGATCTCGTACGCCGTCTCCGGCTGCAGGCCCGGGAAGGTGATCCGACCGGGCGGGTAGCTCTCGGAGCTGCGTAGCTGGGCGAGGGTGTACAGCGCCTCGGAGCCGTCGGCGGCGACGACGCCGTACAGAGCGGACGCCGCGTCGGGGGAGTCGGCGCGCACCGTGCGTCCGGTGTGCAGTAGCGGGCGCATCCGCTTGTGGAACGCGATCCAGGCGGCCAACTGCTCGCTGGTCTCGGCATCGAGCGCCGAGATGTCCCACTCGATGCCGAAGTGCCCGAAGAAGGCGGTGCCGGCTCGGAACGACAAGGCGTGTGTGCGCCCCGTCGAGTGCGAGTGCGGGCCGGCGATGTGCTCGCCCATCAGCTCCGGCGGCACGACCAGCCCGGTGTAGGGCTGGATGGTCTGCCGCTCGAGCGGGTCGATGCAGTCGCTGGTCCAGATCCGATCGGTGTGGGCGAGCACACCGAGATCGACGCGCGCTCCGCCGGAGGCGCACGACTCGATCTCGAGGCCGGGGTGACGAGCCTTGAGCTCGTCCAGCAGCCGGTACAGAGCGAGCACATTGTTGTGCACCGCGGCGTGCCCGGTGCTCGGCGACACGGCCTCCAGCAGGTCGCGGTTGTGGTCCCACTTGAAGTACGCGATGTCGTACTCCGAGAGCAGGGCGTCCAGCGCCCCGAGGATGTACGCGTACGCCTCCGGATTCGAGAGGTCGAGCACCTGCTGCTGCCGCGCGGAGACCGGCAGTCGCCCGCCGGCACCGAGGATCCAGTCCGGGTGGTTGCGCGCGAGCTCGGAGTCGGGGTTCACCATCTCGGGCTCGACCCAGATGCCGAATTCCATGCCGAGTTCGCGCACCCGCGTGATCAGCGGGGTCAGCCCCTCCGGCCAGACGGAACGGTCCACGGCCCAGTCGCCCAGGCCGGCGGTGTCGTCGCGTCGGCCGAGGAACCAGCCGTCGTCGAGAACGAAGCGCTCGACTCCGACCGCCGCGGCCTGCGCGGCCAGCTCGGCGAGGCGGTCGAAGGAGTGGTCGAAGTAGACCGCCTCCCAGGTGTTCAGCGTGACTGGGCGCGGGCGCTGCGGATGCGTCGGGCGGGCGCGGAGCTCGGTGTGGAACCGTGCGGAGAGCTCGGTCAAGCCGTCGCCCCAGGAGCCGTACGCGAGGGGCGTCGTGTAGCTCTCGCCGGTCGCCAACTCGATCTCGCCGGCGCGCAGCAGCTCGCTCGCGCCGAGCAGGGCGTGCCCCGCCGGCGTGCGCTCGGCGCGCAGGGTCGCGTTGCCGCTCCAGCCCAGATGCACGCCGTGGACGAGTCCGCTCTCGAAGCCGAATCCGGCGACGCCGGCGAGCAGGAGCAGAGTCGCGTCGGCTCCGGGCCGTCCGCGTCGGGTCGAGCGCACGTGCTCGCCGATGGTGAAGGCGTGTCGCTGCGGGTGCCGCTCCCGCAGGTGGTGCCCGGTGGTGTCCAGAAGTTCGCGGGCGGATTCGGGGAGGGGAAAGCTCAGTTCGAGCCGGTCGAGGCGCAGGGGAGCGGCGGCGCGATTGACCACGGTGGCGCGCTGAGTGAACAGTCCGCTGCCGGTGACGGCGAGCTCGAGGGTCAGTGCGAGCTCGTCGTCGCCGAGCGCGATGCTCAGGCTCGCGTCCGTCTGCTCGACGCCGAGCAGCGCGAGCGCCGGGAAGAGCGGCGCGCGTCCGTACGATCCCTCCAGCGCGGGCGCCGAAGCCCAACCCGCCGACTCCAGCGGGAGCAGGCTCAGGAGGGCCGCCGAATCGACTCCGCCGGAGACGCGCTGCGGCACGGAGGCGTCGGCGAGGGTGGTCAGCTCGTCCGCGGAGAGGGCGCCGAGGCTCGGGCCCCAGTGCACGATCCGGGGAACACCTTGGCGGGTGTCGATGATGACGCTAGTGCCACCGTTGTCGAGGTGACGGACGGCGGTGGCTTCGAGAACGGCGCTTCGTTGCATGAGTAATTTTTACGACGGAATTAATGACGCTGTCAAGAGCGGATTCTCGATCTGATTTGTTGTCTTCCACCGCGAATCCGCGCCGAGTTCGTTCCGCGGCGCGCCGAATCCGACGGCGCACCTGGCTAGGATCGAGACGACGAACGAGGAGGCACCGATGGCGCACGCTCCGGATGCACCGCTCGCGCTGGGCGGTTCCTCGCTCGACCTCGCCCGGGAGCTGCTGATCCACGGGCCGCTGTCCCGCGGCGAACTCTCCCGCCGCCTCGGTCTGTCGCCCGCCAGCCTTACCCGGCTCTCCCGTCCGTTCCTGGAACGCGGCCTCTTCGTCGAGGGCCTGGAGCAGGGTGCCGGAGTGGGGCGGCCCTCGAAACCGCTGGATGTGCAGATCGACGCCCGACGCTTCCTCGGCGTGAAGGTCACGGGCGACGAAGCGCTCGCCGTCGTCACCGACCTGCGCGCCAACGAGCTGGCTAGCGCCTCGGTCGCCCTCGGCGGCCGGGAGTTGCAGGATGTCGTGGTCGCGATCCGCGCCGTCGCCGAGAAGCTCGGCGGCGAGTTCGCCGGACTGGGCGTGACGATCGGCGGCAAGGTCGGCCCCGACGGGGTGGTACTGCGCGCGCCCTTCCTCGGGTGGCGCGACGTGCCGCTGGCCGCGGCGCTCGCCGAGGCGACCGGCCTCGCGGTCGTTGTGGAGAACGACGTCGTCGCGCTCACCGTGGCCGAGCACTGGTTCGGACTCGGCCGCGGCATCAACGACTTCGCGGTGCTCACGATCGGGGCCGGAGTCGGTTACGGCTTGGTCATCGGTGACCGGGTGATCGCTCCGCCGGACGCGGGGCTCGGCCTCGGCGGGCACTACCCTCTCGACTCCTCCGGTCCGCTGTGTCCGGAAGGTCATCGCGGCTGTTCGACGGCCATGCTCACGGTGCCGGGGGTGACCGGTCAGCTCACCGCCGTGCTCGGTCGCCCGGTCACCCTCGGCGAGGTCCTCGAGCGGGCCTCGGCCGCCGACCGTGCGGCCTCCGCGATCGTGGCCGCCGCGGCCCGGGCGTTCGGCACCATGATCGCTGCGATCGCCAATCTGACCATGGTCGACACCGTGGTGCTGGCGGGGGAGGGCATCGCGCTCTTCCACGCGACGGAGGAGGCCGTGCGCGCGGCGATCCTGGAGCAGCGCGACCCGGAGGCGTCGCCCGTGCGGCTCCTCGTCGACGACTCCGGCTTCACCCAGTGGGCGCGCGGCGCGGCGGCCGCCGCGATCCAGAGCAGCCTCGCTCGACTCAGCCTCTGATCGCGCACGTTTCGCGCGCCGCACGCAGCAATCGTGAGTGGAATGTAACGATCCGGTAAACCGTTCCGACCCGCAGTCGGGGCGCATCCGCGGCGTCGGCTAACGTCGAACCATCGGCCACCCGAAGGCCGAGGGAACACCCGGGGAGGGAAGCGTGCCCAGGCTCAGAACCGGCGGGTTCTTGCGCACCGGTGCCATCGCGGTGGCGCAGCAGGACGAGCATCCCTCCGGCCCGATCCCCGACTACGCGCCCGTGCGACCGAGCGATCTCGGCGTGCGACGCGCTCTCGGCGAGAGCAGCCACTCCGTCTTCCCCGTGGCCCTCGGCGCCGCCGCGTTCGGTTCGCGGATCGACGCGCCGACCACCGTCTCCGTGCTCGATCGGTACACCGACTGGGGCGGCAACGCCCTCGTCGCCTCACCCGCGTACGGGGCGGGGCGCAGCGAGGAGATCATCGGGCAGTGGATGATCGCCCGGAAGAACCGCGATGCCATGGTGATCGCCGCGCGGATCGGCCCGAGCCCCGAACACGGCTCCTCGCCGCGGGCGCTGGTGCGCTCGGTGGAGGAGACGCTGACGCGCCTGCGCACCGACCGGCTCGATGTGCTGTCGCTGTACCCCAACGCCGCCATCCGACTCGACGAGATGCTCTCGGCGGCCGACGTGCTGCTCACCGCCGGCAAGATCCGCGCCGTGGGCGCCTCGGGATTCACGGCGGAGGCGCTGTTCGAGGCGCGGGTCCTCGCCGCCCACGGGCTGCCGCGACTCTGCGCGGCGGAGGTGCGTTACAACCTGCTCGAACGCGGTCACGCCGAGGGCGATGTCACGCTCGTCGCCGCGGGCCAGCGCCTGTCGCTCGTGGCGACGGTACCGCTCGCGCACGGCTTCCTCGCCGGGTTGGTGCGCAGCCGCCGTGAGGCGCGAACCGCCTCGCGTGGTTCGCTCGCCGCTGGGCACCTCGACCGTCGCGGATTGCGACTGCTGGCGGCGCTGGACGGCATCGCCGGCGAGCTGGAGGCGGCGCCGGCCGGCGTCGCGCTGGCCTGGCTGCTCGCCCGCCCGCACCTGGCCGCCACCGTGGTGAACGTCGCCTCGCCGATCGAGGTCGACACGGTCGTGCGTGCGGCGGCACTCGCCCTCGGCGACGGGCACGTCTCGGCCCTGGACCGCGCGGCGCGCTGAGCCGGCGCTTCGGCCGACTCCCTGGGCCGCAGCACCGTGCCGGATCGCTCGGCCGGAGCGCCGTGCCGGCCCCGAGCCGGTAGTGTGGCTCGGATGAACGGCGCCGTTGACCTGCCCCTCGAAGAGCCCTCGATCTCCTTCACCGCAGCGGGGGGTTCGCTGGTGCGGCGCACCGTCCTGCCGAGCGGATTGCGGGTGCTGAGCGAGGCCGTTCCCGGCGCGCGCAGCGCCACGATCGGTTTCTGGGTCGCCGTCGGCTCCCGCGACGAGCTGCCGGCCCGCCCCGCTGAAGGGCTGCCCTCGAACTTCGGCTCCACGCACTTCCTCGAGCACCTGCTGTTCAAGGGCACGACGTCGCGCACGGCGCTCGACATCGCGATCTCCTTCGACTCCGTCGGCGGCGAGCACAACGCGCTCACGGCCAAGGAGTACACCTGCTACTACGCCAAGGTGCAGGACCGCGACCTGCCGATGGCGGTCGAGGTGATCGCCGACATGCTCACCTCCTCCCTGATCGACCCGACCGAGTTCGAGACCGAGCGCGGCGTCATCCTCGAAGAACTGGCGATGGCCGACGACGACCCGGCCGACGTGGCCAGCGAGCGGCTCTTCGAGGGCGTCTTCGGCGAGCATCCGCTGGGCCGGCCGATCGGCGGCGACGCGACGACGATCGGTGAGGCCACCCGCTCTGCCGTGTGGGAGCACTATCGCGCGAACTACCGCCCGCAGGATTTGGTGGTCACCGTCGCCGGTGCCGTCGATCACGACGCGGTCGTCGCGGGGCTGGAGCGCTCTCTGGTCAGCGCGGGTTGGGACCTCGACGCCCAGGCGGCTCCGGTCGGCCGGCGCACCGGCGAGACCGCCCTGTACACCCGCGGCAGCGCCCTCACCGTTGTGAACCGGCCGATCGAGCAGGCGAACGTGCTGCTCGGCGTGCCCGGCATCAGCGCGGCGGATCCGCGCCGCATGGTGATGGGTGTGCTCAACTCGGTGCTCGGCGGCGGGATGAGCAGCCGCCTCTTCCAGGAGGTGCGCGAGAAGCGGGGCCTGGCGTATTCGGTGTACTCCTTCGCCCCGTCCTACTCGGACGCCGGGTTGTTCGGCCTCTACGCGGCGTGCACGCCGGCGAAGGCCAGCACGGTCGCCGAGCTGCTGCTCGCGGAGTTCCACCGCGTCGCCGAGTCGGGGGTGACCGCGGACGAGCTGCTGCGCGCCCGCGGCCAGATGTCGGGCGCCGCCGCGCTCGCGTTGGAGGATTCGGACACGCGGATGTCGCGACTGGGGCGCGCCGAGCTCACCTTCGGCGAGTTCACCGACCTCGACGAGAACCTGCGCCGCCTCGCCCGGGTCACCGCAGAGGATGTTCAGGCACTCGCGGCAGACTTGGCCAGGGGCCGGCTCTCGGTCTCCGCCGTCGGGGCCGTCGACGAGTCGTTGTTCGACGTCGTGGCGGACCGGACGCCGGACGGTGCCGTCACCGCTTGAGTCGGAAGGCTCGGCGTCGAAGGGCTCGGAGTTCTAACGCGCCGAGCCGTCACCGTCGAGCCGGAACCCCCAGAGCACGCCCTGCTGCCCTCGCAGCCCGAAGACCGCGCACCGTCGCGCCGCACCACGGAAGAGGCACCACGTGTCCCACTACATCTACCTCGTCCGTCACGGCGAGCAGCAGGACGCCGAGCACGGGATGCCCGACGGGCCGCTCTCGGCGCGCGGCAGCCGGCAGGCTCGGCTGATCGCGGAGCGCCTCGGGGGGGTCCCGTTCACCGGCGCCTACCACTCTCCGCTGCTGCGGGCGGAGGAGACGGCGCAGCGCTTCAACGAGGTGCTGCCGGCGCTGCGCAGCGAGCCGTCGTCGCTGCTGTTCGACTGCATCCCCTCCGGCCCGACTCCGGACATGCCGCGTGCCTTCGAGTCGTTCTTCGGCGGTGTCACCGACGCCCAGATCGAGGCGGGCCGGGCGCAGATGCAGGATGCCGTCGCCGAGTTCCTGGCGCCGAGCATCGGCGACCGGCACGACCTGCTGATCACGCACAACTTCGTGATCGGCTGGTTCGTCCGCCACGTCTTCGACGCCCCGGAATGGCGCTGGCTCGGGTTGAACCAGGCCAACTGCGGCCTCACGATCATCCGTGTCCGCTCCCGCAAACCCCCGGTGCTCGTGGTGCACAACGACCTCGCCCACCTGCCCGTCGAACTCCGCACCGGCCTCCCCGAGTCCCAACCGTATTGAGCCGGTGACCGGCCGCGGACGACGCAGTGCCCTGCGCTCCCCGCGCACGAGCGTAACCGGCGATCGGCGTTCCAGCCGATCGTCGTACGCGGTCGCAACCGGCTCTGCGCAACGCCGCCACCTCGACCAGCCGACTGCCGGGAGACGACGAGGAACGAGGAGTCGACCCTAAAAACGCAGCTCGTACCAGTCGGTCGCGTTCGGGTTGTCGTTGTACGGCGCAATGGTGACGAAGCCGCGCTTGCGATAGAGGGCGCCGGCCGCCGCCAGGTTGGCGTTCGTGTCCAGCACCAGAGACTGCGCGCCGCGTTCGCGTGCGATCCGGATCGCCGCATCCAGCACTGCGCCGCCGTAGCCGCGACCGCGCGCGATCGGCTTGAGGAACAGGTGCTTCACCTCGAAGCGCACCAGGTCGGGCGCGTCGAGCCGCCGCAGCCCGCCGCAGCCGACGGGTCCGAGCTCGTCGTCCTCCAGCACCAGGAACGTGCCGCGCTCGCCGCGGAACTGCTCCGGATCCGGCCGGCTGGGGCGGTAGACGCCCTGTTCCGGCGGGAATCCCTCGGCGCGCTCGGCGAAGTACGCGTCGAGCAGCGCACTCGCCTCGGGGGAGTCGACTTCGGTCTCGATGATGGAGGTCACCTCCTCAGCCTAGGCATTCGCGCGGCCGCGCCTTGTTACGCTGACTCGGTGACAACCTCTGTGGCCGTCGTCGGCGCTACCGGAAAACTCGGCTCCCTCGCGTGCCGCCTCGTCGAGGAGTCCGCGGACTTCGACCTCGTCGCGCGCCTGCGTTCCTCCAGCGATCTCGCCGAGATGCTCGCCGCCGATGTCGTGGTGGACATGACCCTGCCGTCCGTGAGTCAGGGCGTGGTCGACTTCGCCATCGCGAACGGCAAGAAGGTGCTGGTGGGCACGTCCGGCTGGTCCGGCGACCGCATCGCGGCTCTGGAGCGTCGTGTCGCGGAGCGCGAGGCGGCCGGTTTCGACCCCGGCGTCGTCATCGTGCCGAACTTCTCCGTCGGCTCCGTTCTCGCCACCGCCCTCGCCACCGTCGCTGCGCGCTTCTACGAATCCGTCGAGATCATCGAGACCCACGCGGCCTCCAAGATCGATTCGCCCTCCGGCACCGCCGTGCGCACCGCCGAACTCATCCTCGAGGCGCGCGCCGAACTGGGCCCGGTGTCGGCGGCGCACACGGATCAGCGCGCCCGGGGCCAGCAGGTCGCCAGCGTGCCCGTACACAGCCTGCGTCTTCCCGGCGTTCAGGCCCGTCAGGAGGTCGTGTTCGGCGGCATCGGTGAGAGCGTCACCATCCGGCACGACACCTCCTCCTCCGCCTCCTACGAGGCCGGCATCCTGCGCGCACTCGCGGCCACCGCGGTCAGCACCGGGGTCACCGTCGGCCTCGATGCGCTGATCGATCTGCGCTCGGCCTTCGATGCCGCGCCGATCGCGGTCAACGCGGTCGACCTCGTCGACGACCTCTCGGCCGACGCGCCCTCGGGCCAGGCCGCCGCCGCCACGAGCACCTCGTGAGCACGCGGATCGGCGTCGCCCTGATGGGCGTGCTGCTCGCCCTCTACCTCTACGTCGCCCTGCAGTACGCCGTGGTGGCGTTCGCGGCGGGCACGGTCGCCGGCATCGCGATGGGCTTCGGCCTCTTCGTGCTCGGCGCGCTCGGCGTGTGGGGCCTCGTGCGCGAGCTGATGTTCGGCTTCCGCTCCGATCGGCTCGGGCGCACGCTCGAGGCCGAGGGCGCGCTGCCGCAGGAGCAGCTGGATGCGCGCGCGAGCGGCCGCCCGCTGCGCGCGGAGGCGGACGCGGTGTTCCCGCGCTACGCCGCCGAGGTCGAGAGGGAGCCCGAGAGCTGGCGGGCCTGGTATCGTCTCGGGCTCGCCTACGACGCCAGCGGCGACCGACGCCGGGCGCGCGGTGCGATCCGCCGCTCGATCAGCCTGGAGCGCGCGGCGCACTGAGCGCCGAGGACGTTCCTCAGGTCGCGACGACCCAGTCGATCGCCTCGTCGACGGTGGAGTGCCGGAATCGGAATCCGTCGGCCAGCAGCTTCTCGGGCACCAGTTTCTGACTCGAGAGCAGCAGCTCCTCGCCCGCGTCGCGGAGCGCAAGGGTGATCACCTTCTCCGGCACGGCCAGTTTGTAAGGGCGGCGCAGGTCCTTCGCGAGCCGGCGCATCAGCTCATCCGCCGTGGCCGGGGTCGGCCCCGCGAGGTTGACCGGACCCTCCAACGACGAGGTCAGCAGGTGCCGGATCGCGGCGGCCTCGTCGTAGAGGCTGATCCAGGGCCAGTTCTGCTGACCGGAGCCGAGCGGCCCCGACAGGCCGAGCTTGGTCAGCGGGATGAGCGGCCCCAGCGCGCCGCCGTGCCCCAGCACCAGCCCGGTGCGGAAGGTCACCACGCGTGTCTCGGCCGGCGCCAGCCGGGCGGCCTGCTCCCAGCGCGCGACGACGTCGGCGAGGAAGCCGTCGCCCTGCGGCGAGTCCTCGGTGAGTTCCTCGCCGGGGCGGTCGCCGTAGAAGCCGACCGCCGAAGCGTTCAACAGCACCTTCGGCGGGGTCGACGCCATCCGCATCGCGTCCGTGATCGTCTGCGTGGCCTGCACCCGCGAGTCGAGGATCTGCCGCTTCCATCCGCTCGTCCACGGCAGTCGGCTGATCGACGCACCCGAGAGGTTGATCACGGCGTCGACCTGGTTCAGCAGACTGAAGTCGAGCATGTGCGAGGCGGGCGCCCAGTGGAACGAACTGGCCGACTGCGGGGGATGCCGCACGAGGCGCAGGATCTCGTGTCCGGCGTCCCGCAGTTGACGTGTCAGCTCCGTGCCGATCATGCCGGAGGCGCCGGAGATCAGGATGCGCATCGGTTCCACCGTCGGATCCGCGGCGCGCGGCTGCGCACTCGGCAGGATCGACGGCGTCGTCCGGTGGCGCTCTGCGCGACGTCCGGACGGATTCGCAGGGCTGGACGGGTTCGGCGGGGTGGCGCTCATCGGTCCTCCGATCGCGCGCCCAGGCGGGGCGCTGGCACCCCGCCAGCCTAGGGCGTGCCGCTGGGCGACCGCGCGGGCTTGATCGTGCGCCCGCGAGGCGCGAGCGCGGGCTGGTCCACCCGTGCGCCCGCGAAGCGCGAGCGCGGGCTGGTCCACTTGTGCGCCCGCCAGGCGCGAGCGTGGGCGACCGCGCTGGCTCTGCTCAGGCCGCCGCGCGGCGCCCGAGCACCCCGGCGCGAACGAGGAGCAGGTACAGCTCGCAGCCGAGGCAGTAGCCGAAGGCCGAGTTCAGGAACGCCGCCACGAAGGCGGCCGCCGCCGCGATCGGAACGGCGTAGGGAACGCCCAGCAGGTGCAGCAGCACGCCGATGCCGGTCACCACGAGGCCCACGCCCTGCGCGAAGCGCGGCGGAGCGGCGTTCTCGAGCTCGACCGGCGGAGAGAGCCGCGGGCGCACAAGGGTGCGGAACAGGATGCCGAACGGATGCCGGGCGACACCGGCCCAGGCACCCCACGCGAACAGGAGGGTGAGCGCCGCCAGCAGCAGGAATCCCGGCTGGGCGATGCGTTCGCCGAAGGAGGCGGTCGCGGGAACCGCGAGGCCGAGCGCGACCACAACGAGCATCAGCACGGCCGTGATCCCGGCGGTGAAGCGCGGTCCGCGCGGATCGATCCCGGGTGAGGTGTCAGGCATGAGGCTCTCCGATCAGGCGGTCGAGTTCGGTGGCGACGACGGCGCGCTGCGGCGCGCCGCCGATCCGTGCCCGGGCGATGCCCGTCGCGTCCAGCAGCAGGATCGTGGGGGTCTGCAGGATCGAGAAGCGGTCGGCCAGATCCTTGCGCCGGGTGATGTCGACGTCCACGTGCGTGACCCCGTCGCGACCGGAGGCCAGCTCGCCGAGCATCCGCCGCGTCGCGGGGCACCGTGCGCAGGTCTCCGTGGAGAACTGCACCAACGTCGCGCTGCGCCCGAACCGCGGTTCGGCCCCGTCGTCGCCCGTCAGCTCGTGGCTGCGCACTCGCAGCACTCCGGGGCGCAGCTCGCGCAGCCGACCGTTGCGCCGTCGCGCCGCGAACCCGAGCGCCGTCGACCCGACGACGAGCGCAAGCAGCGCCGCGAAGATGACCGACCCGTCCATGCCGCCACGTTACGACCACGCCGGCGCCTCGACCCTTGTGTGACCCCACATTTCATCGACCCGTCACCGCTCGGGTCACCGAGGACCCGGCTCGCCCGTCCGCTCCGCCCGTCCGCTCCGTCCCTCCGCTCCGTCCGTCCGGTTCCGGCCGTCCGTTCCGGCCGTCCGTTCCGGCCGCTCCGTACCGCCCGTCCGCTCCGGAAATACAGGGTGGGGACGGAAATACAGGGTCGGGACGGAAATGAGGGCGGAGCAAACGGATGAGAGCGGTATCTCAGCCGCCCACCCTGCATTTCCGCGAAGGGGTACCGGCGTCGGCTCCTCAACAGCCCCGGCAACCGGCCCAGTTGTCCCGATTCGGGCGATCGCCCCCGCAACCGGGTCGCCGTCGACGCAAGCTGCTGACTATGCGCAAGATCGAACGCGACATCACCGAGCTCGGCGGCATCGCCGCAACCTTTCAACTCCTCAACCGCGGCCACCACGAGAAGTACCTCACCTGGGCGGTTCGCGCCGGCGTCATCGTGCGCGTGCGCCAGGGGTGGTACTGCCTTCCTGGATTGGATGAGCTCGTGCAGCGGGCCGCTCGCGTCGGTGGACTCGTCGGATGCGTCTCGGCCGCCCGGATGCGCGGCATCTTCGTGCTCGACGATCCACGGTTGCACGTGGCGGTCCCCACCCGAGATGCCCGGCTGCGCACGTCGACGGATCGCACCCTCCGCCTTGCCGACTTCCCTGAACCGGACGTGGTGGTGCATTGGACTCCGATGCGCGCGCGACAATCGCAACTCGTGCAGACGGTGCCGCAGCTGCTCGCTCACGTCGTGGAGTGCCAGTCACCCGAATCCGCCTTCGCCACCATCGAGAGCGCGATGGAGAAGCGGCTGATCAGCGAGGCGCAGTGGTCGGTCATAGCGGAGCAGAGCACGGCGAAGCGCATCGCCGCGATCGGACCCGTCGCGCGCGGTGCCGGGAGCGGCATCGAGTCGTTGTTCCAGCATCGCGCCACGCATCTCGGCCTGAAGATGCGACGCCAGGTGTGGATCGCCGACTACGCCCGAGTCGACTTCTTGATCGGCGACTGCCTCGTGATCGAGATCCAGAGCCGCGGACATCACGATCCGCTGGCAGACGCGCGCCGGGCCGCCGAACTCAGCGCGCTCGGCTATCGAGTCCTCTTCATCGGCTACGACCTCGTGGTTCACCACTGGCCGAAGGCGGAGGCAGCCCTGCTCGCCGCGCTCGACCGCGGCGACCACCTGGCGGCCTGAGACCCGCCCTGCGGCTGAACGCGCGGGGCCCCGACAACGTGGGGCAAACTCCGCGGAAATGCAGGGTCAGGACGGGAATGAGGGCGGCGGATGCGGATGAGAGCGCGATCTTCGGCGCTCACCCTGTATTTCCCGCCCCGCCCTGCATTTCCGACTCGGCGAATTCTGGACGAACGGACGCCGACCCGCCCGCGCCGACCCGATACCCTGGTCTGCGTGTCAACTCCGGAGAATCCTTTCGGCCAGGTCCTGGTCGCCCTCGTCACTCCCTTCACCGCCGACGGTGAAGTCGACTGGGCCGACGTCGAGAAGCACATCGACGACTGCATCAACGCGGGCGCCGACGGCATCGTCGTCACCGGCACCACGGGCGAGACCAGCACGCTGACCGACCCCGAGAAGATCAAGCTCGTCGAGGTGGGCAAGTCCGTCGCGGCGGGTCGCGCCAAGATCATCACCGGCGGCGGCTCGAACGAGACCGCGCACGCCATGCAGCTCGCCAAGCAGAGCGAGAAGGCCGGCGCCGACGGCAACATGATCGTCACGCCGTACTACAACAAGCCGACGCAAGCCGGCGTGCTCACGCACTTCCGGATGATCGCCGACGCGACCGATCTGCCGGTGATCCTCTACGATATCCCCGGCCGCACGGGCATCCCGATTAAGTACGAGACGATCCTGCGCGCCGCGAAGCACCCGAACATCCTCGCCGTGAAGGACGCCAAGGGCGACCTCTCCGAGGTCAGCCGGGTGCTGAACCAGACGGACCTGATGTACTTCTGCGGCGACGACGCCAACGTGCTGCCGAGCCTCGCGATCGGTGCGACCGGCCTGATCGGCGTCACCGCCAACATCACGTCCACGCCGTACCGCACCATCGTCGACGCGGTGAACGCGGGCGACCTGCACACCGCCACGAAGGCGCACCAGCAGCTCGAGCCCCTGGTGCGCGCCGTGATGACGCACATCCCCGGCACCGTCGCGACCAAGTACATCCTGCACGGCCTCGGCCGCATCCACTCGCCGCGCGTGCGCCTGCCGCTGGTGGGCCCGGAGGAGTACGAGGCCGCCCTGATCGAGGACGAGCTCGGCCTCGTCCGCGACGTCCCCGGCGTCGACTTCAAGAAATTCCGCCCCGACCGCAACGCCGCCGCCGGTGGCGCGTTGCCGAAGGTCGCGGGCACGACTCGCTGATGCCGCAGGAAGCGGCCCACAACTGAAGAAAAAAGAGGAGGGCGCATGCCCAACCCCGTAGTGATCCCCGCCGCGCTGGCCAAGGGGACGCTCCGCATCATCCCGCTCGGCGGTCTCGGAGAGATCGGCCGCAACATGACGACGTTCGAGATCGACGGCAAGATCCTGATCGTCGACTGCGGCGTGCTCTTCCCCGAGGAGAACCAGCCGGGCGTCGACCTGATCCTGCCCGACTTCACGCCGATCAAGGACCGCCTGAACGACATCGTGGGCGTTGTGCTCACGCACGGTCACGAGGACCACATCGGCGCCGTGCCCTACCTGCTGCGCCTGAAGAAGGACATCCCGCTGATCGGCTCCACGCTGACCCTGGCCCTCGTCGAGGCCAAGCTCAAGGAGCACCGGATCAAGCCGTACACCCTCCCGGTGAAGGAGGGCCAGATCGAGAACCTCGGCCCGTTCGAGCTCGAGTTCGTCGCCGTGAACCACTCCATCCCGGATGCGCTCGCCGTCGCGATCATCACCGACGGCGGTTCCGTGCTGCACACCGGTGACTTCAAGATGGACCAGCTGCCGCTCGACGGCCGGATCACCGACCTGCGCGCCTTCGCTCGCCTCGGCGAAGAGGGCATCGACCTCTTTATGGTCGACTCCACCAACGCCGACGTGCCCGGATTCACGCCGAACGAGCGCGACATCGGTGCGGTGCTCGAGAGCGTGATCGCCAAGGCCCCGCGCCGGGTGATCGTCGCGAGCTTCTCCAGCCACGTGCACCGGGTGCAGCAGGTGCTGGATGCGGCGCACAAGAACGGCCGCCGTGTCGCTCTGCTGGGTCGATCGATGGTGCGCAACATGACCATCGCCGCCGACCTCGGCTACCTGAAGGTACCCGCGGGCATCCTGATCGACTTCAAGAAGGCGGGGGACATTCCCGAGGACAAGATCGTCTACATGTCCACCGGCTCGCAGGGCGAACCGATGGCGGTGCTCAGTCGGATGGCGAACCTCGACCACCAGATCGAGCCGGGCGAGGGCGACACCGTCATCCTCGCGTCCAGCCTGATCCCGGGCAACGAGAACGCCGTCTACCGCGTCATCAACGGGCTGACCAAGCTCGGCGCGAACGTGGTGCACAAGGGCAACGCCAAGGTGCACGTCTCCGGCCACGCGGCCGCGGGCGAGCTGATCTACTGCTACAACATCCTGCAGCCGCTGAACGTGATGCCGGTGCACGGTGAGTTCCGCCACCTGGTCGCCAACGCGAAGCTCGCCATGGATACGGGCATCCCGGAGGAGAACACGATCATCGCCGAGGACGGCACCGTGATCGACCTGCTCGACGGCGTCGCCAAGGTGGTCGGCCAACTCGACCTCGGCTTCGTGTACGTCGACGGCTCGTCGGTCGGCGAGATCACCGATGCCGACCTCAAGGACCGCATGATCCTCGGCGAGGAGGGCTTCATCTCGATCATCGTCGTGGTGGAGGCCGGCACCGGCCGCATCGTCGTCGGCCCCGAGATCCACGCGAAGGGCTTCGCGGAGGACGACCGCGTCTTCGATGAGGTCAAGCCGAAGATCGCCCGCGCGCTCGAGGAGGCCGTCTCCAACGGCACCCGCGACCCGCACGCGCTGACGCAGACCGTTCGCCGCACCGTCGGCCGCTGGGTGAACACCAGCTACCGCCGCCGACCGATGATCGTTCCACTGGTCATCGAGGCGTGATCGTCACGGCCGGGCGCACCAGCGTCCGGCCGTCGTCGTTTGCCGGATCCGCGGGTGCGCGGGCAGGATGGATGCGGGGCAGGATGGAAAGGCGTACACCGCGATGAGCTACACGATCCGCGCCGCCCGGGTCGACGACGGCCCGTTCCTCGCCGACATGCTCGTGGAGGCGACGAACTGGAACTGGACGAAGACTCGCCGTCGCGTCGATGTGATGGCTGACCCGGAGTCGCGCCGGCACATCGCGGGCTGGCCGCGGCCGGGCGACCTCGGCTCGGTCGCTGAGACGTCGGAGGGTGACCGGATCGGCGCCTGCTGGTTCCGTCTGCTCACGTCGAACGAACCGGGCCACGGCTTCGTGGCCACCGGAGTGCCGGAGCTCACCCTCGGTGTGAAGCCGTTGTGGCGCGCTCAAGGCGTCGGCCGTGCGCTGCTGCAGGCGGCGCTGCGCCAGGCCGCGGGCGCCGGCTACGCACGCATCTCCTTGAGCGTCGACCACGGCAACTTCGCCACCCGGCTGTACATCAGCGAGGGCTTCCAGACCGTTTCGCACCAGGACGAATCCGACACGATGGTGCGCAACCTCCGCTGAACCCTGCGCGGCGGTGCAACCGTCCGATGTCGGAGCCGGAAGGTACGGTGTATCGCATGGCGACCCCTACCAAGACGACACCTCGCGGGCGTGCGAACGCGGCGTCCAAGCCGTCGACGGCTCGCTCGGCGAAGACCCCCGCGCGCAGCACCTCGACGAAGGCCACGGCCTCGTTCGCGAAGCCTGCCGGTCCCTCCATCCTCACCAGGGCCTGGATGGGGCTCGCCCACGTCGTCGGCGGCGCCGCTCGGGCGCTCGGCCCGGAGAAGCTGGCCAAGGAGGAGCGCCGCGACGGCGCACCGTTCTTCATCCTGCTGCTCGCCGTGGCCGGCGCCGTGGTCGAGTGGTTCCTCGCCACCAACGAGGTCGCCCGGATCTTCGACGCCTGGAGCTTCGGCGGCCTCGTCGGCCGCGTCGCCTACGTGCTGCCGGTCGTGCTGCTGCTCTTCGCACTGTGGCTGTTCCGGCACCCCAGTTCGGTCAACGACAACGGGCGCATCGGCGTCGGCCTCGCCGTGCTGCTGGTCGCCTCGGCCGGCATCTGCCACGTCTTCCTCGGCCAGCCGCAGCCCGGCGCGGGTATCGACGCCATGGCCGCGGCGGGTGGTGTGCTCGGCTGGATCTCGGGGGCGCCGCTGGTCCTGCTGGCCACGAACTACGGGGCGACGGCCGTCCTGGCCGCGTTCATCCTGCTCTCCCTCTTCATCATCACGAAGACCCCGCCGCACAAGCTGCCGGAGCGCCTGCGCGAGCTGTACGGCTACCTCTTCGGCGCCACGGTCGCGGACGCGGAGCAGCGCGCCGCGGCGAAGGCCGAGAAGGCCGCGGCGAAGGAGGCGGCCAAGGCGGAGAGGGCGGACAGGAACGACGACGACGACGAGCCGCAGGACGAGGCATCGCTGCCCTGGTGGCGCCGCACGAACTCGGGCCGCGAAGAGGATCCCGACTACGGGAACCAGCTGCCGATCGACTCGCTCACCGAGGTGATCGATACCGACAAGGCGCCCACGCGCCCCACCCGCGCCGCCTTCGACACCCCGATCGAACCCGATCCGGCCGGCGTCGCCGCTGCGGCCGAGGCGCCGGCGCCGACGCGGGCGATGCCGACCATGATCATCGGCGACACCGACGTGATCGAGCCGGTCGAGCCCGCCGCGGATTCGACCGCCGTCGAGTACTACCCGCAGGATGCGGTCGACGCGGTCCCGGAGACGGATCCCGCCGAGGCCGACTTCGAGTCCACCTTCGAGCCCGACGCCGACTACAGCCTGCCGTCGGCCTCGACCCTCGCGGTCGGCGGCCCGTCCAAGGCGCGCTCCGCCGCGAACGACGACATGGTCCGCGCCATCACCGAGGTGCTCACCCAGTTCAACGTCGACGCCACGGTCACCGGCTTCTCCCGCGGCCCGACCGTCACCCGCTACGAGATCGAACTCGGCCCGGGAGTGAAGGTCGAGCGCGTCACGGCGCTGAGCAAGAACCTCTCCTACGCGGTCGCCAGCAACGAGGTCCGCATCCTCTCGCCGATCCCCGGCAAGAGCGCGATCGGCGTCGAGATCCCGAACACCGACCGCGAGAACGTCTCCCTCGGCGACGTGCTGCGCTCCTCCGCGTCCGTGAACAGCACGCACCCGATGACCATCGGCGTCGGTAAGGACGTCGAGGGTGGCTTCGTCGTCGCGAACCTCGCGAAGATGCCGCACCTCCTGGTCGCCGGCTCCACCGGCTCCGGCAAATCCAGCTTCGTGAACTCCATGATCACGAGCCTCCTGATGCGCGCCAAGCCCCAGGATGTCCGGATGGTGTTGATCGACCCCAAGCGGGTGGAACTCACGATCTACGGCGGTATCCCGCACCTGATCACGCCCATCATCACGAACCCGAAGAAGGCGGCCGAGGCGCTGCAGTGGGTCGTGAAGGAGATGGACATGCGCTACGACGACCTCGCGTCGTTCGGCTTCCGGCACATCGACGACTTCAACAAGGCCGTCCGCAACAACGAGATCATCCTGCCCGCCGGCAGCAACCGCACGCTCAAGCCGTACCCGTACCTGCTGGTCGTCGTCGACGAGCTGGCCGACCTGATGATGGTGGCCCCGCGCGACGTCGAGGACAGCATCGTCCGGATCACCCAGCTCGCGCGTGCGTCCGGCATCCACCTGGTGCTCGCCACCCAGCGCCCGAGCGTCGACGTCGTCACCGGTCTGATCAAGGCGAACGTGCCCAGCCGGCTCGCCTTCGCCGTGACCAGCGTCACGGACTCCCGGGTCATCCTCGACCAGCCCGGCGCCGACAAGCTGATCGGCCAGGGCGACGGCCTGTTCCTGCCGATGGGCACGAACAAGCCGATGCGCGTGCAGGGCGCCTGGGTCCGCGAGGACGAGATCGCCAAGGTCGTGGAGCACGTCACCCGGCAGGCCCAGCCCGAGTACCGCCAGGACATCACCGTGCAGGCCGCGCGCAAGGAGATCGACTCCGATATCGGCGACGACCTCGAACTCCTGCTCGCCGCCGCGGAGCTGGTCGTCAGCACCCAATTCGGCTCGACCTCGATGCTGCAGCGCAAGCTGCGCGTCGGCTTCGCCAAGGCCGGGCGCCTGATGGACCTGCTCGAATCGCGCGAGGTCGTCGGCCCCTCCGAGGGGTCCAAGGCCCGCGACGTGCTCGTCACGGCGGAGCAGCTGCCGGGAGTGCTGTCGCGGATGCGTGGCGAGGAGCCGGCGGACGTGCTCGCGATCCCGGCGGGCACCCCGGTCGCCGTGGACTACAACGACGGCCTCGACGAGCCCGACGACGACGGTTCCGGCGAGGACGCCTGGGCCCTGACCGGACGGGATTGATCCGTTGATGAGCACCACCCCCGCCGCGGCGAAGCCCAGCAACTGGAACCTGCCCAACGCGATCACGATCGTGCGCATCCTGCTCGCGCCCATCTTCATCTGGTTGCTGCTGGCCGACAACGGCGAGGACGGCCCGGTGCGCTACGCGGCCGCAGTGCTGTTCATCCTGGCGATCGCTACCGACGGCATCGACGGCCACATCGCGCGCAGCCGCAACCTCGTCACGGACCTCGGCAAGCTGCTGGACCCGATCGCCGACAAGGTGCTCACCGGCGGAGCGCTCGTGGGGCTGTCGATCCTGGCCGAACTGCCCTGGTGGGTGACGATCGTGATCCTGGTTCGCGAAATCGGCATCACGGTGTTCCGGATGGCGGTGCTCTCGGATCGGGTGATCCCGGCGTCCCGCGGCGGCAAGCTGAAGACCATCGCCCAATCGGTCGCGATCTCGCTCGCGCTGCTGCCGCTCTGGAACCTGTTCGGCGAGTGGGTGCACTGGCTCAACGGGATCACGATGACGATCGCGGTGATCCTGACCGTCGTCACCGGCCTCGACTACCTCATCGATGCGTGGCGGCTCAGCCGCAAGGCACGGGCGGCGGGATGAGCGCGGATGCCGCCGCGCTGATCGCTCGCCTGAGCGCCACCGGTACCACGATCGCCTGTGCAGAGTCGCTCACGGGCGGCGCGCTGGTCTCGCGCCTGGTGGACGTGCCCGGCGCCTCCGCCGTCGTGCGCGGCGGCGTCGTCAGCTACGCGACGGACGTCAAAGCGAGTGTGCTCGGTGTCGATCCGGTACGGCTCACCGAACACGGCCCCGTGGATCCCGAGGTCGCGCGGCAGATGGCCACCGGCGTCCGGCGGCTGCTCGGCGCCGACCTCGGTGTCTCGACCACGGGAGTCGCCGGTCCGGATCCGCAGGGCGGGCGAGCCGTCGGCACCGTGTACATCGCCGTGAACGCCGCCGGAGTCGATGAGGTGCGTGAGCAGCACTTCGCGGGCGACCGGGCGGGCATCCGCGCAGCGACGGTGGCGGCTGCGATCGAGCTCGTGAGCGGTCTCCTGGCGCGTCCCTCGGAGGCGTGACATCCGTGTGTTTCGACGGGAACAAATAGCATTTCGTTCTCGTTACATCCACTGTCGTTCACAACCAAAGTCCAGTCATCCGGATTAGAGTCGACGAATCGGTAGCGGGTAGTGTGAACTACCCGTTTTCCATACCTGGAGCCTTTCGAGACACCAGTAACGACTTTCACGAGTCGCGACCGACCGGTCGAGCACGGATGACGTGGAGAAGGAGGGTCCAGTGGTTCTAGTTCGTCAGGAAATCGGCGACGTCCTCAGGGACTTTCGTCTGCAGAAGGGTCGTACCCTCCGTCAGGTGGCCAGCAAGGCGAGCGTCGCCTTGGGGTACTTGTCAGAGGTCGAGCGCGGACAGAAGGAGGCCTCCTCGGAGATCCTCGCTTCGGTCGCAGACGCCCTCGATACGCCCATCTCCGTCATCATGCGCGAGGTCGGCGACCGACTCGCCGTGATCGAAGGGATCGACACGATCCCCGACACCATCCCCGCCGACATGGTCGCGGGATTCGACGCCGATCTGGTGGCTCGCTGAGCCGTCGGTCCGACAGACAGACATCGAGCGGACGCTCCGGGCACCAGCCCGGGGCGTCCGCTTCGTCGTGCCGGGCGCATGCGCCCGGTCGGGTACGGTGAAACGATGCGCCTGAGTGAGTTCCGCCAGTTGGTCGACGACGAGTTCGGCGCCGGCTACGCCCGCATCCTGGTGTCCGACCTCGTGCTCACCGAGCTCGGCGGCCGCACCGCGAGCGCCGCGCTGGCGGACGGCGAGGAGCCGCGCTCGGTCTGGCTCGCTCTCTGCCGGGCGAACGATGTGCCGGAGTCCCGCTGGCACGGCGTCGACCCGAAGAAGCGGCGCTGACGGGTTCCGCCGGCAAGCCGCGCCGAAGTCGTGTTCGACACGCCGAGCGCGCCTCTCGAAGATGACTTCGATGCGGGCTAGGCTCCTCCACAGGAGCGAAATCGCGGAGTTGTCCACGGATCCGGCTCGGCCACCATTCGATGTCGGTGGTCGTGCGTAGATTCGAGGGCAACAGCGAAACAGCTTCACCGCCTTGTCGTCAGCCGCACCGATCGATCCCGATCCGTGTGGCGCGACAGCCTACAGGCGACAAAACACGACTCAGAAGGAGCTCGGCAATGCCCAGTAACTCAGACCGCGAGAAGTCCCTCGAAACCGCCCTCGCGCAGATCGACCGCCAGTTCGGCAAGGGCTCGGTGATGCGCCTCGGCAGCGACGAGCGCGCCCCCGTCGAGGTCATCCAGACCGGCTCCATCGCCTTGGACGTCGCGCTCGGTATCGGCGGGCTGCCGCGCGGCCGCATCGTCGAGATCTACGGCCCGGAGTCCTCGGGTAAAACCACGCTGACCCTGCACGCCATCGCGAACGCACAGCGCAACGGAGGCATCGCCGCCTTCATCGACGCGGAGCACGCGCTCGACCCCGAGTACGCGAAGAAGCTCGGCGTCGACATCGACTCGTTGCTCGTCTCCCAGCCCGACACGGGTGAGCAGGCGCTCGAGATCGCCGACATGCTGATCCGCTCCGGCTCCATCGACCTGATCGTGATCGACTCCGTCGCGGCACTGGTGCCGCGCGCGGAGATCGAGGGCGAGATGGGCGACTCGCACGTCGGCCTGCAGGCCCGACTGATGTCGCAGGCGCTGCGCAAGCTCACCGGTGGTCTGAACACCACCAACACGACGATGATCTTCATCAACCAGCTCCGCGAGAAGATCGGTGTCTTCTTCGGCAGCCCCGAGACCACCGCAGGCGGCAAGGCGCTGAAGTTCTACGCGTCGGTCCGCCTCGACATCCGCCGCATCGAGACCATGAAGGACGGCTCCGACGCCATCGGTAACCGCACCAGGGTCAAGGTCGTCAAGAACAAGATGGCGCCGCCGTTCAAGCAGGCCGAGTTCGACATCCTCTACGGCATCGGCATCTCCCGCGAGGGCAGCTTGATCGACTTCGGCGTCGAGCACGAGATCGTGCGCAAGTCGGGTGCCTGGTACACCTACGATGGCGACCAGCTGGGCCAGGGCAAGGAGAAGGCGCGCGCCTTCCTGATCGAGAACACCGACATCGCGGACGAGATCGAGAAGAAGATCTTCGCCAAGCTCGGCATCGGCGCGGAGGGCAAGGCGGCTCTGGCCGCAGCCACCGCGGCAGCGGTCGACGCCGCTCCGGTGGAGATCGCGACCAAGCAGCCCGTCAAGAAGGGCGCGTAGGCGTATGAGTGAGAAGGCCACGGGCCCGTCCGGCACGCGACCCGTGGCCTTCCTGCCGTGGGTCACACCGACCGAGGCCGAGCAGCCGCTCGAAGAGATCACCCGGCACGTCGCCCGCAACGATGACGATGAGCATGATGGCGTCGAGGTACCACCGGAGCCCGACGCCGAAGAGATCGCCGACCGCATCGTGCGCGGACTCTCGCGCAAGAGCCTCTCCGTCGCCGAGGTCGAGGCGCGACTCTACGCCGAAGGCGTCTCCGAGGTGGAGGCGGGCGAGATCGTGGAGCGTTTCCAGCGTTTCGGCTATCTCGACGATCTCCGGATGGCCGAACAACTGGTCACGTCGTTGCGCGAGCGCAAGAAGCTCGGTCGCTCGTCGATCGCTCAGGAGTTGAAGGCGCGCAAACTCGACCCCGACTGCATCAGCGCGGCCTTGGACGAACTCGACGGCGATGACGAATACACCGTCGCCCTCGAACTCGCGCAGAAGCGACTGCCGAGCCTGCGATCGCTCTCCGACGAGGTGGCCGAGCGCCGTCTCGCCGGCTTCCTGGCCCGGCGCGGCTACGCGAGCGCGACCATCCAGAAAGTGGTCCGGGCGACCGTGCGCAAGCCCGGCTCCGCGGTCCGCTTCCGCTGAGACCTGCCCGGAGCGTGTCCGGCGCGGCACCCGGTCGCGCGTAGAATCTCGCTCCATGAGTTCGGTGACCCTGGCCGCATCCGCGACGCCTCCAGCCTCCGCAGTCCCGCGCACCTACGAGGTGCGCACCTTCGGCTGTCAGATGAACGTGCACGACTCGGAGCGGCTGAGCGGATCTCTGGAGGCCGCCGGGTACGTCCGCGCCGATGGCGTGGAGCCCGATGTCGTGGTGATCAACACCTGCGCCGTGCGCGAGAACGCCGACAACAAGCTCTACGGCAATCTCGGGCAGCTGGCGTCGATCAAGCGCGGCCACCAGGGTATGCAGATCGCGGTCGGCGGTTGCCTCGCCCAGAAGGACAAGAACGTCATCCTGGATAAGGCCCCGTGGGTCGATGTCGTCTTCGGCACCCACAACATGGGTTCGTTGCCCAGCCTGCTGGAGCGGGCGCGGCACAACGGCGAGGCCCAGCTCGAGATCCTCGAGTCGCTCGAGGTCTTCCCGTCGACCCTGCCGACCAAGCGCGAATCCAGTTACAGCGGCTGGGTCTCCATCTCGGTCGGCTGCAACAACACCTGCACGTTCTGCATCGTGCCGTCCCTGCGCGGCAAGGAGAAGGATCGTCGCCCGGGCGAGATCCTCGCCGAGATCCAGGCCCTCGTCGACGACGGCGCGATCGAGGTCACGCTGCTCGGCCAGAACGTGAACTCCTACGGCGTGGAGTTCGGCGACCGCCAGGCGTTCGGCAAGCTGCTCCGCGCGGCCGGGCAGATCGAGGGTCTGGAGCGGATCCGTTTCACCAGCCCGCACCCCGCCGCGTTCACCGACGACGTGATCGACGCGATGGCCGAGACCCCCGCGGTGATGCCGCAGTTGCACATGCCGTTGCAGTCCGGCTCCGATCGTGTGCTCAAGGCCATGCGGCGCTCCTACCGCTCCGAGAAGTTCCTGGGGATCCTCGACCGTGTGCGCGCCCGCATCCCGAACGCCGCGATCAGCACCGACATCATCGTCGGCTTCCCGGGGGAGACGGAGGAGGACTTCCAGGAGACCCTCCGCGTCGTCGAGCAGGCGCGCTTCGCCTCGGCGTTCACGTTCCAGTACTCCATCCGACCGGGCACACCGGCGGCGACCCTGCCCGACCAACTGCCGAAGGCCGTGGTGCAGGAGCGCTACGAGCGGCTCACCGCCCTGCAGGACCGCATCAGTGCGGAGGAGAACGTGACCATGGTCGGTCGTGCGGTGGAGGTGCTGGTCGCCACAGGTGAGGGCAAGCGCGATGCAGCGACGCACCGGATGAGCGGCCGGGCGGAGGACAGCCGCCTGGTGCACTTCGACGTGCCGGCCGGCTCGCCGACTCCGCGCCCGGGCGATGTGGTCTCCGTCACCATCAGTCGGGCGGCTCCCTTCTACCTGATCGCGGACGCCGCCGACGGCGAGCTGCTGCGCGTGCGCCGTACACGGGCGGGCGACGCCTGGGACCGCGCTCAGGCCGAGAGCTGCGGCGTCCCGACGCTCGCACCGGTCGACGGCGCGAAGCCTCGAGTGTCGCTCGGCCTGCCGAGCCTGCGCCTCTCCCGGCCCGATCCGGTCACGCTGCCGATCTATCCCGTGGCCGATGGCGAGCGCTGAACTCACGCGAGCCGGTTTGATCGTCGTCGTCGGGGCGACGGGTACGGGCAAGTCCGAGCTGTCGCTCGACCTCGCCGAGGCGATCCTCGCCGAGGGCGGGAGCGCGGAGATCGTGAACGCCGATGCGATGCAGCTCTACCGTGGCATGGACATCGGCACGGCCAAACTCCCGCCGACGCAGCGCCGGGGTGTCCCGCACCACCTGCTGGATGTGCTCGACGTGACCGAGGAGGCGTCGGTCGCGCGGTACCAGAGTGAAGCGCGCGGGTGCATCGACGCGATCGTCGATCGTGGCGCGGTGCCGATCCTCGTCGGCGGTTCGGGCCTGTACGTGTCCAGTGTGGTGTTCGACTTCACCTTCGCGGGCACGGATGCCGAGATCCGTGCGCGGCTCGAACAGGACGCCGAGCGGCTCGGGCCCGGCGTGCTCTACGCCCGCCTCGCGGAGATCGATGCCGACGTCGCACGGCGGATCGGGCCGCACAACGTGCGCCGCATCGTCCGGGCGCTGGAGATCGCCGAGATCACCGGGAGCCCGCACAGTGCGCTGATGTCGGACGAGCCGACGGCCTGGCGTCCGGCCAGCTTCCTGGGCCTCGCCGCCCCACGGGATGAACTCGTCGCGCGCCTCGACGCCCGGGTCGAGCGGATGTGGGCGGAAGGCTTGGTCGAGGAGGTGCGCGGACTCGTTCCGCTGGGCATCGAGCGCGGCGTGACCGCCGGCCGGGCGATCGGGTACGCCCAGGCGCTGGCCGAGCTGAACGGCACGATGACCCGGGACGAGGCGATCGCGGCGACGCAGGCGCTCACCCGCCGCTACGCCCGTCGGCAGAACAGCTGGTTCCGCCGCTACGCCGAGCTGCACTGGCTGCCCTCCGGCGATCCGGACCTGCTCCCGCTCGCGACCGCCGCCGTCGGCCGGCGCACAGGTGACTGACGGATAGGGTTGTCCGTATGACGATCGAGCTTCATTTCACCAAGGGCCAGGGCACCGGGAACGACTTCGTGCTCTACACCGACCCCGACGGTGAGCTCGAACTCTCGCCGGAGCAGATCGCGACGATCTGCGACCGCAACTTCGGCGTCGGAGCCGACGGCGTGATCCGCGCGATCCGATCCAAAGCGCTGCCGGAGGGCGCCGCCGCACTGGAGGCCGACGCCGACGCGGAGTGGTTCATGGACTACCACAACGCCGACGGCTCGGTCGCGGAGATGTGCGGCAACGGCATCCGCGTCTACGCCGACTACCTGCTCGCCTCCGGCCTGGCCGAGCTGGCGCCGGGCAGCACGCTGCCGATCGGAACCCGCGCCGGCGTCCGCGACGTCACGCGCAGCGGCTCGGGATACCAGGTCGATCTCGGCCGGTGGGCGCTGGAGGGCGGCGAGCCCCTGGTACGCGCGAAGAACCTCAAGATCGCCCGTCCCGGTCTCGCGATCGACCTCGGCAACCCGCACGTCGTCGTCGCGCTGAGCAACGAGGAGGAGCTCGAGGAAGCCGATCTCGCCTACATCCCGCAGCTCGATCCCGAGCCGGCGGACGGCGCGAACATCGAGTTCGTCGTGCCGCACGAGCCGCTGATCCACGACGGCATCGCCCGCATCCGGATGCGCGTGCACGAGCGCGGCAGCGGCGAGACCCTCAGCTGCGGAACGGGAGCGGCCGCCGCCGCGCTGGCGGTGCGGCACTGGGCCGGCCCGCGCGCGCCGCACAACTGGCGGGTCGACGTACCCGGCGGCACTCTGGGCGTCCTGATGTTCCCCACCGAGGACGGCGAACACGTCGGTCTCTCCGGCCCCGCCGAGCTGGTCTACACCGGCACCATCCGGCTGAGCTGATCCACGGCGCTGTCGTTTTCACCGCGCGCTGGTGGCGCGCCGCCCGCGCGCGGCGAAAACGACAGCTCCGGGACTCAGCCGGCCTCTAGAGGCGCGTGGTACGCAGGACGCGGAAGCCCTTGTCGGTGGCGAATCGGTCGACCACGACGGTGTCCGGCATGGTCTCTGCGAGCCAACGGTGCAGGGAGTCGGAGCCGAGGTTGCGCTGAACGACGAGCCAGCCGTCGGCGCCGTCGACCAGGCGGGGGAGCCAGAGTTCGAGCATCGCGTGCAGCTCCGCCTTGCCGACCCGGATCGGCGGATTCGACCAGAGGGTGTCGAGGCGGATGTCGGAGGGAACATCTTCGGGCTTCACGGCGTTGATGTTGTCGAGGCCGAGGTGCGCCGCGTTGTTCCGCACGAGATCGAGTGCCCGCTCGTTCACGTCGACCGCCCACACCTGAGCGGCGGGGGAGGCGGAAGCCAGCGACAGCGCGATCGGCCCCCAGCCGCAACCGAGGTCCAGCAGATGTCCCTCGGCCGGTGGCTCCGGCACCTCTCGCAGCAGCACCTTGGTGCCGGTGTCGATGTGGTCGGGGCTGAAGACGCCGCCCGCGGTGGTCACCGTGACCGCAGCGCCGGCGATCTCGACCTCGATCGTGCGGGGACGGTAGCCGCTGTCGGGCGTTGAAGAGAAATAGTGCTCGGCAGCCATAGCAAGCGAATGTAGCGGAAGACGAAGGAGTTATTGTTATCGGGATGACCGAACACACTGAAGAAACGGTCGAAGCGAACGACGTCGACGTCGTGGCGCGAGTGCTGGCGAACGCGGAGTCGCGTTCCTCCGGATACTCGCGATTCGTCGGCGGCGCGGCGCAAGCGATCCAGACGAGCGAGATCGACGTCGCCGGCGGGATGGACGGCGAACAATTCGACCGTGCCGACCGTCAGGCGCTGCGTCGGGTCGCCGGGCTGTCCACCGAACTCGAGGACGTCACCGAGGTCGAGTACCGCCAGCTGCGGCTGGAGAACGTGGTGCTGATCGGCGTGTACTCGCAGAACTCGCTGGCAGATGCGGAGAACAGCATCCGCGAACTCGCCGCTCTCGCGGAGACCGCGGGCGCCACGGTGCTCGACGGCCTGCTGCAGCGCCGACCGCATCCCGACCCGAGTACGTATCTCGGCAAGGGCAAGGCGGCCGAGCTGGCCGGCGTCGTCGCCGCGCTCGGCGCCGACACCGTGATCGCCGACACCGAGCTCGCACCCAGCCAGCGTCGCGCGCTGGAAGACGTTGTGAAGGTCAAGGTGATCGACCGCACCGCGGTGATCCTCGACATCTTCAGCCAGCACGCGAAGAGTCGGGAGGGCAAGGCGCAGGTCGAACTCGCTCAGCTCGAGTACCTGCTGCCGCGCCTGCGCGGTTGGGGTGAGTCGATGTCCCGCCAGGCCGGTGGCCAGGTGGGGGCCGGAAACGGCATGGGCTCGCGTGGCCCCGGTGAGACGAAGATCGAGCTGGACCGTCGCCGCATCCACACCCGGATGGCGCGGCTGCGCAAGCAGATCGTGGCGATGAAGCCGGCCCGTGACGCGAAGCGGGCCAACCGGCGCCGCAACGCGGTACCGTCCGTGGCGATCGCCGGCTACACCAATGCGGGCAAGTCATCGCTGCTGAACCGGATGACCCGGGCCGGCGTGCTGGTCGAGAACTCGCTCTTCGCGACCCTGGATGCCACCGTGCGCAAGTCGCAGACCGCCGACGGCCGGCTCTACACGCTGGCTGACACGGTCGGCTTCGTGCGCCAGTTGCCGCACCAGCTGGTCGAGGCGTTCCGCTCGACGCTGGAGGAGGTGGCGGATTCGGATGTGCTGGTGCACGTCGTGGATGCGTCGCACCCGGACCCTGCCGGACAGCTCGCCACGGTGCGCGACGTGATCGGCGAGGTCGACGCCCGGCACATCCCCGAGATCGTGGTCTTCAACAAGGCCGATCTCGTCAGCGCCGACGATCGCCTGGTGCTGCGCGGACTCGAGCCGAACGCGATCTTCGTGTCGGCCCGATCCGGCGAGGGCATGGCCGAGCTGGAGGCCCGGATCGCGCAGATTCTGCCCGAGCCCGACATCGAGGTGGAGCTGCTGGTGCCGTACGAACGCGGCGAGGTGGTGTCGCAGCTGCACCGCAGCGCGCGCATCCTCTCGACGGAGTACGCCGAGACCGGCACCCTGGTGCGGGCCCTGGTGCACCAGGACATCGCGGCCTCGCTCGCCGAGTTCGCGGTCGCCCCGGCGGCCGTCGAGAGCTGATCCACCAGGAGCGCGACGGACCCTGACGCGAACGCGTCGGGACGTCTGCTCCGGCACCGACGACGACGGCCCCCGGTTCCTCTCGGAACCGGGGGCCGTCGCGTATTCGGGATCAGACGGCGCGCAGTACCGCGACGACCTTGCCGAGCACCTCGGCGTCATCGCCCAGGATCGGTTCGAAGTTGGTGTTGCGCGGCAGCAGCCAGGTGTGGCCGTCGCGCTGGCGCAGTACCTTGACGGTCGCCTCGCCGTCGAGCATCGCAGCGACGATCTCGCCGTTCTCGGCCGACTTCTGCGAGCGGATGACGACCCAGTCGCCGTCGCAGATGGCGGCGTCGATCATCGACTCGCCGACGACCTTGAGCATAAAGAGTTCGCCCTTGCCGACGAGCTGGCGGGGCAGTGGGAAGACCTCGTCGATCTGCTGGTCCGCCATGATCGGCACGCCGGCGGCGATCCGACCCACCAGGGGAACCATCGCGGCGTCGCCGACGGGCACGGCGTTGTCGTACGTGCCCGGATCCTCGGTGGAACTCGGGACGTCGATCAGGATCTCCAGAGCGCGCGGTCGGTTCGGATCGCGGCGGAGGTAACCGCTCAACTCCAGCTGGTTCAGCTGGTGGGTGACGCTCGAGAGCGATGCGAGGCCGACGGCGTCGCCGATCTCACGCATGCTCGGCGGATAGCCGCGCCCGGCGACGGATCGCTGGATCACGTCGAGGATCGCCATCTGCTTGGCGCTCAGACTCTTGCGGCGTCGCCCGCCGCTCTGCTTGACCTTCGCGCTCTGCTCGTCGCTCACGGTTCGTTCCCTTCATCGTCGCCGGATCCGCGGGGCCGTTCCCGCCGGCATCCTCCGCCCACCGCATTGAATGTCGGTGGTTACTGCTGTACTGCTCCCGGACACTCGAAATCGTATCTGCACCGTGGTGTCGCAACAAACATTCATTCGAGTGTGTCGCGAGATCCACGGTGGAACGATTTCGAAGACGTGTCTTGATCATTCGACGGATCGAAGATAGATTCGGAACGCAGGTTCGCACCGGGCTCTCCCGGCCGAGAGCCCGGTTCGAATCTCTTCTGAAAGGAGCGTCACCATGACTGCACTCGCACCCACCCCTGTTCGTACGCACCTGCGCATCACCCGCCGCGGCCGCGTCGTGTTCACCGCCCTCGCGGCCGTGCCGATCGTTCTCGGCGCCTTCGGTCTCGCCCTCAACGGCGGCGGCGCCATCGCGAGCGGCAGCGGTGCAGCGGTCGAGTTCGACTACGTCACGGTGCACGCGGGGGAGTCGCTGTGGTCGCTGGCCGAGGAGCTCGCTCCGACGGCCGACACCCGCGATGTCGTCGACGCGATCGTCTCGCTGAATCAGCTCAACTCGGCCATGCTCGAGCCGGGCCAGCGCCTCGCCGTTCCGAGCGCGTACAGCGAATAGTCCTCGACGGCTCCGGGGTCGACGGGCCGGGTAGCATTTCCGGGTGACTGCTCTCGAAGACCTTCCCCTCCGTGACGACCTGCGCGGCAAGCACCCCTACGGTGCGCCGCAGAAGGTCGTCCCCGTCGCGTTGAACGTCAACGAGAACACGCATCCGATTCCGGACGACGTGATCGCCGACATCATCGCTCGCGTCGAGACGGCCCTGCACACCGTCAACCGTTACCCCGACCGCGAGTTCCTCGAACTGCGCGCCGCCTTGGCCGGGTACCTCGGGCACGGGCTCGGCGTCGAGAACCTGTGGGCGGCGAACGGGTCCAACGAGGTGCTGCAGCACATCCTGCAGGCCTTCGGCGGCCCCGGCCGCAGCCTCCTCGGCTTCGTGCCGACGTACTCGATGTACTCGATCCTGGCGTCGGGTACCGGCACGCGCTGGATCGCCGGCGACCGCGACGAGGAGTTCGTGCTGAGCCCGGAGCGGGCCGTCGAGTGGGTGCGCCGCGAGAGCCCCGACCTCGTTTTCCTCTGTGCGCCGAACAACCCCACGGGCACGCCGCTCTCTCCAGAGGTCATCGCCGCGGTGTACGACGCGACCGACGGCATCGTCGTCGTCGACGAGGCCTACGCCGAGTTCGGCGGTCCGGACGCGCCGACCGCGCTCGACCTGCTGCCGGGGCGGCCGCGCCTGCTGGTCTCCCGCACGATGAGCAAGGCCTTCGCCTTCGCCGGGGTCCGCCTCGGCTACCTCGCGGCCGATCCCGCCGTCGTCGACGCGCTCCGGCTCGTGCGACTGCCGTACCACCTCTCCGCGCTCACTCAGGCGGCGGCGACGGCGGCGCTGGCGCACGCCGACGAGATGCTCGCGATGGTCGACGACATCCGCGCCCAGCGCGACCGCATCGTGGTGGAGCTCGCGGGCCTGGGTTATGCGCCGCACGAGAGCGGCAGCAACTTCGTGCTGTTCGGTGGTGTCGCCGACCCCGCCGCCGCGTTCGAGTTCCTGCTCGCGCGCGGCGTGCTGATCCGCGACATCGGCATCGCCGGTCACCTGCGCGTCAGCGCGGGCACGGAGGAGGAGACGAGCGCGTTCCTCACGGCCATGGCCGCGTTCGCGGCGACCGAGTCCGGCGCGCCGACGGTCGGTTAGCCGACAAATAGAATGGGACCCATGCCTCGCACCGCCTCCATCAGCCGCTCGACCAGCGAGTCCAGCATCGAGCTCTCCCTCGATCTCGACGGCACCGGCGTCGCCGATCTGCAGACCGGCGTGCCGTTCTTCGACCACCTGCTCACCGCCTTCGCGAAGCACTCTCTGACCGACCTGCGGGTGCGCGCGACGGGTGACATCGAGATCGACATCCACCACACCGCCGAAGACATCGGCATCGTGCTGGGCACGGCGATCAAGCAGGCGCTCGGCGACAAGGCCGGCATCTCGCGCTTCGGTGACGCCCTGGTGCCGCTGGACGAGGCGCTCGTGCAGGCCGTGGTCGACATCTCCGGCCGCCCGTACCTCGTGCACACCGGCGAACCGGCCGGCTTCGAGTTCCACCTGATCGGCGGCCACTTCACCGGGTCGATGGTGCGCCACGTCTTCGAGGCGATCACCTTCAACGCCGGCCTCACCGTGCACGTCACGGTGTTGGGCGGACGCGATCCGCACCACATCGCCGAGGCCGAGTTCAAGGCCTTCGCCCGCGCCTTCCGCCAGGCGAAGGCCCTCGATCCGCTCGTCGTCGGTGTGCCCTCCACCAAGGGTGCGCTGTGAGCCGGCCCTCCGTCGTCGTCTACGACTACGGATCCGGCAACGTGCACTCCGCGGTCAAGGCGCTCGAACTCGCCGGTGCCGACGTCGCGCTGACGGATGACCGCACGGCGGCGCTCGAGGCCGACGGTCTCGTGGTGCCCGGCGTCGGGGCTTTCGACGCCGTGATGAAGGCGCTGCTCGCGGCCCGTGGCGACGAGCTGATCGACAAGCGCCTTTCGGGCGGTCGCCCGGTGCTCGGAATCTGCGTCGGGATGCAGGTGTTGTTCGAGCGCGGTGTGGAGCGCGGTGTCGAGAGCGAGGGCCTGGGCGAGTGGCCCGGCACGATCGAGCAGCTGCCGGCGACGGTGCTGCCGCACATGGGCTGGAACACCGTGAGCACGCCCGAGAACTCCGTTCTCTTCGACGGCATCCGCGACGAGCGCTTCTACTTCGTGCACTCCTACGGCGCGCGCGAGTGGGGCCTGGACGTCATCCCGCCCTTCCCGGTCCCTGCCGTCACCTGGGCCGATCACGGCGGACGCTTCATCGCGGCGGTCGAGAACGGGCCGCTCTCGGCGACGCAGTTCCACCCCGAGAAGTCGGGGGCGGCAGGCATCCGACTGCTCACCAATTGGCTGGGCACCCTTCGGAAGAACTAAGCTTCCTCGTTGGCTCGGCGCGCGCGAACGGCGCCGCCGCCCACGAGACTGAGGACGACTATGAGCGAGTTCACCAAGGCCCCCGGGCTGGTCCTTCTCCCCGCCATCGACGTGGCCGGTGGCAAGGCCGTACGCCTGACGCAGGGCGAGGCGGGTACCGAGACCAACTACGGCGACCCGAGCGATGCGGCGGCCGACTGGGCCGAGCAGGGTGCGGAGTGGATCCACCTGGTCGACCTCGATGCCGCTTTCGGCCGCGGCGACAACCACGCGATCATGAAGAAGGTCATCCGTCAGGTCAAGGGCATCAACGTCGAGCTCTCCGGCGGCATCCGCGACGACCGCAGCCTGGAGTCGGCGCTGAACGCGGGGGCCAAGCGGATCAACCTCGGCACCGCCGCGCTGGAGAACCCGGAGTGGGCGGCCAGCGTGATCGCGCAGTACGGCGACCAGATCGCGGTGGGCCTCGACGTGCGCGGCACCACGCTCGCCGCGCGCGGCTGGACCAAGGAGGGCGGCGACCTCTGGCAGGTGCTGGAGCGCCTCGAGGATGCGGGGTGCACGCGCTACGTGGTCACCGACGTCACGAAGGACGGCACGCTGCGCGGCCCGAACATCGAGCTGCTGAAGCAGGTGATGGAACGCACGCACCGACCGGTGATCGCGTCGGGCGGCATCGCGAATCTCGACGACATCGCGGCACTGCGCGACCTGGTGCCGCTGGGCCTCGAGGGTGCGATCGTGGGCAAGGCGCTGTACGCCGGCGCGTTCACGCTCGCCGAGGCGCTGGACGTCGCGTCCGAGTGAGCGACCCCGCGCCGGAGTTGCCGCCGCACCTGAGCGATTCCGCCGGTCAGCCGTGGGCGGGTCGGCACTTCGACGAGAACACGAGTGCCGCGGACGACGGCTCGGCTCCGGCCGAGCTGGATGCGGCGCTGCGTGCCTTCGCGTGCGGTGAGGTGTCAGCGGCCGCGGTGGTCGACGCGGCGCGCGACTCCCGCTTCCTGATCCCGCTCGTCGCCCACCTCGGTGAGGAGGGTGAGAACGAGCACGGCGTCCGGATCGATAAGAAGCAGGAGCTGTCGATCGTCACCGTGGCCGGGCCGGATGGTCGCAACGTGCTGCCGGTGTTCACCTCGGTCGAGGCGATGGCGCGGTGGAACCCGTCCGCGCGCCCGGTGCCCGCCGACGGGCGCCGCGTCGCGCTCGCGGCGGCGCACGAGTCGACGGAGCTGGTGGTGATCGACGCCCTGAGCGAGCACGAGTTCGCGATCCGCCGACCGGCGCTGTGGGCGATCGCCCAGGGCGAGCCGTGGCTGGCGCCGTTCGAGGACGCCGCCGTGCTCGCCGCATTCCGGGCCTCCGTCGTCCACGAGCCCGCCGTTGTCGACGTCTCGCTGGCATCCGGCGACCCGCGTTCGCGGCTGCGCGGCCCCGAGACGGCGGTTGTGCTCACGGTGCTGGCGGGTCTGGACCGGCCCGCCCTCGGCGAGCTGGTATCCCGCCTCGGCGCGCGCTGGGCCGCGGATTCCGTCATCGCCACCCGCGTCGACTCCCTGACCGTCCGCCCGGTCGCCGCGGACTGATCTCTGCGAGGGACCCCTCCAGCGCGCGAGGGCGCCCCGCTCCGGGGCGCCCTCGCGCGCTGCGGGGGTCCCACGCGGGAGAGATCAGGTGTCGGGGCCGGTCCACTTCTCGCCGGGGCCCTTGCCGATCGGGTCCGGGATGGGGGAGGCCTCGCGGAAGGCGAGTTGCAGCGTGCGCAGGCCGTCGCGCAGGCTCCGCGCGTGCATGTCGCTGACGTCCGGGGCGCCGGCGGTGACCAGGCCGGCGAGGGCGTTGATCAGCTTGCGGGCCTCGTCCAGGTCGATCTCGGCGCCGGGCTCGTCGGCGAGACCGCACTTCACCGCCGCCGCGCTCATCAGGTGCACCGCCGCCGTGGTGATGATCTCGACCGCCGGCACCTCGGCGATCTCGCGCGTCGCGGTCTCGGTGCCGTAATCGGGCGAGGCGGAGGCGGGGGCGTCGTCGCCGAAGCGGCGGGCGTAGTCGTCGTCGTACTGAGCCATGGATCCTTCGATTCGTCGAGCCGCAGGCCCCGGCCCGACGCTGTTGCCGCGGGGCCCGAGTTCCTGCTAAGGTGATGCGGGCTCCGAGGCATGTCCTCGGTTCGAAAGTGGAGATTCTCCCACCCGCGCTTGACCGCTTCATTAGGTTACCGGGTTTGACGCACTCCGCCTCCGGCAACGGGGGTAGGGCAGCGGTACCAGACGAGGGCAACACCTCGCGAGGTGTCGGGCCGCAGGGTGCCGTGTGAGGCCGTGACGAGGATCGTCGCGGTCCGAGTGCACGTGAATCTTCTCTCTCGGGATGCGCCGGATACGAATCCGCAGCGCAGGGCACACCGACACCGAGATCAGAGGAGAAACGCAATCAGCGATCCCCGTACCAACGACCGTATCCGCGTCCCCGAGGTTCGCCTCGTGGGTCCTGGCGGAGAGCAGGTCGGCGTCGTGAAAATCGAGGTCGCCCTGCGACTCGCGCAGGACGCAGACCTGGATCTGGTCGAGGTTGCTCCGAACTCCAAGCCGCCCGTGGCGAAGATCATGGACTACGGCAAGTTCAAGTACGAGCAGGCTCAGAAGCTCAAGGAAGCCCGTCGCAACCAGGCGAACACGATCCTCAAAGAGGTCCGTTTCCGTCTGAAGATCGACAAGCACGACTACGAGACCAAGCGCAAGCGCGCCGAGGGCTTCCTGAAGGCCGGCGACAAGGTCAAGGCGATGATCCTCTTCCGCGGTCGCGAGCAGTCGCGCCCCGAGATGGGTGCCCGCCTGCTGGCCCGCTTCGCGGAGGACGTGGCCGAGTTCGGCCAGGTCGAGTCCACGCCGACCATCGACGGTCGCAACATGGTCATGGTCATCGGCCCCCTGAAGAACAAGGCCGAAGCCAAGGCCGAGGCGAACGCGGTGCGAGCTGCGCGTAAGCCCGGTCACGACGAAGCCCCGGAGACGGTCGACACGACCGCCGAGGCTCCGGCCACCTAACACTTCGCCGCCCGGGAGACCGGAGAGGCGGACGCCCCGCAGCGCGGGGCACCTACATGTGCCCCGCGCCACCGCGCGGGTGTGACGTCAACAAGGAGATACAGATGCCCAAGATGAAGACCCACTCGGGTGCCAAGAAGCGCTTCAAGGTCACCGGTTCCGGCAAGGTCATGAAGCAGCAGGCCGGTATGCGCCACAACCTGGAGTCCAAGTCCGGTCAGCGCAAGCGCCGCCTCAACGAGGACCAGGTCCTCGCCCCCCAGGACGCCAAGGTCGCCAAGAAGCTTCTCGGCAAGTAGTCCGCTACTTACCGCCAGATACCCGAAGGAAGAAATAAGAAATGGCAAGAGTCAAGAGGGCCGTCAACGCCCACAAGAAGCGTCGCGTCATCCTCGAGCGTGCGTCCGGTTACCGCGGCCAGCGTTCGCGCCTGTACCGCAAGGCCAAGGAGCAGGTCACCCACTCCCTCGTCTACTCGTACCGTGACCGCCGCGCCAAGAAGGGCGAGTTCCGTCGCCTCTGGATCCAGCGCATCAACGCCGCGTCGCGCGCGAACGGCCTGACCTACAACCGCTTCATCCAGGGCCTCGCCCTGGCCGGCATCCAGGTCGACCGTCGCATCCTCGCCGACCTCGCGATCACCGAGCCCGCCACCTTCGCCGCGCTCGTCGCGTCCGCGAAGGCCGCCCTCCCGGCCGACACCTCGGCCCCGAAGGTCGCCGCGGCCTAGGCTGCGCCAGCACTGCTCCGAGAGGGGCCACGACTGCGGTCGTGGCCCCTCTCGTCGTTGCGGCCCGTGTGGCGACCGGGGATGTCCGCACCGCGAAGATAGGCTCGGCGCATGCTCGACAACCCGCGCTCTCCCCGTGTCCGTGCCGTCGCCAAACTGACTCGTCGGCCCGCCCGCCTGGAGACCGGCCTCTTCCTGCTCGAGGGCCCGCAGGCGGTCGCGGAGGCGCTGCGGTTCCGTCCGGAACTGCTGATCGAGATGTTCGCGACGCCGACGGCGCTGGAGCGCTACCCGGAGATCGCCGGCGCCGCCGACGAGGCCGACATCGAGATCGAGTACGTCACCGAGGACGTCCTCGACGCGATGGCCGACACGGTCACGCCGCAGGGCTTCGTCGCGGTCTGCCGGCAGTTCCCCACCTCCGTCAAGGACATCGTCGCCGACGGGCCGAAGCTGATCGCCATCCTCGAAGAGGTGCGCGATCCCGGCAACCTCGGCACGATCATCCGCGCCGCCGATGCTGCGGGGGCCGATGCCGTCGTGCTCACCGGCCGCTCCGTCGACCTGTACAACCCCAAAGTGGTTCGCTCGACGACGGGCTCCCTGTTCCACCTGCCGGTGGCCGTGAACGGTGAGCTCGCCGACATCGTGCAGCGGATGCGCGGGGCGGGACTGCGCATCCTGGCGGCCGACATCAAGGGCGAGGACATCCTGCAGGTGCGCTCGGAGGGCGGACTCGCCGGTCCGACCGCGTGGGTCTTCGGCAACGAGGCGCGCGGGCTCGAGGACGAGTCGCTCGGTCTCGTCGACCAGGTCGTGACCGTGCCGATCTACGGATCCGCCGAGTCGCTCAACCTCGCGACGGCGGCGTCGGTGTGCCTGTACGAGAGCGCCTTCGCGCTCCGAGCCTGATTCGAGCGATTCTCGCCCCGGGGGAGCGCTCCACCCGCGCGATTCCGGGGCGATTCGGCTAGCAGCAGTTCCGCCGCGCACCCTGGGCAACGCCTCCGGATATTAACCTCTGATTACGAAACCACTCATGATTTGACCCGCCCATTCGGGTGTGATTCTCTGGCGGAATGGAAGCAGCCCCCCAAGCCGAGAACTCCTCGCCCGCCAAGCGGGACGCCGAACCCCTCGTCGTCATCAGCAATGTCGAGAAGCACTACGGCGAGTTCCACGCGCTGAAGCACATCAACCTCACCGTCAAGAAGGGCGAGGTCGTCGTCGTCCTCGGGCCCTCCGGTTCCGGCAAGTCGACGCTGTGCCGCACGATCAACCGTCTCGAGACGATCACCTCGGGCGAGATCCGGATCGACGGCAAGAAGCTGCCCGAGGAGGGCAAGGGACTCGCCGCTCTCCGTTCCGAGGTGGGCATGGTCTTCCAGTCGTTCAACCTCTTCGCGCACAAGACGATCCTCGAGAACGTCACGCTCGGCCCGCTGAAGGTGCGCAAGCTGAAGAAGTCCGAGGCGGATGCGGAGGCGAAGAAGCTCCTCGACCGCGTCGGCGTCGGCCACCAGGCCGCCAAGCTGCCCGCGCAGCTCTCCGGCGGTCAGCAGCAGCGTGTGGCGATCGCCCGCGCCCTGGCGATGAAGCCGAAGGTGATGCTCTTCGACGAGCCCACCTCGGCCCTGGACCCGGAGATGATCAACGAAGTGCTCGATGTGATGACCGAGCTGGCCCGCGAGGGTATGACGATGATCGTCGTCACCCACGAGATGGGCTTCGCCCGCAAGGCCGCGGACCGCGTCGTCTTCATGGCCGACGGCGAGGTCCTCGAGGACACGGACCCGGAGTCGTTCTTCACGAACCCGCAGACCGATCGCGCCAAGGACTTCCTCTCCAAGCTCATCACGCACTGAGTTCCGCCCGTGGGGCGGCTTCGGCCGCGCCCGTCACGACCTCGGCGATTCCGGCACCACAGCGCCGCGCCGCGGTCGACCACCCTCCACCAGAAGGCGGTCGGGATCCGTCCCGACACGTTCAAGTCCCCGGCTCGGGGCACATCACGTAAGGAAGGACGACATGCGCAAGAAGCTCATGTTCATCACCGCCGGATTCGCGGCGGCGGCACTCGCCCTCACCGGCTGCGCCGACACGGCCAGCACGGGCGGCGCCTCCGGCGCGGCGACCGACGCCGCCGATGCTCCGGCGTTCGAGGTGGCCACCGAGGTCGACCTCACCGGCAGCCCCACCTACGACAAGATCAAGGCCGACGGTTCCGTGACCATCGGTGTCAAGGAGGACCAGCCCGGTCTCGGCTACCTCGACCCGACCACCGGGGAGCGCAGCGGCTTCGACATCGAGATCGCGGAGTGGCTCGCCGCCTCGCTCGGCGTCGCGGAAGAGGACATCGACTTCAAGGCGATCCCGTCGGCGAACCGCGAGCAGGCGCTCGTGAACGGCGACATCGACTTCTACGTCGGCACCTACTCGATCACCGACGCGCGCAAGGCGCAGGTCGGTTTCTCGGGCCCCTACTACGTCACGGGTCAGCAGCTGCTGGTCCAGGCGGACAACGACACCATCAAGAGCGTCGACGACCTCAACGCCGACACCACCGTGTGCTCGGCCGCGGGCTCCACGCCGCTGCAGCGCATCCAGACCGAGTACCCCGAGGTTCCCACCGTCTCGAACGACACCTACTCGCTCTGCGTCTCGGGTCTGCTCGACGGCACGAACGACGTGGTCACCACGGACGGCGCGATCCTGCTGGGCTACGCCTCGCAGCAGCCCGACGCCCTGAAGGTCGTCGGCGACGCGTTCAGCACCGAGAACTACGGCGTGGGCGTGCCCCTCGCCGACGCGGCGCTGCGTCACTACTTCAACACCGTCTTCACCGAGGGTGGCGACACCTGGCAGGACATCTACGACGGCACCCTGGGCCTCTCCGGCACCGAGGCGACTCAGCCCGAGGTCGACGACTACCAGTAAGCCGAATGCGGGCGGCCCGGTTTCGACCGGGCCGCCCGTCTTCGTTCGCGTTCGTTTCCATGAGAAAGGAGTGATCGAGGCATGGACACCCTCCTGAACAATCTCGACATCTTCGCTGCGGGCTTCGGCAACACGCTGCTGCTCTTCTCGGTGTCCCTCGTTTTCGCTCTGATCATCGGACTGATCGTGGGCGCCATGCGTGTCTCGCCCATCCCGGTCGCGCGCGTCTTCGGTGCCATCTACGTCAACACGGTGCGTAATACGCCGCTGACGTTGATCATGTTCTTCTTCGCCCTCGGCTACCCCAAGCTCGGGCTCCCGGAACTCAACTTCACCGTGCTGGCGATCTGCGCGCTCAGCGTCTACACGGCGACCTACGTCGCCGAGGTGTTGCGCTCGGGGATCAACACCGTGCCGATCGGCCAGGCCGAGGCCGCTCGGGCGATCGGGCTGAACTTCGGCCAGACGATGACCGCGGTGATCCTGCCGCAGGCGGTCCGCTCGGTCATCCCGCCGCTGATGAGCGTTCTGATCGCGCTGCTGAAGAACACGACGGTCGCGGTCGGCTTCTCCGTCGCGGAGGCCGCCTCCGTTCGCGCCACCCTCGCCGAGAACGGTGAGCCCGTCCTCGTCGTCCTGCTGTGGACGGCCATCATCTTCGTCGCACTCGTCGCCATCCTGTCGCTGATCCAGCGCTGGTTCGAGTTCAAGTGGAAGGTCGTGCGATGAGTTCCGTCCTCTTCGACAACCCAGGCCCCAAGGCCCGTGCCCGCAACGCCGTCCTCGGCGTGCTGGTCACCCTGGTGGTCGCCGGCATCATCGGTTTCATCGTCTACCGGATGTACGTGACCGGGCAGTTCGACGCCAACAAGTGGCTGCCGTTCCGGCTGACAGTGATCTGGCAGCAGATCTTCGCGGCCCTCGGCAACACCCTGAGCGCCTTCGCGGCGGCGGGCGTGCTGAGCCTCGTCTTCGGGTTCGTGCTCTCCGTCGGCCGGCTGTCGGACCACAAGTGGGTCAGCGTTCCGTTCACGCTCATCATCGAGCTGTTCCGGGCGATCCCGGTGCTGGTGCTGATGATGTTCCTCTACTACGGTTTCCCGACCATCGGAATCTCGATGACGCCGTGGCTCGCGGTGGTCATCGCGCTGACGCTGTACAACGGCTCCGTGCTCGCGGAGGTGTTCCGTGCCGGCATCGAGTCGCTGCCGTCCGGGCAGAAGGAGGCCGGCTACGCGATCGGTCTGCGCAAGTCCGGCGTGATGCGGCTCATCCTGTATCCGCAGGCGATCCGGGCGATGCTGCCGGTGATCATCGCCCAGCTCGTCGTCACCCTCAAGGACACGGCGCTCGGCTCGATCATCACCTACGACGAGCTGCTCTACTTCGCCAAGCTGCTCGGTGGTCAGCTGCAGTTCGGCCTGCCGTACATCCCGGTCGCCATCGTGATCAGCGCCGTGTACATCGGCATCTGCCTGCTGCTCTCGGGCATCGCGAAGTGGACCGAGATCCGGATCAACCGTTCGCCGAAGGTGGTCCACCACCCGGCCGAGCGCGTCGGCACGGATACGGAGCTCATCGCCAAGCAGGAGTAACGCGCCCCAGCCCGGGTTGTCACGTTCCGTCCGTATCCGGCTCCGGATGGACGCGGCGTGACAACCCGGGCTTCGCCGTTTCCGCGCGCCCGGGTCTTTCGCGTATCCGGATGAAGCGCCCCCGATAGGATTGCTTCTCGTGTCTGACAGCAACCCCATCTCCGAAGAGGTCGTCGCCGCGGCCGTCGGCGAAGCGCTCGCGGCGATCGCCGCCGCCGCCGATTCCACGGCGCTGAAGGCGGCCCGATCCGCCCACGCCGCCGAGGGCTCGCCCCTCGCCAGGCTCAACGCGCAGATGCGCAGCGTGCCGCCCGAGTACAAGGCCGCCGCCGGCAAGCTGGTCGGCCAGGCGCGCAAGAGCGTCACGGATGCGTTCGCCGCCCGCGAGGCCGAGATCGTCGCCGCCGAAGAGGGCGCGCAGCTCGCCGCCGAGACGGTCGATGTCACCGCGGGCGCGAGCTTCCGCCGCGTCGGAGCGCGGCACCCGCTCTCGCTGCTGCAGGAGCACGTCGCCGATGTCTTCGTCGGCATGGGCTGGGAGATCGCGGAGGGGCCCGAGCTCGAGAACGAGTGGTTCAACTTCGATGCACTGAACTTCGACGAGGACCACCCGGCCCGCGCGATGCAGGACACCTTCTTCGTCGAGCCGGTCTCGTCGCACCTGGTGCTGCGCACGCACACCTCGCCGGTGCAGATCCGCTCGATGCTCGAGCGCACCCCGCCGATCTACATCCTCGCTCCGGGTCGGGTGTACCGCACCGACGAGCTCGACGCGACGCACACCCCCGTCTTCACGCAGTTCGAGGGCCTCGCCGTCGACAAGGGCCTGACCATGGCGCACCTGCGCGGCACCCTCGAGCACGTCGCCCGGATCATGTTCGGCGAGGGCGCGAAGATCCGCCTGCGCCCGAACTACTTCCCGTTCACCGAACCCAGCGCCGAGCTGGACATCTGGCACCCCACCTTCAGCGGCGGCGCCCGGTGGATCGAGTGGGGCGGCTGCGGAATGATCAACCCCAATGTGCTGCGCGCGGCGGGCATCGACCCGGAGGAGTATTCCGGTTTCGCGTTCGGAATGGGCATCGAGCGGACGCTGATGTTCCGCAACGACGTCAAGGACATGCACGACATGGTTGAGGGCGACGTCCGCTTCAGCCGGCAGTACGGGATGGTGGTCTGATGCGGATTCCGCTGAGCTGGCTCGGCGAGTTCGTCGAGCTCGAGCCGGGTTCGACGCCCGAGAGCGTGCACGAGGCGCTGGTCAAGGTCGGCTTCGAGGAGGAGGACATCCACCGCTTCGAGGTCACCGGCCCGGTCGTGGTCGGGCAGGTGCTCTCGCTCGATCCCGAGCCGCAGACGAACGGCAAGACGATCAACTGGTGCCAGGTCCGCGTCGCGCCCGAGGGCGAGACCGCGGCGGATGGTGGCGCTGATGTCCGCGGCATCGTCTGCGGCGCGCACAACTTCGTCGCCGGCGACAAGGTCGTGGTGTCACTGCCCGGAGCCGTGCTGCCCGGCCCGTTCCCGATCTCGGCGCGCAAGACCTACGGTCACGTCTCGGACGGCATGATCGCGTCGACCCGCGAGCTGGGCCTCGGCGAGGAGCACGACGGCATCCTGCGGCTGGCTTCGCTCGGGCTGGACCCGGAGCCCGGCACGGATGCGATCACGCTGCTGGGCCTGGACGACGCGGCGGTCGAGATCAACGTCACGCCAGACCGGGGCTACGCCTTCAGCGTGCGCGGCGTCGCGCGCGAGTACGCCCACGCGACCGGTGCGGTGTTCCACGATCCCGCCGCGTCGGTCGTCGTCCCCGCCCGGTCCGCCGACGCCCCGGAGTTCGCCGTGCGGGTGGCCGATGACGCTCCCATCCGCGATCGCGTCGGCTCCTCGGTGTTCGTCACCCGCGTTGTACGCGGTGTCGACGCCTCGCGCCCGACCCCGCCCTGGATGACGGCGCGACTGCGCCTCGCGGGCATCCGCTCGATCTCGCTCGCAGTCGACATCACCAACTACGTGATGCTCGAACTGGGTCAGCCGCTGCACGCCTACGACCTGAACACCCTGCAGGGCGGCATCGTGGTGCGCCGTGCCGCTGCCGGCGAAACGATCGAGACGCTCGACGGCCAGGTGCGCAAGCTCCATCCCGAAGACCTCTTGATCACTGACGACGGCGGCCCCATCGGCATCGCCGGGGTGATGGGCGGCGCCCGGACGGAGTTCGGCGACACGACCCGCGACGTGCTCATCGAGGCGGCGAACTTCGACCCCGTGTCGATCGCCCGCAGCGCCCGTCGGCACAAGCTGCCCAGCGAGGCGTCGCGTCGCTTCGAGCGCGGCGTCGACCCGGCGGTCGCACCGGTCGCCGCGGCGCGTGCCGCGCAGCTGCTGGTCGACCTGGCCGGGGGAGAAGCGGATGCGCTGGGCTCGGTGCTCGACACCAGTACCGCCGCCGCATCGATCGTGGTGCCCGACGGCTTCGTCTCCGGCGTGATCGGCGTGGAGTACACCGCCGAGGAGATCCGCTCCTCGCTCGTCGAGATCGGTGCCGCTCTCGACGACGGTCCCGACGGGCTCGTCGCGACCCCGCCGAGCTGGCGTCCCGACCTCACCGACAAGTGGACCCTCGCGGAGGAGGTCGCCCGGATCACCGGCTACGACCGCATCCCGTCGATCCTGCCCGTCGCGCCGCCCGGCCGCGGGCTGACCACCGGGCAGAAGGTGCGCCGCTCGGTGGCGGATGCGCTCGCCGCCGCCGGCAACGTCGAGGTGCTCTCGTACCCGTTCCTGCCGCGCGCGACGAACGACCTGTTCGGCTCCGCCTCCGGCGAGCCGCTGCAGCAGGTCGTGCTCGCGAACCCGCTGGACGCGACCGCCGGGAACCTGCGCACCTCCGTGCTGCCGGGCCTGGTGCAGATCGCCCAGCGCAATCGGTCACGTGGACTCGTCGACCTCGCGATCTTCGAGATCGGAGCGACGTTCCGACCCGAGACCGGCCGCGAGTACGGCTCCGCGACCGTGCCGCTCGGCGCCCAGCGGCCGTCGGCCGAGGTGGAGCGCGCGCTGAACGACGGCATCCCGCCGCAGCCGCTGCACGTCGGCGCGCTGCTGCTGGGCTCGGCCGTCGATCGTCAGCCCGGCGTCGCCGCCCGTGAATACGGCTGGCAGGATGCGCTGGACGTGGTCCGCGAGATCGAGCTCGGCTCGGGCGTTGCGATCGCGGTGCGCCAGGGCACGCACCAGGCGTTCCACCCGGGTCGCACGGCCGAGCTGCTGATCGGCGACGCCGTGATCGGCTACGCCGGTGAGCTGCTGCCCGCCCTCGCGCTGGAGCTGGATCTGCCACGTGTTGTGGCCGCCGTCGAACTGGACCTGGATGCGGTGATCGCCGCCGCCGGCACGATCACCGTGGCCGAGGCCGTCGGCACGTACCCCGCCGCGACGCAGGATCTCTCCCTGGTGCTGCCCGCCGACGCGGTGGCCGGCGCGGTCGGCGCGGCCGTGACGGAGGGCGCCGGGGAGCTGCTGGAGAGCATCCGCCTGGTCGACGACTACCGCGGCACGGGGCTCGAGCCCGGCACGAAGTCGCTCACCTTCGCGTTGCGCTTCCGCGCGCCCGATCGCACGCTGACCGCCGCCGAGGCCTCCGCCGCCAAGCTGGCCGGCGTCGCGGTCGCCGCCGAGCGCTTCGGCGCCACGCTCCGCGAGTAGCTCTCAGAAGGGTTGTCACTTTGTCGGTAACCGACCGACAAAGTGACAACCCTTTGGTGCTGCTCAGCGGCTCGTCGTTCCTGCGACCTCCGCCGTGAGCGTGACGGAGTCGACCTTGACGGTGCCCGCCGTTCCGACCGCGACGACGCCGATCCAGGCGCCGACGAAGCCGGTCCCCGGGTCGGGCACGAGGGCGTCGAGCTCGGCCTCGGCGACGAACGCTCCGTCGGCGAAGGCGCGAGCGCGCAACCCGCGGATCTCGAGGCGGAGCCGCACGCGCGCCGCATCCGCCGTGATCGCTCCGAGTTCCGATCGGACGCCGGCCGCCGTCAGCTGGCAGCGCACGGTGCCCGTGGCATCGACGCTGAACTCGAGCTGCGCGGTCTCGCTGCTGCGCAGCAGCAGCCCGCCGCGGAGCGCAGTCGCGCCCACCCCGACCACGGCCTCGACGTCGGTGTCGGATGCCGGTAGCCGCCGACCCAGGAACGACTGCGGACCCGTCGACGTCGGCTCGGCGCCGGCGTGCAGGAGCAACCGCCCGCCGCCCGCCTGGGCGAACGCACTCGGCTGCCGCGCGACGCCCGTCCAACCGAACTCGAGCGGCGCAGCGTCGAAGGCGTCCTCGAACACCTCCGACGCGGCGCGCTGATCCGGCACCCCCTCCGCGTCCACCACGGCGCGCACCCGGCCGTCGCCGGGCGCGAACACCGGCCGACGCTGCTCCCAGGCCACGGGCACGAGGTGCGTCTGGCGACCGAGCAGGCCGTCGGCGCCGCCGTCGAGCTGCGTGGCGAGCACGGTCGCCCAGCTGCGGCCGGCCGTGTCCTCGACGAGGTCCGCGTGCCCGACGGCCGCGATCGAGGCCGTGCCGCCGAGGTCGCGGTGGCTGAGCCGCGGATTGCCCGGGTCGCCGTAGTACGGCCCGGTGATCGTCTCGGCGTACGCGACGCAGACCGCGTGCTCGCGCGACGTTCCGCCCTCGGCCGCAACGAGCAGCCAGCCACCGCCGGGCCGGGGCAGGATGTGCGGCCCCTCGGCCCAGACCGCGCCGATCATCGCCCCGCCCCAGATCGCGACCGGCTCCCGCAGCGGCTGCAGCGTCCCCGGATCGAGCTCGGTCAGCAGCACGTCCGTCTGACCAGCCCACGCCCGCTCCGCGCGCTGCTGCGTCCAACACAGCCAGAGCCGCTCGCCGTCGAGCGTGAGCGACGGATCGATGCCGCCGACGCCCTCGATCCAGACCGGATCGCTCCACGGCCCGGCCGCATCCGTCGCCGTGACGACGAAGTGCCCGGAGCGCCCCGACCAGGTGCCGTCATCCGGACCGACCACCGTGCAGACCACCAGGAACCGTTCGCCGTCGTGCCGGATCGTCGGCGCGAACAACCCGCGTGAGGACGGCAGCCCGGCGAGCGACAGCTGATCCGGCCGATGGATCGCGTGGCCGACCGGAGCCCAATCCACCAGGTTCGTCGAGCGGTGCACCGGCAGGCCCGGCAGGTATTCGAACGTCGACGTCACCAGGTAGAACGCGTCGCCGACGCGGCAGAGGCTCGGATCGGGATGGCATCCGGGCAGGATCGGGTTGCGGTAGCGGCCCACGGGCACTCCTTCAGGTCGTCGGCGCCGGCGCCGCGGTCGTGGCCCGTGCGACGAGTCGGGTCGGCAGCAGCAGGTGCGTCGCGGCGAGCCCTTCGCCCGCCATCAGGCTGGTCAGCATCGTCGCCGCGGTCTGGCCGATCCGCTGCATCGGCTGACGCACCGTCGTGAGCGGCAGCGCGAGCCGGGAGGCCTCCGGCACGTCGTCGAAGCCGACGACCGAGAGATCGCGCGGCACCTCCAGCCCGAGCCCCTGCGCCACTTCGATGATCGCGATGGCGGAGAGATCGTTCGCGGCGAAGACCGCGGTCGGGCGATCGGGCTGGCTGAGCAGCTCCTGCGCGGCCCGCCGAGCCGTGTCCGCCTCGTAGAAGCCGACACGGACCAGGGCGGGGTCGAAGCGCAGACCGGCCGCGGCGAGCGCGTCCCGGTAGCCGGCGTCGCGCAGACGGGACGACTTCAGGTCGGGTCGGCCGGCGACGAAGCCGATGCGACGGTGCCCGAGGCTGATCAGGTAGGCGGTCGCCTCGAGGGCGCCGCCGCGGCTGTCGGACTCGACGGTCGGCAGATCCGCGCGGCCCGTGTGCGGATCCACCGCCACGATCGGCACGTCGGCGCTCACGTTCACCACGGTCGGCGTGACCATGATCGCCCCGTCGATCAGCGTGCCGCTGAGCCGGCTCAGCGAGCGCCGCTCCCAGCCTTCGCCATCGCCCTGATGCGATCCGCTGTACGCCAGCAGGTCGAAGCCCGTGCCGCGCAGCCCGGTGGCGACACCCTTGAGCACCTCGGCGCTGAAGGGCTCGAAGTCGGCGACGAGCACGCCGATCACACCCGTGCGGCGCGAGCGCATGCTGCTGGCGATCAGGCTCGACTCGTAGCCGAGCTCGGCCACGACATCGAGTACGCGACTCGCCGTCTCGGGTGCCACGCCGTACCTCCCGTTCACCGCCTTGGACACCGTCGCGACGGAGACGCCCGCCGCAGCGGCCACGTCGTGGATGGTCGCTCGTGCCATCATCCGCTCCTTCCTGGATCGTGGAAAAGGATTTCGAAAACGTTTGACGAGTGTTGCACGGCTGGCGACACTGAGGGCGTCCGAGTCGGAACGAATCGGACTTCCCGCACCAGCACAGCGTCCCGACGACGGATGCACCTCAATGAAGAGAGCAGGTCCAGCACCATGACGAGTCCCCACCCGAGCCGACGAGCGCGCCGCCGTCTCACCGCCGCCTGCGCGGCCACCGTCCTCAGCGCGATCGCCTTGACCGGTTGCGCCGGCGGGGCGGATGTCGGCAGCAGCGGCGACGGCGTCACCCTGACGTTCTGGCACAACTCCACCACCGGCGACGGCAAGCAGTACTGGTCCGACACCGCGGCCGCCTTCGAGGCGGCCAACCCGGGCGTCACGATCGAGATCCAGTCGGTGCAGAACGAGGACATGGACGGCAAGCTGCAGACCGCCCTGAACTCCGGCGACGCTCCCGACATCTTCATGGCCCGCGGCGGCGGCAAGCTCGCCGACGTGGTGCAGGCCGGCCAGGCGATGGACATCAGCGACGGCATCTCCGCCGACGCGAAGGCCGCCGTCGGCAGCTCGCTGACCGCCTTCGAGATCGACGGCAAGAACTACGGCATGCCGGTCTCGGTGCTGCCCTCCGGCATCTTCTACTCCGCCGACCTGTTCGCGCAGGCCGGGATCACGACGCCGCCGACCACCATCGAGGAGCTGGAGGCCGCGGATGCGCAGCTCAGCGCCGCCGGGATCGACCCGATCGCGGTCGGCGCGAAGGACGCCTGGCCGGCCGCGCACTGGTACTACAACTTCGCCCTGCGGGCGTGCTCGAAGGACGTTCTCGACGAGGCCGCCGAAAGCCGCAGCTTCGACGACCCGTGCTGGATCATGGCCGGTGAGAACCTGCAGGACTTCATCGCGACCGAGCCGTTCAACAGCGGTTTCCTCACCACCGCCGCGCAGCAGGGCGCCGGCTCCTCCGCGGGCCTGATCGCCAACCACCAGGCGGCGATGGAACTGATGGGTGCGTGGGACCCGGGCGTGATCGCATCGCTGACCCCCGACACCAAGCCGCTCGCCGACCTGAAGTGGTTCCCGTTCCCCGCCGTCTCCGGCGGTGACGGCGAGCCCGGCGCGATGATGGGCGGCGTCGACGGCTTCTCCTGCTGGGTGAACGCGCCCAAGGAGTGCGTCGACTTCCTGAACTTCATCGTCGAGAAGGAGAACCAGGAGGCGTACGCAACGGCCTTCCAGACCCTGCCGGCCTCGCAGGATGCGCAGAGCGTCGTGGCGGATCCCGCCCTGCAGGATGTGCTCGCCGCCTACAACAGCGCCCCCTACGTCTCGGTCTGGCTCGACACGCTGTACGGCCAGAGCGTGGGCAACGCGCTGAACGTCGCCGTCGTCGACCTGTTCGCTGGCAAGGGCGATGCCCAGAGCATCGTCGACGCCGTGAACGCCGCGGCCGCGAAGTCCTAGGCGGTCCCGGATGGCACTCCTGAGTGAGAACGCGGTCGCGACCGCGTCGAGCCCGGCGGAGGTGGCGGCTCCGGTCGCCGCCCCCGCCGGGCGCGGGCGCCGGTCGCGGTGGTCGGAGCGCGGCGAGCTCGCGATCCTGATCGGGCCGGCTCTGGTCGTCTTCGTGGCGTTCGTGATCCTCCCGGTCGGTATGGCCGCCTACTACGGCTTCTTCAGCTGGTCCGGCTACGGGCCGGCGGTCGACTTCGTGGGCCTGCGCAACTACGTCACGATCCTGACCGATCCCGCCTTCCACGAGGTGCTCGGCCACAACGCCTTCATCGTGGTGATGTCGCTGGTGCTGCAGGGGCCGCTGGCCCTCGGCATCGCGCTGCTGCTGAACCGGAAACTGCGCTTCCAGTCGCTGATCCGCGTGCTGATCTTCGCGCCGTACGTGATCTCCGAGGTCGTCGTCGGCCTGGGCTGGAGCCTGATGCTGCAGTCGAACGGCGCTCTTAACGGGCTGCTGGAGAAGCTCGGCCTCGGCGCGTTCGTGACCGACTGGCTGTCCGATCCGGGCGCCGCGATCTGGACGTTGCTGGCGATCATCACGTGGAAGTACGTGGGCTTCGCGGTCATCCTCTTCCTCGCGGGGCTGCAGGGCGTTCCGGATGAGATCACCGAGGCCGCGCGGATCGACGGCGCGAGCTATTGGCAGGTGCAGCGCCACATCGTGCTGCCGCTGATGGGTCCGACCATCCGGATCTGGGCGTTCCTGTCGATCATCGGCTCGCTGCAGTTGTTCGACCTGGTCTGGATCATCTGGGGCCAGTACGTCTCGTCCACCGCGGGCACCTCGACCATGGCGACCTATATGGTCGCCAACGGTCGCAGCGCCGGCAGCTACGGCTACGGCAGCGCGGTGGCCGTGGTGATCTTCCTGATCTCGCTCGTGGTCGCCCTGCTCTACCAGCGATTCGTGCTGCGGCGGGATACCGAGGGTGCTTTGACCAATGGAGGGAAGGCCTGATGGCCATCGCCGTACCGACCCGCCTCCCGCGCCCGCGTCGCGCTTCCGTCAAGCGCATCGACGTCGCGATCTACTTCGTCGCCCTCGTGGTGATCGGCCTGATGCTGGCGCCGGTCGCGTACATCATCCTCGGCGGCTTCCGTTCGAACTCCGAGATCACGCTGGACCCGTCCGGCCTGCCGATCACCTGGAACTGGTCCAACTACGCCGACGTCCTCGGCAGCGCGCCGTTCTGGACCCAGGTCGCCAACTCCACCATCGCCGCCACCTGCACGACGCTGTTCGTGGTCGCGCTCGGCCTGATGGCGGCGTTCGCGCTGGCGCGGTACTCCTTCCGCGGCCGCGGCGCCGTGTACGCCGTGTTCACCGCGGGCCTGATGTTCCCGATGACGGTCGCGATCACGCCGCTGTACATCCTGGTGCGCGACCTCGGCCTGATGAACTCGCTCGCCGGCGTGATCGTGCCGCAGGTCGCGTTCGCGCTGCCGATGACGATCATCGTGCTGGTGCCCTTCCTCGCCGCCATCCCGAACGAGCTGCAGGAGGCTGCGGCCATCGACGGCCTCGGCCGACTCGGCTTCTTCTGGCGGATGGTACTGCGGCTCTCGCTGCCCGGCGTGATCACCGTGGGCATCCTCGCCTTCATCGGCAGCTGGAACGGCTACATGCTGCCGCTGTTCATCCTGAACAACGAGGCCGCGTTCACCCTGCCGCTGGGGACGCAGGCCTTCGCCTCGCAGTACGCCGTCGACACCGCGAAGGTGTTGGCGTTCACCTCGCTCTCGATGATCCCGGCGCTGATCTTCTTCAGCCTGTTCGAGCGCCGGATCGTCGGCGGCCTCACCGGCGCCGTGAAGGGCTGACGCCATGACCATCGATCAGCAGACGGACGCGCTCGTGTCGACCCGGGTTCTCGCGATCCTGGCCGAGATGACGCTGGAGGAGAAGCTCGCCCAGCTCGTCGGCTTCTGGGTCGACCAGGGCGACGAGGTGGTTGCGCCGATGGCGGGGGAGATGGCATCCTCCACCCGCTACGAGGATGCGACGGTGCACGGACTCGGCCAGCTGACCCGGGTCTACGGCACGAGACCCGTCGACCCGGTCGAGCGCGCGCACTGGTTGTGGGCCGAGCAGCGCCGATTGCAGACGCAGACCCGGCTGGGCATCCCCGCGCTCGTGCACGAGGAGTGCCTGACCGGGCTCGCCGCCTGGCAGGCCGCCACCTTCCCGACCCCGCTCGCCTGGGGCGCCGCCTTCGACCCGGAACTCGTCGAGCGGATGGGAGCCGCGATCGGCCGCTCGATGCGGCAGCTCGGCGTGCACCAGGGGCTCGCTCCGGTGCTCGACGTGATCCGCGACCCGCGCTGGGGGCGGACGGATGAGTGCATCGCCGAGGATCCGTACGTGGTCGGCACGATCGGCACCGCGTACGTCCGCGGGCTGCAGGGCGCGGGAGTGCACGCGACGCTGAAGCACTTCGTCGGCTACTCCGCCTCCCAGTCCGGCCGCAACCACGCTCCCGTTCACGTGGGTCGCCGGGAGCTGGAGGACGTGCTGCTGCCGCCGTTCGAGATGGCGGTGCGTTCCGGGGGAGTGCGCAGCGTGATGAACTCCTACGCCGAGATCGACGGCGTGCCCGTCGCGGCGTCGGCCGAGTACCTGACCGGCATCCTGCGCGAGCGCTGGGGCTTCGACGGTGTGGTGGTCTCGGACTACTTCTCGGTCGCCTTCCTGCAGACGATGCACGCGATCGCGGCGGATCGCGGTCACGCCGCGCAACTCGCGCTCGAAGCCGGGATCGACGTCGAACTGCCCGGCGGAGACGCCTACCTCGAGCCGTTGGCCGAACGTGTCCGCGATGGCCGGGTCGACGAGGCGCTCGTGGATCGCGCGGTGCTGCGGGTGCTCGCCCAGAAGGAGGAGCTCGGGCTGCTGGATGCGCGCTTCGACGAGCCGCCGACCACGATCGACCTCGACGACGCCGAGCATCGGGAGATCGCCCGCGAACTCGCCGAGCGCTCGATCGTGCTGCTCGCCAACGACGGCACCCTGCCGCTGCGGGAGCCGCAGCGGATCGCGCTGATCGGCCCGAACGCCGCAAGCGCCGAGGCGCTGATGGGCTGCTACTCCTTCGCGAACCACGTGCTCGCGCACCACCCCGGCACGCCGTTCGGCTTCGCGATCCCGACGCTGGCGGAGGCGCTCGCCGCGCGGTATCCGGCGGCGCGCATCCGCACCGAATCGGGCTGTTCGGTCGAGGGAACCGCTCGCTCGGGCTTCGCGGCGGCCGTCGCGGCGGCGGCGGAGAGCGAGGTGGCGATCGTCGTCGTCGGCGACCGCGCCGGCCTCTTCGGTCGCGGCACGGTGGGGGAGGGCAACGACGTGGAGTCGCTCGAACTCCCGGGGGTGCAGCGCGAGTTCGTCGAGGCCGTCATCGCCACCGGTACTCCGGTCGTGATGGTGGTGCTCTCGGGGCGCCCGTACGCGATCGGCTGGGCGCTCGACTCCGCGAGCGCGCCGGCCGCCGTGGTGCAGTCGTTCTTCCCGGGCGAGGAGGGTGGGACGGCGCTCGCCGCGATCCTCTCGGGCGACGCGGATCCGTCCGGCCACCTGCCGGTCTCGCTGCCGCGCTCCGCGGGGTCGCAGCCGTTCAGCTACCTGCATCCGATCCTCGGCGGGCCGAGCGAGATCACCAGCGCCGACAGCACGCCGGTCCGGCCGTTCGGTTTCGGGCTGAGCTACACCCGGTTCGAGCGCTCCGAGCTGCGTGTGCCGGCCACCGTGCCGACCGACGGCACGATCGTCGCGACGGTCCGGATCCGCAACGTCGGCGACCGTCGCGGCACCGACCTGGTGCAGCTCTACGGTCGGGATGTGCTGGCGAGCGTCACGAGGCCGGTCGCGCAGCTGCTCGGCTACCTGCGGGTGTCGCTCGACCCGGGCGAGGAGGCGCTGGTGCGCCTCGAGGTACCGACGGCGCTGCTGGCCTTCAGCAACCGCGACTACGTCCGCGTGGTCGAGCCGGGCGAGCTGCGGCTCTGGGTCGGCGGCTCGAGCGCCGACCACGAGACCGAGGCCGCGCTGCTGCTCACCGGCCCCGACCACCCGATCGCCGGCCTCCCGCCCGCCGTCACCTCCGCCTCCGTCCGCCGCGCCTGAGAAAAGGGTTGTCACTTCGTCGGTGGGTCACCGACAAAGTGACAACCCTTTTCTCGCCGCTTTTCTCTCACCGCGGGCGCCTTGTCAAGTCTGCGCAGCCGAACGATCCGTGAGCGAGGATCGGGGGAGTCGGGCACCGGTGTCCGACGGATGTGGAGAATCCTGTGCAGCTCTCACGACGGACTTTCTTCGGCGCTGCCGGAGTCGCGGCGACGCCTCTTCTGCTCTCCGGCTGCGGCTTCGTCGCACCCGCCGCCCCCAGCGGTTCCGGCACCGCTGCCGACACCCTGACCTTCACCACCTGGGGCACCGACAGTGAACTCGCCGGCTTCGCCGCCGCGATCAAGAACTTCGAAGCCGCGAACGCGGGCGCGACCGTGACCCTGAACGCCGTGCCCTACGAGCAGATGTTCACCAACATCGACGCTCAGCTGCAGGCGGGTAATCCGCCGGACGTCTTCCGGGTGCCGTACTACACCTTCGGCAGCTACGCCGGACGGGGCCAGCTCCTCGAACTCGACCCGTTGCTCTCCGACGGCTTCAGCGACCGCTTCACCAGCGCGGCCTGGGCCGCGGTACAGAGCGAGGGCAGCGCGTTCGGTGTGCCGCATCACACCGACACCTCGGTGATCCTCTACAACGCGGACGCCTTGTCGGCCGCCGGCATCACCGATATCCCGACCGCGGTCGAGGATGCGTGGACGTGGGACCAGTTCACCGACGTCGCCCGCACCCTCAAGGGCGCCGCGGCCGCCGACCGATACGCCTTCGCCTACAACTGGCAGGGCAACGGCGTGACCCGCTGGCTGAACCTGCTGTTCCAGGCGGACGGCAAGTTCCTCGAATCCGACCTCGTCACGCCGGCCATCGACTCCGCCGCCGGGCGCGCGACGGTGGACTTCAGCCGCAGCTTCTTCACCGAGGGCTTGGTGCCGCCGAACTCGTCGGTGCAGTCGGCCACCTACGCGGCCGACCTCTGGTACTCGCAGACGACCGCGATGACGTTCGGCGGCGCGTTCCTGATCCCCGACGCCGAGAGCACGCTCGACTTCGAGTGGGGCGCCACCTTCGCTCCGCGCAACGTCCGCGGTGGCGGCGACTTCGGCGGCAACGCGCTGGTCGCCACGAAGCAGGCGAAGAATCCCGAGCTGGCCGCGCGGTTCCTCGAGTTCATGACCGAGGAGCAGGAGATGAACGACTTCTGCGCGGCGGCCTCGCTGCTGCCCACCCGCCGCGACCTGACCGAGAGCGGCATCGACTTCGCCGTCCGTCCCGAACTCGCGCCGGTCTTCCTCGGCCAGGCATCGTTGGTGCAGCCGCAGGACTCCGGCCAGGTCGCCTCGCCCGACATGGCCGCGATCATCACGGTGCTCAAGGATCAGCTCGAGGCGGCCTTCGTCGGCGGTCAGGACACGGATGCGACGCTCGCGGCGATGAGCAGCGGAATCGCCGCGGCGACCGCGTGACGGCGTCCGGCACCGCGAGCATCCCGCGTCGGCCCCTCCGCGGTCGTCGCTTCCGAGGATTGCGCGAAGGGCTGACCGCCTACGCGTTCCTGGCGCCGAACCTGCTGATGCTCGGGCTGTTCGTCTTCGTGCCGCTCGCCGGCTCCGCGCTGCTGAGCCTGCAGCGGACCAACGGCTTCGGCGACGGCGTCTTCGTCGGCCTCGACAACTACCTGCGCCTCTTCGGCGACCCGCTGTTCTGGCGGGTCACGCTGAACACCGTGGTCTTCACCGCCCTGGTCACGCCGGCCTCGATGCTGCTCGGGCTCGGCGCGGCCGTGCTGCTCAACTCGGTGCTGCCCGCTCGCCCGGTGTTCCGCTCCATCCTGATCCTGCCGATGGCGGTCTCCGGCGTCGCCACCGCTCTGCTCGGCGTGCTGATCTTCGACGAGAACACGGGCATCCTCGATTCGCTGCTGCGCTTCGCCGGGCTGCCGGCGGTCGCGTGGCAGTCGGGCGGCGCGGGCGCCTTCACCTCGATCGTGCTGGTGACGCTGTGGTGGCGGGTCGGCTTCAACATGCTGATCTGCCTCGCCGGCCTGCAGGGCATCGGGCCGGACCTGTACGAGGCGGCGCGACTGGACGGCGCGGGCGGCTGGATGCGGTTCCGGCACATCACCGTGCCGCTGGTCGGGCCGCAGTCGTTCTTCTTGCTGATCCTGAATGTGATCTTCTCGTTCCAGGTCTTCGACATCGTGTTCGTGATGACCGGCGGTGGCCCGCAGAACGCGACGAACGTGCTGGTCACGTACGCGTACGACACCGGATTCGTCACCCGCGATCAGGGCTACGCCGCGGCGATCGGCATCGTGCTCCTCGTGCTGACGATGGCCTTCACCGCCATCCAGTGGCGCAGCAACAAGACCCGGGACCTCGTCGAATGACCGCTCGCACGGGCCTCGCCCTCCGTCTCCTCGCCGCGATCGTGGTCAGCGCGGTCATCCTCTTCCCGCTGTACTGGATATTGATGGTCGCCTTCTCCAGCCGCGCCGAGTTGCTCGGCGGCACGTTCCGGCTCTGGCCGAGCACCTTCACGCTGGTGAACTTCGAGCGGGTCTTCGCCTCGTTCCCGGTCGCGACCTGGTTCGGCAACTCCGTCGCCATCGCGCTCACCACGGCGGTGCTCACCGTGGTGATCAACCTGCTCGCCGGGTACGCCTTCGCGCAGCTGCGCTTCCGCGGCTCGACCGTGCTGTTCCTCCTCGCGCTGGCGACGCTCGCCCTTCCGGTTCAGGTGATCATGGTCGCGCTGTTCCAACTGGTGACCGACTTCGGGCTGTACGGCACCTACTGGGCGGTAATCTTGCCGACCGCGGCGTCGGCGCTCGGGCTCTTCCTCGCCCGCCAGTTCATCCTCGCCATCCCGCGCGACCTGATCGAGGCGGCGCGGATCGACGGGGCCGGCCACATCCGCGTGTTCACCCGGATCGTGCTGCCGCTGTCGAAGCCGCTGATCGCCGTGCTGTTCTTCATGTCGCTGCTCAGCTCCTGGAACGACTTCGCCTGGCCGTTGATCGCGCTGAAGGAGAACCAGCTGTTCACCCTGCCGATCGGCCTGCTGTACCTGCAGGGCCAGTTCGGCAGCGACTACGGCGCCACCATGGCCTTCGCCCTGGTGAACGTCGTGCCGATGGTGCTGCTCTTCCTGATCTTCCAGCGCTACTTCGTGCAGGGCTTCGCCCGCAGCGGCATCCGCTGACCCGGTGCCACCCTTCTGCTGGTCGAGTAGCCCGGCCGAAGAGGCGGGTTGTCACTCCGTCCCGCCGCCGCGACGCCGTGCGTGCCCCTAGGCTTGTCCCCATGTCTTTCTCCGTCGCGGTAGCCGGCGCCAGCGGCTATGCGGGCGGCGAGGTGCTGCGCCTCCTCGCCGACCATCCCGAGTTCGAGGTCACGACCGTCACCGCCCACGCGAACGCCGGTCAGCCGCTCGTCGCCGTGCATCCGCACCTGCGATCCCTGCGCCACCTCACCCTCGTCGACACCACGACCGAGAACCTGGCCGGCCACGACATCGTCTTCCTGGCGCTGCCGCACGGCAAGTCGGGTGACATCACCGCGACGCTGCCGCCCGAGACCCTCGTGGTCGACTGCGGCGCCGACCACCGGCTCACGGATCCCGCCGACTGGGCCGCCTTCTACGGCGGCGACTTCTACGGCGCCTGGCCCTACGGCCTGCCGGAACTGCTGCACGCGAGCGGCGGAGCCGTCACCAAGCAGCGCGAGAAGCTCGCGGGAGTCAAGCGCATCGCGGTGCCCGGCTGCAACGTCACCGCGATCACCCTCGGCCTCGCGCCCGGCCTCGTCGCCGGAGTGATCGAGCCGGAGGACCTCGTCGCCGTGCTCGCGGTCGGCCCATCCGGTGCGGGCAAGAGCCTCAAGGTGAACCTGCTCGCCAGCGAGATCCTCGGCTCCGCGAGTCCGTACGCCGTCGGCGGCGGCCACCGGCACAACCCCGAGATCCGGCAGAACCTCGCGCTCGCCGGGGCCGGCCCGGTCTCCATCTCCTTCACTCCCGTGCTCGTGCCGATGGCGCGCGGAATCCTCGCGACGTCGACCGCGCGCCTCGCCCCGGGCGTCGGCGCACGGGACGTCCGCGCCGCGTGGGAGGCCGCCTACGCCGACGAGCCCTTCGTGCAGCTGCTGCCCGAGGGCGAATTCCCCAAGACCGCGGATGTGGTCGGCGCGAACACCGCTCTGATCGGCATCGCGGTCGACGAGGCCGCCCGCCGCGTGGTCGCCGTCACCGCCCTCGACAACCTCGTCAAGGGCACCGCGGGCGCCGCGATCCAGTCGACCAACATCGCCCTCGGCCTCCCCGAGACTTTGGGCCTCAGCGTGAACGGAGTGGCGCCGTGAGCGTGACCGCAGCAGCAGGATTCGCGGCCTCGGGCGTCGTCGCCGGCCTGAAGTCGACGGGCGCGAAGGACGTCGCCCTGGTGCAGAACCTCGGCCCACTCGCGAACGCCGCGGCCGTCTTCACCAGCAACCGCTGCAAGGCGAACCCCGTGCTCTGGAGCGAGCAGGTGCTGAAGGACGGCACCGTCTCGGCCATCGTGCTCAACTCCGGCGGCGCGAACTGTTACACCGGCGCGGCCGGCTTCCAGGTCACGCACGCCACGGCCGAACTCGTCGCCGAGAAGCTCGCCGTCTCGGCCGGCGACGTGATCGTCTGCTCGACGGGCCTCATCGGCGACCAGCTCGACCTGGGCAAGATCACCGCCGGAGTCACCGCCGCCGCCGCAGAACTCAGCCCCGACGCCGGCGAGGACGCGGCCCGCGCGATCATGACCACCGACACCGTGCCGAAGCAGGCCGTCGTCCGCTCCGAGCAGGGCTGGACGATCGGCGGAATGGCGAAGGGCGCCGGCATGCTCGCGCCCGGCCTAGCCACCATGCTGGTCGTGATCACCACGGATGCGCGGCTCGGCTCGGCCGCGCTCGACACCGCCCTGCGCGCCGCGACCCGCGTCACCTTCGACCGGCTCGACTCCGACGGCTGCATGTCGACCAACGACACCGTCGCCCTGCTCGCCAGCGGCGCCAGCGGCGTCGACGCCGACCAGGCGGAGTTCACCCAGGCGCTCACCGAGCTCTGCCGAGACCTCACCCTGCAGCTGCAAGCGGATGCCGAGGGCGCCGCGCACGACGTCGCGATCCGCGTTCTGAACGCCGCGACCGAGGACGAGGCCGTCGTCGTCGCCCGCGCCGTCTCGCGCAGCAACCTCTTCAAGGCCGCCATCTTCGGCAACGACCCCAACTGGGGCCGCGTGCTGGCGGCCGTCGGCACCACGGATGCGCAGTTCGACCCCTACGGAATCGACGTCGCGATGAACGGCGTGCAGGTGTGCAAGGCCGGTGAGCCGTTCGAGAGCCGTGACCTCGTCGACCTCACGCCGCGGAAGGTCGCCGTCGACATCGACCTGCACGCCGGCGACGTCACGGCGACGATCTGGACCAACGACCTCACGCACGACTACGTGCACGAGAATTCCGCGTACTCGAGTTAGGCCCCAGCGAAGATGACTGCGCAACTGACCGAGGCCGAGAACCTCGCCCTCCGCGACGAGGCCGCCGAGAAGGCCGAGACGCTGATCGAGGCGCTGCCGTGGCTGAAGCGCTTCCACGGCAAGATCATGGTCATCAAGTTCGGCGGCAACGCCATGGTGTCGGAGGAGCTGCAGCGCGCCTTCGCCGAAGACATCGTCTATCTCCGCTACGCCGGCATCCGCCCGGTCGTGGTGCACGGCGGCGGCCCGCAGATCTCGAAGATGCTGGAGCGGCTCGACATCGCCAGCGAGTTCCGCGGCGGCTACCGGGTCACCAGCCCGGAGGCGATGGAGGTGGTGCGGATGGTGCTGACCGGTCAGATCAGCCGCGACATCGTGCGCCGCATCAACGAGCACGGCCCGCTGGCGGCCGGCATCTCCGGCGAGGACGCCGGGCTCTTCCTCGGTCGCAAGCGCGGCGTGGTGATCGACGGCGAAGAGGTCGACCTCGGCCTCGTCGGCGACGTCGTCGCGGTCAACCCCGAGGCTGTGCACGCCCAGCTGGAGGCCGGTCGCATCCCGGTCGTCTCCTCGATCGCGCCTGACTCCGACGACCCGACCCAGTCGCTGAACGTGAACGCGGATGCGGCCGCCGCCGCGCTCGCCGTCGCGCTCGGGGCCGAGAAGCTGGTGATCCTGACCGATGTGGCCGGGCTCTACCGCGACTGGCCCAACCGCGATTCGCTGGTCTCGCACATCTCCTCCGGCGAGTTGATCTCGCTGCTGCCGAGCCTCGAATCCGGCATGATCCCGAAGATGACCGCCTGCCTGGACGCCGTGCAGGGCGGCGTGCACAAGGCCGCGATCATCGACGGCCGCATCCCGCACTCGATCCTGCTCGAGGTCTTCACCTCCAGCGGCATCGGAACCGAAGTCGTCGAAGGCGCCGACGCCACCCGCGAACAGAACCGGGGCGAAGAGCAATGACCACCCAGGCCACGACCGGAACGCTGACCGAGCGGACGCAACGCCGCTACTCCGACGTGATGATGAAGACCGTCACGCACACGATGGCCGTGCTGGAGCGCGGCGAAGGCCTGCGCGTCTGGGACGTGGACGGCGTCGAGTACCTCGATTTCCTCGCCGGCATCGCTGTCAACTCGCTGGGCCACGCGCATCCCGTCTTCGTGAACGCGATCGCGGAGCAGGCCGGCAGGATCGCGCACGTGTCGAACTACTTCGCCTCGGAACCGCAGGTGGCCCTCGCCGAGACGCTCTGCCGACTCACCGGCGCGGGCGAGTCCGGCCGCGTCTACTTCGGCAACTCCGGCGCGGAGGCGAACGAGGCGGCCTTCAAGCTGGCCCGCTTGAACCACGGCGCCGGCACGAAGCGTCGCATCCTCGCGCTGCACAACGCCTTCCACGGTCGCACGATGGGCTCGATGGCGCTGACCGGCAAGCCCGCGATGCGTGCGCCGTTCGAGCCCGTGCCCGGCGGCGTCGAGCACATCGACGCGACGATCGCCGCCCTCGAGGCCGCGATCGACGACACCGTCGCGGCTCTCGTGGTCGAGCCGATCCAGGGCGAGGCCGGTGTTGTGCCGCTGCCCGAGGGCTATCTGCAGCGCGCGCGAGAGCTCACCGCTGCGCACGGTGCGCTGCTGATCATCGACGAGATCCAGACCGGCGTCGGCCGCACCGGCGCGTGGTTCGCCTACCAGCACGAGGGCATCCTGCCCGACGCGATCACCGTTGCGAAGGGACTGGGCGGGGGAGTACCGATCGGCGCCCTGGTCACCTTCGGCCGCGCTTCCGATCTCTTCGCGAAGGGGCAGCACGGCAGCACCTTCGGCGGCAACCCGCTGGCCACCGCCACCGCCGGCGCCGTCGTCGCCGAGATCGAGCGCGCCGGCCTGGTTGAGAACGCGCGCACGGCGGGGGAGAGCATCCGCCGCACGATTGCGGCCTTGAACTCGCCACTCATCGCCGGAATCCGCGGCGCCGGGCTGCTGCTGGGCGTCGCCCTGACGGAGCCGGTGGCGAACGAGGTCTCGGCCGCAGCCATCCGCGAGGGGCTGATCGTCAACGCCGCGAACGACTCCACCATCCGCCTCGCGCCGCCGCTGATCGTCACCGAGGCCGACATCGTCGAATTCGGCACCCGATTCGCCCGCGCCCTGGCGGCCGCCACCTCCTGACCCACCCCACCTCACCTGCGAGGGACCCCGGCAGCGCGCGAGGGCGCCTCGGCCCGCGGCGCCCTCGCGCGCTGGAGGGGTCCCTCGCGGATAGGCTGGTGGCTTCCGCGCCCGAGAGACGGCGCACGACGATGAAAGTGAATGCTTCTGTGACCCGCCACTTCCTCCGCGACGACGACATCACTCCCGCCGAGCAGGCCGAGATCCTCGATCTCGCCGTGGAGCTGAAGCGAGACCGATTCGCGCGGAAGCCCCTGGCGGGCCCGCAGACGGTCGCCGTCATCTTCGACAAGTCCTCCACCCGCACCCGGGTCTCCTTCGCCGTCGGCATCGCGGATCTCGGCGGCAGCCCGCTGATCATCAGCACCGCCAGCAGCCAGCTCGGCGGCAAGGAGACCGCCTCCGACACCGCCCGGGTGCTGGAGCGCCAGGTCGCCGCGATCGTCTGGCGCACCTATGCCCAGCAGGGTCTGGTCGAGATGTCGGCTGGGACGACGGTTCCGGTGGTGAACGCCCTGTCGGATGAGTTCCACCCCTGCCAGCTGCTGGCCGACCTGCTCACCATCCGCGAGCACAAGGGCACCCTCGCCGGCCTCACGCTGACCTTCTTCGGCGACGGCGCCAGCAACATGGCTCACTCCTACCTGCTCGCCGGCACCACGGCCGGGATGCACGTGCGGATCGTCGCGCCCGACTCCTACGCGCCCGACGCGGCCGTCCTCGCCGACGCCCAGCGGATCGGCGCCGAGACCGGCGGATCCGCCACGGTCTTCACCGACCCGCAGGCCGGCGCCGCCGGCAGCGACATCGTGATCACCGACACCTGGGTGTCGATGGGCAAGGAGGAGGAGAAGGCCGCGCGGGTCGCCACCTTCCGCGACTACCGCGTCGATGAGGCGATCATGTCGCTCGCCGCCGACGACGCGCTCTTTATGCACTGCCTCCCCGCCGATCGCGGCTATGAGGTGACCGCCGAGGTCATCGACGGCCCGCAGAGCGTGATCTGGGACGAGGCGGAGAACCGCCTGCACGCGCAGAAGGCCCTGCTGGTCTGGCTGCTCGCCAAGAACGCGAAGAACGGAGCGGCGGCATGACCGACGACGTGAATCGGGCTGGCAAAGCGGGAGCCCTCTGGGGCGGCCGCTTCGCCGGCGGGCCCTCACCCGAGCTCGCCGCACTCTCGAAGTCGACGCACTTCGACTGGCAGCTGGCCGAGTACGACATCGCCGGTTCGAAGGCGCACGCCCGCGCTCTGGCCGCCGCCGGCTACCTCGACGCCGCCGAACTCGACGGGATGCTCGCCGCGCTGGAGCGTCTGCGCGTCGCGGTCGTCGCGGGTGACTTCGTCGCCGCCGACACCGACGAGGACGTGCACGGCGCCCTTGAGCGCGGCCTGATGGCCGAGGCCGGGCCCGCCCTGGGCGGCAAGCTCCGCGCGGGCCGCAGCCGCAACGACCAGATCGCCACCTTCGTGCGGATGCACCTCCGCGACCACGCCGCCGTGATCGGCGAGCAGGTGGTGCAGCTGATCGACGCGATCGCGGCTCAGGCCGCCGCGCACCCGAACGCCGTTATGCCGGGCCGCACCCACCTGCAGCACGCCCAGCCCGTGCTGCTCGCGCATCACCTGCTGGCCCATGCCTGGCCGCTGCTGCGCGACCTCGAACGCCTGCGCGACTGGAACGTCCGTTCCGATGTGTCGCCTTACGGCTCCGGCGCCCTGGCCGGCTCGACCCTCGGCCTCGACGCCGGCGCCGTCGCGCGCGAGCTCGGCTTCGCCGCGAGCGTGCCCAACTCGATCGACGGCACCGCGAGCCGAGACCTCGTCGCGGAGTTCGCCTTCATCGCCTCGATGATCGGCATCGACCTCTCCCGGATCGCGGAGGAGATCATCCTCTGGAACACGAAGGAGTTCGGTTTCGTCACTCTGGACGACTCGTACTCCACGGGCTCGTCGATCATGCCGCAGAAGAAGAACCCGGACATCGCCGAGCTGGCGCGCGGCAAATCCGGCCGGCTGATCGGCAACCTCGCAGGCCTGCTCGCGACGCTCAAGGGCCTCCCGCTCGCGTACAACCGCGACCTGCAGGAGGACAAGGAGCCCGTCTTCGACTCGGTGACGACCCTCGAGGTGCTGCTGCCCGCCTTCACCGGCATGGTCGCCACGCTCACCTTCCACGTCGACCGGATGGCCGAGCTGGCGCCGCAGGGCTTCTCGCTCGCCACGGATGTGGCCGAATGGCTGGTCAAGCGTCACGTCCCGTTCCGGGATGCGCACGAGGTGACCGGTGAGCTGGTCAAGTTCGCCGAGACCCGCGGCCTCGAACTCTCCGATCTCGACGACGCTCAGCTCGCCGAGGTCTCCGAGCTGCTCACCCCCGACGTCCGCGAGGTGCTCACCGTCGAGGGCTCCGTCGCGAGCCGCGACGGCGTCGGCGGCACCGCCCCCGTGCGGGTCGCGGAGCAGCTGGCGCAGCTCACCGATCGCGTGCGGCTCGTCGCCGCGAGCCTGAGCGGAGAGAACCGATGACGCTGAAGAGCGATCGACCCGGACGTCCGCCGATGGGCCCGCGCGCCCGGCTCGCCTGGATCCTCGGCGCCGTCGCGGTTCTGGTGTTCGTCGTGGTGGTCGTCATCGTCTCGGGCCAGAGCTTCTTCTGATCCGCGCCTCTTCCGACCCGCTCGTGAGCGTCGACCTGCGCCGCACCTCGGTGGAGGTCGCCCCGCTGCTGCTCGGCGGGGTGTTCCGGCACCGCACCGAGGAAGGCTGGGTCGGCGTGCGCCTCACGGAGGTCGAGGCGTACCTCGGCATCGGCGAGGACCCGGGCTCGCACGCGCACCGCGGGCGCACGGCGCGAACCGCCCCGATGTTCGGTGAGCCGGGCACGATCTACGCCTACTTCACCTACGGGATGCACACCTGCGTCAACGTCACGTGCTCTCCCGCGGGCTCCGCGTCGGCGGTCCTGCTCCGCGGTGGCGAGATCGTCGAGGGTATCGAGCTGGCGCGGTCTCGGCGCGGCACCTCCTCGGATCGCGACCTGGCGCGCGGACCGGCCCGCCTGGCGCAGGCGCTGGGTGTGCGTCTGGCGGAGTCCGGCGAGTCCCTCGGCGCGGACTTCGAGCTGCATCCTCTGGACCGGGCGCCGGCGTGCCTCGAGGGGCCGCGGACCGGAGTGGCGGGCGCGGGCGGTGGCGCGGAGTACCCGTGGCGGTTCTGGCTGCCGGGTGAGCCGACCGTGTCCGTGTACCGGCCGGCGGTGCCGCGCCGTCGCGCTCAGCCCAGGTAGATCCGGGCCAGGGTGCCGCACGCGCTCGCCCAGAGCAGGCTCGCCAGCGTCCCGATGATGAATCGCTCGCGCGCCTCGGGGGAGGAGAGCTCGGTGAACCGGCCGAGACCTTTGATCGCGATCACCGCCGCGATCGCCTCCGCCGAGCCGGTCATGATCGATCCCGCCGCCGCGATGCGCTCCAAGACGCCGATGGTCGTGCCGCCGCGCAGAACCTCGATCGGCTGACCGATCGCGGTCGGCGCGGTCGGCGCGGTTCCGGTGGCGCCGGTTGCGGGCGGCGGCACGGGGGTGGGCCGGGTCAGCAGGATGCCGCCGTGCGCGCCGTGTCGCTGGCCCGGCGTCGCGAGATCGAGTGTGGTGTCGACGACGGAGCCGCCGCCCACGGTCGCGAGGGTCAGGCCCAGCAGGGCGACCAGCACGGTGACCCAGCCGGGCACGTCCTCCGGGGCGAGGCTCGTGCTGACGTAGGCGGCGACGAGCGCCGCGGCCGCCACGATGATCAGACGCGGGCGCTTCATCGTCAGCGCAAGGATCGCGGCGGCGACGGCAACGGCGAGCAGAGCGATCGTGATGATCCAGAACAGGGGGTTCATTCTTCGGTCCCTTCGGGGCCGACGCGATCCACGGCGGCGAGGAGTCTGATCAGGGCGGCGCGGGCGGGCTCATCGGCTCGCGCATTCGCGGATCGGGCCCGCAGGCTGATCGCCTGCGGCGTCACGCGGAGACGGTCGGCGACGTCGCTCTGCGTCACACCGTCGCGCAGCAGATCAACGACCTGCCACCCGGCCTCCGTGCGTTGATCGCGCAGGTGCAGCAGCGGGTCCGCCAGGGCCTCCAGATCGCGAACGGACGGGAAGTCGAGGGTGAGGGAGGCGTCGGGATCCACGGCGAAGCGGCTCGGGCGGTTCTTCGCGGCCTCCACCGCGCGCCGCGCGGCGAAGAACGCCGGCCCGCGGGCCGCGCGCGTCGTTTTCGGCAGCGGATGCTCGACGGCTCCGACCCCGAGTCCGATGCTCCAGTGCTGCGTACGGTGCAGGTGCAGCACCAGGTCGACGGCGACCTCGGCCGAGTCGGGCAGGAGCTGGAACTCGTCGCCCGCCGTCCGCTCCGGCGGCAGCAGCAGCGCGTCCGGCCAGGTGCGGGTGATGTCGGCGATCACCGCATCGACGCGATCCTCGTCGTGGCGGCTATCGCGTTGGTCCGCGGTGATGACGTACACGGAACTCCCTCCCACTCGCTAGCTCTCCATCAAGGCTAAGAGCTTGATCTCTCCGAATCAAGCCTGAATGCTTGATAACTGAGAAGCAAGGTCGAGCCGTAATCTGGACGGCGTGATCGACCACACCGGCCCCGCCCTCACCGTTCCGCAGAACGACGCCACCTTCGACGACGTCTGGGAAGAACTGCTCTGGCGTGGCCACGTCCAGGTCTCGACCGACGCGGCCGCGCTCAAGCAGTTGCTCGCCGGTGAGCCGATTACCTACTACTGCGGCTTCGACCCCACCGCCCCCAGCCTGCACCTGGGCAATCTGGTGCAGCTGATCGTGATGCGACGCCTCCAGCTCGCCGGGCACCGCCCGCTCGGGCTCGTCGGTGGATCGACCGGGCTCATCGGCGACCCGCGTCCGACCGCCGAACGCACGTTGAATACCCGGGAGACCGTGGCGGAGTGGGTCGGCTACCTGCAGGCGCAGGTGTCCCGCTTCCTCAGCCCCGAGGGTGAGAACGCGGTGCGGCTGGTGAACAACCTCGACTGGACCGCCCCGATGTCGGCCATCGACTTCCTCCGCGAGATCGGCAAGCACTTCCGCGTCGGCACGATGCTGAAGAAGGATGCGGTCAGTGCCCGGCTCAATTCGGACGCGGGCATCAGCTACACCGAGTTCAGCTACCAGATCCTGCAGGGTCTCGACTTCCTCGAGCTGTACCGGCAGTACGGGTGTGTGCTGCAGACCGGTGGCAGCGACCAGTGGGGCAACCTCACCAGCGGCACCGATCTGATCCACCGGGTGGAGGGCACGAGTGTGCACGCCATCGGTACCCCGCTCGTGCTCAACTCCGACGGCACCAAATTCGGCAAGAGCGAGGGCAACGCCGTCTGGCTCGACCCCACGAAGACCAGCGTCTACGCGTTCTACCAGTTCTGGCTCAATGTGGATGACGCCGACGTGATCGACCGGCTCAAGGTGTTCACCTTCCTGCCGAGGACCGAGATCGAGCGCCTGGCAACGAGCGTCGCCGCTGAGCCGTTCAAGCGCGAGGCGCAGCGGGTGCTGGCCTGGGAGGTGACCAGTTTCGTGCACGGCGCGGAGTCGACCGATGCGGTGGTCGCCGCCTCGGCGGCGCTGTTCGGTCGCGGCACCCTCGAGGGGATCGACCCGTCGATCCTGCGCGGTGCGCTGGATGCGCTGCAGACCATCGAGACCGAGGCCTCGGCGACGGTGGCGCAGGTCCTCGTCGACACCCAGCTGGCCAAGAGCCTGGGGGAGGCCCGCCGGGGCATCGCGCAGGGTGGCGTCTACGTGAACAACCTCGTGGTGTCGGATGACGCGGCGACCCTCGCCGACTTCCCGTTAATCGGCGGCCTGGCCGTGGTGCGGCGGGGCAAGAAGACCCTCGCCGGCGCTGTCGTCTCGTCGTAGGCGGCCGGCGTCGACGGGGGACCTCGCGGCGACACGCCCGGGAAATCGCCCCGTTTGCGTGTTCCCGAAACATGAACGTAATGTTGTCCCTCGTCACCCCAAAGGTTCGGCGGGATGAACGTCCCGGTGTTGCTACACCGGCCACGCGAACGCCGACCTCAAGCGGGGCCATCGCAACCGCTCGGTTGAACATCTTCAGATGGGCAAACGACGATGTTGATGTAAAGCCTCTACGGATCCCATGCCGGACTCCGCCCGATCGCCTCGGCGAAACGGCGGATTTGACACGGCCCGCGGATGTGCTAACTTAGACAAGTTGCCACGGCGGCCAGGAGAACGAAGTTCTCCAAGCTTAGCTCATAAGCGCAACACATACAAACTTCAGTCACTTCGGGGCGAAGATCCTTCTTTTGAGGGGTACGAACCCGGGTGTGTCCGATCCTTGAGAACTCAACAGCGTGCACTATGTTCAATGCCAAATTTATAACCCCGGCTTGAATCTTTATGGATTCGGGCAGGGATTCCTTTGGAAATTGATGTCAGTAATGATGTCTTATTTGCTGGAGGTCAAACTTGACGCTGCATCTTCGGGTGTGGTTGTCGTAATTTTTTTACGGAGAGTTTGATCCTGGCTCAGGACGAACGCTGGCGGCGTGCTTAACACATGCAAGTCGAACGATGAAGGGGAGCTTGCTTCCTGGATTAGTGGCGAACGGGTGAGTAACACGTGAGTAACCTGCCCTTGACTCTGGGATAAGCGCTGGAAACGGCGTCTAATACCGGATACGACCTACCCCGGCATCGGGTGTGGGTGGAAAGTTTTTCGGTCAAGGATGGACTCGCGGCCTATCAGCTTGTTGGTGAGGTAATGGCTCACCAAGGCGACGACGGGTAGCCGGCCTGAGAGGGTGACCGGCCACACTGGGACTGAGACACGGCCCAGACTCCTACGGGAGGCAGCAGTGGGGAATATTGCACAATGGGCGAAAGCCTGATGCAGCAACGCCGCGTGAGGGATGACGGCCTTCGGGTTGTAAACCTCTTTTAGTAGGGAAGAAGGACTTCGGTTTGACGGTACCTGCAGAAAAAGCACCGGCTAACTACGTGCCAGCAGCCGCGGTAATACGTAGGGTGCAAGCGTTGTCCGGAATTATTGGGCGTAAAGAGCTCGTAGGCGGTTTGTCGCGTCTGCTGTGAAAACCCGAGGCTCAACCTCGGGCCTGCAGTGGGTACGGGCAGACTAGAGTGCGGTAGGGGAGAATGGAATTCCTGGTGTAGCGGTGGAATGCGCAGATATCAGGAGGAACACCGATGGCGAAGGCAGTTCTCTGGGCCGTAACTGACGCTGAGGAGCGAAAGCGTGGGGAGCGAACAGGATTAGATACCCTGGTAGTCCACGCCGTAAACGTTGGGCGCTAGATGTGGGGACCTTTCCACGGTTTCCGTGTCGCAGCTAACGCATTAAGCGCCCCGCCTGGGGAGTACGGCCGCAAGGCTAAAACTCAAAGGAATTGACGGGGGCCCGCACAAGCGGCGGAGCATGCGGATTAATTCGATGCAACGCGAAGAACCTTACCAAGGCTTGACATATACGAGAACGGGCCAGAAATGGTCAACTCTTTGGACACTCGTAAACAGGTGGTGCATGGTTGTCGTCAGCTCGTGTCGTGAGATGTTGGGTTAAGTCCCGCAACGAGCGCAACCCTCGTTCTATGTTGCCAGCACGTTATGGTGGGAACTCATAGGAGACTGCCGGGGTCAACTCGGAGGAAGGTGGGGATGACGTCAAATCATCATGCCCCTTATGTCTTGGGCTTCACGCATGCTACAATGGCCGGTACAAAGGGCTGCGATACCGTAAGGTGGAGCGAATCCCAAAAAGCCGGTCTCAGTTCGGATTGAGGTCTGCAACTCGACCTCATGAAGTCGGAGTCGCTAGTAATCGCAGATCAGCAACGCTGCGGTGAATACGTTCCCGGGCCTTGTACACACCGCCCGTCAAGTCATGAAAGTCGGTAACACCCGAAGCCGGTGGCCTAACCTTTT
>JABMLH010000002.1:0-3324 GCA_013205085.1 Microbacteriaceae bacterium VKM Ac-2854 | reverse complement strand
GGAAGGGTACCGCCCGTATTTTGAGAACTACACAGTGGACGCGAGCATCTTAGATCAACACTTTCGGGTGTTGGTCGAATAGATCAAGCGAGCAGGGTTTCTTCGGGAGCTCTGTTCAAACGATCTGGATCTGCAATTTCCGTATGGAGTTGTAGTTTCTTAAACTCATGTGATTTCAAGTTTTTAAGAGCAAACGGTGAATGCCTTGGCATCTGGAGCCGAAGAAGGACGTCGTAATCTGCGATAAGCCTCGGGGAGTTGATAAACGAGCTGTGATCCGAGGATTTCCGAATGGGGAAACCCCGCCAGGCCTCTTGTAGTGACCTGGTGACTCCCGCCTGAATATATAGGGCGGGTAGAGGGAACGTGGGGAAGTGAAACATCTCAGTACCCACAGGAAGAGAAAACAATAGTGATTCCGTCAGTAGTGGCGAGCGAACGCGGAAGAGGCTAAACCGGTCATGTGTGATACCCGGCAGGGGTTGCATGGTCGGGGTTGTGGGACTTTTCATTCTGTTCTGCCGAGCAGTGAACGTTACAGCGCATCATAGACGAACAGGTTTGAATGCCTGGCCGGAGTGGGTGCGAGCCCCGTAGTCGAAATGGTGTTATGGCGTGAAGAGTATCCCAAGTAGCACGGGGCCCGAGAAATCCCGTGTGAATCTGTCAGGACCACCTGATAAGCCTAAATACTCCCAGATGACCGATAGCGGACAAGTACCGTGAGGGAAAGGTGAAAAGTACCCCGGGAGGGGAGTGAAATAGTACCTGAAACCGTTTGCTTACAAACCGTTGGAGCCTCCTTGTTGGGGTGACAGCGTGCCTTTTGAAGAATGAGCCTGCGAGTTAGTGCTCTGTGGCGAGGTTAACCCGTGTGGGGCAGCCGTAGCGAAAGCGAGTTCGAATAGAGCGTTTTTAGTCGCAGGGTCTAGACCCGAAGCGAAGTGATCTATCCATGGCCAGGTTGAAGCGACGGTAAGACGTCGTGGAGGACCGAACCCACTTCAGTTGAAAATGGAGGGGATGAGCTGTGGATAGGGGTGAAAGGCCAATCAAACTTCGTGATAGCTGGTTCTCTCCGAAATGCATTTAGGTGCAGCGTTGCGTGTTTCTTGCCGGAGGTAGAGCTACTGGATGGCCGATGGGCCCTACAAGGTTACTGACGTCAGCCAAACTCCGAATGCCGGTAAGTGAGAGCGCAGCAGTGAGACTGTGGGGGATAAGCTTCATAGTCGAGAGGGAAACAACCCAGACCACCAACTAAGGTCCCTAAGCGCGTGCTAAGTGGGAAAGGATGTGGAGTTGCACAGACAACCAGGAGGTTGGCTTAGAAGCAGCCACCCTTGAAAGAGTGCGTAATAGCTCACTGGTCAAGTGATTCCGCGCCGACAATGTAACGGGGCTCAAGCACGCCACCGAAGTTGTGGCATTGACATTTATAGGTAGGCCTTCGTGGTCCAGCCGTGTTGATGGGTAGGAGAGCGTCGTGTGGCGAGTGAAGCGGCGGTGTGAACCAGCCGTGGATGCCACACGAGTGAGAATGCAGGCATGAGTAGCGAAAGACGGGTGAGAAACCCGTCCTCCGGAAGACCAAGGGTTCCAGGGTCAAGCTAATCTTCCCTGGGTAAGTCGGGACCTAAGGCGAGGCCGACAGGCGTAGTCGATGGACAACGGGTTGATATTCCCGTACCGGCGAAGAACCGCCCAAGATAATCCAGTAGTGCTAAGTATCTGAATCCCTTTGATGGATCCCTTCGGGGTGAAGCGTTGGGCCTAGCGTACGACCCCGTGCTGGTGCGTTTAGCGTATTAACAGGTGTGACGCAGGAAGGTAGCCGAGCCGGGCGATGGTTGTCCCGGTCTAAGGATGTAGGGCGAACGATAGGCAAATCCGTCGTTCATGAAGCCTGAGATCTGATGGGTAGACGTTAGTCGAAATCGGTGATCCTATGCTGCCAAGAAAAGCATCGACGCGAGGTTCTAGCTGCCCGTACCCCAAACCGACTCAGGTGGTCAGGTAGAGAATACTAAGGAGATCGAGAGAATCGTGGTTAAGGAACTCGGCAAAATGCCCCCGTAACTTCGGGAGAAGGGGGGCCTGAAGCGTGACCGCACTTGCTGCGGGAGGCGTGGATGGCCGCAGAGACCAGTGGGAAGCGACTGTTTACTAAAAACACAGGTCCGTGCCAAGTCGCAAGACGATGTATACGGACTGACGCCTGCCCGGTGCTGGAAGGTTAAGAGGAACGGTTAGCCGCAAGGCGAAGCTGAGAATTTAAGCCCCAGTAAACGGCGGTGGTAACTATAACCATCCTAAGGTAGCGAAATTCCTTGTCGGGTAAGTTCCGACCTGCACGAATGGCGTAACGACTTCCCAGCTGTCTCAACCGCGAACTCGGCGAAATTGCATTACGAGTAAAGATGCTCGTTACGCGCAGCAGGACGGAAAGACCCCGTGACCTTTACTATAGTTTGGTATTGGTGTTCGGTGTGGCTTGTGTAGGATAGGTGGGAGACGTTGAAGCGGGCACGCTAGTGTTCGTGGAGTCATTGTTGAAATACCACTCTGGTCACTCTGGATATCTAACTACGGACCCTGATCGGGTCCTGGGACAGTGCCTGATGGGTAGTTTAACTGGGGCGGTTGCCTCCCAAAAAGTAACGGAGGCGCCCAAAGGTTCCCTCAACCTGGTTGGCAATCAGGTGGCGAGTGTAAGTGCACAAGGGAGCTTGACTGTGAGACTGACAAGTCGAGCAGGGACGAAAGTCGGGACTAGTGATCCGGCAGTGGCTTGTGGAAGCGCTGTCGCTCAACGGATAAAAGGTACCTCGGGGATAACAGGCTGATCTTGCCCAAGAGTCCATATCGACGGCATGGTTTGGCACCTCGATGTCGGCTCGTCGCATCCTGGGGCTGGAGTAGGTCCCAAGGGTTGGGCTGTTCGCCCATTAAAGCGGTACGCGAGCTGGGTTTAGAACGTCGTGAGACAGTTCGGTCCCTATCCGCTGCGCGCGTAGGAAATTTGAGAAGATCTATCCCTAGTACGAGAGGACCGGGATGGACGAACCTCTGGTGTGTCAGTTGTTCCGCCAGGAGCACCGCTGATTAGCTACGTTCGGAACGGATAACCGCTGAAAGCATCTAAGCGGGAAGCCGGCTTCAAGATGAGATTTCCATCCCTTCGGGGGAGAGGCTCCCAGCCAGATTACTGGGTTGATAGGCCGGATGTGGAAGAGAGGACTAAAGACTCTCGGAGCTGACCGGTACTAATAAGCCGATAACTTGATAATCACTACACTCATACATGTTGTAAGGCTGGTATGA
>JABMLH010000018.1 GCA_013205085.1 Microbacteriaceae bacterium VKM Ac-2854 | reverse complement strand
CAGCCGTGTCGCCGAGCGGTATCAGTGCGCCCGCGCGACCGTCGCGAAATGGGTCGCTCGGGCCCGTGCTGGCCAGTCGATGTCGGATCGGTCCTCCCGACCGATCCACTCACCGGGCCGGCTCCGGCAACGCACCGAACGCCGGATCATCGCGTTGCGGTTCACGCGCCGCTGGGGGCCGCACCGGATCGGATATCACCTGCACCTGAACCGCTCCACGGTCGAGCGGGTGCTGAACCGGTACCGGATGCCGCTGCTGAAACACGTCGACCAGGCCACCGGCAGAACCGTCCGCGTCCCGAAGCCGGTGCGGTACGAGCACGAGCAGCCCGGCGATCTGGTCCATGTGGATATCAAGAAACTCGGCCGCATCCCCGACGGCGGCGGCCACCGCAAACTCGGCCGCCAGGCGGGCCGGAAGACCCGCTCCGGCGTCGGCTACGCCTACCTCCACCACGCGGTCGATGACCACTCCCGACTGGCCTACTCCGAAATCCTCGGCGACGAGAAGAAGGAGACCGCGGCCGGCTTCTGGGAACGCGCGAACG
>JABMLH010000017.1 GCA_013205085.1 Microbacteriaceae bacterium VKM Ac-2854 | reverse complement strand
GACCCCACACCGGCATCGGCGGATCCACCCCAGCCAGCCGCGTCAGCGACAACAACGTCCCAGGGAACTACATCTAGGGCGCGCGCGGTCCGGCTTCCGCGGGCGTCGCAGCCATTCTCCGCGGAACCAGACTCGAGGCGTCCCTCGCCTCGCCCGACTCCGCGGGCGCTCGCGGACGACCGTTCGTATCCCGACGTGGAGCTGCAGCTCAACGAGCCCTTCGCCTCGTTCTACGAAGCGGAGACAAGGCGATCTGCTCGCGAGCTGGCACTCGCGGTCACGCGGGAGCGAAACGAAAACAGCACCGTCGGGATCGACGGTGCTGGGATCCTGCAATCCGCGTGGAGCCGGGTTCAGACGGCGTCTGGCCCATTTTTTGCGGAAGTGTTTTTACCAACGGGTCATTGGTGCACCTACCTGCAAGTAGTCAAAAAAGATGGGAGCGCGCGCTGGTGGCTGCTCGGACCGGGATCAACAGGGGTGGCGAGCTGGAACCGTCGGCGCCGCCCATTGGCGTGCAGGCTCTCCGTCAGCGCCAGGTGCGGCTGTCTGACGAGCAGAAGGCCGGGCTGGCGGCTGAGTACGTGGCCGGCGGAACCATCCGACAACTGGCCTCGAGCTGGGGCATCAGCCGCGAAACGGTCCGCAACGCGCTCAAGCAGCAGCGGGTGGACGTTCGTCGAGTGACGCTGACCGATCGCCAGCTTTCGGAGGCTGCGGAGCTGCGGGCGCATGGTCTGTCGCTGAACCAACTCGGGGCGAAGTACGGCGTCGACCCGAAGACGATGAAAGTGCGGCTGGAGACACGGGCTCGGGAACTGCAGTGAGGGGCGCGGTGTACTTGCTCTTCTCCCGCACGTAGTCCGGGTGATCGAGTTGCCAGTTCACCAGGGCAAGGACGGCTCGGGCGTACTGCTTCATGTTGACGCGTTTGAAGATGGGAACGATCGTGACGTTGCTCGATGCGGTTTCGCCGTGCCTCGGGTTCTCCCGCTCGGCGGCCGAAACTGATGCGTACGCTGGCGGAGCGTGGCGATGGCGGCTAACGATTTCCCGCCGCTGCTCGTCCGTGATCCCCTGGGCGCGGGAAGCGAGGATGAAGGCCTGCTCCAGTTCCTTGAAGGTCTTTCCAACCTCGTGCCGCATCGAGGGGTCGGAGGTGTCGAGCTGTTTGCGGTGCTCCAGGAACTCCTGCTCACCATGGTCCCGGTCGGTGGCGTAGTACTCATGCAGGTCTAGCTGCCGGGACATGCCGAACAGCCCGAAAAGGATCTGAAGACTGTCGTCTTCGAAGACGAGGCGGAGGAACTGGTGGCGGCGGAAGTGCTCCGACGGAGAGATGCGTGGCATTGGAATAGTTATGAGCTATTGAGCCAACAACGTCAAGCATGACCGTTGTGGCACGAATAGACAAGGATGGCAATTCACGACGAATCTTCTGCAAAGTTCATCGGCGGAACAGTGTCGTATGGAAATGCTAGCTGTAGCAAAATCTCCGTAGGAAGATAGGGTGCAAACTTTGTACTACGTCCCGCTTCCGAAACCAGGTGCAAGCCGTGACGTGCACGCGAACCTATGACGTACATCAATTTTTTGGCGGACGCTACCTTATCGGTATCGTTGAAGTGAGGGACCATACCTTCGAGAAGAGCGTAGGCAATGACCACGTCAAACTCTGCGCCCTTCACGCCATGGATGGTCGAAACGGTGATACCAGTACGCTTCTTGAAAGCACGGCGAAAAGAATCGACATGTCCCGCGTACTGAACACCCTCTCCTTGCAGTCGGTCAATTCTAGCTTGAGAACTTTTGAAGAACGCATCCTGTTGATTTGCGAGACTATTATGGGCGCTAAGGTCGAGGTCAAACTCATCACAAAACATGCTAAAGAAAGTGCGTAGATAATCAAGACCATCACTAAGCTCAATTCCAAAACTGTTCAATCTATAAAGAAGATCCTTAGAGTTGATAGCGACCAAGTGAACATCAGCTCTCTCCAGCTCTATTAGGACTTCATGAGCCCATCGGAGTCGCGAAAGATACATTTCAGGTGCAGCCTCTGTCAAAGCAAGCCGTGCCATCTTGAACCAAAAGTTCTCGACATCGGATGCGAACGGCACCATGCCCGGTCCATTGAAGTCATATTCTGGCAACTTTGCCATGAGGCGACGAGTAATGGTCGCTAAATGCATCCACCAGGGTGCAATAATTGCCAGCTCGTTTGGCGGCACGCCAAGTACTTCGACATTGTATCGAATAAGACGAACCAGCTCGTCGTCAAGGTCGACATGAGCAATTGAGCTGTCGAACGTCACGAACGTCGGTCGATCGCCCAATGGACGCGCCGCGGTTATTGCGCTGCTATAAACCCGGAAATGGCTGAAAAAACCTATGATCTTCTCAGTCGACCGGTAGTTGCGCGTCAGGCCCAGTTCTACCATTGGCATGCCAAACGCGGACTCCAACTCGTGGAGTGAGAATGCAACACCTCCTAATGATCCGTAGATGGCTTGATTTGGATCGCCGACAATGAAGGCATGCGGACTCCCTTTCCCGGCCTTGAATATCTCTCCTAGAATGAAGTACTGGGCCCTTTTCGTATCTTGATACTCATCGACCGCAATACAAGTGAAGAGCCGCGCAAGTATGCGCGCAGATGATGGGATGTTTCGGACAAGCCAGAGAGAATGTGCGAGGATGAGCTCGAAATCTACCTGCCTCCTCTCCTTCAGTAGCGCGAAATACTCCTCCAGCACCTTCTCAACAAACGAAAGCTTCCCGCGATCCTTGCATGCTAACGTGATACCTGATTCCGTGTAGTAATAATCGCAGTCGTACATCGAAACCCGATACGACTTATATGGAATGCACAGCTCTGTCAGGAGCCGTTCGCGCTCGTGCGCATCGATCACCTCAAACCCGTTCTTCAGATCTGGGTGATATGCGCCGTACGGTTTGAGGATCCATTCCAAGCAGAACGCATGTATCGTTCCGACCCACAGCTTGTCTGTCGGGACGCCAAGACTCTGGATTCGATCCTGAATTTCCTCGGCGGCTCTATTGGTATAAGTGATCGCAGCAACTGAGCGCCTATCGTCGTCATCTAACGCCGACAATTCTTTTGCAACTTTGTAGGTTAACGTGCGCGTCTTTCCGCTACCTGGGCAAGCCACAAGTAGCACGCTGCCATCACTAGAGATTGCAGCACGTTGCTCAGAATTTAGAACCTCCCTTTGGACGACGTCACCTATCACAGGTAACGCCCAAGAACGTCGTTAAGGGAATCGTCATGGAAACAAGTTTCGTACTTCGCCGACACAGCGTCCAGCGTGATACCCCCTTTCTTGTATTCTTTTAGCGCATCAACAAGTTCAGTCCGGGCAGAGGGGCTAGATGCTGAGCCTTCCCCAAGCGCCTTTATTCGGTAAAGGAAGATGCGTATCCAGTTCTCATGACTGAGAAGCGGCGCTGCAAATGCAATCGCATCTAATACGTAGGAAGGCAACCGGACCGTGTGGTCTATTGCGTCCGCTACCGAAACTGCGAACCAACCTTTACCTACCTTCTCTGCCATGGCAAGGGCCCTTCGACCGGAACGCTCAATTAATCCGCACCGGAGGTCCTCAATCGCCTCGGTCCGTTTTGTGGGGGAAACCCATACATCGGGGACGATCTTCACGAGCACCTCTACGTTACCGCTTTTGATGAAGTCCACCTCGAAAGTATGATCCGCAAAGAAACTCGCAACCCAGCCGTTATTCGCAAAAGTCGTTCGTAAACTTTCAGCACGTTCGTCTCCTGCCTTGGCGGACCGAAGCGCAGCCTCAACGAAAGCCGCGTCGCCCTCAGGAACGGGGTCAGTTGGAACATATGGCGCATCGAGATCTGTCAGCACCGCACACTTCTTCCTTATGCGATTATCATGAAAGATTGAAGCAACATTTTGGAAGCCCGTGCTGCGGACGTTGACAATGCTTATTCCGAGCTCATCGACGCTTAGACCAAACTGCATCTTGACTAGCGAGGGCAGCAACAACTCTTCAGCATCGCCCTCAACGAGGATGACGCTGTTAGCGAATAGTAGGTTAGTCCGGACGGCATCGAGGTAGCGTTGCAGCTTGCGTACCTGTGCGTCGTCAAGTCCTCGAGCAGGTTCGTATACCTCAGTTCTCCGGCCGTCCCTTCCGAGAACGTTCATTCTGCGCACATTGCTCACTTCGGATATTTGAGTCGAATGAGTGGAGTAAATAACTTGTGCGTCATCATATGCAATTCGGTCAAAAAGAGTTTTCTGGATGTGGTTGTGTATGTGCGCTTCTGGCTCTTCAATGACTAAGAAGTTCGCGACAGCCTTGCGCTCCTTCCTGTATTTGAACTCAAGAATCTTGAGAGTCAAATATAGGAGATTGGCACCACCAAGACTCATTTCGTCGATCCCACCTTCGTACCCTTCTCCGTCTTCTCCGACGAAGAGCTTCAGCGATTGAAAGAGTCGCTGAGCATTGTCTGGCAGGTTGGACTTAATCGAAAGAGATGACGGTGAGTATGCGTCGCCGACTATGTTGCGAATAGTCGAGCGGATGTCGGCGCTGACCTTCTTTACGTCTGGCCAGTCTTCAATAGCTGTATTAAGTGCCACCACCTGATCAGTGATAGCTGCGAATTCGCTCGCGTCCACCTCCCCGCTCTTCATGGTAAGAAGGTGTCTTAGCGGGTTTAGCCGATTAGCCTGAAAATCTCCGACGACGTCGCGCAGCGCTGGGATGTAGGCGAAGGAGACCTCCCTACCAAGCGAGAGCTGGCGAGGAAGCATGGAGCCCAAAGCCTCCAGGTCGTCGAGCGCGGGAAAACGGACTTGCTCGAAGTCACCGACAAGCTCCTTGTAGACGACGGGGTTGGTCCAGTCCGCCTTCCCCCGTCCGACAAAGAGCACTTCGTACTCTTCAGCCGTGATCTCTTCGCGCAGTCTAGCTAGACCAGCGACGTCACCGACCTCAAGCGCAGCGAGACGAGCCCTGATCTCTTTCCGGGGACGGTAAAGAAGCGAACAGGTGGCTGTATCAACTAATTCCGAATCAACTTGGCCCGCTCCGTGTGTGAACAGAGCCTGAACAGCTTCGTCGCTACTGAGATCCTTGAACTCAGCTGAGATAACAATCCAGTGACCACGCCAGTCGTCTAAGCCTCGATGGAAGTCGTCCCGATCCATGCGGAACGCGGACGTAAGCATATTCTGATCAAGAATCAGTCTCAAGGCTCGAAATAGGTTGGTCTTGCCTACCCCATTCGCACCGATGATTGTATTCACTCCTTTATCGAGCACGACCTTAGCTCGATAAAAGTTGCGATAATTTGCGAGCGTGAGTTTACTGATATACATGTCTATTTGATTCCAATGCGACCGGCAGCTGATGATATTTCGTGCTCGGACTGCAATTGGAACACTTGGCTATCATTATGACACGATGCCGGCCGTCGTCAATCGATCACCGGTACATCTGTGGAAAACTTAACAGGGGTGAGGATTAGCGGGAGTGATGGTCAATTTGGTACCGGTACTTGCTCTTCAGCACCCACCGACACTTGAGCCATAGGGGTGGCAGCATCTCCACGTTTGGCGCAACGCCGGACTCGTGTACCGGACCGGACAAAAAAGAGCCGCTCGCTAGTGCGAACGGCCTCTGTTACGATGTGCATGATAATGATAACCATAATCGTTATGGTGCACCGATCTGCAACTAGTCAAGAAAGATGGGAGCGGGCCCTGGTGGCCGCTCGGACCGAAATCAACGGTGGTGACGCACCTCACCCGACGGCCGAGGAGGTTGGAGTCCGCGCCCTCCGTCATCACCAGGTGCGCCTCACGACCGAGCAGCGGGCGACGCTCGCGGGCGAGTACGTGGCCGGCGGAAACATCCGCCAGCTGGCGCTGTCTTGGGGCATCAGCCGGGAAGCGGTGCGCAATGCGCTCAAGCAGCAGCGGGTGGACGTTCGTCGAGTGATGCTGACGGATCGCCAGCTTTCGGAGGCTGCGGAGCTTCGGCTGCAGGGTCGATCGCTGAACCAGCTCGGTGCGCTGTACGGCGTCGACCCGAAGACGATGAAGGCCCGGCTGAAGGCACAGGCGGAAGAACCGACCTAGGAGCGCGGCGTATCTGCCCCTTCTCGGTTCGTACTGAGGTGATTGATCGGCCAGAGCAGAGCGTGAGGACGGCGCAAAATGAGCTTTCGTCTCGATGCGTTCGTCCCGAATGACTTGGTCACATCCGTGAAGCACTCCGCCAATCAGAGTCATTTTGCTTCTTAGGTCCGGCTCTATTGCCGGTAGCTTTGTTAGCGCCTGACGAATTAGTCTAGGCCCGCAAACCTCGGAGGTGAGTGCTGTAATTGGTTCGAGCCTCGTCGTACTGCTCATCAGACAGGGACACGAGGTAATTCACGGCTTCGCCGGACCAAAAGTGCGACGCTGCATTGCTATGTTTCCACGCGTACTTCTGGTTGTCGCGCAGGCCATGTTGCCAGCACAACGCTTGATGGTCTCGCGTAGTGAGCTTGCGGCCCGAGCGTTTCTCGTTCACTGATTTCAGCAGGTTCGTGGCACTGAACGGATGCGTCTGGTTGGGATCGGTCTTTCGAATGACGATCTGACCATCCGCTGTGGGCGAGACTGCAACGACCAGGTCGGCGCTGCTTAGCTTTTTCTGCGATTGCATGTGGATGTCATACATGGTGGCAATGCGTCCCATGTCGCTACCTGCTGCCTGCGCATCGTCCATGAGGTGACGCAACTCGTTTATGAAGTCTTCGACCTCCGCGACCATCGTCGCGTTCTTCTCGATTTTCATGAACTGGACGGCATCGGCTGGCGCCGTTGCTCCAAGAGGCAAAAGCTGCCACGTCATCGATTCTGCTAGATCTTTCTTGAACTTTGTAACCATGTAGTCCCGGTAGTTTAGGATGTTCTGCTGCAGGAACGGATAGATGACGGCGCCTAGCCCTTGCGCGTTGTAAAGATGGATGGCACGGTCACGGTACTCGGTGAGCGCCTTGACGTTGGCCACGATCGCAGGGCCGTCGAGGTCGGTCGGCCACAACTTCCGTGCGGCAACACGCCCAAGCGCATCATCGATCGAGATCGATCGGTAGCGCTCTCCACGCTTCTTCGCGTAGAAGATCGACCTGCTTTGCTGTCGAAGCGTCGCCTTGAGCGCCAGCTCCCATGCATTGACGACGAGCATCACCGTGACCTCGTCGCGATAAGTCATCTGTGGCTTATTGTAAATCTCGACGGCGGCGAGCATCGCCGCAATCGAATTGTCGACCAATCGCCTGATTGAGACGTACGGGGTGCTCATGCTTCTCCCTTTGAAATGACTCTCAGCCTGATTCAACTGGAGATCTTTGTGCAATACTGCGGACGGAGAATAGGCGACCGTCCATACGCCTCTCCAGGGAACCGGCTCATCGCGATCCAGGGCGGCTTTTCTCAGGTGCCTCGCGCGTCCCCCCAGAGCATTATATGCAATCGCGAGGACAAGCTGTAGGAGGCATCGCTCACCGGGCCGGCGAGCTCTTGCAACTTCAAAAGCAGGCTGTCGCGGGAAGTCGCCTCGGGCATTATCCATGTTGATTTTGCCGGCATGCCCGACACGGCCCTTACCGCCGCAACTTCTTTCAGATCGTCGAGACTGGTAACGACGAATTTGAGCACGGTTCGCGCTGGCGGGAAAGACGACAATACTTTGGGCCGAATCCGCCGTTTTTCGTGCATGCCGGAGTTCGCGAGCTTTGGACTCACGACGAAAAGATCGGCAAAAGCCACAATCTCACTTGACGGGGCGATTGTGCCGTTGGTCTCGATCTCAATTCTGCAGCGCGGAAGGCGGTCTTTTAAGGAAGCGAATAGCTCGACTAGCGCAGTTTGCTGAAGTAACGGTTCCCCACCAGTGACTATAAGTAGGCCCACTTCTCGTAAGTCATCGGTGATTTTATCAGCGACTTGGTCGATCGTCGCCTGGTGTCTCTCCACAGCGGGATCAAATCGTTTCCAATCCCAGCTATATCGGGTGTCGCACCATACGCAGGAGAGATTGCAATTTGCGAGCCGAAGGAAGACCGCCGGCTGTCCGGTGCTCGGGCCTTCGCCCTGCAGAGACCGAAATGTTTCATTTACGAACATCACGGTCATGTAATCCGACGCCGGGCTGTCGCGAAAGACTTGGATGTCTCCCATACACGTACTTCACTCAGCCGTAGGGCTGATGCTTCCGCACAACGGAGGACGTGAATAGCAATTCGTTCCGCCGTTGGGTTCTCGAGGTGATCATTCAGAAGAGAATGGTCAAGCGGCTCAAGAATCGTCTTCCAAACGATAGTTGCCAGTTCGTCGAAGTCGACAATAATTCCGCGTTCGTCGAGGCTGCCCTCGACATCCACCTGCACACGGTAGGTGTGACCGTGCAGCTTCGCGCACTTGCCTGGATGCCAAGGCAAGAAATGGGCGGCGTGGAACTCGAACTCTTGGCTGATTTTCACCGAGAAGTCGTCGCTCCCACTCATAGTTCGGCTCCCCAGCTGTAACCCTCGATACCGAACTCCGTCAGAACCCGCAGTCGTTTCCAGCATCCTGGGCACTGCCCGCACGGCAGGTTGGATTGATGACAAGACGCCGTCCACCCCAGAACCTGCTCGTCCAACGTTGACGCACGAAGAAGGTCCTCGGTGGTGCGCTTGATACCCGGAGCGACTACCGCCACCGCGCCCTCCTGATAGTTCATAAGCGCATCCAGAAGCTGGTAGAACTCTGGGGTCCCGTCCAGGTGCCGCTCACCGTCGGGCGCGACCGATCCCAGTAAGACCGACGTCAAATCATGCTGCAGGGCAATTGCCGCACCGGCAGTTGCGAGGAACTGGTTTCTATAGGGCCACCACTCCGGACTCGGCGCCGCGCTCGGCTGCGCTGCATCCTCACCTCGGAGCAGGCCGGATCCGAATTCCTTAATTCCGAGCGTCACTTCAACGAGCGTGAGCTGAAGGAGACCGGCCACACGACGTGACGCGCGCCGCTCGAGGTCAGCGGGGCGCTGGCCATAGTCGACGAAGAGTAGGAGCGCGGGCCTGTAGATCGCGGCGAGCGCCGTGCTGTCGAGGCCCCCGGAAAAGAGAAGAAGCGCGCGGTCAGGATCGACGGGTGGTTCGACGCGGTCAGGCACCGAGCCCCCTCCATATCGCGCGGTACATCGCGGTCGTGAGGTCCGCATGCTGCTCCGCTCCGGTGCCGAGCAGCATGGTTGCTCCCTCCTGGTGCCCTATGCCGCCGGCCGCGACGACCGGAATGCCGCGTGCGGTCGCCCAGCCAGCTTCAAACACGGTGCCAGGATCCCAACCGTCGAGGATCGCGAACACGGCGTCACATTTCGCGAGACCAGCCAAGTCCGCCTCCGCCACCTCGGGACCGCCCAGACCGATCTCGTGCACCGGACTGAACACCTCGGCGCCAGCACCCTCCAAGAAGCTCTTGCACTGATCGATGAGCCATCGCTGATCGACCGTGAAGAACGGTCCGGCGAGATAGATCATCGGAGTGCGGCCCGCAAGCGGCAGCTCATCGCTGCCGGGATCCGGCAGTTCGCCCGAAAGCGCCTGCGGGGAAAGTTGCGTGCCGTTCCCATCGCACCACCAGCCAGTTGCCGCGCTCGCAAACCTTGCCGCTTCGACGGCCTCCGCGCCACCGTTCCACGCCTGGGCGAATGCGGCTGAGAACACATCGCCGCTGCCGAGCTTGTTGACGCTCATCGTCGGATGGGCACCCACCCACGTTTGTCGCTCGGCTTCCGGCTCAGTGACCAAACAACCACGGCCGCCAGCCTTGGACACGACGACGTCGGCCATTAGCTTCTCCGCCGTGTTGCGAGCGGCAAGCTCAAGCGGGGAGACGCCTGCGAAGGCACGAGTCTCAGTCGAGTTGACGCAGATAGCTAGGCGGGCCGGCTTCTGCCAAGGCAGCGTTGCTTGATCGAAAATGACATCCTGAGTCGACTGCGGATCGTATACGAGTGAGGTCGCGGAGATTCGGCGGACGCCGCGCTCGACCAACCCGAAGACCAGAGCTTCGTCGCCGTCGATCTCAAACGTTGCCGTAAGCGAAGCCGCATGACCCCGGATGATGGGTTCAACAAAAGGCGCCCGATAGTGGAATCCCACCGGGCGATCCCTACCGACATTGCGTGCAGTGATCCCCAGCGTGCTACAGGCGCCTTCGAGCATTGGGACAAACTCGTTCTCGATTGCCGTGACAAGATCCACTCCGGCACCCGCCAAGAAAGATGCGGCGCGGAACCCGCTTCCGCCCAGGTCTTCACGATGCCCAGTCGAGTCGACCTGCTCGCGATACGTCCCCCCGCCGATGATCACTGCGCCGCGATCGCCAGCATTATATGTCCGCCTCGGATGGACCTTACCGTGGCGGTGTAGGCCACCCCCTGTTGCAAACAAGAGATCAGCAACACGTCAGGCATGATCGATCCCGCTTCGCGACCGTCCGCGGTGATCACCGCGATGACGAGGACAGGGTTTTTCCGCAGCGCGAGATAAAGGTCTTCGCCGACACTGAGCGTCGGGACCACGTCTTCGTTGGGAGCCTGCAGCGGTTTCTCGTTGCGGTAGCCGGAGCAGTCAGTACCACTGGACCCACCTCCGGATGATGAGTAGTCCGGTCCATTCGATCCGCTCATGGTTCCGCCCTTCGTCTTCGATGCGTCCGTGAAGTGATCCTATTGCGGACGGGAGTGCGCGGACGGACGACGCGCGCGAGCCGCTCGCTCTGCCCAGATCGTCGCATCCAAGGCAGCGGCGGTGACGCCCCCATGACGTGCCCACTCGACGAAGACAGCCTCCATCTCCCAGTAGTTGGCTGAAGGAGTCCAGTGTTCGGCGAACACTCCGCACGCCGTCGCTGCCCGCCATACATGAATGTCGACGATTGCGACCTCGGCTTCAGGCCAGCGATTTCGAACGATCCAGCTCGCGGTTTTGGGGCCGATTCCCTTGAACGAGAGGAGCCAATCTCTGGCCGGAAACGGATCAGCTGGCGGTTGCTCGCTTCGCAGTCGACCGATTGCCGCCGCAATCCGCGAGGACTTCTGATTCGGGAAGCGGTATCGCGCCGTCCGTCCGGAGTCCAGTGCGAGCGGTCGCTGAAGTGCACCCAAAATTTCGAGGTGATCTGGGGCAACGTCCGGGTCAAGCATCCCGGCGTCCCTGACCGCATTGAACGCAGCGACGTTCAGTTCGTAGGTGACTCCGAACCCGCCCAGCAGGCAAGCGACGACTTCCTCGACCAAGTTTTCCCCCAGGCTGTACGCGTCACCCTGCAAATCGGTGGCCAACCTCTCTTCGGCGCGTGCAACCCAATACGCCGGACTCTCGTACATCCAAGGCTCGCCCCAGCGAATCGTGCGTACCCCGAAGTCGGCCGGGGCAAGCACGACATCATCGTGAAGACGTGCGACCAGCGAGGCCAAGTAGCCAGGGTCGGAGACCTCGGCCGCGTAACTCGACGGGTTCGTTACGACCGTACTCATGTAACCTCGGCAGCCTTCGGGGCTCGCCATGTCCACGAACCGATGCAAGCGATTCAACCAGTCATCGAACCGCGAGCGCGACCCGTTGTGAGAGCAGTAGGAGGGAAGCGATTGCGGCGAAGCCGCAACTCAGGGGGCTTTCGGCCTGTCTTCGTCTGCAATCTTGTATCGAGGTTCGCGCGTCGACCGCCGGACCGAAGCCCTAGGTGTAGTTCCCTGGGACGTTGTTGTCGCTGACGCGGCTGGCTGGGGTGGATCCGCCGATGCCGGTGTGGGGT
>JABMLH010000016.1 GCA_013205085.1 Microbacteriaceae bacterium VKM Ac-2854 | reverse complement strand
AGCTCCATCCCACAACGCGCCAGACCCACCGGCTGACCGGCCGTCCAATCCCGCTCATCCGAGCCCGCACCTTGACAACTCCACAGCGTGAATCCCGCGAAGCGTCACTCCGAGAGGCGTCGGCGAGAACGCGGGCGGCCGACGCGTTCGCCGTCCAGCGCCTCGAGCAGCTGCTGAACGTGCAGGAGCACGTGCTCCCGCGGCACGGCGTACTCGCGGCTGAGGCTGTCGAGAAGGGAGTCGACCGTTCGGGCCGCCTGCGCGCTCGGTTCGGTGCCGGCGACCGCGCCGTGACCGTGCCGGAGGCGCCCGCGCCGCTCCGGCGGGATCGGGGTCACGCCCTCTCCCGCATCGGCCGCGACGTACTCGTTCGCGTACTGGTAGCCGTAGTACGCGCCGTCGGCACCGGCTCTGCTCATCCGATTCAGGATCACTCCGAGCGGATGCGCTCCTACCCGGGCGAGGTTCGCGAGCGACTTCTCCACCGCCTCGAAGGTGCTCCGTCCCGCACCGGCGACGAGCAATGCGCCGTCCGCATGGGCGGCGAGGATCGCGGCATCGGTCACGGGGATCAGCGGAGGCGCGTCGACCAGCACGATGAACTCGCGCGCGAGTTCCTCCAACAGGATCTGCATGATCTTCGAGCCGAGCAGCTCGCTCGGATTCGGTGCCGGCGACCCGGCCCCGAGCACGAACAGGTTGCCGTCCGTGCCCCACGGCTGCATCACGTCGTCGATCTCGGCCCGTCCGACCAGCACGTCGGTGAGTCCGATCCCACCCACGAGGCCGAACGCCTTCGCGACCGTGGGTCGGCGCAGGTCGCCGTCGACGACGATGACGCGCTGCCCGCTCGCGGCGATCGTCACGGCGAGGTTCGCTGTAACGGTGGACTTGCCGTCGCCGGGCAGCGGGCTGGTCACCACGATCACCCGCGGCGGGGAATCGATGTCCATGAACTCCAGGTTGGTGCGCAGCTCGCGCATCGCCTCGCCGACGCCGTTGTCGCGCGCGCTCGGGTCGCCGGCCCCGGGCACCGCGGCGAGGCGCACGGAGTCGGTGAGCCGCTTATCGACGGGGATGGTGCCCACGACGGCGAGGTCGAAGGTCTCCTCGATCTGCTTGGCGCTGCGGATCCGTCGGTCGAGGACCGAGCGGACGAAGGCGTAGATCAGTCCGATCACTACGCCGACGAGTCCGCCGAGCGCGAGGGCGAGGCGGACGTTCGGGAAGACCGGCGCCCGGGGCAGTTCGGCCGCCTCGAACGCGAGGAGCTTCGTGACGGCGGTGTTCGAACCGGACCCGGCGTTCTCGATGACGTCGACCTGCTCACTCATCCCGGTGATCCACGCGTCCGCCAAGGCTTGGGCGTCGGCAGCACTCGGTCCGGTCGCCGTGATCCGGATCAGCGCTGTCCCGGACGGGTTGGTGACCGTGACTCGGGCCGAGAGCGCATCCGGTGCTGCTTCGGTGCCGAGCACGTCACGGGCCGATTCGGCGACGGGGCGGGTCTTGCCGATGGCGACGTAGCTGCTCGCGCGCGATGTCGCGTAAGCGTCGCCCTGGGCGGCCAAGGCGAGATTGCTGCCGGCCCCGGTGGTGACGAAGCCGCTCGCCTCGGCCTCGTACACGCGACTCTGCGTGAGCGTCCAGCCGTAGCCGACGACGACTCCGATCAGGGTCGCGGCGACGATCGGCAGCCAATAACGGCGCAGGATGCGCAGGACGGTGGAGAGATCCATGGTGAACGACTTCCCGGGGCGGCGGTCGACGAAACGGACCGAGCTGAATGGAGAAGGCTGTTCGGGGCCCTCGGGCAATATCTTAGGGATATGACCGCACTCGGCACGCTGCTCTTCGTCGTCCTCGGACTGGCCGGCGTGCTCGCCTTCAGCGCCGTGATGAAGTGGCGCGACCCGCACGGCAGCGTGGAGGCGGTCCGGGCGTTCCGGGTGCCGGCACGACTCATCCCAGCGGTGTCGGTCGGGTTGCCGTTCGCGGAGCTGGGGCTCGCGGTGGGGCTGCTGCTCCTGCCGGGTGTGCTCTTCGCGATCGTGGCGTGGCTCGCCTTCGTGCTCTTCGCCGCCTTCACGCTGGTGGTGGGCGCGGCCTTGGCGCGCGGAGAGGCTCCGGAGTGCCATTGCTTCGGCGAGCTCAGCGCGGAGCCGGTCGGCCGGGGCACGGTGGTGCGCAACGTTGTGCTGACGATCCTGGCGTTGGTCGTCGCGATCGTGCTCGGCAATGCGGCGTGGCCGAGCCTGATCGCGGTGATCGCCACGCTGCGCGGCGACCTCCTGGTCGAGGTGGTGGTGCTGGTGGCGATCGCCGCGACGTTGACACTGCTGTGGACGCGACAGACCCGGATCCGTGCAGAGCTGGCGGAACAATCCGCTCGGTTGAGCGCGCTGACGCCGCCGGAGCCGGAGTCTGGCCCCGTCGCCATCCCGGAGCTGTCGGTGTGGACGTCGGACGGCACGGCGATCGCGCTGCCCGGGCTGTCCCGCGACCGGGCGACGCTGTTGATCCTGGTGAGCCCGAGCTGCGGGCACTGCGGCGCCGTCGTCGCCCGGGTGCCGCAGTGGCGCGCCGAACTGAGCGGGATCGTCGAGGTGCTGCCGGTCAGCACCGGCGAGGTGGCGGAGAGCCACGAGGCGTTCCCGGACACGACGGAGCTGCTGTTCGATCGCGACCAGGCGGTGCTGCACGCCCTGGCCGCGGAGGGCACTCCGAGCGCGATCCTGTTGGGTACGAACGGGGCGGTCGGCGGCGGCCCGGTCGGGGGCGTGGACGCGATCGACGAGTTCATCACAGGGATCGTCGAGGCGATCGAGTTGAACCGCGACCAGCACACCCCGATGCCGGGCGACGAGCCGCGGGAGGCGACGCTGCCGGTCTTCGAGGTGACGCCCGCGACGACGCAGGCCGGCTGGGACGACGCGGAACTGCCCTCGGCCGAACTGATCGCGGAGGACGGTTCGGCGATCGATCTGCGTGACGTGGCGGAGGGTCGGCGCCGAGCGCTGGTGTTCTGGCGCTCCGATTGCGCGTACTGCGAGAGCATCCTGCCCGAGGTCCTGCCGGGATCCGCGGCCGGAACGACGGTGCTGGTGACGACCAGCGAGCCCGAGACGGTGCGGGCGCAGGGCCTGACCGGCCGACTCTACGTCTCCCCCGATCGGGCCGCCCTGGCGGCGATGCAGGTGCCGGGCACTCCCGTCGGTTTTCTGGTCGAGGGCCATCACGTGCTCGCCGGCCCGTTCATCGGAGCGGATGCGGTGCGCGAGCTGGTGGCTCAGGCCTAGGGTCGCGCCGGCCGCCTTCGCTCAGGCGGAGCACCCCGCGGGCACAACCCCGTTGTCACGCGACGTCGCGCGGCGTACCGTCACGCGAAACGGAAGGAGACGGCGATGCCCGACGATCGGGGCGCGAGCCTGAAGGATCCGGAACTCTACGAGAAGCTGCGCGGCGAGGGGAACTCGAAGGAGAAGTCGGCGCGGATCTCGAACGCGGCGGCGGCGCAGGGCCGCTCGAAGATCGGGGAGAAGGGCGGCGAATCGGGGTCGTACACCGACTGGACGGTGCCCGAGTTGCGCAAGCGTGCGAAGGAGCTCGGGCTCACGGGCTACTCCGGCAAGCGCAAGAAGGAGTTGATCGAGGCATTGCGCGAGCACTGAGCGTCGGGATCCGGCCGGAGCGCCGGCGCACGGATGCTCGGCGAGGTCACAGCGGCGAGGGGTTGTCGTCGGCGCCGCCGTCGCGGAAAGTGGAGGCACATCGCGATCCGACGACGGGGTCGATCGCGCAAGGAGGTGCACGATGACGTCTGCCCGCACGCCGACCTTCGGGGTCGAAGAGGAGTACATGTTCCTCGACGCGCACACGTACGAACCGCTCGCGATCGTCGATCGCGTGCACGAGGCGCTGCACGTGGCTGCCGGGGAGGCGGCCAATGTGCAGCATGAGTTCCTCGCGTGTCAGATCGAACGCTCGACGGAGATCTGCGAGACGCGCGAGCAGGCGGAGCAGGAGCTGACGGCGTTCCGGCGTCGGGTCGCGGCGGCCGCGGCGGAGTTCGGGGCGCTTGCGGTGAGCGGTGCGTTCGCCCCGGCCGGCCTGCGCCGCGCGGTGGTCTCGGACACCGATCGCTACCGCTCCATCCGCAGCACCAGCCGCACCCTGGTGGACGAGCACTACGTGAACGGCCTGCACGTGCACGTCGGCGTGGCCGACCGCGCCGCGGGGCTCACGGCCATGAATCGCATCCGGGTCTGGATGCCGGCCCTGGTCGCACTCTCGGCGAATTCGCCGCTGCACCTCGGCGCCGACAGTGGATTCGCGAGCTGGCGCACCCTGCATTTCCAGCGGTGGACGACGCACGGGTGCCCGCCGGTCTTCGACGACGTGGCCGACTACGAGCGGCGATTGAACACGCTGATCGGCATCGGCGGATCCATCGACCGGGCGGTGATGTCGTTCAACATCCGGCTGTCGATGAACCACCCGACCATCGAGATCCGGGCGGCGGATGCGCAGCTGGAGGCGCGGGACTCGGTGCTTCTTGCCGCCGTCATCCGCGCTCTGGTGTCGACGGCCCTCGACGATGCCGAGTTGGGTATCCCTCCGCTGTCGGTGGCCCCGGAGCTGCTGGACGCATCGCTCTGGCACGCCGCCCGCGACGGGGTGCAGGACGAGCTGGTCGATCCGCGCTCCGGCACCCTGCTCCCGGCACGCGCGGTGATCGGATCGATGCTGGAGTGGATCGAGACGGCGCTGCTGCGCACCGACGACGCGGAGGCGGTCACGGCGGGGGTCGACCGGTTGCTCGGCGGCGGCAACGGAGCGATCCGGCAGCGGGCGGCATTCGCCAGGGGCGGGCTGCCGGCGGTCGCCGAGTTGCTGCGCACCTCGTTCACCGACGAGCACTCTACGTCGCCGTTCACCGGCGCGATGCCGATCCAGAACGCACCCGTGCTGGATTAGAGGTGGTGCTGGACGAGAGGCGCGGGACTCGGGGTAGGGCCTAGATCACGTAGAACGTCGGGTCGGTGAGCGGGGTGTGCGCCCCTTCACGGGCCGCGAGGTCGCGGGCGGGGATGCCGACCAGCACCGCGCCGGGCGGGGCGTCGCGCACAACAACGGCATTCGCTCCGACGCTGGCGCCCGCGCCGATCGTGATCGGGCCGAGGATGACCGCGCCAGCGCCGACCGTGACGCCCGCGCCGAGGGTGGGGTGGCGCTTCTCGCGGCGCAGCGACTTCCCGCCCAGGGTGACGCCGTGATAGAGCATGCAGTCGTCGCCGATCACGGCGGTCTCGCCGATGACGACCCCCATGCCGTGGTCGATGAAGAGACGCCGCCCGATCCGCGCGCCGGGATGGATCTCCACGCCCGTCGCGGCGCGAGCGAGCTGGGAGAGCAGCCGCGCCGGCAGCCGCAGCCCGGGTGAACGCCACCACCGGTGCGCGAGGCGGTGCACCCAGACCGCGTGCACTCCCGGATAGGTCAGCACGATCTCGAGGCCCGAACGCGCCGCCGGGTCATGGGCGCGCGCGTTCGCGACGTCTTCGCGGAGGCGTCCGAGCACGCTCATCCGATCCCTCCCCTGCGAGATGCCACTTGTGTACGCAACACGCCGCGAGACGTGTACACAAGAGGCATCTCGCGGCGGCCCGACGGCAGGTCGTCAGTCGAGCAGATCGGCGTACAGAGCCGTGGAGATGTAGCGCTCGCCGAAATCGCAGACGACCGCGACGATGGTCTTGCCCGCGTTCTCCGGGCGCTTGGCCACCTCGAGCGCCGCCCACATGATCGCGCCGGAGGAGATGCCGCCGAGGATGCCCTCCTGGGTCGCGAGATCCCGCGCGACCCGCACGGAGTCGTCGAAGGTGACATCGATGATCTCGTCGTAGACGTCGCGATCGAGGATGTCGGGGACGAAGTTGGCGCCGATGCCCTGGATCTTGTGCGGACCGGCGGTGCCCTGGGTGAGCAGCGGCGAGTCGATCGGCTCGACGCCGATGATCTGCACGCCGGGCTTGCGCTCCTTGAGCACCTGCCCGACGCCGGTGATGGTGCCGCCGGTGCCGATGCCCGCGACGAACACATCGACCTCGCCGTCCGTGTCTGCCCAGATCTCCTCAGCGGTGGTCGCGCGGTGGATCGCAGGGTTCGCCGCGTTCTCGAACTGCTTCGCCAGGATCGCACCGGGCGTCTCGGCGGCGATCTGCTCCGCCTTCGAGACGGCGCCCTTCATCCCCTCGCTGCCCGGAGTGAGCACGATCTGCGCGCCGTACGCGCGCAGCAGCACGCGGCGCTCCTTCGACATGGTCTCGGGCATGGTCAGGACGACCTTGTAGCCGCGCGCGGCACCGACCAGGGCGAGCGCGATGCCGGTGTTGCCACTGGTGCCCTCGACGATGGTGCCGCCGGGCTGCAGCGCGCCGGCCTGCTCCGCGGCGTCGATGATCGCGACGCCGATGCGGTCCTTCACGCTGTTGGCCGGGTTGTAGAACTCCAGCTTCGCTGCGACGGTGGCGAGCTCGGCGCCCGGCAGGCGACGGATACGGACGAGCGGGGTGTTACCGACGAGTTCGGTGACGTCGTTGTAGATGCGCGAGGCCATGTGCGGTGCTTTCTGCCAAGAGCGGGATGGGAGCGTTGCGAGGAGCCGGCGCGCGGACGCACCAGTGCAACCATACGGATGTCCGACGCCTGGCGGCTGAATGTTGCGTCACGATGCCGCACCGCGGGTCGCACTGCAGGTTGCGCTGCGGGCCGCATTGCGCGTTCATTGGCGTCCGCTGACCATCTCCCCCGAAATCGGGAGAGGCGCGCACAGAGTCGCTCCGACTCTCGGACCCGTCACGTACTGTCACCTTCGGAATTCTCCGCCCGCACCGCGCCGAGCGCGCCGAAAGGACCCTCCGCTTCATGGCTCGACCCTCCTCCGGTTCCCGCACCCTCGGCGGCTCGCTGCGCGCTCTGATCGCCTTCGTCGGGATGAGCGTGATCGCGGGGGTTCTGCTGACCGTGGGCGTGACGCCGGCCCTCGCCCTCACCGGGATCAGCGCCACGAACACCATCGGGCTGTTCCAGAACCTGCCGGGCTACCTCGAGGTCGGCACGCTGATGCAGAAGACCAACATCTATGCGGGCGACGGCACCACGCTGCTCGCGTCGTTCTACGACCAGAACCGCGTCGAGGTGGGCTGGGACCAGATCGCGCAGAGCGCGAAGGACGCGGCGGTGGACGCGGAGGACCCGCGCTTCTACGAGCACGGCGGCGTGGACCTGCAGGGCACGGTGCGCGCGATCGCGAGCACCTACGTGATCGGCGGCGACACCCAGGGCGGCTCGTCCATCACGCAGCAGTACGTGAAGAACGTGCTGGTGCAGAAGGCCGAGGCGATCACGGATGAGGATGCGCGCAACGCCGCCTACGCGGAGGCGACGGCCACGACTCCCGAGCGCAAGCTGAAGGAGATGCGCCTGGCGATCGGCCTGGAGAAGGAGTACTCCAAGGACGACATCCTGCTCGGCTACCTCAACATCGCACTGTTCGGCGGAACGGTCTACGGCATCGAGGCCGCGGCCAACTACTACTACGGCATCAGCGCGAGCCAGCTCAGCATCGACCAGTCGGCGAGCCTGATGGCGATCGTGAACAACCCGGAGAAGTTCCGCTTCGACCAGCCGGACAACGCCGACAACGGCGCGGCGAACGGATACGCCCAGACGCTGGAGCGACGCAACTACATTCTGAACGCGATGCACGAGCAAGGTTCGATCACGGCGGAGGAGACGGCGGCCGCGGCGGCGCAACCGATCAGCCCGAACATCACCCAGCCCTCGACCGGATGCGCGACGGCGAACGGCATCTCGGGCTCCGGCTTCTTCTGCCAGTACGTCACCTACCTGTTGCGCAGCGACCCCGCCTTCGGTGCGACCGACGATGAGCGCTACGCGAACCTGCGCCGCGGCGGCTACGACATCGTCACCACGCTCGACCTGGATATCCAGGCGGCGGCGAAGACGTCGCTGGACGCCTACGTGCCCGAGACCGACAACCGCTTCGACATCGGCGGATCGGCGGTCTCGGTCGAGGCCGGCACGGGGCGGGTGCTTGCGATGGTGCAGAACAAGGAGTTCAGTGAGGATCCGGATGTGATCGCCACGGGTGCGCAGTACTCCGCGATCAACCTGAACGTGGACGCCGATATGGGCGGCGGCGACGGCGTGCAGACCGGTTCGACCTACAAGGTCTTCACCTTGGCGGACTGGCTCTCGAACGGGCGCACCCTGAACGAGTCCTTCGCGTCGCCGACCAGCGGCTTTTCCTCCTTCCCCGCCTCCTGCGAGGGCGGCGCGATCGTGGGGACGTACTCCCCGGTGAACGACTCCGCCTCGGAGAATGCTTCCGCCATGACGGCGCTGCAGGCGACGACGAACTCGATCAACACCGGTTTTATGGGCATGGCGCACCAGCTGGACCTCTGCGACATCCGATCCACCGCCGAGGCCTTCGGCGTGCACCGGGCCGACGGCGCGGAGTTGGTGGACTACCCGTCCTCCGTGCTCGGGGTGAACGAGATCGCCCCGCTGACGATGGCGGTGGCCTACGCCGGCATCGCGAACGACGGCACCACCTGCACGCCGGTAGCGATCGACAAGATCACGGACTCGTCGGGCAACGTGGTCACGCCGCCCGCGTCGAGCTGCACCGCGTCGGTCACGGCCGACGTCGCGCACGGCATGCAGTACGCGATGCAGCGGGTGATGACCAGCGGCACCGGTGTCTCGTCCAACCCGAACGACGGCATCCAGCACATCGGCAAGACCGGTACCACGGACTACGCGGCCGACGTCTGGACCGCCGGCGCGAGCAAGAAGGCCTCACTCGCCGTCTGGGTCGGCAGCATCAAGGGCTTCGACGACGGCTCCAAAATGAACCTGCGCACGATCAGCATCACGGGCGACTCCGGAACCGTCTCGGCAGCCACCTCCCGGCACGCGATCTGGAAGCCGATCATGACCGCGATCGACAACAAGTACGGCGGTGACGACTTCGCGGCGCCGCCGGCGGCGATGCTCGCGAGCTCGTCGGGCCGGGCGACATCGACGACGGTTCCGGATGTGAGCGGCGACACAGTGGCCGAGGCGACGTCGAGACTCACCGATCGCGGCTTCACGATCGGCTCGGCGAGCCAGGTCGACTCGACGCTGCCGGCGGGGCAGGTGGTCGCGACGTCTCCGGCGGCCGGCACCGCCGCGCAGAGCGGCGCGGCGATCTCGCTGCAGGTGAGTACCGGCACGGCGCCGGGCGGCACGGCGCCGGGCGGCACCGCCACGCCGGTGCCGACGGCGACCTCGACGGCGGCCCCCGCGGGCTGAGGGGCGAGATGGCTCGCGGCCAGCGTTGCGCACCGATGCTGAGGCGTCCGGAGCTTATGGTGCAAAGGCCATGAAACGACCCACCGGCCCCATCCTGCAACCGCGTCGCACCGTCGGCCGCGCGTTCGGCGCGACGCTCGGCTTCGTGATCATGAGCGTGCTCGCCGGCCTGTTCGCGACGCTGGGCGTGGCGCCGGCGGTCGCGCTGACCAGCTTCGGCACTACCGGCACAATCGGCATCTTCAACGACCTGCCCGACTACCTCGAAGTCGGTCAGTTGATGCAGAAGACCGACATCTACGCCGGTGACCGCGACGACCCGACCCTGCTGGCCTCGTTCTACGACCAGAACCGGATCGAGGTCGCCGACGACCAGATCGCGCAGGTCGTCAAGGATGCGGTGGTGGCGAGCGAGGACCCGCGCTACCTCGAACACGGCGGCATCGACCTGCAAGGCACGATCCGCGCGATCACCAGCACCTACGTGCTCGGTTCCGAGGTGCAGGGCGGCTCCTCGATCACGCAGCAGTACGTGAAGAACGTGCTGGTGCAGAAGGCGGAGTCGATCTCCGACCCGGCGGCGCGGGCCACCGCGTACGACGAGGCGACAGCGACGACAGCCAAGCGCAAGGTCGCCGAGATGCGTCTGGCGATCGGGCTGGAGAAGCGCTTCTCGAAAGAGGAGATCCTGCTCGGCTACCTCAACATCGCGCTGTTCGGCGGCACGGTCTACGGCATCGAGGCCGCGGCCAACTACTACTACGACACAACGGCTGCCCAACTCAGCCTGGCGCAGGCCGCCTCGCTCATCGCGATCGTGAACAACCCGGCGAAGTTCCGCTTCGACCTGCCGGACGACGAGACGAACGGAGCCGCGACCGGCTACGCGGTCACTCGGGAGCGGCGCGACTACATCCTCGATCAGATGCTCGAGTACGGCAAGATCACCGCCGAGGAGCACGACGCCGCCATCGCGGAGGCGATCACGCCGACCATCACCCAGCCGTCGACGGGCTGCCAGACGGCGGGGAACGCGGCGTACTTCTGCGACTACGTCACGCACATCCTGCGCGCAGACCCGGCGCTCGGCGCGACGGAGGACGAGCGGTTCGCAGCGCTCAAGCGCGGCGGTCTCAAGGTGTACACGACCCTCGACCTCGACGTGCAGAACGCGAGCCAGGGCACCCTGGACGAACTGGTGCCCAAGGTCGACCCCCGCTTCGACCTCGGATCGGCCGCCGTCTCGGTGCAGACCGGCACCGGGCGGGTGCTGATGATGGTGCAGAACAAGGATTACAGCCAGGATCCGACGGTGATCGCGACCGGAGCGAACTACTCGGCGATCAACTTCAACGTCGACGCGTCGATGGGCGGCGGCGGCGGCTTCCAGACCGGCTCGACCTATAAGGTGTTCACCCTCGCGCAGTGGCTGCAGGAGGGGCACACACTGGTCGAGCGATTCGACTCCAAGCGCAAGGACTGGACGAACTTCACCGACAGCTGCGACGGTACCTGGGTGGCGGATCCGTCCGATCCGTTCAACCCGAAGAACGACACCCCCGCGGCCGACGCGGACACGCTCGATCCGATCACCTCGACGGTCAACTCGATCAACACGGGCTTCATCGGGATGGCCCACGAGCTGGACCTGTGCGGCATCCGGAAGACGGCGGAGGCCTTCGGTGTGCATCCGGCCGACGGATCCGCGCTGATGCAGACCCCGGCTACCGTGCTGGGCACCAACACCATCGCGCCGCTGTCGATGGCGGTCGCCTACGCCGGGATCGCGAACGACGGAATCAGCTGCTCCGCGATCGCGATCGACGCGATCGAGGACGCGGACGGCGCCGAGATCGCGCCGCCGAAGTCGAGTTGCACGGAGGCGGTCGCGCCCGAGATCGCGCACGGGATGCAGTACGCGATGAAGCAGGTGCTGCTGCAGGGAACGGGCGTCTCCTCCAACCCGAACGACGGCATCGAGCACATCGCCAAGACGGGGACGACCGACGACAGCTACGACATCTGGACGGTCGGCGCGAGTTCGAAGGCCTCGCTCGCGTTCTGGCTCGGCAACGTCGGTCCGGTCGACGGAGTCCGCACGAGTATGGCGAACCTGACTTTCCCCTACGGGCCGATCGACGTCTCACGGCACTATTTCTGGAAGCCGACGATGACCCTGCTCGATCAGACGTACGGCGGCGACCCCTTCACCGCCCCGGCCGCCGCCATGCTGCAGACGCCGATGGTCACCGTGCCGGACGTGGCGGGTCTGAGCGTGCAGGCCGCGACGGCCAAGCTGCAGGCCGCCGGACTCGTTGTGGGCGCGCAGCTGACCACCGGCTCGGCGGCCGCCGCCGGAACGATCGTCAACACGGATCCGCTCGCCGGACGGTCGATCGCGAAGGGGAGCACGATCAACCTGGTGAGCAGCACGGGCGTTCCGGTGTCGCCGACGGCGCCGTAGCCGCGAGGGACTTGATCCGACCCGCGAGATGCCACTTCTGTACGTCCTGCGCGGCGTGTCGCGTACAGAAGAGGCATCTCGCGGGGTCAGGAGCTGCGCGCCGCCTGCGGCAAGAGGCCGAACTCGACCAACTCGTCGTCGGTGAGCATCCGGGAGCGGATCATAAAGCGCTTGTTCTCGGGTGCCTCGACGCTGAAGCCGCTGCCGCGCCCGTCGACCAGGTCGACGCTGAGGTGCGTGTACTTCCAGTACTCGAACTGGGACTTCGACATGTAGAACTCGATCGGTTGCTCGATGCCGTCCACGTGCAGCGTTTCGAGCAGCACGTCGGCGGCGCCGGTGCGGAACATACCGACCGGGAAGCACATCGGCGATGAGCCGTCGCAGCAGCCGCCCGACTGGTGGAACATCAGCGGGCCGTGTTGCGCCGTCATCCGCCGCAGCATCTCGGCCGCCTCCGGCGTGACATCGACCCTGTCGTACGTCATCAGCTTTCTCCTCTCAGCGGGTTGCGGGGTTGTCACTCCGTCCCACGGAAGCGGGACGGAGTGACAACCCCCTATCGGGACGAACGCGGAACTCAGAAGAAGCCCATGGGGCCTTCGGCGTAGCTCACGAGGAGGTTCTTCGTCTGCTGGTAGTGGTCGAGCATCACCTTGTGGTTCTCGCGCCCGATGCCCGACTGCTTGTAGCCGCCGAACGCCGCGTGTGCGGGGTACTGGTGATAGGTGTTGGACCAGACCCGGCCGGCCTCGATGGCGCGCCCCGCCCGGTAGAGCTGGGCGCCGTTGCGGCTCCACACGCCGGCGCCGAGGCCGTAGAGCGTGTCGTTCGCGATCGAGATCGCGTCGTCGAAGTCGCTGAAGCTGGTCAGCGAGAGCACCGGCCCGAAGATCTCCTCCTGGAAGATCCGCATCGAGTTGTTGCCCTCGAACACCGTGGGGTTCACGTAGTAGCCACCGCTGAGCTCGCCGCCCAGGTCGGCCCGGTCGCCGCCGATCAGCAACCGCGCGCCCTCCTGCTTGCCGATGTCCATGTAGCTCAGGATCTTCTCAAGCTGGTCGTTCGAGGCCTGCGCCCCGATCATCGTCGAGACGTCGAGCGGGTTGCCCTGCTTGATCTTCCGCACCCGCTCGATGCCGTCGCCGACGAAGCCGTCGTAGATCGACTTCTGCACCAACGCCCGCGACGGACAGGTGCAGACCTCGCCCTGGTTCAACGCGAAGAAGGAGAAGCCCTCGAGCGCCTTGTCGTAGAAGGAGTCCTTCTGCGCCGCGACGTCCTCGAAGAACACGTTGGGGCTCTTGCCACCCAGCTCGAGCGTGACGGGGATCAGGTTCTCCGACGCGTACTGCATGATCAGGCGGCCGGTCGTGGTCTCACCGGTGAACGCGATCTTGCGGATGCGCGGATGCGACGCGAGCGGAGCGCCCGCCTCGATGCCGAATCCGTTGACCACGTTCAGCACACCCGCGGGGATGATGTCCTTGATCAGGTCGATCAGCACGTGGATGCTGGCCGGGGTCTGCTCGGCCGGCTTCAGCACGATGCAGTTGCCGGCGGCGAGGGCCGGCGCGAGCTTCCACACGGCCATCAGGATCGGGAAGTTCCAGGGGATGATCTGGCCGACCACGCCCAGCGGCTCGTGGAAGTGATACGCGACCGTGTCGTGGTCGAGCTCGCTGACCCCGCCCTCCTGGGCGCGGATGCAGCCCGCGAAGTAGCGGAAGTGGTCGATCGCGAGCGGGATGTCGGCGGCGAGAGTCTCCCGGACCGGCTTGCCGTTCTCCCACGTCTCGGCGACGGCGAGCGCCTCGAGGTTCGCCTCCATCGCGTCGGCGATCTTGAGCAGCACGTTCGAGCGCTCGGTCGGGCTGGTCTTCCCCCAGGAGGCGAAGGCCTTCCAGGCGGCGTCGACCGCCCGGTCGATGTCTTCCGCGGTGCCGCGGGCGACCTCGCAGAAGGTCTTACCGGTGATCGGGGTGGGGTTCTCGAAGTACTGCCCCTTCGCCGGCGCGACGTATTCGCCGCCGATGAAGTGGTCGTACCGAGAACGGAAGCTCACAACGGATCCCGCGGTTCCGGGATTCGCGTACACGTTGGGGTTGTCGTGGGCGGCCGGCGCCTCGTCGGGCGTGGAGCTCGGGGCCGGGGAATCCGCGTACAGCGTCATGGTTGGTGTCCTCCATCGACTTCGTCGTCGCGCGCCGTCTTCGGCGCTTTCGCCCGACGCTACGCGCGGGAAGGTTGCAGGAGGTTGCGGGGAGATCGAGGCGGAGTCGCGATCTCACCCGGCCGGATGCGCGGGGCGTCGCCACGGCAATAGCGGCAGCCCCATCATCGCCCGGACGGCGAGGATGCTCACCAGCAGCGACAGCACGATGCCCCCGATCACCAGCAGCAGCGTCGAATCCACCGCCGAGAGCTCGGGCACCAGAGCGCTGCCGTCGTCACGGACCACCGTTGTGGTGTCGCCGGTCAGCCCCGCCGCCGCGGGCGCCGCAGCCGCAGCCGCAGCCGCAGCAGACGCCGCCGTGCCCGCCGGCCGTTCCGCCGCCGAGTTCTCCGGCGTCTGCGCGGCGCTCGGTGCGCCCGCGTCCACGGGCGCCGTGACCGCCGGCGCGTTCGCGTCGTAGTTCACGAAGAGCGTCGTCGCCGGTTTCGCCGGATCGCGCTGCCCGCCGGAGGTGAGCCAGTAGCCCACCTGCCCCGTCAGCGTCTGGAACTGCAGGAAGCTGGCGGGGAAGGATCCCCAGTACGCGGCGTTGTCGCTCGTCCGTGCCGCTTGGCCGCCGAGCTGGCTCGCCACGCCGAGGTATTCGGGCAGCACCGCGAATCCGGTCGAGTCCAACGGCACGCCGCGCAACTCGGCGAGCACGATGCTCCGCGGCGTGAGTACGTCCCACTTCGTGGTGTCGTGCATGCTCGCGCCGTAGCCGCTGGCCGTTGCGGTCAGCGATCCGTTGCCGGCGGCGTCCAGCGTGAGCTGCGGATCCGTGACCGTCCAATAGGTCATGCCGCCGTAGAACGCCACCGTGAACGAGCCGGTCCAGCTCAACGACAGCCCGCTGGCCGAGGCCGACCCGCGCCCACCATCGATGACCACCTGCGTCTGCGTGCTGGAGGTGAGCGAGGAGGCGGTCACGGCCGCGCCCGACGGGTCGAGGCACTTCGTCGCGAAGCTCGCGGCCGTCCAGCCGCCGGCCGCCGTGGCCTTCTCGATGCTGACGGATCCGGAGTTCGCGGCGTAGAGGCCGTCCGACTCGGTCCAGACGCGTGCGCTGCCCGAGTCGCCCGCGGCTCCCGCGCTGAGGAAGTTGCACCCGCCCGCGAACGCCCCGCCGGAACTCTCCCGGTTCAGTCCCCAGCGCAGCTGCGCGTTCACGATCGCGCCCGGCGAGCCCGTGGCGGCCTCCGGGACCGCCACGTCGATCCCGACGCCCTCCGCCGCGGCGATCGGCCCGCCGATCACCGTGACCGAAATCACCACCGACGCCGCCAGCAGCACCGCGGCGGCGAATCGACGCGGCGCCCTCATCGGGTCGCCATCGGCAGCACCTCGGTGTCGGCCTGATCCGGCGTGACCACGAACGGCGCGGCGGTAGCGGATGCACCGGCTGCACGGGCGGGCGACGGCTCTGCCGCAGGCGCTCCGCCGGGCGATGCCGATGCCGACGCAGACGCCGAAGACGCCGCCGACGCCGACGCCGTGCGCGCCTTCCGCCGCCGACCTCGCCGCACCATCCCCACGATCAGGCTCGCGATCAGCAACCCGGCCGCGATCAGGATCGCCGCGCCCAACGCGAGGTACGGCCAGATCGGCTCGGCCGTCGCACTCACCGTGGTCGGGATGCTGGCCGAGGCCGCGGCGCTCACGGTCAGCTCGCTCTCCGCGACAGCCCCCGACGCGGCTCCTCGCAGCGTGAGCAGGTGGGTGCCCGCCCGCAGGTCCGCTGGGAGCGGCAGCACCCCCGCGACCTCCCCGCTCGTCCCCGCCGTCAGCGGACCGACCGCGACCACACCCTCGTCCAGGGTTGCGACCACCTGTTCCGACGGTGAGAAGCCCTGGCCGGTGAAGGCCAGCGCGTTGCCCGCCACCGCGGAGGCGGCCGTGTAACCCACCCGCGCGGATCCGGCCGCCGCAGCCTCCGCCGGTGCCGCCGCCGCACCATCCGCCGCAGCACCCTCCGCCGCGGCCGCGGTCGGAGACCCGAAGTCCACCGGCGTGAACGTCTCGTTGTTCGCGTTCTTCACGCCGTGCGCACCGATCGTGATCACGCCGCACTGCACCTGGGTGCAGTCGACCGAGCTGATGGTGCCGTTGCGATCCTGGGATTGGAAGGTTCCGGCCGGAATGACCATGTCGACCGTCCACGATCCGTCCAGCGCGATCGTTCCGTTCGCCGCCGACTCCGTCTCGCTGCCCGGGAACGCCACGAAGCGCTCGAAGCCGGCGTTGTCCTTCGACTCCGAGTCGGGTACGTAGCGGTAGTCCTCGCCGACCGTCCCACCGGCGCTCGGGCCCCAACCGCTGCCCGAGATCCAGCCGAAGAGGACGTAGATGCCGCCGAAGCCGCCCTGGATCGACTGGAATCCCGAGCCCGACACGGTGATCGGAGTGGCGTAGTCCGGGTCCGCCGCCGTGAGCCCGTCGGCGAACGTGACCGTGACACTCCCGGCGGCCCAGGCGGGCGTCGCCACCAGGAGTGCCGCGACGACGGCGAGCGCGAGCGCCGCGCCCGCAACGAGCCTGCGGAGGGGCTTATGCATCGGAGTCCTTCCGGTCCGTGATCGATGGGCGCGAGCGTTCCGGCGTGATCGTGATCCGACCCTCACCGTCGACACCGACCCGGATCGGGTGGCGGTACACATCGCTGAGTACGGCCGAGGTGAGCGCGCTCGCCGGAGGACCGTCCGCCACCACGCGGCCCCGCTCCAGCAGCACAACGCGGTCGGCGTACGCCGCCGCGAGGTTCAGGTCGTGCAAGACCACCACGACCGATCCGCCCGCGCGGCTGTGCGCGAGCAACTGGGCGAGCAGGCGCTCCTGGTGCCGGATGTCCAGGCTCGCCGTCGGTTCGTCGAGCAGCATCAGGTCGCAGCCCTGCGCGCGGACGCGGGCGTAGGCCACCCGGGCCCGCTCGCCGCCCGAGAGGTGCGGCATCCGCCGCTCCCGGAAATCGGCGACCTCGGCGTCGGCCAACGCGCGGGCGACGTGTGCCTCGTCGTCGTCCGACGCGGGCCACGGCGCCCGCCCCATCGCGACGACCTCTTCGACCGTGAACGGGAACGACACCTCGTTCGACTGCGTCAGCACCGATCGCCGCCGCGCCAACTCGGTCGGACGGAACGCGCCCACCTCACGGTCGTCCAGCGACACCGATCCGGTCGCCTCCGGCGCATCCCCCGCCAGCACCGAGAGCAGAGTGGATTTTCCCGCGCCGTTGGGGCCGATCAGGGCGACCAGCTCGCCCGGGCGGATGCACACCCCGACATCGTGCAAGGCTGCTCGCGCCCCGTAGGTCAGCCCGACACCGACCGCCCGCAGTGCCGGCGCGTTCACGCCCAACCGCCCGAGTTCACGCGCGCCCGGCGCAGCAGCCAGAAGAAGAAGGGGCCGCCCACGAGAGCGGTGAGCATCCCGATCGGGAGATCCGCGTACGGCACCGCCGTACGTGCCACCGCATCCGCGCAGACCAGCAGCAGCGCCCCGCCGAGCGCACTCGTGCCCAGCAGGGCGCGGTGCGCCGGGCCGAGCAGCATCCGCATCAGGTGCGGCACCACCAGACCCACGAAAGCGATGATTCCGCAGAGCGAGACGGCCGCCGAGGTGAGCCCCGCCACCACCACGATCGCCGCGATCCGGGTGCGCTCGATCGGCACGCCCAGGTGCTGCGCCTGCCGCTCCCCCAGGGCCAGTAGGTCGAGTCGACGCGCGAGGAGGGCCGCGGCCGCGATGCCCGCGACGGTGATCGGCAGCACGATCGCCACATCCTGCCAGCGCGTGCCGTTCAACGAACCCAGCTGCCAGAACACGATCTGCTCCCGCTGCTGCGTCGTGCCGAGAAAAGTGAACAATGCGATGCCCGCGCCGCCGACCGCGTTCACCGCGATGCCCGTCAGAACCAGCGTCACCACCTCCGTGCGCCGACCGACTCGCGCCGTGAGGTAGACGATGAAGGTGGCGGCCAACCCGCCGAGGAACGCGAAGACCGGCGCCGTCAACGAGCCGAAGACGGTCAGACCGAACACGATCACCGCGCTCGCGCCCAACGCCGCGCCGGCCGACACCCCGACCACCCCCGGTTCCGCCAGCGGATTGCGGAACACGCCCTGCATCACCGCGCCGCCGACCGCGAGCGCCGCGCCGACGACCGCCGCCATCACGATCCGGGGGAACCGGATCGCCCAGAGGGTCGCGTCGCCGTTCGGATGCGTCGGCAGCTCCAGCACCGGCAACTGCAGCCAGCCCACCCCGAGCGACCGCAGCACCTGGTTGACGTGGTTCGCCAGCGAGCCGAGGATCTCCCCCGGCGGCACCGACAATTGGCCCAGCCCCGCTGACACGATCGCGGTCACGACCAACGCCACGCCGAGGACGAGCGCGACCGCCCGCGCTCGACGCACCGGTCGGGCCACCGCGACGGAGCCTTCGATGACGGCGGTCACCGCGCGCTGTCCGGCGCGTAGATCGCCACGGCGAGAGCCTCCAGCGTGCGCGGCGTGTCCGGACCGAAGCTCAGGATCTGGGTGTCGGCCATGTCCACAACCCGACGGTTCTGTCCGGCCGGCGTCTGCGCCAGCGCCGGCACGGCCTCGAGGAGTCCGTCCACGCCGTCCACCGACTCGAGGCCTCCCGTCATCATCAGCACCAGGTCCGGCGCCGCCGCGATCAGTCCCTCGTCCGTCAATGGACGCATCCCCGACCAACCGATCTCCGCCGCCACATCGATGCCGCCGAGCGACGTGACGAGGTCGTCCGCGCCCGAGCCTTCACCGAACAGGTAGTAGATGCCGGACTGGCCCCGCACGTAGAGGAACACCATCCGCAGCTTCCGAGCATCGTCGGCCGGCGCGATCGCGGCGATGTCGGCGATGGTCGACGCGATCGATGCGTCGAGTCGGCTCTTCAGGATCTCGCCACGCTGAGCGAGACCGACGGCGGCCGATACCTCGTCGACCAGGGTGTCGATCGTGCCGATCGACCGGTGCGAGTCGACCACCACGACCGGGATTCCGGCGTCGCGCATCTGCAGGATCGTGTCCCACGGGCCGAGGCTCGAGTCAGTGATGATCACCGTCGGCGCCAGGTCGAGGATCGCCTCCGCATTCAGATCGTGACCGTTCTGCGTGACCAGCGGTCGATCGGCGATCTCCTCGAAGTCGCTGGACACGTCGCGGCCGACCACCGAGTCGCCCAGCCCCAGCTCGAACACGATCCGCGAGAGCGAACCGTAGAGGTCGAGCGCCAGGATGCGAGAGGTGTCCGTCACCGTGACGGTGGTGCCCTGCGTATCCACAACCGTGGCGGGCAGCTGCTGCGCACCGTCCGTGATCGGCGCCACCGCGGCAGCATCGATCACCGCGGTCGACGGGTCGACCGCAGTCTGGGGATCGGCCACCGCAGTGACCTCACTCAGCCGAGGCGTGACCGCAGCGTCGCCTGCCTGAGCCGCGGAGGTGCACCCCGTCAGCAGGCCGACACTCACCACCATGCTCACGATGACGGGAAGGATTCGACGGTTCAGGCGCACGAGGGAGGTACTTTCGAGACGAGGCGGGGAGGTAAGCCAATCCTAACCTAACCTCGCACCGGGGGCCGAAAACGCTGTGGAGTTATCAATGTGCGGGCTCGCATGAGCGGGGGTCGGAGGTGCGGAGGTGTGGCTCGTCAGCCGGCGGGTCTGTCGCGTTGTGGGATGGAGCC
>JABMLH010000015.1 GCA_013205085.1 Microbacteriaceae bacterium VKM Ac-2854 | reverse complement strand
CCACAGACCCCACACCGGCATCGGCGGATCCACCCCAGCCAGCCGCGTCAGCGACAACAACGTCCCAGGGAACTACAGCTAGGGCGGCGCCGGCGAACGGTTGCGCCTGACGCCGGCGGACGCTGATTGAGCCTGCCGAAATCACACCCCACCAGGGAACTGTGGTTTCGGCAAGCTCAACCAGCGAAGGGCAAGCTCAACCAGCGAAGGGCAAGCTCAACCAGCGAAGGGCAAGCTCAACCAGCGAAGATCGGCTCAACCAGCGGACACGGAGAGCGGCTCACTCCGCGTCGGGCGGCAGCACCGCGCGCAACTGCCCGCACAGGTGCTCGATGAAGCCCGCGTTGAGGTTATCCGCCGCCCGGAGCGCCGCGATCAGCTCTTCGATCAATGCGGCCACCTCCGGCGACGGCGGTGCGAGTCGCGTCGCCGCGGTCACGAGGCGATCGCCGAATCCGCGCGCTCGGCGGCGCGCTCCTGGCTCGGTTCCGGCAGGATCCGCAGGCCGCGACCGCTGTTCGCTTCGTCGGCGAGCAGACGCACCCAGGCCGGGTTGATGGCGGGCATCCGCACCTCCTCGAACTGGAACCGCAGGGCGATGTTCGGATGCAGCCACAGGGCTCGACGGCCGACGCCGGCCACCGGATCCGATTCCAGCGAGAGCAGGAAGCCCTCGCCGCGGCGGAACTTGTTCGTGATCACGATCTGCAGGTGCGCCAGGACGCGGTCGTCGCAGGCGTGCGCGGCGGGGGGTGCGCCGTAAAGGAGAGTGCCCATCTCAGGGTCCGTTCGGTTCGGGTGGCTTCGGGGCCGTCAGGCGGTCGGGAGCAGGAGTGCGGCGGTGGCGCGTGCGTCGAAAGCCGGTTGCGGGGAGCGGGTGATCGCGGCCGTGACCTGCGCACCCTCCGCGAGCAGCACGATCCCGGCCGAGACGTGGGGCGGGTGCTCGCCACGGTTCGCGACGCCGGTGACGTAGTCGAGGAACCAGCCCTTGTGCTCGCGCGTGAGCCGCGCCACGTCCGCCGAGGTGCGGCCGAGTTCGCCGAAGCTGTTCAGGAAGCAGCAGCCGGTGAAGTCCTCCTCGGCGAACCACTCGGCGAGGAAGTCGAAGATGGCCAGCAACTGCTCGCGCGGAGTCGCGGCGGCCTCGACGACGGCGCGCAGCCGCGAGGTCCAGACCACGTGCCGACGCTCGAGCACCGCGACCACGATCGCATCCTTGCCGACGAACTCCGAGTACACCCGGGAGGCCGAGACGCGTGCGCGCGCGATGATGTCGCTCAGCTTCACCGCGTGGATGCCGTACGCGTTGAACAGCTCATCGGCCGCGGCGAGGATGCGATCTCGCGGGGTCTCAGCGGTCATGTCTGCAGTATAGCTAGACAGAATAGCTATTACCTACCATCCGATCCGAGGTAACCGGACGAGCACCCCGAAAGATGCAGGCCGTTCGGACCCCATCCACTGATCGGGGGGAACCGACGGCAGCGACGTTCAGAGAAACATCCAGGTGACCGCAACACTGCGACCATTCCACCCGCCCGGGAACGCTGCATAACCTGGCCTGCATGGGAGTCGACGTAGAACCCGCGCCGCTGATCGCGGCGCCCGCCGAGGCAACGCTGATCCTGGAGGACGGCGGGGCCGCCGCGTGGGAGACCCGGATTATCCTGCCGACGTACCACCCCGAGGAGCCGAACCGGCTGCCGATGTTCCTGGATCGCCGCGTGTACCAGGGCTCGAGCGGGCGCGTGTATCCGCTGCCGTTCATCGATCGGATCGCCTCCGAGGCCGTCGACCACGAATGGCAGGCGATTGTGCTCGAGAACCGTTTCGTCCAGGTGGTGCTCCTGCCGGAACTCGGCGGCCGGATCTACAGCGGCTACGACAAGACCACCGGCTACGACTTCTTCTACCGCAACACCGTGATCAAGCCGGCGCTGGTCGGCCTCGCCGGCCCCTGGATCAGCGGCGGCGTCGAGTTCAACTGGCCGCAGCACCACCGCCCGGGCACCTACCTGCCCACCAATGCGACGATCGAGCGCTCCGAAGACGGATCCGTCGTCGCCTGGTGCAGCGACCACGACCCGTTCACGCGGATGAAGGGCATGCACGGCGTGCGGCTGCGCCCCGACTCGAGCCTGGTCGAGCTCGACGTCCGGCTGCACAACCGCACCAGCGAGAAGCACACCTTCCTCTGGTGGGCCAACGTCGCCGCCCGGGTGCACAACGACTACCAGTCGTTCTTCCCGAGCGACGTCCGCTTCGTCGCCGATCACGCCCGCCGGGCGATCACGGCGTTCCCGGCGGCGGATCGCCCGTACTACGGCGTCGATTACCCCGCGCGCGCCGCAGCCGCTCCCGGCGCCGATCGCATCGACTTCTACCGCAACATCCCGGTGCCGACCTCGTACATGGTCGTGCACACCCGCGAGTCGTTCTTCGGCGGCTACGACCACCGCGCCGACGCCGGCTTCGTGCACTGGGCCGACCGCCGCTTCGCCCCCGGCAAGAAGCAGTGGACCTGGGGAGACGCCGCGTTCGGGCACGCGTGGGATGCGCAACTCACCGACTCCGACGGCCCCTACGTCGAGCTGATGGCCGGCGTGTACACCGACAACCAGCCCGACTTCGCCTGGCTGATGCCGGGCGAGACCAAGACGTTCTCGCAGTACTGGTACCCGATCAGCGGCATCGGCGTGGCGCACCAGGCGAACCGCGAAGCGGCGGTGCACCTTTCCTCGGCGGGCGGATCCGTGCGGTTGGGGGTCGCGGCGACCCGCGCGTTCGACGCGCGGATCCGCCTCCTGTGTGGCGAGAGCGTGCTCCGCGAATGGAGCGCAGAACTGCGCCCGGGCGAGCCCTTCGTCGCCGAGATCGAGGCGGAGGGTGCGGATGCCGTCACCGTGATGGACGGCGCGCACACCGTGATCGCGTACCAACGCGTCGAGAATGCCGGCCCGGAACCCGAGGTCGCCACCGAGCCCGCATCCCCGGGCGACACCGCCTCCGTCGACGAGCTCCACCGCACGGGCGTGCACCTGCAGCAGTACCGCCATCCGACCCGTTCGCCGCTGCCGTACTGGCAGGAGGCGCTGCGCCGCGACCCGGGACACGCCGCGGTGAACCTCGCCCTCGCCGATCACGCCTACCGCCGCGGCGAGTACGCGCTCGCGCTGAATCGGATCGACACCGCGATCGCCCGCCTCACCGCACGCAACGGCAATCCCGAGGACGGCGAAGCGTTCTACCTGCGCGGCCTGATCCTGCGTCGACTGCGCCGCTTCGACGACGCGGCGGAGGCGTTCGGCAAGGCGGCGTGGGACGGCAAGTGGGCGCACGCCGCACTCTTCGAATCGGCCAGGATCGCGGCGGCGGCCGGCTCGCACGGCACCGCGCTGGAAGACCTCGGCACCGCCACACGCCTCGATACCGACGACCTCCGTGCGCGCGCCCTGACCGTGGTCTGCCTGCGGCACCTCGGCCGCGACGTCGAGGCCGCGGAGCTGCTGGACGCGACCCTCCGGCTGGATCCGCTGGACCGACTCGCGCTCGCGCTCGCGGGCGTCGCACCGACCACCGGCTTCGACGGCATCGACGTCGCGCTCGATCTGGCCTCGTTCGGCGAGACGGCGGCGGCCGAGCGGCTGCTGCGCGACGTCGCGGGCGGTGCGGGAGCGGTGCTCGGCGCGGGCGACGCGACCACCATCGCCGGTTACCTGCTCGGCGGGCTGACCGGCGAGGCGGTGCCGATCGAGGCGGCGGAACGGTCGTTCCCGGCCGGGCTCGACGCGCACGACGCGCTCGTGGCGGCGCTGGACCGGGACGACGCACGCGCGCACGCGCTGCTGGGCACGCTGCTCTACGACAACGGCCGACGCACCGAAGCGATCGAGCATTGGCGCGACGCGCTCACGAGCGGCCCGGCGGATGCGGTGACCGCGCGCAACGCCGGACTCGCCGCCTACAACGACGAGGGGGACGATGCCGCCGCCTGGGCGCTGTACAGCCGAGCCCACGAACTCGCGCCCGACGATGCTCGACTCCTCTACGAACTCGACCAGCTCGCCGCCCGGCTCGGGCATCCCGCGCCCGTGCGGCTCGCGCGCCTGGAGTCGGAGCGCGCATCGGTGCTCCGGCGCGACGACCTGACCGTGGAGTTCGCGGAACTGCTGACCCTCGCGGGCCGCGCGGAGGAGGCGGTGCTGCTGCTGGAGTCACGACGCTTCCAGCCCTGGGAGGGCGGCGAGGGCCGCACCCTCGCGGCGTGGGATCACGCCCGCACCGCCGCCGGGCTGTCGACCGAGCATCCGCCCGCCACCCTCGGCGAGGCACGGCTGGACATCGAGGTGCCGCAGGCCAAGCGCGCCGACGGCAGCACCGACTACTTCGCGACCAGCCTGCCCGATCTGCTGCTGTTCCACCGCGAGTAGGTGGGGGCCGCGGACACAACCTCGGCTGAGATCGACGCTCATCGCTCATCGGCGCTGACGGAGACTCTCAACCGAGGTTGTGTCCGGCGCACGCTCGACCAGACCCCCTCAGCGATTTCGGCAAGCGCGGCGGGTAGCTTCGGTACAAGCTCCTTCCCATGTGCCCGCCCTTAAGAGCAGGTGCCTGGGTTTCGATACGGTCGGCCGCCGGCGGCCTCCCTACTCAACCAGCGAAGAGGGTGAACCGCTCGACACGGGACGACGCCTCCTTCCCCCGCGCCCGCCACGGCGCCCCCCTCCGCGGTCCACCCCTCTCGCTGGTCGAGTAGCCAAAGGCCGGCCACGGCCGACGCGTATCGAGACCCTCGCGCCCACCCTCAAGAGCAGGTGCAAGGGTTTCGATACGGTCGGCCGCAAGCGGCCTCCCTACTCAACCAGCGAAGGGGTGGGTGCGAAGGCTGATGGTGGAATCCCCGCCCTCACGCCCGATCCAGCACCAGCACGTCCGCGTCGGGCGCCCAGGCGAAGCCGACGGGCACACCCAGCGTGCGCGCGCTCTCGCGGCTGAACTCGGCGTCCGAACCGCGAAGTCGGTAGCGGATGCCCGGGGCGAGCAGCGTCGGGAACACGCGCGGCGCCTCCCGGTCGCGCGAGCGGTCGCGATCCTGGTCGTAGACGAACAGCACCACGCTGCCGTCCGGCTCGGCGTACTCCACGCAGTACAGGAACCCCGTCGGCGATCCGTGCGTCGCCACCACGCCGTGGTGCAGCACCTCGCGGATGTCGCGGTAGAACGCGATCCGCTCGCGCGCCTCCTCGCGCTCCGCCGCGCTCCACGCCAGCACGTCCGAGCCGATGCCGAGCACGCCGGCCATCGCCACGGCGAAGCGGTAGCCCAGCGAGACGGCCGCCCGATCGCGGTGCCCGGCGTCGTCCGAGACCCACGAGCTCATCACGTGGGCCGGATACGCGCGCAGGAAGCCGTCCTGGATGACCAGGCGGTCGCGCGCGCCGACCTGATCGCTGGTCCAGACCACGTCCGACAGCGCGAGCACCGCGTTGTCGATCCGGGCGCCGCCGCTGGCGCAGGCCTCGATGGTGACGTCCGGGAACTCGGCGCGCAGCATCCGCAGCACCGCGTAGTAGCCGCGGGTGTGCTGCAGCGACCACTCGCGCCCGTGCGGGTCACCGGGGCGGCCGCCGTCGGTCACCGGGCGGTTCATGTCCCACTTGAGGTAGCTGATCGGGGCGGATCCGAGCAGCCGGCGGAAGGTCGCGCAGATCCAGTCGACCACCTCCGGCCGACCGAGGTCGAGCACGTACTGGTTGCGGATGCTCACCAGCGGTCGGCCTTCGGCGCGGTAGATCCAGTCCGGATGCGCGCGGTAAAGCTCGCTCTGCGGGTTGACGCACTCGGGCTCGATCCAGAGGCCGAAGCGCATCCCGAGGGCGAGCACCCGGTCGGCCAGTTCGCCGAGGCCGTTCGGGAACTTCGCCGGGTCGGGCGTCCAATCCCCCAGTCCCGCGTCGTCATCGTTGCGGGCGACGAACCAGCCGTCGTCGACCACGAAGACTTCGACGCCGAGCTCCGCCGCCGCTTCGGCGAGCGCCGTCTGGTGCTGCACGGTCACGTCGAACCGGGTCGCCATCCAGGAGTTGTAGACGATCGGCCGGTGCCGCAGCAACAGGTCGCGGGCGAGGGTGCGCTGGAAGGCGTGCCAGGCCGCCGAGACACCGTCCGCTCCCGCCGCGCTGAACACGCCGAGCGCATCCGGCGACGCGAACGACTCCCCCGGCAGCAGGGTGATCACGGTGGTGTCCTCGTCGAGCCCGGCCGAGACGCGGATGCTCTGGCCCAGCGGGGCCGAGTCGGCCTGCATCCGCCACGATCCGCTCCAGTCCAGGGCGACGCCGTACGCGTCGCCGGCGGGCCGGCTGAAGGAGTCGCGCGCGGGCAGCGCCGTGAGGGTCATCGTCGGCGCGAAGGTCATGCTGGTGACGCCCTGGCGCGAGCCGATCGCGAAGGTGCCCCACTCCAGCTCGACGTGGCGGCGGTTGGTCTCGTACGACCAGGCGCCGGCGAGGTAGTCGATCCGCGCCGCCTGCCCGACGGGCACGTTCCAGCCGGCGCTGAAGGCGCGACGCAGCTCGACCGTGTCTGTGGAGAGGTTCTCCAGCAGCACGGAGCGACGCACCACGTCGTGCTGGGGCGACACGGCGTAGCGCAGCGTGAGCCGCAGGCTACCCGTCTCATCGACGAAGGGCACCGCGAGCCCGGCTGCCGACGAGAGCACCTCGTCCGCGAGTACCGTCCACCGCGCGCCCGTGCGCCCGTCGCCGCGATCGAGCAGCAGTTCGCTGAACGCGACGTGCCGCTGGCCTGCCGAGGCGTACTCCAGCGGCGCGGCATCCGCTCGGGTGGCGTAGCCCACGAAGCGCGCGGGTTCGGCCCACGGCGCCACGGGCGCATCCGTCGCCGGGCCCCAGTAGTCCAGCGCCAGTGCGTCGCCGAACTCGGGGTCGGCCAGCAGCGACACCACGTACTGCGTCGCCGCCGTGCGCAGAGTCCACTGCACGGACGCCCGCTCAGCCGTCACTTGCCCGAGCCCAGCGTCAGGCCCGAGACGAACTGCTTCTGGAAGGCGAAGAACACGATCGCGGTCGGAATCGCCGCGACCACCGCGCCGGAGGCGACCACGTTCCACTGGCTCACGTAACCGCCCTGGATGTTCAGCAGCGCCGCCGTGATCGGGAAGTTCGACTCGGTGCGCAGCACCGTCATCGCCCAGATCAGGTCGTTCCAGATCCAGGTGGTCGCTAGAGCGCCGAGGGCCGCGAGCGACGGGCGGCACAGCGGCAGGATGATCCGCCAGTAGGTGCGGATCGCGCCGGCGCCGTCCACCTGCGCCGCCTCGAAGATCTCGGCCGGGATCGAGCGCATAAAACCGTGCAGCACGAAGGTGTAGAAGCCCAGGCCGAAGCCGACCTGCACCACCACCAGCGCGCCGAGCGTGTCGTAGATGCCCAACCCCTCGGTGATCCGCGACACCGGGATCAGCAGGATCTGCGGCGGCAGCAGGTTGCCCGCGAGCATCGTGAGCAAGATTCCGCGGCGGAACGGGATGTGGAACCGGCTCAGCGCGAACGCCGCCCAGGAGGCGAGCAGCAGCGAGAAGAACACCGTGAACACGGTGACGATCAGCGAGTTGACCAGCGCCTCGCCCACGAGCCCGGCAGTGAACACGGTGACGAAGCCGTCCAACGAGAAGCTGGCCGGCAGCGCGCCGAGGCCGTTGCCGGTGATGTCGTCGAAGCTGCGGATGGCGACGAAGACCACGAAGACCATGGGCAGCACCCAGAGCAGCGCGACCGGGCCCATGATCGCGTGGAAGACCCAGGAGCCGCGCACCCTTCGGCGCGGCGTCGTGGCGCGGGCGGGAGCGACGGGAGCGATGGCCGCCATGTCAGTCCTCCTCCTTCGAGGCACGCACGAGGTACGTGATGATGAAGACGATCGCGAGCAGGAAGATGATCACGGCGATCGCGGATCCGTAGCCGAGGTTCAGCACCGTGAAGCTCTCCTGGAACATGTACGTCGAGAGCAGCTGCGTCGAGTTGTACGGGCCGCCGCGGGTCATCGCCCAGACGATGTCGAAGGTGCGCAGCGAGTCGATCACCGTGACGGCGAAGACCACGCCGTTCACACCCCGCAGCTGCGGCATCACGATCTTCCAGAACCGCTGCCAGCGCGAGGCGCCGTCGACCGCTGCCGCCTCCTCCAGCGTCGGATCCACACCCTTCAGGCCCGCCAGGTAGAGCACCATGATGTAGCCGCACTGGCGCCAGACCGCGGCGATCAGCACCGCGTACAGCGCGAGCTGCGGATCCGCGAGCCACTGCCGCTCGAGGGCGCCGAGCCCGATCGCGCCGAGGAAGCTGTTCACCACACCATCGGGCTGGTAGATCACCCGCCAGAACAGGCCGGTCACCGCGAGCGAGAACACCATCGGCAGGTAGATCGCGCTGCGGTAGAAGCCCACACCGCGGCGCGGCTTGTTCAGCGCCACGGCGAGCGCCAGCCCGATCACCACCGAGAGGCCGCCGAAGCCGACCACCCAGATCACGTTGTTCACCAGCGCGGTCGCGAAAATCGGGTCGGAGGCGAGGTCGGTGTAGTTGTCGGTGCCGATGAACTCCGGAGTGCCGACGCCGTTCCAGCGCGTCAGCGACAGGTAGAAGGAGTTGATCGCCGGCCAGAACACCCACGCCAGCTCGACGGCGAGCGGGATGAGGAGGAACAGCCAGACCACCAGCGGCACGCGGGTGACCCGCCGGGTTCCGCGCGGGCGCCGGGCGCCGCGGCCCCGACTCGCGAGCCGCTGCGCATCCGTGAGCGGCGCATCCGCCGGCCGCAGGGCGGTCTGACTGCTCACGGGTTGAACACCTTGTCGGCGGCGGTCTGCCAGTCCTTCAGAATCGCGTCGACGTCACCCGGCTGGGCGATGAACTTGGTCAACGCCGCGTCGGCAGTGGTCTGCAGGTCGTCGGAGGAGTCGCGGTTGAAGAACTGCGTGATCTGATCGGTGTTGTTCAGCATCTCCACGCCCTTCTGCACGAGCGGCGAGAAGCCGGAGGTGTCGACGTCGGGCGAGGTGGGCAGGTTCGACGACTGCGACGCCTCGATGAACGCCGACTGGCTCTCGGCGCTGGCGAGGTAGGCGAGGAACGCCTTGGTGGCATCCGGATCCTTCGTCTTCGCGCTGGCGAAGTAGCCGTCGGTCGGCGCCTCCTCCGCGGTTGGGATGGCCGAGTCGATCACCGGGACCGAGAAGAAGTCGAGGTCGTCGCCGTCGCCCTCCGGCATGTTCTGGCTGATGAACGCGCCGACGAGGTACATCGCGTTCTTCTTCTGCACCAGCGGCGTGACCGCATCCTGCCAGGCGTAGGAGGGAGCGTTCGGATCCATAAAGGGCACGATGTCGGCGTAGTACTTCATCACGTTCTTCACCTCGGTGGAGTCGAACGACGACTTCCCGGCCAGGAGCTCCTTGTGATAGTCCGCGCCGTTCACGCGCAGGTTGAGGATGTCGAACCAGCCCGACGCCATCCACGGCGTGGAGCCGATGCCGTTGGACAACGGCACGATGCCCTTGCCCTGCAGGGTCTCGCAGAGCGCCATGAACTCGTCCCACGTGGTCGGCACCTCGACACCCCACTCCTGGAACGCCGATTTGCGGTAGAAGACACCCCACCAGTAGTAGTTCGTCGGCAGGAAGATCTGCTTGCCGGTGGCGTCGGTGCTGAGATCCTTCAGCGCAGCCGAGTAGCCGGCGGCGGCGCCGCTGCCGCTCCACATGTCGGAGAGGTCGAGCAGCAGATCCTGGCTGGCGTAGTCGCGGGCGACGGAGCCGGCGTACCAGGTGAGCACGTCCGGCGGGTTGCCCGAGGTGAGGTAGGTCGAGAGCTGGGCGCGGAACTGCTCGATCGCGACCGTGTTCAGGGTGACGCCACCGGTCGGGTAGTCCTTCACCAGCGCCTCGAGTGCGGCTTTGGGCGCCGGGTCGGAGAGGGAGGACTGCAGCACGATGCCGCTGGATCCGCTACCGCCGCCGCTGCTCGAGCCCATACAGGCGGTGAGGAAGGCGGTCGAGCCGAGCGCCGTCGCGCCGTACAAGAAGCCGCGTCGGCTGAGGTGCGGGAATCGCTGTTCTGTGGTCATGGTGTCCTCCTTGACGCCGTGATTGCTGTGGTGGTGCGGGGTGTTTCTGGGGTTCTTGTAGTCACTCGCTGGTCGAGCCTGTGTCCGCTGGTTGAGCCTGCCGAAACCAATCCGCTACGAAGATGGTTTCGGCAGGCTCAACCACCGTGCACGAAGAGCGCGTTGCACTCGCGCTGCAGCGCGATGTCGGCCCACATCGGATGCTGCGGGGCGGCGTTGGAGCAGACGATGCTGCCCCACGCTCCCACCCGGTGCGATTCGCGCATCGCCAGGCGGCAGTACTCGGCGCCGATCGGACCCTCCTCGAAGCCGCCCTCGAGCGGGGTGTAGCCGACCCAGCCCTCGCCGAAGACGAGCGGGATGCCGCGCAGTGCGGCGTGGTCGGCGGCGACCGCGATCCACATCCGCAGCGTGGCGCGCATCTCCAACGCGTGCGGCCCATAGTGCTCGTAGAGGTAGCGGTCGATCGCGGCGGCGTCGCCCCAGTCGTGCGCGTAGATCTCGCCCTTGCCGACGATCGTGGCGGTGAGTTTCCACTGCGCGTCCTCGGGCAGCGTCCACTCCGCGATCGGCGGCGCGTCCGGCAGCAGGAAGGCGTCGGCGGCCGCGTCCTGCGCGAACTCTTCGATCGGCCGGCGCAGCGCGAACTCGCGGATCAGGTCGTCGAGCACGCCGTAGATGTAGGGATGCACCACCAGCACGTCGGAGTTCCACGGGATGCCGCGCATCCCACCGACCGGAACGTGCGCGTAGTTGACGGAGCACGGCACGCTCGGCGCCAGCTCGTGGAAGCGGTCGATACCGCGCGTCAGCCGCGGATTGAGCGCGAGGGTCGCCGCGTCGAGATCACGACGGTCGTAGTCGAGTCCCTCGGTGAGGTGCCCGGCCTGCACCTCGTTGTGCAATTCGACGAAGGCGACCCGGTCGTCGAGACCGTGCTCGGCGAGAAAAGCGATCAGGCCGGCGTGCGCCTCGGCCAGCCGCTCGGCGCGCTGCTCCGGCGGCACCGCCATCAGCGCGTCGAACCAGGCGCGCTCGGTGGCGAAGGCCGAGGACTGCTGGTACTCCCAGGACGAGACGATCACGAACACGTCGTGCCGCTTCGCCGCCTCGAACAGGGCGAGCAGGTGAGCCCGCCCGTCGATCACGGTCGGCGCCTTCACGTCGTACCAGCGCACCCGCTGGGCGTAGCCGCCGCCGAGGGGTCCGAGCTCGATCGCGCTGGTGTCCAGACCGGAGCCGAACAGCAGGAACGGCATCGCGCAGATCCGCACGGTGTTGTAACCGCGGTCGACGGCCTGGATGAAAACCGCATCGAGATCCTCGAACGGCTCACCGGGTCCGGTGCGGACGTACCAGGAGAAATCCCAGAGCGTGATGGTGAGTCGCGCCGGCAGCTGCGGCGCGAGCGGAACGGGAACGTACCGGGAAGAGGGGTACTCATCGGTGAGCATGGCGCCAGCCTAAGAGCGTGCCGCGGGGGCCTGAATGACTGTTCTGACGGAGTTGCTGGACGATTCCCCGATGGGCGTACACTCACCCGCATGCTGCTCCCCGACGGATTCCCGGGCCAACGCCTCCGCGTTCTCCCGAAACCACTGGTCAGCGCCGCCCTGCAGGCCCCGATCACCGATCGCCTGCTGGTGACGGATGCTGGACACTTCCCGCACGCGGCGGCGCACGGTCGCTCCCGGTCCCGCGGAGCGGAGGAGAACGTGGTGATCCTCTGCACGGGTGGCCGCGGCTGGCTGATGCTGGACGACTCGACGACGCCGGTGCACCCGGGTGAGGTCGCGGTGATCCCAGCCGGGATGCCGCACCGCTACTGGGCCGACTTCGAGGATCCCTGGACGATCTGGTGGTTGCATGCGGCCGGGGCGGATGCTCCGACGCTGATCACCGCGATCGTGGGCGACCCGGTCTCCCCGGTCGTCGCCGCGCGCGACGCGTTCTCGGCGAAGGCGCTGATCGAGCACGCGGTGCTGGCCCTGGAACGCGACGAGACGACGGCCAGCTTGTACGCGGCGACCGGCGCGGCGTACAACCTGCTGGCCCAGCTCGCGTCCGACCGCCAGCGCGGCGCCCCGGAATCCGGTGACCGCATCCACCTGGCCCAGGACTACCTCCGGGAGCACCTGGATGCACCGACCAGCGTCACCGAACTGGCGCAGCTGGCGGGGATGAGCGTGTCGCACTTCTCTGCGCGGTTCAAGCAGTCGGCCGGCATCGGCGTGGTCGAATACGTGAAGCGCCTGCGCAGCGCGCGGGCCCGCGAGCTGCTGATCACGACCGAGGCCGCGATCGGCGACATCGCCCGGGCGGTCGGCTACGGCGACGCCTTCTACTTCTCCCGCCAGTTCCGGGCCGTCAACGGCACGTCGCCGAGCGAGTACCGCGCCGCCTTCCACGGCGAGGCGCTGCCCGAGCCCGGCGAATGAACCCGCCCGTCTCGATCGAGGAGCCGGACGCCGCGTGCGAGTAGCGTTACACCGTGCGCGAAGCCCAGAAGCAGATCATCTCCGATCTCCACGTCTCCCCCGTCATCGATCCGGCCGCCGAGGTCGAACGCCGCAGCGGATTCCTCGCCGAATACCTGCAGCACACCAGCGCGAAGGGCCTCGTGCTCGGCATCAGCGGCGGCCAGGACTCGAGCCTCGCCGGCCGCCTCTGCCAGCTCGCGGTCGAGGCCGTCCGCGCCTCCGGCGGCGACGCCTCCTTCATCGCGGTGCGGCTGCCGTACAAGGTGCAGGCCGACGAGGCGGATGCGCAGCTCGCGCTGGACTTCATCCGCGCCGACCGCGAGGTCACCTTCGACATCGGCCGCGCCGTCGACGGCTTCACCGCCGAGTTCGGTGACGCCACCGGCGAGCCGCTGCGCGACTTCGTGAAGGGCAACGTCAAGGCGCGGGCGCGGATGGTGGCGCAGTACGCGATCGCCGGCCAGGCGAACATGCTCGTGGTCGGTACGGACCACGCCGCCGAGGCCGTCACCGGTTTCTTCACCAAGTACGGCGACGGCGGAGCGGACGTGCTGCCGCTCTCCGGCCTCTCGAAGCGGCAGGGCAAGGCGCTGCTGCAGCATCTGGATGCCCCCGCCCGTCTGTACGAGAAGGCGCCGACCGCCGACCTGCTCGACGAGAACCCGGGGCAGACCGACGAGGCGAACCTGGGCCTGACGTACGAGGCGCTGGACGACTTCCTCGAGGGGCTCGACGTCGATCCCGCGGTGGCGGAGGCGATCGAGGCGCGGTACCTCGCGACCGAGCACAAGCGCCAGGTGCCGCTGTCGATGTTCGACCAGTGGTGGCGCGCGTAAGGGGCTCGGCCTGCCACGGGCGTAACGTGGGCGGATGGCGCACTTCCTCTTGATCCCGGGCGCGGGCGGCGACGCGTGGTACTGGTACCGCGTCGCGCCCCTGCTGGAGGCGGCGGGCCACGTCGCCGTCTCGGTGCCCCTCCCCGCGGGTGACGCGAACGCCGGGATCGAGGAGTACGCCGAGGTCGCGGTGACCGCCGTCGACGAGAGCGGAGCCGCGCCGGCGACGCGCTGGGTCGTGGTCGGCCAGTCGCTCGGCGCGTTCACGGCGGTGGCGCTGGCCACGCGTATCCCGATCGACCTGCTGGTCTTCGTCTGCGCCATGATCCCGAAGCCCGGCGAGACGCCCGGGCAGTGGTGGGAGGAGACGGGTCAGGAGTCGGCGCGCATCGCCGCGGCTCTCGCCGCCGGCCGTGACCCGGAGCGGGCCTTCGATCCGCTGGAGGTCTTTCTGCACGACGTCCCCGCGGAAGTCGTCGGCGAGGCGGAGGCGCGCGGCGAGTTCCCGCAATCCGACGGACCGTTCGCCCGCGCGTGGGTACCGTCCGCCTGGGCGGGCATCCCGACGCGCGCGGTCGTTGCACGCGACGACCGGTTCTTCCCGCTCGCCTTCGCTCAGCGCCTGGTGCGGGAGCGGCTGCGGATCGAGCCGGACGTCGTCGATTCGGGGCATCTCCCGGCGCTGGCGGCGCCGGACGAGCTGGCTGCCCTGCTGATCCGCTACGCGGAGGCGGCGACCGAACACAACCTCGGCTGAGAGTCGCCGTCAGCCCTGATCGGCGATGACGGACACTCTCAGCCGAGGTTGTGCTCGCGTCTCAGAGCCAGAGCGCCTCGTCGCCGCCCCACGGCCGCGCCGGTGCCGACCAATCCGCGGGAGCGCCGCGGTACCCCGGTGCCGGTAGCGGCACGGTGAGTTCACCCACGGCGGTCCGCTGCGTCGTGACGGTGGCCCGACCGGAGTCGACGCCGACTGTGCCCGGCCGAGGCAGGTCCAACAGTTCCTGCGCGACTCGCGCGAGGCTCACCTGGACCGAGCCGCCGCCGCCTCGCAGCGCCGCGATCACCCCGGCCGCGAGCAGATAGCCGCCGCTGTGATCCAGCGCCTGCGCCGGCAGGGCGCCGGGCCTCTCGCCGCCCTCGATCACGGCGATGCCGCTCACCGTCTGCACGATGCTGTCGAATCCGCGGCGCTGCGCCCACGGACCGATGCGTCCCCAGGCGCTGAGCGAGCCGGTGACCACCCCGGTGCGCGGCTCGAATCCGAACCGCTCCAGCGACTGCGGTCGATACCCGGTGACCAGCACATCCGCCGTCGCCAGAAGCTCACCGAAGCGCGCTCGATCCCGTCGATCGTCGAGGTCGAGCAGCGTCGAACGCTTGCCGGCTCCCGTGTCGAGGTGCTGCCAGGGCAGCTCGGGCAGCGTCGGGTCGTCGACGCGCAGCACGTCCGCCCCGAGCCACGCGAGCGTCCGCGTCGCGACCGGGCCCGCGATCACGCGGGTCAGATCCAGGACACGCACCCCCGCCAGGCTGCGCACCGGCTCCCGCGTCGCTTCGGGCCGGAACCCGATCAGCCGTGTCTCGCGTACCGCGTGCGATTGCGGATGCCCGAGCCACTGCTCCGGCCCGCGCACGGCGGCCGCCACCGCGCCGGCCTCGGCCGCCGCCTCCTCCACCTCGAGGGCACCGCGCTGCAGCAGCCGCGCCGCGAATTCCTCCTTCGAGGTCGAGTCGCCGAGCCCGAGCACCCCCAGGAGCCGTGACCGGTGGTGCGGGTAGTTGGTGTGCGTGCGCAGCCAGCCGTCACCGGTCAACCAGAATCCCGAGAGCTCGGCCCACACCGCTGGACGCTCCCCGTTCAGCAGGGCGTGCCGCTCGCTGGTCACGGCGGTGCGGATCCGATCGGGATCCAGCGCCACCTCGTCCGCCCCCGCGAGCAGCGCGGCCTGCAAGGAGACGGTCGCGACCGCGTCGCGCACCAGGTCGGCCACCGGCAGCCGGGCCGGCAGGTCGGGCTGACCGCCGGGTCGCACGCGGGCCAGCGCGCTCGGCTGCTCACCGAGGTCGCGCCAGGCGGTCTCCAGAACGGTCACGGCTTCGCTCAGGTCTCGATCGCGCTGCCGCGCTGCTGCAGGTAGCGGCGCAGGGTGAGCGCGGGATCCGCCGCCTGCTGCGTCCGGTAGGCGCTGAAGTCGAGTTGCGCGCGCAGGCTCCGGCCCGCGCGCATCCGTTCGGCTTGAGCCTGCTCCGTCTCCTGGATCCCGCGGGCGGTGGCCAGCACCTCGTCGCGCCGCGCCGCGTCGAGGATCAGCACGCCGTCGTCGTCCGCGACCACCAGATCGCCCTCGACCACCGCGGCGCCGTCGAGGGAGGCGGCCCGCATCGCACGCCCGGCCGGCGGAACCCGGCGGGGGCCGTACGGGTACGCGCCGAGGCTGTGCACCGGGAGCCCGATCTCGCGCAGCTGCGCCGTGTCGCGGTGCAGGCCCCAGATCACGATTCCCGAGAGGCCGGCGAGCTTCGCCTCCAGGGTGATCAGATCGCCCACGCACGCCTCGTCCGAACGGCCGCCGTTGTCGACGACCAGCACGCCGCCTTGCTCGGCGTCATCGATCGTCTCCAACAGCACGTCGACGCTGCCGAGGTGCGTGATCGGATGGGCGGGGCCGCTGAACGTGACCCCCGGGAGCACCGGTCGCAGGCTCGCGGGCGCCACCCGCACCGCGACCCCGAGCGTGACGGCCGCATCCGCGACCGCCGCGGTTGATAACTGCTTCATGCCCTCATCCTCCCGCCGGACACCGCGCCCCGCGAGAGTCCGCCCGCCCCCGAGTGGCCTGCTGTCCCTCCCCGCGAGATGCCTCTTCTGTACGCGACACGCCGTGACAGGCGTACACAAGTGGCGTCTCGCGGGGATCGGCTACGGACGCACCAAGGACTTGATCGCGCGGCGTTCATCCATCGCGGCGTAGGCCTCGGCGATGTCGGCCAGGGGCAGCTGCAGGTCGAAGACGCGCCCGGGATCGATCGCGCCGCTGAGGATGTCGGGCAGCAGCTCGGCCATGTAGCCGCGCACCGGAGCGACGCCGCCGTTGACGCCGACGTTGCGGTTGAACATCGGCCGCACCGGTAGCTCCGGGCCGCCGTTGGGCACGCCGACGTAACCGACCATTCCGCCCGGGCGGGCCGAGCGCAGCGCCTGGTCCATCGACTCCTTGGTGCCGACGCATTCGAGCACGAAGTCGGCGCCGATGCCGCCGGTCAGCGCCTGCACCGCCGCCACACCGTCCTCGCCGCGCTCCTCGACGATGTCGGTCGCGCCGAATTCGAGCGCGACCTGCTGGCGGTCGGCGTGGCGCGACATCGCGATGATCCGCGTCGCCCCAAGCCGCTTCGAGGCGAGGATCGCGCAGAGCCCGACCGCTCCATCACCCACAACGGCGACCGTCGAGCCGGCGGTGACACCGGCCGAGACCGCGGCGTGGTGCCCGGTGCCCATCACGTCCGCCAGCGTGAGCAGGCTCGGGATCAGTTCGGGCGCCGGGTCGATGCCGATCGGGAAGAGGGTGCCGTCGGCGAGCGGAACGCGCACGAACTCGCCCTGGCCGCCGTCGGCGAGCACGCCCTTGCGGTCATCCGCACCCCACCAGCCGCCGTTGAGGCAGGACGTGGAGACGCCGTTGCGGCAGTTCACGCAGCTGCCGTCGCAGTTGTAGAACGGTGCGATCACGAAGTCGCCTGGCTTCACCTGGGTGACTGCCCCGCCGACCTGCTCGACGACTCCGATGAACTCGTGCCCGATCCGCTTGGGCGACGGCGTCGGCACCACGCCGCGATAGGGCCACAGATCGGATCCGCACACGCACGCGGCCACCACGCGCACCAGCGCGTCGTCGCCGGTCGAGAGCACGGGATCGGGGACCTCCTCGAGTCGGATATCCCGTTCGCCGTACAAGACCGTTGCGCGCATGCTCTCTCCTTCGTCGGTGATCTCGAGTTCGTCGGTGTTGTAAAGCCTAGATCTCGGCCCAGTCCGAAGCTGCGACCACGATGTGGGCGATCAGCCGGACCCCGCACGCGTCCGCCGCGCCCCGCAGCGCCTCGGTGTCGGCCGGATCCGTCAGCGACGGCCCCACGGATCCGCCCGGATGGTTGTGCGCGACGCCGAACGCCGCTCCGCCCCGCGCGAGCACGGCGGCCAACACCTCGGCGGCCGGCACCGCGGGATGCGCTCCCGCGGTCTCGGCGACGGTCACGGTGTCGAGCAGCCGGCCGGAGGCATCCGTCACCGTCACGAGGACGCTCGCGCTGACCCGGTCGCCCAGCAGCGGAACCGCGATCGCGGCGAGCGCCTCCGCGTCCGGCACCATGCGCGTGCGGACCGAACGGCTCATCCGCCGACGCAACTCGAACGCCGCGACGATGCGGCAGGCCGCGACCGGGCCGATCCCGGCGTGCCGGGTCAGGTCGGCGACCCCCGCGCGTGCGAGCGCATCCACTCCGCCGATCCGCGTCAGCATCGTCTGCGCCACCGCGGTCGCGTTGGCTCCGCGCACCCCGTTGCCGATCAGGATCGCGACCATCTCGGCGTCCGTCAGAGCCGCCGGTCCGCTCGCTTGCAGTCGCTCCCGGGGCCGTTCCTCGGCCGGCAGTTCCGTCATCCGCACGTTCATGCTGCGACGCTAGCCGCGCCCCCGCGGGCGGCGCTGGTCCGATCCGCCGATTGTGGACAACTCACCCGCATGCACCCCCTGTGGAGGAGCGGAAGGGGGTTGTCACTCCGTCTCGCGGGACGAAGTGACAACCCCCTCTGCATCAGACCAGCGCGCCGGCCGCCACGGTCAACTTCTCGCCGTCGTCCGCGAGCTCCACCAGCACGGTGTCACCGTCGCGGATCGAGCCGTCGAGCAGCGCGCGAGCGAGCTTGTCGTCGATCTCGTGCTGCATCAGCCGGCGCAGCGGGCGCGCGCCGTAGATCGGGTCGTAGCCGCGCTCGGCCAGCCACGCGCGGGCCGACGGCGTGACCGCCAGCTCCAGCCGGCGCTCGGCCAGCCGCCGACCGAGCCGGTCGACGTACAGCGAGACGATCTCGCCCAGCTCGGTCCGCGACAGCGCCGAGAACACCACGATGTCATCCAGCCGGTTCACGAACTCGGGCTTGAAGGCCTGACGCACCAGCTGCTGCACCGCCTCCTCCTTCTGCTCGGGCGAGAGCGTCGGGTCCACCAGGAACTGCGAGCCCAGGTTCGAGGTCAGGATCAGGATGGTGTTGCGGAAGTCGACCGTGCGGCCCTGGCCGTCCGTCAGCCGGCCGTCGTCGAGCACCTGCAGCAGCACGTCGAACACCTCGGGGTGCGCCTTCTCGATCTCGTCGAGCAGGATCACCGAGTAGGGGCGCCGACGCACGGCCTCGGTCAGCTGACCGCCCTGCTCGTAACCGATGTAACCGGGAGGGGCGCCGACCAGCCGCGAGACGGCGAACTTCTCGCCGTACTCCGACATGTCGATGCGCACCATGGCCTTCTCGTCGTCGAACAGGTAGTCGGCCAGCGCCTTCGCCAGCTCGGTCTTACCGACGCCGGTGGGGCCGAGGAAGAGGAAGGATCCGGTGGGCCGGTCGGGGTCGGAGATGCCCGCGCGGGTGCGGCGCACGGCCTCCGCGACAGCGGTGACCGCCCTCTCCTGACCGATCAGGCGGCGGTGCAGCTCGGTCTCGAGGTGCAGCAGCTTCTCGGTCTCGCCCTGCATCAGCTTGCCGACGGGGATGCCCGTCCAGGCCGCGATCACCGCGGCGATATCGTCGGCCGTGACCGAGTCGTTCACCATCCGCGGCGCGTCGGGTTCGTCGTCGAGCTCGGCCTGCGCCAGCTCGCGCTCGATCACCGGGATCTCGCCGTAGAGCAGCCGGGAGGCGCGCTCCAGCTTGCCCTCGCGCTGGGCGCGCTCGGCCTCGATCCGCAGGCCGTCGAGCTTGTTCTTCAGGTCACCGACGCGGTTGAGCGAGGCGCGCTCGGCCTCCCAGCGCTGCTGCAACGCGGTCAGTTCGGCGGAGCGACGCTCCAAGTCCTCCCGCAACTTGGCCAGGCGCGCCTTCGAGGCGTCGTCCTTCTCCTTCTTCAGCGCGAGTTCCTCGAGCTTGAGCCGGTCGACGGATCGGCGCAGCTCGTCGATCTCGACGGGCGCGGAGTCGATCTCCATCCGCAGCCGAGAGGCGGCCTCATCGATCAGGTCGATCGCTTTGTCGGGCAGCTGCCGGGCGGTGATGTAGCGGTTCGACAGGGCGGCGGCGGCCACCAGCGCGGAGTCGTTGATGGCGACCTTGTGGTGCGCCTCGTAGCGCTCCTTCAGGCCGCGCAGGATCGCGATCGTGTCCTCGACGGTGGGCTCGCCCACGAACACCTGCTGAAAACGACGCTCCAGGGCGGCGTCCTTCTCGATGTACTCGCGGTACTCGTTGAGGGTCGTCGCACCGATCATCCGCAGCTCGCCGCGCGCCAGCATCGGCTTCAGCATGTTCGCCGCGGCGACCGAACCCTCGCCGCCGCCCGCGCCCATCAGCGTGTGCAGCTCATCGATGAAGGTGATGATGCGCCCATCGGAGTCGTTGATCTCCTTGAGCACGGCCTTCAACCGCTCCTCGAACTCGCCGCGGTACTTCGCGCCCGCGACCAGGGCCGCGAGGTCGAGGCTGACCAGCTGCTTGCCCTTGAGCGAGTCGGCGACGTCGCCCGCGACGATGCGCTGCGCGAGCCCCTCGACGACCGCCGTCTTACCGACGCCGGGCTCACCGATCAGCACCGGGTTGTTCTTGGTGCGCCGGGTCAGCACCTGGCTTACCCGACGGATCTCGGCGTCGCGGCCGATCACCGGATCGAGCTTGCCGCTCGCGGCGATGGCGGTGAGGTTGACGCCGTACTGCTCGAGGGCCGACTTCGCCTCGTCGGGCGACGGCCTCTGACCTGCCTGCATTCGTTGATCCTCCGTGGATGCTCGAAAAGTTGAGTTCAACTGACTCAACTTTACGCCCGCTGCGGCTATTCCCGCGAGGTGCGGCAGAATCCAGCCATGCAGATCCGCGACGCGAACCCCGCCGACCTCCCCGGCATCCTGGCCATCTACAACGACGCCGTGCTGAACACGGCGGCGATCTGGAACGACGCGACCGTCGACCTCGCCAATCGTGAGGCCTGGTTCGCCGACCGGCAGCGGCTCGGTTATCCGATCCTGGTCGCCGTCGACGAGGCGGATGCGGTACTCGGTTACTCCTCGTTCGGCGACTGGCGGCCCTTCGACGGCTTCCGCAACACGGTGGAGCACTCCGCCTATGTGCACGCCGAGCATCGGGGCGCGGGGATCGGTCGGATCCTGATGGTGGCGCTGATCGAACGGGCGCGCGCCATCGGCAAGCACGTGATGGTCGCCGCAGTCGAGGCGGGCAACGCCGGATCCATTCGCTTGCACGAGTCGCTCGGCTTCGAGAGCGTCGGGCTGCTGCCGCAGGTGGGCGTGAAGTTCGGCCGGTGGCTGGACCTCGCGTTCCTGCAGTTGGTGCTGGACGAGCGGGCGACGCCTCCGGTCGACTGACCCGCCTCCCCGCCGGTTGAGCCGCCCCTCCGCTGGTTGAACCCAGCCTCTCCGCCGGTTGAACCCAGCCCCTCCGCCGGTTGAACCGCCCCTCCGCTGGTTGAGCCGCCCCTCCGCTGGTTGAGCTTGCCGAAACCAAACCCTCATTGGAGGAATGGTTTCGGCAAGCTCAACCAGCGAACAGCGGCAAGCTCAACCAGCGAACAGCGGCGAGCTCAACCAACGATCCTCTTGCGCATCCCACCACCGCGGTCTAACGTACAACCAAATGGTTGTATCTGAACTCTCCGATGCGGATGTGAACCGCATGTTCCGCGCCCTGGCCGACGCGACGCGACGCGACATCGTGCGCCGAACGTTGCTGGCCGAGGCATCCGTGTCGGAGTTGGCGGATGCATACGACATGTCGTTCGCGGCGGTGCAGAAGCACGTCGCCGTCCTGGAGGAGGCGCAGCTCGTGAGCAAACACCAGCGCGGGCGCGAGCGGATGGTGCGCGGCAACCCCGACACCATCCGCCGGGCGCAGCGCCTACTCGACGGCTTCGAACAGATCTGGCGGGGGCGGATCGACCGCCTGGATGCGCTCCTCGCCGAGGACGACGACACCACGACCGAAGAAACCAAGGATTGAAGGGGAAGCTCATGCCAGTCACCTCCGTCGAGAAGGACCTCGACACCCTCACCATCACGATCACCGCCGACTTCGCCGCCTCGCAGCGACGACTCTGGGATGCGTACACGGACCCGCGCCAGATCGAGCGCTTCTGGGGCCCGCCGACGTATCCGGCCACGTTCCTCCGCCACGACGCTGCGGTCGGCGGGCGCAGCCTCTACAAGATGACCGGCCCCGAAGGCGACGAGCACTTCGGCGTCTGGGACTGGACCGCAGCGTCCGCCCCCGACTCCTTCGAGGTGCTCGACGCGTTCGCGGACGCGACGGGCGAGAAGAACACCGAGCTGCCCACCACGCGGATGGTGTTCGATTTCAGCAGCACCGACGCCGGCTCGAGACTGGTCACCACCTCGCATTTCGGCTCGCTGGACGAGCTGGAGCAGCAGATCGCGATGGGCATGCTCGACGGCATGAACCAGGCCATGGGGCAGATCGACGACGTGCTCGCCGACCTCGCGGCTTTCGCGAACGACCGGGCCGCCGAGGCGCAGGTCCTCAGCGACACGCAGGTGCGCGTGGCCCGGGTCGTCCGCGGATCCGTCGAGCAGGTCTGGCGCGCCCACAACGACGCCGAGCTGATGAAGAAGTGGCTGCTCGGGCCCGACGGCTGGTCGATGCCGGTCTGCGAGGTCGCAACGTCGGTCGGAGACAGCTACCGCTACGAGTGGCAGCGCGACGGCGGCGAGGAGCGCTTCGGCTTCACCGGTGAGCTGCTCGAATCCGATGAGCCGTACCGGGCTGTGACCACGGAGGCGATGATCGGCGCCGACTTCCCGGCCACGCTGAACGAGCTGACCTTGACCCCGGTCGAGGGCGGCACGCTGCTGGCGCTGGTGATCACCTACGCGAACGCCGAGATGCGCGACGCGGTGCTCGCGACGGGCATGACCGACGGCATGGAGACGAGCTACGCCCGCCTCGAGGGCCTGCTGGAGCCGGCGAACGTGTGACCGCCACTCCCCGCGAGATGCCTCTTCTGCACGCGACACGCCGGGCAGGGCGTACGGAAGAGGCATCTCGCGGGGAGCGGGAGCTACCAGATCGTGCCGGCGCCGATGAAGATCGACAAGAATCCGAGCCCGCCGAGCACGAGGCCCGTGGTCCCCGCCCCGTTTCCGCGACCACCGAAGAGGTGGCGTCGGTTCAGGCCGATGATGCCGAACACGATCGCGAGGATGTCGGGGATTCCGCCCAGGATCAGGCCGATCCCGAGCGGGATCGGGGTGAGGACGAAGCCGACGATGCCGAAAACGAGCGCGGCCACCGCGAATCCGTTGCTGGGCGCAGCTACGGCGACATACGGAGCCGCCACGTACACCGGTGCGACCGGCTGGGCGGGCGCGGTCTGCTGCGTCCAGGTGACTCCGTCCCAATACCGTTGCGTGTTGGCCTGGTGGGGGTCGGGGTACCAGCCCGGAGCCGCGTTGGTCATGCTCTGATTCTGGCGGATGCGCCATGCGGGCCGTGGGAGCATCACCCCATGGAAACCGCACCGCTGCTCACCTGGACCCTCGCTCAGGAGATCCCCGTTCCCGACGACGTGCACGCCCTCCTGGTGGAAGGCGAACAGGCGGTCGCCTCGTTCCGCACGTTCCGCGACTCCGCTACCTTCACGACGAAGCGCCTGATCGTGCGCGATGCCCAGGGAATCACGGGGAAGAAGGTCGAGTTGTACTCGCTCCCCTACTCCGCGATCAACATGTGGTCGACCGAGAACGCGGGCACCTTCGATCTGAACGCCGAACTCGAACTCTGGACGAGAGCGGGCCACATCAAGGTCAAACTCGGCAAGGGAGCCGATATCCGTCGGATCGACGGCCTGATCGCATGGGCGGTTCTGCACAGTCATTGACCCGCGCGTGCGCCAGGACTGCTCGAACGGATCGGCACCACCGCGCGACGACGCGAGATCCGCGTGATTCCGCGGATCTCGGTGATCCGTCACCGGGTGCGATTCGTTTCGAGCAGCCCTGGGTCACGCCGCCGTGGAACAGTTGAGGCATGGATCCCCTCTTCGACGCCCTCGCCGCCCGCGTCCGGGCATCCGAAGCCACCGTCGTCGCGCTCAGCCGCGCGCTGCTCGCGGATCCCGAACTCGCGTTCGCGGAGCACCGCTCGGCCGCCCGCGTCGCGGCCGTGCTGGCAGAGGCGGGCTTCGACGTCGAGCACGGCGTCGCCGGAGTCGCGACCGCGTTCCGCGCGAGCTACGGCAGCGGGCCGTTCGTGGTCGCGCTGTGCATCGAGTACGACGCACTCCCGGGCATCGGCCACGCCTGCGGGCACAACCTGATCGCCGGCGCGAGCGTCGCCGCGGCGCTCGCCCTCGCGCCGTACGCGGATGACTTGGGCATCACGATCCGCGCCGTCGGCACGCCGGCTGAGGAGCACGGCGGCGGCAAGACCTTACTGCTGGAGCCGGGACTGCTCGGCGACGCGGACGTCGCGCTGATGATGCATCCGCTCAGCGAGGGCCTCTCGGTCAACCCCGTCGGCACGTCGAGCCAGGCCGTCGGCCGGCACCGGGCGATCTTCCACGGTCGCGCCTCGCACGCCGCGGCGGCGCCGCAGGACGGCCGCAACGCGGCGGATGCGGCCGTCATCGCGCAGGTCGCCCTCGGCCTGCTGCGCCAGCAGCTGCCGAGCGACCACCGGCTCGCCGCCTACGTCGAGCACGGCGGCGAGGCGACCAACATCATCCCCGACCGGGTCGTCGTCGACTTCGAGTTCCGCACCTTCTCGCTGCCGGAGTTCCGGTCGCTGCAGCGCCGCGTCTACGACTGCTTCCGCGCGGGCGCGTTGGCAACGGGAACGACCGTCGAACTGGAACCGACGGAGCCGCTCTACGAACCGTTGCAGCAGGATGCGGCGCTCGGCGCCTCCTGGAACGCCGCGATGGCGCAGCTCGGCTACGACGTCACGCCCGGTCCGGGCCTCAGCGGCGGCTCCACCGACATGGGCAACGTCTCGCGGCGGGTGCCGTCGCTGCATCCGTGGGTCGGCATCCCGGGCGTGACCACTCCCATCCACACCGCGGGCTTCGCGGAGGCGGCGGGCACGGACGCCGCGTTCCGGGTGATGCTCGACTCCGCGCTCGGCCTGGCCTGGACCGCGGCGGAAGCGGCCCGAACCCGCTGATCCGCGCCCATACACTGGAGGTCCGGCTGGAACGAGAGGGAGAAGTATGGTCCGCGCCTCCCTCGTCACCACCGTCGCGGACGCTCTGCTGGACGATATCGTCGCCGGCGTGCTGCCGATCGGCTCCGAGCTGCCGAGTGAGGCCGAGCTCGCCGAGAAGCACGACGTCAGCCGCGTGACCATGCGCGAGGCGCTCAAACGGATGCAGGGTCTCGGCGTCCTCGACGTCCGCCGCGGCAAGCGCGGCGTTGTGAACCCAACCGCTCTCTGGACCGATCTCGGCCCCATTCTTCGCGTCACCGCGCACGGCACCGACCCCGGTCTCACCGAGCTGCAGCTGATCGAGGTGCGCGAGATGATCGAGAGCGGTGCCGCCGCCCTTGCCGCCGGTCGACGCACCGAGGCGGATCTCGACGAGCTCGAAACGCTGCTCGGGCGGATGCGCGCCGCGCACGAATCGAACGACGTCACCGAATTCGTGGTGGCCGACATCGCCTTTCACGACGTGATCCTGCGCGCCACAGGCAACGTCTTCGTCGGCGTCGTCTTCGCTCCGCTCTCGAGGGTGATGCGCGAGAAGCGGGAGCAGACCTCCGCGGTCGAGCAGATCCAGCGCAATGCGATCGAGAAGCACGCAGCGGTGCTGGCCGCTCTGCGCACCGGCGAGGCCGATGCCGCCCGCGTCGCGATGGCGGATCACATGAAGCAGACGGCGGACGACTTCCGCGCCTTCGTGCTGCCGACCCTGCACTAGATGTAGTTCCCTGGGACGTTGTTGTCGGTGACGCGGCTGGCTGGGGTGGATCCGCCGATGCCGGTGTGGGGTCTGTGGTGATTGTAGTGATGTAGGCAGGCGGGG
>JABMLH010000014.1 GCA_013205085.1 Microbacteriaceae bacterium VKM Ac-2854 | reverse complement strand
TAGGACACCGCCGGACACCATTTAGCAACACCACGAATGGCCACCCTCACGGGTGGCCATTCGTGTTTAACCAGCCCACCGCCGTCCGCTGATCGAGTAGCCGACGGCCGTGGCCGGCCTTGGGCTACTCAACCAGCGGTGGCTCAATTTCGGAGGAAGCCATGTCAGAGCAGACGGAATCGTCCGATTCGGAGTTCCTGACCGAGATCGCGAAGCTCGCACTCGCGGAGCGGATCGCCCTGATCGAAGCGCAGCCGATCGCGAATCGTGCCGCTGGGTACGGCGAGGTCGTCGACCACCTCCGCGGCCGGCTCGAAGAGGCGGACGTGCCTCGATGACCGACACCAACGGGATCCGTCTCGACACGGCGCTCTCCGAGCTCGGGCTCGCCCGCTCGCGCACGCACGCCGCACGCCTGATCGCCGACGGACTCGTCCGCGTCGACGGCACTCCCGTCATCAAGGCCTCCTTCCGGGTCTTCGACGGCCAAGAGGTGCACGTCGACGCTCTCGACCGCTACGTCAGCCGCGCCGCGCACAAGCTGATCGGCGCTCTGGATACGTTCCCCGCTATCGAGGTGCGGGGTCGGGTGGCGCTCGACGTCGGTGCCTCGACGGGCGGCTTCAGCCAAGTCTTGCTCGAACGCGGTGCTGGCACCGTGATCGCGCTCGACGTCGGGCACAGCCAGTTGGCGCCCCGCATCCGCTCCGATGATCGTGTCCGCGTGATCGAGGGGTTCAATGCGCGCGACCTCACGGCTGAGACGCTCGCAGCGGCAGCGGGCGGCACCTCCGTCCCCACGCTGGTCGTCTCCGACGTCTCCTTCATCTCGCTGCGGATGATCCTGCCTGCGGTTTCCGCATCCGTCGCCTCCGAATCCGACTTCGTCGTGTTGATCAAACCGCAGTTCGAGGTGGGCCGGACGGGTATTCGGGAAGGCATCGTGCGCGATCCGGCGTTGCGGGTCGAGGCGGTGTCGGACGTGCTCTGGTCGGCCTGGGATCTCGGTCTCGGCGTGGCCGGCCTGCTGGAGTCGCCGATCCTCGGATCGAATGGCAACCACGAGTATCTGGCCTGGTTGAGCCGCGAGCGGGGGACGATTCCGACAGAATGGAGGGACACGATCTCCCGCCTCGCCGGCTGAGAGAACCGCGCGCGCCGGACCGGCCGCAGAGCTCGATGGAGTACGAAACCCCGATGCAGAGCAGTACGACTGACCGCAGCATCCTGGTCGTCGCCCACACCGGACGAGACGAATCGCTGCAGGCTGCGATCCTGGTGCTGGAGCGCCTGATCCGCTCGGGCGCGCGCGCCGTGCTGTGCGCGGAGGACGAGGTCGGCATCGTCGCCGCGGCTCCGTGGCTGGATAACACCGCGGTCTTGGGGCGTGACGTACTGATCGAGGATGTCGAGCTGGTCTTCGTGCTGGGCGGCGACGGCACCATCCTGCGGGCGGCGGAGATCGCGCGCGGCGGATCCGCACCACTCCTGGGGGTGAACCTCGGGCACGTGGGCTTCCTCGCCGAGAGCGAGCGCGATGATCTCGACGCCGCCGTGGTCCGCGGGCTGGCCCGCGACTACACGGTCGAGGAGCGGATGACGCTGTCCGTCCGCGTGAAGGTCGACGGCGAGACGGTCTACGAGACCTGGGCGCTGAACGAAGCGACCGTCGAGAAGGCGAGTCGCGAGCGGATGCTCGAGGTCGTGATCGGCGTCGACGGCCGACCTCTCTCCAGCTTCGGTTGCGACGGCGTCGTCGTTTCGACGCCGACGGGCTCGACCGCCTACGCGTTCTCCGGCGGCGGACCGGTCGTCTGGCCCGGGCTCGAGGCGATGCTGCTCGTGCCGCTGAGTGCGCACGCGCTCTTCGCCAGGCCCCTCGTCGTCGGGCCCGATTCGTCCTTCGCGATCGAGGTGAAGCGGCGCACCGATGGCGTCGGTGTGCTGTGGGCCGACGGCCGACGCACGTACGAGCTCGCTCCCGGCGCGCGTGTGGTGGTGAAGCGCTCCGACGTGCCGGTTCGGCTGGCGCGCCTGCACGATGCGCCGTTCACCGACCGCCTGGTGCAGAAGTTCGGCCTGCCGGTACGAGGGTGGCGCGGCTCGGCGGAGGTGGACTGATGCTGGAGGAGCTCTCCATCCGCGATCTCGGCGTGATCGCCGAGGCGACGCTGCCGCTCGGGCCCGGCTTCACCGCCGTGACCGGCGAGACCGGGGCCGGCAAGACGATGGTGGTCACTGCGCTCGGCCTGGTGCTCGGCGCGCGCTCCGACGCGTCCGCGGTGCGCAACACCAGCGCGCAGGCGTGGGTGTCCGGCCGCTGGATCGTGCCGGAGAACGGCGCGGTGGCCGAGCGGGTGCGTGATGCCGGGGGAGACCTCGATGGCCCGGAACTGATCCTGGCGCGTTCCGTCTCGGCCGAGGGGCGCAGTCGCGCCGTCGTCGGCGGTCGCGCGGCGCCGGTGAGCGTGCTGGGAGAACTCGCCGCGCAACTGGTCGTGGTGCACGGTCAATCGGATCAGATCCGGCTTCGTTCGGCGGCGGCGCAGCGCGACGCTCTCGACCGCTTCGGCGGCCCGGCGTTGGCCGAGATCGTGACCGACTACGCCAGTGCCTACACGCGGTGGCGGGCGAACCGGGATGAACTGGAGGCGTTGGTCTCGGCTCGCGACGCGCGGTCGTTGGAGGCCGAGAATCTCCGTGCCGCGCTGGCCGACATCGAATCCGTGGCGCCGCAACGTGGTGAGGACGTCGAGCTGGCGGCGCAGTCGGAGCGGCTGGGCAGCATCGAGCAGCTCCGCTCGGCCGCGGCGGAGTCGCGCGAGGCGCTGTCATCGGAGGAACTCGACGGCCGCGACGCGCTCTCGCTCGTGGAGTCGGCCCGGCGCATCCTCGAGCGCGCCGCCGATCACGACGCCGAGCTCACGCCGATGGCGGAGTCGTTGGCCGAGGCGGGCGTACTGCTCACCGATGTCGCGAGCCAGCTGTCGAGTTATCTCGCCGGGCTCGACATCGACGGCGCGCACGATCTGGAGCTGGTGGAGGATCGCCGGGGCGAGCTCGCGACGCTGGCGCGCAAGTACGGACCGACGCTGGACGACGTGCTCGACGTCGTCGAGAGCTCGGGTCTGCGGTTGCTGGAACTCGACGGCGACGACGAGCGGATCCACGCGTTGGAACAGGACACGCTGGCCGACCACGCCCTTGTGCTCGGACTCGCGGATCAGCTCACGACGCTGCGCGCCGAGGCCGCGGGACGCTTGAGCGAACGGGTCTCGGAGGAGCTCGCGGCCCTGGCCATGCCGGATGCGCGGCTGCACGTCTCGGTCGTCGCGGACGGCGAGCCGGGCGCTCACGGGCGCGACACGATCGAGATGCTGCTGCAACCGCATCCGGGCGCGACGCCGCGTCCGCTCGCGCGGGGCGCCTCCGGCGGCGAGTTGTCGCGCGTGATGCTGGCGATCGAGGTCGTCGTCGCGGCGAACGACCCGGTGCCGACCTTCGTCTTCGACGAGGTCGATGCCGGAGTCGGCGGCGCGGCGGCGATCGAGATCGGGCGCCGGCTCGCCCGGCTCGCGGAATCCGCCCAGGTGATCGTCGTGACCCACCTGGCCCAGGTCGCCGCGTTCGCCACGAACCACCTGCGCGTCTCGAAGGGTTCGGACGGCTCGGTCACCTCGTCCGCCGTCACCCAGCTCGACGCCACCGAGCGTGTGTCCGAGATGGCGCGGCTGCTCTCGGGCCTCGCCGACTCCGAGAGCGCCTTGGCCCACGCCCGCGAACTGCTCGACACAGCCGCCGCGGGCTGACCGCCGCCTCCCGCGCAGCCCGGGTTGTCGCGCGCCTCCGTCACCGCTGGATTCGGACGCGGTCAGATAACCCGGGCTTCGTAACGCAGCCGAAACGAGGATGCATCGGCGGTCGCCGAATGTGTTGATAGGGTGGAAGCCCGTGGTGGATATTTCAAGCGCGGTCACTTCTTCTCCTTCCGGCACCCCCGGAACCGGCTCAGACCCCAAGGTCACGAAGCACATCTTCGTCACCGGTGGCGTGGTCTCCTCTCTCGGCAAGGGCCTGACGGCGGCCAGCCTCGGCAATCTGCTCACCGCTCGCGGGCTCCGCGTCGTGATGCAGAAGCTCGACCCGTACCTCAACGTCGATCCCGGCACGATGAACCCGTTCCAGCACGGCGAGGTCTTCGTGACCGACGACGGCGCGGAGACCGACCTCGATATCGGCCACTACGAGCGCTTCCTCGACATCAACCTGAACCAGGCGGCGAACGTCACCACGGGCCAGATCTACTCCCGCGTGATCGCCCGCGAGCGTGCCGGCGAGTACCTCGGCGACACCGTGCAGGTCATCCCGCACATCACCGACGAGATCAAGCGCCGGATGCGTCTGCAGGCCGAGGACGACCCGCAGCCCGACGTGATCATCACCGAGATCGGCGGCACGGTCGGCGACATCGAGAGTCAGCCGTTCATCGAGTCGGCCCGCCAGGTGCGCCACGAGCTCGGCCGCCGCAACGTCTTCTTCGTGCACGTCTCCCTCGTGCCCTTTATGGGCGCCTCCGGCGAGCAGAAGACCAAGCCCACCCAGCACTCCGTCGCCGCGCTGCGCTCCATCGGTATCCAGCCGGATGCCCTGGTGCTACGCAGCGACCGCCCCGTCTCCGAGTCGAACAAGAAGAAGATCGCGCTGATGTGCGACGTCGACGAGCAGGCCGTGGTGAACGCGAAGGACGTCTCGAGCATCTACGACATCCCGAGCATGCTCAACGAGCAGGGCTTGGACGCGTACATCATCGAGCAGCTCGGCCTGCAGGCCGGCGAGGTGAACTGGGACGGCTGGTCCAAGCTCCTGGATGCGGTGCACGAGCCCAAGCACGAGGTCACCATCGGCCTGGTCGGCAAGTACATCGACCTGCCCGACGCCTACCTGTCCGTCACCGAAGCGCTGCGCGCCGGCGGCTTCGCGCAGGCGACCAAGGTCAACATCCGCTGGATCGCCTCCGACGGCCTCGAGAACCCCGAGGCCGCGGCCAAGGTGCTCTCGGAGGTCGACGGCATCTGCGTGCCCGGCGGCTTCGGCATCCGCGGCATCGAGGGCAAGCTCGGCGCACTGAAGTTCGCGCGCGAGCAGGGCATCCCGACCCTCGGCCTGTGCCTGGGCCTGCAGTGCATGGTGATCGAGTACGCGCGCAACGAGGCCGGCCTCGAGGGCGCCTCCAGCTCGGAGTTCGATCCCGAGACCGAGTTCCCGGTGATCGCGACGATGGCCGAGCAGGTCGAGATCCTCGCCTCCGGCGACATGGGCGGCACGATGCGCTTGGGCCTGTACAACGCGAAGCTCGCCGAGGGCTCGATCGCCGCCGAGGTCTACGGCGCTCCGGAGGCCGCCGAGCGGCACCGGCACCGCTACGAGGTGAACAACACCTACCGCGACCGCATCGCCGAGGCGGGCCTGTGGTTCTCGGGCCTCTCGCCCGACGGCCACCTGGTCGAGTACGTCGAGCTGCCGCGCGACAAGCACCCCTACTACATCGGTACCCAGGCGCACCCGGAGCTGCGTTCGCGGCCCAACAACGCTCATCCGCTGTTCAAGGGCCTCGTCGCCGCCGCCCTCGACCGCCAGGAGGCCACGCGCCTGTTCGAGGTCGAGTCGCAGGATGACTGAGCTGCGCGACGAGCCGTTCGAGCCGACGATCCTCTCCAGCGAGAAGGTGTTCGCCGGGGCGATCTGGGACATCCGCGCCGAGACGTTCGACTACGGTGACGGCACGCTGCGCCGCGAGTTCATGGACCACACCGGCGCCGTCGCCGTGCTCGCCCTCAACGACGCGGACGAGGTGGCGCTGATCAAGCAATACCGGCACCCGATCCGCAGCCGCGAGTGGGAGATCCCGGCGGGGCTGCTCGACGTCGCCGGAGAGTCCGGCCTCGTCGCCGCCCAACGCGAGCTGGCGGAGGAGGCCGACCTGCAGGCCGGCCGCTGGGACCTGCTCTCGGAGTACTTCTCCTCGCCGGGCGGCAGCAACGAACCCCTGCGGATCTACTTGGCCCGCGAGCTGTCGCCGGTCGAGACCGACTTCGTCCGCGAGGGCGAGGAGGCCGATATGGAGCTGCGTTGGGTCGCGCTCGACGAGATCGTGGACGCCGTGCTCGCGCGCCGAGTGCAGAACCCGTCGCTGACGATCGGTGCCCTCGCCGCCTTCACCGCGCGTTCGCGCGGCTGGGCGGGCCTGGGCGACGCGAACGAGCCGTGGACGCGGCACCCCGGCTACCGCGCGGAGTGACCGGCCCGGCGCGCCAGGTCGAGGCGTTCCTGCGCCAGTCGCGCGTCGAGCGCGGGCTGTCGGCGCACACGATCGCGGCCTACCGTCGCGACCTCGCGATCTACCTCGCGTGGCTCCAGCAGCGCGGCGTCGCCGACCTCGCCGAGTTGCGGCGGATCGACGTGGCCGAGTTCGCCGGGTACTTGGCGGATCGTCGGGTGCCGGACGGCGAGGGCGAGAAGCCGCTGGCCGCATCCTCGCGGGCGCGCATCCTCTCCAGCGTGCGCGGGCTACACCGCTTCGTGCTGGAGGAGGGCGAGGTCGTCGACGATGTCGCGCGCGAGGTGACGCCGCCGAAGCTGCCGGCGACCCTGCCGAAGGCGATCACGGTCGAGCAGATGGCACGGCTGCTGGGCGCGACGACGGGGGAGGAGCTGCAGGCGCTGCGCGACCGTGCCCTGCTGGAACTGCTCTACGCGACCGGCGCGCGCATCTCCGAGGCCGTCGCGCTGAACGTGGACGATGTGTTCGATGCCGAGGTGGTGCGGCTCACCGGCAAGGGCTCGAAGCAGCGGATGGTTCCGCTCGGTCGCTACGCGCGCGAGGCGATCGATGCGTACCTCGTGCGGGCCCGGCCCGAACTCTCGCGGCGCGGGCTGTCGACGCCGGCGCTCTTCCTCGGCATCCGCGGTCAGCGGGTCTCGCGGCAGAACGCCTGGCTGATCATCCAGGCCGCCGCGAAGCGAGCCGACCTGGAGGCCCACGTCTCCCCGCACACCTTCCGGCACTCCTTCGCGACGCACCTGCTCGCGGGCGGCGCCGATGTGCGCGTGGTGCAGGAACTGCTCGGCCACGCCAACGTGGCGACCACGCAGATCTACACCCTGGTCACGGCGGATGCGCTCCGCGACGTCTACACGTCGTCGCACCCGCGCGCCACCAAGGGCTGAGGGCGCTCGCCGGTACAATCGAGGCGTGCCGCGCGGGAGCTCTGCGTGGTGGCTCGGAAGTGAGGACATCGCAGGTGACACGACGTACGGACGAGAAGACCGAACTCTCGGGACTCGAGTCCCCGGTTCTCGGACCGACCGGTCGTCCCCTCCGCGACTTCCCCGAGCCCGCGCCGCTCAATTCGCACGGGCCGGCGCGGATCATCTCGCTCTGCAACCAGAAGGGCGGCGTCGGTAAGACGACGACCACCATCAACCTGGGCGCGACGCTGGCCGAATACGGCCGCAAGGTGCTCGCGATCGACTTCGACCCGCAGGGTGCGCTCTCCGCCGGCCTGGGCATCGCCGCCTACGACGCGGTCACGATCTACGACCTGCTGCTGGGCACCGTGAAGGACCCGGCCGAGGCGATCCAGAAGACGAACATCCCGAACCTCGACGTGATCCCGGCGAACATCGACCTCTCAGCCGCGGAGGTGCACCTCGTGAACGAGGTCGCCCGCGAGCAGATCCTCGCCCGGGTGCTGCGCAAGGTCAGCCAGGACTACGACGTCATCCTGATCGACTGCCAGCCCTCGCTCGGACTGCTCACTGTGAACGCGCTCACCGCGAGCCATGGCGTGCTCATCCCGTTGGAGTGCGAGTTCTTCGCGCTGCGCGGTGTCGCGCTGCTGATCGAGACCATCGATAAGGTGCGCGACCGGCTGAACCCGGTGATCGAGCTCGACGGCATCCTGCCGACGATGTACGACTCGCGCACCCTGCACTCGCGCGAGGTCTTGGAGCGCGTCGTCGGCGCCTTCGGAGACGCCGTGCTCGAGACCGTGATCGGCCGCACCGTCAAGTTCCCGGATGCCAGCGTCTCCGGGGTGCCGATCACCCAGTTCGCGCCCGAGCACAACGCGGCCAAGGCCTACCGGCAGGTGGCCCGGGAGCTGATCTCGCGTGGCGCCGTCGCCTGACGCTTCGACCGTTGCGGAGCCCGCCGGATTCCGGCTCGCGCTGTCGAACTTCGAGGGGCCGTTCGACCTGCTGCTGAGCCTGATCTCGAAGCAGGAGCTCGACATCACCGAGATCGCGCTCAGCGCGGTGACCGACGAGTTCCTCTCCTACCTGCACGGCATCGACACGATCGAGGGGCTCGACCAGGCCTCGGAGTTCCTCGTCGTCGCGGCGACGCTGCTCGACCTGAAGATCGCGGGGCTGCTGCCGCAGGGTGAACTCGTCGACGCGGAGGACGCGGCGCTGCTGGAGGCCCGCGATCTGCTGTTCGCGCGGCTGCTGCAGTATCGGGCGTTCAAGCAGGTCTCGGCCTGGTTCGGCGAGCGGATCGCGGTCGAGACCTCGCGCCACGTTCGATCCGTTCCGCTCGAACCCGAGCTGCGCACGGTGACCCCCGAACTGCTCTGGACGATCTCGGCCGCCGACTTCGCTGCGCTCGCAAGCGTCGCGCTCGCCCCCAAGCTCGTGCCGACGGTCGGCTTGGAGCACCTGCACGCGCCCGCGATCAGTGTGCGCGAACAGGCGGCCCACATCGTCGCGCTGCTGCGTTCGGTGCCGAGCGCGACCTTCGGCGAACTCGTCGCCGACGCGATCGCCGAGAAGGGCATCGTCGTCGCCCGCTTCATCGCGGTGCTGGAGTTGTACCGGCACGCGGCGATCGCCTTCGACCAGCCAGAACCGTTGGGCGAGTTGACGCTGCGCTGGGTCGCCGAGCTGTGGTCCGACGGGCAGCTGGCCGCGCTGGGGGCCGACTATGAGCGGTGAACTCCCGGAGCACGGGGTCGGCACGGTCGCGTTCGAGATCGACCGCGCGATCGAGGCGATCCTGATGGTGGCCGAGGAGCCGCAGTCGCTGGTGTCGCTCGGCACCGCGCTGTCGCGTCCGGTCGCCGTGGTGCGGCAGTCGATCGAGCGCCTGATCGCCGACTACGACGGTGCCGACGGATCCGTGCGCCGCGGTTTCGAGCTGCGCGAGGTGGCCGGCGGCTGGCGGATCTATGTGCGGCCCGAGTACGACAGTGTCGTCTCCGATTTCGTGCTGACGCAGAACCCGACGCGGCTCTCGCAGGCGGCGCTGGAGACGCTCGCGGTCATCGCCTACAAACAGCCGATCTCGCGGGGGCAGGTCGCCTCGATCCGCGCGGTCAACGTGGACTCGGTGGCGCGCACGCTGCTGAGCCGAGGACTCATCGCCGAGATGGGGCACGACCCGGAGACGGGCGCGATCCTCTACGGCACGACCGAGGTGCTGTTGACGCACCTCGGCATCAATTCGCTGGAGGAACTGCCGCACGTGTCGCCGTTCCTCAGCGACGGACGGGACGGATTCGACGAATGACCGAAGAACGAAGCACCGAGGGCGAGCGCCTGCAGAAGGTGATGGGGGCGGCCGGCGTCGCCTCCCGCCGAGTCGCGGAGGAGATGATCGTCGCCGGGCGCGTCCGTGTGAACGGCGAGGTCGTCACCGAACTCGGCCGCCGGATCGACCCGGCCGTCGACAAGCTCGCTGTCGATAACGTGGCCGTGCAGCTGGACGGCACGCGCCGCTACGTGATGCTGAACAAGCCCGTCGGCGTCGTCTCGTCGCTCTCGGACGAGCGCGGCCGGCCGGACCTGACGCGCTTCACCGAGCAGTACGAGGAGCGGCTGTTCAACGTCGGCCGCCTCGACGCCGAGACGTCGGGGCTGCTGGTGCTGACCAACGACGGCGAGATCGCGCACGTGCTGGCGCATCCCTCCTTCGGTGTGAGCAAGACGTACATCGCGAAGGTGCAGGGCACGGTGCTGCCGCAGACCATCGCGCAGCTGACCCGCGGCATCGAGCTGGACGACGGCCCCATCGTCGCCGACAAGGCGCGCCTGATGACGGCGGCCTCGCGGGGGGGCAACTCGCTCGTCGAGCTGACGCTGCACTCCGGCCGCAACCGCATCGTGCGGCGGATGATGGCCGCCGTCGGCCACCCCGTGCTCGAACTCGTGCGCCGCAGCTTCGGCCCGCTGCACCTGGGCAACCTCGCGCCCGGCCAGACGCGCGAGCTGACCCGCGACGAGCTCGGCGCCCTGCTCACCATCGCCCGCGGCGGCGAGAACCGTACCGCCCGCCCGGGCTCGGCCCCGCGCCGCACCGGCCGCGACAAGGAGCGCCGCGAGGCCCGCTGAGCGGCAGGAGTGTTCGGGAATGAAGCCGGACGCGCCGCGGGCCGTCTGTTTTGACGAAGGATGCCCGGTCTGACTGCATTCCTGAACGGAGGGCGACGAAGGAGGAGGATGGGCGCATGCTGACGCACGTGGTCGATGGGGTCCAGGTCCGGCGGAGCGAATTGCTCCGCAACAACACCGTTGTGGTGGACGGGCCCGACGGCGTGCTGCTCGTCGATCCGGGCATCACCGAGGGCGAGCTGCTCGATCTCGCCGCCGTGCTGCGCGAATCCGGCCGCGTCGTCGAGGCCGGCTTCGCGACGCATCCCGACTGGGACCACGCCCTGTGGCACGCCGAACTGGGCGACGCCCCGCGCTACGGAACCGAGCAGTGCGCTGCGGACCTGCAGGAGCTGCTGGCCACGGCCGGTTGGCAGCAACGCGTGGCCGAGGCCATGCCGCCGGAGATCATCGACGAGACGCCCCTCGAACTGTTCGGCCGGATCACCGCCCTGCCGGTCGGCGCGACGACGTTGCCGTGGAGCGGACCGGGCGTCCGCGTCATCGAGCACCGTGCCCATTCCTCCGGCCATGCGGCGTTGCTCCTCGAAGGGAGCCGGGTGCTCATCGCCGGAGACATGCTCTCCGACGTGTTCCCGCCGATGCTCGATCTCAGCGCCGACGATCCGCTCGGCGACTACCTCGCGGCGCTGGACCTCTTCGACGCCGTCGCGGCTGAGGTGGACGTCGTCATCCCTGGTCACGGCTCCGTCGGCACGGACGTCCGCACCCGGATCGCTCAGGACCGCGCCTACGTACTCGCCCTGCGCGAGGGCGGCGACCCCGCCGACTCGCGCATCCTCTCGCCCGAACCCGGGTGGGAGTGGGTCGCCGGCATCCACGACTGGCAGGTGCAGAGCCTGCGGGGCGGGCCGGTGGGCGGGCCCCCGGGGGAATGATCGGTAGAGTACTGCGGTGACCGACCTGCTGCATCCCGCGACGCCCGCGATGCGGGTGACCGGCCAGGTGCGTGTCGTCGGCTCCGGTCTGCTGGGCGCGAGCATCGGTCTCGGGCTCGCTTCCCGCGGTGTCGACGTGATCCTTGACGACTCCTCGCCCGCGAGCCTGTCGCTGGCGATCGACTACGGGGCCGGCCGCGCCGCGACGCCCGACGACGCCCCCGCCCTCATCGTGGTGTGCGTTCCGCCGGATGTCGTCGGCCGCGTCATCGAGCGCGAGCTGCTCGCCTACCCGAGCGCCGTCGTCACCGACGTCGCCAGCGTCAAGATGCAGCCCCTCCGCGAACTCCGCGCCCGCGGCATCGACCTCACCCGCTACATCGGCTCGCACCCCATGGCTGGGCGCGAGCGCGGGGGAGCGGTCTCCGCCCGCGGCGACCTCTTCGTCGGTCGCCCGTGGGTGATCTGCCGCGACGGCGAGACCCCGGCCGAGGCGCTGCGCGTGGTCGAGGGCCTCGCGCTCGACCTCGGTGGCACCATCGTCGAGATGGACCCGGACGCGCACGATCTCTCCGTCGGCCTGGTCTCGCACGTGCCGCAGGTGGTCTCGACCCTGCTGGCCAAGCGGCTGCTCGACGCGCCGAACGACGCGCTGCGTCTCGCCGGCCAGGGCGTGCGCGATGTGACGCGGCTCGCCGCCTCCGCGCCGGAACTCTGGCTACAGATCCTCGGCGCGAACCGCGAGCATGTCGTTGCGGTACTCGACGCGTTCCGCGACGACGTCGCCGGGTTCACCGACGCCTTGCGCGCGCTGGACGGCGCAGGGTCGCGCCGCGTGATCGCCGAAGACTTCGCCGATGGCAACGCGGGCGTCGCCCGCCTGCCCGGCAAACACGGTCAGGACCAGCGTTTCGCGCAGGTGATCGTGCTCGTCGATGACCGCCCGGGCGAACTCGCCCGGCTGCTGGTCGAGATCGGCGAGGTGGGTGTGAACCTCGAGGATGTGCGCCTCGAACACGCCGAGGGGCGGCTGGTGGGTCTCGCCGAGATCTCCGTGCTGCCCGAATCCGTCGGATTCCTGACGGAACAATTGAGCACACGAGGCTGGAGAATCGCCGGATGAGCGACCGCGAATACACCGACGAGCGTCCGGCGCTCAACCGCATGACGCCGCAGCGGATGAACCAGCAGCGCATCTCGGAGCACGGCGTGAAGGACGAAGCCGCTCCGGAGCCGCGCGTTCGTGGTCGGCACCGCGTCGAGGGCGAGGACTTCGATCCGCCCGTGGTCGTCGCCGTCGATGGCCCCGCCGGCAGCGGCAAGTCCAGCGTCAGCCGCGAAGCCGCGCGCCGGCTCGACTTCGAGTTCCTCGACACGGGGGCTGCGTACCGCGCGCTCGCCTGGCACGGCCTCGACGTCGGCGTCGATTTCGACGACGCGGATGCGATCGTCGACGCGCTCGACGGCTTCGACTACTCGATCGGCACCGACCCCGAGCAGTACTCCGTCTGGGTCGGCCGCACCGAGGTCACCGCGCTGATCCGCGAGCCCCGCGTCACCGCTCAGGTCTCCGCCGTGGCGAAGGTGCCGGAGGTGCGTCGCCGGGTCACCCTGCTGTTCCGCCGGATCATCGGCGAGACCCGCAAGGCGGGCATCATCGTGGAGGGTCGCGACATCACCACGGTGGTCGCGCCGGATGCGGTGACCCGCATCCTGCTCACGGCCAGCGAAGAGGCTAGAATGGCGAGGCGTTCCAAGGAGGTCACCACCGAGTCCGCTGAGGCGACGGGGGCGGCGCTGCGGTCACGGGACCGAGCCGACTCCAAGGTGGTCGACTTCATGAACGCCGCAGAAGGAGTCACCTTGATCGACTCCACCGATCTCGACTTCGAGCAGACCGTTGACGCGGTCATCGCCGAGGTCCACCTCTCTACAGCAAGGGCCGGTCATGGCACAGGAAACGCACGTCGGTGACGACGAGCTGAATTACGGCGACGACGACCTCGTCGAGCGTCTACAAGACATCGATGAGGACCTCGCGGCATCTCGCGCGGACTCGCTGCGCCGCGGACTCGCGGACTACGAGCTCGACGAGGAGGACCTCGACCTCCTCGACTACGACGACGACGATCCGGATGCGATCCACTACCTGCCGACGCTGCCGGTGGTCGCGATCGTGGGGCGCCCGAACGTGGGCAAGTCCGCTCTGGTGAACCGCATCCTCGGCCGCCGCGAGGCGATCGTGGAGGACACCCCCGGCGTCACCCGCGACCGCGTGTCGTACAAGGCCGAGTGGGTCGGCCGCGGCTTCACCATCGTCGACACCGGCGGCTGGGAGCCCGACGCGCGCGGCATCGACGCGTCCGTCGCCGCCCAGGCCGAGGTCGCGATCGACCTCGCCGACGCCGTCATCTTCGTGGTCGACGCGAACGTGGGCGCCACCGCGACCGACGAGCACGTCGTGAAGCTGCTGCGCAAGACGAAGAAGCCCGTCTTCCTCGCCGCGAACAAGGTCGACGACGCCCGCCAGGAGCCCAACGCAGCCACCCTGTGGTCGCTCGGCCTCGGCGAGCCGTACCCGGTCTCGGCCGTGCACGGTCGCGGTGTCGCGGACCTGCTCGACGTGGTGCTCGCGAAGCTGCCCGAGGAGTCGGCCGTCGCCAAGAAGGAGGTCGGCGGACCCCGCCGTGTCGCCATCCTGGGTCGCCCGAACGTCGGCAAGTCGAGCCTGCTGAACAAGGCTGCGGGGGAGGAGCGCGTGGTCGTCAACGATCTCGCCGGCACCACCCGCGACCCGGTGGACGAGCAGGTCGAGATCGCCGGCAAGGTGTGGCGGTTCGTCGACACCGCCGGTATCCGCCGCCGTGTGCACCTCTCGCAGGGTTCGGACTTCTACGCCTCGCTGCGTACCTCCGCCGCGCTGGAGAAGGCCGAAGTCGCCGTGGTGATGCTCGACGTCTCCGAGCCGATCTCGGAGCAGGACGTGCGCATCATCGACCTGGTGCTCGAGTCGGGTCGCGCGCTCGTGCTCGCCTTCAACAAGTGGGACCTGCTCGACGATGACCGTCGCCGCTACCTCGAGCGCGAGATCGAGAAGGATCTGCACCACGTCGCCTGGGCGCCGCGGGTGAACATCTCGGCCCGCACCGGCCGGCACATGGAGAAGCTCGTCCCCGCGCTGGAGTTGGCGCTGGAGTCGTGGGATACCCGCATCGCGACGGGCAAGTTCAACGCGTTCCTCGCCGAGCTCGTCGCCGCGCACCCGCACCCCCTCCGCGGTGGCAAGCAGCCGCGCATCCTGTTCGGCACCCAGGCGTCCTCGCGCCCGCCGACATTCGTGCTGTTCACGACCGGCTTCCTCGACCCGGGCTACCGCCGCTACATCGCGCGGCGCCTGCGCGAGGTGTACGGCTTCCAGGGCACCCCGGTGATCGTGAACATGCGCGTCCGCGAGAAGCGGCAGCGCTAGCGTTCGAGGTGTCTGCGGCCCGTTCGATCCCTGTAGGGATCGGGCGGGCCGCTTCGCGTATGTGCGCGGGGCGTTTCTCCGGGGGCGAGGAGAAACGGCTCCGATGCGGAAGGAACGCGCCCGTTCGTCCTGATCGGGTGCGTTCTTCCTGGCCGCAGGAAAGACGTCAGAGCACCAGCCGCACCAGCGCACGCGACGCCGACGGCCGGTGCGCCACGTCGAATCCCGCCGCTTCGAACACCGACAGCACCCCGTGATACAGCTCCGCACTCGACTTCTTCGCCCCAACAGTCGGATCCACCGGGTACCCCTCGACCACCCGCGCGCCATTCTCCCGCGCGAATTGCACCGCCGCATCCAGCAGCGCCTTCGACACCCCCTGCTTCCGGTGCCCGACGGGGACGACGAAGCAGGTCACAGCCCAGACGGATGCGTCGTCCAGCGGATCCACGCTGCCCGCCGCGACGAGGCGCGTGCGCCGCAACCTGCCGTATACCGGCCGCGGCTCGACAGCCACCCATCCCGCCGGCTCCCCGTCGCGGTAGGCGATCAGCCCCGGCGTCCCGGTCTCGATCTGCCGGTGCAGCGCTGCTTTCAGATCGGGTGCCGCAGCTGCGTCGAAGCCTTTGTTGTCCAGCTTGAAGAACTGGCACCAGCACGTCGCCGGGTCGCCCCGCGTGCCGAACACCGCATCGACGTCCGCCCAATCGACCTGATCGGCCGGGCGGACGTCGATGCTCATGGCTCAGGCCGCGCGCGTCTCGGTGACCTCGACCGGCCACCACTCGGGCATCAGCTTCGCGACGACGCGGACGTACATGTCGCGGTCACGCGGTGCCGGCAGTCGCAGCCACTCCTCGATGATCGCAGCGGACCCCGCGGATACGAAGCCGGCCGCGGACGAGGAGATGAACGCTCGTTCTTCGGCCGAGAACTGGTCGAGACCGGGGATGTCGAGCGACCTGTCGGCGAGGGCGAGCTCGATCGTGGCCCGGAAGTGCCCCGAGAGCATCGTGCGCAGCCCGGAGTCGTCGCTCGGGTCGTCGAACGCCCGCAGGTACAGCGCCGCGTGGTGCTCGAGGTTGTCGAGCACGCCCAGGTTCACGTTGCGCGTGGCCTCGCTCAGGTCGCCGTCGTGCGCCTCCGCGAGGAAGAGGGCGCGGATCGCATCCAGCTCGCTGCGCAGGGCGGCGCAGAGCAACTCGCTCGCCGACGTCGCATGTGCGTAGAACGTGGAGCGGTTCACCCCGGCCCGATCGGTGATGTCGGCGACCGTGAGACTCGACACCGAACGGGTCGTCGCGAGGTCGATGATCGCGGCGAACAGTGCCGCCTGGGATTTGCGTTGTCGAGCGTCCATCTCGGGCCTTTCCGCGCCGTAGCTTCGTCACCACAGTCCGCGCTGATGCTGCGTGTTGATTGTACGCGCGGAGGTGTCCCTGAATGATACTCATGTGGCGGCTGGAGCGGGTCTGGCGCCAGGAGTCGTTTTCGCGTTCGGCCCACCGACCCGCTAGGATTGTCGAGTTGCCTGCGGCGGTGTCGCAGCAGGAAGCCACGGGCTGTGGCGCAGCTTGGTAGCGCACTTGACTGGGGGTCAAGGGGTCGCAGGTTCAAATCCTGTCAGCCCGACAGTGTGTCCCGGAACTCGAGAGAGTTGCCGGGACTTCGTCGTTTCTGATCTGGCCGCGCCGCTTGGGGGTATAGGGGTAGGCCTAAGCGTGTGGATGGCGCAGAGCGTCTCCAATTCCTTCCCGGAGCGGACACAACCTCGGCTGAGAGTGTCCCTCAGCCCTGATCAGCGATGACGAGCGCTCTCAGCCGAAGTTGTGACTGTGGCGTCGCCCCGTACCCTTAACCCCGATGCCCACCACCTCCCGCCACCTCCCTCTGCACGAGGCCGGTTCCGTCGCATCTCGCTACACCATCGAGGCGAGCACCGAGGTCCTCGAACACGACACCCACTGGGCCGAGCACTCCCACGCGACCCACGAACTGCTCTGGGCGCAGCGCGGCGCCTCCACGGCGACGGTCGGCAGCCGCGTCTGGACGATCACCCCGACGGTCGGCCTCTGGATTCCCGCCGGCCTGGTCCATTCCGGCTGGACCCCGGCCGGGATGTGGCTGCGGGCGGCGCAGTTCAGCGTGGATCGGGCGCCGAAGGTGGCGGAGGGGCCGGTGGCGGTGACGATCACCGAGTTGCTGCGGCTCCTGCTCGACCGCTTCGATCAGGATCTCGACGCAGGGGAGCGCGAGCGCACCGCAGCGACGGTGCTCGATGTGCTGGCTCCCGCGGAGCACGAGGTGCTGCTGCAGCTGCCGGAGGCGGCCCTGCTCGGGCCGATCGTGCAGGCGATCCGCGAGGATCCGGCCGATCAGACTTCGCTCGCGAGCCGGGCCGTGACGCTGAACGTCAGCACGCGCACGATCGCTCGGGCGTTCCAGGCGGAGACCGGGCTCGGCTTCGAGCGGTGGGTGGCGACGGCGCGGGCGCAAAAGGCGATCGCATTGCTCGCGCGGGATCACAGCATTGACGAGATCGCGGAGTTGGTCGGATACGGGTCGGCGAGCAGCTTCGGCACGGCGTTCCGGCGCGTCACGGGGATGAGTCCCGGGCGATTCCGTTCGCGGTGAGTCGTGTCCGATTCGCGAAGAAGCGTGTCGGAATTGCTCGATTGCAAAGCTCTGAAAAACCACCTAGCTTTGGTTAGGCAATCCTAAACATCCACCGTTGCGGACGACCGCGCGGTGCGTATATCCCTGCCCGATGCCGGCCCGGCCGCATCCGAGGCGCACGCGAACACACCTCCCTCGGACCCGAACGCCCGAGTGCTTCGTCGCGCCCGCAGCACCCCTTCGAAAGGACACCCATGCCTCGCGCATCCCGATTGGTCGCGTTCTCCGCCGCCGCCCTGATCACGGTCGGCCTCGCCGGCTGCTCGTCGTCGACGACGGCCGCCGAATCCGAGGGTTCCGGCGATTTCACGCCGATCACGATCGAGCACGCGCTCGGCACCACCACGATCGAGACCAAGCCGGAGCGCGTTGCGACGGTGAACTGGGCGAACCACGAGGTGCCGCTGGCACTGGGCGTCGTGCCGGTGGGCATGGCGGCGGCGAACTTCGGTGACGACGACGACAACGGCATGCTGCCCTGGGTCGAGGAGAAACTGACCGAACTCGATGCCGAGGCGCCGGTGCTCTTCGACGAGACCGACGGCATCGACTTCGAGGCCGTGGCCGACACGAACCCCGACGTGATCCTCGCCGCGTACTCCGGCCTGACGCAGGAGGACTACGACACGCTGACTGAGATCGCTCCGGTCGTGGCCTACCCGGAGACGGCGTGGGGCACCTCGTGGCGCGACATGATCGCGCTGAACAGCGAGGCGATGGGCATGGCGGACGAGGGCGACGCGCTGATCGCCGAGCTCGAGACCGAGATCGCGGACACGGCGGAGAAGTACCCGGCGCTGGAGGGCACCTCGGCGATGTTCCTCACCCACGTCGACACCACGGACCTCAGCGAGGTCAGCTTCTACACGACGCACGACACCCGCGTGGCGTTCTTCGACGACCTCGGCCTGACCCAGCCCGCGAGCATCGCCGACGCCTCGGCGGCCACCGACAAGTTCTCGCTGACGCAGAGCGCCGAGCAGGCGGACGCCTTCGGCGACGTCGACGTCATCGTGACCTACGGCGGCGACGAGCTGGTCGCGGCGCTCGAGGCCGACCCGCTGCTGTCGCAGATGCCGGCCGTGCAGAACAACGCGATCGTGGCGCTGCCGGGCAGCAGCCCGCTGGGCACCGCGGCGAACCCGACCCCGCTGTCGATCTCGTGGATCCTCGACGACTACGCGGCGCTGCTCTCCGACGCGGCCGACAAGGCCGCCGCCGTCAAGGCACCGTGACCTCGACCCCCACTTCACCCGTCGCGGGCGTCGCCATCGTGCGGCGCCCGCGACGGCTGCGTTCGCTCTGGCTGCTCGGGGTGGCGGGGGTGCTCGTCGCCCTGATGCTGCTGTCGATCACCATCGGCTCGCGCGACGTCCGTTGGGCCGACATCCTCGCGGCGCTGGGCGGATCCGCGGACGGCTTCGACCAGGCTGCCGTGGCCAAGCGCATCCCGCGGACGCTGCTGGCGGTGCTCGCCGGGGCCGCGCTCGGCACGGCGGGCGCGGTGATGCAGGGTGTCACCCGCAATCCGCTCGCGGATCCGGGCATCCTCGGCGTGAACATGGGTGCCTCGCTCGCGGTGGTCTCGGGGATGGTCTACTTCGGGCTGTCCTCGGCGACCGACTTCGTCTGGGTCGCGATCGCGGGGGCGGCGATCTCGGCGCTGTTCGTCTACACGGTCGGCTCGCTCGGACGCGGCGGTGCGACGCCGCTGAAGTTGGCGCTCGCGGGAGCGGCGACCTCGGCGGCGCTCGCGTCGCTGGTGACCGCGGTGATGCTGCCGGCGGCCGACCTCGGGAGCGGCATCCGCTCCTGGCAGATCGGCGGTGTGGGCGGCGGCAGCTACGACGCGCTCGGCCAGGTCGCGCCGTTCCTGATGGTCGGCTTCGTGGTCTCGCTGCTCTCGGCGCGGGGGCTGAACTCGCTGGCGTTGGGGGATGACCTGGCGGCCGGGCTGGGCGAGCGGGTTGCGATCGCGCGCGGCACGGCGGCGCTCGGCGCCGTGATCCTGTGCGGCGCGGTCACCGCGGTGACCGGGCCGATCGGATTCGTCGGGCTGGTCGTGCCGCACGCGTGCCGGATGCTGGTGGGCACGGATCACCGCTGGCTGCTGCCGTTCTCGGCTTTCGTCGGCGCGGCGCTGCTCGTGGCGGCGGATGTGCTCGGGCGGATCGTCGCGCGGCCCGACGAGATCGACGTCGGCATCATCACGGCGCTGATCGGGGCGCCGTTCTTCATCTCGATCGTGCGCCGACAGAAGGTGAGGGCGCTGTGACAACCGGCCCCGTGACAACCGGCCCTGGGACAACCGGCCCTGGGACAACCGGCGCTGCGAAATCCGGCGCCGCGGCAACCGCCGCCATGGCGGCCATCGAGCTGGTCGCGCGCGGGCGCAGCCGTCGTGCCGCTCGGCGGCGCACCGTGGTCGGCATCCTGCTGGTGCTGCTCGTCGCGATGTTCGCCGTTTCGGTGACGGTCGGGCAGACCTTCTACCCGCCCGCCGACGTGGTGCGCGTGATGCTCGGCCAGGACGTTCAGGGCGCGACCTTCACCGTCGGCCGGCTGCGGCTGCCGCGGGCGTGCCTCGCCGTGCTCTCCGGGCTCTGCTTCGGGCTGGCGGGTGTGACCTTCCAGACGATGCTGCGTAATCCGCTGGCCAGCCCCGACATCATCGGGATCAGCTCGGGGGCGAGTGCGGCCGCGGCCTTCGCGATCATCACGCTCGGGCTCGGCGGGTTGGGCGTCTCGGTGTTCGCGATCGTGGTCGGCCTCGGCGTCGCGGTGCTGGTGTACCTGCTTTCGTTCCGGGGCGGGGTGGCCGGCACCCGGCTGATCCTGATCGGGATCGGCATCGCCGCAATGCTCGACAGCGTCACCGCGTACGTGCTTTCGACCGCCGCGCAGTGGGACCTGCAGGAGGCGATGCGCTGGCTCACCGGCAGCCTGAACGGCTCGTCCTGGGCGCAGGTCGTTCCGGTGCTCATCGCGGTCGTCCTGCTCGGGCCGCTGCTGCTCAGCCGGTCGCGCGACCTCGCGATCACCCAGCTCGGCGACGACACCGCAGCGGCGCTCGGCGTGCGGGTGGAGCGAACCCGGCTGATCGTCATCCTGACGGCCGTCGGCCTGCTCTGCTTCGCCACCGCATCCACCGGCCCGATCGCGTTCGTTGCCTTCCTGGCCGGGCCGATCGCGGCGCGGATCGTGGGGCCGGGGGCGTCGCTGCTGATTCCGGCCGGACTGGTCGGGGCGCTGCTCGTGCTGGTCGCGGACTTCGTGGGGCAGTACGCCCTCGGCATCCGCTACCCGGTCGGCGTCGTCACGGGTGTGCTCGGCGCGCCCTATCTCGTCTACCTCATCGTCCGCATCAATCGCGCAGGAGCCTCGCTATGACCACCGACCACTCGCTCCTGGTGGAGCAGCTGACCCTGGGCTACGGCGACCGCGCGGTGATCGAGGGGCTCGACCTGGTGGTGCCGCCCGGGCAGGTGACTGTGATCGTCGGTGCGAACGCGTGCGGCAAGTCGACGCTGTTGCGCTCGATGTCGCGGCTGCTCTCGCCGCGCTCGGGCCGGGTGCTGCTGGACGGCAAGGAGGTGCATCGGACGCCGGCGAAGCAGCTCGCCCGCACGCTCGGGCTGCTGCCGCAGTCGCCGATCGCCCCCGAGGGCATCACCGTGTCCGATCTCGTCGGCCGGGGGCGGCACCCGCACCAGCGGATGCTCTCACGTTGGAGTGCGGCGGACGACGCGGCGGTCGCGGCGGCGCTGGAGGCGACCGAGACGACGCAGCTGGCGGACCGTTCGGTGGATGAGCTCTCGGGCGGCCAGCGGCAGCGGGTGTGGATCGCGATGGCGCTGGCGCAGCAGACCGAACTGCTGCTGTTGGATGAGCCGACGACATTCCTCGACGTGAGTCACCAGGTGGAGGTTCTCGACCTGCTCACCGACCTCAACCGCTCCCGCGGCACCACGATCGTGATGGTGCTGCACGACCTGAACCTCGCCGCGCGCTACGCCGATCGGCTGATCGCGCTGGCCGACGGCCGGCTGCACGCCGCGGGGACGCCGGGCGAGGTGCTGACGGAGGAGACGGTGCGTGCCGTGTTCGGGCTGGACAGCCGGGTGATCGTGGACCCGACCTCCGGCAAGCCGCTGGTGCTGCCGCTCGGTCGACACCACGTGATGGCGGAGGCGCGCTGAGGGCAGCGCGGAACCGGTGTCGGTGGTCCCGGATACCGTCGACCCATGGTCGATCAGCCCTTACTGCTGCACGTGGATGCCGACGCGTTCTTCGCGTCGGTCGCGCTGCGCTCGCGCCCCGACCTCGTGCACCGTCCCGTCGCCGCGGTGGCGCACGTGTTCGTCGCCAGCGCGAACTACCCGGCGCGCGCCCGGGGTGTGCGCGGCGGCATGCTCCTGCAGGCGGCGCTGCACCAGTGCCCGGAGCTGGTGCAGATCGAGTTGCCGAGCGCCGAGATCGAGGAGGCGGGCGATGCGCTCTTCGACCTCTTCAACGAATACGCGCGAGCGGTCGAGCCCGGATCCATCGAGGAGGCGTTCCTCGACGTCGGCGCAAACAGTGTCGCCGAGGCCGTCGCGGCCGGGCAGTCGCTCCGGCGACGCGTGCGCCATCAGCTGGGCATCACGGTGAGCGTCGGCGTGGGTCGCACGAAGCTGATGGCCAAGCTCGCGTCGCGGCGCGCGAAGCCCGATGGGCTGCGGATCATCGGTCCTGACGAGGAGGCGAACCTCCGGAACTCGCTGACCCTCGACGATGTCTGGGGCGTCGGTCCGGCCACGCGCGCGAGGCTCACCACCCTCGGCGTCGTGAGGCTCGGCGACCTGGACCGCATCTCGACCGCGGAACTGCAGCGCGCGTGCGGCGTGACGATGGCGAATCTGCTGCAGCGGATCCGTGCCGGCACCGACGACGCCGTCATGCGCCCCGTCGCGCATCGCAGCACGCTGTCGTCGGAGGCGTCCACGTCGGGCTACGCCCGGGCGGATCATTCGCCGGCCGAGATGGCATCGATCTGCCTGAAACGCGTCTGCCGCCGGGCCGAACGGGCCGGCCTCGTCGCAACCGGGCTGACCCTGCAGCTCCGACCCGAATCGGAGGGTGCGATGCTCACGCTGAAAGGGCGTGGGATCGAGGTGACAGCCGATCCGGCTTCCTGGGAGGCGATCGCCCTCGACCTGCTCGCCCGCGCGAGCCCGCCGTCACTGTCGGGTCTTCGGGTCACGCTCACGGGATTGGTCGCTCGAGAGAGCGCGCCGCAGACCCTGTTCTGACGAGCATCTGAGGGTTAGCGGCGAGTCTCGCTATGACGGCGCGGGTGCGGATACGTTCGGAGAACAGTTCAGGTAGCCGCCGACGGCTGCGACGACGCCGACGGAAGTGAGATCCCGTGAACCGCATCACCGCGTTCCTGCGCCGATTGTTCCGCCGCGACGTGACGCCCCTGCCCGCTGATCCGTTCGGTGAGCCCGGTGGCCCGGTCACCCGCGTCGAGACGCCTGATTCCGTTGCGCTGAGTCAGCTGCCAACGAATACGATGCGGGCCTGGTAGCCGCCGGCTCGCTCGGAGGCGGTGGGGGCGGTCCTCGTGCTGTCGCTGACGTACACGACCGAGGCGTCGGCGAAGCTGGCCCGGCCGCTGTTGGTGCAGGTCGGCTGGAATGCGTTGGGGCATCCGGACGAGGCGCCGGCAGCCGGTTGAGCCCGTCGAACGTACGTCGCTTCGGCACGCTCACTCGGCGGTCGGGGCGCCGTTCGAGCTGCGTCCGCTGGCCGGCCCGAACAACGCGCGGTACTCGCGCACGCTCACACCGAACCGGGTGCGCAGGGCGCGGCGGGCCTGATCGGCATCGCCGTAGCCCGCTCGATCGCTCAGCCCGTGCAGCGGGACGGAACGATCCGTGTGCTGCAGCAGATCGGTCAACGTCGCCAGCCGGACCGCGCGGAGCAGGCGAGTCGGGGTTGTGCCCTGCTCCGCGAAGGCCTCGCGCAGCTCGGCCCGGTCGACTCCGACGGCGACGGCCAGTTCGGCTTCGCGGAGACTGACGGAGGGATCCGATTCGATCGCGGCGACGGCGGTCGCGAAGATGTCGTGTCGGCTGCGGTGCGGATGTCCCTGTTGGGCGACGAGGGCGGCGACCAGACCGAGGAGGGCGGTCTCGATCGCCGCGGACGCCGCGCTGCCCGGGAGAGGGGGACTCTCGATCGCCGAACGGACCAGCGCGATCACGACGGTGGTCACCGCCGAGGGCACCAGGCTCCGCCCGCGCAGGGGGCCGAGCGAGGTCGACGCCGGCAGCGCGGTGAGGGGGATCTCGAACTCCAGTGCGGCCGTCGGTTCCGGACACCGCCACGTGGTCACGGCGCGACGCCGTCGGAGGGCGATGGAGCCGGGGACATCGATGAAGGAGCTGCCCTGATAGTGACCGCTGCGCCGGCCGGCGGTCAGGATCGCGACCACAAGGCCCTCGCCGGAACGCGAGCGACCCGGGCGACCGGCGCGGTGCGGCGTCGCGCGCACACCGAGCACCCGGGTGTCGGCCAGCCGCACGATCCGTACCGCGGCGTGGAACGGGCGATCGCCGATCGGAACCACGACCGTGCCGGTGTACTCGGCGAGCAGCGCCGCGCCGACCGCACCACGGAGCCGGGCCACCCGAGCGCCAGGGCTCACTCGGGTTCGAGTTCGAGTTCGATCACCGGCACGACGACGTCCGGTCGGCGCAGCGGCAGCGACAGCACGCTCGAGCCCGCGGGCCCTGCCGCCTGCTCGTGCGGCACGCGCAGGGGTGTCGCGTCGACCTCGACGAAGCGCACCTCCGCCGCATCGTGCACGAACGACGCGTACCGCAGCGGGCGGGGCAGGCCGCGGAGCACCAGGTGCCCGGTCGGCCAGCCACCGACCACGTGCACGAAGATCCGCGACCCGTGTTGGGTGACCGCGCAGCCGGTCGGCGCCGGGATCGCGGACGGACCGGCTCCGCGCACCGTCGCCTCGTGCCGCTGCATCCACTCGCCGACCGCCGTCAGGAGCTGCACGGCGCGCGGTTCGAACTCGCCCCGACCCGTCGGACCGATGTTCAGCAACAGGTTGCCGTTCTTCGCGACCGCGTCGATCAGCAGCCGGATCACCTGGCCGGCGTCGAGCCCGTCGCCGTAACCCGGCGCGTAGCCGAACGATCCGTTCACGGTTCTGCAGGCCTCCCACAGCGAGGTCAGCGCGGCGTCCGGCTGCAACTCCTCGGGCGTCGCGAAGTCGGCCGAGGCCGGCAGGTCGAGCCGATCGTTCAGCACGATGTCGGGCTGGCGCCGGCGGACCGCAGCGACGAGTTCGGCGGAGCGCCAGAAGTCGGCGCCCTTGCCGCCGACCGCGAACGTGTCGCCCGGGTAGGAGAAGTCGAACCAGAGCAGGTCGGGGGCGAACCGCTCCTGCAACTCCGCGACCTGGGCGTGCAGGTAGTCGACGTAGGCGGCGCCGTCACGGCCGGCGTTGCGCGCGGAGACCGTGGCCGGATCCCCGTCCGGATCCCACTGCGGATGCAGGCCGTCGAGCGGGAAGTCCGGGTGATGCCAATCGATCAGCGAGTAGTACAGCCCGACGCGGAGGCCGACCTCGCGGCAGGCGTCGACGTACTCGCGCACCAGGTCGCGCCGGGCCGGCGTGTGCACCACGGTGAAATCGGTGAGCGCGGAGTCCCAGAGACAGAATCCGTCGTGGTGCTTCGTGGTCAGCACGGCGTAGCGCATCCCGGCGGCGTACGCGGCGGCAGCCCAGGAGCGCGCGTCGAGGAGGTCGGCGGTGAAGTGATCGGCATAGCGCCCATAGGCGACGGCGGAGAGCTTCTCGTTGTGCTGCACCCACTCGTGCCGGGCGGCCAGGGAATAGAGGCCGTAGTGCACGAAGAGGCCGAATCGAGCCTCGGTGAACCAGGCGGTGCGGGCGGGGGTCGTTCCAGCGTTCATCGTCACTCCAGGAAGTCTCTGCGGAGGCGGCGCAGGCGTTCCAGCGCCACCGGGTCGAATTCGCCGGGGAACCACATCAGCAGCACCAGCGAGAGGGGGACGCGACGAGCGGCCTCGACGATCAGGGCGTCCAGTCCGAGTTCGGACCAGGCATCCAGCGGTTGATACTGGTCGGCTTGGTGCACGCCCCATTCCGGCTGCAGCGGCGTCATCGCGTGGGCGAGTAGCCCGGCCGCGCGGCCGCTGCGGTACGCACCATCGGCCCCGATGTCCAGGTCGCCGAGTTCGCGCAAGCCTTCGCCGAAGTCGAGGTCTTGGAATCGGGTCACCCGCGGCAGGATCCAGGAGTTGTAGCCGACCAACCGCGACGGGTTGCCGGCGCGCAGCTCCCGGGCGAGCCGTTCGAACGGCGCCGGGTAGTAGATCATGCCGTCGTCGAGCAGCCAGCCGTCCAGCAGCTCGCCGTAGCGCTGCCCGAGTTCCGCGAAGATCGCCACGGCGTTGCAGAAGGCGCCCACGCGGTCGCCGCGGCCGGTGCCGGCGAACTCGCTCGGCCACCGTTGCGCCCGCCACCACTCGGTGCTCTCGTAGCCGAGATGCGCCTCGTGCCCGGGATGGTAGTAGAGCAGGAACAGGATGCCGCGCTCGTGCAGCGCCGCGGCGATCTCACCGATCAGGTCGCGGCGCGCGGTGAGGCCGGGATGCCCGACGATCCGGTCGACGGCCGAGCACGGCGAGGCGAGTTCGAAGCTCCACCAGGTCAGCGACCAGATCACGTGGCCGGCGCCGGTTTCGGCGACGGTGTCGGCGAAGCGCTGCACGTCGAAGGCGTCGACGTGGGCGTCGAGCGCGGGCTTGGCACCACCGCTGCGGGGGAACGACCACGGTCCGTACTGGAGCATGATGCCGAATCCGTCGCCGCGCAGCCGCTCGCGAAGCGACCGGCCGTGGGCGCGGTACTCGGCCAGGCGCAGCTCCCGGTCCGCGATCTCGTGCTCGTGCAGCAGTTCGACGGAGCGGACGGCGTAGTCGCCACCCTGCGGATCGTCGACGGCGAGGCCGAGGATCCGGCTGCCCTGTGCGAGTTCGATCGTGCCGATCGAGATCAGCTGCCACTCCGGGCCGAGGCAGCGCGTTCGCGCCACCACGGCACCGTCGAGCGTGATCTCGATGTCGGCATCCGGAGCGCGCACCGCGATCTCCACCGCATAGCGTCCCGCGCGCACGACATCGAGATGCCAGTGCACCCCGGCCGTGCCGTTGAGTTCGAGCCAGAAGTGCTTGGGCCTGTCCTCGACGCGAGCCGGCGTCGCACCGACGGACGCCTGCGCCGAGCCGGCGATGAGCACGTCGGTCGAGTCGGAGCCGCGGCGCGTGCCGATCCGGATCATGGCTGCCTTTCGCTTCGTCGCTCGAAAGGGTCGTCACGTCGTCGGGTGATCACCGACGACGTGACAACCCTTTCCCTAGGCCCCCGCAGGGACCAGGTTCAGGATGGTGAGGATGAGATCGGCACGCCCGTTCGGCGGCACGGTGGCCGGGTCGTCGGTGTCGGGCCAGCCGGTCCAGTGCGTGCTGGTGTAGGCGACCGACCAGGCGTACGGCGCGATCGGGGCCGTGAAGCGTTGGTCGACGATGATCTTCTCGATCTGGAAGGCGAGCTGCTGCTGCGCCGCGACGTCATCCGTCTGTCCGAGCTGCTTCGCGAGGGCGAGCGCCTCCGGCGAGTCCGCGCGAGCCCAGTTGGTGCCGGCCGGCGAGCCGACGGCGGTGGGCGCATCCACCGCCCAGAGCAGCCCGCCGGGCGCGCCCTGACCCGGCACGTCCGGTCCGAACGCGAGCTGGTAGTCGCCGCTGCTGACCGCGTCGTCGTTCTGCGCGGCCTTGTCCACCGTGATCTCGATGCCGAGGACGTCGTGGATCTGACCCACCACGGCGTTGTCCCAGGCGGGCTGGCTCGGGCTGGTCTTCAGCGTGAGCGGGTAGCTCTGGCCGTCCTTCGTCAGGACGCCGCCGACCACCGCGTAACCGGAGGCGGCGAGCGCCGCCGTCGCGGCCTCCGGATCCTGCTTCTGGGTGACGCCGCGGTACTGCGGATCGAGCCAGTCGGTGTACGCCGGCTCGTTCAGTCCGGTCACGTTCGCCGCGGTGGCGAAGTTGCCCGGCGTGAGGGTGACCAGCTTGCCGGCATCCAGCGCGTGATAGAGCGCCTGGCGGATGTTCGCGTCGTTCGTGGGGGCGACGGCGTTGTTGAACAGCAGAGCCTCGCCGGCGCCGGGAGTCGGCAGCCAGAAGTGGTTCGTGTCGGGGTTCTTGGCCACGAAGGTGTTCTGCGGATTTCCCGTCAGCGCACTCTCCGCGTAGTCGGAGGCGCCGGAGAGCAGGTTCTGCAGGATCGCGTCGGGGGTGGCGACGGCTTGGTAGTTGACCGTCCGCACCCCTTTGCTGTCACCGCCCCAGTAGTCCTCGCGCAGGCTGTAGCTCACCTGCTGCTGACCGAAGTCGCTGACGGTGAAGGGCCCGGTGCCGACCGGATCCGCGTCGGTGAACTGCGTCGGGTCCTCGTTCGCCCACAGGTGTTCCGGCAGGATCTTCACGGCGTAGTAGCGACCGAAGCCGGCGAAGGACGGCTCGGAGTAGTGCACGACCACCGTGGTGTCATCGGGCGCGTCGACCGAGGTGATGTCGCCGGGATTGCCCATCACGAGCTGCGGATTGGACCGCAGACCCAGGGTGAAGGCGACATCCTTCGCGGTGAACGGTTCGCCGTCCGACCACGTCACGTCATCGCGCAGCGTCCAGGTCAGTTCGGTGCCGTCGGCGTTCCAGTTCCACGCCGAGGCCAGCCACGGCTCGGGGGTGAAACCGGTGCTCGGGCTGAGCTTGATCAGCGTCTCGTAGACGAGGTCGCTGCCCGGCGGCACGCTGGTGTTCGTGGGGGAGAGGAAGTTGAAGTTCTCGGTGAACGAGGTCGCCGGGTAGGCGATGTTCAGGGTGCTGCCGGCGTCGCCGCCGACGGTCTGCGTGGGCGTGCAGGCGCTGACGCCGAGGATGAGGGCGGCGGCGGCGAGGACGGCCGCCGACCCCCTCGAGTGCGTTCGATTCATGAGTGGTCTCCTTCAGCGAGGGGCGAGAGAGGTGCTCCGCTGGCGCGCACCCAGTCGGGAGCGCTGTCGCGGCGGGAGGGGTCGTGCAGCCAGCATCGGCTGGTCCGTCCGGGGGCGACCGTGACCTGAGGCGGGTCGACAGTGCGGCAGGTCGCGTCGGCGTACGGACATCGGGGGGCGAATCGACAGCCCGGCGCGGGGTCGATCACGTTCGGCGGTTCGCCGAGATCGCTGCGCGAGCCGAAGCGCTCATCGCGGCTCTCCCGCTCGGCGCGCGTCGGGTCGGGGGAGGACTCGATCAGCAGCCGCGTGTACGGGTGGCTCGGACGCACCACGACGTCCTCCGCGCTGCCCTGCTCCACGATCTGGCCGGCGTACATCACGGCGATCTCGTCGCAGAGGTACCGGGCGCCGGCCATGTCGTGGGTGACGTAGAGCAGCGAGAGCCCCGTGCGATCGCGGAGGTCGGCGAACAGGTTGAGCATCTCGGCGCGGATGGAGACGTCGAGCATCGACACCGGCTCGTCGGCGAGGATGATCTTCGGACCGACCGCGAGGGCGCGGGCCAGCACCACGCGCTGTCGCTGACCACCCGACATCTGGTACGGGTACTTGCCGAGGTAGTCGGCCGCCGGCTCGAGTCGCACCTGCTGCAGCAAGGCGATCATCCGCTTGCGCAGCTGGGCGCGGCTGCCGCGGAAACCGTGCAGGCGCAGCACCCGCCCGAGCGTGTAGCCGACCGTGTGCACCACGTTGAGCGAGCCGAACGGATCCTGGAACATCAGCTGCACCTGGTCGCGGTAGGAGTCGGCCCGACGGCCCTTGTCCGCCGGGGCGGGCCGGCCCTCCAACTCGATCGCACCCGCCGTGAGCGGGTAGAAGAGGGCGACGAGCCGGGCGATGGTGGTCTTGCCGCTACCGCTCTCGCCGACCAGACCGATGATCATGCCGCGTCGCAGGGTGAGGTTCACGTCGTCGACGGCGTGCAGGGTGCCGGTGCGACCGGGGCCGGTGCGCACGGTGAAGTGCCGGGTGGCCCCGCGCACCTCGAGGAGAGCCGGCGTACGCGGCTCCAGGCTCATCGGCTCAGTACTCGTCGGCTCAGGCATGGTCCGCTCCGATCGAGGCGAGGTCGGGGTCGTGCAGGAGGCAGGCGACGCGGCGCTCGCCATGGGGGAGGAGTTCGGGGCGTTCGAGCGTGCAGGCGGCGAACACCTTCGGGCAGCGCGGGGCGTACGGGCATCCGGGCGGCGGGTTGCGCGGATCCGGCGGCGATCCGGGGATCCCGAGGATCTTCTGTCTGGCGCCCTGCAACGGCGGGAAGGAGTCGCGCAGCCCAGCGGAGTACGGGTGCAGCGGGTTGCGGTAGATCGCGCTCGCCGGCCCCACCTCCACGACGCGACCGCCGTACATCACGGCGACGTCGTCCGCGAACTCCAGCAGCAGGGAGAGGTCGTGGGTGACGAAGATCACGGCGAAGTGGAACTGCTCCTTGAGCTTCAGGATCTGGCCGAGGATCTGGCGCTGCATCACCACGTCGACGGCCGTGGTGGGTTCGTCCATGATCACCAGGTCCGGGTTGCACGCGAGCGACAGCGCGATCGACGCGCGCTGGCGCATCCCGCCCGACATCTCGTGCGGGTACGCCGACAAGCGAGTGCCGCGGATGCCGACCATCTCCACGAGCTCGGCGGCTCGGCGCATCGCGGCGGCGTGCGAGAGCGAACGATCGTGCGCCCGCATCACGTCGACGAACTGCGCGCCGAGCCGGCGCACGGGGTTCAGCGCATCCATCGCGCTCTGGAACACGGTGGAGACGGCCGACCAGCGCAGCGGACGCAACTGCTTCTCGGTGAGTCGCACGAGGTCGACGTAGCCCTCCGGCCGCCGCAGCAGCACGCGCCCGTTGGTGGTGACGGCCGGCGGCCGCTGCAGCCGGGTGATCGCGGCGATCAGGGTGGACTTGCCGGAGCCGGACTCGCCCGCGATGCCGAGGATCGAGTCGGCGCGCACGGTGAGGTTCACGTCGAGGCAGGCCGGCACCGACGCCGACTCGGTGATGTACTGCACGTCGAGGTGTTCGATGCGCAGCAGCTCGAACGGGTCAGAGGTCGTCGGGTTCATGCGCTGACTCCCAGGTCACGGGCTTCGCCCTGTTGGATGCGCTTGGCGGCGGCGGTCGCCTTGCGCAGGATGCGCGGGTCGAGGCCGCGCAGTCGCGGGTTCGCGATCGCGTCGATGCCGAAGTTGATCAGGGCCAGGCCCATGCCCAGCAGCACGATGCTCAGTCCCGGCGGCACGAACCACCACCACTGGCCCTGAGCGATGGCGCCGGCCTGCTGGACCTCGGAGATCATCGTTCCCCAGCTGACGCTCCCGCCGCCGAGGCCGATGAAGCGCAGCCCCGCCTCCGAGAGCACACCGCCGCTGAAGCAGGCGATCGCGGTGGAGGAGATCACAGGAAGCAGGTGCGGCATCACCTCGGCGACCATCAGGCGCGACGGCTTCTCGCCGGCCATCCGCATCGCGACGATGTACTCGCGCTTGCGGAGGCTGAGCACCTGCGATCGGATGTTCCGCGCCCCGCCGGCCCAGCTGACGAGCGAGATCACGATGGCGATGCCGAGCAGGCCCACCTTCGGGATGTAGGCGGCGATCACGACCAGGAGCGGGAAGCCCGACACCGTGAGGGCGAGATTGCTGAGCCCGTTCAGGGTGCTGTCGACCACACCGCCGAGGTAGGCGCCGATCAGTCCGACCGCGGTGGCGATCGCCGTGGCGAAGAGCCCGACCAGAATCCCCGTGAGCACGGACCCCTGAGCCCCGAAGACGAGCTGGTTCAGCACGTCTTCGCCGGTATTGGTGGTGCCCAGCCAGTGCTGAGCGGAGGGGCCGACACCGAGGGCGTCGAAGTCGACGTCGGACGCATCGCGGCCCAGCGCCGTCAGGATGACCGGACCGAGGAAGGCGAACACCAGGAAGAACAGCCAGATGCCGATGCCGATCCGGACACGCCGGTCGCGCAGGAACTCGTTCATCAGTTCGCCACCTCTCGTGTGCGCGGGTCGAGGAAGACGTAGACCGAATCGGCCACGAAATTCATCACCAGAACGGCGATCGTGGCGACCAGGAACACGGCCTGGATGACCGGGAAGTCGGAGCCGGCGATGGCGCCGCCCATCAGCGACCCCAGGCCCGGGTAGGTGAAGACGAACTCGATCAGCAGCACGCCGCCGATCGATCCGCCGATGCTCTGGGCGAGCGCCGAGACGCTCGGTAGCACGGCGTTGCGCCCGGCGTATCCGGTCAGCACCCGCCACGGGCGCAGCCCCTTCGCTCGGCCGAGTAGCACGAAGTCGTCGGCGATCGTCAGCGCCATCATGTTCCGCATCGAGAAGGCGTAGCCCGCGAACGACACGACGGCGAGGGTGAGGCCCGGCAGCAGCGCGTGTTCGAGCACGCTGAGGATGTATCCCGTGCTGAAGCCCGGCACGATCGACGGGTCGGCTGCACCGCCGGCCGGGAGCAGGTGCAGCTGGAAGGCGAAAGCGAATTGCAGCACCATCGCCGCCCAGAACGGCGGGAACGAGACCAGCGCCGAACACAGCAGCGAGATCACCCCATCGGTGCGCGTGCCGCGATTCCAGCCCGCGACGGCGCCGAGGCCGACCCCGATCACCCAGGCGATCAGGATGAAGACGACCACCAAGCCGATCGTCCACGGCAGCGCCTGCCCGATCAGCTCGGTGACCTTGATCGGATAGTGACTGGTGGAGACGCCGAGGTCGCCGCGCAGCAGATTGCCCCAGTACTGCACGTACTGGGTTGCGAGGTCTTTGTGCGGGTCGCCGAGGATGCCCCGGATCGCCTCGACCGTCTCGGGCGGCACGGGCTGGCCGGTCGTCGCCTGCAGGTTGTTGACCAGCTTCTGCACGGGATCGCCCGGCATCACCCGCGGCAGCAGGAAGTTGAGCGTGACCGCGCCGACGAAGGTGATCAGGTAGATGCCGGCTCGTTTGGCCAGGACGAGAACGCCGGCGTACTTCCCACGCCGCGAGCGCCGCGCGGCGATCGTTGCGACGGCCGTGGTCGGGGTGGGCGTGGGAGGAAGTCCTCCGAAGCTCGTCGACGTCTCTGTCATCCGCTTACTCCTCGCGGTCGTGCTGCGGCGTTGCAGTCGAGGCAGGTCTAACAGACCTCCGATGTTTGGGTCAAGAGCTTCACTCACTTGTGTCGCGCGGCCGTAACGGATCGCTTGTTTTGGCGCGAAAGAGCTGCAAGCTGCGCCGAATGGCCGCCCGAATGCGCCCTGGCGCAGTCTGAAGCGGGCTGCTAACATCCGATGTCTAGCTCGTCATCGTGGATGAGTGGACGAGAGGACCAGCCATGCCGAACGCCATCACGCGGATCCGTTGCGACGACATCCGATTCCCGACGTCGCGCGGTCGAGACGGTTCCGACGCGATGAACCCGGACCCGGACTACTCGGCCGCCTACCTGGTGATCGAGACGGCATCGGGCGCGGAGGGGCACGCTTTCGTCTTCACGATCGGCCGCGGCAACGATGTGCAGGTGGCTGCGATCCGAGCGTTGGAGGGGCACATCCTCGGCTCCGACGCCGACGCGCTCATCGCCGACATGGGGGAGACCTCGCGCCGATTCGTCTACGACTCGCAGCTGCGCTGGCTGGGGCCGGAGAAGGGCGTGATGCAGATGGCGATCGGTGCCGTCGTCAACGCACTGTGGGACCTCCGCGCCCGCAGCGCCGGGCTGCCGCTCTGGCTTCTGCTCGGCACCCTCGCGCCGGCGGAACTGGTCGACCTCGTCGACTTCCGCTACCTCAGCGATGCGTTGACGCCCCGGGGCGCGCTCGACATCCTCGAACGGGCGGAATCGGGACGGGCGGAGCGCATCGCCGCGCTGGTGCGCGACGGCTATCCCGCGTACACCACAACACCCGGCTGGCTGGGCTACTCCGACGAGCGGCTCGACCGGCTCTCGCGGCAGGCCGTTCGTGACGGCTTCGAGCAGATCAAGCTGAAGGTCGGCGGCGACCTCGAGGAGGACCGTCGGCGGATGCGCATCGCGCGCGCCGCAGTCGGGCCCGACATCCGGATCGCCGTCGACGCGAACCAGCGCTGGGACGTCGATGTCGCGATCCGATGGATGGCGGCGCTCGCCGAATTCCAGCCCGCCTGGATCGAGGAGCCGACCAGCCCCGACGACATCCTCGGGCACGCCACCATCCGCCGAGCGATCAGCACCCCCGTCGCGACGGGTGAACAGGTGCACAGCCGGGTGATGTTCAAGCAGTTGCTGCAGGCGGGGGCGATCGACGTCCTGCAACTGGATGCGGTGCGGGTCGCCGGGGTGAACGAGAACGTCGCGATCCTGCTGCTCGCCGCCGCCTTCGACACCCCGGTCTGCCCGCACGCCGGTGGCGTCGGGCTGTGCGAGGTCGTGCAGCACCTCTCGATGTTCGACTTCGTCGCGGTCAGCGGCCGCCAGAACGAACGGATGATCGAGTACGTCGACCACCTGCACGAGCACTTCGTCGACCCCGTGCGACTGCGCCACGGCCGCTACCTCGCGCCGTCCGTTCCCGGATCCTCCGCCGAGATGCTGGCCGGTTCGCGACTGGACTACGCGTATCCGTCCGGCTCGATCTGGGCGGCGGAGGTGGCGCGGTGAGGCTCGCGCGGCACGGCGCGCCGGGGCGGGAGCGGCCGATCGCCGCCGGGCCCGACGGTCGGTGGCACGACCTCGGGGGGATCGTGGCCGACCTGACTCCGCAGACGCTGGACTCCGTGCTGGAGACGGTGCCGACGATGACGCTGGACCGGCTGCCGGTCGTCGAGCCCACTCGGTTCGGACCACCCCTGGCCCGGATCGGCAAGATCGTGTGCATCGGCCTGAACTACCGCGACCACGTCGCGGAGACCGGCGCCGAGACCCCCGAGGAGCCGGTCGTGTTCTTGAAAGCCCCTGACACGGTCGTGGGGCCGGACGATCGCGTGCTGATTCCGCGCGGCTCCTCGAAGACCGACTGGGAGGTCGAGCTCGCCGTCGTCATCGGCCGACAGGCGCGCTATCTGACGAGCGACGCCGAGGCGCTGGCCTGCGTCGTGGGCTACACGATCAGCAACGACGTGTCGGAACGGGAGTTCCAACTGGAGCGCGGCGGCCAATGGGACAAGGGTAAGAACTGCGAGAGCTTCAACCCGCTCGGGCCGTGGCTCGTCACCGCGGACGAGGTCCCCGACGTGCAACACCTCGGCATGCAGCTGCGGGTGAACGGCGAACTCCGCCAGGACGGCAACACGGCCGACATGATCTTCGGCGTCGCCGAGATCGTGCGGTACCTCTCGCAGTTCATGGTGCTGCATCCCGGAGACGTGATCAACACCGGCACGCCGGCCGGAGTCGCGCTGGGGCGCCCGGGTGACGCGTACCTCCGAGCCGGGGACGTGGTCGAGCTCACGATCGAACGGCTCGGAACCCAACGGCAGAGATTCGAGGGAGCTTGAGATGAGTACGCAGTTCGAGACGACAACGGGCGGTGGGGGTCTGCGCGGGCTGTGCGCGCTCGTGACCGGAGGCGCCTCCGGCATCGGCCTGGCGACCGCCAAAGCCCTCGACGAGGCTGGAGCGACCGTCGCGATCCTGGACCGGGTGCCGGTCGGCCCGCCCGGCTACCGTTACGGCCAGGCCGATCTCTCCGACGCCACCGCGGTGCAGCGCGTGGTCGAGACTCTGATCGATGGGCTCGGCGGGCTCGACGTGCTGGTGAACAACGCGGGCATCGGGGCGGTGGGCACCGTCGAGTCGAACCCGGATGAGGAATGGCACCGGGTGTTCGACGTGAACGTGGTCGGGGCCGTGCGGGTCACCCGGGCGGCCCTGCCGGCGCTTCGCCGCTCGGCCCACGCCGCGATCGTGAACACCTGCTCGATCGCGGCGACCGCCGGCCTGCCGGAGCGGGCGCTCTACTCGGCGAGCAAGGGCGCGCTCCTGGCCCTCACCCGCGCCATGGCGGCGGACTACGTCGGCACCGGGATCCGGGTCACGGCAGTGAATCCGGGAACGGCCGACACCCCCTGGGTCTCCCGGTTGATGTCGGCCGCCGACGACCCCGAGACCGTGCGCGCGGCGCTGGCCGCTCGACAGCCGCACGGCCGCCTCGTCGCGGCCGAGGAGGTCGCCGCCGCCATCTGCTTCCTCGCCTCGCCCGCGTCGGGATCGACGACGGGCATCGCCCTCGACGTCGACGGCGGTATGTCCGGACTGCGGCTGCGTCGATCATGAGCGCCGAGCGTTATGCGGCGGTGATCCGCCTGCTGCCGGAGCGTGCCGACGAATACCGCGCGCTGCACCGCGACGTCTGGCCGGAGGTGCTGGCGGCGCTGGAGCGTTCCCACATCCGCAACTACTCGATCTTCCTGCGCGACGGGCTGCTGTTCTCCTACTTCGAGTACACCGGCTCGGACTACGAGCGCGATCAGGAGCTGATCGCGGCGGATCCGACCACCCGGCGCTGGTGGCGACTCACCGACCCGTGCCAGGAGCCGCTCGCCACGGCCGAATCGGGCGCGCGGTGGGCGAGGGCCGAGGAGGTCTTCCATGTGGACTGAGCGCATCCGCGTCGACGCTCACCAACACGTCTGGGATCCTGCCGTGCGCGCCCAACCGTGGACAGCGGGTTCGCCGACGCTGCAGCGCGCGTTCACGCTCGACGATGTTCGCCCGAGTCTGGCGGCGGCGGGCATCGGCGGCACCGTGCTGGTGCAGACGGTGAACTCGGTCGACGAGACCGAGGAGCTGCTGGCGCAGGCAGCAGGGGAGCACGCCATCGCCGGGGTGGTGGGCTGGACGGACCTCGAGTCGCCTGCGGTGTCGGACGCGTTGGCCGCGCTCACCGCCCACCCCGGCGGAGCAGCGCTCGTCGGGATCCGCCATCAGGTACAGGAGGAACCCGACCCCGAATGGCTGCTTCGGCCGAGCGTGCTGCGCGGGCTGCGCGCCGTTGCCGCCGCGGGCCTCGCGTTCGACCTGGTCATCGTTCCGCGGCAGCTGCCGGCCGCCATCGGCGCCGCTCGCGCCGTGCCGGAACTGCGATTCGTGCTCGATCACGGCGGCAAGCCCGACATCCGGTCCGGCCGGATGCGGCCCTGGCGGGAGGAGATCGCCGCCCTGGCCGCCCTCCCGAACGTGTCCGCGAAGCTGTCCGGGCTGTTCACCTCATCCGGTATCGACGGCGAGCTCGACGGCACGCTCGACGGGGCGCAGCTCGCGCGCATTCGGCCGTACTCCGATGAGCTGCTGCAGGCCTTCGGCGCTCAGCGGCTGATGTTCGGTTCGGACTGGCCGGTCAGCTCGACGGCCGGCTCCTACGCCGCGGTGCTCGCCGCGACCGCGGCGCTGCTCTCGGCGCTCGCCGAAGCCGAGCGCGCCGCGGTCATCGGCGGGACCGCCGCCTGCTGGTACCGGGGTCTGCGATGACCGCAGCACTCGCGTCACGGATGAGTGCACTCGGCCTCGGTGCGGCTCCGATCGGGAATCTCTACAGCACCATCGACGACGCAGCCGCCCGCGCGGCCGTCGACGCGGCCTGGGCGGGCGGGGTCAGGGTGTTCGACACCGCGCCGCACTACGGGCTCGGACTCTCGGAGCGTCGGCTCGGGCGCGCGCTCGCCGCGCGCCCGCGCGATGAGTACGTCGTGTCGACCAAGGTCGGTCGACTCCTCGTGCCGAACCCGACGCCGAGCGGTACCGACCTCGCATCGGGCTTCGACGTGCCCGACGACCTGACCCGCGTGCGCGACTACAGCCGAGACGGCGTTCTGCGCAGCCTGGAATCGAGCCTGCGGCGACTCCGGCTCGATCGGATCGACATCGTCTACGTGCACGATCCCGAGGACTTCATGGCGCTGGCGCTGGCGCAGGCCGTGCCAGCCCTGCTCGATCTGCGCGATCAGGGCGTGATCGGCGCGGTCGGAGTCGGCATGAACCTGGTCGCCCCGCTGCGTCGCTTCGTGCGCGAATACGCGCTGGACGCGGTGATGGTGGCCGGGCGGTGGACGCTGGCCGACCGATCAGCGGAGGTGCTCCTCGGCGAGTGCGCGGCCGCGGCGGTCACCGTCGTCGCCGCCGCGCCGTTCAACTCCGGGCTGCTGGCGAAGGACTGGCCGCCCGACGGTGCCTACTTCGACTACGCGCCGGCGAGCCCGGCGCGATTGGCCCAGGCGCGGGCGCTCGCGCGCGCATGCCAGAATCATGGAGTCGCGCTCCCGCACGCCGCCCTGCGTTTTCCGCTGCGGCATCCGGCGGTGGCGTGCGTCGTCGCCGGGATGCGCACCCCCGGCCAGGTCCGGCAGGACGTGGCCTGGATGCGCGACCCGCTGAGCGATGAGTTCTGGGCCGCCGTCGACCACTGGGCCGCGGGGTGAGCGCGAGGGAGCAGCGATGGCACTGACCGACGACGCGATCGTGAAGATCCGCGACATGATCGTGCAGGGGCGTCTGAACGCCGGCGATCGGCTGCCGCGGGAGCCGGACCTCGCGGCGGAACTCGGCATCTCGCGCAGCTCGCTGCGCGAGGCGGTGCGCGCTCTGGCGATGATGGGCGTGCTCGACGTCCGGCAGGGCGACGGGACGTTCGTCACGAGCCTGCAGCCGGATGTTCTGATGTCGACCCTCGGCTTCGTCTCCGAGTTCCATCAGGATGCGAGCGTGCTGGAGCTGTTCCACGTGCGCCGGACTCTGGAGCAGAGCGCCGCCGAACTGGCGGCGCAGCGGATGGGGGATGAGGACGCGACGCAGCTGCTCGCCCTCGTGGACGGGCTGGGTCCGCATCCGGAACTCGGCGATCTGGTCGCGAACGACATCGAGTTCCATCACCGGATCGCCGCGGCCAGTGGCAACGCGGTGCTGTGCTCGTTCATCGACGGCCTGGCCGGCAGCACGCACCGCGCGCGGATCTGGCGCGGCTTGACCCAGGGCGGCGCGGTCGACCGGACGTTGCGGGAGCATCGCGAGATCGCGCAGGCGATCCAGGCGCACAACCCGCAACTCGCCGGCGCGCGGATCGCGGTGCACATCGCCGGCGTCGAGGACTGGATCCGGGACGCGCTCTAGATGTAGTTCCCTGGGACGTTGTTGTCGCTGACGCGGCTGGCTGGGGTGGATCCGCCGATGCCGGTGTGGGGTCTGTGG
>JABMLH010000013.1 GCA_013205085.1 Microbacteriaceae bacterium VKM Ac-2854 | reverse complement strand
GAACCGAGCAAGACTCAAAGCGAGCAGAACGCGTCAGAATTAGAACACTTATGCGCCAGCCGAGCGAACTCAACCCGCCGGCGGCCGGATAGACCGCGTCGCGCCCTTGATCGAGGCGAACGCGTCGAGCGCGCGCGCCCGCGATTCGCCGAGGTCGAGGATCCGCTCGCCGTACTCGACACCTTCGTCGAGCAGCGTGTCGGACGCGAGCCACGGTTGGTGCACCTCTTTACCCTCCGCCTGCGCCAACTCCGGCACGTATTCGCGGATGTAGGCGCCGCGCGGGTCGAACTTCTCGCTCTGCGTGACCGGGTTGAACACCCGGAAGTACGGTGAAGCATCCGCGCCCGAGCCGGCGACCCACTGCCAGTTCGCCGCATTACTGGCGGCGTCCGCATCCACCAGCGTGTCCCAGAACCACTGCTCGCCGACCCGCCAGTCCACCAGCATGTTCTTGATCAGGAAGGACGCGACCACCATCCGCACCCGGTTGTGCATGTATCCGGTGTTCCAGAGTTCGCGCATGCCGGCATCCACCAGCGGGTAGCCGGTGCGTCCCTGCTGCCACGCCTCGAGCTCGTCGTCGTCCGGATGCCCCCACGGGAACCGATCGAAGCGGGAGTCGAAGTTCCGCGTCGCCAGATCCGGCCAGAAGAAGTAGAGCTGCGCGCAGAACTCGCGCCAGCCCAACTCGGCGAGGAACTTCGCCGCGCCCTCGCTCCGTCGCCCACTGCGCTGCGATTCGTCGACCACGTGCCAGACCTGGAACGGACTGACCTCGCCCCAGCGCAGGTGCGGCGAGAGGTTCGACGTCGCATCCTCCGACGGCACGTCGCGACTGTCGGCGTAGTCGTCCATCTGCTCGGCGACGAAGGCGCGCAGTCGGCGCATCGCCGCATGCTCGCCCGGTTCCCAGCGCTCGCGCAGCCCGCCGGCCCAATCCGGATGGGTGGGCAGCAGCTCCCAGTCGGCGAGGTCATCGCTCTCGACCGTGCCCGAGAATCCGTCGATGTCCCGCGGCGACGGCAGTGGCTGCCGCGGATGCTGGCGCTTCAGGCATGCGCGCCAGAACGGCGTGTACACGGTGTACGGACCGCCCGATCCCGTCTGCACCGTCCACGGCTCGTAAAGAAGCGACCCCTGGAAGCTCGTGGCGTCGCGCCCGCCCTCGCGCAGCGTCGACTTGACCGCGGTGTCGATACGTCGCTCCACGCCGCCGTAGCGGCGGTTCCAGAACACCGCACCGGCGTCGATCTCCTCGGCGAGCTGCGGGATGACCGCCTCCGCCGGACCGCGCCGCAGAATCAATCGCGCGCCACGTTCGTGCAGATCCGCGCCCAATCGCTCGAGGCTGCCGTGCAGCCACCATCGGCTCGCGCCGCCGTGCGGGCGGATGCCGTCGGATTCCTCGTCGAGCACGAAGCACACGGCGACGGGCGCGCCGGAGTCGACGGCGGCGCGCAGGGCCGGATTGTCGGCGATGCGCAGATCGTCGCGCAGCCAGACGAGCGAGGGCTTCTTCGATGCGTTGTTCATGGCCCGTCCATCCTCCCCGGTCGGAGGCTCGGGCGACGAGGTCTGTCGAGCGGCGCCCGGGCGTGCTAGCCCGAGCGGTCGCGCCGGCTCAGACGGCCGCGATCCCGCGGCGAAGCCTCTCAGGCGGCGTCGTCGACTCCGCGGCGCAGCTTGTCGCACAATGCCGCGAGCTGCGACATCTCGTCCTCGTCGAGGGCGCCGCCGACGCGGTCGGTGATCGTCTCCATGTGCTGCAGCGCGACGCGGCGGAACAGGGCGTAGCCCTCGTCCGTGATCGCGATGATCGTGCCGCGCCCATCGCCCGGATCGTCGCTCTTGCAGACGTAGCCGCGACTGACCAGGCGGTCGATCAGCCGGCTCACGCTGGGTTGGGTCAGCAGAACGTGCTTGTTCAGGTCGCGCAGGCGGCAGCGGCGGTCGGGCTGCCGAGTCAGGTTGAACAGCACGTCGTACTCGTTCAGCGAGATCTCCTTGGAGGGGAACGCCGCGCTCAGCGAGCGCATCACCTGCACCTGCGCACGGAACAGCGACTCCCAGGCGGCGACAGCGCTGCGTGAACTCACGTGTCCTCCAAGTCTTGTGAGACAACAATAAACGGACGGATACGGATGCATGAAACCGCGCGGAACAAACAGCGGGCCCAGCGGAGCTGACATTATTTCGACCGCGTTACAGTCTCTTGAACGGCGCGGCTCGATCCTTGACAGGGCGAGCGCGCGGGGCAGAAACTGCCGCGTAGTACGAAACCTGTTGCGCAGTGCGCACCAGTTGGCTCGCCGCACCGCGTCGGGCCCGACGCTTCCGTTCCGAGGTGGTCCGATGATCCGTGTGTGTCCGCTGTCCGAGATCCCACGCGGTGAGGGGCTGCGTTTCGACGAGGTCTCGCCCCCGATCGCGGTGTTCCACACCGACGGCGGCGAGGTTTTCGCGATCGACGACACCTGCACGCATCAGGACGCCTCGCTGGCCGACGGCTGGCTCGAAGGCTGCGCGATCGAGTGCCCGCTGCACGCGAGCGCGTTCGACCTGCGCACCGGCGCGGTCGACCAGCCGCCGGCCAAGACCGGCGTGCGCACGCACGCCGTCACGCTGCAGGGCGACGACGTCTATGTCACCCTGTCCGAGGATGCCCCCAACCTTCCGCCCGGCGTGACCTTCTGATGGCGCCGATCGGGTCGATCACGATCGTCGGCGCGAGCCTGGCCGGCCACGCGACCGCCCGAGCGCTGCGCGAACAGGGCTACACGGGTCGGCTCACCATCGTCGGCGACGAGCCGCACCGCCCCTACGACCGCCCGCCGCTGAGCAAGCAGTTCTTGCTCGGCACGATGACCGAAGCCGATCTCGCGCTGGAGGCGGATGACGAGGACCTCGATGCGCAGTGGCTGCTCGGCACGCCCGCGCAGAGCCTCGATGCGCACTCCCGCACCGTAACGCTCGCCGACGGCCGCAGCATCTGCTCCGATGTCGTGGTGATCGCGACGGGTTCCGCCGCGAAGACCATGGGCGTGATGCCCGGCGTGCACACCGTGCGCACCCTCGACGACGCGATCCGGCTCCGTGCCGAGCTCGAACCCGGCAAACGCCTGGTGGTGGTCGGCTTCGGCTTCATCGGCCTTGAAGTCGCCGCGACGGCTCGCGCCCTCGGCGTCGATGTCACTGTGATGGGCGCCCCGCCGATGCCGCTCGAGCCCCGCTTCGGCCCCCTCGTCGCCTCCGCCCTGCACCAGCTGCACAGCCGGCACGGCGCGGTACTCAGCGGCGGCTTGCGGGCGAAGGAACTGCTCGGCAGCCCCGAGACCGGCGCCGTCACCGGCGTGCTCACCGACTCCGGTCTCCGGATCGACGCCGACATCGTGGTGCTCGGCATCGGCTCCGTCGCTGCGGTCGGCTGGCTGACCGGCTCGGGTCTGGAGATCGCGAACGGCGTGGTCTGCGACGACAACGGCGCTACCTCCGCCCCGGGTGTCTGGGCCGTCGGCGACTGCTCGGCCTGGTTCGACCCGGCGTACGGCCGGGCGCACCGGATCGAGCACTGGCAGGATTCGCGCGACCGGCCCGCGCTGACCGCCGCGGCCATCCTCATCGGCGAGCACCAGACGCCGAGCCCGCGCCCGAGCTATCTCTGGTCGGATCAGCACGGCGTGAACCTGCAGTTCGCCGGTCGCCTCGTGGGCGGCGAGACCGCGCACATCGAGGCGGGTTCGGCCGAGACCGGCGACCTGCTGGTGGTCTACCGCCTCGGCGACGAACCCGTCGCGGTGCTGGGAATGAACCAGGCGAAGGCGGTCACCCGCTGGCGCCGGGCCTTGGCCCGACCGGCCACCCTCCCGGATGAACGCCCGCCGGTCGCGGCCCCGGCTCCCGCGACCCCCTCATCCCTTTCCTCCGTTGGAGTACCGCAATGATCATCGAACAGCTCGACAACCCGCTGCCCGGCTCGCTGATGCCCACCCTCGGCGGCTCGTACTACACGAGCCACGACATCTTCGTCGAAGAGCAGGAGAAGATCTTCGAGCAGATGTGGTTCTGCGTCCTGCGCGGCAGCGACATCCCCAACCCCGGCGACTACAAAACGGTGCAGGTCGGCCGCGAGTCGCTGATCGTCAGCCGCAACCGCCGCGGCGAGCCGCGCGCCTTCTTCAACGTCTGCCGACACCGCGGGATGCAGGTCTGCAACGACGCCGGCGGCAACACCAAGCGCGCCTTCCAGTGCGGCTATCACGCCTGGACCTACGACCTGGACGGCAAGCTGATCGCCGCGCCGAACCTCACCAAGATGCCCGACATCGACCGCGACGACTACGGCCTGCGCAAGGTGCACCTGCGCGAGTGGCTCGGCTACCTCTGGGTCAGCGTCGGGGACGAGCCGCCGTCGTTCGAGGAGACCGTGCTCGGCGAGGTCGTCACGCGCCTGGGCGAGGTGGAGAACCTCGACCACTATCAGGTCGACACGCTCGCGGTCGGCAAGCGGATCACGTATGACGTGAAGGCCAACTGGAAGCTCATCATCGAGAACTTCATGGAGTGCTACCACTGCGCCACGATCCACCCCGAGCTGACCGAGGTGCTGCCCGAATTCGCCGACGGCCTCGCGGCACAGGTGTTCGTCAACCACGGTGCCGAGTTCGGCGACGACATCAAGGGCTTCACCGTCGACGGCTCGCCCGGGGTCGAGCTGCTGCCGGGTATCGACCCGGAGCAGGACCGCAAGTACTACGCGATCACGATCAAGCCGCAGGTCTTCATCAACATGGTGCCCGACCACATCATCTTCCACCGGATGTATCCGATCGCGGCCGATCGCACCATCGTCGAGTGCGACTGGCTCTACTTGCCCAGCGTGGTCGAATCCGGCGTCGACCTGACTAAGTCGGTCGAGCTGTTCCATCGGGTGAACCAGCAGGATTTCGAGGCGTGCGAGCAGACCCAGCCCGCGATGAGCTCGAAGATGTACCGCGACGGCGGGGCGCTCGTGCCGGCCGAGCACCACATCTCGCTGTTCCACGAGTGGCTGCTGGGCGAGCTCGGCCACACGTCGCGCGTGCTCGAATCCGAGGTCGCGTAGTGGCCCGTCGCCGGCAGGCTCCCGCGGTCTACGACTACGTGATCGTCGGTGGCGGGTCAGCGGGCAGCGTGCTCGCCAACCGGCTCTCCGCCGATCCGAAGACCACGGTGCTGGTGCTCGAGGCCGGCCGCAGCGACTACCCGTGGGATCTCTTCATCCAGATGCCGGCGGCGCTGACCTTCCCGAGCGGCAACCCGTTCTACGACTGGCGCTACGAATCCGAACCCGAGCCGTTTATGAACGGCCGCCGGATCTACCACGCCCGCGGCAAGGTGCTCGGCGGCTCCAGCTCGATCAACGGCATGATCTTCCAGCGCGGCAACCCGATGGACTACGAGCGCTGGGGCGCGCAGCCCGGGCTCGAGACGTGGGACTTCGCGCACTGCCTGCCGTACTTCCGCCGGATGGAGAACAGCATCGGCTCGAAGGGGTCGGATGCGTACCGCGGCAAGGCGGGCCCGCTCGAGATCGAGAAGGGTCCGGCCACGAATCCGCTCTTCGGCGCGTTCTTCGAGTCGGCCCAGCAGGCCGGCTACGAGCTGACGGATGACGTGAACGGCTTCAAACAGGAGGGCTTCGGGCCCTTCGACCGCAACGTCCGGCACGGGCAGCGACTCTCGGCCTCGCGCGCGTACCTCCGGCCGATCATGCATCGGCCGAACCTCACCGTGCTCACCCGGGCGCTCGCCGAGAAGGTGCTCTTCGAGGGCACCACGGCGACCGGCGTGCGCTACGCGCGCAACGGCCGCAGCCACGTCGCGAAGGCGCGCGAGGTGATCCTGTGCGGCGGCGCGATCAACACGCCGCAGCTGCTGCAGCTGTCGGGGGTGGGCTCGCGGGAACACCTCGAGGGCCTCGGCATCCGCACCGTCGTCGACCTGCCGGGCGTCGGCGCCAACCTGCAGGACCACCTCGAGGTCTACGTGCAGTACGCCTGCACCCAGGCCGTCTCGATGCAGCCGCAGCTGAAGAAGAAGCGGATGCCGTGGGCCGGCCTGCGCTGGCTGCTCGGCCGGAAGGGACCGGCCGCGACGAACCACTTCGAGGGCGGCGGCTTCGCCCGCAGCAACGACGAGGTGCTCTGGCCCAACCTGATGTTCCACTTCCTGCCCGTCGCGGTGCGCTACGACGGTCAGGTGGCGGATGTGAAGCACGGCTACCAGGTGCACATCGGGCCGATGTACGCCGACACCATCGGGCACGTGCGGATCACCTCGACGGATCCGCGGAAGCATCCGGAACTCGTCTTCAACTACCTCTCCACGCCCAACGACCGTCGCGAATGGGTCGAGGCGATCCGAGTCGCGCGTTCGATCCTGTCGCGGAGCGCGATGGCGCCGTTCAACGGCGGCGAGATCTCGCCCGGCCCGTCCGTGTCGACCGACGAGGAGATCCTGGACTGGGTCGCCCGCGAGGCCGAGACGGCGCTGCACCCCTCGTGCACGGCGAAGATGGGCTCGGCGGAGGATCCCACCGCGGTCACGGATCCGCTCACCATGCGGGTGCACGGCACCCAGGGCCTGCGGGTGGTCGACGCCTCGGCGATGCCCTTCGTCACCAACGCGAACATCTACGCCCCGGTGATGATGATCGCCGAGAAGGCGGCCGACCTGATCCTCGGAGTCGAACCGTTGGCCCCGTCGTCATTACCCTTCTATCGTCACGTCCCGGCGTCCGCCCAGGCGCCGGAATAGGCTTGGCCTCATGTCTTCCCTGCTCGATGACGAGGTCACGACCTCCTCAACCGTGCAATCCGTGGATCGCGCGGCGAGCATCCTGCAGTTCCTCGCGGCGGACGGCGAACTCGGCATCACCGAGATCGCGAAGCTGCTCGGGGTGCACAAGAGCACCGCGTTCCGGCTGGTCGCGACACTGGAGGGTCATGGCTTGGTCGAGAAGATCGCGAACGGCAGCCGGTACCGGCTCGGCGTCGGCATCCTGCGGCTCGCCTCCGCCACCCGGGCGCGGCTCGACATCGTGCGCGAGGCCCGGCCCTACCTGCAGCGGATGGCCGACGAGCTCGGCGAGACGGCGAACCTGGTGATCCTGATGGGCAGCGAGACGCTGTACCTGGATCAGGCCGTGGGTTCCTCCTCGCTGCAGATGTACAACTGGATCGGCCGGCGCAACCCCGCCTGCGCCACCGCGAACGGGCGGGTGCTGCTGAACGCGCTGCCGGATGCGGATCGCCGCGCGCTGATCGCGTCGCTGCTCGGGCCAGACGGGCTGCTGCCCACCTTCACGCCGAACACCGTCGCCGACCCGGTCGAGTTGGAGACCCGCCTCGCGCAGGACCGCGAGCGCGGGTACTCCGTGGTGGTCGACGAGCTCGAGGAGGGGTTGACGGCGGTGGCCGCCCCCATCCGCGGCGGCGGCGGCATCGTGGAGGCATCGCTCTCGCTCTCAGGGCCGTCGTTCCGCATCTCCGCGGAGGACTGCGAGCGCATCGCCGAGCGCGTGGTCGCCGTCGCGGCGCAGATCTCGGCCCGGATGGGTTACCTGCCGCCGACCCGGTGATCGCCTGCCCGGGTGGTCACCTTCCGTCCCCTTTCGCGCGCCGGAGGACGCGGCGCGACAACCCCGGCTTCGACTCGTGCGATCAGTCCGAGCGATCCCGGACACACCAGTACCGGCCGTGTAGCTCGTTCTCCGCGTGTGCCGACGGAAGTAGACCCCTGCGTGGCTGCCGCCGTGTGAAACGAAGGACGGCGGCAAAACACACCTCGTTCGATAGAGGCGCGATCCGCATGATTCCGCGGATCTCGCGCCGGCCCGATGGAGTGCGATTCCGTGCGGTCCTTCGTTTCACACACGACGCGGGTCGAACCAGCTCAGTCGTGCACATCCGAGCGATGCCCGGCGCCCAGACCGATCAAGACCAGTTCGTCGCCTTGTCGAGCTTGCGTGCGTCACGGTCCGAAGGCGGTGGAGGCGACGAGGGTCCACCGCGTCATCTGTCCAGTTCGCTCCAGAGTCCACGCGTGTAATCCATACCTCTCATCGGCGGAAGCGTCACGGGAACGCGGGGCGGTTGGCGAACCATCGCCCCCGCCGCCCATGTTTCGCGCCGGTAAAAGATGACGCAGCGGAGGTTTCGATACGCGCTCAGCTCTTGACCTCGCGCCACCGCGGGCCGAAGCTGTTGCGCAGAAGGACATTCCAGTTCGCCATACGCAACGGGAGGCGCGGTGCAGCACTACATCGACGGTCAGTGGGTCGCCCCGCTCGCCGGCGGGATGCGCGACATCCACTGCCCCGCGGACGGCGCCTTCGTGCGCACCGTCGCCGAGGGCACCGCCGCCGATTCCGACGCCGCGGTCGCCGCCGCGAAGCGCGCCTTCGACACCGGCCCCTGGCCGAGCACCCCCGAGCTCGAGCGCGGCGCCCTGCTCGCCCGGGTCGCCGCCCTGCTCGAGCGCGACGCCGCGGACTACGCCCGCGCCGAGGCGCTCGACACCGGTAAGCGCCTGGTCGAGGCCGAGTACGACCTCGCCGACATCGCGAATTGCTTCCGCTACTACGCCGGTATGGCGGGCGAGGGTCTCGGCCGCGTCGTCGAGACCGGCCGCACGGATGCGATCAGCCGGATCGAGACCGCTCCCGTCGGCGTCTGCGCCCTGATCGGGCCCTGGAACTACCCGCTGCTGCAGCTGAGCTGGAAGGTCGCGCCCGCCCTGCTCGCCGGCAACACCGTCGTGCTCAAACCGAGTGAGTTGACCCCGTCGACCGCGCTGATGCTGATGGACACCCTCGCCGAGGCGGGCCTGCCCGCCGGCGTGGCGAACCTGGTCACCGGAACCGGGCCGGGCGTCGGGGCCCGACTCACCGAGCATCCGGACGTCGACCTGGTCTCGTTCACCGGGGGAGTCGTCACCGGCCGCGCGATCATGGCCGCGGCCGCGCCCACGATCAAGAAGGTCGCCCTTGAACTCGGCGGCAAGAACCCGAACATCGTCTTCGCCGACGCCGACTACGACACCGCCCTCGACTTCGCGTTGACGGCGGTGTTCCTGCACTCCGGCCAGGTCTGCTCGGCCGGCGCGCGGCTGATCATCGAGGAGAGCATCCACGACCGCTTCGTCGCCGACCTGGTCGAGCGCGCCCAGCGGATCCGCCTCGGCGGGCCGTTCGACGCGGATGCCCAGACCGGAACCCTGATCTCGGCCGCCCACCGCGCGAAGGTCGACGCCTACGTGCAGGCCGGCGTCGCGGAGGGCGCGACGCTGCTGACGGGTGGCTCGGCCCCCGAGGGCGAGCGTTACGCGAACGGCTTCTTCTACCTGCCCACCGTGCTCGACGGCTGCCACGCCGGAATGAGCGTTGTGCGCGACGAATCCTTCGGCCCCGTCCTCACCGTGGAGACCTTCACGACCGAGGCCGAGGCGATCGCGATCGCGAACGACACCATCTACGGCCTGGCCGGCGGCGTCTGGACCAGCGACTCCGGCAAGGCGCAACGCGTCGCCCGGGCGCTGCGGCACGGCACGGTCTGGATCAACGACTACCACCCCTACCTGCCGCAGGCGGAGTGGGGCGGATTCGGTCAGTCGGGCAACGGGCGCGAGCTCGGCCCCACCGGCTTGAGCGAGTACCGCGAGCTCAAGCACGTCTTCCACAACATCCAGCCCGCCCCGCAGCACTGGTTCGACTAGCCGCTTTCCGTCGTCAGCACCACCACATCGAACTCCCCATCGACGCATCCGCCGCGTCCGAACCCAAGAGGAACCGACTCGTGCCCACCGCAGACGCAACACCGCCGCTCGATTTCCAGGTCCGCAACCTCTGGAAGGTCTTCGGACCGAATCCGCAGGCCATCGTGAAGGATGCAAGCCTGGCCGGGCTGTCCGCCGCCGAGATCCTGAAGAAGACCGGCGCCGTCACCGCGGTGCGCGACATGAGCTTCGACGTCGCCAAGGGCGAGGTGTTCGTGGTGATGGGGCTGTCCGGCTCCGGCAAGTCCACGCTGGTGCGCTGCCTGACCCGGCTGATCGAGCCGACCAGCGGCCAGGTGCTGCTGGAGGGCGACGACATCATGACGCTCAGCCCGCCGGCGTTGCGCGAGGTGCGCCGCAAGAAGGTGTCGATGGTGTTCCAGCACTTCGGGCTGCTGCCGTTCCGCACCGTGATGGACAACGTCGCCTACGGGCTCGAGATCCGCGGCATCGGCAAGGCCGAGCGCTACGCCAAGGCGCAGACGGTCGTCGACCTGGTGGGTCTGCAGGGCTACGAGTGGCGCTTCCCGAATCAGCTCTCCGGCGGGATGCAGCAGCGCGTCGGGCTGGCCCGCGCTCTCGCCGGTGAGCCCGACGTGCTGCTCTTCGACGAGCCGTTCTCGGCGCTGGACCCGCTGATCCGCCGCGACATGCAGGCGGAGGTGATCCGGCTGCACAAGGAGATGGGCAAGACGATGGTCTTCATCACCCACGACCTCTCCGAGGCGCTGAAGCTCGGCGACCGCATCCTGATCATGCGCAACGGCGAGCTCACCCAGATCGGCACCGGGGATGAGCTGGTCGGCTCGCCCGCCGACGACTACGTGGCCGACTTCGTCTCGGATGTGCCGCTGCCCAGCGTGCTGACGCTGAAGTGGATCGCCGGTCCGAGCGCCGTTCCGGTGCCCGCCGACGGCCCGACCCTCAGCGCCGACACGATCGTGGGCGACGCGATCGAAACGGTGCTCACCTCCTCCGCTCCCGTTCGTGTGGTCAGCGGAGCCGACACCATCGGCTTCGTCGACCGCGACGCGATCCTGCGCACGGTGGCCGGCGAGCGGCCGGCGCCCCGAAGCGTCGAACTCGCGAGCGTCTGATGGCGACGACGGAGGCGGTCTCCACCGACACCGTCACGCTGGTGCATCAGCAGGCCATCCAGCTGCAGCGCGCCGCCCGGCCCCGTCGAATTCCTACCTGGGGCTGGGCGCTGATCGCGGGGGCGGTGCTCTGGCTGCTCGCCTACCTGATCTGGGGCGGCCAGGCGAACCTCCCGCTGGCACCGTCCGAGCTGACGGATGTGCACCGCGCGTTGAACGACGCGAACACCTGGGTGGGCGAGAACCGCGGCAGCAACCCGATCCTGCTCGCACTGGATCAGCTGCGGGTCGTGGTCGGCGCCGTCGTCGCCTTCTTCCTGGGCCTGCTCTCCGAATCCGGCTACGGGCTGGGTTATCCCGAGATCGGCTGGCTCGGCGTCGTCGCGCTGTTCACCTGGATCGCCTGGTTCGCCGGCAACGGTCGCGTCGCCGTGCTCACCGCCGTCTGCTTCACCGCGATCGGCTTCCAGGGCCTGTTCACGGAGGCGATGGCCACGCTCGCGCTGACCCTCGCGGCGGTGCTGTTCGCGCTGCTGATCGGCATCCCGCTCGGCGTCTGGATGGGCGTCGACCAACGGGTCAGCCGCGTGGTCACCCCGGTGCTCGACTTCATGCAGACGATGCCGACCTTCGTCTACCTCACCCCGCTCGCCCTGATCTTCCTGATCGGACCGGCCTCCGCCGTGATCGCGACGCTGATCTACGCGGCCCCGCCCGTCATCCGCTTGACCGCGCACGGCGTGCGCGACATCCCGGCCGGCATCACCGAGGCGGTGGACTCGCTCGGTGTCACCGGACGGCAGCGGATGCGCACGGTCGTGCTGCCGCTGGCGCGAACCTCGATCGTGATCGGCATCAACCAGACCATGATGTCGGCGCTGTCGATGGCCACCATCGCCGCACTGATCGCGGCGCCCGGCCTCGGCCAGGTCGTGGTGCAGGCGCTGCAGTCGCTCAACGTGGGGGCCGCGTTCAACGGCGGCCTTGCGATCGTGCTGATGGCGATCGTGCTCGATCGCGTCACAACGGCGGCGAGCAACCGGGCGGATCCGCAGTTCCGGGCGAAGAACGCCGGAGCGAACCGCACCCGCCGGCGGATCGTGGCCGCCGCCGCCTTCGTGCTGGTGATCGCCGCCGTCTACCTCTCCCGCACGATGCTGCCCGCCGCGGTGTTCCCGCGCGAGCTGTCGATCGGTGCCGTCATCGTGAACGCCGTCAACAGCGCCTCCGACTGGCTGCGCACCTCCCTCTACGCGCTGACCATCGCGGTCAAGGACGGCTTCACCGTGGCCGTGCTCAACCCGCTGCAGGAGCTGCTGACCCAGACGCCGTTCATCGTGATCGTCGCGCTGCTGCTGCTCGTGGCCTGGCTGGCGGGGCGGATCCGCGCGACCGCGCTGACCGCGGTCTGCCTGATCGTCATCCTGCTCCTCGGCCTCTGGGCGGATGCGCTGGTCACGCTCACCAGCACGCTGATCGCCACCGTCGCCACGGTGCTGCTCGGCCTGGTGATCGGGGTCTGGATGGGGCGCTCGACGCGAGCGGATGCGCTGATCCGCCCCATCCTGGACGCGGCGCAGACCATGCCCGCCTTCGTCTACCTCGTGCCGTTCCTGGGCCTGTTCGGCCCGAGCCGGTTCACGGCGATCGTCGCGGCGGTGATCTACGCGGCGCCCGTCGCGATCAAGATCATCGCCGAGGGCATCCGCGGCGTGCCGGAGAACACCGTCGAGGCCGCAGTCTCCAGCGGCGCCAGCCCGTGGCAGGTCATCGCGAAGGTGCAGCTGCCGATGGCGAAGTCCTCGATCACCCTCGCGGTGAACCAGGGGCTGATCTACGTGCTGTCGATGGTCGTCATCGGCGGACTGGTCGGCGGCGGCGGGCTCGGCTACGACGTGGTCGCCGGATTCGTGCAGGGCAACCTCTTCGGCAAGGGGCTCGCGGCCGGCATCACGATCGTGCTGCTGGGCATCCTGCTCGACGGCATCACCCAGGCGGCCGCGCGCAGCACGCCCGCGAAGCCCCTCGCCGGTCAGATCCGCCGCAACCGCGTCGGGCTGCTGCGCCGACGCGCCACCTAGTCCTCAGCGGGTCGTTGCTTCGGTGACGGCCCTTCCCATCCGCACCACGATCCGCTCCCACCCTTTCACCCTCAGCAAGGAGAAGAACATGGCAGCATTCCGCACGCGTCGCACCGCGACGCTGAGCGCGCTGGCGGCCGTCGCCGCCGCATCCGCCCTCGTGCTCAGCGGCTGCAGCAGCTCGCTGAACGACACCGGCGGCGATGCCGCGGCGTCGGGCGACTGCGGCACCACGAACCTGGCGATGAACAACTGGGTCGGCTACACCGCCGACGCCGCCGTCTACACGGCCGTCGCCGAATCCCTCGGCTGCACCGTGACGCAGAAGTCGATCTCGGAGGAGGTCGCCTGGCAGGGCTTCGGTACCGGCGAGGTCGACGCGATCATCGAGAACTGGGGCCACCCCGACCTGGTGGAGAAGTACATCGACGGCGACAAGAGCGCCGTCGACCTCGGGCCCACCGGCAACGTCGGGCAGATCGGTTGGTACGTTCCGCCGTGGATGGTCGAGGAGTACCCCGACATCCTGGACTGGAACAACCTGAACAAGTACGCGGACCTGTTCAAGACGACCGAGTCCGGCGACAAGGGCCAGCTGCTCGACGGCGACCCCAGCTTCGTCACCAACGACGAGGCGCTGGTGAAGAACCTGAACCTGAACTACCAGGTGGTCTACTCCGGCTCCGAGACCGCGCTGATCACCGGCTTCCGGGCCGCGGAGGAGAACAAGACGCCGATGCTGGGCTATTTCTACGCCCCGCAGTGGTTCCTCTCCGAGGTCGACCTGCAGAAGGTCGCGCTGCCCGAGTACACCGACGGCTGCGACGCGGATGCCGAGGCGATCGCCTGCGACTACCCCGACTACACCCTGAACAAGATCGCCAGCGCCTCCTGGGTGGAGTCGGACACGCCCGCGGTGAAGCTGCTGCAGGCCTTCGAGTGGACCAACGACGACCAGAACCTCGTCGCCAAGTACATCTCGGAGGACGGCATGTCGGCGGAGGACGCCGCCGCCAAGTGGATCGCCGACAACCCCGACACCGTCAAGACCTGGACCGACGCCGCCACCTCCTGACATCCCGCGCTGTCGTTTTCGCCGCGCGCGGGTGATTCGCCACCCGCGCGTGGCCAAAACGGCAGCGCAGCACGACGGCGCAGCACGACGGCGCAGCACGACAGCGCAGCAGGACCGGGCACCCAGTACCCCAGCAGCAAGGAGCACCACGAACATGAAGGTCGTCATCATCGGAGCCGGCATCGTCGGGGCCTCGCTCGCCGACGAACTCGCGCTGCGCGGCTGGACGGATGTCACCGTGATCGAGGCCGGTCCCCTGCCGGCGGCGGGCGGATCCACCTCGCACGCGCCCGGCGTCGTCTTCCAGACCAACGGCTCCAAGACGCTCTCCGAGCTGGCGATGGCGACCGTTCGCAAGTTCCTCGCTCTGGAGTGGGAGGGGCAGCCCTGCTTCAACGACGTCGGCGGCCTCGAGATCGCGACCACACCCGAACGTCTCGAGGAGCTGAAACGTCGCCTCGGCTACGCGCAGAGCTGGGGCGTCCCGGAGGCGCGGTTGCTCACGGCCGCGGAGTGCCTCGAGAAGTGGGACCTGCTGAACCCCGAGCTCGTGCTCGGCGGTCTCTTCGTGCCGACCGACGGTGTCGCCCGTGCACTTGCGGCCGTCTCCGCGCAACTCGCCCGCGCATCCGCCGCCGGGGTCGCCGTGCTCGACAACACGGAGGTGACGGATGTCACCGTCGTCGACGGCGCCGTCACCGGCGTCGAGACCACCGCCGGCTTCTTCCCCGCCGAGATCGTGGTCTGCGCGGCGGGCATCTGGGGCCGGAAGATCGGCGCGATGGTCGGCGTCGATCTCGCGCTCACCCCGCTGGCGCACCAGCTCGCCTGGACCGAGCCGCTGCCCGAACTCGCCGGCCGCACCGTCGACGCCGTGCGCCCGGTGCTCCGGCACCAGGACGACGCCCTCTACTACCGCGAGAAGTTCGACGGTATCGGCATCGGCTCCTACCGGCACCGCGCGATGCCGGTCGAGGCGGATGCGCTGCGCGGCTGGAACGAGCCGGTGCAGCCGAGCATCCTCGACTTCACCCCCGACGACTTCGCCTTCGCCCTCGAACGCAGTGCCGCGCTGATCCCGGCGCTCGCCGAGGCTCCGCTCGCCGAGGCGATCAACGGCGTCTTCTCCTTCACGCCCGACGGCATGCCGCTGCTCGGCCCGGCCCACGGCGTGCGCGGATTCTGGGTGGCGGAGGCGGTCTGGATCACCCACTCCGCGGGCGTCGCCCAAGCCGTGGCCGAGTGGATGGTGGACGGCCACTGCTCCTCCTTCGACCTGCACGGCTGCGACGTGAACCGCTTCGAGAAGTTCGAACTCTCGCCGCGCTACCTGATCGCGAAGGATTCGCAGAACTTCGTCGAGGTCTACGACATCCTGCATCCGCTGCAACCGATGGAGCACTCGCGCCCGCTGCGCACCTCGCCGTTCTATCCGCGGCAGCAGGCACTGGGCGGTGAGTTCCTGGAGGCGCACGGCTGGGAGCGGCCGCACTGGTACGCCGCGAACGACGCGCTCGTGACCGCCGACACGCCCGTGCCGAAACCGGATGCGTGGGCCGCCCGCTACTGGTCGCCGACGGTGGCCGCGGAGTCGGAACTGACCCGCAACGGCGTCGCGCTCTACGACATGACCGCGCTGAAGCGGCTGGAGGTCGCCGGGCCGGGTGCCACCGCGTTCCTGCAGCACATGACCACGGGCAACGTGGCGAAGTCGATCGGCTCGATCACCTACTGCCTGCTGCTCAACGCGGACGGCGGCATCCGCTCCGACATCACCGTGGCGCGGCTCGGCACCGAGCGCTACCAGATCGGCGCGAACGGCGAGATCGACTTGCACTGGCTGCAGCAGCACCTCGAGGCTGGCCCGTTCGCCGACACGGTGCAGATCCGCGACATCACGCCCGGCACCTGCTGCATCGGTATCTGGGGTCCGCATGCTCGCGAGGTGGTGCAGAGCCTCTCCGACGACGACTTCTCGAATGCGGCGCTGAAGTACTTCCGCGCGCTGGAGACGTATCTCGGGCCGGTGCCGGTGACCGCGATGCGGCTTTCGTACGTCGGCGAGCTCGGCTACGAGTTGTATACGATGGCGGATCAGGGCCTCGCGTTGTGGGACCTGCTGATGGCGGCGGGCGCCGAGTTCGGCATCGCCGCCGCGGGTCGCAGCGCCTTCAACTCCCTCCGCATCGAGAAGGGCTACCGCTCCTTCGGCACCGACATGGGCTACCAGCACGACCCGTACGAGGCGGGGCTCGGCTTCGCCGTGCGTCTGGACAAGGGCGACTTCCTCGGTCGGGATGCGCTGCTCGCGCGCAAGGAGAACGTGACTCGGACGCTCGCCCTGCTGGTGCTGGACGATCCGGACGCCGTGGTGCTGGGGCACGAGCCGGTGTTCGTGACGGATGCCGCGGGGAACGCCGTCGCCGTCGGCTACGTCACCAGCGGCGCCTACGCCTACACGCTGCGCTCCAGCCTGGCGTACGCGTGGCTGCCCGTCTCCGCCGCTGCCGTCGGCACCCGCGTCGCGATCGAGTACTTCGGCCGCTGCTACGCGGCCACCGTCTCGGCAGAGCCGGCCTTCGACCCCGAGATGACCAAGATCCGCCGCTGACCGTCGCTGCCGACCCGTGCCCCTCCTCCCCGCGAGATGCCTCTTTTGTGCGCTGTGCCCGGCGTGTCGCGTACAGAAGAGGCATCTCGCGAGAGTGGTCGGCCGGAAGGCGGTTGCCAGGTCCGACTGGTGTACGAGCCGCCGCTTAGGATGAGCGGGTGAGCAGCGGCGGACCCGAGCGGGGCGAGGGCGAGTCGTACTCCGACTTCGCGTATCGCGTGCTCTGCGATCAGCTGATCGTGCTCGACATCGCGCCGGGAGCGCCGCTGAACGACGACGCGATCGCACGCTCCCTGGGCGTCGGCCGCACCCCGGTGCGCGAGGCGCTGAAGCGGCTCGAGACGGATCGGCTCGTGGTCGCCTATCCGCGCCGCGGCACCTTCGCCACCGTGGTCGACATCGATGACCTCGCCGAGATCTCCGAGATCCGGCAGCAGCTCGAACCCGTCGCTGCCGCGCGAGCCGCTCGCCGCGCCTCCGCCTCGGGGCGAGCTGAACTGCGTGCACTCGCCGATGGCCTCGACGCCGGCCTGTCCGGCACGATCGCCCAGAACGAGCTGATGCGTCTCGACGTCAGCGTGCACCGCGCCATCTACCGAGCCGCGGGCAGCCGGCACCTGGAGGACGTCCTCGTCCGCTACGACAACCTCGCCACCCGCATCTGGAGCGTGGTTCTGGAACGCCTGCCGCCGGTATCCGCGCACATCGAAGAGCACGCCGCACTGCTGCGCACCATCGCCGACGGTGACGCCGACCGGGCCTCGGCGCTCACCGCGGAACACGTCCGCGACTTCGAGACCCTCATCCGCTCGGTGTTGTAGCCCGGGTTGTCGAGTTCCGTCCGTTTTCGGCCTCGGACGGACGCGAATCGACAACCCGGGCTGTCACCGGAGCGGTCCTCAGCGGAAGACGACGGTGTTCGACGGGCCCCAGAGCACCCGGTGCTCGCAGTGCCAGCGCACCGCGCGGGAGAGCGCCAGCGCCTCCGCGTCCTGCCCGATCGCGGCGAGCGAGCGCGGATCGAAGCTGTGGTCGACGCGGATCACCTCCTGCTCGATGATCGGTCCCTCGTCCAACTCGGGCGTCACGTAGTGGGCGGTCGCGCCGACCAGCTTCACACCGCGTTCGTAGGCCTGCCAGTACGGCCGCGCACCCTTGAAGCCGGGCAGGAAGGAGTGGTGGATGTTGATCGCCCGCCCCGCGAGCGTGGTGCACAGTTCGTTCGAGAGCACCTGCATGTAGCGCGCCAGCACCACGAGGTCGATGTTGTACTCCGCGATCGTCGCGAGCAGGCGCTGCTCCGCCTCCGCCTTGGAGTCGGCGGTGATCGGGATGTGCACGAACGGCAGTCCCGCGGCCTCGGCCATCGGCCGCAGCGTCTCATGATTCGAGACCACCACCGCCAGCTCGCCGCCGAGGCTGGCGCCGCGCCAGCGGAAGATCAGGTCGTTCAGGCAGTGGCCGAGCTTCGACACCATCACCAGCATCCGCAGCGGCGTCTCGTCGTCGATCGCGAAGCTCATCCCGAACTCCGCCGCGATCGGCGCGAACGCGTCGGTCAACGACTCCTTCGTCGCCTCGGCCTCACCCGAGAACGCGGTGCGCAAGTAGAGGGTCTTCCGCCACGCGTCATCGAACTGCTGGTGCTCCTCGATGTTGAAGTCGTATTCCGCGAGGAACGAGGTGACGGCGTGCACGATGCCGCTGCGATTCGGGCACGAGAGCGTCAGCGCGAAGCGGTGGCCGGGTCGCAGGGGTGCGCGGTGCGCGCGCGCGGGCTGCTCCGCCAGCGGAAGAGGCGAGGGGTCGATGGTCGTCATGGCGCTCCGCACGAGTCATTGGTACACGACTGATATATCTAATGCGGATGAGCGTACGTAGCGGCTGTCACCCCGGTCAAGCGTGCTGGACCGCGTCGCGGCAGTCGGCGCGCATCGGGGATGGGTGCGAACGCAACTTCGGCTGAGGGAGGCGCTCAGCGCCGATCAACGCTGACGACGTCTCTCAGCCGAAGTTGTGATCGCGGAGCTGCTCCGGACATGGACAAGGCCCGGTCGCCGAGGCGAGCAACCGGGCCTTTTCCCTTGCACCAAGAGTGTCCTGCAATCACATTCGCGCTTCGTTGCCACAGCAAACAACTAACGCTCTTGAACTATATAACGAGACGGTAACGGCGCAATAGTTACCGGGCTGTTATTTTGCTGAGTTTTCTGGAGCGCCCTCGACCCCCCCCCGAACCGCGGGCCGACGCGAGCAGGTGTGGGGTTGCGCTCAGCGCGCGAAGTAGTAGACGTCGACGTTGCTGAGGTGCCAGTGCTGCACCGGCTCGAGCCCGGCCGATTCGATCGTGCTGATCGCCGCGGATGCGTTGCTGCGGTCGGAGGCGATCAGCCAGCTCGCGTCCATGCCGGTCAGCATCGACTCCTGCACGGCGGTCTGGGCGCCCCACAGTGTTGACGCGTCGGCGTACGGGATGGTCAGAGCAATGTCGTGCAGGCCGACGAACGCTGTCGGATAGCTGTCCGCGATGATGCGCGCCGTGGTCGTGGGGTGGCCGGCGACACGGTCGTAGACGATGGCCGTCTCCGTGCCGGGCGCGGGGGAGTGCTGGGCGACGAGGCTCGCGACGGCGGCCCAGGAGGAGGACTGTTTGGCCTCGGGTAATCGTTGGCTGATGTAGCTCGGAGCGGACAGCGCCGCGAGCATCGCGACGCCGGCGGTGAGCGAGCCGCGGCGGCGCGTGGCGAGCGCATCGACGGCGACCGCGATGAAGAAGGCGAAGGCCACGGCGGTGAAGCTGAGGTAGCGCGGCGAGTAGAGCGGCTTGACGAACGAGACCGCGATCAGCGCGGCAGCCGGCAGCACCAGTACGGGCCAGAACACCGTGCGCACGCGTTCGAGCGGGCGAGTGCGGAACGCGAGCACCAGGCCGCCGGCGGCGGCCACCCACGCCACCAGCGCGAACGCCGGGTTCGCAGGGCTGTACTGGGTGATGAAGAACGACCCGAAACTCTGCCACCCGGTGGCTTCGATCCAGGAGACCTGCCCCGACTGCCCGGCGATCGCGAGCAGCAGCGGCAGCACGATCAGAGCGGCGGCCCCGGGCGCGAACCCGAAGGCCGGAAGCGATGCGCGCCGTCGCCGCGCCCAGAGCAGTACCGTCACGGCGTGTGCCACCACGAGCAGCGCGAGGTAGGCGAAGCACGCGATCGCGACGACGCAGCCGACCGCGTACAGCGTCCACGCCATCCTCTGTCGGGTGATACTGCGTGGCCGCGTGTCCACCGCCGTGACGAGCGGCAGTGTGGTCAGGATCGCGAGGGTGCTGCTCAGGGCGTAGGAGCGGCCCTCCGACATGGCCCAGGTGTAGCGCGGGATCAGCATCAGCACGATTCCCGTGATGATCGCGAGACGGCGATGCGCGAGCCGGTCGACGAGTTCCACCGCGAGCGCGACGCCGAGGCCGCCGGCGATCGCACTGGGTGCGCGGAGGCTGAACGGCGAGTAGCCGACGAGGTCGAACCACAGGTGCATCGCCGCGTAGTACGCGGCGTGCACGGCGTCCACCTGCTGCACCATCTGCCACAGCGCGGCCCAGCTGCGTGTGGCCGAGACGACCGTCGCAGCCTCGTCGTACCAGATCGAGGGAACCGGGATGAAGGCGGCCCCGAGGGCGGCCGCGAGCAATCCGAGCAGGGTGGCCGTTGTATGTACGGAGCGGGCGCGTCGGGTGACACTCGTCTGCAGCGCACGCTGCGTAGTGGTGCTCATCCGCTCGCTACTCGTCTCGTCGCTGGATCGGTCACCTTCGACGCTACGGAGCGCTCACTCTACGGGGTGGGAGAGCATCTTCGAGCCGTTGTGAAGACGCACATCGCCCGCATCACGCCCCCGTCGGGCCCGGGAGACGCGTCGCCTGCTCCGGATGCGGTGGGCGGCGCTGAGAGTGTGTATATCTCCACAGGAGAACCCCTTCGCGGACGGCCCGAGGTGCGAGCATGACCGAGGAGGTCCGGGATGCGCGAGTTGGTGATGGTCGTCGAGGACGACGCGGAGATGGGCGGGCTGATCGTGCGGGGTCTCACCGGCGACGGCTACGACGTCGACCTGTATCCCAACGGGCTCGACGCGCTCAACGCCGCCCGCGGTTCCGAGTACGCCGCCGCGGTGCTGGATGTGATGCTGCCGGGTATGAGTGGTTTCGAGATCTGCCGGCACCTGCGCACCGCCGGCAACACGATGCCGGTGATCATGCTGACCGCTCGTGACGCGTTGCAGGATCGCGTGTTCGGCCTCGATGCGGGCGCCGACGACTACCTCGCCAAGCCGTTCCACTTCGAGGAGCTCTCCGCCCGGCTCCGGGCCATGATCCGGCGCGAGCGGATCACGAACCGGGCGCCCATCCAGCTCGGCAACCTCCGTGTGGATCCCTACGCGCACAACGCCTCGGTCGACGGGTCCGTGCTGCCGCTGAGCCCGAAGGAGTTCGGCGTGCTCCGGGTGCTGGCGGCCAAGAGCGGCGAGTTCGTGCCGCGCGAGGAGATCCTCGTCGATGTCTGGGGTTCGGCCGATTTCGTCGATCACAACATCGCGGAGCAGTACATCAGCTACGTCCGCCGCAAGCTGCTGCACGGCGGCGCCGACGTCGAGATCGTCACCCGGCGCGGCGCCGGCTACCGATTGGGCCTGAAATCGTGAGCTGGCGCACCCTGTCCATCCGGATCCGGATCACGCTCGCCAGCCTGCTGGTCGCGATGCTGTTCTTCGGCGTCGTCGCCATCGTCGTCCGCGAGCAGCTCGACCACATCCTCGACACCTCCACGATCGACCTGGTGCGCTCGGGCGCGTCGCAGACGGCGATCGAGGAGAGCCGCGAGACGGCCGAGGCTGTGGTGAACGGGGTGAGCGTCACCCTGCTGGTCGCGCTCCTCGTGCTGTTCCTCGGGTTCGGCCTCACCTCGTGGATCCTGGTCGGTCTCGCGTTGCGGCCCGTCGGGCGGATGCGTGCGACGGCCGACCGGCTGCGGCACGGCCGCAGCACCGAACTGCTGCCCGTCGGCCCGGCCCGCGACGAACTCTCCGACCTCGCGTCGACGCTGAACGAGCTGATCGAGGGCCTGCGCGACTCCGCGGATCGCGAGCGGCAACTGGTCGCGGATGCCAGCCATGAGCTGCGGACGCCGCTCGCGGCGCTGCGGACCCGGCTGGAGCTCGCCGAACGCGTCCGGGATGATCCGGCGGCGCTGTACGCCGACGTCGTCGACGCCCGCCGCTCGATCGATCGCCTGCAGTCGTTGACCGACGGGCTGCTGCTGCTGTCCAAGATCGATGCCGGCACGGTCGCGGGGGATGCGAGCTCCGCTGCGCTGCGCGATGAGCTGGCGGACGGTGTCGACCGCTCGAGAATGCTCGCCCGGGAGCGCGATCTCGCGATCGACTTCGTGGCGCCGGCGTCGAGCGGCGTCGGCCGCTACCCGATCGCGCCCGCCGAGTTCGGCCGCATCATCGACAACCTGCTCTCCAACGCGGTCGCGGCCACGCCGGACGGCGGTTCCGTCACGGCCACGGTGATCGAACGCGAGGACGAACTGGTGCTGACTGTCGACGACGACGGCCCGGGTGTACCGGACGCGTTCCTCGCCGTCGCCACCGATCGGTTCAGCCGACCCGACGCCGCACGCAACCGCGAGGGTGGTGCGGGCCTCGGCCTGGCGATCGTCTCGGGCCTCACCGGTACGTCGGGCGGCAGTATGCGCATCCGCAACCTCGTTCCGCACGGCCTGGGGGTCGAGATCCGCATCCCCCGCTCGACGCCGTGACCCCGACCTCTTTCTAGGAGCCCCATGATCGACCCCCAAACCCTGCTCGACGGCGCCGGACCCTGGGCCATCGCCCTGGTCTGCCTGATCGCGTTCGTGGAGACCGGTCTGCTGATCGGATTCTTCCTGCCCGGTGACACGCTGCTGTTCTTCGTCGGGGTGTTCGTCGCATCCGGGGTGATCTCCCTGCCGGTGCCGCTGGTGATCCTGATGGTCGCGGCGTCCGCGTTCCTGGGTGACCAGTTGGGTTTCATCATCGGTCGGGAGACCGGGCCGCGGATCTTCGAACGCAAAGAGAGCGGCCTGTTCAGCCACGCCAGCGTCGAACGCACCCAGGGCTTCTTCGACCGTTTCGGCGGCTGGGCGGTCACCATCGCCCGCTTCGTGCCGGTGGTGCGCACCTTCGCACCGGTCGCAGCCGGGGTCGGCAAGATGCGTTACGCCCACTTCGTCGGCTTCAACGCGCTCGGTGCGACGGTCTGGTCGACCGGGATCATCCTGCTCGGCTTCTTCCTCGGCCAGATCCCCGGCGTCGCCGACTTCGTCGGGAAGTACATCGACATCGTGCTGGTGGGCATCGTAGTGATCAGCCTCGCTGGGATCGCGCTCACCTATTGGCGGCAGAAAGCGCGCACGCGACGCGAGGCCTGAGCGGACCATCGCGGGCGGGGCCGGCCCGGATCGTGAACGATGTGACCGTCGCCGATCGCATTCATCGCCGCCCGCGCCTGTTCGGCCCGCCGAACCGATGACGGTAATGACGGGGATCCCTGGGCTCGCTCGTTGAGTTTGCCGAAACGACGATGGGTGACGCAGGGTGTTGCAGTGCCCGCTGGTTGAGCTTGCCGAAACCACCTGTTCGCAGCGGTTCATGTCCGCGGGTTCCAGGGTTCGGGTCTGCTTGGTGGTGGTGCGGGTTTCCGAGGCCGGAACCGTTGCTCCGCTCGAGGCCGTCGGTGGCGGTGATCCCCTTCGGCAGGCTCAGGACAGGCCGGCGAGGGGATTGGTGCGGGTCGATCTGCCACGGTGGGACGAAGTAGGGGATGCCCTTTGGATGCTCTCGCTGGAGGGGGTCTCGGTGCTCTCGCTTTCCGGGGTGTCGTCGCAGCCCGTGTTGGGTTGCTGCAGGCGCGGGTTGGTGAAGGTGCCGATGGTGGAGAGCACGGTCTCGTACTGCAGGCGGGTCATGCAGCCGCTGAACGGAATCAGGCCGTCGCGCTCGATCCCGAAGGTGATGCCCTGCCGCATCGTGAGGATCGCGTCGGTCGGTTCGGTGCCGTCGGGGTGCGCGTTCTCGATGGTGTGCTTGGCGCAGATGGTGACGAAGGAGTCGTCCTCGGTGCGCGTTCAGTACCGCGGCCGCATTGCGCAGCTGGTACTCCTCGAGCGCACGCGCCTCGAACAGCCCGGCCGCTGCCGCGATCGTCAGCGCCTGGGCCGAGCGCAGGATCTCGTCCGCCAGGATGGCGAATGCGACGGCGTCTTCGGCTCGCCGCATCCCGGTGACCGCGTTGAATGCGGTGTCGACCGCTGTACCGAGGGCGGTGCGGGCGGTGCCGACGTGCTCGGTGAGCGGTGTGGGGGTGAACGGATGTGCCATACGAATACGGTAGGTGACACCTCCGACATCGAATGCGCATCCAGCCCGGATCGGGACAACTCACCCCGAATTGGACCCTGTGGAGGAGGAGGCGACGCGAGTCGCCAGTGGTTTCGGCAAGCTCAACCAGCATCCGCCGGGGCGCGACGGTTTGGGTGGGCCTGGCCGGTGTTCGCGGGGTTCGGTGACGTCGTCGGGTGGTTTCGGCAGGCTCGACCAGCATCCGCAGGGACGTAATGGCTTCGGCTGGCTCAATCAGCGGGCGGTGACCAGACGCGGCGCCGCAAGGCCATCACGCCGACCAGCACCAGGAACACCACGAACGCGCCGAGGGTGACCGGCCCTGTTCCGAGCCCGAGGCCGTGCGCGTGCGGCGCGTCCGCGAGCCAGTCGCAGATCGAGGCGCCGAGCGGTCGCGTCACGACGTAGGCGAACCAGAACGCGAGCACGGCATTCATCCGACTGAAGCGGAACGCGAAAGCGGGGATCGCGATCAGGGCGGCGAAGAGGACCGCCGAGGGCAGATAGCCCAGGCCGAACGTGGAGGCGGTCAGGTCGCCCGCCGCCGTGCCCAGCGCGAAGGTGCCGGAGACCGCGAGCCAGTAGAAGAGGGCGCGACGCGGTGTATTGATCGCATGGATCGACAGCGTCGCCTCGACGCGCCACCAGATCAGGAACACCGCGGCGAGTGCAACGGCGAAGCCGAGGGTCGAGATCAGGTACGGCAACCCGGCGACGACGTGCAGCACGTCGGCGGCCATCGTGCCGAAGATGCTGACCATCAGGACGGCGAGCCAGTAGACCCACGGAATATATCGCCGCACCGCGAACTGCAACGCGATCGCGCCGAGGAAGGCGACTCCCGCGCCACCGACGACGATCACCGGGTCGAACGCGGTGGCCAAGAAGTCGGACGCGGTCTCGCCCATCCCGGTGGTCAGCACTTTGAGGATCCAGAACAGCGCGGTCGCCTCCGGAACCGTCGAGGCGCCGTAACCACCGGAGAAGATCCGACGGCCGGGGTTGATCCGCCGGAGTCGCGGACTCGTGGGCCGGGTCCGGGTCGTTGGGCTCGGGGAGGCGGAGTGCGTCATGGTCCGATCGTGGCGGGCGCAGAGCGCTCGAAACCTGGGGTGTCCGTCGGGCTCGTTGAAGATGCGTACAACGAAGGCGGAATCGGCTCCGGTCGGCTGAACCGATCCCTACTGTCGGAGGCGGCACCGCACGGACGTCGCCACGCCACCGAACCCAAGGAGCCCGATGAACATCCTGCAGGCGATCATCCTCGGCATCGTCGAGGGGCTCACCGAGTTCCTCCCCGTCTCCAGCACCGGCCACCTCACGATCGTGGAGAAACTGCTCGGGCTCCAGGTCGATGACCTCGGGGTGACCGCGTTCACCGCGATCATCCAGGTCGGCGCGATCGCCGCGGTGCTGCTGTATTTCCGCCGCGACATCATCGAGCTCGTCGCGGCGTGGTTCACCGGACTGCGACACCCGTCGCAGCGCCGACGCACGAACTACCGGATGGCGTGGTTCGTCATCCTCGGCTCGATCCCGATCGGGATCATCGGTTTCCTCGGTAAGGACTTGATCAGCGGCGGACTGCGCAACCTGTGGGTCGTTGTCGCCGCCCTCGTCGGCTGGAGCGTCGTGATGCTCATCGCGGAGCGCGTCGGCACCGAGACGAAGGACCGCCGGGCGATCACCCTGAAGGACACGGTCGTCATCGGGCTGATGCAGTGCGTCGCGTTGATCCCCGGGGTGTCCCGCTCCGGCGCCACCATCAGCGGCGGCCTGTTCCGCGGCCTGGATCGGGTGACCGCGACGAAGTTCGCGTTCTACCTCTCGATCCCGGCCCTGACCGCGGCGGGAGCCTACGAGGCCCTGACCGCCGCCGGCGACGTCGCCGCGACCGTCGGCTGGGTCCCGACCCTGGTCGCCACGGTCGTGTCGTTCCTCGTCGCCTATGCATCGATCGCGTGGTTGCTGCGCTACGTCGCCGGCCACGGATTCGGGGTGTTCGTGATCTACCGGATCGGGCTCGCCATCGTTCTCGCGGGATTGCTGCTCACCGGCACCGTGGCCGCGAGCTGATCGCGTGGCATCCGACGAGGCCGCATAGAGTCGACGGATGACCGGGAGTGAGCACGTCGTGCCGGCACTCGTCGCCGTGCTCGTCGCCACGGTGGTCGCCGTCGCCGTCCTGGCGGCGTTCCGCGTGCCGTCGTTCCTCCGGCCGGCATCGGCGGTCCTCCGCGGAACGGTTCAACTGGCGATCCTCGCCGTTGTGCTCTCCGGCATCATCGCCGACATCCGCTGGGTCGCCGCGTTCCTCGTGGTGATGTTCGCGTTCGCGGTGGCCACGGCGGCCGGGCGGCTGGGACGCACCCGACGCACGGTCGCGGCCTGCGCCGTCGCGATGGCTACGGGTTCCCTCATCGCGGGTGGGATCATCTTCGGTCTCGGTGCGGTCGCGTTCGCCGGTCGGTACGTTCTGGCGGTCAGCGGCATCCTCATCGGCGGTTCGATGACCGTCGCGACCGTGACCGGGCGTGCTCTGCACGGCGCGCTCGCGGATCGATGGGATCAGGTCGAGGGCTGGCTCGCGCTGGGCGCGCGCCCCCGACAGGCGACGATCGGCATGGCCCGGGAAGCGGCCTGGACCGGACTGATCCCGCTCACCGACCAGACGCGCACCACGGGGCTCGTGGTGCTTCCCGGTGCGTTCGTCGGCGCCGTTTTCGGAGGCCTGTCTCCCGTCGAGGCCGGCGTCTTCCAGATCACGATCCTGGCCGGCCTCGTTGCCTCCGGCTCGATCGTCGCCGTGCTGATGATGGTGATCCTCGGCGCCCGAGTATCGAAGCCCGCCGGCCCGTGACATCCAGAACGCGGGTGCATTCGCTCAGCCGTGCCGCCGACGTGCCGCGAGCCGTCGCCACAGCGGCGCCGGTGCGGCGATTCGCTCGATGTGCAGCCGGGCGGCGAACGGCGCCCAGACGATCAGCGCGACGCCGACACCGAGCAGGAGTCCGCCGAACGTGTCCGACAGCCAGTGCGCGCCGAGGTACGTGCGGCTCAGCATCATCGCGATCGTGTAGATCGCGCCGGCGGCACGCACCCACCAGAGCGGGAACACGATCGCGAGCACCACCATCGTCGTGGCTGCGTTCGCGCTGTGACCAGAGGGGAACGAACCGAAGTCGGCGCTGACGAGGATGTCCATCGGTCGAGGCCGCCCGATGACGTTCTTCAACAGCTGAACCAGGATCGCGCTCGCGGATGCGGCGATCGCGTAGTACCCGGCGGCCCAGCGGCCGCGCCAGATCACGAGAGCAGCGAAGATCGCGAGGGGGATCGCGACGCTGCCCAGGATGCCGCCGCCGAGGCTGTTCATCACCAGGGATGGGACGAGCCAGAACGGCGAGCGGTGCTCGATGATCTCGTTCATCCACGCGGTGTCGAGGCCGAAGGGGGCGTCGTGCTCGCGGAAGACGATCAGCGCGGCGAGAGCCAGGGTCAGCAGGATCGCGATGCCCGCCGAGATCAGCGGCCACCGTCGAGCTGCTCGGTAAGCGATCAGGCCGTCCGACGTCGGCGGTCGATCGGCCATGAGGTTCCTTTCGCCGCATCGTCGCACGGGCACGCCGATGCTCTTCAGGCTACGAACCCGATCCCGTCCGGAGTGCCGGATCGGCCTGCATCCGTTGTGAAAGCGCACAGGCGCGCAGACGGCTCGACCCGTTGTGAGAAATGACAACGCGGTGCGGTTCATCCGAAGCCGCCAGGGGGAGCGCGCTGGGAGCCTTCCTTCCATGACACCGAATGCGATGAGGGCCGACGCCTCGACCCGGCGACTGCTCAGCAAGGTCCCCGAAGTCACGATCTGGTTCTGGATCATCAAGATCCTCTGCACCACGGTCGGCGAGAGCTTCGCCGACTGAATCAACATGGTCCTCGGTGTTGGACTCGTGCTGACGGCAGTGATCTTCATCGTCGTGACCGCCGTGGTGCTGACGGTGCAGATGCGATCACACCGCTACGTTCCGAGCGCCTCCTGGCTCACGGTTGTGGTGATGAGCGTCACCGGTACCCTGCTCACCGACATCCTCACCGACCAGCTCGGTGTGCCGCTCTGGCTCAGTTCGAGCGTCTTCGCGGTCGTCCTCGCCGTGGTGTTCGGAGTCTGGTTCGCGAAGGAGCGCACCCTCTCGATCCACAGCATCGACAGCACGCCGCGCGAGGCGTTCTACTGGCTGACCGTGCTGGTCACCTTCGCCCTCGGTACCGCGCTCGGCGACTGGACGCTGGAGTTGACCGGGTGGGGCCCCGGTGCATCGATCCTGCTGCCGCTCGCGCTGATCGCGATCGTCACCGGCCTCTGGCGCTTCGGCGCGAATCCGGTACTCGCGTTCTGGATCGCGTACATCCTGACCCGGCCGCTCGGCGCGAACATCGGCGACTGGCTAGGCCTCTCGCCCGACGAACAGGGTCTCGGCCTGGGCACGCTGGTGACGAGCATCGTCTTCCTCGTCGCGATCCTGGCCACCGTCATCTACCTCTCCGTGAGCAAAGCGGATGTCAACACGGGCGCTGACGTTGCGGCCCAGCGGGTGGTGCCGCCGCGGCGGGAGAGGATCTCGGTGCTCGCATTGGCGGTCGTCGCCGTCGCGGTGATCGGGCTGTTGACCTTCACGAACAGTCAGCCGCACGCGAGCGTCGCCGCTGAGGGCGCCGCGCCGAGCTGCTCCTCGACGACAGCGCTCACCGCCGCGGAGGCCACGGCGGCCGTGCAAGCGAACTTCCCCGCGAGCGATGTGCTGGACTTCCGGACCATCGCTTCCGAAACCCTCGCGCTGGTGCAGAGCGGTGATCAGGCGGCGGCGAAGTCCCGCGCGACAGACCTGGAGACAGCATGGGACGACGCGCAACCGGCGCTGAACGCGGCCGACTGCCGGGCCTGGACCTTCGTCGATCAGCAGATCGATCCGGTGCTCTCCTCCGTTCGCGCGAGCACGCCCGACGCGGCCACGGAGACGGCGAGCCTGCGGAGCCTCCTCGGAACGCTCGCCGGCGCCTGATCCGACGTATCGTCGCCGAGCCGCCTCCGTGCCCGGAGGTGGAACGTGGGTGAGGCAGCGCTCACCCGGGCAGGCGGGGCCGCAGCACCGCCAGGTACAGCACAAGAGCCGCAACGACGAACAGCGCCAGCCCGGCGAACGCGGCCGAGAATCCGATCAGCGGGATGGCCGCACCCAGCAGGACGGCGCCGGCGCCGTAGGCGATGTCGGCGGTCGAGAACACGGTGGCGCTGACCGCGCCGCGGCGGTCCGCCGGGCTCAACGTGTACGCCGAAGCCTGGACCGTCGGCAGCGCCGCACCGTAGCCGAGGCCGAACAGCGCGGCCGAGAGCAGGAACAGGACGAGCCCGTCGGCCCACCAGAACACCAGCAGTCCGATCAGCATCAGCGCGAACGACGGCAGCAGCACGGCGGAGGTGCCGCGTCGGTCGGCGAATCGCCCGACGCCGAGTCGGACCAGGAGCAGGGCGAGCGCGAACACGGTGAAGTACAGGCCGATGTTCGTCACTCCGCGGTCGATGCCGTACGCGGCGACGTAGGCCATGATCGCGCCGTACGGCATCACGATGAAGAGGAACACCAGGCAGGCGGGGATGGCGCTGGGTTCGATCAGGCGGGAGCGGCCGGTTCTGATCGGAGCCGGGGCGGCCGGCGCGGCCGGCGCGGCCGGGGCGCCCCGCCGCTCGTACGTCAGCCACAATCCGAGCACGATGGCGATCACGCCCGCGACGGTGCTCGCCGTGAAGAGAGCCGTGTGCCCGAGGCCCTGCAGCAGCTGCAGCCCGAGCTCCGGCCCGACCGCCATCCCGATCGTGTTCGCGAGCGCGTAGAAGCCCATGCCCTCGGAGCGCCGGCCGGCGGGGATCAGGTCGGCCGCCATGGTCGAACCGGCGGTGGAGGACGCGCTGAAGCCGGCACCCTGCACGAATCGCAGCGCGATGATCAGCGGCAGGATCGCGGCGAGGCCGAAGAACGGCGAGACGATCGTGAGGATCAGCGCGCCGGTCAGGTAGACCGGTCGCCGCCCCCAGGTGTCCGTCAGCCGCCCCCAGAGCAGCCGCGGCAGCAGGGAGCCGAGCGTGTACGCCGCGACGATCAGGCCGCCGACGGCGATGCCGCCCGCGCCCGTCTCCTGGGCGAAGAGCGGCAGCGTCGGCGTCAGCATGAACGTCGACAGGTACATAAAGACCGCGCTGACCAGCAGCAGGATGAACGGGCCGGTCCAGAGCGGCTCGGCCGTCGTACGCGCGGGCTCGGCGCGGGTCTCGGTGCCGCTCATCAGGCGAAGTAGGTGGGGGTGCGCGGCACGTATCCGGCCTCGAGCGCGGTGACCTCGTCGTCGGTCAGCCGGATCTCGAGTGCGGCGGCCGCATCCGTGAGGTGGTGCGGCTTCGTCGCGCCGGAGAGCACGGAGTCGACGACCGGGTTGCGCAGCACCCAGGCGAGCGCGATCTGCGCCATCGGCACCCCGCGTTCGGCGGCGATCTTCTCGATCGTGTCGACGATCGCCCTGTCGGAGTCGAGGAAGAGCGGATTCCCGAACATGTCGACATCGGGATTCGACTTCGCCCTCTCGGTTGACGCATCGCCCCACGGCCGCGCGTTCCGGCCGGCGTTCAGCGGGCTCCAGGGGATCGAGCCGACGCCCTGGTCGGCGAGGAGACCGAACATCTCGCGCTCCTCCTCGCGGTGGGTGAGCGAGTACTGGTCCTGCATCGAGATGAACCTCGTCCAGCCGTGCAACTCGGCGACGTACTGCATCTTCGCGAAGCGCCAGGCCCACATCGAGGAGGCGCCGAGGTAGCGCGCCTTGCCGGCCTTGACGACGTCGTGCAGCGCTTCCATCGTCTCCTCGACCGGCGTCTCGGGGTCGAAGCGGTGGATCTGCAGCAGGTCGACGTAGTCGGTGCCGAGCCGGGTCAGCGAAGCGTCGACCTGCTCCAGGATCGCCTTGCGCGAGAGCCCGCGCCCGCCCGGCCCGTCGTGCATCGGGTTGAACACCTTGGTGGCGAGCACGATCTGCTCGCGCGAGGAGTAGCGGCGGATGGCGCGACCGACGATCTCTTCGCTGCTGCCGCGGCCGTAGACGTTGGCGGTGTCCCAGAAGGTGATGCCGAGCTCGAGCGCCTGGCGGAAGATCGGCTCGGCGGCGTCGTCGTCGAGGTTCCAGTCGCGGCCGGTGCCGGGCAAGCCGAAGCTCATGCAGCCGAGCGAGATGCGGCTGACCGTGAGGCCGGAGCCTCCGAGGCGGGTGTAGTCCATGGGGTGTCCCTTCAGCGGTGAGCCGGTTCGGTTCCTCCTCAGTCAAGGGCGTGGCCGCAAGCCGATCCAGGTACTGCCGATGGGGGTTCCGGGATTACCTCCTTGAGTGGAATCGGCATCACCCCGCGGTGCACGCTCCGCTGTGCTCGGATTCGAGCACAATGGAGGCGTGGCCGAGCAGAGTGGACCGAGCGCGATCGCGGCCGAGAGCCGTCCGCCCACGATGAAAGACGTCGCGATCCGCGCGGGCGTTTCGCGGCAGCTGGTCTCGATGGCGCTGCGCGATCTCCCCGGACCCAGCGAGCGCACTCGGGAGCGGGTGCTCGCGGCAGCGGCCGAGATCGGCTTCAGCGCGAACGCCTCCGCGCGGCTGCTCCGGCAGTCGCGCTCTCGACTGATCGGCGTGCTGTTCGTCGTCGGCAACGCCTTCGAGGCGCCGTTCGTCGAGCGGATCCTGGTGCGCGCGAAGGCCGCCGGCTACGGCGTCGTCCTGGGGCCGATCGGGCCGGAGCGGGACACGGAACGGGTCGTCACCGAGTTGCGGGGACATCGCATCGAGGCGCTCGCGTGTTTCAATCCGGACCCGGAGTCGCCGGCGCTCGTTCGCGCGATCGCCGAGATGCCCGTGGTCTGGTTGGGGGAGCGCTCGGCCGACCCGCGCGCCGACGCTGTCCATGCCGACGATCCCGAAGGATTGCGGCTCGCCGTCGGGCACCTGGTCGAGCTCGGGCACCGCGAGATCGTCTACGTCGGCGGCCGGGACGGCCTCGTCGGGCCGGATCGGGCTCAGGCGTATCGAGACGCGATGACGGCGGCCGGCCTGACCGACGGCATCGATGTGGTCGACAGCGGCTTCGCGGAGGAGGAGGCGGCGGCAGCCGCTCGGCGGTTGCTCGCTCGGCCGCAGCTGCCGACGGCGGTCATCGTGTGCAGCGATCAAGGCGCCGCCGCGGTGCGGGCGGTCTTCGCCGGCGCCGGCGTCGATGTGCCCGGCGACGTGTCGATCGTCGGCTTCGACGACAGCGCTGTCGCGGCACTCTCGTTCAACAGCCTGACCTCGGTGCGTCAGGATGTGGAGGCGTCGGTGGCTGCGACGCTGGCGGCGATCGTGGCGCGCCTCGCGGATCCGAATCAGCAGCCGACCGACCGGCGTACTCCGGCGACGTTGACGATCCGTACGTCGACCGGGGCCGCGCGCACGCACCGCTGAGGCCTCCGAGCGGACCGCGTCGACCGATTCCGGCGACAGGCTCCCTCCTCGTCGGTTGCGTCAACTACTAGCACGAGCTAAGTTGATTCCGCTCGTCGCTTTAGCACGAGCTAACTTCACCGAGGAGATGTCGATGGCGACCCACGCACCAGCTCACCCCTACACGGTCGGCGTGCCGACCGAGCGCGTCAGTAACTGGTACATCGGTGCCCTGGGTCTGGCCCAGTTCGGCATCTTCATCGCGATCCTGTCGCCCGTCGTCGTCAGCATGCAGCTGAAGGCCGCCGAGATGAACCCGGCGGATCCGACCTCGATCGTCGGCTCGGTGCTGCCGATCGGCGCCCTCGGTGCCGTGATCGGCAACCCGGTGTTCGGGGCATTGAGCGACCGCACTCGCACGCGATGGGGTCGACGCCGCCCGTGGCTTCTCGGCGGCATCGTCGGCCTGCTCGCCGGTCTGGCCTGGATGGCGTCGACGACGGACGTCCTGACACTGACGCTCGCCTGGCTGGTCTGCCAGCTCGCCTCCAACGCGGCGTCCTCGGCCCTGGTCGCCAGCTTCGCCGACAACGTGCCGGAGGCGCAGCGCGGGCGAGCGTCGAGCATCATGGCGCTGGCGCAGAACGTGTCCATCCTGGCCGGCACCTACGGCGCGGTGCTGCTGGTGCAGAACATCCCGCTGCTGTTCATCCTGCCCGGCGTTCTCGGGGTCCTGCTCGTCGTCGTCTATTGCCTGGTGACGCCGGACAAGCTGCCGGAGTACGAGACGCGACCGTTCTCCTGGCTGCGGATCGCCGGAACCTTCTGGACGAACCCGCTGCGCTTCCCCGACTTCGGCCTCGCCTGGTGGTCGCGGTTCCTCGTCACTCTGGCGACATACATGTTCACCACCTACCGCCTGCTCTACATGCAGAGCCACCTCGGACTCGAGGCGACCGCTGCCGTGACCGCGGTGGCGACCGGTGTGCTGTTCTACACGATCGCGCTGTTCGCCGGCACCGCCGTCTCCGGCTGGCTCTCGGACAAGCTCGGGCGCCGCAAGATCTTCGTCGGTGGCTCCACGCTCATCTTCGGAGTGGGCCTGGTCCTGCTCGCGTTCGCCGACTCGGTTCTGATGTTCTATATCGCCGAGATCATCATGGGCCTCGCCTACGGTGTCTATGCGGCCGTCGACACCGCGCTGGTGATCGACGTCCTGCCGGATCCCGACAAGCCGGGCAAGGACCTCGGCGTCGTCAACATCGCCAACGCGCTGCCGCAGTCCGTCGCTCCGGCGCTCGGTCTGCTCCTGCTCGGCCTGGGCGGTGGCGACAACTACCCGGCGTTGCTCTGGGGCGCCGGGATCGTCGCTCTGCTCGGCGCCGCCGTGGTGATCCCGATCCGTAAGGTGCGCTGAGACCGACGGACCCGTTCGGGTCGACGGCGGCGAGGAGTCTCCCGGAGAGCCGGCCCGAGCGACCCGATCATGCTGTGGCGGCATCGACAGCCGGGGAACAAAAAGAGGGCCACGACCCGCCAGTCGTGGCCCTGTGGTCGACTCACGGGGGAGTTCGCCGACCGTGCAGTCGTTTCGCGAGGCGACCCGGCCGCCTCCAGCGGAACGACTACATCTTCTCCTCGCGGCCCCGATCCGAGTCGGAGGTGGGGGCGCGAGGTGGTTCGGGGACTTCGGCGGGCGACGCCGATCCGGCATCTGGGTGATCACGCCCGCCATAGTCGGAATCCGCTCGCCCGGCGCCACGACAGCGGTGCGTCGTAGCGCCGGGCGACGAGGTCAGCAGCCGTTCTGGAGGACGTCGTTGCCCATCTGGGCGCCCGCGTGGTTGACGTTGTCGGCGTCGGTCCAGTTGCCGACCGCGGTCAGCGTCAGCTCCGGCACGATGCTGGCAGCGGCCGCGTTCAGCGCGATGACAACGGGCAGGCCCAGGCCGCCGGAGATGGCGGTGATCGTCGCCATGGCGATGTTCCACGCCGGGAGGGAGTTGATCTGCGGCGGCAGGATCGCGCCGATGTAGCCCCACCCGGTCGTCTCGCCGGAGTTGAGACCGGTGACGGTCACGATGCGCGAGATGTCGAAGACGACCTCGAGGTGCGCGGTGCGACCGAGACCGGTGCCGCCGGTGTAGGTGAGGGTCTGAGTGAAGGAGGCGAACTCGAGGATGTTGTTCGGGATGACCCACAACGGCGCGTTCACCTTGTTGCCCACGGCGTTCAGGGTGGCCTGAGCGATGACCAGGGCGACCATCGTCGTCGCGTAGGCGAACGAGACCGCCTCGAGGGCGACTCGGATCGCGGCATCCGCGGCGTTCTGCGGGCCGGCGCCGATGATCGGCGGCACCGGGGAGGGCCAGCTGTACGTGAAGGTGCCTTCACCGGTCTCGGTGATCTGCAGCACGTTCTGCGGCTGGACGGTGTTCGGGTCCGCCGCGACGCGGAAGCCGTTGAAGAGGAAGACGGAGCCCGGCACGTTGAACGAGCAGCCGGACGTGATCGCGACGTCCCACGGGTCGGTGCCACTGGCGGCCGCCATCGGCGCCGCGGTGGCGACGGCGACGGCGGGGATGGTCCATGCTGCGCCTTGGACGAGGGTGCGGCGCTGGAGCGCGGAGCCCGGTTCGGGATTGATGTTCTGCATGAATTGCCTCCTTTATGCCCGGCGGTGGCGACGGACGGCACTCAATATGGCGGCTCGGGTTTCTCGAGGTGACGCAATCTCATCGATTCGCATCTCTCACCCGAGCTTTTGTGCGCTTTCGCATCGGGGCGGGGTTCGGGCGGCGCCGGCCTCACATCTTTGCCGGCCCGATGCGTCCGGGTGCCCTGAAGGCCCGATGCCGGCGGACTCCGCCGTGGTCGCGATCGACCGGCGGGGATGGCGGCGCAGTCGGGACTCGGTGCCTCATCGAGAGGTTTCTGCTGTCTCGGACTACCGCGGAGAAGTCGGGCCGAATTATCGAGGCCGACCCGCATTCGATCGTCGTTCTCGAATTGATTCGCACGTCTCACCCTCTGCTTTGGGCGCTTTCGCCGCGTAATGCGCATCTGACCGTTCCTCACCGGTTTTATGGCATGGTGTTCACGGTTGTTCGGAATAGCGATTCAGGGTTGGAGGCGCGAAAGAATGCGTGTTCCCTGGGCTGAACGCGGTGTCGCGATGCACAACGATGCCGCCCTGAACTGGCTGGCCGGCCGCGGGTTCCAGCCGCACGAGCCGGCGCCGACGCTGCACCTCTTCGCTGACGAAGTCGCACAGTCCGGCTTCCTGCTGCGACGGTTCTGGGTGTCGGGGCTCAGCGCGACGGTGCGCGCCGACCCCGCCGCACGCGATCGGTTCACGGCGACATTCGCTCTGGAGGGGGAGGCGGTCATCGACGGCCATCTGCCGGACGCGGCCATGCTGGGCTCCGGAATGCTGCTCGTGCGCGATTGCAGCCAACCTCTGCGCATCGATTCCGTGGGCCCTTTGGCTCTCATCCAGATCGAATCGGAATGGAGCCGCCTGCTCGGAATCGACCGAGCCGGCGACCGGCCCATCCTCGCCGCCGAGAGCTTCGCCCAGATCTTCGCCAGTCTGGCGACGGTCGTTCTGAACTCGTCGGTCACCCCCAGCGACGGCGGCTTCGGATACGTGCGTCGGGCCATCGAATCCACCCTCTCCGCCGTTCTGATCCAGAGCGCCGCGACCTCGGCCGACGCGATCACCTCCTCGGCTCAGCGCCGCCTGTTCCAGCGCGCCGCCGCCTACATCGAGTCGAATGCGGAGAATCCCGACTTCTCTTTGGAGGACATCACGCGATATCTCGCCGTATCGAAGACCTACCTCCAGCGCGCCTTCCGCGCGGCCGGCACCACGCCGTTGCGATATCTGCAGCGCACCCGCGCCCAGAACGCGCGAGCGCTGATGTCCGCGCACCCGTTCACGGCTCGGACGGACCTCGAACGAATCGCCCGTCAGACCGGGTTCAACAGCCTCGAAACGATGCGCAGTGTGATCGCCCGCGAACTCGGACCGGATCGAGACCGTTGACCACTCACCGATGCGTCGGGTACATCGGATAAAAGCCCAGTGAGGGCGCTGTCAAGCCGTGTGATGACGGTCGACACGTCGAATTGCGACGAATATTCTATTGTTGTTCGCGGCTCTGTTTGATCGGGGGTCACCGCGGGCTATGGTGTCGGCAGGCCTGTAGGAACGGTCGGAAACACGCGAGGAACGGTCGGAAACACCTGCCGCGAGGTGCGGGAGTGCGCAGAGGATGAGGGCGATGCTGGAAGCAGATGATCGCGTCGTTCCGCCGCGGGTCCGTCGCCGGACGCGCCAGGTGCAACGGGTATCCCTGACCGGCGAAGAGGCTGTCCGCTGGCTGCGCGAGCGCGGCTACGTCACCCTCCGCTCCAGCGCAGAGTTCCACCTCACCGCGGACGAGCTGCACTACGACGACTTCATTCTGCGCCGTGTGTCCTTCACCTCCATCGATGTCCTCCGTCGCCCCGTCGATGAGATCGGCCGGGTCACCAGCAGCGTCTTCCTCCGCGGCGCGAGCGCAGGTGGCCTGGACGGTGTCGTCTCGGAGATCGCCCCGGGAACGGTCGTCTTCCACGACGACGCCGACATCGTCTCGTTCACGAACTCCACGCCCGTTCTGGTCCTGCAGATCGAGACCACCTGGGCTCGTATCCAGATCCCGAATCCGCAGGGCGACCTGGCCGGTCGGGCGCTGATGGGCGACAGCGGCAGCCTGGACATGCTCGTCGCGTTCGCGAACACCGTGCTCGATACCGACCTCGACCCGGAGGCCGAGGGCATCATCGGCCTGCGTCTCGCGGTCGAATCGTGCCTGTCCGCCGTGGCCGCCACCTCGATCGCCACCGTCGGCACCCGCTCCGACGCGATCGCGTCGTGGAACCTCTACCGTCGAGCGGCCGGCCTCATTCTCGAGAACTCCGGCGATCCCGCGTTCGACATCGATGTCCTCTCCGAGGAACTCGACGTCAGCCGCCGCCGACTCTCGCGAGCTTTTACGGTCGCGAACACCAGCCCGACGAAGTACCTCCGCCGCATCCGGGCTCTGAACGCCTTCGAACTCATGGCCGGTGGGACGCCGTTGACCGAAGGCACGCGGTAGCCGATCAGCGCTCGGCGGCGAGGCCCGTCCAGAGTGTCGCCATCGCGTCCGGCAGGATCTCGGCCGTCGGTGTGCCCTCCAGCAGCCCGCCCGCCCCGAGAGTGGCGATGCCGTGGACGGCGGCGAAGGCGACGGTGGCGATCCGCTTGGGGTCGCCGGCGACGATCTCACCGGCCGCCTGCCCCTCCGTGACGAGCGCCACGGCCAACGCCATCGAGCCGTGGCCGGCGGCGACGACCTCCGGGGAGGCGTCCGGCTCCGTCTTGTGCTCGAACATCAGGGCGAGCAACGAGGGATTCGCGGCGGCGAAGGCGAGGTAACTGGTGGCGAGGGCCTGGAGCCGGTCGCGACTGGACGGGCCCGACCGGGCCGTGGCCGCCTGGAAGTCGACGACCATCCGGGAGAATCCCTCGATCGCGAGTGCATCCAGCAGGGCGCGCTTGTCGGCGAAGTGTTTCGCGGGGGCGGCGTGACTGACGCCGAGTTCGCGGGCGAGGGCGCGGAGCGAGAGCCCTTCGGCGCCGACGTCGCCGAGCGTTCGCTCGGCCGCAGCCAGGAGCTCGGCGCGGAGGTTGCCGTGGTGGTACGGCGCGGCGGCGATCACGGCTTCAGTCTACCGCGCAGGTAGACATTGACAACATATGATGTCAGTGCCTACATTGAACGTCGGCGTCACCTCGGCGCCCACGAATCCTCGGAACGGAACATCATGACCTTCGACCTCACCGGAACCACCGCCCTCGTCACCGGCGCCAGTGCCGGCATCGGAATCGAGTTCGCCAGGGCGCTCGCCGCCCGCGGCTCCGACCTGGTCCTGGTCGCGCGGCGCGAGGATCGCCTCCGCGAGGTGGCGGACCAGCTCGCCGCGAACCACGGCGTGACCGCCACCGTCATCTCCGCCGACCTGGGCGCTCCGGGAGCCGGGGTCCGGTTGGTGGACGAGCTCGCCGCCCGCGGTCTGCGCATCCGCACCCTGGTCAACAACGCCGGTTTCGGCAGCTACGGTCCGTTCGGCACGATCCCGCTGGAACGCACTGCCCAGGAGATCCAGCTCAACGTCGGCACCCTGGTCGAACTCACCTCGGCGCTGATGCCCCAGCTGCTGGAGTCGAAGGGCATCGTTGTGAACGTCGCCTCCACCGGCGCGTTCCAGCCCACCCCCGGCATGTCCGTCTACGGCGCGACCAAGGCCTTCGTCCTCAGCTTCACCGAGGGTCTCTGGAAGGAGACGGAGGGAACGGGGATGCGCGTGCTCGCGGTCTGCCCCGGCGGCACGGAGAGCGAGTTCGGCGACGTTTCCGGCACCGCGACCAGCGCGGCGAACTTCGGCAAGAAGCAGACAGCGGCCGAGGTCGTCGCCGAGGCGATGAAGGTGCTCGAGAACAGCTCCGCTGCGAGCATGGTCTCCGGCGGCCGCAACCGTTTCCTCGCTCGGCTCGTGGGCTACCTCCCGCGCCGCACCGCCCTGTCCATCTCGGATTCGGTCATGGGCCGCGCCCGGGTCACCGTCGGCCAGAAAGCCCCGGCCCGCGCGTCGGCCTGATCCGGCGGCGCCGCGCGCCGGCTGCGGCTAGTCGTCGAAGAGTCGGGTCGCGTCGAAATCCTCGTAGGCGTCCAGCCGCGCACCCGCTCCATCGTCGTCGCCGACGCTCCGGATCGGCACGTCGACGGTGCTGAGAATGACGGGAATGCCGGCGCTGACCAGCAATCGCAACGGAGCGCTCCCGGCGATGCGGAGGTCGACGAACATCCCTCCCGAGCGGACGGCTCGGAGAAGTTCTTCTTCTAATGCTTCGCGATCAGTGTTCGCCGCCAGTGCATACGTCGTGCCGCCGATCGTGATCACTATGCGCTGCATATCGTCTGCTCCAGATCCTGTCTTGGGTCACCGATGTCACCGTGACGCCCTGGCGGATGGCGGCAGTGCAAAGGTATACCCGGCGCGGGCCGGGTACCGCGATGCAGACGAAACTTCAGATCCGACGAACGTCGGATTCGGTGCATCCGTGGCCGAAAACGACCAAAAGGTTCGCCAGAGCGTCCACTTCGACTGATCGAAAGAATCGCCGCACGTCGGCACGGAAGTATGGATCGCCGCTGATTCCCAGCCCTTCTGATAAGGAGACCTATCCATGTCCGTTTCGTCCGCTCCCTCCGGCGAGAGGTACAACCTCCTCGCCATCATCGGCTTCATCGCGTCGTTCTTCGTATCCGTCGTCGGCATCATCCTCGGTTTCGTCGCCCTGTCGCAGATCAAGCGGACGGGGGAGCGTGGCCGCGGTTTGGCGATCGCCGGCATCATCATCGGCTTCGTCTCGATCGTTGTTGTGATCATCGCGGTCATCGCCTCCGTATCGATCGGCATCAACGCCGGACTCAGCACCACCGGCTACTAGTCGATGTGGGCGGCCCCGATCGTGAACTCTCGGGGCCGCCTCGAATAATCGACTCCTGGCGATATCCACTACGTGTAGGACTTCCGTGTCCTTCCGAGCGAGTACTGTCGCGGACATGACCGATTTCACTGCAACCATCACCGGCGCGGAGGCCCCGATAGCGCTGTCGACCGCACCCGGAAGCAGTGCGTACACGATGCATAGAGACGGCGAGGTGCTCGTCTGTCAGGTCGGATCGACGAAACTCACCTACCAGCTCCGTGCCGTCAACGACCTGCACGCCTGGCTCGTCGAGCAGGGGGACTGGGTCCCGTTGGGCGGAGCGGACGAGAACAAGGCGGCCGCGGCCGGATCCGTCGAAGCCTGGGGGCGCAGCGACGAGAATCCCGTCGGCGGATGGTACGGCCTCCGGAAGGGGTACCGCGGTCGGTTCGGGGTGTACCTGCCGCCGCTTCTGGAGCACCTCGGCCTCGCCGAACTCGAGCACAACCCGCGCAACAACCGGGTGCGGGGCATTCCGGTCGCCTGACCGTCGTCGCGGCGGCGGCGCTCGCACGACCCGCGCCGCGCATGCGCCCCGTACGATGTGCACAGTCCCGTCCCGGAGCGAGAGGAAGGTGCGGTGGCGCTGCCTCCTTCCGCGCACAAGCGCTCGCCGACGATCTACGACGTCGCGGCGCTCGCCGGCGTCTCGCACCAGTCGGTGTCGCGATTCGTCAAGGGGACGACCATCCGGGATGCGACCCGCGAGGCGATCGAGGCGGCGATCGAGGAGCTCGGTTTTCGGCCGAACCAGACGGCCCGGGCGCTGGCGACGAATCGCTCGGATCGACTCGGGGCGCTCGTCTACCAGCTGCACGAGCTGGGTCCCAACCGGATCGTGGCCGGGGCGACGCGCGCCGCGCGGGAGGCCGGGTACCTGCTCGACATCGTCAGCCTGGATCCCGAGAACGACCACGAGATCGCGCGCGCGATCGAGTTGCTCGAGGGCCAGCAGCTCGCCGGCGTCTTCGCCATGGCCCCGACCCTCCGGATCCGGGAGGCACTCGCGGCGATCGAGCATCGGGTGCCGTTCCTCATCGATTCCGAGCCGCTGTACGACGCGACGCCGGGCACCGAGAGCCTGAACACGATCGGTGCTCGTCTCGCCACGCAGCATCTGATCGATCTCGGTCACCGGCGCATCCTGCACGTCTCCGGTCCGGGGGAGTGGATCTCGGCGATCAATCGATCGGCGGTGTATCGCGAGACGATGGAACGCGCGGGGCTCGAACCGCTTCCGGTGGTCGAGGGTGATTGGACGGCCGCGTCGGGTTACGCCACGCTGCATTCGCTGCCGGATCCCCTCGACGTGACGGCGATCTTCGTCGCGAACGATCAGATGGCGATGGGCGTGCTCCGCGCCCTCTGGGAGCGTGGCGTGGCCGTGCCGACCGACGTCAGCGTCATCGGTTTCGACGACGTGCCGGAATCGGAGTTCACCGTGCCGCCGCTGTCGACGATGCGGCTCGACTTCGCGGAACGTGGACGTGCGGCGGTGCAGGAACTGGTCGGATCCGTCGAGGGCCGGGTGGGCGCAGCGCACGCAACGGCGAACCCGGAAGAGGTCTCCTTGGTCGCGCGCGCGTCGACGGCACGCCGTCATTAGTGGTTCATCCGAACAAATTCCGCTGAACCTCTTGCGCCCTTCGACATCGGCCACCTAGAGTCATGCACACTCCAACGGTTACCGGTAACCGTACGTACTGTTACCGGTAACCGCAATGGCTCATCGACGAGGGAACGCCCGCGTCGGCGAGCACACCGACCGTGCCGCTCCGCGGCTTCCCTCCCACCGTCGTCGGCATCGTCGCGGCGCGGTGGCATCACGAAAGCAGTGCTCATGCGTTCCCTCTCCCTCCGCACGGTGACGAAGCTCGCGGCCATCGCCGTCGGCTCCGTCCTCGTGCTGGCCGGCTGCTCCGCCACCGCCGCGGCGCCCGCGACCGAGGTCTCGGCCTCGGACATCGACGCCGCGATGTCCACCCCGACAACGATCACCTTCTGGACCTGGAACGATCTCTCCGCCGAGGTCGCGATGTTCGAGGAGAAGTATCCGGACATCACCGTCGACCTCGTGAACGTCGGTTCCGGTGCTGACTACTACACGAAGCTCCGCAGCGCGCTGAAGGCGGGCAAGGGTGCACCCGACGTCGCCCAGATCGAGTACCACAACATGCCGTCGTTCATCCTCGAGAAGCAGTTCGCCGACCTCACCCCCTACCTCGATCCCGACCTGTCGTCGCAGTTCGCCGACTTCGCCTGGGACCAGGTGGCGACGGATGACGGTGTCTACGGCGTCCCGCAGGACACCGGCCCGCTCGGTCTGCTCTACCGCAACGACATCTTCGCCGCGAACGGCATCAACGAGGCGCCGGCCACCTGGCAGGACTTCGCCGCCGACGCCGCGACGATCCACGCGGCCGATCCGGCGCAGTACATCGCGAACATCTCGCCCAGCAACGCGACGGCGACACTGGGACTGTTCTGGCAGGGCGGGGCGACGCCGTTCGGCTACGACGGCGATTCGACCGTGAAGATCGATCTGACGAGCCCCGAGATGGTCGCCGTCGCCGAATACTGGCAGACGCTGGTCGACGCCGACCTCGTATCCGTCGACCCCGACTTCACCGACCAGTGGTATCAGGGACTGGCCTCCGGGAAGTACGCCTCCTGGGTCGCTGCGGCCTGGGGACCGCTGTTCCTGCAGGGCACGGCGGCCGACACCGCCGGCGCCTGGTCCGCGGCGAAGCTGCCGCAGTGGAAGGCGGGCGAGGACGTGTCCGGCAGCGTCGGCGGCTCCGCCAACACGGTCATCGCGACGAGCGAGAATCCCATCCCCGCCGCGAAGTTCGCGGAATTCATCAACAGCGACCACGACTCCGCGCTGCACATGGGAACCGACCTGTTCCTGTTCCCCGCCGCGACGACGGCCTTGGAGGACCCGGCTTTCACCGATCAGCCCGTCGAGTTCTTCGGTGGTCAGAAGGTCAACGAGCTCTACTCCGAGATCTCGCCGACCGTCAGCTCCGACTTCCAGTGGCTGCCGTTCATGGATCCGGTGGGCGAGGCCTACAACGACACCTTCGGTAAGGCGTTGACGGATGGCACCAGTCTGGTCGACGCGCTGCAGGACTGGCAGGACCAGGTGGTCGACTACGCCACCAGCCAGGGCTTCACGGTCGAATGACCGGCCGCGCCGGGGTCACGGCCCCGGGGCTCCCCGGTCCGGACCGTACCGGGCCGGATGACATCGGGCCGGACCGTACCGGGCCGGATGACTTCAAGCCAGAACGCACCAGGAGAGAAACATGACCGCCGTCGCAACCGCCCCCGCCCGGCCGCCCTCGCCGGCCACCCGCGATAAGACCCGCGCCGCGTACGCCTTCGTCGCCCCCTTTATGGTCGTCTTCGCGTTGATGCTGGTCGTGCCCCTCGTCTACGCCTTCTGGCTCAGCCTGTACCGCGTACAACTCGTCGGTGGCCAGAGCTTCGTGGGCCTGGAGAATTACGCCCGCGCCCTCGTCGATCCGGACTTCCTCGCGGGACTGGGGCGGGTCGCCCTCTTCCTCGTCGTCCAGGTACCGGTGATGTTGGGCCTCGCGCTGCTGTTCGCTCTCCTGCTGGACACCGGGCGCCTGCGCTTGGCCGGATTCATCCGCCTGAGCGTCTTCCTGCCGTACGCGATCCCGGGCGTCATCGCCGCACTGATGTGGGGCTATCTCTACGGGCAGGACTTCGGGCCGTTCGCCCAGGTCGCCCGCGGTCTCGGATTGCCGGCGCCCGCGTTCCTGTCCAGCGATCTGGTGCTCGCCTCGATCGGCAACATCGTGACGTGGTCCTTCGTCGGCTACAACATGATCGTGATCTTCGCGGCGCTCCGCTCGATCCCCGAGGAACTCTACGACGCAGCGAAGATGGACGGCGCCGGAGCGATCCGGGTCGCGTGGAGCATCAAGATCCCCGCGGTGCGCCCGGCGCTGGTGCTCTCGACCATCTTCTCCGTCATCGGCTCGTTCCAGCTCTTCACCGAGCCGCAGCTCCTGAAGGCGATCGCGCCGACGGTGATCGACGGCTCCTTCACCCCGAACCTCTACGCCTACACGCTCGCTTTCGGGCGCAGCGAACTCAATTACGCCGCAGCGGTTTCGTTCCTGCTGGGCTTCGTGATCATGGTCGTCTCCTACATCGTCCAGCTCAGCACCAACAGGAAGGAGCGGTCCCGATGACCGCCACGCTCCCGCGCCCGTCGACGGCAACGCCCGCCGAGGCTCAGCCGCGGCGCAAGCCGCGCCGCGCCGACCGCCCGCGCTTCGACCGTCCCAGCTTCCCCCTGACGGCGCTGATGCTGCTCGCGGCGGCGTACTTCCTGCTGCCGATCGTTTGGCTGGTGATCGCCTCGACGAAGTCGAACAGCGGGTTGTTCAACTCGTTCGGATTCGCCTTCGGTTCGGAGTTCTCCCTCTGGTCGAACGTGGTCGACGTCTTCACCCGCGACGGCGGCGTCTTCACCCGCTGGCTGATCAACACGGTGCTGTACGCCGGGGTGAGCGCCGTCGGCGCGACGTTCCTGTCCACGCTGGCCGGCTACGCCTTCGCGAAGTACACCTTCCGCGGGCAGCGGGCCCTGTTCAGCATCGTGCTCGGCGCGATCATGGTGCCGGCCACGGCCCTGGCGATCCCGACTTTCTTGCTGTTCAGCTCGGTGGGGCTCACCGATACGCCGTGGGCGATCATCCTGCCGTCGCTGGTGAACCCGTTCGGCGTCTACTTGATGCTGGTCTACGCGCAGGGCAGCATCGACGACAGCATGATGGAGGCCGGTCGGATCGACGGGGCGCGCGAGTTCCGCATCTTCCGCACACTCAGCCTGCGCCTGCTCGCCCCGGGGATGGTCACGGTTCTCCTGTTCTCCCTGGTGGCGACGTGGAACAACTACTTCCTGCCGCTGATCATGTTGAACAACAAGGACCTGCTGCCGCTGACGGTGGGCCTCGCGCAGTGGCAGGCATCGGCGACGCGCGGGAACGGCGGCGAGGCGCTGTTCTCGTCGGTGCTGACGGGATCGCTGATCTCGACGTTGCCGCTCATCATCGCCTTCCTCTTCCTACAGCGCTACTGGCAGTCGGGCCTGACCGCCGGCGGAAGCAAGGGCTGAGGCATGGCGCTGCGATACGGCGGGGACTACAACCCTGAGCAGTGGCCGGAAGACGTCTGGATCGAGGACGTCCGGCTGATGCAGGAGGCGGGGGTGAATTTCGTCACGGTGGGCGTGTTCTCGTGGGCGCTGCTGGAGCGGGAGGAAGGCCGCTACGAATTCGGTTGGCTCGACCGTGTGCTCGACCTCCTGCATGATGCCGGCATCGGGGTCGACCTGGCGACCGCGACCGCGTCGCCACCGCCGTGGCTGTTCGCCGCTCATCTCGACATCCTCCCCGAGGACGAGCGAGGCATCCGGCGCTGGCCAGGATCCCGGCAGCACTACTCGCCGACCTCTCCCGCTTATCGAGCGCACGCGGCCCGGCTGGTTCGGGCGATGGCCGCGCGCTACGGCGCGCATCCGGCCGTCGAGATGTGGCACATCAACAACGAGTACGGCTGCCACACCAACCTCGATTTCTCCGATGACGCGGCGCGAGCCTTCCGGCTCTGGCTGCGCGATCGCTATGCCGGGATCGAGGAACTCAATGCGGCGTGGGGTACGGCGTTCTGGTCGCAGCGTTACACCGACTTCGAGCAGATCCTGCCGCCGCGCATCGCGCCGAACTTCAGGAACCCCGCTCAGTTGCTCGACTTCCAGCGCTTCAGCTCGGACGCGCTGTTGGAATGCTTCCTGATGGAGAAGGCGATTCTGCGTGAACTCACGCCGAACATCCCGGTGACGACGAACTTCATCGGCGCGTTCAAGCCGCTGGACTACTGGCGGTGGGCTCCGCATGTCGACGTGATCTCGGACGACAACTACTACGACCCGCTGGACCCGTCGTCGCCGATGAAAGCTGCGTTCTCGCGCGACCTGATGCGATCTCTCGGTCAGGGTCGGCCGTGGCTGCTGATGGAGCAGGCCACGTCTCATGTGCAGTGGCGGCGCACGAACGCACGCAAGCCGACGGGCCAGATGCGCGCGATGTCGGTGCAGGCGGTCGCCCGCGGAGCCGACGGTATCAACTTCTTCCAGTGGCGCCAGTCCGTCTCCGGCGCCGAGAAGTTCCATTCCGCGATGCTGCCGCACCGCGGCACCGACACTCGGATCTGGCGCGACGTCGTTGATCTCGGTGCCACGCTCGCCGGCCTCGATGCGGTCGAGGGAGAGCGACTGCGCGCCGAGGTCGCCATCGTGCTGGACTGGGACAGCTGGTGGGCGATCGAGGCGGGCGCGCATCCGCAGAGCCTCGACTACCTCGCCGGTGTGGAGAGTTGGTACCGCGGTCTCTACGAGCGCAACGTGCTGGTCGACGTCGTCTCCCCGGCGAGTGAACTCTCGCGCTACCGGCTTGTCATCGCGCCGCAGCTCTATCTGCTCGCGCGCGCCGATGCCGCCCGAATCGAGGACTACGTGCTCGGTGGCGGGCACCTGCTCGTCGGCTTCTACTCCGGCATCGTCGACGAGACCGAGCGTGTGCACGCGGGCGGGTATCCCGGCCCGCTCCGGTCCGTCCTCGGGATCGGCGTCGAGGAGTTCGCCCCCCTCGCGCTCGCGGGCACCGCGGAGGCGCGATTCGCCTCGACGAGCGTCGCCGTGCAGGGCGACGGCCTCGGCGCGTTCGTCGGCAGCAGTTGGTCGGAGATCGTCGTCGCCGAAACGGCGGAGGTCGTCGCTCGGTTCGTCGGTGAGGAACTCGACGGGCTTGCGGCGGTGACACGGAACCGTCACGGGAGGGGAGCCGCCTGGTACGTGGCGACCCAGCCCAGCGCGGAGGGGGTCGACCTGGTGCTCGCGGCCGCTCTTTCCGGCGCCGCCGTGGCGATCCCACCCGCCGCTCCGCCGGGCGTCGAGCTGGTGAGGCGTGGCCCGGTCCTGTTCGTCATCAATCATCGGGCCGAGGATGCGGAGTGGGAACTCGTCGACGGGGAGACCCGACGGTGGGTCGCCGTGGAACGCTACGGCGTCGCGATGCTCAGCGGTATCGGCGCCGAAACGTCGCGACGGGGGGAGTTGGACGCCGCGCTGCCGGCGTGAGCACGGTGGCGGACGGCTGCGCGAGCGGCGTCGGGATCGTCGACGCCGACCGGATGCGGCTTTACTGGACGTATGACGACGTCAGATCCCGATCGCCCGGTCGAGCGCCCGGCCGATCGCCTTCGGCTCGCGTTGCGCACCGGGTCCTCCTCGCAGCGGCTGCAGACCGCGCTCGCGGCGGGGACCCGACCGGATCCGTCCTACGTCGAGGTGCTGGTGCAGCGGTGCGCCGTCGAGCCCGACTTCTTCGTCCGCGAGATGCTGACGTGGGCGCTGATGCGGCATCCGCCCGCGCAGACCGTGCCCCGGCTGATCTACGAGGCGGGCGCGGAGGAACCGCTGGCACGCAGTCAAGCGCTGCACACGCTGTCGAAGATCGGCGATCCGCGCGGCTGGTCGGCGATCAGCGCCGAGCTGCTGCAGGATCCCGACGACGACGTCGCCCGGGCCGCGTGGCGCACGGCGAGTGGCCTCGTCCCCGCGGGTGACGAGGCGGAGCTCGCCGAGCAGCTGTGCCGGCAGCTCGGTCGCGGGCCGCACGAGACGCGACGCAGCCTGAGCCGATCGATCGCGGCGCTCGGCGAGTCCGCGCTGCCGGCGTTGGCAGAGCGCCGGGGGCACGCTCGCGCTGAGGTCCGCATCCATGCGCTCGCCACCGCCGCGCTGATCCACGATCCCGACGCCGGCCTGGACGAGCTCTTCGGCGATGCGCAGCGCGCGGACGCCGCTCGCGGACCGACGCCGGAGCGCGGCGCCGGCGGCTGAGTGCCGCGGCCCGCGCGTCGTCGAATCCTCCATCCGCAGCCGCCGATCGCCCATACCCTCGTGGCCGGTGCCCGCGTATCGTCTGGGCGAGTCCCCCTTTCCGAACCTCCGAGGAGACCCGTGAGCGTCCGCACCCCCATCCTGCATTCCCTCCGGGCCGTGGATTCGCGGCCGCCGCGGATCGACCTGGCGATGTCCACTGCGGAGGATCGGCACGAGCGGGTGCGGCTGAGCAGTCGGCACATCGAGATCGACGGCCGCCCGGTGATTCCCGTGTCGGGGGAGCTGCACTACAGCCGGGTGCCGCGGGAGCGGTGGGCGGAGGAGCTGCGACTGCTGCTCGCGTCCGGCATCACCCTCGTCTCGACGTACGTGTTCTGGATCCACCACGAGCCGGTGCGTGGTGCGGTGAGCTTCGAGGGGGATCTCGATCTGGCGGCCTTCCTCGAGACGGCCGATCGGGTCGGGATCGATGTGGTGCTGCGGATCGGGCCGTGGGCGCACGGCGAGGCGCGCAACGGCGGCTTCCCGGACTGGCTGCTCGAGGCGGCGCCGGTGTCGCGGACGGACGATCCGGAGTATCTCGAACTCGTCGAGCAGTGGTTCGCACGCATCGCCGAGCAGGCCGCCCGCTTCTGCGGCCCGCGCGGTCGCATCGTCGGGATCCAGATCGAGAACGAGCTCTACGATCAGCCGCAGCACATCGCGACGCTGAAGCGGCTGGCGCGGGCGGCGGGGCTGACCGCCCCGCTGTGGACGGCGACGGCGTGGGGCGGGGCCGAGTTGCCGGCGCACGAGGTGTTCCCGCTGTACAGCGGCTACGCGGACGGATTCTGGGCGGATCAGGGTTCGGTGTGGGATGACAGCTTCCGCGACCACTTCGCGTTCACCCATGTGTGGGACGACCCGGGTGTCGGCGGCGACCAGCGCGAGGCCGGTCTTGCGATCGTGGTGCGCGATGTCGATCCGGAATTCCCGCCGGCGACGTGCGAGCTGGGCGGCGGGATGGCGACGGCGTACCACCGTCGGCCGATCGCGCGCGGCGCGGACATCGCGGCGGTCGCGAATGTGAAGCTCGGCAACGGCTCACTCTGGCAGGGCTTCTACATGTACGTGGGCGGCGTGAACCCGGGGGACGGCTTGCAGGAGTCGCACGCGAGCGGCTACCCGAACGACCTGCCGCGGTTCGACTACGACTTCCAAGCTCCGATCGGGGCCACCGGGCAGCCGGGGCCGAGCCTGTCAGCGCTGCGGGAGCACAACGCCTTCGTCGCCTCGTTCGGTGCACGCCTCGCGGGCACGTACAGCACGTTGCCCGACGGTGGGCCCGTCGACGTCCACGACCTCGACAGCCTGCGCTGGGCCGTCCGCAGCGACGGTCGCAGCGGCTTCGTCTTCATCAACACGCATCAGCCGCACGAGCCGCTGAGCGGAGTCGCCGTCGTGCAGCTGCGCATCGGCCTCGATGACGGCGAGCTGCTGGTGCCGGAGCGACCGATCGACATCCCCAGCGGCGTCATCGCGCGCTGGCCGCTGCGGCTCGACGTCGCGGGGGTCCGCCTCGACTGGGCGACCGCGTCGGTGATCGGGGTGGTCGAGGGCGAGCTGCCGACCCTGGTGCTGAAGGCGCACACCGGGCTCGACGCGCGCATCCGTCTGCGCGACGGCAGCCGGGTCTCGGTCGACGGCTCCGCGCTCGTCGTCGATGGCGCGCTGGATCTGCGTGCCGGGGTCGTGCTCGAGGTGGACGGCGCCCTGCGCATCCTCGTCGTTGATGAGGCGCAGGCCGAGCGGCTCTGGTTCTCGGGCGGCGAGCTGATCGAGTCGGAGCACCTCGTCTGGCACGAGGACGGCGCCCTGGTCGCCCGCGCCGCGCAGGAGCCGCTCGTCGCGCGATGGACGGGAACCGGCTTCGAACCGGTCGGCCTGCGTACCTCCTCGACGGCGGCGGATGCGCCCGTCGGCCTCGAGCCGGTGCGCGCGGCCGGTGCAGTGCCGGCGCGCTACGGCGAACGCGGCGGCCGCTCCTCCGCGCCGACGGACGCCCAGTTCGACGAGGTCGCCGCCGTATGGCGACTGGACGTGCCCGAGCCCGGCGCTCTGCACAGCGGCGATCGGGTGGAGCTGATCGTCGCGTGGGAGGGCGACGTCGCCCAGCTGCGTGCCGACGGCGCGCTCATCGGCGACAGGTTCTGGGACGGCCGCGACTGGCGCATCGACCTCAGCCGGCTCGCTCCCGACGCGGAGCTGACCCTGCACGTCGCGCCGATCTCGAGTGCCGCCGTGATCGACCTCGACGCCGCCGTCCGTGCCCGGCTCGACGCCGCGGGGACGCTGGGAGCGGTCATCGGCGTCCGCCTGGAGCGGAGCGTGCGCTGGAGCGCGGCCGACGGAGCGTTCGGCTGAGCCGCCGACGGCGCGATGCGGTGCGCCGGGATGCAACACTGCTGGCATGACCGAATTCGAGCGGATCCGCGCGGCGGTCGCTGCGCATCCGACGAACGCGTGGGCCGCTGAACTCGGCTATCGGCCGCTGTTCGTCGCGGACGAGCGGGCGCGGGTGCTGATCATCAGCCAGGCGCCGGGTCGGCTCGCGCAGGAGAGCGGTGTGCCCTGGAACGACCCGAGCGGCGTCCTCCTGCGCTCGTGGCTCGGGCTGAGTGACGCGGAGTTCTACGATCCGCGCAACGTCGCCATCCTGCCGATGGACTTCTACTTCCCGGGGCGCGGCGTCAGCGGCGATCGGCCGCCCCGGCGCGACTTCGCCGCGCGCTGGCATCCGGGCATCCTCGAACGACTGACGTCGGTGCGACTGACGATCCTGATCGGCGCGTACAGCCAGCGCCACTACCTCGGCGCCCGCGCCGGCGCGACGCTGACCGAGACGGTGCGTCGAGGCGAGGAGTACCGGCCGTTCTTCCCGATCGTGCATCCCTCGCCGCTCGCTCGGGGCTGGCGCACGCGGAACCCGTGGTTCCAGGAGGAGGTGGCGCCACGGCTCGCCGCCGAGGTCCGGGCGGCGCTCGAGCCGAGCACAACCTCGGCTGAGAACGCCCGTCAGCGCTGATCGGCGCTGACGCGAACTCTCAGCCGAGGTTGAGCACGCGACGGCGGTCTCAGTAGACGAACCAGCGCAGCCAGTCGCGGTTGTGGGCGTGCACGAGCGCGAGGAAGACGACGAGATCGAAGAGCAGGTGCACGCAGATCACGTAGGTGAGCGACTTCGTGCGCGAGAAGATGTAGCCCTGCAGCAGCGCGAACGGGATGGTGAAGGCCGGCGCCCACTCGCGGTAGCCGAGTTCCCAGAGGAACGAGACGAAGACCACGGCCTGAAGGATGTTGGCCTGCCACATCGGCAGGTGCCGGCGCAGCACGGCGAAGACGACGCAGATGAAGAACAGTTCGTCCCAGATGCCGACGAAACCGACGCCGACGAAGAGCCGAGCGATCTCGTCGGGCGCCGAGATCGCGGGCCAGTTCAGGTACGCGCCCGAGCGGATGAAGTAGAACGGCAGCAGGATCCAGCCGAGAACGACGACGGCCGGCAGGTACGACTTCTCCAGCGTGCTCCAGCGCTGCCCGGTGCGCAGCGGGAACCGGATGATGCGCCGCTTCGTGCCGTAGTGGTCGATCGCCCACGGCACCGCCACGGCGGCCGAGAGCACCACCCCCATCAGCGCCATGTTCGGGTAGTCGAGGTTGGCCTCGACCGAGATCGTGCTGACGATGGTGAGCCCCGCCGCGATCAGGGACAGATCGACGGCGAGCACCCGATCGAGGATCAGCGCGAGGATCAGGCTCGCGGCCAGCACCACGTAGCCGGCGACGGGCAGCCGGAGTCCGAAGAGCAGCACCGCCGAGACCGAGACGCCGACGGCGGGTGCGAGGGCGGGTTTCATGGCTTCAGCGTAGGCGGCTGGGCCGCGCGCTCCCGACTCGGCGCCGCCGATCAGCGCCGCAGCGCCCGCCGGGCGAGCGTGTTGCCGAGCAGCTGCACCAGCTGCACGATCACGATGATCACCAGGACCGCACCCCAGGTGACGACCGGCTCGAACTGCCGATAGCCGTACTGGATCGCGAACGTACCCAGGCCGCCGCCGCCGATCGTGCCGGCGACCGCGGACATGTCGACGAGGGCGACCACGATGAAGGTGTAGCCGAGGATCAGCGGGCCCAGCGCCTCCGGCACCAGGATCGACCAGATGATCCGGAACCGGCTCGCTCCCATCGACCGTGCCGCCTCGATTACGCCGGGCTGCACGGTGAGCAGGTTCTGCTCCACGATCCGGCTGACGCCGAACGTCGCGGCGAGGGCGAGGGTGAAGGTGATCGCGTTGTTGCCGATGCCCAGCCCGGTCACCGCTCGCGCCAGCGGCTGCGCCGCGGCCAGGAAGATGATGAACGGGATGGGCCGGAAGACGTTCACCAGAAGGTTCAGCACGGCGAAGATCGCGCGGTTCGCGTACAGGCTGCCCGCGCGGGTCACGTAGAGCGCGAGGCCGAGCAGCAGGCCGGCCAGGCCACCGAAGACCAGGCTGAGGCCGACGATGTAGAGGGTCTCGCCGGTGGCCTGCCACAGCTTGGGCAGGAGCGGGATCAGTTCATCCACGGGGGACCTCCGTGATGGTCAGGCGGGCACCGAGGCGCGCGAGCAGCGGATCGATCGCGTCATCCGATCCGGTGAGGGCGAGGGTCAGGTGGCCGAAGACGCGGCCGCCGATGTCGTTCACGCCGCCGTAGACGAGTTCGAAGCCGACGCCGGCCGCGGCGATGTCGGCGAAGATCGCGCCCTGGCTCGGGGTGGCGTCGGAGAAGGAGAGCGTGACCAGTCGGCCGGGGTGCCGGGCGCGCAGCACGGCCGCCTCCTCGCTTGAGGGCTGCGCGTCGATGACGGTGCCGACGAAGCGTCGGGTCACGGGCTGCTGCGGGTTCGAGAACACGTCGAACACCTCGCCGCGCTCGACGATCCGGCCGTTCTCCATCACCGCCACCTTCGTGGCGATCGACTGGATCACCTCCATCTCGTGCGTGATGACGACGATGGTGACGCCGAACTCCCGGTTCACCCGGCGCAGCAGGGCGAGCACCTCCTGCGTCGTCTCGGGGTCCAGGGCGCTGGTCGCCTCGTCGGCGAGCAGGATGCGCGGGGAGGCCGCGAGGGCGCGGGCGATACCGACGCGCTGCTTCTGGCCACCCGAGAGCTGCTCGGGATAGGCGTTCGCCTTGTCCTCGAGCCCGACGAAACGCAGGAGTTCGTCCACCCGGGCGCGGATCTCGGTGCGGGGCCTGCCTGCGACCTGGAGCGGGTACGCGATGTTGCGGCGCACGGACTTCGAGGCGAACAGATTGAACTGCTGGAAGATCATGCCGATACCGAGCCGGATGCGATTCAGCTCGCGCTCGCGACGGCCGACGATCTCGGCGCCCTCGACCAGGATGCTGCCGCTCGTCGCGGGTTCGAGCGCGTTGATCAGGCGCACGAGTGTGCTCTTGCCGGCACCCGAGTAGCCGATGATGCCGTAGACGTCGCCCGCCTCGATGTCGAGGCTGACGGCGTCGATCGCGGTGGTCGCTGCGTCACCGCGGCGCTGCGGCGGGTAGGTCTTGGTCACGTCGCGCAGGGAGACGAGCGCCATGGGTGGTCCTTTCGGAACGTCCGGGAAACAGGGGTGCGGCCGGTCATCGCTGTGGATGACCGGCCGCGAAGGGCTTCAGGGGATCAGCCCTGGGGGTGGGCTGGGGGGATCAGCCCTGGGGGGTGGGCTGGGGGGATCAGCCCTGCGCCTTGATGTCCTTCTGGACCTTCTCCAGCGACGACTCCAGGTCGGCGACCGGGGTCTTCAGGAAGACGGCGGTGCCACCGGACTTCTCCTGCACGCCGTCGAGTACGGCCTGGGTGTCCTGGTAGATCGAGACGAGCTTGGCGTAGGTCGCGTTGTCCTTGTCCTCGGCGCGGGCGGCGAAGATGTTGACGTAGGGCAGGGCGTTCGGGTCGGACGGGTCGTCCTGCGCGATCGCATCCGACGCGGTCAGTCCGGCGTTCTCGATGAAGTCGTTGTTGATCACGGCGGCGGCGACGTCGGGCAGCGAGGTCGCGGTGAGCGAGGGCTCGAGCGCGGTGACCGTCACCTTCGAGGCGTCGGTGTCGACGTCGTCGATCGTGGAGAAGATCGAGCCGCCGTCCTTCAGCTCGATCAGTCCGGCCGACTGCAGCACGAGCAGGCCGCGGGCCTGGTTGCTCTCGTCGGTCGAGACGGCGACGGTCTCGCCCTTCTGGATGTCCTTCACGTCGTCGTACTTGGTGGAGTACAGGCCGAGCGGGTAGATCGCGGTGGAACCGATCGGCACCAGGTCGTCATCGCTGGCGGTGTTGTACTGCGCGAGGTAGACGATGTGCTGGAACTGGTTCAGGTCGATCTCGCCCTCGGAGAGCGCGGGGTTGGGCTGCGAGTACTCGGCGAAGTCGACGATCTCGACGTCGATGCCGGCGTCGGCTGCTGCTTCCTTATAGGTCTCCCAGTAGGGGTCGCTGGCGCCGACGACGCCGATCTTCACGGTCTCGTCGGCCGAGGCCGCGTCGCCGGAGGAGGATGCGCAGCCGCTGAGCAGGGCGATGACGGAGGCCGCCGCGGCGGCGGCGATGAGCGTGGTGCGGAGGGACATGTGACGGTTCCTTTCGAGGTGCGGGCTCGCGGGCTACCTGGTCGGCAACCTTGCGCCGCAGGGCCGATTCGCCGCTGCGGCACCGCCTCGTCGCGAACCCGGGTACGACCCTAGAGAGAGGGGTGCCGGATCGCGAAACATGCCCGTAACAATGCGGAACACGGGCGGCGGACCTGTCTCGCCGATCCGGTTCTCCGCCGCTGCGTGGCGCGTAAGTGTTCTAGTCCTGGCGCGTTTTGCTCGCTTTGAGCCTTGCTCGGTTA
>JABMLH010000012.1 GCA_013205085.1 Microbacteriaceae bacterium VKM Ac-2854 | reverse complement strand
GCGTCCAGAACCGGGAAGCTGCCCCGCAACGGCGGCGTGAAGCCCGCCGTCATCGTGACCGTCGGGTTGGATGACCTCCGCGAGCGGGTCGGCGACGCCGACACCACGTTCGCCGGCCCCGTGCCCGCCGCGCAGATCCGGCAGATCGCCTGCGACGCCCGCATCATCCCCGTTGTCCTCGGCGCGGACGGCGCGATCCTCGACCAGGGCCAGTCCGTCCGGCTCGTGAAAGGCGACCTCCGGGACGCGCTGATCGCCCGCGACGGCGGCTGCGCGTTCCCCACCTGCGACGCCCCGGCCACCTGGACCGACGGCCATCACATTCGTCACTGGGCCGACGGCGGACCCACGTCGTTGGAGAACACGGTGCTGCTCTGCCGGGCACACCACACCCTCGTGCACCACTCCGACTGGCGCATCGTCCTCATCAACGGGATCCCCCACTTCATCCCACCCTGGCAGATCGACCCCCACCAGAAACCCCGCCGCAACCGCAGACACCGCCTCCCCAAACCCGCTCGCCGCTCCCGCATCCGCCGGCCCAACCGCGGGTGAGACGCACCCCTTCAGAGGGTTGTCACTCCGTCCCACTCGCAGAGCTCGCAGAACGGACTGACAACCCGCATCCGCCGCTCCGCGTCCGCCGACCCTGCATCCGCCGGCCCTCCCGCCAATAGAAGGCCGCCCTCTGCAGAGGGTTGTCACTCCGTCCCTCGCACAGCTCGCAGAACGGACTGACAACCCGCATCCGCCGCCCCAACCGCGAGTGAGACGCATCCTCCGCAGAGGGTCGTCACCCCGTCCCACTCTGAGCCGACGGTGGACCCACCAGCCCGCATCCGCCGGCCCTCCCGCCGGTAGAAGGCCACCCTCCGCAGAGGGTTGTCACTCCGTCCCACTCGCAGAGCTCGCAGAACGGACTGACAACCCGCATCCGCCGGCCCTCCCGCGGATCGGAGGACGCGCTCCTCAGAGGGTTGTCACTCCGTCCCACTCGCAGAGCTCGCAGGACGGACTGACAACCCGCATCCGCCGCTCCGCGTCCGCCGGCCGTGCGTCGGCCGCCGGTCCTGCGAGTAAAACGCACCCAGCACAGAGGGTTGTCAGTCCGTCCCACTCTGGGCCGACGGCGGACCCACCAACCCGCATCCGCCCACCGGCTCTCTCGAGCGAAACCCGTTCAGGGAGATCAGCGGCGAGGGGCCGCTCTTGGTCCGAGGCGGAACCGCTCGGGCACCGCTGTGGGTGCAGCGGTCGCGAGATCGGCGAGCACCTCGCCGACCGCCGGCGTGAACTTGAAGCCGTGACCCGAGAATCCCGCCCCGACGATGAGCTGTCCGACCCGATCGAGCACGAAGTCGGAGTCGGGGGTCGTGGTGTAGGTACAGCTGATCTCGGTGACGGCATCGGGATCGGCGCCGGGCAGCCACTCGGCGACGTAGCGGCGCAACTGCGCCAATTGGGTCGGCTCCGAGCGGAAACTGCGCTCATCCGGGTCGGTCACCGGTCCGACGCCGTGCCAGCCGGCCTTGATCCCCTCGCCCGGCGTCTGCATCCCGTAGATCGGCGACGGCCACCACGCGGTGTCGACCTCCCCTGGCGCCGGGGTGTGGTTGAAACCCGGCCACACGAACGAGCCGTCGCGCAGGGCGAAGTGCGCGGGCTGCTCCTGCGTCACCACCAGCCGCGGCAGCGCGATCCGCCCGTCGAGCAGCTTCTGCGTCCACGCGCCGACGGTGACGACGGCGGTGCGCGAGCGAAGTCGGCGAACGGCCCCGGAGTCGCCGTCCATCACCTCGACGAGCACGTGATCGTCGTGCGGCTCGATGCTGATCACTCGTGTGTTGTGACGGACCTGCGCGCCCGAATCCGCCGCCGCCCGCTGCAACGCAGCCACCGCCCGATCGGCGTGCAATCGGCCGGCGGTCGGCGTCCACAGCACCCGCCCATCGGCGCGGATGCCAGGCCAGCGTTCCGCGGCCTCGGCCAAAGGCACGAACGCGCTCGGGATGCCCGCCGCGACGAGCGCCGCGTGCACCGCATCGTGCGCGTGGGTGCGACCGTGGTTCACGATGCCGACCTGCTGCAGCAGCTCGGTGCGGGCCTCCGCCTCGAGTTCGCGCCAGAGCGGTAACGCCCGATCGAGCAGGCCGAGGTAGTCCGCCTCGGCGTACGCGACATTGAAGTTCCGCGACGCCCCGTGCGACGCTCCGTTGCGATGCCCCGGTCCGAATCGCTCGAGGAGCACCACCTCGACGCCGCGACGAGCGAGCTGCCACGCCGCGGCCGAACCCATCGCGCCGCCGCCGACGACGATCGTTTCGAAATCCACCATCAGAGGCTAGTCCGACTCCGGCCGGCCCTCACGCGGTCCCGCCGAGCGCCTGGTCGAGATCGGCGATCAGGTCGTTCGCGCCCTCGATCCCGATCGACAGCCGGACGAGTCCCTCACCGATGCCCAACCGCTCCCGCAGTTCCGCCGAGAACGAGGTGTGCGTCGTGGTGGCCGGGTGCAGCGCCATCGATCGGGTGTCGCCGATGTTCGTCATCCGGCTGAACACCCGCAGCCGGTCGATGAACCGGCGGGCGGCCGGACGACCACCGGCGATCGTGGCCGCGAAGACCGAACCGGTGCGCCCACCGTAGAGCCGTTGCGCGAGGTCGTGACGTGGGTTGCCCGGCAGCCCCGCGTAGTCGACGCTCTCGATCGCGGGATGCTCGGCGAGCCAGCGCGCGATGGTCGCCGCGTTCTCGAGGTGCTTCTGCATCCGCAACGACAGCGTCTCGATGCCCTGATGCAGCAGGAAGGCGTTGAACGGCGAGAGCGCCGGCCCGATGTCGTTCACGACCGCCTCCCGGGCGAGCCGGGCGTACGCGGTCGACGGGAATCGTTCCAGCAGCGAGGGCAGCCCGGGCCGGACGGCGTCGGTGAGCAGCGGGTAGCGCCGATCGGTGCCCGCCCAGTCGAAGCCGCCGCCGTCGACGATCGTGCCGGCGAGCGATGCGCCGTGGCCACTGAGGAACTTCGTCGCCGAGTGCACCACCACGTCCGCACCGTGCTCGAACGGACGAATCAGGTACGGCGTCGCGATGGTGTTGTCGATCACCAGCGGGATGCGGTGCCGCCGCGCGACCCTGGCGAGCTGATCGATGTCGACGACGTCGTTCTTCGGATTCGGGATCGTCTCACTGAAGAGTGCCTTGGTCTGCGGGGTGATCACCCGGTCCCAGGCATCGTCGTCGTACTCGTCCCACACCTCGTCGACCGTCACCCCGAAACGGGCGAAGCTGCGGCCGAAGAGGATGCGGGTGCCGCTGTAGATGCTCGCCGTGGTCACGATCCGCTCGCCCGACTGCGCGAGCGCCAGCAGCGCCGAGGTGATCGCGGCCTGACCGGAGCCGACCACGATCGCCTCGGTGCCGCCCTCCAGAGCGGCGATGCGCTGCTCCGCCACCTGCCCGGAGGGGTTGCGCTGGCGGGAGTAGATCAGCCCGTCGGCGGTCTGGCCGAAGCGCGCGGCGCCGTCGTCGAAGGAGTCGAAGCGGTAGCCGGCGGTCAGCGCGATCGGCGGGATCCGCGCTCCAGCCGCGGTATCCGCGTACTCGCCGGCGTGCACCTGGCGGGTGTCGAAGTCGTAGCCGCTCCAGTCGTACTCGGGGGCGTGCACGGCGTGCGCGGCGTGGTCATCGGGGGCCGAGGTCATGCACGGAAGCCTGCGGATGCCTCGGGCCCGCTGTCCAATCGCGCCGACCCGGGGCGTAGCACTCGACACACTCCGCAATGCTGGTCGCCCCGTGGTCGCCGCGACACCAGGGTGGATCCGTCGCCCGTCATCGAGCCCGGAAGTGAACCCCATGTCCCGATACATCAACATCAACGCCGCGGAGCGCGTCCGATGACCCGGACGCTGAAGCTCGGCTTCCACACCCGCGTGCCGTTCCCCGCCGGCCGGGTCGCCGAGGGCGTGCGCGAGGGCATCGAGCTGTTCCGCGCCGGCGAGGATCTCGGGTACGACCGGGGCTGGGTCTACCAGCGCCACTTCGACAACTACCTGGCTTCGCCACTGGTCTACCTCCCAGTGGTGGCGCAGCACACGGAGCGGATCGGCCTCGGCACCGCGATCATCGGCATCCGCTACGAGGATCCGGTGCTCCTGGCCGAGGCGGCCAGCATCGCCGATCACCTCACGGACGGCCGGCTGCAGCTCGGCTTGAGCACCGGGCAGGGCGGCTACGACGCCGCGTTCGGGCAGCCGGTGAACGACGGACGCGAGCAGTCGCAGCGGCGATTGGCCACCTTCCTCCGTGGCATCCGCGGCGAGAGCGTCGGCGAGGCCACGGACCGCGAGGGCGATCCGATCGGTGAGGAGCTGCGGATCCGCGGGGCGAGTGCCGGCCTGCCCGGTCGGGTCTGGTTCGGCGGCGGATCCGTCGCCTCGGCCGAGCGGATCGGCTCGCAGGGGCTGCGGCTGATGCTCAGCACGATCCTGACCGACTCGGTCGAGGACTACAACGCCGAGCAGTTGCGCGCTATCGAGGCGTACCGGGCCGCGCACACCGGGCCGGAGGCGCCCCGCGTCTCGGTGAGCCGCTCCATCCTGCCTGCGACCAGCCCCGAGACGGCGCGCCGCTATGCGGCGTACGACGAGGAGCGCCGAACCCAGGGTCCGGCGGCATCGCGCCCGGCGGGCGCCCTGGATCCGCGGGTTCTGCCGGCGGCGAAGTTCAGCGTCAGCGGCGCCATCCACGGCGACCCGGAGCACGTGGTCGAGCAGCTGCTCGCCGACGTCGCCGTGGCCGAGGCGGACGAACTGATCGCCTTCCTGCCGCCGGCGTTCGGCCTCGCCGAGAACCTGCGCCTGATCGAGGACATCGTCACCCACGTCGCCCCGCACCTGGGCTGGCAGCCGGCGGTGTGAACTGCGGCGCGTCCTCGGGCGACGACGAGACAGCGCGGCTAGCCGAGGCGCTGCCGGAAAGTCTCGCCGGACGGGTACTCGGCTCGCGCGAGGCCGCGGGCGCGCAGCTCGGGCATCACCTGATCGACGAAGGTCTCCAGGCCGTCGGGGAAGCTGTCCAGCATCACGTTCACGCCGTCGGCGGCGCCGCTCCGGTGCCAGTGCTGCAGGGAATCGGCGATCTGCTCCGGCGTTCCGACGATGATCCGCTGGCCGTAGCCCCCGAAGCCGCGCAGCACCTCGCGGAGGGTCCGCGGCGAGCCGCGCAGGGAGGCGACGATGGCGTCGCGGTAGGCGAGGGACGCGGCGAGGGTGTCCGCATCCGGCGGTGCGTCGAGGATCGCGTCCGGGATCGGCTCGTCCAGCGCCAGCCCCGAGACGTCGACGCCGAGGTTGTAGGAGAGCGCGTTGATCGTGGTGTCCGCGGGGCCCAGCGCCTCGAGGGCGTCGAACCGCTCGCGCGCCTCGCGCTCGGTGCTGCCGATCACCAGCGAGAGGCCGGGCAGCACGCTCAGCCGACGCCCGTGCCGCGCGGCCGCCGCCCGCAACGCCGCCGCGTTCTCGACGGCGCGCTGGTGCACCAACTCCACGGAGTAGACGGCCTCCGCGATCCGCGCGGCGAGTTCGAGCCCGGCGGGCGAGCCGCCGGCCTGGATCAGCACGGGCGACGCCGGATGCTCCAGCCGCACCTGCTCCCCCGCGTGCTCGACCGTCTCGCCGCGCCAGAGTGCCCGTACCGTGTCGACGAACGCCTCGGCGCGGGCGTAGCGCTCGGCCCGCCCCGGCATGTCGTCGGCCCCGAAGTTTCTCGCGGAGTCGGCGCTGTGCGAGGTGACGACGTTCCAGGCCGCGCGACCGCCCGACAGGCGATCGAGCGCGGCGAACTGCCGGGCGAGGTCGACGGGGTCGTTGAACGAGGTCGAGGCGGTGCCGACGAGCCCGATGTGCTCGGTCGCTGCGGCGATGCCCGCCAGCAGCACGAGCGGTTCGAAGACGAACAGCGCGCGCACCCGCGGATCGGGCAGTGACGGCGAGTCCGCGAAGAACAGCGCGTCGACGACGCCGCGCTCGGCGGTTCGGGCGATGGTCAGCCAGTGCTCCGGCCCGAACAGCGCGACCGGATCCGCCTCAGGGGTGCGCCAGGCGCCGGGGCGCTGGCCCAAGCCCTGCACGTTGATGTTGACGGCGAAGCGCCGGCGGCCGGTCATGCTCGCCGCGCCGGGTACGCCGTGGCGCGCGCCTCGTCGACGCGAGCGCGCGATGGGCCCAGGCCGAGCCGCGAGCGGGCGGAGCGGTGGCCGGCGGGGGCGCGGAACGCGCCGGCCGCGATTCGCGCCCCCGCGTCCGTCGCGGGCAGCAGCACGATTCGGGTGTCGACGCCGACGAGCTCGCCGCCGGTCAGGACCAGATCGGCCGCCGCGCCGCGCGCGTCACCGTCGAGCGCCAGCACCGGTGCGTCGGCCGGATCCAACGGCACCGTCAGCGGTCCGTCGATCCGGAACACGCCCTCCGTGTTCACCCGCCGGATGCCCGCCACGTCCGCGAAGACGCCGCCGGCCTTGTCGAGACGCAGCGACGACTCCGGCCAGCTCGCCCAGAGCTCAAGGACCGCGCGGGCGCCGGAGCCGAGATCCGTGGCCGGCCCGGACAGCAGCACGCCGACGCGCCCGCCGTGCAAGCGGTGCAGCGAGGCGATCCGTCGCGCGATGTTGTACGGATGCGCGCGGCCGACGTCCTCTCGGACCAGCAGCGCGACCTCGGGCACCCGCGCGGCGATGAAGGGCACGGCGACCGCCGGGTCGGAGCCGCCGAGGACGATCACCGTGACCGCCGGATCCACCCGGACCGTTCCCGCGATCAGCGCGGCCGCATCCGCCTCGATGCCCAGCAACGGCGCGCTCATCCGGCGGCGGGATACCGCGCGGCGAGCACCGCGGCCAGGTGCCGCGCGACCGCTCGCGGCGCCGATCGCGGCGCGACGGACTCGACCTCGGCGTTGTAGTTCGTGTTGGTGTTCACGTCGTAGGTGACGACCCGGCCGTCCGCGGTCTCGATGAACTCGATGCCCGCGACCTCGATCCCGTGCGCCCGGGTGAAGGCACGGTAGCGCTCCAGGATCGGATGTTCGAAGCCCTCGCGTAGCGCGAACAGTGAGCGCCCCGGCTCGGGCGCGAGCGTCGCGCCCGGTGGGATGACCGGCAGGCCGGAGGCGGGATCGATCGCGCAGGCATCCGCCGGGCAGAGCTGGAAGCCGCCGCGCTCGGTATCGGCGGTGATCGCGTAGACCACCTCGCCGCCGACGATCTCGACGCGGGTGACGAAGGGGCGAGCGGCCTGCACGAACTCCTGGATCAGGGTGATGCCGTCCTGCGGCTGCTCGAACTCGGCGGAGTCGACGTAGCCCGCGAAGTCGGCGAGGCTGTCGAAGCGGCGCACGCCCAGGCCCTTGCCGCCCTGGTTGTGCTTGGTGATGAACGGGGTGCCGAAGCCCCGCGCTGCCTCGACGAGCGCCTCCCGGCCGACAACGGCGACGGTGCGCGGCACCTCGATACCGAACGCCTTCAGCGCGGTGAGCTGATCGATCTTGCTCACCTCGAACTCCAGCACGCGACGCCCGTTCACGGTGCGCCGGCCGTACGCCTCCAGCCAGCTGAGCACGCCGCGGGCGTACTCCTTGCTCAGGCCGTGACCGCGGGTGTGCGAGGAGGCGCTGATCCGCGACCAGAACACGCCCTCCGGCGGCGGTTGGTCGAAGTCGAACGCGCCGTCCACGAGCAGCCACTCCCGGTACTCCACACCCTCCGCTGCGAACGCCGCGGCGAACGGGCCGAACCAGTCGGGGTTCTCGTGCAGGGCGTACACGACGGGGCGGTCGGCGGCGGGGGCTGCGACGGGAGCGGAACCGGCGGTCTCGAGGAGGGACATGCGGTCAACGCTCGCGCGCCTCGGCGGCGGCGTCCAGTCCACGCGTAATGAAGCGGGCCGGAACGTCATACTCCGCGCGAGCGCTAGGAGCCGGGCTGATTCGGGCGCAAGGTGATCGCGACGCCTAACCCTGAAGCGCCGACTTCACCGCCGCCGTAACCGCCGACAGAACGGACCCGATCATGAGCATCACCGACGAGCTCCTGCGCAACAACGAGGCCTACGCCGCCGCCTTCACCGGCCCACTCCCCCTGCCGCCGAGCAAGCACCTCGCCGTCGTCGCCTGCATGGATGCGCGGCTGGACGTCTACCGCATCCTCGGCTTGAACGAGGGCGAGTCGCACGTGATCCGCAACGCCGGCGGGGTGATCACCGAGGACGAGATCCGCTCGCTCGCGATCAGCCAGCGCCTGCTCGGAACGGAGGAGATCATCCTGATCCACCACACCGACTGCGGAATGGTGACCTTCCACGACGACGATTTCAAGGAACAGATCCGCGCCGAGACGGGCATCCGCCCGCCGTGGGCGCCGGAGGCGTTCCCCGACGCCGCGGACGACGTGCGGCAGTCGATCGCCCGGATCACCGCGAGCGCGTTCATCCCGAAGAAGGACGCCGTGCGCGGCTTCGTCTTCGACGTCGCAACCGGCCGCCTCAATGAGGTGCTCTAGCCGGGGCTGGTCCCTGCGCTGTCGGGCTCGATGCCGTTGCGTACGGAGAAGCGGCGGCCAGCGGGACAGGGCTACCAGCTCGTGCGACTACCTCGCGACACGCCGACCGACAACGAGCCTGTTGCTGCCGGTACTCCCTCGTTCTTGCGCGATGCGGCTACAGGGGCTCCCGAAGCCTGCTGCGCGCGTTGCGCAGCCACCAGGAGCGCTTTCTCGCGGAGTCGACGCACAAGGTCCCTCGAATGCTGGTTCGCCGTGGTCATCGCGGTCCTCCCGCCGTCTGCCCTCTCGCAGCCTCAGTATCCATCGTGTCGAGGGCGTCGGCAACGGCGATCGCGATCTCCGTATCCTCTTCGCTCGCCCAACGATGTCCGACAAGGCCGATCATGCTGACGACCCCGACATCGCGCGTGCTGCTATCGAGGGCTCGTTCCGTGGCCCAGGTGAATCGGCCCCACCACTGAGCACGCTGATCTGCGCGTTCGCGTTGAGACCGATCGAGCGCGGCCGCTTCGTCGCGCTGAGCGTGGTCGCGATCCGCGTTCAGCGCGGTCCGGCGCGCGGCGTAGACGGCGGCCCCGAAGGCCAATGCTCCGGCGGACAACGCCATGACGCCACCGAATCCCGCTGACGTGAAGAATGATCGCCAGAACGGGTCGTCCAGCACGAACGGAGGCGCAAGGCGAGGACCGACATTGAGTTCACCCGTGCTGCGCGCTGTAGCCTGCGCTGTCGTTTTCACCGCGCGCGGTCGGCACGCCACCCGCGCGCTGCCAAAACGACAGCGCAGCACGACAGCGCAGCAGAGGGTCGGGCCAGCACCGGGCCCTCAGCGCACCAGGCGCAGCTCGGGGAGCCCGGCGAAGTCGGGATCGAGCACGGTGGCGCCGTCGGGCGCGAAGCCGTTGCGTTCGTAGAAGCGGCGGGCGCGCGGATTGTCCGCGGCGACCCACAGCTCGGCGGGCTCGCCGGCCGGCAGGGCGGCGTCGAGCAGCAGCTGCCCGGCGCCGCTGCCGTGCCAGGCGGCGAGCAGGTAGATCGTGAACAACTGCCGCTCCCGCACCGGCGGATGCCCGCCCCGCTCCTGCGCCGCGCCGACGTAGGCGAAGCCGACGACCGCGCCGCCGGCCACCGCGACCGGCGGCGTCGCGCCCGCGTCCAGCCAGCCCTGCCAGCGGTCGCGGAAGCGCTCCAACGGATGCTCGTCCCAGAACGCCGCCGGCACCAGCCCCGCGTAGGTCTCCCGCCACGAGGTGAGCTGCACGGTCGCGATGCCGAGCGCATCCGCCGGCCCGCCCGCTCGGATCGTCACTGCGCTCATCCGTCCCCCTTCACGCCGGTCCACGCCCGGTGCAGGGCAGCGTAGCGCCCGCCGAGCGCGACGAGTTCGGCGTGCGAACCCTGCTCGGCCAACCGTCCGCCCGTGAAGAGCAGCACCGTGTCGGCTCCCTCGGCGGTGATCATCCGGTGCGCGATCGTCACGGTCGTGCGGCCGCGCGTGACCGCCGCGAGCGCGCGCTGCACGCGCACGTCGGTGGCCGGATCCACGCCGCTGGTCGCCTCATCGAGCACCAGGAGATCGGGATCGACCAGGGCCGTGCGGGCGAGCGCGATGAGCTGCCGCTCGCCGGCCGAGAGCGCCTCGCCGCGCTGACCGGTGCGGGTGTGCAGTCCGTTCGGCAGCGCATCCGCCCAACCCTCCAGTTCGAGCCCGCGCAGCACGCCGCGCACGGTGGCCTCGTCGGCGCCGGGCCGGGCGATAGCGATGTTCTCCAATACCGTCCGATCGAAGAGGAACGCCTCCTGCGGCACGATCGCGACGCGGCGGGCCAGCGCCGCATCGGCCACAGCGGCGAGGTCGACGCCGTTCAGCCGGATCGTGCCCTCGCCCGGTTCCAGCTGGCGGGTGAGCAGTTTGGCGAAGGTCGTTTTGCCCGAGCCGGTCTCGCCGACGACCGCGACGTGCGTGCCCGCGGGGATGCGTAACTCGATGTCGCGCAACACGGGCGTGCCCGGCCGATAGCTGAAGCCGACGCCCTCGAAGGCGACGCCGAGCGCCCCGGCGGGGAGTTCGACGCCGTCGGTCACGGCCCCGGTGGGCAGCGCGAGGATCTCGAGGATGCGCCGCCAGCCGGCGATCGCGCCCTGCGCCTCGCCGAGGATCGAGACGGAGAACTGCAGCGGACGCACGAAGAAGGTGATCAGGAAGAGGAACGCGACCAGCTGACCGGCCGACAGCTCGGCCAGCCCGCCGCCGATCAGCCCGGTGCCCAGCGCGACGCCGGCGACCACCACGGTCGCCGTGATCAGGCCGCCGGCGATGCTGCGCTGGAACAGCCGCATCCCGACCACCGCGAGGATCGATACGGCGAAGACGACGAGCGCCAGCAGCCAGGAGTAGCTGAGCATGATCGCGGCGGAGACCAGCATCTGCGCCGCGTTGATCACCAGGGTGATGCCGCCGCTCTGCACGAACTGGGTCAGCGTGTCCGCGTCGTTCGTGACCCGGGACACCAGAGCGGAACGCTGCTCCGTCGGCAGCCGCGCGGGCGCGACGGCGAGGATGTGCGCGAAGGCGCGCGAGCGCAGCCCGGCGATCGCGCGCTCGCTGGCCGCGATCAGCCGCCGGTTCATCAGCAGCGAGGACAGGCCGGCGGCGACGACCCCCGTGAAGCCGATCAACACGACGACGGTGATCGTCGCGGCGACGTCGGCGCCGCCGGGAGTGAGCACGTCGTCGATCGCGTACTGCACGGTCAGCGGCACCGCGACGCGGCCGGAGGCGGCGATCAGCCCGATCAGCGCGGTCAGCCACCAGCCGCGCAGCACCCCGGGCGAGGCGGCGAGTCCGGCACGGACGACCGGCCACGTGCCGGCGGGAATGGCGCTCATGATGCATCCTTCAGGTCATCGCGTTCAGTCAGGTCGTCGCGCGCAGGCGGAGCACCCGGCTCGGGCGAGTCGCTCCGCCCACCCAGCGCATCCAGCGTCGTGTCGTACGCCGTGACGATCGCGCGGTAGCCGGGCTGCTCGGTCAGCAGCTCGGCGTGCCGGCCGACGGCGACGGCGCGGCCGCGTTCGAGATACACGACGCGGTCGGCGAGCCGCACGCTCGACGCCCGCGAGGCGGCGATCAGCACGGTGGTCGGGCGCGGCCGCTCGGCGCCGAGGTGTCGACGCAGCCCGTCGATCACGTCGCGTTCGACCTCGGCGTCCAGCGCGCTGGTCGCGTCGTCGAGCACCAGCAGGCTCGGCTCCCCCGCGAGCGCCCTGGCCAGCGCGAGCCGCTGCCGCTGCCCGCCGCTGAGGCCCGATCCGGCCTCGCCGACGGCGGCGTCGAGGCCCTGCGGCAGGGCGCGCACGAATCCGTCCGCCGCCGCCACCTCGAGCGCCCGCCAGACCTCCGCGTCGTCGATCGGACGGCCGAGGGTGACGTTGCCGCGCACGCTGTCGTCGAAGACGAAGGCCGTCTGCGGCACGATGGCGACGCGGCTCGGGATCACCTCGGGCGCGTAGGCGGCCACCTCGACCGCGTCGTGCCGCACGGCGCCGCGGTGCGCATCCAGCAGTCGGGCCACGAGCCGCAACAGCGTACTCTTGCCCGAGCCGGTCGCACCGACGACGGCGATGATCTCGCCCGGCTCCACCTCGAAGCTGACGTCGGCCAGCGCGGGCGACGCGTCGTACTGGTGCCCGGCGGCCTCGACGCTCACGGCGACCGGCGCCACCGCCGCCGCGGCGCGCTCGCCGTGGGCCGGGAACTCCTCGGAGTCGAGCACCTGCGAGACGCGCTCGTGGCCGACGACCGCGAGCGGCAGCACGCTGAGGAAGCGGCCGATCACGTTCAGCGGCAGCGCCATCGTGAGCAGTAGGTAGATCACCTGCACGAGGGTGCCGGTGCTGATCTCGCCGTCGGCGACCCGGAGGGAGCCCACGAGCAGCACCACCAGCACGGTCACCGTCGGCGCCAGTTCGATCACGGGATCGAACACCGCGCTGACGAAGCCCATCCGCGTGTTCGCGCGGCGCAGCTCCTCGGTCGCGGCGTCGAAGCGCTGCTCCTCGGCGGCGGCGATGCCGAGGGTCCGGATCACCTGCGTGCCCTCGAACGCCTCGTTGGCGAGCGAGCTCACGGCGGCGCGCGCCTGCTGCGCCCGCCGCGCCCGCGGCGCGATCACGCGCTGATAGGCGATGTTCGCGGCCAGTACCACCGGCACGAACACCAGGGCGACCAGGGCCAAGCCGGCGTCGGTCAGGGCGAGGTCGACGATGGCGAGCAGCAGCATAAAGACCATGCCGATCGAGAACGCGAAGTTCAGCATCGGCTGCCACAGCACCTCGACGTCCGAGACCGCGTTCGAGAGCAGCTGGCCGGAGGAGTGCCGCCGGTGCCAGGGCAGGCCGAGTCGGAGGAACTGCCGCGTCACCGCGCGCCGGGTGTCGGCCTGAGCGCCGAACTGCATGTATCCGGTCGCCACGCCGCGGATGACGATGGTCGACAACCGCAGGAACGAGACGCCGATGATGGCCAGGAACGCCGCGAGCCAGACCCCGCCGGCCACGTCGCCGCCGGCGAACGCGGGCAGCACCAGGTGATCCGTCGCCCAGCCGATCGCCGCGGCGCCGAGCACCATGGTCGAGCCGTTGATCAGGCTGCTCACGATCGCGACGGCGGAGGCGATCGGATGCAGCCGGGCGCCGCGGAACATCACCGCCAGCCCGGTGCGGAAGATCGTAGCGGTGCGCCGCTCGCCGAGTTCGTCGGGGACCGCGTCGGGTGAGCCCCTCACGCGCGCACCCGCAGGTGATCGCGGGTGATGCCCGCCACATCCGGGATGCCGGCCAGACGCAGCAGGTGTTCGAACGCGTCGCGCAGTGCGGTGAGTTCCTCGGCCACCGCCTCCGCGCCGCCGCGCCAGAGCGCACGCACCGCGGGGCGGCCGATCAGCGCCGCGTCCGCTCCCAACGCGAGCGCGCGGAAGACGTCGTCCTCGCTGCGGATGCCGGAATCGGCCAGCACGGGCACCCGGCCGGCGACGGCGTCGACCACCTCGGGCAACGCCTGCGCCGAGCTGATGCTGCCGCCGATCTGCCGGCCGCCGTGATTGGAGACCACGATCCCGGCGGCTCCGGCATCGATCGCGTCTGCCGCGTCCTGCGGATGCAGCACCCCCTTGACCAGTACGGGCAGACCCGAGGCGTCGCGCAGCCAGGCGATGTCGTCGAGGTCGACGGAGACGGCGGGCGTCGCGCCCGCGACCGAGTAGTCGACCGGCGGCCGGCGCGGACCCCGGCCCGCGATCGCCCCGCGACGGAACGGATGCTGGTACGCGGATCCGGGCTGGTCGAGCGTGAGCACCAGGGCGCGGGCGCCGGCCGCCGCCGTGCGTTCGAGGAACGGAACGATCAGCGCGCGCTCCTCGGGCAGGTAGATCTGCTGGAGGAACGGGCCGACCGCGGCGACGTCCTCGACGTCGCGCGAGGCGGCCTGGCTCAAGACGAAGCCGGCGCCGGCCCGGCGGGCGCCCTCGGCCGTCGCCACCTCGCCGTCCGGATGTCCGAGCCCGTGCGCCGCGCTCGGCGCGACGAGGACGGGGAAGGCGAGGTCGAGGCCGAGGAGCGCGACGCGGGTGTCGACGACGCGCGGCGTGCGGAACATCCGCGGCAGGATCGCGTAGCGGCGCCACGCCTCCTCGTTCTCGGCGGCGATGCGGCCGTCGCCGGCGACGCCTTCCAGGTAGCGAAGGGCTTCGGGAGAGGGGATATCACGGGGATCCGACATCGGATGTTCCATTCGGGACGCACGGAAGCCGGTGGAGGCCCGAAGGCGCTCCACCGGCATCCGCTGGGTGGTGAGTTCTCGAGTTCTGCTTACTGTTCGAGCCACGTATCGGCGAAGTCGCCGAAAGCCTCCGAGGTGTAGCGGAAGCCGTGCACGGCCGAGGAGAAACCGGCCAGCTGCACGCGCTCGAAGGTCGGGAAGACCAGGGCGTTCTCCAGCAGGTAGCTCGACAGCTCCGCGTAGACCTTCGCCCGCGCGGTCTGATCGATGGTCGTTGTACCCTCGTCGATCAGGCCCTGCACCGTCGCCGACTGCTCCGGTGTGAGCAGGTTCGCCGCGAGCGCCTTCGACGTCGCGTAGCGACTGTCGATGATCGACTGGATCACGGACGGGTCGGCGCGGGTGAGGTACGAGCCGATCAGGTCGTACTCGCCCGAGCTGAGCACCTCGCTGCGCTGTGCAGCGGTGATCACGTTCAGCTCGACGTCGATGCCGACGGCCTTGAGCTGGTCCTGCACGAGCTGGTCGCCCGGCAGGGCAGCGCTGACGGGGATGGAGAGGGTCAGCTTCTGGCCGTCCTTGCTCCGGTAGCCGTCGTCGCCGAGGGCCCAGCCCGCGTCGTCCAGCAGCTTCGCCGCACCCTTCGCATCGTGGGCCAGCAGCGCCGACTCGTCCTCGTAGCCCGGAGTCGTGGTGTCGAAGACACTCGAGACGACCGGGTAGTCGGCGCCGTAGATCGTGGAGGCGTAGCTCTCCAGGTCGAGCGCCTTCTGCACGGCGGTGCGCACATCCGGATCCGCGAGCACGTGGCCCGCGCTGGTGTTCGGGTAGTAGTTCGACGCGGGGCCCGGCAGCGAACGGCTCTCGATGCTGTCGCCGCCCGCGGTGATCAGCGCCTGATCGTTCTCGGTGAAGGGGTTGCGTGGCCAGGCGATGTCGACCGCGTCGCTGGTCAGCTGACCGACCCGGACGCTGTCCTCCGCCACGTAGCTGACGTCGAGGTACGCCGCTCCCGTGTGCGCCCGCAACTCCGATCCCCAGGCGTAGCCATCCCGCTTGGTCAGCGAGAGCGAGGTGCCCGGCACGTAGCTGTCGAGCGTGAACGGACCGGAGCCGATGACGCCCTCGCCGAGGCAACGCTGCTCGGGCGTCTGCGCGTAGGAGGACGGCGCCAGGACGGCCAGCGTCGTGGTCGAGGTCGCCTGCAGGAACGCGGCGTTCGGGGTGGCGAACTTCACGATCACCGTGTCGTCGTCGACGACCTCGGTCGAGTCGTAGCCCGCGATGTAGCTCGCGCCGAAGGCGCCGGGCACGGCGGCGGCGGTCGCCTTGTCGTTGTCGAACGCCGTCTTCACGCTGTTCGCGTCGAACGTCGTACCGTCGGAGAAGGTCACGTCGTCGCGCAGATTGAAGGTGTACTCGGTGCCCGCATCGTTGATGGACCAGTCCGTGGCGAGCCACGGCGTGATCTCGCCGGTCTCGGGATCCTGGTCGGTCAGCGAGTCCGCGAAGTTGCGGATCACGGTGCGGTGCTCGATCCAGTAGACCTGGAACGGATCGACGCAGGAGAACGCCGCGTTGTCGGGCCAGAAGGCGAGCTTCAGCCGGCCGCCCTCCTGCGGGGTCTCGGCGGAGGCGGAGGCGCTCGGCTCGGCGGAGCTGCCGCCCGCGCACGCGGTGAGGGCGAAGGCGGCGGCCACGGCGACCGCGGTCGCGGCCTGCCAGCGGCGTCGGTGTCGTTGGTGGCGTCGAGGTCGGGGTGTGCTGGTCATGATGCAGGGTCCAAGTCAGGGTGGTCAGTGGGACGGGGAAAGGGAAGGGTTCAGGGCTGGCGAGGTCGCGAGCGAGCGGCGCCCCGCGATCAGCAGCGCCGCATCGTCCTGGGGCGGATGCACGCGCGACGCGAGCACGTCGCGCAGGTGCCGCTCCAGCGGGTTGTGCCTCGTGAGCCCGGGATTGCCGAGAGCCGCGACCGCGGTCTGCACCGCCGTGACGGCGCTGCGCGTAGCCAGCAACTTCGCGACGACCAGGCGCTCGCCGACGCTCTCGTCGCCCGCGTCGATCCGGGTGGCGAGGCCGAGCAGCAGTTCCTCGGCTTGGACCAGCTGCGCCTCGATCTCGCCCGCGACCGACTGGATCCGTTCGGTGGTCGCGATCGGCTTGCCGAGCGAGGTCGGTCGGCGCTCGTTCGCGAACCGCACGAAGAACCGCTGCGCCGCGCGGGCGACCCCGACGTAGAGCGACACCGCGCCGAGCCCCGAGACATTGCTGCGTTCGGCCGAGATGGTCGAGGCGGGCACACCCTGGAAGTTCTCGAGCGGGATCGCGACGTCGGTGTAGATCACGTCGTGGGTGCTGGTCGCGCGCTGGCCCAGATGGTCCCAGGTGCGCACGATCTCGATACCCGGCGCATCCGCCGGCACGATCGCGTGCGCCAGCTCGGGCTCACCCGACGCCGCATCGTGGTCGACGGCCCAGACCAGGTGGTAGGCCAGGCCCTCCGAGCCGGTCGCGAAGCCCTTGTGACCGTTGAGCAGCCAGCCGTCCGCCGTGCGGCGGACGATCGTGGCGGGCAGGCCGCCGCGGGCCGGGGCGCCCCACTCGGGCTCGGCGCGGATGGCGTTCAACAGTCGCGGCCGCTCGGCCGATTCGGCGACGAGCGAGCGGTAGAGCTCCTCGGGCCAGACCGACGAAGCGTCCTGACGCGCGTGCTGGAACACCGTCATCGCGGTGATCAGCGCGACGGACGGATCGCCCGCGCCGAGCGCCTCGAAGACGCGCACGCCGTCGACCGCGCTGAGGCCGGGCCCGCCGTAGCGCTTCCCGATGCCGAGCCTGAGCAGGCCGGCCTCGTGCACGGCCTGGATCCCCTGCCACGGGAACGCGCCGCTGCGGTCGTACTCCTCGGCGGTCTCCGCGAGGCGAGCGGTGACCCTCGCCAGCGCGGCGTCCGAGAGATCGGGGGCGACGATCGTGGGCGCGAGCACACTCATGCGCGGGCCTGGGCGAGCTGCTCCAGCGGCGGCTGCACCACCACCTCGCCGCGGCGGCCGGTCGCCGTGCGGTGCGCCAGCTCCTCGCGCACCAGTGGCAGCACGTAGCGGCCGTAGTCGATGGCGTCATTGAGGTTGTCGTAGCCGCGGATCGAGACCAGGCTCGCGCCGAGATCGACGTAGTCGAGGATGGCGGCGGCCACGGTCTCATAGCTGCCGACCAGGGCGGTCGAGGCGCCGCCGGCATTGGTCACCTGCGCCGGGCGGGTCCACAGGGCACGATCGTGCACGTCCTGTCGCGAGGCGATGTCGAGCAGACGCTGCGAGCCGACGTTCTGCGGGCGCGACGGATCCGTCAGCTTGCGCCCGCGGAAGGTGCCGGCCTGGTAGGTCTGCTCAACCGTCGCGATCGTGCGCTGCGCCTTCTCCCACGCCAGTTCATCCGTCGCCGCGACGATCGGGCGGAAGGTGACCCAGGTGCGCGGCGTGTCGATCCGGCCGGCCTTACGGGCCTCCGCCGCGACGCGGTCGATCTGCTGCTTCGTGTCGGCGAGCGGCTCGCCCCACAGGCCGAAGATGTCGCCGAGCCGGCCGCCGACCCGGTACGCCGCGTCGGAGGAGCCGCCGACGGAGACCGGGATGGTGCCATTGACGGTGGGGAAGCCCGGGCCGAAGTCCTCGAACTGGTAGTACTCCCCCGCGTAGCTCCACGCCTCCGTCTCGCTCCACGCGCGCTTGAGGATCTCGACGTACTCCTCCGAGCGGTCGTAGCGCTGCTCCTTGGTGGTGTGGTCGCCCTGGCGCGCCTGCTCCTCCTGGCTGCCGCCCGAGATGATGTGGGTGACGGCCCGGCCGCCGGAGAGCTGGTCGAGGGTCGCCAGCGCCTGGGCGGCGACGGTCGGATACACGGTGTTCGGTCGCAGCGCGACGATCGGCTTGATCCGCTCGGTGACCTGGGTGACGGCGGTCGCGACGGTGAAGGGGTCGTAGCTGTTCGAGTTGTAGGCGACCAGCGTGTAGTCGAAGCCGCCGTCCTCCAGAGCGCGGGCGTAGCGCTTCAGATAGGGCACGTCGATGCCGCTACCCGGATTGGGCTTCAGCTCGCTGGATTCGCGGACGTTGATGAGGCTGATGAATTCGACCTCGGGGGTATCGATAGGCATAGGGAATTGCTCTTTTCAAGCGCAGAAGAATGAGATGACGAAATGTGTCGGAATGTTGCGAAGAAGATCGCGAAAGAGAGTGCGAAGATCAGGCCGGACAGGAACATCCGCGCACCGACGCGTGGTTCCTGCCCTCGATCATTCGCATCCGCATACCCATCCACTGAGCGCGCGCGCGGAATGCGCGGTTCTTCTCAACACGGATCGGGTTCATATTCACACTGTATTGTCGGCCATCCGACGACGTCCAACTGCTATTGCCTATGCATCCCGATCCGCTTATCCGATGGATAACCGAGAGGACGCGCACATTCTTTGCCCCTTATTGCTGGTAGCGCACCAAAGGCGCCTCCCTACTCAATCAGCAGAGGGGATGCGGCCGCCCACGAGGCGGCGTTCTAGCTGTATAGCCGCACCGGGGCGCCGCCCGCGGGGGCCGCCGCGGCGAGTTCGTCGCCGCCCTCCGAGAGCACGCGCTCGAGCCGCTCGCGCTCCACGATGGAGGAGCGGATCAGCGGCAGGCCGCGGCGGATCGCGTTGCCGATGCGCTCCTGCAGCAGCGGCGAGGTGATCACGTAGTTCTCGAAGTCGCGGTCGTGGGCGTACACGCCCAGCGGCAGGGTCAGCGCCTGGAAGAAGCCGAACAGCGGGCGCAGCTGGTGCTCCAGGATCAGCGCGTGCCGCTCGCTGCCGCCCGTCGCCGCGAGCAGCACCGGCGTGTCCACCAGCGCGTACTGCTCGACGAAGTCGAACAGGTGCTTGAACAGTCCGGTGAAGGAGGCGCGGTACACCGGGGTCGCGACGACGAGCAGCTCCGCCTCCTCGATCCGGCGCAACTCCTGCTCGACGGTGTCGGGCAGCTGCGATCGGTAGAACGCGCCGGCGAACTGCGGCCCGATCTCGCCGATGCGCACGATGTGCACGTCGATCGGCAGCGCGTCGGCCAGCGAAGTCAGGATGGCCTCGACCAGCACCTCGGTCTTGGAGGGGCTGTGCAGGCTGCCGATGACGGCGACGACGCGCAATGCGTCGGTGCCGGGTTGTTCCAGGCTCATGATCAGAGTGCCTTTCCGGGATTGAGGATGCCGTTCGGATCGAACACGGCCTGCAGGCGGCGCTGGAGTTCGACGACCTCCGCGCCCAACTCGCGCCGGGCCCACTCGCGCTTCAAGCCGCCGATGCCGTGCTCGGCGCTGACGGTGCCGCCGAATTCGAGGGCGAGCGCGAAGATCGCCTCCGCGGCGCGGTGCGCCTGAGCAGCCGCGGCCTCGCTGTCATCGCGCAGCCGGATGATCGGATGCAGATTGCCGTCGCCCGCGTGCGCGAACACGTAGATGTCGGCTCCGGTCTCCGCCGCGATGCCGTGGACGCGGCGGATCGCCTCGGCGAGGCGCGAACGCGGCACCGCGATGTCCTCGATCAGCACCCGACCGCGCGCCTCGATCGAGGGCAGCGCGTCGCGCCGGGCGGAGGAGAGCAGCAGTCCCACGGCCGGGTCCAGCGTGGTCTCGACACCCGTCGCCGTGAGCGCAAGCACCTCGGCGACGGCGGCGATCTCCGCCTCCGCGCCGAAGCCGTCGGTCTGCACCAGCAGGAACGCCCCGCCGCGGACCGCGTAGTCGGTGCCGCGCAGCGCATCGATCGCGCCGAGGGTCTTGCCGTCGACGAGCTCGATCACGCTGGGGCGCAGTCCGGCCAGCGCGAGGGCGATGGACGCCTCCGCCCCGGCGGTGACGTCGGCGAAGTAGGCGGCGGCGGTCGCGACGTGCTTCGGCCGCGGCAGCAGCCGCACCGTCGCGCCGACGACGACGCCGAGCGTGCCCTCGGAGCCCACGATCAGCGCGGTCAGGTCGAGGCCGACCACACCCTTCACGGTCTCGCGGCCGACGCGGATCAGCGAACCGTCCGCGAGCACCACGTCCAGCGCGAGCACCGCGTCCCGGGTCACCCCGTACTTGGCGCCGCGCAGGCCGCCGGCGTTGGTGGCGATGTTGCCGCCGATGGTCGAGATCTCGACGCTGCCCGGGTCGGGCGCGTAGAACAGGCCGTGCTCGGCCGCCGCGCGGTCGAGGTCGGCCGTGATCACGCCGGGCTCGACGCGAGCGATACCGTCGACGGCGTCGATCGAGAGGATCCGGTTCAGGCCCGACAGGTCGAGCACGATCGCGCCCTCGCCCGCGCTGGCGGCACCCGCAAGCCCGGAACCGGCGCCGCGCGTAACGACGGGGATGCCATGCTCGTTCGCGTAGGCCAGCGTCTGCTGCACCTCCGCCACGGTCGTGGCCCGCACGACGCCGCGCGGCTCGCCGCCGGGCGTCCAGCCCGAGCGATCCACGCGCGCCAGCGTCAGCGCGCCGAGGTCGAAGACGGGGGCCGGCGAGACCAGGGTCATGCCTGCGCCGGCGCGTCGAGAGCGGCCTTGCGGATGATCGGCAGCGACATGTCGCCGTTCACCTTGAGTCGCTCCAGGAAAAGCGTGACGGTCGCGGCGACGGATCGGTGGCTGACGTCGTTCAAGATGTCGTGCCGGCCCGCGTTCACGGTGAAGAACTCGACGTGCGGCAGCTGCGTGTAGACCGTGCTCGCGTCGGCGAGCGGGCTGATCGCATCCGCCTCGCCGTGGACCGCGAGTACCGGCACGGTGACGGCGCTGGCGGCGACGGCGAGCAGCTCGGCGGGCAGCGTGCGGTCGAGGGCGGAGTCGCCCACCTCGCGGCGGAGCACCTTCTGGTGGTTCGGGCACGCCGTGCGCGCCTCGATCTGGTCATCGGCCGCGGAGGCGCTGCCGGCGGGCAGGCCGGCGAGGACTACGCCGTCGATGTTCCCGGCCGCGGTGGCCGCGATCTCCAGGGCCAGCGAGGCGCCGGCGTCCGAGCCGACCAGGATCTTGGGCGAGGGCAGCTCCGCATCCGCGAGCAGTTCGAGGGCCGCCGCGCGCACCGCATCCGTGTCGGCCGTGGCGTCACCGAGCACGCGCAGCTTGTAGGCGTCGCGCGAGATCCGGGTGCCGAAGCGCTCGTAGACGGCGGGCGTCTCGCCGCGGCCGCCGAGCAGCACGAGGGTGCCGCGCGCGGCGAGGCCTTCGGGCTCGTCGAAGGATCCGACGGTGGTGGCGGCGATGGCAGTGGTGGCAGCAGTGGCGGTCGTGTCGATGGTCATGCGAAGACTCCGGAGTCGATGAGGAGATCGGACAGGGTGTGCGTGCCGGGAGCGGAACCGGCCTGGGCCTGCGCGCCGAGGATGCGCTGCAGGCGTTCGTTCAGGGGCGCCTCGATGCCGGCACGGCGCGCGATCAGCACGACCTCGCCGTTGAGGTAGTCGACCTCGCTGGAGGCGCCGCGGGCGAAGCTCTGCCACGTGGAGAGCTTGCCGGCGGTGTGCCCGGGGATCGACTCGATGCGCAGGGCGAACGGCCCGGTGTGCTCGGCCACGGCGACGCCGGCGGTGGCGAGCACCTCGGCGGTCTCCGCGACGATGGCGCGCCGTGCCTCGGCTCGCTCCTCGTCGGAGCCGTCGAGTACGTCGAGGCCGTTGTTCACGTTGCCGAGCAGCTTGCGCGCCTTCCAGGCGGAGACGTTCGGCACGCTGGTGGACTCGTAGCCGGCCGCGGTGAGGTCGGCGACGAATTCGTCCTGCAGCTCGTCGTGCGCGTCCGGGTAGCGGCCGAGCCAGAGCACGCCGACGATCGGGAACGAGGGCGAGACGACGACGCCGGGCTCCAGGTAGCTGGCGGCGATGCCGATCGAGACGGCGTAGACCCTCGAGAAGCGGCGCAGCGCCAGGTCCTCCGTGATCAGGCCGTTCTGGAACGTCAGGATCGGCAGGTCGGCCGCGACTCCCCCGCCGGCCACGGGCTGCCAGGCCCACTCTGCCAGCGCCGCCTCGGCGTCCTGCGTCTTGGTGGCGAGCACCAGCACGTCGGCGGGCGTGAGCCGGAGGTCGCCCGGGCCGGAAGCCGTCGCGAGTTGGACCACGTCGTCGCCGGCGGGCCGGCGCACCCGCAGGCCGTTGGCCCGGATCGCCTCCAGCTGGCGACCGCGGGCGACCAGGATCGAGCGGATGCCCGCCTGCTCGTACTGCGCGGCCAAGGTGGCGCCGATCGCGCCGGCCCCGATGATCACGTAGCGCCGAGAGGCCGACGCCGAGTTGTTCTCCGTCATTTGTCGACCTTCTCACGAGCGCGCCCCGGGATGGCGGCGAGCAGGGCTTGTGTGTACTTCTGTTGCGGATCCGCGAAGACGGAGGCGGTGGTGCCCTGCTCCTCGACGCGGCCCTTGTTCAGCACGGCGACCCGGTGCGAGACCTGCGCGACGACCGCGAGGTCGTGCGAGATGAACAGGTACGAGACGCCGAGCTCGCGCTGCAGCTCCACCAGCAGCTCCAGGATCTGCGCCTGTACCGAGACGTCGAGCGCCGAGACCGGCTCGTCCAACAGCACCAGCTCGGGGCCGACGGAGAGCGCGCGGGCGATGGCCACGCGCTGGCGCTGGCCGCCGGAGAGCTCGGCGGGCAGCCGGGACAGGAACGACTCGGGCAGCCCGACGCGGTCCAGCAGTTCCTTCGCGCGGGCGAGCCGGCTGGCCCGGTCCCCGATCCGGAACGAGACCAGCGGCTCGACGACGCTCTCCAGCACGGTGAAGCGCGGGTCGAGGGCGGCGAACGGGTTCTGGTGCACCAGCTGCACGCGGCGGCGCAGCGGGCGCCACTGCTTCCAGCTCGCGTGTGTGATGTCCTCGCCCTCGAAGAAGACGGATCCCGAGGTCGGCTTCTCCAGGCCCAGCGCGACCCGCAGCGCGGTGGTCTTGCCGGAGCCCGACTCCCCCACGATCGCGAGGGTCTGCCCGGCGCGGATGGAGAACGAGACGTCGTCCAGCGCGCGGAACGGCTCGCGGCCGCCCGGCAGCGCGAACTCCTTGGTGACGTTGTCGATCCGCAGAATTTCCGGCGCATCCTCCACGGTGGTGTAGCGCGGCTGCACCTCGCCGCCGTGGCCGAGGCCCGGGGCGGCGGCGATCAGCTGCTTCGTGTAGGCCTCGCGCGGGGCGACCAGGATCTCGCTCGGCGCGCCGGCCTCGACGACGAGGCCCTGCTGCATCACCAGCACGCGGTCGGCGCGATCGGCGGCGACGGCGAGGTCGTGCGTGATGATCAGCAGCGAGATGCCGCGCTCGGCGACCAGGTGCTGCAGGTGATCGAGGATGCGCTTCTGCACCGTCACGTCGAGGGCCGAGGTCGGCTCGTCGGCGATGATCAGCTTCGGATGCCCGGCGAGCGCGATCGCGATCAGCACGCGCTGGCGCAGGCCCCCGGACAGTTCGTGCGGGTACTGACCGGCGCGCAGCTCCGGGTCGTCGATGCCCGCATCTTGCAAGGCGACCAGGACCTCCGCATCCACCGAGGGCTTCGGCACACCACGCAGCTTCACGGCCTCGGCCACCTGGGTGCCGACCCGCTGCGTCGGGTTGAGCCCGACCATCGGGTCCTGCGGCACCAGCCCCACCACGCGCCCGCGGATCTTCCGCAGCTCCTTGTCGGAGGCGTGGGTACCCTTTTCCGCAGAGTAAATGGCAACGCCGTCGATGTGGATCGACCCCGCGGTGACGTGACCGTTGGTCGGCAGCAGCCCGATCACGGCGTTCGCGGTGGTCGTCTTGCCGGAGCCCGACTCGCCGACGACGGCGACGACCTCGCCCGGTGCGATCGTGAGCGACACGTCGTGCACGGCCGGCTTGGCCGTCTTCTTGTCGCGGCCGTAGCGGACCTCGAGGCCCGAGATCTGCACGATGGGGGTGGACGCGGTGGGGGTGAACGCTGCGGCGGTCATCGCTGCACCTCTTCGATCGTCTTGGAGATGTGGTTCAGGCCGAAGACCAGCAGGCCCACGAACAGGCCGGGCAGCAGCGAGAGCCACGGGCTGGTGACCAGGAAGTTGCGGCCGTTGGAGATCAGGGTGCCCCACTCGGCGGCGGGCGGCGCTGCGCCGAAGCCGAGGAAGCTCAGGGCGGCGACCGCGATGATCGCGGCGCCGAAGTCGAGCACGGCGAGCACCGTGACGGGGCCCCAGGAGTTCGGCAGCACGTGCTTCACCAGCACGCGCAGCCAGGAGGCGCCGCCGGTGCGCGCCGCCTCGACGTAGGGCAGCGTCTTCACCCGCAGCACCTCGGCGCGCGTGGTGCGGGCGAAGCCGGGCACGATGCCGACACCGACCGCGATCGCGACCGGGATGGTGCCGAAGCCGATCGCGGTGACGATTGCCAGGGCGAGCAACAGGCCGGGGATGGCGAGCAGCACGTCGACCACACGCATCACCACGGCGTCGATCCAGCCGCCGAAGAAGCCGGAGACCACCCCGAGCACGAGGCCGGCGACGAGGGCGATCACGATGGCCAGCAGCGTGGCCTGGATCGTCAGCGCGCCGCCGTGCAGCACCCGGGCGAACAGGTCGCGGCCCAGTTCGTCGGTGCCGAACGGATGCGCGAGGTTCGGCGCGAGCAGCTTGTCCGCCGGCGCTGTCGCGTTCGGGTCGTAGCCCGTGAACAGCGCGGGCGCGACCGCCGAGACGAGCACGAAGATCACGAACGCTAGGGCCACCACGAAGCCGGGGCGGCGCAGCAGCGCGCGGGCGGTGGCGATGCGTCGGGCGGAGCGGCCGTGGCCGCCCTTCTCGGCGACCGGCGCCGTCGGCACCGTCTCCGTCACGGTCTCGCGAGTCAGTTCGAGGGTCATGGTCAGCTCACCTTCGGGGTGTGGGTGATGCGCGGGTCGAGCAGCGGATAGAGGAGGTCGACGATGAGGTTGACCACAACGAAGGCGGCGGCGGCGAGCACCACGATGGCCTGCACCACCGGCACGTCCTGCGTCAGCACCGACTCCTGCGCCAGCGTGCCGATGCCCTGGCGGGCGAAGATCGTCTCGGTGACGATCGCGCCGGTCACGGTCGAGCCGACCAGCAGGCCGAGGATGGTCAGGGTCGGCAGCGCCGCGTTGCGGAAGGCGTGCTTCCACTGGATGGCCGAGCGCGAGAGGCCCTTCGCCCGGGCGGTGGTGATGTACGCCTCGCCCAGCGTGTCGGCGAAGGAGCGCGAGAGCACCTGGGCGAAGACCGCCGAGGTCGGGATCGCCATGGTCACCGCCGGCAGGATCAGCGACTCCGGCCCGTTCTGACCGGTCGACGGCAGCAGGTGCAGCGTGAAGGCGAAGACCTGGATCAGCAGCAGGCCGATCCAGAAGGAGGGGAACGCGACGCCGACGGAGGGCAGCCGGTTCAGGAACACCTTCGCCGGCTTCCACTGCACGAAGGCGGCGAGGTAGGCGATGGCGACGCCCGAGACCAGCGCGATCACGATCGCGAGCACGCTCAGCTGCACCGTGCCGGGCAGGCGCTGCGAGATCAACTCGGTGACAGGGATCCCCTTGGTGATGGAGGTGCCGAAGTCACCCTGCAGGGCGTGGCCCAGCATGGTGAAGTACTGCAGCCAGACCGGCTTGTCCAGGCCGTACTGCGCCTGCGCATCCGCCAGCTGCGTCGGGCTGAGCGAGTCGACCTCGACGTTGTTGGCCGAGAGCAGCAGCGCCAGCGGGTCGCTCGGCAGCAGCCAGAGCACCGCGAAGGTCACCGTGTAGGCGGCCCAGAGCACGAGCACGGCCTGGCCGACGCGGCCGAGGATGTACCGGGCGAGTCCGTATCGGGCGCCGCGGGCCGCCGTGGGGCGGCTCGCCTTCGGCGCGATGGCGATCGTGGCCATGTCGTGTCTCCTTGTGGATTCCGCTGGTCGAGCCTGCAGACGCCCGCTGGTTGAGCCTGCCGAAACCGAGTCCGGGTGGGAATGATTTCGGCAAGCTCAATCAGCGAGTTTCGGCAAGCTCAATCAGCGAGAGGCGGGTATTACTTCTGCAGCCAGACGCCGGCGAAGTCGCCGAACGCCTCGGAGGTGAAGCGGAAGCCGTGCACCGCGGACGAGACGCCCACCGTCTGCACACGCTCCGCGAACGGGAACACCAGCGCGTTGTCGATCAGATAGTCCTGCAGCTCGGCGTACACCGCCGCGCGGGCCGTCGGGTCGATGGTCGCGGTGCCCTGATCCAGCAGCGCCTGCACCTTCGTGGCCTGCTCGGCCGTGAAGTTGTTGGTGGCCTGCGCCTTCGAACCGGCGTAGCGCGGGTCGATGATCCACTGGATCACGCCCGGGTCGGCGCGGGTGTAGTAGGTCGAGATCAGGTCGTAGTCGCCCGAGTTGAGCACCTCGCTGCGCTGAGCGGCGGTGATCACGTTCAGCTCGAGGTCGATGCCGACCTGCTTGAGCTGGTCCTGGACGAGCTGGTCGCCGGAGCCGAACTGCGTCACGATCGGGGTCGACAGCGTGAGCTTCTGGCCGTCCTTGTAGCGGTAGCCGTCATCGCCCAGCGTCCAGCCGGCCTCGTCGAGCAGCTCGTTGGCGCCGTCCTCGTCGAAGGCGATCGCCTTCGACTGGTCCTCGTAGTACGGGGTGGTGGTGTCGTAGACGCCGGTCGCCGCCGGGTAGTCGGCGCTGTAGACGGTGGAGGCGTAGCTCTCCTTGTCGATCGCCTTCTGCACGGCCTGGCGCACCTTCTCGTCGGAGAGGATCTTGCCGTCCGCGACGTTCGGGTAGTAGTTGTACGCGGGGCCCGGCAGCGAGCGCGACTCGACGGTGTCGCCGCCGGAAGTGATCAGCGCCTGGTCGTTCTCGGAGATCGGGTTGCGGCCCCAGGCGATGTCGATCGCGTCGCTGGTGAGCTGACCGACGCGGACGCTGTCCTCGGCAACGTAGGTGATCGAGATGCCGTCGAGGTACGCCTCACCGGTGTTCTCGCGCAGCTCCGAACCCCAGGCGTAGCCGTCGCGCTTGGACAGCTCGATGCCGGTGCCCGGGGTGTAGGAGTCGAGCACGAACGGGCCGGAGCCGATCAGGCCGGTGCCGAGGCAGCGGGCGGTCGGGTCCTGCTGGTAGGAGGACGCGGCGAGGATCGCCAGGTTGGTGGTCGAGGTGCCCTGCAGGAACGACGCGTTCGGCGTGGCGAACTTCACCACCACGGTGTCGTCGTCGACGACCTCGGTCGAGTCGTAACCCGAGAGGTAGACCCCGCCGTAGGCGGCGGGCAGCGTGGCCAGCGTCGCCTTGTCGTTGTCGAACGCGGTCTTCACGCTGGTCGCGTCGAACGTCGTGCCGTCGGAGAAGGTGACGTCGTCGCGCAGGTTGAAGGTGTACTCGGTGCCGGCGTCGTTGACGCTCCAGTCGGTCGCGAGCCACGGCTTGAGCTCGCCGGTCTCCGGGTCCTGATCGGTCAGCGAGTCCGCGAAGTTGCGGATGACGGTGCGGTGCTCGATCCAATAGACCTGGAACGGGTCGACGCAGGAGAACGCCGCGTTGTCGGGGAAGAAGGCGAGCTTCAGCGTGCCGCCCGCGACCGGGGTCGCGTCGTCGGAGGCGGGTGCCGCGTCGGATCCGGCGGAGCAGGCGGTGAGGCTCAGGCCGGCGGCGACGGCGAGTGCCGTCGCGACCTTCCACGAGCGTCGGAATCGGGTGGTCGTCATGGGGATGCTGTGTCCTCTGGGTGTTTCGGGATGGGAATGGTCAGGAAACGTACGTGGCGAGCGAGCGCCGCCCCGCGATGAGCAGGGCCGCGTCGTCCTGCGGCGGATGCACGCGGGAGGCGAGCAGGTCGCGCAGGTGCCGCTCGAGCGGGTTGTGCCGGGTGAGCCCGGGGTTGCCCAGCGCCGCGACCGCGGTCTGCACCGCGGCGATGGCGGAGCGGGTGGCCAGCAGCTTCGCGACAACGAGGCGTTCGCCGACGCCGGGGTCGCCCGCATCGGCTCGCGCCGCGAGGCCGAAGAGCACCTCCTCCGCCTGGATCAGCTGCGCCTCGATCTCGCCGGCGACGGACTGGATCCGCTCGGTGGTCGCGATCGGCTTGCCGAGCGAGGTGGGGATGCGCTCGTTGGCGAAGCGGACGAAGAAGTCCTGCGCCGCGCGGCCGACGCCGACGTACAGCGCGGTGATCGCGAGCCCGATCGGCCCGCCCGTTTCGCGCGGGATGCGCGACACCGGCACGCCGGTGAAGTACTCCGCCGGAATGGTGACGTTGTCGTAGATCACGTCGTGCGTGCTGGTCGCGCGCTGGCCGAGGTGGTCCCAGGTCTTCTCGATCGTGATTCCGGGCAGCGTGGCGGGCACGATCGCGTGCGCCAGTTCGGGCTCGCCCGACTCGGTGTCGTGGTTCACGGCCCAGACCAGGTGGTACGCGAGCCCCTCGGAACCGGTCGCGAATCCCTTGCGGCCGTTGAGCACCCAGCCGTCGGCGGTGCGCACGATGACGGTGTTCGGCAGGCCGCCGCGGGCGGGGGCGCCCCACTCGGGTTCCGCCCGGATCGCGTTCAGCAGCTGCGGCTTCTCGATCGAGTCGGCCACGAGCGAGCGGTACAGCTCCTCCGGCCAGCTCGGCGCGATGCCCTGGAACAGGTGCTGGAACACGGTCATCGCCGTGATCAGCGCGACCGACGGGTCGCCCTTGCCCAGCGCCCCGAAGACGCGGACCAGGTCGAGCGTCGAGATCGTGTGCCCGCCGTACTGCGGCGCGATGCCGATCGTCAGCAGCCCGGCGTCGTGCACGGCCTCGATGCCTTGCCAGGGGAACTCCGCGGTGCGGTCGTAGTGCTCGGCGGTCTCGGCGAGCTTCGCCGTGACCGCGGCGAGCGCCGCATCCGACAGGTCCGGCGCGGCGATGCTCACGCGCGGCGCCTCGGTCAGCGTCATGCCTCGACCAGCTCGCGCTCGCGGACGACCTCGGCCAGCGGCGGCTGGGCGACGACCTCGCCGCGCCGGCCGGTGGCCTCGCGGTGGGCGAGCTCCTGGCGCACCAGCGGGATGATGTAGCGGCCGTAGTCGACGGCGTCGTTGAGGTTGTCGTAGCCGCGGATCGAGATCAGGTCGGCACCGAGGTCGATGTAGTCGAGGATCGCGGCCGCGACCGTCTCGGGCGTGCCGACCAGCGCGGTCGAGGCGCCCTGGGCGCCGGTGGCCTTCGCGGTGGGCGTCCAGAGGGCGCGGTCGTGAAGGTCGCCGCGGTCGGCGATCTCGAGCAGTCGCTGCGAGCCGCGGTTGGCGGGGCCGTCGGCGCCGGGCTTCTGCACCCAGAGGCCCTTCGCGCCCTCGGCGCGGTTGGTGAGGATGTCGAGCGTGTTGTGGGCCTTCTCCCACGCCAGCGCCTCCGTCGGGGCGATGATCGGGCGGAAGGTGACCCAGGTGCGCGGGGTGTCCGTGCGACCGGCGGCCCGCGCGGCGGCGGCGACGCGGTCGATCTGCTCCTGGGTGTCCTTCAGCGGCTCGCCCCAGAGGCCGAAGATGTCGGCGAGCGCGCCGCCCTGGCGGTAGGCGTCGTCGCTGGAGCCGCCGACCGAGATCGGGATGTCGCCGTTGACGGGGCGGACGCGGGAGACGAAGTCCTCGAAGGAGTAGTACTTCCCGGCGTGGTCGAACGCCTCGGTGTTCGACCAGACGGCGCGGAGGATGCGGATGTACTCCTCCTGACGCTCGTAGCGCTCGGTCTTGTTCAGCCGGTCGCCCTCGCGGGCCTGCTCGTGATCGTTGCCGCCGGCGATGAAGTGCACGACCGCGCGGCCGTTCGAGAGCTGGTCGAGCGTCGCGAGCGCCTTCGCGGCGACGGTCGGGTAGATCGTGTTCGGGCGCAGCGCGACGATCGGCTTGATGTGCTCGGTGTACTGCGTGACGGCGGAAGCGATGGTGAACGGGTCGTGACCGGCCGAGCCGTAGGGCACCAGCGTGTAGTCGAATCCGCCGTCTTCGAGGATGCGCGAGTAGCGCTTCAGGTGCGCGACGTCGATCGTCGGGTCGGTGAGCCCGTTGATCTCGTTGGCGGCGTTGACGTTGATGGCGGAGATGAACTCGACGGTCATGGATGTTCCTTATGTGGGAGAAGGAGGTGTGAGAGGGAGGCTGTTCTGGCGCAGCGAAGGGCCGGCTCGGGTGCACCGAGGGCTCGGCCCGACGGCCGGAGGGCATGCGCCGATCAGGCGCGCGCAGCGTTGCGGGGAGCTACGACATCGGACAGGAACATCCGCGCACCAGCGCGTAGCCGTTCCTGTCCGGGAGCATTCGCATCATCATCTCGGCGCGCGCAACGGCGCCCTGCACGCCGGAGGGCGTGGGGCGCACGGAGGCACGGCTCGAGGTCATGCTGCAACGCTAGGCGCGAGGGTCCGATCGCGTCCAACGATGAATCCGGATGACTTCCCATCGGAGAACGCGATCGTTGGTAACTTTTCGACATATGGAATCCGGATGGCTCGTCGTCGCGCAAGCGAGTGATCGCTCCGCCGCCCCGACGGTGTCGCCGCGGCGCATCGTGGCCGGCGTCCTCGGCGTCGCGCTCGCCGTGATCCTGATCGTCGCCGTACTCGGCGTTCTCGCCGCCCAACGCCTCGCCGAGGCGGAGGCGGTCGACGACGCGGCGGACACGGCCGACCTGATCGCGGAGCTCCTGGTGCAGCCCGCGCTGACCGAGGGCATCACCGCCGGCGACCCAGCGGCGCTCGCCGCCCTCGACGAGGTGGTGCGCGATCACGTGCTGAACGACTCGATCGTGCGGGTGAAGCTGTGGGACGACACCGGCCGCATCCTCTACTCCGACGAGTCGCGGCTGATCGGTCAGGTCTTCCCGCTGGAGGAGGACGAGGAGGAGGCGTTCGCCGACCCGACCGTGCACGCCGACGTCTCGGACCTGCAGGAACCCGAGAACGTGTACGAACGCGACAGCGGCACCCTGCTGGAGGCGTATCGGCCGGTGTGGACGCCCGACGGCGGCACGCTGCTGTTCGAGAGCTACTTCCGCTACGACGACGTCGTGCGTCGCAGCGGGGAACTCTGGCAGAGCTTCGCCGCGATCACCGTCGGCAGCCTGGTGCTGCTCGTCCTGCTCCTGCTCCCCGTGCTGCGCCGGCTGATCACGCTGCTCGAGCGCGGCCGGCGCCAGCGCGAGGGCCTGCTGCAGCGCGCGATCGACGCCTCGGCGGATGAGCGCCGCCGCATCGCGGGCACGCTGCACGACGGCGTGGTGCAGGAGCTGACCGCGGCCTCCTTCGCCGTGCACGCCGCGGCGGAGCGAGCGGATGCGGCGGGGGACGCCGCCGGAGCGGAGTCGCTGCGCGGCGTCTCGCGCACCGTCCGCGCCGGCATCGGCGGCCTGCGCTCGCTGCTCGTCGACATCTACCCGCCGAGCCTGGCCGAGGCCGGCCTGACCGCGGCGCTGGCCGACCTCGCCGCGATCACGCGGGCACGCGGCGTCGCCGTGCGACTCGACATCGACGACGACTCCGGCCTCGACGCGGACGCGGAACGTCTCGTCTTCCGGATCGCGCACGAGACTCTGGCGAACGTCGTCGCCCACTCCGCCGCGACGACGGTCACGGTGAGCCTCGCCGGTTCGGTGCTGGAGATCGCCGATGACGGCGTCGGCTTCGACCCCGCCGCCGCCCTCGCCGCTCCCGAGGCGGGCCACCTCGGCCTGCGGGTGCTCCGCGACCTCGCCGTCGAGCACGGCGCGCGCCTCGCGGTGCGCAGCTCCCCCGGGAACGGCACCACCTGGCGGCTGGAGCTCGCGCCGTGATCCGCGTGCTGCTGGTCGACGACCATCCGCTGGTCCGCGCCGGACTCGCCGGACTCATCGGCGCGAGCGACGGGATGCACGTGGTCGCGGAGGCGGCCGACGGTGCTGCCGCGCTCGCCGCCTACGCGGAGCACCGGCCCGACGTCGTCCTGATGGATCTCTCGATGCCCGGCATGGAAGGCGTGACGGCGACCGAACGCCTGCGCGGCGAAGACCCGGCGGCGCGGGTGGTCGTCCTCACCTCCTTCGACGATCGCGCCCGCGTGCTCGCCGCGCTGCGCGCCGGTGCCGTCGGCTATCAGCTCAAGGACGCCGATCCCGCGGCCATCATCGCCGCGATCCGTTCCGCCGCCGCGGGCGACGTACCGCTGGACCCGCGTGCGGCCCGCGCCCTGCTGCCCTCCGTCGGCAGCGAGGGTCCGGCGCTGAGCGCCCGCGAGGAGCAGGTGCTCCGCCTGATCGCTCGCGGCTGGTCGAACAAGCAGATCGGAGCGGAGCTCGGCATCGCCGAGCGCACCGTCAAGGTGCACGTCGGCCACCTGTTCCGCCGCATCGACGTCCGCGACCGCACCAGCGCCGCGCTCTGGGCCCGCGACCACCTCTCCGGCTGAGGACCCGCCCCGCAGGTACTAGTACCGAAGTCCGATTGCCGCCGCGCATCCGCTGCCCGAGGGTGAGAGCACCGCACCACTCCCCCAGCAGGAAGGCCCACGGATGCCCTCGATCCGCCCCCGCATCTCCCGTGCCGCTCGCGTCGTCGCGATCGCCGCGGCCGCCCTCGTGCTCACCGGCCTCGCCGCCGCGCCCGCCGAGGCGAAGCCGTCCGAGAACGGCGGCGACTACGCCGTCACCGTGAACGGCACCACCTACAACCCCGCCGCCGGCAAGGACGTCAAGCTCAAAGATCTCGCCGCCACCGGCACCATCGCGGTGCGCGGCGTGAACAACCGCTTCGACATCCGCCTCTCGACCCTCGGCGTGTACGACTACACTCTCACCGGCGCTCCCGACGCGCTGCGGATGGTCACCGCGCCGACCGTGATCTTCGCCTCGAAGGTGCCGACCCTCACGGCCGCCCAGCTGAGCGGCGCGAAGATCAAGGAGCTCGAGGTCAAGGACGACTCGCTCGTGATCATCTTCAGCACCGCAGCCGGCAAGCTGAAGATCCAGGCGAAGGACGGCGCCCAGGGCGGCATCTTCCAGATGGAGCCGGAGTTCGCCGGTAACGTCGAGCTGGTGCACACGCTCGGCCCCGGGCTGTTCTACTTCGTGAACAGCTTCACCGGCAAGATCAACTTCGGCAACGGTGTCGACGCGGTCACGACAGCGCAGAGCGCGACCGGCTACCACCAGATGCTGCTCGGCAAGGACAGCCCGCAGGTCGCCACGAAGACCTTCCAGAGCGGCACCGTCACGAAGTGGTCGGTCACCTCCGGCGGCCGCCTCGGCGGCGTGCTCGGCGAGGATGCGATCGAGCTCTCGCAGGGCGCCACCAACTGCACCCAGCAGTGCCAGGCGCAGAACCGGATCAACGGCTCCCTCCCGGTGCCGCCGAACCCGAGCAACCCGACGCCCCTCCCCTGACCCGAAGAGCCTCCCCGCCGAAGAAGCTCCGGCCGCGCAACTCCTGTACGCCCCACAACGGGTCCTGTGTGAATTCACAGGACCCGCTGTACGTTGGCCTCGCCCCGTCCGACGATGAACGGGGCGTCAGGTGGACACCGTGAACCGTCATCCGTCCCTCGTGCTCGCGGCGCTGCTCGCCGCGACCACCTTGCTCGCGCCCCCGGCGAACGCCGCTCCCCCGCGCGTGCTGCACGTGGCCGCCGACATCGCAGTGAGCACCGACTGGAGCCTGGCCGACGCCGATGTCTACGTGCTGGATACAACGGTGACCGTCCTCGCCGGGGCCACGCTGCGCATCCGGCCGGGGGTCGTCGTCAAGGCCGCCGACGACGCTCGCCTGGGCGTGCAGGGCGTTCTCGACGCCGAGGGTGCGACCCTCACCTCGGCCCGCGACGACTCGGTCGGCGGCGACACCGACGGGGCCGGCGGCGCGCCGGCACCGAGCGTCTGGGGCGGCGTCTGGATGACCGGGGTCGGCTCCGCGACGTTCTTCGATGTCGCGCTGCGATTCGGCGGGATCAACGCCGTCGTCGACCCCGAGGTCGGCCCGCTGGTGTTCGCCGACGGCTCGATCACCGAATCGATCGAGGGCATCGAGTACAGCGGGACGTCGTTGCGGGTGTCCGGTTCGCAGGTGCAGGGCGGCGTCTCGGGCGTCGCGTTCGACACGGTGGAGGTCGTCGACAACACCGTGACGGATGAGCGGATCAGCGTCGTCGGCGGCACCGACCTCGCCGTGCAGGGCAACACCGTGTCGGGGGTGCGCGGCGCCGTCGCGGCCTTCGAGGTCGGCTCGCCGCAGCTGCGGCCGAGCGCCCTCAGCGGCAACGTCGCCGTCGACAACGATGTGAACGCGATCGGCCTGTCGGGTGTCGTCCAGGAGGACTGGACCCTGACGGGCGAGGAGCTGCTGCCCGTGATGATCGGATCCTCCTTCAGCGGACTGCGCATCCCCACCGGTCGCACCCTCACGCTGGAGCCCGGCCTCGTCCTCAAGCCGACCAGCTACGCCGGCTACCCGCCACTCGCGCCGAGGCTGACGATCGACGGCACCCTCGCCGCCGTCGGCACGGCGAACGAGCCGATCGTGCTCACCTCGCAGCGCGACGACGGCGTCGGCTTCGACGGCGACGGCGGCACGGCGGCCGACCCGGAGCCGGAGGATTGGGGCGGAGTGATCGTGTCCGCATCCGGTGCCGCCGCGTTCGAACACGCGCAGATCCGCTACGCGTCGCTGCAAGCGTTCGGAGCGCTGAGCCTGACCGACTCCGAGTTGCAGAGCTCGGTGCGTGGCCTCGTCGCCGACGGCCCCGGCGCGACCACGGTGCGGCGCTCGCTGATCGACGGCGGACTCGCCGCGCATCCCTCCGCCGCCGCCGATCAGAGTCTGGCCGGGCCGATCACCCTCACCGACAACGTCGTCACCGACGGCCAGCTGCTCGCGGTGGCCGGCACGGATGCGGGCGTGCCGTACAGCGTGACCGGCAACCGCGTGGCCGGCCCGCTCTGGGATGGCACGGAGGACGCCGACCTGCCGTTCGCGATCGTGCTGTCGTCGCCGCGGCTGAAGCCGAGCGCTATCGCCGGCAACTCCGCCGAGGGAACCGAGTCGAACCTGATCGCCCTGAACGGCACCCTCGTCGGCAACTGGACGGTGCCGACGACCGGCACGGGCTTCGCGATCACGGCACTCGGATCGCGACCCGGACTGAGCGTGGCGAAGAACACCACCCTGACGCTGCCGCCGGGCGTGACGCTCAAGGTCGGGCCGCAGCGGGCGTCGTTCGTGGTGGACGGGCGCCTCGCCGTGATCGGCACCGGGGCGCGACCCGTCGTCGTCACCTCGGTCTTCGACGACACGGTCGGTGCGACGGTGTCCGACTACGTCTACGAACGCCCGCCGGCCGCCGGCGACTGGTCCGGCATCCGCGTCGGCCCCTCCGGCACGATCGCCGCCGCCGGGCTGTCGCTGCGGTACACCGACGGGACGCCCCTCAGCGCCCGATCGACGCTCCTCAGCGTCGCGAAGCCGAACTGCGGATACCTGCTGACCGCCGGTCGCGCCACGGGACGCTGCTTCTGAAGAAGCGCCACGCGGGAAAAGGGTTGTCACTTTGTCGGGAACTCACCGACAAAGTGACAACCCTTTCGGGCCGCGCCCGTCAGACGAGCGCCGGCACCGGGCGCTTCGCCGACACCGCGGCGATCACCATCACCACGAGCGCCGCCGCGGTGATGCCGGCTCCCGCCCACAGCGGCGAGGTGTAGCCGAGACCGGCGGCGATGGTGAGGCCGCCGATCCACGCCCCCAGTGCGTTGCCGACGTTGAACGCGGCGATGTTCGCGCTCGAGGCGAGCGTGGCCGCGCCGTCGGCGGAGTGCATGATCCGGGTCTGCAGTCCGGGCACCGTCGCGAATCCCAGTGCCCCCATCAGGAACAGCGCGACCAGGGTGAGGATCGGGTTCGCGGCCACCACCGCGAAGGCGACCAGCACCAGGGTCAGCGCGGCGAGCACCACGATCAGCGTCGCGTCGAGTCGCCGGTCGGCCGCCTTGCCGCCCGCGATGTTGCCGAGGAACAGCCCGACTCCGAACAGCACCAGCAACCACGGCACCGCGCCCGAGGCGAAGCCGGACACCTCGGTGAGCGTATAGGCGATGTAGGTGAACGCGCCGAACATGCCGCCGAAGCCGAGCACGGTGACCACGAGCGAGAGCCAGACCTGGCCGGAGCGGAACGCGCGCAGCTCGCCGCGCAGCCCGCCCGCCCCGGCCGCGTGCCGCACATTCGGCACCAGCGTGAGGATGCCCACGAACGCGATCACGCCGATCGCGGTGATGGCCCAGAACGTGGAGCGCCAGCCGAACGCCTGGCCGAGGAAGGTGCCGAACGGCACGCCCAACACGTTCGCCAGGGTCAGCCCGGTGAACATCACCGCGATCGCGCCGGCCTTCTTGTCCGCCGCGACCATGTCGGCCGCGACCACGGCGCCGATACCGAAGAACGCGCCGTGGCACAGCGCCGCGACGATCCGCCCCAGCAGCATCACGGAGTAGTCGGGGGCGATCGCCGAGATCAGGTTGCCGACGATGAACAGGATGAGCAGGGCCAGCAGCACCCGCTTGCGCGAGAACCGCGTCACGGCCGCGGTCAGCGCGATCGCGCCGACGGCGACGCTGAGCGCGTAGCCCGAGATCAGCCACCCCGCCGCGGCCTCCGTGACGGCGAAGTCGGCCGCGACCTCCGGCAGCAGGCCGGCGATCACGAACTCGGTGAGTCCGATGCCGAAGCCGCCGAGGGCGAGGGCGATGAGTCCGATGGGCATGGCGGGCCTCCAGAAGGATGCGGATGGGGAGCGGCACGCGTACGCTGTTAGTTGCAGACGCCGCATAAGTGCTCCAGAGATAGTTGCACACGCTTGGTATCCGCGCAAGCAACGACGACCAGCGAGAGAAACGTACGAGGAGCCCGGATGAGCATCGAAGACGACGCCGTCGAAGTCCGCGCCCAGGGCTGGCGCACCCTCGCCGCCCTGCACGGCGCGATCGACACCGCCCTGGAGAAGGCCCTCTCGGCCGGCCCCGGTCTCTCGGTGATCGAGTACACCGTGCTCGACGCACTCAGCCGGCAGGACGGCTGGCACATGCGGATGCAGCAGCTCGCCCGCGCCGCCGCCCTGTCCAGCAGCGCCACTACGCGACTGGTCAATCGGCTCGAGGATCGCGCCCTGCTCACGCGCGTGCTCTGCGCCGACGATCGACGCGGCGTCTACACCGAGCTCACCGCCGCCGGCCGGGCGCTGCTCGAGAAGGCACGTCCCGTCCACGACGAGACCCTGGAGGCCGCCCTCGACGAGGCGCGCACGAGTCCCGAGCTCGCTCCCCTCGTCGACGCACTGCACCAGCCGGCAACGCTCTGACCGGGGTACACCGGCTGTCGGCCGAAGTGCCGACTACTGCCCGCTCGCGCGGACGCCTACCGTGACGGGGTGACCACCCTCCATCCCGCGCCGACTCCGGCGACTCCGTCGCCGCCGGATCCGCGTTCGAGCTCGACGGGCTCCGTGCTGTTCTGGGCGCTGATCGGCTGCGTGATCGCGCCGTTCGCCGGCACCGTACTCGCGCTGGGTTCGATCTTCACGATCGGGACGTCGGCGACCGAGGAGCAGGTCCGCGAGATGTACCCGCCGCTGATCAGCGGCCTCGTGATCGACATCGTCAGCGCCGCGATCTGCCTCATACTCACCATCCGTGGCTCCGACAGGCCGGGCCACCGCATCCGCGTCACGCTGACCGCGCTCGCGCTCATCTCCATCCTCGGCTGGTCGGGGCTCGCCTCCGGCTTCATCCGCTCGAATCCGCTGCCCGAGGTCGCCGCCGCTCAGCAGCGCGAGGCCGCGGCGCAGGCGGAGCAACGCGCGCTGGAGGTGCAGCGATCCGAGCGGATGAACCAGCAGGCCCACGCCGAGCGCGACGCCGCGAACGCCACCCGTTTCGCCGAGATCACGCCCGGCACGGAGGCGACGATGGAGCGTTCGCGCACGCTGCTCGCCGATACGCTCGGCCCCCTGATCGCCGACGACTTCCCGACCGCGGCCCAGGTCGAACGCGCCGTCCTGGGCGCCGGCTACGCCGGGGACGCGGTCGTGATCACCACCCTGCAGCCCGACGAACCGCGCGTCACCGGGGTCACAGTCACCCTGACGGACGGCTGCCTCGAGGCCTCGATGCTCGAGATGGATCACGCCGCGTACGTCACCGCGAGCGGCTTCTCCCGCTTCGGCGACTGCATCCACCACTGATCGCACCAGCCGACCGTCCCCTCCACGGGGACACGGCCCTCGGATCCGTGGCAACACACGCGAGAGACCGTCACGCCCCCGAAACACCCCCGCTACACCGCATCCGTAGCTTTGGCTCAGCGACTCCGCCGACCGTAGCGGAGCAGTGAGCCGCGCAAAGGGGCAGCAATGAGTGGAAATACCGTCCGCCGTGAAGCGATCAAGGACGTCGAGGCGTATGTTCCTCCGGCCGTCAGCTTCTCGGACACCGAGGCGCCGGGCGAGATCTTCGGCGAGAACGTCTTCAGCACCATCGTGATGCGCCAGCGTCTGCCGAAGTCGGTGTTCAAGTCGGTGATGGCGACCATCGAGCACGGCGCGAAGCTGGACCCGCTGGTCGCCGACGCGGTGGCCTCCGCGATGAAGGACTGGGCGCTGGAGAAGGGGGCCACGCACTACGCGCACGTCTTCTACCCGCTGACCGGCCTGACCGCCGAGAAGCACGACTCCTTCTTCGAGCCGGTCGGCGACGGATCCGCGTTGGCCGAGTTCGCCGGCAAGACCCTGATCCAGGGCGAGCCGGACGCCTCCAGCTTCCCCAACGGCGGCCTGCGCAACACGTTCGAGGCCCGCGGCTACACCGGCTGGGACGTCACGAGCCCCGCCTACGTGCTGGAGAACCCGAACGGCAACACGCTGTGCATCCCCACCGTCTTCGTCTCGATGACCGGTGAGGCGCTCGACCACAAGACGCCGCTGCTGCGCTCGCAGCAGGCGATGGGCGCGCACGCCGAGCGCATCCTGACGCTGTTCGGCTCCACGAGCAACGCCAAGGTCGTCTCGTTCTGCGGACCGGAGCAGGAGTACTTCCTGGTCGACCGGCACTTCTTCCTCGCCCGCCCCGACCTGCTCAACGCCGGACGCACCCTGTTCGGCACCAAGCCGCCCAAGGGCCAGGAGTTCGACGACCACTACTTCGGGGCGATCCCGGAGCGCGTGCTCGGCTTCATGATGGACACGGAGCGCGAGCTGTTCAAGCTCGGCATCCCGGCGAAGACCCGCCACAACGAGGTCGCCCCCGGCCAGTTCGAGATCGCGCCGATGTTCGAGCGCGGCAACATCGCGGCCGACCACCAGCAGCTGCTGATGACGACGTTCAAGACCATCGCCAAGAAGCACGGCATGGAGTGCCTCTTCCACGAGAAGCCGTTCCAGGGCGTCAACGGATCCGGCAAGCACGTGAACTGGTCGCTCGGCAACAACGAAGTCGGCTCGCTGCTGGTCCCCGGCGACACCCCGCACGAGAACGCCCAGTTCCTGGTGTTCTGCGCCGCGGTCATCCGCGCCGTGCACCTCTACGGCGGCCTGCTGCGCGCCTCCGTCGCCTCGGCGTCGAACGACCACCGCCTCGGCGCGAACGAGGCTCCCCCGGCGATCATCTCGATCTTCCTCGGCGACCAGCTCGCCGACGTCTTCGAGCAGCTCGCCACGGGCCCCGCGACCTCGTCCAAGGGCAAGGGCAAGATGCAGATCGGCGTCGACACGCTGCCGGTGCTGCCGACCGACCCGGGCGACCGCAACCGCACCAGCCCGTTCGCCTTCACCGGCAACCGCTTCGAGTTCCGTGCGCCGGGCTCGATGCAGACCGTGAACGGACCGATCGTCACGATCAACACGATCATGGCCGACTCGCTCGACTACGCGGCCACGAAGCTGGAGGAGGCCGTCGCGGCGGGCACCGACTTCGATTCAGCGGTGCAGAGCCTGCTCACGCAGATCATCACCGATCACGGTGCCGTCGTCTTCAACGGCGACGGCTACTCGGACGCGTGGCCGGTCGAGGCCGAGAAGCGCGGACTCGCGAACCTGCGCACCACGCTGGACGCGCTGCCCGAGCTGATCACCGAGGACGCGCTCGCGCTGTTCGAGAAGTACAAGGTGTTCAACGCCCGCGAGATGCACAGCCGCTACGAGATCGGGCTGGAGCAGTACATCCTCAGCATCGGCGTCGAGGCCCGGCTCACGCTCGAGATGGGCACCACCTCGATCCTGCCCGCCGCCGTGCGGCACCAGACCGAGGTCGCCGTGAACGTCGGAGCCCTCAAGGCCGCCGGCGTCGAGGCCGACCTCGCGCCGCTGGAGGAGATCTCCGGCGTCGTCGCCGAGTTGCGCACCGCGCTGGCCGGGCTGAAGTCGGCCCTCGCGGCCGAGGTCGGTCACAGCAGCGCGGCCGAGGCCCTGCACGCCAAGGACGCGCTCATCCCGGCGATGGACGCCGTCCGCGCCGCGGGCGACACGATCGAGACGCTGATCGCCGACGACCTCTGGCCGCTGCCCACCTACCAGGAGATGCTCTTCATCCTGTAGTTCGGACAGCCGTCCGCTGGTTGAGCTTGCCGAGACCACTCCCCTTCACAGGATGTGGCTTCGGCAGGCTCAACCAGCGTTCGTCTTTCGGGCGACTACCCTGGGAAGCCACATGGCACACGACAACGAACCGACCGTCTCCCTCACCGACTCCCTCGAGGAGCGGATCCGCACCCAGGTCGCCCGCGAGAGCGAATCCGCCGTCGCGCTGCGCGCCGCCGCCCTGCTCCAGGGCGGCTACGAGGGCGAGTCGTTCCTGCTCGTGGTCGGCGGCGAGCACGCCGACGGCATCCTCAAGGGCGCGCCGTCGCTGTACTGGCCCGAGCTCTGGGGCGCCCGCGCCCTGCTCTACGTCTGGGATGAGAAGGCGACGGATGCAGTTCTCGCCGGCCTCGCGAATCCCGCCTGGCGCGTGCGCGAGATGTGCGCCCGCGTCTGCACCGAGCGCGTCCTCGGCGGGCAGAAGAAGCTTGCCCGCCTGACCACCGACGAGAACCCCCGCGTCCGCGCCGCCGGCGCCCGTGCGCTGGCCGCCATCGCCGCCGCCGGAACCGCCTCCGGCCGCGACTCGGGCGGCGAGTTCGCCGCCTCCGTCGTGCACACGCTCACCGCCATGCTTCGCGACCCCGACCGCGACGTCCGCCGCGCCGCCCAGCAGGCCGCCGACTCCCTGAAGTAACTCCGACTTCGCCGCCTCGCCGCCGACAGATCGAAACGGCGAGGCGACTGTGCCGGTGCCGGGCCGGGCGCGTGTGAAATGTCGGATGCGCCCGGCGGCCACCTCCTCAGCTGGCCACAAGATCCGCGTGATTGCGCGGATCCTGACGGCGCGCCGGAGGGTGCGTTCCCACCCCGTCCGACATTTCATACAGGACGCCGTCGGCACTCGGGCCGACGGGTCGTACGGAACGAAGGACGGCGCAGTCGGCCACCTTCACCGCAGTCGCCGAGATCCGCGTGATTGCGCGGATCCGGAGTGGCGCAAGGAGGGTGCGACGTCGCGCCGTCCTTCGTTTCACACACGAACCGGTTTCGCACCCGCTATCGGTTGCATCAGCCGCAGAGCGCTGCCCGCGCCTCGCGTAGAGCGGGGGCGGAACCGATTACGCCATAGCGCGCGAGACGCCGCATCAGTTCCTTGTCGCTGACCTCGGAGCAGGCCGCAGCGATCCGGGGGTCGCCCGCCTCGACGCCGAGACGATCGAGAGCGGCCTGTACTGCACGGGGAATGCTCGGCGCCGGTGTGACCGGCGGCGCGATCACCACGCCCACCGGCGCGATCACCGCGTCGACGCCGGTCCGCTGCTCGCCGACACCGAGCACGATGTCGGAGTCGCCACCCGCGGTGCCGTAGTAGGGCTCGTCAGGATCTTGCGCGTAGCCGGCGAACTGCACGCGGTACGTACCAGGGCCGAGGCCGTCCACGGTGTATCCGCCGTCGGCCTGGTCGACGGACGCACCGGCCAGCTCGCCCTGCACGGGCAGCCAGCCTTCATCCGTCTGCTCAAGCACCGTCACCTCGACTGGCGCCGTCAGAGCGGATGCCCGGCCGGCCTCGTCAACGGCGGTGACTGTTCCCGAGATCGAAGCACTCGGCAGCAGGCTGAAGTCGATGCCACTCGTGGTCTCCATCTCGACAACCGGCACCGGTTCTGCCATCCGGGCCGAGGAAGCATCGTCGTACCACGCCCGGGCCGTCAGCGACCGAAACGCCTCATCGCGCAGGCTCGGCGCGTTGACGATGTATTCACCCGTCGCGAGATCCGTGATCACGTAGCCGCCATCCGGCTCGACCACCGCGGTGCGGATGCCCTCCCCCGGAGGCGCACCCACAAGTGTCGCCGTGATCTGCAGGAACGACGGGTGCTCCCCGTAGTACCCGCCGACCGCGCCCTCGATCCTTCCGCCCGGAATCGCCGCGAAGTCGATCCCGCTCGTCGCCTCGCCCGGAGCGATGTGCACGGTATCCGCGCCGGCGCTGGTCGGCGCCCCCGAATACCACTGGTCGCGAGATCCGTAGAGCGCCTGGTACTGCACAAGGTAGTCGCCTTCGGGGATCGCGTGCACCACGTAGCCGTCGTCCTCACCCGAGTAAGCCGGCCAAGACGCGACGAGCGGGCCCACAGCCGCGGTGTCCGTGACGGCGTAGACGTTGATATTGCCTTGGGTCGGTTCTCCCGACGCCGCTGTCACCACCCCGCGCAGTGATCCGCCGAGTTCGAGATCGGCATCGATGCCCCCGCGGTCCTCACCCGGCGTCACTAGCAGCGGGGTCGGGAGGTCGCCGATCGTGACACCGTTCCAGGCCCCGCCGAGGCAATCGCCCGTGCCCGTGAAGTACACCTCGGTCTCGCCCGGGCTCGCGCCGACGATCCGGTAGCTGCCGTCATCGGCGCTCGTCGCGGTCCGACCGACCGCTCCGTTCTGCCCTGCGACGCCCACCCCGGCGATCGGCTCGCCGCCGCAGGTGACGGTGCCGGAGATCGTCGAGCCGACGATGAGGGTCGCATCCGCCGTGACGGTCGAACCCGGCGTCACCACGACGTCCGTCCCGTCATCGAGGTCGACGCCGCCGCCCCAGACCTGACCCGCCCAGCGGCTCTCGTTCTGGGGCTGGAACACGAGCGGGTACGAACCCGGATCCAGCGGGAGTTCGTACTGGCCGGCGCTGTTCGTCGTGGCGCGCGCCTCCTCGTAGCCGGACGGACCGAAGGCGATCACGTCGACGGCATCGAGCGGTCCCGACCCTTCGCCCAGGACGGTACCGCGGACCGTACCCTGTGCGGTGGCCGCGACGGCCGACGTCGAGCCGACCGCCCCGAACAACGCGGCGAGCAGGAGTGCGCAGACGAGCGCCGTGGTGCGTTGGATCATGGGGTCCCCTCCCGACACCCGCACCGCACGCGCGAGTTGATCGGAAGGCTAGCGCCGACTCACCGCGGCCGCTCATCCCGAACAGGGGGCAGCGCCGACGCCGAAGGGGGTTGCCACTCCGTCCCACCGATAGCGGGACGGAGTGACAACCCCCTTCTGGAAGAGCGGGCGCCGCTAGTGCGCGAGCACCGGCTCCGCGTCCGCCGCCGGCGCGGTGTGCGCGTTGGCGAGCGAGAGGCCCTGGCCCTTGCGGCGGAACAGCAGCGCCGACAGCACCGCGCCGACGGCGAAGAAGCCGGCGCCCCACCAGTACGCGGTGGCGTAGCTCTGGATCGCGGCCTGTGCGGCGACCGCGGCGGTGGCCGGGGCGTTCGCGGCGATGTAATCGGCGGCCGCACTGGCGGCGAGGGTGTTCAGCAGCGCGGTGCCGATGGATCCGCCGACCTGCTGGCTGGTGTTGACCATGGCCGACGCGACGCCGGCGAACTGGCGGTCCACGCCCAGCGTGGCGGTCTGCATCGAGGCGGGCATGATCGAGCCCATCGCGAAGCCCATCACCATCAGGGCGGGCAGCACGTTCGCCGCGTAGTTGCTGTCGAGGTCGAGACGCGTCAGCATCACCATCGCGATCACACCGAGCGTCATACCGAACGGCACCATGATCTTCGGGCCGAAGCGCGGCACGAAGATGTTCGTGCCCAGCTGAGCGGCCAGCACGAGCATGCCGATCATCGGCAGGAACGACAGTCCGGTCTGGATCGGCGAGAAGCCGAGGGAGACCTGCAGGTAGTAGGTGACGAAGAGGAAGATGCCGAACATCCCGGCACCGGCGATCAGCACGGAGGCGTACGCCGCACCGCGGTTGCGGTCGAGCACGATCGACAGCGGCAGCAGCGGATGCGCGGCGCGGCGCTGCCACAGCACGAACGCGACCAGGAGCACCACCGCACCGGCGAGCATCCCCCACGTGGCCGGCGAGTCCCAACCGTCGGTCTCGGCGTTGGAGAAGCCGAAGACGAGGCCGAACAGCGCGCCGGAGACCAGAACGGTGCCGGGCACGTCGAGCTTCGGCCGCGGGCCGGTGCGCTCGAGGTGGTCGACGAAGAGGAAGGCGCCGATGACGGCGACGACCGCGATCACGACATTGATGTACAGGTTCCAGCGCCAGTCGAGGTTCTCGGTGAGGACACCACCGAGCAGCAGGCCCACGGCGCCGCCGGCGCCGGCGATCGCGCCGAAGACGCCGAACGCGCGAGCGCGCTCCTTCGGAATGGTGAAGGTGGTGGTCAGCACGGCGAGAGCGGTCGGCGCGAGCAGCGCGCCGAAGACGCCCTGCAGGGCGCGGGCGGCGACGAGCATCTCGAAGCTGCCGGCGGCGCCACCCAGGGCGGAGGCGAGGGCGAAGCCGATCAGGCCGATCACGAAGGTGCGCTTGCGGCCGATGAGGTCGGAGAGGCGCCCGCCGAGCAGCAGCAGGCTGGCGAAAGCGAGGGAGTACGCGGTGATGACCCACTGGCGCTGACCGTCGGAGAAGTCGAGGTCGGCCTGGGCCGCGGGGAGGGCGATGTTCACGACGGTCGCGTCGAGCACCACCATGAGTTGCGCGAGGGCGACGGTGGTGAGGGTCCACCAGCGCCGCGTCGAAACGACCGGATCGGTCGGAGTAGTCGAAGGCATAACGGCGACTCTATACGAAACTCGCGAGTTACGGAACTGCGAAGTTTCGGATCTACTCAGTCTTGAATATCGGGGAAATGGCCTACAATGGTCGGAGATTCAACGCCCGCGATCCCCTGCGGGCAGATGGGAGCAGCTGCGATGACGCCGCTCGACCTCGCCGAAGCCGAGACCGCCGCCGAGGCGACCGTCGACGCCGCCGCCGACGCTCCCAAGCTCGGTCGCAAGCGCGACCACACCCGAGACCCCGAGATCCTCGCCGCTGCGCTCGACGTCCTCGCCGAGACGGGCTACGAGCGGATGACCGTCGACATGGTCGCTGCCCGCGCGAAGGCCGGCAAGGCCACCGTCTACCGGCGCTGGGGCTCCAAGGAGGAGCTCGTGATCGAGGCGGTCGCGTGCATGAAAAAAGCCGACATCGACGAGGCGAACCTTCCTGACACCGGCTCGCTGCGCGGCGACCTCGTCGCGATGATCCGCCCGCACGCGATCGAGGACGGCGAGCGCAAGCTCCGGATCATGGCGGGTCTGATGTCGATGGTCGCCCGCGACCCGGAGTTCGCGAAGGCCGCCGCGGCGGCGATCGTCGAACCCCGAGCCCGGATCAATCGGATGTTCCTGCAGCGCGCGATCGATCGCGGCGAGATCAGCGCCGACGTGGACGTCGCGATGATCGCGGCGATCTCACCCTCGATGGCGTTCTACCGAACCCTGATGCTGAACAAGCCGGTGGATCGCGACTACATCATCTCGGTGATCGACGGAGTGATCCTGCCCGCGGCGGGGATCCCGAAGGCCTAGCCCTGCGCGGCTGCGGCCTGTAGCGCGGCGATCTCGGCGCGAGCGGCGGCGACGAGGTCGTCGTTGGTGTTGGCGTGCCCCTGCAGGCCCCAGCCGCCCTGCGTCGCCTCGGTCAGCAGCACCCAGGTGCGCCCACGAAGGCTCTCGTCGCCCGCGGTCACCGCGACGATGTCGGTGAGTCGAGCGACGACGGCAACCTGCTTGTCGCGGTCGAGGCCACCCTCGTTGGTCAGCACCTGCACCCGCACACCGTTGCTGTCGCCGTCGACGTTCGCGAGATCTCCGGCCGGCAGCTCGTGCACGAACGCGACGGTGTTCGTGCGGAACATCGGGATGTTCGGCACCTGCTCGATAGTCATCAGCGCGGAGGCGAGATCGATGGCGAGCTGGTGCTTGTCGGCGAAGGTTCCGGCGGTGGCGTAGACGTCGATCATGGGCATGGGGTTCTCCTCGGAGGTCGTGCGGCCGACGGTGTCGAGCCGATGTCATGATCGTGCACTATGACGAGCGTCATAGTCAAGTCGAGCGACAACCAGGCGACCATCGCGTCGACCATCGGTTGCGATGGCCTAAACGTTTCACATAGGCTCTATCCGGAAGGAAAACGCATTCCTTCCACGGGCGGCGAAGGGGCGCAGATGGCCGACATCGGCATCCGTGATGTTGCGGCCCGAGCCGGAGTCTCGGTCGCGACCGCGTCGTACGCGCTGAACCGCCCGGAACGGGTCTCCGCTAAATCGGTCGCCCTGGTCGCCGCCGCCGCCGCGGAACTCGGCTACGTCCCCAACATCGCCGCGCGGCAACTCAAGGCGGGCCGCAGTTGGGCGATCGGCTTCGCGGTGGTCAATCTGACGAACCCGTTCTTCGCCGACGTCGCGCTCGGGGCGGAGGACGCTGCAGACACCGCCGGTTACTCGCTGCTGGTCGGCAACAGCCACGACTCCGCGACGCGCGAATCCCGCTATCTCGACCTGTTCGAGCGTCAGCGTGTCGACGGCGTGCTGCTGGCGCCGCGGATGCGCGACTTCGCCGACCTCAGCCGGTTCCGGGCGCGCCGGGTGCCGGTCGTTCTCGTCGACCGGGTCGATCCGGACGGCGTGATCCCCTCCGTCTCGCTCGATGACGTGCTCGGCGGGCGGCTGGCCGCGGAGCACCTGCTCGCCGGCGGCTGCCGCAGCATCCTTTTCGTTGGCGGTCCGCTCGGCATTCCGCAGATGAGTGAGCGCCTGGCAGGCTGCCGCGCCGTCGTCGAGGCGGCCGGCGCCCGCCTCACCGTGCACGAGAGCGGCACGCTGAACGCCCGGGTCGGTCGCGAGCTCGGCGAGCGGATCGGGGCGCTGCCGGAGGGCGAACGCCCCGACGGCATCTTCAGCGGCAACGACGAGATGGCGCTCGGCATCCTGCTCGGGCTGCTGCGGGCGGGCGTCGACATCCCGGGCGACATCGCCGTGATCGGCTACGACGACATCGTCTACGCCGAGGCCGCCGCCGTGCCGCTCACATCGGTGCGACAGCCCAGCTACGACATCGGGGCGGCGGCGACCCGGCTCCTGCTGGCCCAATTCGACGGCGAGGCGGCGCCGGAGTCCGTGCGCTTCCAGCCCTCCCTCGTCGTGCGCCAGTCCACACGCGACGCCTGAACCCCGAACCCGAACACCCCCGAACCCGAAGGAGACCTCCGTGCACTACGGCGGCGATTACAACCCCGAACAGTGGCCCGCGAGCGTCTGGCCGGAGGATGCACGACTGATGCGCGAGGCCGGAGTCACCATGGTGAGCCTGGGCATCTTCGCGTGGTCGCGCATCCAGCCCGCCGAGGGCGTGTTCGATTTCGAGTGGCTCGACAGCGTGATCGGCATCCTGCACGATGCCGGGATCGCGGTCGACCTCGCCACGGCGACCGCGTCTCCCCCGCCGTGGGCGACGAGTGCCTACCCCGAGATGCTGCCGCAGGACGAGAACGGATCCACCTACTGGCCGGGCAGCCGGCAGCACTTCGCGCCGACCTCGCCCGAGTACCGCCGCCTCGCCGCCGATCTGGTCACGGCGCTCGCGGAACGCTACGCCGCCCATCCCGCCGTGGTGATGTGGCACGTCAACAACGAGTACGGCTGCCACCTCAACTACGACTACTCCGACAACGCGCGCGACGCGTTCCGGCTCTGGCTGATGGCGAAGTACGGCGACCTCGACGCGCTGAACGCGGCGTGGGGCACGGCGTTCTGGTCGCAGCGCTACACCGCGTTCGAGCAGATCGTGCCGCCGCGGAAGGCGCCGTACTCGCAGAACCCCGCCGGTGTGCTCGACTTCAAGCGTTTCTCCTCCGACGCGTTGCTCGAGCTGTACGTCATGGAGCGCAACATCATCCGCGCCGCCGGGGCGACGCAGCCGATCACCACCAACTTCATGGGGGCGTTCCCCGCCGCGGACTACTGGCGTTGGGCGCCGGAGGTCGACCTGATCTCGGACGACTCGTACCCCGACCCCAACGACCCGGAGTCGTTCCGCGCCGCCGCGTTCACCCGGGAACTGATGCGTTCGCTCAAGCCGGACGTGCCGTGGATCCTGATGGAGCAGTCGACGAACGCGGTGAACTGGCGGCCCACGAACGCGCCGAAGGCGCCCGGCCAGATGGCCGCGTTGTCGATGCAGGCGGTCGGCCGCGGCGCCGACGGCATCCTGTTCTTCCAGTGGCGGCAGTCCCGCGCAGGCAGCGAGAAGTTCCACTCCGCGATGCTGCCGCACGCCGGCACCGACACCCGCACGTGGCGCGAGGTGACCGCCTTGGGCGCCGACCTCGCGTCTTTGCCCGAGCTGCCCGTCGGCTCCGGCGCGCGCGTGGCCCTCGTTTTCGAGTGGCAGAACTGGTGGGCGATCAGCGGGGCCGATCATCCCGTGCCCGTGGAGTACGCCACGCTGATCCAGCGCTGGTTCGCCGCGCTGCAGCGGCAGCACCTGGCCGTCGACATCGTCCGCGCCGACAGCGACCTCAGCGGCTACGCCCTCGTGGTCGCGCCGCAGCTGTACCAGCTGACGGCGTCGGGCGCGGCCAAGCTGGTGGGCTACGTGCAGGCCGGCGGGCACCTGCTCGTCTCGGCGTTCTCCGATGTCGTCGACGAGAACGACGCCTTCCGCGACGGCGGCTTCCTGCAGCAGCTCGGCCCAACGCTGGGCATCACGCTGGAGGACTTCGGCGCCCTGGTTCCACCGGCCGCCGCATCGGGCGGATCGTCCGCGGGCGACCTCGGCGGCCCGGCCGGTGCCCGAGGCCCCGGCGAGGACCACGCCACTCTCGACTCCCCCGCCGGAGCGATCCGCGGCGAGTTCTTCGCCGAGGAGATCCACCCCGCCGGCGCGGAGGTGCTCGGACGCTTCACCGACGGCCGGCTCACCGGCCGCCCCGCGCTCACGACGAACGGCGCCGGCTCCGGCCGCGCCCACTACCTCGCGACCATCCCCGACGACGACGGGATGCGCGCGATCACCGGCTGGGCCGCCACGGAGGCGGGCGTCACTCCGGACCTGGCAAATGTCGACCCCTTCGTCGAGCTCGCCCGCCGCGGCGACGTGCTCACCGTGATCAACCACGGCACCGAGTCGGCCACGGTCACGGTCTCCGGCACCGAACTGCAAACCGGCGAGTCGGTCTCGTCGCTCACCCTCGCCCCGTTCGGCTGGGCCATGCTCCGCGTCTGAGTTCGCGCCCCAGTCGTTCGTTGGTCAAGTAGCCAAAGGCCGCTTGCGGCCGACGCGTATCGAGCGATTTGCACCCTCCCTCGGGCGGAGGGTGCAAGGGTCACGCGGCCTCCCTCCTCAACCAGCGAGGCCGGCAGGCACCCGCTGACGGAGTCAGTCTCGCGCGAGCCGCAGCGCCAGCGCCGCGAAGGCGAGGCAGCCCAGGCACGGCACGATCAGGGGCGCGAGCTGCCACGTGATCACCCCGGTCAGCACCAGCGCGACCACGAGGAACGAGGTGCCCCGCGCATCCGTCGCCGCACGGCGGGCGGAGGTGCGCAGCAGCGGAAGCCAGCGCGCGCTCGGCTGCCAGTCCGCGGCGGCGCCGACCAGGGCGACCAGCGCGGCGAGCAGAGCCAGCGCGAGCACAACCGCCACGCCGATCCCGCCCGGCAGCGCGCCGGTCGAGGCGAGCAGCAGGTCGAGGGCGACCACGGCGGAGCCGCCCACGACGGCGAGACCGACGGGCAGCGATCGCACGAAGCCGGCGCGGACATCCGCCCACACCTTCGCCACGGTCGAGCTCTCGTCGAGCACGAAGCGGCGCAGGTGCCGGATGCCCACCGCCAGCGCGAGCGGCAGGGTCACCAGCGGCAGGGCCACGATCGTGATCACCAGCCCGGTGTAGAGCACCTCGGCGAAGAGCGCGAACTTGTTCGTCGCCCCCGGCCAGCGCAGTGCCGTGCCATCGGCGGAGGCCGCCCGGGAATCCCGGGCGGCCCGCCGTGCCTTCGAGGCCACGCTCATCCCTTCAGCCCCTGCGTCGCGACGCCGTCCACCAGGAAGCGCTGGAAGATGATGAAGAAGATCATGATCGGCAGGAGGGCCAACACCGAGATCGCGATCGTCGCTCCGTAGTCCGACGACGAGGTCTGGTCGTTGTAGACCCGCAGCGCCAGCGGCAGCGGCTGCTTGTCGGGCGTGTTCAGATACAGCAGCGGGCCGAGGAAGTCGTTCCAGCTCCAGATGAACGCGAAGATCGACGAGGTGATGATCGCCGGGCGGATCAGCGGCAGCGTGATCGAGCGGAAGATCCGCACGTGACCGGCCCCGTCGATCCGCGCCGCCTCGTCCAGCTCCATCGGCAGGTTGCGGATGAACTGCACCATCAGGAAGACGAAGAACGCCTCGGTCGCCAGGAACTTGCCGATCAGCAGCGGCCAGTAGCTGTCCATCATGCCGAGGGTCCGGAAGATCGTGTACTGCGGGATGATCAGCACGTGCACCGGCAGCAGCAACGTGCCGATCATGATCGCGAAGTACATCGGCCGCCCGCGGAAGTCGAGCCGGGCGAACGCGTAGGCCGCCATCGAGGACGAGATCACCACGCCGATCACCGAGCCGACCGCGAGCACCGTCGAGTTCAGGAAGAACTGCCACAGCGGCACGCCCGCCACGCCGGAGAACACCTTGATGTAGTTGTCGATCGTCGGGTTCTGCGGCAGCAGCGAGGTCACCCCGCCGAACTCCGCCGAGGGCTTGAAGGAGGCGAAGACCATCCAGATCAGCGGATACAGCACGATCGCGGTCAGCACGATCATCGCGAGGATCCAGACGATGGTGCCGGTCTTGATCCGGCGGCGCCCGCGCGGCGGCGTGGTGCCGGCGGTGACGATGCCGGTGGTCGTCGGGTGCTCCAACGTGCTCATTTGGTGTCTCCCGAGTAGTGCACCCAGCTCTTCTGGGTCTTGAACAGGACGAAGGCGATGATGCCCACGAAGACCAGCAGCACCCAGGCCATCGCCGAGGCGTAGCCCATCTGGTTGTTGGTGAAGGCTCGGGTGTACAGGTACACCGTGTAGAAGTTGGTCGCGCCGGCCGGGCCGCCCGTGCCGTTGCCGATGATGTACGCCGAGGCGAACACCTGGAAGGCGTTGATCAGCTCCAGCAGCAGGTTGAAGAAGATCACCGGTGAGAGCATCGGCAGGGTCACGCTGGTGAACTTGCGCCACGGGCCGGCGCCGTCCATCGACGCCGCCTCGTACAGCTCGCCCGGCACCTGCTTGAGGCCCGCGAGGAAGATCACCATCGGGGCGCCGAACTGCCACACCGCCAGCAGGATCATCATCGGCAGCACCAGGGCCGGCACGCCGATCCAGCCGCCGAGGTTGATGCCGAACAGGCTCAGGCCCGAGTCGACGGGGCCGTCGGTCGAGAACATCGCCCGCCACACGATCGCCACGCTGACGCTCGCCCCGATCAGCGACGGAGCGTAGAACGCGGAACGGAAGAAGCCCGTGCCCTTCGCCTTGTAGTTCAGCAGCATCGCCACCAGCAGCGCCGCCGCGAGCTTCACCGGCGTGCCGACGAAGACGTAGGTCAGCGTGAGCTGCACCGACTGCAGGAACTTCGGGTCGGAGAACAGCCGCTCGAAGTTGGCGGTGCCGATCCACTCCGGAGCGCGGAACAGGTTGTAGTCGGTGAACGCGAAGTACAACGACATCAGCATCGGGCCCAGCGTCAGGGCGACGAAGCCCAGCAGCCAGGGAGAGAGGAAGGCGTAGCCGGCGACGGTGTCGCGGCGGCGGTTCTTCCGTGGCGCGGAGTCCGCGGCGGGGCGAGCAGTGCTCGCCCCGCCCGGACCGGACGCGGCACGGCCGGGGGCGGTCGTCCCGCTCTCGGTGTGCAGTGTCGTCATGATGTGCCTTCCCTTGGTTCGATGCCGGGTTGCGCTAGTTGCCGAGCGTGACGGCGGTCTCGTCGAAGAACTGGTTCACGGCTTCATCCACCGTGATCGCGTTCAGCCCGAGGCTGGTGCCGAGGTCGAGGAAGTTGGCCTCGATCGCGCCGTAACCGGCGACCGGCGCCTCCGGGGCGGTGCCGATGCGGTCGGTGATCGAGTCGAGGTAGTCGGCGACGGCCTTGTCGGAGCCCTGCAGGTCGGCTCCCTCGAGCTGAGCCGACGAGGCGGGGATGCCCAGGGTGGCGCCGAAGATCTTGCCCACCTCCGGACTGTTGATCAGGAAGTCGAGGAACGTCGCCGCGGCCTCCGGGTGCTTCGTGCCGGAGGAGATCGCCTGCATCAGGCCGACCTTCTGGTAGAGGTCCTTCGAGTCGGCGTCGTCGGTCGGCGGAGCGACCAGCGTGATGTTCGACGAACCGGAGTCGCCGATGTAACCGCCGAGGAAGTTGCTCCAGCTCATCTCGCTCGTGGAGAGGTTGCCGCCGAAGCCCGACTTGGGCAGCAGCTCCTGCAGGCGTGCGCCGGGAACGCCGCTCGTGCTGCGCATCTCCTCGCCCTGCTTCCAGAACGCGGCGAGTTCATCCTTGGTGAAACCGAGCTCGCCGTCCTCGGTGAACAGCGATTCGCCCTTCTCGCGCAGCTGCAGCTCGAAGTTCTGGATCCGCATCGTCCAGTCGGTGCCGCCGTACACGGCGCCGCCGGTCTTGGCCGTGACATCGGCGATGTAGGCCGAGTAGTCGTCCCAGGTGCCGCCGCCCGCGTAGGGCTCGACGCCGTTCGCGGCGAGCAGGTCTTCGTTCTGGAAGATCGCCCAGGCGCTGTAGCCGGTGGGGATCGCGTAGGTCTGGCCGTCCAGCTCGCCGGTCGCCAGCAGCTCGGGCGAGATCGTGCTCTCGTCGATCACGCCGCCGAAGTAGCCGGAGAGGTCGCCGAGCAGGCCGTTGTCGCCGTACTGACGCAGGTAGGTGTAGTCGAACTGCATCACGTCCGGAAGGCCCCCGCCCGCCGCCTCCGTCTGCCGCTTCTCCCAGTACGAGGAGTAGTCGGTGAAGGTCGAGTTGACCGTGATGTTCGAGTGCTCCTCCTCGAACAGTGCGATCGCCTGGTCGTAGCGACCGGCGCGGTCGTCGTTGCCCCAGAAGGTGTAGTTGAGGGTGACCTCTTCGTCCGGGTCCAGGGTCGCGCCGGCGCTGGAGCCGCCGCCACCGGCGCAGGCGCTCAGGCCGAGCGCGGCCACCGCGGCCACGGCGACGGCGCCGAAGCGGAAGCCGTGCTTTCGAGTGCTGTGATTACGGAACATCATCGTCCTTTCAAGAACCTCATCGTTCGTACCCGATACGATCGGCACCGTCGTGGGCTCCGAGGTGTGAAACGTTTCGGGAAAGCGTTTGCCCTACGATAGATACAGACCCGGACGCTCGTCAAGGCCGGATCGGAATCGACCACTCAGACGGCACCGCCGCCGCTGGAAGGAGTAACCGTGCCCCAGTTCGACCTCCCCTTGGACCTGCTCGAGATCTATGCGCCGGAACGCGAGGAACCCGAGGACTTCGCCGCCTTCTGGCGCGGCACGGTCGCCGAGGCCCGCGCCCAGTCGTGGCCGGCCCGGTTCGAGCCGGTCGACGCCGGATTCGCGTTGTTGGAGACCTTCGACGTCACGTTCGCGGGTTTCGGCGGGCATCCGATCAAGGCGTGGCTGGTCCTGCCTCGGGGCATCGACGGCCCGCTCCCGGCCGTCGTCACCTACATCGGCTACGGCGGCGGCCGCGGACTCGTGCAGGAGTGGACCGCGCTCTCGGCGGCGGGCTACGCGCACCTGGTGATGGACGTCCGCGGCCAGGGCAGCGGACACCGTCCGGGCGACACGGCCGACCCCGTCGGCAGCGGCCCGCACACGAGCGGCTTCCTCACCCAGGGCATCGAATCGCCCGAGGAGCACTTCTACCGCCGGGTGTTCACCGACGCGCTGCTCGCCCTCGACGTCGCCCAGGCGCATCCACGCATCGACGCCGATCGCGTCGCGATCTCGGGCGGCAGCCAGGGCGGCGGCATCTGCCTCGCCGTCGCCGGTCTGCTCGGCCTGCTGGGCGAATCCGACGCCGCCCGGGCCGCCATCGTGGACGTTCCGTTCCTGAGCCACATCCGGCACGCGACCACGATCGTCGACACGCTGCCGTACGCCGAGATCGTGCAGTACCTGCGGGTGCACCGCGGCGCGGAGGATCGGGTCTTCGCCACGCTGCGCTACATCGACGGCACCACCTTCGCGCCGCACGCCACGGTGCCCGCCCTGTTCTCCGTCGCGCTGCTCGACCAGATCTGCCCGCCGTCCACGGTGTACGCCTCCTACAACGCCTACGCCGGCGCCAAGCGGATGAAGGTCTACCCGTACAACGGCCACGAGAACGGCGAGGTCTTCCAACTCGTGGAACACCTGCGCTTCCTCGCCGAACGGCTCTGACGCCGGCCGGCACCCCGCCCTCAGGCGACGGTGAGGGTGTCTCCGTCGAGGGTGAGCACGGCGGCGCGGACGTGGCTGCGGCGTTGCGCGAGCGCCGCGGGCATGTCGCCGAGCTCGCTGCCATCCCAGCCCGGATGCGTGAAGTAGACGAGCAGAGCACGCTCGGCGTCCAGCGGCACCACGTCCGCGTGCCGGGCGGCGATGGCGGCACCGTCCGGCGTCGCCGCCAGCAGCAGCCCGCACTGCTGCCAACCGCCCGCCGCATCCGCCGATCGGTAGAGCTGCTGACCGCGCCACTCATCCACGATCATCCAGTACCAGGCGCCGAGCCGGAACACCTTCGGCCCCTCGTGTGGACGCCCGCCGATCGCGAGCCCCTCCACCCGCCACGACGCCGGATCCGCCGGGGTGTCGCTGACCGCCGCCCACGTCGTCGAGTCCTGCCGCTCGTCCTTGTACCAGAGCCGGTAACGGCCATCGCCGCAGAGCGCGACCGCCGCGTCGATCACCCGGTCGGAGCCGAGATCGATCTCGCCGAGTCCGGTCCAGGTCTCGAGGTCGTCGCTCTTGAACTGCACGATCGAGGCGCGTCCGATCCAATCGCTCCGCACACCCTCGATCCAGGTCAGGAACATCAGGTATCGCCCGTCGATCCGCACGATGTCGGGCGCCCAGTGCGTATGGTGCCCACCGCTCGGGTCCAGGCCCGCGACCGTGCCGCGGTACCGCCAGGTCGCTCCCCCGTCGCTCGACTCGGCCACACCGATCGCCGTCCCGTGCACCCACTGCACGCCCGGCAGGTCCAGCGTCGCTCGGCGCTGGGTGTAGAACATCCGCAGCGAGCCGTCCGGCGCCGTGACGACGACCGGATCGGTCGGGCCGGCGAAGATCGGATCCTCGTAGGGCGTTCCGAACGCGTCGGCTCTCAGCGCGAGGGCCGTCACCTCGCCTGTCACCACCTCGCCTCGATCCGCTCCGGGTCGAGCTCGCTGTCGGCGAGCAGCACCTGCCATCGCCAGCTCGCCGTCGCGCCGGGCTCGAGCGTCCACGTCTCGTGGAAGAACGGAGCCGCGCACAGCATCGGGGTCGCCTCCGTGCGCACGAACCAGGGCGACGGATGCACGGGGTTGCCCGGATCCGCCCACATCGCGACCGTCGCACCCCGCATCAGCGCTAGCCACGGCGCCGACTCCCCCATTGCGACGCCACCACCGGGGCCGAAGGCCTGCGCGCCGCTGAACGACGGATCCAGGCGGAGGAAGAGCCCGCCGTAGCCGGCCCCGGGGCGACCGGCGGTGGTCGGCGAGCCGAAGCGCACCGCGGCATCCTGGGCGGTCCAGTCGCTCTCGATCGTCAGCACAACGGCGTCCCCAGCAGTGCGCACGGTGTGTCGGCGCCGCTCGCTCAGGAACCGCCGACCCCGCGCATCGAACCATCCGAACCGGTCGCCGCCCTCGCTGCGCTGCGATCCGTTGTTGTCGAGCTGGCGGTAGCCGCCGTCCGCGACCCAGGTCACCCCGCCCCAGAGGTTGCTCTCCGGTTCGTCGTCGCCGATGCGGATGTTCGCGATCGCGAGCGAGAGCCCCCAGTGCCAATCGTGATCGGCCGGGCGGAAGTCGCTGACCACCCGCCCATCGGGAGTCCGCAGCGGGTGCACGTAGGGCCGCGGCGATCCGATGGCGGGCAGCTCGGGATCCGCCAGCACCAGCCGCCCGACGCCCTCCGGAAGTTCGAGCGCGATCATCGCAGGTCGACGACTCGGGCCGGAGCGAGCCCGCGCGCCGCCGGGTCGCGCAGCGAAGCGATGGCTACGGCCGCTCCGCTCCGGCTCGACGCGTACAGCGCCGCCACGATCTCGAGCGAGCGCGCAGGGGCCTCGGCAACGTCCGGCAGTGCGGAGCCGGTGCGGATCGCCGCATAGACGGCATCGAGATACGCGATGTGGCCGCTCGGCGTCTCCTCGCTCGGGAACGCCCAACTCGGCTCCGGCTCGACGCCGGGAGCAGGGGTGATCCGCCAGTTCGCGTGGCCGTGGCCGTACAGGTGCTCGAGCTCGATCGTTGCCCGTTCGGTGTCGATCCGGATCGAGCTGACCTCGCGCGGCGAGATCGCCGAGGTCAGGACCGAGGCGATCGCCCCCGATTCGAAGCGCAGCACCGCGGTGGAGACGTCCTCCGTCTCGATGTCGCGACCGAGGCGCCAGGCCTGACCCGTCACCTCGGAGACCTCACCGAGGAGGTGGGCGAGCAGATCGAGCTGGTGGATGCCGTGGCTGATCGTGGTGCCGCCGCCCTCGGTCTCCCAGGTGCCTCGCCAGGGCACCGCGAAGTAGTCGTCGCCGCGGAACCAGAGCGTGTCGCAGCGGGCGAGCAGGGCCCGACCGAACGCGCCCTCGCTCAACAGGCGCTTGACGTGAGCGGCGGCCGTTCCGGTGCGCTGCTGGAAGACCACGGCGAGCAGGCGACCGGCGCGGTCGGCGGCCGACGTCATCCGGTCGACCTCCGCGAGCGTGAGCGCGGGCGGTTTCTCCACGATCACGTGGGCGCCGAGCGCGAAGGCGGCCTCGGCCTGCTCGGCATGGCCTCCGGGCGGGGTGCAGAGGTGAACGACATCGACCGGCGGCAGCTCGCCCATCGCGGTGCCGGATGCCGAGAAGCCGTGCAGCCGGGCGAAGGCCGCAGCGCGTTCGGCGTCGGAGTCGATCGCGGCCACCAGCTCGACGTCGTCACGGGTGGCCAACGCCTCGGCGTGCAGCCGGGCCACCCCGCCGGTTCCGACGAGGGCGACGCGGAGGCGAGCGGAGGGGTGAACGTCGTCGGTCATGGCTCCGACGCTACACGGGAAAGCGTTTGCCCGCTACCGTTCCGCGGCGGGGATCGCCGCGATGCCGGCGGCGAACGCGGCGACCTCCGCCTCACTGAACGACAGGTGCACCCGGGCGGTCGAGGCGGGCCGATCCGCGATCGACAGCCCGGCCCGCCACGCTCGAGCGGGCCGGATGGGCCGCGATGCGAAGCCGCCCCCGCAGTTCGGGCAGACGTTGTGCAGCTTCGACGCGACGCAGTCGGCGCAGAAGGTGCATTCGTAGGTGCAGGTCATCGCGTTCGTCGCGGCGGGCGGCAGGTCGACGTCGCAGTACTCGCAGTTCGGGCGCAGTTCGAGGGCCAACGCTCAGTCCTTCGGCACAACGCGGAAGCGGCGATTGGCGAGGGAGGGGACGCGGGCCTGCACATCCTGGATCCGCCGGGTCTCGAGGTCGGCGACGATCACGCCGGGCGACTCCCCCGCGGCCGCGATCACCACGCCGGCAGGGTCGACGATGATCGACTGGCCGGTCGCCAGCGGGCCGGTCTGGTTCGCGGTGACCACGTAGGCCGTGTTCTCGATGGCGCGCGCTCGCACGAGGGTGATCCACGCGTCCTCCTTACCGGGGCCGGCCACCCACATCGCCGGCAGCAGCAGCACGTTCGCGCCCGCGTCGATCACGCGGCGCGCGCTTTCGGGGAAGCGCAGGTCGTAGCAGGTGAACGCGCCGATGCGGAGGCCGCCGAGATCGAGCAGGAACGGCTCGTCGTAGCCCCCGGGCGTGATGCCGTCGCTCTCGGCGTAGCCGAAAGCGTCGTACAGGTGGATCTTGCGGTAGCTGCCGACGATCGCGCCGCGGGCATCGATCGCGACAAGGGTGTTGAACGGGTGCCCGTCGTCGTTCGCTTCGATGATCCCGATTACCACGGGCAGGTTCAAGGCGGCCGCGCGATCGGCTACCGCAGTCACGAAGGGGCCGTCGAGCGGTTCGGCGATCGCCGCCATCACGGTGGACGGCTTCGAGGTGGCATAGCTGCTCATCTCCGGGAGTACCAGGAGTTCGGCGCCGGCATCGGCGGCCCGCGTTATGAGGTCGAGCACCGTCGCGAGATTCGCCGAAACGTCGACGCCCGCGCTGAACTGTCCGGAAGCGATTCGCATGACTCCAGCTTGGCAGGGCAGTGCGGTGTCGTGGCCTTCGGGAGCCGACGCGGATGCGCAAGATCCGGCCACGTCGGACGCACCGGGCGGCGAGAGGGGCGGCGCCTCAATCACCGAGGGCCTTCCGGGGTGGTGGGTCGGGGTCTTCGGGTTTTCGGGTGAGTCTTCGGTGGGGGTTGCCCATCGGTCGTGGTGTGCGGTGCGGGTCGATCACGAACGGTGGGATCAGGTGCGCGCGCAGGCCGTGGACGGTCTGCTTCATCACGATCTCCCAGCCGGTGTTCGCGTGGATCACGTGGTGGTGGAAAGCGCACAGCGGAACCCCGTTGTCGACGCTGGTCTTCCCGCCGCGGGAGTGCCAGTGCACGTGGTGCGCTTCGGTCCATGCGGGTGGGGCGGTGCAGCCCGGCCAGGCGCAGCCGCCGTAGAGGGCAGCGAGGAGCTTCTTCTGCGCGGGCGTGAACTCGCGCACGGGCCGGCCGAGGGCGTCGGTCACGTTGCGGTCACCGAGGATCGCGATGCGCACCTCCCCGTGACACCGCAACCGCCGCACACTTGAGGCGGGCACGGGCTCTTCGGTGTGGTCTAGGTACGCGGGACCGGCGGTGTCGTGGTCGAGGTCGTCGGCGTTCACGTAAGCGGTGATCTGCGGCGTCGCCCCGGTCGGGGCTTCGGATGCGGCGCCGGCGACGACGAGCGCGACGACGGTATCGAGCGCCTTCTGCCCGTGCGTGCGGTCATCCCCGAACACGACGCCCTCCGCCGCCTCGCGGGTGTTGTCGCCGTCGCGGAACGCGGGCTTGCGGGGGCTGGTGTGCGGGGACAGCGACGATTTGATCGCCGCGGCCTGCTCCGTCGTGACCGTCAACACGAGCGTCTCCGTGCCGGTCCTCCCGCGACGCCACACCGCGTTGCGGAGGTGGAACGCTTCTTCTTCGCTGGGTTCGAGCCCGTCGGGGTCCAACCGGGCTCGCCAGGCGAGGGCTTGGATCTTCACCAGTTCCGCCGCGATCCCGGTCCCGGTGACGGCGCCGTGCGCGTTCGCGTCCCCGGCCGGGTCGGTCGCGGATTCCACGATCGCCTTCTCCGCGACCGCGAGTTCGTCGGGGTGGATCCGCGCCGCGGACCCGGACAGGGTCGATACGAGCACCTCCGCGGCGTCCGCGTGCATGGTCCCGGCCAGTACCGCCTGTCCCATCACGGGGAACAGTGCGGGCGCGCCCCAGCCGCTGGTGACCGCTTTCCCCATCCCCGCCTGCGCCAGCCGGATGCGTCGCCCGGCGGTCATCTCGGAGGATCCGGTGAGCATCGCCAGTAGTTGCTTGCCGGTGCGGACCCCGTGCCGCAACGCGAGCGAGTCCATCCCCCGCTCGACCTGGCAGGCCGCCTCGATCGCGCCCGCTGCCCCGATCGCGCCGCCGACGACGGCCCGCTCCAGTCCGCCCCACGCGACCGCGAGTTCCACGCGCTCGTTCTCCGTCAGCCGCCCCCACTCGATCGAGGCGACCTCATCACGCACCTGCGCCGCCAGAGCGGCGATGCGAGGGAGGAGAGTTGGAGTCATACCCCCATTATAGGTGACAAGTTCTAACGAGTCCAGGGTCTCGTCTACATTCATTCGGAGATACGTTCAGGTTCACGGGGCGCTCCCTCCTCCGCTGATCGAGTAGCCCAAGGCCGCTTCGAAGCGCTGTCGGCGTAGTCGTCGATCCGGTGGTTGAGCCTGCCGACTTGTCCTGAGCCTGTCGAAGGGAACCCGACCGACGCGTATCGAGATCCCTGCACCTGCTCTCAATGGTGGGTGCAAGGGTCTACTTGGAAAAGTCAGCCCACGGGTGTGCCCGCCCTCTCGCTGGTCGAGTAGCCCAAGGCCGGCCACGGCCGACGCGTATCGAGACCCATGCACCTCCCTTGAGAGCAGGTGCAAGGGCTTCGATACGGTCGGCCGCAGGCGGCCTCCCCCTACTCAACCAGCGAACAAGTGAGCGTCGCCAAGCAGAGGTGAACCGCTCTTTTCACCGCCCCGCGCTGGCGCCGCAGGCGCCCACCCCGCTCGATACCCGAGGTTTCATCGAAGACACGTTCCCCTCCCCGGCGACTCAGCCGACATCCGCGGAGGACGCACGCTTGACCTCCAGCGCATCCAGGATCAGCTCCAGCCCGTACTCGAACTCGCTGCCGTACTCGTAGCCGTGCCCGATCACCATCGCCTGCATCATCTCGACCATGTGCGGGTACTCCTGAGCCGGAAGTGCGAGTTCTGCCGCCATCTCGTCCGCGCCCTCGCCCGACGAGAACGGCAGGTTCACCTCCGTCAGCACGAAGCCGTAGACGTAGGCATCGAGCGCCGAGAACGCATGGGCGGCCAGCGGGACCGAGAAGCCATCGGCCCGGAGGCAACCCAGCACCGCATCGTGGTACCGCAGGATCGCGAGCCCCCCGGCGCGACGCGACTCGATCAGCCCGAGCCCCCACGGATGCGCCGACAGCACCTCCCGCGCGGTGCGTGCTCGCGCCGTCATCGACGCGCGCCACGGGCCGGCCGACACCGGCCCGAAGAGCTCGAAGACCCGATTCGCCAGCCCGTCGAGCAGGTCCTCCTTGTTGGCCACGTGGTTGTAGAGCGACATCGCCTCGACGCCGAGCTCCCTGCCGACGTTGCGCATGCTCACCGCCACCAGCCCGCCGCCGTCCGCCACGCGCACGGCGGCGTCGATGATCCGCTCCCGACTCAGCGGGGTCCGTGCCGCCATCCGCGCCTCCTCTTGCGAACTTACGACTGTAAGGCTACAGTCCACAACCAAGACTTACAGGCGTAAGGGAGAAGTTGATGAGAGCAGCAGTGAACCACCGCTACGGACCACCGGAGGTCGTGGCGATCGAGAACATCCCCGCGCCTGTACCGCGCCCGAGTGAGGTCCTGATCCGCGTCGCCGCCGCGGCCGTGACCACGGGCGACGCCCGCCTGCGCGCCGCCCGCTTCCCCCGCGGCTTCGGCCTGCCCGGGCGGCTGATGTTCGGAATCGGGCGACCGCGACGCACCGTTCTCGGCAGCTCCTTCTCGGGAGTCGTCGAGACCGCCGCCGACGGATTCGAGGCCGGCGAGCGCGTGTGCGGCATGACCGGGATGCGGATGGGCGCGCACGCCGAGTACGTGGCCGTGCCTGCCAAGAAGGTCGCCCGGGTGCCGGAGGCGGTGTCCGACGAGGTTGCGGCGGCGCTGCTCTTCGGCGGCAGCACGGCGCTCTACTTCCTCCGCGACCTCGCCGGGGTGCGGCCCGGCGCGAGTGTGCTGATCAACGGCGCCTCCGGTGCGGTCGGCAGTCTCGCGGTTCAGCTCGCGAAGCACCTCGGCGCGACGGTCACGGCGGTGACCAGTGCGCACAACGCCGCGTTCGTGACCGGCCTCGGCGCCGATCGCATCGTCGACTACGCCAGGACGCCCGCGGCCACCATCCCGGAGCGGTTCGACGTCGTCTTCGACACGGTCGGCACCCTCGATCGCAGCAGCGGCCGCCGGCTGCTCACCGAGTCCGGAACCCTGCTGCTCGCGGTCGCCGCTCTCGCCGACACCGTCCGCTCGCGCGGCAACGTGAGGTCGGGCTCGTCCTCCGAGAATCCGGCCGACTTCGCCGTGCTCCTCGACCTCGTCGCGAGCGCAGCCCTGAGCGTGCCCATCGAATCCGTGCATCCGCTCGAGGACATCGCGGCCGCCTACCACCGCGTCGACTCCGGCCGCAAGGTCGGCAACGTGCTCGTGCGCCCCTGACGCCACGAGAGACGAGAGAGCCGACGCCGAGAGTCTCGAGAGAATAGTCGGATGCTCCCCCTCGTCCTGCTGCACACCTCCGGCGACACCGCGACCAGTTGGTCGGGATTCCCGTGGCCGCCCGAGCGCCCGACGTTCGCGCCGGACTCGCCGAGCGTCGGATCCGTCGTCGAGCTCCTGCAGACGCTCGGCTCGCCGGCCGTTCTGGTCGCCCACGGCGACGCCGCGAGCATCAGCACCGCCGTCCACGCCGATCATCCCGAACTCGTCGCGGCTGAGATCGTGATCGAGCCCACCTACCCCGCCGATGCCCCGATCGCGCGGCGCACCAAGCCGACGCTCGGCGTCTTCGCCGCCGAGGAGACCGCCGACGTCGAGCGCCTCGCCGGGGGCGCCGACCGCGTCGTCTGGCCCGGCCTCAGCCGGGACCTGCATCGCGAGGCGCCCGCCGCGTTCGTGCGTACCGTCGAACGCTGGCTCGCGAGGCTCTAGATGTAGTTCCCCGGGAGGTTGTGTTCAGCGTGGCGTGAGTTGAAATAGCGAGGATCTCCGGTATCGAAGTGGGTTACC
>JABMLH010000011.1 GCA_013205085.1 Microbacteriaceae bacterium VKM Ac-2854 | reverse complement strand
GCAGTCCGGCAGTCCGGCAGTCCGGCAGTCCGGCAGTCCGGCAGTCCGGCAGTCCGGCAGTCCGGCAGTCCGGCAGTTGCAACTCTTTTTCTTTGGCCGAAGTCCGAACTTCCAGTCCTCGGAAGTTACGGAGTTCGCATCTAACAGACACACCAACTCCGGTACTCCGGAACTTACAGACATAGTGATTGGATGAACTATGAGAATTGTCGCGAGCGCTGCCCAGAAAGGTGGCGTGGGAAAGACCACGACAACGGTGAACCTTGCTGCGGTCGCAGCGAAGAACTCGAGGGTCCTGGTGGTAGACGTTGACCCTCAGCGCTCGACGACCGACTGGGCGGAGGTAGCGGGGGAGCGGCTTCCGTTCGACTTCGCCCCGAATACAGACCCTCGCACGCTCTCTCGACTGCGCGAGCTGCCCTACGACGTCATCTTCGTAGACACGCCAGGCAACCTGAGCGAAGAGGCAACCCTGGGGGCAGTTCTCGATGTCGCGGACTTCGTGATCGTGCCCATCACTCCCGATGCTCTCGCCGTGAAGCCGACTCTCCGCACCATCCGCACCATGATCGAGCCTCGCAAGCTCGACTACCGAGTACTCCTCGGCCGTGTGGACATGCGCGTCAAGGGCCAGCTCGAAGACTGGATCGACAAGATCGACAACCAGATGCGCGTGCCGCGGTTCAAGCAGCACATCCGCCAGTACTCGGCCATCAGCGACGCGCCCCTGACTGGCGACGTCGTGACCCAGTTCCCGGACACACGCAAGACGGCCAATTCGATCTACGACTACAACGCCGTCGCCCTCGAACTCACCTCGATCTGGGCAAACTCAACAGCAAGGAGCATCTGATGGCACGCGCCGACCTTTCCGCCCTCCTCGACACCCCGGAAGAGCCATCGCCCGCAGCCATGTCTGCGGCGCAGGCGGCACCCCCCAGGCCAGAGAATGAGCCGGCTGCTGCCGCAGCAGCCGGCTACACCGCTTTCGCCCGAAAGGAAGCTCGTCTCCGAGAGGACCAGGTTTCCGACCTCACGGCCCAGGCCCGGCGTCTGAATCGCGCCAAAGCGAACAAGGGAACCGAGCGGATTACCGAGAACACCCTGCTACGGATCGGCGCGGACTGGATCCTGGCGCACGCCGGTGAACTGGCCGGGGACACCGAACAGGAACTTCGTAAGTCTGTCGGTTTGTAACTTCGCGACTTCGTTCGTATGAGCCTGCCGGGGTCTACCGCGGCGGCAGAGATCAAATACTTGTCGCTGACGCCAGGCTTCGACGGCCAGGCTAGCTAGCGAGCCCGTACATAGACGTGTCGTAGAACGGCCGGACGCCAGGAGGCGTCGAGGCTTTCCGCAGGTTTGCGGGCCGCATTGCTGCACGATCCCGGTGTCAGATGTCACTTCAAGTCTCAGAATTGAAGCTTGCGATAATGTGAGTTACCACTACTAGGCGTTTCGAGTCGGAGCTGGCATTCTGAGGGTGGAAACGACGCCAGGAGGCCGACATGACGACCACGGACCAGCTCGACGGGCCCTTCGACGAGATCCTCGCGATCGCGCCCGACCTCGACGCCATCGCCGTCGAGCTCGCCGACCTGCAGGCGCTGAGCTGGGTCGACGAGGACGGAACCGCACGGATGGACGTGCTGCTGCGTGCCACAGCGGTCATCCGAGCCACGGCGCCGCAGCTGCTTGAGCGGGTGCGTCGGCTGGAGCAGATCGCCGACGGCCGCGTCGAGCACGTCTACCGCGGCTCCTGCCCCGACCAAGTTGAAGGGCCGGACATCCGCGATCCCGATTGCCGCGCCTGCGAGATCCTCGGCGCCCCACGCCCATGAGCCTCTCCAGCGGCCCCGACGTCCGCGCCTCAACCCCGGCACCGCTGAGGCACGCGGGGGAGGCGCTGGAGCTATCGGCCGGCGTTCTCGAGCTGGGAGAGGCATCGATCGCGGCGAACACCCGCCGCGCCTACGCGTCCGACTTGCGCACGTTCGTCGCCTGGTGCGCCGCCGTGGGCCGGCCGCACCTGCCGGCCTCGCCGGAGACCGTTGCCGAGTACCTTGCGGACCGCGCCGCCGTGCTGACGGTCGCGGGGGAGTGGCGGTACGCGCCGTCGTCAATGACCCGCTGGATCTCCGCGATCAACGCCGCCCACGCCGAACGCGACTTGCCGCTGCCCGGGCACTCTGCGCTGGTTACTCGCACTCTGAATGGAATCCGCCGCGCGCGGATCCGGACGCCGAAGCAGGCAGACCCGCTGCTGCTCACCGACGTCCAGGCGATCCTGGACAAGATCACCGTCGACACCTGGCCCGCCGGCGTCACCGGACTCCGCGATCGACTGCTGATCCTGGTGGGGTGGGCGGGTGCGTTTCGCCGAAGCGAGCTCGCCGAGCTCCGCGTCGGCGACGTCACCCGGCACCGGGAGGACGGGCTGCAGCTGCGGGTACGGAAGTCGAAGACGGACCAGACCGGGAAGGGGCTGGTCAAGGCGATCCCGTATGGGCGTGAGCCGCTGACGTGTGGGCCGTGCGTGTGGATCCGGTGGCTGCGCGTGCTCGCCGCAGCCGAGAAGGGGCGGGCCGCGGTGATGCGGGTGCTGCTGACGGATGACCCGACGACGCACGTGTGCCGCAGCACCCGCCCGACCGTCGACGCAGAAACGTCCCTGCTGCGGCGAATGCACAAGACGGGACTGCCGACCGACGTCGGGCTGACGGCGCAGTCGGTGAACCTGATCGTGAAACGCCGCGTCACCGCCGTCGGACTCGAGCCGGAACGGTACAGCGGACACTCCCTTCGGGCGGGGTTCGTGACTGAAGCGCTGCGCCATGGCGCGAGCACGCACGCGGTGATGCGCCAGACCGGACATCGCAACTCGGCCACCGTCGAGATCTACGTGCGCGAACGCGACCCGCTCACCGGCAACGCCGTGAACGACCTCGGGCTCTGAACGATGAGCATCCTGGAGCAGCTGCCGGTTTCGAGCCGACCGCACTGGCAGCTCTACAGCGACTGGTGCGAGGCGCGCAGCACGGTGCCGGTACCCGCATCACTTGAGCAGTTGACTTCCTACGCGCAGGAAGTTCCGGCGGCGTTCAGCACGACGGTCGCGCGGATCCGCGCGGTACGGATCGCACACGAATTGGCCGGTGCACAGTTCCCTTATCCCGTGGCGAGCCCGGTATCTGCGGTGCGGAGCGGTGAGGGGTGGACATCTATCCCTGACGCGATCGCCGCGGTGCCGGTGACGCGGTATCCAGCGGGTCTGGTCGGGCGGCGGGACGCGTTTGTGCTGTTGTTGCTGGACCGGTTGCGTCTCAGCCGGCGCCGGATCCGCGCAGTTGCGATCACGGACGTCGACGTGCGCCAGTGGACGATCGCCGGCGCTCGGCTGCAGTGGTCGGAACCCGTGGTGACGTGTGAGCGGTGCGTGCTGTCGCGGTGGCTGCGCGTGCTCGGTCCCGCTGCGCTCGGCATGCGCTTCAGCACCGCCGAGGCGCTGGACCCCACCCGCCACAGCGACGAGCACGACTGCGAGCTGCCGCTTGACGACGGGTGGATCGCGGCACCGACTCTGCTGCCGGCTATCGACCGGTACGGATGGCTCGACAACCACCGCGCCTTGTCCACCCGCAGCATTTCCGCGATCACCGCTCGCCGGCAAGATCTGAACGTTGAGCCGGCCGACAATCATCCGCAGGTGCGACTGCGGTCGCCGGCGCCGACGATGTCGCTGCAGGATGTGGCCGACGCCTATGACGACTTGGATGAGCGCGTCACCGCGTTACTGCTGTTCACCCGCGACCTCGTCATTGAGATGGACTCGCCCATTGTTGTGCAGCCGGGTGCCGACAGACCGCAGGATGCAGAGCGGACTCGACCGGGAAGTGCAGCGTGATGGATGAAGAGGTGAATGGCTATGTCAAGCGAACTGGGACCCGGGTGGGCAATCTAACTCGGACCCGCCCCGGGTCGGCGGGAGGGGCGGACGGTCTAACTCGGACCCACCCGAAGGCGTGTTTGGGGTGGCCTGCAACGGTTGCGGCTCCCTCAAAGGGAGGGTCAAAGGGCGCCCGCGGCGAGCTGTTGTTTCGTGTGCGCGAGCCGGTAGGAGTCGGTGCCGGTCTCGATGATGGTGCCGTTGAAGGTGAGCCGGTCAACGATCGCGGCGCAGAGGCGCGGGTCGGTGAAGGTGAGGGTCCAGCCGGAGAAGGACTCGTTGGAGGCGATGGCGACGGAGTTCTTTTCTTCGCGTTCGGTGAGGACTTGGAAGAGGAGTTCGGCGCCGCGGCGGTCGAGTTCCATGTAGCCGAGTTCATCGATCATGAGCAGGTCGACGCGGCCGTAACGCGCGATGGTGCGGGCCAGAGTTTTCTCGTCCGCGGCTTCGACGAGTTCGTTCACGAGCCGCGTCGCGAGCGTGTATTTCACGCGGAACCCTTTCTCGGCGGCCGCGGTGCCCAGCCCGATGAGGAGGTGGCTTTTGCCGGTGCCGGAGTCGCCGATGAGGCAGAGCGGTTGGCCTTTGCGGACCCAGTCGCCGGTGGCGAGGGTGTTGATGGTGGCGGGGTTGATGTTCGGGTTCGCGTCGAAATCGAAGTCCCCGAGCCATTTATCGCGCGGGAACCCGGCTGCCTTCACTCGGCGGACGGAGGAGCGGCGGTCGCGGTCGTCGCATTCGGACAGCAGCAGCTCGGCCAGGAACCCGTGGTAGCTGAGCTGCTCCTTCTGCGCGATGCCGGCGGCTTCGTCGACGAGGCCGCGGATGGTGGGCAGCCGCAAGCGTCGGCAGGCTTGATCGATTGCGGCGGCCGCGGCCTGCTCGGTCATCCCGCGCCGGCGGCGCAGGGTCGGGGTGGTGAGCGTCATCAGGCTGTCTCCTCAGTTGTCGCCGTGGTGGATGGGGTGGTGCGTCGGGTGAGCAGCTCGTCGTAGCCGGCGACCGACGGGAGCGGGCGTGTGTCGGCGGGCAGGCCCGCGATCACCGCGGCGGGATCCGCGAGACGACATTGAGTGAGGGACACACGTGTTGGCGGCGGAAACGACCGACCTCGCCCTCGACGCCGCCCTTCTCGTGCGCGCCATCGATGCCGGGCTGGCAGTAGAACGCGTCGAACCCGTAATGCGAGCGGAACAACACCCACCGCTCGTTCTCTGTCCGGCGTCGCCCTTTCCCGTAGATGACGGTCGTGACTGCCGAGGTCAGGTTGTCGTACTTGATGTGCCGGGTCGGGATTCCGCCGATGTCGTCGAACGCGTCGATGTGGCCCTCCAAGAACGCCTCCTGACCCTGGGTCGAGTAGACGCGGTGGATGGCTTTGCCGGAGCTGGAGAGGCGGAACGTGAACATGTGGCACTTCGTTTTCACCCCGGCCAGGACCACCCAGACTTCACCGAAATCGACCTCCGCTTCCGCGCCCGGAGCGTGCTCCTGCGGGACCAAGACCTCCAGCCGGCGACCGGCCTCGACATTGATCTCCGGACGGCGCCGACGGACGTAGTCGCGGACCGTGGAATACGACAACTCGGTCGCATTCTGTTCCTCGACCAGACGCGCGAACACTCGCCGCGCGGTGTGACGCTGCTTGCGCGGAGCGGTCGTGTCCTCCAGCAGCATCGCGTCGATCGCGGGCTTGAACGCATCCAACCGCGGCGCGGCTCGCACCCGCTTCCTCGGCGCCGGCGGCTCAGCCTGCGACAGGGCCAGACGCACCGTCGGCCGGCCCACCCCATGCCGACGGGCGAGCTCCCGGATCGACAGTCCTTCCACCCGCGCATCACGCCGGATCTGCGCGAACAGCTCCACCCGAGACCCCATCCCGAACCTCCACCCTGAGCAACCGAAATCGATGCTCCAACCGTGGAGGTGGGCCGAACCGGCGCCTGCAGAGGCCGGCGCATGATCGATTCGGTGACCGTTACGCTCATCGCGTCCGGCATCGTCGCGAACGTGTGGATCGCGCATCGGATGGGCATGCCGTCCGAGGCCTTCTACGAGGCTTCCTGTGCACCGTGGGCGAATGCTCGGTCGATGTTGTATCTGTTGAGGATGCGCAATGGCCTGTCGGAGGTTGTCGGTGCGGTTGAGAATGGGGTCATGAAACGGTGGCTGCACGATCATGGCCTCCTGCTGGTCAACCTGTTTCTGTTCGTGCTCTTCTTCGTTGGGATGGTGGTCAACGGGTTCCAGGTCTACAACGACGACAACCAAGCGCACGGCGCAGCACCGGCGACGCTGGGTGAGTATCTCGCTTCTGGCGATTTTGCGGAGTCGACGTTCGAGAACTGGGAGAGTGAGTTCCTGCAGATGGGCTCGTATGTGGTTTTGACGATTTTCCTGTTCCAGCGGGGATCGTCGGAGTCGAAGTCACCGGACGAGAAGGCGCCAGAGGACCAGGATCCCCGCGAAGCCGAGCCGACGCCCGATCGGCCTTGGCCGGTCAAGCGGGGTGGGTGGGTGCTAACTGTCTACGAGAACTCGCTCGCCGGGTTCTTCTTCATCCTGTTCGGCGCCTCGATTATCCTGCACGGTGTCGGTGGCACCGCCGCGTATAACGCTGATCAGCTCGAGCATGGCGGCGCGACGGTGTCGATCTGGGGCTACTTCGGGACGGCGCAGTTCTGGTTCGAGTCGTTCCAAAACTGGCAGAGCGAGTTTCTCGCGGTGGCGTGCATCGTGGGGGCGTCGGTTTATCTGCGCCAGCGCGGGTCCGCGGAATCGAAACCGGTCGCGGAAGCGCATCAGGCGACGCCCGATTGACTGTGGCCCGCGCCAGAGTGGGGTGCGGTGGAGCAAGCGCCGGTGAGTACCCCGTTGGACTGGGCGCCGCCAGTTACACGGACGGGCACGGATGCAGCGCTCCGATTCGGAGGCACGCGCTGCGGTCGGAGATCGGCAGCTTCGATGATGTGGGCGCGCTATGCGGTGGCCTTGTGTTGGCCGTTGCGACCGCCAGAGGCAGTCGAGAACGGAACCCGTTCGGGTCAGGCTCCGTTCCCGTGGAACATTTCTGTCCCGAGTTCATTCGGTGCCGGGGCCTGACCGGATTGTACGAGGGAGCTTCGCCTTCGTCGGGGAACGTGTCGGGCCGTGGTTGTGGCGATTGCGGCCCCTCGGCTGCCAAGTGAGAGACGGTCCATACACCAACCTTGGCAGTCGATCTTGCTGGCGTCACTCGTGTCATTGAGCGACACGTCGTCTCCCGGGTACAACGAGGACGCCCTACTCCTGCGCCTCGTCGAGTTCGTGATGGTGGTCATCGAGGCAGCGTGGGCCGGTCTGGCGCGTGCTGAAGCCGACGGCTCGTTCTCCGCCGTTGCGGCGGACCAACACGATGCCGACGAGATGTTCGAGGTTCTGCAGGAGGAGAGCACACCAGGTGGTGCCGTCGGCCATGCCGTGTTCGAGGGACGAGCCCCGAACCACGATCTTGTGCTGATGGTGGGGGACGGACGCGAGTTCATGGGACGAAGCATTCGAGGCCGTTCCGGTTCCTTGGCGGCATTGCCGCTGCGATTGCGAGCTGAGGTGATGGAGTCTTTGATCTTGACCCGATCGGATGAGTGTCAACGCCGACTGAAATCTGACCCCCTGGTGCCGTCTGAAAGTTGACCCCTCTGAGGTTGTTTTAGTCGGTGTTGCTCGCGCGGTTGCCTTGGGTGAGGAGGTCGCGTCGGCCGTGGGTGCGGTAGGAGTCTCCGGCGAGGGTGAGGACTTCGGCGTGGTGGCTGTGTCGGGCGCGTCGAGTTCTCGCCGGCATACGAATCGTCGTCATTGCCGTTCGTCGTCTGAGAAAATGTCTGCGTGTCTATTGATCGGAGTAGTCGCCTGTACGTGCCCGGACGGATGCTGCGGTTCATCCGGTACATCGGAACCCGTGACGGCTGGGTCCCGGAAATTCTCCACGGCCGGTTCGTCGAAGGCACCGAAACCGGCTGGCGCATCGATGTCGAGGGCATCCGGCGCGACTTGGACGAATCAGAATGGGCGCCCTACCAGCCCTGATCGCTCCTGGGGCAGTGGTATGCGACCCCGGTGGAGCCAACCGCGGTAGGCACAGGTTCACCCCCGGCGGGCGGGCCGGGGGTGAACCTGTTCCGTGGTCCTTCTCTTTCTGTGACCTTCTTTGTCTCCCTGGGTTCAAGTCACCTGTTCACGGGTGGGGTCGGCCCCGGGGGTGATCGTTCCGATTCCGGCGGTACGCGACGAGCAGCGGGGGTAGCGGGCCTGGGCGCTCGATCACGGGCTGTCTGTGCCGGGGTCTGAGCGGGGTGATCGCGTCGCGCGGTAGTTCGTGCGATGTCGGCGATGATTTGGTCGAACACCGCGTCTACCGAGATCCGCTCCTCCAAGAGGAGCTCGAGTAGCTCGTGCTCGAATGAGGCCGTTGGGGCGGCGTCGACGATCGTGGTCACCGGGTCACCTCCGTCCAGGTTGCCGGTTAGGCCTCGATCTGCTGCGGCGTCTCGGCGCTGTCTGCGCGGACGGTGATCTTGCGGGGCTTGGCTTGCGCCGCGATCGGGATGCGCAGCCTGAGCACACCGGCCGTGTACTGCGCATCGACGTTCTCGGTGTCCAGCGCGTCGCCGAGGATCAGCTGGCGACTGAACACACCCCACTGCCGTTCCGCCGCGACCGCGTCCGCCGCGTCCGGGATATGGCCCAGCCGTTCCGCCTTGACGGTGAGGACGTTGCGTTCCACGTCGATGTCGAGCTTGCCGGGGTCGATGCCGGGCAGGTCGAGCTCGACGATGAAGTCGTCCCCGTCCTTCCACGCATCCAGCGGCATCACCGTGGGTCGCGTCGCGGTACCGAAAGCCTGACGGGTGAGTCGGTCGAGCTCACGGAAAGGGTCCTGCTGCAGAAGCATTTCTGGTCTCCTCCAAATCAGTCTGTTAGGTTCGGAACCATCGGATCTATCTCCGCTGGCACAGATTTTTTACCTCGGTGAGAGGGCGGTCCGCAACTGGTTTTCAGCATTTTGGAAGCATCGATGGGAGGAGCGCCGATGTGTCAGGGCGAGGTGATGCGAGGGATCGCGGCGGCATCGCACGCTGTTGGGGTGGGCGAGCAGACGCTGCGCCTGTATGAGCGGCGGGGCTTGCTCTCGCCGGCTCGCACGTCCGGGGGGACGCGGCGTTATTGCGATGCGGACCTGCACCGCATCCGCCGCATCCGGCAACTCGTCGATGACGGCATCAACCTCGCCGGCATTCTCCGTGTTCTCGAACTCGAAGCGACTATCGCTATCCTCCACGCCGAGCGCGCCTCGGCGGTGTGAGATCGAGGTTCCGGCGGAATCCGTCAAGGCGTGCTTGTCAGCGCGATACGAGGGGAACCGTGGATGCATCATGGTGCCGCGCTGGGGGCTTGCGGCGGTTTCAGGGGAGGTCGTTGCTGATGGCGATGGGGTGCCGGCTGTGATGAATAGGGAGGTGTAGCGCACGATACCTTTCGCCTTCGTTGACCTCGAGTCAGCCGGAGCCGGCGGCCGCAGCGGCTCCGATGAGAGCGCGGATGTCGGCGGGGCCGACGTCGGCCATCGAGTAGGTGCGGCCGGCGTAGTTGATCTCGACACGCTTCGTGAGCGGAGGCTGCCTTCTTCGGGTTCGGGCGTGATACGCAGTCCGTGTGGGGTGTGGGAGTCGGTGATCAGCGGGCGGACCCATTCCGGATTGATGTGGGGTGGGCGGCCGCCGTGGTAGTTGAAGCGCAGCGGGACAGCGGGGTGGATCCAGATCGTGGAGCGGCCATCTCCGACGTTTTGGTCGTCTCGTCAGGTCAAATAGAACGATTCGTTCTTCGCGAGTTTCGTGCGGATCACGACCTGAAGGTGGGCCAGAAGGCCGTCGTCGAAGTCGACCTCGAACGCGGAATCGTAGTAGAGGCGTCCCTTTGTGCTCATCTCCCCGCCACCGGCGACAACCCATGCGGCGCCCGTCTGATGCGGACACCTTGGCATACCCGCCGCCGATCGACACAGTCCGCGCGTGGGCGACTGCGGAGCTCGACCCGGCGCCGGCTCGGCATCGAGGGGGGCCGACAGCGGCTGGAACATGCGATCGCAGTTGTATCGACTGTTCTGGGCATTAGTCGCGTCCGTTTTGTGCGGTCTCGTCGCCGTCCGCGGTCGCGAGTCGGATGACGGTGTACCCGATGGGGGTGCCGATGGTGACGATGAGGGCGTAGAGAGCGACGAGTACCAGGCCGGCGGGGTTGGGGTGCTTGTCGCCGATCAGGTCGAGTTGGGCTCGGCCGAGGATGCCGAGGATGACGTAGCCGATGAGGCTGACGCCCAGGTATCCGAGTGTCAAAGCGGTTCGGCGGTGCGATCTCACGAGGCTCACTTCAGGTCGCGGACGAGTATCGGGGATCGGATGGGGGGTGTGCCTTCGGCCCCAACGTCACGGCCCAGGATGGTCCTCTTCGGGTGTGCTGGCGTTGGTGTCGCCGCGGCCGGGTTCGTTGCCGGGCGCAGGTGCTGCCGCGGCTCGGTTGGGGGTGAAAGGTCGAGTGCGAGACGAAGACGGTGACTGATGGGGGCGGCTGCTCCGTTTCAGTCCCAGAGCGGTGCTTGGAGTTCGTCGAGGTGGGTGCCGCGGTTGACGGTCACGAGGCTGTTCAGCCGGGTTCGCAGTTGTGCGGGGGCGAGGTTGTCCCCGAGGAGCACGGTTACGGTTCCGATGCTGTCGAGGGAGAGGTGTGCGACAGTTCGGGCCGGTTCGCCGGGGCGCTGTTCGATGGTGACCATAACGATGTAGTCGCTGTTGACGAGAATCGTGCGGGGTTGGTTTATGGGTGAAGGATCGGCGAGTTCGAACGTGATCAGCATGAGGCTCCGTCGGTTATGAGTTGAGCGTACGCCGTGCAACAGCCGGCGGTGGGTGCGGTTTCTGCGGTCGAGGCGACGGGTGAGCGAAAGACCCGTCATGTGGCAGGGATGTACCCGGTGTCAAGGTTCGAGGAGTCCCGGGATTAGGCGTTCTGCTCGACGGCGTCGTCGTGGTCGAGTTCGGTTGAGGAACCGGTTTCGACGGCGACGAGCGTGACGACTGCGCCGAGGGCGACGAACGCCACGGACCACAGGCCGGGCAGAACGATCCCGGCGAGGGTGATGGCGACACCGGCCAGAAAGATGCTCGTCCCGCTCGTGCGCAGGGATCGGCGGAGTGTGAGCCACCAGACGGCGAGGAAGAACGTTGCGACCGGGATGCTGAGCATGGCAGCCGCTGCGGAGTGGTTGAGGTCGGTGTCGCCGGTGGTTGCGTCGATGGCGATTTCGATGCCGGCGGAGAATGCGCCGGCCGCGGCGAAGATCAGGTAGTGGAAGTACCCGAAAGTGAGCGAGGTGCGAAGACTGGTGATGTGTTCGTGGTGCTCGCGAGCGAAGTAAACCCACCACATTCCGGCCGCGATGACAAGACCTGACGCGGATATGACGAGAAGGTCACTGATGTGGTGGCCGGTTTCGATCGCGTCGACGACGGCGTTTGCGGAGGCGAGGATTGACTCACCGAGCAGGATCAGAGTGAAAAGGCTGAACCGTTCGGCGATGTGGTGCGCGTTCCAGGGAGTTGGGTGCTGGGATTCGGCCCAGATCGGGACCGCGATCTCGGCTGCGGCGAGGATGAAGAAGCCGATGAAGCCAGCCGTCTCGGGCAGAAACAAGCGCGCGATCCAGAGCAGCTGAACGGTGGTGATGGCGCTCGCGTAGCGCAGCGCGGTGGAACGGAACGCGGGAGCGCTGGCGGCGGCTCGGAGCCATTGTCCGACGAGGGCGAGGCGCATGATGACGTAGCCGATGGTGACCAGGGTGAAGTCGTGTTCGGTCATGGCTGGGGCGGCGCCGGCGGCGAGGATGAGTACGCCGCCCATCTGGATGATGGTCATGGCCCGGTAGAGCCAGTCGTCGATGGCGAAGGAGGTGGCGAACCAGGTGAAGTTCATCCAGGCCCACCAGATCGCGAAGAACACCATCAGGTAGCCGAGGATCCCCGCTCCCGCGTGTCCGTCGGATTCGAGGTGATGCAGTTCTGCTGAGGAGAAGGAGACCGCGACGACGAAGACGAGGTCGAAGAACAGCTCGAGGGGGTTGGCCGCTCGACGCGTTTCGCGAGGTTCGCGAGCGCGCATGAACGTGAGCCTGAACCGAGGGCGGACTGGCCGGGCGGGACGGGAATCGTCAGGCGACATGACCGTTTTCGTTGTGGTGAGAGGGCCGATGAAGGGAGGGGAAGGGGTCGTGGGCGCGACGCTCGAAGCGAGGCCGCGCCCACTTCCGCGCGGGATGCTGAGTGGTTAGCCTTCGCGGATGGTCATGGAGGTGATCTTGTCGCCGTCGATGGCGAATCGGAAGAGCGAGAGCCCGTTCGCGAACGAGCTGCGCCAGTCGCCGATGACGGTGATCGTGGAGCCTTTCTGGCTGACGCTTTCGGGAGTGAGGGTGCCTTTGGCGCCGAGGAGTTCGCGATCGCTCCACGTCGTGATGGCGGGCAGGCCTTCGTACTTGGTGCCCCAGTCATCGACGAACGCGTCGTTGCTGAACGCGCTGATGAACGCGGCGTTGTCCTGGTTGTTGACGGCGGCGATGAACGACGCGACGGGTTCGGGGATCTGAATGGAGGTCATGTGGGGTTCCTTGTCGTGGGTTAGCGGGTGGTGTAGCCGCCGTTGGCGAAGATGGTCTGACCGGTGATCCACCAGCCGTCGGTGGCGAGGAAGGTCACGATCGGTGCGATGTCCTCGATGTGGGTGAGCTGGTTGCCCAGCGCCTGCGACTTGTGGAACGTGACACGCTCGGGAGTCTCCTGGCCGTAGAAGAACGGCGTGTCCATGGGGCCGGGAGCGATTGCGGTGACCGAGATGCCCCGGTCGGCGAATTCTTTCGCCGCCGCCCGAGTGAAGTGCTCCACCGGGCTCTTGCCACCGGCGTAGGTGGAATAGCCGTCCGTGAACGCCGCGAGTAGCGAGGTCACGATCGTGATGATCTTGCCGCCGTCCGTGAGGTGCTTGCCGGCCTCCTTAATGAAGAAGTACGCCGCCTTCGAGTTGATATCGAACATCGAATCATACTCACCTTCGGTGGTGTCCACGATCGGCTTCCGCAGCACCTTGCCGACGGTGTTCACCGCGACGTCGATCGGACCGATCGCGGCCGCCGCGTCGGCGAACAACTTCTCCACGTTGGCCGGAACAGTCAGATCGCCTGTGAGGATGACGCCGGTGCGTCCGAATCCCTCAACGGCCGCGAGGGTTTCCTCGGCTGCGGCGCGCGTGGATTCCGAGTTGTAGTGGATGGCCACGTTGGCGCCGGCCTCGGCGGCCTGGCGGCTGATCAGGCCGCCGAGGTTTTTGGCGCCCGCCGCGACCAGGACGTTCTTGTTTTCCAGTGTGTGCTTCGTCATCTGTCTTCGTTTCCTCGTGTGTATCGAACATATGGACTCATGTAGTCTCGCTACACCAGGTACTATAGCGAGGTGACAGAGACGGCGAAAGGTGACACTCGGGAGCGCCTGCTCGAGGCGGCCGCGAACCTCATCGCGGCCGCACCGGGGGAGGAGTTCTCGCTCCGAGCCGTGTGTGATCAGGTGGGCGTGAAGATGCCGACGCTTTATCACTTCTTTGGGAGTAAGAGCGGGCTGATCGAGGCGGTTATCGAGCGTGGTTTCGACCTGTATCTCACGCAGAAGAGCGCTCAGGAACACACCGGGGATCCGATCCGCGACCTTCGGCTCGGCTGGGACGCGCACGTGCGGTTCGGGCTGACCAACCCCGGGTTCTACACCCTCATGTACGGCAAGGTCCGTCCCGGTTACTCGCCGGCTGCCCAATCGCGTCCCAGTGAACTGCTGCTGGAACTCACCGAGCGGGCGGCCGAGCAGGGCCGGCTGGTGGTGCCGCCGCAACAAGCTGCGTCCCATGTCCTCGTCGCCAACATCGGGGTCACGCTGCGACAGATCGTTCTCGCCGAGGAGGACCGTCCGCTGAGTGTCGCTGTCCGCGAGGGGGCTATCGCCGCGATCACAGGAACCGCGTCAACGTCGACGCCGGAAACTGAACACGTTGATATCCGCCGGGTCATCGAACTCGCAGCGGCGCGTCCCGACATTCTCGGAGCGAGCGAGACACGTTTGATGACCGAGTGGCTACAGCGGCTCAGCTCGGCCTCCGGAGCGCTACCGCGCTGAGCTTCCACCGCTGAGGGCGATGACGGTGCGGACTTCCGTTCGGAGCGCCTCGGGATGGCAGGCGAGCACGTTCCGCCAATGCCCGGGGGATTCGCCAGCGTAGGCGTCCGTTTTCGGGTTGGTTGTTGCCCGATTCGAGGTCGGAAGACGTCGGAATGGAGCGACCCGAGGATCGTGCTCTAGTGACGGGATGTGGTGAAAGGCGCCACCATTCGGGGTGAACGGCGCCGGTATCGAGCTGGATTCGAGTGCGGGAGAGCGCTCTTGCCACACTCGAATGTGCGCGGATAAGCAACATTTGACCGTCCGCGCATTCCGATCTCGAACCCGTGGAGTGTTATGAACGACATCACCCAGCCGAACAACGTGCGCCGACGAACCATCGTCCATGGTGCCGCTTGGACCATTCCCGCGGTGGCGGCCGCGAGTGCTGCGCCGATGGCTGCGGCGTCCAACTGGACCGGCTCGAACGTCGTCGTCCTCACGTTCAACGGTCAGTCCGAGTCGGAGCCGGGCCGTGTCTCCAGCTATGACGCCGCGACCGGGACGTTCAACCTCGTCGGTGATCACCGCTACCTCGGCAACGGCGCCGGTGACCTCACCTACGGCGTCGGATACACCGTCACGAACCCGACCGCCGGTGCGACCGTCCGGGTGACGAACACGACCGTCGCCTCACCCAGCCCCGGGATCTTCGGCCCGTACGTGCTCTTCTTCGTCGATGCTCCCACTCGTGTCGAGCACAGCACCAGCGAATTCGAGGACCGCATCGGGGAAACCATCGTCCGGCCGGGCCTGGCGACGACGGGCAACCTCTTCATCTCTACCTCGGACGAGTTCGGGAACGACGTGGTGGCCACGAGCATCTTCACGATCGACGTGGTCGCGACCGACGGATCGACACTGTCCTCGACCACATTCACCGTGCACGTGATCGACTCCGACGACTGAGTCCCCCCGGCAGGGCGGCAGCCCGCACGCGGTGCGGCGAGACCTGCGATCTCGGGCGGGCACTAAGGTCGGTTCGTCGTCAGCGTCTGGTGAGCAGCCGACGATAGGGCGCGGGCATCTGCCCGCGCCCTCCTCGTTCTCCCGCCGGAGCGCCGCCAGGATCTCGTCGAGGGTTAGTGTCGAGGGTTAGCTGGGTCTGAGTTCGCGGGTGATGACGTCGTTCATGGTTTCCACGGTGTTGAACCCGGTCTGGTGGGCGATGGCCTCGAGGTCATCTCGGCCGGCTGCAGGGTTGGCATCGAGGAGGGCGCGCGCGTTGGTGGCACGGACGAGTCGGAGGTACCGCATCGGCGACGTCCCCGCCGCGCGGAAGGCGCGCTGCAGATACTGCTTGGACACTGCGAGCTCACTCGCCAGGACGGAGACGTCCAGGGCGGCGTCGTCCGCGCGGGCAGCGATCAGAGTCACCGCCCGCTGATACAGGGTCCATTGCGCCGCCGAAGCCATTCGCTGCCTGATCCCGGTCAAAGGGTCGGCCACGATCGCGGAGAGCGCCGCTTCGACGGCGCGCCGTAGCGCGGTGAAACCGCCATCGGTCGGACCGATCGTGGAGTTGAGGATCGCGGTGGCGAGGGTGGCGAACACGCTCGCGTACTCCTCATTCGCCTCGAACGGTTCCGTCGGAGCGGATCCGAGATGCGTTAGCCGGTCCCACTTCGATTCCACCTGAATCACGGCCGCCGGCTGCGTGGTGCGCACCTCCAGCGGCACCGCCCGGGTGCGCAGCAGCAGCTGCCCGGCACCGAGACCGATCGCGCCTGCGCGATCGATATCGACCGTCCCGTCGCCCTCGATCACCAAAGACGCCTCGAAACGACGTTCCGGCCCCGTGTCGGCCGCCCGAGACGCGTGGGCGGCCGTGAACCACACCCGACGCAACACGAAGTCGTCCTGCCGAATCTCGTCCGTGAACACGTGAAACGGACGCGTGTAGCTGTGCACCTGAAAACCGCGATGCTCCAGCCAGCTGACGGCCTCCTCATTCTGTAGCGCTAATTGTCGTTCGACCGAGAAGTCGGCCATGTCATCCTCCAAATATCGGGTCGGCAGCTCAACGCTGCAGCAGGTTTCTCTTGCAGGGGTGGCGCGAAGACCCTGCCCGCGTGACGCACTCCGGCTGAAAGACGCCACCGGAAGGGGCGAAAGAAACCATTTCCGAGATTATGTCGCAACAACGCGAACCCGATCGCCACACTCGCTACAGACACCGAGCGGTCATCTCCGCTCTCCGAGCCCCGCACCCGAAACACCAGGAGCCCTCATGAACGACATCATTCCCGCCAGCGGTCCCCGCCGCCGCACCCTCGTCAAGGGCGCCGCGTGGACGGTGCCCGCGGTCGCGGTCGCGGTCGCCGCGCCCATGGCGTCAGCATCTCCCAGTACCAACCCGTGGAACGTGAGTATCGTCAGCGACTGCGTCCTAGACGCTGGTGGCACCGGGCTTATCGCGCCCGGGTTCCGGGTGCATGCGGATAGCCCCTCCGAACCCATCCCCAGCCAGCTCGTGGTCACCGAGACCGCCACGGGAACCTGGAGCCTGAACCTTCCCGCCCCGTTCGGGATCGACGCAACCAACAACCTCGCCTTCGAAGCCGCGTTCGATGCGTTCTCCCTTGCCTACGCCACCGCGATCGTCGCCGCCGTGCTCACCCCGGCCGCCCTCGCCGTCAGCGGGCCCAAGGTCGCCGGCGACTTCTGGATCTCCCCGACCAGCCTGGGCGACTACCTCTCCCCGCCCACCGTCACTCGCGTCATCAACGGTTCCGGGCTCGCGGCGACCGTGACGATCAGCGTCACCTGGGACATCCAGCGTGAACTGACTCTGAACGGGCTCGTGCCCGGCGATGACACCTTCTGGGGCTACTTCGGCGCCCTCGTCCCCCCGGATGTCACCGGCGTTCCCGGCTTCGCGCTCATCAACTCCATCGCCACGGCCATCCCCGTCATCTCCAGCGCCTGGACCTCCGCAATCGGCGCGCTCAGCCCCAAACTCGCCCTCACCGCCGCCGGTCAGTGGTCCGACGCGCAGCCCGACCACACGGCCGCACTCACCAACCTCTTCGCCTTCAGCTGCAACTAACCCGCACACCGCCGAGGCTGTCGTCCGCGAGGATGACTGCGACGAACGGACGGCGTGGCCTTGCTGCCGCGACGTCTGTCTCGCCGTCGCCTGATCACGGCGGTGGGCCTCGACGGGATTTGTCTATGTAGGGAAGCGAAGCAGACATTCGCTATAGTGAGCACTGGTCATTTTAGATGGTGAACGGGTTCGCTATCTAAATGACTCGGCAGATCGACCATCCCCCGGTCGGCTGCCCCGGGGCCACGGTTGGCGGACCGTGGCCCCACTTTCGAACTAATCCCTCGCAGTGGTTACGTTCCTGCGCCAGGCGTCGTTCTTCTCTGGAGCTGCCCAACAGTCGCGGCACTACGGTGCCGAACTAGGCGGTATCGTCGATGAGTTCTGAGCCCTTGCGGCTGCAGAGAAGATTCCCTCCGGCCCAGGTTTGAACGAGCAGCGTGTCACCGATGTCGACCGTCAGGTCCAAGCGGCGGATGTCGATCGCGGCGCGAAGAGCCTTCTCTGTCAGATAAGCGCCGACCATCCGCTCACTACCCCATAATCCTCTGTCGATCAGGATGTAGACGCGATCGTGTGTCATCGGCCCCTTTCCGTCAGCAAGATGCCGATATCAGCATGACAAGAAGTCGCTTCGCTTGAAAGTCAAGCGCAGCATCTTGCGCCGAGCGCACATCTTTGCTATGTGGCACCGGTTTCGTTGACCAGGTGTGCAGGTGTTCTTCGCTCTGCCTTCGCCGATACGGTGCGAGATGGGGTGTCGGGCTTAGTCCTGTTCGGGTCGTGGCCGGTCGCGGGCCGCGCTGATTCGCAGGAGGGCTTCATAGCTGCTGGTTTGTCGGTGACGGCGGAATGCTCGTCCTAGCGCGGCGGCGTCGGTGAATCCGGCCGTCTGGGCGATGGTGGTCAGCGGGTCGGGGTCTCGGGGATCCGCGCCGATCATGGCCTCGGTCGCCGCGGCGACGCGCAGCAGGGTGAGATGTGTTGCGAGCGAGTGCCCGAACGCGCGCCGGAATCGGATCGCCGTCCGCAGCGGTGGAACGTTCGCGGTGCGAAGGATCCGCGCGGGGGTGAGGTGCGGGTCTCGGAACTGGCCCAGCGCCTGCAACACGATCTTGCGCGCGTTCTGCGCCGTCTCGCGGGAGAGGGCCCGGTTGTTCGTTATGTTCATATTCGCTATCTGATGGATCGTTGTGTATGTGCCTCGCGCAGTGGAGGTGTGGGAGCCGGTCGGAGCGATCGCGAAGCCAGAGGCAGCGCCGTGAGGTGATGCTCACTCTTTAAGTGGTGCGGGCGTCACTGTGGGTGTGCCGTGTAGGCGAGGCGTGCTGGGCGGGATTAGGAAGGGCCGGGGCCACGGTGCCGGTCGTGGCCCCGACTACCTCCGTCCTGCGTTATGCCCGGTCAATGGTGACTGGCGGATTCACGCGGTCGCGGGTGCGACCCGCGACCGCGTTTCGTTCAACTGGGTCGCTCGCGGAGCTGCGATTGTGGGTGTTATTCGCAGGTCCAGGACAGCGTGATCCATCCGGGGTTGCGCACGAGGGGCGCGGTGGGGGAGTTGCCGGCTTGGGTGAAGGTGCCGCCTGCTGCGGGGGAGAGGAAGCTGGATCCCGCTCCGCCGGCGGCGCCTGCCATGGCCCAGGGGATGGTCGTGCTGGGAACTGATGCCGTGTCTGTGCGGCCTCCGGATCCACCGCCTGCATAGCCGCCGCCGCCGGCACCGGAGACGAGCGCGCGGCCGCCGCGCGCCGCGGATACGCCGGCCGCGCCGTTTTGTCCGGTCGCGGCGAGTCCGGGCAGAAGCGTGGTTGTGCCGCCCGAGCCGGTCCCGGTGCTACCGCCGACGCCCGGTGTTGCCCCGATCGCTCCGTGTCCAGCGGAGACGGTCCACGTCGGGGGGAACCATCCGCCGGCGGCGAGTTCGGAGTTGTTACCGTCCGACCCATTGGCGGTGCCGTTAGCGTTGCCGCTGCCGCCGTTCTGCGGTGGTTTGCCGTATCCGGGGCTGGTGGGGATGTCGCGGCCGTTCCATGCGCCGGAGCCGCCGCCGCCGCCCGCGATGACGAGCGGGGAGCCGCCCAACAGAATGGCGGACCCGCCGCCGCCGGATCCGCCCGCGAAACTGTCGTAGAAGGCGTTCGGGCCGCCGGACCAGAGGGTGGATCCGCCGTCGCCGTAGCCGCCGCCGCCGGCGCGCCCTGGCGCCACACCGGAGGCGCCATCGACATCGCCTGCGATGTTGTCCTCGCCCATGCCGCCCTGGCCGACGATAAGGGTCAGGACCTGGCCCGGGGTCACGGCCAGGGTCCCGTTCACGAGGGCGCCGTCACCGCCGCGTCCAACGGGCGCGTGATCCCAATAGGTCGCGCTGCCGCCGGCGCCCCCAGCGACCGCGAAGGTCAACGTGGTCACTGCGTTGGGCACAACGAACGTGCTCGTCGTCGCCGCGGGGCTACTCGAGCTGCTCGGCGCCGTCGCTGTGAAGCTACCGCTGACGCATCCGCTTGCCGCTGCTGTGGGGGCCGTCGCCGCGACGGCGACGACAGGGATCGTCCACGCCGCCCCCCGTACCAGCGTGCGGCGATGGACTCCGCTTCGGGTCAGTTCGGAAGCGGCCCCGTGCTGGGGGAGTTCCGGCTTCATCTCTTCTACCAAGATCACAATTCCTCGTTCTTCCACGACGCTCGCGGATCGAAATCGAGTAGACCTCAAGCACTCCGGCGTTCGCCACGAACGCTCAGAATCGTCGTCTTTCGGGAACTTCGTGCTCGCTTCTCGCGTCATCAACCTCGACGGAAGACTTTTTCTAGTTCGTTCGTTCTCGAGGAGAATGGCTCTCCCGGATCTTGAGAACGCGATGCGACAGACCGCGGAAAAACGAAATCGACCGTGGCTAGGCGAGAGCGTCAGGCAGCCCCCTACCCTGGCGAGATGCCAGGCCCTCTGCTGACGAACAACGCCGCGCCCACCGGGGAAGAAGGTGTCCTGCTCATCATGCCGAGTTCGCGTATTCCTGCGCCCGAGACGGCTCCAGCGACTTCGCCGCGAACGTACTGGAGAACATGGCCGGCCTGCTGGGACGAAGTGACAGATTCACCGATCGGCGCACCGCCGACCGACTGCTCGAACTCGTTCGAGATCTCCAAGACTGATCCGTCGAGACCGGCCGCACGGACGCTGCGCGCCGTGCTGTGACGAGAGCGCCTTGACGCGACGGGAGGGGAATCAGGGGGACCGCAACGCCGCCATGTGTGTCAGCACCGCGAGTTCGTGGTGGTTGCGACTCGAGAGGGACCTGGGGTCAGGCTGCGGCAATGGTGCCTGTCAGGTGGAGGTTGCCGTGTCCGTTGATGATGGGCCCACCGGTGAATGTGCTCGCGACGTCGTAGAAGAGCTCTTGCATGCAGACGATCTGCTGGCCCGTCGTCGGGCTGGTGAATCGCAACTCGACGGTGAACTGCACCGACGACGGCGTGTATGCATCGGAAGCGTCGAAGGACACATCGACGTTCGAATTCGGGTCGTAGACGTCCGGCACGACCAGCAGGTTCACGTCGCCGATCGTCTCGTCGACGATGGGAAGTGGGGTGATCGAGCCGACCGTGCCTGTGAACGTGCTCGGGAACATGTACCACGGGGCGACGCCGCTGCCGCCGCTCGTTGTCGTGAATCGTGTTCCGCCCAGCAGAGAGAATTCGTAGGTCGTGCCGTAGACCGCGGGATCGACGAGCGTTGTGTCGATTCCGAAGTATTTGCTTGACATCGTCCACCATGAGCGCGCCTGAAAGACGAGCCAGTCGGACGGATCGAGTTGCGACACGATCACGGCCGGCATCACTCCTGTGGGGCATACCATCGATTCGGACGCGACAGCGGCCGGGGCTGCGGCGGTGAAAGCGAGGACGGGTGTCGCCCAAGCGGCTGCAGCGACAACGGTTCGTCGAGGGAGCAGGCTCATCGATCTGGCTCGAGCGGTGTCGGGTGTGGGCATGGCGGTGTGCTCCTTGTTCGGGTGCCGGTGGGCGGTCCGGTCTGTGAACGCGAAAACGCCGCGACCACGACGGCAACGCTCCACTCGCGCGGACGCCGACGGACGGCTTTCGCGCGCGGCAGAAGCATCCGCCGACGGATAAGGACGATTATCACCGATCGGTTTGACGGCGCTGAAGCGAGACCGGAATTCGGATCGTTACGCCCGTCATGTTGGTTTCTTTTCTCTGCTAGGGGGAGTGGTGAGCGTTCGGATCGCAGAAGTCCGACACGCCGGTATTCGCGATGGGTTGTGGCAGATCGTGCGCCGGGAGTGGCGCACGATCTGCCGGAGCGCTTAGCAGGCGCAGTCGGAGCCTTGGTAGAAGGTGAACGTCGCGAAACCGTCGCCGCCGCGGCTGGTGGGGACAGCAGGGTTGGAGACGCCACCCGAGGTCGGGGCGTAGCCGCCGTTGCCGGCCCCAGCCGGGTCGAAGCCGCCGCCGATTCCGGTGGCCACGTAGCTCTGACCCGCGCCGGCGCCACCACCGAAGACCTCGGCTGCGGTGTTGACGTTACCGTTCCAGCCGTTCGCGGTCGCTGACCCCGCGAGCCCACCATTCTGGTAGCCGCCGCCGCCGCCGCCGCCGCCGCCGCCCATCGCGCCGCCGCCGGGTCCCGTTGCGCCGTTCGTGAAGGGACTGAGGAACCCCCACCCCGGCTGCTTCGTCGTCGGGTTCGGGTCCGGGAGGAAGAATCCGACATTGATCTGAGTCGTCGTGCTGTAGCCGACGGACTGGCCGTTGCCGCCGTCGGCTGCGTAGACCGCGCTTGCGCCGCCGGGCGTGGACATGGTCGCCGGAACGGTGCCGGAGATGTCGCGAGTGATCACACCCGTCCCGCCGGGGCCGTTGGGGATCAGGGCGTCCGCGGTAGCGCCGTGGGCGCCGCTGTAGCCGATGTCCTGACCAGGCGGGTTACCGCCCTTACCTCCACCGCCACCACCGCCGGCCGCGACGACGAGCGGAGATCCGCCCGTGGTCAGGATCGCCGAGCTACCACCGCCACCGGCGGCGAAGAACCCGCCGTCACCGCCGGTCGTGTACCCGGATCCGCCGTAGTCCAGCGACGAGCCGGCCGCGTTCGCGTACTCGGAACCCTGACCGCCACTAGCGATGATGACCTGGAAGGTCGAGCCGACCATGTTCGCCGGGATCGACCCCGTGATCAACGCACCGCTACCGCCGTCGCCGCCGTATCCGCCGATGGTCCCGGTGTCGCTGCCGCCACCGCCACCACCGATTCGATAACAGATTGTCGTCGTACCGGCCGGAACGCTCACCATGTAGCCGCCCGCCACCTTCGTGGGAGCCTGGTTCGCCCCATTCGACACATTAGGAACCGTCAAACCGACAACCGATCCGACCTGAACGCACTCGCTGGGTACCGACGCCGCAGCGAGCGGCGCCGACGCTGCTCCCACGACCACCGGGATCGTCCACGCCGCGCCTTGCATGATCGTTCGCCGACCCATCCTGGTTATTTCGGGAAGGCCGGCGCCCTCATCCGTCTGTTCCATCTCGTTCACCACGGCCTGCTATTCCTCATTCCTCCCGCGACTCCCGCGGAACGGAATCGAGTACAGCCCACGCGATAGCTACTCGGCGACATATCCGCGGAATATTCGTGTTTCACGAACTGTCCATTCGTGTCTCACGTCACCCGCGTCATGGTGTATAGCTTTCGCCATTGTCTTAGTCGTGAGAGACAACTCAGCAACTCTCGGCGATAGCCCGAGCAGATCCGTGACACCTGATCCTGTTTGGGTGGAGCGGAATGTCGCCCTCCGAGACGGAGATGCGGTCAATTGGCTGGCGCGGAGCGGCTGGCACGTGATGCGAGATGCGCGCCCCCTTTTCCTCTACGGCGACGCCGTACGCGCCTCGGGTTTCGAGCTTCGGCGGCTGTGGGTTTCCGCTCTCACCGCTGTACGTCCCGTCCGGCGAACGTCATCCAGATCGGCGGAGCTCTCCCTCGTGATCGAAGGTCGTGGCCGAATCAGGGCGGCCCGTTTCGGGGAGGTCTCTTTCGAAACCGGGTCAGCGCTGCTCAGCGACCCCAGCCAACCCCTCACCATCGAAACGGTCGCTCCCGCAGCGTTCATCAGCCTCACAACACCGCGCGCCCACCTCGCTGCGGGGGATGGTTCGGAGCAACTGATCGCAAGCCAAGCCGCGTCCTCGGCAGGCCGGGTCGCCTTCAGCAACATCTCGACCGTGATCCTGAACTCGAGCGTCGATCCCCGATCCGCCTCGTTCTCCTATCTGCGTACCGCAGCGGAGTCCTCCGCATCGGCATTTCTCGTCGATGACCATGACGCCCCCATCATTGCAGGGACATCCGCGTCACGCTCTCTGTATCGCCGAGCGGTCGCGCTGTTCGCTGCGCACCTCGCGAACCCCGACTTCGGCCTCGCGGATGCCGCAGCGGAACTCGGCGTCTCTGCCTCCTACGTACAACTCGTGTTCCGCCAAGCAGGAACAACCCCTCTACGCCACCTTCAACACACGCGTGCGCTCCGCGCCCACGACCTGATCACCAGCCTGAACGCCACCAGCGCACACGATCTCACCGACATCGCCCAACGAACAGGATTCCGGAGCATACGAACCATGCGCGACGTCATCAGACGAGAACTCAACCGATGAGATCATCCCGCTCACCCACGCGACAACCGCCCTGCCCACCCCGATCAGCTCCGCCCACCGAACCAGACCATGACAGCCACTCACGAATTAGGATCACAAGCATGGGACCAGGGGAACCACAAGCACGACCGATCAGCCACCAAAAAGGAACGCGACCACCACATCCACCAGGAACCGGCCCCTGGATAGCCGTCGTGATCGCGCTAGGGATCCTTGCCCTCTTGATCGCCAGCGGCGCCTTCAATCCATCAACGAACCCCGAACCCTCCGTCGGGCGCGACGACGCGCTCCGCCAGCCGCATCCGCAGAATGTTGCCGGCCGGCTCGAAACGGTCCCCTACCCGACCGACGCTCCTGCGGCACTCGACGTGGTGCCCGGGGAGCTGATCGCCACCGACCACGACTACACCGCGACAACACCCACCGTCTGGAACTTCACCTACCAAGTCAGCGATCCCGACAGGGCGCGCGATCAGACGCTACAGCTCCTCGAACATGCGGGGTTCCTCGTCACCGACCCCAGCTGCCGCACCACAACAGGTTCATGCCAGCTCACGAAAGACGCCTGGGCGATCTCGCTGAGAGTGACCGCACCCGACGCGATACGCGCGGCGCGACTTATTCTGCGGTCAGAAACGACATAGCTCGCATCCCACCCCCGCTCGGGGTAAGCAGCAGCCGATCCAACCCCAAGAACCTTTCCCGCCGCACGATTACGCGAGCCTCGGCCTGGGCCGTCCCGGCGATTGCGATCGTCGCGACCGCGCCGAACGCGGCCGCGAGCGGCGAACAGCCCGTACTGGATTACGACTTCGCCGGCATCTCGGCCACTGGGGAGCCCGGGACCACCCTTTCCGCCGGAACCGAGGATGGGCCCGGGGCGCGCATCCGCGACAAGGCGACCGGGGCGCCGATCGAAGGTCAGACGGTGCTGTTCGAATACATCAGCGGCTCCTTCACCTTGAACATCGGATCAGCGCTCAGCGACGCAACCGGCGCAGCGCGAGGGAGCGTCACCTTCAACACCGATGCGCCCCGCGGGGTTCTCGGAGCGATCCGCGCCACCTGGGTGGGCCTGGACGGGAACACCTACTCCGCCGTCGTCGACGTCTCTGTCAACGACTAACAACGTCAAGCAACTCTCGCGAGCTGGGCCGCAGCGTCACCACCCCGATCGGCGATGGGGTCCAACTCCGCGCCACCCGCCATAAGAGCCCGCATACCAGTGGAGACAGCACGTGAATTCAACCGCCGCCACACCCCGGGCCGACGGCCGATCGGCCATCGGCCCGGGAACAGCGTTCACCACCCGCGGGCCCGACGGGCCTCTTGAACGCCTCATCTGGACCGTCACCCACGTCGATAGCGGCACCGCAACCGCAATGACGGTCGGGAACATCGAGCAACAATTTTCCCTCAACCAGATCAGCATCCTTCTCACGAGCGATCGGACCCGGCAGCACGGCACGCCGCTACCCGGCGCACGATTCCAAGCCCGCAGCGGAAAAACACTCGAGTGGTGGATCGTAAGAGCAGCGCTGGGCGGATTCGTCGTCGCCGAGAACGACGCGGGCGAACGACGCTCCTTCACTCTCACCTTCGCCGCGGGACTGTCGGCGCGTTTAGGCGCGACGTGCAGACGGCCGTGACCAACGCCGAAAGAGAGAATGCACTGGTGACAGACCATGAGGATCCTGCTGGCCAGCTGCTGGCCCTGGAACCGATCACTCACCGCCTTCCGTCAGGCGCGGACCGAGAAGCCATTAGCGCGCTGCTGGAGGATGAGTTCTTCGAGGTCGGCGCCTCCGGCGCGCTCTATAGCCGTGGCGACGTCATCGATACCGTGGCACGGCGTTACGCCGACGGTACCGATCCCGACGACGAGGCCTGGCGCATCGACAACTTCTCAGTTCTCGCACTGGCGAACGACCTCTACCTGGTCACATATCAACTACATTTCGCCGGACGCCCCTCGCAACGAGCGACCGTTTGGCGTCGACACGAGTCGAGATGGCGTGCGGTGTACCACCAGGGGTCGGTCCATCACGCGTGATGGACCGACCGCTTCGCGCGCGAGGCCGTGTTACGACACGGAGTGATGTCACAATGCCGCCACCGAGCGCTGCCATTCACACCGAATTTCGCTGTCAACCGTGCTCGCGCTCGATCGGAACGCGAGACGTCTCGCAACCCTAGGGATACGAGACGCACGCCGGAGATGGTTAGGAGGGACGGGGTGTAGTGAAGAAACTTCGTTTGACGCGTGAGGGGTCGAGGCTAGAGTGCCTCGAGGTCGAGGGAGTCGGTTCCGTAGTTCCGGTTCTCCGGCGCCGGGCTGGTCCACGACGCCGAGAGACTACCGAGCGTCCCTGACACCGTATCGATCTTCACGTAGACGCCGCCGTCAGCCGGAAACGAGCGCCCGGATGCGTCTGTAGGGGTCCCAGGCAGCGTGGCGACAATAGCGCCATTCGTGTCTCGCAGTTCGAAACCTTCGGACGGCGCGAAAAAGACGACGCCGATCTGACCGGCGACTGGCAGGTTCGTTGACCGGTTTCGAATCCGTACATATGGACTGATCTTCTCGCCCGGGGCAGCTGCACCACCGGTGGCAGCGAAATTGTATAGGTCCGGTTGCGGCGCTGTAGATGCAGCTGCTAGCGGAGCTGCCGCAGCAACCGCGATCGCAGGAATCGTCCAGGCCGCACCAGCCATAACGGTCCGCCGTTTGGGCGAATCGTTCGGCTCAAGCTCCGAAGATCCGTCGAAGGAGGGAATGTTCTGCATGTGGTTTCCTTATCTTCCAACATAGGCTAATTTCGCCCGCGACAAGGAAAACCTGTATATCAGTGCGCGCGCGTCCGGATGTCTAAACTCGCGCGATTTGAGGGGGCTTCTGGATCGTCTTCCGCGCTACGCGGTGAGATATCCCCATCATCCGGGTGGTGACATCCACGTAATCGAATATCGCTCGTCTACGAAGGACGGAATTCGGGATGGCCAGGCCCTATGGTGAGCAGCGCGAGTAGCACCGCTCCATCACCTGGCGCCAGGGCATCGAGATGGCCCGACATCGCACCATCGCGACCGAACTCGGCATCAGTTGCTGCCGGACCTCGGTTTCATGGCGCATTGGCGGATGCTTCATGCGGAGAGTGTTTGGCCGGGTGTTTCCGAGAACGCCCACCCAAGGCGCGACCGCCGCCTCCGAATCTCACCCCCACGCATACTAGAAATGCGCCAGACCCACACACCGTTTATCAGACAGTCCCGTTCATTCACGATTCCGACACGGCGGCGTCTACCGGGCCCAGTCCGTGGGGTATTGGTGGATGTCTGTACGGGGAGCGTCTGGTTACCGTTCTCACTTCGCAGGACGCGACCATCGGAAGGTGGGCTCCATGGCCGCGAACTGGCTCCTTCGCGGGACGTTCAGCCGGCTGTCCATGGGAAATTGTTGATGTCGTAGACAATCGTGGGCGGTGTGCCGAGTCCCGTGAAGTCGGGTTGGATCGCGAAGGGGGTCGACGCGAACGAGAGCGCTGCCGTGTACGTCGCGGTCCACTGATACGGGTCACGGACGGTGCCTAGGCCCACCTCTGCCCAGTCGATCTGGGCCTCCCATTGCGGGTAGAGGATGGCCTCAAGCTCAGCCAGCTTGGCTTTCGCCTCGACGTCGTACGCGTCGATCACCTCCGAGTAGTCGGGCATGTAGTAGCGGCCCGCGGCCCAGCTCATCGTTCCGCTGACCGTGTCATTGCGTATGAAGGGACCATCCGAGAGGGAGCCGAATCCGTCGGACGCGTTGTTCGCCTCGTAGCGCACGTTGACGTAGAACTGCACGGCGCCGCTGACGGCGGCCGTGGCAGGGAATGAGTTTCCGGTCTCGGATTCCCAGGTCATGATCGCGGCGTAGGACGCGTTGTCGAAGCGCCCGTAGTAGTAGTCCTTGACGAGTCCGATCCAGTTGGTCGAACCGGTCTGCTCGATCGCGTAGCTCAGCATCTCGTGTGAGGTGAACGGCACACGGAAAGTCAGCGCAGGCAACGGCACCGACGTCGAAGCCGATGCGGACGGTGCGGCGACGGTAAGCGCGATCGCGGGGACCGACCACGCTCCAGCGGTGACAACGGATCGGCGGCTGGGCGTTGAGGGGTGGGCAGGATGCACGGAGGTTCTCCCAAGGTTGAGGACGCCGCCACGTCTACACGGAGGCGGGCACGGCGTCGCGTTCGGTCGGCCCCGTAGGGGGCTGCCGCGGCTTCGGATTTTGAGACCGCTGACGCGAAACTAGGTGAGCGATGTTTCCGGCGACGACACGCTTGACCGTTCGACGCGAAAGACGTCGCCGACCGGCGCGTTCCTTGTCGCCCGGATGCGAAAGACGCCTCGGCCGGTCCTACGCCTACGTTCTCGGGTGGGTGCCCCAAGGTCGACATCGACCCGCCTCAGAACGATAAAGACGCCGAAGTTCGACGCAAATCACGCCCGACGGATAGGCGGCCTACATTCGCGATTAGTTGACTGGCCGTCCGCCGCCGCCAGCAATTCGGTGGGGTAGGAAATGGCCGTCGTGGCCGAGAGGCTGCTCTCTCACGTCCCCACATCGGCTACGCGTTTCGTATCCGTACCGGATTCGGCTCGTTTTGTGTTCAACGTGGCTCGGCTCTCGATCGACATTGGACTATTGCCTCGATGTCGATCGATGAAGTGCCGCAGGACGAGCAGAGCCTCCGGTACACGCCCGCCTCCGCCGCGGGGCTGCCCGCGCGTGCACCGATGTTGCGGGCGGTCGAGCGGAACGTGTCGAGGATCGCTGAGGCGGCTGCGGACTGGCTGTCGATCCGAGGCTGGGGTGTGCAATCGGATCTCCGAACACTGCAGCTGTTTGGGGATGAGATCACGAACGGCGACTTCACGATCCGGCGCTTCTGGCTCACACCGGCGACGTTGATTCGGCGTTCGGCGCCGAACACGGCGGGCATCGTCGAGGCGACACTGGTCATCGAGGGCCTCGGATCCACGGCCGACTCCGAGTCCGGCGTGGCGCCCTTCGAGGTCGGCGCGTTACTTCTCTCCGAGCCGTCGGAGCCGCTGGCTTTGACGCTCGCGGAACCGACTGCGCTGATCCAGATCGAGACCCGTGCGGCGCGGATCCCTGCGCCGCTGTCTCTGCATCGCGTGCTGCATCATGCCGAGGAATTGAACGGCGCCCGTTCCGTGCTGGCATCGATCGTGACGGCACTTCTGAACTCGACCATCGAACCTCAGGCCGCGGAGTTCCCCTACTTCGAGGCGTCGCTCGAGGCAGCCCTGGCGGCGGTCATCCTCGAAGCTGATACAGAAGTCGCACACCCCGGATCGCCATCCGAACGGGCGCTGTTCCGACGCGCGACCACGTTGATCGGCACGCGCTTCGCGGATCCGACGTTCTCCCTGGACACGATCGCGTCGCAGCTCGGCGTGTCGAAACCGTACCTGCAACGCGTGTTCCGGGTGGCGGGGACGACACCGCTGCAGAGCTTGCAGCGCGCGCGCGCCCAACGCGCGGAACAGCTCCTGGCAACCCAGCCGCGCGGCGGCCGCGACGACTTCGAGAAGATCGCTCGTCAAAGCGGCTTCCCGAATGCTCGAACGATGCGCGATGTTCTCCGCCGACTGAAGAACCCGCCGCAGTGACAAACCCGACTCTCGGTCCGGGGCCATAGACCCCACGCCCCCACGGTCGCAACGGCAGTCGAACTGCACCACTTCCCTGAGAGTCGATCATCTCCAACGGGGTGTCAGTAGCGTTTCGCGTCACATTTCGGCTCGTCTTGTGTTCGAATGCACGATCTCGGCGTGATGCGGGTGCTCGTGGAGTGCGTAGCTGAGCAGAGGGCACCGCTGGCCGATATTCTCGTGTCGCCTTATCCGGTTTCGCGTCGCGCGTTCGGGAAGTTGCACTGAAGGGATCGCGGATGCCGCAAGTGGACACGTCGGCGGGGTTGTACACCGGCTATTCGGATGACGTGCTTCTGGGTCTGCTCCGGGATGGAGACGGCCGCGCGTATCAGGAGTTGTGGACGCGGCATATCGGTGCGGCGCTTCGCTTCGCCCGGCGGACGGCACCCCGGCAACGGACAGAACCAGACCGCCGCAGCCCAGTTCACAACCGTCGCTCCGCTTCAGCCGGGTGCCGTCATCATCATCGAATGGCAGCAGTCAGTGACCGGATCGTCCGAGGGCTCCGCGTCATACCTATTCACAAGGACCCTGTTCCCGGACATTTGCCCCGACGACAGCGTCGCCTTCATCGACAGGACACTGGTCGCTAACGACGGCGAGGGAGTCGTGACGACACCCACCGCAGGCGTCACGATTCAGCCCACCTACCGCCTCATCGCCGTATAGAACACAGCACCCATCGGCTCAGCGGCTGAGGAACCAACGAAAGCGCCTTTCCGCGGCGCCTCCTCCGCCCAACCCGTTCGGCGAGCCTCCACGAGACGCTAGCGCCACCGAGGGCCCCACCGGCCAGCGCGAGACCGCAAAACGTCGACAACGTTGTGGTGGCTCGCAAGACGAGAACAAGCCCGGCGATCCCCCGCGCCCTGCACGGCGCCGCCAGCCGGCCACCTCGCAGACGAACTGCAACCGCCAGAGGAAGCCTGACGAGACACGAAAGGGCTGGAAGCCACCCGAGGGTGGGTCCGGCCCTTTCGTCGTTCCTGGCGGCCGCTCAGCGGCTGCGGTCGCCCCGTTGCTTTCTTCGTACCTGCTTTGGAGTGATCCTGGTGGGGGTTGGCCTGCTGGGCTCGGCATGATGTTTTGCCCCCTGTCGTTCGCACTTGAGTTCCAGGGAACGTCGCAACTGTCGGTGACGGGGTGGGTTCTAGTTAGCGAAGCCGCCGCGAGAGTCCTCGTCATCAACGGCTGACGCCACGAATCGATCAAGAATCAACGCCGGCCAGCGATCAACGTCACAGTTCAGTGTGAGGGTGATTCTTGCAACTATGTCTCGCAACCGTCTGGTTGGGGACTGCTGAAGGTTCGGTTGACTCCTGACGTGTGGTGACCGTTGGTAGCTGCCGGCTCGGCGGGTCGTGTTCAAGCGGCCGCGTCGCCGTAGGTCTGGCGGCCCGCTGGTCAGCGATAGATCTCGCGGCGGTGTCCGGCTGAGAGAACGAGGACCACAAGCAGCCCGTCGTCGACGTCGTACACGATGCGGTAGTCGCCAACGCGTACGCGCCAGGCGCCGCCGCTGTTGACGAGCATCTTCGCCGTCGGCGGACGCGGATCCTCGGCGAGTAGTTCGATTGCCGCCTGCACTCGGCGCCGGGCTTGCGGGTCGAGCTTGCGGAGCTGCCGCCCGGCGGCGGGGGCGACGTCGATGCGGTAGCTCACGCCAGGCCGAGCTCCGCCTTCACCACGTCCCACGGGATCGGCAGACCGGCCGTCTCGTCCATTTCGCGACGTGCCACGATCGCCGCCTGCGCATCCTCGGTGTCTTCGGCCAGTTCGAGAAGACGATCAAACTCGTCGGCATCGACGATGGCGACGACCCGCTGCCCGCGGCGCGAAAGGTAGACCGGTTCGTGACCAAGGTGTGCCCGGTCGACAATCGCGCCCAGCTGTCGCTTAGCGTCGGAAACAGGCAGCACATCGGTCATGCTCCGAGTGTACCAAATGATCGTTCCAGTCACTCTGATCGATTTGACCGATAGTTGCGTTTCGTCAAGACGGTTAGAAGCGGACCATGCGGGCGTACCGGCTCCTGGCTACACCCACTTCAAGCCGAGCGTGTCGCCCGGGGGTGCGGAGAGTGCGCCAACGCGGCTGACGAGGGGCCTCGTTCTCTTGGACGGCAGCGCTGCGCTCTGCCGATGTTGTCGGGACCGCGAGCCAGATGGGCCGGCCATCCCGGCGGCAAGGGCGCTCCCCTCCCCCGGATGGTGGCCCCGGCCGGGGCGGCCCCGAGAGCCGACCCTGCCCGGTGATGACGCCCCGGGGCCGATGGGCCCCCTCCCGTCGCTCTTCGATAGCGCGCCGGCGGTGGAGCACCACTAGCGCGATCGTCGGAGTAGTAGTAGGATTACTACTACTATTCCGATTGTTTGGGAGATGTGACTGTGGCTGAGTTGTCGAGCATGGAACGGGTGTACGCGGCGGCGGACACCATCGGCGCTGAACGCAACCCGACGGTCGCGTCGGTGCGGGAGCTGGCGGGGGTGTCGAACGCGGACGCGACGCGGTATCTGAAGCAGTGGCGCGAAGAGCGACAGAACGCCGGATCCGCGATCGCCGCGGCTCCGCCGGCCCTGATCGAACAGGCCGCGCGTCTGGCCGGAGGCTTGTGGTCCGAAGCGTCGAGGCTGGCGGCCGAGACGCACGCGGCGCTGGAGCGGGAGTGGGTTGAGGCGCGGGCGCACCAGGAGCGCGAACTCGGCGAACTCGTCGTGGACCTCGACGCCGCGAATGCGGCCCACGCCGCGGAGGTCGCGCGCCTTACTGACGAGGCCGGCCGTTTCGAGGCTGCCGCGGACGAGAGTAGGGAGGCCACCGAGGCGGCCGTCGCGGAGCTGTCCACAACGCGCGACCACTACGCGCAGACGCTCGCGCAGCTGCAGGCGGAACTGAGCGAGGCACATGGCACGATCGCCGCGCTGCAGACCACCCAGGCCGCGCTGATCGCACGCATCCCCGCCGCCCCCGAGAAGTAAGTGCAGGACCCTCCGATCCGGCCGTCGAGACCTGCCGCAGGAGGTGCGCCGGTGATCGAGCCAGGGCCGGTGTGCGGCTGGTACACCAGCCCCGCCCCCATGCGCTCCCTTCGGATGGGGGCTTGCTCGGTGCTCAACACGGCGGTTGGGATGGCGGGGTGACCGATCCTCTGACGGAGCTGATCCGGGACGCTCACCGCGCGCTCCTGGCCGCTCGCGTAGACACGGCGGCGCCGGCCGCGCTCGATGCGGCGATCGCGGAAGTCGACGCAATCCTGACCGAGCGCGGTCAGCCCCCGCGCCCATCCCGCACCGAGGATCCCGAAGTACCGCGGTAGACGCCTACCCGGTCGATGCCAGGGATGCGTTCGCGGGGCTTGCCTTCGAGCACCCCCGGCTGGTGATGACCGTCGGCCGGGCACTCGGCAGGGTTCACCGAGCGGACGACAACACTCGAAAAGGACCGCGCCGTAGCCCGGGACCGGTGACCGGGCTCCGCTGCTGGGCCGAATGGTCCGCGAACGACGCGGCCTGACTGGCTCTGCGCCGTTGTGAACTTCGCCGCTCCAATCCGGTTAGAACAGTGCCGGCTGGTTTTCGTCGACGCCGGTGGCCGCGGCTGCCATGCGTTCGCGATCCCAGCCGTGCTCGAGCAGCACGGCGCGCAGGTCTCGTGATCGTTGCGCACGTTCGCTACGCGCGACGCCGCGTTGACCGAGCGCGGTCGACGGGCCAGCGTAGCGGCCGCGTTGGGAACGGTCGAGCATGTTGTCGCGGTTCGTTCCCTCCCGGACGTGCGACGTCGCGGCGTCGACCGTGGCATGCACGCACAGCGGGACGTCGCACCAGTGCAGCAGCATTACTTCTTCGGTCAGCGGGCGGCCGGTGATCAGCTCGTACGCGACGCGCTGGGGCCGCAGCACGCGCTGACGGCCGCCGGCTTTGGTCCAGAAGCGGCCGTAGCCGTCGTCCGCGATCGCGCCGACCCAGATCCAGCAGTCATCCTCCGCCGGCCCTTTGATCACGTGCGACCAGAACCGATCCCGGCTCGAGGCCTTCATGGTGAGCTGATCACCGGCCGCGTTCATTCAGGACCAGGACCGGTGATCGCGGCGGCGCCCCTCGCCCCTGGTCGGCGTGTCCGTTCCGTGTTCACGCAGCGAACTCCTCGTGCGACTCATCCGACGCGTCGTCGGCCTCCGGCTGTTCTGCCTCATCGCCGACGCTTTCGCCGGTATCGGCCGCGCTGCGCAGCGCGGCGCGCACCGCGTTCACGGGCAGGTCGAGGCGTTCGGCGATCTCGACCGCCGGCACGCTCAACGCGGCCATACCGGCGATCGCAGCGTTCACCTCATCGCGCGCGGATGCCGCGCGTTCCGCCGCGCGCTTGCGCAGCTTGACGATCGATTCCTCAAGGTCGACTTCGATCGCGTCGATCTTGTCGGCCGAGGTGAAGTAGTCCACCGCGAAGCTCTCCAGCTTCGCCTCCCGCTCACGGAACGCAGCGGCACGCTCGCGCGCTTTCGCTCTCGCATCCACAGCGCCGGCAGTCTTCGTTCGTACAGCCATCAGGCCAGTTCCTTCCACACCAAATACCTAACGCCCACACTGCGGCTGGGGCGTGAAAAGTTGACCTGCCAGCACGGTACCACCGCACCCCGAACGCGCTCTCGGCACCGCCGGCGGTAGCGTGGATCTCTTCGGCGGCGCCGGAGTCACGGAACGAGGTTCGCTGTTGCGTAACGTCACCGTCCTCACCACCCGCGACGGGCTCGTGTGGCTGATCTGTATTCCCGAACTCGGTTGCGTCAGTGCCGCCCGCTCCCGCACCGAGGTGCGTGAGTCCGCGCGCGAGCTCGCGGCCGTGTGGCTGAACGTTCCCCCTCACTTGATCAACGTCGGCCGGATCCGCTACCTCGCCATCCCGGCGGTCCAGCTCGTCGACCGGCTCGCGTCTCGCCACGCTCGCGCTGCCGGTTCTACGCTGGAGGGATGAATGCGGTGGCATCTCTTCCCTCGGCTGGTGTGGCCGAGTCCACCCGTTTGCAGCTGCAGCAGAGCGGATCCGCTCACGCGCAGATCGACCAGCTGCCCGTCACCCTCAATGAGTGGCGCCGGATCGCGCGCGCTGTCGCTCGCGAGCTGGGCCGTCCGATGGAGACGACCGCGCGCGGCGGCGTCATCGTGCACGCGGTCCTCACCGACTGGCCAGCCACAGACGAGGAACGTCGCATCATGGCCAAGCAGATGCGCGACGCTGTGAACTCGGTTGCCCTCCCTGGCTCCGATCCGGAACCGGATCCCAAGCCGGCACGGCCCATGCGCGCTCTCTAGCTGCGCACCGGCTGGCCGAGCACCGCGACGAGTTCGGATCCGCGATCCCACGTCGCGGGCCGATCCAGCGCGTAGCCGTCGTCGATGAGGAAGAGCCGGGAGTACATCGTCGTCAGCTGATCTTTCGCGCCGGAGAGCAGGACTGTTCCAGCTCCCGTCCGTGCTTTTTTGCGATCCGTTCCACCAGCTGCGTCGACTCCATGCCACGAACTCGAGGCCCGACCACCAACACCAGGCGTGCCGCTGGCAGTCGCCGTCAGCCTCGCTCTGTGCGACGTGCGCGGATCCGCGCCAGGCGCGCGGGCCCTTGGAAGACCTCGGTGAGCACTTCGCCCATCAGAGCGAGAATCTCTTCGGCGTCGATGGCGTCGGGGGCGGCATCGATGTCGCCATGTGCCATGTCATTGCCCATGAAGCGAACCTCGTGCGCTTGCTCAGCAATCGCCGGCCGAATCAGGCTCCGATCCTTCATCTGATTGATCTTGCTGGCCAGGGTGCCTGTTGCGATCTCGTTCGCTTTTGCCGTCGCTTCGACGACCGTGCGAGCCATCAGGATCGCGGCCATGAAGTTCCCAACACTGGCACTTGAGTACGCCTCGCGCGCGGCGCGAGCAATCGATGGCGGAACGTCCTCGACCTCCGGCGAGACACCGACCTTTGGCCACCACTCCAACTCCTTTTCCCTCCCGGCGAGAGCGGAACTGATGTTGTCCGGGTGGGTCGTCTCAGACATTGAAAGGGAGACCGGGCCCTCGGCCGACGACAGTGAGCCGCAGTGATCGCACGTCGCCGCGATCCGAATCCTGCGGCCATTCTCAAACACACGGCCCCACTGGATGGAAGCGTGCGAACGGTTCAGACAGAAGGGACACAATATCGACGGCATGAAGCCGATTATGGCGGGTACACCTAACGCCCACACCCGATCCCGGGGTGGGCGTCTTCGTCTCCGACGGTAGCAGCGCCCGCGCGGCGGGCTCGCGCGCGGTGCACGCCGGCGCGTCTCGCTGCGTCCCCGTCCCCTCCTTCGTCGGGGAGGGGACGGCTTGCCTCGCCGGCGTCCACCGCGCGCGAGATGGAGGTGCCTGCGGCTGCCCTGTCTGCTCGGCCGCACCTGGTCGGCGCGGGCCTCGCGGGTGCGGCCCCACTCGTCTTCGTCCGTGGACGGCTTCCGCTTCGCTGCACCCGCCCACCGCCGCATCCTCGTTCCTGGCCGCACCGAAGCCGCCCGTGCTCTCTTCGTTCGCTTTCATGGGCGTCTTCTCCGCGCGAAACCTGCGGTTTCGGCCTGACCCCGCTTTCTCGTTCCTCGTGCGCTCGTTCCCTCATTCTTCGGTCACTGGGTCGTCACACCTCTTGCATCTTTGACCTTCTGGGTATGCTGCTGGGTGTGATGACCCTCCACAAGCTGACCGCGGGGGACGGGTACACCTACTACACGAGCGAGGTCGCGACCGCCGATGTCCGCCGCGACACGGAGCGTGAGCTGGGCGACTACTACACCGCCGACGGCAATCCCGCCGGCGTCTGGATGGGCGCCGGCCTGGCCGGGCTCGGTGAGATCGTCACCGGCCGCGACGCTGAGGGCCGCCCGATCTTCGCCGCGGATGCCGCCCGGTCCGTGCACGGCGAGGTCACGGAGGCGCAGATGAAGGCCCTCTACGGTGAGGGCCTGCATCCCAACGCTGACGCCCTGCTGGACGCCGGAGCGAAGCATCCGGCGGTCAAGCTGGGCGCCTCCTACTACCGCTACGACGTCAAGGAGGACGGGCTCGGCGCGCAGATCCGGGACGGTTACGAGGCGTTCACTCGAATCAACCATCGCGAACCGAATGCTGAAGAACGGCGCCGGATCAGAGTGCGGGAGGGCGCGATCGCGTTCCGTGACGCGAAGGGCCGCGAACCGGTCGACAAGGAAGAACTGGGTCGGTTCATCACCGCCGCGTCGCGGCCGCAGCAGCAGGCCGTCGCCGGCTATGACCTGGTGTTCTCCCCGTCGAAGTCCGTCTCCGTGCTGTGGGCGTTGGGCGATGATGACACCCGCCAGCAGATCGAGCAGGCCCACGAGTCCGCGATCGCTGCGGCCGTGGAGTATCTGGAGGAAACCGCGATCACGACTCGCACGGGCCGCGACGGTGTAGCGCAGGAGGACGTGCGTGGGGGTCTGGTCGCGTCGCGGTTCCGGCACTACGACTCCCGCACCGGGGATCCGCAGCTGCACGATCATCTGGTTGTCTCGAACAAGGTCCAGGGCGTCGATGGCCGGTGGCGCGCGATCGATGGGGCGCTGCTGCATAAGCAGGCGGTGGCCGCGTCCGAGTTCTACAACCAGCATGTCATGGCCGCGATCCGTGACCGTCTCGGCGTCGCCGTGCAGGCCCGCACCGTGGTCGAAGGGCGCCGTCCGGTGATGGAGATCGCCGGCATCGACACCGAGCTGATGACCGCGTTCTCGTCCCGGTCCGCGTCCATCCGGGACACCACGAAGCGGCTGGAGAAGGAGTACCGGCGGCAGCACGGCCACGAACCCGACGCCGCGACCCGCGTGAAGATCGCGCAGCAAGCGACCCTCGAAACGCGGCCCGCGAAGGAACACGCTCGCTCCCTCGAAGCGTTGCGGGAGGACTGGCGCGGCCAGGCCGTTGCCGTCTCCGGGCTCGGCGCGGTCGATGGGATCCTCGCGATCGCACGCGCCGCGGCCGACGAGATCTCGGCCGACCGTACCCCCTCACGGATCCGGCTCGAGGACGTGGCGGCGGCCGTGCTGGAGAGCGTTTCGGAGCATCACACCACGTGGGGTGCGCACACGGTCGAAGCCGAAGCGCGCCGCTGGGTGCAGTACCACCACGCGAACGACCTGGTCGACGAGGCCACGATCCGCGCGATCGCAGACCTCGCGATCCGCGACAGCATCGCACTCACCCCGGCCAGCCCGCACGCCACGTTCGCGCCACTCACCCGCCGCGACGGGACCTCGATCTACGAGCACCGCGGACGTGCGGTGTTCACCTCCCGCCGCATCCTCGACGCTGAAGACACCCTCCTGGATGCCGCCCGCCACATCGGCACCCGCACCGTATCGGCCGAGAACTTCGACGCCGCTCTCGCCGAACACGGGACCGGGATGGATGCGGCGCAGGCGCGGCTGGCGCACGCGTTCGCCACCTCGGAGCGGCGGCTGCTGATCGGCGTCGGCCCGGCCGGCGCCGGCAAGACCACCGCCCTGCGCGTCGCCGCGCGAGCGGTCGAGAACGCCGGCGGCCGCATGATCGGCCTTGCCCCCTCCGCCGCTGCAGCCGGTGTCCTCGGCGAGAGCCTGAACATCGAAACGTCCACCATCCACCGGTTCCTGCTCACCGGCACCGTGCGCGAGGGCGACGTGATCGTGGTCGACGAGGCCGGCATGGCCGGCACCGACCGGCTCGCGCAAGTCGTGCGGATCGCCGCCGAACGTGGCGCCGTGGTGCGCTTCATCGGTGACGATCGCCAGCTCGGCGCCGTCGAGGCCGGCGGTGCGCTGCGGCTGATTCAACGCGAGGTCGGCGCCGTCGAGCTCGAAGACGTCTACCGCTTCCAGCTGCGCAACCCCGACGGCACCACCACCCTCAACCAGGCCGAAGCCGACGCCTCACTCCAGCTGCGCAACGCGGACCCGGACGTGCGCCCCTTCGACTGGTACCAGGCCGAGGGCCGCGTCACCGTGGGGTCGGCCGACGCGATGGTCGACGCGGTCTACGCCGCCTGGCAAGCCGACATCGACGCTGGAGAAACATCGCTGATGATCGCGGACGACAACGCGACCGTCGCGGACCTCTCCGCCCGCGCCCAGGCCTACCGGATCGCGACCGGACAAGTCACCGGCCGCCGCGCCGCGCCGCTGCGCGATGGGCTCTCCGCCCACACCGGCGACGTCATCGTGACCCGCAAGAACAACGGCGACCTCCGCTACAACAAGGGCCGCGACCGGGTGCTGAACAACGACGTCTGGACAGTGCTCCGCGTCAACCGAGACGGCTCCGTTCTGGCCGAGCACGCCGGCAACGGCGGCCGCATCACCCTCCCCCAGACCTACCTGGCCGCGCACACGCAGCTCGGATACGCGTCGACCGTGCACCGCTCGCAGGGCATGACCGTCGACACCGCCCACTCCCTCGCCTCCGCCAGCACGAAACGTGAACACGCCTACGTCGGCCTCACCCGCGGCCGCTTCCAGAACAAGCTCTACGTCGCCGTCGACCCCGGGGATCACGTCGACGACGTCCTGCAGCAGATCGCCGGCAACGTCGACCGCACTCTCTCCGCCACCGAAACGATCCGCGCCGAGCAGACCCGCATCGGCTCCCTCGAGCTGGCGTTGGCCGAGTACGCCGACGTCGCCGAACGCGCGGACGACGTCCGCTTCGAAGCCGTCGCGTCCGACGTGATCGGCACGGTCGCCACCGACCAGCTGCGCGATAGCACCGGTTGGGCGTCGATGCGAACCGCGCTGCAGGACGCTGAACGGGTCGGCATCAGCCCCGAACGAGCGCTAAGCAACGCCTGGAACGACGGCGACCTCGGCGACACTCCCCCGGAGAACCCGGCCGCGTTCCTCGCTGCGCGGATCCGGAATAACACCGCCCGCACCGACACTCTCCCCACCGATCGCGCCCTGGCCGGCATGGGCCTGGCCGCGCTGCAGCGCGCACTCGACCGCGCCCGCACCGACCGGGAGAACGCCGAACGCGCCCTCGCCGCCCACTCTCCCGCCACCGACACGGAACGTGCACAGCGCACCTACGGGCACCTCACGGATGCCGCGATCGCCGACCGGGTCGCGCAGCGCCGCGCCGACATGCGCAACCCCGAGCTGTACCAGGACCGCGACCTGATCCGCGCTCGAGCCCGCGAGATCCTCGCGCTGCGCGAAGAAACCCGTGCCCGTGAGCAGCTGCCCGCGAGCGATCGGATCCGCGAGAACCTGGCCCGCGGACCGCGCAGCCAACGCCCCGCCGCGTACACGCCCGGCACGGACCAGGACCCTGCCGCGCTCACCGATCGGGTCTGGCGCGCACGGGTCCTGGAGAACAAGCTCGCCGCCGAAACACGACTGCGCCGCTTCGAACCTGACCAGCAGCCGGCCCCGAAATCGACCTCCGCCGTGCCCGACTGGATCGCCCCCGCCGCCGGCCTCACTGACAGCCGGCTGCCCGAGGAATGGCGCCAGCACCTCGCTCAGCGGCACCAGGACATCGCGCTGCAGCTGGAGCAGCAGCGCGCCCACACTGCGACCGAACCGCCCGCCTGGACCCGGGAGCACCTGCCGATGCCGGACGCCGGGCCGCGGGTGCAACGCGTCTGGTCCCGTCTCGTGGTCGACGTCGAAACGTACCGGAGCCTGCACACGATCCCCGCGTCCGAGACGACCCCGATTCCGGAACGCCATGCTGCAGCGGATCCCGTCGCGGCACGCCTGCGGGACCGGCTGCAGAACGACGGCGCCGTGTACCGGACGCATCAGGGCGCGCCCGTTCCGTCGCCGTCGTTCGCGCGGGCCCAACGGCCGGCCGTGCAGCTCGCGGCCGGTCCTGACCCGTTGCTGCGCCTGGCCGTGGCGACGCGCGGCGACGAGCAGGTGCGCCGCACCACGCTCGCTCACCGGCAGCAGGACGCGCGAGGTCTGACGGAGACGCAACGTCAGGAAGAGAACCGCGCGGCCCTGCGCCCGAACGAATCGGCTCCCGGAATGCTGCCAGACCCGACCAGGCTTCGCGAGGAACCGAACCCCTTGGAGCAGCAGCGCGCCATGCGGCTATAGAGCCGCAACGCGGTCGATGCTGGCTGCTCGGGCACACGCTCTTTCGCGCCGATCTTGCGCTCTGTCGGTGCGCCGCCGTTCGGGGTCAACGCACGGTGCAGAACTGGCCGAGGTGTCGCACGTACGCCGGCGGCTCTTTCCGAGCGAACTGAACTGACCGCCGCGAAGATTTCGCGGCGGTCAGTTCACGGAGATCTCGGTCAGTTCTGGAAGGTGAAGATCAGCTCCGCGCCGCCGGGGGCGTCCTTCAAGGTGACCCCGTCGGGAAGAGCCTTTTCGCTGGTCCACTTAGCGTCGGCGCTGTCAGCCGATTGCGGCGCGACGCGGGACACGCCGCAGGCAAGCCCGATCCATGGCGAATAGATGGTGTTCGCCGTGTAGGAGGGGTTAACTCCAGGAGGCGACGTGAACGTGTACGAGACGCGGGTTCGGAAGGTGCCGGGCGCTTGCGAGCACGAGGTGTTCGCGAAGCTGCTGTAGGTCATGCCGGCAGGGGTATTCAGCCAGGATTGCGTGTTCCCGCCCCAGGAGGAACCTCCCGACTTCTCGAGGTAGGCCCTGATGTAGATCTCGGTCATCCCGATCGTGCATCGCAGGGATCCCTCTGCGTTGATCGCACCGGACACATGCCCGGATGCGTGAGGGTTGTTGGCCTTGATCGTGCAGGCACCAACCACAACGGCGTTTGCCGGGGTAGCTCCCACGGTCAGACCGGTGATGGTGAGCGCAACCGCCATTACCGCCGAGGCGATCGCGCGACGACGCGTGCGCCCTCGGCGTGGTGGTTGAGCAGTCAGCATCTTCTTCTCACGAATAGAACGCATGGATCGCACCTCTCACTCATTCATTGGGTGAAGAATCAGTGCGCAGAATGACGGTTTCTTGGGTACCACCGTCATCGGCCGGTCGGCCGCGGAGACGGTAAAAGTCAGGCGAACCCGCACGCACGAACAGTTCGTACGGGTTGCCCTTGGCGTGTTCTTCTGCCCACAGAAGGACCTCGTCGAGGTCACCTCCAGTGAGCTCCCAATCGTCGACAAGCCACGCGAAGCCGTCCTCGGCCGGCGGCTCCCACAGTCGAACGCGAAAAACAGGAGCTTCCTGCACCCCGACAGGCTGCACAAATTCTGCTTCCAATTGTTCCCCCTCTGGATTTCCCCCGACGCGAAGCACCTGGCTCGCATCCTCACACACCCGACCAGACCGGGTGTGCGCTCAGTTAACTCTCGACCTCGACCGAAGGTCAAGAAGTTTCTAAGTTGGCTGCTCCTGCAGACGTTTCTCCTCCTCTCGAGGGGCCGCTCGACCAGTTTTCGCGGCTCATTACCGATGGGTGTCGTGGCTAGTTTTGACGGTGGGTCTGGTGTTCCGCACCGCTGCGGTCGACTGCAGGCGCGGCTGGCGCTGCGTCGGCGACGCAGCAGCGCCTCTCACCTCGGAGGGGTGTGGGGTGCGACGGGTGGGGTTCTAATCGAGTCACGGGTCGTCGTCCATCAGCTGCACGAGCACGGCTTCCTCCTTGGCCAGGCGTTCGCCCCAGCAGTCGACGTTCTACTTCTTCCTGGTCGTCCGTTTCTCCCGCGCCTCTAGTCCGGGCCGGAGAGCGTCCAGCGCCAGCGAAAAAGAGAGGGACCCCGTGGGGTCCCTCTCCTGATTGTGCGTCCTCTACAGAAGTTGCCCAACGATCCCGATCAGGATCAGGGCCAAGAGCACATAGCCGACCACACGGACGCTGATCGTCACACGGCGCAGCACCGTTTGCTGGGCCAGACGGAAACGTTCTCTGCTTTCGGCCGTCCTACCGATGAAGACCGGAGGTCTAACGCTCGTCCACATGGTCAAGACCATGATGGCGATATCACGGCTGAGGGACCACGTCTTGGCGTAATCGCCGTCGTCGCTGTCTTCGTCCAGCAGGCGGTAGCTGATCGGCCACAGTCCGGACAGTCCCGGTTTCTGGGTGACGTCGGCTCGCGGCCAGGGGTCCGTGGGCAAGTCCGGACGTGAGCCGACCATACTCATCTCGCCGCGGAATACGTTGATGAGGCTGGGCAGCTCGTCGAGGCTGAACTTGCGCATCATCCTCCCGAGCGGCGTGATCCGAGGATCCTCACGAATCTTGAACAAGATGCGCGTCGCCTCGGTCTCCTTGGTCTCCGCGATCAATTGCAAGAGGCGAGCTTCGGCGTCCGCATGCATGCTTCGGAACTTCAGCAGCGTGAAAGGTCTGCCGTCCTTCCCGATGCGAGTCTGGCGAAACAGGATCGGGCCGGGTGAGTCGTTTCGGATGAGTATGCCGAGCACCAGGAACACCGGGATGAGCGTCAGCAGGTAGATGCTGGACAGGGTCAGGTCAAGGAATCGTTTCGCGAGACGGCGGTCACGGCGAGCGAGGCCGCGGACGCGCAGCTTCCAGCGGCCGGGGAGACCTTCAGTGAATCCCCGCTCGATCTGTTCGAACGCCCACAAGGGACGTTCATGCCATTTCTGCACGTACGTTTCCGCGATCATCTCGCGCCGTCTCGGGTCGCCCTTCGGGAACATCAAGGACGCCAGCCGGACGATGATGCCGGGCAGGAAGCCCAACGCGACGCACAGAGCGATCCCGGCCCAGAAGAGAACGGGCCAGGTGCCGTTCAGGAAGGCGGCGGCGATATCAACGGGAGTCATGATCACACGCCCCAACGTGGTTGTGCGGTGAACCGGACATCGTTTTGTGCGCGGGCGACGAGGCCACCCAGCTCGCGGATCCCGAGGTCGGTGAGGCGGTAGTAACGCCGCGGTGGCCGCTTCTCCGTGATCTCCTTGGCGTCCTCCCAGCCGTCCTCGAGCCAGCCGTCTTCGAGGAAGCGGTTGAGGATCGGATAGAGGACGCCCGACCGGATCTGCGCGCGCTTGCAGAGCTCGTAGCCCCACTGGCGAGCCTGAGGGTCGTCGAGCAAGGCCAGGGCCACTGCGAGACGGGATCGAGTCAACTTCATGCGCTAAATCTACCTAGGTAGATTTAGGTGCGCAAGGTTGTTGTTGACCGCGTCGTTCTCGCGTGCGGCTCGCCTGGCTCCGACCCCAGGCATCAGCGCCCCTCACCTCGCAGGAGGTGAGGGGCGCTGCGCGGTGCGGCTACCGGATGCTGTCAGGATGCGAAGTCGTCTGGGTCGTCATCATCGCCCATCAGCTGCGCAAGGATCGCTTCTTCCTGCGCCGCACGTTCGGCTTGGAGCCGTCGTTCCACCTCGTCCTGATCGTCTTCGCCGCCGGCCCGGTCTTCGTCGAGGTGGTCTCCGGCAGGTGGGAACGGGAGTGCGAGGTCGGTGCCGTCGGGAACTGCGGTGAACTGCATCTCCGGCAGCGTCGGCGCGACGTGCTCGAGGGACGAGCAGCCGTCGAGCACGCCGCCGGGCTGTGTCAGGGTCGGCCATTGGATGGCCCAGTCGTAGTTCCACCAAGAGATCAGCGTGCCGGTGCGTTGCGCTTTCACCCACGCCTGGTGCAGCGCGTACAGCCGGTCGACGGCTTCGGGGTGTGCCCACCATTGTGGGCACCAGGCGTTCGGACGTCGTTCGATGCGGGAGAGCCGATCGGTTACCCACTGCACGAAGTCGTCCTGCAGCTTCTGCTCGAGCACGTCCATCAGCTCGCCCCGCCCGTCGCGGTGGCGAGCTGCTTCAGCTCCTCATCCTCGAAGAACGGCAGCTTGTGGACGAGGACGTTGCTGTCGCCGAGGACGATCGCGTGTCGGGGATCCATCTCTGACAGCTCGGCCACGGACATCACTCGCCGGCGGGCGCGATGCGTCGACGTCGACGCACCGGAGGGACCGTAGGACGTGGACGGGGTGAGTTCGTCGTATTCGCCGAGGAGCTTCGAGATCCCGTCGAGGAACCGTTCGTCTTTGGATCCGCCGCCGTACACGGCGGGGTTCGCCGCGTCCCAGAGGGTGCCGAACCGGGTGTCGCCGAACAGGTTCTTCGCTTGCGCGACGGACTGGAAGTAGGCGGAGACGACGATGCCGAGCGAGCCGTAGTAGGAGAACAGCTCGGGCAGTTCGTTCCACTTCACCACGTTGGCGCACTCGTCCAGCTCGACGACCATCGGCGCCGGCAGGCGGCGCCGCTCGGTCGCGTACGCGGCCTGCTCGGCAGCGCGGCACACGATGCGCACGAGCGTGGTCATGAGGGCGCCGCTGGCGCCGCCGGCTTTGGACAGCAGCACCAGCGTGTTCCGTCCGTTGACGAATTCGGCGGCGTCGAATGCCGGCACGTCCTTCATCGGTACCGCCCACGCCACGATCGCATCGTTCGCGAGGCCGGAGAGCATACGCTGCGCGGTGGAGATGTAGCCGGAGCGGGTTTCGTCGGCGACGGTCCCCAGAATCCCGGACATCATCCGCACTGCGCCCATCGCGCGGTGCCGCTCCAGAACCGTCAGAGCGTCCTTCATGCCCTTCTCGCTCGATACCCACGCGTGGGCCCTCGCGATCGAGAGCCCCTCGAGCGCGGCGGCGAGAAAGCAGCCGGCGAGTAGGTCGCGACCGTTGGTATCGAACTGCGCGTGCCCGGCCGACTCCTTCTCGCCCTTGGTGGAGAGTTCGAAGATCGCGACGAGTTGTCGCGCGTCGTCGATCGTCTCCACACCCTCGAACGGGTTGAACGTGAACGTTGGCTGCCCATCACCGCCCATCAGCTTCTCCGGATCGAACACGAAGGTGTCTCCCCCGGTGATCGCGTGGCGGCGGCCGCGAATGATCTCGTGGATCCCGTCGAGCTTGTTGCTGGTCACGATCGCGGCCGCCGGCGCGGTGAGCATGTGCGGGACCACGAACGCGGTGGTTTTGAACGTGCCCGGGCCCATCACGTAGGCCGCGCATTGTCGCCACGAGTGAAACACGGTCTGTCCGTTCGCGGTGGCGCCCACGACCAGGCCCGGCGCGATCGCCACGGGCGCTTCCGGGTGCAGCTCCGCCGCCTGCTTCGCGCGGCTCTTCGTCGTCATCGCTCGCGGGTCGCGTTCCGCCATCCGCGCTGCAGCTGCGTTGTGCACCTTGCGGTTGCGGCGTCGAGCCCAGAGGATCGTCGCCGTCACGACCAGGGCGACCGCGACGAGCAGCAGAACGAAGAAGATCACCGTCGACGCGATCGGCCAGGTCAGCTGCCCGGTCTTGAACCCCGTGATCAGCTCGGGCAGGCCGGTCGGAGCGACGGGGTTCACGCCGGCGATCGCGGATCCCCAGCTGAACGCGAGCCACGCCGACCCGATGAGCATGCCGATCACCACGGCGGCGACGGCGACGCGGGCCGCGTCCCGGCCCGCATCCGGCTCGCTGGTCACAGCGGGTTCTCCGTCGAGGATGCGCTCTCATCCAGCCCGGCATCGGCCAGGAGCTCCGGGAGGTCGGCGACCTCGGTTTCTCGGTTGTCGAGCCACCAGCGGGCCGAATCGACCAGGCGAGCAGGTTCGAGCACGGAACGGTCATAGTCGGATTCGGCCATGCCCTGCTGCTCCACCAGGACCGCGTACGCGGCCTGCAGCATCTCGTGTCGCACCCGCACCGCCCAGTCCTTCTGCTTGTCGGTTCCGCGCAGCGGGGCAAGTTCGTTGACTCCGGCCCATTCGATCGCCAGCTGGCGGCGTTGCTCGCGTTCGGCTTTCACCTCGGCGCTCACGGTGGATCCGCGGGCCGCCTTGTAGCAGTCGAAGCAGGGCGACTTGGAGAGCCACTCGGCCAGCCCCGCGCGCTTGCCGGCGGGCTTGTCGGAGAGGTCTCGCTGCTCGGAGTGGCCGCAGGAGAAGTCGATGTCCCAGATGGTGGGAATTGCCATGGTGTTGGTCCTTGTCTTCAGAGGGATGGGTGAGCGTTGAGGTCGTTCGTGCGCGCGTCGCCACCGCTCACGCGGCGCGCACGGCGAGTTGTTACAGGCGAAGGCCGCGAGGCTTGTCTGCCTCGAGCTGCGCTGCAGGGGCGGTCAGGGCGTGCTCCTCGTGGTCGTCGACCAGCCCGGGTCGTGCCGTGTCACGCCAGCTGCGACCGGGTTGGACCTGACTTTCCCGAATCGCTGTGCGCGCGGCGCCGACGTCGACCGTTTCAGCCGATGCCGACAGCGCCCGCTCGGCGCGCACGGTCGGCAGGGTGAAGGGTTCGGGTGCGAAGCTCGGCTGCAACCCGCTGCCGTACTCGTCGAGGCGTTCGACCGCGGCGAGAGTCAAGGCCGGGTCCAGCCCTCCTTTCAGGATGTGCGTGAGGTTCGAGCGGACACTGATCTCGAAGACCTTCTCGGGACCGATGGCAGCCCAGTTCGGCTCCCCGGCACCGGGGGTGAACGAGTTGAGGGCGCGGACGTCGGCGCGGTCGATGGCCGCGCTGATCTCGGGGGTCGCGGCGCCGAGGACCGGCGCGTACCGCTCCACCAGGCTCGCCGCGAGCTGCTGACGACGCTCCCGTTCTGCCCCGAGCTCGACGAACTGATCGCGGGCGTCGCGCGCGGCGCGCTGCGTTCCGATCGCCGTTGTCAGCTCGGCCGGGTCAAGATCGGGAGGGACAGGTGCGCCGAGGTGAACCTGGTCGAATTTCTCCCGGACGCCGGCGAGGTTGATGCTCTCGTGCGTCAACCGTGCTTCCACGGCGATCCGTTCAGCGTCCACGGGTCGCGGCGCTGCCATGAATCCGTCCATGGCGGAGTTCATTCCGGAGAGCACGGACGCGAAGTATTCCGGTCGCTCGTTGTCGTAGGTCCAACTTTGCAAGCGGTCTCTGGCGTCCTGGTAGGCGTCGTCGAAGGCCGGAAAGACCTCCGGTCGGGCAGCGGTGTTGATCGCCTGATTCACCTGGTCCGCGACCTGCGTGATCTCGATGTCGAGACCTTCCCACTTGCTCGCGATCCGGATCACGTCGCCGAGTCCCGCGCCCCACATCTGGTCGAACGACTGCGTCTTGACGTGGAGCCGGTCATTCGTGATGTCAGCGAGCAGCGCCAGGTCGCCGGCTCGTTCTTGACGCAGGGCCATGAACTCTTCCGGACGGGCGGCGTCCGTGAGTGACATCTGCTGCGCGATTTCCCGCCGTTCAGCCATCCCGATGACTGCCGAGAGGGACATTCGGGCCAGCTGGTCACGGTACGTTTCGGTCTGCTGCAGCGCCTGCCTGACCTGTCCATCCCACTTGTCGTCGACGATGACGCCGATCGGTTTGGTCTGGAAGATGGTCTCGACGCGCTCCCCCAGTTCGGCGGCTTTGCGGGCGGATCCGAGAACGGTTTCGCGGTCCTGCGGCGAGCTAGCGACGGCCTCCCACAGTTGACGAGTGGGGTACAAGAAGTCGTCGGCGGGAGTGATCGGGCGGGCCTGGTGCAGCTGGTCGGCGATCGATCGTGCCGACGCCGCGGTGAGGTGGTCGATGGCCACCTCGGGGAGGTAGATCTGAGCGAGCGGCAGTGCTGCTGCGAGGAATTCGTCGCCGTGACGGGCGCGGGTTCTGGCCATGGGGTGTCCTTTCGTGGTGCGCGTCAGGGACGCACGGCACCGGGGTGGTTGTGCTCGGCGGGAGCGGGAAGGGTGGCGGTCGTGAAGTCGGTCATCCGCTTGTACAGCCAGCGCAGATTCGTTTGCGCCTGCTCCCGGTCGGGACGCCGCGCGCCGGGCCTGGCGCTGATGATGCGGGTGAAGGTGCCGATGAGGTTGTCGACCGCGCCCGGCAGCGGCGGGACGGCCTCGCCCAGCTCGAGGGCGGCGACGAGTTCGCGCGCGTCGACGCCGTGGCGTGGGTCCTCGGCCGGCAACGGTTCGGCGCGGTGAGAGGCCGTGGCGATGTGTTCGATCAGGCGCGCGACTTCCGCGTACTCGCGCTCGTAAGCGGCCGCGGGTGCTGCTGCTGAGGTGATGGTCACGGGGTTCTCCTTCCGCGGCGTTAGGCGCCGGTGGTGATGGTGAGGGGTGCGTTGTTGGTGTAGGCGAGGTCGACGTGGAGGTGGTTGCAGGTGTCGTCGAACTCGGTGAAGTGCGCCAGCGGCAGCGGACCGGGGCGGCAGTTGGACTGCCCGATCCGGGCGCCGGCGGGCACGGTCGGGTCTAGCGTCGTGATCAGCTGCACCGATTTGCCGTCGGCGCCGGTGAGCGCGGTGCCGCCGAGGCTGTAGAAGTCGACGGCTTCGCCGCCGCCGTTGATCCAGTGGGACGAGCTGGTGCCGGCGCCGGCGAGGGAGCCGGTGCATTGCCGGTTGAGGTCGGAGACGCCGACTTTCCCGAACGTGTTCAGGGCGATGGTGATCAGCTGCAGCACGCGCGGGTCGATGCCGCAGTTGGCGGCCGCGGTGCCGGCGGCGACGCCGCGAAGCTGCTGCGCGTACTGGTCCTCGAGCACGGTCAGCTGGCCGTTGTCCAGCGCGGTGACGAGGTTCTGCGCGAGGGCTTTCGCGTCTCCGGAGACGGCGCCGATCGTGCAGGTGGTTCCGGATCCGGCGGCGCTGGTGAGCGCGGTCACGATCTGCTGTGCCGCGGCGAAGAACGGGGTGTAGTGGCCCGGGTCGGCGTTGCCTTGCACCTGGTGCGCGGCCTGCGACGGATCCAGCGTCTCGTAGCCGGCTACGCCCTTGAGTCGGGTGAAGAACGCCGTGGCCGCGTGGGTCGGGTCGAGGACTTCCGCGCGGGTGCCCCAGGAGCCGAGGCACCACTGCTGCTGGAACAGGCCGAGGGAGCAGGTGAGGGTGCCGTCGGGGTTGGTGACGCCGTTGATGTCGTCGCCGTAGGTGATGTTGCGCAGACCGGATTCCCCGATCGCGGTCATCACCCCGATCTGCTGCGCCCGCACGGGCAGGCCGAGAGCTGCGCCGGCGTTGATGATGAGCGCGGCGTTCGCGAGCTGGTCGCCGCTGTAGCCGGCGACCGGGGCGTGCGTGGACGCGGCGACGGCGTCCGCGCGGCCGCCGGCGCCGCTGCAGCTCGCGGCCGCGGATCCCGACATCGTGATCCCGACGAGGAACACGAGCAGCAGCGCGCCGATCGCGGAGGCCCAGGGGGCGATCTTCACGGTGGATCCTCCGTTACAGGCTGGCGGCGCTGTTGTTCAGCGCGGCGATCGCTTCGTCCGTGTTCGTGACGGCGGCTTCCCACGGCGAGCGGATGTGGCGGACGTGGGTTTCGGGTTCCGCGCCGTACTTGAACACGAAGTGGCCGGGCTTCAAACGCATGAGGAGGTCGACGGTCTCGGGGGCGTAGTTGAAGGTGCGGGCGCACCATTCGGCGTCTTCGCGGCGGTCCTGCGCGAAGGTGTAGATCGTCTGCGCTTCCTTGATGATCGCCATGCCGGGCGAGTCGACGGGGATGTCGGTCTGGCCTTTGTGCATCACGAACACGTTGCACAGGCCCAGCGAGCGCGACAGCTTCGTCGACGAGCGGATCAGGTGAGCCGAGGGCCCACCGATCATGTGCCAGCCCTCTTCCCAGATCACGTTGGTGCCCCAGCCGCGCTCTCCGGTGAGGCGGCCCATCATCCATTCGTGTCCGAGCGCCATCACGACCGGGATCGCGGCGCCCTCGTCGGGCAGCTGCGAGATGTCGAACGAGGTCAGCTTCCCGCGCAGGTCCACCGCCGAGGACGTCTGCCCGTCGAACATCGAGCCGTAGTCCTCCAGCAGCTCTTCCAGCGTCAACCGCACCGAGATCCCCGCCTCGTGCACCTTCGCTTTCACGTCCGGCGCGTAGTCGCCGGTGCTGAGGTCGTCGGCGACGCGACCGAGGTGCGGGAGCAGGTCGGTGAGCACATGCGGGCGCCGGCGCGCTTCCGTGCCGCGCATCCCGGTTAGGGCGGAGCGCAGCGCTTTCTTCTCCCATTTCGACAGCGGTTGGCCGCCGTTGGCGAGGCTGGTGATGGTGCGCAGCAGCCGCTCTTGGCCCTTGTCGCCGCCGCCGCGGGACATCATCGGGTCGAACAGGTTCAGCTTCGTGGACGTGGCATCTTCGGTGAACACGATCGGGTCGGAGCCGAAGCGGCGCGCGACGTCGGCGTACTCGCCCTCCCCCGCCTCGTCGGCCTTCTTCTTCTTGTCGAAGATGATCGCGCGGCGCTTCTCCAGGATCAGCGGTCGCAACACGAACACCGTCTTTGTCAGCGACGACTTCCCGTTCCCGACCGTTCCCGACACGACACAGTTCGGGGAGGTGATCTTCCGCGGCGACGCGTTGTAGGCGGTGAACGGGTCGTGCGCGATCATCGTGCGCGAGAGCATGTCGCGCCCGTTCACGATGCCGTCAGTCCCGGTGGGCGGCCCGATGAGGGCCGTGTTCAGGATCTCCGCCTGCCGCGTCGTCGACGGCGCGCCCTTCGAGGCCGGCGCGTACCAGCCGCGTCGACCCTTCCCGCTCGAGGTGCGCAGCCGCGTCCCGGGATGCTCCCACGGCAGCACCTCCCCCGCCGCCGCGGCGTCCGCGTCGGCGCCGGTCAGATCCAGGTTCTTCGCCGGGTCGCGGAACAGGCGCAAGCCTCGGCGTTGCGGCTTCGTCGCGCTGAGCTCGTCACCCGTCCGTGCATCGTCGGGTGTGGTTACAAGGGCAGATCCGGACGCGAGAGGTGTATCGAAAGTGTTGCGGGTCATCAGAATGGTTTCCTGTCCGTATTCAGCCGATTTTGAGAGAATTTCGGGATGGGTGTGGGAGTAGCGCGAATACTGGGCGAGAGCCGTCTATGGACGGCTGAAGAGGTCACGGATCACGCCGATGCGCACGGCCAGAAGCCATCGACGTTCTGGGCCTGTCCCACCGGCGGTTGCACCGTTGTTCTGGTCCACCGAGCCCGGACCGACGTGCATCGGGGTGACACGGTCAGCCCTCGCCGATCGTTCTTCGCCTCTCGCCCGGGCAGCGGGAGCGATCCGACGCAGTTCCACGTGCCCGGGTGTCCTTACGATGTCGCGCGAATCGTGCACGATCTCGCCTCCGACGCGAACGCCGGCGGTGTCACGATTGTTGAGATCGTCAACCCGCACAACACCGACACGATCGGAGCGCGGCTTGTGATTGTCGACCCCGACACGGCACAACGCCGCTCGACCGTTGCGCCGAACCCGCGTCTTCTTATGCGTTCCGCTCGCCGAATGGCCGACTTCCTCGACCTGCACGTTCAAGACCCGACGATCCGCGAACGTTTCACCCTCCGACACGGACGAGACCTGATCGCCTGGGACGATTTCGTGTTCGGCCCAGACGAGCAGTCGCTGCAGGATCTCCGGCGTCGCGTCACGGGCCGCGGGATCCGTCATCCCGTGTTCGTGCGTTGCGTTTCGGCCGATCCTTCCAAGGTGAATCAGCGGGGCGGACAGACCGTTCGCGTGCGAGCGGCCGCCGTGTCGGGCGGTAGCTGGCCGCATGCCGTTGGCCGCTTTCACTACCCCCTTCATGCGCCCGCGCTCACGGCGTGGGGCATTCGAATAGACGCACTTGTTTTCAGGCCGGACAGTTTCAACGGAGATCTTTCTCTCGGCATCGCTGATGCCGCTCACCTGCACATTCACCGGTGAACCTCACCCGGCGTGGCCGTTTGCTCCGCCCAGAGGGACACCACAGGTCGGTGTGCGGGCCAGCCCGGGATCTTCTCCCCGGGGAGCGCAGGTGGTGTGACGCCCAGATTGAACGCGATGATCGTGCCCAGATGCTCTGCGGCCTGGTCGAGAAAGTCAGCAAGTGTGGTCGCGGTGAACCTGATCCCACCGGCGGGGATCACGTTGGGCACGATCGGACCGGGAAGCAAGGCCCACTCCTCCGCGTTGGCGGGCGTGATCACGTAGTCGCTGGTTCGACCTGCCTGGTCGGTCGGGAGGTAAAACCAGTCCCCCATCGCCACGGTCAGCTCCCGCCAACGGATGCGGTCACCCTCCGCGCAGGGCGTCTCGTGCTCCCACGCCTGCACCGCCAATGGCGTCAGGAGGATCGACTGCGCCGGCATAGTCTCCACGTCGAGCATCAGAGTGCTTCCTTGTCGGTGGTGCCGGCGAGGCCGGTGTAGAGGCGGGCGGAGAGAGACGTGCTCGAGGGGGCGATGCCGCGCCCGATGGGCCAGGTGGTGCCGGATGCGGCGGCTTGGTAGGAGTCCTGCCAGTCGAGCTGCTCGATGCCGAGCGCGTTCGAGCACAGGTCCGCCAGCTGCCGGGATGCTTGCCCGAGCTGGGTGCGGGTGCGGGCGGAGATCGTGATGTAGCCGACCCAGTTGTCGCCGTGGTGGTTGGATCCGGCGACGAGGTCTTTCGCGCGGCGCTGCGCGGCGCTCATCGCGGCTTGGGTGTCGCCGACGTCGATCTGGCCGGCCTGCCGGCGGGAGAGGACCTCGGCGCTGTCGCGGACCAGGTCGCTGCGGGCCGCGGCCTTCGCTTCCGCCGCGGGCACCAGCTCGTGGTGGAAGGACACGGTGCGCATCACCTGCAGCTGCGAGCCGATCAGCAGATCCAACGTCCACAACGGTGTCCTGCCGGCGGTGGCCATCGAGTCGGGCACGATCCGGGCGGTGCGATGCCACCACTGCACCGGCTCGTCGTCGAGGGGGTCGACGTCGTCGACCACGTGCGCGGACAGCTCGTCGTGCGAGGGCAGGCCGGGGCGGGCCGGGTCGATGCCGGCGATCATGTCGATCGGGCGGGACGGGTTCTGCTGGTGCAGCATCATCCCGACCACTTGGCGGGCGGTCAGCGCCTGCACTTGCCCCATCCGCGCGTCCGCGAGGCCGCGCTCGGCCGCGGCGATTTCCTGACTCATCAGGATCCGCCATCCCGCGCGCCCGTCGGCGTACTTCGCGGCGGTGTCCCGGAACGCGGGGCTGAGCGGCCACACGATCGTGACGTAGTGGCGTTGCACCATGGCGCCGGCCGAGGCGAGCCGGATCACGTCGGCATAGGAGCGCTGCGCCTCCTCGTACTGGCCCGCCAGCTGCTCGGGCACGTTGTGGTCCAGGGACGCGAGGACCCAGAACTCCTGCAGCGCGGAGTCCGCGGGCAGGATCCGCGTCACGGTCTGCGCCCGCCGTGCCAGCGATGCGGGGGCGGCGCGGGCGGCGAGGAAGCCGCCCCACGCGGACGCGGCCCGGTTCAGCACCGTGGGTGCTTCGATGCCGCGCAGCTGCCCGGTGACGGAGAACACGACGGAGAGGTACTCCTGCTCCCCCATCGGCGCGTGCCAGGCGACGCCGGGCATGCTGCGGCCGGACTGCAGCCAGCCCATGCCGTCCGCCCCATCGGGCAGCGCTCGGATCGCAGCGAGGTCACGGCTCGTCTCCCACTTCGCGACCCGCCCGCGCGCCTGCTCGGCCGCGGCCTGCGCCGCGTCCCATGCCTCGTCGGTGTACGGCGTGAACCGGTCCGTTCCCGCGTTCACGCGCGCCTTCCACCGCCGGCTCACCCGGCGGCGGTCAGCGATCGAACCGCGATGCGTGCGGACGGTGGCGATCAGCGTCACACCGACTCCGAGCGCGGCTCCCGCCAGCGCGGGCCAGCCCAGCAGCGGAGTGCCGATCAGGCCGGCCACCGCGAATAGGGCGAGGAACACGATCCGGGACTTGGAATGCGTGCCGCCGAAGAAGCTGCGGTGCCCGGACTCTCCGCCGATGTAGCGCACGTGTGCGTCGGTCATGGTCTTATGCCTCTCCGTTGTTCTCGGCCATGTCGGCCGCCTTCTCCGTCGCCGACAGCGCCGTCTGCGTCGCCATCTGTCCGGCCTTCACCGCTCCCGCTGCGAGCAGCGTCGGCACGCCGATGACCGCGCCCACGCCGGATGCGGACTCTGCCGCACCGGCAGCGACCAGCGCTTCAGTGCCGCCGACCTCGGCCGCGGTCCCCGCACCTGCAGCGCCCGCTTCGGCCAGCCCGGCCTCAGCTCCAGCGCCGCCGACCTCGCCCGTCGCGGAGGCGCCGATCGGATCCGTCGCCGGCGCCGCGTGACGACCGCCGCCACCGGAGGACCCACCGCCCGTGGCGGTGGCGTCGTCGTCGCCGGCATCGGTCATCGACGTCGTCCCCGTCGTCGCGCCCGCACCTGTTCCGGATCCGGATTCAGCCGAGCTGGATGTGCTCGAGGTGGACTGCGTCTCCGACTCGCTCGTCGATGTCGACGTGCTGGCGCCGCCACCGGAGTCGCTGTTGCGGCCCATCCAGCTGGTCAGGTTCGGAGACCCGATCACCCCGGCCGCGGACACCCCTGCAGCAGCGCCCGCCGCGGCGGCGGGCAGCACGGGCGCGAACTTCATCAGCAGCAACGGCGAGATCGCCGCGGCGACCATCGCGAGGATCGCGACCAGACCCTGCACCAGTGCCTGCAGCGTCGTCGAGGATCCGAAGCTGCCCACGTTGCCGGCCGTCATGTTGAACGTGACGCCCAGCAGGAAGAACAGCAGCGGATGAGACGCCAACAGCGCCAACCACATCGTCGGGATCTTTGCCGCGAACGAGCGGTATCGCGGGTCGATCATCCACACGATGCCCAACGCCATCACCACGCCAGAGAGATAAAGCGTGATCAGCTGGATGACGAGCACGATCAGCACCAGCACGAGGGCGGCGATGGTGCCCAGCATCAGCAGAATCGACATGAACAGGCCGCCGGCAACGCCCTGCCCGTCGTTGTTGTCGATCATCCCCTGCAGCGTCGCCAGCGAAGCGGTCGCCGACCCGATCACGCCCCACTGCGCCAGCAGGTCAGAGAGGGAGTGGAAGAACGCAACCAGCGTCACGCCGAACGCGGGCCCGAACATGCCGCAGATCAGGAACACCGGGAAGTACAACAGGATCGACTGCGCCAGGTCCCGGCCCGCCATCGCGCCGCGAGCGGTGCTCACGAGCATGGGGATCAGCAGCACGATCGCGACCAGAATCGCGGCCGCGAACGCGATCCGATACGCGTCCACGAACCAGCCAACCGACAGATCCGGCAACGTCGCCGACGTCAACGCCGGCAACACCTCCTTCGCCAGACCCGACGCCGCATCCTTCAACACCTTGAACGCGCGACCCCACGGATCATTCACGAAATCGATCGCACCAGTGATCGCTTCTACGGTGTCGGTGATCGGATTCAGCCTCTGCATCAGCAGCCGCCCGTGAACGCGGTGCCGATGGTGAACAGCTCGGCGGGCCGGTCGGTCGGGTATGCATCGACGAGCATCCAGTGAGCGTCGACCCAGCGCAGCACGTAGGTCTGGCCCTGGTGGTGGATCGGGTCCAGCGCGCCGTTGAGGACGATGCCCGTGCCGATGGTGACCGTCGCGGTGTCCTCGGTGAACGAGTCGAGGTAATAGACCCCTGGCGCCGTAGAAAGGTAGAACGCCTCCCCATCGGCGGCCGCGCCGCCGGAAAGGTTCGGGTTAGCTGCGAACGACGCCACTGCATCCGTGCCAGTCGACGTGTCGATCGCGACGTCTTGCACGCGCTGCGCGTCGGCGGCAGCGGGCACCGGGTACTGGTGGATCCACCGCATGAACGCAGCCGCGACCTCCACGGCCCCGCTGCTGGTGTCCGGGGCCTGCGCGACAGCGGTCAACACCATGTCCGCGTCTCGTCCGGTGCCGCCGAGGCACCCGGTGGGCGCCTCGATCGTGATCGGTGAGGGGGAGAATGTCGACACCGGCGCGGCCGAGGCCGTCGGCGATGCCGTGGGCACTGCTGTCGCGGTCGCGCTCGGAACGTTCTCGACGGTTGCGGGCGCGAAATACGCCCAGGCCCCCACCGCGGCGACGATCGCGACGGTGCCGCCGACGATCCAAGGCCAGCGGCGTGCAGGGGGCTTGGGGGATGCGTTGCTCATGGTGGTTCCTTCCAGAGACCGGTTAGTGATATGCGCTCAGCATTGAGGAGACCAGTCCGGCTGCGGCCGAGACGATGCCGGTCCCGCCGGTGACCGCGAGGACCGTGAGTGCGACGGCTTCGGTCCGGACCCGTCGGCGTACCCACCTCGCTGCGGACAGCGCTGCTAGGAGCAGGACTCCCCCGATCAGCAACGGGATGAGGTGCGCTGTTTCGAGCAGCGCGGCGACGATCTCCTCGTCGGGCGGAAGAGCGCCTGTCGGTCCGTTCATGGCGGTGCTCAGCCGACGAGGGCGAGGATGGCGCCGACGATGACGGCCAGGCCCGCGAGTCCGCCGAGGGCGATGCCTGCCCAGAGGGCTTGGCCGCGGCCCTCCTTGTAGGCGTGGGGGTTGCCTCCTCCGGAGGCTTTGCCCATGTTCACGATGCCGATGATCAGGAAGACGACCGAGATCACGATTGCGATGCCCCAGACGCCGGCGACGAGTTTCTGCCAGAGCTCGGTGAACTCGGCGCCGAAGATCGTGAAGTCGGGCAGGACGCCGTTGAGGGGGTTGTCGATCGTCTTGATCCGGGAGGCGAGGAGGGTGACGTGGTTCATATGGTGTTCCTTCGAGGGGTTAGCGGACGGTGGTCTGCAGGACGGTGACGACGCCGGCGGCGACGTGGGTGAACTCGCGCCGGGTGTCTGGGGCGAGCTGGTCGAGGGTGATCTGCGCGCGTTCGGCGATGTGGGTGTCGAACGGGATGGTGTATATCCCGGCGGGCTTGCGCCGTTGGAGAAGCCGGTCGATGCGTTCGACGACCTTCGGCGACTCGGGCCGGCCATCGGTGAGGCGCACGACAATCGCGTTCTTCGCCAGCTCCGCGGCGTGGCCGCCGGCACGGTCCAGTTCGTCCAGCAGCGCCAGGGCTTCCATCGCCGCGTCTCCCGCGTTCAGCAGGGGCACGACGAGGACGTCGGCGGATTCAACGGCGCCGGCGAAGGCGTCGGAGGTGGGCTGGTTGCCGGAGTCCATGACTCGGATGCCGTAGAACTCGTCGACCACGGCGGCGACGGACACGACGTTGTCGCGGGTGAGGCGGCCGCGGTGTCCGACGGTGCCGATGACGGAGGCGAACGAGGTTTGCGGGGCGGTGTAGCCGGCGAGTTGGCCGGCGGAGGTGATGTGCTCCAGGTCTCGGATCAGTTCACCCAGGCCGAGGGTGGGCGAGCCTTCGGCGCGGTAGGTGAGGGCGCCGGGGTCATCGGACACTTCCATGATCGCGACGGATCCGCCGCGGACGGCGGCGAGGATCCCGCCCAAGCACAGAGCGGTCGGGGTCTTCCCGGTGCCGCCTTTGCGGTTCGCGACGAGGACGGATACGGCGCGGCGCCAGGTCGCTTGGCGGATGATGCGTTCGTCGTCGACGAACTGGCGTGTCAGCTCGAGGTGCGCGAGTTCAGCGGCGCCGGGCGCGAGCTTGATGAGGCCGCCGGTGGCTTTAACGACGAAGCCGCGCATCCCTTCGGACGCGACGGCCGGGTTCTCCTCGATCGGAACGGACAGGTCAGGGGCCGACAGATCCCACGACTCCTCCTCTTCGAGGCTCGTGTCAGCGGATTCCAGCGCGGCCGGTTCCACCGGGGGCGACGGCTGGTCATCGGGCAGTGTGTCAGCGTCGATGAGAGCTGGCTCGGCCGGGCGTTCCGCGGGGCGGAGCCGGGTCGGCGTGCTGGGCGTGTCTTCGCGGTAGCCGCGAGCGCGGCTCGCCCCGCCGAAGGGAGTGATGCTGGACATTCGGGGGTTCCTTTCGCGGCCGCGGATGGGCCGGTAGACGAAGGGTCGGGTGGAGCAGTCCAGGTCAAGACCGCCCCACCCGGAAGACCGCTGGGGGCCTTCTCACGACGACCCGGTTCCGCAGAACCGGTGACCGCGTGCCCGGTCTGGCGTCACCGCGAAACGGTGACGAAGCTGTTCACGCGCGGCCGGCAGCGCGCTCGAGAGAGCGTCGCGCGGCGCCGTACCGGAGCGCGCAGAAGGTCCACGTCACGACGACGCCGGCGAGGAACGCCAGCATCACGACTCCGTAGACGGCCGTGTACCACGCGGCCGCGGCCGTCACGGGTGCTGCGTTCGGCAGCACCTGCAGCGCCTGCGTGAGCAGGGTCAGCCCGTACGCGAGCGACGCGACGAGGGCGGCGAGGCCGAGGAGGACGGTGTCGCGTACGGCGGGCATTTCCGCCTTCTGCAGCACGCTGCGTGCTCGATCGAGGCGACGATCTCCCGCGATCACGTCGGAGCGGCTGAGGACGCTCTCCGCAGTCGGGCGAGCGGACGTTGCGAGGTGGCCGAAGCCGCTGCTGAGGGCGCTCATGCTGCGGCTCCCGTCAGCGTCGACGCAGTCGCGCTCGGCTGCAGCGCCGTGATCGCTGCGGCCGCGTCGGCGAGGTCCTGCAGCAGCGCGGCGCGCAGCGTCGCCTGGGCGGGTGCGTAGGCCGCTGCCTCGAGCTCGACGATGACGTCCTGCAGGCCGGCGTGCACGTCGGCGATGGTGCGCAGCTCCCGCGCGGGTAGCGGCCCGGAGTAGCGGGCGATGCGGGCGGCGCCCTTGGCGGTGCGGCGGGCGGCTTCGAGACGGTTCACGGCGGACCAGTAGCTGCCGGAGTAGCCGGCGACATTCGTGGTGATCAGGTGGAACGCGTCAGTGAGCTGTTCCAGCTCCCGCGCGGTCTTCGCCGGCTGCCAGCGGTCGTCGGCGTCTCCGACAGGTGTGGACACGGCCGCGGCCGGCGCCGCGATCGCCGTGGCGATCGCGGGGACGGTCCAGGCGGGAGACGTGGTGGTCATCATGCTTCCCTTCGGGTCGATTGCGGCCGCAGGTCCTGTGTGGCGGCTTCCGATCACCGCGGTCATGCGGCGTCTCCCTCGGGTGAGATCTCGAACGCGAGCAGGGCGTCTGTCACGTCCCGCAAGGCTTGGCGGTAGCTGGCCAGGGTTTCCCCTGCCTCTGCCTCGTCAGTGGGCGGTTCGAGTGCGAATTCCAGCGTCGGAGCCGACGCCATCACGGAGCGCACGTGGTGCGGTGCCTGCGGGAAGGCGGTGTACGCGATGGCGCGGGTGAGCACACCGCGGTCGGTGAAGCTCAGCTGACCGATCACGGTCGGGTGCCCGGCGATGATCCGGTGCACGTCCAGTCGATACAGCCCCATCGCCGTCAGCACCACCGACGTCGCGGTCAATCCGCGCGCCTGCCGGATCCGCTGCGCGAGGGCGAGCATGTCACCCGTCATCGTCCACGCCGCCTCCTCCGGCTGCAGCTGATCCGTTTGACGCGGCCAGCTGAAGTTGAGAGGAAAGTCGATCAGCGACGCCGGCGGGGGAAGGGTCGGCATGGGGGCGGTGTCGTCGGCGTGGGCGTCGACGGTGGCGGTCTCGCGGCCGCGGCGGGTGAAGCGGTCGACGATGCTCAGCGGAAGCGTTCGTCGCGCGATGAGGGTCATCAGCTATCTCGATTCTTTAGTGGTGGTGGAACGGATGGGAGACGGGTCCGGACGATCAGGAATCGTCGAGCGCTTCGCGCAACGCGTCCTGGTCCGCGCGTCGCTGCAGTGCCCGCAAGCCGTGAACGAGAGCGACGGTGGCGGCAAGCGCGACCCCGGTCCAGGCGCTGAGACGAGTGATCGACATGGGCTCGTCCCGGCTCAGTAGCAGGCGTAGTACTGGATGGAGACGGTCAGGCCGTTCACGGAGGTGACCTTCCATCCGGCGGTTCCGCCGGCGCCGATGAGGGACGTGTTGGGGCCGATGTAGGAGGGCTCGGTGAAGGTCACGCTGTTGATCGCGTCGCAGTCGCCGGGGTACGCGCCACCGGTCTCCCCGACCGAGTAGGACGACGTCGGCGTGGTCGTTCCGCCGCCGCTCCCGCCCGACGAACCGCCGCTGCTGCCACCGCTGGATCCCCCGTCAGAGCCGCCGCTGGATCCACCCGTGGAGCCTCCGCTTGAGCCGCCCGACGAGCCGCCGGTGGATCCGCCTGTGGAACCTCCGGCGCTACCGGTCGAGCCCGAGTTCGAGCCGCCGGTGGATCCGCCGCTCGAGCTGCCGGTGCTGCCCCCGCTGTAGCCGCTGTCGCTGTCGTCGCTGCTCGAGTTGGACGAGGCGGCGGCTTCGGCGGCGACGGCGGCGTTGTAGCCGGCGCCGTTGGCCTGGTCGGTCTTGCCGATCCAGTCGATGACGGTGCGCGCGGCGTCGGCGAGGGTGGTGCTGTTCTGGGCGAGTGCGTTGGCGAGGGCCTCTCGGGCGACGGTGAGCGTGTTCACCGAGTCGGCGTCGGCATAGGGCGAGTTCGTGCGGGTGAGGTCCGCGTGGGCGAGCAGCTGGTTGGCGACGTCGGATTCGCGGTTCCAGACGTCGCCCATCGTGACGGCGATCTGCTGCCGGTCGGTGCCGGCCACGGCCTGGTCGAGCGCGGTACGGGCGGCGTCGACGGAAGCGAGCACGGCGCCGTCGACGGCGCCGGCCGCGGCCGCGGTGAGGTTCGCGGCGTCGAGCGATCGGGTCTTCCCGTCGGTCCGGGCGGCGGTGAGTGTCGCGGCGGCCTCATCGGTCTTCTTCCGAGCCTCGGCCTGCTCGATTGCCGCGGCCGAGGCAGAAGCAGATGCGGTGGCTGCGTGCGCTGCGGCCGTCGCGTCGGCGTTGGCTCCCGACGCGGCTGCGATGCCGGCGCCCGCTCCGACTGCGACGACGAGGACGGCGGCGGCGATGAGCGCGGTCGTGCGGGGTGTCAGGGGCCAGCGTCGGCGGGTGCCGGCGTGGAATCCGCCGGCGTTCTCGGGCTGGGTGTCGGTGTCGGTCATCGTGTTCCTCGTGCTGTGAGTGGGTTGCTGTGTGGGGTGAGAAGCCAGGGAGCGGATCCGGCCGGGGGCATGGCCGGATCCGCTTCCTCGCCGCTCACGAGGCCGCGGCGGCGGGGGTACGGGGGTCGGTTGGGGTCCAGGTGTCGAACTCGGCGAGGGCGAGGATCCGCGCGCTGGATTCGAAGCCGGTGCAGGACTGCAGCGTCGCGAACCGGGACGTTGGCGCCTGCTCGGGGTGGAACGGGGTCGGGGCGATCGCGTCGACGGCCGTGGGCGGCAACGTCTGCGAGGACACGTGGCGGTAGGTGAACCAGCCGGCGTCGGTGGCGACGTAGATCACGTCGCCCGCCTCGAGCTTGTCGATGTCGTGCATCGGAGCTCCGGACACGTTGCGGTGGCCGGCGATCGAGAAGTTGCCGATCCCGCCGGGCATGACGGTGCCGGGATAATGGCCGATGCGGCCGGGATCCAGGACGGTGGCGAGGTCCACGCCCTGGCGGATGATGCGGGCGTAGTCGGCGCCGAAGCGGGGCACGTAGAGGGTGCCGAAGTCGGTCCCGGCGGCCGGCTCGGCCGCGACGAGCATCTGCGGGGCGCTCCCCCAGGTCTGCTCGGCCGCGGCGTCCTGCTGACTCTGCCGGGTGAGGCCGTTCTGAATACCTTCGAGCCACACGAACGGGTAGGCGATCGCGCCGGCACCGATGAGCGCGACGCCAGCGCCGAGCGCGGTGAGCACCGTGCGGCGGGAGGGCGTCTTCGGGGTGGTGGCCATGATCATCTTCCTGAGCTGGGTCTGACGTGGTGTCCGAGGTGTCTGCGGGCGGATGCCGTTGGGGGAACGGCATCCGCCGGCACGCCTCTCGGGCGTGAGGGGTGGTCTGCCGCGCAGGCCGCTTCGTGGGCGGTGGCTGCGCGGCAGACCGGGAGGGTTACTCCTGGGTGGTGTCGCCGGTCACGACCGCGGTGGCGCGGCGCTTGCGGGCAACCATCACGGCGCCGAGTCCGAGGACGAGGGCGGCGATGCCGCCGCCGATCCATGGGGCCGGGTTGTCGCCGGTGTCGGCCAGGCCGAGGGGCAGCACGCTCTCCTTGGAGACGACGGTCGTCTCGCCGGGGGCGCCGCACTCGCCGCGGTGGATGACCGCGCCGTCCTTGGTGCTCAGCGTCTCGACCCAGTAGTAGGTGCCCGCTTCGGTGAAGTGGGTCTCACTGGACCAGTACGAGACGTTGTCGTTCTGACCGGGCGTCGTCGCCACCGGGCTGCCGGTGCCGTCGTAGACGCGGTTGTCAGTCGTGCAGCTCGCGGCATCGCCGGTCTGCTTGTACGCCTCGAACGTGATCGTGGCGCCCTCGGGCACCATGCCGTCGACGATCGCTTCGTCCTTCACCGCGTCGCCGATGTTGCCGGCGGGGGTCGCGTTGGTGTGGACGTTGGGCGTCGGGTGAACGACGGTGGTTTCGTTCGGCAGGCCGCACTTGCCGGAGACGAGGACCTTGCCGTCGTAGGACAGCAGGGACTCGATCCAGTAGAGCTTGCCGGCGTAGGTGGCGACGACGACGGGCGAGGTGTAGCTGCCCGCCTTGTCGACCGCGACCGGGTTCTTCGTCGTGTCGGCCACGAGGGTCGACGCGTCGCAGACGGCCTTGTCGGAAACGGTGCCGTCCGCGGCCGGCTTGGCCTGGTACGCCTTCCAGATCAGCGAGGCGCCCTTCGGGGTGTCGCCGGTGACGATCGCGACGTCGGTCGCGCCGTCGGTGAGGGCGACGTCGGTCTGCGCCTGCGTGGTCACGCCGGGGATGGTGACCTTGGTGGTCTCCCCCGGTGCTCCGCACTCGCCGCGGTGGATGACCGCGCCGGTCTTCGTGCGCAGCGTCTCGACCCAGTAGTAGGTGCCGACCGTGGTGAAGCGGATCTCCTTGGACCAGTACGACTTCTTGTCGTTGTCGCCCGCGGTGACCGCGACCGGCTCGTTGGTGCCGTCGTAGACGCGGTTGTCGACCGTGCAGGTCGCCTTATCGCCGGACTGCTTGTAGGCCTCGAACGTGACCGTGGCGCCCGCGGGCACCTCGCCGTCGACGATCGCCTCATCCTTCGCGCCCTCGGTGAGAGGAACGGACGGGGTGGCGTTGGTGTGCACGTCCGGAGTCGTCACCTCCACGACCTCGCCGGCCGAGTTCCAGATGTCCGCCCAGCTGTTGTTGTACAGCGTGTCGGCGGTGGACCACACCCAGACGATGCGTCCGGCCGAGCCGACCGGCGCCGTGGCGGCGTCGGAGGTGTAGGTGCCCGGGCCGGTCGCGACGATGGTCGACGTCGTGAGCACCGTGGCGGTGTCCGGCTTGGTAGCCGGGACGTCGCCGGTGCCGGCGACCCAGAACGCGGTGCCCTTGAAGGTGACCGCGACGAGCTTGCCGTCCTTCTTCAGCCACGCTCCGGTGTCCTTCACCGTGAGGGTGTCGATCGAGTCAGCCGAGACGGGGATCTCGTTGTCCTTGACCAGGCTCGAGGCGTTCACGTCGAACGGGGAGACGAAGGTCTCCGGGACGGGCGCGAACGAGTCGTGCCACGAGTAGTCCTTCGGGAGCATGGTCTGCACCCGCGAGGTCTGCGCCGAAGCGTCAACGCCGGTCACGAACGTGTAGAAGCCCGCTGCCGGGACCGGGAGCGACACCGTGTAGTCGCCGGGACCGTTCGCGACGAACGACGTCTCGCCGGCCACCGGGGCGCCCGCGGGGATGTCCGCGGTCGTGGCCGGCATCTCGTCGTAGGCGCCGAACATCTTCACCCAGTAGGTGACCGGTGCGTACGAGCCGTCACCGAGCTTGCGCCACTCGGAGGAGCCCTCAGCAACACCGACGTGGATCTTGTCCGTGGCCTGCTGACCGGCGTCGACGCGCTGCGTGGACACCTCGGTCGACGCGATCGGAGAGAACAGGTTCGGGATCGGGTCGCTGGCGCTGGTCGCGGCGACCGTGCGGTACGTCGTGGACACCTTCTGGCCCGGGCCACCGGTCCACTGCTCGCCCGGTGCACCGGGCGCCCACGTGGTGATGTTCCCGGCATAACCCTCCGGACCCTGCTCGGTCACCTCATCCGACGTCGCGGATACCTGGAACGTCGCGTCCGCGTTCGGGATCACGTTGATCGGCAGGGTCTCCCCCGCCGACATCACCCGATCTGCGGTTCCCGTGTCCTGGAACGTCGCGTTCGTCAGATGCACGACCGGGGCCACCGCACGGTCCGCGTCATACCGGACGGTTCCGGTCAACGTCGCCGGGTCGATCGTGTAGGACAGCGAGGATGCGAAATCGACCGTGCCGCCGCTTGCAGCCTGCCCGGCGAGCATCTGCGCGACGAACTGATCCTTCAGCGCCTGAACGGCCGCCTGGCCGCTGTTCGCGCGGGCCAGGTAGTAGGCGTCGCCGCCGTTGGCCTGGTAGTTGTCGTGGTCCGCGACATCCCAGCCCGCAGCCTGGATCGCAGCCCACGTGTAACCGTCCTCGACGCCCTGGTTCTCCGCGAGGACCCCGTTGATGCCCGCGATCACGTTCGGCGACAAACTGTTCCAGTCACCATTCAGCGACGGGCCCGGGGTGGTCGACCACGGGATCGACGCGTTCACCTGCAGACAGATGGTCTTGGACCCATCCGGCTGGATGTACGCCGACAGATGGCTTTCGCCGTCGCCGTCCCAGATCACACCGGGACCCATCGTCGCGGCCTGCGCAGAGCTGGCCGACACGAACGTGGACACCACGCCGAAGCTGCCAGCAGTACCAACCACGCAACCGAGCGCCACCGTGGCGGCGATCAGGCGAGTCCGCATCGGCATCCGACCACGGTGCGCCGCACCAGGCGGCGAAGTGAGGAAGCCCTTCAACCGCGAACCGCGGCCACCCGGACGTTCCTCGTGAGGGGGCGCGTCCGCCCGTCTCAATGGATTCATCAGTGCTCATCTCTTACATGCGGGCGCTGCCCGCTCCGAGGCGGGCCGATCGACCCGCTCGCGCCATACTAACAATGGATGATCTTTAGGCAACACTGGATGTACTGTTGCTATCACTGAAAGTGGGGCGGCATGCATCCCCCCGGTCTGCCGCGGGTGGGCCTGCGTCATGATGGACGGCATGCCAGGGCCTACGGACGGGGATTCGATTCCAGACGAGGTAAAAGTGGCTCTAAACGTGACCGGCGACCCGATCAACTACCGAATCTTGCTGTTCCTGTTGCACACTGCAGACAGGGAGTCAGGCTCCCGCTTCGGTCCCATCAGGGACGCAGTTCCTGAGAAGAAGGAGATCACCGTCCGTCGACACCTCGACAAGCTCGAGGAAGCCGGCGTGGTGATCTCCGACATCCCGAAGGGTCAAGACCGCCGCGGTCTCGCCCCGCGGTACCGCGTGGACGCGCCGAAGCTGCGAACGATGCTGGACATGCCGCTTACCCATCTGTTCGAAGGCCCCGGGGCTGCAGAGGCCCTGGATTCGTCAGACGACAGCTAGGCGTAACGGGTCGGCCCGGTAGGCGGAGGACAGCGCGCTGCTGTTGACGGCGTACACCCGCGAGTTTCGGATGCTGTCGACGGGGACCCATGTTTTCAGGAGCCCTGCGCCTGCGAGGGCGCGGAGGTGCGAACGAACTGTGGTGGCGTTGAGTGCGAGCCGGGTGGCGAGTTCGGTGCAGGTGGCTGGTCCTGAGTGGATCAGTGCAGCCACGAGGCGATATCGGGGAAGTGAAAGTAGGAGTGTCACCGGATCGGCGGAGATCACAGGGCGTACTTCGGGATCCCCGTGTAGAGCATCGTGCATGAGATGACACTACCTCAATAAACAGTACATCGGCGTTCTAATTACGCACAGTGTCGGTCGGGGCCGGTTGCGCGCACCGGTGACCGAGGTTGAGGCTCTCATACCAGGCGCGAATCGTTCGATTGAAGTTTTGGGGGTCGGTGTTGAACTCCCACCCGTGGGGCGCACTGACCAGCTCGGACAGCTGGACATTCGGGTTCGCGTCCGCAAACCGTTGACTGATCGCAAATGGCACATCGCGATCGCCCGTTGAGTGCAGAACTAGGGCTGGAACGCGAAGTCGGTCAGACGAGCACCAGTCAAGTCGATCGAAATCGATGGGTTCGACAGCGCCGACGAGCTTGCTCAACACTCGATCTGAGAGCGCGGCCGTTGCGAGCCAGCCGGCCTGTGCTGGCAACCCGCTGCGTTGCGCCCCGGCGGCGATGATCGCGCGCCAGTCGGTAGTGGGCGCCACCAGGATGAGTCCGACGATGTGGCTGCGGAACTTGGACAACTCCGTGAGCTGCAGGGCGACCCCTCCTCCCAAGGACCATCCGAAAAGAAGAACTCCGCTGGCGCCATGATCTACTGCATACGCGATGGCCGCATCAACGTCTTCCCATTCACTCGTGCCGAGAGACGAAGCGCCTCTCGGCACAGTGGGTCCGTCGCCGTCGCCTCGGAAGGAGACCACGAGAGAGGGAAGTCCCATCTCGAGCGCTGCAGGTACAGACCGGAGGGCCGTGATTCTCGAGGTGCGAATCCCATGGATATGAATTGCCCACACGCCACCTGCAGCATCGCTGGCGGCAGGGAACAGCCATGCTGGGGCGATGCCACCCGGAACGGGGATGTGTACTTCGTTGACTGGAGCGCCGATCGAGCCCGGCCCGTGGAACAGGTGACCAGTGAACCGGCCTCGCTGCGAGGTCGCGTTGCCGCCGGTTCGAGCCAGGATGTCCCTTGTGACCACGCCGTCATCGGTTTCGGCATCGTGAACGCGTCCCAACTGCAGGTGGACGTCATCTTCATCAATCCACAGGCCGTACGTTCCCGGATGTGTAGTCTCCGCGGTACGTTCAAGGCGGACCTGTCGTTCGTCGATTCCAATGATGCGAACGGTACGAGGTGGGCGGGGAAGCACGACGCGTCTCCCGAGGATGATCGACAGCCCCGCCGCGCCGGCACACGCCGTACCGAGCCACAACGCCATTACCTGGAGCGGCCTCAACTTCATCGCTGGGTCCAATCCGGCGCAAAGACTGCCACTCGCTTGCCGCCTTCGAAAAGACCCTTCACCATACCGCGCGAGGCGTAGATGTCATCCATTTGTCGGATCAACCGCTCTTCCGCTTTTGTTAGAGTCAACGTACCGATATTGACCGCATCGTTGATCTCGATGTATAGGGAATAGGTCGCTGAGTTCGCATCCTCCCGTGTCATAGGTTCCGCGACGTCTAGCGCGACCGCCGCTCCCCTAGTTTTTAGGATCTCACGTAAATCCTCCAAATATTCGGCCAGTTGGGCATGTTGCTGGCGCAAGTAGATCGAGAAGGCGCCGATTCCTAGAACGATGAGAATTACGCCCGGGAAGAAGAAGGGGTCAAACAGTGCGTACAGGAAACTCGGATGCACCGGAGTGAACAGGTCAATAGTCAGTGCCGCGATCTCGGCGAGACTCCCGACAATGACCAACGACGCGCCTACTGTGAAAAGCCGGAAGGGCCTGCGTGGAACGTCGCGATTTTGTCGGATGAGGATGATCGCCGATAGGCCAGCGATCGCCGCCATGTAGATCGACGCGTAAAGCCACAGCCAAACATCCTCCGCGTGACTTGTGATGAACCCGGACGGCGCTGTTCCGCGTCCCGTGATGAGCATGAACGGTATGGAGAAGACCACGATGATCGCAAGCGGCGGCCACCACCTCAGCTCGCGGAGAGACTTAGTCTGACCGTTCTGAGTAAGTACGGCCTGGACCAGCAGCCAGAACGCGACCGTTGTCAGGATGTTCTGGAGCAGGTTGCTCATGTTCACACCGCCTAACGCTGCGTCGATCCAGTTGCTCGGGAAGACGGCGCCGGAGACGAACATTGCCAGGGCACCCACGCCCGACGCGTACCACGACAGGCGTGTCTCCGGGCGATTCTTCGCCGAGCGTCCACGCAACAGGAACACTGCTACCAGGACGACGAACGCCCCCAGGCGCACCGCCTCAACCAAACGGCTCCTCACTTCGGAAATCAGGCGTCAGCACGTCGAGCGCAATAAATCCTGCCAGCGCCTCCGCCTCACCCTCGAGGATGCGGTCCTCCGGAGACATATCTCTGTCGGTAAACCGCGCGCGGCCAACGGGGCTACCATTTCGCTGCTCAACACCTACCTTGTTTAGGCACTGACAGTCCGGATGTTCTAGGAGAACATGACTCAGTTCGTGCAAGACGCAGTGGCAACGAAAAATCCTAGTATCGGAGGATCGCACGAGGATCCTTATATACTTGTCGTGATGGAAGACTAGTCCCGTGACTTTCTCCCATTTTTTATTACCGACAGCCTCGATGCGGATCTGCTTGCCGCAGAAATTTGCGACGAGATTGATTACGTCGTTGATATCGCGAGCCGAACTCAATCCCAGTGCTCGGTAGACTGTAAGCGCTCGTGCCGAGATCTCTGTCGAGCGGGCCCAAATGAGCTGACCGTCCGCAACGGACATCAGTGGCCATCCTCATCATTGATCGAGAGGATCGCCTCTGTGATCTCACGAAGCGCCTCGGGTGAGATTCCGCCCAACGTTCGGCCACGCACGCCAGAGGCGCCCGTGGCGACAAGTGCGCGATCGAATCCGATCTCCGCTTCGACCTGCGCAGCATGGTCAGGCCGCGTCATGTCCTTCAGGTATTCCGCATTGATCCTAAAGTGGTCAGCTATTGCCTCGATCGTCGAGATTTCAATGCGCAACATCCCAGTCGACGTCAGAAGCGCAACCCGCTCCTCATGGTTCAACGTAGTGTCGATCCCTGCGAGTTTTTCAGCGGCGAGGAGGTGCGCGTCGTCATCCTCGGTTAGGCCAAGCAGGAACCGCAGCCGGCGACCGAACTCGCGACCGTCGACGCGGACAGTCCAGTTTGCGTTGTCGGGCAGCAACGCCTCCTCAGCTGCGGTCCAGATAGTCAGCCGAGCCACCCGAAGGGCCTGCGACATCTTGTCGACATCGTTCGTCGTGTAAGCGGCGTCACCGCGGCGCCGCGTGTAGTAGTAGCTCGGTGAGAAACCCGCCGCCTGGAGGAGCTGGTCATGAGTCAGCCCCGCTCGGACCCGGTACGTGTCGAGTACCTCAGCAACTCGCCGAGAGTAGTCAGTCGACGAATCAGCCGCGCGCTTGCCCATGACCAGCAACACTACCCAAAAACGAGACGTACCTGAGCTTGACTCAGGCGGTAGCGAGGCAGCCGAACTATCTGCACGTGTACTCTAGCCATCGTGAAATGTCCATCCTCCGATCTGCCGGTAGCCTGGGCCTCTTTGCCCGCCCTGCCGCGCGTCCCGTGGGTGCCTACGGGTGCCTACGACAAGGATGCATCGGCCACACGACACGCCGCCTTAATGCCGAGCAATATATATACCGACCTCTACGGTGAGCGCATGGACCGTGACATCGTGCTCGGCACCCGCCGTGCCCCAGGAACGCCCACCGTGGACTTCTTCGCGAAGCTCACACCAGAAACGCATGAAGCGATCGACAGGCTCGCTGAGACGACTGGCGCCACCCGTTGGGCCATCATCGACGCCCTCGTTGACATGCTGAAGAACGATGACGGCCAGGTCCAAATCCCGGACAACTGGGTCTTCCGCCAGCAAATGGAGTTGCCTATCGACCGCGTCGCATAGACGAAAGAAGCCCGCCGCTTGCGCGACGGGCTTCTAGAAGATTCGTAGCTCAGAACCCGCCAGGCGACCAAACCACTGGGTTCAGAGCTAATCAGTTCCACCAGCCCTCACGGGAGGCTTCTCTATGCCTGGAAGTGTACAGGATGGGGCGCGGGATTCAAGGCCGAATCGCGCTGCCCTGCTCAGCGACCCTGCGGCTCTTAGTGCCGCCTGGGCGCTCACGCGTGCGTTCAGTCCCCGCTCGAGCGTGCGCCTGGCCGCCGTCGACGCCGACGGCCGTCAGCTGAACGCCTACACCGGCCGACGTCGCATCGACGCGGCCGAGCCCGACCGACCGTGGGCGGTCTACCTCGCTGACGGCGAGGGCCGCTTCCGCCTTCTCTGCTTCGACCTCGACGCGAAGTCCGCCGGCGCCGCTGCCGCGGCCGAGCGCGACGCCGCGGCGATCGCCGACCTGCTTGCCGGCGCCGGCCTCGACGCCGTGGTGTGCGCATCCGGCCCCACCGGAGGCCGCCACGTATGGACCGCCCTGGCCGAGAGCGTCGACGCCGACACGATCGCCACGCTGGCACGCCTCACCCGCGACCTCTGCCCCAGCCTTGACCTCAGCCCGCTCAGCAACCCCGTCACCGGATGCGTCAGGCCGCCCGGAGCTCCGCACCGCGACGGCGGCCATTCCACCGTCCTCAGCGGCGATCTCGCCACGCTCACGGCACCCGCGGGCACGGCCGCGCAGGTGCGTCAGCTCGTCGAGGCTGTGGCCGCGCTCGTCGACGACGCCGAGCCGGCCGTCGATCTGGATCCGGACCGGCCGCTTCCCCTGGATGAGCATGCCCGGCTCTTCATCCCCGGGCCACGCCATGAGCTGTCCGCCGGTGCCGCGGCCGCGCTGCAGGAGGACGCGGCTGCCAGCAACGCCTCTGCTGTGCTCTGGCGCATCCTGATCGCCGCTGCGGCCGCGCACTGGCGCCATCGCGACATCGCCGCTCTTGTCGACACCGCGCCCGGGCTCGAGCACGTGCGCTCCGCGCGCACCCGCAGCGGCCGGCGCTCCCGCGGCCGCGTCGACGCCGCCCGGCTTCTCCGCCGGCAGTGGGACAAGGCCGTCAAGCACGTCGCGAGCAGCGATCGCCAGATCGGGGATGATCCCACCTTCGACACCCGCGCCGACGAGATCGCCGCCTACATCCGCGACGTGCAAACCCGTGCCGACACTGCCGGCGGCCGCTGGACCCACCACGGCGGACCTGCAGACCGTCGCGTCCTCGACGTCCTCAGCGTCCTCGCGCTGCAGGCCCTCAGCGCCACCCTCGAAGCCGACACCCGCCGCCTGGCCCTCCTGGCCGGTATCGGCCGCGAGACAGCCCGTACAGCGCTTCTCCGCCTCGCCCGGGACGGCTGGATCCAACATGCGGCCGCAGCCGAGGGGGCCCGCGGTGCCCGCTGGCGAATCAGCCGTGCCACCAGTTTCCACAGCAACTCCGACACCGCCCGGTCACAAGCGGACCCACGCCCCGCAGGGGCTGGGGCCGCTGAGAGAATTACCCTCCTCCGCCAGCTGACCACTCGGATCACGGCGGCTACCCACGACCTCTTCACAACAGCACCCGCTCTCGGACACCATGCGGGCAACACTTACGCTCGCGCTACGAGCAACAGCCAGACCCTCGCTGAGTTCGGCAAGTTGACCGGTGCGACTCCCGCCCAGACAGCCCGCACTCTCGACCGGCTCACCGACGCTCGTGTGCTCATTCAGAGCCGCGCCGGCTGGCGCCTGCCCAGCGTTGACCGACGTCGAGCTGCGGCGGTTCGTCTCGACGTCGACGGCCGCCTCGCCGACCGAGAGCGCCGCTACGGCATTGAGCGCGACTTGTGGGCCTGGTGGCGCGCTGAGGACAGCTGGGTGCGAGCCCCACGCCGAACCGGCCAGCAGCACCGACCAGGCCGAGGCCAACTTGCGCTCCTTCCCGACGACGGCACTCACGCCTTCGGCCCGCACCCACGCCGAGCTGACGGCCGACTCGACTGGCGCGAAGCCCGCCGGATCGTCAACGAAGAACGCGGAGGCGTCGCTCACCGGACAAAGCCGGATGCGACCGCCAACAAGGCCGCTATCGAGTCCTCCGTCGACGCCTGGCCAGGAGAGCGGCTGCTGACCGAGATACTCGGCGCCGTCCGCGTCGCTTAGCTCGAGCTGACTTCCTGCAGGTCGAGCGACCAGTTCGCCGGCTTGAACACAGCCGCGCCGCTCTCGTCCGTAAACACGTAGAAGTAGAACGTTGACAGGCGCTTCTCCCCCGCCCCTGACCCCGACATGGCTCCCGCCGTGTACAGCCGGTTCGCCCACTGTTCGCCGACTGCTGCCTGAGCCCATGCCACGTACTCGTCGGCGTCGAGCATTTCGGATCCGCCCACGAGGAGGTTCGTCGCCTTCACCGACACCGTGACCATATTCCACGCCGGATCCACACCGGATCCCGGCTCCATCTCTAACGCCGGCCCGCGATCCATCAGCACGGAGACCTGAGCGCGACGGTTCGACAGGGCTCTGGCCTGCAGCCGAGGCAGTCGAGCGCTCAGAGCAAGCATCTCCGCGGGCGAACGCTTCACCGCAAGATCCGGCCGATCCCCGTCCGAGGTGAACAGCTTGCGCTGCATCAGCCGTAACTCCCGTTCGTGCTTGCTGACGATCTTCCGGACCAGAGATGAAACCATCTCGGCACGATATCAACTCGTGTGTTCGTAACTACGTAGTACGTACTTACATACAACGTAGTTACGATGATTCGCTCAGCCCAACAGATGCTCGCAGCTCCGCCTCCGTGGTGCCGGCCAGCGCTTCAGAACGGCTGCGAAGGAGATCGAGGGCTACACGGACCAACGTGTTGTCAGTAAGCCGTTCCCCCACCCCGCTGCCTTTGGCGCGGTTGAGCGATTTGCGGGTGCTCTCGAGCCACTCAAGTTGGTCCTGCCGAATCCGCGTGTCTTTGCGTTCGAAGTCTTGCCAGAAGCCGGACGAGCGGGGCTCCGGCGACGCGGCCGGTTTCGCCGGCTCGCGGCCGGCGGCCAGTGGCGGTGCCGCGGATGCCGCCGCGGCGGGCTCGGCCGCCGCGACCGCCGTGCTCAGGAGAGCTCCAAGGTTCTTCTTGCTGCCGGTCATGCGCGCTGTCCCTTCCCGCTGTTGACGCTGTTCGCCCAGATAGACAGCAGCTCCTTGGTGATGGTGTTCAGGTCTTCCTTGGCCTTAGGGAAAAACGATCAACGAAAGGTCCACACATGGACACCATCCGCATCACCCCGCACGCCGTCGAAACGGTCACCCTGACCAGCCTCGACTTCACCACCATCAGCGCCGCCATCGGCTGCCGCGTCATCGAGGCCGCCAGCTGCGCTCACAACATCGACCTCTGGGTCGACGAGGAAGGTCTGCTCGTCGACGCGCCACAGCTGAACCTCCGCGCCACCTTCGCCGCACACGCGCTCGGCTGGCCCGGGGCGATCTTCGGAAACGCCGTCGCGCTCGGTCACGACGACGAAGGCGAAACCGTCCCCCTCAGCCCCGAGCAGCACGAACTGCTCACCCGCACCCTGGAGGTCGGCCCGACGCGCGAAATCGTGAACGCCGTGACCAGCCTGTTCGACTACGCCCCCGCCGTGGTCGACGCCGCCGAAACCTTCATCCGCTAACCCCGCACCCGCTGGGGCCGGTGTCTCCGTAACCGACACCGGCCCCAGCCCACCGCCCGAAAGGAACCCCTGTGAACACGCTCACCGTCACCCACCGCGCCGCCGACGGCACCCTCATCGACGGGACCACCAAGCACGACGGAACCGCGCCGATCCTCCGCAGCCACGGATGGAAGTACAGCCCCACCTGCGGCTGGTACATCCCGCGATCCCGAGACACCCTACCGAACCGCACCACAATCGCCGCCACCGCCGAAGCCCTCCGCACAGCCGGCCACCGGGTCGACCTCGACCTCGACGCCCGCACCCGGCCAGCGGCCGAGGTCGAAGCGGATCGAACTCAGCGGATGCAACTCCGCACCCAACGTCTCACCGCCCGCGCCGCCAGGCTCGACGCAGCCGCCGATGCCGCGCACGCCCGCGCCGACGTCGCCCACGCCAAACTCCCACCCGCCGGCGAACCCATCCACATCGGCCACCACTCCGAGAACCGCCACCGCCGCGCGATCGACAACGCACACACCACCTACAGCCAGGCCCTCGCGGCCGACGCCGACGCCAGCGCCGCGCACGCTGCAGCCGAAACCGCGAGCCACGCCCACGGAGCCCACATCTCCCCCACCACCGTCGGCAACCGCATCAACCGCCTCGAAGCCGAGCTCCGCGGCATCCAACGACGCCTCAACGGCTACACCGAAACCACCAGCGGAATCGTCGTCTCACCCGCCCAAGGCGACCGTCGCAAGCAGCTGCTCGCCGACCTCGCCGAACACAGCGACCAGCTCACCTACTGGAACCAAGCACCAACAGGCTCAACACGAGTCCGGATCCGCCCACCTCTACAGCAAAGCCGAAGTGAACGCCGGCGACTCCGTCCAGATCGGCGGCTCCTGGTACCCCGTCGTCCGCGCCAATCAAAAGACCGCCACCGTCCAAACTCCTCACGGCTGGACACGCACGACGCCCTGGCACAAAGTGCAAGGTCACAGGCCGATCCGGGAGCAACGACCTGTAACGCCTAACCCCATGACAACGCGCTCGGAATCCCGTACTTACAGAGTTCGGTAACTACGGAGTTCGACTTGACCTCACCTCATTACTCCGTTACTCTGTAAGTAACGCAGTCCGGCAGTCCGGCAGTCCGGCAGTCCGGCAGTCCGGCAGTCCGGCAGTCCGGCAGTCCGGCAGTCCGGCAGT
>JABMLH010000010.1:122609-128508 GCA_013205085.1 Microbacteriaceae bacterium VKM Ac-2854 | reverse complement strand
CCACTTCGATACCGGAGATCCTCGCTATTTCAACTCACGCCACGCTGAACACAACCTCCCGGGGAACTACACCTAGACCGGCACCTTCTCGCCGTGCACCGCCACGATCCGTGCAATTTCGGACAGCGCGTACATCGCGAGCGTCCGCTGAGCCGTCTCGGCCGCCGGGTTGTCCTCCTCCAAGTCGCCCAGCACCACGATGTTCTCGTCGTTCAACGTGGTGGCCGGGCCCGTGTAGTTGAAGGAGCCGACGATCAGCAGTCGATCGTCGATCACCATCAGCTTGTGGTGCACCTTGCGCACCCCGGTGCCGGCCCGGTTCTGGAACAGTTCGACGCCGGCCGCGCGCAGCGGCGCCGTCGCCGACCAGGCCTGGGCACCCTGGCCCCGATCCAGGATGCCGCGGATCCGGAAATCGGGCGACGTGAGCCGCTGCATGGTGTCGTCGATGCCGGAGGACTGGGCGAAGGTGAACATCGCGAAGTCCACGCGACGGCGTGCCTTCAGCATCTGCTTCATGATCTCCATCTCGGGCCCGTGCCGCGGCGCGAACAGCGGCTTCACTCGCACGCCCCCGAGCCGGAACTCCCGAGGTCGCGCTTCGACGCGCTCGTGCCGATCGCCGAACGTGCCGGAACGCATCCGCTCGAACTCCGCCAGATACTGGGAGGCGGCGCTCTCGCCGCGCAGCACAACGACGTGATTGAGGTTGTTGCCGACCACACCGGAGTGCGCGAGATTGGCGCCGGTGTCGGTGAGGGTGAAGTTGGCCGATCCGGTCAGCACCGCGGCCCGATCCTCCCCCGCGTCGCGCACAACGAACTTCTGATGGAAGATCGCGGGATTGAGATCACTGACGACGTCGATGCCGGCGCGGAGTACAGCGGCATGGATCAGCCGGTTCTCCTCGTTCGCTCCCTCCTGGAGCCACGGATCGGCGATCGGCGGCGACTCCCAGAGGTAGTCGCCTTCGAGGATCAGCCTCACCCGGACCCCACGCGCCCGAGCCGAGAGGATGGCCTGCGCGATGGTGCGGGAATCGAGCTCCTGCACCGCGATGGCGAGCGAATGCTCCGCCTCATCGATGAAGCGGCGGATCACTGCCTCGAGGTCGTCGGGCCCGCCGAGACTCGTCGGCCCCATGTACAACTCGATCCCACCTGCGCGCACGGGCATGGGGTACCTCCGAGGCCACGGTATCGCCGCGGATGCACGGCGTACCGCCCCCTCTTAGGGCTGGGGTCGTCCGCGGAAATGCAGGGTCGCAGCGGAGGTTACCGTGCTCATCCGCACGGTTCGCCCTCATTCCCGTCCTGACCCTGTATTTCCCTCCGGACCCTGCATTTCCGAAACGCGGCGCGAGGAACTACAACTAGGCCGCGGGGGCCAAGTAGCCGTCCCACTCCGGCTGCGTGCGCTCCGCGCCGCGGACCAGCCAGGAACCGGCGCGCGGCATCCGCGGCACGGTGCGCAGCCGCCAGCCCATCTCGCCGGGCGTGCGATCGCTCTTGACGTTATTGCACTTGTGACAGCAGGCGACGAGGTTCTCCCAGGTGTCGCGTCCACCGCGCGACTTGGGTTGGATGTGGTCGATCGTGTTCGCGAACGAGCCGCAGTAGCCGCAGCGGTGGTTGTCTCGGCGCAACACCCCGCGGCGGGACACGGGCACCGTGCGCGAGCCGGGGATGCGAACGTATCGGGTCAGCACGATGACGGAGGGGCGGATGTACTCGCCGGTCGCACCGTGCACCGGATTATCGACGTCGATCTCGATGACGGTCGCCTTCTCGGTCATCAGCAGCACGAGGGCGCGCTTGAAGGAGACCACGGCGAGTGGTTCGTAACCGGCATTGAGAACGAGAGTGCGCATCAGTTTCCTCCGAGCACAGAACACGACAACACAGAGCGGGACAACACAGAGCAGGACAACGTAGAGCGGGACGACACTGAGCGAGACGACACCGAGCGGTCCGAGACGCGGGAGGCAACAAAAAAGGGCGCTGTCACGAAGACAGCACCCTGAAGGTGAGCGGCATGATGCCGGCGCACGAAACGCCCTATTCGACCGAAGAACCCGCGCACGGCGGCACCACCTATGTGGTAACCACCTCGTGCGGTCATCTCATCCTCCGGTCTCGCCGAAACCCCACCCCCCACGAGGTGGATTGTCGGTCAGCTTAGCCCCGCCCGCCCGTTTTGCCACCCCTTCGCCCGTTTCGTAACCCCCCGTTCACACCACCCTGGTCCCGCGCCCCGCCCTTAACGGCGAAAAGTTGCAGGCCAACGCGCGTTGACCTGCAACTTTTCGGCAGAAGGGAGGTGGGTCAGCCCGCGATGCGGACGATGTAGTAGTCGCTCGTCCAGAGCGGCTGAACGCGGACGCTCGCGCCCTCGTACGGTGCGTGCAGGATGTTGCCGTTGCCGGCGTAGAAGCCGTCGTGACCGTCCATGATCACGAGGTCGCCGGGCTGCGCCTCCGACTCGGGGATGACGGTGCCCATGGCACCCTGACCCGCGGCCGAGTGCGGCATGCTGATGCCGTATTGCGCGAAGACGTACATCACGAAGCCGGAGCAGTCGAAGCCGCTCGGATCCGCGCCGCCGAACACGTAGGGAACGCCCTGATACTGCAGCGCGGTGTTGTAGACCGCGCTCAAGCTGTAGCTGGTGGTCGGCGCGGAGGCGGCGATCTCCGCGGCGGACTCGCCGGTGTACGAGTTGAACTCCTCGGCGGTCTCGGCGCGATCGGCCTCCGTGTCGCTCGTGTCGGCGACGACCACCGGCTCCGGGGTCGGCGTGGGCGTCGGCGAAGCGGTTGCACCGAAGGTGTCGCGCGTGATCGCCGCAGTGACGACGCCGCCGGCGACGGAGATCGACTGCGCCTGTCCGGTGCGCAGCAGGTCGGCCTGCGAGGCCGTGAAGGTGGCGTTCTCAGAGCCGGGCGTGAAGGCGTAGGCCGGCAACGCCATCGTCGCGACGAGCGCACCGGCTGCGCCGACCATCGCGATCTTGACGGCGCCACGAAGGCGCTTCGAGCTCTTCTTCCGTCCAGCGGGCGACGGCGTGAACTGCACGTCGACGCTCGAACCCGAGTTCCGGCGCGCGATCGGGCTCGCGGCGGGCTGGGAGCGGGTGATCTGCGCCCGGATGACGGGTCGCGGTGCGTTGCTGTTGTTCGGATCGAACCGGTCGGGGACACCGGCGTTCGTATTGTTTTCGGCCAAGGGGGAAACCTCCGGCGCCCCAACAGCCCAGGTCGCTGTCCCGCCTCAATGCTCGGGGGCATCGGTGGATCTCGGCCTCCGAGACGGGCGTGGGGAGCGTCGGGGACCGCGTCCTACTCCCGCGGTTCGGGCGAAGGACTTCCCAGAGCGTAAGGTACCGTTACCGATTTGTCACCATTCGTACGCATAAAAGTCTCAAAACGGTAACGGCCAGCCGCGTACGTCGGATGGATCAGGCCACGAGGAAGATGTGCACGGCGACCTCGTTGGGCAATTCGATGCCCTCCTCGACGCCGTCGATCCGCACCACGATGTACGAGCCGGATGCCGAGAAGGTTCCGGCCGCTCCCGGCACGACGCCCGCCTGCTTGAGCTGCAGCAGCAGCTCGGGATCGACCTGCGCCGGCTCGCCGAGACGGCGGATGACGCCGCTGACCGGCGTCGCGGACCCGTTCACGAAACGAACCAGGTTGACGACGCCCTCCGCGAAGCTGACGGCGGGCATGTCGCCCAGCTCGTCCAGGCCCGGAATCGGGTTGCCGTACGGCGACTCCGTCGGGTGATCGAGCATCTCGAGCAGACGACGCTCGACCTGCTCGCTCATCACGTGCTCCCAACGGCACGCCTCCTCGTGCACGAACTCCCAGTCGAGCTTGATCACGTCGTGAAGCAGTCGCTCGGCCAGACGGTGCTTGCGCATCACGTGCACGGCCTTGCGCCGACCGTCCGTGGTGAGTTCCAGGTGGCGATCACCGGAGACGACGACCAGACCATCGCGCTCCATCCGGCCGACGGTCTGCGAGACGGTGGGGCCGGAGTGACTCAGTCGCTCGGAGATTCGGGCACGCAGAGGGACGATGTTCTCCTCCTCGAGTTCGAGGATCGTCCTCAGATACATCTCGGTGGTGTCGATCAAGTCTGTCATCGGTGCCTCCCCGTTTCCTGGCTCGCGCCTCAACCTTAGTGCGCGCGCGCAGACGAACCTGGCCGGGTCGCCCGGCCGGGAACTCCTAGTATTAACGCATGCCCGACGTGACCATTCCCCGCGCCCTCCTGCCCCACGACGGACGATTCGGCTGCGGGCCGTCCAAGGTGCGGCACGATCAATTGACCCACCTCGCGACGGAGGGTGCACACCTCCTCGGCACGTCCCACCGCCAGGCTCCCGTGAAGAACCTCGTCGGCCGCGTCCGCTCGGGGCTGAGCGATCTCTTCCGTCTTCCCGACGGCTACGAGGTGCTTCTCGGCAACGGCGGATCGACCGCGTTCTGGGACTCGGCCGCTTTCTCGCTCATCGAGCGACGCAGCGAGAACCTGACTTTCGGCGAATTCGGATCGAAGTTCGCCAAGGCCGCCTCCGCGCCGTTCCTCGAGCCCGCACACGTGATCTCAGCCCCCGGCGGCTCGCGCGCCGAGATCGAGATCGTCGAGGGGATCGACGCCTACGCGTGGCCGCACAATGAGACGTCGACGGGCGTGATGGCACCGGTGTCCCGTGTGCACGGCGACGAGGGATCCCTGACCGTCATCGACGCCACCAGCGCGGCGGGCGGTGTCGACTTCGACGTCACCGAGAGCGACGTCTACTACTTCGCACCGCAGAAGAACTTCGCGTCCGACGGCGGCCTCTGGTTCGGCCTGTTCTCCCCCGCGGCGATCGAGCGGATCGCCCGCATCGCGGCGAGTGGACGCTACATCCCCGAGTTCCTCAGCCTGCAGAACGCGGTGGACAACTCGCGCTTGGAGCAGACGCTCAACACTCCGGCGCTGTCGACGCTGCTGTTGATGGAGAGCCAGATCGACTGGATGAACGGCAACGGCGGCCTCGCCTGGGCGGATGCGCGCACCCGCGAGTCCTCCGGCGTGCTGTACGACTGGGCCGAGGCCTCCGAGGTCGCGACTCCGTTCGTCGAGGTCGTCGAGCACCGCTCGCAGGTCGTCGTGACCATCGACTTCGACGCCTCGATCGATGCGGCCGCGATCGCGAAGGTGCTGCGCGCCAACGGCATCGTCGACACGGAGCCGTACCGCAAACTCGGCCGCAACCAGCTGCGCGTGGCGACGTTCACCGCGATCGAGCCGGACGACGTGCGCGCCCTGGTCGCCTGCATCGACTACGTGATCGGGCAGCTGGCGGCGTAGCCTCGCAGTGACGAGACCGGACGGAGGGCACGGATGAGACTCTGGCTACGCCAGGAGGAGCGCCGCCCGAGCCCTCCCCCGGTCGCGACGAACGATGCCACGGCACTGATGGTCGGCTGCGCCGGCTGGCTGATCGCGGTGGTGGCGGTCCTGATCGCGGTCGCGGTCGGTGCCGATGTCTCCGCTGAGGTGCTCTCGACCGCGATCATCGGCCTCGTACTCGGCACGATCGGCCTGTACTACCTGCGCTCGCGCGCCTGATTCTCCGACAGCGTTGGTTCGAAGGCCGCAGCGGCTCCGCCTTCGCGACCTTCCGACAGCGTTGGTTCGAAGGCCGCAGCGGCTCCGCCTTCGCGATCTTCAGGCCGCGTTGGTTCGAAGGCCGCAGCGGCTCCGCCTTCGCGATCTTCAGGCCGCGTTGGTTCGAAGGCCGCAGCGGCTCCGCCTTCGCGACCTTCAGGCCGCGTTGGTTCGAAGGCCGCAGCGGCTCCGCCTTCGCGACCTTCAGGCCGCGTTGGTTCGAAGGCCGCAGC
>JABMLH010000010.1:0-122509 GCA_013205085.1 Microbacteriaceae bacterium VKM Ac-2854 | reverse complement strand
TCAGGCCGCGTTGGTTCGAAGGCCGCAGCGGCTCCGCCTTCGCGACCTTCAGGCCGCGTTGGTTCGAAGGCCGCAGCAGCTCCGCCTTCGCGACCTTCAGGCCGCGTTGGTTCGAAGGCCGCAGCGGCTCCGCCTTCGCGACCTTCAGGCCGCGCTGCGGTAGGCCACGGTCGGGCGGCCGAGTTCGCCGGCTGCATCCCTCCGCAGGACTGCTTCGGCGAACTCAACCGGCGACGAAGATGACGTCAGGCGCGGTCGTCCTCGTCGGGATCCGCCAGGATGACCTGGTCGTCGAACTCGTCCTCGTCATCGTCGAGCGCGTCGTCGTCATCATCGTCGGCGTCGTCGTCGAGCGCCTCGTCGTCATCGGAGTCCTCGTCGTCGGCGTCGTCCTCGAACTCCTCCTCGTCACCGTCGTGCTGCGCCGCCTCGTAATCCGCCAGCCGCACCGACCAGGGCGTCCAGTCGGGAGCGAGCAGCGCACCCTCGCCGGGCAGCAACTCGACCTCCAACACGTTCGGCTCGCTGTCGCCATCGAGACGGGACAGCGCGACGGTCCAGTGCCAGCCCGGATATCCCGGCATCGTCGTCGCGAAGAACAGCGAGAGCACGTGCTCGTCGTGCACGGTGTGGCCCACGACCTCGCCGACCGTGGCGGGAGGGGTGATCTCGACCAACGCAGCGCGAGCGACGTCCACCGCGGCGAGGAGCGCCGGATCGGGTGCGAACACGCGGCCGGACTCCTGCGTCGTGCCGTCCTCGGCGTCAGGCATCCAACTCGTCCGCGACCTTGCGCAGCAGGGCCGCGATCTTCTGTCCGTGCGCCTTGTCGGGGTGGCGCCCCCGGCGCAGCCCCGCGCCGATGCCGTCGAGCACCTTCACCGTGTCTTCGACGATGATCGCCATGTCGTCGGCCGACTTCCGGTTGATCTTCTGCAGGCTCACCGGGGCCTCGAGGACCCGCACCGAGAGGGCCTGGGCACCGCGCTTGCCGTCGGCGATACCGAACTCGAGTCGCGTCCCTGCCTTGACCGCGGTACCGGTCGGCAGCGCGGAGGCGTGCAGGAAGACCTCCTGGCCGTCATCCGTGCTGATGAAGCCGAAACCCTTGTCGTCGTCGTAGAACTTGACCTTGCCGGTAGGCATGAGATGTCCCTCCTGGGATTAGAGCAACCATCAGTCTAAAGGACGGGCTCGCCCTATCCTGGAACCGTGAACACACCGCCCCCCGCCGAGATCGGCCGCGTCGAGCGCACGCTCGCGTACATGTTCGTCGCCATCATCGCCGTCGTTCTGATCGCGTTCCTCGCGATCCTGCTCGGCCCGATGTTCGGAGTGACGGACTACTCGGCCGGCGTCTGGGCGTTCGTCTTCGCTCTGCCGCTCGTCGGCCTGCCGATCGCCTTCGTGATGATGATCGTCCTGCTGATCGTCGGCATCCGCCGTCGTCGCCACGGGAACTGACCCAGCACACCGGCGACCGGAGTCACTCGACTCCCAGACTTCGTCCAGGCAACGCGCAGATAATTTCCGCATGGACGGACCACGCATTCTCATCGTCGACGACGAACCCAACATCCGCGACCTACTCACCACCTCCCTCCGATTCGCCGGATTCGCCGTGCGCGCGGTGGGGAACGGCGCCCAGGCCATCTCCGCCGTATTGGAGGAGGAACCCGACCTGATCATCCTCGACGTGATGCTGCCGGATATGAACGGATTCGGCGTCACCAAGCGTCTGCGCTCCGCCGGGTACACCTCGCCGATCCTGTTCCTGACGGCGAAGGACGACACCGAGGACAAGATCACGGGCCTCACGGTCGGCGGTGACGACTACGTCACCAAGCCGTTCAGCCTCGACGAGATCGTCGCCCGGATCAAGGCCATCCTGCGCCGCACGATGCACGCCGAAGAGGATGCCGTCATCCGCGCCGGCGAGCTCACGATGGATCAGGACACGCACGAAGTCCTCGTCGGCGACGAGCCGGTCGAGCTCTCCCCCACCGAGTTCAAGCTGCTCCGCTACCTGATGCTCAACCCCAATCGCGTCCTCAGCAAGGCGCAGATCCTCGACCACGTCTGGGAGTACGACTTCAACGGCGACGCCGGCATCGTCGAGTCGTACATCTCCTACCTCCGACGTAAGCTCGACACGCATTCCGAGGACTCTCTCATCCAGACCAAGCGAGGATTCGGTTACATGCTGAAGGTCGCGAAGGCGTAGCCGCTGCGGCCTTCGGATACACGCTGAAGGTCGCGAAGGCGTAGCCGCTGCGGCCTTCGGATACACGCTGAAGGTCGCGAAGGCGTAAGCCGCTGCGGCCTTCGAACCAACGCTGAAGGTCGCGAGAGCCCAACCTTCAGCCCGCAACGTCCCGAGGGAGTTCCACCGCGATGCATCACGGTCTCGCCGAGCGGTGGAACTCCATCTCGCTGCGCACCAAGATCACGGCCGTCACCGTTCTGCTGCTGACGCTGGGACTGCTCGCTTCCGGAATCGGCACCATGACGATGCTGAAGCCGCAACTGGTGCAGCAGCTCGACCGGGGTCTGGTGAACGCCGCCCAGGGTTTCGCGGACACGCTGCGCAAGGCCGATTTCAGCGATCTGACGAATCCGTCCGATCAGACCTATTACGTGATCGCCTACACCGCCGACGGTGAACGAGCCCTCAATGTGATCGCGGCGCCGACGGATCCGGACTTCCCGTCCACGTTCACGATCGACGAGGGCATCGCTCTCGGCAATCTGGAGAACCCGCAACGGCTCGAGAGCGTCAACGGCAAGCTGGAGTACCACGTCACCGCGACGATCTTCACCCGAGGCTCGGCGAACTACACGCTCCTCGTCGCGGTCGGCACCCGAACGGTCGACGACGTGATGACGCTCTACCTCACCATCTTCCTCGGCTTCGGAATCGCGATCGTGGTGATCGGTGCTCTGCTCACCCGGCTGCTGGTGACGACCACGTTCGGCCCTCTACGTGAGGTCGAGCGCACCGCAGCGGCGATCGCCGAGGGCGATTTCAGCCAACGCCTCGACGGCACGACACCGAACACCGAGGTCGGCCGCCTGAATCGCTCGCTGAACACGATGCTGAACCGCATCGACACGGCTTTCCGCGATCGGGCGCGCACCATCGAACAGATGCGCCGCTTCGTCGGCGACGCGAGCCACGAGCTGCGCACCCCGCTCGTCTCGGTGCGCGGCTACGCCGAGCTGTATCGGATGGGAGCGCTGCAGACCCCCGAAGCGGTCGCGCAGGCGATGGACCGCATCGAGAAGGAGGCCATCCGGATGGGCGGCCTCGTCGAGGACCTGCTCGAACTCGCGCGCCTCGACGAAACCAAGCCACTCGCCCTCGCCCCGATCGACCTGATGCCGCTCGCGCGCGATGCGGCGATGGACTCGATGGCCTCGTGGCCCGATCGGGAGTTCTCGGTCGAGGCCCGCGACGATACGCCGGTGGATGAAGGCCCCGCGTTGACGGACGAGCTCCCCACCGATGCGTCGACACAGCCGATGCCGATCCCAACGACGAACGGCGCGAACGTCACCGGGCCGATCGCTTTCGCCGGCGCCACCTTCGCCCGTCTGCGGGGGCTGCGGCCGCGTCGATCCGGTGCGCGGGAGCTGGTGTCGGTCGAGTCGAGCGAGAGCGAGGTCGAGCCCGCCCTGCCCGCGATGGTGATGGCGGAGGAGAACAAGATCCGCCAGGTGCTGACCAATCTGATCGGCAACGCCGTCCGCTACACCGCGGAGGATACCCCGATCGAGATCGCCGTCGCCGTCGACCGGTCGCGCCGGATCGCGATGCTCGAGGTCATCGACCACGGTGAAGGAATCCCGCCGCAGATCCGGGAGAAGATCTTCCAGCGCTTCTGGCGCGCCGACACCTCGCGGACGCGGGAGACCGGCGGCAGTGGCCTCGGACTCGCGATCGTCTCCTCGATCGTCGCCGCCCACAAGGGGCACGTCGATGTGGTGGAGACCTTGGGTGGCGGCGCCACGTTCCGCGTAGCGCTTCCCCTCCTCACCATGACGCCGAACGCGGAGTTGTCCACAGATCGAGCCTGAACCGCCGGCACCCCTCGTTCGAGGGGTTAGCGTGGCTGCACCGCACCCGATCGGGGCGGAACGGCTACAGGAGGTTCCGATGACCACGTATCAGATCAACAGCGACGAACTCGCGTCCGCCAGCTCCGCCATCTTCGGATCGATGGACCGCGTCCGCAGCGAAGTCGCCGGCCTGATGAACCAGCTGACCGGCCTCGAGAGCAGCTGGACCGGCCAGGCGTCCGCCGCGTTCCAGGGCGTCGTCGCGAACTGGCGCACTACCCAGCAGCAGGTCGAGGACTCGATGACCTCGATCAGCCGAGCGCTCGGGGCGACGGCGCAGAACTACGCCGAGGTCGAACGCACGAACGCGGGCATCTTCGCGGCATAGCCGTCGATCCCGGGCTCCCGGAAACGCCGAAGGGCGGCTCCCCTTTCGGAGAGCCGCCCTCGTGCGCCGCTTCGGACTAGAAGTCCATGCCACCCGACGGGTCGCCGGCCGGAACCGGGTTGCGCTCGGGCTTGTCGGCCACGACGGCCTCGGTGGTCAGGAACAGACCGGCGATCGATGCAGCGTTCTGCAGCGCCGAGCGGGTGACCTTGACCGGGTCGATGATGCCGGCGGCCAGCAGGTCGACGTACTCGCCGGTAGCGGCGTTGAGGCCCCAACCGGTCGCGAGCTCGCGGACCTTGGCGGCGACGACGCCGGGCTCGAGACCGGCGTTCAGCGCGATCTGCTTGAGCGGCGCCTCGATGGCGACCTTGACGATGTTCGCACCGGTGGCCTCGTCACCGACGAGCTCCAGCTTGGCGAACGCCGCGTTGCCGGCCTGGATCAGGGCCACGCCACCACCGGCGACGATGCCCTCTTCGACGGCGGCCTTCGCGTTGCGAACGGCGTCCTCGATGCGGTGCTTGCGCTCCTTGAGCTCGACCTCGGTCGCCGCGCCGGCCTTGATGACGGCGACGCCACCGGCCAGCTTGGCGAGGCGCTCCTGCAGCTTCTCGCGGTCGTAGTCCGAGTCGGTGTTCTCGATCTCGGCGCGGATCTGCGCGACGCGACCGGCGATGGCCTCGGCGTCGCCGGCACCCTCGACGATCGTGGTCTCGTCCTTGGTGATGACGATCTTGCGGGCGGAGCCGAGCAGGTCGAGGGTGACGTTCTCGAGCTTGAGGCCGACCTCCTCGGAGATGACCTGACCACCGGTGAGGATGGCGATGTCCTGCAGCTGCGCCTTGCGGCGGTCGCCGAAGCCCGGAGCCTTGACGGCGACGGACTTGAAGATGCCGCGGATCTTGTTGACGACGAGCGTCGCGAGAGCCTCACCGTCGACGTCCTCGGCGATGATCAGGAGCTGCTTGTTCGCCTGGATCACCTTGTCGACGATCGGCAGCAGGTCCTTGATGTTCGAGACCTTGGAGTTGACGATCAGGATGTACGGGTCCTCGAACACGGCCTCCTGGCGGTCGGGGTCCGTGACGAAGTACTGCGACAGGTAGCCCTTGTCGAAGCGCATGCCTTCGGTCAGCTCGAGCTCGGTGCCGAAGGTGTTCGACTCCTCGACGGTGACGACACCCTCCTTGCCGACCTTGTCGATCGCCTCGGCGATGATCGCGCCGATCTCGGGGTCCGCGGCGGAGATGGAGGCGGTGGCCGCGATCTCCTCCTTGGTCTCGATCGCCTTGGCGCCGGCGATGAGCTCGGCGGTGACGGCCTTGACGGCCTTCTCGATGCCCTTCTTCAGGCTGATCGGGTCGGCGCCGGCCGCGACGTTGCGCAGGCCTTCGCGGACCAGGGCCTGGGCGAGCACGGTCGCGGTGGTGGTTCCGTCGCCGGCGACGTCGTCGGTCTTCTTGGCGACCTCCTTGACGAGCTCGGCACCGATCTTCTCGTACGGCTCGTCGAGCTCGATCTCCTTGGCGATCGAGACGCCGTCGTTCGTGATGGTGGGGGCGCCCCACTTCTTCTCGAGCACGACGTTGCGGCCACGCGGGCCGAGGGTCACCTTGACCGCGTCGGCCAGAGTGTTGAGTCCACGCTCGAGGCCGCGGCGGGCTTCCTCGTCAAAAGCAATGATCTTGGCCATGTGTGTTTCTCGTCCCTCCCGGACGTCATGAAAACTACGTTACTTAGCACTCTGCCGGAGCGAGTGCCAAGGTCGATTCTGGCACTCTGGGGTGACGAGTGCAAGTGACGGGAGCAGGTGCCCAGGGAGAGATCGGCGCAGAGCGCGCGGGGCCCGACCAGAAGAGCCGCCGCCCGCGACAGCGGACGACGGCTCCCGTCGAGATGCGGTGACGTCAGACGACGCGGACCGATTCGGCCTGCGGACCCTTGGCTCCGCTGCCGACCTCGAAGATGACGTGCTGTCCCTCTTCGAGCACCTTGTAACCGGTCATGTCGATCGCGGAGTAGTGGACGAAGACGTCCTGTCCGCCACCGTCGACCGTGATGAATCCGTAGCCCTTTTCAGCGTTGAACCACTTGACGGTCCCATTCGCCATTTTTACTCCCAAATTGCTGTGTTGAACCTCGACACAAGCAAGATGCAAGTGCCACCGATTCGAGATGCTAGCCGAACGGATGTTTCGGGCGAATAGCCTGGCGCCGCAGTGCCACACAGTTGGCCGGGATTCAACATGGATTAAACGTCCCCGAAACAGAAGGGCCGTTCTCCGAGGGATCCTCGCTGAAATCGAGCGTTATGGCGCCACGTAGTCGGCACCGAGCACGAGCACGAGATCGCCCGTCTGAGCGACGTCGGGTGAGAGGACCGTGGTCGTCGATCCGATCGCTTCGGCGAGCCCGAGCGCCGCCCCCTCGAGTGCGGCATCGGAGTAGTAGACGGTGGTGACGGCCTCGGACTCGGTATCGGCGTTGCCGACCGTGGCGACGGTCCAGCCGGCGGCCGTGAGCGAATCCCCCGCCGTGGCGGCGAGTCCCGACTGCGCCGTTCCGTTCAGTACGGCCACCGCGGCGGCGGGGTCCGTCGTCGCGACGACGGTGGGCGTCGGAGTCGCCGTGGCCGTGGTGTCCGCGATGCCCGTCGGGGCCGTGAAGACGTCGTTGAACTCGACGCGGTTGTTGATGACGAGCAGACCGATCACGCCCAGCGCGACGATGATGCCCGTGGCGAGCGCGGCCCACGCGAAGTTGATCCAGCCCTGATGCGGGCGGGGGGGCCGGCGGTGCGCCCCGACGCGCTCGGCGTCCTTCGGGATCTCGTCGAATCGGTCCTGCGGGTAACTGCTTGCCATCGTGCGGTCCGGCCGGCCTTCCATGTCGTTCGGGTCACGGCGCACGGTCGCGTGCGCCTCTCCTGCGCGCATCCTGGTGCGCGAGTCGATCGGGCTACTCGGTGCGTCCGAGCCGTCGATCCGCGCGCGCCTGCGCCCGCGTATCCCGAACCCGATGCAACCGCTTCACCAACATGGGGTCGTAGGCGAGAGCGGCGGCCGAGGAAGAGACCCTGCCGAGCACCTGATAGTAGCGGGCAACCGAAAGACCGAACTGGGAGCGGATCGCGTCCTCCTTGTCGCCGTCGGCGGAGGTCCAGTCGCGTTCGAAATCGAGCACGGCTCGGTCGCGCTCGCCCAACGCGGCGACGGCGTCATCGAACGCCAGACCGCGGCGTGGCGCGGAAGCTGCTGTCATAGCGGCAGCGTAGGTTCGGACGCCGTCGCGACGGCGGAGGCGCTCCGATACATGCTGATGTGAGGGATGCCGGCCTCGATGTACTCCTGGCCGTATTCGACGAATCCCGACTTGCGGTACAGCGGAGCGATGTAGCTCTGCGCGTGCAGGAGCAGAGGTTCGGTTCCGAAGCGTTCCAGCACGGCGCCGAAGAGGCGCATCGCCAAGCCTTCGCCGCGACGATCGGCCCGGGTGACGACGCGTCCCACGATCCGATGCGCATCGGCGTACTCCGCCTCGGCGTTGAGGAGCGTCCGCAGGTAGGAGGCGATGCCCTGATCGTCTGCGACGAACCAGTGCATCGCATCGGGCTCGAGATCGCGCCGATCGAGTTCCTCATCGTCGACGTGCTGCTCCACGAGGAAGACGTTGGATCGCAGGCGTGCGATCTCGTACACCTCCTCCGTCGTGAGTTCGCTCCAGGCCTTCGCGATGACGGAATTCAGATGCACGACCGAGAGTTTATGTGGCTGAGACCGGGGAACCGATCCGAATAAACTTGATCCGATTCAAGAGGAGAACCATGTCGTCGTATTCCGTCAACAAGTCCGACGAGCAGTGGCGCGAGGAGCTCGACCGGGAGCAGTTCGCGGTACTGCGCGAGGCCGCCACCGAGCGTCCCTGGACCGGTGAGCTGCTCGACGAGAGTCGTGCCGGTCTGTACGCGTGCGCCGCCTGCGGCGCGGAGCTGTTCAAGAGCGGGACCAAGTTCGACTCCGGCTGCGGCTGGCCCAGCTTCTACGAGTCGGTGAACCCGGAGGCCGTGCAGCTCATCGACGACACCAGTCTCGGCATGGTCCGTACGGAGGTTCGTTGCGCGACGTGCGGCTCGCACCTCGGCCATGTGTTCCCGGACGGCTTCGGTACGCCGACCGGAGACCGCTACTGCATGAACTCCATCGCGCTGACCTTCCAGGCCGAGACAGAGTGAGCGCCTCGCACGCCGCATCCGGATCCATCGCCCTCGTCGGCGATTCCCCGGTGCTGGAGTCGGTGCTCGCGCGCCGCTCACGCTCCAAGGTCGGCCCCGAGGCGCCGAGCCACGAGGAGCTGCTGCCTCTCATCGCCGCGGCGTCGCGGGTCGCCGACCACAGCTCGCTGAAGCCGTGGCGGATCATCGAGATCCGCGGTGAGGCGCGCGACAAGGTGGCCCGCTCGTTCGCGAAGGCGCACAAGGTGAAGGACCTGGACAAGTACAGGGGCAAGACGCACCGCGCGTCACTGCTGCTCGCGATCGTCGTCTCGCCGCGGCGCAGCAGCGTGCCGTACTGGGAACAGGAGTCGGTCGCCTCCGGGGTGGCCCACACGCTGAGCCTGCTGCTCGACGAGGCCGGCTGGGGCGTGTTCTGGCGCACCGGCGACTACACCCGCTCGAAGGCGGTCGCGAAGGCGCACCGCTTGAAGAAGGGCGAGCAGCTGATGGGCTGGCTCTACGTCGGGAAGCCGGAGGGCAAGATCGGCGGGCCGAAGCGGCCGGTCGACCCGAGCAGATTCGTCAGCGCCCTCAAGGGCTGATCGCCCGCATCGGGACGACGAACGCGGAAACGGCCACCTCATCGAGGTGGCCGTTCGCGCGTTCGTACCGAGCCGACGACGGGACTTGAACCCGTAACCGCCCGATTACAAGTCGGGTGCGCTACCAATTGCGCCACGTCGGCCAGCGCCCGCGGGCACCGGAACACTGTACAACACCGCAGAAACACGAAGGAGGGCGCCCGATCGGGCGCCCTCCTTCGTTGTTCGGAGGCGGCTCGGGTCGGACTCTAGCCCGCGGTCGGCGTCGGCGTCGGCGTGGCCGAGGAGTAGCTCGAGCCGGCGGCCGCGAGCACGAAGGCACTGAACGCCTCCGGGTCCGTCAGCGAGCCGGTGTACGACTGGCCGTTGACGAGAACGGTCGGTGTGCCGGAGACCTTCTCGACGTCGGTGTCGGGCAGCGGGCCCGACGTCGCACGGTCCGTCGCGTCCTGCACCCAGCTCACGAAGCTCTTGTCGTCGATGCAGGTGTTGATCGTTGCGGTGTCCGCGGCGCCGGCGGTCTCGACGAAGCCCTTGAGCTCGTCGTTCGTCAGCCCGTCCGTGCCTTCCTCGGGTTGATTCGCGAACAGCAGCGCGTTGAAGTCGAAGAACGAATCGGGGTCGGTGTTCGCCACGCAGGCCGCTGCGTTCGCGGCGCGCTCCGAATACTTCGTACCGTTCGAGCGGCTCGTGAGGATCGCCAGCGGGTGGATCTCCACCGTCGCGGCCCCCTGATTCACCCACTCCTTGATCTGGTCGCCGTTGGTCGTCTCGAACTGGCCGCAGTAAGGGCAGAGGTAGTCGAGGTAGACCCGGATGTCGACAGCGCCCGACGATGTGTCGGGCACGGTCGGGGTCGGCGTGCCGTCCGCGGCGATCGCACCCGTGGTCTGCGCGACGAGGCCCTCGCCGATCACGATGCCGTCACTGGCCATGTTCGCCGGCCCGGGCCCGGCCGGACGGATGCTGTTGACGAAGAACAGCGCGACGATCGCGACGATCGCGACCACGGCGACCACCACCCCACCCTGCAGCAGGACCCGGTTGCGGCGATCGCGCCGCTTCTGCTGCTCCCGCAGCACCTTCGCCTTCTCACGGGCGGCCTCGCGCCGCTGGTTCTTGGAGAGACGATCGTTCGGTCCGCCGAGGGTCATGGCAAGGGCACTCCGGGTAAGAGAGGGGGAAGATCGGCGCCCCACGGGCGCACAACTCACGAAACTCTACGCGCGAGCCCTGGGAATAGACCAAACGGGCCGTGAGGCCGCTCTGGACAGGAACGGCCGCGGGCATGCAATACTGATCCTCGTGGTCGACGTCGTCCACACGACGGTGACCCATTCACTATTTCCATTCACTCGGATCGTCCGGCACGTACCTGCCGGTGAAGGAGCAATACATCATGGCGTCCGTAACCTATGACAGCGCGTCCCGCATCTACCCGGGAGCCACGCGCGCATCGGTCGACAAGCTGGACCTCGACATCGCCGACGGCGAGTTCCTGGTTCTCGTCGGCCCCTCCGGCTGTGGCAAGTCCACCTCGCTGCGTATGCTCGCCGGCCTCGAAGAGGTCAACGAGGGCCGCATCCTGATCGGTGACCGCAACGTCACCGACGTGCCGCCGAAGGACCGCGACATCGCGATGGTCTTCCAGAACTACGCGCTGTACCCGCACATGTCGGTCGCCGAGAACATGGGCTTCGCGCTGAAGATCGCCGGCGTCAACAAGGACGAGCGCGCCGCCCGCGTCCTCGAGGCCGCCAAGATGCTCGACCTCGAGCCGTACCTGAACCGCAAGCCGAAGGCGCTCTCCGGTGGTCAGCGTCAGCGCGTCGCCATGGGCCGCGCGATCGTGCGCAAGCCGCAGGTGTTCCTCATGGACGAGCCGCTGTCGAACCTCGACGCGAAGCTGCGCGTGCAGACCCGTTCGCAGATCGGCACCCTGCAGCGTCGCCTCGGCATCACGACCGTCTACGTCACGCACGACCAGACCGAGGCGCTCACCATGGGTGACCGCATCGCCGTGCTGAAGGACGGCCTGCTGCAGCAGGTCGGCTCGCCGCGCGACCTGTACGAGAACCCGAACAACGTCTTCGTGGCCGGCTTCATCGGCTCGCCCGCGATGAACCTGTTCCACGCCGACATCACCGACGGCGGCGTCAAGTTCGGCGACACCGTGCTGCCGATCGCCCGCGAGGCGCTCGCGAAGACCTCGCAGAAGATCGTCACGCTGGGTGTCCGCCCCGAGGACGTCACCGTCTCGACCACCCCCGGTGGCCTGCAGATCGAGGTCGACCTGATCGAGGAGCTCGGCTCGGACGGCTACCTCTACGGCCACACGGAGGTCGAGGGTCGTCGCACCGACATCGTCGCCCGCGTCGACGGTCGCGTCCACCCCAGCGCCGGCGACAAGGTGTACGTGGTGGCCAACCACCGCACGCACATCTTCGACTCGGAGTCGGGCCTGCGCCTGTCCTAGTCAGCATGCATCGACGCTGCCGCCGTTTCTCCGGAGACGGCGGCAGCGTCGTTCCATCCGCTCCTCTCTTCTTCACGAACGGCTCAGCATGTCCGGCTCCCTGAATATCACCTCCGCCACCGTCGACCCGGCTCTGCTCGATCTGCCCTGGCAGCTCTCGCTGATGGAGTGGCCCGACGAATACATCGCCGCCCTGCCCAAGGGCATCTCGCGGCACACCGTGCGATTCGCGCACCTCTCCGGCCACGTGATCGCGGTCAAGGAGACCACGGCCGAGATGGCCAAGCGTGAGTACGAGATGCTGCGCACGCTGCAGCGGATGGATGTGCCCTGCGTCGAACCCGGCGCCGTGATCAGCAACCGCACGAACGACGAAGGCGAACTGCTGCCCGCCGTGCTGGTGACGCGGCACCTGAAGTTCTCGCTGCCGTATCGCGCGCTGTTCTCGCAGACGCTCCGACCCGATACCGCGACCCGGCTCGTCGATGCGCTCGCGCTGCTGCTGGTTCGGCTGCACATCATCGGCTTCTTCTGGGGCGACGTCTCGCTCTCGAACACGCTGTTCCGCCGTGACGCCGGCGCCTTCGCGGCGTATCTCGTGGACGCCGAGACCGGACAGCTCTACACCGGCGGCCTCTCCAACGGACAGCGGGAGAACGACCTCGAGATCGCCCGGGTGAACATCGCAGGCGAACTGCTCGACCTCGAGGCCGGCGGCCGGGTCGACGACGACCTCGACCCGATCACGGTGTCGGATGGGATCGTCGCCGCCTACCGCAGCCTCTGGAAGGAGCTGACCGGTGCGGAATCCTTCGCGACCTCCGAGCGCTGGCGGATCAACGACCGGGTGAACCGCCTGAACGATCTCGGCTTCGACATCGAGGAACTCGCGATCAAGACGGACGAGGCCGGCTCGACCGTGCGGATCCAGCCGAAGGTCGTCGACGCCGGTCACCACCAGCGTCGCCTGCTCCGACTCACGGGTCTGGACGCGCAGGAGAACCAGGCGCGCCGACTGCTGAACGACCTCGACTCCTACTCCGCCGCCTACGGCAAGCAGGACCTGGACGAGGAGATGGTCGCGCACGAGTGGCTCGCGCAGGTGTTCGAGCCGGTCATCCGCTCGATCCCCCGCGATCTGAAGGGGCGGCTGGAGCCGGCGGAGATGTTCCACCAGTTGCTGGAGCACCGCTGGTTCATGTCGCAGCAGCAGGCGCGGGACGTTCCCCTCGCCGAGGCCGTGACCGCCTACGTCAAGGACGTGCTCCGTCACCGCCGCGACGAGGCCACCGTCATCGCCCCGCCCACCGAGGCGATCACCCTGCCCAACCTCATCCTCGACGAGGCGGGCGACGCCCTCCTCACCGACGAGGACGCCGACGTCGACTGGACCCGCAACATTTAGGCTCTCTCCTCGTTCCTCGTCGATCGCCGGCAGTCGGCCTACCGACGGTGTCGGTCTCGCAGAGCCGGTTGCGACCGCGCACGGAAAAACGCTGCAACGCGTTTTTCCGGATAGCGCTTACACGGAGACGGTCACCTTCCCGAGACGGGATCCCTCTGCTCACGTCCCGAGACGGGATCCCTGTGCTCACGTCCCGAGACAGGTTTTCTGTGCTCACGTCCCCGAGACAGGATCCTTCTGCTTGCGCGCCCGAGACGAGATCCCTGCGCTCACGTCCCCGAGACGGGATCCTTCTGCTCGCGCGCCTATGCGCGGTCCCCTCGCCCCACCTCCGACGTACGCCGACCTCTGCGCGAGCACTGTCGCAGGGTTGTCAGCCGGTCCCACGAGCGCCAGCGAGTGGGAGCGGGTGACAACCCTGCGACAGGGAACAGGCAACACGCGGCGAAGCCGCCGTGTTGCGGGTTCACCCCTCAGCCGAGTGCACGCCCCAGCCGAATGCCCGTATCAAAGAAACGCCAGCCCTCCTGACGACGGCGCACACACGAAGGGGGTTGTCACTCCGTCTCACGAAACGTGGGACAAAGTGACAACCCCCTGGGGCAAAGCGGCTACTCGCGCTCGGCGCGGAGCTTCGAGATCTCGTACAGCGCGACGCTCGCCGCGATGCCCGCGTTGAGCGATTCCGTCGCGGCGTTGATCGGGATGGAGACGATCGCGTCGCACTGCTCGGTGACCAGGCGCGACAGGCCCTTGCCCTCGCTGCCGACCAGGATCAGCAGCGGGCGATCGGCGAGTTCGAGCCCGGGCAGCATCACGTCGCCGCCGCCGTCCAGGCCCAGCACGAAGACACCCTGGCGCTTGTAGTCCTTGATCATCTGCGTCAGGTTCGCCGCCATCGCCACCGGCACGCGCGCCGCGGCGCCGGCCGAGGTCTTCCACGCGGCCGAGTTCACGCCGACGGAGCGACGCTGCGGCACGATGACGCCCTGACCGCCGAACGCGGCGACGGAGCGGATGATCGCGCCGAGGTTGCGCGGGTCCGTGATGCCATCGAGCGCGACGAACAGCGGAGTCAGCCCGCGCGACACGCTCTTCTCCAGGAGGTCGTTCGGGTGCGCGTACTCGTACTGCGGCACCTTGAGCGCGAGTCCCTGATGCACCGCGTCGTGACCCGAGAGACGATCCAACTCGGGGCGCATGATCTCCAGCACCGGGATGCCGTACTTGGTGGCGAGCTGCAGCGCCTCCTTGACCCGCTCATCCATCTCGATCCGCGCCGCGACGTAGAGCGTCGTCGCCGGGATCTTCGCCCGCAGCGCCTCGACCACGGAGTTGCGGCCGGTCACCATCTCGAACTCTTCAGCGGACTTCGCCTTGCGCGGTCCGCGCTGCTGACCGGGGTCGGCACGGCCGGCGCCCGGCGTCTTCGCGCCGCCCGGGCGGCCCTTGCCACCGGCGGCCGCGAAACGCTCGCGCGCGAGCTTCGCCTTGCCGGCGGGGTGGTACGGACGGTCCTCCGCCTTCGGGGTGGGCTTCTTGCCCTCCAAGGCCTGGCGGCCCTGGCCACCGGAACCGACGACCTTGCCCTTGCTCTTCTTCCGGACCGCGCCGGATCGGGGCTTACTCGCCATCAAGACTCCAATGTGCACCCGTCTGGGTGTCTTCGATCGTGATCCCCGCCGCGGCGAGATCGGTTCGGATGCGGTCTGCGGCCGCCCAGTCGCGCTTGTCGCGCGCCGTGGACCGTTCGGCGACCAGGCGATCGACCAGAACGGAGAGTGCCCGGAACACGGGCTCGTCGTCGGAGCGCGCCCACTCGGGCGCCTCCGGATTGATGCCGAGCAGAGAGGTCATGGCGAGCACCTGCGCTCGCAGGGTGGCGACGGTGTCGAGGTCCTCGGCGTCGAGGGCCGCGTTGCCCGCTCGCACGGTCTCGTGCAGCACGCCGAGCGCCTGCGGGATGGAGAGGTCGTCGTCCATCGCCTCGGCGAACTCGTCCGGCACCGATTCGACACCGACCTCGGCGAAGCGGGTGCCGGCGATCCGGCGGCGGGAGCGGTCGAGGAAGCCCTCGATCCGCTCCAGGGCGGCCTCGGCCTCCTCCAGGGCTCCGTCGTGGAACTCCAGCGTCGAGCGGTAGTGCGCGGCGCCGAGGTAGTAACGCACAACGAGCGGGCGTGCGGCATCGAGCAGGTCCGTCGCGAAGACCGAGTTGCCCAGCGACTTGCTCATCTTCTGGCCGGTGACCGAGACGAGCCCGTTGTGCAGCCAATACGTCGCGAAGCCGTAGCCCGCCGCGCTCGATTGCGCGAGCTCGTTCTCGTGGTGCGGGAAGCGCAGGTCCAGGCCGCCACCGTGGATGTCGAACTGAGTGCCGAGGTACTTGGTCGACATCGCGGAGCACTCGATGTGCCAGCCGGGTCGGCCGCGACCCCAGGGCGAGGCCCAGGAGGCGGACTCGGGCTCGCCGGGCTTGTAACCCTTCCAGAGCGCGAAGTCGTGCGGGTCGCGCTTGCCGCGCGGGTCCGCATCCGTCGCCGCCTCCATCGCGTCGAGTTTCTGATGCGTCAGCTCGCCGTACGCGGGCCAGGAGCGGGCGTCGAAGTAGACGTCGCCGGAGCCGTCGGGCGCGGCGTACGCGTGGCCCTGCTCGATCAGATGCTCGACGAGGTCGATCATCTCGGTGATGCTGGCGGTGGCGCGCGGCTCGTAGGTGGGCGGCAGGATGCCCAGGGCGTTGTAGGCCGCGGTGAACAGCAGCTCGACGCGGTACGCCAGCGCCCACCACTGCTCGGTGCCGCCGGCGGCTATCGCCTCCGCGGCGTTCACCAGGATCTTGTCGTCGATGTCGGTGACGTTGCGCACCAGGGTGACGTCGTAGCCGCGGTAGCTCAGCCAACGGCGCAGCTGGTCGTAGACCAGGGCGGAGCGGAGGTGTCCGATGTGCGGTGCGGACTGCACGGTGGGTCCGCAGACGTACAGGCCGACGGCTCCCGCGCGCAGGGGGACGAAGTCGACGAGGGCCTGGGCCTTCGAGTCGTGGAGTCGCAGAGTCACGGGCCCGAGTTTACCGGGCGGCGCCTGCGGGATGACGCGGATCCGTGGGGCGACGCCCGGCGGTGCGGCCGATCGCTACGAGGCGGCGACCACGAGGGCGGTCGCGATCGCCGCGACGCCCTCGCCGCGGCCGGTGAAGCCGAGGCCGTCGGAGGTGGTGGCTGCGACGCTGACGGGGGCGCCCAGGACGGTGCTGAGCACCGACTCCGCCTCGCTCCGGCGCGGCGCGAACTTCGGACGGTTGCCGATCAGTTGCACCGAGACGTTGGCGATGCGCAGGCCGGCACGCTCGACCAACTCGCGCGTGGCCGTCAGGAACACCTCCCCGTGGGCATCCGCGAAACGCGGATCCGCCGTGCCGAACGTCGCGCCGATGTCGCCGAGCCCGGCGGCGGAGAGCAGAGCGTCGCAGATCGCGTGCGCCACCGGGTCACCGTCGCTGTGCCCCGAGAGACCGACCTCGCCCGGCCAATACAGCCCGGCGAGCCAGAGCGGCGAGACGGCATCGAAGCCGTGCACGTCGGTGCCGATGCCGACGCGTATGGACGACGTCGGCCCGGCCAGCAGTTGCTCGGCCCGGCCGAGATCCCATTCGGTAGTGATCTTGAACGCCAGGGTGTCGCCGGGCACCACGACGGAGGCGGTACCGCGCGAGGCGAGCAGCGCCGCGTCGTCGGTGAAGTCGGCATCCGCCTCGGCGTAGGCGGCCGCGAGCAGCGCGCGCGGGAATCCCTGCGGCGTCTGCACGGCCGAGAGCGTGGCGCGATCGACGGTGTCGAGGATGCGGGACCCGGCATCGACGCGCTTGATCGTGTCGACGACGGGCAGCCCCGGGATGACTCCCCCGCCGGAGCGGTCGACTTCGGCGATCACCCGATCGAACAGTGCGGAGGGGGTCAGCGCGCGCGCCGCGTCATGCACGAGCACGATCTGCACGGCCGATCCGAGAGCGGCGAGGCCGTTCGCCACGGAGGCCTGCCGCGTCGATCCGCCCGCGACGACGGTGACGTGTTCGTGCGCCGCACCGGCGACGGCCGCGGCCATCCGCTCGGTCTCGGCGACCAGCTCGGCGGGCGCGACCACCACGACGTGGGCGGCCTCGCTCATCCCGAGCACCCCGCGCAGCGATCGTTCGAGGATGCTGCGCCCGGCGAGGTCGACGTAGGCCTTGGGGCGCTCGCGCCCGAGTCGGCTGCCGCTGCCGGCCGCCACCACTACGACACCGACGCGCGGCACGATCAGGATGCGAGTACCTCGTCGAGCACGGTGGCGGCGCTCTCCTCGTCGGTCTTCTCGGCGAGGGCGAGTTCGGAGACCAGCACCTGGCGGGCCTTCGCGAGCATCCGCTTCTCCCCGGCGGAGAGCCCGCGGTCCTGATCGCGACGCCACAGATCGCGCACGACCTCCGACACCTTGATGACGTCGCCGGAGGCGAGCTTCTCGAGGTTGGCCTTGTAGCGCCGGGACCAGTTCGTCGGCTCCTCGATCACCGGGGCGCGCAAGACGTCGAACACCCGGTCGAGGCCGTCCTTGCCGATGACGTCGCGGACGCCGACCAGGTCGACGTTCTCGGCGGGGACCTCGATCACGAGGTCGCCCTGCGTGACCCGGAGCTTGAGATAGGTCTTCTCCTGACCCTTGATGACCCGGGTCTTGATCTCGGAGATGGTGGCCGCACCGTGGTGCGGATAAACGACGGTCTCACCGACTTCGAACTGCATAAGCGGACGTCCTTTCAGCCGATCAAGATTATCATGTGCGACGTTTTATTAGGCTGCCCTAACCCGCCACGACCGCGCCGCGCCGCTACGCTGTAGTGGAACCGGCTCGTGCATTCGGACCCGCCCCATAGCAGGGCGAGCGCGGCCGACGATCTGGAGGATCCTGTGAAGGCGCGTATCGCGGCATCCATCGTTCTCGCTGTCGGCGTCGCCATGGGTACCGCCGGCTGCAACCTCATCGCCCCGCAGGCGACGACGTACCACTACGACCCCAGCGACGGAGTCAGCGCGAACGTCGGCGACATCGCCGTGCGCAACGCGATGATCATCTCCGACGACGGCGAGCTCGGCAACCTGGTCGTCACCGTTGTGAACTCGGGCACCGAGGACATCGACCTGGACGTGCAGTACGAGACCGCCGGCGGCCTCGGCTCCGCCACGATCACGGCCGAGCCCGGCACCACCGTGGTCGGCGAGCACGGCGACCAGGTCGTCCAGCTCGAAGACCTCGGCACCGTCGCTGGTTCGCTGATCACGACGTACTTCAGCTACGGCTCCGAGGAGCAGGCCGAGGCGCTCGTGCCCGTACTGACCTCCGACATGGAGTCCTACTCCACCCTCGCGCCGACCGAGACGCCCACGTCGACGCTGCCGGCCATCGCGCCGACCGCGATCCCGACGCCGGCCGCAACGCTCGACACCGAGGGCTAGCAGCCGCTTTCGCGCGCGAAGGGCCGGATCACCGCGAGGTGATCCGGCCCTTCGCCATTCCCGCAGGTGGGGGCGCGGCAGCAGCAGCGTCGCCGACGGGCGGACAGAACTTCGGCTGAGAGTGCGCCTCAGCGCTGATCAGATCTGACGGGGAGTCTCAGCCGAAGTTGGGCACGTCCGCTACGCGTCGAAGCGGTAGCCGAGCCCGCGTACGGTGACCAGCAGCTTCGGGTCTCCCGGCGAGCGTTCGATCTTCGAGCGGATCCGCTTCACGTGAACGTCGAGCGTCTTGGTATCGCCGAAGTAGTCGCTGCCCCACACCCGGTCGATCAGCTGGCCCCGGGTGAGCACGCGCCCGGCGTTGCGCAGCAGCATCTCCAGCAGCTCGAACTCCTTCAGCGGCATCGGCGTCTCGACGCCGTTCACCTCGACGGTGTGCCGCTCGATGTCCATCTTGACCGGACCCGCCGAGACGATCCGCTCCTCGGTGGGCTCCTCGATCCGGCGCCGCATCACGGCGCGGATGCGGGCCAGGAGTTCCCGAGTCGAGTACGGCTTGGTCACGTAGTCGTCGGCGCCGAGCTCCAGGCCCACCACGATGTCGACCTCGGAGTCCTTCGCGGTGACCATGATGATCGGCACGGCGGAGCGCGTGCGCAGCTCCCGACAGACCTCGGTGCCGGGCATCCCCGGCAGCATCAGGTCCAGCAGGACGAGATCGAACTCGCCGGCATCGAACGCGGCGACGGCCTTGACTCCGTCCTCCGCGACGGTGACGTCGTAGCCTTCGCGTTCCAGCAGGTAGCTCAACGGTTCGCTGAGCGCGCTTTCGTCCTCGACGAGCAGGATGCTGGTCACGGGGTGTCTCCTATCGGGGCGGCCAGCGCGAACAGCGGCTGGTCGGGGTCGGCTTCGGGTAGGCGGATGGTGAAGGTGGAGCCGCGGCCGGGTTGCGACCAGACGCGGACGTCGCCGCCGTGGTTCTGCACGGCGTGCTTGACGATGGCGAGTCCGAGGCCGGTGCCGCCGGTGTGCCGGGAGCGGGCCTGGTCGACGCGGTAGAAGCGCTCGAAGACGCGATCCAGATCCTCCTCGGCGATGCCGACGCCCTGATCCGTGACGGCGATCTCGACGATGCCGTTGACGGACTTGACGCCGATGCCGACCCGCGAGCCTTCTGGCGAGTAGGCGATCGCGTTCGCCACGAGGTTGTGCACCGCGGCGATGAGGATCTTCTCCTCCCCCGCGACCCAGGCCTTCTTGGTGCCGCCCTTGACCAGGGTGATGTCGTGCGACTCGGCGGCCACCCGGGTCTGGTCCAGCGCAGCGGTGACCACGTCGTCCACCTTCAGCAGCGAGGCGGAGGAGACGACGTCGGTGGCCTGCAGTCGAGAGAGGTCGATGATCTCGCGGGTGATCTTCGCGAGGCGGTGCGACTCCTGCGTCAGCCGATGCGCGAAACGGCGCACCTGAGCCGGGTCGTCGGCCGCCGAGTCGAGCGCCTCGGCGAGCAGACCGACCGCGCCGATCGGTGTCTTCAGTTCGTGGCTGATGTTCGCGACGAAATCCCGGCGCACAGCGTCGAGGCGGCGCGACTCCGTGTGGTCCTCGGCGACCACGAGCACAAAACGCGAGCCGAGCCGGGTCGCGTGCACGACCAACGTGATCGCGCCCTCGCCCAGGGGTCCGAGATTGAGTTCGAGGTCCTGCTCGACGTCGTCGCCGCTGCGGCGCACCCGATCGACGACCTCCGCCAACCGGGGGTGCGTGATGTGTCCCTGCGAGACCAGGCCGAGGGTCACCGCCCGAGCGGATGCTTTGAGCACGTTGTGCGAGGGATCCGTGACGAACGCCGCCGCCGCGAGCGCGTCGACGATGGCGTCGATACCGTCCGGCAGCTTCGGGGTCGCCACCGCGACGGCCCGCTGGCCCTGGCGGTGCGAGAGCACGATCAGGGTCGCGAAACCGCCTCCGACGCCGAGACCCAACACGAGCGCCAGGATGACGTACCAACCCGACTCCACGTCCCCAGGCTAGCCATGCCGGGGCGTGATCCGTACCCGAAGCCCCTGGGTCGAGTACTGTTCAAGCGTCCGGCACCGTTTGTTAACCTGCCGTGGGCACCATGGGCAGGCCTGCGCCGTGATCGGCCGGGTCCGTAGTCGCGCGTGTTGCGCGCTGCAGCCATCGGCACCGCCTGTCATCCGGTGCCGCAGAGAGGGTCGGAACAGAAGATGCGCGAAGTTTTCCAGCAGGAGCTGCGGGAGGTTCAGGACCGCCTCGTCGAGATCTCCGGTCTCGTCGCGGTGGCGATCGAGAACGCCACCCGTGCGTTCAACCACTCGGACGTGAGCCTGGCCGAAGAAGTGATCGCGAACGATGCTCGGATCGACGAGCTCGCGATCAACCTCGACGAGCTGGCGATCGACATCCTCGCCCGCCAGAACCCGGTCGCCCGCGACCTGCGGATCGTGGTGTCCGCTCTGCGGATCAGCGCGTCGCTGGAGCGGATGGGTGACATCGCCGAGCACATCGCGCAGCTCTCGCGCTACCGCTTCCCGGACAAGGTCGTACCCAAGGCCCTGCGGCCGACCTTCGTCGAGATGGGCCGCCTCGACGTGCTCGTCGCGCAGAAGCTCACCGAGCTGCTGCGCACGCAGGACCCGGCGATCGCCGAGGAGATCCGCGACGAGGACGACAAGATCGATGAGCTGCACGTCAGCGTGTTCGACAAGGTGCTGAGCGAGGCGTGGAAGGGCCAGGCGGCCGACACGGTCGACGCGACCCTCGCCTCCCGCTACCACGAGCGCTTCGGCGACCACGCGGTGTCGATCGCCAAGAAGGTGCAGTACCTGGCGACCGGCGACTGGGTGCCCACGAGCGTCTAGTCCTCACAACGTCGAAGGGGGTTGTCACTGCGTCCCGCGGGACGCAGTGACAACCCCCTTCGAGTGTTACTTCTTGGCGCCCTGGGCGGCGACGGCGGCGGCACCGGCGGCGGCGGCCTCGGGGTCGAGGTAGGCGGCGGTGCCGATCGGCTCGAAGTTCTCGTCGAGCGTGTAGACCAGCGGGATGCCGGTCGGGATGTTCAGCTCGGCGATGTCGGCGTCGGAGATGCCGTCGAGGGTCTTCACCAGCGCGCGCAGCGAGTTGCCGTGCGCCGTGATCATCACGGTCTTACCGGCGGCGAGGTCGGGCTTGATGTCGGACTCCCAGTACGGCAGCATCCGCTCGATGACGAGCTTCAGCGACTCCGTGCGGGGCAGCGCGTCGCCGAGGTCGGCGTAGCGCTCGTCGTGCGCCTGCGAGTACTGGTCGTCGTCGTCCAGCGGGGGCGGCGGCACGTCGAAGGAGCGGCGCCAGGTCTGGAACTGCTCCGGGCCGTACTCCGCGAGCGTCTGCGCCTTGTCCTTGCCCTGCAGCGCGCCGTAGTGGCGCTCGTTCAGGCGCCAGGAGCGCTTCACGTCGATCCAGAGGCGGTCGGCCTCCTCGAGCGCGAGGTTCGCGGTCTGGATCGCGCGGGTCTGCCGCGAGGTGTAGACGACGTCGGGCTTCAGGCCGGCTTCGGCGATGAGCTCGCCGGCGCGCTTGGCCTCCGCGATGCCCTGCTCGGTGAGTCGGACGTCGACCCATCCGGTGAACAGGTTCTTCTGATTCCACTCGCTGTTGCCGTGGCGCACGAGGATGAGGGTGTAGGTCTCGGACATGGTCCAGAGCTTAGCGAGCGCGAGCGAGCGGGAAAAAGACACCGGGCGAGGCAGGGCGACGCATCCGGATACCCTGGAGCCATGCCGATCGGTGCCGTCACCCGCGGAACGACGGGCACGAATCGGCTGCGCCGGGTCGATCGCTGGATCGCCGAGCAGCCGGTGCTGCGCCGGCACCCGCATCCGCTAGTCGTCGACCTGGGATTCGGGGCGAGTGGAGTCACGGCGTTCGAGCTGAGTCGGCGGCTGACGGCGGCGAATCCGGCCGTCGAAGTGATCGGTCTCGAGATCGAACCCGGCCGGGTCGCGCGGGCGAACAGCCAGCTGGCGCAGGTGCGACGGGGCGTCACGCCGTTCCCGGTCGACCTGCCCGTGAGTTTCGGACACGGCGGATTCGAGGCGCCGCTGCCGGGCGGACGACGCGCGACGGTGATTCGCGCGTTCAACGTGCTGCGGCAGTACAACGAGGATCAGGTGCCCGCCGCGTGGGCGACGATGCTCGGCCGGCTGGAGCCGGACGGGCTGCTGGTGGAGGGCACCTGCGACGAGATCGGCCGGATCTGCACCTGGATCGACGTGGCGACGAGCGGACCGCGGCACCTGACGATCTCGCTGCGCGTGGCTGAGCTGGAGTGGCCGTCGATCGCGGCGGAGCGGCTGCCCAAGGCGCTGATCCACCACAACGTGCCGGGCGAGCGGGTGCACGAGTTGATCACTCAGCTCGATCGGGGCTGGCGCAACAACGCGGCTCTGGCCGTCTACGGGCCGACGCAGCGCTGGATCGCCACCGTGCGTGCACTCCGCGATGCGGGTTGGCCGGTAGCCGGCGGGCCGCGACGCTGGCGACTCGGCGAGGTCTCGGTCTCCTGGGACGCCGTGGCCCCGACGCCGATATTGTGAGAAATCTCAGACAAAGGCGGCTAGGGTGTTCGCACTATGGATGACCCTCCCAGTCACAAGCCCAAGCCCCTGACCGCACTCGACGGACGGGGGCTGCCCCATGTTTGAGCTCGCCATGCTCGCCGTCGGCCTGGTGCTCACCGCCGGTACCGGCATGTTCGTCGCCTCCGAATTCGCGTTGGTGAATCTGGACCGCAACGACCTCGAATCAAGACGCGACCGCGGCGAGAAAGGTCTCGCGCCGACGATCGCCGCGCTGAAGATCACCTCCACCCACCTCTCCGGCGCGCAGCTCGGCATCACGCTCACCACGCTGCTGACCGGCTACACCTTCGAGCCGGCGATCAGCTCGCTGCTGCGCGGCCCCCTGCTCGCGGCGGGTGTCCCCGAGGCGATCGTGCCCGGGATCGGCGCCGTCGTCGGCATCCTGCTCGCCACGATCTTCTCGATGGTGATCGGCGAGCTCGTGCCCAAGAACTTCGCGTTGGCGCTGCCGCTGGCGACGGCGAAGTTCGTGGTGCCGTTCCAGACGCTGTTCACCACCGTGTTCCGCCCCGTGATCTCGCTGTTCAACAACACCGCCAACGCGATCATCCGCTCCTTCGGCATCGAGCCGAAGGAAGAACTCTCGGGCGCCAGGAGCGCGGAGGAACTCAGCTCCCTCGTGCGCCGCTCCGCCCTCGAGGGCTCGCTCGACCAGGACCACGCCGCGCTGCTGCACCGCACGCTGCTCTTCTCGGAGCGCTCCGCCGGCGACGTGATGACCCCGCGGGTGCGGATGCGCTCCGTCGCGGCGGGCGATACGGCGAGCGCGATCGTCGAGCTCGCCACGGCGACCGGCTATTCGCGCTTCCCGGTGATCGGCCGCGACTCGGACGATGTGCTCGGCGTGCTGCACGTCAAGCAGGCGTTCGCGCTCGAGCCGGCCGAACGCGCGTCCGTGACCGCCTCCGCCCTGATGCGCGAGCCGCTGCGGGTACCCGAGTCGATGGGCGTCGACACGCTGCTCGGCGTGCTGCGCGCGCAGGGCCTGCAGGTCGCGATCGTGGCGGATGAGCACGGCGGCACCGCCGGCATCGTCACGCTGGAGGACCTCGTCGAGGAGATCGTCGGCGAGCTGGAGGACGAGCACGATCGCGCCCGCACGGGCGTCGTCCGCAGCGGCCGCTCGATCACCTTCGACGCCTCGCTGCGCCCCGACGAGTTGCTCGAACGCGCCGGCGTCACGGTGCCGGACGGCGACGACTACGACACCGTCGCCGGCTTCGTCACCGACGAGCTGGACCGGATCCCCGAGCTCGGCGACGAACTCGCCATCGACGGCGGCGTGCTGCGCGTCGAACGGGTCGACGGCACCCACGTGGACCGGATCCGATTCACTCCGAGCGAAGCCACCGAGTCGACTCACGACCGCGTCGTCGACCGCATCGAGGAAGGCCTGAAATGAGCGAGTACCTGCCCGGCATCATCTGGCTGGCCGTGCTGCTGGTCGTCAACGCCTTCTTCGTCGGCGCCGAGTTCGCGGTGATCTCCGCGCGGCGCTCGCAGATCGAGCCGAAAGCCGAAGCGGGCAGCCGCGCGGCGAAGACCACGCTGTGGGCGATGGAGCACGCCACGTTGATGCTGGCCACGAGCCAGCTCGGCATCACCGTCTGCTCGCTGGTGATCCTGAACGTCTCGGAGCCCGCGATCCACCACCTGCTCGAAATCCCGCTCGGACTCACCGCGCTCTCGGCGGAGGCGATCGGCGTGATCGCGTTCATCGTGGCTCTGCTGCTGGTCACCTTCCTGCACGTGGTGCTGGGCGAGATGGTGCCGAAGAACATCTCGTTCTCGGTGCCCACCCGCGCGGCGCTCATCCTCGCTCCCCCGCTGGTGCTGGTCGCGACCGTGTTCAAGCCGGTGATCTGGACGCTCAATGCGCTGGCCAACGGCATCCTGCGCCTGTTCAAGGTGGAGCCGAAGGACGAGGCGACCAGCGCCTACACGATGGACGAGGTGGCGAACATCGTCGAGCAGTCCACCCGCGAGGGGATGCTGGTGGACGCGTCGGGCACGCTGACCGCGGCGTTCGAGTTCACCGCGAAGACGGTGGCGGACGTCGAGGTACCGATCACCGAGATGGTGCTGCTGCCGACGGGGGCGAGCCCCGCCGACATCCGGGCGGCCGTCGCCGCGCACGGCTTCTCGCGGTACATCCTCACCAACGAGGACGGCGAGCCGAGCGGGTACCTGCACCTCAAGGACGTGCTCGACCTGACCGCTCCGGAGGCGTTCGCGGCCCCGGTGCCGGCCAAGCGCATCCGCCGACTGGCCGCCGTCTTCGCGGGCGCCGAGCTGGAGGACGCACTGGAGGCGATGCGCCGTACGGGCGCCCACGTCGCGCGCGTCTCGGATGCGGAAGGCCGCACCACCGGCGTCCTCTTCCTCGAGGACATCATCGAAGAACTCGTCGGCGAAGTACAGGACGCCACCAGCGCCTAGCCCTGCGAGGGACCCGCGCAGCACGCGAGGGCGCCGCAGCGCGCGGCGCCCTCGCGCGCTGACGGGGTCCCTCGCGGGTTACAGGACGGGGAGGGCGGCGCGGGCCTCGTCGGCGTCCATGCCTGATGCGGTCAGCAGGTCGACGACGAAGGGGCGCAGCAGCACCACGAGCGTCTTCTCGGCGATGCGGCCGTCGGGGATGAGTCGCTGCGGGTCCAGTCGCACGGCGATCAGCGTGAGGTCCTGCCGGGCCATGGTCGCGGTCCGCTCGCTCGAGAGCGACTGGCCGATCAGGTTGATGCCCGTCGACACGGAGGAGAGCAGCTCGGCGATCTCGGGTCTGGCCTGCCCGTCCCGAACCAGGAATTCCGTGCGCCGGGCGATGATGCGCAGGTTCCGGGTCGCGAGATCCAGCGCGGCGAGCATCCGCCGCTGCCGCGCCAGAACGGCGCGGTGACGCCGCAGGAACGGCGAGAGCCGCGCGACGCCGATCGCGGCCTCCAACGACGACGACCACTCGTCGATGAGGGGTTGGCTGCGTCGGATCCGTTCGAGCGCGCTCTCCGCCGAGGCGACGTCCGGCAGGCGCAGGGCCGACACCAGCGAGGCGACCGTCGCCTCCAACTCGCCGATCAGTTGGCGCGCATCCCGCCGGGCCAGCCGCACCGGGTTCCGCGGGACGACGACGGTGCACAGCAGTGCCACCAGACCGCCGACGACGCCGTCGATACTGCGGGTGTAGACGCCCCCGATGGGCGCGGGCAGCACCATCACGAGCATCGCCTGCATCCCCGCGGCGACGGCGAACCCCGCGGAGGGCGACAGCACCCGCGCGATCGTGAACACGATCAGCAGCACCACGCTCAGCTGCCAGACACCCGTACCCCACAGCAGCAGGAACGTCTCGCTGAGGGCGATGCCGAGGATCATGCCGATCGCGGCCTCCGCCACCCGCTTGGGCCGTGCATCGCGCCCGAAGCCGAGACTGGAGATCGTGACGGTGAGCGAGAGCGCCGGCGTCGGATGCCCGAATGCGAAGTGCGCGACCGCGTAGGCGATCGTGGCGGCGATCACGATCTGCAGCGTCGCGGGAAAGGACTTCGCCGCGCGCAGCAGTCCCGCTGCCGGATCGCTGGTCACGCGGCGTGCGCGCCGCGCGAGGGCGGTGGCCGCGTTAGCCCGAGGGCTGTCGGCCACCACCGCGTGACCTATCTCTGCGTCGCGCCGAGGCGCGGCAATCGCGGCACCCCGGCCTCGGCACCCGCGCCGGGCGGGACGATGACGGATTGCGCGGCCGCCACCCGGGAACCGTCGCTGAGCACGGTGAGGTCGAGGTCCACGGGCACGGACCGCTTGATCACGGCGAGCGCGATCGGGCCGTCTTCGTAGTGCCACGCGCTGGACGTGATCGTGCCGACCTCCACCTGCTCGCCGCCCTTCAGGGCGGTCACGGTGTCACCGTGCGCGGGCAGCACCGAGTCGGAGCCGTCCAGGTGCAGGAAGACCAGTCGCCGCGGCGGATGCCCGAGGTTGTGTACCTTCGCCACCGTCTCCTGGCCGCGGTAGCAGCCCTTGGCGAGGTGGACGGAGGAGCGCAGCAGGTCGAGTTCGTGCGGGATGGAGCGTTCGTCGACCTCGGTCAGGTGCTTGGGGCGCCAGGCGGCGATCCGCAGCGCGTCCAGCGCGGCCGAACCGGCCACGGCGACGTCGCTGTCGGCCAGGGCCGCGAGGTTCGCGCGCGGCACGAGCGTCTCGCGGTAGGTCCATGTCGCGGCGGGATGCCCCTCCGCAGCCGCGTACTGCCAGCCACCGAACTGCGTCGACCGCCAGGGGTCGTGCCAGATCAGTGCCGTGCCGTTGGCGACGGCCGCCGCCGCCGTGAGCACGGAGTCGGCCTCTCCGGCGAGCGAACCGATCGTCGCGAACTCCGCGGTGCGATCGGCGACCTCGACGCGCAGCATAAAACGCATCCGGTCGAGCCAGGTCGCCAGCGGCGCGGTCTCGTCGCGATCGAGCAGCAGCCACGCGGTCTCGCCGTCATCGATCAGGCGGATGAGGTGCTCGATCCGGCCGCTCGGATCGAGCAGCAGCGTCTCCGCCGACTCGCCGGGCGAGAGTCGCGCGACGGCTTGGCTGGTGAGCGAGTCGATCCAGCTCAGCCGGTCAGGTCCGGTAACGGTGACGACGCCACGGCCGGAGAGGTCGACGATCGCGCGTCCGTCGGCGAGAGCGCGCTGCTCCTGGGCGGGCGCGCCGTAGTGCGCGGCGACTCCGGGCTCGGCGGCGCTCGCGCCGACGACGGCACCGGACCGCGCCACGAAGGGACTCGCGGTCGACCCGGGCTCGGTCGACCCGTGCTCGGTCGACCCGTTCTCAGTCGACACGTTCTCAGTCGACACGGGCGAGCCGTCCCGAGGCGTGGGTGCGCAGCCCCTGGCCGAGGGCGGCGATGTCCCAGGCCCAGAGCAGGTGGTTGTCGACGAGGCCGTACAGGCGTGTCGCTGCGGCGTAGTCCTTCGCCGCCGCGGTGCGCATCACGGCGTCGGTGGCGATGTCGATCCGCGGGCCCTTCACCTGACCCAGGTAGAGCTCGCTGACCCCGTCCGGATGCACGAGGGACACCTCGAGGTCGAAACCGTCGTTGCCGTTGCGCAGCGTCTCGACCGACTCCGCATCCGGGTAGGCGGGTGCGCCGCGGCCGGGCAGCATCGCCGGACCCGCATCCGCATCCGTCAACGGGCGGCTGAGGCGCCAGTAGCCCATCTCGCTCACGAGCGGCTTGGGGCCGAACTCGTTCTCGCCCTCGTCGCCGAGGAGCCAGGTGTACGAGCTGTAGTTCAGATAGGGCAGGCCGTCGTAGCTGAAGCTGATCCGATGTCCGAACTCGGCCTGGACCGAGTCCTCACCGATCGTGTAGTCGAGCACACCGGTGCCCTCCCACACGCCGAGCAGCCAGGAGAGGGGAACCAGTTCGGCCGGAAGGCCCGTGGGGAGGTTGATCAAACCGGAATCAGCGCTGGCCGCGGTAGAGCTTGTAGACCACAACACCGGAGACCCAGGCGATGGCGAGGCTCGCGAGCCCCAGCAGGCCCAGGTAGAAGAGTTCGAGTGCAAGCAGCATGCGCTCATTCTAAGCCGCGAGGGACCCGGCCCGCACGCGAGGGACCCGCGGCCCGCGGCGCCCTCGCGCGCTGCCGGGGTCCCTCGCAGGGGGCTAGAAGTTCCAGCTGCCGCCGCCGAGGCGGGCGTGCTGGGCGTTGTCCTTCGGGCCCGAGTTCGGGTCGGAGTCGTCGTTGCCGAAGTTCGAGCTGGTGCTGCTGATCGCCCACAGCGCGTTCGCGACCTTCGTCACGCCGTTGACCGTGACCTGAGCGCGGATCAACTGGTCGTCATCGGGCGCGTTCGCGTCCGAACCACGACGCAGGTATCCGTCGAGGCTGACGACACCGGCCGCGTCGGTGGTCAGAGTGATGGTGGTCAGCTGCGGCGCGGCGGTCTCGGAGTTCAGACCGACCGGGGTCGCAGGGTTCGAAACGAACCAGAGCGAGTTGTCGTCCCACTCGAGGATCGTGAACGTGACGGAAGCGCCCGACACCGGGTGGCCGTCCTGATCGAGGACGGTGAACGAGACACCCTTCGCCAGCTTGGCGTCGTGGCTGTGCACACTGGTGTCCGGCCAGCCGTAGCGGTCGTTGCTGAAGTGCACGGTGATGTCGGTGACCGGACCGGAGGCCGAGGCCATCGGCGCAGCGACCGCGACGGCCACCGCGGGAACGGACCATGCGGCGGTCGCGACGACGGCGCGACGGGAGGGGCGGGCAGAGGGGGCGGATTCGAGGAACTCGGTCATCGATTCGTCCTTTCGTCGGGATGGCGGCACCGAGCATTTCTCGCTATGAGGAATCCTTCATCGGTGTGACACCCAGCATGGGGCTGTTAATCCGACCCGATTCGGAATCCTGAAAGAAAAAGCCCCGAAAGGTCGACCAATATTCGGATTTGCCCCCCGAAGTGCAGCAGCGGGGTACGGGAACCCAGGCTCGAGCGCGCGGCGGAGACGCTCTCGATGGACATGGTGTTCCAGCGGAGAACGGAATCTCGCGGCGATCGAGCGTCGTTCGGCTGCGTCAGCGCCCGGCGAGGGCCGCGATCCCGCTCGCGATCGCGACCACGAGCATCGCGCCGACCACACTGGTCATGGCGCGGAACAGATAGCCGGACGCGCGCCCGCCGGAGAGTTGCACCAGGAAGGTCGCGAGCACGCAGCCACCCACCGTCAGCGCGAGCCAGGTCTGCGCGGAACCGGCCGGAGCGGCGATCAGGGCGATCAGCGACCCGATCACGGCGAGCAGCCAGATCGCACCGATGCCTACGCGCTCCGTCGTCATGGCTCCATTCTGGACCCCGCGGCGTACATCCGGCGCCGTCACCAGAACGGGGACAACCGGGCCCGATCGGCCTCAGCGGTGGAAGTCGGTTACCGATGCCCCGGTAGTATTGGCCCAGAACAGTTCTGGAGGATCCGTGGCGCAGTTGTTGATACTGACCTCTGCGGGGGGCACCGAGGTACTACCCGCGTTGGGGCTACTCAGCCACAAGACGCGTCAGATTCCCGCCGAGCCCGCGCAGTTGGTGAACGCACCCAGCTGCGACCTCATCTTCGTCGATGCCCGACAGGACCTCGCCTCCGCGAAGTCTCTCTGCAAGATCCTGACGACGACCGGCATCAACGTGCCGCTCATCCTGATCCTCACGGAAGGCGGGCTCACCGCGGTCTCGGCCGACTGGGGCGTCAACGACGTCATCCTCGACTCCGCCGGCCCGGCCGAGGTGGATGCGCGCATCCGGCTCGTGATCGGCCGCTTGGCGCAGGAGCAGTCCGCCTCGCGGATCCAGGCTTCGGGAGTCGTCATCGACGAGGCGAGCTATTCGGCGAAGGTGCACGGGCGTCCGCTCGATCTGACCTTCAAGGAGTTCGAGCTGTTGCGTTTCTTCGCCACGCATCCGTCCCGCGTGTTCACCCGCGAGCAGCTGCTCAGCGAGGTGTGGGGCTACGACTACTTCGGTGGCACCCGCACCGTCGACGTGCACGTGCGACGCCTCCGGGCCAAGCTCGGCGACCTCGAGTCGCTGATCGGCACGGTGCGCAACGTCGGCTACCGCTTCAACGTCTACGAAGAGGACAATGAGCGAATCGCTCAATCTCTCGGTTAGCGATCTCACCCGCGCCGAGACGGCTGCCGGGTTGGATCATCTCATCACGCGCGCATCGTGGTTCGACAAGCAACCGCCGTTCAGCGATCAAGCGTTGGTGGATGCGCGAGCGGGTTCGCGCACGCTGCTCACCGGCCTGCGCGCCGACGTGGTCGTCGCCGCGGCGATCCTCGGTCAGGGCGAGCTCGAGTTCGTTGTGGACCCGGAGTGGCGCGGCGTCGGATTCGGCACCGCGACGCTGGAACAGGTGCTCGCGAACGGACCCACCGGCCTGCTCGCCTGGGCGCACGGCGACCACCCGGCCGCGCGGGCGCTCGCCGCGTCGCACGGCTTCAGCCCGGTGCGTTCGCTGCTGCACCTCGGCGCGGATCCGCTGGTGGTGCCGCCCGCTCCCCTGCTGCCGGAGGGCGTGCAGGTGCACAACGCGATCGGGTTCGACCCGCACGAGTGGGTGATGCTGAACGCGCGGATCTTCGCCGCGCATCCCGAGCAGGGCCGCTTGACGGACGAGGACGTCGCGGCCCGCATCGAGGAGGACTGGTACGAGCCGGCCGACTTCCTGCTGCTGCGCGATGGCGACGGCCGACTCATCGGCTACAACTGGCTCAAGCTCGAACCAAGCAGCGACTCGGCGGAGATCTACGTGATCGGCGTCGCGCCCGATCAGGCCGGGCAGGGCCTCGGCCGCGCGCTGATGGTCGCCGGCCTGCAGCGGATGCACGAACGCGGCCGCACGAAGGCCGATCTCTACGTCGAGGCCGAGAACAAGGCAGCGGTGAAGCTGTACCGCTCGCTCGGGTTCACCGACCTGACCGTCGACGTGCAGTACCTGCAGCGCAAGCCCGCCGCGCGCTGAACCCGAAGCCCCCAGCAGCATGCGAGACCCCCAGCTGGAACTGGGGGTCTCGAACGGAACGGGGTTCGTCGCCGCGCCCGCCGATTCGTTTACCCCGCGTTTACCCGCGGCGGCGCGGCGCCCCGGTGACCGGTGCCAGGATAGGTGGATGGATGGCGACAACCTGCTTCTCGAAGACGGCCTGAGCGACGAGCTCGACGACGATTTCGATGACGAGGAGGAGCTTCCGGATCCGTCGCTCCCCGACAACCGGTACCTCGATCGGGAACTGAGCTGGCTGGCGTTCAACCAGCGGGTGCTGGAGCTGGCCGAGGATCCGCTGGTACCGGTCCTGGAGCGCGCGAACTTCCTCGCGATCTTCTCCTCCAACCTCGACGAATTCTTCATGGTGCGCGTCGCCGGGCTCAAGCGCCGCATCCTCACGGGGCTCGCCGTGCCGAGCAACATCGGCCGGGCGCCGGCCGACTCGCTCGCGGACATCAACGAGAAGGCGCACCTGCTGCAACTGCGCCACGCCGCCGCGTATCAGGACGCCGTGAAGCCCGCCCTGCGCGAGGCGGGAGTGGACATCCTGCGCTGGAGCGACCTCGACGAACCGGAGCGGGAGAAGCTGCACGACTACTTCTCGAAGCAGATCTTCCCGGTGCTGATGCCGCTGGCCGTCGACCCGGCGCATCCGTTCCCCTACATCTCCGGGCTGTCGCTGAACCTCTCGGTCCGCGTTCGCAACACCAAGACCGGCAAGGTCGAGTTCGCCCGCGTCAAGGTGCCGCAGATGCTGCCGCGCTTCGTCCGCGTGAACCAGGAATCGGCCACGGGCGACGTGATGCGTTACATCTCGCTCGAAGACCTGATCGCGAATCTGCTCGGCGACCTGTTCCCGGGTATGGAGATCCTCGACCACCACGTCTTCCGGGTCACCCGCAACGAGGACGTCGAGGTCGACGAGGACGAGACCGAGAACCTGATCAAGGCGCTCGAGAAGGAGCTGCTGCGACGCCGCTTCGGCCCGCCCATCCGCCTCGAGGTCACCGACGACATGGATGACGAGACGCTGAACCTGCTGGTGCGCGAGCTCGACATCACCGAGCAGGAGGTCTACAAGCTGCCGGCGCCGATCGACCTCTCCGGGCTGTTCAGCCTGCAGAAGATCGACCGGCCGGAGCTGCACTACCCCAACCACGTGCCGACGACGGCCGCGCAGCTGATGCCCTCGGAGCCGAACCAGCGTCAGGACATCTTCAAGGCGATCTCGCGCGCCGACGTGCTGCTGCACCACCCCTACGAGTCCTTCGCGACCAGCGTCCAGGCCTTCCTGGAGCAGGCCGCGGCCGACCCGGACGTGCTCGCGATCAAGCAGACCCTCTACCGCACCAGCGGCGACTCGCCGATCGTGGAGGCGCTGATCGACGCGGCGGAGTCGGGCAAGCAGGTGCTCGCGCTGGTGGAGATCAAGGCGCGTTTCGACGAGCAGGCGAACATCTCCTGGGCGCGCAAGCTCGAGAAGGCCGGCGTGCACGTGGTGTACGGGCTGGTGGGGCTGAAGACGCACTGCAAGCTCGCGCTGGTCATCCGCCAGGAGAAGGGCGGCGTGCTGCGGCACTACTCCCACATCGGCACCGGAAACTACAACCCGAAGACCTCGCGGATCTACGAGGACCTCGGCCTGCTGACCGCCAACGACGAGGTCGGCAAAGACCTCACCCGCCTGTTCAACGAACTCTCGGGCTACGCGATCGAGAAGAAGTTCCGCCGCCTGCTGGTCGCGCCGCGCCACCTGCGTCGCGGACTGCTCAAGCGGATCGAGATCGAGACCGAGAACGCCAAGGCGGGCAAGCCGGCGGGGATCAAGATCAAGGTCAACTCCATCGTCGACGAGGCCGTGATCGACGCGCTCTACCGGGCGTCGCAGGCCGGCGTACCGGTGGACGTGTGGGTGCGCGGCATCTGCGGGATCAAGCCGGGTCAGGAGGGACTGTCGGAGAACATCCGGGTGCGCTCGATCCTCGGCCGGTACCTGGAGCACTCGCGCATCTTCAGCTTCGTGAACGACGGTGACCCGTACGTGTACATCGGTAGCGCCGACATGATGCACCGCAACCTGGACCGCCGGGTCGAGGCGCTGGTGCGCCTGGTCGAGCCCGCCCACCTCGTCGAGGTCGAGGGCTTCTTCGCCCGCGCCTTGGACGAGCGGACGGCATCGTGGTGGCTGGAGTCGGACGGCACCTGGGTGCGACACCACCTGGACGAGAACGGAGCGCCGCTCGCCGACCTGCAGAATCGTCTGATGCACCACATCACCCAGCGCAAGCGCGCCGTCTCCCGCTCGACCTCCCGATCCGCGGCCCGTTGATCGCGTGACCGCGCCGATCTACGCCGCGGGAGCCGTCTGCTGGCGGTTCATCGACGGCAAGCTGCACCTGCTCGTCATCCACCGCACCCAGCACCGGGACGTCACCCTGCCCAAGGGCAAGTTGGATCCGGGCGAGTCGCTGCCGGAGACGGCGGTGCGTGAGATCCATGAGGAGACCGGCCTGCGGGTCGTGCTCGGGGTGCCCCTCGGGCGCACCCAGTACCGACTGCCGAGCGGGCGGGACAAGACCGTGTACTACTGGGCCGCCGAGGCGACCGAGAAGGCGATCCTGCGCTCGACGTTCCTGCCGAACGACGAGGTTGAGGCGCTGGAGTGGGTCACGGTGAAACGGGCGCGGAGCTACCTGTCGTTCCCGCACGACGTGGCGATCGTGGATGAGTTCGCGCGGATCGCGGAGCGCGGCGCGTTGCAGACGTACGCGCTGATCGTGCTCCGGCACGGCAAGGCGGTGCCCCCGGCGTCGTGGGACGGGCGCGACTCCACGCGCAAGCTCACCGGGCGGGGGGATGCGGAGGCGGCGGGAGCGGCGCGCTCGATCGCCGCGTGGCGGCCGAAGCGCCTCGTCTCCAGCTCGGCGAAGCGGTGCCGCGCGACGATCGCGCCGCTGGGCCGCCTCCTGGACCGCACGGTCGCGCTGTCCGAGAACCTCGCTCAGGACGCGTTCGACGAGGGGTCCGCCAACGTGCGCGAGATCGTCGGCAAGCGGGTGCGGGCGAAGAAGACGGCGGTGCTGTGCAGCCATCGGCCGGTCATCCCCGAGATCCTGCGCGAGATCGCCCTGGCGACGGGGACGCCGATGGGCGCCTACCTGGATGAGGCGGCGGAGCTGCCCACGGGCGCGTTCTCGATCGTGCACCTGTCGAAGGCGCACCCCGGGTCGGGCATCGTGGCGGTGGAGACGCACACCGTCCTGGTGTGAGCGGAGCCCGGCGATCGCAGCCCGGGTTGTCGCGTTCCGTCCCGTTTGCGCGCGTCGCGGACGCGAAGCGACAACCCGGGCCGCGCGCATCCGCGGCCCCGTGTGAGAACCGTTCACCCGCCGTTCACCCGCGGGTCGGCGTGTGGACACGGCTTCTGCATAGCCTCGCAGCGCAGGTCAGCACCGGCCTGCAACCTGCAGGGTCCACAGCCGTGCAACATCCATACTTTCCCAACCCGAAAGGGATTCTTGTGATCATCTCGCGTCTCGGCCGTACGGTCGTCGTCGCAGCGGCAGCCGCCGTGCTTCTCTCCTCCTGCGCCTCGAACGAAGGCGGCGCCGCCGCCGACAGCGGTTCCTCCGCCTCCACCCTGACCGGCACGCTGACGGGCATCGGCGCTTCCTCGCAGGGCTCGGCCCAGGAGGCCTGGGTCGCCGCGTTCCAGACCGCGAACCCCGACGTCACCGTCAACTACGACCCGCAGGGTTCCGGCGCCGGCCGCGAGCAGTTCATCGCCGGCGCTGCCGACTTCGCCGGCTCCGACTCCGCGCTGAGCGACGACGAGCTCACGAGCACCTTCGCCTCCTGCGCCCCCGACACCACCGCGATCGACCTCCCGGTCTACATCTCCCCCATCGCGGTCGTCTTCAACATCGAGGGTGTCGACGAGCTGAACCTCGACGCGTCCACCATCGCGAAGATCTTCTCGGGCGCCATCACCACCTGGAACGACCCGGCCATCGCCGCGCTCAACGCCGACGTGACCCTCCCGTCGACCCCGATCACCGCCGTGCACCGCTCGGACGACTCGGGCACCACCAAGAACTTCACCGACTACCTCGGCAAGGTCGCCCCGAGCGACTGGGCCGAGAAGGCGGCTGACACCTTCCCGTTCCAGTCGGGTGAGGGCGCGCAGGGCACCTCCGGTGTCATCGACGCCGTCAAGAACGGCACCGGCACCATCGGCTACGCCGACGCGTCGAAGGCCGGCGACCTCGGTGTCGCGAAGATCAAGGTCGGCGACGAGTTCGTCGAGTACTCCGCCGAGGCTGCTGCCGCGGTCGTCGAGGAGTCGCCGCTGGTCGAGGGCCGCGAGGCCAACGACATCGCGATCAGCCTCGACCGCGAGACCACCGACCCGTCGCACTACCCGCTGGTGCTGGTCTCCTACGCGATCGTCTGCTCGGAGTACGCCGACGCCGACGCCGCTGCCCTCGTGAAGGCCTACATCGGCTACATCGCGGGTGACGAGGGCCAGCAGGAGGCCGCGACCTCCGCCGGCGCCGCGCCGCTCTCGGCCGACCTCTCGGCCAAGGTCGCCGACGCGATCGCGACCATCAAGTAACACCCCCTGCTGTCGCTCTCGACAGCGGGTCTGGCTCGGCCCACAATAGGGCCGAGCCAGACCCACGTCAGCGCTGACCCGCATCAGCGCCCATCCAGCACCGCCCCACCCCCAGCACTACCCCCGTCAAGAGACTGAGGATCACGCTCGACATGACGACCGACGCCCCCCAGATCGCGAAGCCGAAACAGCGGCTCGCGGATCGTGTCTTCTCCTCGGCGACTCTGTCCGCCGGCGCCCTCATCCTGGTTGTCCTCGCCGCCGTCGCGATCTTCCTCGTGGCGCAGAGCATTCCGGCCCTTCTCGCCGATCCGACCACCCTGAAGGGCTCGCCCGCCAGCTTCTGGGACTACGTGGCCCCGCTCGCCTTCGGTACCGTCTGGGCCGCCTTCCTGGCGCTGCTCATGGCCGTGCCCGTCGCGATCGGCATCGCCCTCTTCATCTCGCACTACGCGCCGCGCCGGATCGCGCAGGCCCTCGGCTACGTCATCGACCTGCTGGCCGCCGTACCCTCGGTCGTGTTCGGCCTCTGGGGCGCGACCGTGCTGGCGCCGGCCATCCAGCCCTTCTACGCCGACGTCGTGAACGGCCTCGGCTGGTTCTTCCTCTTCTCCGGCCCCGTCTCGGGCACGGGACGCACCATCTTCACCGTCGCGATCGTGCTGGCCGTGATGATCCTGCCGATCATCACCGCCCTCAGCCGCGAGATCTTCCTGCAGACCCCGCGTCTGCACGAGGAGGCGGCGCTCGCGCTGGGCGCGACCCGCTGGGAGATGATCCGCATCGCGGTGCTGCCCTTCGGCCGCCCCGGGATCATCTCGGCCTCGATGCTCGGCCTCGGCCGCGCACTCGGCGAGACCATGGCCGTCGCGATGGTGCTCTCCCCGGCCGTCGTGATCAGCTTCGTGCTCACCAGCTCGACCAACCCCGCGACGATCGCCTCGAACATCGCGCTGAACTTCCCCGAGGCCCACGACGTCGGCATCAACGCCCTCATCGCCACCGGTCTGGTGCTCTTCCTGATCACGCTCGCCGTGAACTCCATCGCCCGCTGGGTCATCAACCGCCGCAAGGCCTTCTCCGGAGCCAACTGATGTCCGCATCCGCAACCACCGCGGCGCCCTCGCGTCCCCTCGTCAACACGCTCACCACGGGCAAGCTGCCCACCTGGACCCCGTGGGTCGTCCTCTTCGGCTCCTGGGTCCTGATGGGCGTCATCTTCTTCATGGTGCAGCAGGCCAACGGTGACAAGGCGTTCAACATCGCCGGCACCCTGGTCGCCGGCACCGCGCTGTTCATCGTGGTGCTCTCCACGCTGTCGTTCTCGCTCGAGGGCCAGCGCAAGGCGGCCGACCGGCTGGCGACCACGCTGGTCAGCTCGGCGTTCGTGCTCGCACTCATCCCGCTGATCTCGCTGCTGTGGACCACCGTCAGCAACGGCTTCGCGCGCTTCGACCCGCTGTTCTTCAGCTCCTCGATGCGCAACGTCGTCGGTGAGGGCGGCGGCGCGGTGCACGCGATCTGGGGCACGCTGCTGATCACCCTGGCCGCTGCGATCATCTCGGTCCCGATCGGCCTGCTGACCGCGATCTACCTGGTCGAGTACGGCAAGGGCCACCTCGCCCGCGCGATCACCTTCTTCGTCGACGTGATGACGGGCATCCCCTCGATCGTCGCCGGTCTGTTCGCCTACGCCCTCTTCGTGCTGTTCTTCGGCCCGGGCGTGCGGATGGGCATCGGTGGCGCGGTCGCACTGGCCGTGCTGATGATCCCGGTCGTGGTGCGCTCCTCCGAGGAGATGCTGAAGCTGGTGCCGAACGAGCTGCGCGAGGCCTCCTACGCGCTCGGTGTTCCGAAGTGGCTCACCATCCTGAAGATCGTGCTGCCGACCTCGCTCGCCGGCATCGTGACCGGCATTATGCTCGCCATCGCCCGGGTCATCGGCGAGACGGCCCCGCTGCTGATCATCGCCGGCTACACGCAGAGCCTGAACACGAACCTCTTCGCCGAGCGGATGATGACCCTGCCGGTCTTCGTCTACAACCAGTACCAGCTGCAGGGTACGGACGCGCAAGCGTATGTCGACCGCGCCTGGGCCGGCGCGCTCGCGCTCATCCTGATCGTGATGCTGCTGAACCTGCTGGCGCGCCTGATCGCCAGACTGTTCGCGCCCAAGATCGCCCGCTGACCTCGACCTTTTCGAACCCGAAGGAAACTGCTTTGTCCAAGCGCATCGAGGTCAACGACCTCAACGTCTACTACTCCAAGTTCCTCGCGGTCGAGGGCGTCACACTGCAGATGGAGCCGCGCTCCGTCACCGCGTTCATCGGCCCCTCCGGTTGCGGCAAGTCCACCTTCCTGCGCACGCTGAACCGCATGCACGAGGTCATCCCCGGCGCTCGCGTCGAGGGCGAGGTGCTGATCGACGGCAACAACCTCTACGGCCAGGGTGTCGACCCGGTGCTCGTTCGCCGCCAGGTGGGCATGGTCTTCCAGCGCCCGAACCCGTTCCCGACCATGTCGATCCGCGACAACGTGCTGGCCGGCGTGAAGCTGAACAACCGGCGGATGTCGAAGGGCGACTCCGACGCGCTCGTCGAGAAATCGCTGCAGGGCGCCAACCTCTGGAACGAGGTCAAGGACCGTCTCGACAAGCCCGGCTCCGGCCTCTCGGGCGGCCAGCAGCAGCGTCTGTGCATCGCCCGCGCGATCGCCGTCTCCCCCGACGTGCTGCTGATGGACGAGCCCTGCTCAGCGCTCGACCCGATTTCGACCCTTGCGATCGAGGATCTGATCGAGGAGCTGAAGAACGAGTACACGATCGTGATCGTGACCCACAACATGCAGCAGGCCTCGCGCGTCTCCGACAAGACCGCGTTCTTCAACATCGCCGGCACCGGCAAGCCCGGCAAGCTCATCGAGTACGACGACACCACCACGATGTTCTCGCGCCCGTCCGTGCAGGCCACCGAGGACTACGTCTCCGGCCGCTTCGGTTGATCCCAGCCTCGTGAAAGGGGGTTGTCACTCCGTCCCGCCCGCCGGCGCGACGGAGTGACAACCCCCTTCTTCGTGCGCGCACTCGCGTTCAGCGCACCGGCGGAACCGCCCGCAGGATCCTCGATCCGGCGGGCCGTTCGTCGTCCCGCCGCGTCCCCAGCGGGTTCCGCGACGAGCGGATGAGCGCTCGGCGTGCGGCCCGCGAAAAAGGGTTGTCACTTTGTCGGCTACCAGCCGACGAAGTGACAACCCTTTCGAGCGTCAGGCGGTGGGGACCGCCAGGATGGGCTCGCTGGTCGGAGCGTCGGAGCCGGCGGCCGGCTCGACCGTGATCGCGACCACGGCGCCGGTCGACATCGTGCCGTCGAGTGCGCGGACCGTGGTGCCGGAACCCGCGGAGTCGAAGGTGCCGGCGGGCACCGGGCCGGAGTTGCCGATGTACCAGAGCTCGTACGTCTTGTCCGAGGGCAGCTCGGCGAGACCGTCGACGACCACAACGGACTTGGCGAGCGAAGCCGACCAGATCACGGTCGCCTCCTCCCCCGACGCCAGCGTGTCCGTCGCCTGCTGCGCATCCGGTGCCTGGCGGATCTGCTCCAGCGCGGTCTGCTGCTGCTGATACGACGACGGACCGAGCAGCGTCGGGAGGGTGATGCCTCCGACGACGATCACCGCTGCGGCCGCGGCGATCGACAGATAACCGGCGGGCTTGCTGAACCAGCGTCGGCGCGCGGCGGCCTCGACGGGACCGACGGCGCCCTCGGGTGCGGACGGCGCGTCCGGGGTGACCGGCGACTCGACCTGCAGCGGGGAACCCTGTTCCGGAGCATCGTCAGGCTGGACCTGCTCGGAGTGACTGTCCGAGGACTGCGGCGCCTGCTCCTGGGGAGTGCGGGCGATCAGGGCCATCAGGTCGGCCTTCATCGCGGGCGCAGGAGCGATCTCCGGCGCGTCGAAACCGAGCGCCGCAGCCGTCTCGGCGAAGTCGTCGCGCTGCAGCGCGGCCCGGGGATGCGCGGCGAGGAACTCCTCGTAGCGTACGAGTTCCTCGGGCGTCAGGATCCCCAGGGCGTAGCCCGCCGCGAGGTCGCGGGGGTCGTCGGAGTTCGGTGCGTCGGTCATCCGGTCACCCCCATCTCTTCTCGAAGTTTGATCATGCCGTCACGCAGACGGGTTTTCACGGTACCCACCGGGCAGTTCAGGATTCCGGCGATCTCGCTGTGCGAGTATCCGCCGTAGTACGCCAGTTGCAGCGCCTGCCGTTGCAGTTCACTCAGGCGCGCCATGGCGATGACGACCTTCTCGTGTTCAAGGGTGACCTCCGCCGTTTCGGCGACCTGATCATATTCGGGATCGAGGTCACGTATGCCGATACGCGTGTCGCGATCGCGACCCGCCTGCGCCGCACGCACCCGGTCGATGGCCCTTCGGTGAGCCATCGTGAGGATCCATGTCGTCGCTGAACCTTTATTCGGAGCGAACCGGGCAGCGGTTTGCCAGATCTCGAGGAAGACCTCTTGGGCCACTTCCTCCGACTGCGCCCGGTCGACGAGGACCCGGGTGATCAGGCCCAGCACGCGCGAGGCGGTCTGGTCGTAGAGCTCGGCGAAGGCGGCCTGGTCACCCTGCGCGATGCGGCCCAGCAGTGCGCCGGCGTCGAAGACGGTCTCGCTCATCAGCGCCCCGCCGTCGCCGCGCGCTTGTTCAGATTGCGCGTCATCCAGAAGAACGTCACAACGAGGCCGGCGAGCACCACGATGACCTCGATCGTCCAGATCAGGAAGCGCGCATCGATCGCGAACAGCCCGAGATCGAGCGCGGTGGGCTCGGACATCCGCGGAATGACGGAGAGCCCGATCACGGCGGTGAGCGACGCGGTGAGCCCGGCGCCGGTGCGCGGCATCACGAGCACCCACAATCCGGCCAACACCTGGACCACCGCGACGCCGCGCATCAGGAAGCCCTGCCCGAGCTCAACGCCCTGGCCGAGCTGAGCGGCTTCGGCGCCATCGACCTGCGGCGCGATCAGGAAGTACAGGGCCGCGCAGACGAGCAGACCCAACCCGGCCCACAATCGCGAACCGATCCGGATGGCCGTCTTGTTCTTCATCCGGTGCGCTCGCCTGTCTCTGGGGGCAATCCCGGGCAGCTGTTCGGAGCTGCGCTGGTGCCGGCCGTTCTGTTCGTCCCGCGCCGTGGCTCGGGCGGAGGTGAGGGCCGGACCGCAGAACGCCTCTCGGCGCGAGGCCGCTCGGAGCGGCTAGAAGTGGAGCCCGGGGTTACTGCGGTCCGGCCTTCACCAGTGTACCGGGTGCGTCCCCGGTGTTCGCGAGGGGTGAACCCGCTTGCGCGAGGTGGGCGGTTCAGTCCAAAGACTCGTGGCGCCACAACCGGGCGCAGCTCACCAGCTCGTTCGCCGTGGTGGACAGCCGAAGCGCGCGGGTGGTCAGCTCGGTCGCGCGGCCGGGTTCCGTGCTTTCGAAATCGTCCGCGACGGAGGTGGCTCCGGCCGCGCTGACCCGGCAGAAGGCCGCCGCCCGCTCGAGCGCCACCGCGAAGTCGCCGTCGAAGACCCCGCGGAGGATCTGATCGGCGAGTTCGGTGATCTCGGCCGGACCGGTGGGCACGCTCGCACCGGCGACGATCGGGTCGATCGTGGTGGAGAGTTCGACGCCGCGTTGGTAGAGGTAGCTGGTGCTCTGCGGATCCTGGCGGATCAGCAGGCGCAGCAGGTAGATGCGCCAGAGGGCGCCGGGCAGGCTCGTCGCGCCGGCACGCGCCCAGAGTTCGGCGAGGGCGTCGATGCCGTGCACGTCGGTGTATTCGACGAGACGATCGATCACAACGGGATCGGGATCGTTGCGGACCCGGCTGAGCAGGGCGAGCGCGGTCTCGTGGGCGACCCGGCTGATCTGCGCGGGGTCGTCACCGCCCTGGAACGCTTCGAAGACATGGGAGGGGAACTTGGTGGGCTTGTGGAAGCCGTCCGACATGGCACCGCCTTCCGCGGTTCGGGGATGGGTACGTGGTACCCAACGCTACGCCTGCGGAATTCATGCCGGATGTGCGGCTGGGCGAGCCGAGCTGCAGGGGATGCATGCGACGCGCGGGACGCACGGGGCCACGGGGCGCGCGTGATCACTTCTCACAAGTGGCGCTTCCCACCGCCCGCGGCGGACCACTTCCCACAAGTGGTTCGCCGCGGCGGCATCGAACTCGCGACTGCACTCATCCGCGGTACCCTGGACGCGCGACTGCGGTCGCGCGGGCCTCTAGCTCAGTTGGTAGAGCAGCGGACTTTTAATCCGCGGGTCGTCGGTTCGAGCCCGACGGGGCCTACTTCGTTCTCAGGGCGTCCGTCAGCGTCAGCACTCGTCCAGCCGAAGCTACGAGCCCTGCCCGCGTCCCGTCGCCGCCTGCAGGCGCTCGATGTGCTCCGAGGCCTGCGCCTTCGTCAGGTCTGCGGGCAGCGTCTCGCCCGCCTCCCGAGCCAGCGTGTCCAGGTAGCTGCGCTGCGGGCCGGTCATCGGCTCGTCGCCCGTCACCCAATCGGCCGGATCCTTGCTCGCGGTGCTCTCGTCGTCGCCGCGGGCTCCCAATACGTCATCACTCATGCTTCGACGCTAGGCGCGGGAACGGATCGGCGCACAGGGCTTGCGCCGCCGCCCTACACTGGCCCGAGACTATGAAGCGATACACCCTCACTCCCCGACCCGATTGGCGCGCCCGGTGCGACGAGGTCGGCTTCAGCTTCTACGACCTGCCCTCCGAAGGCGGCCGCCCGTACTGGAACGAGTCGGCGGCCTACGGATTCACCGGGCCCGAGATCGAGACGCTCGAGGGCGCGACGCAGGAGCTCTTCGACCGCTGCATGGACGCGTGCGAACACATCGTGCGCAGCCGTCGCTTCGCCGAGTTCGGCATCCCCACGCGATTCCACGACCTCGTCGCGACGAGCTGGGACGAGGACGATCCGACCGTCTACGGCCGCTTCGATCTGGCGTACGACAACGACCGCACCGTGAAGCTGCTCGAGTTCAACGCCGACACTCCGACCTCGCTCGTGGAGACAGCGGCCGCGCAGTGGCAGTGGCTCGTCGAGACGCGTGGCGCGGATGCCGACCAGTTCAACAGCCTGCACGAGCAGCTGGTCGAGCAGTGGCGCCACATCCGCTTGGATCGCTGGCGGCTCGACGAGGGCGCGAGACTGCACCTGGCCTCGCTGCACGACTCGGGCGACGGCGAGCTGATCGTCGAGGATGCGGACACCGTCGGCTACATGGCCGAGACCGCTCGGCTGGCCGGCTTCGACCCCAAGCTGATCTTCGTGGAGGAGATCCGCTACGAGATGGACGGCGTGGGCTTCGTGGACGCCGACGGCGAACCGATCCGGCAGATCTTCAAGCTCTACCCGTGGGAGTGGCTGCTCGGCGAGCAGTTCGGCGGCCTGCTGCTGGATCGGCGCGAGCGCACCCGCTGGGTCGAGCCGGCGTGGAAGCTGCTGCTGAGTAACAAACAGCTGCTGGTCGTGCTGTGGGAACTCTTCCCCGGGCATCCGAATCTGTTGCCAGCCTCGGCCGAGCCACTGCCGGACACGGCTCAGGTGCGCAAGCCCCGGCTCGGTCGCGAAGGCGCGAACGTCACCGTCTACGACGCGGACGGCACGATCGTCGCCGCGGCCGACGGCGCCTACGGCGATGAGGGTTTTGTCTACCAGCAGCGGGCCGAACTCGCGCGGATCGATGGCAAGACGGTGGTGATCGGCAGCTGGATCGTCGGCGAGACCCCCGCCGGGATCGACGTGCGCGAGACCAGCGGCCCCATCACCGGCGACCTCGCGGAGTTCGTTCCGCACTTCATCGAAGACGCGCGCCACATCGAAGAAAGGCCGCAGGACGCAGCATGGTGACCGACGAGAAGAAGAGACATCGCTCCGCCGACGTCAGCGTGAGCGGCATCTCCTCCGCCCGGCGCGGCCTGATCGTCGGCGGGGTCGTCGCGGTGGGAGCCGTCGGCCTGGCCATCGCGTTGACCGCCGCGAACCCGCCCACGGACGGGGTCGTCACCGTCGGGGCGGACGGCGAGTCGTACGTCATCCCGGAGAACGCGGAGCGCCCCGTCTACAACAGTCGCGAGGACTGCCTCGCCGACGTTCGCGAACAGATCGCCAAACTGCAGGCGGAGGGCGAGACCGTCTCCGACGACCCCGAGACGTTGTGCGAATCGACCGACAGCTACTCCGGTCACTACGTCGGCGGGCACTGGATCGGCCCGATCATCTTCCCGTCGTCGCGGTGGAGTTCGCCCCGGGTGTCGAGCTGGAGCAGCGTCCCGAGCGGCGGGTTCGCCGCGCCGGGCAGCACCGTGCAGGCCGATGTTGTGCAGAAGGCCCCCGCGGGCGCCACCGTCGGGAGCAAGCAGACGCTCTCGGGCGGATTCGGATCCACCGGCAAGTCCGGCTTCGGCTCCCACGTCGGCGGTTAGCGGGTCTTCGCCGAGGCGCCGCGGATCAGCTCGGTTCGGGATCGACGAGGTAGGCCTCCAGCATCGAGATCACGTGCACGGCCAACGCGGGATGGATCGCACCCGGCTCCGCCACCGATGCGATGAGATCGAGGAGCACACCAGATGTCACCTGAATCGTCATGGAAAAACGATAGGTAACGTGCAGAAAGCGCTGCGCCACCCGGCTCGGGGGCACTCCTGCGCATCATCTCTCACGGTTTCGACGACACGTCGTCGCACAGAGCCGAACTCAGATGTGCTCGTCGCGCAGCTTGACGGCCCGGCCGATCACAACGGCGACGGGCGTGGCCACGATCGCCCAAGCGACGACGGCAGCGGCGGTGATGAGGGCGATTTCCATGATGGTGCCTCCCTGCTCGGTGGTGCCACGAATGAACGTGCGTTCAGGTTAGGCGCGGCGATCACGGTCGACGTGCGGCGCCAGGAACCGTCCACCCGATTCGGCGCAAGCGCTCAGGTTCACCGGCCCAGCAGGGCGTGCGCAACGGTGAACAGCACCAGGCCGGCGAGAGAACCGACGACGGTGCCGTTGATCCGGATGAACTGGAGATCTTTGCCGACCTGCAGCTCCAGCTTGTCCGCCGTCTCGCGCGCATCCCAGCGCGAGATCGTATCGGTGATGATGCTGGCGATGTCGCCGCGATAACGGTCCACCAGGTGCGCAGCGACGGTGCCGACCCACCCGTTGACCTTGGCCGCCAAGTCGTCGTCGTTCTGCAGCCGGCGTCCGACGTCGACGATGATGCTCTCGATGCTGCCGCGGAGCGGGCTGTCGGGATCGTCCATCGCGGACAGCAGCGATCGCTTCGTCGAGGTCCACGCGTCGGAGGCCAGTTCGCGCATCCGTGGATTGTCGAAGACGCGGTTCTTGATCTCCTCGACCCGTTCGATCAACGCGGGGTCGTGCGCGAGGTCGCGCGAGAGCGTCGTGAGATAGCCGTCGATCGCGATGCGCAGCGGATGCGCGGGATCGTTGCGAACCGCGGCGACGAAGACGAGGGCCTCACGATAGAGCCGGTCATCGACGACCCGGCCCACCACCGACGGCATCCAGCTCGGCAGCCGGGAGCTGACCATCCGCGCGAAGCTGTCGGGGTTGTTCAGCAGCCACGACTCCGCCTGTTCGACGAGAGTGTCGACGAGCTTGGTGTGGTGCCCCGATTCCACGATGCCACCCATCAGGCCGCCGAGCGGCGGGCCCCACTGCGGGTCGAGCAGGTGCTTGCGCGCGAGCGCCTCGATCACCCGCTGCACGTCGGCGTCGTCGAGGAGCGTGACCGCACCGCGCACGGCCGCGGCGGCCTCGTCGCCGAGACGACGGGCGTTCTGCGGCTGGGCGAGCCAGGCCCCCGCCAGGCGGGCGACGTCGAGCGAATCCAGCTTCTCGCGCACGATGGAGCCCTCGAGGAAGTTCTCCTCGACGAATTGCCCGAGGCTCTGCCCGATCTCGTCCTTCTTGGTGCGGATGATCGCGGTGTGCGGGATGGGCAGGCCCAGCGGATGCCGGAAGAGCGCCGTGACGGCGAACCAGTCGGCGAGCGCGCCGACCATGCCACCCTCGCTCGCGGCCCGGACGTACTGCAGCCACGGGTAGTCGTCCTGAAGCCAGAACGAGATCGCGAAGATCACGGCCATCAGCGCCAGCAGGCCCGTGGCGAATCGCTTCATCCGGGTCAGCGCGATGCGCTTCTCGTCGTCGGTCGGGCGCGCGCCCGGTTGCGGACTCGTGATCGAGGTCAGCTGCTGGCTCATCGCGTGCCGAAGCCGTCGGCGCGGATGCCCCAGGACACCGACCACTCTTCACCGGGATCGAGCCAGTGCAGGCCGTGCCCGCTGTTGAACGCATCGGCCGGCGCCGTCATCGGCTCGATCGCCACAGCTGTGCGCACATCCTGGCCGTCCGGGAAGATCCGGGTGATGAAGACCTGCACGTAGTTGCACGCGGCGTCGGCCCACATCGTCACGCTGCGCCCGTCGGGTGCGCGCAGGCTGTGCTCGCTGCGCCCGTCGCGCAGCTCGACGTCGGCCCAGCAATCGTTCAGTTCGAGTTCGCCCACCGGCGCCCCGGCGCGCAGATCCCAGCGGGTGCCGTCGACCGGGGTCTGCCCGGTGGGATTGAGCCGGTCGTCGAGGTCGATGTGGCTGCGCGCCGCGACCGTCAGGATCAGCTCATCGCTGGGCACGTCGCCGATCGCCAGGTACGGATGAGCGCCGATCGCGACCGGCGCCTCCGTCGCACCCACGTTGCGCAGGCTGTGGCTGGCGACCAGCCCATCGGCCGTCAGCTCGTAGCGGACCCGGGTGTCGAGGTGGAACGGATAGCCGCGCTGGGGGAACACGGTCGCCTGCAGGGTGACCGCCGCAGCCGAGCGTTCGATCAGCCGGTAGGGGGCGTTGCGCAGCAGTCCGTGCAGCGCGTTGTGGAACTTGGGCTCGGAGATGTCGAGTTGCTGCACCACGCCGTCATGCACCCACCGCCCGTCGCGGACGCGGTTGGGCCACGGCACCAGGATGACGCCGGCGCTCAGCGGCGGCACGACGTCGTCGGAGTAACCGGCGACGAGGTCGATGCCCTCGAGCGAGAGCAGGCGCAATGCTGCGGCGACCTCGGTGACGACGGCGCGCAGGCTGCCGTGCGCGAGTTCGTGCTGCTCCCCCGTGACCGGGGCGGGGGTGTGTGCGGGCATGGCTGCATCCTACGGAGTGCCGCTGGGCGTGGCACAGCGGGTGACGGCCAGACCCGACTCCTCGAGTTCGGCCACGATCGCCGATCCGGCGGCCGATCCCGTGATCAGGCGGTCGAAGCTGTCGAGCCCGGCGACGCGGCCGAGGTCGATCACACCGAGCTTGCTCGAATCGGCCACCACGATGCGGCGGCCGGCCGCGCTCAGCATGGTGCGCTTCAGGCCGGCCTCCGGCAGATTGACATTGGTGACGCCGGCCTCCGGATGCACACCCGTGCAGCCGATGAAGGCGACGTCGGCGCGGATGCGCGCGAACATCTCGCCGGCCAAGGGCTCCACCAGAGAGTGCTGCAGCGGGCGCAGGGTGCCGCCGGTGACGATCACGGTGAAGCGGGGGATGGCGGCCTCGAGCGCCAGCGCGATCGAGAGCCCGTTGGTGATCACGGTGACGCCGCGGAGCTCGTCGCGCTCGACCAGCGCCGTCGCGATCGCGGCGGTGGTGCTGCCCACGTCGAGGATCACACTCTCGCCGGCGAGCACCGACGCCGCCGCCTCGTGCGCGATGGCACGTTTCTCGTCGGCGGCGGCGGCGAGGCCCTCCTCGAAGGAGCGCTCGCCCCCGCGACCGCCGCGGGGCACGGCGCCGCCGCGCACGCGCTGCAGAACGCCTTCGCCGGCGAGCGCGTCCAAGTCGGAGCGGACCGTGACCACCGAGACGCCGAGCGCACCCGAGAGCTCGGTGACGGAGGCGAAGCCGTCGGACTCCACCCGGCTGCGGATCCGGTCACGACGCTCGACCGCGATCGCTCCCGGGGACACGATGTCCACGGGGCCGAGGAGGGGAGGTTCGCTGCTCATCCCTCCATGCTGCGCTCGCAAGCCTCGACTTGTCAAAGCGAAGGTCGACTTTCCTTTTCGCAAATCGCGTCGTACGCTGATCGGGTCATGAATGCATCGATCCCCCTCACCGCCGGCGTCGTCAAGCGACCGCACACGCTGGCCGACGGCCGCGAACTCATCTACTACGACGACGCCGACTCCACCCTGAGTCCGGAGCGCGCACCCGATGCCCGCATCCTCGACCCGAGACCCGCGAACGCCCGGATGCGTCAGGACGTCTTGACCGGCGAGTGGATCTCGATCGCCTCCGCCCGGCAGAACCGCGTGTTCCTGCCTCCGGCCGAGTTGGACCCGCTCGCCCCGGCCTCGCCGACGAACCCCTCGGAGGTGCCGAGCGACTACGACGTCGCGGTCTTCGAGAACCGCTCCCCCTCGTTCGGCCCGCTCCTGGAATCGCCGGACGCGCCGCGCTCCGCGGACGATCTGCGCGAGCTGGGGCTCGGCCGCGAACGGATGAGCGTCGGTCGCTGCGAGGTCGTCTGCTTCAGCCCCAAGCACGAAGGCTCCTTCGCCACTCTGACGCCCTCGCGCGCCCGCACCGTCGTGGAGGCGTGGGCCGACCGGGTCGGCGCCCTCTCCGCCCTCCCGGGTGTGCGCCAGGTCTTCCCGTTCGAGAACCGCGGCGAGGCGATCGGTGTGACGCTGCACCATCCGCACGGGCAGATCTACTCGTACCCGTACGTGACCCCGCGCACCACCCGACTGCTCGCCTCGGTCGAGAGCTACGGTCCGTCCTTCTTCGACGACATCCTGACGTTCGAGCAGTCCGGCGAGCGCATGCTGCTGCGCGGCGAGCACTGGAGCGCGTTCGTGCCCTTCGCCGCCCGATGGCCCATCGAGGCGCACATGCTGCCGCATCGTCAGGTCGCCGACCTCGCCGAGACGACCCCGGAGGAGCGCGACGAGCTCGCCGTGCTGTACCAGCGCCTGCTCCGCGGCATCGACGCGCTCTACGACACTCCCACGCCGTACATCTCGGCTTGGCACCAGGCGCCCGTGCACGAGCATCGCGACGACGTGCGTCTGATGCTGCAGGTCACCTCGCCGCGCCGGGCCGAGACGAAACTGAAGTACCTCGCCGGCAGCGAGGCGGCCATGGGCGCCTTCATCGGCGATGTTCTGCCCGAGGTCGTCGCCGCCGCGCTGCGCGATGCGATCGAGCGCGCGGACGCACTGCACCCGAACACCCCGATGGAGATCCGATGACCACGACCGCCGTCCGCCCCCTCGCCGAGCGCGCCGCCGCCGGATTCGCAGCCCGCTACGGCTCGGCGCCCTCCGGCGTCTGGGTCGCTCCCGGCCGGGTCAACCTGATCGGCGAGCACACCGACTACAACGAGGGCTTCGTCTTCCCCTTCGCCATCGACAAGGCCACCGCGGTCGCGGTGAGCCCGCGCGCCGACGACGTCGTGCGGATCGCCTCCGCGTTCACCGAGGTGGCGGCACGGGAGACGCTCGCCGAGATCGCCGAAGGCGGCTTCGACGGCTGGTCCGCGTATCCGCTCGGCGTGCTGTGGGCGCTCGGCGAGGCCGGGGTGGACCTCTCGGAGCGCACCGGCTTCGACATCTACGTCGACTCCGAGGTGCCCGTCGGTGCCGGGCTCTCCAGCTCGGCGGCACTGCTGTGCGCGATCGCGATCGCGGTCGACGAGCTGTGGCAGCTGGGGCTGGACCGCCCTACCCTCGCGCGGATCGGCCAGCGTGCGGAGAACGTCGCCGTGGGGGCGCCGACGGGGATCATGGACGAGTGCGCGTCCCTCTTCGGTCGCCGCGACGAGGCGGTCTTCCTCGATTGCCGCAGTCTGGACACCGAGGTGATCCCCCTCGGCTTCGAGGAGGCCGGGCTGGTACTGCTCATCATCGACACGAAGGTGTCGCACGCGCACGCGACCGGTGGCTACGCCGCCCGCCGCGCCTCCTGCGAGGCGGGTGCGGCAGCGCTCGGCGTCTCCTCGTTGCGCGACGTGAGCGTCGACGACCTGGATCGAGCGGCCGAGATCCTCGATGACGTCACGTTCCGGCGCGTCAAGCACATTGTCACCGAGAACGCGCGGGTGCTCGAAACCGTGCGCACCTTGCGTGAGAGCGGCGCAGCGGCGATCGGGCCCATCCTCGACGCCGGTCACGTCTCGCTCCGCGACGACTTCGAGATCTCGGTACCGGAGCTGGACACGGCGGTCGACTCGGCCCGAGGCGCTGGCGCGATCGGTGCGCGGATGACGGGCGGCGGCTTCGGCGGCGCCGCGATCGCGCTCACCCCGATCGAGCGCGAGGCCGAGGTTCGCGCCGCCGTCGCCGCTGCCTTCACGGAGCGGGGATTCGGTGCGCCGGAGATGTTCCTGGTCACCGCGGCCGACGGCGCGGCCCGGGCCGTTTAAGCGGGCGGCTCGCTCTAAGCAGGCCGCGCGGTCTAAGCGGGCGGCGCGGTCTAAGCGGGTGGCTCGACGGGTGTCGAGGTGCCGCCGGTCACCCGGATGAGCTCGGCATAGCTGGTCGGGAACACGGTGTGGGCGTGGCCGGCGGCGGCCCAGACGACGTCGTAGTGCGCGAGCGCCTCGTCGACGAGGGTGCGCACCGGCGCCGGATGCCCGAGCGGCGCGACGCCGCCGATCACCTGGCCGGTCGCCTCCTTGACAACGGCGGCCGATGCGCGAGTGATCGCGCCGCCCAGCTGCTCGCCGAGCCAGACCGTGTCGACCCGATGCGATCCGCTGGTGAGCACCAACAACGGCGCCCCGTCGAACAGGAAGATCAGCGAGTTCGCGATCTGACCGACCTGGATCCCCAGGGCGGCGGCGGCCTGCGCCGCCGTGGTCGCCGCGTCGCCGAGCCAACGGACGTCGGCGGCAACACCGTGATCCGACAACGCGCGCACGACACGATCAACCGCGGGATGTTCTCGATTCACCATCCGTCCACGGTAGCGACCCGGCGCCCCGGCTCGCGAACGGCGCCCGGATAGGCTCGGAGCGTGAGAGAAAGCATCGACCTCAACGCCGATCTCGGCGAGGGCTTCGGCGCGTGGCGGATGGGCGACGACGCGGCGATGCTGGACGTGGTCACCAGCGCGAACATCGCCTGCGGATTCCACGCCGGAGATCCCTCGATCATGCTCGCGACCTGCCGCGCGGCGGCCGAGCGCGGTGTCGCGATCGGCGCCCACGTCGCCTACCGCGACCTCGCGGGCTTCGGGCGCCGCGACGTCGACCTCGCTCCCGACGAGTTGTACGCGGATGTCGTGTACCAGCTCGGCGCGCTCGACGCCGCGGCGCGGGCGGCCGGCACGAGCGTCCGCTACATCAAGCCGCACGGAGCCCTGTACAACCGGATCGTGCACGACGAGGAGCAGGCGGAGGCTGTGGCCAGGGCCGTGCGCGACGTCACGCGCGAGCTGCCGCTGCTCGGACTGGCCGGATCAGTGGCGCACGCCGCGGCGGAGCGGCTGGGGCTACGCGTGCTGCGGGAGGCGTTCGTCGACCGCGCCTACACCCACGGTGCGACCCTCGTGCCCCGCTCGGTCACCGGCTCCGTCCTGCACGACCCCGCCGAGATCGCTCGTCGCGCGGTCCGGATGGCGGCCGAGGGCCGCACCGTCGCGATCACCGGCGAGAGCATCGACATCGAGGTCGATTCGCTCTGCGTCCACGGCGACACGCCGGGTGCCGTGGCGATGGCGATCGCCGTGCGGGACGCGCTGGGCGACGCCGGGATCGCGCTGGCCCCGGTCGTCTGAGCATGCGCATCCTGCCCTACGGCGAGCGAGCGTTGCTGGCGGAGGTGGTGGACCTCGATGCCGCGCTCGCGCTCCTGCGCGCCCTCGAGCGCGATCGAGCCGTGGGTGTGCTCGATCTGGTGCCCGCGGCACGCACCGTGCTCGTGGTCGTCGAGCCGCGCATCCTCCCGGTGGCTGCGGCACGACGCTGGATCGAGGAGGTCGCCGCGCAGCCGCCCGTCAGCGCCGCAGCGAGCTCGGTGGTCCACCACACGATCGCGGTGGTCTACGACGGTGCCGACCTGCAGCCTCTCGCCGACGAGCTCGGTTGGAGCACGGAGGAGCTGGTCGCGTCGCACAGCGGACGCGATTGGACGGTGGCCTTCGGTGGTTTCGCGCCGGGCTTCGCCTACCTCGTGCCCGGCGGCGCCTGGCCCGAGATCCCGCGACTGGCGGCTCCGCGGACGAATGTGCCGGCCGGATCCGTCGCCGTCGCCGGCGGCTTCGGTGGTATGTATCCCCGCGCATCGCCCGGCGGCTGGCGGCTGCTCGGGCGCACCGACGCGCCCCTGTGGGACGCCCGCCGCACGCCGCCGGCGCTGCTCGCGCCGGGCGACGTGGTGCGCTTCGAGGACGTGACGTGAGCATCCGGGTGCTCGATGGCGGGCTCTCGACGCTGATCGAGGACGTCGGTCGGCCCGGGTTCGGCGCCGTCGGCGTCGGTGTGTCCGGAGCCATGGATGCGGGATCCCTCGCGCTCGCGAACCGACTGGTCGGCAACGGGATCGGCGCGGCGGGATTGGAGATCCTCGGCCCGGGGTTACGGCTGCTCCTGCAGGCGGACGTCTGGTTCGCGGTGACCGGCGGACGCGGCGGGGTGCTGCTCGACGGTCGGAGCGTGGACGGGGCGCTGCCGAGGCGGGCCGAGAGCGGCTCCGTGCTCAGCTTCGAGCCGGTGGAACGGGGCCTGCGGCGGTACCTCGCGGTTCGTGGCGGGATCGAGGCGGAGGTCGAACTCGGCTCCCGATCCGCCGACACGCTGTCGGGGCTCGGGCCGGCGGCGCTGGGGCGCGGCGATGTGCTCGCGCTCGGCCGGCCGGCGGATCCCGTGCCGGCGATCGACTGGATGCCCATCGACCCCGCAGGAGTCCCGCCCGGCGACGTGACCTGGCTCGGGGTCTTGCCGGGGCCGCGAGCGGACTGGTTCGTGGCCGACGCCTGGCCTCGGCTTCTCGATCAGCCGTGGACGGTCAGCACCCAGGCCGGTCGCACCGGCATCCGCCTCGCCGGCGCGCCCCTGCGGCGCGCCGTCTCCGGCGAACTCGCGAGCGAGGGGATGCTGCACGGCGCGATCCAGGTGCCGCCGTCCGGGCTCCCCGTGATCTTCGGGCCCGACCATCCGGCGACCGGCGGCTACCCGGTGATCGCGGTCGTCGCCCGACGCTCGCTCGACGCTCTGGCGCACCTGGTTCCCGGCGCGCCGGTGCGCTTCACGAACTAGCGGGACTCGGCCGGCGCTGTCGTTTCGTCCGCGCGCGGGTGGAAGAACACCCGCGCGCGGCGAAAACGACAGCGCAGCCGGCACAGCGACCGGGTCAGCGGCAGACGTCAGGCCAGCGCGCGCTCGGCCGCGGTGACCACGTTGTGGATCAGCATCGCGCGGGTCATCGGACCGACACCGCCGGGCACGGGCGAGAGCCAGCCGGCCACCTCGCGGACGCCGGGGTCGACGTCGCCGGTGAGCTTGGCCTTGCCGGTCTCGGCGTTCTCGACGCGGGTGATGCCGACGTCGAGCACGGCGGCGCCGGGCTTGATCCAGTCGGCCTTGATCAGGCCGGGGACGCCCACGGCCGCGACGACGATGTCGGCGCGACGCACCTCATCCGCCAGGTTCTGCGTGCGCGAGTGCGTCAGCGTGACGGTCGCGTCGATGCCCTTGCGGGTGAAGATCAGGCCGAGCGGACGCCCCACCGTCAGGCCGCGCCCCACGACAACGACGTGCTTGCCCGAGGTGGGGATGCTGTGCCGGTTCAACATATCCACGATGCCGTTGGGCGTGCACGGCAGCGGCGAGGCGAGCTCGCCCTCCACGCCGAGCACCAGGCGGCCGAGGTTGGTCGGGTGCAGCCCGTCCGCATCCTTGTCCGGATCCATCAGCTCCAGCATCGCGTTCTCGTCGATGCCCTTCGGCAGCGGCAGCTGGATGATGTAGCCGGTCACCGCATCCGACGCGTTCAGCTCGCGGATGGCCGCCTCGATGTCGGCCGCGGAGGCGTCGCCCGGCAGATCCACCCGGATCGACTCGATGCCGACCTCCGCGCAGTCGCGGTGCTTGCCCGCGACGTACGAGCGCGAGGCCGGGTCGTCTCCCACCAGCAGCGTGCCTAGCCCGGGAACCACCCCGCGCGCCTTCAGCGCCGCAACCCGCTCGGCGATCTCCTTCTTCACAGCGGCCGCCGTCGCGACCCCATCCAGAACCTGTGCAGTCATCCGTACCTTCTCCAGCTGATCCAATGTGCTCTCGAGATCGCGGGGTACGGACGAGGTGGCGCGCCGCGGCGTGCCATCTCGTCCGTACCCGCGAATCTCGCGAAATTTCGCGAAACGTCGCGGGGGTTACAGGCCCGGGTAGAGGGGGAAGGCGGCGGTGAGGTCGGCCACGCGGGCGCGCAGGGCCGAGAGGTCGGCGGCGGGCTTGAGGGCCTCGGCGATCACGTCTGCGACCTCGGTGAACTCGGTGTCGCCGAAGCCGCGGGTGGCCAGGGCGGGCGTGCCGATGCGCAGGCCCGAGGTGACCATCGGCGGGCGGGGGTCGAAGGGCACGGAGTTGCGGTTCACGGTGATGCCGACCTCGTGCAGGCGGTCCTCGGCCTGCTGACCGTCCAGCGGCGAGTGCCGCAGGTCGGCGAGCACGAGGTGTACGTCGGTGCCGCCGGTGAGCACGTCGATGCCCTCGGCCGTGGCGTCGGCCGCGGTGAGGCGCTCGGCGAGGATCTGGGCACCGCGGATGGTGCGCGCCTGGCGGTCGGCGAACTCCGGCTCGCCGGCGAGCTTCAGCGCGGTCGCCTTGGCGGCGATCACGTGCATCAGCGGGCCGCCCTGCTGGCCCGGGAACACGGCGGAGTTGAGCTTCTTGGCGTACTCCTGCTTGGCCAGGATGAGGCCGGAGCGCGGGCCGGCGAGGGTCTTGTGCACCGTGGTGGTGACCACATCGGCGTACGGCACCGGCGAGGGGTGCAGGCCCGCGGCGACGAGGCCCGCGAAGTGCGCCATGTCGACCCAGAGCTTGGCGCCGACCTCGTCGGCGATGGCGCGGAACGCCTCGAAGTCGAGGTGGCGCGGGTAGGCCGACCAACCGGCGATGAGCACCTGCGGGCGCACCTCGAGGGCCTTCTCGCGCACCGCGTCCATGTCGACCCGGAAGCTCCGCGGGTCGACGCCGTAGGAGGTGGCGTTGTAGAGCTTGCCGGAGAAGTTCAGCTTCATGCCGTGGGTCAGGTGACCGCCGTGCGCGAGCTCGAGGCCGAGGATGGTGTCGCCGGGCTGGATCAGCGCGGCGAGCGCGGCGGCGTTGGCCGTGGCACCCGAGTGCGGCTGCACGTTGGCGAACTCGGCGCCGAACAGGGCCTTCGCCCGGTCGATCGCGAGCTGCTCCGCGATGTCGACGAACTCGCAGCCGCCGTAGTAGCGACGGCCGGGGTAGCCCTCGGCGTACTTGTTCGTGAGCACGGAGCCCTGCGACTCGAGCACGGCGCGCGGCACGAAGTTCTCGCTCGCGATCATCTCGAGGTATCCGCGCTGGCGGTCGAGTTCCTGCTGCAGGACGGCGGCGATCTCGGGGTCGACGACGTCGACGGAATCGTTGAAGGACGAGGCGGTGGCGACGGTGTTCTCGACGGACATGGGCGCTCCTTGACTGGGAAACGGATGAGGCCGCCGCGGCGCGATGCGCACACGGGCAACCCGAATAACGGTATCCGTTCCGGCCCAGGCGTGCGGCAGGAAAAGTGTCCGAGCATCGCTGCCGGGAGGGGATCGTCGCTCCCTGATGGTCACCCATCCGAACGCCAGTCGCGACGCTGCCAGTGTAGCCAACACCGCCCGATGCAGCACAATGCTGAGAGCACGCACGACACGACGGGGGAAGTCACGGATGAGCGAGCAGACAGACATCGACCCGAACCACCCGGCCGCCTACCAGCGCGGATTCGAGGGGCGTGTGATCCCGCCGATGGAACCGCAGAGCCGGCGATCGAGGCGCGCGCTCGAGCAGCCGGAGCAGCCGCCAGCGGTCACCGCTTCACGCGACCCCGTCGAACCCGTCGAACCCGTCGAACCGGCCGAGCCTTCGAGAGCGGCGGCACCCGAGTCGCCCGCCGCGCGAACACGGCCCCTGTGGATCCTGGTCGGCGTGGCGCTCGCGCTGCTGGTCGCCGGCATCGCGGCCGCGTGGTCGGGGAGTTCCATCAACTACCAGCAGTGGAACGAAGGCACCGCGGGCCCCTCGGTCGAGGACACCGTGACGGCGAGCCTGTTGACGACGATCGCGCCCGCGCTGATGACGGTCGGTCTGGCCGGGATCGCCGTGGTGCTGGTGGTGCTGAGCCTGCGGAGTCGACGGTGAGGCGCCCCGCGTGGACCGCGTTGACGATCGGCTACGCCCTCGTGCTCATCGCGGCCGCGGTGACGCCGACGTGGTACAGCCTGCAGTTCCGTTTCGGCTACGCGATGACCGAGGAGACGCTGCCGGTCCTCGTCTTCAGCAACCTGCTGAGCACCCTCTCCGCCCCCTGCGCCGTCGTCGGGACGGGCACGTTGTTCGCGCTCCTCGCCGTACGGCTGCTCACCCCGAAGCCCGAGCGACGGCCGGAGCCGGATCCGCTCGCGGAGGACCTCGACTACCGGCTCGAACGCGACCCGCGCTGAGGTACGGGCACCCCGCATCCGGGGCGATCGCCGACGAGTCCCGTGAGGTGAAGAGGGCCGGAAGAGTCTCACCCGCTGAGACTCTCCCGGCCCCGTGGTCCGGCTCCAGGCACGCGAACGCGTGTCCCCCCTGGCCCTCCGGACACCTGACCGACGATCGGGGTCGTCCGGTCAGGAGTTCAGGTGGCGGCCGTCAGCCGCGAGCGCGACGCGTACCGGGCCTGGCGCCCCAGGATGCGGCCAACAGGCTCACACCGGTCACGGCGCAGCTCGCGGCCAGCACCGCGAGGATCATCGATTCGATCGTCATCGCATCCGGACGGCCGGGCCCCACTGGACCCTGTCGAGGAAGCCGTCCCGCTCCTTCACGATGAGAGAGGGCGACCGCCACGATCTATGACGCGGTTTCGGCGAATTCGTCCGAGATTTTTTCAGGGGTGGTCGAGGAATTGTCAAAACGCTCGGCGTCGAACAAAATGGTCCCGTGTCGCGTCATAGCCGCACACGTACTGCGTCTCTGTCTACGGGTCCCGACTTCGGACGGGGTCCCGACCGCGTTCCCCCGCGGTCGGACGCAGCTTTGAGGAGTCGACGTGAACGCTGAGAACGGGAACCGCGCACCCGCCTCGAACCTGAGCGATGTGGAACTCATCGAGCAGGCCAAGCGCGGCGTGACGGAGGCGTTCGCCGAACTCTGGCGCCGGCACTCGTCGGCCGGTCGCACCGTCGCGCGCTCGTTCACCAGCACGACCGATCCCGACGACCTGGTCTCCGAGTCCTTCGCGAAGATCTTCCAGGCCATCCAGCGCGGCGGCGGGCCGACCGGCGCCTTCCGGCCCTACCTGTTCACGACCATCCGCAACACCGCGGTCGAGTGGGGGCGCAAGCTCCGGCACGAGCAGCCGATCGACGATCTGGATGCGCTGGAGGATCCGGTCACCAGCGAGGACCGCACCCTGGAGGCCCTCGACCGCAGCCTGACCGCGCAGGCCTTCCGCAGCCTGCCCACGCGCTGGCAGGAGGCGCTCTGGTACAGCGAGGTCGAGTCGATGAGCCCGCAGGAGATCGCGCCGCTGCTCGGGATGAAGGCGAACGCGGTCGCCGCCCTGACCTACCGGGCTCGCGAAGGGCTGCGTCAGGCGTGGATCCAGGCGCATCTCACCGATGCGCCGGTCGATTCGGAGTGCCGCTGGGTGATCGAACGACTCGGCTCCTACACCCGCGGCAATCTGGGCAATCGGGATGCGGCGCGGCTGCGCGCGCACCTGAGCACCTGCACCCGCTGCGCCATCGTCGCCGAGGAGGCGGAGGATGTCGGCAGCCGGCTCGCCCTGGTGCTGCTGCCGCTCGCGGCCGGGGTCGCGGGTGCGGCCGGTTACGCCGCCTGGCTGCAGGCCGGTGCGCCCGCCGCGGTCGTCGCCATGGGCTCCTCCGTGTCGGGCCTGGTCGGCTCGGGATCCGGCGGCTCGGTCGCGAGCGGCACCCTCGCCGGCGGCACGGCCGCCGGGGGCACGGTCGCGGGCGGCACGGTCGCCGGCGGCACCGTCGCGGGAGTGGCCGGTACCGTCGGCACCGCCGTCGGCATCTCCGGCGGGGTGGTCGCCGCGATCGTGGGCGGCGCGGTGCTCGTCGCGGGTGTCGCCGCCGCGGCGATCCTGGGCCCGACGATCTTCGCTCCCCCGCCCACCACTGCGGAGGCGATCGTCGAACCGACCGCGGCTCCGAGCCCCGGCACCTCGACGGTCCCGACGGCGACACCGCTCCCGAGCGCGACCCCGACGCCCTCGGCGACCGCTCTGCCCACGCCCAGCCCCACACCCAGCACCGCCGCGCGATCGACACCGGTGCCGAGCGCGGTCGCGTCGCCGACGAGCATCCCCACGACGGCGCCCGTGGTCGTCGCGCCCTCGCCGACCCCGAGCGCCACGCCGACGCGCACGGCGACCCCGACCCCGACGCCGACGCCCACCCCGACCTCGACGCCCACTCCCACACCGACCCCGACTCCCACGCCGACGCGCACACCGATCGCTCCGGTGGTCACCGTCACCGCCGATCCGAACGGTCAGGTCTTCCCGAAGCTCGCCGGAACCGCGGATCCCGGTTCGCTGATCCGGGTGGCGAACGGCGACACCGCTCTGGCTCAGACATCGGCCGACGCCGATGGCGCCTGGTCGATCCCCGTCGTGGACGGCCTCCCGGCCGGAACCAGCACCCTGACGATCACCCAGATCGCGACCGACGGCACAGAGTCGGTCGCCGCCCCGGTCACCGTGACCGTCGCGGCTCCCACGATCATCGCCGCGCCGTCCGCGGTCGTCGGTGTGCCGTTCTCGTTCTTCCTGATCGGCGGCAGCGGATCCGTCGAGGTCCTGGTCGACGGCGCGGTGGTGGACACCCGCGACATCCGGATCATCGGCACGACCGCGACGGTCGTCTTCGACACGGAGGGCGAGCACAGCGTGACGGCGCGCTACACCTCGGACATCCTCGGCGACACCCGGTTCGGGCCCGCCGCGGAGACGACGGTCACGGTGCGCGGCGACGTCGGCTGATCAGCCGCGCGCCGGTCGCCGCACCGAGGAGACGCCGACGATCGCGATCGCCAGCACGAGGGCGCCCAGGTAGATCGCTGCGGTGCCGTCCAGCCCGACCGCGTCGTAGGCGAGCGAACCCACCAGGGCTCCGCCACCGATCCCGGCGTTGAACGCGGTGGCGTAGACGGCGCTGGCCGTGTCGCGGATGCGCGGCGAAGCCGTGCTGAGCAGTCGCGTCTGCAGCAGCGCCGGCAGCACGCCGAACGCGACACCCCAGAGCACGTAGCTCGGCAGCGCGATCCAGGGCAGGCCGGAGAACGCCGTCATCGCGGCCGCCGAGGCCGCCACCAGCACCAACGTGACGAAGAGCGCGAGGGTGGGCCGTCGGATCGCGAGTGGCGTGCCCGAGATCACCAAGCCGATCGCTCCGGCCACTCCGTAGGCGAAGAGCAGACCGCTCACCGCGCTCGAGTCCACTCCCATCCGATCGGTCGCGAAGGGGGCGATGTACGTGTAGAACGCGTAGTGGCCGATCATCACGATCGCCGTGGTGACGCAGAGCAGGGCGACGGCACCGGCGGTCGCGTCGCGACCCTTCCGGATGCTGCCGGCCGCCGCCTCGAGGGAACTCTGCACCGGCGGCAGGCATCGCCAGACCAGCACCGCACCGGCGAAGGTGAGCGCGCCCACGATCAGGAACGACACCCGCCAGCCCACCGCGTGGCCGAGCGCGGTGCCGATCGGCACGCCGAGCACAAAGGCGAGCGTGCCACCGCCGAGGGCGATGGCGACGGCGCGACCCAGCTGCTCCTTGGGCACGAGGTGGCCGGCGTAGGCGCCGACGATCGCCCAGAACAGGCCGTGCGAGGCACCGCCGAGGATGCGCGAGCCGACGATCACCGCGTAGTTCGGCGAGAGGGCCGTGATCACGTTGCTGACGGCGAAGACGATGAGGACGAGCACCAGCAGCGAGTGTCGAGGCACCCGGCGGGTCAGCGCCGCGAGTGGGGTGCTCGAGAGCACAACGGTGAAGGCGAAGACGCTGACCAGTAGGCCGATCTGCGACTCGGAGACGCCGAGGGAGGCGCTCATGTCGGGCAGCAGTCCCGTGGGCATCATCTCGCTGGTGACCGAGAGGAAGACGGCGGCCGAGAGCACGATCAGGCCGAGCCAGGGCAGGCGCGGGCCGGGCGCGGCCTCGCGGCCAGGCAGGGTGATGGGAACGGTGGAGGTGTGTGGTGACGACAAGATCGGAGAGCTCCGCGAGGCGCATCCGTCGGCAGGCAGCGAGGCTTCAACTGCGGACCCGGTGCGGGTGGCCGGACGGAATCGACTGCGCGCGTACGTGCGCGCCCGGGGCCGACGGATCCGTCGACCGCCGCTCAGCCTACGCGGCGCGGGGTGCGGTGGTCCAGGGGCGGGGGCGTGCTGCCGATATTCTGGGCGGATGACTGCTGCCGCGCCCGCATCCGCCGATCGTCCCTCCGGCACCGAGTACTTGGGTGATGGAGCCCGCCCGGCCGGCAATCACTGGACCTTGACGTTCGCTTGCCCCGACCTGCCGGGCATCGTGCACGCCGTCTCGGGGGCCGTGGTGCAGGCCCGGGGCAACATCACCGAGAGTCAGCAGTTCTCCTCCGCCGACACCGGCCGCTTCTTCATGCGGCTGCAGGTGCAGTCGACCGCGAGTCGCGAGGACTTCGAGGCGGCGCTGCTGCCGATCACCCAGAAGTACGGGATGACCTGGAACCTCGATGTGGTGGGCCGGCCGCTGCGCACGCTCGTACTCGCCTCCACCGCCGCGCACTGTGTGAACGACCTGCTCTTCCGCCAGCGCGCCGGGCAGCTGGCGATCGAGGTGCCGATGGTGCTCTCGAACCACGGCTCGCTGCGCGACCTCGCCGAGTTCTACGGGGTGCCGTTCGAGTCGCGGCCCGTGGTGGACGCGGAGTCGAAGCGGGCGTTCGAGCGCCGGGTGCTGCAGCTGGTCGAGGAGAACGACATCGAGCTGGTGGTGCTCGCGCGCTACATGCAGATCCTCTCCCCCGAGTTGTGCGAGCGGCTGGCAGGGCGCGCGATCAACATCCACCACTCGTTCCTGCCCGGCTTCAAGGGCGCGAACCCGTACAAGCAGGCGCACGCGCGCGGTGTGAAGCTGATCGGCGCGACGGCGCACTTCGTCACCAGCGACCTCGACGAAGGGCCGATCATCGAGCAGAACGTGGTTCGTGTCGACCACTCGCGCACCACCGCCGAGCTCGTCGCGATCGGTCAGGACGAGGAGAGCCGCACGCTCACCCAGGCGGTGAAGTGGTTCGCGGAGGATCGGGTGCTGTTGGACGGCGCCCGGACGATCATCTTCAAGTAGCGCGCGGATCCGGGTCCCGTGATCTGCGGCGTGGTCGCGGGCATCCGGTGAACCGAGTCCTGCGGGCTCGAGGAGTGGATTCGTTACGATGGACGCCGTGACTCAGGCAGGTGCACCCGTGACAGCGATCAAGATCGGTCCCAACGACGTCCTCCGGTTCGTGCTCGAACTGTTCGCGTTCGTGTCGCTCGCGATCTGGGGCTTCAGCACCTGGCCGGTGCCGCTGAACATCGTCTTCGGCCTCGGCGCGCCGCTCGTGGCGATCCTGCTCTGGGCGCTGTTCCGCTCGCCCAAGGCGGTGTTCCGCGTCGACGTGTACGCGAAGTCGCTCGTCGAGCTGGTCGTGATGGGGGCCGCAGCGCTGTCGTGGCTCGCGATGGGCCAGCCGATCGTCGCGATCGTGTTCGGCCTCGTCGCCGTGATCTCCGGCGTGATCTCCGGACGCCGAGAACTCTCCTGATGCTCGTCGTGCACGGCGCCCGCAAGGTGGACGCCGACGGCGAGGTCGACGGCTTCTGGCTCGTGGCCGATGACGGCGCGATCATCGGCACCGGCACGGGCGACGGCTGGCGCGCGCACGTGCGTGACGACGCGCACGTGCATAACGCGAGCGGCCGCATCCTCACGCCCGGCTTCATCGATCTGCACGCGCACGGCGGCGGTGGAGCGAGCTTCGACGACGGTCCCGGAGCGATCCGGCAGGCGCTCGTGACGCACCGCGCGCACGGCACCACCCGCTCGGTGATCAGCCTGGTCGCCGCGCCCCTCTCCGAGCTCTGCGTCTCGCTCGCCGCGATCGCGAGCCTCGCGGAGAGCGACCCGCTGATCCTCGGCGCCCACCTCGAAGGCCCCTTCCTCGCGCCCGCGCGGCGCGGCGCCCACAAGCCGGAGTACCTGGCGGAACCGAGCCCGGCCGCCGTCGCCGCGCTGCTCGACGCGGCACGCGGAACGCTGCGGCAGATCACGCTCGCGCCAGAGCTCGACGGCGCCTTCGCCGCCTACGACACGCTCGCCACGGCCGGAGTCGTGCTCGCCGTCGGCCACACCGAGGCGGATGAGACGCTCGCTCGAGCCGCGTTCGAAAACGGAGCGCGGCTGCTGACGCACGCGTTCAACGCGATGCCGGGCATCCATCACCGCGCCCCGGGCCCCGTCGTCGCCGCGTTCGGTGATCCGCGGATCGTGCTGGAGATCATCCTCGACGGCGAGCACGTGCATCCGGACGTGGTGCGGCTCGCGTTCGCCGCCGCTCCGGGCCGGATCGCCCTCGTCACCGACGCGATGGCCGCCGCCGGCGCGGCCGAGGGCGACTACCTCCTCGGCGAGCTCGCCGTCACCGTCCGCAACGGCCTCGCGGTCCTCGCGGGAACCGACACGATCGCCGGATCCACGCTGACGCAGGACGCCGCGCTGCGGATCGCGGTGGAACGGGTCGGCCTGCCGCTCGTGGCGGCGGTGACAGCGCTCACCCTCACGCCCGCCCGCGTGCTCGCGCGGGAGCACGATCTCGGCCGCCTGGCCGTCGGCTACCGAGCGGATGCGGTGCTGCTGCATCCCGATCTGACGGTCGACCGGGTCTGGGCGGAGGGCGAACCCGCCCTAGGCTGAATCGGCGCGCGGATCCGCCGCCGCTGCAACTCCTTGGGGGAACCATGATCCGTCCACGCCTCGCCCTCGCGGCCCTCGTCGTCGCCGCACCGCTGCTGCTCAGCGGCTGCAGCGGCGCTCAGTCGAAGGACGCCGCCTGCGACACCCTCGAAGCCGGGCTCGTCGATACCGTGACCGAGCTGCAGACGCAGGCCGCCGAGTTGCAGACCGACCCGGATGCGGCGTCCCAGGCGATCGACGAGTTGACGAAGGCGTTCGACGACACGGTGTCGTCGGTGTCCTCCGCCGACATCAAGCCGCTGGCCGAGACCGCGCGGGACAAGCTGGACGCCTTCGCGACCGCGGTCAGCGACGCGGCCGCCGACCCCGACAGCGTGGACCAGACGGCGTTCAGCACCTCGACCACCGAACTGCAGACCGCCCTGCAGGATCTGGCGACCGCCTGCCAATAGCGGTCCACCTGCCCGTAGTGGCGACCCGCACCGGCGTGTGGGTCGCCACTACGGGCGGGTCGATCCGCGTGCAGGTCGATCGACGCGCACCGCAGACATAGAACGACCCCCGGGGAGTCCCCGGGGGTCGTTCTGTCATTCAGCGGTTAGCGCTGCGCTGCTGCGCGGCGGCGCAGACCCGTGATCGCGATCCCCGCTCCGATCAGGCCGAGCGCGAGGGCGCCGAAGAGCCCGCCGTTCCAGCCGGTCGAGGGCAGGGCGCCCGATCCGCCCGCACCCGGGGGCACGGTCGGCGCGATCGTCGGCGTCACCGTCGGCGTGACGGTCGGCTCCGGCGTCGCCGTCGGTTCCGGCGTCGCCGTCGGCTCGGGCGTCGACGTCGCCGTGGCGGTCGGAGTCGGCGTCGGCGTCGGCGTGCTCGTCTCGGTCACGTCGACCGAGACCAGGGTCGACAGGCCCGAGTCCGAGTAGTCGACGATGCCGAGGTAGCGCGCCGGACCTTCCAGCCCGGTCCAGCTCGCCTTGTACGAGGCCTGCTCGCCCAGGGCGACCGGCAGGGTCGTCGGCTCCGTGGTGAACGCACCCCGTCCGCCGTCGGCCGTCACGACGAAGTCGCGCAGGTCGAAGGTGGCCGTGGTGGCCGAGCCGGCGGCCGAGAAGATGTCGGCCGTGACCTGATAGGTGCCGGCCTCCGGCTTCGAGATGTCGACACGCTCGTCGGCCGAACCGGTCGCCGAGGTGTAGGACACCGCGGGCTCACCGTCCGCGTCGAGCAGGTCGACGAAGAGGTCGAGGTCGGCCGCGTCATCGATCGAGTCGAGGTCGAAGCGGGCGAACTCAGCGCCCTCCGGCACCTCGACCGTGGTCACGAACTGCTTGCCGACCGGCAGGGTGCCCGAGTGGCCTTCGGCCGCCGAGGCGTCCTCCAGCAGCTCGCCCTTCGCCAGGCCCGAGGTGAGCAGCGGGATGTCGCCGTCGATGCCCGACGCGATGGTCACGGGCGCGGTGCCCGTCACTCCCGTTCCGGAGACCTCGTACGGCGCATCCAGCAGCACCGGGCGCACGGCGACCGGGCTGCGGACGTCGCCCGCATCCGACGACCAGGTGAGGTACCCGGTCGCGAAGGCGGCGAGTTCCGCATCCGCGGTGGTGAAGGTGACCGTGTAGCTCTGGGTCTCCCCCGCCGCGTCGAAGCTCAGCGTCGACGGCGTCACCACGGTGTCGATACCCGGGATCTCCAGGCTCGCCGTGTAGTCGCCCGCGCCGGTCGAGGTGACCGAACGGGTGATCGTCTGCGTTCCCGCGAGAGCGCCGATCGAGATCGACGGCAGGTTCAGGTCGGACGGATCGATCGGATCGATGTCGTTCGGCGCCGAGAACACGTAGCCCTCGCCCTCCAAGAAGGCGATCCAGTCGGAGATGTCGCTGTTGTAGACCAGGCCCGGCTCGAACATCCGACTCGGGTCGACGTGGCCGGCGCCCTGCGCGAAGACGTCGGTCGAGTCGGTGCCGTCCGGGTTCTTGCTGTCGTAGGCGGTGGTCATCATGGCCGACTTGATCGCCGAGGGCGACGCGGTCGGGTACTTCGAGAGGTACAGCGCCGCCAGGCCCGCGACGTGCGGGGCCGACATCGACGTGCCGGACTCGAACTGGAAGGTCGGCTCCTCACCCTGCGCGTTCGCGCCGTCGGCGAGGATGGAGACTCCCGGAGCCGTGATGTCCGGCTTGAGCACATCCGTGCCCTCCGCCTCCGCCGGTCCGCGCGAGGAGAACCCGGCGACCTGCGGCTGCGGACGCTCGACGCCCGAGGTGTTGCCGGAGACCAGGGTCGCGGTGGCGCCCGGGGTCGCGGCGTAGGCGTAGATCGCGTCGTACGCATCGGCGTCGATCTGGATGCTCGGCACGGAGTGGTCGTCGGCGTGGATCGCGTTGGTGAACGGGTTCACCAGCAGCATGCCGATGCCGCCCGCACGGGCGACCTCCGCCGACTTGGAGACGCGCGCCGTGACGCCCGCCTCGCAGACGACGATGGTGCCGGCGGTCAACGCCGGGTCGAGGCTGCCGTCCTCACAGATCTGCGCATCCCCGGTGCCGCTGGCGACATCGGCCGACGCGACGAGGGGGCCCTCGACGTCGGAGTGCACGCTGATCGAGGCGCCGGCGAAGGCGTCGCCGTCACCGAGTTCGGCGGTGGCGGTGTAGATCGGGATGGAGGAGGCGGCGACCGTGGCGTACCAGGGCGAGGCGTGGTCGAGCGTCGAGACGCCCGGGCCGGAGTTGCCGGCCGAGGCCGAGACGAACACGCCCGCGGCGGCCGCGCCCAGGAAGGACTGGTCCTCCAGCGAGAGGTTGGTCGTCGCGGATCCGCCACCGATGGAGTAGTTGATCACGTCGACGCCGTCGGCGACGGCCTGGTCGATCGCGGCGAGCAGCGACTCGAGGTAGCAGCCGTCGTCGGTCTCGACGCCGTTGCCGTTCCAGCAGACCTTGTACTCGGCGACCTTGGCTGCCGGGGCGACGCCCGAGATCGTGCCGTAGTCGTAGCCGTCCACCACGGCGTCCACGCCCGCGTTGCCGCCGGCGGTGCTGGTGGTGTGCGAGCCGTGCCCGTCACCGTCGCGCGGCGAGAGGTACTCGGGGCGGTCGTCCGTGCCGACGAGGTCGTACAGCGCGGTCGGCAGGAACCACTGCGCGCCGATGAGCTTGGTGTTGCACTCCTCGCCGGTCCACTGCTGATCGGCGTCGAGGCCGGTCTGGCAGATGCCGGTGTAGGTCTGGCCGTCGGCCTTCTCGTAGGTGATCGTGTCACCGTCGAGGTAGGGCGCGGCGCCCGGCGTCGTGCCGAGCTCGTCGCCGGCGAACGAGGGGTTCTCGGGCGCGATGCCGGAGTCGATGTCGCCGATCACGATGCCCTTGCCCGCGTTCTCGATGCCGCCGAGCTGGTCCCAGAGTCCGCCGTCGCCGTCGAGGCCCAGGAAGTCGGTGGAGGCGACCTGGCCGGTGTCGGGCACCGGGATCGCATCCGTCGTCGCGGCGCGGTCGAGGTGACGCACCTCCGACTTGGTGACCTCGGCGACGTCCTTGCGCGCGGCGAGCTCGCTCGCCTGAGCGCCGGTGAGCTTCGCCGAGAAGCCGTTCAGCGTGAGCGTGTAGCTGTAGTCGACCGCGGCGTCCACACTCGCGGCGACGTCGGCCTGACGATCGGCGAGGTGCTCCGCGTACGCCTCGACCGGGGCCGAGTCGGCCTGCAGCTGCTGCCCCTCGATCGGGGCCGTCGCGCGGAACCGGGCGTCGGTGCCCTGGTAGGTGGCGGCGGGCTCATCGACGAGGGTGACGATGTACGTTCCGTCGTCGTAGCTGACCGGAGTCGAGAGCCCGGAAGCGGGCTTCACGGCGGAGCCGACCAGCGGCGCCGCCGACGCGGTGGCCGTCGCGAACGCAGCGGTGCAGGCGATACCGAGCACGGCGATGCCGGCCGCGATGCGCCGATTCGCGCGGCGGATTCGCTCGGCGCGCTCCTGCGCGCGCGTCTGGGCTCGAGGTGGTGCGGAGGTCGTTCGGAATTCGGGGGAGGCGGTCAAGCGCATTCCTTACTCGCAGACTCTGTGAACCAGGTTGGTTTTCACACAGAGTCCAAGCTACGAACTGAATTGCCGCGCTCTGTTTCCGGGAGGTTACGAGCGTGACAGCATCTCTGACACCTCAGCACGGGCCTTGTCTCTGAACATGTGCTCATGTCTCAGGGACGTGCTGAAGGTCACCGCCACTCTTCCTAGACTGATCCGGTGACCAGCGTCGGTGCCCTCCTCCCCCGTGACCTACCCGCCTCCGAGATCCTGGACTTCGCCCGTCGGGCGGAGCGCCTGGGCTTCGACGAACTCTGGGTGGTGGAGGACCTCGGCTTCCGCGGCGGCATCGCTCAGGCTGCTGCCGTGCTCGCCGCGACCGAGCGCATCCGCGTGGGCCTGGGCATCCTGCCCGCCGCGGCACGCAACGTGGCGTTCGCCGCGATGGAGATCGCCTCGCTGGAGGAGCTGTTCCCCGGGCGGGTCGACGTGGGCATCGGACACGGTATGCCGCACTGGATGCGGCAGGTCGGCGTGTGGCCGGCGAGCCCGTTGACGCTGCTGGAGGAGTACTTCGTGGCGCTGCGCGCGCTGCTCGCGGGGGAATCCGTCTCGGTCGAAGGTCGGTACGTGCGCCTGCGCGACTTCGGCCTGACCGAGCGAGCGGATGCGGTGCCGCGGCTGCTCGCCGGGGTGCGCGGGCCGAAGTCGCTGCAGTTGGCGGGCCGGGTGGCGGACGGAGTGATCCTGGCCGAGCCGGTGACGCCCGAGTACCTCGGTGCGGCGCGGGAGTCGACGGGCGGCGGCTACGTGGTGGCGTTCGCCGTCGCGGCGGTCGATGCGGATGCGGAGGCGGCGCGCGCGGCGGTGCGCCCGGGGCTCGCGGCGATCGGCGAGCCGGACTGGGCGCCGCACATCACGCCACTGCCGTTCGCAGCGGAGTTCGCGGACCTGCGGGCGCAGTGCGCCGACGGGGCTGAGTTCGCCCAGCGGATGCCCGCCGCGTGGGTCGACCAGCTCGCCGTCGTCGGCACCGCCGCCGACGCCTCCGGGCGGATCGCGCAGCTGCACGCCGCCGGCGCCGACAGCGTCGTACTGCTGCCCGCCGGCCGCGACCCGCACGCGGCGCTGGAGGCGCTGGCGGGCGTGCTGCCCTGATCCGCCTCGCCGCCAGCAGGGGGTTGTCACTCCGTCCCGCGCTGCGGCGGGACGAAGTGACAACCCCCTCCTCAGAGGCCGGCCGTGGCGCGGCGGATCCGCAGGGTGAGGATGCGGAACGGGCGCAGGGTGATCCGGTAACCCGGGGTCGAGCGCGCGTCCGGGCCCGCGTCCGAGTGCCGGGGCGTGAGCGCATCCGCCTCGATCTCGCGTTCGAGCAGGTCGGTCGCCCAGACGCGCTCATGCGGGAAGTCGACGTGCAGCGTCGCGGTGGAGCGAGCTCCGGCGGCTTCGTAGAGCCGCACGATCACGTCTCCCGAGCGGTCCTCCGCGAGCTTGACCGCCTCGACCAGCACACCGTCGCCCTCGACCCGGAGCAGCGGAGCCACGGCGCCGGCCGGGCGCAGCGGCAGGTTCAGCGTGTAGCCGGCCCGCGCGGCGTCCAACACATCCGCACCGACGACCAGGGTGTGCCGCAGCACATGCTCGCCCTGGTCCGCCTGCGGATCGGGGAAGCGCGGCGCGCGTAGCAGCGACGAGCGCAGCAGCGTGGTCGTGCCGCCGTCTTCGCGCGTCGTCCGCGTGACGTCGTGACCGTAGCTGCCGTCGTTCGCGAGAGCCGCGCCCCAACCCGACTCCCCCACGTGCACCCAGCGGTGCGCGCTGGTCTCGAAGCGCGCCGCATCCCACGAGGTGTTCGAGTGCGTGGGCCGCTCGATGTGCCCGAACTGGATCTCGGACGAGGCCCGATCGGCGTGCACGTCCAGCGCGAAGGCGAGCTTGAGCAGCTTCTGGCTCTCGTGCCAATCGACCGTGGTCTCGATGTCGAGCCCGGTCTCGCCGAGCGTGATCCGCTGCGCGATCGTGGAGGCGCCGAAGGAGTGCCGCACCAGCACGCCGGCGCCGGACGCCGTCACCTCGACGTCGCCCAGCGGCAGTCGGTTGCGGTTGTAGGCGGCGTCGATGTCCCACGCGTCCCACTGGTTCGGCGTGTCCCGGAACAGCTGCAGCTCGTTCGCCGCCGCGCCCGGCGCCACCACCTCGCGGCCGGTCGCACGTTCGACGAGAGAGGTGACCCGCCCGACACCGTCGATCACCGCACGGAGCGCGGTGTTCGCGAGCACGAATCCCTCGCCGAGCGGCTCGACCGACGCCGCGACGGCCGCCGCCGGCGTGCCGCTGGAGAACGGGGCGATGCCGCGCTGCGGATACGGTGACGCGTTGGCCAGCAGCTCACCGTCGCCGAGCGCCGCCGCGATCACGCCCTCCAGGCTCTCGGCGACCGCGGCGTAGTTCGCCTCGGCGACCTGGTGAACCCAGGCGATCGAGGAGCCGGGCAGGATGTCGTGGAACTGCTGCAGAAGCACGGTCCGCCACGCGGCGTCCAGCGTCTCGTACGGATACGCGGCTCCGGAGCGCACGGTCGCCGTGCTCGCCCAGAGCTCGGCCTCCCGCAGCAGATGCTCGCTGCGACGATTGCCCCGCTTCGTGCGCGCCTGCGACGTGTAGGTGCCGCGGTGGAACTCGAGGTACAGCTCCCCCGACCAGACCGGAGCGTCGGGGTACTCGGCGAGTGCCTCCGCGAAGAACTCCGCCGGCGCGGCGATCCGCACGCTCGGCGATCCCTCCAGCGACGCGGTGCGCTCGGCCGCGGCCAGCATCTCGCGGGTCGGGCCGCCGCCGCCGTCACCGAAGCCGAACGGCACGAGCGAGACGCCGGCCTCGCCCTTCTCGGCGAACTGGCGCTCGGCGCGGGCGAGTTCCTCCCCGGAGAGGATCGAGTTGTAGGTGTCCACGGGCGGGAAGTGCGTGAAGACCCGGGTGCCGTCGATGCCCTCCCAGCGGAAGGTGTGGTGCGGGAAGGTGTCGGTCTCGTTCCAGCTGAGCTTCTGCGTGAGGAACGAGCGCGCCCCGGCGGCGCGGGCGATCTGCGGCAGGGCGCCGGAATAGCCGAACGAATCGGGCAGCCAGACCTCCAGGGGTTCGACGCCGAACTCGCGCAAGAAGAAGCCCTTGCCGTGCACGAACTGCCGAACCAGCGCCTCGCCTCCCGGCAGGTTCGTGTCCGACTCCACCCACATCCCACCCACCGGCACGAAGCGGCCCTCGCGCACCCGGACGCGGATCCGCTCGAACAGGCCGGGGTAGAATTCCTTCATCCAGGCGAACTGCTGCGCCGACGAGCAGGCGAAGACGAAGGTCGGGTTCTCGTCCATCAGCTGCAGCACGTTGCTGAAGGTGCGCGCGCACTTGCGGATGGTCTCGCGCACGGGCCACAGCCACGCGGAGTCGATGTGCGCGTGGCCGACGGCGACGATGCGGTGCGCGGAGGCGTTCGCCGGCTTCGCCAACGCCGGCGCGAGCGCGGCGCGACCGGCGGCGGCCGTCGCCGAGACCGCATCCGGGTCCATCACGTCGACCATCCGCTCCAGGGCGCGCAGGATCTGCGCGCGGCGCTGCGAGCCGGCGGGCAGCTCGCGCATCAGCCCGTACAGCGTGAACACGTCGCGCTGCAGCGCCCACACCTCGGTGTCGAGCACGGCGATGTCGAGCCGGCGCAGCGCGTAGATCGGAGCGGTGCCGGCGGTCGCCTTGTCGCCGACCGGGGTGGGCGCGAAGGTCCAGGTGCTGCCGACGTCCGGATTCGACGCGGCCTCGATCAGCAGCTCGAACGACTCCCCCGGCCCCGCCGCGAGCGGAACCGCCGAGTTGAACGGCTCGATGGCCTTGATGATCTCGCCCTCGGGCGAGAACGCGAGACCCTCCGCTTGGAAGCCGGCCTGACCGGAGAGGAAGCCGAGGTCGACCACGAGTTCGAGCCGATCGCGGCCGAGCTGCCACTGCGGCACCGTGCCCGTCACGCGGAACCAGGTCGTGCCCCACGGCTTGCCCCAGGCCTGGCCGACGGCGAACGGCGCGAAGCCCTGCCCGACCGCCTCGGCGAACGGCACCGGCTCATCCGGCACCTCCCACGCCGTGATCGTCGCCGGCGCCCAGGCCCGGTAGGCGGCGGGTTCGAGCCGCTCGCTGACGAAGCGGACGATGCGGGCCTCGACGAGGGCGGTGTTGTTGTGCATGGCTTCCTTTCAGAGGGCCGAGAGACGGGGTGCTGGCAGGAAATGACGTTGATCGGCCGTTCGAGGCCGCTTTCGACACGCTTCAGGCCGGATCGACGTCATTTCCTGCCGCGACCGGCGGCCCGGGCTGGGCGATCGGCGTTCCCGTGCGCAGCCGGTCGGCGATCTGCTCGGCCCGGCGCGCCCAGGAGTGGTGCTCGCGGACGTGCGCCGTGGCAGCACCGAGGTCGACGGGCGGGTCGTCGTCGAGCTGTTGCGCGAGATCGGCGCCGTCCGCCCGCACCTGCAGGATCGCGTCGACGGGCAGCAGGCGCTCGTACTCGCCACTGGACGGCAGCACTCCGAGCAGCCGGGCGCCGGCGGCGAGGCCCTCGAGGTAGCGCATCACCAGGGGCGAGTAGCCGCCCGTGCGCGCCGCGTCGTCGAAGTCGGGCGGGGTGACGACGAAGTACCGCGCGCGGCCGGCGAGCTCGCCGAGCTCCTGCGGCGAGAGCAGTTCGCCCTCTCGGCGATAGCGGTACTCGAGTCCGCGCTCGGCGCAGTACGTCAGCAGGGCACGGTGCAGCGGTTCGTAGCGGCGGCCCATCGAGAACGCGAACACGTCGCGCTCCCCCGGCCCCGGCCGGAAGACGTCGGTGTCGACGCCGAACGGCAGCCAGTCGAAACGGCCGTTCGGATGCCGCCGCGTGAGTTCGTCCGCGGCCTGCCGGAAAGGAACGAACAGCGGATCCAGGCGCTGCAGCCGCGCCGCGAGCGCGATCTTGGGCAGGTCGGGCAGCCACGGGTCCACGACGAAGGCGGCCCGACGCGTCGGGCCGGCGGCGAAGGAGGCGAGCACGAGCGGCCACTCCGGGCGCGCGCTCTGCTGCATCCAGAACACCTCGGACCGGCGCATCGACCGCAGCGTCCGCGGCCAGCCGCGCGGCGCGTTCAGCGGCGGCGGGCTGACCAACCGGCCGGTCCGCTCCGCCAGAGGCCCGAGCAGGGGCGGCGCCAACGTGGACCAGTTGATCCACGGATCCAGTCGGTCGTTGGACAGCACGGCGAGCGTCATCGGTCTCCGGTCGTGAGCGTTTCACCCCAGGCTACCGAACCGGCTCCCCGCGCTGTCGTTTTCACCGCGAGCGGGTGGCATGCCGGCAGCGCGTGGAAAACGACAGCGCGGACGAGCAGAGGGCCCCGCCTCCAGCACGGAGACGGGGCCCTCGACAGGCGCGGGAGCCTAGGCCATGCGGGCCTTGAGGTTCTCGTCGAGGGTCGCCAGGAACTCCTCGGTGGTCTGCCAGGCCTGGTCGGGGCCCACCAGCAGCGCGAGGTCCTTGGTCATCTTGCCCGACTCGACGGTCTTGATGACGACGTCCTCCAGGGTGAGCGAGAAGTCGATCAGCTCCTGGTTGCCGTCCAGCTTGCCGCGGTGCGCGAGGCCGCGGGTCCAGGCGTAGATCGAGGCGATCGGGTTGGTCGAGGTGGGCTTGCCCTGCTGGTGCTGGCGGTAGTGCCGGGTCACGGTGCCGTGGGCGGCCTCCGCCTCGACGACGGCGCCGTCGGGAGTGGACAACACCGAGGTCATCAGGCCCAGCGAGCCGAAGCCCTGCGCCACGGTGTCGGACTGCACGTCGCCGTCGTAGTTCTTGCAGGCCCAGACGTAGCCGCCCTCCCACTTCATGGCCGAGGCGACCATGTCGTCGATGAGGCGGTGCTCGTAGGTGAGCCCGGCCGCGTCGAACTTCTCCTTGAACTCGGCCTCGAAGATCTCCTGGAAGATGTCCTTGAACCGGCCGTCGTAGGCCTTGAGGATCGTGTTCTTCGTCGAGAGGTAGACCGGGTAGTTGCGGCTCAGGCCGTAGTTCAGCGAGGCGCGCGCGAAATCGCGGATGGAGGCGTCCTGGTTGTACTGCACCTGCGCGATGCCGTCGTCGGGGGCGTCGTAGACCTCGAACTTCATCGGCTCCGAGCCGTCCTCGGGGGTGAACTCGACGGTGAGCTTGCCCTTGCCCTTGAACACGAAGTCGGTGGCGCGGTACTGGTCGCCGAAGGCGTGACGGCCGATGATGATCGGCTTGTTCCAGCCCGGCACCAGGCGCGGGATGTTCGAGATGATGATCGGCTCGCGGAAGATCACGCCGCCGAGGATGTTGCGGATGGTGCCGTTGGGCGACTTCCACATCTTCTTCAGGCCGAACTCCTCGACGCGGGCCTCGTCGGGGGTGATGGTCGCGCACTTGACGCCGACGCCGTGCTTCTGGATCGCGTGCGCCGCGTCGATGGTGACCTGGTCGTCGGTCTGGTCGCGGTACTCGATACCGAGGTCGTAGTACTCGAGGTTCACGTCGAGGTACGGGTGGATGAGCGTGTCCTTGATCGCCTGCCAGATGATCCGCGTCATCTCGTCGCCGTCGAGCTCGACGACCGTTCCCTCAACCTTGATCTTCGACATTGCTCTCCCATTGCTGTCGCGGTGAGCGCCGCGCATCCACGCGCCGCCTGCGGCCCCGGCGCGCTCGTGGGCGCATCCGGAACACCGCGAACAGCTTACCGGAGTGCGGGTTTGTCTCGACGTCGAGACACTTGCGCCGGCTCCCTCGTTCGGCGGATGGTGGCGCCCAGGATGGGCGGGCTAGGGTGAGCGCATGGCTGATCTGCGACTGGAAGAACTGTCGGCATCGAACATCTCGGCGGTCAATCGATTGAGCCTGAAACCGGGTCAGGAGCAGTTCATCGCCCCGGTCTCGTATTCCGCCGCCGCCGCCGTGATGGACCCGGCAGCCGACTGGCAGCGCGCCGTGATGGACGGCGAGACCCTGGTCGGATTCATCCACGCGCACTTCGATCCGAACGCCGCCGACGAGGAGTTCCGCAGCTGCATCTGGCGGATCAACATCGACGCGAACCAGCAGGGCAAGGGCGTCGGCACCTTCGCCGTGCGCGCCACCGCGGACGAGGCCCGCAAGCGCGGCAACACGGCGCTCACCGTGATCTGGGAGTCGGGCGAGGACGGCCCGGAGCAGTTCTTCCGCTGGATCGGCTTCGAGGTCACGGGCGAGACCGCCTACGGCGAGAACATCGGCACGCTGACGCTGTAGATGGCTGAGCCCGCTCCGGACTTCGTGAGCGCCGTGCTGGCCGTCGTCGACGACATCCCGCCCGGCAAGGTGATGGCGTACGGCGAGATCGCGGCGGTGCTGGGCACGCGCGCGGCTCGCGCGGTCGGCACGGTGATGGCGCGCTACGGCTCCGACGTCGCCTGGTGGCGCGTGGTGCGCTCGGGCGGGCATCCACCCATCGGCCACGAGGCGCGGGCGCGAGCGCACTACGAGGCAGAGGACACGCCCCTCGTCGTCACGGCCGCGGGCTACCGCGTCGACGTCCGCGCGGCGCGCTGGCGGCCCTGACCTTCCTCCCCGCGAGATGCCACTTCTGCACGCGACACGCCGCAGAATCTGTACAGAAGAGGCATCTCGCGGGGGTCGAGGGCGCGCCGTCAGAGCGGCAGCCGCGCCTCGATCGTGGTGCCCTCGCCGAGCGGGCTGCGCAGGGTGAGGGTGCCACCGACCGCCTCGACGCGGTCGGCGAGGCCGCGGATCCCCGAGCCGGCATCCAGGCTCGCGCCGCCGACGCCGTTGTCGTGCACGGTCACCAGCAACGCGCCGTCGTCGGGCTGGATCCGCACCCAGCAGCGCCGCGCGGAGGCGTACTTCGCGACGTTGGTCAGCGCCTCGGCCACAACGAAGTACACGGTCGACTCGATCAGCTCGGGCCAGCGCTGCAGCGCGACGTCGAGGTCGACCGGCACCGGGCTGTGCGCGGCCAGCTCCGGAACCGCGAGCTCCAAGCCGCCCTCGCTGAGCAGGCTCGGATGGATGCCGCGCGCCAGCTCGCGCAGCGAGGTCAGCGCCTGCGCGAGCTGGGCGGAGGCGCGCTCCAGCCGCAGCGCGACGGTCGCGTCGCCCGCGGAATCGGCCGCCGTCCGCGCCAGCCGCAGCGCGATCGCCAGCGAGACGAGCTGCTGCTGCGAGCCGTCGTGCAGGTCGCGCTCGATCCGCTTGCGCGCGTCGTCCGCCGCCTCGACGAGGCGCCGCCGCGACTCGCGCACCTCCACGATCGTTCGCTCCAGCTCGCCGCGCAGTCGACCGTTGTCGACCGAGAGCCGCAGCGCCGTGGCCACCGCGGTGAGCAGGCGGGAGTTGTCGGTGAGCGCCCGGTCGTGCCGGATCAGCGCGATCGGGCCGTCGTTCGACACGATCGGCAGCAGCGCGGCGCCGCGCGCGAGCGCGGTCGGTTCCACCGCTTCGCCCTGAGCGCCGCGATACACGCCGGCGGATTCGTCCCACCAGTAGACCCGCAGCGACGCGTCGCGCAGGGTTCGCGCGAGCCGCGCCTCCCACACCGGCCGGTCCACCCCGTCGCGGGTGATCACCATCAGGTCGGACACGCGCCCGCGCAGGCCGCGCACGAAGAGCAACCCTGCGACGAAGCTCATCGGGATCGCCGCCATCGCCAGAAGCGAGATGTAGCCGAGCACCATCGGGGTGCGCGCGCCCACCGCGAACGAGACCGCGTCGTAGACCAGCGTCGCGGCCCACGCGAACAGCGCGATCGGCATCACGAACGCCACCGTCCGGGCCGGGCCGGTGGCGCGCAGCCAGCGCACGATCACCCGAACGGCGACCACCACCACCAGGCCGACGCCGACGAGGCGGAAGCCGATGTCGATCGCCGCGAACAGCGCGGGTGCCGACCAGAAGGCGTACGGATTCGCGGCGCAGGCGCACGCATCCGGCCCGATCCCGTCCAGCAGCAGGCTCGCGACGAAGCGCACGACGGCGGCGACCGCGGCGACCCGGACGATCCAGCCGTCCAGCGCGCCGACCAACCGGCCCGAGTGGTACAGCAGCACCAGGATGCCCGCCAGCACGCCCCAGAGCAGGTCCACCCCGTGCACGATCGGCCACAGCCAGCCGATCGAGCCGATCACCGCGTAGAGCGTCTGCGGGATCCACAACATCGCCACCGCGAGCATCAGCCGGGCCGGGGCCGGCGCATCCGACACCCGCCAGGCCACGCCCGCGCAGGCCGCGAAGATCAGGCCGACCAGCGTGTGGGCGACGGTGTAGGCGAGCTCGGGCCGCCCCGGGTCTGCGAGGTAGCCGGCGATCTCCATCAGCAGCACGAGGGTGAGCGCGAGCACCACGAGGGCGCTCCGGCGCAGCACGGTGCGTCGGCGGATCCGCAGCGCCGCCGTCACCGCTACCGCCGGCCGAGGCCGCGCAGCACGGCCAGCACCCGGCGGTGATCGGCGGGAGACTCCTCGATGTCGAGCTTCTGCAGGATGTTGCGGATGTGCGTCTCCACGGTCTTGCCGGAGAGGAACAGCGCCGTGGCGATGCCGAGGTTCGACTTGCCCTGCGCCATCAGCGACAGCACCTCGCGCTCGCGGGCGCTGAGCGGCCCGAGGGTGTCGTCGGCCGCGCGACGGTCGACCAGGTGCGCGACGACCTCCTCGTCCACGACCGAGCCCCCGGCGGCCACCGTCCGGACGGCGGAGACGAGGGTGTCGGCATCCGCGATGCGGTCCTTGAGCAGGTATCCGGTGCCGCGCCCGGCGGCCATCGCCCGGATGGCGTACGCCGGCGTGGCGTACATCGACAGCAGCAGCACGCCGACGTCGGAGCCGCGCGCGCGCAGCGTCTCCAACGCCACCAACCCCTCGTCGCTGTGGCCGGGTGGCATCCGGATATCGAGCACCAGCGTGTCCACGGTGCTGCGGGTCACAACGGCGAGCGCCTCGTCGGCGGTGCCCACCGAGGCGACGATCTCACAGCCGCCCGCGACCAGCACCGTCTCGATGCCCTCACGCAGCAGCAGGGCGTCGTCGGCGATGACGACACGCGGATGGGCGGAGGTGGCTTCGGGCGGCTCGGCCGACGCTCCGCGCGGAGGAGCGCTCATGCAAGCGATTGTGCTCCGCTCGCGCCGCTTCCGCATCCTTCCGTCGCGAATTGCTCGATCGATCAGGGCCAGCCCTCTGTGCCGGCATCCGCGCCCGGCGTACCGTGGCGCTCACCAGACCGTTGCCCGAAGGGGGCCGGAGCCATGACCGACATCCTCGTCCGACCGCTACCGACCGATGAGGGCGCGCCCGGCGTGCGCCTCGAACTCGTCGGCCCCGGCCGCAGCAGCGTGGACGATCCGCGACCACGCGCCTTCGGCCACACCCTCCGCTTCGCGCTGGCGATGCGCGGGGGCGTCAGCCTCGCGGTGTGGATCGGCGGCGCAGTCGCGGAACTGGACACGCTGCGACGCATCCGCCTGGTGACCGACGAGGACGGCGGTATCACCGCTCTGGTGCCGCACGCCGAGGCGACTCCCCCGCCCGGATTCGAGGCTCGGGCGACCCGCTACGCGGAACTGCTCGCGGCCGCGGGTTACGACCGTGTCGAGTTCGACCTGCTCGCCGGGGCCTCCGCCGGCGGGCTGAACGCGGTGCTCTACTCCGTCGCGCAGCGCTCCGGCGCGACCTTGGACAGTCTGCTCGGCACGTGGAGCACCGTCGGCGGCTTCTGGAACCTGCTGAACGGGCCGCGGCGGGCCTCCGTCGACGCCCTGATGGACGGAGACGGCTACTTCTTCCCGCAGGCGGAGGCCGCCGCCCGCTCGATCGCGACGGACGCCGCCGCGCACCCGGATCTCGTCGCGGAACACGTGACCGTCGATCTCTCCGCGACGACGATCGACGGGCACGACTCGACCGAGCAGGATGCGTGGGAGGGGCGGGCGCACTTCCACTTCGTCGGCGACGCCGCCCGACCCGATCTCGGCAACGGCATCCCGGGGCGCGGTGACGCGGGAGCGGGGGAGGCGTTGCGACGGCTCGCGTACGCGGCCCGCTCGACGTCGTCACTGCCGGGCGGATTCGAGCCGGCGCTGATCCGATCGCCGGCGGATCCGGAGGCCGCTTCGACCGCGCTGCAACCCGACATGCGCCGCGCCTTCAGCGGGCACCGCGCGTCGGCGGATCGGCCCTACCGCGTCGTCGACGGCGCGGTGTTCGATAACGTACCGATCGATCGGGCACTCGAGGCGGCGCGCACCCGCAGTTCGGACGCCTACGCCTCTCGCGCCCTGCTCTTCCTCGACCCCGATCCCGACGCGGCGATCGGCGGCGACGAGCGCTGGGACCCGACCCTGCGCCGCTTCGGCAAGGCCGTACTCGGATTCGTCAGCCGCAGCACCCGGCGTGAGGCGACGGCGAACGAGGTGGACGAGGTCGCCGACTTCAACGGCGCGATGCAGTCGGATGCGGGCCACCGCGACGCGCTCGGTGCGCTCATCCGCAGCGCCGACTGGGGTGAAGCCGCTCGGTCGGCCCGCCGCGGGGGCTACCTGCGGGCTCTGGCGAGCACCGACGCGGCGCTGCTCGTGCGGGCGCTCTCGCGCCCCTCGGTCTGGCAGCTGACCAGTTCGGTGCCCCAGCGCGAGCGCTGGCGGGCCGTCGATGCGGACCGACTGAGCGGGCTCCGCGTCGCTGCCGTCGACCACTACGACGCCCTCTCGCGCGAGGCCGAGCCGGCATCGTTGCTCCGGGGCCCGAGCGCCCTGGCGGATGCCGCGAACTGCGTGCTCGCGTGGACCCGGGCGCTGGAACGGGTACCCCTCGAACCGGGCGGGCGACGGCTGCGCGATCTCGGCTCGGTGCGCGGTCCGGCGTATCGGGCGCTGCAGCACGCGGTGCAGGCGCGGCAGTGCGCGACCCGGGAGGTGCTGCGCGCGGCCGGGGCTGACGAGGGTGCGCAGCCGACGTCGCAGCCGAGCGAGCTGACGACGTGGCTGACGACCTGGGTGAGGGCCAGTACAGCGCCCGATCTCGCCGACCTGTGGGATGCGCTCGACGGCTGCGTCGCGAGCCTCCGCGCGGAATCCGCCCTGGTGCAGCGCGGCATCGACGCGCACGATCCGGGCGTGCGACTGCGCTGGCGGGAGTCTCCGTGGGCCGCGCTCAGCGTCGCAGCGGCCGAGGTGATCCCCGCGCTCGACGTCGTCGCGGCGATCGCACCGTCCGGTGTGCCGCCCACGGTGTCGAACATCCGATTCTGGTCCATCGGGGTGACGCAGCAGCCCGCCCAGGCGGCCGGATTCACGGCGCTGGCGACCGCCGAGCGCCGCGCCGTGCTCGGCGCGGAGTTGCGCCGTGACGAGCCGCGCAAGCTCGACGCGCAGGGCCGGCCGCTGCGCGAGCGCGAGGTGTCGACGGCCGGGGAGATCGCCGGGCGCGTGCTCGTGGCCGACAAGGATGTGGTGCTGACTCCGGGCGGCAAGCTCGCCGGCTACGGCTCCGGCAACTTCTTCGGCTTCCTCAGCGCCGACTGGCGGGTGGGCGACTGGTGGTGGGGTCGACTGGATGCCGCCGCCGGCATCGTGCGCTTCCTCCGGCTCGCCGCCCCGGAGACCGCGCCGACGGAGCAGGCGGACCGCGAACCCGGCGGGGCCACCGCGGCGGTGCAGGAGGAGATCCTCCGCGAGGCGGCGACCGCCGAACTCTCGCCGTACGACCGCGACTCCCCCGGCTTCGACCCCACGGCGAGCGCCGTCGAGCTGCGACCGCGGATGCGGACGGGCAGCGACAACGTCTTCAACCTCTCGCCCGCCTACCGGGTCGCCCTCGCGTCCCGCGCCGTGCGCATCCTGGACCGCGCCACCCGGGTGCACGGTAAGCCGCTGGCGGCGACCGCCCGCGAGGCCCTGCTGGCGCTGCTGCGGCCGATCCTCGTGGTGCTGCCGGCGATCGCGGATCCGCCGCGCGCCGCCGTGCTGGCCGGATTCGTCGGTGCTGCGGCCTGGCTGTTGACCTGGGCGGAGTCGGAGCAGGTGACCGCGCGGCTCGGGGTCGTGCCGATCGGCACCGCTGCCGTGGTGGCGATCGGCTTCACCGTCTCGTTGTGGGGCGCGTTGCGATCGGGCCGCCTGCGTTGGCGCACGATCGAGGACGCTGTCGCAGCTGAGAATGCGGGCGAGGCGCAGCGGATCGCGCAGCTGCGGCGCGAATCCGTGCGGGATGCCCGCTGGGCCGCCGTGGCCGCCGCCTGCAGCTTCGTGCCGCTGGTGGTGGCGCTGATCCGCTTCGATCCGCTGCTGATCATCCTGTGCCTGGCCACCTGCGCGGGCATCGTGCTGTTCGCCAAGTCGCTCGCCCGGGCGGTGCCGTTCGAGCCCGTCGCCGGCCGCCAGCGCCGCACGGTGCTGTGCCTGAGCGTGGTGCTGCTGCTGGGGACGGGCACTCCGATCGTGCAGCTGCTGGCACCCGAGGCGGCGTTCCCGCTGGACGAGTGGGGCAAGCTCGGCGTGATGGTCGTCCTCGGCGTCGCGCTCGCGGTCATCCTCACCGTGGATTGGCTGCCGATCCCGCGCACGCGGGCCGACTGGGCGCTCACCCAGGGTGTGTGCTGGCCCGTCGTCGTGCTGCTGGCGACGCTGGCTGGCCTGCTCGCCGGGATCGCGAGTTGGTGGATCGCCGGGGCGTTCCCGCCGTACTGGCGCGACTCCCTCGGGGTGATCCTCTACGCCGTGGCCTGGGGCAACGTCGTGTGGTGGCTGCCCGAGCGCCGGCGCACACCGATCGCGATCCCGGACACGTTGCAGCGCAACCCGCTCTGAACCGGTCCTGGCCGCCGGGCGGGGCGCTCGCGGCAACTCGAACGGCCGGCATGTACAGGATCACGGGCGGAACGAGCTGCCATCGATGTGAGAGCACGGCCGACCCGCGGAATCACGCGGGTCTTGGTTGCTCCCGTCCCGGTGCGCGTCGATCTCGCCCGACATCCTGTGCATGCGGAGGACCTGACCTCGACGCGATTCGCGAGCGGACCTGATCCCAGGGCTGCCCCCGACGCGCCGCGGCCGACGCGTGAGCGAGGCTGGGGGCATGTCCAGAGCCGCACGCATCCGCACCCGACGGTGGCTCGTGCGCTATCTGCCGCCGGAGATCCTGGGCACCACGGCCGCGCTGCTGTCAGCAGCGGCGGCCTACGCCGCGGTGGGTGGAGGCGGCCCGAGCGCCCTGCTCGCCGCGGCGGTCGCCGGCACACTCGGCGAGAACCTGGGCTACTACGCCCTGGTCGTCGCGCGCGGCTTCCGACTGCATCGCCGCACGGCCGGAGCAGCCCACGCTGCGGTACTGACCCTGCGCGGCGTGCTGCTCGAATTCGGACCCGCCGAGATCGTCGACTCGCTCGCTGTCCGCCCCCTGCTCTTCGGGCTCGGCCCCCTGCTGCTCGTCGAGCCGTGGCTGGGGTGGCTGGTCGGCAAGCTCGCCGCCGACGTCGTCTTCTACGCCGTCACCATCACGAGCTACGAACTCGGCAAACGCCTGATCGAACCCGAAACGGAGCTCGTGCCATGACTCTCCTGCGCACCCTCACCACGCCCGTCGAGACCGCCCCCGCGAGTCACCGCGAGCGCTGCCGCCGCGAACTCGCCGAACACGCACGCGAGATCGACCTCTTCGAGAAGGTGCGCCACTTCGGCTCGCCGTTGTTCCTGCTCGATCCGCGCCGGGTCACCGCCCAAGTGCGCACTCTGCAGCGCGAGCTGCCGACGGTGGAGCTGCACTACGCGACCAAGGCGCTGCCGCACCCGGCGGTGATCGACGCCGTCGCCGCCTCCGGTGCCTCCTTCGAACTCGCCTCGCGGGGCGAGGTGGCGCTGCTGCAGCAGCAACGGGTCGACCTTTCCCGCTGCATCCACACCCACCCGATGACGAACACGGCCGACCTCACCGCGGCCTACGTGGCCGGGCTGCGCACCTTCGTCCTCGACAGCGCGGGACAGTTGGAACGGTTCCGCGGCTTCCCGCCGGACGTGCGGCTGTTGATCCGGCTGAGCTTCCCGAACCCGCGCGCGAAGAGCGACCTCTCCGCCAAGTTCGGGGCCGACCTCGCCCAGGCGGCCGCGCTGGTGCGGCGCGCGGTGGCGCTGCGGATCCGCGTGGCCGGTTTCAGCTTCCACGTCGGCAGCCAGACCACGCAGGCTCGCCCGTTCGCCCGCGCGATCGACACTACGCTGCGGTTGGCGGCCGCCCTGGAGGCCGAACTCGGCATCGCCTTCGACACCATCGACATCGGCGGCGGCTTCCCGATCGGCTACGACGAGGCGGTCCCCGAGTTCGCCCAGCTCGCCGCGGGACTGCGCCGGGCCTTGCGTGCGGTACCGGGCCGGATGCGCATCCTCGCCGAACCGGGACGCTTCATCGCCGCGCCGTCGATGACCCTCGTCAGCACCGTCGTCGGGGTGAACGAGCGCCGCGACGGCCGCTGGCTGTACCTCGACGACGGGGTGTACGGCGGCTACTCGAACATCCCGGCGGAGGACGTGCACGCGCTGATCTTCGCGGCGAGCGAGCTGGGCGAGGTGCGCGGCCTGCACACCCGACCGGTGACCGTGGCCGGCCCGACCTGCGACAGCGTCGACGTGATCGCGCGGGCACTGCCGCTGCCGCCGCTGGGCATCGGATCGCTGCTGGTCAGCCCGATGATGGGCGCCTACACCGCGGTGACCGCGACCGGCTTCAACGGCATCCGGATGCCGAAGATCGTGGTGGTGTGACGCGCGGCATTGACGCCGCTGTCGCGGAGTGCCACGATGCGAATGTCTGCGGACCCTCTCAGAATCAGCGGCCCCTTCAGCGTCGAACCGGCCGACCCGCCTCTCGTACCCGGCGCTCACGCGCCACCGTCGCACCACCCGCATCCCGGCACCGTCGCCGACAGCATCCCGCCGAGTCCGACCTCGGCCCGCGGCGACGCCCGGCCCGCAATCCGGAGCACTCGCATGCCCACCCTTCATCCCCTGTCCGCCCGCCTCTCGACCCTGGCCATCGCCGCCGCCGTCGGCCTCGCCATGACCGTCGCCGCCGCCCCTGCCGCCTCCGCAGCACCGCCCTCGAACGACGCCTTCGCCAACGCGACCGTGGTGTCGGCCCTGCCGTACTCCACTCCCGTCGCGCTCGCCGAGGCGACGACGCAACCGAGCGAGCCGCTGTTGTGCACCGAATCGGATCCCGATTACTCCGAGTACCAGTACCAGCAGTCGAACACCCTCTGGTACAAGTACGTCTCCACCGCGCGGCAGACGCTCACCGCGTCGGGGCCCGCGAGCGCGAACTTCCAGGAGCAGATCAACGTCTACACCGGAGCCGCGCTGAACGCTCTGACGCTCGTCGGTTGCGGCGAGAGCCAGTTCCGACCGGTCGTGGATGTGCAGGCGACCGCCGGCACCACGTACTGGTTCCAGGTCGGCAAGACGGAACTGGACGACCAGCCCGGCACCAGCGCGACGTTCGCCCTCGCCTCCGGTCCGGCACTGAACGAGACGCCCGCCGAGGCGAAGCCGTTGCTCGCCCCGTCGACCACCACGGCCGACACGACGCACACCAGCTGGGTCATCGAGCAGCCGGCCGGCTGCGAGTTGCCCTATCCCGAAGTCGCGATCGTGAACACCCTCTGGTACCGCTACACGGCGCCGGCCGCGCAACTGCTCACCGTCGACGCCCGCTCGTCGAACTACGACGTCGACTTCGCGGTCTACGCGGATGCCGGCGGCACGCCGGGCACGCCCCTTGCCTGCCCTGACGTGAGCTCGAGCGGCTCGCCGTTCGAGTACGGCGACAAGGCGAACGCGATCGTGACGCTGCCGGTCGCGGCCGGATCCTCCGTGTTCATCCAGGCTGGCGGCTTCTACCTCGACTCGGGCACGCTCGTGCTCACGCTCAGCGCCGCGGCGAACGTCGCCCCGAAGGTGACGGCGCTGTCGTCGTACACCGGCAAGCGCTCGGGCGGCAGCACGATCACGATCACGGGTTCGGGCTTCGCGCCCGGTTCGACGGTCGCCTTCGGCACCACCCCGGCGACCAACGTCGTGGTGGTCTCCGGCACGAAGATCACCGCGAAGGTGCCCGCCGTCGCCTCGGCCCGCCTGGTCGACGTCCGGGTGACCACCCCGGCAGGCACCTCGGCGACCTCCGTCGGCAGCAAGTACCTTTACACGAAGTAGCGCCCGCGACGGACCCCGGCAGCGCGCGAGGGACCCCACCACACGGGGTCCCTCGAGCGCTGCGCGGGTCCCTCGCGGCTAGACCAGGCTGTCGCGCCAGGCGGCGTGCAGCTGGGCGAAGCGCCCGGTGCCGGCGATCAGCGCCTCCGGGGTGCCGTCCTCCACGATCCGACCGTGCTCCATCACCAGCACTCGGTCGGCGATCGCGACCGTCGAGAGGCGGTGCGCGATGATCACCGCGGTGCGATCGGCGAGCAGCGTCTGCAGGCCCTCCTGCACGAGGCGCTCGCTCGGGATGTCGAGTGAGCTGGTCGCTTCGTCCAGGATGAGCACCGCCGGGTCGGCGAGGAACGCCCGCGCGAACGAGATCAGCTGGCGCTGACCGGCCGAGACCCGCCCGCCGCGCTTGTTCACATCCGTCTCGTAGCCGTCGGGCAGCGCCTCGATGAACTCGTGCGCGCCGACCGCCTTCGCCGAGGCGACGATCTCGTCGTAGCTCGCGCCGGGGCGCCCGATCGCGATGTTGTCGGCGACGGATCCCGAGAACAGGTACGCCTCCTGGGTCACCATCACGATCGCGCGACGCAGATCCTTCGGATGCAGCAACCGCAGATCCACGCCATCCAGCGACACCGAACCCTCGCTGGGGTCGTAGAAGCGCGAGATCAGCTTGGCCAACGTCGATTTGCCGGCGCCGGTCGAGCCGACCAGGGCGATGGTCTGCCCGGCGGGGATGTCCAGCTCGAAGCGCGGCAGGATCGGACGATCCGGCGTGTACGCGAAACCGACATCGGTGAAGCGGACGTGCCCGCGCGCCTTCCAGAGATCGACCGGACGGGTCGGATCCGGCACACTCGGCTCCTCCGCCAGCACGCCGGAGATCTTCTCCAGCGCCGCCGCCGCCGATTGGTAGGAGTTGTAGAACATCGCCATCTCCTCCATCGGGTCGAAGAAGCGCCGGGTGTACAGCAGCACCGCGAGCAGCGCGCCGATCTCGAGGCTGCCGCCGATCACCCGGAAGCCGCCCACGAGCAGCACCACCGCGACGGTGACGTTGCCGATCAGCACCAGCGCGGGGTCGAAGGTGCCGAACAAGCCGAACACCTTGCGGTAACTCTCGCGATAGCGCTCCACCAGCCGCCCGAAGGAGGACTCGTTGCGCTTCTCCGCGCGGAACGCCTGAACGGCGCGGATGCCGGTCATGGTCTCGACGAAGTGCACGATCAGGCGCGACGAGGCGACCCGCGTCTCGCGGAACAGCGCCTGCGAGCGCTTCTGGAACCAGCGGGTCAGGAACCACAACGGGATCAGCGAAACGGCCAGCACCAGACCGCTCACTCCGTCGAGCGAGAACAGCGCGATGGCGATGAACGCCATGTAGAGCGCACCCTGCACCAGCTGGTTGATGCCGGAGTCGAGCAGTTCGCGGATGGAGTCGAGGTCGCTGGTCTGGCGCGAGATGATGCGCCCGGAGGTGTAGTTCTCGTGGAACTCGAGGCTCAACTTCTGCGTGTGCAGGAAGACGCGCTTGCGCAGATCGATCAGGATCGCCTGACTGATGCGAGCCGAGAGCACCGTGTACCAGGCGATCAGCACCGCGCCGATGATGCCGGTGAGCAGGTACGCCGCGACGGTGAGCACGAGCGGGGTCGCGTCGCCGCGCAGCACCGCCGGCAGACCGTTGTCGATACCGAGCGCGATCAAGGTCGGGCCGGCGACCTGGGCCGCAGTGGAGACCACGACGACGATCGCCGTCAGGGCGAGGCGCACGCGCAGCGGATGCAGCAGCGAGCCGAGCAGGCGCGTGGAGCGCCGACGCACGTCGCGGGATTCGGAGCGGCTGAGGTCGTCGCGTTCTTCCGTACTGCCGAGGGTGCTCATGCGCGTGCCTCCGTCTCGATGATGTCGATCGCCGCCGTGTCGGGCCGCGAGCCGCCGCGTTCGAGCCCCTCCGGCCGAGCCATCTGCTCCTCCTCCAGGCTGGAGATCACGTAGCGGTAGTGCTCGTTCTGAGCCAGCAGCTCGGAGTGGGTGCCGACGGCGGTGACCCGGCCGTCCTGCAGCAGGGCGACCCGATCGGCGAGGGCCACGGTGGAGGGCCGGTGCGCGACGATCAGCGCGGTCGTGTCGCCGAGCACACGGCGCAGGCCCGCCTCGACGCGCGCCTCGGTGTCGACGTCGAGGGCCGAGAGCGGGTCGTCCAACACCAACACCGCGGGGCGCGCGGCCACGGCGCGAGCGAGCGCGAGCCGTTGGCGTTGCCCTCCGGAAAGGCTCATCCCCTCCTCGCCGACGGTGGTGTCGAGGCCGTCGGGCAGGGAGTAGACGAAGTCGGCCTGCGCGATCTCCAGGGCCTCGTGCAGCGCCTCCTCCCCCGCATCCGGCCGACCCATCAGCACGTTCTCGCGCACGGTGGTCGAGAACAGCGTCGCGTCCTCGAACGCCATGGCGATGTGCCGGCGCAATTCCTCGCGAGTGAGTTCGCGCACGTCGACACCGTCGAGCTCGATCGAGCCGGCGGTGACGTCGTAGAGCCGGGTGACGAGGGCCGTGAGCGTGGTCTTGCCGGATCCGGTCAGGCCGACCAGCGCCATCGTCTCCCCGGGTCGGACGTCGAGGTCGATGCCGTCCAGGAGGTCCGAATAGCGCTCCGGCGCGTCCTGGTAACGGAAGTGCACGTCGGTGAACCGCAGCCGCCCGTGCGGCTCGGCGATGGTCTTGGGGTGCTCCGGATCCGTGATGGTGTTCTCCGAATCCATCACCTCGAAGTAGCGATCGACGGCCGTGCGGGTGTCGAAGGTCATCGAGAGCAGGAAACCGATCGACTCCACCGGGAAGCGCAGCACCGTCGCGGTGGCGAAGAACGCGAACAGCTCGCCCACGCTGAGCTGGCCGTCGGCGGCGAGCCAGACGCCGCCGAGCAGGCACAGCGCGAAGGCGATGTCGGGCACCAGCAGCAGCCAGAGCCAGATGCCCGCGATCGCCTTGGCCTTGGCGATCTCGGTGCCGCGCAGTTCCTCCGCCTGCACGGCGAAGTTGTCCAGCGCGTACGCACCGCGGCCGAAGGCCTTGAGCACCCGGATGCCGTGCACGGACTGCTCGACCGTGGTGGCGAGGTCACCGGCCTGATCCTGGCTGCGTCTCGCGATGATCGAGTATCGCTTCTCGAAGACGAAGCCGTAGACCCAGATCGGCGCGGAGCAGACCACGAAGATCACCCCGAGCCACAGGTTCCAGTAGGCGAGCACGAAGAAGCCGATCACTATCGTGACGGTGTTCACGACGAGCAGCACCAGGCCGAAGGCGAGCCAGCGGCGGATCAGGCCGAGATCGCTGATCGCGCGCGAGAGCAGCTGTCCGCTCTGCCAGCGGTCGTGGAAGGCGACGGGGAGATCCTGCAGTCGCTGGTAGAGCGCGGAGCGCATCCGCGCCTCGACCTTGGTACTCGGCGTGAGCACGAACTGGCGGCGCAGCGCGATCGCGACCGCCTCGATCACACCGAGGCCGAGGATGATCGCCACCGGCACGATCAGGGCGCTCGCGCCGGCCCCGTCGGCCGCGGCCAGCGCGCCCGCGCTGAGCGGGCCGTCCACGAGCTGCTGCAGCACGAGCGGGATGGCGAGGGCCACCACGCTCGCGACGAGCGCGACACCCATGCCGGCGGCGAGTCGGGGCACGGCGGGGCCGACGAACGGCTGGAGCCGACGCAAGGTGGCGACAGTACCCACGGAGCGGGCGTTGGTATCGGGCGGATGGTTGGTGGTGTGTGAAGACACGTCGAAGACCCTTTACGAAGAGCGGCGACACGTGCGCGGATCGGCGCACGGAAATGGAACGGCGGATCGACGCGGAAGCGGATCCGAATGGCCGGCGCGGGCGCCGGGTCAGGAAGACGGGTGCGGAGCTACCGGGCCGCGGCCGGGGCGAGGCGGCGACGGGCAGCAGGCGCAACGACGGTTACGGCGCTCGCACGATAGGTGATGGTCTTCGACATGTCAGCCTCCCTGGTCCGTTGGTTCGGTTACCGTATGCCAGACCTCCGACATCGGGTTCCGTGGTGCGGAACGGAGGCGGAGACAGCTTTACAGGATAGGCCCCGGTCGCGTGGCGCGTCCAGCGATTCGAGCGGAAACGACGAACGACCCCGCCCGAAGGGGCGAGGCCGTCGTTCGGTCCACGCTCGTTCAGCGCACCCGCACGCTGAGGCAGGTGACGCAGCCCTCGAGCTTCTCGAACTCGGAGATGTCGACGGCGACGACCCGGTAGCCGAGCTGCTCGATCAGCGCCGCACTCTGCGGTGCGCTCGTCGCCATCAGCACGGTCTCCTCGTCCAGCACAACGACGTGGGCCCCGCCCTCCTCCGGCATCGCCAGGAAGCGATCGAACAGGCGCGGGTCGTCGACCACGTCCGCCCAGCCGATCACCGTGCCGTCCGGGAGCGCGGTGACCGCGCTCTTCAGGTGCAGCGCCTTCGTCATCGGCACCGCGACCAGCGTGTAGCCGAGCGGCGTGAGGATCGAGCGGAGCTGACGGATGCCCGCCGCGTTCGTGCGACCGCCGCGGCCCACGTAGACGGTCGTGCCGACCTTGAGCACGTCGCCGCCGTCGAGAGTTCCCGGCTCCTGGATCACGTGAGTGCTCAGTCCGAGCGCGCGCACGGCCTCCTCGGCGGCTTCCGTCTCGCCCATCCGCGACGCGGTGCCCGGACGGGTGACGACGGCGGTGTCGCCGAAGACCACAACGGCGTCCTCGATGAACACCGAATCAGCCATGGTGGGCGCCGCGGTCACCTCGATCGTGCGCCAGCCCTCCGCCTCCAGCGCCGCGACGTAGCCGTCCCACTGCGCATCCGCCGCGTCCTGGTCGATCGGGCTGCGCTCGATGTGCGTGATCTCGCCGTCGTTGAGGTTCTGCGCCGCGGCGCGGACGAGGGCGACCTTGCGGGCGCGCTCGGGTTCGGCGGAGGCGCGGCCGCGGATGGCGCGGGCGGTGCGTCGCCCGACGGTCGCCGCGGCGAGGATGAACGCGATCACGAAGACCAGGTTCAGCGAGCCGAGGCTCTGGAAGAGGTAGGTCCAGACGTCACCGCTGATCGCGGTGCCCGATGCGGCGACCTGCACCAGGGAGCCGAAGATCGCGCCGACCACGCCCGCCACCATGCCGGTGCACGCCGCGACCCAGCCGCGCGAGAATCCGCCGAACACACCGATCGCGAACGCGACGACGAAGCCGAACAAGCTGCTGACCGCGAAATAGCCGTTCACCGAGCCGAGCGCGGTGACCTGCATCTGGTTGCCCACGAAGTAGGCGAGCAGATTCGCGACGTGCGCGACGATCGCGGTCACCGCCGCGGCGGCGAGGGCGGGCAGAAGACGCTTCAGGGATCCAGACACCGTACGAGGCTAGGGGGTGGCGGCTCTGGGTGGGATGTGAGCGGGGCGGGGTGCTCTCAGTAGGGGGTACGGTGACGGCACCCAGCGGCCGGAGGGGTGGCGAGTCGCTGACGCGGGCTCTGGGCTGCGGGGTGACCCCGCAACACGACGGCTTCGCCGCGTGCTGCTTGTTCCCTGGCGCGGGGTTTCCGCTCGGCGATGCGAGCGGGCGCCGCAACGATCGGAACGGGACCCGGCCTCCGCAGCGCGACCCCGCCGCATCCGCCTCGGGAACGCGAGCGGGCGCCGCGAGGTTCGGCGAGCGACCCGCCCCGCAACGCGACCCACCGCCGCCGCCCTCGCAACGCGAGCGCCTCCGCGCGAGCGTAACCGGAGAAAAGCGTTCCAGCTTTTCTTCGTACGCGAATGCACGACGCTCTCCGAAACCGAAACCGAAACCGAAACCGACACCGTCGCCAAGTCGACCGCGGCTTTCGTGACGAGGAACGAGGAACGAAAGCAGACGAACTCAGTGGAAGAAGTGCCGCTCGCCCGTGGTGTACATCGTGATGCCGGCGCGCTGGGCGGCCTCGATGACCTCGGGGTCGCGGACCGAGCCGCCGGGCTGCACCACGGCGCGCACGCCGCCGGCGATCAGCACCTCCAGGCCGTCGGCGAACGGGAAGAACGCGTCCGACGCGGCGACCGAGCCCACGGCGCGCTCGCCCGCGCGCTGCACGGCGAGGTGGCAGGAGTCCACCCGGTTCACCTGACCCATGCCGACGCCGACGGAGGCGCCGCCCTTGGCCAGCAGGATGGCGTTGGACTTCACCGCGCGGCAGGCCTTCCACGCGAACTCGAGGTCGATCAGCGTGTCGTCGTCCAAGGGCTCGCCCGCGACCAGCGTCCAGTCGCGGCTGACCTCGAGCGGACCCTTGTCGAAGCGGTCCGGCTCCTGCGCCAGCAGACCGCCGGAGATCTGCTTGAACTCGACGGTCGCCGCCTCGAAGTTCTCGGGAAGCTGCAGCAGGCGCAGGTTCTTCTTCGTCTTCAGCACCTCGAGCGCGGCCGGCTCGAAGGCGGGAGCGACCAGCACCTCCGTGAAGATCTCCTTCACCGTCTCCGCCATCGCGAGCGTGACGGTGCGGTTCGCCGCGATCACGCCGCCGAAGGCCGACACGGGGTCGCACTCGTGCGCGCGCAGGTGAGCGGAAGCGATCGGGTCGATCGCGTTCGGCTTCGCGATCGCGATGCCGCACGGGTTGGCGTGCTTGATGATCGCCACCGCGGGCAGCACGAAGTCGTACGCGGCGCGCACGGCCGCGTCGGCGTCGACGAAATTGTTGTACGACATCTCCTTGCCGTGCAGCTGCGTCGCCTGCGCGATGCCGGTACCGGCGGCGGATTCGTACAGCGCGGCGGCCTGGTGCGAGTTCTCGCCGTAGCGCAGCACCTGCTTCAGTTCGCCGGAGACGGAGAGGGTCGCGGGCCAGCCCGTCGACTCCGACGTCGGCTCGGCGGCCGGCTCGGCGATCGGCTCGGTGCTCGCGAACCATGCGGCGACGGCGGAGTCGTAGGCCGCGGTGTGCGCGAAGGCCTGCGCCGCGAAGGTGCGTCGGGCGGCGAGCGTGGTACCACCGTCGCCGATCGCGGCGATCACCGCCGGATACGCGGCCGGGTCGACCACGATGGCGACGTTCGCGTGGTTCTTGGCGGAGGCGCGCACGAGCGCCGGCCCGCCGATGTCGATGTTCTCGACGACCGTGGCCGCATCCGCACCGCCGGCGACGGTCTCGCGGAAGGGGTAGAGGTTCACCACGACCAGGTCGAACGCGGCGAAGCCGAGCTCGGCGAGCTGCTCCCGGTGCGACTCGAGGCGCAGGTCGGCCAGGATGCCGGCGTGCACGGCGGGGTGCAGCGTCTTGACGCGGCCGTCGAGCGACTCCGGGAAGCCGGTCACGGCGGAGACGTCGGTCACCGCGAAGCCGGCGTCGCGGATGGTCGACGCAGTCGAACCGGTCGAGACGATCTCGGCGCCGGCGCCGGCGAGGGCGGCCGCGAGATCGAGCAGCCCCGTCTTGTCGCTGACCGAGATCAGGGCTCGGCGGATCGGGACGACGTCGCGGACGTCGTAGCTGCTGGGGTCGTGGGCACTGATGCTCATGGGCGGGCGAGTTCCTCGAGGTCGACGGTTCCGTTGGCGATGTCGAGCACGGTCTGCACCAGCAGGCCCCGCTCGATGGTCTTGATGCGCTCATGCAGGGCGGACTCGGTCTCGCCCTCGTGCACGGTCAGGCTCTGCTGGGTGATGACGGGTCCGGTGTCGACGCCGGCGTCGATCACGTGCACGGTCACTCCGGTCTCGGTCGCGCCGGCCGCGAGCGCGTCGCGGACGGCATGCGCCCCCGGATACAGCGGCAGCAGCGCGGGGTGCGTGTTGATGATGTTCGGGCTGAGCGCCGAGACGACGTTGCCCGGCAGGATGCGCATGAAGCCGGCGCAGACGACGAGGTCGGGCTGCCATTCGTCGATCTGGCGCAGCAGCTCCTCGCCCCACGCCTCGCGCGTCGCGAAGGACGTCGGCGGCACCGTGAACGTCGGGATGTCGAAGCGCTCGGCGTGGGCCAAGCCGTCCGCATCGTTGTCGCTGCCGACCGCCACCACCCGCGCCGGATACTGCGCGTCGGCGGCCGCCTCCAGCAACGCCCGAAGGTTCGATCCCCCGCCGGAAATGAGCACGACCAGTTTCAGCACCGTGCAAGCCTACTCACCCTCGCGAAGGAACCACATCTCGCGAAATTTCGCGAGATTTGCTTTGACGGACGAGGTGCCCCGCCGCGGCGGAGCACCTCGTCCGTCACCCCACATCTCAAGCGCGCCGCGCCGGACACCGCCGGGATTCAGCGGGAGCGGCCGGAGGCGAGGCCGAGCAGGGCCGCGACGGTGAGTTCGGCGGCGGCGATCGCGCCGACGAGCAGACCGTCGGGGCCGACCTCGGCGAGGCGGCCGGGGCCCGCGGCGCCGCCGGAGAACCAGGCGAGCAGGCCCAGCAGCGCACCGCCGACGACGCCGATGCCGACCGCGGTGACGCTCCCCCACAGCAGCAGCGACGCACCGTCGAGGCGATCCATCAGCCGCGGACGGATCGCCCACGCCGCCACGAACCCCGCGATCAACGGCACCAGCACGCCGACGAAGCCGAACGCGAGCTCACCCTGCGGCAGCGCCGCGAACACCGGCAGGGCCGGCACCGGCCCGAGCAGCGTCCCCGCCGGGGCGACGGAAGAGCCGGTTCCGATCGCGAAGCCGGGGCCGATCAGCCAGCTCGCCGCCCAGAGGACGAGGTTCGGGATGAACGCCAGCTGGCCGATCGTCAAGGCGATGCCGCCCACGATCCCGCCGTCCAGACTCTCGTACATCGCCACAACGCCCGCGTAGTTGCCGATCAGCAGCACCGCGACCAGAACGCCCGCGACGCCGACGACTCCCGCCGCAGCCAGCGCGCCGCCGCGCAGCGCCGCATCCGCCGCCACCCGCCCGACCGCGGGGATCCGATCCAGCAGGGCACCGACGGCATCCGCCAGCGCGTCCTGCTCCCGCGCGGAGGCGATGCCCGAGCCGATCGCGATGCCGAGCGCGAAGACCAGCGTCGGCCAGAGCATGCCCTGCCACAACGGGATGCTCGCCGCGGCGTCGGTCGCACTGAACGTGACCAACGTGGCGATGCCGAGGTAGATCAGCACCGCGGTCGCAACGGCGATCACGCGATACGGGCTCGCGGCGGCGCGACGCCCGATGCGCACGCCCAGCAGGGTCGCCAGCAGCGCGAACGCGAGCGGCGCGATCGACACGAGGAAGCTCGTGCCGGTCGCGGTGAGGCCCAGACTCAGCGCGAGCGCCGGATCGAGTGTCGCGGTGAGATCCGCTCCATTGCCGAGCAGCCACGCGTCGGCCGCCACTCGCCAGAAGAGCACCCAGTCGACCGCGGTGTCGTACTGCACCGCCCAGAGGACGGTCAGCGGGACCAGCGGGATGACGATCCCGATCAGGGCGGCGATCGCGGCGTCGAAGGCGGCGAGGAGGGCGACGGTGATCCGGTTCATGGGCCTGATGAGCCTACCGGCGGCCCCGCGACCTCCCTGGAGAAACCCCGCACACCGGCGAAGTGCCCGCTATCGTCGAGTCGTGCCGATCGAGCCCTCCCGCCGAACGACCGCACGGGGCCTGGACCGCCTGGTCAACTTCACCGATGCGGCCGTCGCGATCGCGATCACCTTCCTGGTGCTGCCTCTGGTCGACGTCACCGCCGAACTCGACACGCATCCGCTCGGAGAACTGCTCGAAGCGAACTGGGGCACCCTCCTCGCGTTCCTGATCAGCTTCGCGGTGATCGGTCGGCTGTGGATGGTGCACATCGCGGTGTTCGAGTGGGTCACCGACTACCGGCCGGCGCTGGTGTGGCTGAACTTCCTCTGGCTGCTGAGCATCGTCGCCATCCCGTTCGCCGCGAATCTGCTCGCCTACGCGGATCGGGACCGAGGGGTCTACGCCCTGTACATCGGCGTGATGGTCGTCGCCTCGGCCTCGACCCTCGCGATGGATGTCCTGCTCCTACGCGATCCCGAGCTGCTGCGCGCCGACGCGCCGCGGCCGACGCCGTCGTTCGTGACGGTGTTCATCCTGATCGCCGCGCTCGTACTCGCGGTGACCGTCCCCGCCGTGAACATGGGCTGGTTGCTGCTGCTGTTCCTCTCGAGCCCGCTGGAGCGCGTGTGGGCCCGGCTGCGTCACCGCGAGCTTCCGCCGCGTGCGCCGGCGCCGCACAACGAGCGGGGCCTGGACCGCCTGGTGAACTTCTCCGATGCGACCGTGGCGATCGCGATCACGATCATGGTGCTGCCGCTGGTCGAACTGGCGCCCGAGATCGCGGACACCGGCCTGGGCGACCTCTTCGCTCAGAACAGCGGCACGGTGCTGGCCTTCGCCCTGTCGTTCGCGATCATCGCCGTCTTCTGGGTGCCGCATCACCGCGTCTTCGAGCTGGTCGGCGACCACTCCCCCACGCTGGTCTGGATCAACCTGCTCTGGCTCTGCGGCATCGCGTTCTTCCCGTTCGCGACGAGCGTGGTCGCGCAGATCGGCCACGAGCGAGCGGCGATCGCGCTCTACGTGGGTGCCATGGTCGTGATCAGCGGCGCGCTCGCGCTGATCGACCTGCTGCTGATCCTGCGCCCGGGCCTGAAGCATCCGGACGTCGGACCGGTCAGGATCCGCTTCGCCCTGATGCCATTCGGCCTGTTGATCCTGGCGCTGATCCTCGCGCTGCTCGTGCCGGGGCCGGGACTGTGGTGGTTGCTGCTGCTGACGCTGGAGCGGCCGATCCTGGCGGTTATCGGACGTCGCGACCGCAGCACCACCTCCGTCGCATCCTGAGTTCTAGAGTGTCGGGGTGACCCACACCCGCATTCCGACGCCGGTGGGCGAGCTGCTGCTCGTCGCCGAGGACGCCGCGTTGACCGGGCTGTATTTCCCTGGTCATCGCTACCCGCCCGCTGCCGATTCGATCGGAGACGACGGCGGGGACGCGGTCTTCGACCAGACCGCACGGCAGCTTGCGGAGTACTTCGCCGGCGAGCGCACCGACTTCGATCTGCCGCTCGCTCCGCGGGGTGATCCCTTCTCGCAGCAGGTCTGGGCGATCCTGCGCGCGATCCCCTTCGGGTCGACGACCTCCTACGGGGTCATCGCGCGAGAACTCGGCAACCCGGCGCTGGCGCAGCGCGTCGGTCAGGCCGTGGGACACAATCCGATCTCGATCATCGTGCCGTGCCACCGTGTGCTCGGCGCCGACGGCTCGCTCACCGGCTTCGCGGGCGGGCTGGAGCGTAAGAAGTTCCTTCTGGAGTTGGAGGAGCCCGCGACGGCGAAGGCGGAGCGGCTGTTCTGAGGCGGAGGCGTGACTGAGGGCTGCTCGAAAGCAATCGCAGCGCTCCCAGCCGCCACCGAATCCGCGCAATTCCGCGGATGTTCCGCGGAGGCCGAAGGGTGGCTCCTCTTTCGAGCAGCCCTCGGTCACAACCTCAGCCGTGCCAGCCCAGCGCCGGTGCGATCTTGTCGGCCACCGCGTCCAGAATGCGGCGATGCGAGGCGACACCGCCGACCGCCGGCAGCGTGATCGTGAACGAATCCGCCTCGGCGAGCGCCACGTCCGCCAGGAGTTCGTCGACGATGCGCTCGGGCTCTCCGACGTAGAGAGGGCTGAACCGCATCGGCGCCGCCACGATCGAGCGGTCCGCCGTGCGAGGCCGCCCGTCGGGCAGCATCCGTGCGTTGTAGCCGTCGATGAACCCGCGGTGCGCCGCCTCGTCCTCTGCAGTGAGCAGGGGCAGCACGATCCGCCCGGCGGCGACGCGGGGAGTGCGCTGCGGATGCGCCGCGGCGAAGGCCGCCCGGTACGCGCGGATCTGCGCCAGCTGCTGCTCCTCGAAGGACAGGCCGGTCTCCTCCGTGTTCAGCGTCGACACTTGGATGTCCATGCCCAACGTGCCCGCCCGCGCGGCGGACGCCTCGGTGCCCGGCCCGTACCAGACCCGCTCGGTGAGCCCCGGGCTCTGCGGGCGCAGCACCAGCGGCGAGCCGACCGGCACGGACATCAGCGCCGAGGTCGCGATGCCGAGAGTCGCGCCGGAGAGCGCCTCGCGGGTGCGCGCGATGCGCTCCTGCGCCTCCGCGGAGAACTCCTGCTCGGCCGTGCCGAAGACGCCGTCGAAGACACCGGAGAGGTGCGCGAAGCCACCGCTCAGTCCCAGTTCGAGCCGCCCGCCGCTGAGCAGGTCGACGGTGGCCGCATCCTCCGCGAGTCGGATGGGTGACTCGTAGCGCGCGCCGATGACCGCGGTGCCGAGGTGGATGCGCGTGGTGCGCTGGGACACGGCGGCGAAGAAGGTCATCGGCGACGAGAGGAAGGTCTCGAAGTGCCGCACCCGCACCCAGCCGGTGTCGTAGCCGAGTCGCTCTGCGAACTCGAACAGCTCGATGCCGTCCTGGAGACTCCGGGCGGCGGAGTCCGCCCCGGCTGGATACGGAACGAAGGTCAGGAATCCGAGTTCGGCGGGCACCCCTCGACCCTATCCGCCCGCGTCACCTCGCGAAATTTCGCGAGATTCGCTGTCTCGGCAGCTTCCCGCGCGCCAGATACGCCGATGCGGACGAGATCGGCCGCCGCGGCAGCCGATCTCGTCCGCATCATCGAATCTCGCGAAATTTCGCGAAGCCCGCGAGACGAGCCCAGTGGCTAGAGGCTCGCGTACACCTCGCGCAGCAGTGCGGCGGTCTCGGAGGGGGTCTTGCCGACCTTCACGCCGGCGGCCTCGAGGGCCTCCTTCTTGGCCTGGGCGGTGCCCGCGGAGCCCGAGACGATGGCGCCGGCGTGGCCCATGGTCTTGCCCTCGGGAGCCGTGAAGCCGGCCACGTAGCCGACGACCGGCTTGGTGACGTTGGCCTTGATGAAGTCGGCCGCGCGCTCCTCGGCGTCGCCGCCGATCTCACCGATCATCACGATCGCCTTGGTCTCGGGGTCGGCCTCGAACGCGGCGAGGGCGTCGATGTGCGTGGTGCCGATGATCGGGTCGCCGCCGATGCCGATGGCGGTGGAGAAGCCCAGGTCGCGCAGCTCGTACATCATCTGGTAGGTCAGGGTGCCCGACTTCGAGACGAGGCCGATCGGGCCCTTGCCGGTGATGTTCGCCGGGGTGATGCCCACGAGCGACTCGCCCGGCGTGATGATGCCCGGGCAGTTCGGCCCGATGATGCGGGTCTTGTTGCCCTTCGACTGCGCGTGCGCCCAGAACTCGGCGCTGTCCTGCACCGGAATGCCCTCGGTGATCACCACGAGCAGGCCGATCTCGGCGTCGATGGCCTCGAAGACGGCGTCCTTCGAGAAGGCCGGCGGCACGAAGGCGATGGAGACGTCGGCGCCGGTGGCCGCGATGGCCTCGGCGACCGTTCCGAAGACGGGCAGCTCGATGCTGGAGCCGTCGGCCGCGGTGTGCGAAACGGTGGTGCCGGCCTTGCGCGCGTTCACGCCGCCGACGATGTTGGTGCCCGCCTTCAGCATCAGCGCGGTGTGCTTGGTGCCCTCGCCGCCGGTGATGCCCTGGACGATGACCTTGGAATCCTTGTTGAGGAAGATCGACATTGTTGTTCTACAGTCCTTCGTTACGCAGCGGCGGCGGCGAGCTCGGCGGCCTTGTCGGCGCCCTCGTCCATGGTGGCGGCCAGAGTGATCAGCGGGTTCGCGGCGGCCTCGAGGATCGCGCGGCCCTCTTCGACCTTGTTGCCGTCGAGGCGGACGACCAGCGGCTTGGTCGCCGTGTCGCCGAGGATCTCCAGCGCCTGCAGGATGCCGTTGGCGACGGCGTCGCAGGCGGTGATGCCGCCGAAGACGTTCACGAACACGCTCTTGACCTGCTCGTCGTTGAGGATGACGTCGAGTCCGTTCGCCATCACGGTCGCGGAGGCTCCGCCACCGATGTCGAGGAAGTTCGCCGGCTTGACGCCCTGGTGCTTCTCCCCCGCGTAGGCGACCACGTCGAGGGTCGACATCACGAGGCCCGCGCCGTTGCCGATGATGCCGACCTCGCCGTCGAGCTTCACGTAGTTGAGGTCGTTCTCCTTGGCCTTGGCCTCCAGCGGGTCGGCCGCGGACTTGTCCTCGAGCGCCTCGTGGTTCGGGTGCCGGAAGCCGGCGTTCTCGTCGAGCGAGACCTTGCCGTCGAGCGCGACGATGTCGCCCTCCTCGGTGAGCACCAGCGGGTTGACCTCGACCAGCGTCGCGTCCTCGCCCTTGTAGACCTCGTACAGCTTCACGATCACCGGGGCGACCTTGGGCACGAGCTCCTCGGGGAACTTCGCGGCGATCGCGATCTCGGTCGCCTTGGCCAGGTCGATGCCCTCGCCGGGAACGACCTCGACGCGCGCCAGCGCCTCGGGGCGCTCGACGGCGAGCTGCTCGATCTCCATGCCGCCCTCGTAGGAGGTGAGCGAGAGGTAGGAGCGGTTCGCCCGGTCCAGCAGCACGGAGAAGTAGAACTCCTGCGCGATCCGGGCGCCACCCGCAATCATCAGGCGCTTGACGACGTGGCCCTTGATGTCGAGACCGAGGATCGCCTTCGCCGCCTCTTCCGCAGCGTCCGCGTCCTTGGCGACCTTCACGCCGCCCGCCTTGCCGCGGCCGCCGATCTTCACCTGAGCCTTGACGACCGTCACGCCGCCCAGCTTCTCGGCGGCGGCGCGAGCCTCCTCCGGAGTATCGGCGACGATGCCGGGCAGCACGGGGACTCCGTACGACTCGAACAGATCACGGGCCTGGTATTCGAATAGATCCACGCTGTTTTCCCATTCCGCGCCACGCGCGCTTATTGGTGTTCATCGATGAACGGCTCGGGACAGCAGGCGGAAGAGGACACGCACCTCGCGTCTCGGGCCGCGTCAACTCTACTCTCCGCGCCCGAGAAACCCGGACGCCTCCGGGGGTCCCACCCGCCTACGCTTACCGGGTGCACGCATCCGCCCGGGACATCCGCGACATCGGCCGCGAGTCGATCTTCCTGGTCGCCGGTGGCCGCGCGATCCTGCTGCAGATCGCGCATCCCGCTGTGGGAGCCGGCGTGGCCGAGCACTCCGACTTCGCCCACCGAGCGCTCGGCCGCCTGCACGGCACGCTCACGTACCTGTACGCGCTGGAGTACGGCACGGATGCGGACCGCCGGGCCGTGCAGCGGATCGTCAACCGCGCGCACGCGCCGGTCCGCGGTCCGGGTTACAGCGCCTTCGACCCCGAGCTGCAGAGGTGGGTCGCCGCGACCATCCACCAGTCGATGCTCGAACTCTACGAGGGCGCGTTCGGTGCCCTCTCCAACGCGGACGCCGACGAGATCCAGCGTCGCCAGGCGCAGGTCGGCACCTCCTTGCAGATGCCGGGCGAGCTCTGGCCGCAGACCCGCGACGCCTTCGACCGGTACTGGGCCGGCTCGCTCGCCGCGCTCCGCGTCACCCCGGACGCCCGCCGCGTCGCGCGCGACCTGCTCGCGGCGCGCGAATCGCCGTGGTGGGTCCGCGCGCTGATGCCGTACATCCGCCTGGTCACCGCCGGGCTGCTGCCGCCCGAACTGCGCGAGCCCTTCGGCTTCCGGTGGGATGCCCGCCAGCAACGCCGCTTCGACCGCGCCATGGGGGCGACGTTCGCGCTCTACCGCGTCCTGCCGCAGCGGATCCGCACCCTGCCGTGCACGCTCTACCTCCGGCGGCTGCGGCGCAGCTCCTGATTCCGCGCGTTTGCTGAGACGCGGTCCGCTCCGCCGCGCCCGAGGCCAGGATGAGCGGTAGTGGCTTCAACGAGGAGGCGGCATCATGACGAACACGATCGTGGTCGGAGTCGACGGATCGGACCAGAGCCTGGTGGCCCTGGACTGGGCGCTCGAACGGGCGGCCGACCGGCATCGCCCGGTCGAGCTGGTGACCGTCGTCGAGGATCTCTGGACCGGCGTCGGGCTGATGGACGAGACCGCCGTGCGCGAGGTGGCGGGGCAGGTGCTCGAACAGGCCACGCAGCGCGCCCGCGACACCCACCCCGAGGTCGCGGTCGCCGGGCGGATCCTCTACGGCGAGCCGGTCTACCGGCTCAGCGAGGCCGCACCGGCCGGCAGCCTGCTCGTGCTCGGAGCGCACCACCTGAGCCGGATCGGCGGCGCCGTGACCGCGCCGGTCGCGGTGCGCGTGGCGGCGGCTTCGCACTCCGCCGTCGCCCTGATCCCGCCCGGTGCCGACGAGGGTCGGCACGGCGTCGCCGTGGGCGTCGACGGCTCCCCCGCCTCGTTGGAGGCGATCCGATTCGCCGCCGCAGAGGCCGATCGCGTCGGCGAGCCGCTGCTGGCCGTGCACGCCTGGCAGCTGCCGGGTGCCTGGGCCGACACCGTGCCGGTCGAGAAGGTGACGATCGATGCGATCGAGGCGGATGAGCGGCTGGTCTTCGCGGAGTCGCTGACCGGACTCGGCGAGCGCCACCCCGACCTGATCGTCGAGCGTCGACTCGTGCGGGGCGCCACCGTGGAGGCGCTGGCCGCCGTCTCGCGCACGGCGAGCCTGCTTGTGGTCGGCAGCCACGGCCGCGGCGCGTTCCTGAGACTGCTGCTGGGTTCGGTCAGCCACAGCATGGCGCTCACGATGGCGGGGCCGCTCGTCGTGGTCCGGCACGCCTGACATCCGGCTGGGAGTCGTAGCCGTGCGACCCGGCGCGCGCCAGGCTGGAGGGAGCGAAGGGGGAACGCCATGGTTCCGAAACTGTCGGCTCGAGCGATGCTCTGGTGGGGTGTCGGTTCGATCGTCGCATCGATCGTGTTCGGCATCGTCTACCCGAATCTGCTCTACCAGGCGCAGGTCGCCGGTTCGTCGATGCTCGACTACCTGTTCGCGACGCTGCCGGCGGTGAACCGGCTGCTGTTCGGCCTCGGCATCGCCTTCGTCGCGGGCGCCTTCGTCGTTCGGCATCTGGAGCCGCGGGCGCCCGCGCGTACCAACATCCTGCTGACCGAGGATCCGCCGCGACCGCGCTGAATCCCTTGCCGCACCGCCCACCAGGGGCGTAGCGTGACCTCCCCGGGGCGCGCCGCCCTGCAGTCACCGTCGACTGGAGCACCATGAGCATCACCGCACCCCGATCGGCCGCCGCGCCGGTCGCCACCGCGAGCGGATTCGGCACCGTCTCCGTCGCTGCGATCCTCGCCGAGAGCGCCGCACGAACACCGGAGGCGACCGCGCTCATCGTCGGTGAGAGCGCCATCGACTACGCCACCCTCTGGCAGCAGACCCGCGGCTACGCCGGAGCGCTGCGCGAGGCGGGGGTCGGTCCGGGCGATCGCGTCGCCGTCCTCATCCCCAACGTGCCCGACTTCCCGCGGTGCTACTTCGCGGTGCTCTCGCTCGGTGCGATCGTGGTGCCGGTGCACGCGCTGCTCAAGCACGACGAGATCGCGTACGTGCTGCAGGATTCGGGCGCGAAGCTGCTGCTGTGTTCGGCGCCCCTGCTCGCCGAAGGCGCTCAGGGCGCTGACCTCGCCGGCGTGGAGGTCTTCAGCCTGATGGTGCCGGACGGCACCGAGTCGCCGTTCTCCCGCCTGGAGGATCGCGCCGCGGATGCTCAGCCCATCGACACCTACCGCCCGTGCGACCCGCTCGACACCGCGACGATCCTGTACACCTCCGGCACAACGGGTCGACCGAAGGGCGCGGAGGGCAGCCACCTGGCGATCGTCGAGCAGTCGAACATCCTGCTGATGAACACCTTCGACATGCGACCGGGAGACGTCGTGCTCGGCGCCCTGCCGCTGTTCCACACCTTCGGCCAGGTCTGCGCGATGAACACCGCCTTCCGCGTCGGGGCGACGGTGGTGCTGGTGCCCAGGTTCGACGGAGCGGCCGCCCTGGAGGCGATGATCCGCAACGACTGCACGATCTTCGAGGGCGTGCCCACGATGTACGTCGCGCTGCTGGCCGCCGCCGCAGAACGGGAGGAGCGCCCGCCGCTGCGCTACGCCGTCTCGGGCGGAGCCGCGCTGCCTCTGGCCGTGTTGGAACGCTTCGAGCAGCTGTACGGCGTCCCGATCTACGAGGGCTACGGGCTCACCGAGACCTCCCCGGTCGCCACCTTCAATCATGTCGGGCGCACCCCACGCCCCGGCACGGTCGGCACACCGATCTGGGGCGTCGAGGTCGAGATCGCCCGGCCCGAACTCGTCGATCAGATCGAGCTGCTGCCGCGCGGCACGCTCGGCGAGGTCGTCATCCGCGGCCACAACCTGATGAAGGGCTACCTCGGGCGTCCCGACGCCACCGCCGAGGCGATGGTCGACGGCTGGTTCCGCACCGGCGACCTCGGCACGAAGGACGCGGAGGACTACATCCGCATCGTCGACCGCACCAAGGACATGATCATCCGCAACGGCTACAACGTGTATCCGCGCGAGGTCGAAGAGGTGCTGATCGGGCATCCCGCCGTCGCGAACGCCGCCGTGTTCGGGGTGCCGGATGACGCGCACGGCCAGGAGATCATCGCCGCCGTGGTGCTGGGCGGATCCGCGAGCGCCGAGGAGCTGATCGCCTACGCGAACGAGCACCTCGCCGCGTACAAGTACCCGCGCAGGATCGAGTTCGTCACCGGGTTGCCGCTCGGGCCGAGCGGCAAGGTGTTGAAACGGGAGCTGGTCGCACAGTTCACGAGTTGATCCACGGCGAGTTGATCCACGACGAGTAGATCCACGACGAAGGGGGCACGACATGACGAATGGATTCGACATCCGGATCGAGGGCGACGCCGCGAGCGCTGAACGCCTGGTGCTGGAAGCGCTCGAGCGCGAGGGCTTCGACCTCGAGCGCGTCGCGGACCACACGGTCGCCGCGCGGCGCAGCGCGGAGGCCGCGAGCCCGGACAGTTGGGCGGGCGAGCAGTTCGCGCCCGTCTCCTTCGAGGTGATCTTCACCCAGCACGACGACCGCGTCGTGGCGCAGCTGCGCCACCCCGCTCTCACCGCCACCGGCGCCGGCTCGCTCCTCCCCGCCGCGAACGCCTTCGACGAGGCCGCCATCGCCATCGCCGACGCCCTGATGCAGGCCGGCACCTACGCGGGCAGCGACGTGCTCTGACCCGCCCGCGCCCGCCCACCCGCCCGCCCTATCTCGCGAAATTTCGCGAGATTCGCGGCTGCGGGCGAGATCGAACGCCGCGGCGTGGCATCTGGTCCGCGACACCCGATCTCGATCGCGGTTCGCCGTAACAGCGAATCTCGCGAAATTTCGCGGAGCGCCGGGATCGGGAGATCCGGAGTCTCAGCCGAGCGCCGACCACACCGCCGCGGTCACCGCGGAGCCGAGCGCGAAGCCCGCCAGCACCTGCGCCGGGGTGTGCGCCGACAGCCGGAGGCGCGACCAGCCCGTAACGAGGGCGACAGGGATCGAGAGCCACAGCGTCCACGGCCCCGAGACGATCAGCAGGATCGCGGCGCTGATCGCCACGATCGATGCGTGGCCCGAGATCTTCCACGCGAGGTTGATCACGCCGATCAGAGCGAGCGCCACGATCGTGATCAGGCTGAAGACGATCACCTCGGTCGGCGCGCCGAGCAGCGCAAGAGCCACGTTGCCCACGATCAGCGACGCCAATGCGATCAGCATCGGCAAGGTCCGCTGTCGCCGATCCGGCACGTGATGGCTCCCGGTGACGCGGCCGATCCGCATCAGGATGCGCAGCGCCGCGTACGGGATCACGCAGCAGAACAGCACGCAGAGCGCACCCCAGCCGAGCCCGGCGAGTGGCGGATCCGTCACCTGCACCGCGATCACGAACGGCATCACCAGCGCCAGCACCGGCGGCGAGAACAACTCCGTGGCCACGCGGGCGACGCGATCCACCCCCGTCGGCATCGTCAGAGCTTCTCGATCGGCGCGACCTTGATCAGCAGCTTCTTCGCCCCCACCCGCTCGAACGTCACGTGCGCCACGCGCTTGGTGCCCTCGCCCGTCACCGCGGTGACGCGGCCATCACCGAAGTCGGTGTGCCGGATGCGATCGCCGGCCAGCAGTTCGAGGTCGCCGTTGTCGCGCACCATTCCCGTGATCCGGTTCGGGAACTCCGCCTTCTTCGGCGCGGCGGCCAGCGCGGAGCGGAAATCGTCGTTCGCGCGGGAGCGGTTGCGGTTGGCGTTCAGGGCGCGGGGCTGCGTGCCGCCGCGCGACGTCGCGGCTCCCGGTGACTGCCGCCACTCGATCAGCTCGCCCGGGATCTCCTGCAGGAACCGGCTCGGCATCGCCACCGAGGTCTCGCCGTACTGCGCCCTGGTCATCGCGAGCGAGAGGTACAGCCGCTTGCGCGCGCGGGTGATGCCCACGTAGAACAGCCGGCGCTCCTCCGCCGGGCCGCCCGGCTCGTTCGCCGAGATCCGGTGCGGCAGCAGATCCTCCTCGATGCCGGTGAGGAACACGGCGTCGTACTCCAGGCCCTTCGCGGTGTGCAGCGTCATCAGCGAGACCGTGCCGGAGGCGTCATCCAGGTCGTCGGCCGCGGCGACCAGGGACACCTCGGTGAGGAAGTCGACCAGGCCGCCGTCGGGGTTGTTGCGGGTGAACTCCTTCGTCACCGCGACGAGCTCCTCCACGTTCTCCGCGCGCGCCTCGTCCTGCGGGTCGCGGCTCGCGCGCAGCATGTCGAGGTAGCCGCTCTTGGTGAGCAACGCGGTGAGCACCTCGTGCACCTTCGCCGGCCCCTCCGGGCGCTCGGGATCGAACATCGCCGCGCACTCGTCGAGCAGCGCCGCGAGCTGCAGGATCGCGGCGGTCACCTTGGGCCCCAGCCCCAGCGATCCGGCGTTGCGCATCGACTCGCGCAGGGTGAGGCCGTTGGTGTCGGCGAACGACTGCAGCTGCGTCTCGGTGGCCGGGCCGATGCCGCGCTTGGGCGTGTTCATGATCCGGCGCAGCGCGAGCACATCCGCGGCGTTCGCCACCGTGATCAGGTACGCCAGCGCATCCTTGATCTCGGCCCGCTCGTAGAACTTGGTGCCGCCCAGGATCCGGTACGGCAGCGCCGAGCGGATGAAGATCTCCTCCAGCGCTCGGGTCTGCGCGTTGGTGCGGTAGAACACGGCGATGTCGTTGTAGCCGGTGCCCGCGCGATGCAGCGCCGCGATCTCGTCGACCACGAACTGCGCCTCGTCGTGCCCCGAGTACCCGGTGTAGCCGATGATCTTCTCGCCGGCGCCGCTGGCCGACCAGAGGTTCTTCGCCCGGCGGTCGAAGTTGTTCGAGATCACGGCGTTCGCGGCCGAGAGGATGTTCTGGGTCGAGCGGTAGTTCTGCTCCAGCAGCACCACCTTGCAGCCCGGGAAGTCGCGCTCGAACTCGACGATGTTGCGGATGTCGGCACCGCGGAACGCATAGATGGACTGATCGGAGTCGCCCACCACGGTGAGGGAGGCGCCAGGAATCGAGCCGTCGGGCAGCAGCGGACCCCGGTACGGCGAATCGAAACGCGCCTCGGCCTGCACCGCCGGGGAGACACCGCGGGTGAGCTCGTGGATCAGCGCGTACTGCGCCGCGTTCGTGTCCTGGTACTCATCGACCAGCACGTGCCGGAACCGCCGCTTGTACTTCGCGGCCACCGCGGGGAACGCGCGGAACAGGTAGACCGTCTGCGCGATCAGGTCGTCGAAATCGAAGGCGTTCGCCTGATTCAGCGCCTGGGTGTAGCGCCGGAACACCTGCAGGAACATCGCCTCGTTCGGGTCGTCGAAGTTCGCCGTGCGGGCGTACGACTCCACATCCGCCAGCTCGTTCTTCAGCTTGGAGATCTTCGCGGAGGCGCTCGAGACGGTGATGCCGAAGGTGTCGGCCTCGAGCTCCTTGACGATCCGCTTCAGCAGCGCACGCTGATCGCCCGAGTCGTAGATCGTGAACGACGAGGTGAAGCCGAAGCTCTCGGCCTCGCGACGCAGGATGCGCACGCACGCGGAGTGGAACGTCGAGATCCACATGCCCTCCGACGAGGCTCCGACCAGCCGCTCGACGCGCTCGCGCATCTCCTTCGCGGCTTTGTTCGTGAACGTGATCGCCAGGATCTGGCTCGGCCACGCCTCCCGATTCTGGATCAGGCTCGCGATGCGCCTGGTGAGCACGCTGGTCTTGCCGGAGCCGGCACCGGCGACGATCAGGAGCGCCTCGCCGCGGTACTCCACGGCCTCGCGCTGTTGCGGATTGAGCCCGTCGACGAGCTTCTCGTGGTGAGCGCCCCAGAGATGCGCGGAGTCGTGATCCGGCCGGGAGTCGGCGCCCAGGATCACCGGAGTGGCACGCGGATCATCCGCTTCGAAGAGGTACGTCATGTCGCGTTCAAGTGTACGAGCGCCCACCGACAGTGAATTCGACCGCGCATCCGCCTCCTCGATCGCCCACCCCCGATCCGGCCACCGCGGAAATGCAGGGCGAGGACGGAAATGCAGGCTCAAGACGGAAATGAGGGTGGAACATGCGGATGAGAGCGCGATCTTCGCCGCGCACCCTGCATTTCCGCGGCCCGGCACCCGCCCAGGAGGCCGCGCCTACGCCGATCGCACCCGCCGCACCGGTCGGGTCACCGCGCCGCCGATGTCCACACCGCGCCACGCGATCGCGAAGCCCACGACGGCGATGGTCGACGTCGATACGGCGAGCGCCTGCTGCACGAAGAACGCCGTCAGGTCTTTGGTGTCGTTCGGGTAGTACTGGATGCCCTCGACGGCGAGCACCGCCAGGCACAGCACGGCGACGATGCTCGCGATCAGCACGAGCCGAACGGTCCCGCGCCGCGCCGGCTTCGGCGCCCGGCCGAGCTGAGCCCGAGTGGACAGCCACGCGCAGGCCAGCGCGGCGGACGCGAAGGCGACCAGGTCGGCGCCGAGCACGTCGCTCGCTCGGTGCCAGGACGCCGCCATCGTCAGGTTGCCGACGAGGATGACCAGGATGCCGCCCAGGACGAGCACCACGGTCCGGCCCCGCGCCGGCACCACCATCGCCAGCGCGAACACGATCGAGATCGCGGCGGCGGTGTGTCCGCTCGGGAAACTGCCGCTGGTGTACCAGGCATCCGCGTCGATCAGGTCGGGCCGGGCGAAGACCCAGTTCTTCAGGATCTGGGTCGCGATCGTGGTCAACGCGATCGAGCCGAGCGCGGCGGTCATCAGCGCGGGACGGCGGCGGATCAGCGCGATCGCGGCCGCGAGCACACCGCCGCAGACGATGCCCAGTGGGGTCACGTCCGCGAGCGTGGTCGCCGCGGTTCCGGTCGCGCGACCGAATACGAGATCGGCGCCGCGGAGCCCGGAGTTCTCGACGGCCTGACCCTGCGGTGTCAGCACGGCCAGCCAGTACAGCAGCACGAGTCCGATCGTGGCGAGCACGGCGAAGACCAGCCAGCGCCGGGTGATCCGTCCTGCTGTGCCCATGTCGTCACCTCCGTCAGACCTCGTCGAGCCACGTTCGAGCCTCGTCGCGCGAGGAACATCCGATGATGCCAGCCGATCGGCTCCGCAACCTCCGCACTCGCCGGGCATCGCCGAAGCATCCGCTGATCACGCTCTCACTCCAGCGACGCGCGCACCTCGACCGCGAGGTCGGGATGATCGGCGAACACGCCGTCGATCCCGGTCTGCATGATCAGGCGGAACTCCGCCTGCCAGTCGCCGAAGTCGCCGGCGGCACCGCGCCGGAACGCCTTGTTCAGAAAACGGTTCTCCGGGCGCAGCGTCCAGCAGTAGATCTCCAGGTCGGCGGCGTGGGCGTCGTCGACGAGTGACGAGGTGCCAACGGCCCGTCCCGCAGCATCCGTCTCGAAGAGCATCTTCTTGTCGACGCTGACGCCGTCCACGGTTCCGGCCAGGCCGAAGAGGCCGGCCGGCGTGACGAAGTCGGCGTACGGCGTCGCGTTCGCCCCGTGCGCCGCCACGAGGTCGGGCGGCACACCCTCGCCCTCGATGAGGTAGATCCGCTTGCGCCCGACGCCGCGGACCGCGAAGCGTTCGAGCACCGTCTTCTCGAAGCTCTCGATCGTGAGCCGGTCGTCGCGCGCCTCCCAGCCCGCGGCGTCCAGTTCTTTCGCGAACAGCTCGTCCAGCGGCAAGCCGATCGAGGAGAAGTAGGTCGCGTGTTTGATCTCGGCGACCAGGCCGACCGGATCCGTGCGCCCGTCATCCGCTGCACGATCCAGGATCTCGAAGAGATCGGCCATGCGCAGGATCGGGTACTGTCCGTCGAAGGTGGCGCTGGAGCGGCGTACGGCGGGCAGTCGCTCCTTCGCGCGCAGCGTCGAGAGTTCGGCCCAGGTGAAGTCCTCCGTGAACCAGCCGGTCTGCGGCGAACCGTCGATCAGCTTGGTCGTGCGCCGATCGGCGAACTCGGCCCGCGACGCGATGTCGGTGGTGCCCGAGATCTCGTTCTCGTGCCGCAGCACCAGCACACCGTCGCGGGTGGCGACGAGGTCGGGCTCCAGCGCCTCGGCCCCGAGCGCGATCGCGAGTTCGTACGCCGAGCGGGTGTGTTCGGGGCGGTAGCCGCTCGCTCCGCGATGGCCGATGACGAGGGGGGTCGGACGGTGTCGCATGCGCCCGATACTATGACGCGCATCACCTCGACCACGTCGGGCTTTAGGGGGAATAGCCAGACTCTGAGAGATGTTCTCAGATACAGTAATCCCAACTTCATCCACCACTGACTCGAGATGCTGACGCACCCCGAGAGAAGAGGAACCATGGCAAGCAACAATCCGGCGTACGGGCGCCCCGAGTTCAGCAACCGCGGCTACACCGGCGGCGTGCAGGACACCCGGGATGTCTCGGCCGACACGCTCGACCAGATGTACAACCGTCCGGCCGCCAGCTCGGTCGAAACGGATCGGATGACCGTCGAGGACACCCTCGCGAAGACGGCCCTCTGCTTCGTCGTGCTGCTGGCGGGAGCCGCCGTGGGCTGGTTCGTGACCCCGGCTGCCGGTATCGGTGTGCTGGCGATCGCGGCCATCGTCGCCTTCGTGCTGGGCCTCGTCAACGCCTTCAAGAAGGTGCCGTCGCCGCCCCTGATCCTCGGCTACGCCGCGTTCCAGGGCATCGCTGTCGGTGGCATCTCGTACATCTTCAACAGTGCCTATGAGGGCGCGGTCGTCCAGGCCCTGCTCGCGACCGCGATCGTGATCGGCGTCACTCTGGCGCTGTTCATGAACGGCAAGATCCGCACCTCGCCGAAGCTGAACAAGATCTTCTTCATCGGCCTGATCAGCTACGGCGTGTTCGCCCTGGTCAACTTCGGTCTGTCGATCTTCCTCGGCGTCAACCTGCGCACCGGCGTGATCGGCATCGTCGTCGGCCTCATCGCCGTCGCCCTCGCCACCTACTCGCTGGTGATGGACTTCGAGTTCATCCAGCAGGGCGTGAAGAACCGCGCCCCGCGCGTCTACGGCTGGATCGGCGCCTACGGCGTCCTCGTCACCGTGGTCTGGATGTACCTCGAGATCCTGCGTCTCGTCGCCATCTTCCGCGAATAGCACGCACCCCTTCGCCGACGGGCGCTCGACCTCCGGGTCGGGCGCCCGTCGTCGTTCGCTCGCGAGGGACCCCACCAGCGCGCGAGGGCGCCGCGGGCTGGGGCGCCCTCGCGCGCTGGGCGGGTCCCTCGCAGGGAGGGTGGAACTGCGAGGATGTGCGGGTGACGGATTCGCGGATCATCGGGCTCGACATCGCGCGCGGGTCGGCGATCGTCGGGATGTTCGCCGCGCACGTCGCACCGACGCAGGGCGAACAGCTGTGGGACGGCCGCAGCAGCGTGCTCTTCGCCACCCTCGCCGGGGTCTCCCTCGGGCTGATGACCGGCGGAGCGCAGCCGGGCCGTCAGCGCCTGCGCAACACGGTGTCGGTGCTGCTGCGCGGCGTCTTCCTCGTGCTGCTGGGCGTGCTGCTGATCGCGCTCGGCACACCGATCGCGGTGATCCTGCCGCACTACGGGCTGATGTTCATCGTCGCCGCGGCCTTCCTCTACGCGCCGCGCTGGCTGCTCGCGCTGCTCGTCCTCGCCTTCGCGGTGCTCGGACCGATCGCCGTCGACGCGATCACCGAGCAGGGGAACCTGCTGCTGACCGGTGTCGACGCCTGGACCTCGTTCATCGCGGCCGAGCCGTTCACCTGGTTGACGCGCTACTACCCGATGCCGTCCTGGCTCGCGTACGTCGCCGTCGGGCTGCTGCTGGCGCGCTGCGACGTGCGATCCGCCTCGACTCAGGCCGCGATGATCCTCGGCGGCGGTGCCGCCGCCCTCGCGGGATACACCGCGGGTCGAGCCATCGGCGGCGACGTCTTCGTCGAGGCGCACTCCTCCACGACCGCCGAGCTGTTCGGAGCGGGCGGCGTCGCGGTCGCCGTCATCGGCGCGCTCTGCTGGCTCAGCGAGTCCGCGCCGCGTGGCTTCCGAGCCCCCGCCCTGCGCATCCTCACTCCCCTGTCCGCCTCGGGATCGATGCCGCTGACGATCTACTCGGTGCAGCTCGTTGTGCTGGCCCTGTACCTCACCGGTTACCCGAACATCTACGACTTCGACGCCTGGCGGAGCTGGACGCTGCTCGCCGCGCTCGTGCTCGGCTCGTTCGCCTTCGCCCTGCTGTGGAGTCGCGTCAGTCGGCAGGGTCCGCTGGAGTGGCTGTTCGCGCGGATCACGTTGCGTCCGCGGCGCTGAAGCGTCACCCGCGAGCATCCGCCCGTTCATCGCCGCGTCACTTCGGAGGCGTCTGCTGAGAGACGGCCCAGATTCCCGGGCCGGAAACCCAGCGAACCCAGCGGAGCATCCATGCCTTTCCACAGTTCCTCGCGCATCCGGCGCGGGGCCGTCGCCCTCGCGGCGGTCGGCCTCGTCGGCGCCTCCTTCCTCGCCGCGCCCGCGGCCGTCGCCGCGGATGGCCTCGGCGCCACCGGCGGTGCCACCCGCAACGCCGACGACAAGATCCAGTCCATCAAGGACTCCATCGTCGACGGGCCCGCCAAGAACGTCATCCTGCTGATCGGCGACGGCATGGGCGACTCCGAGATCACGATCGCGCGCAACTACGAGTACGGCGCCGCCGGCATGCTGCCCGGCATCGACGCGCTGCCGCTCACCGGCCAGTACACGACCTACTCGCTGTACAAGGACGGCGAGGCCAAGGGCAACCCCGACTACGTTCCCGACTCCGCCGCGACCGGCTCCGCCTGGGCCACCGGCACCAAGACGTACGACAACGCCATCTCGGTCGACATCGACGGCACCCCGCAGGACACCCTGGTCGAGATCGCCAAGGCCAACGGGCTGAAGACCGGCAACGTCTCGACCGCCGAGATCCAGGACGCGACCCCGGCCGTGCAGGCCGCTCACGTGGATGCGCGCAGCTTCTACGGCCCCGAGAGCGCCAACGGTGGCGACGACTACCTCGAGCTGGGCGGCCTCGGCTCGATCAGCGAGCAGATCATCGACACCCGCGCCGACCTCACCCTCGGCGGCGGTTCGAAGAGCTTCCTGCAGGCGGCGAAGGCCGGTGACTGGCAGGGCGAGGCGCTGTTCGACCAGGCGAGCGATCGTGGCTACCAGGTCGTCGGCACGGCGGCGGAGCTCGACGCCGTCACCGTCGCCGACCAGGCCCAGCCCGTGCTCGGCACCTTCACCGAGGGCAACTTCCCGACCCGCTTCGCCGCCTCCTCGGCGACCGTCGGCGGCGCCGACCTCGAGCCGGTCACCTGCCAGCCGAACCCCGACCGCCTCAGCACGGATCTGTCGCTGAAGTCGCTGACCGAGAAGTCGATCGACCTGCTGAACACGGGAGACTCCGGCTTCTTCCTCCAGGTCGAAGGCGCCTCGATCGACAAGCAGGACCACGCCGCGAACGCCTGCGGCCAGATCGGTGAGACCCTCGACCTCGACGAGGCCGTTCAGGCCGCCCTCGCCTTCGCCAAGGCCGACGGCAACACTCTCGTCATCGTCACCGCCGACCACGCGCACACCAGCCAGATCGTGGACAACACCCCGCCCGCGACCCTGTCGACCGCCGTCCGCACGAACGAGGGCTCGGTCATGAAGGTCGCCTACGGCACCGCGGCCGAGGGCGGCTCGCAGCAGCACACCGGCACCCAGCTGCGCATCGCGGGCTACGGCCCCGGTGCCGCCGCGGTGATCGGCCTGACCGACCAGACGGACAACTTCTTCACCATCGCGAACGCGCTCACGCTCGATCGCGACCTGCCCGCCCTGTCGGCCGACGCCTCCGTGGCCGCTCCCGCCACCGTCGCTCCCGGCGGCGAGCTGACCGTGACCGCGTCGGGTCTCGCCGGCGACCGCCAGCTCACGGGCAGCATCGCCGACTCGACGGTCGGCAAGACCGACGTGATCGACGGTTCCGTCGAGCTCACGGTGACCGCGCCCACCGAGCCGGGCAGCTACGACATCGCGCTGACCGGCACGCAGAGCGCGACCGCGCTGACCGCGAGCTTCACGGTCGAGGCCGGTGCCCCCGCGACCAGCTCGCCCGCACCGACCGCGACGCCCACCGCACCCGCCGGCGTCGCCGGTGGATCGAACGGCTCGGGCTCGCTGCCCTTCACCGGTGCGGACGTCGCTCCGCTGGCGTTCCTCGCCGCGGCGCTGCTACTCGCCGGTGGGGTGCTGACCGCGCTGCGCCGCCGCCGCCGCGCCGCGTAGTCGTCGAAGCGAAGGGGCCCGCTGCCGGCAGCGGGCCCCTTCGTGTTCCCTCGTCCCTCCGGCAGCGGAACGCATAAGGTGATCGGATGATCTCCCGCCGCGAAGCCGCCCTCCGTCTCGATATTCCGCTCGAGATGGCGAACCGGCACGGTTTACCCACCCGGATGACCGAGGAGGAGTTCGCCGCGATCGAGCAGGATCCGCCGGCCTGGCTCGTGCAGTCGCGCGCGAACCGCACCGGCAAGCGCCCGGTCTGGGTGCAGCTCACCTGCGACGTCTGCGGCTTCACCGAGGCCGCCCGGCCGAAGAAGTGGTGGCCGACGTTCGACTACCTCAGCTGCGACTGGCACGACGCCGACGAACTCCCGCCGTTGCGCGCGCGATACCGCCGCGACGAGTTCGACAACATCGCTTCGCGCTTCGTAGGCGTCGTGGACACCCCGCTCGACGAGTAACGCAGCGGCCGCCAGATCGGCCGCGGCGGACGAGATCGGCTGCCGCGGCGGCCGATCTCGTCCGCCGGGTCGAATCTCGCGAAATTTCGCGGAGGATCGGGGTGGGCGGGGCGGGGTGGGTCAGTCGCCGAACGTGGTGTCGTAGCGGTGCAGGAACGCGGACATCGCCTGGCGGGAGACCGGCGCGGCCGGGCGGTAGGTGTGGTCGCTGTAGCCGGTCGAGATGCCTGTGGTGTACATCCAGGTGATCTCCTTGTAGAACGCGTTGCTCGGCGGGACGTCGACGAACACCTGAGTGGTCGGAGTCGGGATGGTGTCGCCCGACATCCGCGCCAGGAAGGCGGCCATCGCCTCGCGCGAGACGGCGCCGTTGGGGTTGTACGACAGCGTTCCGTCCGCGTTCTTGGTGCCGGTGCTGATGCCGGCCGACTTCATCCACTCGATCTCGCGGAAGAACGGATGCGACGTCGGCACGTCGACGAAGGACGGCTTCGCAGGAGCGGTGAACGTGTCGCCGGACTCGCGATACAGGAACGCCGCCATCGCCTGGCGGGAGACCACGTCGTTCGGACGGTACGACTTGGTGCCGTCGCCGTTGTCGTAGCCGGTCGAGAGCCCGCTGGACGACATCCACTCGATGTCGTCGAAGAAGGGATGCGTCGGCAGCACGTCCGTGAAGGCGTGCGGTCGCGAGTCGACGATGAGCGGATCGGTCGTCGCGGTTCCGCTGAGGTAGTCGGTACGCGACGCGGTGATCTGCGCCGTGATCCGACCGCCCTCGTCCGCAGCGACCGTCGTGTAGCTGCTCCCGCTGCCGACGGGCGAGCCGTCGCGCAACCAGGTCGTCGAGAAGCTCAGGCCCGGCAGGTTCCAGTTGTTGCGCTCGATCGTCAGAGTGGAACCGATCGCGGTGCCGCCCGCGATGCGCGGCCCGCTCGCGGCCGGAGCGAGCTGGGGGGTCGTGCGCGCAGTCAGCTGAACGGTCGCCGTGCTCGCGGTCTGCGAAAGCACGGAGACACTGAATCCCGCCGCTTGGCTGCCGAAGGTGTCGCCTGCCTGCAGAGCAAGTGATCGGAAGGACGGGTTCGAGCTGGCCGGCATGGTCGCCTGCACGTAGGAGGACCAGTCGTCCTCGTCCGTCGCCCCGTAGACCACACGCACGCCGGAACGGTAGGAACTGGTCGCGTTCTGGGAGGCGTAGAACGTTCCCGCGTCCGCGCCGGCCGCGTTGCGGTACTCGAGGTCATAGACGTAGCCGCTGATCGGATCGACGGCTTCCACGCCGCGCGCGCCCGATGTGGCCGAGATCGCATCCAGCGTCACGGTCCAGGTGTGGCTGCTCTCGCCGCCGGCGAGTGTGTACTGCGGCACGGTGGTCCAGCCGAGGTTCAACCGATCGAGCAGGTTGATCGCGCCCGCCTTGTCCCAGCAGACATTCGTGCACAGCGCGATGCCCATGACGTCGTAATAGTCGCCGTAGGGGCGAACGGAACAGCCGGCGCCGTCCTCGACGTAGGCAGGATCGGTGCAACCGTAGGTGTTCGCGTGGCCGAGACCCAGGTTGTGACCGAACTCGTGCTGCGCGGTGACGTTATCCACGCCGATCCCGACGACTGATTGGAAGATGCCCCCCGAGGTCGGATACCCGATGGAGCCGAGACCGATGTAGTCGCAGCCGAGGTCGGGGGTCAGCACCACGATGTGGGCACCCTCGTAGGCCGCGTTCTGCCAGCTGTTCCCGTACCCGAACGCCGCGGTTGCTTCGTTCCACATGGCTTCGACGTTGGCGGTGCTGTCCGTCGCGCCGGCCGAGCAGCCCGGATAGGCGGAGGTGTAATGCTTGATCGGCGCCTGAAGGGGGATGTCGGAGATGCGCCCCTCCGACTGACCTTCCCAGAAGGAACCGAGGGTGCCGATCAGTGTCGACACCTGAACGTCGCTGAAGAAATTCGGTGAGACGCCCGAACCGTTCGGCGCCACGACAGCGACGTGAACGGGCTGGACGGATCCGGCGACCGCGGCCTGCGGCACGATGTCCGCCACTACGACCGCGAACTCCGCGTCGAGGTCGACGGCCGCGTCGATCACGCTCGCGCCGATCGGCGAGCCGGCGTCGATCGGCGTCCGGCCGCTAACATCGCGGGACTCGGCCGGCAACGCCTCGGCCACCTTGTCCGGGATCGCGAGGGTCGCCGTGACGGTCGACCCGGTCGCGAGCCCCGCCGGGAACTCACCGGTGATCGCGAGCATGTCACCGTCGGTCGTCGCGATGCTGTAGCGGCTGGATGAGGTGCCGTGGTCCGTGACCTCCCCCGTCGCCTCGTCCAGCGTGGCTGGACCGGCATCGACCGTGAGCACTCCGAGGCGGCCCTCGACGGCGAGCTGAGGCGATCCGGCTTCGACGGGCGCCTCGATGTGCACCGGCCCGTTGCTCGCAGCCGACGCTACGCCGCGGCCGTTCGAGGCGTTGGGCTCCTCGGCGGACGCCGCTGTCGCGCCGCCGAAGGTGAGCGCGATCGTCGCCGCCACGGCGACCACGGTGGTGAGAAGACGACGCATGATGCCCCCGGGATCCGTACAGGCACGCGCAGACTCGGTGATGCCCGTGCCCCGCCCCGCGAACCGATCCGCGATGAGCCTGCGTGGATGCTACTGCTCACAGAGCATTCTTCGGAAATCGGAACGGCCCGATCAGGTTCGGACGCTATACGGAACGCCGGAGGGCCGCCACCCCTCGGATGACGGCCCTCACAGCTCGCGGAGTGGCTACTCCCACTCGATGGTTCCCGGCGGCTTCGACGTGACGTCGAGCACGACCCGGTTCACACCGCTGACCTCGTTGGTGATGCGGTTGGAGATCCGCGCCAGCAGGTCGTAGGGCAGGCGGGTCCAGTCGGCGGTCATCGCGTCCTCCGAGGAGACCGGGCGCAGCACGATCGGGTGGCCGTAGGTCCGGCCGTCTCCCTGCACCCCGACGGAGCGGACGTCGGCGAGCAGCACGACCGGGCACTGCCAGATCTCGTCGTCCAGACCGGCGGCGGTGAGCTCGGCGCGCACGATGGCGTCGGCGTCGCGGAGCAGGTCGAGCCGCTCGGCCGTGACCTCGCCGACGATGCGGATGCCCAGGCCGGGGCCGGGGAACGGCTGGCGGCCGACGATCACCTCGGGCAGGCCGAGCTCGCGGCCGATGGCGCGCACCTCGTCCTTGAAGAGGGTGCGCAGCGGCTCGACCAGCTTGAACTGCAGGTCCTCCGGCAGGCCGCCCACATTGTGGTGCGACTTGATGTTGGCGGTGCCCGTACCGCCGCCGGACTCGACCACGTCCGGATAGAGCGTGCCCTGCACCAGGAAGTCGACGCTCGCGCCGCCCTCGGCCTTAGCCTCGAGCACCAGTGCCTCGGCGGCGCCCTCGAACGAGCGGATGAACTCGCGCCCGATGATCTTGCGCTTCTGCTCCGGGTCGGTCACGCCGGCCAGCGCATCCAGGAACTGCTCGCGGGCGTCGATGGTGATCAGACGCACGCCGGTGGAGGCGACGTAGTCCTCCTCGACCTGGCGGCGCTCGTCCTTGCGCATCAGCCCGTGGTCGACGAAGACGCAGGTGAGCTGGTCGCCGACGGCCTTGTGCACGATCGCCGCGGCCACGGCGGAGTCGACGCCGCCGGACAGGCCGCAGATGACGCGGCCGGTGCCGACCTGTTCGCGGATCAGCGCGACCTGGTCGTCGATGACGTTGGAGGAGTTCCAGTCGGCGGGGATGCCCGCGGCGCGGTGCAGGAAGTTCTCGATGACGGCCTGACCGTACTGCGAGTGCTTCACCTCCGGGTGCCACTGCACGCCGTACATCCGGGTCTCGTCGTTGCCGAAGGCCGCGACGGGGGTCGATCCGGTGGAGGCGAGCACGGTGAAGCCTTCCGGGGCCTTGGACACCGAGTCGCCGTGGCTCATCCACACCGTCTGGTCGGCCGGCTGCTCGCCGAGCAGCACGCCGCCATCGGTGACGATGCCGGCGTCGGTCGCGCCGTATTCGCGCAGTCCGGTGTTGGCGACCTCGCCGCCGAGGGTCTTGGCCATGACCTGGAAGCCGTAGCAGATGCCGAGCACGGGGATGCCGAGCTGCAGGATCTCGGGGTCGAGCGCCGGCGCGCCCTCCTCGTAGACGCTGGACGGACCGCCCGAGAGGATGATGCCGACGGGCGACTTCGCCGCGACCTCGGCGGCCGTCACCGACGAGGGCACGATCTCGGAGTACACGCTGGCCTCGCGCACGCGCCGTGCGATCAGCTGCGCGTACTGCGCGCCGAAGTCGACGACCAGCACGGGCTGGGCCGCCAGGTGGGATTGCTCGCTAATGGTTTGCCTCCACGGAGTCGGTAGCAGTTACGGGAGTGGCCTCGCGTCGAGCGAGGTACGTCGTGACGTCGCGGGCGATGCGGCCCTCGACGAAGAAGGACAGGGTGGGGATGACGCCGCCGAGCGCGATCAGGATGAAGCGCGAGAACGGCCAGCGCATCAGGCTCCAGAGCCGGAAGTCGGCGAACAGGTACACCACGTAGAACCAGCCGTGGGCGATCAGGATGCCGGTGGACACGTTCGCCCCGGTGCCGCTGGACTCCCACTCGCCACCCGGCACCTCGTACATCTGCGCGAAGTTGAGCACACCCTGCTGGCCGAAGGCGAACAGCTCGTAGTGGAAGCCGTACTTCAGCACCATCTCGGCGCACAGCAGCAGGAGCATCACACCGGTGATGATGGAGCTCACCTGGTAGAACTTCAGCGCACTGCGGATGGCAGGGAACTGCGCGGGCTTGGGCTCGAGGGGCATGGCGTCCAGTCTAACTTCGCGGGGTCGGCGTGTGGTCACGGTGCATTGTTCTTCACCGCCATCAACTGGATGGGGACGACCGGCCTCTCGACCGGGTACGCCCGGCCCGACGGCACCCGCGAGTACCGCCCGAGCCTCTCGGTCTCGGCCAGACGGTGACGGGCATCGATGCTGCGCTCACGCCCTCATCCGTGGCGGGAACGGTGACGCTCGACGGCGCTCCACTCGGCGGCGCGGACGTCACCGTCGACGGGAACCTGACGAAGAAGTAGGCCGTCGGCGCACAGGGGGGCACGATCCGACCGCGTGATCGTGCCCCCGTTCTCGCCGCGCAAGGCGGCGTGCTCTGCACGCGTTGCCGCCGAGCCGGCCGGACTCCTACAGTGAGCACATGCGCACATCGGGGGAATCCTCAGCAATCGGCCGCTTCCGGCGACGGGCGATCGGAATGGCAGTCGCGACCGCACTGCTCATCGGAACGTTCACTCTCGGAGCCGGGCCGGCGTCGGCCGAGACGGCGGCACCCGCCCCGACGGAATCCGCACAAGCGACTCCGACGCCGAGCCGCACACCGATCCCGAGCGACACCGCAACACCGAGCGATACCGCAGCGCCGGCCGAGACCGCAGCGCCGGCCGACACCGCAGCGCCGAGCGACGACGCGGAGTCGCCCGCCAGTGCGGTACCCGACGCGGCCGCGGCCGCGGTGGCGGGCTTCTTCGTCGACGTGACCTCCGCGAATCCGTTCTTCGCGGCGATCAATTGGATGGGGACGACCGGCCTCTCTACCGGCTACGCCCGCCCCGACGGCACCCGCGAGTATCGCCCGAGCCTCTCGGTCTCCCGCGAGGCGATGGCGGCCTTCCTCTACCGATACTCCGGCGACGCCTTCACCCCGCCGTCGAAACCGTCCTTCTCCGACGTGCCGACGACGAGTCCGTTCTACACCGAGATCGAATGGCTCAAGGCCGAGGGCATCACCACCGGCAATGCGGACGGCACCTTCCGACCCAGCGACCCGATCAGCCGTCAAGCGATGTCCGCCTTCCTCGCCCGCTACGACGGCGCCGTGCTGCCGACCGCGCCGACCTTCACGGACGTCACGCCGGACAATCCATTCGCCCTCCAGATCGAATGGATGCGCGCGACGGGCATCTCGACGGGTCTGCCCGACGGCAGCTTCGCTCCGATCAAGCCCGTCACCCGCGAGGCGATGGCGGCCTTCCTGTACCGGCTCGACGGCCTGACCGACTTCACCGCGACCCCGAAGCCCATCCTCAGCGGTACGCCGGAGACCGCGGTGCCGTACGGCAGCACCGTGCCGGCCTGGACGCCCGCGGCCGTCGAGTACAGCTACCAGTGGAACCGCGACGGCACCCTCATCCCCGGTGCCACCGCAGCGGACTACACCCCGGTCGCGGCCGACATCGGCCACGTCCTCAGCGTTCGCGTCGTCGGCGCGAGGATCGGCACCGACACCGCTGACGCCGTCAGCGTCGACAGTCCGGTCGTGATCGACGGCGCCGCACACGTCGGTACACCCGTGCTGCCTTCGAGCGCCGAATTGTGCACCTGGATCACGGGCACCGCCGGCGAGTGGGGGCCGATCTACACCGTCACACGACAATGGCAGATCGACGGCGTCGACATCCCGGGAGAGACCGGACTGATCGCGTTGGTGAACTCGGCCAGCGTCGGCAAACAGCTCACTCTGCTCGAGACCGGCACCACCGCCGACGGAGTGGTGAAGACCTCTCGGAGCGCCGCGGTGGTGCCGACGGGGAAGCGCGATCTGAGCTGCGTCGCCGGTCGGGTCGTCGATCAGCTCAGCGGCGCTCCGCTCGCCAATGTCAACATCGGCGTCTTCCTTACCAACCCCGAGGTCACCACGACGGATCAAGACGGCCGCTACCTGGTCCGGAACACCGGCAGCACCTACAAGCAGATCTACTTCCGACCGACGGACTCGACCCACGCCAGAACGATGCTGCCGGTGCCCGACGCCGACCAACTCGGCTCCCACGTCCTGGATGCCGCCATCGCGACCAGCCGGCTCTCGGGTCGGCTGACCACGAACGACGGCATCCCGCTGGCCGGTATCTTCGTCACCGCACGCACGTCGACGCTCGACTACTCCCGCAGCATGTACACCGACGCGAACGGCGAATACCGACTCGGCGGGCTGCCGGTTGATGACGACGTCACCGTCACCGCCCGGATCGATTCGGAAGCCGTGGCCGTGGTGACCCCCGCCGTCTTCAGGATCGCTCCGAACGCGTCCGTAACGGGCGTCGATTTCCGCTACAGCACCGCGGTGATCTCCGGTCACGTCACGCGAGGTGGCGTTCCGGCCGCCGGCGCCTACGTGTCCGCGGGGAAGACGACCGATACGAGCGAGCGCTACGCCACCGGCACCTACGCCCGGACCGACGCGAACGGGGACTACACGATCCTGATCGCGCCCCGAGGTGACACCTGGGTCAAGTTCGAGTCCTACGGGAGTTCACCGGAGTACTGGAAGGCGGCGGGGACTCTGGCAGAGGCGCAGCTCCTCAGTACCTCGGCCGGAGAAACGATCTCCGGCATCGACGCCGACCTCGTCTCGGCCTCCCTCTCCGGCGTCGCGACGGCGGGCGGCAAGCCGGTCAGCGGTGTCGCCGTGAACCTGCGCCGGATCACCCCAGGGCTCGACGGCCACCTCGGCAACAGCCCGGGCCAGCGGTATACCGCAGCCGACGGTTCGTATTCCTTCGAGAACCTCGATCCCGGCCAGTACACGTTGGAGTTCGGCGGCACGGTGATCACCGAGTTCTGGAAGGACGCGGCGACCCGCGACAGCGCCACGACGATCACGATTCAGCGTGGACAGAGTGTGACCGGGGTCAATCCGGTGCTGACGAAGAAGTAGCTCGCACCCCGATTCGGGGATGTTGAGGGCGGAGTTGCACTCATGTCCTTCCGGTCGAGCACTCCTCGGGTTATGATTCGATGTCGAGAAAGCGTCGGGGACCGACCGAAAGCGTACTTCGGCGCCAGAATCGACATCTTTCGCGCCGCTTCGGTGCGACGGCATCCGTCTCGGACGTATCGTCGGCCGACCCGTTCGAGCGGTCCGATCCGCTCCGCTCCCCCGGAACCCTCCCCTCCCCCGCACCACCCACGCACGAATCGAGCCACCCCGTGAAGTCCCGTCGCCGCACCGCCCTCCTGCTGAGCTACCTCGGCGTCAGCCTCATCGGCTGGCTGCTGTTCGGTATCTTCCTGCGTGCGCAGCTCGACCTCATCGGCGCGGACCGGCTGGACGTGCTCGGCCTGGCGATGGTCGCGCTCTACGGCGCCGTCGTCCTGTTCGGCACGCCGGTCGGCTACCTCGTGATCCGCCTCGCGACCTGGGACTGGGGCGCCGACGCCGAACGACACTTTTGACGCGCCCGGATACGGACGAAGGCCCCCGATCCTCGGATCGGGGGCCTTCGTCGGTATTCGGGCTCGCACGCCCTAGTTGTAGTTCCCTGGGACGTTGTTGTCGCTGACGCGGCTGGCTGGGGTGGATCCGCCGATGCCGGTGTGGGGTC
>JABMLH010000001.1 GCA_013205085.1 Microbacteriaceae bacterium VKM Ac-2854 | reverse complement strand
CCTCCTCCGGCCGTAGCGGCCCGGCGGTGAAGGCGACGTCCACTGCCTGCTGCAGTGCGTCGCGTGCGGTGCTCACCGTTCCGGCGAGCTGTGAACTGTTTCCCATACCGATATAGTAGCTCAGGTGAGCGACTCTCGGAAGAGAACAACCTCGATCCACTAGAACATGTGCTCGAATCCGCCCTGTGGAGGAGGAGACACCCGCTTGTCGCCGATTGCGCGAAACGTCGGACGGGACCAGGTCGCCCCTCCAGCACCGCGCCAACCGGCGGAGGCCGCACTCAGCCCCGAGGCCGCACTCAGCCCCGAGGCCGCGCTCAGCCTCGACGCCGCGCTCAGCCCTGCGCCGGATCGGCGAGCAACGAGCGCAGCGCGCGGTAGAACTGCTCCGTCGCCGAGGCCCCGAGCACCGAGAGGAACGCCGCCTCGGTCTCGGCGTAGGCGCGCTCCGCGCCGGCGAAGGCGACGGCGCCCTCCTCGGTGAGTTCGACCACGTTCCGGCGCCGATCCGCCGGATCCGGTCGTCGCGCGACGATGCCCTTGCGCTCCAGCACGTCGAGCAGGGCGACCATCGAGGTGCGATCGACCCCCAGCGCGCGCGCCACCTCGAGCTGCGACGTCGGTTCGCGGTGCGCCAGGATGCGCAGAGCCCCGAAGTCCTTGCTATCGATCCCGAACGGCGCGAGGGCGGCGTCGGCCTGCGTCGTGAATCGCCCGTGGGCGTGCTTGAGCAGGTAGCCCAGAACATCCTGCGGGGCGGGGGTCGCACGTGCTTCGCCGGTCATGCTCCCATCGTAGGGTCTACACTGATTGTCAGCACTACTGACGATCAGTACTAACTACGAAAGGAATCCCCATGATCCTCATCACCGGAGGAGCCGGCTTCATCGGCACCCACACCGTCCGCGCACTCGCCGAGGCGGGCGAGGTCTGCGTCCTCGTGCAGCGTCGGGCACCCGAGGTCCCCGCCGCGCTCGCCGACCTCGACGTGCACGTCGTTCAGGCCGACGTCGCCGACCTCGACGCCCTGCTCGCGATCGGGGAGCGGTTCCCGATCACGGGGATCGTGCACCTCGCCGTGAGCGTGCCGTGGGCCGCGACCCAGGACGACCCGATCGACGAGGTGAGCCGCGCGCTCGATTCGTTCCTCAATGTCGTCCGCGCCGCCGCGGCGTGGCACGTGCGCCGCATCGTGACGGCGAGCACGATCGGTGTCTACGGCGGAGTCACCGAGACCGGAGCGCTCGCCGAGACGATCGCCCTCTCGATGCAGCACCTGCATCCGATCCCGACCTTCAAGAAGATCTTCGAACTGCTCGGTGCCGACCTGGCCGCGGCGACGGGCATCGAGATCGTGAACGCCAGGATCTCCGGCACCTGGGGGCCGGGCGGACACCTCCCCGATCCCTTCTTCGCCGCGCCGTCGCTGGCCCTGGCCGCAGCGCGTCGGACGGAGCCGGATCTGTCGGGTCTGATGGCGCCACCGTCCGCCGAGGACTCCCTCGATCTGCTCTACGTCAAGGACACGGGTCGGGCGCTCGCAGCCCTCACCCTCGCGCCGACCTTGCGGTACGCGACCTACAACGTCGGCTCCGGCCACGCGACCAGCAACACCGACGTCATCGGTGCGCTCCGGCTCGCCGAGCCCGGATTCGACGTCGAGCTGCCCGCGCACGGCGAGCGTCCGAGCACCTGGCTCGACACCGCGCGCCTGCACGAGGACACCGGATTCGAGCCGCGATTCGGTCTCGAATCGGCCGCGGCCGACTACGTGGTGTGGCTTCGCGATCAGCACGGGCATTGAACGCGGGCACCGCGCGGGGAACAGGGCACGGAACCGGCCCACGGCGCGTCCTCACGGAATCCGAACGCGGATCTCCGGAATCCTTACGGATCCCTAACGGCCGATCTCCCAGAACCGTCCCCGCGCTCGGTGCCGGCGTGTAGAAACAGTGAGTGACTACTTCCGCCGTGCGCGACGCCGATGCTCTCGAACCCGCTGCGCGCGCGGATGCTCCGCGCCGGGGCCTGCGGACCTGGCTGCTGACCGGGCTGCAGGACCGGTCCGGGGCGCACCAGGGCCCGCACGCCAGCTCGGTCGAGAAGACGCACTCGTGGTGGCGGGTGATGTGCCTGACCGGCGTGGACTACTTCTCCACTCTGGGCTACCAGCCGGCGATCGCCGCCGTCGCCGCCGGCCTGCTCTCCCCGATGGCCACCATCGTGCTCGTGCTCCTGACCCTGTTCGGCGCACTGCCCGTCTACCGACGGGTGGCCCGCGAGTCGTTCCGCGGCGAGGGTTCCATCGCCATGCTCGAGCGACTGCTGCCGTGGTGGGGCGGGAAGCTGTTCGTGCTGGTGCTGCTGGGCTTCGCAGCGACGGACTTCATGATCACGATCACGCTCTCCGCGGCGGATGCGACGGCGCACGCGGTCGAGAACCCGTTCGCCCCCGCCTGGTTCGACGGCGCCCAGGTGCCGCTCACCCTCGGCCTCGTCGCCCTGCTCGGGATCGTGTTCCTGAAGGGGTTCAAGGAGGCGATCAGCATCGCCGTCGCCCTCGTCGGCGTCTTCCTGCTGCTGAACGTGGTCGTGATCGCGGTGTCCATCGGGCACGTGGTCGAGAACCCGGTGGTGATCAGCGACTGGTGGTCGGCCTTGACGACCCAGCACGGCAATCCGCTGGTGATGGTCGGGATCGCCCTGATCGTGTTCCCGAAACTGGCTCTGGGCCTGTCGGGCTTCGAGACGGGGGTCGCGGTGATGCCGCAGATCTCCGGCGCGCCCGGTGACACCCCGGCGAATCCTGCGGGGCGGATCCGGGGCGCGAAGCGGCTGCTGCTGACGGCGGCGATCATCATGTCCTCGTTCCTGATCACTTCCAGCATCGTGACGACCCTGCTGATTCCGCAGGCGCAGTTCCAGGCCGGCGGCGAGGCGAACGGGCGTGCGCTCGCGTACCTCGCGCACGAGTACCTCGGCGACGCGTTCGGCACCGTCTACGACGTGTCGACCATCTGCATCCTCTGGTTCGCGGGCGCCTCGGCCATGGCGGGGCTGCTGAACATCGTGCCGCGCTACCTGCCGCGGTACGGCATGGCCCCGCAGTGGGCGGCGGCCGTGCGCCCACTGGTGCTGGTGTTCACCGCGATCGCGTTCCTGATCACGATCCTGTTCGACGCGAACGTGGATGCGCAGGGCGGCGCGTACGCGACGGGGGTGCTCGTCTTGATCACCTCCGCCTCCGTCGCCGTGTTCCTCTCGGCCCGGCGGAAGAAGCAGAAGAAGCGCACCGTCGGCTTCGCGGCCGTCTCGGTGGTCTTCGTCTACACCACCATCGTCAACGTGATCGAGCGGCCCGACGGCGTGCGCATCGCGGCCGTCTTCATCGTCGGCATCATCGTCGTCTCGCTGATCTCGCGGGTGCAGCGCTCGTTCCAGCTGCGCGCGACTTCCGTGGCGTTCGACGACCAGGCGCTGGCCTTCGTGCAGGCCGACGCCGACGACTACGGCGTGATCCGCATCATCTCGAACGAACCCGACAACGGCACGGAGCAGGAGTACCGCACCAAGCTCACCGAGGAGCGACGCGACAGCAACATCCCCGCGCGCTCGCCCGTGATCTTCCTCGAGGTGCATCCGGCCGACTCGTCGAACTTCGAGGAGGACCTCGAGGTGCGCGGCGTGGTCTGCCACGGCTTCCGAGTGCTGAAGGTCAACAGCGGCAATGTGCCGAACACGATCGCGACCGTGCTGCTCGAGATCCGCGATCGGACCGGGGTCATCCCCGAGATCTACTTCGAGTGGACCGAGGGGAACCCGATCTCGAACATGTTCCGGTACCTGATCACCGGCGTCGGCGAGGTCGCTCCGGTCACGCGTGAGGTGCTGCGCCGCGCCGAGGCGGACCGCCGCCATCGGCCCGACGTGCACGTGAGCTGATCCGCGCCGCCGGGGCTGCAGCACCGCCCGCGGCGGGAACCGTGCCAGGGTTGGGGGCGTGACGGTGTTGCGGATCGGCCTGCTGTTCCTGCTCGCGGCGATCGCGGAGATCGGCGGCGCGTGGCTGATCTGGCAGAGCGTGCGCGAGTCGAAGCCGTGGTGGTACGCGGGCCTCGGCGTTCTGGCGCTGGCCGGCTACGGATTCGTCGCGGCGCTGCAGCCGGATGCGAACTTCGGCCGGGTGCTGGCCGCGTACGGCGGCGTCTTCGTCGCCGGATCGCTCGCGTGGGGCGTCTTCGTCGACGGCTTCAAGCCGACGGTGTGGGACTACGTCGGCTCCGTCGTGTGCCTGATCGGAGCCGCGATCATCGTCGCTGCGCCCGCGGCGAGCAGCGACTGAAGCGCCGCGGAGACGGCTGCCTGTTAGGGCCGCGTTAGGTTCTGCCCGCGCCGTGTATGGGATGCGTTAGGACTCCGGAACGGCCGCCGGATCGGGTGTCTACTCAGGACTCGTGCCCCCGTGGCGCCCACCGCTCGACGCGAGCGGTGCGACCCGTCTTCCGCTGGAGTTGCTGTGCTCGACCTTGTCTACGTGATCGGCGTGCTCGCCGTTTTCACCCTCGTCGGCGTGATCGCCAAGGGGGTCGAGCGGCTGTGATCGTCTTCGACTCCCTCGCCGTGGTCCTCGCGATCGCCGCGATCGGCTACCTCGTCGTCGCGCTCGTGAAACCGGAGAAATTCTGATGGCCACCCTCTTCGCGATCCTGCAGGTCTCCTCCGTCGTCCTGATCCTGGTGCTGCTGTACCGCCCGCTGGGCGACTACATGGCGCACCTCTACACCTCGCGGAAGGACCTCGCCGTCGAGCGTGGCTTCTACCGCCTGATCGGGGTGGATCCGCGCGCGGAGCAGAGCTGGCAGTCCTACCTGCGCGGCGTGCTCGCCTTCTCCCTCGTCGGGGTGCTGCTGGTGTACGTCATCCAGCGCGCCCAGGCCGTGCTGCCGTACTCGCTCGGCTTCCCGGCGATCCCCGAGGGCCTGTCGTTCAACACGGCCGTCTCGTTCGTGACGAACACCAACTGGCAGTCGTACTCGCCCGACGTCACCATGGGCTACACCGTGCAGCTGATCGCCCTGGCGGTGCAGAACTTCGTCTCCGCCGGGGTGGGCATCGCCGTCGCCATCGCGCTGGTGCGCGGCTTCGCGCGCCGCGGCTCCGGCACGATCGGCAACTTCTGGGTCGACCTCACCCGCGGCACGCTGCGGCTGCTGCTGCCGCTGTCCATCGTGACGGCGGTGATCCTGATCGCGGGCGGTGTCGTGCAGAACTTCAACGGCTTCACCGACGTGACCACCCTCACCGGCGGCACGCAGAGTATCCCCGGCGGTCCGGTCGCGTCGCAGGAGGCGATCAAGATGCTCGGCACCAACGGCGGCGGCTTCTTCAACGCCAACTCCGCGCATCCGTTCGAGAATCCGACGGCCTGGACCAACCTGCTCCAGGTGATCCTGATGCTCGCGATCCCGTTCTCGCTGCCGCGCACGCTCGGCACGATGGTCGGCAACGCGAAGCAGGGCTACGCGATCCTCGCCGCGATGAGCAGCATCTTCCTCATCTCGCTCACCACCCTCACCCTGCTGGAGCTCGCCGGCGACGGCGCAGCCGCGCAGGCGGCGGGAGCCGCGATGGAGGGCAAGGAGACCCGCTTCGGCATCACCGCCTCGACGCTCTTCGGCGCCACGAGCACGCTGACCTCGACCGGCGCCGTCAACTCGATGCACGACTCCTACACCGCGCTCGGCGGCCTGATCCCGATGCTGAACATGATGCTCGGCGAGGTCGCCCCCGGCGGCGTCGGCTCGGGGCTCTACGGGATGCTCGTCCTGGCGATGCTGGCGGTGTTCATCGGCGGCCTGCTCGTCGGACGCACGCCGGAGTACCTGGGCAAGAAGCTCGGCCCCCGCGAGATCAAGCTGGCGTCGATCTACATCCTGATCACCCCGACCCTCGTCCTCGCCGGTACCGCGCTCAGCTTCGCGATCCCCGCCGTGCGAGCGGATGTGGAGGGCACCTCGATCTGGAACCCCGGGCTGCACGGCCTGTCGGAGGTGCTGTACGCGTTCACCTCCGCAGCGAACAACAACGGCTCCGCCTTCGCGGGGCTGACGGCGAACACGCCCTGGTTCAACACCGCGCTCGGCGTCGCGATGCTGCTCGGACGCTTCCTGCCGATCGTGATGGTGCTCGCCCTCGCCGGCGCGCTCGCCGCTCAGGGTACGACCCCGGCAACGGCCGGCACGCTGCCGACCCACCGGCCGCAGTTCGTCGGCCTCCTCGTCGGCGTCACGGTCATCGTGACCGCCCTCACCTATTTCCCCGTACTCGCGCTGGGTCCCCTGGCGGAAGGGCTGCAGTAACACCATGACCGACACACTCGAAGAACGCACGACCGACCATCCGAAGACGACCAAGCGCGCGAACACCGGATTCGGCCCCCAGCAGATCGTCGCGGCCCTGCCGGGCGCGTTGCGCAAGCTGGACCCGCGCCTGATGGTGCGCAACCCCGTGATGTTCATCGTCGAGGTCGGCGCTGCGCTGACCACGGTCCTCGCGATCGCGGAGCCGTTCCTCGGCGGTCCGCAGGAATCGGGCGGCTCGGCCGTGCCGCTGAGCTTCACCGCGGGCATCGCGATCTGGCTGTGGCTGACCGTGCTGTTCGCGAACCTCGCCGAGTCCGTCGCGGAGGGGCGCGGCAAGGCGCAGGCCGACAGCCTGCGCCAGACCCGCACCAGCACCGTGGCGCGCCGCGTCGTGGACTACGTCGCCGCCGACCCCGCGGCTGAGCACGCGCTCGTGAGCGAGGTGTCGTCGGCGGAACTCCGGCTCGGCGATCACGTCGTGGTCGTCGCGGGCGAGCTGATCCCGGGCGACGGCGACATCGTCTGGGGCATCGCCTCGGTCGACGAGTCCGCCATCACCGGCGAATCCGCTCCGGTCGTGCGCGAATCCGGGGGCGATCGCAGCGCGGTCACCGGTGGCACCCGCGTGCTCTCCGACCGCATCGTGGTGCGGATCACGTCCAAGCCCGGCGAGACGTTCGTCGATCGGATGATCGCGCTCGTCGAGGGCGCGTCGCGGCAGAAGACGCCCAACGAGATCGCGCTGAACATCCTGCTCGCCGGCCTCTCGATCGTGTTCGTCGTCGTCACCCTGACGCTGAACCCGATCGCCTCGGCCGTGCTCCCCGGCGGCGCGACCCCGGTCAGCGTCCCCGTGCTGGTCGCACTGCTCGTCTGCCTGATCCCGACCACCATCGGTGCGCTGCTCTCGGCGATCGGGATCGCGGGGATGGACCGGCTGGTGCAGCGCAACGTGCTGGCGATGTCCGGCCGCGCCGTCGAGGCCGCCGGCGACGTGACCACACTGCTGCTGGACAAGACCGGCACCATCACCTACGGGAACCGTCGGGCGAGCGAATTCGTGCCGATCGACGGCGGCAGCCGAGCCGAACTCGTGCGGGCCGCGGCGAGCGCCTCGTTGAGCGACCCGACGCCGGAGGGCACGTCGATCGTCGACCTCGCGGCGAGCCTCGGCACGGACCGGGATGCGCTCGCGGCCGAGGTCGTGTCGGCCGACATCGTGCCGTTCACGGCGCAGACCCGGATGAGCGGGCTGGACTTCCCGAACGGATCGATGATCCGCAAGGGTGCCGCGTCCGCCGTGACGGCCTGGCTGGACGGCGACGAACGCCTCGCATCCACCGTCGTGGCCGAGCTCGACGAACAGGTGCAGCGTATCTCCGGCAGCGGCGGCACCCCACTGGTCGTCGCGACCAAGGACGCCGACGGCGTCGGCCGGATCCTCGGCGTCGTGCACCTCAAGGACGTGGTCAAGGAGGGTCTCGCGGAGCGCTTCGCCGACCTGCGCGCGATGGGCATCCGCACCGTGATGATCACCGGCGACAACCCGCTGACCGCCCGGGCCATCGCGGCCGAGGCGGGCGTGGACGACTACCTCGCCGAGGCGACCCCGGAGCAGAAGCTCGCCTACATCCGCAAGGAGCAGGAGGGCGGGAACCTCGTGGCGATGACCGGCGACGGCACCAACGACGCGCCCGCTCTGGCTCAGGCGGATGTCGGGGTCGCGATGAACACGGGAACCTCGGCCGCGAAGGAGGCCGGCAACATGGTCGACCTCGACTCCGACCCGACGAAGCTCATCGACATCGTCCGCATCGGCAAGCAGCTGTTGATCACCCGCGGGGCGTTGACGACCTTCTCGATCGCGAACGACATCGCGAAGTACTTCGCGATCATCCCCGCGATGTTCGCCGGCGCCTTCGCTCCCGAGGACGGGCCCGGCCTCGCCGTCCTGAACGTGATGCAGCTGAGCTCGCCGGCCTCGGCGATCCTCTCGGCGATCATCTTCAACGCGATCATCATCGTCGTCCTGATCCCGCTCGCCCTGCGCGGAGTCGCCTACCGGGCGCTGAGCGCGTCGAAGGTGCTCAGCCGCAACCTGCTCGTCTACGGGCTGGGCGGAGTGATCGCCCCGTTCATCGGCATCAAGCTGATCGACCTTCTCGTCTCCCTCCTCCCCGGCTTCTAGCCCCCTCCCCCTCCTCCCCCTCCCGCGAGATGCCTCTTCTGCACGCCCGCCCCGGCGTGTCGCGTGCGCAAGAGGCATCTCGCGGGGCCCTCGTCAGCAGAAAGCAGACACCATCATGAGTTCCATCCGCTCCGGGATCCGGCAGTACGGCGTCGCCGTCAGGGCGATGCTCGTCCTGACCGTCGTCCTCGGCATCGCCTACCCCCTCGCCGTCACCGGCATCGGCCAGCTCGCCTTCTCGAACCAGGCGAACGGCTCCCCGCTCATCGTCGGCGGCGAGAGCGTCGGCTCCACCCTCATCGGCCAGTCGTTCACGGATGCCGACGGCGAGCCGCTGCCGCAATGGTTCCAGTCCCGCCCCTCCGCAGCCGGAGACGGCTACGACGCGGCAGCGTCCAGCGGTTCCAACCTCGGCCCGGAGAACGAGGACCTCGTGGCCGCGATCGACGAGCGCCGCGCGGCGATCGCGGAGTCCGACGGCGTCGACCCGGCCGACGTTCCGGCGGACGCCCTGACGGCCTCCGCATCGGGCCTGGATCCGCAGATCAGCCCCGCCTACGCCCGGCTGCAGATCGCCCGTGTCGCCGCGGCGCGCGGGCTGTCGGACGACAGCGTCCGTGCGCTCGTGGAATCCTTCATTCAGGGCCGCGACCTCGGCTACCTCGGCGAAGAAACCGTCAACGTGCTCGAACTCAACGCCGCCCTCACCGAGTTGAAGGACTGAACACGCTCTTGAAAGGAACACCGTGAAGACAGGGCGGCTCCGAGTGCTGCTCGGCGCCGCCCCTGGCGTCGGCAAGACCTACGAGATGCTCGAGGAGGGTCGGCGGCTGCGCAGCGAGGGCACCGACGTGGTCGTCGCCTTCGTCGAGACGCACGGCCGCGCCGCCACGGCCGCGATGGTCACCGGGCTCGAGGTCGTGCCCCGGCGCAGCGTCGCGCACCGCGGCGTCGAACTCGCGGAGATGGACCTCGACGCGGTCCTCGCGCGTCGGCCGGCGGTCGCCCTGGTCGACGAACTCGCTCACACCAACGCCCCCGGTAGCGCGCACGACAAGCGCTGGCAGGACGTGCAGACCCTGCTCGATGCCGGGATCGACGTCGTCTCCACCGTGAACATCCAGCACATCGAGTCGCTCAACGACGTGGTGCAGCAGATCACCGGAGTGCCGCAACGCGAGAGCATCCCGGACGCGATCCTGCGCGGCGCGGACCAGATCGAGGTCGTCGACCTCGCGCCGCAGGCGTTGCGGGACCGCCTCGCGGCGGGCCGCGTCTATCCCTCCGAGCGCATCGACGCCGCCCTCTCCAACTACTTCCGGCTCGGGAACCTCACCGCCTTGCGCGAACTCGCGCTGCTCTGGCTCGCCGACGAGGTCGACTCCGCGCTGAAGAACTACCGCATCGAGCACGGCATCGAGAGCACCTGGGAGGCGCGCGAACGCGTCGTCGTCACCCTGACCGGCGGGCCGGAGGGCGAGACGCTGCTGCGCCGCGGCGCGCGCATCGCCGCCCGCTCCTCCGGCGGCGAGCTGCTCGCCGTGCACGTCACCTCGCAGGATGGGCTCCGCGCGGCCCGCCCCGAGGTACTCGCGCAGCAGCGCGCTCTTGTGGACACCCTCGGCGGCAGCTACCACCAGGTGGTCGGCGAAGACGTGCCGACGGCCCTCGTCGAGTTCGCGCGGTCGGTGAACGCGACGCAACTCGTCATCGGCGTCAGCCGGCGCAGCCGACTCGCCGCGGCGCTCACCGGGCCGGGCATCGGCGCGACGGTGGTGCGCGAATCCGGGGCGATCGATGTGCACATCGTCAACCACGCCTCGGCCGGCCGCGCGCTGTCCCTGCCCCGGATCGGCGGCGCGCTCACCCTCCGGCGCCGCCTGCTGGGGATGCTGCTGGCGCTGACGGGCGGCCCGCTGCTGACGGCGCTGCTGTCCGCGCTGCGCAGCGACGAATCCATCACCAGCGACGTCCTCGCCTACCAGGTGCTCGTCGTTCTGGTCGCCCTCGTCGGCGGGATCTGGCCCGCCCTCTTCGCGGCCGTGCTCTCCGGGCTCACCCTGGACTTCTTCTTCGTCGATCCGCTCTACTCGATCACCGTCGGCGAGCCCCTGCACCTGATCGCGCTCGCGCTCTACATCGCCAACGCCGTCCTGGTCAGCGCCGTGGTCGACCGGGCGGCGCGCCGCGCCCGCACCGCTCGGCGCGCCACGGCCGAGGCGGAACTGCTCGCGACCATCGCGGGCGGCGTCATCCGCGGCCAGGGTGCGCTGCAGGCGATCCTGGAGCGCGCTCGCGAGGCGTTCGGCCTGACCGGCGTCCGGCTGCTGCGCGAGGAGGAACTGCTCGGCTCCGACGGGGAGCCCGCCGAGGATTACGAGACCATCCCGGTGGGCACGGACGCCGTGCTCGAACTGCACGGGCGGCCCCTGGAGTCGAGCGAGCGGCGCTTGCTCACGGTCGTCGCCACCCAGCTCGACGCGGCCATCCAGCACGAGGACCTCAGCGAGACCGCGAGCGAACTCGCGCCGCTCGCCGAGACGGACCGGGTGCGCAGCGCCCTCCTCTCGGCGGTCAGCCACGACCTGCGCCGCCCCCTCGCCGCGGCGACCGCGGCGGTCAGCGGACTGCGCAGCACCGACATCGTCTGGACCGCCGCCGACCGCGAGGAGCTGCTCGCCACCGCAGAGGAGAGCCTCGACACCCTCGCCGACCTCGTCACGAATCTGCTCGACGTCACGCGACTGCAAGCCGGTGTGCTCGCCGTCTCCCTCGCGCCGACCGACCCCGCCGACGTCATCCTCCCCGCGATCGACGAGCTCGCCCTCGGCCCCGCCGATCTCGACCTGGACCTGGACCTGGAGGTGCCGGCGGTCGTCGCCGACGCGGGCCTGCTGCAGCGGGTCGTCGTCAACCTCCTCGCCAACGCCGTGCGCTTCTCCCCCGCCGGTCGTCGCGTGCGCCTGTCAACCAGCAGCTTCGGGCAGACGGTGCAGATCCGCATCGCCGATCACGGACCCGGCATCGCCGTCGAGCGCCGCGACGATGTCTTCGTGCCCTTCCAACGCCTCGGCGACACCGACAACACCACCGGCCTCGGCCTGGGCCTCGCCCTCTCCAAGGGCTTCACCGAGGGCATGGGCGGGAGCCTGGATGCCGAAGACACCCCGGGCGGCGGACTCACCATGGTCATCACCCTCACCACCACGATCGCGCCGCAGGAGGCCTCCCGATGAAGATCCTCATCGCCGACGACGACCCGCAGATCCTCCGCGCCCTGCGCGTCACCCTGACCGCGCGCGGGTACACCATCCTCACCGCGGACAACGGCACGGACGCCATCAACCTCGCCATCGAGGAGCACCCCGAGTTGTACATGCTCGACCTCGGCATGCCCCACCTCGACGGCATCGACGTCATCCACGGCCTGCGCGGTTGGACCACCGCTCCCATCCTGGTCGTCTCGGGCCGCACCGGAGCCGCCGACAAGGTCGACGCGCTCGACGCGGGCGCCGACGACTACGTCACGAAGCCGTTCTCGATCGACGAGCTGCTCGCCCGCATCCGCGCCCTCACCCGTCGCTTCAGCGGCGCCGACAGCGAAGCGACGATCGCGATCGGCGACAACAGCGTCGACCTGTCGGCGAAGACCGTCACCCGCAGCAGCGACGGCAGCACCGTCCGGCTCACCCCCACCGAATGGCAGGTGCTCGAGCTGCTCATCCGCAACGCCGACAAGCTCGTCACCCGGCAGACCCTCCTGCACGACATCTGGGGGCCGGCTCACGTCAGCGACACCGGCTACCTGCGCCTCTACGTGGCCCAGCTGCGCAAGAAACTCGAACCCGACCCGGGCCGGCCCCGCTACATCCTCACCGAATCCGGGATGGGCTACCGGTTCGTGCCCTGACCCGCGGATGAGCAGAAGGCCCCGGGATCCGCGTAGTGACGCGGATCCCGGGGCCTTCTGCTCGAAACGGTGGCGGAGCGAGCCGGACTCCGCACGCCACCGATCGCTTCGTCAGTTCTTGAAGATGTCCTTGACGTTCTCGCCGGCCTTCTTCGCCGAGGCTGCGGCCTGGTCGGTCTTGCCCTCGGCCACCTTCTCGTCGTCGCCGGTGACCTTGCCGAGGGCTTCCTTCGCCTTGCCGGCGAGGTCCTCAGCGGCGTTCTTGATCTTGTCGTCCAAACCCATCAGCGGGCCTCTCCTTCTTCTTCGTGGTCGGCCGGCACGGCTGCGCCGGTCGGGTTCTTCTCGGGCGCCGGATGCGCCGAAGGTTTATTTCTTGGGCGAAACCAGCCGGATCAGCACGGTCAGCAACGCGAGGGCGCCGAGGCCGGCCACGATCACGGCGCGGGGGTTGTCCCGATACGCCTGGCCGATCTTCCGGCCGAGCGAGTCGAGCTGTTCGCGGGCGGGCTCGAGGTCGATGTTCTGTCCGTCGGACACGGCGGGTCCTTCCGTCAACGGGTCGATGGTCATTGCAGTCGGGTGGAGGAGGTGACGCGGCTGCGGAAACCGCCGCTGATCTGCAGCAGCGCGGGGATGCGAGTTCCCACGAGCCGGTCCAGGGCGTGCAGGGCGTCCTCGACGATCGCCGCGACATCCTTCGGTGACACCCCGCGACGGGCGGTGATGCTGATCTTCAGCACCGCCGTGCCGCGGACGTCGTAGCTGCTCACGTGCGACGACACGAACTCCGGCCGATCGGTCAGCACATCCTGCAGGGCGTCCTCGGCGACGGCGGTGTCGATCACCGTCGTTCCGGTGCCGGTCTTCGTGTCGACGTGCAATTCGCCGGTGTGGCCGTTGCCCTGACGGATCATGAAGATCAGCAGGAGCACCACGACCAGCAGCAACACGGCCAACGCCGCGATCGAGGACCAGCTGGTGCCGGTGTCGCCGATCGGCGCGGACTGCAGGACCTGCGACACGGTCGCTGGGACGTCCGGGACCACGGCGGTGACGGCATCCCGGATGGGCTGCACCAGCGCGACCGCAGCAGCCGCAGCGCCCGCGAGGAGCAGCACCAGGCCGAACAGGAAGATGAAGACGCGGTTCAAGCCACGATTGGTGTTGTTCATGCGCCGACCCTCCCTGATTCGTTGACGACGACCTTCGAGCGCACCACGGGCTTCAGCCCGTAGCCGGTCAGCTGCTCGTCCACGGCGGACTCGACGCGGTCGCGATCCAGCTTCGTACCCGATGCGGGCAGGAGGTGGACCTCGGCGCGACGGTGCGAGACGCTGACCCGGGCGTTGTCCGGACTCACGTTCCCCGCCGCCGACGCGTGCCGGGCCAGGGCTGAGGCGATGACCTCGTTGTCGACCACGATCGCGACGCGTTCGGTGTCGATGCTGTGCCGGGCGCGACGACCGGATGAGAACGCCGCGATCACCAGGACCAGCCCGATCAGCGCCACGACGATTCCGATCGCCGCCAGCACGGCGGGGATGACACCGTCGAGCAGGCCCACCGAGGCGAGCAGGTCCGCGGGAGCGACCAGCAGTGCCGGCTGCCCCAGCAGGCTCAACACCAGCTCGGTGCCGAGCCAGAGGCAGAGCAGGATCAGGATCGAGGCGAGCACGATCGCGAGGACCGACTTCGGCGAGTGCGTCTCGCGGCGGATCAGACGCTTGTACAGCGCTGCGGTGTCGCTCATCGCACTCTCCTCTCGGTCAGCACGACCGCGCCCGTCAGCCGCACGGTGACCTGGCCGATGATCGAGCCGGTCAGCTCACCGACGCGACGGCCGATGTGCTCCTGCGCCAGCGCGGCACGCTCCAACAGCGTGCCGCCCGAGCGTTCGAGCGCCGACGGATCCGCTTGGATCCGACGCAGCGGTGGGATGCGGATGGGACTGCGCACGGCGATCGCGAGATCTCCCACGTGATCCGTGAGGTCGACGGACACCTGCCCCGAGTCGACGCCGAGTGCTTCTGCGGCGACGACGGTGGCGACCCGGTCCAGGGCCCGCGACGAGATCGTCGTGCGCCCGCGCGGTGCGGCGGGCAGCCCGGTCATGACGACGAGCGCTTCCCGGACAGGGCGCCGAGCAGGCTGGACACGTCGAGCTTGCCGTCGACGATACGACCGATCAGGGCGCCGATCGCCATGGCGATCGCGACGAACAGCAGGGCCCAGAAGCCGAAGGCCACCCCGGTCAGCGCGAGGACCGCGCCGATCAGGATTCCGGTACGGGTGGCGGTCACTGGACGCGCGCTTCCGTGGTCTCGTCGTCCTTGTCGTCGGACGGGATGTGGACGTCGTTGATGGTGACGTTGACCTCGGTGACCTCGAGTCCGACGAGGGTCTCGACGGCCTCGATGACCGCGGCCCGGACGCCGTCGGCGACGCTCTGCAGCGGAGTCGGGTACTCGGCGACGATCTGCACGTCGGCGGCGACCTGCGTCTCGCCGACCTCGACCGAGATGCCCTGCGCGTGGTTGTCGCCGCCGATGGCGCCGCGGATCGCGCCGAGGGCACGGGCCGCTCCGCCACCGAGCGCGTAGACACCGGGAACGGTCGAGGCGGCGATGCCGGCGACCTTGGCGACGACGCCGTCGACGATAACGGTCTTGCCCAGACCGCTTGCGGTGGTCGGCGTGCTCGACGAGGCGAGAGACGCGGGGGTGGGGGTGTTGGTGGCCATGAGTTACTCCTTGGTCGGGTTGTTGTTCTGGTTGGGTTGTTGTTCTCGTGTGATGTTGCGAAGCGTTCACTGGCTAAGACGAAGCCAGTGCCGCAATCCTCACGGAACGAAGAAAACTTTCCGGGAGACTTGATTTCCCAGGTTCGGTTCTGCTTTCGGCGGCCGATCGGACCCTGGTGCTGGCTTCGTCACCGACTGGTGACCCGCTGGATCAGGTCCTGGATGAAGGGGATGATGTCCTGGGCCTGGTCCACGCCGGCCACGGCGACCGCGATGATCGGCCACAGGGAAACCAGCAGCGCGGCGATCACGGCCGCGACGGCGAGGACCCAGGCGACGGCGCCGTTGCGGGCCCGGAGGCACAGCAGCAGGAGCACAAGAGCGAGGACGTAGCCGATCGCGAGAGCGGCCGCGATGCCACCGACGGGGACGTCCAGCGCCCCGGCGGTCGCTCCGTCCGCGGCGCCGATCAGGGTGAGGATCGGAAGCAGCACCCCGATCACGATCAGGACGACCAGGACGACGCCCGTGATGAGGGCGGCCCAGGCGGCGCGCGGTTTACGCGGGCCGAAGGAGGAAGTGCGGCGAAGGAAGGACATGATTCTCGTCTCTGAGAAGCGGACGGGGGTTCGGATCGGTCACGGTCACAGCGGCGGGCCCGGGTGGACCGAACCGGTGTCGTTCGTCGGCACCGGATCGAGGACGACAAGGGGCACCGGAGCAGCCGCGACCGTCGTGTCCGGCTGCGCCTCCGAGTCCGACCGCGGATCGGGGTCCGGCTCGACCTCCGGCTCGGATTCCGGGAGGTCGATGTCGAAGGGACCGTGCACATCGGTGATGGTGACGTCGATGCTGAGCGGACCGTTGTGCTCGGCGAGGTCCTCGCGGATGGCGATGCGGACCGCATCCGCGAGGGCGGTGACGTTCGCGGGGTATTCGGCGACGAGGGCGACCCGGACGGCGAGGCGGGGCGGGTCGACATCGAGCAGGATGCCCGCCGCGCGGGGCGAGCGACCGATCGCGGTTCGGGCGACGCCGATCATACGGGTGATGGGGTCACCCAACGCGTAGACGCCGGGGATGCGGTGAACGGTCGCGGCGAGTGTCTCGGCGAGCAGGGTGTTATCGGTCATGGTGATTCTCCTCGTGCGGTGTACCGACCCGGTGGTGGTGGTGCGGGCCGGCCGGGCGATCGATGACCGCCCGGCCGGCGCACTGGGCTGGAGGCGCTACTGGACGCGGCTCTCGGGCTCGTCGTCGCTGTTGTCGGAGGGGATGTGCACGTCGGTGACGGTCACGTTGATCTCGGCGGCCTCGAGGCCCACGACCGTAGCGATCGCCTCGCTGACGCTGCGGCGCACCTGGTCGGCGACCTTCTGCAGTTCGACCGGGTACTCGGCGACGATGGTGATGTCCGCGGCGACCTGCTTCTCGCCGACCTCGACCGAGACGCCCTGGCCGCGGTCCTGCGCGTTGATCGCATTGCGGATCGCGCCGATGGCACGAGCGGCACCGCCACCGAGATCGTGCACGCCGCTGACCTCGCGGGCGGCGATGCCGACGACCTTGGCGACGACGCCGTCGGCGATGGTGTTCTTGCCGGTCGACGCGGCGCCGGTGGCAGGGCTGGTGGTGGTGGCGGTGTTCGACATGGTGTTTCTCCTTCTGGAAACAGATGATGCGCAGGTCCTGAAGAGCGGCTGCGGCGCTCGGTTGATCGAGCGACACCATTTAGACGCATGCACCCGCATGGACCTCACGGTCAGTCAGACAACTTTCAGGATTCGATGGATCTCGCTCGTTTTGCGGCTATCCGCGACCACGACTACTCAGGTTCAGGTCGACGTCTCACCGTCGGAGGGTGTCGCACGGCCGCTCGTCGAAGCGGGCCCGATACGCCGCCGAGAACCGTCCGAGGTGCCCGAAACCCCAGCGGTGCGCGACGTCCGAGACGCTGCACGAGTCGGGCGTCCCCTCGATCAGGTCCGAGCGGACGCGGAGCAGGCGGATGCCGCGCAGGTACGACGACGGCGAGACCCCGAGGTGGTGGCGCGTCGACGTCTGCAAGGTCCGGGTGTGCAGTCCGGCCGCCCGCGCGGCGTCCGCCGGCGTGATCGGTTCGTGAGCGTGATGATGCAGGAACTCCAACGCCACTCGCGTCTTGGCCAGAGACGGCTCGCGGAGGACGGGCGGCACGTCCACCCCGAGCCAGGGGAACAGCTGGAGGAGAGCACGGGCCAACGGCCGCTGCGCGTTGAACCGCAGCAGCGGCGCTGCGCTCGCGGCCCGCAGCACCGCCGTCGCGGCCCCGAGAGCGGTGCGCCACCGCCCGATCGCGTCGGCAGCGGGCAGTGCATCGAGATCGAACGCAACGGCCTGCGGGGGTCCGGCATGGAACTCCGTCGCAACATCCTCCAAGAACGCGCGCGCGAAGTGCACCAGACTCTGCTGGTGCGGGCCGAGCTGCAACGCGAAGCGCTGTCCAGCAGGCAGGAGGAACAGTGCCGACGTCGCCGTCGACTGCGCGGCGGAAGCGCGACGCAGCTCCCCCGTTCCGGCGCGGAACCAGGACACCACGTAGTCGTGAAGATGCGGCACCTCGCCGATCACATGACCGGTACACGTCGACGACCGCAGACTCACGCGGTCATCGCCCACACCCGCGTACCGGAAGGAGAACGGCGCGTCGGCTCGAAGAGCGTCGAATCGCGCGCCGCCGTACGCGTCCTGGTAGACACGGATCGCCTCGCGCGGATCGTGCCCGAGCTGGACGAAACGAGTGACCGCGCCGCCACCGAATGAGGGTTCGGCAGTCGGGGTGAGCAGGTACTGCGACATCTGGTCCTTCTGCGGTCAGGGAACCGCCCAGACCTCGAGGGAGAGCTCTGCCGTTCGCTGTGATCACGACTCGGTGCGGTGAGCGCTCCGAATCTCCACGGATTCGTCGCCGCGCCCCGATCCGATCGCCGGGAATCCACCCCAGATCGCGGGGCGGACCACGGGCGCGAGAATCTGGGACGGGACCGAACGAGGCCGACCCACCCGCGCCGACCCGGTCGGGCATCGCGCAACCGCTTCAGCGGGAGTTCGGCGCGCGACGGGGCTCAGGCGCAACGTTCACGAGGCCTCGACGTGAACGACTCCGGGCGAGGACTCGGCGACCGTTCCGATCTCCTCGATGAGCTCGACGCCGTCGCCGGGTCTCTCGATGCGGCTCGTCTCGTCTCGAGGTCGCCGTTCCGTTGCCGGAAGCGAAGCGACGCAGAAGGCCCCGGGATCCGCGTGTCCACGCGGATCCCGGGGCCTTCTCGAAGTGCGGAGACGGTGGGATTTGAACCCACGGAACCCAATAAAGGGTTCTCCACCTTAGCAGGGTGGTGCACTAGGCCGAACTATGCGACGTCTCCCGAGCGTCCGCCAGGCGAACGCACGACGACCATCATAACCGAGTCCGGAGGCCCCGCGTGACACGGGACCCGACGGCGGTTACTGGTCGCTGAGGGTGCGGCCGACGCTGCAGGTCTCCTGCGCCGCCGTCTGACCGGAGACGGCGGTCGGCAGCACGACCGGAGCGTCCGTCGCCGGCGTAGCGGGGTCGGTCGTCGCGTCCGTCGGCGCGTCGGTGGCCGGAGCTTGCGTCGCGGGATCGCTCGGAGCGGTGGTCTCGGTGCCGGTCGACTCGGAGCCACCACCCGTTGTGCCGCTCAGTTCGATCGGCTGGTCGGCCTTGATCGCCGCAGTCAACGCATCCGCCGCGTCCTGCACGGGATATGTGCCGTCGCCGTCGACGGCGCTGGGGTACTGCACGAAGACGACACTGCTCAGGTCGACGTCCTGGAGCGCGAGCCCGATCGAGACCATCGTGCTGGGATCGCTCAGCGAGGTCGATAGCTGCATGTTCGACACCGCCGCGCGGGCGAGGCCGTACAGCGCCACCGGGTTGGTCAACGTCTCGGCGCTCTTGATCTTGCGCACCAGCGAGGAGAGGTAGACCTGCTGGCTCGAGATCCGAGTGAGGTCGCTGCCGTCGCCGACGCCGTGTCGGGTGCGCAGGAACGCCAGCGCCTGGGCGCCGACGAGGCTGTGGGTGCCGGCTTCGAGGTAGAGACCGGTGTACTCGTCCTCGATCGGAGAGGCGACGCAGACATCGACGCCGCCGACGGCGTTGGACATCTCGATCACCCCGTCGAACTGGATCAGGGCCGCGTAGGGGATGTCGAGGCCGGTGAGCTGCTCGACGGTCGCGACGGTGCACGCCAGACCGCCGTAGCTCAGCGAGGTGTTGATCTTGGCGGAATCCAACGCATCCGACACGGCTCCCGTGTCGGGGTTGGTGCAGGACGGGATGGCGACGTACATGTCGCGCGGGAAGCTGATCACCTCGACCGTCTGGTGATCCTCGGAGATGTGCATCAGCATCGTCACGTCGTTGAGGTTCTCGCCGCGATCGCCGTATGCGCCCTCGGCCGAGCCCTGCGCGCTGTCGCTGCCGGCGAGCAGGATGTTGACGCCGCCGTCGATCGCGCCGATCTCCGGCGCAGCGGTGGGCGCGCCGGTCTGGTCGATGTTCAGATCGACCGACGGCTTCGCGGTGCCGACCACCATCGACACGGCGATGGCGACGATCGCGACCGTGGACACGGCCGCGACGCCGACGCCGGCGGCGAGCACCTTCGCGATCGTGCGGACTCCGCTCTGGCGGCGGAGACGGCCGTGCCGTGCGGCGGTGCGCCGCGAGCCGGTGGGTTCGCTCATCGAGGTCGTACTTTCTCTTGCGCCGCGATGGCGGGTCCAGGATCGCCCGTGCTCCGCGATGGCGGGTTACGGGTTAGGGCTGCCCGAGTCTCGCAGCGAAACCTTGGAGCCGCCCGGTGAGACGCCGCAGAGTGTCGACACCCCGCTCAGGCGGCCGGTCGCGCTCAGCCGAAGAAGCCGACCGAGCAGGTCTGCTGGTCCGCCGGCTGACCGGTGATCGATTCAGGAAGGGCGACGGAGGTCGGCGCGGTCGCGACGGCGGTCGGCTCGGCCGCGGGCTCGGTCGGGGCCTCGGCCGGGGTCTCGGCGGTCGGGGTCTCGGCGGTCGGGGTCTCGGCGGCCGGGGCGGGTTCGGTCCCCGATGTGGTCGCTCCGGCGCCGGTGCCTCCGGTCACCACGATGGCCTGATCATTCTGCAGCGCAGCGGCGAGGACGGCGGCCGCCTCCACGTTCGGCTCCACCCCACCGTCGACCGTGACCGTCGGATACTGCACGAAGACGACCTCGGCGAGGTCGACCTCGCTCAGAGCCAGCCCCATCTGCACGAGGGTGTTCACGTTGTTCAGCTCGTTCGAGAGCACCATGTTGCTCAGAGTGGCGCGGCCCAGGCCGTACAGCGCGACCGGGTTGGTCAGGGTCTCGGCGCTCTTCACCTTCCGGACGAGGGCCGAGAGGAACACCTGCTGGTTGCTGATCCGGGTCAGGTCGCTGCCGTCGCCGATGCCGTGCCGAGAACGGAGGAACTGCAACGCATCCATGCCCTGCAGCGTGTGCGTGCCGGGTTCGAGGTGCACGTTGGTCCAGTTGTCGTCGATCTCGGTCGCGACGCAGACGTCGACGCCGCCGACTGCGTTCGACATCTCGATGACGCCGTTGAACTGCACGACGGCGCCGTAATCGACGCGGATGCCCATCAGCTGCTCGATGGTCGCCGCGACGCAGCCGAGTCCACCGCGGCCCAGCGCCTCATTGATCTTGAGGCCGTAGGCCGCGCTCACGGTTTCGCCGGTGTCCGGGTTGACGCAGCTGGGGATGTCGACGTACGTATCGCGCGGGAAGCTGACGACCGAGACGCTCTGGTGATCGGCCGACACGTGCATCAGCATGTTCACGTCATTGAGGACGGATGTCTCTTCGTCCTCGGACCCGAAACCCACCTCACCCTGCCCCTTACGGGAATCGCTGCCGACGACCAGCACGTTGAAGCCGCCCTCGAGGGCACCGAGTCCGGGCGCCTGCGCCGCCGCCTGCACACCGGTGGAGCCGGCTGCGGCCGGGTGCAGATCGATGGACGGCTGCGCGCTGCCGACGAGCATCCCGGCCGCGACGGCGACCACCGACACACTCGCCACGGCCGAGACGCCCACCGCGACGGCGAGCGACTTCCCGATCGTGCGCGGCACGCTGAATCGCTTCAGGCGACCGTGCCGGGCGTAGGGGCGCGCATGCTCGGCGGAGCCGCTCTCGGAGTCGGCGTCCTGCGTCGTTCGGGGCGTCCTGCGCATCCCTGTCCCTTCGTCGGTGGCCGGGTCGGCGCGTTTCAGGTCGTTTCGGGCGGCTCGGCGCGGGTGGAGGCGCGCCGAAGCGCATTCAGGCTACCCGTCACGCCCGAATCGTGTCATTTCGGGCATGTTTCGCGCGGCCGACGCTCAGGAGGAACCGAGACGGCTCGCCGTTCGTCTTCGTCCGATCAGCTGTCGCCGTCGATTCTGCGTCGGTTATCTCTTCGAATCCTGGCGCGTTTTGCTCGCTTTGAACCTTGTTCGACTCGAAGATAGATGCGAGCATTGTTCGTATGGAACCTCTCATCGACACGATCTGGCGGATCGCGAGCACCCAGCTCAACACCCCGCTCCCGGCAGGCGCGGCATCGCTTCCCGGGCTGGGCGATGAAGACGCGCTGAAGCTCGTGGAGGTGCTCGGTCGGATCGGGAAGGCGCACGGGGTCGCGTCCGCGGCGGTGTGTGCGGAGATCGCACGACGCTCGATGCCGGAGTTGGGGGCGGAGTCGTTAGCGAAGCGTTCGGGCGCGAAGGATGCGGTCGAGCTGATCGCGGGGATGACCGGGGCGTCCAAGAAGGAGACGGCCGGAGCGATCGAGGTCGGGACGCTACTGGCGATGTCCTCTGATGAGCCGACACTTGCGGATCCGCTGGGCGAGGCCTGCCGCGGGGGCGCCTTCTGCGCGTGCGCGTCGGGATGGAACGCCGCGATCTCCCGATTCGTGGAGGGCGGGCTGCTCTCGGCGGCCGGCGCGGCGGCGATCATCCGCGGGATCGGGGCGCCGACCCGGGATGTCACCGGGCACGCGCTTGCTGGCGCGATCCGCGAACTACTCCTCCAGGTTCGCGACCGCGGGGCGATGACGCCGGAGATGCTGGTCAAGGAGGCGAAGTACCGCCGCGATGGATTGGACCGCACGCTCGTGCTCTCGCGTGAGCGGCTCGCTTTGTCCCGCCGCGCCCTCACGATCGGTCCCGCGGAGGACGGGATGCACCGCGTATCCGGATTCCTGACCGCGGACGTGGCGGAGAACCTGCGCACCCTCTGCGACGGCGTCGTCGCCGCGGCACTGCGCCAGCCCCGGTTCACGGACGGCGACACCGCCGCGGAGGATGCGCCGACCGTGCCGCAGCTGTGGCACGACGCGCTCGGCGCCGCACTGCGTGTTGCGGTAACCACGGACAAGGATGCGCTCCCGCGTCAGGGTGCTCCGGTTGCGGTGATCATCCGCGCGACCGAACTCCACCCCGCCGATACCGCCGGAACCACCCTCGACGACGCCGACTTCGACGCTCTGGACCAGACCGCGGCGGACGCCGCCGACGATGGACTGGGGGTGCTCGGCACGTCGCGCGATGTCGTGTCCGCCGCGTTCGTGCGCACCACCGCCTGCGCCGACGGGATCGCGCCGATCACCATGACCGACGACGGTGTCGTGCTCAACCTCGGTCGCACGCAGCGGCTGTTCTCGAAGAAGCAGCGCATCGCGCTCGCCTGCCGCGACGGCGGCTGTCGTTGGCTGGGGTGTGACCGGCCGGCGTCCTGGTGCGACGCACATCACCTCAACGAGTGGCAGCGCGACGGCGGCAACACCGACCTCCCCGACGGAATCCTGCTCTGCCGAGCCCACCACCTGCTCCTACACAACCAGCACTGGCGGATCACCCGGAAAGGCTCCCGGTACTACCTGTACCGGCCACGGGAAACCGACCCAGGAAGGAGGATCACCGAACTCCCCGGCAAGAACCCACTCCACCGCTCCATTTCACAACGCGACAGACCCACCGGCTGACGAGCCGCACCTTCCGCCCACCCGCTCATCCGGGACGGAATCTTGACAACTCCACAGCGTTTCGTTCCGGCGGCAGACCCGGACCGTCGGCTCTCACACCGGGTTGGATACCTCGGTACGTGGGCGCACGTGCAGGTGCGTCAGCTGCGCGTCCGGCGAGGCGTCGACGACGGAACGGATAGCGGCGGCGATACTGAGCGGATCGATGTAGCGCTCGGGCTCCCACGCGGCGCCGCGGTCGAGGCGGTCCTTCTGCAGCATCGGCGTGGCGGTCTCGCCGGGGTACACCGTGGCGACGCGGACCCCATGGGCCGATTCCTCCCCGCGGAACGCGTCGGCCAGTCCATTCAACGCGAACTTGGACGCGGTGTAGACGCTGGTGGTCGGAACGGCGCGAACGCCGGCTCCGCTGTTCACGAAGACGACCTGTCCGCGAGCCGTCCGCAGCCGCTCGAGCAGTGCCTGGGTGAGCATCGCGGGGGCGATCACGTTCACGTCGAGGTGGCTCCGCCAGGCGGAGACCGGGGCATCCGCCAGGGTGAACCGCTCGGAGACGGCGGCGGCGTGCACAAGCACGTCGACGCGGTCCAAGTGGGCGAGGGCGGCCTCGAAGCGCTCGACGTCGGTGAGGTCCAGTTCGACGAACTCGACTCCCGGCGATGGTGCGGCCGCGAACAGCGCGGCAGCGCGAGGAGCGTCGCGCACGATGGCGACGACGCGGTGGGTACGGGCGAGGTCGCGTGCGATGGAGGTGCCGATGCCGCCGGCGGCGGCTCCGGTGACGACGGCGACGGGCTGGTCGTTGTGACTCATCAGACTCTTTCGGGGGTTCTCGTGGCGGCTCGGAGTGCGGCACGTGTCGCGGCGTCCGCCTCGCGGAGGAAGACGCCGCCTGCCCCGGGGATCGGGCTGGCCGTGCCGTTGCCGCGGATCTCCTCGGCGGGAATGCCGAGGAGGAAGATCGGCCGGTCGACGGATCCGTCGGCCGCGACGAGACGGCTGTCGTCTGCACCGATCTCGACCGCTCCGGTCTCGTGCGCGGTTCCGTCGCGCCCGAGGATGCGGAACGGACGAGCGAGTCCGTCGGCGACGAGGGAGCGCAGCAGCGGGCTGGTGGACCCTGTTGCTCGCGGGGCCTGCATCCACGCGTCCACCAGGGCGGTCGCGCAGATGCCCGATCCCGTCACCACGGCCGACTCGGCGACGAGGCACCCGGCCTGTGGATCGACGCGGACGGTCAGTTCCGGACCGATCGGATTCACGATTCCCGCGTCGATCAACGCGCGGAACTGCTGGGAGCGGAAGGCGGGCGGCCCGCTGCCGAGCAGGTTGCCGAGCGCGGTGAAGCGGAGGAAGTCGCGGGTGTGCGATTCTCCCCAGAGCCCGCCGAAGCCGGCGATGCCCCACATCGGGCCGCGCGCGCATCCGATCGACCAGGCCGCGGCCTTCAGCGGGCTCGCTGCCCCGAAGGCGCCCTCGCGGAGGTCCTCATCGAGGTAGTCGCGGATCCAGGCCCGCCATGCGTCCGGGTCCGCGAAGCGGCGGCCGCGCGCGGGGGCGACGAGGCGGTCGAGGTCGAAGCGGTCGGCGGGGTCGGGCACCTGGCGGGCGACCGCGGCGGCGAAGAGATCGGAGTCCGTATCGTATTCGTCGAGCACGGCGAGGAGCGCGACGTGGTCGACGATGGCCTCCGGGCGCACGCGGGCGAGCGTGCTGTAGTACGCGACGGCGGCGTCCTTCCGGATCAGCGGCAACGCTTCGGCGGCGAAGTCGACGGGGCGGTCCGGCCGGCCGATACCGGCGAGGTGGCGCTGCGGGGTCCGCGGCGCGAAGCCTCCCCACAGCGGCTTGGAGCGGAACGGGATGCCGCTGCGCGAGCCGACGTGCAGCCGCGGTTCGCGGCCGGACGGGACGTAGCGCAGCCGACCGCTCCGATCGTCGTCCGGGACGAAGCGACCACCGCGCCCGAGGGTGACGAGAGCCATCAGGTCGAAGAAGCCCATGCCCAATCCGCGCACGATGACCCGCTCGCCCGGCTGGAGGCGGTCGAGGTCCTGCTCGATGGGGCTCGCGGGCGGGATGAAGGTGAGGCCGAGCTCCTCGACGGCTCGACCGAGGGCGGCATCGGTGTCGCTGCTCTCCGAACCCAGCCAGCCGAGTGCGAGGATGGCGGAATCCGCCTCGATCGATGCGCCGTCGCTCAGAACCACGCGGCACGGTGTCGACCCGTCGATCGCGACGGCCTCGCTCCGATGCCGATGCACCACGACGGTGTCGGGGAGGGCGTGGATCGCCCGCTCGAGGCACCAGGCGAGGTACCGTCCGTAGAGCACCCGGCTCGGATGCGACCACGGCTTCATCGCGGCCACCTCGGCCCGCAGGCCCGCATCGAGGGCGTCCGCGCCGGTCGGGAAGTCGGTGAAGGCGGCGGACGGTTCGGCGTCCTGTCGTCCGGCGGCGAGCAGGCTCCACTCGTAGAGGTTCGGCCCTGGTCGAATCGGTCCGTCGATGGCGAGGGTGGGATCGGTGAAGAGTCCGATCTCGCCGGCGACGGTGTTCATGACCAGTTCGCGCGATTGCGCGTCGTGCCAAATCCGCCCGGCGCCGTGCGGATGCGGATCGATCAGGTGCAGGTGCAGCGGCTCATCCGCCAACAGCGCGGCGTTGGCGCCGATCCGCTCGACGACGGCGGTGCCTCGTGGCCCCATGCCGATGACGGCGATGCTCGCCATGCGGCTCTCCTCTCCTCCGGGGTGGTCCCCGCGGGTTCTCGTTCCTGTGACCGGTCGAGGGATCGCCGACCGCCGAGGCGGTCGATCCCGGCGGCTCAGGCCGTTCGGCCGGCGAGTACCTTCTCGCGCAGGGCGACGTCACTCGGCTCGACGAGGAACTCGCCGTCCGGGAAGACGATGACGGGGATGCGCTTGGCGCCGCTGATGCTCTGAGCTCGTTCCGACGCGGCCTCGTCGGCCTCGATGTCGATGTATTCGAACGGTTCGTTCAGTCGGTTCAGCGTGGCCTTCGAGCGGATGCAGTCGCCGCACCAGCCGGTGCCGTACAGGGTGATGGTGGACATGGTGGTCTCCTTCTGATCTCGGGTCGGGGGCGGTTCAGCGGTGGGCCAGGCGCCCGGGGATGGCGGCGAGGAGGGCCTCGGTGTACGCATGCTGCGGAGACGCGAAGACCTCTTCGGTGATGCCGGACTCGACCGCGACGCCCCGCTGCAGAACGGTGACGGTCTGCGCCACCTGACGCACGACGGCGAGGTCGTGCGAGATGAAGAGGTAGCTGGTGCCGGATTCGCGTTGGATCTGGGCGAGCAGCTCGAGGATGCTCGCCTGCACGGTGACGTCGAGGGCCGAGACGGCCTCGTCCAGAACGACCACGGTGGGGTCGAGCACCAGGGCTCGAGCGATGGCGACGCGCTGGCGCTGCCCACCCGACATCTCGCGCGGCCGTTTGGTGGCCATCGCGGCGGGGAGGCTGACCCGCTCCAGGGCCTCGCGGGCCCTGACGGCGCGCTCGGCGCGATTGCCGAGACCGTAGTTGCGCAGCGGTTCGGCGATGATGTCGCCGACGCTCTGGCGCGGATCGAGGCTGCCGAACGGGTTCTGGTAGACCATCTGCAGGTGCCGGCGGGCCTGGCGCAGGGCGGAGCCCCGCAGGGATCCGATGTCGTCGCTGCCGACCTGGACTCGTCCCGAGGTGGGAGCCTGGAAGCCCATCACGGCTCGGGCGGTGGTGGACTTGCCGGAGCCGGACTCCCCCACGATGGCGTGGGTCATCCCGGCGCCGACGGTGAAGGAGACGTCGTCCACGGCGCGGAACGAGTCGGCGCGGCCGCGCGAGAACTGCACAACGAGGTTCTCGACGGAGACGACGGGCGGCTTCGCGGCGGCGACTCCGAGTTGCTCGCGCACCTGGTCCGCGGTGCGCACGGCGGTACTCAGCGCGGGGGCGTTGGCGACGAGGGCGCGGGTGTACTCCGAGGCCGGGGATTCGAGCACGGCGGCGCTCTCGCCCTGCTCCTGGATGCGTCCGTCCTTGAGCACAACGACGTGCGTGGCGCGGTCGGCGGCGACGGCGAGGTCGTGAGTGACCAGCAGCACGGAGGTGCCGCTCTCGCGACGCAGTTCGTCGATCAGATCGAGGATGGTCTTCTGCACGGTGACGTCGAGGGCGCTGGTGGCCTCATCCGCGATGATCAGCGCCGGCTGCAGGGCGATGGCGCTGGCGATCAGCACGCGCTGCTTCATTCCGCCGGAGAGCTGGTGCGGGTACTGGCGGGCGCGCACCTCCGGCTCGGGGATGTCAACGCGCTCGAGCAGCTCGATCACCCGGCGCTTGATGGCCGGGGCGTCGCCGGCGCGGTGGATCCGCAGAACCTCTGCGAGGCTCTCGCCGATCCGCTTGACCGGGTTCAGCGAGTTGTGCGGATCCTGCGGCACGAGACCGACGTGGCTGCCGCGCACCCGGCGCCACTCCGCGGGGCTCCAGGTGGTCGCATCCAGCCCGCCGAGGCGGATCCGCCCGCCGGTGATCCGCCCGTTCGCGGCGAGCAGGCCGATGAGGGACTGCGCGGTGGTGGTCTTGCCGGATCCCGACTCGCCGACGAGGGCGATGGTGTCACCGCGATCGAGCGAGAAGGAGACGCCGTGCACAACGGGGACCTCGCCGAGCCGACCGTCGTAGGCGATGGAGAGCTCGTCGACCTCGACCACCGGCGCATCGGCGTTCCAACCCGCGGCGACGGCGGGAGCGTTTCCGAACAGCCTCATGCGTTGTTCCTCTCGGCGATCGCACTGGAGATGCGGTTGGTGGCGAGCACCGTGAAGACGACGATGAGGCCGGGCACGGTGGTCAGCCACCAGGCGGTGGCGATGTAGTTGCGCCCCTCGGCGATCATCAGGCCCCACTCGGGCGTGGGCGGTGGGGCGCCGTAGCCGAGGAAGCCGAGGGCGGAGATCGCGAGGATCGCGGTTCCGAACTGCAGGGCGGCCAGGGCGATCACGGGGGTGAGTGAGTTGGGCAGCACGTGCCGCAGCAGCACGGTGAAGAAGGTGCCACCGCTGGCGAAGGCGGCCTCGACGTAGTCGGTCGAGCGCACCTTCAGCACCTCGGCCCGCGAGAGCCTGGCGAAGGCGGCGACACTGGTGATGCCGACGGCGATGGCGATCTGCGCGGTGCCGAATCCGAGCAGGATCACGATGGAAAGCGAGAGCAGCAGGCTGGGGATGGCGAGGAGCACATCGACGATCCGCATCAACACGGCGTCCAACCAGCCGCGCAGCGAGCCGGCGACCAAGCCGATCAGGGTACCGATGACGAGGCCGAGCACCACGGCGATCAGAGCGCTGGAGAGCGTGTTGACCGAACCGTGCACAACGCGGGTGTAGACGTCGCGGCCGGTCGCGTCGGTGCCGAACCAGTGCGCGGCGCTCGGCGCTTGCAGCGCATCCGCGGCGATTCCGGTGGTGGGGCTGAGCGGCGCGAACAGCGCGGGCACGAAGGCCCAGACGATCACGAGCACGAGGTAGAGCGCGGCGATCCACAGCCCGAGACGAAGGCGCCGACGCGGGCGCAGCCGGATGGCGGCGGTACGCGGGGTGGCGGATGGGTCGACGACGGCCCGGGAGGCCACGGTGGTTTCGGTCATGAGCTCGCCTTCGCGGTCGAGGACAGTCGGGGGTCGAGGAGGGGATAGACCAGGTCGACGACGAGGTTCACCAGGACGAAGACGGCGGCGGAGACGATCACGACCGCCTGCAGCACGGGCGTGTCCTGGTTGGTCACGGCCTGCTCGGTGATCCGCCCGATGCCGGTGCGCCCGAACACGGTCTCGGTGATCACGGCGCCACCGATCAGTTCGCCGAAGAGCAGCCCGGCGATGGTCAGCGCGGGCAGGATCGCGTTGCGGGCCACGTTACGGGTGAGGATCCAGCCTTCGCCGGCGCCCTTGGCGCGCACGACGGTGATGAAGGGCTGCAGGGTGACGTCGTCGATGGAGCGGATCAGGACCTGGGCGATCGGTGCGGCGATCGGCAGGGCGATCGCGATCACGGGCAGGATCAGCCCCTCCACCGGCCCGGGGTTGATCACGGAGACCCAGCCGAGCCGGAAGGAGAAGACCTGGATCAGCACGATGCCGAGCCAGAACACGGGCACCGACACCAGCAGGGACGGGGCCGAGCGGAGCAGGTTGCGTAGCCACGGCAGTCCAGGCAGCTGAGACAGCGCGGTGAGGGCGATGGCCAGCACGATGGCGGCGGCGAAGCTGGTCGCCGCGAGGATCAGGGTCTGCGGCAGGGCGGCGGCGAGCACGTCGCGCACGGGCGTGCCGCTCTGGATCGAGTAGCCGAAGTCGCCGCGGAGGAAGCCGGTGAGCACGTTCAGGTACTGCGTGTAGATCGGAACCTCCGCGCCGAGGGTCTCGCGCAAGCGCGCGATCTCATCGGGTCCGAGCCCGGCTTCGGGGTTCTCGAACTTGATCAGCAGCGCATCCCCCGGCAGCGCCTGCAGCAGCACGAAGGCCGCCGTGAAGGCGATCAGGAGCACGATCGCGGCTTGGCCGATGCGGCCGAGGACGTAATTCACTACTTCGAGGTCCAGACCTGGTAGAAGGACGGGCGGGCGACGGATTCGTAGGACATGTCGTGGATGTACGGCGCGATGCCGTAGATCTGCGGGTCCTCGTACAGCGGCAGCACGTACGCCTGCTCGGCGATGTACTTCTGCGCCGCTTGGTCGGCCAGGATGCGCGCATCCGGGTCCGGCGTGGAGGCGACGGCGAGCAGGACGGCGTCCAGTTCCGGGTCACCGATGCTCTTGTCGTCGCGGTCCAGGTTCAGCACGATGTTGCGGTTCGCGGAGTAGTACTGGCTCTTGATCACGTCCATGTCGGCCCGCCCGACCAGCGAGTGGTTGATCTGCACGCGGTCGGCGTCGAGGATCGCGACCGCGTAGTCGCCGACGCCCTCGCGGACGATGGTCAGCTCGACGCCGACCTCGGCCAGCTGCTGACTGATCAGGGTGAGCGTGTCGAACGAGCGGGTCTGCGCGAGCGCCTCCGCCGCGGCGACGGAGAGTCGGACGCCGTCCTTGACGCGGATTCCGTCGGATCCGGGCAACCAGCCGGCCTCGTCGAGCAGCGCGGTGGCCTTGTCGGGGTCGTAGGCGTAGTACTCGGAGGTGTCGATGTAGCCGACGGCGGTGCTGGCGATGGTCGAGGTGGCGAGCTTGTAGTTCTCGCCGAACAGGGCCGAGATCACGCCCTCCCGGTCGACGGCGGCGAAGATCGCCTGGCGCACGCGGATGTCCGAGAGCTGGACGCTGCGGAAACGCAGGTTCAGCGCGTTGTTGACGCCGTTCGTCTTCGGCGCGTCGAGGGTGTAGCCCGCGCCGGTGACGAGGCTCTCATCCTGCGGCTCGATCACGCGGGCGACGTCGCCCTGACCCGAGGTCAGGGAGCCGGCGCGAACGGCGGACTCGGGCGTGACCACGATCAGGACGGAGTCGACGCGCGCGCGGCCGGTGTGGCTCATGCTCGCCGGCGCCCAGTCGTAGTCCTCGCGAGCGGTGAGGGTCAGCTGCGTACCGAGCTGCTCATCCGTGACGGTGAACGGGCCGGAGCCGATGATCGTCGTGGCGGCGCCGGCACCGAAGCCCTCGAGGTCGAGGTCGAGGGTCGCGTCCGAGACGAGCGCGGAGTTGATCGTGGAGGTGGCCTGCAGGAAGCCGGGAGCCGGGGAGGAGAAGCGGAAGATCACGGTGCTGGCATCGACCACCTCGCTCGAGGCGTAGTTGTTGATCGCTTCGGAGATGGTGAGGGCGCGGGCCGAGTCGCCGAGGCCGAACAGGTCGAAGTTCTTCGCCACCACAGCGGCGTCCACGGGCGTGCCGTCGGAGAAGGTCACGCCGTCACGTAGCACGAAGGTGTATTCCGTCGCATCGGCGTTGATCTCCCACGAGGCGGCGACCCAGGGCTCGAACTCGAGCGTCTCGGGGTTCTGGTAGACGAGGCGGTCGGCGATGTTGTTCAGTACGGCGCCGTTGGGGTAGAAGCCGGCGGCCGGCGGGTACAGGTTGGTGAAGGTCTGCTGCTCGAGGTAGACGAGCGTGCCGCCCTGCACCGGCTCGCCGGAGGCGTCGCTCTCCTCCGCGGAGGCGGCGCAGGAGGCGAGAAGCAGGGCGCCGACGGCACCGAGGGAGCCGGCGGTGAAGACGCGGCGGGAGAGGTGGGGGTTCAGATTCATCGGGTTCTTCTTCCTTCGCGGGCGTTCGCTGTGGGAGGTGCGGGGATGATGCTGGCCGTGTCACGACGCGGGGACGAGGCGTCGTTGTGCGGGCGAACCGTTCGAGACTATGAAAAGACAACAGGCCGTGCGGTTGTCATGACGTTATCTGACGGCGGTTTCTGCCAGATTTCGGGGCATCGCGCCGACGGATGCGAACGCGACGCCCCGTTATGGATGAGGCAGGATGGACGCAGGAACGGCTAGTCGGCCGCGACCTCACCCGTCACCTCGGCCGCGTGGGCCGCCCGAGCGCGCGGGGGCACGGTCGGCTCGCCGAGCGAGAGCATCAGCCGGTTCGCCCAGTTGAAGAAGGCGGCGCCCGCGATGGCGTCGGCGATGTCCAGGTCGTCGAGTCCCGCGGCTGTCAGCGCCGCGACGTGAGCGGGGCCGAACTCGGACGGCGTGACGGTGAGCGCCCGTGCCGCCTCGACCACCGCGTCCCAGCGCGGATCGATGGCGGCGGAGACGCCCTCATCCAGCATCCGCTGCACGTCGGCGTCGCGTCCGGACAGCTTCGAGGCGTTCTTCGCGTGCACGGAGGCGCAGAAGACGCATCCGTTGACGCGCGAGGCCGCAGCGGCGGCGAGCTCGCGCTCCCAGAACGGCAGCCCGCCGTCGGGGTTCATGAAGATGTCGAAGTCGGTCAGGGTGCGCGCGGCGAGGATCTCGGGCGCGCGCGCGAGCAGGGCGAAGTAGGGCATCTTCGCCCGCTCGGGCTCGACCAGGCCGGCCAGGTGCCGCGGCGTCATCTCGGCGACCGTCATCGGTGTGAGCCAGGGCTGCCAGCCGAGGCCGATCTGGGTGAAGCGGTGCGGCTCGTGCACCTCGGGACGCAGGACGGCCTCGTCGGCGGGGTCGAGGTCGATCGTCGTATCGATGGTCGTATCGGAGTCGGTCATGCGGAGAGGTCCCAACTGGAGCGCAGCACGGCGAGGCCGGAGGCGAGACGGATCTGGAAGGAGAGGAAGGCGACCAGTTGCGAGACGATGACCAGATCGGTGCTCGTCCAGCCCTCGTCGAGCAGGGCCTGCAGCGCGTCCGCGCTCGCCTCGCGGGGCCGGTAGACCAGCAGGTGCACGTGCTCGATCAACGCGGCGAGTTCGTCGCCGAGCACGGCGCGCGCGTCGTCGGGAACGCTGAAGCGCAGCCCCGGCACCGACTCCGCGGCGAGGCCCGCCTCGCGGTAGACGCCGTAGGGGCCGCTGGTGATCCCGGCCGCCGCGACGGCGTGCAACGCTTCGATGACCGCTGGGCGGGACTCGTGCTCGGCGAAGACCGCCTCGTAGTGGGCCGAGAGGGGCGTGTCGCCGTGGAAGCGAGCGACGACGACGGCGAGCGCCACTCGTTCCGCGACCGACAGGTTGCCGGCGTCGGCGGGTTCGAAGACGGCCTCGTAGCTCAGCTGGGCGTTGTCCCGGGTGCCGGGGCGAGCGCGACGGACGGCGTCGAGGCGATCGTCCGGCAGCACCCCCATGGCGCGGTCGAGGACGTCGAAGTGGGGCACGGTGTCTCCGTTTCGGTGAGCGGTACGGCAGGGACGATGGGACTTCTTCGAGCCTGACAGGCCCGGATTACTGGGCTGTTTCGTCACATCCCGCCGCGCGATGAGCGCGGATGCGTGGCGTTATGGAAGCCGCCGGCGCTGGATCCCGCGCGGTTCACGCGGCTCGCAGCCGCCACGGCGAACCGTCGATCGCGGCGATCGCGGTGAGCACGGCGGCGACGGCGGGCAGGCTGCGCTTGTCGTTGTTGACCAGCACGCTGATGGTGCGGGTCATCTCGGGCCGCAGCTTCTTCACCCGCACGTTCGAGGGCAGCAGCGCGGTACCGAGCGAGAGCCGGGTCACCAGGGCGATCCCGAGACCGTGCGCGACCATGCCGATCGTGGCGTTGGCGTTGTCGGTCTCGTAGGTGATGTCGGGTTCGTAGCCGTGCAGCTCGCACACCCGCATCAGGTGCGAACGGCAGCGTGGACAGCCGGCGATCCACTGGTCGTCGGCCAGCGTGTCCAGTTCCAGGAACTCCTCGTCGGCGAGCGGATGGTCGTCGGCGAGAAGCACGTACACGCCGTCGTTGTAGAGGTGCGAGAGCACCAGTCCGGCCGCCGCGTCTGGGTGGTGCGCGGCGTCGTCGCCCGGATAGGAGAACACCAGGGCCACGTCGGCCTGGCCGGCCACGATCATCGCCGCGGCCTCGGGCGGCTCGGCCTCCGTGTAGCGGATGCTCAGACCCCGGTGCTGGCTCTGCATGCCGCTGATCAGCCGCGGCACGAGGGTCGAGGAGGCGGAGGGGAAGCCGACCAGGCGCACGTTCCCGGAGCGCAGGTTCGCCAGGCCCGCGAGGTCGGCGCTGGCCAGCCGCAACGCATCCAGCACGCCGCCGGCGTGCGTGCCGAGCACGCGACCCACCTCGGTCAACTCGATGGAGCGGCCTCGGCGCACGATCAACGACATCGCGAGACGCCGCTCCGCCCGCTGGATGTGCTGGCTGATCGCGGGCTGGGTGGTGCCGAGCGCCCGGGCGGCACCGGTGATGGAACCGGTCTGCTCGATGGCGCGCACGATGCGCAGGGTCTGCACGTCGATGTTGAGATCGTCGGGGTCGGACATGGCGGCTCGGCTTCCGGGGCGTCTCGGCGAGGAGAATGGCGAAGGAGGGAAGGAAGCGCCTCGTTGCGCGGGCCGGCGGCGTCGGGTGGCGCTCGGCACGAGTGGGTGGCTCGCGACGATTCTCGCGAATCGGACCCGGTCCAACCATGACCATAACCGAGGATTATGGAATAGGCGCGACTTTGTCCTAACAGGCACTATCGACGTATGGCCTCTACCCCGAACGAACGAAGCGACGCCGCCGCCGTCGATCCGGTGCTCTGCATCGTCGGTGTCGGGCCGCGCGGCACCAGCGTCGTCGAGCGGCTCGCCGCCCTCGCCACGGAGCTCGCGCCGGAGGCACGCTGGACGCTGCACCTGGTGGACGACGCGCCACTGGGCGCGGGCCGGATCTGGCGCACGGATCAGGTCCACGAGCTGTGCATGAACACGCTCGCAGGCGCCGTCACGCTGTTCACCGACGAACGCAGCACCGTACGAGCTCCGCGGGTCGACGGCCCGACCCTCTACGAATGGTGTCTGCTCGCTCACGAGTCCCTGCACCCCGATGCGGTCGACCCCGCGGCCGCGCTCGTCCCCGCAGCGCACCGAGCCGCTTTCGGCGAGGTCGCGCTGCCCGCGGCCCTCACCGATCACGCCCACCTCGTGGCCGAACTCGATGGCATCCGCCCCGAAAGTCACCCGAGTCGAGCGCTGTACGGCGCGTATGCGACGTGGTGCCTCGATCGGGCGCTCGCCGCGCTGCCGCGCACGGTCCGCGTGCTCACGCACCGGACCCGGGCCACGGCGGTCGTCGAATCCGGTGACGGTCGCGAGCGCGTCCTCCTCGCGGACGACGGCCGCATCGACGCCGACGCGGTGATCCTCTCCCTCGGCTGGCTGCGCTCCGAGCCGCCGATCGGCGACCGGCTGCGCCAGCGCGAAGCCGAGGCGGCCGGGTTGACCTGGATCCGCGACGCCAGCCCGGTCGAGCAGCCGCTGGATCGCATCCCGGCCGGAGCGACGACGATCGTGCGCGGTCTGGGCATGGGCTTCTTCGACGCGATGGCCCTGCTCAGCAGCGGTCGCGGCGGCCGGTTCACGGGCTCCGGCGATGCGTTGGTCTACCTCCCGAGCGGCGAGGAGCCCGTGCTGCACGTGACCTCGAACCGTGGCCTGCCGTTCCGGGCGAAGACCCGATACGGCCGATTGCCGCCGCGCGCCGAACAGACCTTCTTCTCCCGCTTCGACCCGAGCGCACTGGGCCGCCGCATCGATTTCGAGATCGATCTGCTGCCGCTGATCGAACAGGACGGACACGCCGGCTGGTATCGGCGGCGGCACGAGCTGCATCCGGAGGCGTTCGCGGCCCCGCTGGAGGAGGTGATCGCGACGATCGCCGATCCGGCGCTGCGCGGCACCGATCTCGACGCCGCGATCGCCGCGCTGGTGCCCCGCGCCGAGGACCGCTTCGACCTCGGCGCCGCCGCCGATCCGGTGCCCGGCCGTTTCGACTCCCCCGCCGCGTACCAGGAGGCGGTGCTCGCCTTCGTCCGCGCCGACCTGCACGAGTCCGCACTCGGGGAGCGCAGTGCGCTGAAGGCGGCCCTCTGGGAGATGAACGCCGCCCGGGGCGCGGTAGCGAGATACCTCTCCTTCGACGCGGCGACCGCGGAGACGCACGCCTCGCCCGCCTACCGCCGCTTCCTCGCGTTCGGCGGCATGATCGGCAGCGGGCCGCCCGCGTTCCGTAACGCCCAACTGCTCGCGCTGGCCGAGGCGGGCCTCGTGCACTTCCTCGGCCCGGCCGCGACGATCGCCGTCGACGGCGACGCCTTCGTCGCCACGTCGGCGCAGGTGAACGGCTCGGCCGTGCGGGCGACGGTGCTGCTGGACGCGTTCCTCGCCGGGCACGACGCCGGCTCGACGCGCGATCCTCTGCTCGCCGGCCTCGCCGGACGCGGCGTGCTGCGCTCGCACACCCGCGTCGCGATCGACGGCAGCCGGATCGCCGGACCCGGCATCGACGTGGACCCGGCCAGCGGCCGCCTGCGCCGCGGCGACGGCATTCTGAATCCGCGGATCCACGCGATCGGTATCCCGGTCAACGACAACCGCGGCGACACGATCGTCAGCCCGATGCCGCGCACCGATGCGATGTTCCTGCGCGAGAGCGACGGCGCCGCATGCGCGGCGTTCGGCACCCTGTTCCCCCGACTCATCCCGATGCCCGCTCCCGCGCCTTCTCCCGTCCCCGCAACCGAATTGGAGACATCCCGTGTCTGAATCCCTGCCGCCCGTCGCCTCGCCCACGTCGGGCGCCGCCCGCCCCATCGCTCTCGTCGCCGGTGCGACCAGCGGCATGGGGCTCGCCATCGCGCTCGATCTGGCGTCGACGCACGATGTGCTCGCGGTCGGCCGCACCGCGGACGCCGTCGCCGAACTGCGCCGACCGGGAATCCGCCCGTTCGCCGCCGACCTGACGGATGCCGACGACCGCGCCCGGATCGTCGCCGAGCTGCCCGCCGTCGACGTCGTGGTGCACTCCGCCGCCGTCGGCCAAGCGCTGCCGATCGACGAGGCCGATCCCGAGACCTGGCAGACGTACCTGGGGCTCAACGTGATCGCGCCGGCGGATCTCACCCGGCTGCTGCTGCCCGCGCTGCGCGTCTCCCGCGGCACCGTGATCTTCATCGGCTCCGGCGCGAGCACCAAGCCGGTGCCGGGCAGCGCCGTCTACACCGCGTCGAAACACGCCCTGCGCGCCTTCGCCGACGTGCTGCGGATCGATGAGGCCGCGGCCGGCCTCCGCGTCGCGACGGTCGCCCCCGGCCAGACGGACACGCCGATGCTGCGGCGCTCGCACGAGTACAGCGGCGATCCCTACCAGCCGGAGCGCTACATCCAGCCCTCGTCCGTGGCCAGGGCGGTGCGCTTCGTGGTCGACGCCGGCGACGACGTGCACCTCACGGACGTCGCCGTGCGGCCGCGGACCGAGATCCGATGACCGTCACCGACCCCGGCGTCGCGCCGCCCGGCGCAGCGGACGGGCCCGGCGCCGTGCCCGGCCGGTTCACCTCGCGCAAGTGGGAGGTGGCGCCGCAGAACGTCGGCGCCTGGATCGCCGAGTCCGATTTCGGCACCGCCCCCGTGGTGAGCCGGGCGCTGCACGAGGCGGTGGATGCCGGCTTCCTCACCTATCTGCCCGATCACGCGGCGAAAACCGCGGAGGCGGCCTGCGCCCGGTTCCTCGGCGAACGCTACGACTGGCCGGTGGCTGCCGAGCGTGTGCACCTGGTGCCGGACGTGGTCGAGGGCCTGCGGATCACCGTGCGCACCTTCACCCGGCCCGGCTCCGCTGTCGTGGTTCCGACTCCGTGCTACGCGCCGTTCCTCGCCGTACCGCCGACCCTCGGCCGCGAGGTCGTGCAGCTCGCGTCCGAGGTGGTCGACGGCCGCTGGCGGATCGACCTCGACGGGCTCGACGAGGCCTTCGCCGCGGGGGCGGGCCTGCTGCTGCTGTGCAACCCGCACAATCCGCTCGGCCAAGTGATGACCGCACAGGAGATGCGCGAGATCTCGGCCGTGGTGGAGCGACACGGCGCGCGGGTGTTCTCCGACGAGATCCACGCGCCGATCGTGTACGTCGGCGCCGAGCACCTGCCGTACGCCGCGCTGGATGCGGTCACGGCCCGACACACCATCACCGCGACGGCGACCTCGAAGGGCTGGAACATCCCGGGCCTGAAATCGGCGCAGCTCATCCTGACCAACGACGAGGACCAGCGGATCTGGCGCGAACTGGATGTGGTTCCCTCGCAGGGCGGCAGCATCCTCGGCGCCGTCGCGGCGACGGCCGCGTACGGCGAGGGCGTGGCCTGGCTGGACGAGACGATCGCACGCTTCGATCACAATCGCCGACTTCTGGCCGAGCTGCTCGCCGAACACGCGCCGGGGGTCGGCTACCGGATCCCGGAGGCGACCTACCTCGCCTGGCTGGATTTCCGATCCTTCGCGCTGCCCGCCGGCACCTCGCCGGCGGCCTTCCTGGCCGAACGCGCCGGAGTCGTCGCCTCCGACGGCGCCGACAGCGGCCTGGGCGGCGCGGGCTTCGTGCGGTTCAACTTCGCGATGCCGCCCGAGTTGCTCGAGCGCTGCATCCGCGCGATCGCAGCGGCGCTCGCCGAACTCTGACCGGCGGACCGGGCCGCCCCGGGCGAGGCGTCAGAAGCAGCGCTGCGCGAGGCGTCATAAGCAACGCTGCGCGAGGCGTCATAAGCAACGCTGCGCGTACGAGGCGAGGTCGGCGCGGGTGAGGCCCGTGAGGGATCCGCCGAGCGCGACGAACTGGCGCGGCAGAGCGCGCACCGCGGCGCGGTCGTGCGGGTCGACGCAGGCGAGAGCCGCGACCGGGTCCTCGTAGGTCATCACGGCGTCGACCCCGGCGACGGTCTCGCCCGCCGCGGTGATCTCGATCCGGGTGGCCTCCGCCTGGCGATACACGCCGTCGAAGAGCTGCTCGCGATACTGCGGGGTGAAGATGTCGGTGACAACGGGCATGAAGTAGACGAGGTAGCTGCCGGCCGGCAGACCGTCGATCGTGTACTCACCGGTCCGAGCGTCGGCGTAGGCGATCCAGTTCGCGTTGTAGGAGCCCTGCCGGGCGCTGACCAGCACCGGTTGGCTCAGCTCGCCACCGCCCCCGGACGTGACGGTGCCCGAGATCGAACCGGTCGGAGCCTCCGCGAGCGCGGGTGGCGACGCCAGCAGCGCGATCAGCAGAACGAGAGGGGCCAGGAGCAAGCGGATGCGGGGCACGGCGGATCCTTCGTCGGGGGAAGTCGGAGAAAGTGGGAGGAAATCGGAGGAATGGGGCTCGGCTTCCGACGCTATGCCGCAACCGTCGCGAAGCGCTCGACCCAGAACGGGTGCGGCGAGCGGGCGAAGCCGATCCGAGCATCCTCCCGATCCGGGCCCGGAGCGGCGATACCATCGACCGGTGACGACTAGCGCATGGGGCCCGTACGAGGCATTGCTGAACGAGGTCCTGCAGGACGGCACCCGCAAGGGCGACCGCACCGGAACCGGAACCCGCAGCCTCTTCGGGCGCCAGATCCGCTTCGACCTGGCCGACGGGTTCCCGCTGATCACCACGAAGCGAGTGCACTTCCGCTCCATCGCGTACGAGCTGCTCTGGTTCCTCCGCGGCGAGTCGAACGTGAACTGGCTGCGGGAGAACGGCGTCACCATCTGGGACGAGTGGGCGGATGCCTCCGGCGAGCTCGGCCCGGTCTACGGCGTGCAGTGGCGCTCCTGGCCCACGGCGGGCGGGCAGACGATCGACCAGATCGCCGAGGTGATCGAGGAGATCCGGCGCAACCCCGACTCGCGCCGGCTGCTGGTGTCGGCGTGGAACCCGGCCGACATCCCGAACATGGCGCTCGCCCCCTGCCACGCCCTGTTCCAGTTCTACGTGGCCGACAACAAGCTCTCCTGCCAGCTGTATCAGCGCAGCGCCGACATGTTCCTCGGTGTGCCGTTCAACATCGCCTCCTACGCGCTGCTCACACACATGATCGCCCAGCAGACCGGCCTTGAGGTCGGCGAGTTCGTCTGGACGGGCGGCGACTGCCACATCTACGACAACCACGTCGAGCAGGTCGAGCTGCAGCTCAGCCGCGACCCGTACCCGGCCCCCACGCTCATCCTCGCGCGCCGCCCGGGGTCGATCTTCGACTACGACTTCGACGACTTCGTGGTCGCGGACTACCAGCACCACCCCGGCATCCGCGCGGCGGTCGCCGTTTGAGCCGGCGCGGTTCGCACGCGCAGCTCGGCCTGATTTGGGCGCAGACGCCGGCGGGCGTGATCGGTGATGCCGGCACCATCCCGTGGCACGTGCCGGAGGACTTCGCGCACTTCAAGCGGGCGACCCTGGGCTCGGCCGTGATCATGGGCCGACGCACCTGGGATTCGCTGCCGGACCGGGCGCGCCCGCTGCCCGATCGCCGCAACATCGTGGTCAGCCGCAACGCCGGGTGGCACGCGGACGGCGCCGAGCGTGCCGGTTCGCTGGCGGAGGCGCTGCAGCTGGCCGGCGCCGCACCGGTCTGGGTGATCGGTGGCGGCGAGCTCTACCGAGAGGCCATCGCCGAAGCCGATGTGCTGGAAGTCACCGAGATCGACCTCGACGTACCCGGCGACACCGTCGCGCCGTCGACGGACGGCTGGAGCGGCATCCCGGGTGAGTGGCAGACCTCACGCACCGGCGTGCGCTACCGCTTCTCGACGCTCACCCGCGCCGCCGCCGGCTGAACCGGCCTCCGGGCGCGCCCGCCTTCGCGGTCAGGCCGCCAGGTGGAAGGTGTCCGCGAAGCGCGACAGGAGGTCGCCGCGGCCGTGCAGCACCTCGACCACACCGGTCGCGATCGCCCGGGCGGGCGCCAACTCGCCCGAGATCACCCGGTGGATGTCGGGGCCGGCGGTGAAGGCCAGGTCGACGGGTCCGTCGCCGCGCGCCACGTCCAAGCGTGAGCCGTCCACGCGGATCAGCAGGTCCGCGGCGCCGAAGTGCGCCGCGTACCCCGTCGCCGGCAGCAGTGCCGCGACCTGCGGGCGGAAGGCGGTCCGCAGCGCCATGGTCATCGAATCGGGCGTAACGATCTGCTCCTCGCGCGGCTCGCCCATCGCCTTGAAGCCCCACGCTCCCAAGGCCAGCACCACGGGCTCGAGCTCGCGCCCGTAGCCCGTCAGTTCGTAGACGATCACGCGCGAGCGCGGCATCCGGCGGATCAGGCCGGCCTCCTGCAGCTCCTTCAGCCGCGCCGCCAGGATATTGCTCGGGATGCGGGGCAGGCCCGCCGCGAGCTCACCGTAGCGACGCGGCCCCACGAGGAGGTCGCGAACGATGAGCAGCGTCCAGCGCTCACCGACGAGCTCGAGAGCCCGGGTGACGCCGCAGTACTGCCCGTATTCGCGTGCCGCCATCAGAGACTCAGGCCTGCTGACCCGCAGCGGCCTCGGGGCCGTTCGCGGCGGCGGCCGGGTCCATCCAGCCGAACTCGAGGATGTTGCCGTCCGGGTCGGCGATCTGGCGCTGGTACATAAAGCCGTAGTCGGCCGCCGGGCGCGACTCCGAACCGCCCGCGGCGAGTCCCTTGGTCGCCGCGTCGTCGACGGCGTCGCGGCTGTCGACGAAGATCGCCGTCGTCACGGACGGAGCGACGGCGTTGTCACCGATCGGGAGGTCGGTGAAGGTCTGGAAGTACTCGCGCACGAGGATCATGAAGTAGTTGTGGTCCTCCTCGACGACGACGCAGGCGGCGTTGTGGTCGGTGAACATGGGATTGATGCTGTAGCCGAGCGCCTCGTAGAACGCCTTCGCGCGGTCGAGATCGGTAACGGGCAGGTTGACGAACATCATGGTGGTCTCCTTCGTGAGCTCCTGAGTGGATGGCTCCACACTTGCAAAAAACAAGTGCACCGTCAAGACCGATGACACGTCGACCCTCGAACGCGGCGCGCCCTCGAGGCTCCGCCCGCATTGTGTGCCAGAGTTGCGCGCGGCGCATGTCAGCGCGCCCGGAGAGGAGGCGGAAGCCGTGAAGGTCATCAAGCGCACGATCATCATCCTGTTGGCGCTGTTCTGCGTCTTCTACCTCGTGACCCGCCCGACCGAGGCCGCGAACGTGGTCGGCGCGATCGGCGACGGCATCGCGAACATCGTCTCGGCGGTCGTCACCTTCTTCACCGCGCTGGCGGAGTAGCCCGGTGCCGATCCTCGATCGGTGGTTCGACCCGAACATCAGCCAGCACCTCATCGCCGACGAGGGCGAGGTGGTGATCGACGAGGTGCGCCGGCACTGGATGGCGATCGTCGGCCCGCTGGCCCGCCTGTTCATCGCGCTGATGCTGTTCTTCCTCGCCATCCTGGTGCACGACTGGCCCAGCTGGATCGCGCTGGCGCTCGCGATCGGCATCGCCGGCCAGGCCGGCTACCGCATCCTCGCTCTGCACATGGATCGCTTCGTCATCACGAACATCCGCGTCTTCCGGGTCAACGGCGTGTTCGACCAGCACATCGCGACGATGCCGATGTCGCGCATCCTCGACATCGCCGTGCACAAGCCTTTCCTGGGGCGGATCCTCGGCTACGGGCACTTCGTGTTCGAATCCGCCGCCCAGGGGCAGGGGCTGCGCGACATCCGCTACGTCGGCGATCCCAACGAGCGCGACCTGATGATCCAGCGTGCGATCCAGCGCTCGGGAGTGCGCGGCACCGTCGACGCTCCGCGGCCACCGCGCCGCCCTCCCGTGACCCAGGAGCAGACGACGGATCCGCTCGATCTGGACTGGTAGATCGCGGCGCCCAGCCCACGTCAACAGCCCGCGTCACACGCCGTCAGCGGGCGCGGCTGTCGATCGCGGCGTACCGCGCGTCCATCACGAGGCTGACGGCGAGTCCGACGAGGATCGTGCCGAGGGCGACCCACGGCAGGGCCGCGAGGCCGACGCCCTCGACCACGAGTCCGCCGACGATCGCGCCGCCGCCGATGCCGATGTTGAACGCCGTGGTCTGCAGTGCGGCCGCGATCCCGCGCACCGGCACGGATGCGGTCGCGAGCATCCGCGTCTGCATCATGGCGGGGATGCCGCCGAACGCGATGTTCCAGGTGATCGCCGCGACGATCACCACAGCGATCGCGCCGGCGCCCGCCGCCGTGGCGAGCGCCCCGAGCGCCAGCGCCACGACGAGGATCGCGACGATGAAGCCGCGGCGCGGGAACCGGTCGGTGGTGTAACCCGCGATCACCAGGCCGATCGCGCCGGCGCCACCGAACAGGAACAGGATCAGCGGGATCGCGTCGGGCGCGAACGACGCGTCCTCCAGCCACGGCGTGATGTAGGTCGACAGCGTGTTCTGCCCGATCAGCACCAGCAGGATCACCACGCAGAGCGCGATCACCCGGCGCAGGCTGGGGTCGCGGCGCACCGGCAGGGCGATCTCGCCCGTCCGCAGCGGAACCTGGTGATCGACGGCGGGCAGGAAACGCGCCACGACGAGGGCGAGCACCAGCACGATCGCGCCGAAGATCGCGAACGCGGCGCGCCAGCCGAGGGCGTGGCCGAGCGCCGTGCCGAACGGCACGCCGAGCACGAAGGCGGCGGAGCCTCCGCCCGCGGTGATCGCGGTGGCCCGACCCAATTGCGCCAGCGGCACGAGGTGCGCGGAGTACGCGGCGACCACCGCCCAGAAGAGTCCGTGCGCGAGACCGCCGAGGATGCGCGCGCCGACCAGCAGTTCGAAGCTCGGCGCCAGCGCCGCCAGCACGTTCGCCGTGGCGATCACGCAGAGCACCACGATCACCAACGACTTGCGCGAGAAGCGCTGCGTCAGGATCGCCAGCGGCGTCGTCGCGACCACCACGGTCGCGGCGAAGATCGTGACGAGCTGACCCGTCAGCGCGATGCTCACGCCGAGGTCGCGCGACATGTCCGGGATCAGGCCGGTGGGGAGGAATTCGCTCGAGACCGAGACGAAGATGGCGCCGGCGAGCGTGAGCAGGCCGACCCAGGGGAATTTCGGAGTGTCCACGGGGTCCTGTTGCTGGAAGTGGCGGGAGCATCCATTCTGTCGGACGGCCGGGCTGCCGGACGGCCGGGCTGCCGGACGGCGCCGCCCGGAACGCGGCGCCGGTTCCCGTAACGTTGCCACGATGTCCACCACCGGGAGCCCGCGATGCCCAAACAGCTGATCCTCAACCTGTTCGAGATGAATTGCGTCGGTCACATCACGCACGGACTCTGGCGTCTGCCCGGCAACAACCGCACGCGCTACACCCAGCTGTCCTACTGGCTGGAGCTGGCCCGGCTGGCGGAGTCCGGCGGCTTCGACGCGGTCTTCCTCGCGGACGTCCTGGGCGCGTACGACGTCTACGACGGCGGCTTCGCGGGCGCGGCGCGCGAGGGCCTGCAACTGCCGAACAACGACCCGATGCTCGTCGTTCCGGCGATGGCGGCGGTGACCGAACACCTCGGCTTCGGCATCACCTCCTCGACCAGTTACGAGCCGCCGTTCGCCTTCGCCCGCCGGATGAGCACGCTCGACCACCTCACGGACGGGCGCGTCGGCTGGAACATCGTCACCTCGTACTTGCCTAACGCCGCCCGCAACTTCGGCCTCGACGAGCAGATCCCGCACGAGGAGCGCTACCTGCGCGCGGAGGAGTACCTCGACGTGGTCTACCAGCTGTGGGAGGGATCGTGGCAGGACGACGCGGTGCTCGCGGACGCCGGGGCCGGGGTGTACGCCGATCCGGCCAAGGTGCATCCGATCGACCACAACGGCCGGTTCTACCGGGTGGCCGGGCCGCACCTGTCCGAGCCGTCGCGGCAGCGCACGCCCGTCCTCTACCTGGCGACGGGCTCGCCGGCCGGCATCGCGCGGGCCGGCGCCCACGCCGAGGTCGTGTTCACCGGCGGGAAGGCGGTGGAGGCGACGATCGCCGCGACCCGGTCGGCGGCCGAGGCGGCCGGGCGCAGCGCGGCCGACGCGCGCTTCGTGACCCAGGCCGGCGTGATCGTCGCGCCCACCGCGGCGGAGGCGGAGCGCAAGTACCGCGAGTACCGTGCCCTCGCGAGTGCGGAGGGCAAGCTCATCCACAACAGCGTGATCTTCCATCCGCTCGAGCACCCGAGCGAGCGCTCCGTGCGCGACGCGCTCGCCGCGGAGGGGCTGACCGATCATCCGGCCGCCGCGTCACTACCGCTGGAGGCGACCGTGGGCGAGTACCTCGATCGGGTCGACGAGGCCTGGCACGGCCGCTTCTTCGCCGTGGGGACGCCGGAGCAAGTCGCGGATGAGATCGAACGCTGGCTCGACGACGTCGGCATTGACGGCATCAACTTGCGGCAGTACCACTCGTTCGACACCCTTCGCGACTTCGTCGAGCTGGTCGTGCCGGAGCTGCGCCGCCGCGGGCGCCTGCGCGAGGCGTATCGCCCGGGCGAGACGCTGCGCTCTCGCGTTACCGGAGGCGGTGACCGCCTGCCGGCGACGCATCCGGCCGCGCGCTTCCGCCGCGGCAGCGAGTGAGCCCGATCACGGGGCGGGCGTCATCGCGTCGCCGGTCGCGGCCGACAGCGTCGCCGCGTCGGCCAGCGCCAGCGCCGCGCGACCGTCGAGCAGGGTCGATCGCGACGCAACGTCGTCGAGGATGACCTCGACGAGGTGCTCGACCTCGGCCCGATACGCCGCCGCGTAGCGATCGCGGTAGGCCGTGAGGATCCGCCCCACCGCGCCGGCGGAGCCCGGCCCGGCCACGGACACGGTCGATTCCAGCGGATTCCCGACCGAGATCGAACCGTTCGGACCGAAGGCCTCGAGGCGCTGGTCGTAGCCGAAGGCGTTGCGCCGCGCGTTCACGATCGTCGCGATCGCCCCCGATCGCGCCGTCAGCACCGTCACCGCGCCGTCCGGGTCACCGACCGCCGCGATGTCGGCATCCGTGTACTGCGTCGTCGCCCGCACCGAGGTGATCTCGCCGAGGAAGTGCCGCACGATGTCGAAGTCGTGGATGGTCATGTCGCGGAAGATCCCGCCGGAGGTCGGCAGATACTCCAGCGCGGGCGGGGTCGGGTCGCGGCTGATGACCGTCAGCTGCGTCACGGTGCCGATCTCTCCCCCGACGGCGCGCTCCCGCGCCGAGCCGATCGACGGATCGAAGCGGCGATTGAAGGCGACCACGATCCGCGCGGCGGCGGAACCGACGGAGGCGATGCACGCATCCACCCGCGCGAGGTCGAGGTCGACCGGCTTCTCCACGAGCACGGCCTTGCCGCCGGCGGCGGCCGCGAGGATGTGCTCGACGTGGAAGCGATTCGGCGACGCGATCACGACCCCGTCCACGTCCGGCAGCTCGAACACGGTGTCGAGCGACTCGACCCGCGCGCCGTAGCGCGCGGCCAGATCCGCACTCCCCCGCCCGCCGGCGACCGCGACGAGGGTCGCTCGCGCACTGTCGGCGATGTTCGCGGCGTGCACCGCCGCCATCGCGCCCGAGCCGATCAGGGCGAGCCTCGCCGTCGGTCCTGCCACCATCTCGCTCTCCGCATCCCTGGCGCACCATCGGCGCCGACCCTTAGAACCGTAGCGGAGAATGGAGCGCTCCATCGCTCGTGTCGGCGAAGTCTGACGGGCGCTCAGTCCTGCAGCGTCGTCACCGCTCTGAACCGCTCGCGGGTGCGCCGGATCGCCGCGCGCAGCTCCGGCCCGCCCGCGATCGTGTCGCGCACGCTCGAACTGAAGGCGACCGATCGCTTCGAGATCCGCCAGCCGTGCTCGGTGCGACGCAACTCGTCGAGGTAGAACCCGCCGGAACGCAGCCGATCCAGGTGATCCGCGCTGCCGTCCGCCGCCTCGTGGATCGCGATCGTGGTGAAGTCGGTGTACGAGAACGCCCGATCGCCCTCGATCCGCAGTATCGGCTCCGCGATGCTGTGCAGCCCGGTGAGGCGGTCGTGGTAGAGCGCCTTGGCCTGCCCGACGAAGTCGGCGGCGTCGATTCCGCCGAAATCGACGTCGGCCGTGAAGACGTCGTCGATCAGCTCCCAGCGCTCCTGGTCGAAGGCGGACGAGTAGCGGATCAGCAGCTCGCGGATCTCGACCCGCGCATCCTCGACGCGCCCGAGCACGGCGGGATGCGGCTCATCGAGCGCGCGCAGCACCGCGGCTCCGGCCTCGATCGCCGCCCGTTCGCGCGCGCCCGGAGTCGCCGGGGCGGACACGTCGCTCTTCACGGACTCGGTGCGGGACTCGAGGATCCAGCCCCGCTCACCCCGCCGCAAGCGCGTCTCTTCGACACCGCTCTCCCGTCGACGACCGCCCTCGAGCAGCGTCGTGCGCACGAACTCCGACTCCGCGGTGGCGCGATCACCATCGACGATCGCCTTCACGTTGCTGACCAGGTGGCGCAGCCCCAGCCCGGCGGTGAACGCCCGCGCCCGACTCAGGGCGTCCAGCGCCAGGGCCGCCTCGATGTCGAGCAGCTCGGAGCCGCCCCCGCTCGACGGCGTCGACTCGTCGAGGAATCGCGGCTCGGCGAGCACATCCGCCCCGCGCTCGATCAACGCCCGACGCTCGATCGGCACCGTCACCGCCGCGACGTCGACGTCGACCAGCAGCAGCCGGCGCTCGGCCAGTCGCCAGCCGCTGTCGGTGCGCAGCAGGGTGTCCACCGATGTCGCGTCGAGCTGGCGGCGCACGGCGCCCCCGTCGACGCCGAGCTCGAGCTGCACCAGCCCCAACTCACCGATGACGCGCGCGCGATCGCCGGTGATCGTGGTCAGCGCATTGCGCAGCACGTGTTCGCGCGTCGTCACCGACGCCGACTCCGGTCGCGACAGCAGCAGGGTCGCGATCGCCGCGGGTGCGTGCTGCGGCCCGAGCGGATCGAGCAGCGTCGCGAGCCGCGCATCCGCCGTCACTGTGGAGTGCAGCAGGGCCGCATCCCGGTGATCGAGGGCGTAGCCGTGGCGGGCGAGCACGCCGGCGATGTCCAGGCGGTCGGCCGCGGCGTCGGCGGGCGTCGAGGTGGTGGTGGTGGAGGTGGCGGTGGTGGTGGAGGTCGTCATCCCTCGACGCTAGAAAACGGCGCCGCTTCGCACGAGGGCTCGGTGACTCCGGACGTCATGGAACGTCGTGCGGCGTCACATCCGGACCGATCCGCCACGCCACTCGCTGAAAAAACAACCCCGGGCGCGCAACGATCCGGTGGGCGTAGCGTCATGCCGCCGGTCGGTGGATGAGCGCAGTGGTGGCCCTGTCGTTCCGGCTCGGGTGGGCTCCCGCGACGCGGGACCCCGCCCTTGTGAGCACCGCGATCGTCGAGCGCCGTCTCGGTCGACCTGATCGCCACGGCGCCGATCCAGAGCCGCCGCGATCCCCCTCCCCGCGCCTCGTCGGACTATCGCGAACGAACATCTTGTCAAGATGCGATTCGAGCCTCATACTCAATACCGACCAACGGTTGCTTTTTGCACCTGGCGCTTCCACGACACTTCAACGGTGAGGAATACGGCAATGACGACATCGAGCGGATCCGCGGCGGGGATGCCTTCGGGCATGACCACGTCCACACGCACACTGGGCAAGGACAGCATGTTCCCGGAGCCCACGGAACCGGCCAAGCGCAGTTACGTCGTCTGGCTCCTTCTCGCCCAGCTGATCTTCTTCATCGCGTTGCTCGGCCCCGCGATCGTCGGCATCGGCATCAAGATCACGTCGCTCGTGGACGCCGGCGTGATCACGGCGAACGGCGCCACGGCCGGAGCCGCCGTGCTCGGCGGATTCGGCGCCCTCTTCGCCACGATCGCCAACGTTGTCTTCGGTCGCCTCTCCGACCGCACCACGAGCCGTCTCGGCCGCCGCCGCATCTGGATCGTCTCCGGTACGGTCATCATGACCGTCGCCTTCGCGATCATGGCGCTGGCGCCCGATCTGCTCGTCGCGACCATCGGCTGGTCGCTCGCCCAGCTCGGCGCGAACATGACGCTGGCGCCGTTCATCGCCACCCTCGCCGACCAGGTGCCGAAGTTCCAGCGCGGCAAGATCACCGCGGCGCTGGGCATCGCACAGAACGTCGGCATCCTCGGCGGAACCTACGTCGCCCAGATCTTCGTCGACCAGCTCTTCATCATGTTCGTCGGGCCCTCGATCCTCGCGATCGTCGCGATGATCATCTTCGCCGTCGTGCTGCCGGACAAGCAGCTGCCCGCTAAGCCCCCGCGCGCCACGTTCCGCGACTGGATCGAGACCTTCTGGGTCAGCCCGGTCAAGAACCCCGACTACGCCCTCGCCTGGTGGTCGCGCTTCCTGATCACCTTCGCCAGCTTCGGCTTCACGACCTTCCGCTTCTTCTACCTGCTCAACCACGTCGAGGTGCCCGAGGGCGACATCCCCGCGGTGATCTCGACCAGCGTGCTGATCTACACCATCGCCCTGATCGGCGCGAGCTACTTCGCCGGCTGGCTCTCCGACCGCATCGGCCGCCGCAAGGTCTTCGTCTGGAGCTCGACCGCCCTGTTCGCCATCGGCACCTTCGCGCTGATCTTCGTGCAGGACATCGGCGCCTTCTACATCCTCGAGGGTCTGCTCGGCATCGCCTACGGCATCTACGTCGGCGTCGACCTCGCGCTCGTGGTCGACGTCCTGCCCAACCCCGACGACTCCGGCAAGGACCTCGGCGTCTTCAACATCGCCAACGCACTGCCCCAGACCATCGCGCCCCTGATCGGTGGCATCCTCGTCTACGTCAGCGACCCGACCGGCAACAACTACGGGTTGTGGTTCACCGTCTGTGCCGTCGCCGCCATCCTCGGCGCCGTCGCGATCTTCCCCATCAAGAAAGTCCGGTAGCCCGAGAAGTCGGGTACCTCACCTCGGGAGCCCCCTCGATCCGTCATCGCGCGGATCGAGGGGGCTCCTTCGTGCGAGCAGCCGGGACCGGCTACGGCAGGACCACCGTGACGTCGAAGGAGTGCGCGTCCGTGCGGTAGCAGTGGTCGCCGTACTCGATCGGAACGCCCGCCGCGTCGAACGCCGTGCGCTGCAGGGTGAGCAGCGGCTCGCGCGCCTCCAGCGCCAGCATCGTCGACTCGCGCGCCGTTGCGGTCCGGGCGCCGATGACCTGATGGGCGACGCTGATGTGCGTGCCTCGCGCCCGGATCGCCGCGTACAGCCCGCCGGAGACCAGCTCCGACTCCGTCACGCTCGCGAAACGCGGCACGAGCACGTTCTCCAGCAGCGCGATCGGGATCGCGTCCGCCGAGCGGAGCCGGCGGACGCGGAGCACCTCGGTGCCGATCGGCACCGCCAGCCGGGCGGAGAGCGTCGCGTCCGCGGCGATCGACTCGCGCGAGAGCACCACGGTGCCTGGAACCCGACCAGCATGGAGCAGGTCGTCGTACAAGCTGGTCAGTGCGAGCCGGCGGGTGGCGCCCGCGGGGACGACGACGGTGCCGAAGCCGCGTCGTCGCACCACGAGCCCCTTGGTGACCAGTCGCGCCATCGCCTTCTTGACGGTCACCTGCGACAGCCCGAGGCGCGCGCTCAGCGACACCTCGTTCTCGACGCGGGCACCGGCGGCGATCGCACCGGAGGTGATGGCGGCTTCCAGCCGCTCGGCGATCTGCCAGTAGAGCGGAACGGGTCCGCTGCGGTCGAGGTCCAGCAGCAGCTCGTGCAGGGCGGTCTCGGCGGTCATCGTCATGGCGAACTCCTTCGGTCGCGGACGGGGTGGCTCCTGGAAGGACGAAAGGAGGGGCGCTCGTCGGTGCGAGCGCCCCTCCCCGGCCCACGGGACCGATCAGATGGTGGCCTGCGTGAGGGACTTCCCTTCGCGGAAGCGGCGCACACCCTCCGCGCCCTCGACGACGGCGGCGGTGAGCTCCTCCACGGAGGTGTCCTCGCGGCGGACATCGAGGATCTTGCGACCGTGGTTCATCACGATGTGCCGGTCGCAGACCTGGTAGGCGTGGTGCAGGTTGTGCGTCACCAGCACCGAACTGACGCCCTCACCCTTGAGCTGACGCAGGTAGCTCAGCAGCGCCTCCGTCGCCCGGACGGCCAGCGCCGAGGTCGGCTCGTCGAGGATCAGCAGGCTGCGCTTGAAGTGCACGGCCCGGGCGATGGCCACGGCCTGCGCCTGACCGCCGGAGAGCGATGCCACCAGCTGTCGCGAACTCTTGATGCCTTCGATCGTGACCACGGTGTCGAGGATGTTCGTGGCGATCGCATCCATCTGCCGCATCTTCATAAAGCCGAGCTTGTTGGTGACCTCGCGCCCCATGAAGATGTTGCGGCTGATCGACATCGTCGGCACCAGCGCCGAGTCCTGGAAGATCGTCTCGACGCCGAGCGTCTCGGTGACGGACCGATCGACCTTGGGCTGCAGCTGGCCGTCCCAGTAGTAGGAGCCGGACGTCATCGGCACCACGCCCGACATGATCTTGACCAGAGTCGACTTGCCGGCACCGTTGTCGCCGAGCAGGCCGACGACCTCGCTCTTGCCGATGTCGAAGCTGACGTCGTTGAGCACGGTGTTCGCGCCGTACTTCTTGGTGATGCCCTCGACGCGGAGGAGGTAGTCCTCGATGCGGCCGGAGTTCTCGGCGGCGGTGAGGATGCCGGCGGTGGTGGCGTCGGTCATGATGCCTTTCCTTCCATGAGCTTGTTGAACACGGCGGCGACGACGATGAGCAGCCCGACGAAGAGCTGGACGTAGAAGCCGGGAGCCTTCGCGAGGATCAGGCCGTTCTGAATGAGCTGGATCAGCGCGGCGCCGACGATCATCCCCGTGATCGAGCCGCGACCGCCGTTGAGCGAGCAGCCGCCGACGACGGCGCCGGCGATGGCCATCAGTGTGTAGTCCTGGGTAGTGCCGGGCTGCATCGCGTTCGTGCGAACCGAGATCAGCACGGCGGCGATGCCGACCATCAGGCCGAGGATGCCGAAGGCGAGCAGCTTGACCTTGACCGGGTTGATCGAGATCGCCTTGGCCGCCGCCGCGTTGCCGCCGACCGCGAAGAGGTGGTTACCGGTCTTGTGGCGGTGCAGGAACACCCACGCCGCGACGCCGATGATCAGCATCCAGATCAATTGCGAGCGGAAGACCCCGAAGTCACCGGCGAAGATCATCTTCAAGCCCTCGTCGGCCCGCAGCACCGCGGGGGCCGTGCCGTTGACAAAGAAGCTCGCGCCGAGCCAGAAGAAGCCCAGGCCGAGGGTGGCGATGAAGGACGGGATCTTGGTGGCGATGACGACGATGCCGTTGATCAGCGCGATGCTGACGGCGGCCGCGATGCCCACCAGCGCGCCGATCGGCCATCCGCTCGACTCGGTCACCCGGATGAACACGATCGCGGAGAAGCCGATGTTGGCGCCGAGCGAGAGGTCGAACTCGTCGGTGATCATCAGGATTCCGGCGCCGATCGAGAGGATCGCGTAGACGGGGATCGACTGCGAGATCACGCCCGAGAGGTTGCTGGGCGAGAGGAACGGGAAGCTGGTCGGCGCCACGAGGCTGGCGATGCAGAAGGCGATGAAGACCAGCGCGGTGATCACGCCGATCTCGAGGGCGCCGCGACCGCGGGTGTAGCGGAAGTTCTCGCGCAGCCGCTCCATCGGAGTGACCGCGACGTTGTCGCTGAGTCGGCGGCCGGTCGGGGCCGGCTGGTGGATGCCCTGGGTCGCCAGCGGGGCGACCATCACGGGCTGGGGGGAGGTAGGGGGCTTCACCGGTGAAGACACGGGGTACTCGCCTTTCTGAGAAGGGGATCGAGTCTGGTGGCACGGCGGACGCCGTGGCGGGAGAGAAGGGGAGGCGTCGGATGCGGGACCTGTGCGGCCCCGCATCCGAGCCGGTGCGACGAGGCGGGAAGGGGAATGTGGCGGCGGGCCGCTAGTAGCGGATGCCCTGCAGGTCCTTCGCCTCGAGGAGGTCGACGTTGTCCTTGGTGATCAGACCCAGACCACCGGAGTTGATGTTCGCGGGCGAGAGACCGAAGTCGATGTAGAGCACGCCCTGGGTGACCGACTGGAAGCCCTGCACGTAGCCCTGCTGGTCAGCGGTGGCGAGGATGCGACCGGCCTTGATACCGTCCACGACCTGGGCCGAGGTGTCGAAACCGATGATGGGGATCGTCGATCCGGCGGCATCCTCCGCGGCGACGGCGTTGCGGTGCGGGACGCCGCCGAGCGGCACGATCGCCTTCGCGTCAGGGTGGGCGGTGATCCAGGTGGTCATCGCATCCAGCGCGTCCGCGTCGGTGGCGGTGGTGCGCAGGAACTCGCCCTTCACGTCGATGCCGGCCGCATCGATCGCATCCTGCACTCCGCCGCCGCGCTCGATCGCGTAGTTCTGGTCGGGCTCCTCGGCCGCGAAGAGCACCTCGTCGCCGTCCTTCAGATCGATCTGCTTCAACATCGCCTCGCCGACGATCGTGCCGACCTCGCGGAAGTCCTGTCCGACGAAGCCGGAGACGCAGTCCCCGGCCGATTCCGGCGCCGGGACGTTGTAGGAGACGACCTGGATCCCGGCGTCGTGAGCATCGCACGCCACCTGGACCCACTTCTCACCCTCGTTGAACGGCATGTAGATGACGGAAGGCTTGGTCGCGATCGCGGTGTTCACCAGATCGACCATCTTGTCGGGATCGCCGTCCGCGGTCTGCGAGGTGAGCGTGAGACCGCCGAGTTCGGCGGCGTCGTCCGCCCCCTTCTGGATCTGCGCCCAGAAGGTGTCGCTGGCGGGGTTGTAATAGGTCAGGAAATAGGCGTTGCGATTCTCGTTGCGGCTGCCGAATCCATCGGCCAAGCCCGCTCCGGAATCGGCGGAAGAGGATCCACCGCCGCTGCACGCGGCGAGGATGACGGTGGAGGTGGCGGCCAGCGCGAGTGCGCCGAGAGCCCGCTTCGTGATCGAGAGCTTCACTTCGTTGTGTCCCTTCGGGTGGGCCCATCCGAAACAATTCCGATGAACCGTGGCGTCGTTGCCAGGCCACAAACTATGCGCACTTCCACCAATCGGTCAATCTAATGTCCGGACATTGTTATCCCGGCGTGACAAAGGCCCTTGTGAATGGCCGAATCGGTCTTTATTCCATAACCACATCGGCTCGAATTGGTAATCACACGATGACCAATTCCATTCTCCGCCACTATCCGACGATCAGTGGACAGGATCCGGCTAGGCCAAGAATTGCGTCATGTCGATCTGCCCGATGGTGAGTTCGCGGTCGTAGACCAGGCGCACGCGGCTGCCGAGCCAGGAGGTGCGCGAGAGCTCGACCGTCTCCCCCGTCGCCGCCAGGCTGCTGCGCGACGTCACCACGATCAGGGGGATGTCGAGGAAGGAGCGCAACAGTTCCGCCTGAGCCGCGCTGGCCGAACCGACCTCGACGAAGCCTCTGGCGTGCACGATCGGCGCTTCGGGGTCGGCGGGGTGCAGTTCCGGGCCGGAGAACTCCGAGTACCACGACTCCGTGACCGCGATCGGGACCCCGTCGACGGTCTGCACGTGCCGACCGAAAGTCACGGGACGCGGACGGACCCCGCGGAAGAAGTGCCGCGCGACGTCCTCGGGCACCGTCGCGTCCGCGCGCGACTCGATCAGCTTGGAGACGGCTTCGTGACCGGTCGAGACGATCTGTTCGCGCCACGGACGCGTCAGATCGAGGTCGCAGCGCACGTCGCGACGATCGGTGACGTAGGTTCCGGAGCCGCGCCGGCTCGTGACGTAACCGTCGGCGGCGAGGGCCTGCGTGGCCCGACGGATGGTGATCCGACTCACCTCGTACTCGTCGATCAGCTCGACCTCGGTCGGGATCTTCCGACCCGGCGCGAACTCGCCGGCGTCGATGCGCCGACGCAGGTCGCGGTGCACCTGCCCCCACGCGGTGAGGGCGGAATCATGCTCGACGACGAACGGTGCCACGACTCCATTCTGCTGCACGCTCACGAGCCGCCGTCCCGACGCTGCGGCCACCACGATCCGACCGCGACGACCACGATGCCCACCAGCGCACCGATGGTCGTCTGCAGGGCGCGATCGACGATCAGAGCGACCTCGTCGATCGGATGGGCGAGTTGCGTCATCAGCAGGATGAGCGGGGTGAAGAAGACCAGGGCCAGCCCGTAGTTGCGGCTCATGAAGAGCTCGGTCGGGAACTGCAGCGCGATCACCAGCAGCACCAGGATCGCCGGCGCCGGCGTGCCGAACGGAACGAGGATGGTGGCGGTCAGCAGCAGGCCGACCAGCGTGCCGAGGATGCGATGGGCGCCGCGCCGCATCCGATTCGCGGTTCCGGTGACGGCGAGCGGCACGGCCGCTGCGGCCATCGCCCAGATGGGGTGGCCGAGCCCCGACAGCGTGCTCAGGCTCCCGGCGACCCCGACGGCCGCGAGGTACGCGAGCGCCCGCCGCCAGGAGACCGGTGGCGACTCGGCTCCGAGGCGTTGCCGGGGGCGACCCACCGCTCCGAGCAGCAGCCCGACCGCCGCGGAGCCCGCCGCGACGGCGATGGCGAGCACGGGCGGGACCAGGGGCGGGATCGAGGCGCACGCGCCGAGGGCGAAGAGTCCGAAGAACGGACCGGCTGGACGCAGCCCCGACCGGTCGGCGAAGACCGATCCCGCGAACGCGAACCCGCACTCGAGCAGCACTAAGGACCAGGACGTCACCCCGAGCGTCGCGGCACCGACCCCGAGGGCGACGCCGCAGACCAGCAGCAGCATCGCACGCAGCTGGTGCCGCAGCCGATGCGGCTCGTTGCGGCCGTACATCCCGGTGAACGCTCCGAAGACCGCGTACACGGTCAGCTGCGGGTGGCCGAGGACGAGCAGCAGCAGCGTCGGCACGGCGACGCCGAGCCCGACCCGCAGCGCCGCCGTGCGATCGTTCTCGGCGGGACCGAGCGCGACCAAGGAACGGGCGAACGTCATCCGAGCCGCCGGGCGACCTCCGAGCCGAGCCACGACACCACCGCGTCGCGCAGCTGCGGCGCTCGAGCGAGGTCGGCGCCGCGTGGATCGGGCCCGAAGACGCCCCAGAGCGGGTGCGCGCGATCGTGCCGCTGCTCCCCCATCGGATCGCCGCCCGGATCGGGACTCGTCGCCGCGTCCGGCAGCAGCTCGAGGTGCACGAGGTCGGGCTCGAAGGCGCTCAGCAGTGTCGACTCGAAGACGCCCGCGTGATCGGGGGCGATCGGGGCGTCGCTGCGGTTGACCCCCGTCGCCAGGACGGCGAGCGGATGCGCGGCGGCGTTCCAGCTCGCCGCGATCTCATCGATCATCGCGAGCTGTTCGTCGGCGAAGTGGCCGGTGAACAGCACGGCGAGCCGCACGCCGAAGGCCTCCAGCTTGGCGAAGGTCTGTTCCAGATGCGAACGGATGCCCGACGGATCCGCCATCATGATCGTCCACGGATAGTCGGAGTGACCGCCGCCCAGTCCCTGGTACACGGGCGGCAACACGATGCCGCCGCCGGCCTGGGCCGCGCCGACGCAGACACCGTGCGCGTTCAGAGTGTCGAGACCGATCGGGAGATGCGGGCCGTGGAACTCCAGGCTGCCGAGCGGGAGGTACGCCACCGGCGCGGCGGCGATCGCAGCGTCGAGTTGCGCGGGCGTGAGGTACTCGGCCTGCACGCTCCGGTCGAGCGAGCTCACGTGTAGTAGTTCCGCGGCCAGTTGTGCTCGGCGAGCTGCGCGCGCAGCTCCTCCGGGAACGGCTGACCATCGGAGTAGGAGACGTTCCGGCCGACATTGCGACGGCTGCTCATCCCGGCGATGACGGTGGAGACCTCGGGAGAGGACAGCACGTACCGCACGGCGGCCTCGGCCAGCGTCGGGTAGTAGGGCGAGGTGATCGCCTTCAACGCTTCGACGCGGGCGAGCGTCTCGGTGAAGCGGTCGCCACGGAACATCTCCTTCTGCTGCGAACCGTCCTCCCAGCCGTCGTAGGTCTCCTGCGTCCACATCCCGCTGAGCGCGCCGGAATCGAAGGCGACCCGGTCGATGATGGCGGTGTTCGTGCTGGAGCTGGCCGGGAACAGCGCGTCGACCGGGCGCTGCTCGAACATGTTGAAGATCACCTGGATCGAATCGACCAGGCCCAACGCGGCGATGTCGACACCCTCGTCGGGGCGGTAGTCGCGGATGGAGACGCCGATCTTGTCGATCTTGCCCTCCACGCGCAGGGCGTTGAGCGTCTCGAGCCAGTCGAGGTTGTTCACGCCGTCGGTGAACCAGCCGTGCAACTGGAGCAGATCCAGCCGCTCGACGCCGAGCCGCTCCAGGGCCAGCTCCACGCCGCGGCGCAGGTGCCACTCCGGGTAGCGCCCGCTCATCAACGGGTCGTCCTCGTCGGCGCTGGGCCAGACCGTCGGCTGGATCTTCGTGGCGACGTAGATCTTGTCACCGTCCCAGCGTCGAAGCGACTCGCCGACGACCTTCTCGCTGTGACCGGCGCCGTAGAGCTCGGCCGTGTCGACGAAGTTGATGCCCTGGCTGTAGGCCTCGAGCAACGTGCCGATCGACTCCTCGTCGTCGACGGTTCCCCATTGGCCGCCGAGCTGCCAGGCGCCGTAGGAGATCTCGCTGACCTGCCAGCCGGTTCGGCCGAAGGTGCGGTACTGCATGTGGTGTTACCTCTCGTTGTTCGTGCTGTTCATCGGGGAGTCGGTGCTCCGGGGTTCGGTGCTGCCCGGTTCAGTGCTGCGGGGTTCAGTGCTGGCCGTGCAGCTTGGCGAGGGTGAAGTGCTGGTGCGGCACCGGGGCGCCCGGCTCGCGGAACTCGACCGGCAGCTTCGAGAAGCCGCGCACCATCTGCTTGATCCAGCGCTCCGGCGAGCCGACGATCGTCAGGTCAGGACCCTTGAGCAGCTCCTCGACGGTGATCTTCGCGGCGAGGCGGGCGAAGGGCGCGCCCATGCAGGCGTGGATTCCTTCGCCGAACGACATGCTGCGATTCTTCGGCGTGAACTCGCGGTCGATGTCGAACACGTCGGGGTCGGCGTAGACGCGCTCGTCGCGGTTGGCCGAGCCCTGCAGGAACATCACGCGCCGGTCGGCGGGGATGGTGACGCCGCCGATCTCGATCTCTTCCGTCGTCTGCCGAGTGAGGTTCTGGCCGGGCGTTTCGTAGCGCAGCGTCTCCTCGACGAAGTCCTTGATCCGGGCGGGGTTCTCGCGGAGGAAGCTCCAGAGCTTCGGGAACTTGTCGAGCACGTAGACGATGTTGGTCAACAGCGCCGCGGGGGCGTCGCTCGCGGCCGAGAGCACGAGGTGCGCGAGGCCGTCCTGCTCGGAGTCGAAGACCTTGCCCTTCTGCGAGGCGAGCAGGATCTGCGTGTACGCATCGGAGGTCGAGGTGTCGGCGCCGGCCTCGATCTCGGCGCGGCGCGCGGCGAATCGCATCGCGAGCAGCTCCTCGGTCTCCTGGTTGGCCACCGCCGCGTCTTCGGGGATACCGAACTTCCCCACCGTGCGAGCCATCGCGCGCCACAGGTGCTCGACGATCACCTCGTTGTCCTCGGCCGGCGAGCCGATCAGCGAGATGCCCATCCCGATCGACATCGGCAACGCGAAGTCGCTGGCGAAGTCGCCGCTGCCCTTGGCGTACATCTCGGCGAGCAGCTTCTGCGCGAACGCGCGAGTGCCGTCCTCGCGGGCGAGGATCTCGCGCGCGGCGAAGGTGCGGCGGACGGCCTGGCGCAGGTTGGTGTGCCGGGGCGGGTCCTGCGCCACGAGGATCCCCTCGCCGTAGGAGTCGTGCGTGCCGTCCATGTCGTTGCCCAGCCCGTTGACCAGCTGCTCGTGATTGGCGAGGCCGGCGCGGACGTCGGCGTAGCGCGAGACGACGTAGAGCTCGCGATCGGGGTTGTAGTACACCGGAGCCGCATCGCGCAGGCGCTTGTAGGTGTCGTACGGGTGGTCGTACACCGCGTAGGACAGCGGATCGTAGTAGACGGTGAGGTCGGCGGGTGGCGCCGGCTTCGGCTCCTCGGCGGGTTCCTCCGGCGCGTCCGACTGGGTGACGGGGGTCGTTAGCGGGATGGACTCGGTCGGGCCGGAGGACGACGCATCGACCACGGCGGTCGACTCGGCCTGCATCGCCTCGGCCTGCATCGCCGCGTGGGCGGCGAGCATCGAGGCGTACGCCTGCTCACCGATCTGCGCGCGCAGTTGCTCGTGCGGGAACGGGCAGCCGCCGCCGGAACGTGCGGGGGCGGATCGCATCGCGGATTCGGTCGCGGATTCGCTCAGGGATTCGCTCGCGGATTCGAGGAGAGACATCGTTGTTTCCTTTCACAAGAACCGCGGCTTTCGAAGAGAACTCGTGCGGTGTTCGGAATCGTATGCCACGAATAAACCAAAAGACAACACGGATCGGATGATCCATCTCACGCGGCACGAATAGGTCTGCTCGATAAGACTTATCGGGCGTGACGACAGGCGAAAACGCACTGCATCCGGCCCCGATTCGACGGCATTGGTCATGCACTCATGACTAATTGAAGAATCGGCCGGAGAACGTGACCGGATTCGCTTATCGAACCCGTTATCCCGTGATAGCGTCGGCGCCGCGGAGCCACTCAGGGGCTCGCACACCACGACCTCAGACCGACAAGGCCACCGACCGAATCGGCCGCCGACCTGCAAAGGAGCAGCGACATGCCAACGCCGACGATCGCCGTGATCGGCAGCGGACCCTCCGGCTGCTACACCGCCCAATTCCTGCGCAAGCGCTGGCGCGACGCGGAGATCACGATCTTCGACCGCCTGACGCTGCCGTACGGGCTCGTCCGATACGGGGTCGCCCCCGACCATCACGGCACCAAGGCCGTCGCCCGCCAGTTCGACCGACTCTTCGAGCGCGACAACGTCCGTTTCGTCGGCGGCGCCGAGATCGGCACCGGCACGGGTCTGACGCTCGAACGCATCCGAGCGGCCTTCGACATCGTGGTGCTGGCCACCGGCCTGTACGCCGACCGCCCACTCACGGGGCCGGGCGCCGAGCTGGCGCAGGTGTACGGATCCGGCCGGCTGACCCGCCTGATCAACGGACACCCCGACGAGAGCGCGGACGGACTCGTGCTCGGCGAGCGCGTCACGATCGTGGGCCACGGCAACGTCTCGATCGATCTGCTGCGGCTCTTCCTCACCGATCCGGATACGTTGCGCGGGCTCGAGATCGATTCGGCCGTCGTCGACGCGATCCGGCCCGTCCGTCACATCGACATCGTCGGACGCTCCCTGCCCTCGCTGGCCAAGTTCGACACCGCGATGGTGCGCGAACTGGGCCGGATCCCCGATGTCCGCTTCCGTGCGGACGGCCTCGGCGCGGATGCCGGCGCTGCGGAACCCGATCCGAGCGCCGGCGCCCGCCGGGATGCCGTGGCCGGGCTGGTCGCCGACTCCCCGGTCGATGCGCGTCGGACCGTGCACTTCCACTTCGGCTGGTCTCCCGAGGCGGTCCTCGGCACCGACGCCGTTTCAGGGATCCGTTTTCGTGCTGCCGACGGCGGCGATGCCACCCTCACCCTCGAGACCGATTCCGTCTGCACGGCCATCGGCTTCGCCGAGGCGGCGACGGCTCCGGTGCGCCGCGGCGAGCACGAGTCGGCGTCCGCCGATCTGAGCACCGGCTACCTGGACGACGGGCTCTACTGCGTCGGCTGGCTCCGGCGCGGCCCGAGCGGCACGATCCCGGAGAACCGGGCGGATGCGCGCATGGTGGCCGACGTGATCGGCGCCGCCGTCGACTCCGGAGCCCTCCCGCTGGGCAAACCCGGCTACGTCGCCGTCGCCGACGTGCCCGTCGGAACCCCCACCGACCCGATCGTCACCGACCCGACCACCCTCCACGACCTCATCACCACGAAGGAACTGTCATGAGCCGCACCGTCATCCTCTTCGGCACCGAATCCGGCAACGCCGAAATGGTCGCAGAAGACCTCGAGAGTGAGATCGACGGCGAGGTGAGCGTCGAGGACATGACCGATTTCGAACTCGACGAGCTCTCCGCCGAGGACTTCTACATCGTCGTCTGCTCCACGCACGGCGACGGCGAACTGCCCACCGGCGCCCGCCCGTTCTTCGCGGCACTGGTGGCGCAGACGCCCGACCTCACCGGATTCCGCTACGCCGTCTTCGGCCTCGGCGATTCCAGCTACGAGACGTACAGCCACGGCAGCGAGATCATCGACGAGAAGCTCACCGAGCTCGGCGCCCAGCGCGTCGGCGTCTACGGCCGCCACGACGCGAGCGACGGCTCGCTGCCGAACGACACCGCGATCGAGTGGGTGCAGGAACTCGTCGCCAGCCGCGTCGCCGCCTGAGCATGAGACTCGGACTCGTCGGCTACGGCGTCGGCGGCAGGTACTTCCACGCGCCGTTCATCGCTGCGACGCCCGGGATCGAACTGGTCGGCATCGTCGCCCGCTCCGCGGCGAAGAAGCACGAGATAGCGAACGACCTGCCGGGCGTCGCTGTCTTCGACAGCCTCACCGATCTGCTCGCGGCCGGAGTCGACGCCGTCACGATCTCGACCCCACCGCAGACGCGCAGCGCGCTCGTACTCGAGGCGATCGCGGCGGGGGTGCACGTGGTGGCGGACAAGCCGTTCGCGCCCACCGCCGAAGCCGGGCGCGAACTCGTCGACGCCGCGGCGGCGGCCGGAGTGATCCTGAACGTGTTCCACAATCGTCGCTGGGATGCCGACCTGCGCACGGTGGCCGCCGTGATCGACAGCGGTCGCCTCGGCACCATCTGGCGGGTGCATTCGCGCTTCGACCTCGACGACGCCCCTGGGCTGCTGCGCGGTCCGGCGGGCGGGATGCTGCGCGATCTCGGCAGCCACACCGTGGATCAGATGATCTGGCTGCTCGGCCGCGTCGAGCGGGTCAGCTGCCATCTGGACTGGACGGAGGAAGCGGATCCCGCGGACCGCACCGATGCGGGCTTCGTGGCGGTGCTGGATCATGTCGGCGGAGCCGTCTCCTATGTCAGCTCGACGAAGCTGAACCGTTTGGTGCAGCGCGAGTTCCGCGTCTACGGCAGCGGAGGGAGCTACGTCGCCTCCGGCACGGATGTGCAGGCGCAGGCGATCTTCGCCGGCCGTCGACCCGCCGACGATCCCGTGAGCTGGGGCTACGACGATGAAGCGCACTGGGGCGTCCTGCGGACCTCGGACGGCGCCGAGATCGTGGCGTCGGCGAAGGGTGATCACGGCGAGTTCTACCGACGATTCGCCGCAGCGGTCGATAACGGCGGCGACTCCCCCGTTCCGGCCGACGCGGCGCTGCACACCCTCGCCGTCCTCGACGCCGCGCGGTCGGCCGCGCTGGAGAAGCGCACGGTCGACGTCCTCGATCCGGAAATCCTCGTGAGCGCGGCAAATTAGTTGTAATGTCGTAACAAAACCGCCATCGAAGGACAACGTTGTTCGCCACACCCTCCCCTTTCGTCGTTGAACACGACTCGGCCCTCACCGCGTGGGGGCAGGTGCACCGCGACCTGATGCGGCGGATCGAGGCGGGGGTCTTCGCCGTCGGCGCACGCATCCCGTCGGAGGCGGAACTGATCGCCTACTACGACGTGAGTCGCCCCACCGTCCGGCGCGCGACACGCGAGTTGGTCGCCGACGGCTATCTGGTCATCCGACAGGGCGCCGGCACGTTCGTGCGCGATCGGCCGGATGTGCGCTGCGACCTCGACATCCGGCGACCGTGGCGCAAGCAGATCGTCAGCACCGGGCACCGCGCCGTGTCCGAACTGCTGGAGACCCGGGCGAACGAGCAGGTGCCGGTCGAGATCACCCGACTGTTCGACGGGGCGGCCGCGGGCGAGCCGTCGATCTACGGGCGGCACGTGCAGGTCGTGGACGGCATCCCGATCGCCATCACCGAATCGTGGTACTCCACCGACTCGACACTGGCCGCCCTGCCGCCCGAGTCGATCGCCGTCGAGGAGGCGGGCCTGGTCGAGGTCGGTATGACCACGGCCGCCGAGGCGAAGACGCTGCACTCGTTCCTCGACATCCCGCTGATCGTGGTGACCACCGTCAGTCGCGCCGCTCTCACGGGGCGGCTGGTGGAGATCTCGCGGACCTCCTGGCTCGCGAGCCGGGTGCGGCTCATCCACGCCCGGACGATCACCGTCGCCGACCTCGACATGACGGATCTGCTGCATCCGCACGCTCCGGAAGCGGCGGCCACGACCCCACTCGACGGCACATCGCGAGCGAAACCTTGACTCCGCCCCATTTAGTTGTATTGTCTTAACAAATTCCCGGCGACGAAGGAGTCCCTCTTGACCACCATGAAGCCCTCACACGGTGCCGCCAGCTCGGTGCCGCTACCGCCCCTCACCGAGGGTCCCCACATGAAGCGCCTCGGAGTCGTCGCGCTGATCGCCACCTTCGGCGGCCTCCTCTTCGGATACGACACCGGAGTGATCAACGGCGCCCTGTCGCCGATGACGGTCGAACTGGGCCTCACCCCGTTCACGGAAGGCGTCGTCACCTCGGCCCTTCTCTTCGGCGCCGCGTTCGGCGCGATCCTCGGCGGTCGCCTGTCGGACGGCTGGGGCCGCCGCAAGACGATCATCCTGCTCGCCCTGCTCTTCTTCTTCGGCACGCTCGCCTGCGTCTTCGCACCCTCGTTCGAGGTCATGGTCTTCGGTCGGATCCTGCTCGGCCTCGCCGTCGGCGGCGCCTCCGGTGTCGTCCCGGTCTTCCTCGCCGAAATGGCCCCGCACGAGATCCGCGGCAAGATCGCGGGCCGCAACGAACTGATGATCGTGATCGGCCAGCTCGCCGCCTTCGTGATCAACGCGATCATCGGCAGCGTCTGGAGCGAGGACGGCGGCGTCTGGCGCTACATGCTCGCCGTCTCCGCCGTGCCCGCGATCGCCCTGTTCGTCGGAATGCTCCGCGTCCCCGAATCGCCGCGCTGGCTGATCTCCAAGGGCCGCAACGACGAAGCCCTCGCCGTACTGAAGACCGTCCGCTCCGTCGACCGCGCGGAGGCCGAGATGGCCGATGTGAAGCACCTCGCCGAGGAGGAGAAGGCCACCAAGATGGGCTCCTGGGGTGCCCTGAAGGACAAGTGGATCCTTCGCATCGTGCTGGTCGGCATCGGCCTCGGTGTCGCCCAGCAGCTCACCGGCATCAACTCGATCATGTACTACGGCCAGACCGTGCTGGTCGAGTCCGGCTTCGACAAGCAGGGCGCGCTCATCGCGAACGTCGCCCCGGGTGTCATCGCTGTGATCGGTGGCCTCATCGCCCTGCGCCTGATGCAGACCATGAACCGTCGCACGACCCTTCTGCTCGGCTTCTCGCTGACGACCTCGATGCACTTCCTCATCGCTCTTGCCGCGACGCTGCTGCCGACCGGCAACGAATTCCGCCCCTACGTGATCCTGCTGCTCGTTGTGCTCTTCGTCGGCTCGGTGCAGACCTTCCTCAACATCGCCATCTGGGTGATGCTGTCGGAGATCTTCCCGCTGTTCATCCGCGGCTTCGCGATCGGCATCTCGGTGTTCTGCCTGTGGATCGCGAACGCGTTCCTCGGCCTGTACTTCCCCTCGCTCGTCGCAGGGGTCGGTATCACCGGATCCTTCCTGCTCTTCGGCGGCATCGGGATCCTGACGCTGATCTTCATCTACACCTCGGTTCCCGAGACCCGCGGCCGCACGCTGGAGGCCCTCGAAGAGGACGTCACCACCGGCGCCATCTACACGGTGCACAAGAAGTAACTCCGCCGAGGCTCTTCCGCCACGAGCCGCCGCGATCCGCCGCGAAAGAGGGCGCCCTTCCGGGGGCGCCCTCTTTCGTTGCGCCGTCTCAGCGGTGCGGCGGGACGCAGACGACGGAGCCGAGCCGATTACCACTTCGATAGAAGTGCCCTGCTGGACTCGATACACCCATCGCTGAGTGCAGGTGCAGGATCCCGACACGCGTCGGCCGGGTTCCCTTCGACAGGCTCAGGACAAGTCGGCAGACTCAACCACCGGATCGACGGCTATGCCGACAGTGATTTGAAGCGGCCCTGAACTACTCGATCAGCGGAGGAGGGAGCGCCTCGCGGACGCGACGCCCCCCGCTGGTCGAGTAGCCGGTTCGCTCTGCGAACCGGCGTATCGAGACCCTTGCACCCACCGTTGAGAGCAGGCGCAAGGATCTCGATACGCGTCGGCCGCGGGCGGCCTTGGGCTACTCGATCAGCGGAGGAGGGAGCGCCCCGTGAAGCTGAACGTATCTTCGAATGAATCTAGACGAGACGCTGGACTCGTTAGAACTTGTCACCTATAATGGGGGTATGACTCCAACCCTTCTCCCTCGCATCGCCGCTCTGGCGGCGCAGGTGCGTGATGAGGTCGCCTCGATCGAGTGGGGGCGGCTGACGGAGAACGAGCGTATGGAACTCGCGGTCGCGTGGGGAGGGCTGGAGCGGGCCGTGGTCGGCGGCGCGATCGGGGCGGCGGGCGCGATCGAGGAGGCCTGCCAGGTCGAGCGGGGGATGGATTCGCTCGCGTTGCGGCACGGGGTCCGCACCGGGAAGCAACTGCTGGCGATGCTCACCGGATCCTCCGAAGCGACCGCGGGGCGACGCATCCGGCTCGGGCAGGCGGGGATGGGCAAAGCGGTCACCAGCGGCTGGGGCGCGCCCGCACTGTTCCCCGTGATGGGGCAGGCGGTACTGGCCGGGACCATGCACGCGGACGCCGCGGAGGTGCTCGTGTCGACCCTGTCCGGGTCCGCGGCGCGGATCCACCCCGACGAACTCGCGGTCGCGGAGAAGGCGATCGTGGAATCCGCGACCGACCCGGCCGGGGACGCGAACGCGCACGGCGCCGTCACCGGGACCGGGATAGCGGCGGAGCTGGTGAAGATCCAGGCCCTCGCGTGGCGAGCCCGGTTGGACCCCGACGGGCTCGAGCCCAGCGAGGAGGAAGCGTTCCACCTCCGCAACGCGGTGTGGCGCAAAGGGAAGACCGGCACGGAGACGCTCGTGTTGACGGTGACGACGGAGCAGGCCGCGGCGATCAAATCGTCGCTGTCCCCGCACACCAGCCCCCGCAAGCCCGCGTTCCGCGACGGCGACAACACCCGTGAAGCGGCGGAGGGAGAGGTGTTCGGGGATGACCGCACGCACGGGCAGAAGGTACTCGACACGGTCGTCGCGCTCGTCGTCGCCGGCGCCGCGTCCGAGGCGCCCGCCGGGGCGACGCCGCAGATCACCGCGTACGTGAACGCCGCCGATCTCGACGACGACGCGACCGGGCCCGCGTACCTGGACCACACGGAGGAGCCGGTACCGGCGGCGACGGTGCGGCGGTTGCGGTGTCACGGGGAGGTGCGCCTCGCGATCCTCGGCAACCGCAACCTCACCGACGCCCTCGGCCGGCCCGTGCGCGAATTCACGCCCGCGCAGAAGAAGCTCCTCGCTGCCCTCTACGGCGGCTGCGCCTGGCCCGGCTGCACCGCCCCACCCGCATGGACCGAAGCGCACCACGTGCACTGGCACTCCCGCGGCGGCAGGACCAGCGTCGACAACGGGGTGCCGTTATGCGCTTTTCACCACCACGTGGTCCACGCGAACACCGGCTGGGAGATCGTGATGAAGATGACCGCGCAGGGCCTGCGCGCGCACCTGATCCCACCCTTCGTGATCGACCCGCACCGCACACCACGACCGATGGGCAACCCCCACCGAAGACTCACCGGAAGACCAGAAGACCCCGACCCACCACCCCGACCGAGACCCCGGGCGAAGACGTGACAGAGCGCAGCATTGACGCCGGGCCCGCCGAGTGGGTGAATGAGAACCGCACGCCGCGCTCCCGAGTGGAGCATCCTCTCCCGCATCAGTGTCGATCCCGGAGCGTTGTTATGGCCGGTCGCGATCTCGATCCATCCGCCTTCCGTGCGCTCCTCACCGAGCGCTTCGTCTTCACGCCGATCGATCTCGGCCTGATCGACGTCGACGGTGTGCACGAGAGCCTGCCCGGGCTCACCCTGCTCCGGCCGAGCGACCTGCTCCGGCTGCGCTTCTCCTTCGTCGGCTTGGTGCTCGACGGCGACACGCTGCGCCGTTCCGACGACGCGGCCGAGGGATTCCTCCGCGTGATCTTCGGCGGCCAGCACCTGCACGAGCGGGCGTTCTTCGAGCAGATCACCGGAATGGGCGTCGGCGACTTCACCCCGTCGCCCGGCCAGCCGACGGATCCGGATACGGAATCGGCCGCGGATGCTGTGCTGCCACCACCGGTGCAGATCCGGCTGGCCGGGGCGAGCCGGCTGGTGTTCCGCATCAGCGACGAGCGCATCCCGTACACGGCCGCCGGCCTGCTGGAGGCGCTGCGCACGCTGCCGCTGGCCGTGGCCCCGCACGCCGTGCAGCAGGCGACGCTCTGGCGCCCGCTCGAGGTGACCCGGGTCAGCGCGAGCACGGCCGCGGGGCTGCGCAGCGCCGCCCGGATGCGCGCCTCCGCCGCCGTCCTCGAGGCGCGGTTCGGCGCGCGTTCGGCCGCGCGGGCGCTGATCGCGGCGAGCGCCGGCGCCGGGGCGTTCCGGCTCGCGGCCGAGTCGCGGCGCGAGCTGATCGACGTGGTCACCCGGGTGCCCGGCCCCGTGGTGCTGCCGCCCGTTCCCCGCGCTCCGAGCCCGACGGAGACGGCGATCGAGCTGCCCTGGCGGCTGCAGCTCAGCCCGCATCGCGGCGCGGCGTTCGCCCATCGCAGCGCCGCACCGCCCGAGGGCCGCGTCGAGCTGTGGCACACCCGCCTCGGCAACCGCTCCGACGATCCCGTTGACCGGGGCGAAGGCGAAGGCGGGGGCGTCGACGAGAGTGCCCGCGACGACCGCACCGTGCGCGCCGTCTGTGCCCGCGACTTCGACGAGACGCCGGGCTTCGGCTTCGACGCGACGGCCACCGCCGTGCTGCCCGAGGCCGACCAGACGCAGGACCGGCCGAACTGGCGCAGCCCGCTCAGCAGCCGCGACCGGATGATGCTGGTGCACGAATCCGCGAACTTCCACCTGCGCCGCGACCGACTGCGCTACACCCCGCCGTCCGTCGCGGTGGACCGGCTGATGCTGTCGAGCCTGGGCGGCTGGCTGTCGAGCCGCTTCGAGACCGAACCGCCCGACGGCGCGCTCTCGCTGCAGGAGTGGACGCACAACGCCGCGCTCGGCCGCGACAGCTCCGTGAAGGTCGTCTACGCCGGATTCCTCTGGCCGCTGCTGCATCCGGCCTCCTTGGTGAAGGTGACCGAGCGCAAGGTGCGCGACGGCGTCGCCTCCTTGTTCCAACGCATGTACGTGGTCGTCCGCGAGCCGGAGCGCAGCTACGGCGCGACCGGCGAGACGGCCGGCGACGTGCGGATCGACCTCGGCATGATGCTGACCAGCGTGCGCATCCTCACCGTCTCGACGCCCGACCTCGACCTGCCGGTGGATCACTCCCCCGGCATCGGCGGGGTGCTGTTCACGCCAACGGTGAACGGCGTGCCGTTCCGGTTCCGGATGCTCGGGGTCGACCTCGACGGGCACCTGCTCGAGTTCGACGGGCCGCTGGTGTTCGCCGAGTACGACCACAACGCCTACAGCGCCGCGGATCCGCTCGGCTCACCGCTGACGAAGACGATCGCCTTCTACGCGCCGATCGCTCCGAGTTTCGACTTCCGCGGGCAGAAGGTGGCCTACGCGGCGTCCGCGAACGCCGACGACACCAGCCTGGCCACCCGCTCGATGACCTTCGACGTGATCGCGACCACCGGAACCCTGGCGCGGCCGCAGTCGCAGGCGCGGGTGGAGCCCATCCTGCGCGAGGCGCGCACCATCGTGCCTGCGATGAGCGCCCTCGCCGGCGCGAACGCCTCGGTCGCGGTGCGCTTCCCGGCGGAGTACCTCTCGAAGGGCTTTGCGGGCAACGCCGCCGAGGTGTTCCTGCAGCTCGCGGCGCCAGCCGCGCTGAATTTCAGCACCCAGTCCGACCGCTCCGGCGGCTTCGTCGCGCCGTCACTCGACGTCAGCGCGCTCTCGCGCAGCCTCGGCCCGGTGGGCGGACCGGTCGCCGACCTGGTCGCGGGCGGGCCCGCCTTCGACATCGCGAAGTACTTCCCCTCCTCCGCGAAGCTGTTCGGCCTGGTCAGCCTGGCGGAGCTGATCCCGAGCGATCTGGACACGCTGCCCCGCTTCGTCGCGCAGGGGCTGGATGCGGCGGGCATGCTCACGGCGAACCTCGCGCAGCTGCAGCAGACGGCGGTGTGGCTCGCGGCGCAGCCCAGCGCCGTCGCGGCCCGACTGCAGGAGACGGCCACCGCGGCCGAGGCCCTGCTGGCTGCCGTGACCGGCCTCGCCGACGACGGCGTGCCGATCGACGACCGGATCGCCGCGGTCGAGGCGGCCGTGCCCGGGTTGCGCGGCGCGCTCGGCGCCCTCTCGACCGAGCTCGCCGCGGCGGATGCGCTGCTGCGCGCAGACCGGGAGGCGCTGACCGCGACGGCGCAGCGGCTGCTGGACCAGCTCGGTGCCACCGCGGCCGAGACGCAGGCGCTGCTCGCGGCGCTGCGGCTGCTCGCCTCCGGCGGCACCCTGCCCGAGACCGTGCGGGCACGTCTGGACTGGAGCACACCTCTGCGGCCGTGGCCGGCAGGGGACCCGATCTTCGCGCCGCGTGACGGCACGGGCAGCCTGACTCTGGCCGTCGACCTGCAGGCGCCCACACGACCCGGCGGCGAGGCGAGCGCGCTGGTCACGTGCGCGATCAGTCCGTTCGAGCTGCGGCTGATCGGCGGCGCGGATCCGTTCATCACGCTCTCGTTCGAGAAGATCGAGTTCTCGGCGGTGCCCGGCAGCAAGACGGATGTGAACGTGGTGTTCACGGCGGATCGCGGCGTGCGCTTCGGCGGGCCGCTGTCGTTCGTGGAGACCCTGCGCGAGATCATCCCGTTCGACGGCTTCAGCGACCCGCCCTACCTCGACGTCTCGGCCTCGGGCATCAAGGCCGGCTTCGATCTGGCCATCCCGACCGTGGCGATGGGCGTGTTCTCGCTCTCGAACATCGTCTTCTCGGCCGCCTTCGAGGTGCCGTTCGTCGGCGAGTCGATCGCGGTGCGCTTCGCCTTCTCCAGCCGGGAGGACCCGTTCCGACTCGCGGTGGCGTTCTTCGCCGGCGGCGGCTTCTTCGCCGTGGTGATCACGCCGAACGAGGTGCGCGAACTCGAGGCGGCCTTCGAGTTCGGCGCGGCGATCGAGCTGAACTTCGGCGTGGCCAGCGGCTCGGTCTCGGTGATGGCGGGCATCTACTTCCGGCTGCGGACCGAGAACGGCGTGACCAGCGCCCTGCTAGCCGGGTACTTCCGGGCCCGCGGCGAGGTCGACGTGCTCGGGCTGATCACGGCGAGCATCGAGATCTACCTGGAGCTCAGCTACGAGACCTCGACGGGCAAGGCGGTGGGGCGGGCCAGCATCTCGGTCGAGGTCTCGGTCTGCCTGCTCTCGTTCTCCGTCTCGATCAGCTGCGAGAAGAAGTTCGCCGGTTCCTCCGGCGACCCCACCTTCGCGGAGGTGATGGGGGTGCATCCCGCCGCGCCCGCCGAGCCCCGGCCGTGGGACGACTACTGCGACGCGTTCGCCGACTGACGCCGAGATCACACGAACGAGGAGGAGGATCGGGATGGACGAGGACGGCCTGCTCACCGCCCTGCCGGGCAGCACGGATCCGCAGAGCGGACGGCTGCGGCTGACCGCATTCGTCACGCCGCGCCTCGACGCCGGCGGCGGCCGAGTCCCGCTCGCGGAGTATCCGGTGTTCGCCGATTGGGCCGCCGCGACGCAGCGGCTCGCCCTCGCGCTGGAGGTCGACGCCGCGGGCTTCCACGAGGTGCTCGAACTGGAGCCGGACCCGGCGGCACCGCCAGCGGATCCGGGCCTGTGGCACGCCCTGTTCGACGCCGTCGAGGTCGGCGACGGCGGCTTCCAGGACCTCAGCGGCACCACCGTGGCGTCCTTCCCGGCGGCGGCCGTGGCGGAGCTGATCCGCACGGTCTACGCCACCGTGGCCGAGGACTCGCACGATCGGCTGCCGCCCGCACGCTCGGGGCCGCTGTCGACGCTGCATCCGATCGGCCGCGCGCTGCTGCACGGCGAGCGGCGCGGCCCGGCTCTGATGAACCCCGACTTCCCGCTGGTCTCGCCGCCGCCCGGCAGCCCGGTCGGCACCCCCGGCCGCTACGTCGATCGGGGCGCCCTGCCCGCGCCGACGACGGCCCTCGGCAGCGTGCTCACGGTGCAGGAGGCGATGCGCTTCTACGAGCGACCGGGCTCGGCCGATCCGCTCGGCCCCGACGTCGAGCCGCCGCCGCCGGAGCGCCCGGCGCTGGAGTTCCACGGCTTCGTCTCGGCGCTGGCCGACTACCCGGAGCTGCTGCGTCGGCTCGGCCTCGCGCTGGACTACCTCGTGGTGGAGGGCGAACGGATCCCGGAGGGCGAGGGCCGGGTGCGGCTGCTGCCGCGGGATGCGCCGGCCGACTGGATCCAGCGCGAGGGCGCCCGCCCGTGGACGGGCTACGAATTCCGCGAGCGCCGCTTCATCGCCCTTCCGCGCGATCGGGAGGGCGAGCTGGCTGACGGCTCCCTGCGCGTCGATGCGGAACGGCTGTTCCTGCTGGAGCAGATCGACCTCGACGGCGCCGCGCTCAAGGTCGCCAACACCGCCCGCTCCGTGGTGCGCACGGCCGAGGTGGTCGCGGCGACGCCCGGCAGCGACGAGGTCGCGCCGTCGATGACCGCGGATGCCGCGTCGCTGCCCGCCCTGCGCGGCGCGGGGCTCACGCTCTACCGCCGCGGGCGCGCCGGTCGAGTCGTCGCCGGCTGGGACGAGGCGCAGCAGCAGGAGGCCCAGCGCGCCGCCGACGCCCCGGCCGAACTGCGCGCGGAGGAGGTCACCCGCGGCTACCGCGTCGACGTCGCGGAGGAGTCGGCGCCGGACGACTGGCGCTCGCTGCACCAGCGCACCGGCGACTACCGGCTGCGCACCGCGACCCCCGGCGAGCGGCTGCCGCTGCCGGTGAACGCGCCGCTCGCCGACGACGAGGGCTATCTCAAGGCGGCGAGCGCCAGCCGCAACGCCGCGGAGCCGACGCTCGCCTACCTGCACGAGGCCGTGGCCGGGTGGGAGGGCTGGAGCCTCGCCGCGCAACGCCCGGGCAACCGCATCGGCCTGCTCGGCGTCGAGCCGCCGCTGCCCGGCGTCGAGGAGCCGGAACCCTATCCGCTGCCGTTGGAGGTGCTGTTCCGCCCGGTGCGCGGCAGCCTGCCGCGGCTGCGCTTCGGCCGCCGCTATCGGATGCGCGCGCGGCTGGTCGACATGGCCGGCCGCTCCGTGCCGAGCGACTTCCTGGATCCGCAGCACGTCACGCCGTTCACGACGTTCTTCCGCTGGGACCCGGTGCCCGCTCCCGCCGTGGTGCCACGGCGTCCGTTCACCGAGGGCGAGTCGCTGCTGCGGATGGTGATCCGGTCGACCCTCGGCGTCGGCGCGGAGGAGTACGCCGCGCTGGCGCGCATCGTCGCGCTGCCCGGGCACGAGCGGGAGGACCTCGCCTACCGGGCCGCGAACGAGCGGCACCTCGCGGCTCCACAGGGCTCGCAGCAGCTCGCCGAGCTGCACGGCCGCTTCGACGACGCGCTGCACCGCTCGGCGAGCGCCGCCGACCGCGACGCGGCCTTCGCGATCGCCGCGCGTTCCTCCGGCACCTTCCTCTCCCCCGACGACGCCGGGATGCTCAGCGACGGCAAGGAGCCGCCACGGCCGATCGTGCTGACGGACGAGCTCGGGCGGCTGGTGCCGCACCAGAACCTGCAGCAGGGCGGCTCGTACGTGCTGCACGACGTGGACGCGCTCTCGTTGCCGTACCTGCCGGATCCGCTCGCGCTCGGCGTCTCGTTCACGAGCCTGCCCGGCGACGGCGGCACCCGGGTGCAGGAGTGGCCGAGCGCCGGCGCCTGGCACGACCGAGATCCGATCCGGCTGCGGATCGAGGACGGCGCCGGCGCGGCGGAGTGGGACGCGGATCGGCGGCTGCTGCGGGTGTTCGTGCCGCAGGCAGACCACGCCGTCGTCGCACTGAGCTCGGTGTTGCCGAAGGACGAGCTCGAGCTGATGGGGGTCTGGGGCCTCGAGGCCGAGCCGTACCGGCAGGCGCAGGAGGAGGATGCGGTGCTCGGGCGGCACTGGCTGCTCACGCCCGCCGAGACCCTGGAGCTGGTGCACGCGGTGGAGAAGCCGCTCGCGCCGCCCGAGCTCCGGGTGGACGAGCCGAAGACGCTCTCCTCCGGCGTCTTCCGCTTTCCGGGTGAGACCGCCGCGACGCTGGCGGGCATCATCCGCGTGCACGCGAAGAGCACGGGCCGCCTCGACGTCGAGGCCGCGTGGGAGGAGCCCGTCGACGACGTCACCCAGCCCGCGCCGGAGACCCGGACGGGGCAGGCGCACGTCGGCGACTTCCTGCTGGATGCGACGGAGGACGACTGCCGCATCGGCGGCACCGAGTACGCCCCGACGCCGCTGCGCCCGGCCACCCACCTGCTCCGGCACGAGTTCGGCGACACCAAGCACCGCTGGGTCGACTACAGCGCGACGGCGACCACACGATTCCGCGAATACTTCCCGCCCGCCATCACCGACCGCCTGCTGGGCGGCGATCTGACCGTGCATCCCGGGCCGACGCTTCGGCTGAACGTGCCCTCCTCGCACCGCCCCGATCCGCCCCAGGTGGAGTACGTCGTGCCCACCTGGACCTGGTCGGAGCGCAGCACGATCGGGGCGCGCACCCGGCTCGGACTCGGCGCGCTGATGCCGACGCGGGTGCGCAGCCGCACCGGCGGCGGGCTGCGCGTGTACCTCGGCCGGCCGTGGTACTCCTCCGGTGCCGACGAACTGCTCGGCGTTGTGGTGCCGAACCAGCCGTGGCTGACCGCCCCGATCGACACGGCGCTGCTGCCGAGCCCGGAGGCGCTGCAGGGCGCCGACCTGGCGGCCGAGCGGCTGCGCGCCGCCGGGGCGGCGACCCTGAACGGATCCGCCCGGTTGCGGCCGAGCGAGCGGCTGCTGAACGCGCGGGCCGCGGCGCCGAAGGCCGCCGTGCTCGGCGCTCGGATCGACCGCGAGGACGCCCAGCTGAGCGCCCACCTCGCGGTGCTGGCCGGCGTCGGGGCCGAGCCCGTCTTCGAGCGGCACGAGGAGCTGACCGGCGCGCTCGAACTCTTCCCGGCGCTGCTGGGAGCGAGCGGACCGCTGGTCAGCCGCTGGGGTTCGGATCCGGCCTGGGCCTCGCCCGCGCTGCCGCGCGGTCCGTACGTGCACCAGTTCGCGCTGCGCTCGGCCGTCGGCACCGGCATCGCCATCCCCGGCCAGTCCGAGACGGGCGTTGTGGTGGGCCACCAGCCCGCCTTCGACGCCGAGCGCGGACTCTGGTACTGCGACCTCCAGCTCGACGGCGGTTCGGCGTACCAGCCCTTCGTCGACCTCGCCCTGGTGCGCTACCAGCCGCACTCGATCTCGGGCTACCACGCCTCCGCGGTGGTCAAGCCCGGCTTCACGCAGTTGCTGCCGGACCGTACCGCGGCGCTCACCCCGCTGCTGTCCGGCTCCTTCGCGGTGTCCGTTCGCGGACCTTCCGGCTACAACGCGCTGGGCCAGAACTACCTGTTCGGCTCGGCGGATGCGGTGATCGCGGACGCCTCGCGCCAGGTGGTCGCGCTCTGGCAGCGGCGCCCACACGGCTCCGACGAAATCGCCTGGGCGGATGCGTCGGCGCCCGTGACGTTGCACGCGAGCGGCGAGTTGGCCGACCTGCGCTGGCACGCGATCGTGCCGCCGGTCGACGGCATCGAGGACACGGAGCTGCGGCTGCTGATCACCGAGCACGAGCTCTTCGAAACCGATGCCTCGCAGGCCGAGACCTGGATCAGCCGGCCGGCGGGCGGCTTCGGCGAAGCCGCCCGCAAGCCCGCCGCCCGGCGCCTCGTGTTCGCCGTCGACTTCGTGATGTGAGGCGCAGCGACGCTCAGCCGCGCCGCGATCACGGCGTATCGACGAACGGCGCCAGGGCGCGGACCTCCTCGGCCGACAGGTCGTCCTCGTAGTACCGGTAGATGTTCTGGATCGAGATCCGCTCGGCCTTGTGCGACTCCTGGCTCCGGATCGCCTCGAGCAGCACCTCGGCGTCGGCGACGCTGCGCTGCACCCGCGCCAGCCGGTCGCTCTCGCTGTGCAATCGGTTTTCGGCCAGCTGCACCATCACGCCGCCGACGACGTTGCCGCAGACCTCGACGAGTTGGTTGCCGGAGGCGTGACGGATGGCGGCGTGGAATCGGTTCACGGCGATGCCGAAGCCCGAACCGCCGGCGAGAGCGCTCTGCCGCAGCGCATCCAGGCGCGCGTCGAACTCGATCAGGTCGGCCTCGCTGCGGTTCTCCGCGGCCAGAAGGCAGGAGCGCCCCTCCAGCAGCAGGCGGAACTGCAGCAACTCCACCCGGGAGATGCTCTCGAGGTGCGCGAGGCGCGACATCGACTTCTCCAGCATCCGCGGCGAGTACGCCGTGATCACCGGGCCGCGGGGATCGCCCGGGCGCGACTCGACGGTGCCCGTGGCCTGCAGCACACGCAGCGCCTCCCGCACCACCGCGCGGCTCACCGAGAAGTCGGCCATCAGCTGGCGCTCGCCGGGCAGCCGGTCGCCCGGCTTGAGTTCGCCGGACTGAACGGCGCCCTCGATCTGCTCGACGATCGACTCGTACGCACTGATCTTCTGGACGGGGGTGAAGGTCACCGTCGCTCCTTCCAAAGCCTGTGTGCGGGGGAAGTAAGGGGGTTGTTACATCTTTGTTTCCTGGCTTGACCCGCTGAGTACCAGGATCCTAGCGTTCTTTTTACTGGTCGGACCAGTAGACCCAGTCCTCGTCTCGCCGGCCCCCTCGCGTTCCATCTCCCTCACCCGAAGCACCACCTGACACCAGGAGCAGCATCCGTGAAACTCCCCTCCCGAGGTCTCGCCGCCGCGGCGATCGCCACCGCATCCATCCTCACCCTCGGCGCCTGCAGCGCCGGAGCCGGCGCCTCCTCCGCCGCCAGCGGCGAGGCGCACGAGCCGACCGCGGTGATCGGCCTGACCGGTGAACCCGCCAACTTCGACCTGACCACCACCTCCGGTGCCGCGATCCCGCAGCTGCTGATGAACAACGTCTACGAGGGCCTCATCGCCGTCGACCAGGACGGCGCGCTCGTGCCCAAGCTCGCCGAGTCCTGGACCGTGAGCGACGACGGCCTCAGCTACGACTTCACCCTGGTCGAGGGCGCGACCTTCTCCAACGGCGCCGAGTTCACGGCGGACGACGTGAAGTTCTCGCTCGAGCGCATCAAGACCGACTGGAAGATCAACGTCGCGAAGATGGCCGTGCTCGACCACGTCGAGGTCGTGTCGCCGACCGAGGCGAAGGTCGTGCTGACCACGCCGAGCAACTCGTGGCTCTTCGACATCGCCGGCACCGTCGGCCTGATGTTCGACGAGAGCGGCGTCGCCGACCTCGCGAACACGCCGATCGGCACCGGCCCGTACACGGTCACCGAGCGTGTGACGGGCGACCACATCTCGCTCGCCGCCCGCGACGACTACTACGGGGAGGCGCCCGCCGTCACCGATGTCACCGTCCGCTACTTCGCCGACGCGGTCGCCAGCACCAACGCGCTGCGCGCCGGCGACGTCGACATGCTCTACAACATGCAGGCCCCCGACCTGATCAGCCAGTTCGAGGCGAACGACGACTTCGCGGTCGTGCAGGGCTCCTCCAACGGCGAGATCCTGCTGTCGCTGAACAACAAGACCGCGCCGTTCGACGACGTGCGCGTGCGCCAGGCGGTCGCCTACGCCCTCGACAAGCAGGCCATCATCGACACGGCCTGGGCCGGCTACGGCGAGGTCATCGGTGCGATGGTGCCGCCGACCGACCCGTACTACGAGGACAAGTCGGACGCGTACGCCTACGACCCCGAGAAGGCGAAGGACCTGCTGGCCGAGGCCGGCGTCTCGGACCTCGCGATCACGTTCGACGTGCCGACCCGCCCCTACGCCACCGCCGTCTCCGAGATCATCGTCTCGCAGCTCGCCGAGGTCGGCATCACCGCGACCATCCGCTCCAGCGAGTTCCCCGCGGTCTGGCTCGACCAGGTCTTCACCAAGCACGACTACCAGATGTCGGTGATCCTCTCGGTGGAGGCGCGCGACCTGCTCGCGACCTTCAACAACCCCGACTACTACATCGGCTACGACAACTCGACCATCGCCCCGATCGTCGCCGCGGCCGACGCCGGCACCGAGGAGGAGTGGGTCGATGGCATGAAGGAGGTCGTCGACCAGATCGTCGAGGACGAGCCCGCCGTGCCGCTGTTCCTCTTCCCGAACATCGTGATCTCGGACGCCGGCCTCGACGGCATCAAGGCGAACTCGGTCACCGAATCGATGGACCTCACCGGCCTCACCTGGGAGTAACCCCGCCTCGGCGGCCCCGGCACCGCGCCGGGGCCGCCGCCCCTCCGCCCTCCCGATCCGAACTCCCTGAAAGGGGGTGACCGTGGCCCTCCGGATGATCCGCCTGCTCGGCAGCTTCGTCGCCACCGTCCTCATCTCGACGATCGTCGTCTTCCTCCTGCTGCGTGTGATGCCCGGCGATCCCGCCACCGTCGCGCTCGGCATCGACGCCACGCCCGACCAGCTCGTCGCCTGGCGCGCCGCCAACGGCCTCGACGTCCCCCTCTTCCAGCAGTACGTCGACTGGCTGCTCGGCCTGTTCCGCGGCGACTTCGGCACCTCCTACGTCAGCCAGCAGAACATCTCCAGCACCGTCTTCGACCGGCTGCAGGTCACCCTGATCCTCGTGGTCGCAGCCATGGTCATCGCCCTGATCGTCGCCATCCCGCTCGGCACCATCGCGGCGATGCGGCACAACAAGGTCTCGGGCGTCGTCATCTCCGGCGTCTCGCAGCTCGGCGTCGCGATCCCCAACTTCCTGGTCGGTGTGCTGCTGGTCGCCTTCCTCGCGATCGGGCTCGGCTGGTTCCCCTCCGGCGGCTGGGCCGCCCCGGCCGAGGGCGCCGAGTTCTTCCGCCACCTCGCGCTGCCGGCCATCGCGCTCGGCTCCGTGCAGGCCTCCATCCTCACCCGCTACGTCCGTTCGGCCGTGCTCGAGATCATGAGTGAGGACTTCCTGCGCACCGCCCGCTCGAAGGGCCTCACCGCCGGCTCGGCTCTGGTGCGGCACGGCCTGCGCAACGCCGGCATCCCCGTGCTCACCGTCATCGGCGTGCAGCTGGCCGGCCTCTTCATCGGCGCCGTGGTGATCGAGCGGGTGTTCAGCATCCCGGGCCTGGGCAGCTACCTCGTCGACTCCGTCGGCAATCGCGACCTGCTCGCCGTGCAGGCGGTGGTCGTGGTGCTCGTCGTGGCCATCGTGCTGATCAACTTCCTCGTCGACCTCGCCTTCACGGTGCTCGACCCGAGACTGCGGAGGGCCGCATGACCGCCACCGTTCCCCGCGAGACGAGCCCCGCCGGCCCGCCACGCACCACCCTGCTGCCGACCGTCGGCCGCTTCGCCCGATTCCGGCCACGCGGAAACGCCTCGCTGATCATCGGCGCGATCCTGATCGCCGTGATCGTCGTCACGGCCCTCGTCTCGCTGGTCTGGACGCCGTACAACCCGGTGCAGACCGTGGCCGCCGACCGGCTGCAGTTCCCCAGCCTCGCGCATCCGTTCGGCACCGACCGCTACGGCCGCGACGTGCTCTCCGGCATCATGGTCGGCTCGCAGATCACCCTGCTGGTCGGCACGGTCGCCGTGGCCATCGCCGCCGTGATCGGCGTGCCGCTGGGCATCATCGCCGGCATGCGGCCGAACAAGCTCGGCACCCTGATCATGGGCGGCAGCGACGTGGTGATGGCCTTCCCCGGCCTGCTGATCGCGATCGTCTTCGGCGCCGTGTTCGGGGCCGACACCTCCACCGCCATGATCGCGCTCGGCATCGGCGCGGCGCCCGCGTTCGCCAGGGTCGCCCGCGCCGGCACTCTGCAGGTGGTCGGCACCGACTACGTCTTCGCGGCCCGCGCCGCCAACCGCTCCGGCTTCGCGATCGCCGTGAAGCACGTGCTGCCCAACATCAGCGGGATGCTCGTGGTGCAGTGCTCGGTGAACTTCGCGACCGCGGTGCTCGCCGAGGCCGGACTCTCCTTCCTGGGCCTGGGCACCAAGCCGCCGACGCCCTCGTGGGGCCGGATGCTGCAGGATTCGCAGCAGTTCCTGGGCAGCTTCGACTACCTCGCCATCGTGCCCGGCATCGCCATCGCGATCGCCGTTCTCGGTTTCAACCTGCTCGGCGACGGGCTGCGCGACCGCTTCGACCCCAAGATGAGGAACCGCTGATGAGCATCGCCACCCCCCTCTCCGCCCCCGTCGGTACGAAGCGTGCGGTCGACGTCACCGGGCTCACCGTCCGCGCCGGCGACCGCGTTCTGGTCGACGACCTCTCCTTCCGTATCGGCGCCGGCGAGCGCGTCGGCCTGATCGGCGAATCCGGCTCGGGCAAGTCGCTGACCTCGCTGGCCGTGATGGGCCTGCTGCCCGGCTCGGTGTCGGCCAGCGGCCGCGTCGAGATCGCGGGCGACGGCCGCAACGTGATCGACCTCGACGAGAGGCAGGCCGCGCGATTGCGTGGCCGCGAGATGGCCATGGTCTTCCAGGAGCCGATGACGGCGCTGAACCCGCTGATGCGCGTCGGCCGGCAGATCTCCGAGGTGATGACCATCCACCGCACGCAGCCCGATCGGCGCGCTGCGGACCGCCGCGCGATCGAGTTGCTCGCCGACGTCGGCCTGCCCTCGCCGGCCGAGACGGCGAAGGCGTATCCGCACCAGCTCTCCGGCGGTCAGCGCCAGCGGGTGGTGCTCGCCATCGCCCTCGCGAACGACCCCGCCCTGCTGGTCTGCGACGAGCCGACCACGGCGCTGGACGTCACCGTGCAGAAGCAGGTGCTCGACCTGGTGCTGAAGAAGGTCTCGGAGCGCGACACCGGCCTGCTGTTCATCACCCACGACCTCGCCGTCGTCGGCGACACCTGCGAGCGCGTCCTGGTGATGAACAAGGGCGTCGTCGTCGAGGAGGGGCCGATCGACCAGGTCTTCAGCCGACCGCAGCATCCGTACACCCGGGGCCTGCTCGCCGCCTCCGACCTGCGCGCCACCGACGAGAACGGCCGGCTGTACACGGTCGCCACCTCCGACGGCTACGTGCCCGGCCGCTCGATCGACCGGATGAGCAGCTCGACCCCGGCGGCCGCCGGCGAGGCGGCGCTGGAGCTCGGTGCACCCCTCGTAGTCAGTGCGCGCGATCTCGGCAAGGTGTACACCCGCGGTCGCAGCTCGCTGTTCGGGCCGCCGCAGAAGGTCGAGGCCCTGCGCGGGGTCTCGTTCGACATCGCGGCCGGGCAGCGTTTCGGGATCGTCGGCGAATCCGGCTCCGGCAAGTCGACGCTGCTGCGCATCCTCTCGGGCCTTGACACGGCCACGAGCGGGGCGATCGACGTCGTCGGGCGCGACCTGACGACGGCGTCCGCCGGCGACCTCGCCGAGTTGCGCCGCAACCTGCAGATCGTGTTCCAGGATCCGATGGGCTCGCTCGACCCGCGGATGCGCGTGGGCGACATCGTCGCCGAGCCGCTGCTGAACGGCGCGAACACGCGCTCCGGCGCGACCCTGTCGAAGAAGGAGCGCGCCGAGCTGGTCGCCGAGATGATCGCGGCGGTGGGGCTGCCGCTGGATTCCGTCGAGCGCTTCCCGCACCAGTTCTCCGGCGGCCAGCGCCAGCGCATCTCGATCGCGCGCGCCCTGGTCTGCCGACCGCGAGTGCTCGTGGCCGATGAGCCGGTCAGCGCGCTCGATGTCTCCGTGCGCGCGCAGGTGCTGAACCTGCTCGCCGATCTGGTCGAGGAGTACGCGCTCACCCTGATCTTCGTCTCGCACGACCTCGGGGTGGTGCGGTACCTCTGCGACCATGTCGCGGTGATGCGCCGCGGCGAGATCGTCGAGCAGGGCCGCACGGCCGAGATCTACGACAACCCCTCGAACGATTACACGCGCTCGCTCATCGAAGCGACGCCGACCATCAGCTACCGACAGGAGAACCGATGACCTCGTCGCCGTCCGCCGCCACCGCTACCGCCGTCACTGCCAGCGCCCCGCTCGACGGAGCGACGCTCACCCGCGGCTACGCCGACGGCTCGCTCTCGCCCGTCGAGGTCGCCGCCGGCATCCTCGCCGACATCGAGGCGCGCAACCCGGTGCTGAACGCCTTCACCGATCTCGACCCCGAGCAGGTGCTGGCGGATGCGCGGGCGAGCGCGTCGCGCTGGCGCGCCGGAGCGCCGCTCGGCCCGATCGACGGCGTGCCCGTCACGGTGAAGGAGAATCTGTATCGCCGCGGCATCGCGGCCCGGGCGGGTACCGCGGCGAGCGAGCCCGTCCTGCCGGGGCGCGACTCCCCCGCGGTCGAGCGCATCCTCGAGTCCGGCGGCGTGATCGTCGGCTCGACCACCATGCCCGACTGGGGCATGCTCTCCTCCGGCGTCTCCAGCCTGCACGGCGTCACCCGCAGCCCGTGGGATCCGTCGCTCACGGTCGGCGGCTCCAGCAGCGGGGCGGGAGCCGCCGCGGCGGCCGGCTTCGGCACCTTCCACGTCGGCACCGACATCGGCGGATCCGTCCGGCTGCCCGCGACGTGGCTGGGCCTGGCGACGCTCAAGCCGAGCGACGGCCGGATCCCGCTGGACAACCCGTACCAGGGGCGTGCGGCCGGACCGCTCGCGCAGACCGTCGCCGACGTGGCCCTCGGGATGGAGATCCTGTCGCGACCCGACGGACGCGACTACACGGCGCTCGCGCCCGAGAGCATCGCGTGGTCGGATCTCGGCACGGATGTGCGGGGCAAGAAGATCGGGCTGCACCTGGATCCCGGCGCGGGGATGCCCGTCGACCCCGAGGTGCGGGCCGCGATCGCCGCGGCGGCCGACGTGTTCTCGGATGCGGGCGCCGAGGTTGTCGAGCTGAAACCGTTCATCGACGACAGCGCGCTCGAACTGATCGACACCTACTGGCGGGTGCGGTTCTGGCGCCAGTACCGCGATCTCGCGCCCGAGGCGAAGAGCACGGTGCTGCCGTTCATCTCGACCTGGGTGCACCGCGGCGCGGATGTCTCGGGCGCCCGGGTGCTCGAGTGCGCCGAGGGCATCAGCGAGCTGCGCCGGCGCACCGTCGAGGCGACGCTGCCGTTCGACGCCGTGCTCGCTCCGGTCTCGCCGGTCGCCGCCTTCCCGGCGGAGTGGCCGATGCCGTGGGGCTTCTCGGACGACGGGATGGCGCACATCGCCTTCACGCTGCCCTACAACATGTCGGGTCAGCCCGCCGCCAGCATCAACGCCGGCTTCACCGCCGACGGACGCACGATCGGGCTGCAGATCTCGGGTCGCCGCTTCGCCGACCACGAGGTGCTGAAGCTGACCTCCTGGTACGAGGCCGCGCGCCCGGCATCCGCTGTGCCGGTGTTCCCGAACGCGCGCTGACCCGTCGCCGACTCCAGCCCTGCCAGAACGTACAACCGGCCGCCCGCCATCCGACAGATTCGACAGTCGGATGGCGGGCGGATCGGCTTAACCTGACTGTGCTCGACCTCCCCTCACGACCAAGGATCGAATCATGACCATCACGGACAAGCCCACCACTGCTCTCGCTGTCGTCCCGCATTGGATCGATGGTAGGGAGGTCCCCTCGACCTCCGGCCGTACTGCGCCCGTTTACGATCCGGCTCTCGGGGTCGCGACGAAGGAGGTCGCGCTCGCTGATGACGCGGAGATCGCTGCGGCGATCGCGTCGGCGAAGGCCGCGTTCCCGGCGTGGCGGGATCTGTCGCTCGCGAAGCGTCAGCAGATCCTGTTCCGGTTCCGGGAGCTGTTGGAGGCGAAGAAGGGCGAGTTGGCCGAGATCATCACGTCCGAGCACGGCAAGGTCGTCTCCGACGCTCTCGGGGAGATCACCCGCGGGCAGGAGGTCGTGGAGTTCGCGACCGGGCTCGCGCACCACCTCAAGGGCGAGTACTCCGAGCAGGTGTCCACCGGCGTCGACGTCTACTCCACGAAGCAGCCCCTCGGCGTGGTGGGCATCATCAGCCCGTTCAACTTCCCGGCGATGGTGCCGATGTGGTTCTTCCCCATCGCGATCGCCGCCGGTAACACCGTGGTGCTCAAGCCGTCGGAGAAGGACCCGACCGCCGCGATCTGGCTCGCGAAGCTGTGGAAGGAAGCCGGGCTGCCCGACGGTGTGTTCACGGTGCTCAACGGTGACAAGCAGGCCGTGGACGGGCTGCTGACCAGCCCCGACGTGCAGTCGATCAGTTTCGTGGGATCCACCCCGATCGCGCAGTACGTGTACGAGACCGGCACCCAGCACGGCAAGCGGGTGCAGGCGTTGGGTGGGGCGAAGAACCACATGCTGGTGCTGCCGGATGCGGACCTGGACCTGGTCGCGGACTCCGCGATCAACGCGGGCTTCGGCTCCGCGGGCGAGCGCTGCATGGCCATCAGTGTGGTCGTCGCGGTCGAGCCGGTCGCGGATGAACTGATCACGAAGATCCAGGACCGCGCCGCCACCTTGCGGATCGGGGACGGTCGTCGCGGCTGCGACATGGGACCGCTGGTCACCAAGGTGCACCGCGACAAGGTCGCCTCCTACATCGAGATCGCGGAAGCCGATGGTGCGAAGGTCGTCATCGACGGTCGCGGTATCGAGGTCGACGGTGACCCGAACGGGTTCTGGCTCGGCCCGACCCTGATCGATGACGTGCCGATCACCTCCCGCGTGTACACCGAGGAGATCTTCGGACCGGTGCTGTCGATCGTGCGGGTCGCCTCGTACGAAGAGGGCGTCGCCCTGATCAACAACGGTGCGTTCGGGAACGGCACCGCGATCTTCACCAACGACGGTGGCGCCGCCCGCCGCTTCCAGAACGAGATCCAGGTCGGCATGATCGGCATCAACGTGCCCATCCCCGTGCCCGTCGCGACGTTCTCCTTCGGCGGCTGGAAGTCGTCACTGTTCGGCGACACCAAAGCCCACGGCGCGGAAGGCGTGCGCTTCTTCACCCAGCAGAAAGCCATCACCTCCCGCTGGCTCGACCCCAGCCACGGCGGCATCAACCTCGGCTTCCCCCAGAACTGAGTTGATTGGGGCTCTCTCCTCGTTCCTCGTCGATCGCCGGCAGTCGGCCTTGCGACGTGGTGCGTTGGCTGGAGCCGGTTGCGTCGCGCTGCGAAAATCCGCTGCAACGCGGATTTTCGTCGCGGCGCTCCGAGCAGAGGCGGTCACGTTCCCGAGACGGCCGCCCACCCGCTGATTGAGCCTGCCGAAACCAGGCCCCTCCAGCGGGTTGACGTTTCTTTGACGACAACCCGCTGAGGGCGGGTTCGTTACACGAAGTGCAGGGCCGACCAGAGTTCGGCGCGGCCGGCGAAGGTGTCGAGGTCGAGGCCGAGCACGGTGCCGACTGTCGAGATGCGGTTGCGCACGGTGTGCCGGTGCGCGCCGAGCGCCTTGGCCGTCGGGTCCCACGCGCCGTTCTGCTCGAGCCACACCCGCGCCGTGTTCAGCAGCACGTCGCGTTCCGCTGCCGGCCGATCGAGCACGGGCTGCAGCACCCGCCGAGCCATCGAGTGCCCACCGGACGCTTCGAGCAAGCCGAGCATGCCCTCGGCGGCGAGCGAATCGAACCGCACCAGCGGACGCACCTCGGATGAGTACGCGACCGAACGCCGCGCCTCAGCCAGGCCCCGCGAGAGCTCTCCCCAGGTCACGGGCGCCGAGATCCCCGCGCCGCGTCCGTTCCGCGCCAGCAGTGCCTCCACGCCCGGCTCGCCAGTGTGCGCAGTGACGAGCACGATCTCCTCATCCCGCTCGGCGAAGAACAGCCGACCGGCGCTGCGCTCCTGATGCAGTTCGAGCTCGTCGACCAGCGACTGCCCGTGCAGCGCCCCGGCGAGCAGCCACACCCGCAGCGGCTCCGCGGGGAGCGGCCCGCCGAGCCGACGGGCGGTTCGGCCGGCCACGTCGATCACGCCGGCGAGCAACAACTCCAGAAGCCCCGAGCGCAGCTGCCGATGCGCCGCGTCCAACGTGCGGCGCTGCTCGAGCGCGATGCTCGCCAGCGCGATCACGCTGGCCACCAGGTCGTTGCCCGCCGCATCCAGCGGCACCGCCGTGCCCACGGCGAGCACTCCGCGGAGCCGGTCGCGCCGGCCGAGCGTCTGAAGCGTGATGTCGCCGCCCTGCACACTGAGGCGCCCGCCCGAGCGCGTGCCCCTGGCCAGGGCGGCGCGGACCGCGTCCTCGACCGCGTGCTCGCTCTGCTGCGGCACCTGGATCGTTGTGCTCACGCGCACCCGCGCGCCGATCGAGTCGTACAGCGCCACCCAGCAACCGAGCTGCCGCTCGAGCTCGATCAGGATGCCCTCGAGTCCGTCGGGCCGCAACGCCGCCCGCGCGAGCGCCCGCTGAGCCTGCAGCGACCACTCCAGACGAGCCTGGCGCTCCTGGGCGATTACATCCGCCACATGCCGGATGATGCTCATGAACGGCGTGCGGTCGGCCACTTCGAACAGCGGCAGCCCGAGGCGCTCGCACGCGCGCACCAGCGCATCCGGCACCGCATCGTGCGCGATCCGCGTCGCGAAGCCCAACGCCAGGATCCCCCGCGAGCGCAGCCGCTGCACGTACTCGACGCTGAACGCGTCATTCGACTCCGGCGTGAAGTGCACGCCGTCGGTCAGCAGGATCTGCCCCGCTTCGAGCCACGGAGTCGGATCGACCAGGTCAGAACTGTGCACCCAGGTGACGGGGACATCGAGCGCGGCGTTCTCGGGGTCGATCGCGGCCAGCGGATGCAGGTGGAAGTCGGCCTCCGCGAGGAGGGAGCGGAGCGTGGCGGGCATACGACCATCGTGCCGTATTTGTCCACCGCCGCGCGGTCAAGGTCGACAAATTCGGCAGTGGTCGGACCAGTCGGTTCCGCGATGCTGGAGACACCCTCGACCCCACGGAGACCGACATGACGATCGAAGCGCCCCTCACCCGCCCCAGCAACGCCGACGTCGCCGCGCGCGACACGTCATCGGTGTTCCACTCCTGGTCGGCGCAGGGCTCGCTCGCGCCGATGGCCATCGCGGGCGGACTCGGCAGCACGGTCTGGGACGTCGAGGGCCGCGAGTACCTCGACTTCTCCAGCCAGCTGGTCAACGTCAACATCGGCCACCAGCACCCGAAGGTGATCGCCGCGATCCAGGAGCAGGCGGCCACGCTCGCCACCATCGCTCCGGCCCACGCGAACGCGACCCGCGCCGAGGCCGCCCGGCTGATCCTGGATCGCGCGCCCGAGGAGTTCGAGAAGGTCTTCTTCACCAACGGCGGAGCGGATGCGAACGAGAACGCGATCCGGATGGCGCGGCTGTTCACCGGCCGCGACAAGGTGATCTCGCGCTATCGCTCGTATCACGGCAACACCGGCGCGGCGATCGTCGCGACCGGCGACTGGCGCCGGATCCCGAACGAGTACTCCCGCGGTCACGTGCACGTGATGGGTCCCTACCTGTACCGCACCGAGTTCTGGGCCGAGACGCCCGAGCAGGAGTCGGCGCGCGCGCTGCAGCACCTCGAGCGAACGATTCAGCTCGAGGGCGCGGACAGTGTCGCGGCGGTGCTGCTCGAGTCAGTGCCCGGCACCGCCGGCATCCTCACTCCTCCGCCCGGCTACCTCGCCGGCGTGCGCGCCATCTGCGACCGCTACGGCATCGTGCTGATCCTGGACGAGGTGATGGCCGGCTTCGGCCGCACCGGGCACTGGTTCGCGTTCGACGCCTTCGATGTGCGGCCCGACCTGATCACCTTCGCGAAGGGCGTCAACTCGGGCTACGTCCCGATCGGCGGCGTGATCATCTCCGCGGCCATCGCGCATCACTTCGACGACCGCGTCTTCCCGGGTGGCCTCACCTATTCGGGCCACCCGCTCGCCGCGGCGAGCGTCGTCGCCACGCTCACGGCGATGGCGGACGAAGGCGTGGTCGAGAACGCCGCGCGGATCGGCGCCGAGCACCTCGCCCCCGGCCTCGCCGCGCTGGCCGACACGCACGAGGTGATCGGCGAGGTCCGCGGCAGCGGCGTCTTCTGGGCGCTGGAACTCGTGGCGGATCGCGGCACGCGCGCGCCGTTGGACGCCGCGACGATGGCGGGGCTGAAGAAGGACCTGCTCGCCCGCGGCCTGCTGCCCTTCATCGCCGACAACCGCATCCACGTGGTGCCGCCGGCCGTCGTCACACCCGAGGAGGTCACGCGCGGCCTCGGCATCATCAACGACGCCCTCGCCGGACTCGCCTGAACGAACGTCGCGGCGTCAGTGCGCCTGCAGGGCGAATCGCTCAGCGAGTTCGGCCGCGCTGAGCCGGTCGACCGGGTCGATGGCCGTCGCTGAGAGCAGCGCCCGGCGAAGGGTTCTCGGCAACGCAGCCGGAACGGCCGCCGGCCGGACGGTGCGCTGGATCGCGATCTCGAGGGTGGTGCCCGTATACGCCGGCCGTCCGGTGTACGTCTGCAGCAGCGTGAGCCCGAGGGCGTAGACGTCGCTGGCGAACGAGGCGGGGGCGCCGTCGATCTGTTCGGGCGCCATGAACTCGATGCTGCCCGCGATCGGCAGCTCGCGCTCATCGACGTAGGCGGCCAGGCCGAAGTCGGCCAGCTTCACAAGCTGCGCGGGCCCGCTCCCCGAGGTCAGGATGTTCGCCGGCTTCAGGTCGCGGTGCACGATGCCGAGTGCGTGCAGGTGCGCGACGGCGGCGGCCGCCTGCCGCCCGGCGCGCGTCAGCGCGGGCAACGGACCACGACGCGAACGCGGAGTCGGTGCGGCGAGGGTGTCCTGCATCGCCTCGAAAACGAGCACATCGCGACCACGATCGTCGACGAACCGGTCGAAGAGTTCGACGACCCCGGGATGGCGAGCATCGACCAGGTGTCGCACTTCCTGCTCCCGCCGGCGGGTCTCGTACGGTGTGGCGCTGACCTCGCGGAACACCTTCACGGCGACTCGACGGTCGAGAACACGATCGTGCGCCTCGGAGACCACCGCGGCAGCTCCCGAGCCGAGCCGGCGGCCGAGTTCGTAGCGAGGCGGAGCGTCGAGCCCGGCGTCGCAGGCTCCGACTCGGGGCGTTGTGTCCATGGGACGATCGTAGGTAGTTAGATGATCTAGCGAATGGGCGTTGCCACGGTGTCCCGATAGGTGTACGGGCGGGCGGAGTCGCTCGCCGCCTCGGCTTAGCATGCGGCGAGGATCCATTTCTACGGCCCGTTCGAGATTGTTAGATGTTCTAATCACTAGCTAATCTAACGAGTGCGTCGAATCGGACGCGACGAGGATCGGAGTGATCATGGGTCAATTGCTGTACGGCTCGCCGGCTGCGGCGTTCGAGATGGAAGACCGCGAGTTGGCGCACCTGCAGGTCGTGATCGTGAACAAGTTCCGCCGCAACGAGACCTTCGCGATGTCGCTGGACCTGACGCAGGACGGCGCGGCCGGGCGCGAGAGCGTGTGGATGCACCCGTCGATCCAGGTGCGCTTCCGCTTCGACGACCAGGCTCGCCCGGCGATCAGCCGGCAGTGGTGCGAGGCGCTGATGACCGAAGCGAACAGCGGTCGCGGCCTCTCCCTGATTCCGGAACCGGCCGCCCCCGCCGCCCCCGCATCCGCATCCGCCTCCGCCTCCGCTCCCGCGACAGGAGCGCCGACGGCTTCGCACCGCCGCACCGCCGCCTAACGGCTCGCTACCGACCACCCCGGGTCGCGGTGCGCACCGCGGATCCGGATAGGGAGGCAAGAATGCACGAGATCACGATCGCCCAATCCCGCTACCTGACCCAGGATGCGGTCGCCGCGGCGATCCTCGCGGTCGCGCGATCCGTCGCAGCAGGCTCGGGTCCGGTGACCGTCGAGTTCCCGATCGTGCCCCGGTCATCGCCGGATGGCTGGGACGCGACCACCTACATCCGCGTCGCCATCACGGCCACGAGCACGGTCAGCGCCACACCGTCCGCCGCGCTGGAGTTCCGGCCCGACGCGGGCCAGACCCTACGCATCCTCGCGGCCCCGGAACACCACACGGCTCCGAGCAGCGGTGAACACCTGGACTACCTCGGATACGAGGCCCGATGAGCGCCGTCCGCGAACCGCACGGCCTGGCGATCCTCGACAGCCTGAAGAAGCTCCGGGCCGCCGAGACGTCCGCGCTGCGTCGCGACCATCCGAGGAACGGCGGCGGAGAGACCGATCTGCTCGCCCTGCTTCACCTCGTCCGCTCCGGCCGGGCGGGACGAGTGGTGTTCGCGAAGGACCTCGCCAGACACCTGGCCATCACGCCGGCGTCGGTGACGATCCTGATCGACCGGCTGCAGAGGGCGGGGCTCGTGCAGCGCCGCCCGGACCCTCACGATCGCCGCGGCACCATCGTCTCCGCGACGCACACCTCGGACGACGACCTGCACGCGCTGCTCGCCGGCGCTCGTCCGGCTCTGCTCGAAGCGGCTGACGCCATCAGCGACGCCGATGCGACGACCGTCATCGCCGTGATCGACGGGCTCGCCGCCGCCCTCGACGCAGACTGAGCGGAAACGCTTCGCGCGAGCCCGAGCGGCGTCACGACCGGGCCGCGGCCTGCATGATCTGGTTCACCGCGTCGTTGTAGCCGTCGACGGTGGAGCTGGACCCCGCGACGTTGTCGACGTCGAGTTCGGCGATGGGCCGGCCGACCACCACCGCGCCGATTCCGCCGGCGAACAGCCGCCGGGGTCTCGATCTCGACGGCGGAGCCGTCGGTCAGTTCGCGGTCCGTCGGCGCGCGCGATCGGCGGGGAGGATGACGGCCAGGACGACGACGAACGCCAGCGCGAGCATCACGCTCGAACCGGTCAGGGCCACCTCGACGCGTCCGGATACCGTGGCGACAACGTCGCCGCCCGTCGGTACCGATGCGCTGCCGATCGCGACGAGTACCGCGAGGCCGAGCGAGCTGCCGAGCTGGTGGGCCGTGTTCAGCAGACCCGACGCCGCCCCCGCATCCGCTCCGGTGATGCCGCTGATGCCGTATCCCGTGAGTGGTGCGAACGCGAGACCCTGGCCGAGCCCGATCAGCACCATCGGCAGGGCGACCGCGGTCAGGAAGGAGCTGCCGGCGTCGACGCGGCTGAGCCAGAGCATCCCGGCGAAGGTCAGCACCACACCGGCGCCCAGCAGCAGCACCGGGCGGAACCGGCCGGAGAGGCGCGGGATCGCCATCGCGATCGCGAAGTTCACCACCGTCATCGGCAGGAAGCCGAGGCCGGCCTGCAGCGGGCTCCAGCCGAAGACCTCCTGCAGGAACTGCGTCGTGAACCAGAAGAAGCCCATCATCGCGCCGAGGTAGAGGAACCGGATGGCGTAGGCGCCCGAGCGCTCACGGCTCGCGAAGAGCCGCAGCGGCATGATCGGCTGCGCCGCGCAGCGCTCGTTCAGCACCAGCACCACCAGCAGCACCACACCGAGCGCGAGCGCGATCAGCGTCCGAGGCGCGGTGAAACCCTCCTCCGACGCGCTGATGATGCCGAAGATCAGCGAGCCGACGCCGAGGGTTCCGGTGACCGCGCCGACCACGTCGAAGCGGCCCGCGACGCGCGGCAGCTCGATCATGTAGCGCAGCGCCAGCAGGAACATCACGATGCCGATCGGCAGGTTCAGGAAGAAACCGGCCCGCCACGACACCAGCTCGGCGAGCACCCCGCCGATCACCATGCCGGCGCTGGCGCCGATGCCGGCGACCGCGGAGTACAGCGCGACGGCACGGGTGCGCTCGCGACCCTCCGGGAACGTCGCGGTCAGCAGCGAGAGCGATAGCGGCGCGAGGATCGCCGCGCCGACCCCCTGCAACGCGCGAGCGGCGACCATCACTCCCCCGGACGGTGCGGCGCCGACCAGTAGCGACGCGATCGAGAAGATCACCAGCCCGATCAGGAACAGCCGGCGCCGGCCGATGATGTCGCCCGTGCGGGCGCCGAGGAGCAGCAACCCGCCGAAGACCAGCGTGTACGCGTCCTGCACCCAGGCGAGCCCCGTGGGCGTGAACTGCATCGTCGCCTGGATCGAGGGCAGCCCGGTGAAGATGATCGAGTTGTCCAGGATGATCATGAAGTAGGTCACCAGGATGATCGCCAGGATCGCGGTCCGATGCACCGCAACGGTCGGGGTCGAGCGGGTATCGGGCGAGTGTTCCAGCGAGGTCATACGACCATCCCACTCTCCGGTGGCCGACTCCGGCAGTGCCTGCTGTCCCAGGTACTCGCAGAACCTCCCACGCGGGGTGTCGGGGCGGACACAACTTCGGCTGAGAGTGCTCCTCAGCGCCGATCAGCGCTGACGAACACTCTCAACCGAGGTTATGACCGGGTGATCTCGTCGAGGACGCGGAGGCCGTTCAGCGTGCGCGGGTAGCCGATGAAGGGCAGCAGCTGAGTCAGTACGTTCAGCAGCACGGTGCGGTCGTTGCCGACGTTGAGGTTGCCGCGGACGTGACCGGCCACCTGCGGCTCGCAGCCGCCGAGCGCGACCAGCATCGAGAACGTCAGCAGCTCGCGGGTGCGCAGGTCCAGCCCGCCGCGGGCGACGGTGTCGCCGAAGCAGTTGGCGGAGAGGTAGCGCTGGATGTGCTGCTCGTCCTCGGGCGCGTTCGCGTACATCGCGTCGACGGCGGCGTCGCCCACCACCTGCTTCTGCACGGCGAGGCCGGCCGCCATCCGCGTCTCCGGGGTCGTGGTCGACTGTCCGGGCAGCGGCAGCTCGACGCCGTGCTCGCGCAGCACGTCGTTGCTCGCGTGCACGAAGTCGATCGCGCGCGCGATGCCGACGTAGGGCACCGCCTGGTAGACGACCTCCTTGAGTTCGATCGGGGTCACCCCCACGGTGAGCGCCGCGCCGGCGAGCACCCGGAACTCCGTCAGCGCCGCGGCGGCGATGGTCGCTGAGAGCTGCGTCATCAGGCGGAGGCGCGGGTCCAGGTCGCTGTGGCCGAGCACCTCGTCGAAGGCGAAGTCATCGAAGTACGCGATCAGCTCCGGGTCGGTCGTGGCGAGCGTCGAGACGCGGCCGGGGAACAACTCGTCGTGGTTCTTCTGAGCGACGGGGTTGGGCTGCGGGTTGTGGGTCATCGTCGTTCCTTCGTGGCTGGTCATCCGCTGGTCGGCGCTCATGGGTGCGGCAGTTCAGAAGCCGGTGGGCTCACGAGGGGTGTACCCCGCCTCGAGCCGCTCGATCTCCTCGCTCGTGAGGGTGATGTCGAGAGCGGCGACGGCATCGGCGAGGTGCCGTTCCTTGGTCGCGCCCACGATCGGCGCCGACACGACGGGGTTCTGCAGCACCCACGCCAGCGCGATCTGCGCCATCGCCACACCGCGCTCGCTCGCGACCTGCTCGACGGCGTCGATGATCGACTGGTCGCCGTCGCCGAAGAAGCGCTTGCCCGTCGCGTCCGTCGACGATCTGGCGGTCGCCTCACCGAACGGACGCGCCAGGCGCCCCTTCGCGAGCGGGCTCCACGGGATCGAACCGACGCCCTGATCCGCCAGCAGGCCGAACATCTCGCGCTCCTCCTCGCGCTGCAGCAGGCTGTACTGATCCTGCATCGACACGAACGGCGTCCAACCGTTCACACGCGCCGCCTCCTGCATCTTCGCGAACTGCCACGCCCACATCGACGAGGCGCCGAGGTAGCGGACCTTGCCCGCCTTCACCACATCGTGCAGCGCCGCCATCGTCTCCTCGACCGGCGTCTCCGGATCGAAGCGGTGGATCTGGTACAGGTCGACGTAGTCCGTGCCGAGACGCTGCAGCGACGCGTCGATCTGCTCCATCACGGCCTTGCGCGAGGTGCCGGATCCGCCCGGCCCGTCGTGCATCCGGAAGTGCAGCTTCGTCGCCAACACGACCTCCTCGCGCGTGGAGTAGCGCTTTATCGCCCGGCCCACGATCTCCTCGGACGAGCCGAACGCGTACACGTTCGCCGTGTCCCAGAACGTGATGCCGTTCTCCACCGCCTGACGGAAGATCGGCTCCGCACCGTCGTCGTCGAGCGACCACTCGCTGAAGCCGCGCGAGGTGTCGCCGAAACTCATGCAGCCCAGCGCGATGCGGCTGATCTTTAGGCCGGAGGATCCCAATCGGGTGTACTGCATCAGAGTTCTCTTTCCTGGGCGCCGCTCGGGCGACGGGCCATGACTCGACGCTAGGTCAGAGCGACCGGACGAGGGAGGCACTGGCGTTACCTGCAACGAGCGTGATCGTTCAGCCAACGGGTGCCCTGAGGGGTTCCCACAAGGACTCCCTCAGCGCGGCCGCCGCTTCTAGGGTCGAATCGACTCACGAGAGAGGCGTGCCATGACCGAATGGACCGAAGACGAACTCAGCACGATCGGCCGCGCAGGAGAGCTGCGCATCGCGGGCCGTCGCACCGACGGCACCCTGCGCCGCTTGGTCATCATCTGGCAGGTGCGCGTCGACGACCGGATCTACGTCCGCTCCGTCAACGGGCCCGATGCGGCCTGGTTCCGTGGCACTCAGCTGCGCGGCGAAGGCCGGATCGAGTCCGGCGGCATCGGCAAGGACGTCGTCTTCACGCGCGACGACAGCGCGGATGCCGAGATCGACGCCGCCTACCGGGCCAAGTACGGCTCGGGCAGCGCGGTCCGGGCCATCACCAGCGCCACCGCGACGAGCACCACCCTGCGGGTCGACCCCGCCTGAGAACACCGCCTGAGAACTCCGCCCGACAGCTCCGCCCGACAACTCCGAAAGGCCGCACCATGCAGATCGAACCCCGCAAGCCCACCACCAAGAACCCGCCCGAGCAGTTCGCCGGCGACGTGTGGCTCGACGTGATCGCCGCGCCGCACACCGACGACCAGCGGATGACCGTCGCCACCGTCCGCTTCGCGCCGGGCGCCCGCACCGCCTGGCACTCGCACGCCCGCGGCCAGTACCTTCGCGTCACCCAGGGCGTCGCCCGCTTCGGGCAGCGCGACGGCACCGTGTTCGACGTGTACCCCGGGCAGACCATCTACACCCCACCCGGCGAGGAGCACTTCCACGCCGCCGCCGGAGACGGTTTTATGGAGCACATCGCCATGATCGAATCCGCCGACGACCCCGATACCACCACCACCTGGCTCGAGCACATCAGCGACGCCGACTACAACGGACGCTGATCCACCACCCTCAAGCAGGCACTGCTGGCACCTCCCTCGCTCCCGCGGAGCGCCGTGCGGTCGGGACATGACCGAATTCATCGCCCTGAACAACGGCGTCCGGATGCCCGCTCTCGGCCTCGGCGTCTTCCAGAGCTCCGCCGAGGACACCGCGGCCGCGGTGGAGATCGCTCTGCGCACGGGCTACCGCCACATCGACACGGCCGCCGCCTACATGAACGAGCGCCAGGTCGGCGAAGGCATCCGCGCCTCCGGCATCGACCGCGATGAGGTCTTCATCGAGACGAAGGTCTGGATCAGCCAGTACGGCTACGACGAGACCCTGCACGCCTTCGACGTGAGTACCGGGAAGCTCGGCGTCGACACCCTGGATCTGCTCATCCTGCACCAGCCCGCACCCTGGCAGTTCGACGTGACACTCGAGGCCTACCGTGCGCTGGAGACCCTGCTCGCCGACGGCCGCGTCCGCGCGATCGGCGTCAGCAACTTCACCCCCACCCACCTCGCCCGCCTCGCCGAGGGCAGCACCGTCGTGCCCGCCGTCAACCAGATCGAGCTGCACCCGTACTTCGCACAGAAGCAGAACGAGGCGGCCGACACCGCCCAGGGAACCGTGACGCAGGCCTGGTCGCCGATCGGCGGCATCACCTTCTACCCCGGCTGGAGCGACGGCTCCTCACGCAGCCCGCTCACCGACCCGACCATCGCGGCCATCGGCGCGGAGCACGGCAAGAGCAACGCCCAGGTGATGCTGCGCTGGCACCTGCAACAGGGTCGCAGCGCGATCCCGAAGTCGGTCAAGCCCGAGCGCATCGCCGAGAACTTCGACGTCTTCGACTTCGAACTCACGAGCGAGCAGCTCGACGCGATCGACGCCCTCGACACCGGTGTGCGCAGCGGCCCGGACCCGGACGCGGTGCGCAAGCCAGGCCAGTTCAGCATCCCGGAGGCCTAGTCACGGCAGCGGCTGCGCCCGCATCCCGCACTGCCATGCCCTGCTGTGCCAGGGGATGGCAGAACCTCCCGCCGCCGACGGGCCGCACCTAGCGTGAGAAACGGCCCCGCGATCGAACGCGGAGCCGGGAAGGAGTGATCATGCAGTACCGCACCCTCGGACGCACCGGCGTGAAGGTGAGCCCGCTCTGCTTGGGCACGATGATGTTCGGCCCCTGGGGCAACAACGACGAGGCCGACGCGATCCGTGTCATCCACCACGCGCTCGACGCCGGCATCAACTTCGTCGACACGGCGGACGTCTACTCCGGCGGCGTCTCGGAGGAGATCACCGGAAAGGCCCTGAAGGGCCGCCGCGACGACGTCGTGCTCGCCACCAAGTTCTTTATGCCGATGAGCGAGGCCCCCAACCACGGCGGCGGCTCGCGCAAGTGGATCATGCAGGAGGTCGAGGCGTCCCTGCGCCGACTCGGCACCGACTACATCGACCTCTACCAGGTGCACCGCCCGAGCGAGACGACCGATGTCGAGGAGACCCTCGGCGCGCTCACCGACCTCGTCCGTCAGGGCAAGGTGCGCTACATCGGCTCCTCGTCCTACTCCGGCAGCCAGATCGTCGAGGCGCAGTGGACCGCGAAGGACCGCCGCCTCGAGCGCTTCGTCACCGAGCAGCCGCCGTACTCGATCCTGGTCCGCGGCATCGAGCAGGATGTGCTGCCCGCCGCGCAGCGCTGGGGCATGGGCACCCTGAGCTACAGCCCGCTCGCCGGCGGCTGGCTCTCCGGCAAGTGGCGCAAGGACAACGCCCCCACGCCCACCTCGAGCGCCCGACCCGCGGCCCGGTTCGACATGCAGAGCGCCGCGAACCAGCAGAAGCTCGAGGTCGTCGAGGCCCTGGCGCAGATCGCGGATGAGGCCGGGCTCAGCCTGATCGAGCTCGCCATCGGCTTCGTGATCAACCACCCCGGCATCACCGCGGCGATCATCGGCCCGCGCACGATGGAGCAGCTGGTGTCCCAGCTGCCGGCCGCCGACGTCGCGCTGTCGAGCGAGGTCCTCGACCGCATCGACGAACTCGTCGCGCCCGGCGTCACCATCAACCCCGACGACAACAGCTACGGCGCAGCGGAACTCGCCCCCGCCGCGCGCCGGCGTTGACCCCACTCCCCCTGAACCGAAGAGTGGAAGACCGACGTGCCCGCCATCCTCGTCAGCTGGTACGCCGGCGGTGAGGGCGGACACGCTCTCACCGATGTGCTCCTGGGAACCGTCGACGCCTCGGGCCGGCTGCCGTACTCGATCCCCACCACCGAAGCGCACCTGCCGTTCTTCGACCGGAACGCGACCGCGATCACCTACGACCTCTGGCACGGTCAACGACTCCTGGACCGCGACGGACACACCGCCGCCTACCCCCTCGGATTCGGCCTCTCCTACACCAGCTTCAGCATCGACACGATCGACATCACCGACCGCGACGACGAGAACCTCACCCTCACCGTCCGCGTCAGCAACAACGGGGACCGCACCGGACGTCACGTCGTTCAGGTCTACGGATGTATCGATGCCGATGACTTCCCCTCCCGCGTCCTGCTGGGCTTCGCCCCCGTCTCCCTCGAGGCGGGCGCGAGCGAGCAGGTCACCGTTCGCGCCTCCCTGCGCCCGCTGCAGCGGTGGACCCCGAACGGCTTCGTCGCCGCGGCACCCACGGTGCTACTCGAAGCGTCGGCTTACTCCGGCGACTCCGACGCCGCAACGGCCTCCTTCACCTTGTGAGCGGCCGCGCGCACTCGACCGCCGCCACGATCGCGGCGAGCTCGTCATCCGTCACCGCGGGCTCCGCGTTCTCGACCCGGATCACGCGCTGATCGCCTCGACGTCCGCGCTCTCGCGGGCGGCGGCCCAGCCGCGCATCGCGCCGGTGAACGTCAGCACCAGGCGGGTGCCGATCTGGGGCCCGGTCAGCCCGACGGTCTCCAACAGGTCGTGGATCTCGCGAGGGTCGAACAGGACGTTCCAGAGGAACAGCCCCTCGTCGCCGAGATCCGGGATGCCGAGTTCGGCGGCGGCTTCGGTGATCGGTCGGCCGACCGCTTCCGCCTGCGCGGAGAGGTAGGCGGTGCCGGCTCGGAGTCGCTTCAGGTAGCCCTGGTCGGAACGGCTGTGGATCATCGCGGCGCCGTTCTTGACCACGAGGCGGACCCACTCCTGCGACACGGCTTCGAGCAGAGCGACGCCGCTCGCCTCGCAGTGGGAACTGAAGTCGAGCAGTTGGCGGCCGACGTCGTCGCGGAACTCGGCCAGCACGTCGTCCACGGAGGCGAAGTGGCGGTAGGCGGTGGCCGTGGACACATCGGCGCGGTCGGCGATGTCGGCCATCCGTACCGCCGACCCTTTACGGGCGACCAGGAAGACCGCGGCCTTCACGATGCGACGGCGGTTGCGTTCCTGATCGCTGCGCATTCTCGGTCACTCCAAGTCGGTGGTCGTCGCGAAACCCTCGAAGGCCGCCTTCATGCGCTCCGTCCCGGTGCGGATGGCGTCCTCACTGGCAGCGTAGGACAGACGCAGGTGGTTCTCGCCATTGGCGCCGAACTCGAAGCCGGGTCGGACGGCGATCCCTGCCTCGCGCAGCCGCGCGACCATGTCGACGGAGCCGATGGACGCACCAGCTGCGGTCGAGGCGGAGTAGCGCGGGAAGAAGTAGAACGCGCCCTCCGGCTCACTGATCTGCAGGCCGGGAACCTGCACCAGACCCTCGCGCATGATCTCGCGCCGCACGGCGTAGGCCGCACGCATCCGCTCGATGTCGGCGCCTGCGTGTTCCAGCGCGGCGAGCGCCGCATCCTGCACCGCGGTGTTCACCGATCCGTTGAACGTGTTGTGCACGCGGGCGGAGGCCCGGATCAGCTCGCTCGGGCCCCAGAGGTAGCCCACGCGCCAGCCCGTCATCGCGTAGCTCTTCGAGAAGGTCTGGCAGTAGACGGTGCGCTCGCGCAGTCCGTCGATCTCGAGGGCGGAGGTGAACGGGCGGCCGGTGAAGTCCAGCGTGGAGTACGCCTCGTCGGAGAGCACGATGGTGTCGGTGCCGTCGACGAAGGACGCGAGGGCTTCGAGTTCCTCCCGGGTGTGCACGATGCCGGTCGGGTTGCCGGGGTTGCAGAAGACGAACAGGCGCGCGCCGACGAGGGCGTCGCGGAGCCGGTCGAGGTCCCAGTGCAGGTCCGCGGCGATGGGCACGTGCACGGCGACTCCCCCGGCCATGCTGACCAGATCGCTGTAGAGCGAATAGGTCGGGTCGGGGATGACGACGCGGTCGCCGGGGCTGACGATGCCCAGGATGGCCGCCGCGAGCCCGCCCGTGCCCCCGTGGGTGATCAGCACGTCGCCGGCGTCGACGGCGGAGCCGGTGAGGGCGCCGATGCGGTCGGCGAGCGGGCCGCGCAGGCTCGCCTCGCCCGCGAGCGGCGAGTAGTGGGTGCGTCCGTTCGCCAGCGCGCGTTCGGCGGCTTCGCGGACGACCGCAGGGGTGTCGAAGTCGGGCTCGCCCATCGCGAGCGAGACCAGGCTGGCGGTCGAGGCGGGCTGCTGCACCCGGCGCGAGCTCTGCTCGATGCGGCGGACCGCGGCGGAGGCGGGGAACGAAGGGCTGAGGATCGTCATGGCAATTCCTAGAGAGTCGGTTCGGTGGTCGGGGCGCCGACGCGGCGGCTGACCTCGAGGTCGTGGCTGGTGTCGCGCTGCCGGGTGGGGGCGACGACGATCTCCTGCAGCACAACGCGCTGCGGCAGGCTGACCGCCAGGTGCACGGCGCGGGCCACGTCGATCGGCTGCAGCATGTTCGCCCGCTCCTCTGGACGCGGCGGGCGCGCGCGATTGTCGAGGATGGGGGTGTCGGCCTCGCCGGGCAGCACCGTGATGGCGCGCAGCCCGTCGTTGCGGAAGGTGTTGTGCAGGAAGGTCATGAAATTGCGGACGGCGGCCTTCGCCGCACCGTACGCCGCGCCGCCGAGGAGGTTCGGATTCACGGCCGCGAGGGAGGAGACGGTGACGACGGTGCCGCCGCCCCGCGAGAGCAGGTCGGGCAGCAGCGCCTGCGTCAGCTCGAACACGGCGGTGAGGTTCACGTCCACAACCCCTCGCCACTCGGCGACGGGGGTGTACTGCGGGTTCAGCACGGTCGAGGCGCTGCCGGCGTTGTTCACGAGGATGTCGACCGGGCCGAGTTCGTTGTGGACGCGGGCGACGAGGGCGCGGATCTGGTCGCCGTCGGCGATGTCGCAGGCGGCGACCGTCGAAGTTCCTCCCGCGGCAGCGATCCGCTCCGCGATCGCGTCGAGCTTGCGGGCGTCGCGGCCGACGAGCACGACGTGAGCGCCGTCTTCGGCGAGCAGCGCCGCGATCTCCGCGCCCATGCCGCTGCCGGCGCCGGTGATCACGGCGATCTTCGAGTCGAGCTGAGTCACGGGAAGGACCTTTCGAGAGGCGTCAAGAAACGCGAACGGATTCGCATTCTAGAAGATCGTCGCATTTATTTCGTGGTCGGGCAATGCCTCGAGCACGTCGGGCAGCACGTTGATCGGTTCGGAGGCGGCCTCGAGGCCGAGGCCGGCGGCCCGGAACGCCCGCGCCACCGATTCCTCCAGCGCGATCAGTCGGTTCTCGCTCTCGGCCAGGAGTCGCCGAGCCGCCCCGCGATCGACCCAGCGGAAGACGAGCTCCCGGCCGGGTCCGGCCTGACCGAGGATCGACTGCGAAGCGCGAGTGACGAAACCGACGATCGGATAGCCCGCGGTGAGAGTGCGGTAGCGCCCGAGCACGATCAGTTCGTCGCCGTGCGGGATCTCCACGGCTCCGATCGGGACGCCGTGCGACACGATCTCATCCTCACCCTCGGGGTGCAGCACCGGGCCGTCGAGACGCAGTCCGACGTGGTTCGAACGATCCGTGACGAGGTAGCGCGCGTTGGCCATCAGGGTGCGCAGCCCGGGCAATGCATCGGTGAGGTCGCTCGGCACCAGGTCGATCGTCCAGGGATGCTGCCCGAACGCCGGCACCGGCACGGGGAGGCGGAAGAAGGACTGTTCGAAGAATGTCCGGCGGAAGCCGCGGAACGTCGTGACGAGCTCGATGCTCTGCCCGACGCGGAGTGCCTGCGCGAATCCCATCCGCGCATCCGGGGCCGCGCTGCCGAGGAACCGCGCCGCGGTCAGGGCGCCGTTCATCGCGAGGTAACTGCGGGCTCCGGTGTGCGCCCCGTGGATCGAGAGCAGGTGGCCGGCCGGGACGACGAACGGCGCCCACAGTTCGACGGCGGCGCCGTCGACCGTGACCTCCGCCGGAGTGCCGGTGACTGCCACCAGGATGTCCCGATCCGGCACCACGGCGAGCACACCGCCGAGGCTCTCCATGAGCGTGGCACCGCGGGGGTTGCCGACGAGGATGTTGGCGATGGCGGCGGAATGCTGATCGGCGGCTCCCCCGCTGGGCACACCCAGCCGCTCCGCGTCGACCCGACCGAGATCCTGGAAGGTGCTGACCCAACCGGCACTGACGACCGTGATGCCGACCTCGATACTCATGCGGTCACCTCCGCGGCTTCCAGGAAGGCGCCGTGCAGCAGCACGGCGTCGGCGGCGTCGATACGCCGGAAGCACACCGCGTCGCCCGGGGCGAACGCCACCGGACGCTCCCGGGTGATGTCGACGATCGTCAGCGGAGTGCGGCCGACCACGCGCCAGCCGGTCGGGCCGGCGAAGGGCTGGATGATCGCGTTACCTCCGGCGATCATGATCGCCCCGGCGGGCACGTCGGTGCGCGGCTGCGCTCGCCGACGCACCGGACGCGGCACGTCGAGCCCGTCCATCATCGGCGCCATGGCCGCCGCGAGCAGGGCGATCCGGAAGCTGGACGCCTCGATCATCGCCACGACCTCCTCGTCCGAGACGCCCAGTTCCGCGGCGACGTCGGCGAGATCCGGCGCATTGTTCTCATCGACGACGAATGGGATCTCGAACGAACGCGTCGGCGCCGTCGCGGCCACCGCGACCGGGAGTTCCGCGAGCAGCTCGACGGCGAACACCAGGTTCTCCACCGAGGTCTCCAGCGGATCGAACTCCACCAGCAGCGATTCGAGCCCCGAGACCACGTCGACCACACCGTGCGGGCGCCGCGCGAGCAGCCGCTCGCGGAAGACGATCACGGCCTGGCGGCGCAACGACGCATCGGCGGCGGCGATGGTCACCATGACCGCCCCGTCGCCGAAGCCCGTCACGATCACCGGGATGCTCGACGGCTCGGTCATGAGTGCGCGAGCACGCGCGCCTTCTCGGCGAGCACCTCCTGCAGCCCGACGGCGCGGATGCCTTCGGCCTCCAGCGTTGCGCGGAGCACGGTGCCGTTCTCCAGCACGTTCGGGTGGTCGCCGTGCAGCAGCACGACGTCGCAGTCGTGACCGAGCGGAACGGTGTTGCCGTCGACCGAGACGATGGTGCCCTCGCGGACCACCTGGGCGACGCGGGCGCCGATCGCGGCGGGGTCGTGGATGAGTCCGCCAGGGTGCGAGCGCGGCACCGGCATGCCGTCGTCGCCGTAGCCGCGATCGGCGAGGAAGACGTACCCCACCTGCAGGCCGCGCTTGCGCGCCTCGTCCGCCAGCAGACCGTTCTGGCAGATCACGATGTAGTCCGGGTTGTACGCCGCGATGGCGTCGGTGATGGCGCGGGCGTGCTTCGCATCCGTCTGCGCGATGCTGCCCATCCGGCCGTGCGGAGCGACGTGGCTGATGGTGCCGCCGTGCACGCGGGCGAAGGCGTCCAGCGCCCCGATCTGGTAGAGCACGTCGGTGCGGATCTCCTCCTCCGACGCCTCGATCAAGCGGCGGCCGAAGCCGACCAGGTCGGGGTAGCCGGGGTGCGCGCCGAGCTCGATGCCGCGGGCGACGCACTCGGCGACGGTCCAGTCCATCACGCGCGGGTCGCTGGCGTGGAAGCCGCAGGCGATGTTGGAGGCGGTGACCAGGCCGAGCAGGGCCTCGTCGTTGCCGATGGTGTAGTTGCCGAAGCTCTCGCCGAGATCGGCGACGACGGCGACGGATGAGATGCCCATGGGGTTCCTCCAGAGAGTGGGTGGATCGGTGGTGCGGAGGGGCCGGCGGGTGAGAACACCGGCCCCTCCGAGTCTGGGGCGCTGCTACTCGGTGCGCAGCGGCAGGCCCTTGGTCTCCTTGAGGAAGAGGACCGAGATCAGCGTGATGGCGGCGGTGATCACGGCGGCGTAGGCCGGGATCAGGCTGGAACCGGTGGACTGCACCAGGGCGGTCATCACCAGCGGCGCACTGCCGCCGAAGATGATCGTCGAGAGGCTGAAGCCGATGCTGTACGCGCTGTATCGCACCGTGGTCGGGAACATCTCGGTGAGCACCGTGTGCACAACGGCGGCGTGGCCCGAGAAGGCGATCGCCATCACAACGGTCGCGATGATCGCCGGCACGAACTGGCCGGTGGTGATCAGCGAGAACATCGGGATCGCGACGATGCCGACGAGCACGGAGGAGAGGATCAGCACGGGCTTGCGACCGATGCGGTCCGACAGACGCGCCATCAGCGGGATGGAGATGATGATCGCGACCAGCGAGAACGCGGTGACGACGAGCGCCTGCACCATGGTGAAGTTGTTCGCCTCGCCGAGCTGGGTCTTCAGGTAGGTCGGCATGTAGGCGAAGAGCAGGTAGTAACCCGGGCCGTTCAGCGCGGGCAGGAAGATCGTCAGCGCGATCGCCTTGAGGTGGGTCTTGTTGGTGAAGGCCTCGCGCAGCGGATTGCGGGCCACGGTGTTGCGCTCGCGCAGCGCCTCGAAGTGCGGCGTCTCCTCCATCTTGCGGCGGATGTAGAAGCCGACGTAGCCCAGCGGGGCCGCGAACAGGAACGGGATGCGCCAGCCCCACTCGGTCATCGTGGTGTCGCCGAGAGTGGTGATCAGGATCGCCGAGAAGGCGCTGCCGAACATCAGGGCGAAGAACGAGCCGACGGCGATGAAGCTCATCGAGAAGTTGCGGTTGCGGTCGCGGGCGTACTCGCCGACGAAGGACATCGCTCCGGCGACCTCGCCGCCGGCCGAGAAGCCCTGCAGCACGCGCAGCGCGATCAGCAGGATCGGCGCGGCGACGCCGATCACGGTGGCGGAGGGGATCAGGCCGATGGCGGCGGTCGCGCCCGAGATCAGCAGCAGCAAGGTGGCCAGCAGCGTCTTGCGGCCGAGCTTGTCGCCGAGGTAGCCGGAGATCACGGCACCGAAGGGGCGGGCGATGAAGCTGACCAGGAAGCCGACGTTGGTCAGGAACAGGCCGCCCGCCTCCGCCCCACCCATGATGTTGATCGCGAGGTAGGTGGTCAGCAGGCCGTAGATGCCGTAGTCGTACCACTCGACGAAGGAGCCGACCGCGCCGGCGACGGTGGCCTTGCGGACCACCTTCCCGTCGGCGGTGACGACGTCGACCATGGCGGTGTCGAGGCGTTGCGTTGTGGTCATCGTTGTTCTCTTTCCGAGACACGGAGCCCGTGGCGGGCTCCTCCCAATCGTGAACTGCCGCGGCGGGCAGTGGAAGTCCCCGAACCGTTCCGCTCTCTGGGGAGGGGCGGCTGGTTCGAGTGAGGTACGTGGTGATCGAGCATCGTCGCTCTCGTGAGACTCGAATCGTGAATGAGAATAGAGTCGCATTTCAATCGGGGTCAAGGCAACACCAATTCGGGGGTGTAACGAGTTTGTGTCCGGCATGTTTCGACTGCCAGACCGGCAGATGCCGGGTGGTGGCAGGTAGTTCGCCGGCCTTGCTTCCGGAGCGAGATGCGTGCAGACTGCTTCACGAAATGCGAATCAAGTCGCATTTCTTTCCCCTTTGGAGGCGCCGTGCTCACCGTCACGGAACGACCCGCTCCGCTCGCCGCTCATCCGCGGACCGCCCATCCTCTCGACGACGCTCGCGCCCAGCTGCGCGCCGCGGTCGACACCCTGGGCTACGACGAGGGCAGCTACGCGCTGCTCGCCACCCCGCGCCGCGAGATGACCGTCGGCATCCCGCTGCGCCGGGACGATGGTTCGGTCGAGGTGCTGCAGGGCTTCCGCGTGCAGCACAACTTCTCCCGCGGGCCCGCCAAGGGTGGCCTGCGCTTCAGCCCGACCGTCTCGCTCGACGACGTCCGAGCGCTCGCGATGTGGATGACGTGGAAGTGCGCCCTGCTCGACCTGCCGTACGGCGGAGCCAAGGGTGGGGTCACCATCGACCCGGCCACCCACTCCTCGGCCGAGCTGGAACGGGTGACCCGGCGCTACACCAGCGAGATCGCGCCGATCATCGGCCCGGAGCGCGACATCCCGGCACCCGATATCGGCACCGACGAGCGCACCATGGCCTGGATGATGGACACCTACTCGGTGGGCCGCGGCTACACCGTGCCCGGCGTCGTCACCGGCAAACCGCTCAGCCTGGGCGGCTCACTCGGCCGAGCCACCGCCACCTCCCGCGGTGTCGAACACGTCTCGCTCGCCGCCCTCGACCGCCTCGGCATCGCCGCCGCCGCGGCGAGCGCCGCCGTGCAGGGCTTCGGCAAGGTGGGCCGCTCCGCCGCACTCTTCCTCGCCGAGGCGGGGGTGCGCGTCGTCGCGGTCAGCGACCAGTTCGGCGCCGTGCACCGCGCGTCCGGGCTCGATCTGCGCGCGCTCGTCGACCACGTCGAGGCGACCGGACGCGTCGCGGGTTTCGCCGAGGCCGACGAGATCGACGGCGCTGAACTCCTGGAACTCGACGTCGACCTGCTGGTGCCCGCCGCGGTCGAGGGGGTGATCCACGCCGGCAACGCCGAGCGGATCCGCGCCCGCGCCGTCATCGAAGGCGCGAACGGTCCGACCACGGCCGAGGCTGATGCGGTGCTCGCCGCCGCCGGCGTTCTGGTCGTGCCCGACATCCTGGCCAACGCGGGCGGGGTGATCACCTCCTACTTCGAGTGGGCGCAGGCGAACCAGACCTACCGCTGGCCGCTCGAACTCGTCGAGCAGCGACTGCGCGAGCGGATGCTCGGCGCCTGGCACGACGTCTCGGCCGCAGCGGTGCGACACGGCTGCAGCCTGCGCGACGCGGCGATGCTGATCGCCGTCGAGCGCGTCACCGAGAGTCACCGCAGCCGCGGCCTCTACCCCTGAACCCCTTCCCTGCCAGAACGAACCTCCGAAAGGACTCCGCATGACCTCCGACAACGTCTTCCCCACCGCGCCGTGGAACCGCCCCGACCCCGAGCTGGTCGCGGCCTTCGCCCGCTACCCCGTCGCCAACATCGGCGACGCGGCCGAGCGGCTGAACATCCTCGACGGCGGCATCCACCCGATCTGGCACGGCGCCAAGGCCGTCGGCACCGCCCTGCCGATCATGACCGTCGCGGGCGACAACCGCGCCGTGATCGAGGCACTGGAATTCATCCGCCCCGGCGACATGCTGATGATCAACGCCTTCGGCTTCGAGGGTCGCGCCATCATCGGCGACAACCTCGCCCAGCGCTTCGAGTTCTTCGGCGCGGCCGGTGCCGTCGTCGACGGCTACGTGCGCGACCGCGACATCATCGAGGGCCTCGGCTTCCCGGTCTTCGCGCGTGGCCTCACCCCCGCCGGACCGTTCAAGAACGGCCCGGGCACGATCGGCGAGGCCGTCGCGATCGGCGGCGTCGTCGTCAACGCGGGCGACATCGTGGTGGCCGACAGCGACGGCGTCATCGTGATCCGCCCGGCTCGCGCCCGCGAGATCCTGCGCGCCGTCGAGGAGATCGCCGTGATCGAAGCCGAGAAGGATGCGGAGGTCGCCGCCATGCGGGCGCTGCGCGCCTCGCACACGGACCTCGTGCCGGCGCGATGACGAACCCGTTCGACCTCACCGGCCGCCGCGCGCTCGTCACCGGCTCCAGCCGCGGCATCGGCTTCGCGATCGCCGACGGCCTCGCCGCCGCGGGCGCCGAGCTGGTGCTCAACGGCGTCGATGCGGGCCGACTCGAGGCCGCCGTCGGCGCCCTCTCCGCTCGCTACGGTTCCGAACGGATCCGCTCCGCGCGCTTCGACATCACCGACGAGTCCGCCGTCGAGTCCGGCATCGAAACAGTAGAAGGCGACATCGGCCCGATCGAGATCCTGGTCAACAACGCCGGGATCCAGCACCGGGTGCCGATGCTCGAGCTCGAGCTCGCGGATTGGAAACGCGTGATCGATGTCGACCTCACCTCGGCCTTCATCGTCGGGCGCGCGGTCGCGCGGCGGATGATCGCGCGCGGCAGCGGCAAGATCATCAACGTCTGCTCGGTGCAGACCGATCTCGCCCGCCCCACGATCGCGCCCTACACGGCCGCCAAGGGTGGCCTGCGCAACCTCACCCGGGCGATGACCGCTGAATGGGCTGCGAGCGGCCTGCAGATCAACGGCATCGCACCCGGCTACATCCACACCGAGATGACCCAGAACCTCGTCGACGACGCGGCGTTCAACAGCTGGATCCTCGGCCGCACGCCCGCGGGTCGCTGGGGCCGGATCGATGACCTCACCGGCCCCGCCGTCTGGCTCGCCTCCCGGGCCTCCGACTACGTGAACGGCCAGGTCGTCTTCATCGACGGCGGCATGAGCGTCGTCGTCTGACCCGTACTCCCCTCACCGCTAAGGACTCCTCGATGCCGAGCACCATCACTCCGACCGACACCACCATCGGCGTCCTCGCCTACGCCGCCGGCGACCTCCGGGTCGCGGCCGTCCCCGCCCCCGATCCCGCGCCCGACGAGGCGATCGTGGCGGTCGTCTACGGCGGGATCTGCGGCTCCGACCTGAGCTATTGGCGACACGGGGCGGTCGGCGAATCCATCCTGCGCGAGCCGATGGTGCTCGGCCACGAGATCTCCGGCGTCGTCGCCGTGGCCGCGGCCGACGGCTCCGGTCCGGCCGCGGGGACCCCGGTGGTCGCGCATCCCGCGAGGATCGAGCCGGTCGACGAGCGCTTCCCCGTCGAGCGAGCGAACCTCTCCCCCGGCGTGCGCTACCTCGGCTCCGCCGCCCGCTTCCCGCACACGGCCGGTGCCTTCCAGCGCCGGATCGCGCTGCCGAGCAGCATGCTGCGGGTCGTCCCCGCCTCACTCTCCCTGCGCAGCGCCGCACTGGCCGAACCCGCCTCGGTGGCCTGGCACGCGGTCGAGCGGGCGGGCGACGTCGCCGGCAGGTCGGTGCTGGTCGTCGGCTCCGGCCCCATCGGGGCGCTGATCGTCGGTGTGCTGCGTCGGGCCGGCGCCCGGCAGATCACCGCGGTGGACGTGCTGGAGAACCCCCTCGCCATCGCCCGCCTCGTCGGCGCCGACCGCACGTTGCTCGCCGGCGACGCGGCGGCGATCGCGGCGACGGATGCCGACATCGCGATCGAATCCTCCGGCAACCCGCGCGGGCTCGCGTCGGCGCTCTCCGGCACCACCCGCGGTGGCCGCGTGGTGATGGTCGGCCTGCCGCCGACGGGCGACCAACCGGTGCCGCTTTCACTGGCGATCTCACGCGAGATCGACCTCGTCGGATCGTTCCGCTTCCTCGACCCGATGAACGAGGTGCTCGCCGCCCTCGCCGACGGCAGCCTGCGCGTCGATCCGGTGATCACCCACGTCTTCGATGCCGTCGACAGCGAGGAGGCCTTCCGGGTCGCGGGCGACGCCGCCGTGTCCGGCAAGGTCCTGCTCGACTTCGGCGCCCCCACCACCTCGACTCAGGAGACCCCGCGATGAAGATCCTCGTTCCCGATACCATCCCGCTCGAGCTCGACCCGCGCGACGAAACGGTGCACTACGACGTGACAGCGTCGATCCCGGCGGAGGCGCGCGACGCCGACGCCATGATCGTCTGGCGCAATACCGACGAGAACCTCCGTGATGCCGCGGCCCTGCCCGCGTTGCGGCTGGTGCAGACGCTGGCCGCCGGACCGGATCAGGTGCAGAACGCCGGCTTCGCGCCGGAAGTTGTGCTCTGCTCGGGCCGCTCGCTGCACGACGGCCCCGTCGCGGAACACGCGCTCGCCCTCACGCTCGCCGCCGTGCGTCGACTCGACCGGCTCGGCGCCGCGCAGGCGGATGCTCGCTGGGACGAGGAATTCCTGCTCGCGCAACGTACGGCGGCGACCGACGGGCTCTACACCCTCGACGGATCCCGGGTCACGATCTGGGGCTTCGGCTCCATCGCCGCCCGACTCGCGCCGATGCTCGCCGCCGTCGGCGCGACGGTGACCGGCGTCGCCGGCTCCGCGGGCGTCCGCTCCGGCTTCCCGGTCGTCGCCGCAGGCGAGCTGCCGACGTTGCTCGAGAACACCGACGTGCTGATCTCGCTCCTCCCCGCCTCCCCCGCGACGGAGAACGCCCTCGGCGCCGAGCTGCTGGCGCGCCTGCCCGCGCACGCGATCTTCGTGAACGTGGGCCGCGGTGCCACCGTCGACGAGGAGGCGTTGGTGGCCGCGCTCGAAGCGGGCCGACTGCGCGTCGCCGCGCTCGACGTTATGCGCACCGAGCCGCTGCCGGCCGCGTCCCCGCTCTGGCGTGCACCGAACGTGATCCTCACCCCGCACGCCGGGGGCAATCGCCCCCGTGGAGCCTCGGCCCTCGTCCGCGCCAACATCGCGGCGATCCGGCAGGGCTCCGAGGTCGTCAACCGCGTGAGCCGAGGATGACGCTGCCGAGCATGCTCGCGCCGATCGTCGTGATGGGCGTCTCCGGCTGCGGCAAGACCACCGTCGGCGAGCTGCTGGCGCGCGACGTGGAGCGCCCGTTCCTGGATGCCGACGAGCTGCACTCGCCGGAATGCAACCGGGCGTTCTCCGCGTCGTCGCGGTGAACGCATCGATCGGCAGGATCCGTCCAGCCGATCGATGCGCTCGTGCGTGAGAGCCGGCTTCACGCGGCGGCGAGTGCCTCCTGATCATCGAGCGGGTGCACGAGCACGTGGCCGCCGTGTTCGGCGATCTCGACGTCGATGCCGTAGACCTCTCGGACGATCGCGGTGGAGAACACCTCGCGCGGTGTGCCGTGCGCGATGATCCGCCCGCCGAGGAGGAACGCGATGCGGTCGCAGTAGCGCGCGGCCTGGTTGAGGTCGTGGATCGCGATGACGGCGGCGACTTCGCGATCGCGCGCGACGGCGCGAGCCAGGCTCAGGGTCTGCAGCTGGTACTTCAGGTCGAGCGCGCTGGTCGGCTCGTCGAGCAGCAGCACCGAGGGCTCCTGAGCGAGGGCGCGCGCGATCAGCACCCGCTGCGCCTGACCGCCGGAGAGTTCGGTGACGCTGCGGCCGACCAGCTCGCTCAGGCCCAGCTGCTCGATCGCGCGGTCGACGTGCTCCCAGTCCGCCGCGCTCGGTCGGCTGTTGACGTGCGGAGTGCGGCCCAGCGCGACCGCCTCGCGCACCTCGAGCGCGAAGGTCGCGGCGATGTTCTGCGGCACGTAGGCGACCAGGCGGGCCAGCTCCCGCCGCGACAGAGCACGCAGATCCGTGGCTCCGTCCCAGGTGATGCGGCCCGCGGCCGGCGCGTGGATCCGCGCGACCGTCTTCAGCACGGTCGACTTGCCGGAGCCGTTGGGCCCGAGTAGGCCGAGCAGTTCGCCGCGGCGAGCTGTCACGCTGACGCCGTCGAGGACCGGTCGCTTGCCGTAGCCGAAGGAGAGGTCGGTGATTTCGAGAGACATCAGTCGTTCCGTTCCGAGTCGAGAGCGTCGAGGTCGAGAGCGTCGAGGCGGGGGCGCATCAGCTGCTCCGCTTCTTCGCGAGGATGAGATAGAGGAAGATCGGCGCGCCGACGAGCGCGTCGACGATGCCGACGGGCACGACCGCCGGGTTGATGACGGTGCGGCCGACCGCATCCGCGACGACCAGCAGCAGCGCGCCGGTGACGATCGCGAACGGCAGCAGGAACCGGTGGTTGCTGCCGATCACGAGGCGCGCGATGTGCGGTGCGACCAATCCGACGAAGCCGATGATGCCCGTGAAGCTGATCGTCACCGCGGTGATCACAACCGCCGCCGCGATCAGGCCGAGGCGCACGCGTTCGACGGCGACACCGAGGCTCTTCGCCGCGTCGTCGCCGGCGAAGGCGATCGCGTTCAGGTCGCCGGAGCGGCGCTGGATGAGCGGATACGCGACGACGAACACGGCGCCGAGAACGGCGACCTGGTACCAGAGCGCACCGTTCACACTCCCCCACGTCCACTGCACGATCAGCGCGAGCACCTCGTCGGATGCGAGGTACTGCAGCCCTCCGGTCGCCGCGGTGAAGAACTGCGTGATCGCGATACCGAGCAGGATCAGCGTCGCGGGGTCTCCTCGCTTGAAGCGCGCCAGCGACAGCACCAGCACCGAGGCGCCGATCGCGAACACCAGTGCGCCGATGATGGTCCAGATCGAGGCGGAGATGCCGAAGTTGACCGGGCCGAGGAACAGGATCGCGATCGACGCTCCGAAGGCGGCAGCCGGTGCGATACCGAGGGTGTACGGGCTGACCAGTGGATTACGCAGCAGCCCTTGGAACAGCACGCCCGCGACGGCGAGCGCGCCACCGCCGATCACGCTGAGCAGCACACGCGGCACCCGCAGTTCCCAGACCTGCAGGTAGAGCCGCTGCGTGTCGAGGTCGGTCGGGATGCCCAGACCGAGGTTCGCGAGGATCGCATCCCACGCGATCGGTGGGGTTATCGTGCCGGTGCCCACCGAGAGGCTGCCGAACGCCGCGATCGCGGTGAGCGCGATGCCGACGGCGATCGCCACGGAGCGCGCGCCATCACTGGAGCGATAGCGGTTGAGCCGCTCCGCGAAACGGCGTTGGGGGGCGGGCGCACGGGTCGGTGCTGGAGCTGTCGCGGTCATGCGCGATCCGCCGGGAGGTAGAGGTAGTCCGCTGCCGGAATGTACTCCGATTTCTGGAACTCGCTGGTCCAGCGCTCGAAGTACGGCTCGGGGTCCACGTCCGCGAAACGGTCCGGGTAGAGCCAGGTCGCCAGGTACAGCACCCCGACCCACTTCGACGCGGCGCTCGTGAGGAAGTTGTTCAGCTGATACACCTCGTCATTGCGCACCGCGTCGATCGTGTCGAACCCGGGACGGGAGACGACGGCGTCGTAGCTCGCCGCGAAGACGTCACGACCCCACGGCACGTAGAAGCCCTGCGGCAGGGTCGGCACGCCGTTCTTCACGATCACCTGCGGGTTGCGCGCGACGATCTCGGCAGGTTCCACGTCGTAGGAGTTCCATCCGATCCCCCCGTTGATCAGGATGTCGCTGAAGATGTTTCTACCGCCCGCGTACTGGATCACCCAGTCCCAGCCACCGGGAACGCCGGCCTGGTAGTCGACGGCACCCTCGAAGTACACGGACTTCTTCTCCGCATCCGTGATGCCCTCGAGCCCGGTCGCGACGACCTCGCGGATCTCATCGACGTACGCGCGGTACGCATCCGCCGTGTCCTGCACATCGAAGAGCTCGGCGAGCAGATCGGTGTTGACGTCGGCGAAGCGAGGCTCCCAGGCGGTGAAGACGAGAACCTTGATGCCGAACGGGGCGAGTTTCTCCTCGGCCTCCTGCCACGAGCTGTTGCTGCCGGTGAGCAGCGCCTGCGGGTTCAGGCCGATGATGGCGTCGTAGTTGAAGTCGCCGGATTCGCCGGCGATCAGGTTCGCGTCGTCGGCGAGCGGCTCGAAGCTGTTCCAGTAGTCGCCCCAGCCGTCGGTGCGGATCTGGCTGGCGCTCGCGCCGATCACGCGGTCGTCGGCACCGACCGCCCGGATCGTCTCGAGGATGTACTGATTGCCGCCGAGGCCCGAGACCACACGGGTCAACGGCAACTGCAACTCGACCTCGCGCCCGGTCTCATCGGTGATGGTGACGGTGCGCGGGGTGCTGGTGTCCCCCGCGCCGGCAGCCGTCACATCGCTCGCGGTGGCTCCCGAGGAGCAGGCGGCGAGGGTGGCGAGGAAGGCGGCGCCGGCTGCGGAGAGACCGGCACGGCGGGTGAAGGTGGCGGACATCAGACCAGCACCTCCGCGCCGCGGCGGGCGGCGACGACACGTTCGCGCAGCGTGCCCGGAGCGTAGCCGGTCTGCGCGAGCCCCCAGTCCTGCAGGATCGGGATCACCTTGGTCACGAAGGCATCCAGCGCCTCCGGCTCGGGCGGCATCAGGATGAAGCCGTCCGCCGCTCCCTTCTCGTACCAGCGGCGGATGCGCCCCGCGATCTGCAGCGGGGTGCCGCGCACGATGCCGTGCCCGTGTGCCCGCGCGGCGTAGTGGATCACGTCACGGAGGGTGTGCCCCTCGCTGAGCGCGAAGCGGCGGAAGATCTCGGGTCGGCTCTGCCGCCTCAGCAGACCGCCGGTCTCGGGGAGTCGATCGGCCGGGATCGGGCGGTCGAGGTCGAGTCCGGCGAGATCGGCGCCGCCGAGGTGGCCCTGCAACGCGTCGCGGGCGGCGTCGTAGTCGATGCCGGCGAGCAGCCGGCGCTCGGCGCGCTCCGCATCCGCTTCGGTGTCTCCGATGATCGGGCTGAGACCCGGAAGCACGGCGACGTCGTCGGCCGAGCGACCGGCCGCCTCCGCCGCGGCGCGGATCTCACTGCGGAAGGCGATCGCGTCGTCCTCGTGCTGCTGCGCGGTGTAGATGAGTTCGGCGATCTCGGCGCCGAACGCCTTGCCGGTCGCGGACGAGCCGGCCTGCACGTACAGCGGACGGCGCTGCGGCGAGGGCTGGATGTTCAACGCACCGGCGACGGCGAAGTGCTCGCCGCGGTGGTCGACGGAGTGGATCCGCTCGGGCTGGGCGTAGCGCTGCGCCGACTTGTCGAAGACGACGGCGTCGTCCTCCCACGAGTCCCAGAGCCGGCCGACCACCTCGACGAACTCGCGAGCGCGGGCGTACCGCTCCTCCTGCGGCGGCAGCGCATCCCAACCGAAGTTCGCTTCACCGCCCGATGAGGTGACGATGTTCCAGCCGGCGCGACCACCGCTGATGTGATCGAGCGACGAGAGCCGGCGCGCCAGGTTGTACGGCGAGTTGAACGACGTGGATGCGGTGGGCACGATGCCGATGTCGGTCGTGGCGAGAGCGACCGCCGAGAGTGCGGTCAGCGGTTCGAGACCGCCCGCGGGCTGGCTGCGGGCGAGCTCCGGGTCGAAGCCGAGACCGTCGGCGAGGAAGTAGATGTCGAAGTAGCCGCTCTCGGCGAGGCGGGCCTGGTCGATGAGGCGGTGCACGTCGGTCGCGTCGCCGCGACGGCTCTCGGGCCGCAGCCACGAGGTCTTGCTGCCCGATTCGCCGCCGAGCAGGCCGAAGAGCAGTCGTCGTTCGGCGGCTGGATGCGGGTCAGTGGTCGATTGGTCGGTCATGGTGATGGCCCCCTCTTTCGTGGTTGTCTTTCGGACGTGGGGGCAATGGTGGCGGGACGAGAACGACCAGCGCACGCGGATGTGACGCGTCGAACGACATATTTCCGGCGGAGACGACGACCCTTGCGAAGCGCCGATGCTCCGTGCCATACGCGCGAGCGTGCGCGGTGAGGACACGGCGCCGATGCCACGACGGACACCGCCCCGAACGCCGTCCCAGCGGGCGGCTCTCAGGATCGGTTCCTACGGTTGAGGCATGACGTCGACGACGAGGACCGGAACCGACCGATGGGGCGTGGAAGGACTGAGTCGTGGCGCGTTGTGGCTGGGGATCTCGGCATGCGTGCTCTACGTCGCGAGCTTCGTGGCGGTCGCCCGCATCTGGCCGGGCGACGCTCTGGTGATCGGGATCGCGACGACCCTCCAGTACGTGGTCCCCCTGGCCGGTCTCGTCGTCGGCATCGTGGCTCGCCGTCGCGAGGGTCACCGAGTGATGTCGACGACCGGCCTGACGTTATCCACCGCGTGTCTGCTCGCCGCGGTAGTACCCGTTGTGATCGACGTGTTCCGACTGCTGTTCTGAGTTCGACCGACGCGCCCGTCAGGCGCTGCCCCGCTCGGCGCTTCGATACGTCGGATCGTGCCTTTGGCGAGCGTCGTTCAGAGCGTCGCCACCAAGCCCGACACGGCGGTGACGATGAACAGCACGGCCCGTATCAGCGGCGGCACGAACGATTCCCGGCGGCGGGCGTGCACGATGACGGCACCGACCATCAGGACGGCGAGTCGAGTTGGACGGGGATTCAGGCCTGGTCCGGGTTCTCGGAGATGCCTGGCCGACCGTCGTCGAGGTGCGAGCGCAGCGCCGTGGTCAGCGTCCGCATGGCGTCGAGTTGTTCCGCGGTGAAAGCGTCGACGAAGACCTCGCGGACCAGTCGGAGGTGAGCGGCGGATGAGCTGCGGAAGATTCGCGCACCCCCCTCGGTGAGTTCGATGGCGGCGCCGCGGGCGTCGCCGCCGACGGGACCGCGATGGACGAGCCCGCGCTCCTGCATCCGGCGCAGGTGGTGCGAGAGGCGACTGCGTTCCCATCCCACCACCGTCGCCAGGTCGGACGAACGCAGGACCTTTTCCGGCGCCTCGCTGAGGGCGAGCATCACGGAATAGTCCCCGGGCGAGATCCCCGACATCTCCTGGAAGGAGACGGACAGGGTGCGTCGGACCTGCTCCGAGGTCTCGACGTACTCGCGCCAGATCGCCAACTCCGACGCGTTCGGTGACCGTCGGCCGGCTCGTTGTTTCTCGGTGCCGCTCATGGATCCTCCTGTTGACAACTCGACCGTAGCGACAGATCATTGACGCGTCAACCATCTAGTTGACGCATCAATGAGATGAGGATTCCATGACCGACATCACCTTCGGCCTCGACACCTTCGGCGACGTGCCCTCTGACGACACCGGCGCCCTGGTCGGCCACGCCCGGTCGATCAGGCAACTCGTCGACGAGGCCGTGCTGGCGGACGAGCTGGGGGTGGACGTATTCACGGTCGGCGAGCACCACCGACCGGAGTACTCGGTCTCCTCCCCCGAGACGGTGCTGGCGGGGCTCGCGACGGTGACCGAACGGATCCGACTCGGATCCGGCGTGACGGTGCTCAGCTCCGACGACCCGGTGCGGGTCTTCCAGCGGTTCGCGACCGTCGACGCGCTCTCCAACGGACGGGCCGAGGTCATCTTGGGTCGCGGCTCCTTCACGGAATCGTTCCCGTTGTTCGGCTACGACATGGCCGACTACGAGGTGCTCTTCGAGGAGAAGATCGAGCTGTTCTCCCGACTCCTGACCGAGGCTCCCGTCACCTGGTCCGGCACGACGCGCGCGCCACTCATCGACGCCGACGTGTTCCCCAAGACCGAGCACGGCTTGACGACCTGGGTCGGCGTCGGCGGATCACCGCAGTCGGTGGTGCGCACCGCGAAGTACGGGTTCCCGCTGATGCTCGCGATCATCGGAGGCGAGCCCGAGCGCTTCGCTCCCTACCTCGACCTCTACCGGCGCGCGGCCGAGAGCTTCGGGACCACGGCACATCCCGTCGGGATGCACTCGCCCGGATTCGTGGCCGACACCGATGAGCAGGCACTGGAGGCGTGGTACCCGCACTTCAAGGTCGTCAGGGACCGGATCGGTGCGCTGCGCGGATGGCCGCCGGTCACGCGGGCCGAGTTCGACCGTGAGGTGCGGTCGGGATCGATGTACGTCGGCTCCGCCGAGACCGTCGCCCAGCGGATCGCGCGCACGATCCACAGCATGGGCGTCGGCCGCTTCGACATGATCTACACCTCCGGCGCCCAGTCGATGGCGTCGCGGTTGCGCTCGGTCGAGCTGTACGGCAGCACCGTCATCCCGCGCGTTCGAGAGTTGCTCGCCGAGATGCCCGCCGTGCCGGCGATGAGCGCATGAGCAGCGAGACGATCGCGATCCTCGGAGCGGGGAAACTCGGCACCGTCCTCGCTCGACGGGCGGTCGCCGCCGGACACCGGACCCTCGTGGCCGGACCAGGGGAGCCCGAAAGGATCCGCTTGATCCTCGACGTGATCGCTCCCGGCGCCGAGCCCGCCCGCGCCGTCGACGCCGTTCGGGTCGCCGACATCGTGATCCTCGCGCTACCGCTGGGAAAACTGGACACGGTCCCGGCCGAGGCGCTGCGCGGTCGACTCGTGATCGACGCGATGAACTATTGGTGGGAGGTCGACGGCATCCGCGAGGATCTGGGTGACCCGCGGAACTCGACCAGTGAACTCGTACAGCGGCACCTGCCCGAGTCGACCGTCGTCAAGGCTTTCAACCACATGGGCTACCACGACCTCGACGAGGGGCCGCGCGCACCCGGCGCGGTCGACCGCAAGGCGATCGCCGTCGCGGGCGACGACCCGCGCGCCGTCGCTGCCGTGTCGACCCTGGTCGACACGTGGGGTTTCGACCCGGTCGATGCCGGCTCCCTCCGCGAGAGCATCGCACTCGAGCCGCACGCTGAGGCGTTCGGCGCCAACGTTCCAGCCCGCGAGCTCGAGGCGATGATCGAACGCTTCCCGAGCACGGTCCGCGGCCGGGACGTCAGCCTCGCACGCTCCTGACGGAGTCGTCGTCACCGTCCGCCGGACGCGGCCGATCCGTTGCGGCCTCCAGCGCAGCATCGACCCGCACGAGGAGTCGACGCAGCTGATCCCGCTCCGCATCCGTCAGACCCGCCGTCGTCAGATCTTCCAGGCCGCTCCAGACTTCGTGCACCGGATCTTCCAGCGCGCGACCGTCCTCCGTGAGCGACACCATCACGACCCGCCGGTCCGCGGCCAATCGTTCCCGCGAGACCAGACCCAGCTTCTCCAACCGCGCAAGGGCCTTGGCTGTCGTCGGAGGCTCGACCATCAGCTGTCGCGTGAGGTCCGCTTGTGACTGCGGCGACTCGCGCCACAGCAGCATCAGGACGAACTCCTGGCCGGCGGCGAGTCCGACCCGCTGCAGGAGGGAACCGGCGAGCCGCCGATGCGCCTTGGCGACCGACGGGATCAACGAGCTGATGGCCGTCGGCCCCTCCGGCTCCCGCCGAACATTCTCGGAACTCATCGCGACCTTTCGGAATATTAATTAGCCGGCTAATGCTTCGCGGTACGAACAACCAGAAGGAGTCAACCATGACCACCAGCACCACCCCCACCATTGCCGTCTTCGCCGCAACTGGAACCCAGGGCGGAGCCGTCACCGACGCGCTGCTCGGGCGGGGCGCGAACGTCCGCGCACTGGTGCGCGACACCGATTCCGACAAGGCCGGAGCGCTCGCCGATCGCGGCGTCGAGCTCGCGCGAATCGATGTGCACGACGCCACCACCCTCGCTGCCGCGCTCGACGGTGTCGACGCGTTCTGGTTCATGACCACCCCTCCGGGAGGGATGCAGGACGCCGACACCGAAGGCGAGACCGCTCAGGGCGTCGCGCTGGCCGATGCCGCTGCCGCTGCCGCCGCGAGGGTGCCTCACGTCGTCTTCAGTTCGGTCGGCGGCGCCGAACGCGACTCAGGCGTGCCGCAGTTCGACTCGAAGTACCGGGTCGAACAGCACCTGACGAGCCTGGGACTACCGACGACGATCATCCGCCCCGTGTTCTTCACCGACAACTTCCGCTGGTTCGCCCCGACCGTCGAGGAGGGCGCGCTCGTGCTGCGCCTTCCGTTCCCCGACGGCATCACGCTGCAGCTGATCGCGGCCCGCGACGTCGGAGCCATCGCCGCCATCGCACTCCTCGAACCCGCAACGGTGCCTCCGACGATCGAGATCGCCGGCGACGCGCTAACCGGCAGCGAGATCGCCGCGATCCTCGCCGAGAAGAGCAGGCTGCCGGCCCGCTACGAGGCCCTGCCCCTGGCCGTGATGGACGGGCAGGACGACATGCAGGCGATGTTCCGCTGGTTCGCCGAGACACCCGCCTATCAGGCCGACCTCGACCACGTCCGCGCCATCGCCCCGGACACCTGGACCCTCGCGCAGTGGCGCGACGCCGTCGGCTACACCCCGGCCGCCTGACCCACCCACCCACCCGATCCACCACTGAGGAGCACCCCATGAAAGCCGTTCAGTTCACCGCCTACGGAAGCCCCGACGTCCTCGAGGTCGTCGACGTCGAGATTCCCCGCCCCGGCCCCGGCGAGATCCTGATCCGCGTCGCCGGCGCCGGCATCAACCAGCTCGACACGAAGATCCGATCCGGCGCCATGGACTCCGGATGCGCGCTGGCAGAGCCCTCCGGTACCGGCTTCGACGCGGCGGGCTCCGTCACCGAGGTCGGAGCCGGGGTCGCCGATGTCGCGCCCGGAGACCTCGTCTTCGGAACGGGCCGCAACACGCTCGCCGAGCAGGCGGTCCTCACCCAGTGGGCGAAGGTCCCCGCCGGCATCGACCCCGTCGAGGCCGGCGCCTGGGGCGTCGCCGTCGAGACCGCCAACCGGCTGCTCACCGAGCTGGGACTTCCCACCGGCACGCTCCTGCTCAGCGGAGCCTCCGGAGGGGTGGGCTCCGCGCTCATCCAGTTCGCCCGCGCCCGCGGCCTCGCCGTCATCGGCACCGCGAGCGAAAGGAATCACGGCTACCTCGAGCGCCTCGGCGCCGTGGCCGTCAGCTACGGCCCCGGCCTCGTCGAGCGCGTCCGGGCGGCCGCGCCGCACGGAGTCGACGGCGCTCTTGATCTCTCCGGAGCCGGCGTCATCGCCGACCTCATCGAACTGACGGGCGACCCGACGAAGGTGATCTCGATCTCCGACTTCACCGCCCCGCGACTCGGAGCCCGAGTCTCCGCCGGCGCCACCCGCGCCACGAATCCGCGCGACGGCTTCGCCGAAGCCGCCGCGCTCCCCGGGTTCGCCCTGAACATCGAGCACCGCTACACCCTGGAGGAAGCGGCGATCGCGCACGAGAAGGTCCAACGCGGGCACACCGTCGGCAAGCCCGTCGTTGTGCCCTGACACGAGTCGCCCGCGCCGCTCCGAGTCACGGAGGGGACGGCGGCCGAGCCGCGACGCAAGCCCGCCCGCCGTTCGTAGCCGCTCAGTTGTCGCCGAGGATGACGACGGCCTCGGTGACCGGGGCCGTCGCGGCGTCGGACGCCGCCACGGCCCCATCCGTCTGCGGCTCGGTCACGAAACGGCGCTCCCCATCACCTCGTGCGCCTCCCCCATCGCGCTCGTCCGCGCGAGGCCGAAGGCGTCGAGCAGCCGGGCGGTGTCCGCCATCTGCTCGTTCCAGACGGCGCGGACGATGTCGATCCGGTCGTCGGACTCCTGCAACCCCGCGAGGTACGCCTCGATCCCGGCGCCGCCGCGCTCCGCCTGCTCGTGCAGCTCGATGATGCGCAGCGCGAGCTTCGTCTGCTCGCCGTACACCGGGATCTGCGGGCCGCGCGGCGCTGCGAGACCGATGTAGTACAGCTTCTCCAGGCCGACGGGGACGATGCCGCCCGCGTAACGCAGCGGGGTGCCGTTGCGCCTTGCGATGAGGCTCTCGTCGAGGAACGGCACACTGGCGTGGAATCCCGTCGCCCACAGGATGGTGTCGTAGTCGCGGGAGCTGCCGTCGCTGAAGTGCACGGTGTTGCCATCGAAGCCGCTGATCCCCGGCACAACCCGGACGCGGCCGTGCTGCAGCCAGTACAGCAGCAGGTTGTTCACGACGGTGCGCCCTTCCGCGAGGGTCTTGGCCTTGGGCTCGGGCAGGCCCGGATAGTTGTGCCACTCGCCGATGGTGACCCGAGCCAGGAGGCGCGAGATCAGGTCCTGCTCCTCCGGCGCGAACTCGGCCAGCCACGCCACCTCCTGGCGCGGCACGCCGAAGTAGCTCTTGGGCTGGAAGAACGTGCCCTGCCGGATCACGATGTCGACGTCGAACCGGTGCTGGGCCGCGTCGACGGCGAGGTCGCAGCCGGAGTTCCCGGCGCCGACGACGAGCACACGATCGCCGACGATGTCGCCGGTGTTGCGGTAGGAGCCGGAGTGGATCTGCGTGCCGGTGAACACGCCCGGGACTGTCGGCACCTTCTGATCCCACAGGTGTCCGTTCGCCACGAGGACGCCGTCGTACGCGTGCACCTCGCCGTTCTCCAGGGTGACGCGCCAGCCGAGCGAGCCGATCGGGCCGTCCGACTCGATCGGCCGGACGGAGGAGACGGGCGTCTCGAAGCGGATCACGTCGTACAGACCGTTCGCCGCGGCGTACGACTCGAGGTAGCTGCGCACCTGGTCGCGCCGCGGGAACGGCGGGTAGTCCGCCGGCATCGGGAAGTCCTCGAAGTGCGTCATGTCGCGCGAGGTGATCAGGTGCAAGGCGTCGTAGTCGGTGTGCCAGTGGCCGCCGACGCGGTCGGTCTTCTCGTAGCAATCGACGTCGTAGCCGGCGGCGCGGAGCTTCTGCAGGGCGGAGATGCCGGCGGCGCCGGCACCGATCACGCAATAGCGGGGCATGGAAATGGTTCCTTTCGAATGCGGATGAAGGGGGGTCACACGTGGCCGCGGGCGAGCCGGCGCTCGACGAGCATCGAGAGCCAGGTCGCGGGGACCGCGATGACGACGTAGATGAGTCCGGTGACGGCGTAGGTGTTCAGGTATTCGAAGGTGGTGTTGCTGACCTGATACGACTGGCTCATCAGCTCGTTCACCGAGATCGAGTACGCCAGTGACGTGCCCTGGAAGGACTGGATCGCCAGGCCCATCAGCGCCGGGACCGCGGATCGCATCCCTTGCGGCAGCACGATCCGGCCGAAGGTCGTGAACGCCGAAAGTCCGAGCGCGGCCGACGCCTCGCGTTGAGCGGCCGGCACGGATTGCAGACCCGCGCGGATCGTCTCGGACGAGTAGGCGGCGACCGTGAAGGTCAGGGCGCACGCCGCCGCGGTGAAGCTTTCCAGCAGGATGCCGATCGACGGCAGACCGTAGTAGGCGATGTAGAGGACGACGAGCGCGGGGATGCCGCGGCCGATCTCGATGACGACGATGGTCGGCCAGCGCAGCCAGGGCCGGACCGAGGCGCCACCGAGGGCGAAGACGAGGCCGATCAGGTAGCCTCCGACGACCGAGATGACGGTGAGCTGGAGGCTGACGGCGAGGCCGTCGAGCAGCTTGGGCAGGTAGCTCGCGAGATCCATCAGAACGACCTCCGCAGGCGGGTATCGAGCCGGCGGGCGACCACGGCGAGCGGGATGCTCACCACGAGGTAGACGGCCGCGGCCAGGAAGAACGGGGTGAGGCCGGCGGAATCGGGGTTCTGCCGGGCGACGGTGGTCGCGGTGAAGACGATCTCGGCGACGCCGATGGTGGAGGCGATCGACGAGTCCTTCACCAGCGCGAGCAAGTAAGAGGTCAGCGAAGGCAGCGCCGTGCGGATCGCCTGCGGCGCGAGGATGCGAACGAAGGTGGTGCCGCGGCCGAAGCCGAGGGCCTGCGCGGCCTCGCTCTGCCCCTTCGCCAGTGTCTGGAACGCGCCGCGGTAGATCTCGGCGAGGTACGCGGCGGAGATGATGCCGAGACCCACGATCGCCGCGGTCAGCGAGTCGAAGCGGAACGTTCCGATCGAGACGCCGAAGTAGAGCAGGAACAGCCAGACGATGGTCGGCACGCCCCGGATCAGATCGACCAGGAGGCGCGTCGCCAGACGCACCGGGACCAGGCGCGAGCGCAGCCCGAGCATGATCGGCACACCGAGCACGAGCCCGATCAGGAACGCCGCGGCGGTCACGAGCAGGGTGAGCGGCAGCCCGGCCAGGACGGCGAGGAGCAACTCCATCTCAGCGTTCCAGCACGGCACTGAGGAAGCGGCGGGTGCGTTCCTCGCGCGGGTCGGACATCACGGCGTTCGGCTCGCCCTCCTCGATGATGTGCCCGTCCGCCATCACCACCAGGTGGTCGCCGACGTCGCGAGCGAACTGCATCTCATGGGTGACGACGATCATGGTCATGCCGGTATCGGCGAGCTCGCGCATCACGGCGAGCACCTCGATGCCGACCTCGGGGTCGAGCGCACTGGTGGGCTCGTCGAACAGCATCGCCTTCGGATCTAAGGCGAGCGCGCGCACGATCGCGATCCGCTGCTGCTGGCCGCCGGAGCACTTGCCGGGGTGCTGGTGCGCCTTGTCCTTCAGGCCTACGCGCTCGAGCAGCGTGAGCGCTCGCGCTTCCGCCTCCTCGCGGCTGCGGCCGAGGATCTTCTCCTGCGGGAAGGCGATGTTGCGCAGCACGCTGAAGTGCGGGAACAGGTTGAAGGACTGGAACACCATGCCCACCTGGCGACGCAGGGCGAGCAGGTCGCGCTCGGCGAGGCGGTGACCGGCCTCGACGGACTTCGAGCCGACCGTGATGGTGCCCGCGTCCGGGATCTCCAGCAGGTTCACGCAGCGCAGCAGGGTGCTCTTGCCGGAGCCGGACGGACCGATCAGCGCGGTGACGCTGCCGGGGGCGACGGTCATCGAGATGTCGTCGAGCACCAGGTTGTCGCCGAAGCTCTTGGAGATGTTCGTGAGCTGGACGCCGGCGAGCGGGAGCTCGTTCGGCTTGGTGAGCAGGGGGACGCCCATGGGGTCTCTCCTCGGTGTCGGGCGGGGTGCCCGGATCCATCGATCCGGGCACCCCGCGGGGAGAGGTCTAGCGGAGGGAGGTGGCGGCCACGTCGGCCGGGATCAGCAGCGAGGCGTCGAGGTCGTAGTCGGCGAGGAAGCCGGCCAGAGTGCCGTCCTCGCGGTACTGGTCGATCAGCGCACTGAACGCGTCCGAGAGGGCGGTGTTCTCCTTGGCGATCGGGAAGGCGGCGACGGGGGCGCTCGTGGTGATGGCGACCCGGTCATCCGGCTGCGCGACCTCGACCTGGAAGTCGGTGTCCTTGTACGCGTACTTGGCGACCGCGTAGCCGTCGAGCGCGGCCTGGATGCGACCGCTCTGCAGGTCCTGCTTCATCTCGACGGTGCCGGGGTAGTTCGAGAATTCGCCGCCGAGGATCGCGCTCATGTCGGCCTCCCAGGAGAAACCGGCGCCGCTGCCGACGGCGCCGATGCCTTCGAGGCCGTCGACGGTGTCGATGCCGTCCTTCGAGATGATCGCCATCGAGTCGTAGTAGGTCGGCGTGGTGAAACCGACCTGCTCGGCGCGCGCCTCGGTGACGTACCAGCCGCCGGTGATCATGTCGGTCTTCTTCTGCTCGCTGATCATCGGGATGCCGTTCGCGTAGGTGATCGGCACGTAGGCGAGGTCGAGGCACTCCGCGGCGGCGAGTTTCTTCACGATCTCGATCTCGAGGCCGGAGGCGTCGGAGCCGGAGGTCTGCGTGTACGGCGGGTTCTCGGGGACGCCGACCGTGAGCGTGCCCTCCGTGTAGGTGGTGAGCCCGGCATCCGCCGGCGTGCAGTCGTCGGCGACGGCCGAGGCGATGCTGGCGGAGGAGCAGCCGGCGAGGGCGAGCGTGGCGACGCCGGCGACGGCGAACGCGGTGGTCAGGCGACGGGTGAGGCGGGAGCGGAACATGATCGGGTCCGTTTCTTGGTGCTGTGAGGGAGGGAGGTGAGGGAGGGAGGAAGGTGAGGGAGGAAGGTTCAGACCGCGGTGAGTCCGCCGTCGATGGGCCAGACGGCCCCCGTGACGAACGACGCGGCGTCGGAGAGGAGGAAGGCGATGAGGGGTGAGATCTCATCGGGCTGGGCGCGACGCCCGAGCGGGGCGGAACTGCTGCTGCCGCCGGCCGGTTCGTCATCGTTCATCGGCGTCGCGACGCCACCGGGGCAGATCGCGTTCACCCGAACCAGCGGGGCGTACTCCGCGGCGGCGACGCGGGTCAGGCCGAGCAGCGCCGCCTTCGAGGAGCTGTAGGCGCCGTAGCCGGCAGCTCCGGACAGCGCGGCCGTCGACGCCACGTTGACGATGGACCCGCCCGCGCCCATCCGCGCAGCCAGGTGCTTGATCCCGAGGAACGGTCCGACGGTGTTGATGCGGTGGTGCAGCTCCCACGCGGCGAGGGTGGTCTCGCCCAGCGGCGCGTAGCGGAGGACGCCGGCGTTGTTCACCAGGCCGGTGACGGTGTCGAGTTCGGCCGCGAGGGCTGCCCAGGCGTCCTCGTCGGACACGTCGAGGTGGCGGTAGTGGGCGTCGCCGCCCGCGGCTCGGATCTCGGCTGCGGTCGATGCGCCGGCCCCGTCGAGGACGTCGGTGAGCACGACCGCGTGGCCGAGCGAGGCGAGGTGCCGGGCGTGCGCGGCACCCTGGCCGCGAGCGGCCCCGGTGATCACGATCGTCATCAGCGCATCACGTCCCCGCCGGAGAGCACGAGGGTCTCCCCCGTCATAAAGGCCGCGTGCTCGCCGTGCGAGAGGAGCCACACCCACTCGGCGATCTCTTCGGGCTGCGCGACGCGGCCGAGCGGGATCGACGCGGCGGCGGCGTCCATCCGCCCGGTCGCGGCGTTGCCCGGGGTCGCGACCCAGCCGGGCGCGATCGCATTCACGCGGATTCCCTGGGGAGCGAGTTCGAGCGCGAGCTCCTTGGTCAGCATCACGACGGCGGCCTTGGACGCGCCGTAGAGCAGCTGACCGGGCGAGACCGTGAACGCGTCGACGGAGGCGAAGTTCACGACGGCGCCGCCGGCACTCATCCGCGGCACCGCCTCGGCGATCACGTTGAGGACGCCGAGGACGTTGATGTCGAAGATCCGGCGGTAGGTGTCCTCCGCGAAGTCGGCGAGGGTCGATGGCGGATAGATCCCGGCGATGTTCGCGACGACGTCGATGGCCTGCCCCGCGGGCAGCGCCTCCGTGATCGCCGCGCGCACGGCGTCGCGCGAGCGCACATCGGCCACCGCGGAGATCAACCGACCGGGGCCGACGACGTTCTCGTCGACCGGGGCGACGTCCAGCGCGACGACGGTCCATCCCTCGCGCAGGAACACGGCGGCGGCGCTGCTGCCCATGCCGCTGCCGGCGCCCGTGACCACGGCGACGCGTTCTCTCGTGTGGCTCATCTGATCGCTGTCTCCTCGTGACTCGTGCACCGCTTTCGGTGTGGGAACAGCACACCAGCGGCTCAGAATCAGGGCAATACTCATTACGATTGGCCTACTCAAGGAAAAAGCTATTGAAAGGGGCGGCCGAATGCCGTCGATGCCGACCCTGCGCCAGCTCGACTACTTCGTCTGCGCCGCCCGACTCGGCACGTTCGCCGCCGCCGCGAACGAGCGCCACATCGCCCAGCCGAGCCTGTCCGAGCAGATCGGCGTGCTCGAACGCAGCCTCGACCTCACCCTGTTCACCCGCACCTCTCGGCGACTCCTGCTCACGGATGCCGGCAAGCAGTTGCTCCCCCTGGCGGAACGCGTGCTGGCGGAGGCCGAGCGCTTCGCGGAATCCGGCCGCGGCGTTCAGGCGCTCGAGGAGGGAACCGTCTCGTTCGGCACCTTCAACAGCGCGCACCTCTACTTGTTGACCGATCTGATCAGGGAATTCCACGAGCTGCACCCCTCGGTCCGCATCCGCGTGATCGGTCTGAACTCCGCGGAGGTCGCCGACGCGGTCCGCTCGGGCGAGCTCGAGGCCGGCATCGTGCAACTCCCGGTCGATGATCGCGAACTGGATCTGACGCCGCCGGTCTTCACCGATTCCGTGGTCTACGTCTCCGTCGACGAGGAACGCGCCCGCGGCCCGATCGGCATCAAGACCTTGGCGACGCGCCCCCTGATCCTGTCGGAGGCGCGATGGTCGACGGACGATCCGCTGCGCGTCTCACTCCTCGCCAACGCGCAGCAGGCGGGCGTCACGTTGGACCCGATGATCGAGGTCGAGTTCCAGACGCACGCCCTCGAACTCGCCGCGCAGGGCGTCGGCGACTCCCTCGTGTCCTACTTCGTCGGCCGATCCGTCATCCAGGAGCGCGGCCTGCACTGGGCACTGCTCGACCCGCCGATCGTCGAGCACTACGCGTTCGTCACCCGGCGCAACGCCGCGATCTCGCCCGCGACCCGCGAGTTCATGCGCCTCGCGCGGAAAGTCATCCAGCAGGTGTCGGCCCGGCAAGACGGACCACTGGTTCCACGCGGCGCGAAGCGATCCCCGCGCGGGTCCTGATGCGCCGGTAACGTCGCGTGTCGTGGCCGGGACCGATCGTCGACGTCGGCCGTGGAATACTGCTCGCGTGCCAGCCGCCAGCGAAGACGATCGACGCCGCGGCCTCGGCGACGTGATCGGCATCCTCGATGCTCTGATCACGCAGTCTCGTTCCTGGGGTGTCCGCGAGATCGCCGAGCACGTCGGCACCAGCCGTTCCAGCGCGCATCGGACGCTGGTCGGCCTGGTCGAGATCAACTACGCCCAACAGGACGACCGGGCGCAGTACCGCCTCGGCCCTCGCCTCCGGGTGATCGCCCGCGCGATGCAGCGCAATCATCCGCTGTTCGTGACGGCGCAGTCTCAGCTCGCCGCGCTGCGCGACCAGGAGGGCGCGACCGCGTTCCTGACGCTGGCCGGGCGCGCCGACACGAGCGGCACGGTGCTCGTCGTCCGGGAGCCGGACACCTTTCTGCGGTTCTCGATCCGGCCGGGCCACCTCCTCGCGCTCCATGCGGACCCGGTGGGCACCGCGATTCGCGCGATCCGCGACCCGGGGACCGGTCCCGACATCGAGGAGGCGCGCGCTCGCGGGGCTGCCGTCAGCGTGGGTGGCCATGCGCCCGACGTGGCCGCTCTGGCGGTCGGCATCGCCCTCGGGCCTGATCTCACCGCCGCCGTCTCGATCGCACGACCGATCGATGCCGAGACCCCGGCACCGATCGAGGCGGGTCTCGAACACGCTTCGTCGGTGGCTCAGGAGCTGCAGACGTCGATGCGCGCCGCGCGGGATGCGGCGGTCGAGCCGGGCCCACGGGAATCGACGCCCGCCTCGACGTTCGTGCAGCGCGTCGATCGGCTGATCACCCGGCTGGCGCGGACGCCCGTCACGCGCGCGTCATCACGGTCGCTCGCTCGGGCGATCGGCGCCGGACCCGCCGCAACGGCTTCGCTGGTCGATGCCGGTCAGCGGCTCGGGCTGCTCGCTGAAGAGAACGAGGATCTGCTCAGCGCCGGGTCACTCCTGCTCCGCTGGGCGGCGATCCTGGGTGCGGAGGTCCGTGATGAGGACCTCGTCGCCGATGAACTCGCCTCATTGGCGGCGATCGTGGGCGAGACCGTCGGCTTCATCGCCTTCGACGGCCGCAGGGCTCGACTCGTCCGGAACGCGCCCGGGCAAGGCTTCGTCCGCTACGTGCCGGTGCTCGAGACGGACGTTCCGTTACACGCGGGCGCATCCGGCAAGGCGATCCTGGCGCAGGTGCCCGAGCTCGTGGACGCTCTGCCGAAGCGTCGGCTGACCGAGCGCACGATCGCCGGCCGCGAGGAGCTGCTCCGGGAACTCGCCGAGATCCGCCGACGCGGCTGGGCCATCGGCGAGGGCGAGCGCTACCCCGAGGCGTTCGGCATCGCGGCGCCGTACTTCGTCGACGGCGCCGTTGCCGGATCGGTGACCGTGACGATGCCCCGCCGCCGCGTCGACCGCTCGGCCGTCGAGTCGATCGGTCAGGCCGTGAGCGCCACGACCGGGCGGATCACCGCTCTGCTGACGACGACGCCCTGACGGGACGGTTCACCGCGTCGGCCGGCTCTCGGCCCGCGAGCACCGCCTGGATCGACGCCCACGCGCGCAGACCGGTCTGTCGCAGGGCCTGCTCGGTCTGGCCGGCGATGTGCGGCGTGAGGACGAGCCGACGCGGATCGGGCAGCGGCGAACCGAGGTGGGCGAGCGGATGAACCCCGCGGCAGTGCTCGGATTCGAGGACGTCCAGGGCGGCACCCGCGAGGTGACCGGACCGGATCGCGGCCACGACGGCTCGATCGTCGACCACGCCACCCCGCGAGGTGTTCACCAGGATCGCTCCCGGCTTCATGGCCCCGACGTCGATGAGGTACCGGGTCGAGGACGTCAGCGGGACGTGCACAGTCAGCACATCGGATGCGGCCAGCAGCGCGGCGAGGGGCAGCGGCTCGGCGCCGGCGGCCCGGATGGCGTCGCCGGACGCGAGCGGGTCGTGCGCCAGCACCTCGAGGCCGAAGCCGTGCGCGATCGCCGCGACGCGGCCGCCGATCGCACCGAATCCGACGATGCCGATCCGCTTTCCGCGCAGCTCGAAGCCGACGGCCGTCGATCGTCGCCCCTCGCAGCGCAGGGCGGCGTCCGCCGCGCCGACGCCGCGGGCGAGTTCGAGCAGGAGGGCGAAGACGTGCTCAGCGACGGCGACCGCATTGGAGCCGGGTGTTGTGGTCACCCAGATGCCTCGTTCGGTCGCGGCGACGACATCGACGCCGTCGAAGCCGACCCCGTGCCGGGCGATGATGCGCAGCCGCGGGGAGGCGTCGATCGCAGCGCGATCGACGCGCAGGCCCCGGGTGAGCACCGCGTCGACCCGCGCGGCGACCGCCGGATAGGGCGTCGCGCCCGCTCCGAAGCCGAGCAGCACCGACGCCTCGGCGCGGATCGCGGCCAGGGCTTCTCGATCGATGGGGTCGGAGACGTAGACCGTGTTCATCCGGCGCGGGCCTTTCGAAAGTTGGACAGCGTCCCGTTAAATCACACCGTGCTCAGCTGTCGCAACGCGAATCGTCATGCGGAGAAACGTTGACACGCAGTCCGGATCCGAGGCGCGCTGAGGGTGAACCGGCTCGTACGGTGAGGTCGATCACCGCCCGAAAGGACCCTGCACCGTGCCCATCTCCCACCGTCGACGCCTGGCCGCCCCCGCCGTGCTCGTCGCCGCCACCTTGCTGCTCTCGGCCTGCAGCGCCGCCGCGAGCACCACCGAATCGACGCCGGAGAGCCCGGTTCCCGGCGGCACGCTTCGGTTGTCCTACTCCGCCGACACCGCATCCTGCATCGACCCCAACCAGGTGTCGTTCATCGAGAACCGCGGTATCACCCGCAACTTCACCGACTCGCTCACCGACCAGGACCCGGAGACGGGCGAGATCGTGCCGTGGCTCGCGACCGACTGGACGGTGAGTGACGACGCCACCGAGTTCGTGTTCACCCTGCGCGACGGCGTCACCTTCAGCGATGGCACGGCCCTCGACGCCACCGCGGTCAAGACCGCGTACGACGGCATCGTCGCGCTCGGCGCCGCGTCGTATCTCGGCATCTCCTACCTCGCGGGGTATCAGTCGACCGAGGTCGTCGACGACGACACGGTCAAGGTGACCTTCGCGACCCCGAACGTGTCCTTCCTGCAGGCGACGTCCACCACGACCCTCGGCATCCTCTCCCCCGCCACCTACGCGAAGACCGCGGAGGAGCGGTGCGCGGGCGACCTCGTCGGCTCCGGCCTGTTCGTGCTGGACAGCTACGTCGCGAACACCGAGGCGGTGCTCTCGCGCCGCGACGGTTACGCCTGGCCCTCGGCACTCGTCGAGAACCAGGGCGAGTCGTACCTGGACGGCATCCAGGTCTCCTACGTGCCGGAGGACAGCGTCCGGGTCGGCAACCTGATCAGCGGGGGCACCGACCTCGCCTGGCCGCGCACCCCGATCTCGGAGGCCGACCAGGCCCGGATCGAGGCCGAGGGCGGCACGATCGAGTCGCGCTCGCTGCCCGGCAACGCGCAGGGCTACATCCCGAATGTGAAGAACGGCGGCCCGCTCGCGGATGTGAAGGTACGCGGCGCCATCACGAAGGCGATCGACTACGACAGCTACGCCAGCACCGTCTTCTGGGACGGCTACCCCGTCGTCAGCTCCGCCTACGACACCTCGACGCCGTCCTACGCGGACAACTCCGAACTGCTGGCCTTCGACCCCGAGGGCGCCGCGGAGCTCCTCGACGACGCCGGTTGGCGCGTCGGCGACGACGGCTACCGCTACAAGGACGGCGAGAAGCTGACCCTCGTCTTCCCCACCACGGCGGCCGGCATCGGCGACCAGCTCATCCAGGCGCAGCTGAAGGAGGTCGGCATCGACCTCGTGCTCGACGTCGTCACCCAGGCCGTCGCGACCGAACGTCTCGCCGCCGGCGACTACGACCTGACCGTCCGTTACCAGACCCGCGCCGACCCGAGCGTGCTCGCCTCCGTGCTGGACCAGTCCATCTCGAAGGCGCCGATCGCGCAGAACAGCCAGGATGCGGCCACCGCCGCCGAGGTCAGCCGCCTCTTCGACGAGGGCTTCGCCGCCGTCGAGAGCGCCGAGCGCGACACGGTCTACGCCGAACTGCAGAGCTACCTGATCGAGCAGGGCGTCGTCTTCCCCTACCAGGAACGCGTGCTGTACCTCGCCCGCTCCGAAGCGGTGCACGGCTTCGCGCTCACCAGCGAGTCCATGCTCCGAGCCAACGACATCTGGCTCAGCCAGTCCTGATGAAGGAGAGAACTGTGACCGAAACGCTGAGCACAGCCAGCACCGTGGCCCGCCTGGCCGCGCTGCCGACGGCGAACATCGCCGATGCGCAGGACCGCCTCGGCGTCGCCACCGGCATCCGTCCGATCTGGGGCTCCGCGCGCACCGCGGGACCCGCCTACACCGTGCTCACCCGACCGGGCGACAACAAGACCGTGATCGCCGCGCTCGACGACGCCCAGCCCGGCGACGTCATCGTCGTCGACGGCGGTGGCGACATCACCCGCGCGCTCATCGGCGACCTGATCGGGGCCCGAGCTCGTCGGCTCGGCCTGGCGGGCTTCGTCATCGACGGAGCCGTGCGAGACGCTGACACCCTCGCGGAGATCGGTCTGCCCGTCTTCGCCCGCGGCGTGACTCCCGCCGGACCGTTCAAACACGGCCCTGGTCGACTCCAGCGCCCTGTCTCGATCGGCGGTGTCGTCGTCTCGCCCGGCGACCTGGTCATCGGCGACGCGGACGGAGTCGTGATCGTGCGTGCCGACGAAGCGGACGCGGTCCTGACCGAGGCGGAGGCGGTTCGCGACCGCGAGGCCGGTTACCGCGCCTGAGCAGTCAGCCACGACCTAGGCCAGAAGACGAGTGAAACCCTCTCGATCCGCCGGATTCCGCGGATCGAGGGGGTTCGCCTTTGGCGGAGGGCGTGGGATTCGAACCCACGAGACATTTCTGCCCACCAGTTTTCAAGACTGGCTCCATCGGCCGCTCGGACAGCCCTCCATGCCCGCACGCGGACGCTCGATCATAACGCGAGGCCCGGCCCCGCTCGCCCGCGCTGTCGTTTAAGCCGCGCGCTGCCGGCATGCCACCCGCGCGCGGCGAAAACGACAGCGCGGCAGAACGGATCCGGCGGGCCGAACCTCAGGCGAGGTCGGCCAGAACGGAGGCGACGCCGTCGTCGTCGACCGACGGGACGACGGCGGATGCGACCGCGCGCACCTCGTCCGGTGCCTGGCCCATGGCGTAGCCGCGACCCTCCGCGGCCGCCCACTGCAGCATCTCGATGTCGTTGCGGCCGTCGCCGAAGGCGAGCACATCCGCGCGCTCGACTCCGAGCCGCACGCGGATCTGCTCCAGCGCGGTCGACTTGTTCACGCCCTCCGGCGCGATGTCGAGCCAGGCGGTCCAGCCGATCGCGTAGCTGACCTGGTGCAGACCCATCTGCTCGACGAGACCGAGGAATTCGTCCATGTCGGTGCCGGGCGAGATCACCACGACGCGGGTGACCAGGCGGCCCAGCAGCTCGTCGAAGTCGACGCGGTGCGACTCCAGCCCCATCACGGCACCACCCGGGAACTCGTCGGTGTGGAAGAAGGTGCCGTGCTCGTCCTCGACCGCGTACAGCGCATCCGGCAGGAACGAGCGGATGTTGATCAGGACGCTGCTCGGATCGAACGTCTCGATCAGATCGGGAACGTAGCCGCCGCCCTCACGGCGCAGGGTCACCGCACCGTTGCAGCAGACGAGGTACTCGGGCTCGATGCCGAGCCGCTCCAGCACCGGCAGGGTGGAGCCGGGCGAGCGGCCGGTGGCGAGCATGACCTCATCGCCCAACGCGAAGACGCGCTGGATCTCGCGCGTGACGGCCTCGCCGATCACACCGTCCTCGTGCATGACCGTGCCGTCGATGTCGAGCGCGACCAGGCGGCGCGTGCGCGTCGTCGTCGGCACGTCGACGCTCATGCGCTCACGATCGGGGTGAGCACCTCGAGGCCGCCGAGGTAGGGACGCAGCGCCTCCGGCACGATCACCGAGCCGTCGCTCTGCTGATGCGTCTCGAGGATCGCGACCAGCCAGCGGGTGGTCGCGAGGGTGCCGTTCAAGGTGGCGACGGGGGTGGTCTTGCCCGACTCCGTGCGGTAGCGCGTGTCGAGGCGGCGCGCCTGGAAGGTGGTGCAGTTCGAGGTCGAGGTGAGCTCGCGGTACGCATCCTGCGTGGGCACCCAGGCCTCGACGTCGAACTTGCGGGCGGCGCTGGAGCCGAGGTCGCCCGCCGCGACGTCGATCACGCGGTAGTGCAGGCCGAGGCTCTGCAGCATGCCCTCCTGCCAGGCGAGCAGGCGCGCATGCTCCGCCTCCGCCTGCTCCGGCAGGGTGTAGACGAACATCTCCAGCTTGTTGAACTGGTGCACCCGGATGATGCCGCGGGTGTCCTTGCCGCCCGAGCCGGCCTCGCGGCGGTAGCAGGTGCTCCAGCCGGCGTAGCGCAGCGGACCCACGTTCAGGTCGAGGATCTCGCCGCTGTGGTAGCCGGCCAGCGCCACCTCGCTGGTGCCCGTGAGGTAGACGTCGTCGGCGGGCAGGTAGTAGATCTCGTCGCTGTGCTCGCCGAGGAAACCGGTGCCGTCCATGATCTCGGGCTTGACCAGCGTCGGCGTGATCATCGGGGTGAAGCCGGCCTCGAGGGCGCGGTCGAGCCCGAGGTTCATCAGCGCGATCTCGAGGCGGGCGACGACGCCCTTGAGGAAGTAGAAGCGCGAGCCGCTGACCTTGGCGCCGCGGGCCATGTCGATGCCGCCGAGCAGTTCACCGATCTCGAGGTGGTCGCGGGGCTCGAAGTCGAAGCTCGGCCGCTCGCCGACGGTCTTCACCAGCTCGAACTTGTCCTCGCCGCCGGCGGGCACGCCGTCGATGATCGGGTTCGCGATCCGCTTCACCAGCGAGGTGAACAGCGCGTCGGCATCCGCCGCGAGCTGCTGGGCGTGCTTGACGCCCGCGGCGATCGCGCCGGCCTGCTTGAGCAGTTCCGGCTTCTCGTCCTTCGGCGCCTTCGCGATGATCTTGCCGAAAGCGTTCTGCTCGGCGCGCAGCCGCTCCGACTCGGTGATGTGCGCGCGGCGCTCGCGGTCGGCGGCGAGCGCGTCGTCGACGAGTTCGACGGAATCGCCGCGGGCCTCCTGCGAACGCTTCAGGACATCGGGATTCTCGCGCAGCAGTACGGGATCGATCACCCGTACAGCCTACCCAGGGTGCGCGGCGGGGCGGTCAGGGCGCCGGGATGTGTGAAACGAAGGACGGCGCGAATCGCCACCCGAGTCGCCCCTATCAAAATCCGCATGATTCCGCGGAATCGGTCGACCGCCGGGGAGGTGGCCTGCGCTCCCGTCCTTCGTTTCATACACCGAGCCCGGCTCACAGACCTGATGCCCTACCGTTGGCACTGTGGAGCAGACGGCCGAGACCCGCACGAAGCGCGCCGCCGTGATCTACAACCCGATCAAGGTCGACGCCCTGCGGCTGCACACCCTGGTGGCGGATGCGGCCGAGACGGCGCTCTGGGCCGACTCGCTGTGGTTCGAGACCACCGTCGAGCAGGCCGGCCAGCAGCAGGCCCGCGAGGCCGTCGCGCAGGGTGCGGATGTGGTGCTCGCTGTGGGCGGTGACGGCACCGTCCGCGCCGTCGCCGAGGGCCTGAGCGACTCCGGGGTGCCGCTGGCGCTGGTGCCGCTGGGCACCGGCAATCTGCTCGCCCGCAATCTCGACCTCGGGCTGGGCTTCGAAGACGCGATCCGCACCGCGTTCACCGGCGGAGTCCGCACGATCGACGTCGGCCGGGCCGACATCCGCCGCGCCGACGGATCGCACGAGGAGCACGTCTTCCTGGTGATGGCGGGCCTGGGCATCGACGCCAAGATGATCGCGAAGACCAACGCCAAGCTGAAGAAGGCGGTCGGCTGGCTCGCGTACGTCGACGGCGGGATGCGCGCGCTCGCGGAGCTCAAGCCGATCAAGCTGCGCTTCTCGCTCGACGGCCAGCCCGAGCGCAGCGCAACCGCGCACTCCGTGATGCTCGGTAACTGCGGAGTGCTGCCCGGCGGCATCCTGCTGATCCCGGATGCGCGGCCCGACGACGGTCTGCTCGACATCGTCGCCCTGCGCCCGCGCGGCGCCTTCGGCTGGCTCAAGGTCTGGAACACCATCACGTTCGAGAACGGCGTGCTGCGCAAATCCGCCGCCGGCCGCAAACTGATCGACCTGCAGCAGGACGCCCGCGACGTGATCTACGTGAAGGGCCGCGATTTCCGGATCCGCATGGAGGAGCCGCAGGAGTTCCAGCTCGACGGCGACGAGTTCGGCGAGGCGATCGCGGTGCACGGCTGGGTCGATCCCGGCGCGTTGCGTGTGAAGGTGCCGCGCTGATGGGAGAGACCATGACCCCGACCCCCGCGCAGATCCGCCGCTGGCGCCGCTACCTCGCCGACGAGTTGGCCGAGGCGGCGACCTACCGGGACCTGGCCGAGCGGCGCTCCGGCGAGGAGCGCGAGATCCTGCTCGCCCTCGCGGCCGCCGAGGTGCGGCACGAGAACCACTGGCGCGACAAGCTCGGCCCCGCCGCGGATCCGGCGCCCAAGCCCGACGCGGCCTCGCGCCTGCTCGGCTTCCTCACCCGGCGCTTCGGTTCGGTCTTCGTGCTCGCGCTGATTCAACGAGCCGAGGCGCGCTCGCCGTACGCGACGGATGCGGACGCCACGGATGCGATGGCCGCCGACGAGCGGATCCACGGCGAGGTCGTCCGGGGCCTGGCCGAACGCGGGCGGAGCCGACTCTCGGGCACCTTCCGCGCGGCCGTGTTCGGCGCGAACGACGGCCTGGTCTCGAACCTCGCGCTGGTGCTCGGCGTCGGGGCGAGCGGGGTGCCGACCCAGGTGGTGTTGTTCACCGGAATCGCGGGGCTGCTCGCCGGCGCGCTGTCGATGGGGGCCGGCGAGTTCGTCTCCGTGCGCTCGCAGCGCGAGCTGCTGAACGCCTCCACGCCAGATCTCGACACCAACCGGGTCGTGCCGGACCTCGACGTCGACGCGAACGAGCTGACCCTGGTCTACCGAGCCCGCGGACTCTCGGAGGAGGAGGCGAAGGCGCGCGCGGAGTACGTCTTCCAAGGGCTGCGTGGCGACGCCCCGACGACCTCGCCGATCACGATCGGCAAGGGCAAGCCCGACGTGGACGAGCACGAGGCCCTCGGCACCGGGCTGGGTGCCGCGCTGTCGAGCTTCTGCTTCTTCGCCTCGGGAGCGATCATCCCGGTGCTGCCCTACCTGCTCGGGATGTCCGGTCTGGTCGCCGTGATCCTCGCCGCGGTGCTCGTCGGCCTCGCCCTGCTCGCGACCGGCGCCGTCGTCGGCCTGCTCTCGGGCGCCCCTCCGCTCGCCCGCGCCATGCGCCAGCTCCTGATCGGCTACGGCGCCGCCGCCGTCACGTACCTCCTGGGGTTGCTGTTCGGCGCGAGCGGCCTGTAATCCGCGAGGGACCCCTCCAGCGCGCGAGGGCGCCTCAGCGCGCGGCGCCCTCGCGCGCTGCGCGGGTCCCTCGCGACCAACGTGCGGCGAGGAGGGCCAAGGCCAGCAAGACGGCGGTCGGGAGGCCGGCCAGCAGGGGTACGGAGATGTAGAACGCCATCTGGTGCAGCACGTAGGCGTTGGTGGAGTCGTCGGATCCGGTGAAGGAGGCGAGCGGCGTCGCCAACGCCCAGTAGAGCAGCGCGTAGCCGACGATGGAGAGCACGGCACCGCAACCGAGCAGTGCGAGGAACCAGGGGTTCGAGCGCAGCGGCACGAGAGCGCCGGCGGATCTCTCGGGCCGCTCCGGCTCCTCCGCGCCCGGCGCGTCCTCGACCGCCTGCGGCTCCTCGACCCGCGGCTCGAGCACGCGCGGCGCGATCGGGGCGGGGATCACGGGGCCGAGCGCCCGCTCGGCGGCAGCACCGTCCGCCACGACCGGCGCCGCCCGCCGGGCCCGCCGGGGTGCATCCGGCTGCGCCGCATCCGGCCGCGCGAACGCGTTCAGCTGCTCCGGACGGGCCTCGACCCGCCCCTCGAAACCGCGCTGGAACGCGGCGTCGAAGCGCGGATCGACGCTCTCATCAGTCATGGTCGGCCTCCGGCTCCCCCGTGACGATGGCGCGCAGCCAGTCGCGGGCTTCGATGAAGACATCGTCGTCGTATCGCTTGATGTAGTCGATGGGCTGGCGGTCGGCACGCGGATACGAGCCGAGGAAGATGACCTTCGGGCTGAAACGCCGCAGACCCATCATCGCGTCGGCCACTCGCTCATCGCGGATGTGGCCGTCGAGGTCGATCACGAAGCGGTACCGCCCGAGCGCATCGCCGATCGGTCGCGACTGGATCATGCTCATGTTGACGCCCCGGGTGGCGAACTGCTCGAGCATTTCCAGCAGCGTGCCGGGCTGGTCGTCCGGCAGCTCGGCGATGATGCTGGTCTTATCCGCTCCGGTCGGCTCGGGCAGGGCCCGGGTGCGCGCCACGTGCACGAAGCGAGTCACCGCGTTGGGGTTGTCGCCGATCGTCTCCGCGAGCACGTCGACGGCGTAGCGCTCGACGATCCCGGGCGGCGCGACCGCCGCATCCGCCAGCGAGTTCTCGAAGAGGTCCGCCGCCGCGGCGACGTTGCTGGTGGCGGGCAGGTGGCCGTGACTGGGCACGTGCGCGTCGAGCCAGTGGTGGCACTGCGCATAGGCGACCGGATGCGCGGCGACGACCTTCACCCGATCCAGGGTCATCCCGGGCCGGGCGACCAGCACGAAGTTCACCGGCACCAGGTACTCGCCCACGATCCGCAGATTCGGGATGTTCGCCAGCGCATCCTGGGTCGCGGTCACGCCGCCCTCGATCGAGTTCTCGATCGCGATCACCGCACCGATGCTGCGGCCGGAGACCACGTCGTCGAGCGCCTCGCCGACGTTGTTCACGCTGCGCCAACTCTGCCCCTGCGCCTCCGGAACCTGTTTCAGCGCCGCCTCCGTGAAGGTTCCGGCGGGGCCCAGGTAGCTGTAGACACGGGGCTGCGCGGCGCTGGCTGACATGGACTCGAGCCTACCGACCTGCGCATCCGCCTACCGCGTCGCCGAACCGGGCGCAAAGCCGCATCGCGCGGCCCGGGATGGTGCCAGGATGGGCGTCATGACTGATCGCGCAGGGACGCCCGCTCAGGCGTCCGACCTCATCGACGTCGAAGCCCTCATCAAGGCGTACTACGAACTCAAACCCGATGTCAGCATCCCCGAGCAGAAGGTGGTCTTCGGCACGTCCGGCCACCGCGGCTCGTCGTTCGACACCGCGTTCAACGAGAACCACATCGCCGCGGTGACGCAGGCGATCGTGGAGTACCGCACGGCGCAGGGCATCACCGGTCCGCTGTTCATCGGCGCCGACACGCACGGGCTCTCGCGCCCGGCGCTGACCACCGCGTTGGAGGTGCTGGTCGCCAACGAGGTGCGCGTTCTCGTGGACGAGTTCGACGACTTCGTGCCGACGCCGGCGCTCAGCCACGCGATCCTGAAGTACAACAACGACCCGGCGAACACCGACGAGGCCGACGGCATCGTGGTCACCCCCTCGCACAACCCGCCGCGCGACGGCGGCTTCAAGTACAACCCGCCGCACGGCGGACCTGCGGATTCGGACGCGACCGGCTGGATCGCCAATCGCGCGAACGAGATCATCGCCGACGAGCTGCGCGCCGTGAAGATGGCCGAGCCGAGCGGCGTGGAGACCTACGACTACCGCTACAACTACGTCGCGGACCTGAAGAACATCATCGACGTCGAGGCCATCAAGAAGGCCGGCGTGAAGATCGGCGCCGACCCGCTGGGTGGCGCGTCGGTGCACTACTGGGCGTTGATCGGCGAGATGTACGACCTCGACCTGACCGTGGTGAACGGCGCCGTGGATCCGCAGTGGGGCTTCATGACGCTGGACTGGGACGAGAAGATCCGGATGGATCCGTCCTCCCCCTCCGCGATGGCCTCCGTGGTGGCGAGGAGCGGCGACTTCGACGTGCTCACCGGCAACGACGCGGATGCGGACCGGCACGGCATCGTCACGCCCGACGGCGGGCTGATGAACCCGAACCACTACCTCGCGGTCGCGATCGACTACCTGTACCGCAACCGCAACGGCTGGAAGCCGGACGCCGCGATCGGCAAGACGCTTGTGTCCTCGTCGATCATCGACAAGGTCGCCGAGTCGCTCGGCCGCCGGCTCTGGGAGGTGCCGGTCGGCTTCAAGTGGTTCGTGCCCGGCCTGGTCGACGGATCCGTCGGCTTCGGCGGCGAGGAGTCGGCGGGCGCGTCGTTCCTCCGCTTCGACGGCACCGTGTGGACCACCGACAAGGACGGCATCCTGCTGGCCCTACTCGCCTCGGAGATCATCGCGGTGACCGGCAAGACCCCCTCGGTGCTGTACCGCGAGCTGACCGAGAAGTTCGGCGACCCGGTCTACGAGCGCGTGGATGCCGCGGCGTCGAAGGCGCAGAAGGCGGCGCTGGGCAAGCTCGACGGTGACGCGATCACGGCGACCGAGCTCGCGGGCGACCCGATCATCGCCAAGCTCTCGAAGGCGCCGGGCAACGACGCGGCCGTCGGCGGCGTCAAGGTGGTCACGGCCGACGCGTGGTTCGCCGCGCGCCCCTCCGGCACCGAGGACGTCTACAAGATCTATGCCGAGTCCTTCAAGGGCATCGCTCACCTGCACGCGGTGCAGGCCGCGGCCCGCACGATCGTGGACGCCGCCCTCGGCTCCTGACCCCGATCGAAAAGGGTTGTCACTTTGTCGGTTACCCACCGACAAAGTGACAACCCTTTTTCGCGCGGCGTCACCAGCGGGGGTGCACCGCCGCGCGGAAGTGGGTGTCGTAGAGCGCGACGACCGCCTCGGAGAAGGCGGGGCCGAGCGGATCCGCGGCGCCGGCCACCGCGTTCGCTCGCGCCTGCTCGGCCGAGCGGGCACCGGGGATGACGGTGGAGACGCCCTCGGTCTGCGCGAGCCAGGCGAGAGCGGCCGCGGCGGGCGTGAGGCCGTGCCCCTCGGCGAGCGCCGCGAACTCCTGCGCCGCGATCACACCCTCGGTGTAGTCGACGCCGCTGAAGGTCTCGCCGACGTCGAACGCGGAGCCGTCGCGGTTGTAGCTGCGGTGGTCGTTCGCCGCGAAGACGGTCTCGTTCGTGTACTTGCCGCTGAGGAGTCCGGAGGCGAGCGGAACGCGCGCGATGATGCCGACGCCGGCGGCGATCGCGGCCGGCACGACCTCGTCCAGCGGCTTCAGCCGGAACGCGTTCAGGATGATCTGCACCGTTGCGACGTTCGGTCGCGCGATCGCGGCGAGCGCCTCCTCGACCGTCTCGACGGAGACGCCGTAGGCGGCGATGGCCCCCTCGGCGACGAGGGTGTCGAGGGCATCGAAGACCGCGTCATCCCTGTAGACCGCGGTCGGCGGGCAGTGCAGCTGCACCAGGTCGAGCGTGTCGACCGCGAGGTTCGCGCGCGATCGATCCGTCCACGCGCGGAAGTTGGCGAGGGTGTAGTTCTCCGGCACCTGATCCATCCGGCGGCCCATCTTCGTCGCCACGAAGACGGACGAGTCCGGATGCGCGGCGCGGTACGAGCCGATCAGCTGCTCGCTGCGGCCGTCGCCGTAGACGTCGGCGGTGTCGAACAGGGTGACGCCCGACTCGACCGCGGCATCGAGGACGGCGTGCGCGTCGGCTTCGCTCACCTCGCCCCAGTCCGCGCCGAGCTGCCAGGTGCCGAGGGAGATGACGGAGACGGCCGCGCCGGTGCGTCCGAGGGTGTTGGTCTGCATGCTCGAAAGCCTACGGTTGTCGGATGCGTCGCCTCGCCCTGATCCTGTTCTGCGCCCTGGGCTTGACGGCCTGCTCCGCCGCACCCACCGCCTTCCCCGCCGACGGCGTCGCCGACTACCAACTCGGCGGTGCGTACGACCCGCCGGCTGGCGTCACGATCGTCGAACGCGACAGCGACGCCGAGCCCGCCGAGGGGCGCTACTCGATCTGCTACGTGAACGGGTTCCAGAGCCAGCCGGGGCAGGGCGAGGAATGGCTCGACGCCGGACTCGTACTGCTGGCCGACGGCGAAGCCGTGATCGACGAGAACTGGCCGGACGAGATGCTGCTCGATACGTCGACGCCGCAGGCACGCGCCGCCATCGCCGAGCGGATCGGGGCCGTGATCGATTCGTGCGCCGAGAAGGGCTTCGACGCGGTCGAGATCGACAACCTCGACTCCGACACCCGATCGAACGGCGCGCTGACCGACGAGGACAACCGCGCCCTGGCCACGCTCTACGTTCAGCGCGCCCATGCCGCCGGCCTCGCGATCGGGCAGAAGAACACGGCGGATCGCGCCGAGGAGTACGCCGACGATCCGGGCTTCGACTTCGCCGTGTCGGAGGAGTGCTTCACGTTCGACGAGTGCGCGGCGTACACGGACGCCTACGGGGCGGACGTGATCGACATCGAATACACCGACGACCTTCGCGGCGACTTCGCCGATGTCTGCGCGGATCCGGCCACCCCACCGATCAGCCTGCTGCGCGACCGCGAACTGGTGCCGGCGGAGCACCCCGGGTACGTGTACGAGCACTGTTGATCGAAAGCCGGCCCGCGCGCGCCGACTACCCTCGACTCATGACCGTCGTCGTCCTCGGAAGCGCCAATCTCGACCTCGTCTACCGCGTCGAACGCATCCCGAAGCCCGGCGAGACCCTGCTCGCGACCGCGGCGGAGCAGCACCCGGGCGGCAAGGGCAACAATCAGGTGATCGCGGCCGCACGCGCCGGCGCCGACGCGACGTTCATCGCCGCGATCGGCTCGGATGCTGCCGGTGACACCCTCACCGCGACACTGGCGGAGGCAGGCGTGCGGATGCTGGTCCGTCGCGTCACCGAGCGCACCGGCACGGCCCTGATCACGGTCGATTCCGCGGCGGAGAACACGATCGTCGTCGACTCGGGCGCCAACGCGACCCTCCTTGACCTCAGCGGACAGGAGCGCGACGCCATCGCCGGCGCCGACGCCCTGCTGCTGCAGTTGGAGACTCCACTGCCTACGGTGCTCGACGCCGCGCGCACGGCCCGCGCGGCCGGCACGCTCACCGCCCTGAACGCCGCGCCGATCCAGCCGCTGCCCGACGAGCTGCTCGCCGAACTCGACCTGCTGATCGTGAACGAGCACGAGGCCGCCGTTCTGGCCGACGGCGACCCCGCCGATCCGGATGCGCTCGCGGCCACCCTGCTCGAGCGGGTTCCGGCGCTGATCATCACGCTGGGCTCCGCCGGCGCGCTCATCGCCACGCGCGAGGGCAGCGAGCGCATCGCCGGGCTGACGGTCGACGCCGTCGACACCACCGGCGCCGGCGACACCTTCTGCGGCGCCCTCGTCGCCGTCCTCACCGGAACGGCCTTGGCCGCCCTCGTCGAGGCATCCCGGTTCGCCACCGCCGCCGCCGCTCTCTCCGTGCAGTATCCGGGCGCCGTCCCGTCCATCCCGCACGAGTCCGCCATCCGCGCGCTGCTCTAGCCCGCGAGGGACCCGCGCAGCGCGCGAGGGCGCCCCGGTGCGCGGCGCCCTCGCGCGCTGGAGGGGTCCCTCGCAGGAGAGTCAGCGGCGGCGAGGGAGTTTGACGCGCAAGGCGGCGTCGGCCAGCACGGCGAGCATCGAGGCGATCGAGGGCACCCGCACGAGGTCGGGCCACACCTCGAGTTGCACCTGCCGTGCGGGCCAACCGGCCATGCGGCGCGCGACCGTGCGCGGATTGCGATGCGCGGCGAGCGCGAGGCCGGGCACGATCGCGACGCCGAGTCGACGCGCCACGAGCGACTGCATCAGCACGAAGTCGTCGGCCACGTGCGCGAGCTTCGGCTCGAATCCCGCCTCAGCGGCGAGGCCACGCGCCATCGACCGGAACCTGTCGCTGGCGAGGTTCCAGGTCTCGGCGCGCAGATCCGCCATCGTGATCTCGCCGAGCGCGGCCGCGGGATGCCCGACCGGCAGCAGCAACCACATCTCGTCGCGGAACAGCGGCTCCCGGCGCAGCATCGCGCCGATCTCGTTCTCCACCGCGTCCGGGTAGAACGGCGACGCGTCGAAGCCGTAGGTGACCGCGATGTCCGCGTCGCCGCGACGCACCAGCGCCCGAGCCTCATCCGGCTCGGCCTGCACGTGCGTGATCTCCACATCCGGTCGCAGCGCGGAGACGACCGCCATCGCGTCGGCGACGATGGTCGCGGATGCGGAGGGGAAGGTCGCGATCCGCACGGCGCCCACATCTCGGCCCACGAAGCTGCCGAGTTCCTCCTCCGCCGCCCGGATGGCGACCAGCACCCTCTCCGCGTGCGTGAGCAGGACTTCCCCCGCCGGTGTGAGCCGCATCATCCGGCCGCGCCGTACGGTCAGTGCGACCCCGAGCGCGAGTTCGAGCTGGCGCATCTGGTACGTGACGGCGGGCTGAGTCAAGCCGAGCGCGCGGCCCGCCGCGGAGTACGAACCGGTCGCGGCGATCACCTGGATCAGGTGCAACTGACGTGTTTCGAGCATGCTTCGAGAATAAGAGAATCTGATATGTGCCGAAACACTATCTATTCGACTTCTGGATGCCGGATTCCTACAGTTACGAACATGGCACCGTCGGCACCCCTGCTCCACATCGAACACCTCAGCAAGCGATTCGGAGACTTCACCGCCCTGAACGACGTGTCTCTCGACGTCGCGCCGGGCGAAGTGGTGGTGGTCGTCGGCGCGTCCGGCTCCGGCAAGTCCACGCTGTGCCGCTGCATCAACCGGATGGAGAAGCACGACGAGGGGGTCGTCGAGATCGACGGCACCCCCCTCCCCGAAGAGGGGAGGGCCCTCGCCGCGCTGCGGGCCGACGTCGGCATGGTCTTCCAGTCCTTCAACCTGTTCTCGCACCTCACCGCGCTGGAGAACGTGACCCTCGCGCCGATGACCGTGCGCAAGACCCCGAAGAAGCAGGCGGAGTCGGAGGCGCTGGCGCTGCTGGCGCGCGTGGGACTCGCTGACAAGGCGCAGAGCAAGCCCGCCGAACTCTCCGGTGGCCAGCAGCAGCGCGTCGCCATCGCCCGCGCTCTGGCGATGAAGCCCAAGCTGCTGCTCTTCGACGAGCCGACCTCGGCGCTGGACCCCGAGATGGTCAGCGAGGTGCTCGACGTGATGACCGCCCTGGCGAAGGACGGCATGACGATGGTCGTCGTCACGCACGAGATGGGCTTCGCCCGCAAGGCCGCGGACCGCGTCGTGTACATGGATGCCGGCGCGATCGTCGAGACCGGCACGCCCGAGGAGTTCTTCACCGCCGCGAAATCGGAGCGGGCGCGCGACTTCCTCTCCAAGATCCTCAGCCACTGAGCTGTCCAGACCCGCCACATCCAGCACCACACAGCAATCAAGGAAAGAGATCACCATGACCCTCTCCCCCGTGCGGACTCCTCGGATCCGCCGTCTCCTCGCCGGAGCCGCTGCCGCGGCCGGCCTCGCCATCGCCCTCACCGCGTGCTCCAGCGGTGCCGTGCCGGGCGACACCTCCTCCTCCGCCGCGGCCGAGGTCGACGCCTACGACGCCGTGATCTCGGCGGGCCCCGTCGCCGACGACTCGGTCGTCGCCGACAACGACTGGGCCACTAAGATCAAGGAGTCCGGCGTGCTGCGCCGCGGCGGCACCGACACCGGCGCGCTGTTCTCGATCCAGGATCCGGCCACCGGCAAGATCACCGGCTTCGACGCCGGCATCGGCGACCTGCTCGCCCGCTACATCCTGGGCGACGACGCCAAGGTCGACCTCACGCAGACCACCGTGGACACCCGCGAGACCCTGCTGCAGAACGACTCGGTCGACGTCGTGATCGCGACCTACTCGATCACCGAGCCGCGCGCCGAGAAGATCGCCTTCGCCGGCCCGTACTACTCCTCCGGCGCCTCGGTGATGGTGAAGAAGGACAACGACACGATCACATCCGTCAAGGACCTCACCTCCGGCACGAAGGTGACCACCGAGTCCAACTCGACCGCCGTCACCGCGCTGGACGAGTTCGCGCCGGATGCGGAGCAGGTGCTGTTCACCGAGAACGCCGACTGCGTCGCGGCCGTGCAGCAGGGCCGCGCCGACGCCTACGTGATCGACGAGTCGATCCTGCTCTCGAACGCAGTGCAGAACCCCGACCTCAAGGTCGTCGGCGAGCCGTTCACCTCCGACCCGTACGGCGTCGGCGTCACCAAGGACGACCCGGCCGCGAAGGAGTTCGTGAACTCCTTCCTGGAGGAGATCGAGAAGGACGGCTCCTGGGCGAAGCTCTGGAAGGCCACCGTCGGCACCGTGGTCGAGGGCGACGCTCCTGACTTCCCCGAGATTGGGTCCGTTCCCGGATCCTGATCCCGTTCTCGCTGGTCGAGACTGCACCTCGCTGGTTGAGTCCGCCGAAACCACAGCTCTGGTTTCGGCAGGCTCAACCAGCGGAGGGGTTCGGGCTCGGCCGAAGGATTTCCTCGAAAGGCGCCGCATGGATACGCTCACGCTCTACCTCCCCCAGATCCTGAGCGGGATCTGGGTCGCCGTCTCGCTGACGGGGCTCGGCTTCGCCGGCGCGGTCGTTCTCGGCACCCTAATCGCGGTCTGCCGGGTCTCGCCGATCACCCCGCTGCGCGCCTTCGGCAGCGTCTACGTGGAGGTGCTGCGCAACATCCCGCTGCTGTGCCTGCTGATCCTGTTCACCTTCGGGCTGCCCGACATCGGCATCGTCTTCGACCTCTACTCCACCGCCGCGATCTGTCTGGCGATCTTCAACGCCGCCTTCGTTTGCGAGGCGATCCGCACCGGCATCAACACGGTGCCGGTCGGCCAGGCCGAGGCGTCGCGCGCGCTGGGCCTGACCTTCGGGCAGTCGGTCCGCCGGGTGATCCTGCCGCAGGCGTTCGGTTCGATGGTGCAGCCGCTGGTCAACGTTTTCATCGGCGTGCTGCTGGGCTCCTCCCTCGCCTCCGCGATCGGGGTGATGGACCTGCTCGGCGTCGCGCAGAAGATCAACCTGGTCGAGGCCTGGGGCATCGGCCTGTACGCCGCGGCCGCCGCGATCTACTCCTCCATCGCCCTCGGCGCGGGCGCGCTGGGCGGCTTCATCGAACGCAAGGTGGCGATCCTCCGATGAGCTCCGTGAACCGCGTCCTCTTCGACGTGCCCGGCCCGCGCGGTCGGCGCACCATCCTGATCGTCACCGTGATCACCGTGCTGGTGCTCGCCGCCGCGATCGGATGGGCCGTGTGGCTGTTCGCCCAGAAGGGTCAGCTCGCGCCGGAGCGCTGGGCGGAGTTCACCCAGTGGCCGTACGTGCAGTTCCTGATCGGCGGCCTGGGCAACACGCTGCTGTGCACCGTGGTCGCGGGGGTCGTCGCATTCCCGTTCGCGGTGCTGCTCGCGCTCGGCCGGCTCAGCCGGACCCGCTGGGTCTCGAAGCTCTCCGGCGCCTGGGTGGAGTTCTTCCGCTCCATCCCGCTGCTGCTGGTGGTCTACGTCTTCGTGGGCGGCCTACCCTCGATCGGCGTGAATCTGCCGCTGTTCTGGAAGCTCGTGGTGCCGATCATCGTCTGCGCCTCCGCGGTGATCGCCGAGGTGTTCCGTGCGGCGATCCTCGCGCTGCCGAAAGGCCAGACGGAGGCGGCGCTCGCGCTGGGCCTGTCGCGCGGGCAGGCGATGCGCAAGGTGGTGCTGCCGCAGGCGATCCGCCTCGCCGTGCCGAGCTTGGTCACCCAGGTGGTCAGCCTGCTCAAGGACTCGACCCTCGGTTACGCCGCGAGCTACCCCGAGCTGATGAAGTCGGGCAAGAACCTGACCGCCTACACCGGTCACCTCATCCAGACCTACCTGGTGATCTCGGTGATCTACATCGTGATCAACCTGCTGCTCTCGCAGCTCGCCCGTTACCTCGAGCAGCGCCAGGGTCGCCGCGGCGGCCAGCAGCTGGCACGCCGCCGCGACCGCGAGGCCGCCCGCGAGAACGCCCGCCTCGCCCCGAACACGATCTAGTTCGCCGCTAGTTGAGCCTGCGGAAACTACCCCGATCGACTGGTGGTTTCGGCAGGCTCAACCACCGAAGGGCGTGCCGGTCACTCCACGAAGGAGACGCGGACGGCGACGGAGGGTTGCAGCAGCGGATACGCCTCCGCGCACCACGCACGCACGGCGTCGCCCACCGCGCGGGCGGTGGTCGGCGCGGTGCCGGCCGCCGAGACCGCGATCTCGACCGCGACGCGCACCTCCTCCGCCGTCACCGTGAGCAGCACCGGACTCGGTTCGGCGCGCTTCACCACGTGCACAACCGCCCCGAGCAGCGCCGGACGGGCGCCGTACACTCCCCGCACCCCGGTGATCGCGCGCACGCGTTCGGCCAGCTCGACGGCCGGATCCACCGGCAACTCGATGTCGCTCATCCTCCGACCTCCGGTTCCGGCAGGTGCACGTCGCTGATGTGCACGTCGATCGCGGCGATCCTCAGCTCGGTCTGGGTGAGCAGCCGCGAGTAGATCCGCTCGCGCACCTGCTGCGCGGCGGAGGCGATCGGAACGCCCCAGAACACGGATGCGGTGACCTCGATCGTGATCTCGGCGTCGCGATCGGCCACGTCGCCGATCAGCCGACAGCGTCCGATCAGCACCCCCGGCACGCCGTCGCCCGCATCGCGCACCAGCCCGCGCACCGCACCCTCGGTGATGCTGAGGCTCAGCTCCGGCGCCGGGCTCGAGAGCGGGATGTCGCGCCCGGCCCGCGCCTCACGGCGCACATCGGCCAGCACTCCGCCGAGCCAGCCCTCGTCGAGCGCCGGCAGCGAGCGCGCGTCTCCGGCGATCAACTCGCCGGAGAGATCGCGGATGCGCTCCAGCGCGCGCAGGGTGCTCAGGTTCTCGGGCGACTCCTCGATCTCGGGGTCGTAGGGCAGCCGGCCGGCGTCCAAGTACTCGCCGAGCTGCTCCGTTGTGAAGACGCGGGGTTCGTCGCTCATCGCCACTCCTCCATCGCCGCCATCAGGGATTCCCGCGCTCGGGCCAACTTGCCCCGCACGGCCGTGGCCGTGATGCCGAGATGCTCGGCGATCTCACTGTACGACTCACCGCCGACCTCCTTGAGAATCCAGCACTGCCGCTGCGACTCCGGCAGTGCGGCCAGCGCCTTCGCCAGCGCTCGCATCGCCTCGCTGCTCTGGGCGGATTCGAGCGGGCCGGCCCAGGTGGACTCGGGATGCGGACCCGCGTCCACGTCGTCGGTCGGCTTGCGGGCCCGCAGCAGATCCGTACTCGATCGGCTGACGATCCGCATCATCCAGCTGCGCACACTGGCGGGCTCACGCAGCTGCGGCAACTGCTGCCACACCGTGATCAGCGCCACCTGCACCGCATCCGCCGCATCCGCCTGCGACCCGGTGAGGCGCCAGGCGTAGGCGCGCAGGATGCTCAGGTGCCGCTTGACCAGCGTCTCGAACGCGCGGACGTCGCCGTCGGCGGCGCGCTCGGCGAGCAGAGCGTCGGATGCGTCGGCGAGGTCGCTCACGCCACTCCGATCCGCTCAACCGGCCGCTCCGAAAAGATTCTGGAGCAATTCCGTGACGATCGGCCGGGCCGATGCGTCTCACTCATGTAAGCACAGCCCGCCGTACATCCGGTGGGCTTGATTCTCACCGAAGGAGCCATCATGGCCGACACCACCGTCACCCCCGCCACCGCCGGCGTCAGCAAGCCGCGCGTCGACAAGGCGCCCACCGCCGACCGCGTCACCACGCTGGGCAGCAGCACCGGCGCCTCCGGTCTGGCCCAGGGCAAGACCGTGATCGAGGACGCCGTGATCGCCAAGGTCGCCGGCATCGCCGCCCGCGAGGTCGCGGGTGTCTTCGCTCTGGGCGGCAACGCCGCCCGGGCCTTCGGCGCCATCCGCCAGGTGGTCGGCGGCACCGACCTCGCCCAGGGCGTGCGCGTCGAGGTCGGCGAGACCCAGGTCGCCGTCGACGTGACCATCGTCGTCCAGTACCCCACCCCCATGCAGCAGGTCGCCGATGGCGTCCGCTCCTCCATCGCCGCGGCGATCGAGAACCTGGTCGGCATGGAGGTCGCCGAGATCAACGTCGCGATCAACGACGTGCACATCCCCGGTGAGGACGACAGCCAGGCCGAGACCGAGAGCCGCGTGCTGTGAGCACCGGATACGGCTTCGATCCCCGTACCGCCGAGAGGCCCGCGAAGCAGCGCGGCTCCCTCACCGTGATCGGCCTCGCGGTCGGCGCGGTCCTGGCGTTCGCCGCGCTGCTCTTCGGCTTCTGGGGCTTCCTGCTCACGGCCGTTCTTATGGCCGTCGGCGCCGTCGTCGGCCGGGTACTCGACGGCTCGCTCGACCTGCGCAGCCTCGGCGACGTGCTGCGCGGCCGCTCGAGCTCCCGCTAGCCGCATGACTGACGAAAGGAGGGCCGGATGACCGCCCTCACCGCATCCGCCCTCACGGCACCGGGACTCACGGCCTCCGCGCCGACGCGTTCCGTGCGCCCCGTCCTCGGCTCGGTCAGCATCGGCTCGCGCGCCCTGGAGCGCACGGCGACCGCGATCGTGCACGAACTGCTCGAGGTCGCCGTGAGCGATGTCCGGATCAGCCTGGGGGATGACGCGGGCGGCCTGGCCGTCTCCGTCGAGACCCCGATCACCATCGAGCCGCTCGGCTCGGGTTCCAGCGGAACCCCCGTGTTGGAGCGACTGCACGAAGCCCGTTCGGCCCTGGTCGAGCGGATGGGCGCCCTGACCGGGCGCCGCGTCAGCCGTGTCGACATCCGGGTCACCGGGAGCCGCATCCGCTCCACGAAGAGGACCCTGCGATGAGCACCGACACCACCCGGGTCTACCGGCGCCTGCTGCGCCGCGAGACGCACCGGTCCCGATCCGGCGCCGCCATCGTGGTGCTGGCCCTCGTCGCCCTCGTCGCGCTGTGGCTGGGAACGGAGGCGGTGCTCGCCGCCCTCGGCGTCGCCCCGCTGCTGCTCGCCCCGGCCACGATGATCGAGGGCGCAGCCGCGCTCGACGCCGTCGCACCGGGCATCCTGATCGCCGCGGGCGTCGTCGCCGCCCTGATCGGGCTCGCGCTGCTCGCCCTGGCGCTCGCTCCTGGTCGCCGGGGTCGACACACGGTCGCCGACGACAGGCTCGCGGTGGTCGTCGACGACGGCGTGATCGCCTCGGCGCTCGCCCGCGCCGCCCGCACGGCCGCACGCACCCCCGGGGAGCGCACCCGCGCCTCGGTTTCGCGCTCCAGTGCGGTGATCGACGTCACGCCGGTCTCCGGCACCGCGGTCGAGAAGTCCGATGTCGACGACGCGGTCGCCGCGGAACTCGATCGGATCGACGCGCAGCCGCGACCGCGCAGCACCGTCCGCATCGCAGCATCCGGGAGGATCTGATGACCACCAGCAATCGTTTCGGCAATCGTCTCCTTCTCGCCCTGCTCGGGCTGATCGTGCTCGCCGCCGGCGTCGGCGCGGTGCTCGTAGGCACGTGGGACGCCGCGCGCTCGTGGTTCGGCGACACGGTCGGTGCGCTCGCACCGACGCTGGCCTCTCGGTTCACCCCGCCCGACGGGGTGACGGTGACGGCGCCGGATGCCCTGCCGGTGCTCTGGCCGCTGCTGGTCATCGCCGCGTTCGGCCTCGTCGTCGCGATCGTCTGCGTTGTGCTGATCTTCCGCCGCGGCCACGGTCGCACCGGAACAGTGCTGACCGACGCAGCCGTCGATGGCCCCGCCGGCGCGGTCACGATCGGCACCGGATTCGCGCAGTCGGCGTTGCAGGATGCGCTGCGTTCGCGACCCGACATCCTCTCGGTGTCGGTCAGCGCGTACCGGCACCGGGCCGCGACCGCGCTGAAGGTGCGGGTGCTGCCCCGCGGCGGCGTCTCGCCGCGCGCCGTGGTGGACAGCGTCCGCGAGTCCGTGCTCGCCCTGGACGAGCTGCTCGGCGCCCGCCTCCCCGTCGTCCTCGAGATCGCCTCCAGCACCCGCGCGTCCGTCGCCCGCGAGGAACGCGTCCAGTAATCCTGCGAGGGACCCCACCAGCGCGCGAGGGACCCGCGGTCCGCGGCGCCCTCGCGCGCTGCGCGGGTCCCTCGCAGAGAGCTACGCGATGCTCCAGAAGCCGATGCGGCCGGCGCTCGCGGAGTCGATCGACTGGTCGTTGTTGTCGGAGGTGTGCGACGAGTAGTAGATCGTGCCACCGTCGATGCGGGTGACGATGCCGGTGTGATCCCAGTCGCCCGAGCCGTCCCAGTCGAACTGCACGACGTCGCCGACCTTCACCTGATCGCGCTCGGTGTTGCTCAGCGCGGTGCCGCGCTCGGGGTGCGCGGCCATGTAGTTCGCGAAAGCCGTCGACGACGCCCACGCCGAGCTGTAGCCGCCGGAGGCGGAGTACGACCACTCGGAGTCCATGGCCCAGCCGCGGGCGATCAGGGACTGACTGGTGAAGTTCATGCAGTCGTTGCCCGAGATCACACCGTATTCGGCGGAGTTGTAGTCGCTCCAGTGCGCATCCACGTACGCCAGCTGCGCGTCGAGCTGCTGCGCCTTGAGCGCGGCGGCGGCCTTCGCGGCCTCGATCGCCGGGTCGGGGGTGTATGAGAAGGCGAGGGCGGTGGCGATCACCTTGGTGGTCGCGATCGGCCCCGTGGCGGTGGTCGCCTCATCCGTCGCGACCTCGGCCTCCGCGGCCGGCTCGGCCGTTGCGGTCTGCGCGGCGTCACTGGTCTCCAGAGGAGTCGAGCCGGTGGAGGCGGTGGTCGTCTCGGCCACCGGCGTGCCGTCGCTCGTCGCGGAGGCGGCGGTGTCGGTCACCGCGTCGAAGCTGATCTGCGCACCGGAGGCGTCGAAGAAGGCGACGTCGACCGTGCCCTCGCTCTGATCCGGTGACGGCGGCGCCGTGATGGTGACCTCGCCGGAATTCGCGACCGCGACGGTGCCGTCGATGCCGCCGAAGCGGACGGCGGCGATCGAGTCGAGGTTCGCGCCGCTGAGGGTGACGCTGGTGCCGCCGACCACGGTTCCGGAGGTGGCCGAGACAGCGTTCAGCACAACGCGCGCCGAGGAGGCCACCGTCGGCAGGGCCGTCGCGGTGGGAGCCGTCGTGTCGGCGGCGGCCGACTCGGTGTTCGGCGTGGCGCCGAAAGTCAGGCTCGCGCCGGCGGCCATCGCCGCGATCACGAGTCCGCCCGACACGGCGAGCACGAGGTGCTTGCGGGGCACGGCCAGCGTCACTCGACGGGCGGCGCCCATCCGACGGGCACGCGGGGTGGGCACGGCACGCTCGGCGGCACGGCGGTCGCGCCGCGAGGCGAACGCCTCGGGGGCGGCCGTCACGGGAGCCGATGCGGGAGCCGCGACGGGAGCGGTAACGGGAGCCTCGATCGGTGCCGCGACGACGGCGACCGGCGCGGTTTCGGCGGCGAGCGCCTCCAGCATCCTCGCCTCGCGGCGGGTCAGCGGCTGGGGGATGACGGGGACGGGGCCGGTCTCGAGGCGATTCGGGTGGGTGGACCGGGTGTTCTGGGGGATGTACGGGGCGGAACGGGTGGAGCTACGGGGCACAGAGATATCTCACGGTCAGGACGCGGGGAGTTAGTTACGTACGTATCAAACGGGGGAAGGCACCACCTCACCAACCGAACATGGCAAACCCGTGCACACAACCTTGCAATCCCCTCCGAATAACGTTCTGATAACGCAATCGGCCCCATCCCTTGCGAAAAGTTGCAGCCCTCGCCGCGCCAGGGCTGCAACTTTTCGCCAAGGAGGGCGGGTTCGCCAAGAAGGGCGGGTTCGCCAAGGAGGGCGGCGTCAGTCGGTCGTGCCCGGGGCGTAGTCGGGGGCGTCGGGCAGCGAGAACAGCTGCTCGAGCGTGGTGATGCCCTGCTCCTGCATGTACGCGGCGAGCTCGGGGCCGACGTAGCGCAGATGGTACGGCTCCGATTCGTAGCCGGTGATCGGGGTGGTGTCGGCGCGATAGCGCACGATCAGTCCGAAGCGGTGCGCGTTCTCGCCGACCCAGACGCCCTCCGCCGTCTCGCCCCAACAGATCTCCAGCGCGCACTCGCCGGATGCACCGGTGACGTCGACCGCCCAGCCGGTCTGGTGCTCGCTGTGTCCCGGCCGCGCGCTGGTCGCATCCGCCCCGGCCTGGCCGCGCGAGGAGACCCAGCCCGCGTAGACGCTGACCTGGGTGTCGTAGGAGCGGTACGCGCTCTGCACGCGCAGGGTCAACCCGGCCTCGCTCTGGGCCGCGTCGAAGAGCTGCACCAGCGCGTCCGCCGTCGCCGCGCGCATCGGCTGTCGGTTCACGTACGGCACGTCGGGATAGGTGAGGTCGTCGGGCTCGTAGTCCTGCGGATCGAGGCTGCGCAGCTTGTTCACCACGACCCAGGGACTCGTCGGGTCGTCGATCGAGTTCGCCGCGAGGTCGAACGTCGCCACCGGCTCGGGCGTGCTGGTCGCGCTCGGTCGCGGCGGCTCCGGGGTCGATGTCGCTCCGGCCTCGGCTGCTCCCGCTTCGGATGCCCCCGCGGCCGGCCGGCCGAGCCACGCGCCGACGCCCACCGCTGCGCCGCCCAGCAGCACCGCCGCTCCCCCGGCGACCACCTGACGACGACGGATGATGACCTTGCGCGACGGCTGACTCACCCGGGCAATGCTACGTGCCGCCGCGTCGCCCCCTCCCGGAGCGGGAGCGACACGCGCCAGGAACAGCGCCGACCGCGACCGATCCGGGTCGGACCCGGTCGACGGCCGCCGGCTGAATGCGAGGCTTCTTCATCGCGGATCCACCCAGAGATCCGCAGAGAAGGATGAACCCATGTCGAAGATCACCCGCCGCGCCGCCGCGGCCGCCCTCGCCACCGGGGCGATGCTCACCGTCGGACTCGTCGCGGCGCCCGCCGCCGAGGCGGCCACCTGGCACGGCTGCCCGACCGGATACGTCTGCATCTATCCGCAGAACGCCGGCTGGAACAACGATCGGCCGTCGCTGAGGTACTACAACTACGGCAGCTACAACCTGAGCGGCCAGTACGGCCAGCACTGGGTGCTGAACAACCAGACCGGAGGGGCCAAGCTGCGCCTGTACACCGGTTTCGGAGCGACCGGCGGCTCCGCCGTTGTGAACGCGGGCACGGCGGTCAACTACAACCTGACGCCGATCAACTCGATCCAGCTGCGCCCGTAGCGGCCGGGTTCACCGCGCCAGTGCGTCCTCGGCCGCCGGCGCGGGCTCCAGCCGACCGGCCAGGGCGATGCGGAACGACGCACCGGCCGAGCTGGACTCGACCGTGATGCTACCGCCGTGGCCGTCGACGATCGACTGCACGATCGCCAAGCCCAGGCCGGTGCTGCCGGAGCGCCGCGAGCGGGAGTCGTCGCCGCGGGCGAAGCGCTCGAACAGCACGGGCAACACGCCAGGGTCGACGCCCGGCCCGTCGTCGGAGATCGTCAGGACCGCCTGCGCGCCCTCGACGGCGAGCGCCGTGGTCACCCGCGTGCCGGGCGGCGTGTGCCGGCTGGCGTTGCTGAGGATGTTCGCGACCACCTGATGCAGCCGCTCCTCGTCGCCCTCGACGAAGACACTGGTCTCGGGGATGTCGAGGACCCAGCTGCGAGCGGGATCCGCGGCGAGCGCATCGCTGACCGCGTCGAGCACGATCAGCGACAGGTCGGTCTCCGCGAGGTGCAGGCCGTTCCCCTCGTCCAGGCGCGCCAGCAGCAGCAGCTCGCCCACGAGCGAACTCATCCGGGTCGACTCCGACTCGATGCGCGCCAAGGCGTGCTCGATCATGTCCGGCAGTTCTGCGTTGCCCTGCCGCGTCAACTCGGCGTAGCCCTGGATGGACGCGAGCGGCGTGCGCAGTTCGTGGCTGGCGTCGGTGACGAAGCGCCGCATCCGCTCGTCGGTCGCCTGACGCACCGCGAGGGCGTCGTCGACGTGGCTGAGCAGCCGGTTCAACGCCTCGCCCACCTGCCCGACCTCGGTACGCGGGTCGGTGAACTCGGCCGGCACCCGCGTGGTGATCGCGGTGGCGCCGTGGTCCAGCCGCATCGTGGTCACCTCCTGCGCCGCCGCGACGACCGTGCCGAGCGGGCGCAGGGCGAAGCGGATCACAACGATCGCGCCGACCACGGTCAGCGCGATCACCAGCAGGGCGATGCCGCCGACCGCCCAGGAGGTCTGCGCGACCGCCGCATCCGTCGAGGCGAGCGGGATGCCGGCCACAAGCGTCGCCCCGTCGAGCCCGAGGGAGCTCATCATCCGATAGGAGCCCAGGCCCGGCAGGTCGATGGTCTCGTTGTCGACGGCTCCGCCGGCGACCGAGACCATCGCATCCGCCGCCGCGGGGGCCAGCCGCGCGGCCGCATCGGAGGAGAACAGGGCGGAGTCGACCAGCTCGCCACCCCGCACCAGGCCGATCACGGTTCCCGGCGCCTGGCCGAAGAACTCGCTGAACGGTTTGGTGAATCCCTCGGCCGCTCCGGCGTGCACCTCAGGCGCCCGCGCGCCGAAGGGCTGATTGTCGACGTCGTACTTCTGCACCGCGGTCTCGAACGCCGACATCGACGCCTGGATGCGGTTGTCGACCATCGTGGTCAGCGTCGCGCGCAACGTGAGCACGCTGAGCAGCCCCACGACGATCACCGCGAGACCCACCACAGCGGCGACGCCGGTGACCAGGCGGCGCCGAAGCGTCCAGTTCGCGCGGATCATTCCGCGGGCCTGAGCACGTAGCCGACGCCGCGGACCGTGTGGATCATCGGCTCCCGCCCCGCGTCGATCTTCTTGCGCAGGTAGGACACGTAGATCTCCACGATGCCGGGCCGACCGCCGAAGTCGTAGTTCCAGACCCGGTCGAGGATCTGCGCGCGGCTGACCACACGGCGCGCGTTGCGCATCAAGAACCGCAGCAGCTCGAACTCGGTGGTCGTCAAGGTGATCCGATCGCCCGCACGGCGCACCTCGTAGCTGTCCTCGTCGAGCGAGAGATCGCCCACGACCAGCTCGGATTCGCTGGTCACGGCGTGCGCGGAGCGGCGCAGCAGCCCGCGCAGGCGGGCGACGAGCTCCTCGAGGTTGAACGGCTTGGTCATGTAGTCGTCGCCGCCGGCGGTGAGCCCGATGATCCGGTCATCGACCGAGTCGCGCGCGGTGAGGAACAGCACCGGCGTGCTCTCGCTCATCCGGCGGAACTCGCGCAGCAGACTCAAGCCGTCGGTGTCCGGCAGCATGATGTCGAGCACCACCAGATCCGGCGTCGCCTCGGCGAAACGGCGCACGGCCTCGCGACCATCGACGGCGATGTCCACCGTCCAGTCCTCGTACGCGAGGGCGAGGCTGACAAGGTCGGTCAGCGCCGGCTCGTCGTCGACGACGAGGACGCGGATCTGCGAACCGTCCGGCCGACGGATCCGCGGCAGGCGCGCGAGAACGGCCCGCCGTCGGGCGGGCTCGGTCTCGGTCGGGTCGGCCGCCGGACGTCCGGAATCGGTGAGCACGCTTAAGTATCGGGACGGCCCGGGGCGGCTCCCTACGCCAAGTGCGGTTCTCATAGCAACTGCCAATGTTCGTAAATAAAAGACATATGTTCTCCACGTACTCTCAGAGAGTGCCTCGGTGAGAGCGAGGCTTCACCCGACCGTCCCCCGCGGAACGGGTGTGCTTCGCAGGCGAAGTCGACGAACCGGCTCCCCCCTCGGCTGGATCGTTCGGCGACGAAAGGATCCCCATGATGCTGCGCCCCACCGACGGACCCACCAACACCCTCGCCGAACTCACCGAGCGCTTCGGCTTCGAGCGCACGGATGACGACGATCACGCCGCGACCACCACCGATGTCGCCGGAGTCACCCTGGACTCCACCGACGTTCGTCCCGGCGATCTGTTCGTCGGCATCAGCGGCGCCCGTCGGCACGGCGCCGAGCTCGCCGAGGAGGCGGAGCAGGCCGGAGCGGCCGCGATCCTGACCGACGCGCGCGGCGCCGAACTCGCGCAGTCCGCCTCCATCCCCGTGATCGTCACCGCCGACCCGCGCGCCGAGTTGGGCGACGTCTCTGCCTACGTCTACGGCACCTCCGTGCGCACTCCGACGCTCTTCGGAGTCACCGGCACGAACGGGAAGACGTCGACGGTGCACATGACCGAGGCGATCCTGCGCCAGATGGGAGTCACGGCCGGCCTCAGCTCGACCGCCGAACGCCACATCGGCGGCGAGTCGGTGATCAGCGGGTTGACCACTCCCGAGGCCACCGAGTTGCACGCGATGCTCGCCACGATGAACCAGCGCGGCGTCACGGCCGCGGCGATCGAGGTCAGCGCGCAGGCGCTGACCCGGCACCGCGTGGACGGCGTGGTCTTCGATGTCGCCGGCTTCACCAACCTCTCGCACGATCACCTCGACGACTACGGCGACATGGACACCTACTTCGAGGCGAAGGCCCCGCTGTTCCAGCCCGACCGGTCGCGGCGTGCGGTGATCTCGCTCGACTCCCCCGCGGGCTACCGGATGGTCGAGCGCGCCGGCGTGCCCGTGGCGACCATCGCGTCCGACCCCGCAGCCGACGCGGACTGGACCGTCACCATCGTGGCCGAGGAGCCGGCGGGCGCGCGGTTCACCGTCACCCGTCGCGACGGTCGTGCGATCACGACCTTCGTGCCGGTGATCGGGCGACACATGGCCGCGGATGCGGGGCTCGCCATCGCGATGCTGGTCGAGGCCGGCTGGGCGATGGATGAGATCCGCGCCGTGCTGCACCGCGACGGCGGGATCGACGTGCGCCTACCCGGCCGCACCGAATTGGTGTCGGGCGAGCTCGGCCCGCACGTCTACGTCGACTTCGGCCACAGCCCGGACGCGTTCGAGAACACCCTCGCGGCGGTGCGACGGGTGACCACCGGCCGAGTGATCATGCTGTTCGGCGCCGACGGAGACCGGGACACGCTGAAGCGGCCCGCGATGGCCGCCGCCGCCGTGCTCGGCAGTGACATCCTCGTCGTCACGGACCACCACCCGCGCTTCGAGGATCCGGATGCGATCCGGCGGGTGCTCGTCGAGTCCGCCCGAGCCGCGCGCCCGGACGGCGAGATCCACGAGGTCGGCGACCCCAAGCGCGCCATCCGCTACGCGATCTCCCTGGCCGATGAGGGCGACGCCATCCTGTGGGCCGGCCCCGGCCACCAGAACTACCGCGACATCCGAGGGGTGCGCACGCCGTACTCCGCACGAGCCGAAGCCCGAGCCGCGCTGAGCGAGGCCGGCTGGGACGCCGCGACCACGCCGCTCCTGGCGGGCTGAGGCTCGCCCGCGAACATGTGGGCTGGCGTGAGCGGGCGGCACCCCGCTGTGGACCGATGCCGTCCGCGGAATTGCGCGGGTCGAGGCTCACCCGGAGGGGGTGCGATGCGCTGAGCCCAGCCCAGATGTTCCCCCGCGCCCCGCAGCCCGCTCCGGCCAGCAGCGCGATCCGCGGAATCGAGGGCACGCGGAGCCGGTCACGAGGTCCATCAACACCGACGTGCGCAGCCATCGCCCCGGCTCACCGCGGCTTCTCGGCTGCGTACAGCGCGGCGACCTCCGCCGCGCTGAGCGCGCGGTCCCACACCCGGAGCTTGGCGAAGGTGCCCTTTGCAAAGTTGCCGGGTCCCGACGTGAGTTCGACTGCCCCCACGGTGAAGTCGCTCGGATTCGCGTTCAGGCCGTCGAGGAACACATAGGGATTCTTGTCGTAGCGAGCGCCCGTCTTATCCGTGAAGCCGAGGTACGACACCGCGGTGCCGTCGAGGTAGGAGACGGCCTTGGTGCCGTCGTAGGTGCCGACGTGCAGCTGCCAGGCGTTGCGGGAGAAGGTCTGCCCCGAGGCGGAGTAGTCGCGGGAGTAGGAGTAGCCGGGCGTCGGCCCGCCGGTCTTGGAGACGTGGAAATTGCTGCGCTCGTCGCCGCCGAACATGCTCAAGTCGTAGAACATCCCGTAGGAGCGACGGGGGTCGAGGGTGTCCTCCTCCCAGGATCCTGCGACGAAGCCGGCGTTCGTATCGGTCATGTACACCCAGGCGGCCACGGTCACGGCGCCGGTCGACGCACCGACGTTGAGCCGCCCCACCGAGGCGGCGGGGATCTTCAGGAAGCTCAGCCCGGCGAGGTTCACGCCTGTACCGAACGGCGTTACGACCCGAGTCGCCGGATCCTGGCCGGCCTGCAGCAGCGGCAGGTCACCGGCACTGGAGTAGTACGGACCGGACGGCTCGGTGAAGTTCCACTCGGCGATGGGGGCGCGAGGGGTGGGGGTGAGCGTGGGAATGGGGGTCGGGGTGGGCGTGGGTGTCGAGGACCGCGTGGGAGTGGGCATCGCCGTGGGCGTTGAGGACCGCGTGGGGGTCGCGGTGGGTGTCGGCGTCCGAGTCGGAGTGGGGGTCGGCGTGGGGGTCGGCGTCGGCGTGGTCACGTTCTTCACCGTGATCACGACGGACGCGCTCACGCCTACGTTGCCCGCCGCATCCGTCGCGCGCGATGTCACTGCGTAGCGTCCGTTCGCCCAGCCGCGGGAGTCGACGGAGAGCCTCCAGGTGCCGTCGCTCTGCTTGACGCCCGAGCCGATGGTGACGGCGCCCGAGCGGAACGCGACTCCCGTCACCCCTACGGCGTCAGTGGCGGTCGCGATGATCGTGACGGTGCCCGCGACGGTCGAGCCGGTCGCCGGCGCCGTGATCGCGGTCACCGGCTTGACGGTATCGGTCGCGGCGGCGGCGGACGGGCCCAGTGCGAGCCCGAACCCGATCACGGCGATGGCGATGACGGATGCGACGATGCGGCGGGACATCGGATTCCTCTGAGAACGAAGCGGGGAGCGAACGGCTCCATCGAGTGATCCTGGTGATCGGGATCGCTCGACGGACTGATCCTCATTCACGCCCCGGACGACGGATAGAGATAGAGACATTTAGTCTCAAAGTCGCTCTCTGAGATCCCGTTCAGACGCGCCGTTCTGGCTGGCTCCCGCTTTGCCGAGGGTGTAACTTTGCGCAGTCCGCAAAATTCTGCATCCCACGCTCGCTGTCGCGGACATCGACGCGAGCGGGCACAGCCTTGAAGAGGGGTCCCATGGCCGACGCCGCACCCACAGCACCCGGCGCATCCGCACCGGGCGCCGTTATGACGCACCGACAGATCCTGTTCGTGATCTTCGGCCTGATGGCCGGAATGTTCCTCTCCTCCCTCGATCAGACGATCGTCGGCACCTCGATGCGCACGATCGCGGATGACCTGCACGGGCTCTCCGAGCAGGCCTGGGTCACCACCGCGTACCTCATCGTCTCCACGATCGCCACGCCGATCTACGGCAAGCTCTCCGACATCTTCGGTCGCCGCCCCCTCTACCTGATCGCGATCGTGCTGTTCCTGCTCGGCTCGCTACTGGCCGGCACCGCCACGTCGATGCTCGGTCTCGCCGGCTACCGCGCCGTGCAGGGTCTCGGCGCCGGTGGCCTGATGTCCCTCGCGCTCACCGTGATGGGCGACATCCTCCCGCCGCGCGAGCGCGCCAAGTACCAGGGCTACTTCCTCGCCGTCTTCGGCATCTCCAGCGTCGTCGGCCCCCTCATCGGCGGCCTACTCGCCGGTACTCCCGAGATCCTGTTCATCACCGGCTGGCGCTGGGTGTTCCTGATCAACCTGCCGATCGGCGCCGTCGCGCTGTTCATCGTGTGGCGCTTCCTGCACCTGCCGACGTCGCCGATCAAGCGCAGCGTCCGCATCGACTGGTGGGGCGCGACCCTCGTCATCGTCGCCGCCGGCCCGCTGCTGCTGGTCGCCGAGCAGGGCCGCACCTGGGGGTGGGGCTCGCTCGGCTCCTGGGCCTGCTACATCGTGGGCGCGCTGGGCATCATCGGCTTCATCTTCGCCGAGCGGATGATGGGTGACGACGCGCTGATCCCGCTGAAGCTGTTCCGCTCCCCCACGTTCTCGATGGCCACCGTCCTGGGTGTGCTGGTCGGCTTCGGCATGTTCGGCGGCATGATGGCGATCCCGCTGTACCTGCAGCTGGTCAACGGCGCGACGCCGACCGAGTCGGGCTTCCTGATGCTGCCGATGATCCTCGGCCTGATGATCTCCTCGATCGTGTCCGGCCAGATCATCTCGCGCACCGGCAAGTACCGGATGTTCCCGATCGTGGGCACCTTCCTGATGTCGGCCGCGTTCTTCTACTTCACCTTCGCCTCGATCGACAAGCCCGTGATCTTCATGATGGGCGGCATGCTGCTGCTGGGCCTGGGCCTCGGCCAGATGATGCAGACCCTGACCCTGGCGTCGCAGAACTCGGTCGACGTGGCGAACATGGGCGTGGCGACTTCAGCCTCGACGTTCTTCCGCCAGATCGGCGGCACGCTCGGTACCGCCGTGATCTTCTCCGTCCTGTTCACCCGCATCCCCGAGACGATCGCCTCCGCGTTCAAGGACAACACCCTGCTGGCGAACCTGCAGAAGGCGCTCGCGGATCCGACCGTGCTGGCCGACCCGAACAACGCGGGCATCCTGAAGCTGCTGCAGTCGCAGGATCAGTCGGCGATCGCCGACTCGCTCAACGGGGACACCTCGTTCCTGAACAGCGCGGACAAGGCGCTCTCGGCCCCGTTCCTCACCGGCTTCAACGACGCGACGATCACCGTGTTCTGGGTCGCCCTCGCCGTGGTCCTCGTCGCGTTCGTGCTCTCCTGGTTCCTGAAGACCCCGCCGCTGCGGGCGAAGTCGGCCATGCAGGAGGCGCAGGACGACGCGGATGCGGCCGCCGCCGAGCTGCGCTCGACGGATCCGGCGCTGATCGCGAAGCACGCCGCCGACATGGTCGGCGCGCACATCGAGCCCGACGTGAACACTGACGCGATCCGGTTGCCCGAGAAGAAGTAGCGCCACGCCCTGAAGGGGGTTGTCACTCCGTCCCGCCGCGGGACGCCGTGACGACCCCCTTTTTCGTGCGCGCGCGTGAGAGCGCTCTCGCGGCTGCGGCCGAGCGACGCGCGCGGCCCCTAGAATCGAGCCGAACCGCAACCCGAAGGAGCCTGCGACGATGACCGAAGCCGTCACCCCCACCCTCGCCGAGCAGCGCGATCGGGCCGCGGCCCTCGCCGTGCGCGACTGGCCCGTCGGCTTCTTGTGGGGCTCCGCCACCGCCGCCGCGCAGATCGAGGGCGCCGGCCACGAGGGCGGCAAGGAGGACAGCATCTGGGATGCGTTCTCCCGCGTGCCCGGTGCCGTCGCGAACGGCGACACCCCCGAGGTCGCCGTCGACCACTACCACCGGGTGACGGAGGACGTGGAGATCATGCGCCGCCTCGGCCTAGGCTCCTACCGGTTCTCGGTGAGCTGGTCGCGGGTGAAGCCCGGCGATCGTTACGTGAACCAGGAGGGACTCGACTTCTACTCGCGCCTCGTCGATCAGCTGCTGGCGGCCGGCATCCTGCCCTGGCTGACCCTCTACCACTGGGACCTGCCGCAGGCGGTCGAGGAGGCCGGCGGCTGGGCGAACCGCGACACCGCCTACCGCTTCCGAGACTACGCCGAGGTGGTCTACGACTCTCTCGGCGATCGCGTGCAGCACTGGACCACCTTCAACGAGCCGTTCTGCTCCTCGCTCCTCTCCTACGGCGCGGGCATCCACGCGCCCGGGCTGATCTCGCAGGGCGACGCGCTCGCGGCGGTGCACCACCAGCACCTCGCCCACGGGCTCACGGTCGAGTCGCTGCGCGAGCGCGGCGCGCAGAATCTCGGCATCACTCTCAACCTCTCCAACGCCGTGCCGAACGACCCGGAGGACGAGGCCGATCTGGAGGCCGCGCGTCGCTTCGACGCCCTGCAGAACCGGATCTTCCTCGATCCGATCCTGCTCGGCGAGTACCCGGAGGACCTGCTCGAGGATGTGGCGGGCCTCGGCCTGGACGAGCTGATCCTCGATGGCGACCTCGCCGTGATCTCCGCCCCGCTGGACTTCCTCGGCGTGAACCACTACCACGACGACAACGTGTCGGGGCATCCGCTGCCCGAGGACGCCGTCGACTTCGCCGCCGCGACCGAGCGCCCGGTCGGCTCGCCCTGGGTCGGCTCGGAGTACATCACCTTCCCGTCACGCGGGCTGCCGCGAACGGCGATGGACTGGGAGGTCAACCCCGACGGTCTGCGCTACCTGCTGACCCGGCTCGGGCTCGAGTACGAGAACCTGCCGCCGCTGTTCGTGACCGAGAACGGCGCCGCGTACGAGGACGTGCTGACGGACGGTCGTGTGCACGACGTCGACCGCACGCAGTACATCCTCGACCACGTGGAGAAGGTCGCGGATGCGATCGACCAGGGTGCGGATGTGCGCGGCTACTTCGTCTGGAGCCTGCTGGACAACTACGAGTGGGCCTGGGGCTACGACAAGCGCTTCGGCATCGTCCGCGTCGACTACGACACCTTCGTGCGCACCCCGAAGGACTCCGCCCTCGTCTACGCGACCCTCCTAGGCGGCGAGGCGGCGTCGACGCTCGGCTGACCCTCCCGTCCTACCGAAAAGTTGCAGCCCTAGGCGGGCCGGGGCTGCCACTTTTCGCCAGGGGGCGGGCTCCTAGGATGAACACAACGCCCTCGGGCAGGCAGGGGACGAGCATGGCGGGTCACGCAGCCGGACAGGCACCGACGCTGGAGATGGTCGCGGCCCGGGCCGGGGTCTCGCGGGCCACCGTCTCGCGCGTGGTCAACGGTTCGCCGCGCGTCGCAGCGGACATCGTCGCGGCGGTGGAGAAGGCGGTCGCCGAGCTCGACTACGTGCCCAACCGTGCGGCGCGGATGCTCGCCTCGCGTCGCACCCAGTCGATCGCCCTGATCGTGCCGGAATCGACGGCTCGGGTGTTCGCGGATCCGTTCTTCGCGGCCGTGGTGCAGGGCATCGCGATGCGCCTGGCGCACACCGACTACACGCTCACCATGCTGATCGCGTCCGAGACCAACGGCGAGAAGACCCGGCGCTACCTCCTCGGCGGCAACGTCGACGGCGCCCTCGTGGTCTCGCACCACTCCGGCGATCACTCCTACGCGCAGCTGGCGAACACGCTGCCGATCGTGTTCGGCGGGCGACCGCTCTCGCCCGACGAGCGCGACTCCTATTTCGTCGACGTCGACAACGACGCGGGGGCGTACGACGCGACGGCGCACCTGATCGAGCGCGGGCGGCGCTCGATCGCCACGATCGCCGGCCCGCAGGACATGCCGCCGGGTGTCGATCGACTGAGCGGATGGCGGCGCGCCCTCGCCGACGCCGGGCTGGCGGACACGCTGCTGGAGCACGGAGACTTCTCGCCGGAGAGCGGCACCGCGGCGATGCAGCGCCTTCTCGACCGCGACGAACCCATCGACGCGGTGTTCGCGGCGAACGATCAGATGGCGATCGGCGCCTATTCCGCGATCCTCGCCGCCGGGCTGCGCATCCCGGAGGACGTGGCGATCGTCGGCTTCGACGACGACCTCTTCGCGCGCACCGCCGCTCCGCCGCTCACCTCGGTGCACCAGGGCCCGCCCGAACTCGGCGCTCGGATGGCCGAAGTCCTGGTCGCCCTCCTCGACGGCACCACCCCGCCGCGCGTCACCCTGATGCCGACCACCCTCGTGCGCCGCGCCTCCTCCTGACGGCCGCCCTGCGGCACGCGCCCTGCTCGGGGCGCCCCTCCCCCCTGGCGAAAAGTTGCAGGACAACTCGCGTCGACCTGCAACTTTTCGGCTGGAGGGTCAGCCTACCCAGCCGTGCGAGCGGAACGCGTCGCGGACCTCGCGGACGGTGCGCGCGCGATCGCGATCGAGGCCGCCGGAGACGACGATCACCTGCATCCAGCCGGCGACCTCGAGGTCGTGCCGCCGCGCGCGATCGCGTGCTCGCTGCGCCTCGCTCCGGAGGTGTTGGCCGCCGTCGTACTCGACGAGGAGCTTGTAGCGATGATTGACCAGGTCGCCGATCGCGATCTGCTCGCCGTCGGCTCCGAGGATGGGCTCGTTGACGACGAACTCCGGGAACCCTTTCTCCCGCAGAAGAAGTCGTAACAGGCTCTCCGGGCGGGATGCCGACGCGGTCGACAGCAAGGGCAGCGCGTTCCGGAGATGGTCGACGCCCGCTCCGCGGCAGGCCTCGACCGCCGCCTCGAGCTCGGCGAGCGTCACCAGGGCGCTCCCTGAGCGATCGACTCGGAGGAAGTAGTCGGCCGTCGCGACGAGTTCGCGGTGTGAGAGCGTGGACGCCAACGAGATCCAGGTGGAGGCGGGATCGGACACCCGCAGGCCGTTTCGCTCGACCACCTCGACGGCGTCCTGAGCGAACTGATGCCCGATCACATTGCGCGTCTGCGGTGGCTTCAGCGGACGCATGGCGCCGACGTGAAGCGGGTCCGCCAGACGAACGGGCCGGGAAAGCCACGCTCCCCACACGACGAGGGCGGTCAGATGGCTGAAGAACTGGTCCTTCCGCATCCGAACGACGTAGGCGCGAGCGAGGTCGAGGTGTGTGGCCGGAGCCACCGACGTCCGAACGCCGTGAAACGGTTTGCTCAGCGCGACGGAGCGCAACTGCGCGTCCGTCTTGCCGAGGCTGAGTGCGCGGGAGCGGCTGATCGCGCCGAGATGATCCTCTGGTTCCATGCCTCCAGCCTCACCCGCCCGCGTTGCCTCCGCACGCCGTCCCCGCCCTCACCGCACAACTCGCTCCGGTTTCGCCCCTGTGGAGGAGCCGACCCCCTCCCCATGCCGAAAAGTTGCAGGACAACTCGCGTTGACCTGCAACTTTTCGCGGGAGGGAGGGGCCGTCAGGGGAAGAGCGGCGCCGGGTCGTAGGCCTCGAAGCGGCGGCGCATCACGGCGAGGGCGTCGGGATGCTCGTCGACGAGCACAAAACGGCGCCCGAGGGTGTGGGCGACGGCGCCGGTGGTGCCCGAGCCGGCGAAGAAGTCGAGCACCCAGTCGCCCTCGCGGCTGGAAGCCTGCACGATCCGCCGCAGCACCCCCTCGGGCTTCTGCGTCGGGTAACCGGTCTTCTCCCGACCGGTCGGCGAGACGATCGTGTGCCACCACACATCCGTCGGCCGCTTGCCCAGCTCCGCCTTCTCGGGCGTCACGAGGCCCGGCGCCATGTACGGCTCGCGGTCGACGGCCGAGGAGTCGAAGTAGTAGGTCGCCGGATTCTTCACGTACACCAGGATGGTGTCGTGCTTCGTCGGCCACTTGCGGGTTGCCTTCGCGCCGTAGTCGTAGGCCCAGATGATCTCGTTGAGAAAACTCTCACGCCCGAACAGGGCGTCCAGGAGCACCTTCGCGTAGTGCGCCTCACGGTAGTCGAGGTGCAGGTACAGCGTGCCGTCGTCCGCGAGCACCCGCCACGCCTCGGCCAGGCGCGGCTCGAGGAAGGACCAGTAGTCCTCGAACCGGTCGTCGTAGCGCAGCAGATCGCCTTTGATCCGCTCGTAGCTGCGGCCCTTGAAGCCCGCCACCGTGCCGGTCGCGGAGCGGACGGACGTTGTGGTCCGCCGAGTCTGCGCCCGCCCGGTGTTGAACGGCGGATCGAGGTAGACGACGGCGAAACTCTCGTCCGGCAGCGTGGGCAGCACCGTCAGGTTGTCGGCGTGCAACACCCGGCTCGGGGCCCCTGCCGCGAAGTCGGGATGCGGCGAATCGGGTTCGACGATGGCCGCGTCCTCCGCTTTCGCGGCCTTCATCGAGCCTGGCACGCGGTCCATTCTGCCAGCGTTCATCGCGCATCCTGCGCGTTTCACGGGCGGCTTGCCAGAGGGTGCGGCGTAGGGTGTGCCCGGGTCGAACCGCGAAGTCTCGACCCGGGCTCCTCCGGAACGCAGGACGAGCGGAGAGGAAAGCGATGATGCAGGCAGAGGTACGCCACGAGGCGACGAATTCGCGATACACGCTGTGGGTCGACGGGGTCTCGGTAGGACTGGCCGACTACGCCGTCCGGGGCGAGGACATCGTCTTCCTGCACACCGAGGTCGACCCGGCCCACCGCCACCACGGTCTCGGCGAGACCCTGGTGCAGGGCGCGCTCGACGACGCGCGAGCCCGATTCCGCGGCCACATCGTGCCGGTCTGCCCCTTCGTCGCCGACTTCGTCGAGACGCACCCCGACTACCAGGAACTGCTCGCAGCGGGTTGATCGGCGTGACGGAAGCTACCCGCTAGACCGACTGCTCGTACGTCGTCGGCCGATCGGCCGGAGCAGTCGAGTCCGTCGCACTAGCCCGGATGGTGCCCGTGCGGGTGCTGCCGAGCCGCGGCGAACGCACCCCGTACTGGCCGGGAACCAGGTGCAGCTCGCCCCGTGCCACACCGTCGGGCCCGGGCGCGATCAGCCGCGGATCCGTCAGTGCGGTGCCGTCCTCCCAGGTGAAACCGTCGGCGAGCACGATCCAGACGCTCGCCGTGTCGGTCTCGACGGTCTCACCGGAGACCATCAAGGTCAGCGCGATCCGGATGTCCGGGAAGACGGTGCCGGCCGGAACGACCGGTGGGGTCGCCGTGACCCGCACGAGGCCGCGGGTGTCGGCCGGCGTGGGCGACGAGGCCGACCCCTCGACCTGCATCGGCCCCGGATCCGGCTCGTTCGAGGCGGCGACGGCAGGCGCGGCGACCACGCTCGCCAGCACCGGGGCACTCCAGAGCAGGGCACGACGGGGCAGCGCAGGAGGCGGCAGCGCACCACACGAAAGCGCACCACGCGACACGTCATCGGGGCTCGCATCAGGGCGCGCTTCAGGGCGCGCTTCGGGGCGTGCAGCCATCGGGGACCCCTTCGGGACGGGACACAGAACGAGTTCAGTGTGCCCCGTACGGGGGTGGAATGCGAATCGCGCCGCGCGAAACGGACGCTACGGCACGCGGTTGAGCCACTCCGGCGTCGCGAACTTCGACTCGACCAGCGCCTCCGCCTCGGCGTACTCCTCGGCCGAGATCTCGCCGACGGTACCGCCGTGCAGCTGCACGAAGGTCGCCTTCATCTTCTCGATGATCTCGCCGCGTGAGAGGCCCGTCTGGCTGCGCAGCGGATCCACCCGCTTGACGGCGCTGGTGATGCCCTTGTCACTGAGCTTCTCGCGCCCGATCCGCAGAACCTGCACCATCTTCTCGCCGTCGATGTCGTAGCTCATGGTCACGTGGTGCAGCACCGCTCCCGAACCGAGACGCTTCTGCGCGGCGCCGCCGATCTTGCCGGTCGGCGAGGTGATGTCGTTCAGCGGCACGTACTGCGCGTCGATGCCGAGCGACTGCAGGGCCACGATCGTCCACTCGTCCAAGAACGCGTACGAGTCGGCGAAGGTCAGGCCCTGCACGAGGTCGCTCGGTGCCGAGATCGAGTAGGTGATCACGCTGCCCGCCTCCATGAACATCGCGCCGCCGCCCGAGACGCGGCGCACGACGTCGACGCCGTACTTCTGCGCGTTGTCGAGATCGACCTCGTTCTTCAGCGACTGGAAGCTGCCGATCACCACGGCGGGCTCGTTCCACTCCCAGATCCGCAACGTGGGCTGGCGGCGGCCCTCGCCGACCGCGGCCGTGAGCACCTCGTCGAGCGCGAGGTGCATCCGCGGCGACACCGCCTTCGTGTGCACGATCTGCCAGTCGTAATCGCGCCAGCTCGTGGCCTTCTGCAGCGAACGGCGGATGGCGACCGCGACGGCCTCCGGCGTGAAACCGAGCAGCACGGCGTCGCTCGGCAGCGCGGCTCGGATGGCAGCGGCGATCGACTTGGCGTCGCTCTCCTCCGGCAGCCCGGCGACGGCGCGGTCGATGTCGTCCAGCGCGGTGTCGGGCTCCAAGAAGAAGTCGCCGGCCAGTCGGAAGTTCGCGAACGCCCCGTCGATCACGTCCAGGTCGACGACGACGAGCTTGCCACCGGGAACCTTGTACTCACCATGCATACCGACCAGCCTATTCCGGCAGCGGGGCGTCGAACCTCTGGTCGAGCCACTCGATCAGCTCCGCGAGGACCGCGTCCTGGTTCAGCTCGTTGAAGAGCTCGTGCCGAGCCTCGGGATACGCCCGCACGGTGACATCGGTGAAGCCGGAGCGACGACGGTAGAGCGTGGCGAGGGCGTTCACGGCGCGCGGACCGCCGACCGGATCGTCCTCGCCGACGATCATCAGCGTCGGCAGATCCTTCGCGAGCCGGCGGCCGGGGATCCCCGCGAGTCGCAGCGTGTCGCGCAGCCCGAAGCGATCCTGCAGCGTCTCCTCGAAGGTGAGCGGATCGGCGCGGAAGCCGTGCCAGACGGCCGGATCGCGCGAGAGCCATTCGAGGCCGTGCGCCCCCGCGCCGCGCCACCTCTTGTTGAGGTCACCGCCGTTCAGCCAGCCCGGCAGCCGCAGGGCCGAGCCCGAGAGGATGAGCGCCGCGTAGTCGGAGGAGAACCGATTCACGATCATCTGAGCGAGGAAGGAGCCCCAGGAGTGCCCGAGCAGGATGACCGGCAGCGGGCCGGCCTCGTCCGCGATCACCCGCGTGAGCCGGTGCGCGGCGAGCACGGTGGCCCGCAGACCCCCGGCACCGAGTCGACCCTGCTGCGATGCGTCGCCGCCGTGCTGCTCCCGGCCGGTGAGGCCGTGGCCGCGGTGATCGTCGGCGTAGACCGTGTAACCGGCCGCGACGAGAGCCCGGGCGACGTGTTCGTAGCGTCCCGAGTGCTCGCCGACCCCGTGCAGCAGCTGCACCACGGCGCGCGGACGCGGCGCCGCCCACGTCCGGTAGTGGATGACGACGCCGTAGGCATCGAGATAGCTGCGGAGGACGGCAGTGTCTGACATGGTCCTATTCTGCCGGGTCGCGGCTCACGGGCCTCGACGCCGGGTGCCGATCAGAGTTCGAGCTCGAAGCGCACGACACGCTCGGCGACGACCGTCAGCGCCGTCGACGTCCGTCGCGCGTGCCCGCGGAGGATGGCGAACGCCTGCTCCACGTCGATCTGCTTCGTGTACGCGATCACGCCCTTGGCCTGCTCGATGATGATGCGGCTATCGAGCGCGCGCTGCAGCTGCGAGCGGATGATGTCGCTCTCGGCGAGTGCCCGCTGATGCAGGATGCCGATCGTCGCGACGTCGGCCAGCGCCCGCACGGCCACGGCGTCGTCCTCGGTCAGACGCCCGCTCGAGGCGCCGAAGACGTTCAGCGAGCCGATCGTGCGCGTGCGCAGACGCATCGGCACGGCGTGAGCGGAAGCGATGCCGAGTTGCACGGCGAGGTCGCGGAACTCGGACGATTCGGCCGGGACGTGCAGCACGTCCGGCACCACAACGACCTCCCCGGTCTGGAACGCCTCGATGCACGGCCCGTTGCCGGAGGAGAGCTGCAGCAGTTCGATCAGCCGAGCATCCTCGTCGCTGGACGCGATCACCTCGAGCTCGCCGTTGAGGTCGGTGAGGACGATTCCGGCCGCCGAGGCGCCGAACAGCTCGGTGCAGCGCTCGACGAGTTGCTGCAGCAGATCAACGACGTCGTAATCGTCGACCAACGTATCCGCGAGGGTCACGAAAGTCTCGACGAGTCGCCGTTCCCGCGAGGTGGTCACCATAAGAGCATCCTAGATTTCGGGGTCGGCAGCGGCGGAGTCGAGGGTGGAGAAGTCGAGCCGGCGCGCAACGATGTCGCCGGCCACGTCGATGACCGGTCGGTTCTGGGCGAAGGCGTGGCCGCGGATGATCAACAGCGCGTCCTCGGGACTGATCCGCAGGCTCGCGAGCACCATCCCGGTGGCCTGATGCACGATCCGGCGCGAGTACGGGTGATCGTCATCGACGTCGGCCGAGGTCTCCAGGAGGCGGCCGAGCACACCGAGCGCGGTGGCGGTGGCGAGGGCCGCGAGGCTGCTGACCTCCGGCGGGCGCAATTCGACGCGTCGTTCGGAGTAGAGGTCGACCGAGCCGACATCGAGCGAGCCCAGCCGGAGCGGGAACGCGAACAGCGAGCGGACGCGTTCGTGATCGATTGCCGCGGAGAAGTGCGGCCAGAGCGCGGGGGCGGAGGCGTACACGTCGGGCACCAGTACCGGCCGCTTGGCTCGAACCGCGTCCCAGCACGGTCCCTCGCCGAGATCGAACTGGATCTCGTCGAGCCGCGCGGCGACGGCATCGCTCGCCTCGATGGTCTCACCGCGGAAGAATCCGGCGACCGTGGAGACGGCCGCCCCGGAGAGCGGCAACTCGCGCAGGTACGGCTCGCAGAGCGCGTTCGCTGCCATGCCGAAGACCTCTCCAGATCCGCGAGGGGACGCCGAACAGCCGCCCTCCGGTGCCTCTACAGTAATCCCGCACCGCAGAGGCGGAGCAACCGGATCCGACTGTTCGCGCCAGAAACGCGGGCAGTCTCCGGCTCGACTGGCGGCATCGCCGCGTGCGCCCCTACAGTCGGGACCCGGGTGACGCCCTGGCCGCTTCGGCCGCATCTGGCGGGATGCGCGCGTCGCCCCGCAGGGCGGTCGGCCACCAGGGCCGGCCGCCCTCCCCACGGGGTGAGTGGCGGTCGGGGATGGCGGCGCCCGGGGCCGGCTGCACACGGAGAGAATGGCGGCACCGCCCGACGAGGTCGGGCGGCGCCGCGACGTCATCGGCTTTCCTAGAACCGGACGTCGGTTCGGCGACCCGGTCACCGAACAGTGCCAAGCTATCGCTCCGCACCGTCGAGGAAGGGTCGAAAACGGCCGGTTGTACCGGGGAATGGGGGCACGACCCGTCGCCATCGGGACGCTGCCGACGTATCCGCGCCGGGTCAGGTCACCGGCGGCTCGGGATCAGGTCGCGCCACCCCGCGCTAGGAACACGGGGCGACGCTCGCGAGCCGGGACATTCGGGTCGTCCCGCCCTGCTGGGTGCACCGTACCTCCGGCTCCGATCCTGCACGCGCGCCCCGTTGTGGGGCCTTCTCGCGCACCGGCGTCGGGTGTTCACTATTGGGCCCTCCGCGGGCACGGGGCAGCGCTTTCCGGTCGCATCAACGGGATCGGAATAGAGGCATTCGGAGCCCTCCGCCTCACCGGATTGCCCGAGAAGCAAAGATTCTTTTTATCGCTCGGATCAGCCATTTCCCCCTATTCCATCGCACCTTTAAGGCGTACGTTGTGCCTCGGGCCGACGCGAGAAAGCCCGACTCTTCACCCCCGCCTATCACTGGAGATATGCCATGTTCGACAAGTCATTCATCCGGAGCGCGATCGTCCGGAGCTCCGAGACGGCGCTCGACCGCCGCCGCTTCTTCGAAGCGACCGGCGTCGTCGGTCTCGGCATCGGTGCCGCCGCCATGGGCGCCCCGTTCGCCTCGGCGGAGGAGGTCGCGGCGTCCGGCCCGAGCGACGCGTCCATCCTCAACTTCGCGCTCAACCTCGAGTACCTCGAGGCCGAGTTCTACCTGAAGGCCGTGACGGGGGCCGGCCTGCCGAGCTCGATGACCGGCGGCGTCGGCACGCGCGGTACGGTCACCGGTGGCAAGAAGGTCAACTTCCAGACGCCGTGGCTCAAGTCGTTCGCGACCGAGGTGGCGAACGATGAGAAGGCGCACGTCAACTTCCTGCGCAGCCAGCTGGGCGCCGCGGCCGTGGCCGAGCCCGCCATCAACATCTCGGATGCGTTCACCGCCGCCGCGACGGCTGCCGGCGTGATCAAGCCGGGCGAGGTCTTCGACCCGTACGCGAACGAGCGCAACTTCCTGCTCGGCGCGTTCGTGTTCGAGGACGTCGGGGTTACCGCGTACAAGGGCGCCGCTCCCCTCATCTCGAGCAAGCTCTACCTGGAGGCGGCCGCCGGCATCCTCGCGGTCGAGGCGTACCACGCCGGTGCCATCCGCTCGAGCCTGTACGCGCTCGGCCTCGACGCGACCGCCGGCAAGCTCTCGGACGCAAGGGACAGCCTCGACGGCAGCACCGATCTCGACCAGGGCATCAAGGTGAACGGCGCCGCGAACATCCAGCCGACAGATGCCAACGGAATCGCTTTCAGCCGTAATCCCGGCCAGGTCCTGAACGTCGTCTACCTCAACAGCGGAGCAGTGAACTCCGGCGGATTCTTCCCCGCCGGAACCAACGGCGACTTCCGCACCAGCCAGGCCAACTAAGGGCTTATCGGCCGATATCCCTTGGCGAAAAGTTGCAGGAATACTCCGGTAGTCCTGCAACTTTTCGCGATGCCCTTTTATGCGGCGTATGGTGAGGCCATGAGCACCCCAGAGCCGACCACGCCAGAGCCCGGCGCACCGACGCCGAGCGAACCGACCTTCCCGAACCCGACGGAGCCGACGGTGCCCGCGCCGGCGGAGCCGTCGCCGCTCGCAGCGGGAGCCGACACCGATCTCGCCGACGAGATCGCCAGCATCCAGGCGGTCGGCGAACGCTAGGGCCGCGTTACGCGACCAGGCGGGGATGCGTTACGCGACCAGGCGGGGATAGTCCGTGTAGCCCTCGGCACCCGGGCCGTAGAAGGTCGCCGGGTCGGGCTCGTTCTCGGGGTGACCGCCCTGCCAGCGCTCGACAAGGTCGGGGTTGGCGATCGCCGCGCGTCCGACGGCCACGGCATCCGCGAAGCCGTCCGCGACCAGAGCGACGGCTTCTGCGCGCGTGGTCACGGCGCCGAAGCCGCTGTTGGCGATGAACACGCCGTCGAAGCGGGCGCGAAGGTCCTGTACGAGGGAACCAGCCGGTTCGGCATGCAGCACGCTGAGGTAGGCGAGCCCGAGCGGTGCGATGGCGTCGACCAGCGCGTCGTACGTGGCTCGGGTCTCGATCGGATCGATTTCGGCGATGCCCTGGATGTTGTGCTCCGGCGAGAGCCGGATGCCCACCCGGCCGGCACCGATCGCATCCGCGACGGCGGCGGTCACCTCGGCGACGAAGCGGGCGCGGGCTGCCGGCGAGCCGCCGTAGCCGTCCTCGCGGTGATTCGAGGAGGGGCTGAGGAACTCGTGCAGCAGGTAGCCGTTGGCGCCGTGGATCTCGACGCCGTCCAGGCCGGCCGCGATCGCCCGGCGCGCGGCCGCCACGAACTCGTCGCGCACGTCGGAGAGCTCCTCGGTCGTCAGTGCGTGCGGCACCGGGTAGGGCAGCTTGCCGGTGGGCGTTCGCACCTCGCCGACGTTCGCGATCGCGCTCGGCGCGACGATCCGCGCGGTGCCGGTGACCGCGGTGTGCGAGACCCGACCGCCGTTCATCAGCTGCATCACGATGCGTCCGCCCGCGGCGTGCACGGCCGCGGCGACGGCGCGCCAACCCTCCTGCTGAGCGTCGGTGACGATCCCGGGCTGCCCCGGGTATGCCTTCGACTCCGCGCTCGGGAAGGTGCCCTCGGTGATCAGCAGGCCCAGGCCCGCTCGCTGCGCGTAGTGCTCGGCCATCAGCGCGGTCGGCACGCCGTCGGCTCCGGCCCGGGTGCGGGTGAGCGGCGCCATCACGACGCGGTTGGCGAGGTCGAGCGAGCCTGCGGTGAGAGGAGAGAAGAGGTCCATCAGTGCCTTCCGGTTTCGGGCGCCGGATCGCGGCGCACCCTGAGGCGAACCGGAGCGAGGCGGCGGGCATTCCGGATCGGGCGTTTCCGGAGGCTGCTGGACGTCCTGGCGAAAACACTGCGGTTCTATATAGACTTTCCCTCATTCCTATACAGGCGGAGGTTGACGTGACCGTGACGAGCATCGACATCGACCCGGAGTTGCTGATGCTGGCGAAGGAAATGTACGGAGTCCGGACGAATCGTGAAGCCATCGACCGGGCGCTGCGCGATGTCGTGCAACGTCGCCGACAACTGGAGGCCATCGAGTACTTCACTTCTCTCGATCTCGACCCGGATCCGCAACGGATCGAGTACCCGATGCCGGGTGACGCATGAGCGTGGACGCGTTCGACCCGGGACCCGGGCCGCGAAGGCCACGACGCCCGCCCATTCGATACCTCGTCGACAACAGCGCCTGGGCGCGTCTGCCCCGTTCCGAAGCGGTCAACAACGCGTTCCGCTCCATCGCGCTCACCGTCTCCCCGTCGAACATCCTCTTCAGCGCGCCGACGTCAGCGGAGATCGGCTACAGCGCCCGCGATGGTCGTGAGCACAGCGAGATGATGCGACAGCTCGGCGCGTTCGGGGCGGCCGACCTCGCGCCGACGGCACACGAGGTGCTGGGGATCCAGAACGCGCTCTGGAACGCCGGGCTGGTACGGGCGGTCGGGGCCATGGACGTCGTGATCGCCGCCTTCGCGATCGCCAACTCTGCGACGGTGCTGCATTACGACAGCGATTTCGAGCACATCCGCTCGGTCATCCCCGAGTTCTCGCATCGCTGGATCGTTCCGCGCGGTTCACTCGCCTGACGCCTGCCGGTCGAGCGCGCGTTCACACCCCGATGTCGGGGGTCGCCCATAGAGTGGGAAACGCAGTTCCGGTCGGCTCGTCGCTCCCTGCGCCATCACGCCGCCCGCCATCGAGAGCGAGGGACGATGACGTCGAGACAGACACTCCGGGGCGGCATCGTCGCCGCGCTGCTGCTCGCCCTCACCACGATGCTCGCCCCCGCGGCGCTCGCAGAGGATCCCGTCACCTTCGGCGCCGGCTCCATCGTCGACTCCGCGGGCGCGCTCGGCGGCGACACCGTGCAGGTCGAGGACGCGATCCAGGGCCTGTACGACCAGAACCGGGTGCAGCTGTACGTCACGTTCGTCGACTCCTTCACCAATCCGAGCGACCGCACCGACTGGGCGAACACCACCGCGACGAACAACGGCTTCGGCACCGACGACGTGCTGCTCGCCGTCGCGGTGGATTCGCGCCAGTACCAGCTCTCGGTCGCGACCGATTTCGCCCTCAGCGACGCGCAGATCGCCTCGCTCCAGAGCGAGGACATCGAGCCCGCCCTCAGCGAGAGCGACTGGAGCGGCGCGGCCGTGGCGGCCGCGACCGGCATCGAGCAACGACTGGGCGGCACCGGCTCGTCGACCTCCTCCGGCTCCGGGCTCCTCGGCTCGATCACCTCCGGCCTGCTGATCACGGCGGCGCTGTTCGTGGGTCTGATCGTGGTCGGAGTGGTGATCTGGCTGCTGGTGCGCCGCTCGCGGCGGAAGAAGGCTGCCGACGCGAACGCCCAGTCGATCGACGAGCTGCGCAAGCGCGCGGGCTCGGCGCTCGTCGGCACGGACGACGCCGTGCGCACCAGCGAGCAGGAACTCGGCTTCGCGGAGGCGCAGTTCGGCGCGGAGTCGACGCACGCGTTCCGCGTGGCGCTCGACGCCGCGAAGGCGAAGCTCGCCGAGGCGTTCGCGTTGCAGCAACAGCTGGACGACGCCGTGCCGGACAGCGATGAGCAGCGCCGCACCTGGTACACCCAGATCCTGCAGCTGTGCGCGGAGGCGGAGCAGGGCCTCGACGAGCAGGCCGCCGACTTCGACGCGCTGCGGGATCTGGAGAAGAACGCGCCGGCGGAGCTGGAACGGATCAACGCTCGACTCGCCGACGCGACCGGGCGGATCGAGCCGAGCGAGTCCGCCGTGCAGGCGCTCGCGGGCCGGTACGCGGCCTCGGCCACGGCCTCCGTCGTCGACAACGTCGACCAGGCGCAGCTCCTGATCGAATTCGGCGCGAGCAGCATCGCGTCGGCCCGCGAGCGGATCTCTGCGGGCGCACCCGGCGAGGCCGCCGTGCAGCTGCGCGCCGCGGAGCAGGCCGCCGAGCAGGCGAGCGAGCTGCTGGACGCGATCGACAAGCGCGGGGTCGATCTCGCGGATGCCGGGGCCCGGCTGAGCGCGCAGGCCACCGCGATCCGTGCCGACGTCGCGGCGGCACAGGCGCTCGCCGCCGGCAGCCCCGCCTACGGATCGCCGAACGGGGCGGCGGTCGACCCCGGGGTCGTGGCGAACGTGACCGCCGCGATCGGCAGCACCACCGGCATCCTGGACGAGGTCGAGCGCGCCGCCGCCGTGCAGCCGAACGATCCGCTCGCACTGCTGGACCAACTGGCCACGGCCGACACCACCATCGATACCGCCGTCGCCGGCTATCGCGACGCGCAGGCCCAGAACGCGCGCAACGCCGCGGCACTCGCGGCCGAGCTGGGCTCCGCGCGCAGCCGGATCGCGGCCGCCGAGGACTTCATCTCGACCCGTCGTGGCGCCGTCGGCGCCGAGGCGCGCACCCGGGTCGCCGAAGCGGCCCGCTCGCTCGCCTACGCCGAGCAGATCGCGCCGAGCGATGCGGCCGCCGCTCTCGCGTCCGCACAGCGCGCCTCCCAGTTGGCCCAGCAGGGCCTCGAATCCGCACGCAACGACGCGAGCGCGTACTCCTCCGACGACGGCAGCCTCGGCGGCCTGCTCGGCGGCGGGCGGCGCAGCAACTCCGGCGCGTTCCTCGGCGGCATCCTGTTCGACCAGCTGCTCGGCGGCGGCTCGTCGCGCTCGGGCGGCTACGGCGGCGGGCGCTCGTCGGGCGGATTCGGCGGCGGGAGCCGCTCGGGCGGATTCGGCGGCTCCTCGCGCTCCAGCTCGCGCCGTAGCACCGGCAGCTTCGGCGGCTCCGCCACCCGCGGTCGTCGCGGCGGCGGCGGTCACTTCTAAGGCGTCACTTCTCAGACAGCACGCACGCCATCCCCGTCAGCACGCAATCCCCGTCAGCACGCAACCAGAAGGAGAGAACCATGTCCCAGAAGCAGTCGATCTTCGGCCGCATCGCCCAGCTCGCCAAGGCGAACATCAACGCCCTGATCGACCAGGCCGAAGATCCCAAACTGATGCTCGATCAGATGGTGCGCGACTACACCGACTCGATCCGCGACGCCGAGTCGGCCATCGCGCAGACCATCGGCAACCTGCGCCTGCTCGAGGACGACTACCGCGAGGACGTCGACAACGCGAACGACTGGGGCACCAAGGCCCTGGCCGCCAGCCGCAAGGGCGACGAGTTCCGTGCCGCCGGCAACGCCGCCGATGCCGACAAGTTCGACGCTCTCGCGAAGGTCGCCCTGCAGCGGCAGATCCAGTCGGAGAAGGAGGCGAAGGACGCCGAGCCGACCATCGCCTCGCAGACCGAGATCGTGAACAAGCTCAAGGCCGGGCTGAATCAGATGAAGGAGAAGCTGAACCAGCTCTCCGCCAAGCGCGACGAGTTGATCGCGCGCTCGAAGACCGTCGAGGCGCAGAGCCAGGTGCAGGACGCGATCAAGAGCATCGACATCATGGATCCGACCAGCGAGGTGAGCCGCTTCGAGGACAAGATCCGCCGCGAGGAGGCTCGGGTGCGCGGAGCCGAGGAACTCGCCGCCTCCAGCCTGGACGCCCAGTTCGAGAGCCTCGAGGACCTCGGCGAGCTCACCGAGGTCGACGCCCGCCTCGCCGCCCTCAAGGCCGGCCGCGCCCAGGACTCCCTGACCTCCTGACCTCTCCTGCGAGGGACCCCTCCAGCACACGAGGGCGCCGCGGACTGCGGCGCCCTCGCGCGCGGAGGGGGTCCCTCGCAGGCTGAGTCACGCTCGTTACTGGCAAGGTGCCGCCGGATACGCGCTGCGGCATATGACAGGACGTAGTCTTGCCGCAGGTAGCCCTTGATCCCGGTCGCCGTACGCCGCGCCGGATGGCCCCCACCCTCTGCGCGGTGAACCAACGAGCGGCCCAAAGGACGTACCGCGGGAACCGCTCGCCAGACCGGCCACTCCAGGCCGCCCAGCAGAGCGAGGCTCCCCATGAGCAACACCTCCCCCGCCCTCGTCCCCGCCGACGGCAGCAGCCGCATCGGCCGGGTCATCCGCACCAAGCCCCGCGACGCGACTCGCGCGAATCCGACCACCGAGTACTCCGGTCTGCTGCACACCGTGCGCGAATCCGGCCTGCTGCGCCGTCGCACCGGCTTCTACTGGATGATGTTCGCCATCATCACGGCCGCCTTCGGCGGGGTCGTCACCGGCTTCGTGCTGCTGGGCGACTCCTGGTTCCAGCTGCTGATGGCCGCCGCGCTCGGCATCATCTTCACGCAGTTCGCCTTCCTCGCCCACGAGGCTTCGCACCGCCAGGTGTTCGAATCGGGCCGCGCGAACGACATCGCCGGCCGGACGCTGGCGAACCTCTTCGTCGGCATCAGCTACTCCTGGTGGATGACGAAGCACAGCCGACACCACGGCAACCCGAACGTGATCGGCAAGGATCCCGACATCGAGCGCGACTTCATCTCGTTCACCACGGACGACGCAGCCAAGTCGCGCGGTCTGTACGCCTGGCTGACCCGCCGACAGGGCTACCTGTTCTTCCCGGCGCTGATGCTCGAGGGCATCAACCTGCACATCCACGGCTTCAAGACCGTTTTCGGCCGCGGCAAGGTCGACAAGCGCTGGGTCGAGGTCGTGATGCTCACGGCCCGCGTCGGACTGTACTTCGCCGTGATCTTCTGGGCGCTGCCGCTGGGTATGGCGTTCGCCTTCATCGGGGTGCAGATGGCCGTGTTCGGCGTCTACATGGGCGCCTCGTTCGCGCCGAACCACAAGGGCATGCCGCTGCTGCCGAAGGACTCGAAGGTCGACTTCCTGCGCCGCCAGGTGCTCACCTCGCGCAACATCAAGAGCAACTGGATGACCGACGTCTTTATGGGCGGGCTGAATTACCAGGTCGAGCACCACCTGTTCCCGAACATGCCGCGCCCCGCGCTCAAGCACGCGCAGGTCATCGCCAAGGAATACTGCGACACCCACAACATCCTCTACACGGAGACCACGCTCGCGCAGTCGTACGGCATCGTCATCCGCTACCTCAACCGGGTGGGCCTCTCGGCGGGCGGCGACCCGTTCGACTGCCCGGCCGCCGGTGCCTTCGGGCGCTGATCCGGCGCCTGCCTACGCGAAAAGTTGCAGCCCTCGACGCCCGAGGGCTGCAACTTTTCGCGATTAAGGGGCGGGGATCGGGCGGCGGCGGGTGGCGACGAGGACCGCGAGCCAGGTGAGCAGCAGCAGCGCGGTGAGCACGAGGCCCAGGTCGTCCACGCCGACGGACGCGAGCCAGGCGAACGGGGCGCCGAGGCCGAGGGTGTCGACGAGCACGGCCGAGAGCTGCACCACGGCGATCAGCACGGCGGCGACGACGGAGAGGCCGGTCATCACGAGGCCGTAGAGCTCGCCCGCGCCGCGTCGCCCCGGCCGCCAGGTGTAGGCGCGACGCATCACGGCGCCCTGGGTGGTGTCGAACGCGCTCATCCCGGCCGCGAACAGGATCGGGAGGGTCAGAGCCGCCCACCACGGCACGGCCGCGAGGGTGGCCGCTCCGGCGAGGGCGAGCAGCCCGATCTCGGTCGCCGTGTCGAAGCCGAGCCCGAAGAGCAGACCGACGGCGTACATCCGCGAGGGGCGATCGACCGCCTTCTCGAACGGTCCGAGCAGGCGCAGCACCGGCCCCCCGGAGTGGCCGTGCCGGCGGCGCAGCGACGCGACGTTGATCGCCGCGATGACCAACAGGAAGACGCCGGAGACGGTCGGGCCGATCGCCCCAGTCCAGGTGCGCAGGGCGGAGGAGTCGTCGGCCAGGGCGGATCCGACCGCGCTGATACCGAAGGTCAGCAGGATGCACAGCACCACCACGATCGTGGAGTGGCCCAGCGAAAACCAGAAGCCCACGGTGTTCGCCGGGCGGCCCCTCTCGGCGAGGCGGCGCGTGGTGTTGTCGATCGCGGCGATGTGGTCGGCGTCGAACGCGTGCCGCACGCCCAGGGCGTACGCGGTCAGACCGATGCCCAGGGTGACCAGCGCGGCGCCGTCGCCGCCGCCGAGCGGGATGCCGGCCGGCACGACCACGAGGGCGAGAACGCCCCAGCCCAGCCCATGCAGCAGCAGGATGAAGGCGATCACGCCGACGCTGCTGGGACGCAGGCGCGGGCTATCCGATGCGGTCGCGTGAGAGGACATCGCTCGTGCTCCTTTCCAACGCCGCCACCTCGGCGGCCCACTCGTTCCACACCGGCGCGAGAGTGCTGGCGTGCGCCGCCGCGCCGAGGAAGCGGGCCACGGCGCCGGGTTCGTCCAATGCCATCACGCTAGACCCGACCACCGACGCCGAGGTGGGCCGCAACCCGGCGCACACGATGGAGTCGAACACCCGGTGCCCGCCCAGCACACCGGGAACCGGATGTGCGCCGTCGATGTCGAGCGCCTCCTCCAGCACCGGGCCGACGCTATCGGTCACGGAGGTGCGGATGCGCGCCCGCCCGCCTCGCTCACCGCTGCGGCCCAGCAGCAGGGATTCGCGCACCAGCGCGACCGCGCCGGGAGCGAGCCGGATGCGGGTGCAGCGGTGCACATCCGCTCCGTCCGAAACGACCAGCGGGAGGCCCGCCCAGCTGAGCCGCGCATCTGCGCCGACCGTGATCTCGACCTCCCAGAACGACGCGACCCCGTCGGCACCGTAGGCGACCGTGCCGCCGATGTCCTCGAGCTCGAGCGTGCAGCCGTCGCCGACCGTGACCGCGATGTCGATGCGGTCGCCGCCGAGCAGCAGCGCGCCGCCGGCGACGAGCGCGATCCGGGCGGATCGAGGGCCGCGTTCGATCAGCCGGGGCACGATGGTGCCGGCGGCGAGCTCGACGCGGGCGCGCGACTCCCCCGCGGCGACCGCGATCCGGGTGGGGCGGATCGACATCAGTGCGTGTGCGTGTGCGCGACGCCGTTGTGCTCGTCGTGCGTGTGCCCAGCCTCGTCGTGCGTGTGCTCAACCTCGTCGTGCGTGTGCAGCACGGCCTGGCCGCCCTCGTCCAGGTGCGAGTGCGGCGCCATCGGCCCCGGATCCTGCGGCGTGTGCTCCCCCGAACGGTGCTTGGCGAGCATCTGCAGCACCCAGGCCTTCAGGCTCGCGACCGAGTCGGCATCCGTGCGCGAGAGCGCGAGCACGGCGCGGCCGTCGCGGGCCGCCTCGGCATCCGTCACCATCCGCGGCACGTCGACGCCGACGTAGGGCGCGAGGTCGGTCTTGTTCACCACGAGCAGGTCGGCGCGGGCGATGCCGGGGCCGCCCTTGCGCGCGACGTCGCCGCCGCCGGCGACGTCGAGCACGAAGATCTGCGCATCGACGAGGGCCGGCGAGAACGTGGCGGTGAGGTTGTCGCCGCCCGACTCGATGATGACGACGTCCAGCGGGTCGAAGTCGCGCTCCAGGTCTTCCGTGGCGAGCAGGTTGGCGGTCACGTCGTCGCGGATGGCGGTGTGCGGGCACGCACCGGTCTCGACCGCGCGGATGCGCTCCGGTTCGAGCACGCCGGCGGAGCGGAGGAATCGGGCGTCCTCATCCGTGTAGATGTCGTTGGTGATCACGCCGAGGCGCAGTTCGTCGGCGAGGGCGCGGCACACAGTCGCGATCAGCGACGACTTGCCGGTGCCGACGGGGCCGGCGACGCCCAGGCGCAGGGAGCGGGCGGGGATGGTGGGGGTCTCGATACTGTCAGGCACGGAACAACCTCTGGTTCAGGAGGGCGTGGGCCTCGGCCCAGCCCTCGGCTTCGGGGGCTCCCGCCGCGGGGATCGCGTCGGGGGTGGTCAGTTCGGCCAGCAGCGGCACGAGGTGGTCGACGGCGGCGCAGGTGGCCAGCACCCAGGCGATGGTGTCGGCCGGATCGCGCGGCTCCAGCTTGAGCAGGGCGGCGGCGGCGCTCTGCGCTTCGTCGTAGATCGTCAGGCGCACGAGGTCCTCCGCGGCGAGGCCGGCCGCGGCGGCGATCAGGCCGAGCACGACCGCGCGCGGCGGCGGGTCGCGGCGGGCCCGCGCGATCTGCAGGGCCGCCGACTCCGGCCAGATCCGCGCCGCGAGCCGCAGATACCCGCGCCCCAGCACCCGCGACGCCGCCCGCATCGCGGGGCTCGGCGTGCGCGCCGCCCACGCCCGCTCGATCTGCCCCAGCGGGTTGTCGATTCTGTGACCGGTCGAAGAATCGACAACGCCCGGCTCAGAAGGGTTGTCACTTTGTCGGTGGGTTTCCGACGAAGTGACAACCCTTTTCAGGGTGACGACGGCGGTGCCGGCCTCGACGAGCGTGGTCGTGCGGGCGCGGCCGAGGAGGAACGCAGGCACGTCGGCGACGGACAGACCGCCCGCGATCGCGGGCTCCATGCCCGCGGAATGCGCGTGCCCGCCCGAGGGCAGCCGCGCATCCGCGAGCAGCATGGCGACGGTGACGGAGGCGTTCATTGCGCCACCGCTGATTGAGCCTGCCGGAACCAGGTACGGGAGCGGGTGGTTTCGGCAAGCTCAACCACCGAAGGGGAACACGCCATCAGAACAGCGTGTAGAGCTGGGCGAGCGGGAGCACGTCGACCGGGGCGGGCACCACGGGCTCGCCGTCGATCGAGATCGCGAAGGTGTCGGCGCGGATGTCGATCCGCGGCAGGGCGTCGTTGTTCTTCAGGTCGCGCTTGGTCACCTCGCGGGTGGGATACACGGCCGCGAGCCGGCGACGCAGGCCGAGCCGCGCCTCCAGCCCGTCCGAGAGCGCGGCGGGCGAGACGAACGAGATCGACAGCGGCGCCCCGAGCGCATCGAGGAACGCGGGCCGCATCAGCACCGGCTGCGGCGTCGGGATGGACGCGTTCGGATCCCCCAGCGCCCCCCAGACCAGCCCGCCGCCCTTGATCACAACGGACGGACGGATGCCGAAGAACTTCGGCTCCCACAGCACCAAATCCGCGAGCTTGCCCGCCTCCACCGAGCCGACCTCGTGGTCGATGCCGTGCGCGATCGCCGGATTCACGGTGTACTTCGCCACGTAGCGCCGCGCCCGCTCGTTGTCGGCGGGCAGCGATTCGCCCAGCGACCCGCGCCGCGCCTTCATCACGTGCGCGACCTGCCAGGTCCGCGTGACGACCTCGCCGATCCGCCCCATCGCCTGCGCATCCGAGGACACGATCGAGAGCGCGCCGAGATCGTGCAGGATGTCCTCCGCCGCGATCGTCGTCGCCCGGATCCGCGACTCCGCGAACGCGAGGTCCTCCGGCACCGACGGGTTCAGGTGGTGGCAGACCATCAGCATGTCCAGGTGCTCGGCGACCGTGTTGCCGGTGTGCGGCAGCGTCGGATTGGTCGAGCCGGGGATCACGTTGGGCAGCGAGGCGATCGAGAGGATGTCGGGCGCGTGCCCGCCCCCCGCGCCCTCGACGTGGAAGGCGTGGATGCCGCGGCCCGCGATCGCGCCGATCGTCGACTCCACGAAGCCCGCCTCGTTCAGCGAGTCGGAGTGCAGCGCGACCTGCAGGCCGAACTCGTCCGCCGCGCGCAGCGACGCGTCGATGGCCGCGGGCGTCGAACCCCAGTCCTCGTGCACCTTGTACCCGGCCGCGCCCGCGAGCGCCTGCTCGCGCAGCGACTCGTAGCCGACGGTGTTGCCCTTGCCGAGCAGCAGCACGTTCACCGGCAGCGCGTCGATCGAACGGTGCATCGTCGAGAGATGCCAGGCGCCCGGCGTCACCGTCGTCGCCTTCGAGCCCTCCGACGGCCCGGTGCCGCCGCCGACGATGGTGGTGATGCCGGTGGCCAGCGCCTCGTGGATCTGCGAGGGCGAGAGCAGGTGCACGTGCGAGTCGATCGCGCCCGCGGTGAGGATCTTGCCCTCGCCCGAGATCACGTCCGTCGACGGGCCGATCACGAGCCGCGGATCCACGCCGTCCGCGACGTCCGGATTGCCGGCGCGGCCGATGCCGACGATCCGGCCGTCGCGGATGCCCACATCCGCACGCTCGATCCCCCACCAGTCGAGGATGATCGCGTTGGTGATCACGGTGTCCAGCGCGCCGCCGGCCCGCGAGAGCGTGGACTGGGCCATCGACTCGCGGATCGACTTGCCGCCGCCGAAGACGGCCTCCTCACCACCCACGGTGTGGTCGCGCTCGATCTCGATCCAGAGGTCGGTGTCGCCGAGGCGCACCTGGTCGCCGGCGGTCGGTCCGTAGATGGCGGCGTAACGCTCACGGGAGATAAAGGTCACCGGAGCTCCCTTCGTCGAGGTTCTCGTGACCGGCGTTGCGCAGCTGCAGGCCCGGCACGCGGCGAGCGCCGCGGATGGTGACGGCGTCGAGTTCGCGCGACGCCCCGGGTTCGAAGCGCTGCGAGGTGCCGGAGGGGATGTCGAGACGGAAGCCGTGCGCGGCCGCGCGGTCGAACTCCAGCGCCGCGTTCGCATCCGGCAGGTGAAGGTGCGAGCCGATCTGCACGGGGCGGTCGCCGGTGTTCACGAAGACGAAACGCTTGCGCTCCTGCGGCTCGCGCAGATTGAGTTCGATCTCGCCCGGGCGGATGCGATAGCCGCCGGGCCCGTCGGTTGATGATCCAGCCATGGTCGCCTCCTAGTCGATCGGGTGGTGCAGGGTGACGAGCTTGCGGCCGTCGGGGAAGGTGGCCTCGACCTGGACGTCGGTGATCATCTCGGGCACGCCCGGCATCACCTGCTCGCGGGTGAGCACGCTGCGCCCCTCGTCCATCAGTGCGGCGACGGCTGCGCCCTCGCGGGCGCGCTCGATCACCCAGGTCGACAGCAAGGCGACGGATTCGGGGTAGTTCAACGCCACGCCGCGCGCGAGGCGATCACGAGCGACCATGCCGGCGACGGCCAGCAACAGCTTCTCGGTGTCGGCGGGTGTCAGGTGCATCCGTGGCCCTTCGTGTCAGAAATCTGCCATTCGAAGCCCGGGGGATCGGTTCGAACGGATCCCAGTTTGCGCAACAGCGGCGTGGATCCGCGAGATGGCGCGGATGAGTTAACACGATCGGAACAGAACCGAAATGTCAGAGTAATGACACGGCTGCACGATTGCATCAACGCCGGATCACGTCCGGCGGAGCGTCGCCGCCTCCAGCCGCGCTTCGAATGCGCAGGCTGCTCGACCTTTCTCCCACTCCCGGCCCCTCGCCGTCAACTGTCGATCGACATCCGACGCGATTCGCCGTGCCTTCCTCGCGCTCCACCGACCTGATCGGAGAGATCAATGACCGCTGTCACCGAACCCACCCACGCGTCACCGGACGGCACCTCGGCCGCCCGAGCGGCGACCAAGGAGAGCCTGGAGGACTACACCCTCCGGTTCGCCCCGCGCTCGTACCGCAAGTGGACCGCGGGCGTCGTCGCCACCAGCGCCCTCGGCGGCATCGCCTACCTCGCCGACTTCTCGATCGGCGCGAACATCGGCATCGCGCACGGCACCACGAACGCGTTGCTGGGCATCGCGGTCGCCGCGCTGATCATCTTCGTCACCGGCATCCCGCTCGCGTACTACGCGGCGCGGTACAACATCGACCTCGACCTGATCACCCGCGGCTCCGGATTCGGCTACTACGGATCCGTGATCACCAACGTGATCTTCGCGACCTTCACCTTCATCTTCTTCGCGCTCGAGGGCTCGATCATGGCGCAGGGCCTGGAGCTCGGCTTGGGCGTGCCGAAACCGATCGGCTACGCGGTGTCGACCCTGATGGTGATCCCGCTGGTGATCTACGGGATGAAGGCTCTGTCGAAGCTGCAGGTGTGGACCACCCCGTTGTGGCTGGTGCTGATGGTGATCCCGTTCGCCTACCTCGTGATCGCGAACCCCTCCTCCGTCGGCACCTTCTTCGCCTACCAGGGCGAGGCCGGAGCCGGCGCCGGCGCGAACTTCGCGTCCGTGATGCTCGCCGCGGGCGTCTGCCTCTCGCTGATCGCGCAGATCGCCGAGCAGATCGACTACCTGCGTTTTATGCCGCCGAAGACCGCGGCCAATCGCGTCGCCTGGTGGCGTGCGGTCATCCTGGCCGGGCCGGGCTGGGTCGTCTTCGGCGCGCTGAAGCAGGCCGTCGGCCTCTTCATCACCGTCTACCTGATCGCCACGCTCGACCCCGCGGCGTCCGCCACGGCGAACGAGCCGGTCCACCAATTCCTCGGCGTGTACGAGCAGATGATGCCGGGCTGGCTGGCGCTGACACTCGCGGTGATCCTCGTCGTCATCTCGCAGATCAAGATCAACGTCACCAACGCCTACTCCGGCTCGCTGGCCTGGACCAACTCGTTCACCCGGGTCACCCGCACCTACCCGGGCCGCATGGTGTTCGTGATCGTGAACCTCGTCATCGCGCTGGCGCTGATGGAGCTGAACATGTTCGACTTCCTGAACACCATCCTGGGTTTCTACGCCAACTGCGGCATGGCCTGGATCGTCACCGTCGCCACCGACATCGCGATCAACAAGTACGTGTTGAAGCTCTCGCCGAAGTACCCCGAGTTCCGACGCGGGATGCTCTACAACTGGAACCCGGTCGGCGTCGTCTCGCTGGCGCTCTCGGCCGGCATCTCGATCGCGATGTTCTTCGGCGCCTTCGGCACCGGGATCGCGCCGTTCTCGCCGATCTTCGCGGTGGTGATCGCCATCATCGCGACGCCGATCATGGCGGTGCTGACCAAGGGCCGTTACTACCTGCGCCGCACCGATGACGGCATCGAGCTGCCGATGCTCGACGCCGACGGCAATCCCTCCGACGCGCTGCTGCTGTGCCACGTCACCGGGATGGAGTTCGAGCGCCCCGACATGCTCCGCTCCGCGGCCGACGCGCCCGACGGCTCGCCGCAGTACATCTCCTCCCTCGCGCTGGCCACCGACAAGTCCGGCCAGTACGTGCTGCCCGAGAAGCGCTGAAAGGGTTGTCACTTTGTCGGTAACCAGCCGACGAAGTGCCCATCCTTCCCATCGACTGGGGTTGTCACTCCGTCCCGCACCCGAAGCGGGACGGAGTGACAACTCCCTTCCTCCCGAACCAGCCCACCTCCTGGAAGTGCCGCGACGAAAATCCGCGTTGCAGCGGATTTTCGCAGCGCGCCGCAACCCGCTCCCGAACCCGCGACCGTCGACCCGCCGACCCGCCGACCGCGGAAATGATGACGAGGAACGAGGAATCATTTCAGAGACAAGCACTGCGCGCTTCGCGGCCGAGGACAGCCTCGAGGACTACGCCCTGCGTTACGTGCCCCGCAGCTTCCGGCGCTGGCGGGCCGGCGCGGTCGGAGCCACGGCACTGGGCAGCATCGCCTTCCTCGCGGACTTCTCCATCGGCGCCAACATCGGCCTCGCGCACGGCACCCCGAACGCGGTGCTGGGCATCCTGCTCGCCACCGCGATCATCTTCCTCACCGGCCTGCCGCTGGCGCTCTACGCCGCCCGCTACAACCTCGACCTCGACCTGATCACCCGCGGCTCCGGATTCGGCTACCTCGGCAGCGTCGTCACGAACGTGATCTTCGCCCTGTTCACCATCATCTTCTTCGCGCTCGAGGGCGCGATCATGGCGCAGGGCCTCGACGTCGCGATCGGCCTGCCGCGCTGGATCGGCTACATCCTCTGCACCCTCGTGGTGATCCCGATCGTCGTCTACGGCATGCGCGCACTGGAGCGGCTGCAGAACTGGACGACGCCGCTCTGGCTCGTGCTCGCCCTGCTGCCGATCGGCTTCCTACTCGTGCAGGATCCCGGATCCTTCGGCGCCTTCCTGAGCTTCAGCGGCGGATCCTCGGGGCTGGACGCCGGCGCGATCGTCGCCTCGGCGAGCGTCTGTTTCGCGCTGATCCCGCAGCTGGCCGAGCAGATCGACTACCTGCGCGCGATGCCGCCGAAGACGAAGGACAACCAGCGCAGCTGGTGGGCCTCGCTGATCGCCGCGGGACCGGGCTGGGTATTCTTCAGCGCGATCAAGCAGGTGATCGGCGTGTTCCTCGCGGTGTACCTGATCGCCGAGTTCGGCGACAGGATGCTCCCCCTCGCCGCCGAGCCGGTGCACCAGTTCCTCGGACTGTACGAAGCGCTGATGCCGGACTGGCTGGCGATCACGCTCGCCCTCGCGCTGATCCTGCTCGCGCAGATCAAGATCAACGTCACGAACGCCTACTCCGGCTCGCTCGCCTGGACCAACGTGACCACCCGGGTCACCCGACGCTACCCGGGCCGCGCGGTCTTCGTCGTCGCGAACCTCGCCGTCGCGCTGGTGCTGATGCAGGTCGACGTGTTCAGCCTGCTCGGCTCGGTGCTGGGCTTCTACGCGAACCTCGCGATGGCGTGGCTGGTGACGGTCGCCGCCGACATCACGATCAACAAGAGGCTGGGGCTCTCGCCGCGCTACCCGGAGTTCCGCCGAGGAATGCTCTACTCGTGGAATCCTGTGGGCATGGTCTCCCTCGTGCTCGCCTCCGGTTCGTCGATCGCGGTGTTCGCGGGCGCGATAGGAGACGCGGCCCGGCCGTACTCCGTGCTGGTGGCGATCGTGGTCGCCCTCGTCACGACGCCGCTGATGGCGCTGGCCACACGCGGCCGCTACTACTTGCGCCGCGGCGACGACGGCATCGAGCTGCCGATGCTCGACGCCGACGGCAATCCGTCGGCGCAGCGGCTGCGCTGCCACGTGACCGGGTACCTGTTCGAGCGGCCCGACATGCTGCTGTCGAACCAGCGCGGCCCGAACGGCGAGCCGCAGTACGTGTCCTCCCTCGCGTTGGCGCTGGACTCCAGCGGATCCTTGGTACTGCCCGCGGATCCGCCGCGGCGGGGATGAGCCGGTCGTGGCCGACGATACGTCAGCGGCGATCCTCCGCACGGCGACCGCGTTGTTGCGCGAGCATCCGTTCGACGAGATCAGCTACCGCGTCCTGGCCGAGCAGGTCGGCGTCTCGGAGCGGACCGTGTTCCGCCAGTTCCCGACCCGATCGCACCTGCTGGAGGGCGTGGCCGAGTGGATCGAGCAGCACGAGTTCACTCCGCTCGTCTTCGACTCGATCGCCGGGTTCCGCGCAGCGGTGCGGCAGGGTCTGCGCGAGTTCGACGCCGCTCCCGCGTTCGCCGCGCTGATGGCGCGCGCCGCGACGACGTCGCCGACCGGATCCGCGAGTCGCACGGAACGCGGCCGGAAGCTGGCGGCGGTGCTGCTCGCCGAGTACCCGGGCCTGAACGCACGCGATCGGCAGCGGGCGGCGTCCAGTCTGCTCTTCTTCGCGTCGGCCCCGTTCTGGGCCCGGATGCGCTCCGGGTTCGACATGGACGCCGAAGAGATCGCCGACTGCGTGGACTGGAGCGTGGCCCGCACCCTCGCCGCGCTGCGGGTGCGCCCCCGGGTCTCGCCGTGACGGCGGAGCTGTCGCGCACGCAGGAGAACATCCTCGCCGCGCTAATCGAGGTGATCGAGGAGGTCGGCTCCGACGACGTGTCGTACAAGCTGATCGCGCGGCGCGCGGGCATCGGCGAGCGCACCATCTTCCGCTACTACCCCACCCGGGGCGAGCTGCTCAGTGCCGCAGGCGCCTGGATCGAGGACCAGGTCTTCGCGCCGATCCCGTTCGCCTCGATCTTCGATCTACCACTCGCCGTGCGCGCCTCGATGGAGGCGTACGAGCAACGGCCGGAGCTCGCCTACGTCGCTGCGGAGATCGGCATCCGCGACGGCGGGCCGGATTCGCCGCGCGCGGCACGGATCCGCTCGGCCGTGGACACCGAGCTCCCGGGGGTGGCCCCGGCGGAGCGTCGCCGCCTCGTCGCGACGCTGACGCACCTCGACAGCGCGGCCACCTGGGTGACCCTGCACCGCGACCTCGGGCTCGACCGGGCCGACGTCGCGGACGCCGCGGCGTGGGCGGCGGAGGCGATGCTCGACGCGGTTCGCGACCGGGTGGGCTAGGCGACAACACCGCAGACCGTGCACAACCTCGGCTGAGAGTGCCGCTCAGCGCCCATCGCGGCTGAGGAGGACTCTCAGCCGAGGTTGGGTACCCGCTCGACCGCCCGAGAAGCGCAAGGGGTGGCGCCTCGGCGGGATCGGCGTAGCGTCGCAGCCATGAGCACCCACCACCCAGACGTCACCCCCGACGAGCCCGGCCTCGACGCGATCGGCCACTCGCACGACATCGGCACCGAGGACGACCCCGACCAGAACCCGCCGCTGCCCGACTGGGGCCCGACGGACGGCACGCACGGCACCGACGCGGAGTAGCCGGCCCGACTGAGCGGGCCTACTGAGCGGGCCCTACTGAGCGGCCTCGGCGAGCGCCGCGCGGAACGCGCGTAGCGCCGGGGACGGCAGCCCGGCGCTGCGCTGCGCCGTGAAGATCGTGCGGCGCGGCCGCCGCGGCAGCTCCAGCAGTCGGCACGAGGTCGATCGCCCCGCCCACACCAGGTCGGGGATCAGGGCCACCGCGTTCCCCGACTCGATCAGCCGGATCTGTGCCTGCAGGTCCGCCGTCTCGTAGCGCACATCCGGCTCGAAGCCCGCGGTGCGGCAGAGCTGCTCGGCGAAGTGCCGCGACGCAGCTCCCCGCGGCTCCATCACCCACGGCAGCGCGGCGGCGTCGGCCAGCGACGACACGGGCCGGAGCGCCTCGGCTTCTCCGGGCAGCGCCAGGCGGATCGGATCGGTGGTCAGGTCCCGCCGGTCGAGCCCCGCGAGCCACGGTGTCGAGTGCGCGGGGTACTCCTCCGCGATCACCAGGTCGAAGTCGCGCGCCCAGGTGTCGTGCAGCGCCTGCTCCGGTTCGCGCTGCACCATCTCGACGCGCACCTCCGGATGTTCGGTCGCCATCGTGCGCAGGGCCGCCGGCATCAGGGCGAGAGCCGCCGTCTGGAACACGGCCACCCGCACCGTACCGCGCACGGTGGTCAACGAGGCCCGGATGCCGGCCTCGGCCCGCTCCAGGGTGTCCAGCACCTCGCCCGCGGATGCGACCAGCAGCTCCGCCTGCGGGGTCAGCTGCACCCGCCGTCCGGCCTTGCGCAGCAGCTCGACCCCGGCCTCCTTCTCCAACAGGCTCAGCTGCTGCGAGACGGCGGACGGACTCAGCAGCACCGCCTCCGCGACGGCCGCGATCGTGCCGCGGATGGCGAGCTCGCGCAACAGCACGAGCCGTCGGACATCCAGCACGCCACACCTCACTAACCATCAGCTGAGCTGATGCGTATCAGTTAGAAAGAGCCACTTCTTCTGAAGTGTTGCGGCCAACGATACTCATCGCATGACCGATCTCGCCGCAGCCTCCGCCCCCGCACCCAGCACCGACGGCGACCTCGCCGCGCGCACCGTCGCGCTCGTGCGCCGCTGGCTCGTCGAGGCCGAGGGGCACCGCGTCGATGCCTCCGGCGCCCAACTCGCCGGTGTGCTCAAGGATCCGAAGGGCCTCGCGTTCACGGTCGGCTTCGTCGACGGCGTTGTCCGCCCGGAGGACCTCGCGGTCGCCGCGCAGACCCTCAAGGCGATCGCTCCCGACGTGCCCGCCTTCCTGCCGGCGCCGATGCGCGCCGCCGTGCGCCTCGGCGGAGCCCTCGCCCCCATCCTGCCCGGCGTTGTCGTGCCGATCGCGCGCCGGGTGCTGCGCGAGATGGTCGGCCACCTGATCGTGGACGCGACGGATGCGAAGCTCGGCCCGGCCATCGCGAAGATCCGCGGCGAGGGAATCCGACTGAACCTGAACCTGCTCGGCGAGGCCGTGCTCGGCGAGCGCGAGGCCGGCCGCCGACTCGCGGGCACCCACCGGCTGCTCGAACGCTCCGACGTCGACTACGTCAGCATCAAGGTCTCCGCCACCGTGGCTCCGCACAACCCGTGGGCTTTCGATGAGGCCGTCGCCGATATCGCTCTGCAGCTCGCTCCGCTGTTCGCGAAGGCCGCCTCGTCCAGCCCGGCGAAGTTCATCAACCTCGACATGGAGGAATACAAGGACCTCGACCTCACCATCGCGGTCTTCACGCAGCTGCTCGACCGCCCCGAATTCCTGCACCTCGAGGCCGGCATCGTGCTGCAGGCCTACCTGCCGGATGCGCTCGCCGCGATGATCCGCCTGCAGGAGTGGTCGGCCGCGCGCCGGGCCTGCGGCGGCGCCGGTATCAAGGTCCGCATCGTGAAGGGCGCGAACCTGCCGATGGAGCAGGTCGAGGCCGAGGTGCACGGCTGGCCGCTGGCGACGTGGAACACGAAGCAGGATTCCGACACCAACTACAAGCGTGTGCTCGACTACGCCCTCACGCCCGAGCGGGTGCAGAACGTGCGCCTCGGCGTCGCCGGGCACAACCTGTTCGACATCGCTTACGCCTGGCTGCTCGCCGGCGAACGCGGTGCCCGCGGCGGCATCGAGTTCGAGATGCTGCTCGGCATGGCGCAGGGCCAGGCGGAGGCGGTGCGCCGCGAGGTCGGCAGCCTGCTGCTGTACACCCCGGTGGTCTCGCCCGCCGAATTCGACGTGGCGATCGCGTACCTGATCCGCCGCTTGGAGGAGGGCGCCTCGCAGGACAACTTCATGAGCGCCGTGTTCGAACTGTCGCAGAACGAGGCCCTGTTCGAGCGGGAGAAGCGACGGTTCCTGGCCTCGCTGGCCGAGTTGGATGCCTCCATCCCTCCGGCGCACCGCGTAGCCGACCGTTTCGCAGCGGTCGAGCGCTCCCGCGACGGGCTCTTCGAGAACACCCCGGACACGGATGCGTCGGTCGCTGCGAACCGGCAGTGGGCGCGGGCGATCCTGGACCGGGCGACCCGGAGCACGCTCGGCGTCGACACGATCGCGGCGGCAACGGTGACGGACCGCGCAGAGCTGGACCGGATCCTCGCCGCTGCGTCGGCCGCCGGCGCCGCGTGGGGCGCCAGGTCCGGCGCCGAGCGCGCCAGCATCCTGCACCGCGTCGGCGACGAACTGGAGGCGCGCCGCGCGCAGTTCCTGGAGGTCATGGCCGCCGAGGCCGGCAAGACGATCGACCAGGCCGACCCCGAGGTCTCGGAGGCGATCGACTTCGCGCACTACTACGGCGAGCTCGCCCGCGAGTTGGACGATGTCGACGGCGCGAGCTTCGTGCCGGCCCGGCTCACCCTGGTGACCCCGCCGTGGAACTTCCCCGTCGCGATCCCGGCCGGCTCGGTGCTCGCCGCGCTCGCCGCCGGCTCCGCCGCGGTGCTCAAGCCCGCCGGTCTCACCCAGCGTTGCGGCGCCGTGATCGCGGAGGCACTCTGGTCCGCCGGGGTGCCGCGCGAGGTGCTCACGCTGCTGCAGGTCTCCGAGCACACGCTCGGTGCGCAGCTGATCGCGCACGAAACCGTTGATCGGGTCATCCTGACCGGCGCGTACGAGACGGCCGAGCTGTTCCGCTCCTTCCGTCCCGACCTCCCGTTGCTGGCCGAGACCAGCGGCAAGAACGCCATCATCGTCACGCCCTCCGCAGATCTCGACCTCGCCGTGAAGGACGTGGTCTCCTCCGCCTTCGGGCACGCCGGGCAGAAGTGCTCCGCCGCGTCGCTGGTGATCCTCGTCGGGTCCGTCGCCACGTCGGATCGCTTCCGCAACCAGCTGCTCGACGCCGCCGCCTCGCTCACCGTCGGCTACCCGAGCGACCCGGCGACGCAGATGGGGCCGATCATCGAGCCCGCCCAGGGCAAGCTGCTCTCGGGTCTCACCGAACTCGGCGCCGGCGAGCGCTGGCTGCTGCGGCCGGAGCAGCGCGGCGAGACCCTCTGGACTCCGGGCATCCGCTCCGGTGTCGCCCGCGGCTCCGCCTTCCACCGCACCGAGTACTTCGGGCCGGTGCTCGGCGTGATGACGGCGGCGACGCTGGAGGAGGCGATCGCCATCGCGAACGACGTCGACTACGGCCTCACCTCGGGTCTGCACGCGCTCGACCCCCGCGAGATCGACACCTGGCTCTCCCGCATCCAGGCCGGCAATCTCTACGTGAACCGAGGCATCACCGGCGCGATCGTGCGCCGTCAGCCGTTCGGCGGCTGGAAGAAGTCGGCCGTGGGCGCCGGGACGAAGGCGGGCGGTCCGAACTATCTGGTGGGGCTCGGCTCGTGGCGGACGCGTCCGGCCACCGCGACGGGCGCAGTGACGGATGCGGTCTCTCGATTCATCGAGGCGAGCGGCCTGGCGTCGGAGTCGCTGCTGCGGGCCGCGCGCAGTGACGCGGCCGCCTGGTCCGAGCGCTTCGGCACGCCGAGCGACATCTCGGGGCTCGCCGCGGAGCGCAATGTGTTCCGCTACCTGCCGGTGCTCGAGCCGGTGCGGATCCGGCTGGCCGAGGGTGCGGAGCCCGCCGAACTGGTGCGCGTGCTCGCGGCCGCGACGCTGGCGCAGGCGCCGGTGCGCGTCTCGTCCGCCGTGGCGGTACCCGGAGTCGACGCGAAGGTCGAGTCGGATGCGCGTTGGCTGCGGTCCGTGGGCTCGCTGCGGGGGCGGCTGCGACTCATCGGCGCTCCCGCGGCCTCGGTGGCGGCGGCGACCGACGGTCGCCCCGACCTGGCGGTCTACGCCGAGCCGGTGACCGAGTCGGGCCGGGTCGAGCTGCTGCCCTTCCTGCGCGAGCAGGCCGTCAGCATCACGGCGCACCGCTTCGGCACCCCGAACGGCCTGACGGCCGGCCTGCTCTAGCGGCGACGCGCGCGTCGCGTGACGTCGCGAAATTTCGCGAGATTCGCTGTTTCGGCAGGGGCCCGGTTGCGAGATGCCGTGCCGCGGACGAGGTGCCTCGCCGCGGCACGGCACGTCGTCCGCAGCACCGAATCTCGCGAAATTTCGCGGAGATTCACGGAAGGGCGCGGCGCGCGCTCAGCCGAGCAGGCGGGCGACGTGCTCGATGCGGAGGCCGGCGGCGAGGGCGAGTTGCTCGTGGGTGTAGGGGCGCGGGCCGCGGCCGAGGCGCTGGATGAGGGTGTCGCGCTCGGCGTCGAGGGCGCGGGAAGCGCTGCGGTCGTGGTCGATGCGGAAGCTCAGCAGCACGAGTTCGCGCAGCCCCACCACGTCGATGGTGGTGTGCGACGGATGGACGGCCTGATCGATGCTCATGATTCACTCCTTCGTGCCGGGCGGATGGACGCAGCGGACGGCGGGTCGGTCACCACGGCTGGCTGGCGCCGACCGCGAGGCCGGTACCCACCCCGGTGGCCAGGATGAGCGCGAACGCGGGGACGCGCCACGCGGGACGGTGCGAACGGATCCGACCCAGCCGGTCCGCGACAGCCTCCGCGGTCGGTCGCCGCGAGGGCTCCGATTCGAGCATCGCCGCGAGCAGCGAACGCCATGCGCGCGGCAGGCTGCGCGGCAGCACGGGGGCTCGGTGCAGCCGTTGCACGGCCACCTCCAGCGCGGGGCCGGTGTACTCCGGGTGGCCGGTCAACGCCTCCAGCAGCACGAGGCCGAGCGAGTAGACGTCGCTGCGCGGCCCGATCTCGCCGCCGCGGACCTGCTCGGGGCTGAGGTACCCGGCGGTGCCGACGAGAAGATCGACCCCGGTGAGCCGCGCGCCGTCGATCATGTGGGCGACCCCGAAATCGGCGAGCTTCGCGACCGGAGCATCACCCGCGCGCACCAGGATGTTCTCGGGCTTCACGTCGCGGTGCACGTAGCCGTGCGCGTGCACGGCGGTGAGTGCCCGCGCGATCTGCTGGCCGATGGCGGCGATCCGAGTCGGCTCCGACTCCCCGGCGAATCCGGCGTCGAGCAGTTCCATCGTGAGGTACTGGCGCTCCTGGCCGTCGACGAGAACCGTGCCGGTGTCGTAGATGCCCACGATCGACGGATGCTGCAGGTCGGTGAGCATCCGGATCTCGCGCTCGCGCCGCATCCGCTCGTTGTGCGTGTCGGCGCCGGTGCGGAAGATCTTCACCGCGACGGGGCGGCCGAGCCGCAGGTCGCGCGCCCGGTAGACGTCGGAGGAACCCCCGCGCGCCAGGTGCTCGATGAGCAGGTAACGCCCCTCGATGGTGTGCGCCGCGTCCTGCGCGGCCACCCCCGTGATCTCAGCCATCGTGCCCCCCGGCTCGTCTGCGTCGGCATCGGTGCCGAACGTTAGAAAGTCTAACCACTCCTTTCTATAGCCCGGCGATCCAGGACACAATCCGTCACGAGGGCATTGATCCCGCCGCACGCGACCTGCTAGGCCGCCGAGTGCAGATCCATCCGACGAAATCAACTCTCCCGCGCAGCACGGGAGGGACGATTATGTCGGATGGATCCGCGTCACGGTCGCCAGCCGCGCTCGAGCAGTGCGCGACGGACCCGGGCCACCGAGGCGGAGGGGCGCGGGATGAACTCGTCCCCGGTAATGCGAACGACGCGGACGCCGAGTGCGGCGAGGTCATCGAGGCGGCGTGCATGCTTCGCCCATTGCGCCAGCTCGCCGTGCTGGCCGCCGTCGTATTCAACTCCCACGCGGCCGGTTCGGTAGTACAGGTCCAGGCGGGCGACGTGTTCGTCGCGCCGATCGAACACGTCCACGTTGAGCTCGGGTTCCGGCAGGCCGTCGGCCAGCAGCACGAGCCGCAGCCGCGATTCCTGTCGGGATTCGGGGCCGTCACGAACGAGGTCGACGGCGGCGCGGGCCGCGATCGCGCCGGGGCCGGTGTAGGTGTGGACCCGATCGCGAAGTGCAGCGAGTGCGACCCACGGGCGCGGGTCGCGCGGGTCCTGATAGACGGGGGTCCGCAGGAGCTGATCGCCGACGGCGACGAGGTCCTCCAGCGACAGACTCTGCGCGAGGTGGCAGAAGGTCGACGCCGGGTCCGTCATCGGGAAACCGCGACGCAGGATGCCGCGCACGCGCGGATCCGTGAACGCGTGGCCCGACACGCCCCGACGCCGGAGGGCCCGTGCGGGCGCTCGGACGGCGACGTGCAGCGGCTCGTCGTCGGCGCGTTCCGGCAGATGCAGGCCGCGCAATCGGGCCGCCGTCTCATGGCTGAACAGCATCCGCTCGCTCAGCACGGGCATCAGGGCGCGAGCGAGCGCCTCCAGTGACGCGTCGTGATCCGTCGTTCGCACGCCGTGGAACGGGGCCAGCAGGTCGGGCCCGCGCAGGCGGGCCGGAGTCAGGCGGGCATCCCGGACCAGGAACGGCGCGCCTGCGAGATCGTCGGGGAGAGGGACACGGCTCGGCATCCGCCGAGTGTGCCCCACGCGGTACAGCCGCCGCAGAACTTATCCACAGGCCCCGTTCGCCTCGATCCATCCGACAGAATCGTCCCTCCGGAGAGCCTCCGGAGGGACGATTTCGTCGGATGGATCCGCGACGCGGGCGTTACCGCCCGGCGAGCGAGCCGCCGATGCCGCCGACCGAGAAGTACTTGTTCAGGAAGGCGAACACGAGCACGGGCGGGAGCATCATGACCACGGCGACGGCCATGACCGAGCCCCAGTCGGTGGCGTTCTGCTGGAAGAAGGACTGCAGGCCCATCGGCAGCGTGAACGTCTCGGTGGAGCGCAGGAACACGATCGCGACGAGGTAGTCGTTCCAGGCCAGCAGGAACGTGAAGATCGCGGTGGACAGCACGCCGGGGAGGGAGTTGCGCAGCACGACCCGCACGAAGCCGCCGAAGACGGAGGCGCCGTCGATCCAGGCCGCCTCCTCCAGCGAGATCGGGATGGAGTCGAAGTACGCCGCCATCATCCACGTCGCCACCGACATCGAACTTCCGACGTAGATGATGCCGATGCCGATCAGGTTGTCGACGAGGCCGAAGTTCGCGAACAGGATGAACAGCGGGATCACCGAAGTGATGATCGGCAGCGACTGCACCACGAAAAGCAGCAGCGAGTAGCCGGAGACCAGCTTCGAGCGGCCGCGGGAGAGCACGTAGCCGGCCGGAGCCGCGACAGCGACCGACACGATCACCGTGGCGATCGCGACGGCGAGCGAGTTGCCCAGCCAGGTCATCGTCGCCGTGGAGGTGAAGATGTAGCCGAAGTTGTCCAGCGTGAATCCGGTCGCCGTCGAGCCCAGACCCGGGGTGACCGAGAGCACGAAGGTGACCGAGACCGGCACCAGGATGACCGCGGTGACGACCAGGATGAGCAGGAAGCGCCACCACTGGCCCTTGAGGCCCTTGTCGGACTTGACGTTCTTCGCCCGCTTGGGCTTGGCCTGCACGTTCGCGTGCAGGATCGAGGTGGTGGTCATTCGACGGCCGACTTTCTGATCTGGCGGTACAGGATCACGGAGACGACCACGAGGGTGGCGGTCATGATGAACGCGATCGCGATGCCGGGTCCGGTCTGGAAGTTCTGGAAAACGGTGCGGTACGCGAGAACGACGAGCGAGGTCGTCGCGTCGACCGGGCCACCACCGGTGAGCAGGTAGATCGTCGGGAAGTCGTTGACGCAGAAGATCGTCATCAGGATCCACGAGATGTAGGTGGAGCGGGCGATCAGCGGCAGCGTGATGCCGGTGAACTGCTGCCACTTGTTCGCGCCGTCCATGTTCGACGCCTCGTAGACGTTCTCATCCACCGAGGCGAGCGCCGAGGCGGTCATCATCATCATGAACGGGAACGACACCCAGACCTTGAAGATGCACACCGTGATCGCGGCCAGCGTCGGGTCGGCCAGGAACAGCGGGGTGCCCCAACCGAGCGAGCGCCAGATCGTCGGCAGCGGCGAGTCGGGAGTGGCGACCAGCCAGTTCCACGCGGTCGAGGACACCACAACGGGCACGATCCACGGCAGCAGCAGCAGCACCTTGAAGACGCCGCCCGCCGGGATGCGCGTGCGCAGCAGCAGGGCGAGGCCGAGGCCCAGCAGCCACGAGCCGAAGACGCCGACGAGGGTGAAGACGAGCGTGAATCCGGTGGCCTTCCAGAACGGCTCCGCCGACAGCACGTCGATGAAGTTCTGGATGCCGACGAACTCGCCGGTCGCGATGAGGGATCCGTCGTGCACCGACTGGATCGCCGCGTAGACGACGGGATAGGCGTTGATCAGGATGAGCAGGAAGACCGAGGGTGCGATCAGCAGCAGCAGGGTCAGCGAGCCGCGGGACGCGATGGTCCTGCGGCGGGGCGGGCGCGAGGAGCCGGTGCCGGCGCTGCCGACACCCCTCGCCGCTCGGGAGATCGCCTTCGTCGGCGACGCAGTGGTTGTCATGAGTGGAATCCGTTCCGATCACGGACGGTTCCGGGGCGCCCCACCGAGGGGCGGGGCGCCACCGGAAGCGCGCCTACAGGGCTTCGATGTCCTTCTGGAGCTTCTCGAGCGCGGTCTTCGAGTCGGCCTTGCCGCCGAGGATCGTCTGGGTGAACTCGTTCAGCGCCTGGCCGCCGTCGATCGCGGCGATCTTCGCGTCGACCGTGTCGCCCTGGGCGGCGTAGGTCTTGGCGATGGGCTGCCACTCGTTCACGACCTTGACCTTCTGCGCGTTCTCCTGGAACTCCGGCAGGGCGATGACCGACTTGAGCACGGGCAGGGCGGGGATGAGGCGCTGCTTCCACAGGTCGCCGTAGCTCTTGAACCAGTACGTCATGAACGCCTCGCTCGACTCCTGCGAGGGGGTGTTCGTGTACATCATCATGTTGTTCAGGAACTGCAGGGTGCCGACGTCGCCGTGCAGGCCGGCCAGCGGGCTGGCGACGAGCACGTCGTCCGCGGTGTCTCCGATGTCGTCGTTCAGGCCGGGGGTGCTGATGCCCATGGCGACCTTGCCGGACTTCCACTGCTCCCGACCGTTGTCGATCGTGTAGGAGATCGAGGCGGGGTCGATGATCTTCTCGTTGGCGAGTTCCTTGATGAAGTCCATCGTCTCGATGTTGCGGTCGGTCGCGCAGTCGAGTTCGTTGTTCGCGTTGAACAGACCGCCGCCGTTGTTGATCATCATCACGACCATCGAGTGGGCGCCGATGTTGTTGCCGGCGCCGGCGCCGATGCCGTAGGCGAAGTAGCCCTTCGACGCGAGCGTCTTCCCGGTGGCGAGGTACTCCTCCCAGGTGGTCGGCAGGGTGAGGCCCAGCTCGTCGAAGACCGACTTGCGGTACCACCAGATGCGCATGTCGATCATGTTCGGCACGGCCGCGTAGCCGTCCTTGGTCTTGAACGGGTCGACGACACCGGGCAGGAAGTCGTCGTAGATGCCCTCGGTCTTGAAGGTGTCCAGCAGGTCGTCGGCGTAGGCGATGGCACCCTGCTCGGCGTACTGGAACGCCTGGAAGCCACCACCGGTCGACACGGCGGGGCCGGTCTTCGAGGCGATCGCCGAGGAGAAGGTCTGGGTGAAGTTGTTCCACTGGATGACCTGGTACTCGGCCCCGAGCATGCCGCTGGCGGGCTTGTAGGCTTCGGCGATCTTCTGCGCTGCGGGGTTGTAGTCCGCGTTACCCCACGGCATGTCCCAGAACTTGATCGCGCCCGAGCTCGAGCCGCCGCCACCGCCGCCGGAGCAGGCCGCGAGGGTCGCGACGGCCGCCGCGCCTCCGGCGAGTCCGAGGAAGCCGCGGCGGGAGAAGGCCGAGCTCTGGAAGATGTGCGTTTGCGTCATTGCAATTACTCCTTGGGTCGTCGAGGCGGAGCGCCTCGCTCATCGTTGAGAAGGGTGGTGCTGTGTGAGGTGAGGTCAGAGGGAGGCCGCGAGCGCCGCGTCGGCGGCGAAAGCGTCGAGGTCCGCGGCCGGCGAGCCGGAGGCGAGCAGGTCGCGCAGGCGTCGCCAGCTCGCGCGGTGCGCCGTCTCGTACTGCGTCGGGAGCAGGGTCGCTCCCTCCGCGGTCGTGACCGTCGCGCGCAGGGGCCGGGCGGCGACAGGGGCGGGGATCTCCACCTCGACGGCGCTCGTGGCGCCGAGGAGTCGGAGGGAAGCGGCGGCGGGGCGGGCGTCGCTCGCCACCGCGGTGAGGAGGACCGAGCGGCCGCTCTCGAGCTCGCCGCGCACGGTGTAGCCGGCGGCGGAGCGGGCGAGGATGCGGGCCATGGCGACCGGCGAGCCGGCGGCGCGGACCAGGGCGAGCTGCCCGAGCAGTGCCGCGTCGAGGTCGGCGCCGACGGGAACAACGACGCGGGCCTCGAGCAGGGCGCCGTCGTCGATCGCCTCGATCGCGGGCAGCGCTGCCGACAGGCCGGGGTTGCTCGCGAAGGTGCGATCGAGGACGACGAGTCCGTCCAGGGCGGCGACATCCTCGGCGACCGGCTCGATCACGAGGACACCGTGGGCGCCGGCCGCGAGGGCCTCGGCGGCGCGGCCCGACCAACCGGCGCTGCCGGCGATCGCCACGAGCTCGGCGGCGCCGGCGGTGTTCTCATCAGCGGGCGCGAGCGAGACGGGGAGGGAGGCGATGACCGCCGCGACGTCGCCCGCGGCGCGGGCCGGCGCATCCGCCTGCACGGTGAGGGCGCTCATACCAGCACCTCCTGCGGCCGGCGCACGAAGGCGGCGGCCTTCTCGGCGATGTCGAGCGCGAAGCGCAGGTCGTCGATCAGCACCTCGGCCGCGAGCCGCGGCGTGCGGCCCTCGGCGGCGAGCGCGATCTCGCGCCATTCGCCCTCGTAGCCGTTGTGGTCGGCGGCGAGGATGCGGGTCTCGACGCCCCCGCTGGTAATCGTCGCGGTCGCGGAGCCGGCCTGCACGTAGGAGGGGGTGAACTCGACGGCGGCTTCGGTGTCGTCGCCGAACGCCGTGAGCTTCCAGTTCGGCGCCCAGTTCGCGCTCATCACGGCGTGCAACTCGACGTGCACCGCGCCGACCTGCAGCACGATCAGGTAGCCGAAGGGCTGCAGCACCTCGGCGTGCAGCACCTCGACGTCGTCCCAGCCGGCGCCGATCAGGCTGCGGATCAGCGGCAGGTCGTGGATCGCGAGCCCCATAACGCCGCCGGTGAGCATCTGCGCCTGCACCTCGACGTCGGCGCGATCGGGGGCCTCGCCCGCGGCGGGGCGACCCTCGACCTCGGTGGCGAAGTCCTCGAAACGCGGGTTCGGCGGCAGCACGATCGAGGACTGGATCGTGTGCACCGTGCCCGCCGCGACCCGCTCGGCGACCGCGAGCCAGCCCGCGTCGTAGGCGTGCATCGCGCCGACCAGGATCGGCACGCCGGTCTCGGCGGAGACGGCGGCGATCTGCTCGGCCTCCTCCCCCGACATCGCGAAGGGCTTCTCGCAGAGCACGGCCTTCTTGCCGGAGCGGCAGGCGGCGATCACCTGGGCCGCGTGGAACGGGTGCGGCGAGCAGATCGCGACGACCTCGACGGCGGGGTCGGCGAGCAGTTCGTCGAGGCTGGTGGTCCAGGCCGCGCCGACGCGGGCGGCGACCTTCTGCGCGATCTCAGGGCTGACGTCCATGATCCGGGTGACGGTGAACGTGTCCGTGAGGCGGGCGAGAGTGGGCAGGTGGATGGCCTGGGTGACCGGGCCGGCTCCGAGGATGCCGACGCCGATCATGCGTGGATCCGGTGCGGCGCCGGTGGCGCGCAGAGGGTCGAGAAAACCGACATGGAACGTCCTTCGTCGTTGAAAGAAGTGGCGGATAACGAGGCGGACAGCCGGTGAAAAGTTGCTGTCTGTTTACGTTTCGCCAAATGTAAACGCGGGGTAGCATTTGCGCAAGTAGCGTTATGAAATCGAGTCGAATCCGGCTCGGAGGCGCCGCTGCACGCAGGCCGACGAGGGCCGAGACCCCTCGTCGACGACGGTCCGAGGAGGGGTCGATGAGCACAACCGGCACGTCGACCGGCCCGCGGGGGCCCTACCGGACGGGCGTGCGCCGCAAGGCCCAGATCGTCGACGCCGCCTGGGCGATCTTCGCCCGGCGCGGCTACGCCACCTCGTCGCTGCGCGAGATCGCGGACGCGGTCGGCGTCACCACCGCTGCGCTGTTGCGGCACTTCACCAGCAAGGAGGAACTGCTGGTCGCCACCCTGGAGCGCTGGGAGGAGGGCACGCACGAGCTCAGCATCCGCACCGATCGCGGCGACGGCCTCGACTACTTCCTGACCTTCCCGGCGCTGATGAGCTATCACGTGCAGCATCCGGGGCTGATCGAGCTGTTCCTCACGATCTGCACCGAGACCTCCGACCCCGATCATCCGGCCCGTGCGTGGGTGGCAGCACGCTACGCGGCGATCGTCCGCGAGGGCGTCGCCCAGCTGCACCACGCAGCGCACCTCGGCCTGACCCGCGCGATGACGGATGCCGAGGCGGAGGCCGAGGTGCGGGCACTGTTCGCGATGATGGACGGACTGGAACTGCAGTGGTTGGCCGATCCGCGGCTGGACCTGGTGCGACAGTTCGAGCAGGCCTTCACGATCACGCTGCAGCGCTGGGGCGTGGCCGAGGCGGTGTGGCAGACGGTGTCGGTGGGCGCGCGGAGCGTGCTGCCGCCGGCGATCCGGTGACCTCGCCGCTGCCGGATGCGCGCGGTCAGAGGTGCGGCGAGTCGGCCAGGAGGCGCCGGGTGTACGGATCCGTCGGCGCGGCGAGCAGCGCCTCCGTCGGCCCCGACTCGACGATCCGTCCGGCCCGCATCACGGCGATCCGGTCGGCCATGTGCTGCACCACGGCGAGGTCGTGCGAGATGAACAGCAGGGCGAGGCCGCGCTCGCGCTGCAGTTCGTCGAGCAGGTCGAGCACCTGCGCCTGCACCGAGACGTCGAGCGCCGAGACGGGCTCGTCGCAGATCAGCACCTCCGGCTCGGTGGAGAGCGCCCGGGCGATCGAGACGCGCTGGCGCTGACCCCCCGAGAGTGTGCGCGGCGCCCGGCGCAGCAGCTCGGGGCCGAGGCCGACCTGGGCGAGCAGCGCGACGGCATCCGTCGCACCCGCGTCGCGCAGGATCCTCTCGACGCTCCAGCGCGGGTCGAAGGAGGAGAAGGAGTCCTGGTAGATCGCGCCGATGCGGCGTCGGCGCGGCCGGCGCTCGCGTTCGGGCAGCGCCGACCAGGGGGCGCCGAAGAGCGTGACCTCGCCCGCATCCGCGGCGGTGAGACCGAGGACCAGCCGCGCCACGGTGCTCTTGCCGGAGCCCGACTCGCCGACCAGGCCGAGCGTCTCGCCGCGGCGCAGTTCGAGGTCGACGTCGTCCACGGCGAGGCGGGTGCCGAAGCGTTTGCTCAGGCCGGTGGCGGCGAGGACGGTGTGGGGTGCGGCGCCGGCGCCCGCGCTCTCTGCCGGAAATGCAGGGTGCGCGGCCGGGAAAGCGCTGTCATCCGCATGAACCGGGATGCATTTCCCGCCTGACCCTGCATTTCCGGAAGGGGAAACGGAGCCGGAAGGCGGAACGGAGCCGGAAGGGGGAACGGAGCCGGACGCGGCGGATGCGGGCGCGGCGGACAGCCGGACGCCGCGGGGCTTGCCCGCCGGCACGGCGGCGACCAGGGCGCGCGCCTCCGGCGATCGCGGCGCGGTCAGCACGTCGCGCGTGGGCCCCTCCTCCACGACGCGCCCGTCGGCGAGCACCAGGATGCGGTCGGCGAGCCCGGCGACCACGGCGAGGTCGTGACTGATCAGCAGCAGCGCGCGGCCGGCCGACTTCTGCGCGGCGAAGAGTTCGAGGATCCGCGCCTGCACGGTCACGTCGAGGGCGGTGGTCGGCTCATCGGCCAGCAGCAGCGGCGGATCCGTCGCGAGCGCCGCCGCGAGCAGCGCCCGCTGGCGCAGTCCGCCCGAGAGCTCGCCCGAGCGCATCGCGGCGCGCTGCTCGGGCTCGGGCATCCCCACACTCGCCAGCACCTCGACGACGCGGGCCGACCGCTCGGCCGCAGAGAGCTTCGTATGCAGCCGCAGCGCATCCCCGATCTCCCGCGCGATGGGGCGCAGCGGATCGAGCGAGACCAGGGCGTCCTGCGGCACATAACCGATCCGGGAGCCGCGGAGGCGTCGCAGCGCCCGCTCGCCGCGCGGCAGCTCCGCGCCGTCCAGCTCGATCCGGCCGGAGACGGTGCCGCCCGAGAGCCCGAGCAGCGCCCGTGCGGTGACGCTCTTGCCCGAGCCGGACTCGCCGACGAGCGCGACGCACTCCCCCGCCGCGACACGGAAGCTCACGCCGTGCACCACCTCGACGCCGTCGAAGGCGACCCGCAGATCCGTCACGCTCAGCGTCATCGTGTGCCCCGCAGCCGCCGGCCCAGCACCGTCGTCGCGATCGTGGTCAGCACGATCACGAGCCCCGGGAAGACCGTCATCCACCACGCCGAGCCGATGTAGGTGCGCCCGGCCGACAGCATCGCGCCCCACTCCGGGGCCGGCGGCTCCGCGCCGAGGCCGAGGTAACTCAGCGCCGCGGCCCAGACGATCGCCTGGCCGATGCCGAGCGTGGCCAGCACCGTCAGCGGCGCGAAGGTGTTCGGCAGGATGTGCCGCAGCAGGATCCGCCAGGGCCCGTGCCCGAGCACCCGCGCCGCCTCGACGTAGCCCGCCGAGCGGATGCCCAGCAGCTGGCCGCGAAGGATCCGCGCGTAGCCGGGCGCGGTCGAGAGCCCGACGGCCACCGTCGCCGGGATCACGCCGGGGCCGGTCACCACGATCACCAGCAGCGCCAGCAGCAGGCCGGGGAAGGAGAAGAAGACCTCGAGGATGCGCGCGACGACCGCATCCGCGACTCGGCCGCCGAGCGCCGCGATCAGGCCGAGGATCGTGCCGAGGCCGAGGCCGATCGCTGTGGCGGCGACGCCGATCAGCAGCGACGCGCCGGCTCCCGCGATCACCCGGCTGAGCAGGTCGCGCCCCGATTCGTCGGTGCCGAACAGGTGCGCCGCGGTCGGCCCCTGGAAGGCGGCGCCGGGATCGATGGCGAGCGGATCGTACGGCGCGACGCCCGGGAAGACGGCGGCGACCAGCAGCGCCGATACGAAGACGCCGGCGAGCAGATCGGCGACGCGGAGGCCGCCCGGGCGCGGTGCCACCGCGGCGGCGCGCAGTTCGAGGTCGCTCATCGGACGAGTCCGCCCTCATCCGCTGGTCGAGTAGCCAAAGGCCCTACTCGATCAGCGAGAAGGTCCCCCCTCATCGGAGCCCTCGAATCCGCGGGTCGGCGATGCGGGAGAGGGCGTCGGTGACGACGGTGACCAGGATGTACGCGAGCGCGGTGACCAGCACGACCCCCGTCACGACGGGCAAGTCGCGCACGGTGACCGCGTTCAGCAGGGTCCGGCCGAGGCCCGGGCGCGCGAAGATCGTCTCGACCACGACCGCGCCGCCGATCAGGTAGCCGAAGGCCCAGCCCGAGAGCGAGATGCCGGGCAGGATCGCGTGCCGGATCGCGTGCCGGAGGCGCAGCCCCGTCGCGCTCTCACCGCGGGCGAGCGCGGCGAAGGAGAACGGCGCCTCCAGCGCATCCAGCAGCGCCTGCCGCATCACCTGACCGAGGAATCCGGCCAGCGGGATCGCCAGGGTGAGCACCGGCAGCACCAGGCCGCGCGCATCCGCCGTCGACACCGGCGGCAGCCAGCCCAAGGTCGTCGCGAACACGGCGATCAGCACCGTGGCCAGCCAGAAGTGCGGCAGCGCCGCGGCGGTCAGTTCGAGTCCGGACCCGATCGCGGCGGCCAGCCGACCGCCGCGCGTCGAGTACAACGCCACGGCGAGCGCCAGCAGCCAGCCCAGGGCGAGCGCGAGCACGGCGAGCAGCAGTGTGCCCGGCAGCTGCGCGCCGATCAGCTCCGCCACCGGAACCCGCTGCGCGTAGGAGCTGCCGAAGTCGCCCACCGCGAGCCGTCCGAGCTGCACCAGGTACTGCACGAACAGCGGCTGATCGAGTCCGTACTCCGCACGCACCTGAGCCAGCGCCTCCGCCGACGCCTGCGAACCGGGCCCGCCGAGGATGGCCTGCGCCGTGTCGCCGGGGATCAACCGGATCAGGAAGAACACGGCCGTCGCGACCGCCCAGAGCACGAACAACGCGCCGGCCAGCTTGAGGGCCAGCCAGCGCGTCATTCGAGCAACTCTAGAAGACGTGAAGCTAGGAGACGTACGCGTCGCCGAACCACGGGGTGGACACCGTCGCCAGCGGCACCACGCCCTGCACCGAGTCACTGAGCAGGAAGGTGTTCTGCTGGTCGTAGAGCGGCAGGATGTAGTAGCCCTCCAGCACGATCTTCTGAGCCTGCTGGTAGAGGTCGGCGCGCGCTTCCGCGTCCTGGGTGGCGCTCGCCTCCGTGAGGATGCCGTCCAGCTCCGGCAGGTTCACCTTGGCGTGGTTGGCGAAGTAGCCGCTCGGGGCGGGCGTGATGCCGGCGGAGTCGTACAGCGTGCGCAGCACATCCGGGCCGACCTTCGTGTACGGCGCGCTGACCAGCTCGTACTCGTTGGCGCCGAGCGCGGCGTACCAGCTGGAGAGGTCGAGCAGGCTGATCTGCACGTCGAAGCCGAGGGCCTTGGCGTTCGCCTGCACCTGCTCGAAGAGCGACTGCTCGGCCGGGATCGACTGGTTGGTGCTGACCGGGAAGCGCAGGGTGAGTTTCTGGCCGGCCTTCTCGCGGATGCCATCGGCGCCGACGGTCCAGCCCGCCGCGTCCAGCAGCTTCTCGGCGGCGGCGATCTCGTCGTCGCTGCCCGCATCCTCGAACAGCTCCGGCTCGGAGTACGCCGTGGCCTCGACGCTGGACAGCGGTGAGTAGGAGCGCTCGGCGGTGCCGAAGAAGAGCGAGTCGATGCCGTCGTTCACGCCGACGCCGCGGATGAACGCCTCACGCACCGTCGCGTCGTCGAACGGCGCCTGGCCCGAGTTGAGCTCGAGCCGGTTCGAGGAGCCGGGGCGCGGGGCGGCCAGCTCGGTGATGCCGTCGGCCGTCGACGCGGTCTTGATGGTGTCGGGCTGGGCGTTGTCGATCACGTCGACCTCGCCCGCCTGCAGCGCGGCGTACCGCGAGGCGGAGTCGGGGATGAAGCGCCAGGTGATCGTCTTGAGGTACGCCGGGCCGTCGTGACCGGCCTCGCCCGTGGGGTTCGCCGCGTTCGACACGTAGTCGTCGTTGCGCTCGAGGGTGATGTGATCCTGCTTGACCCATTCGGTGATCTCGAACGGGCCGGTGCCGATCGGAGCCGCGCAGTTGGCGTCCATGCCGCGCTCGATGCCGGCGGGCGACTGCATCGCGGTCCACGGCTGCGAGAGCGATTCGAGCAGGGCGCTGTCGGGGGCGCTCAGCGTGATCTTCGCCTCCGTGGCCGAGACCGCCTCGACGCCGGTGATCTTCGCGACGGCGAGGTAGCCAGTGGAGGACTTGGTGTTCGGGTCCTGCAGGTGCGCGATGTTGGTGGCGACCGCGGCAGCGTCGAAGGGGGTGCCGTCGGTGAAGGTGACGCCCTCGCGCAGGGTGATGTCGTAGCTGAGGCCGTCGTCGGAGGCGGACCAGTCGGAGGCGAGCCACGGGATGATCGTGCCGCTCGCGTCGCGGGAGAACAGCGACTCGAGCACCTGCGTGGCGACGAGCGCCTGCGGATAGTTGCCGCCGACGTGCGGATCCAGGCACGTGGGTTCGGCGTCGCCCGACGCGTAGGTGAGGGTGCCGTCGGCGACGGGGGTCGCGCTGTCGGCGCTGGGGCTCGGGCTGGAGCAGGCGCTGAGGACGAGCGCCAGGGCGGCGGCCGTGGCGAGGGGCAGAGTTCTACGCAGACGCATGGGGTGCTTTCGGTGGGATGCGATGACGGATGCGGGTCGCCATCGACCACGTGCGGCCCATTCTTGGACCCGATCCAGCAACCACCCTAGCGGCCTGAGGGCGCCCTCAGGAGAGGTGCACCGAAGAAGGGGGTTGTCACTGCGTCCCACTCGAGGTGGGACGGAGTGACAACCCCCTAGATCACCACGACGGGGACGGCGCCCGGGTGCTCGGCGGAGTCGGAGAGGGTGTCGGCCAGCACGGGCGACACCGTGAGCAGGTCGCCCGATGAGCGCACCGCGCCGAAGGAGACCTCGGCCTGCACCACGAAGCCGCGACCACGCTCGCCCTCGAGCACGAACGGGATGCGCCGCCCCGGCTGCACCGCGATGCCCGGCAACACCACCCGCGCGATCTCCGCCGCCGCGACGTCCTGCAGCGACACGTCCAGCAGCCGCACCGTCACCGTTGCCGTGCCGGCCTTCGCCGTCGCGGGCACCAGCACCACGCCGTGCAACGCGCTCATGCCGGCACCAGCATCCGCTCGCGCTTGGCCAGCTCGCCCGCGACCGCCTCGGTGATCGGCCAGCCGCTGCGCTGCTGCGCGAACAACCACAGCCCGGCCGGGTTCACCTCGAAGAAGCGGTACCCGCCGTCGGGCGTGCGGCGCAGGTCGACCGCACCGTAGACGAGACCGAGCCGGCTCAACAACGCGCGGATGCGCGTCACCAGCGCCTCCGGCAGCAGCACCGGATGCACCTCCGCCTCACCCAGCACCATCCGCATATCGGCAGGGTAGCTGGTCGCGGACGCATCGATCTCGGTGGCGTAGACGTGATGCCCGACGACGGTGACCCGGAGGTCGACGCCGGGCACGTACTCCTGCAGCAGCGTCGGCGCCAGACGAACCTGGTCGAGCCGCTCCACGTCGTTATGGTCGAGGATGCGGGTCTCGCGCCACGCATCCACCCGCTCCAGGAACGGCTTGGCGATCACCTGACCGACGCCGAGCTCGGCGACGAAGTCACGAGCCCGCTCGGGCGAGCTGGTGACCAGGGTGCGCGGCAGGTCGAATCCGAGCCCGTGCGCGACCGTCCACTGCAGCGGCTTGTGGTGCGCCTCCCGGTCGCGCACCGGGTCGTTGATCCAGTCGAGATTCAGTGAACCGATGAGACCCTCGAAGACCTCGACCGTCTCACCCACGGCGAAGCCCGCTGCGGCGGGATCGGTGATGGACGGATGCGGGGCGAGCGCGCGGATCCGCCGCCACCAGCCCGCGCGGGCCGCATCGAGGTCGACGACCCGGTCGGGGCCGTCGGTGCCGATCCGCAGCCGGTGCGCGCAGCCGTCGACGCCGTACTCCAGCTCGATCGAGTCGGTCGTCGGCAGTTGGGCGGCGTCGAGCAACTCGACCTCGTGGCCGTCGGCCCGGAGGAGGTCCACGACCGCCGCGGTGTGATCCTCCTCCGGGTAGCTGACGACGAGGATCACGGCAGGGCCTTGAGGGCGGCGACGACCGCGGCCAGGCGGGCCAGCAGCTCGTCGAGCTCGGCGAGGTACTGCTCACGCGTCGGCGCGACGAGCCCGGCCTGCTGCTCCACGAGCGCCTGGTACTGCTCGCCGAAGTCGCTCTCGCGACCGAGCGTGAACGGGCTCGCGCCCTGGTTCACGACCGGGTTGATCAGCTCCCCGCCGGGCTGGCCGATGCCCTCGACCAGCGTGCCGAGTCCTTCGCGGATGGTGACCGGATCGGCGGCGAGCTCCTTCGCGATCTCCTTGATCGTGAACGGCTCGCGGAACTCCTTCACCGTCACCGGCTCGCGGAACGGCTCCTTGGTCAACTCCTTGATGGTGAACGGCTCGCGGAAGGGGCTCTTCACGATCACCGGGTACAGCGCCCGGATGCCCGCGATATCGCCGGCCGAGAGTCCGTTGCGCTGGCCCATCACGGTGCCGGCCGGCAGCGGCGAGAGCGGCTCGATCGTGGGCTGGCCGTTGGCGGAGAAGGCGAAGCGGCCGTAGTGCATCATCGAGCCGTAGTCGTAGCCGCCGAGGTCGTCGCCGTCGGTGATGTGCTGGTTGAAGTTGTGCTCCATGCCGACCTGGATGTTGGCCCAGTTGATCTGCACGAAGGAGTCGCGGTCTTCGCGGGACTGCTCGTGCCAGAGGCCGAGGGCGTGGCCGATCTCGTGGATCGCGTTGCCCGAGGTGCAGCCGGAGCCGAGGCTGATCTGCTGCATCCCGCCCCGACGGCCGACGGCCGACGAGCAGCCGGAACCGGCGACGAAGCGCACGTAGTCGGCCTCGCCGGCGCGCGGCTCCAGGCGGATGTGCGTGTTGGCGCGCCAGTGCGCGATCGCGTCGGTGACGCGGGCCTGGTCCGGCAACCCCGGGTCGATCTCGTACGGCACGCGCGCGCCGGGCCAGCGGTACTCGGCCCCGGTGATCCCGACCGAGCGCTCGGCGACCCCGTCCTCCGATTCGGTGACCTCGGCGGGCAGCGGCAGCGGCGGGCCGATGAAGCCGGTGCGCGCCTGCTCCGCGGTGCCGACCACGATGTCGCCTTCGACCACGGCCAGCCCGTCGATGTCGGCCCAGACCACCGGCTTGCCGGTGAACGTGACGCCCTCCAGCAGCACGGTGCCGGCCGCCTCGCCGAGCGCGTGCTCGCATTCGGGGACCTTGCGCGCCGAGCGCACGCGTCCTTCGTTGTCGCTCATGAGCTGCTCCTTCGCTGTCTGGCCGCACCGTTGCGGCCCTCTACCAGAGAGGATGCGCGCGCAATCGCGCGCTCGGATCGGGGCTGACCCTGGTTGTGCCCGAGCCGGCATGTACACGATGACGGGCGAGATGAACGGCCACCCTCATCCGGGCCGCGAAAGCCGCATCATTCCGGGGGCGAGGCGGCCGGATCCACCGGTGGCGTTCCGACTCACCCGTCATCGTGTACATGCCGACGGTCAGCCCCAGGGACCCCGCGCCCGGTGAGCCCGATCACGGCGGCTTCGACCGTCGACCACTCCCACATCACCAAGTTGTACGACGGGCGCAACGTCGCCTTACCCAAAGTCGCTGCGATGCAATCCCGTCGGCGGTCGTCGTCGAAGTCGTGCTCCCTCCCATCCAACTCGAGCAGAAGTGATTCGCTGACCTCGAGGTCCACGACGCCGACGCCCGGGATGCGGACCTGCGGCTTCGCACGGAAGCCGATCTTCGCCAGCCGCCAGCGCGCGAGCGTCTCGAGTCCGCTCTGCGACGAATCCACGGCGAAATCGAGGAGGCGGCGCGCCGAGCGGGGAAGGCGCTCCGCAAGCAGCCCCACATCGTCCATCACGATCAGCTGCTTGTTCAGCGCCGATTCGAGCGCGACGAGGAAGGCTTCGTCAGCCTCGTCCGACGGCTCGACGCCCAGGCACGGCTGCGCCTTCTGCCAGAGGGCGTGCAACACGGAGACGACGAATCGACCATCGCCCGACCACGCACGATCGCGCCAGTATCGCTCGCTTCCGCTTGGCCGCCGCCGTTTCGGGTCGACCCAGTACTCCCGGCTCGCCGGCTCGCCCGGCATCAACCAGAGTTCGTAGTACTTCAGCGCGCTCGTGCCGGCAAGGAGCCCGCCCGCCTCGGCGGCATCGACCAGCGGACCGGAGGCATCGGAGCCGGCATAGACACCAGCGCGGAGCCGGCGAATGCGGCCGGACGCCAGTTCCTTCTGCACGGCTCGACGGGGAACTCCCCCGGCGACCAATTCCGCCGCCGTCACGACACCGTCGAGTTCGACGAGGGCGTTGGCGATGTTCACAACAGGTCATCCTGCCGGAATCATGACCCCCGAACGAGGGTGGAACCGGATCTGTGGATAACTCCGCCCTACCCCACCGTCGAGGCGCGCACCACGAGTTCCGGCTGGAACACCACCTGGCGCGGCTCGCCCGGATCCAACAGCAGCTCGACCGCGGTCGCGCCGATCAGGGCGCTGGGCTGACGGATGCTGGACAGCGGCACCACCGCCGCCGAGGCGAACGCGATGTCGTCGTAGCCGATCAGCGCGATGTCGTCGGGCACGCGCACGTCACCCAGCAGCATCAGCGCCTGCAGCACGCCCACCGCGAGCAGGTCGTTCGCACAGAAGATCGCGTCGGGGCGCTCCGCGGCGGGCCGCGCGAGCACGGCCTCGCCGATCGCGCGCCCCTCCAGCACCGTGAGCGCTCCGGTCACCAGGGTCTCCAACCGCGCATCCGCGACCTCGGCCACCGCCTGGCGCGCTCCCGAGAGCCGGTCGCTGACCTGGCGGATCGAGAGCGGCCCGCCCACGAACGCGACGCGGCGCCGGCCGATCGACAGCAGGTGCTCCACCGCGAGCCGACCCCCGGCGACGTCGTCCACCGAGACCGACGAGAACGCCGAGTTGTGCGACTCCCGGTCCACCAGCACGGTGGGGATGCCGCGCTCGCGCAGGCGCTCCAGCCGCGACATCGCATCCCCCAGCGGCGAGATCAGCACCCCGCTGACGCGCTGCTCCTCGAACAGGTCGAGGTAGGCGGATTCGCGGCTCGCGGTGTCGTCGGAGTTGCCCAGCAGCACCGCGAGGCCCTCGTCGGCCGCCCGATCCTCCGCGCCGCGGGCGAGGTCCATAAAGAAGGGGTTACCGGCGTCCAGCACCACGAGGCCGATGCTGCGACTGCGGCCCGCGCGCAGCTGCCGTGCGGCGTCGTTGCGCACGAAGCCGAGCTTGGCGATCGCGTCCTGCACCCGCAGCCGCGCATCCTCCGACACCTTCTCCGGCCGGTTCAGCACGTTCGAGACGGTGCCGACGGACACTCCCGCGAGGGCGGCGACATCGCGCACGCTGATCGACGACATCGACCCTCCCTCCGGCTGCACAGAAGTATGGCATCCGACTCGACCTCACCAGTGCAGGGTGCCCGGCTCGCCCTTGAACGGACCGACCACGCGCGAGGTGATCCAGCCGCCGTAGAAGTTGCCGGGCTGCGGCAGCACCGTCTCCCCCGCCACCTCGCAGGAATCCATCCGCTCGGGATAGACGGCGACGTGATCGGCGATCGCCTCGAAGCCCGGGCTGGGTGTCGGGTAGTACCAGCCGGCGCTCTCGGCCACGACGCCGCCGCCGCGCAAGGTCAGGTACTTCGCCGCGCCCTTGAACTCGCAGAAGCTGCGGCCCGGCGCCGGCTCCACTGCCCCGGGCGCGAACGCCGAGCGGGGCAGGTAGTACACCGGCGGATGGCTGGTCTCCAGCACGCGGAAGGAGGCGGATGCATCGGCGACGACGTCGCCGCCGAGCCGGATCACCACCCGCTCGGTCGTCGCCTCCACGCGCGGCGGACGCGGGTAGTCCCAGACGGATTCCTGGCCGGGGCCCGGCACGATGCGCTTCATCATCCGAGGTTACGCCGATCCTCCGCCTTTGATACGTTTCACGCATGAACCGCGTCTGCTTTCTCCTGCACCTCAAACCCGAACGCGTCGAGGACTACCTCGAAGCCCACGCCGTCGTCTGGCCCGACATGCTCGACGCCCTGAGCCGCTCCGGCTGGCACAACTACTCCCTGTTCGTCCGCCCCGAAGACGGACTCGTCGTCGGCTACCTCGAGACCGACGACTTCGAAGCGGCCCTTGCCGGGATGGACCGCGAAGAAGTGAACGCCCGTTGGCAGGCGGGCATGTCGCAGTACTTCGACAACGACGGCCGCTCGCCCGACACGGCGATGGAGCGACTGACGGAGTACTTCCACCTGGCCTGATCCGGACGTTGACGCCGGGGGCGCCGACGCGATACTGTTTCCGCAGGTTTTGAAACGATTCACCGCACGACCGCAAAGGACAACGACGCCCATGACGACCTTCGACGACATCGCCCCGCTGCTCGCGCAGCAGGCCATCGAACTGCCCTCCTGGGCGTTCGGCAACGCCGGCACCCGCTTCAAGGTGTTCACCACTCCGGGTACGCCGCGCACGATCCAGGAGAAGCTGACGGATGCGGCGAAGGTCAACGAACTGACCGGGCTCGCGCCGAAGGTGGCCCTGCACATCCCCTGGGACAAGGTCGACGACTACAGCGCCCTGCGTGACTTCGCCCAGGGCCTGAGCGTCGAGCTCGGCACCATCAACTCGAACACCTTCCAGGACGACGCGTACAAGTTCGGCTCGCTCACCCACTCCGACCCGGCGATCCGGCAGAAGGCGATCGACCACCACTTCGAGTGCATCGATGTGATGGACGCAACCGGCTCGCGGGACCTGAAGATCTGGCTCGCGGACGGATCCAACTACCCCGGCCAGCAGGACATCCGCGGTCGGCAGGACCGCCTCGCCGACTCGCTGCAGCAGATCTACGCGCGCCTCGGCGATGAGCAGCGCCTGGTCCTGGAGTACAAGTTCTTCGAGCCCGCGTTCTACCACATGGATGTGCCGGACTGGGGCACCTCCTACGCCCAGGTGCTCGCGCTCGGCGACAAGGCGATGGTCTGCCTCGACACCGGCCACCACGCTCCCGGCACCAACATCGAGTTCATCGTCGCGCAGCTGCTGCGCCTCGGGAAACTCGGCTCGTTCGACTTCAACTCGCGCTTCTACGCCGACGACGACCTGATCGTGGGTGCCGCGGATCCGTTCCAGCTGTTCCGCATCCTGTACGAGGTCGTCCGCGGCGACGGCTACGGGCCCGACTCCCCCGTCGCGTTCATGCTCGACCAGTGCCACAACGTCGAGGACAAGATCCCCGGCCAGATCCGCTCGGTACTGAACGTGCAGGAGATGACGGCGCGCGCGCTGCTCGTGGACCGCGCGGCGCTCGAGCAGGCGCAGCTGGCCGGCGACGTGCTCGGCGCGAACGGCATCTTCATGGACGCGTTCTACCAGGACGTGCGCACCCCGCTCGCCGCGTGGCGCGAATCCCGCGGCCTGCCCGCCGACCCGATGGCCGCCTACGCCGCCTCCGGCTACCAGTCCGCCATCGCCGCGGACCGCGTCGGCGGCACCCAGTCCTCCTGGGGCGCCTAGCCCTCAGCGGCCCTCTAGGGGGTTGTCACTCCGTCCCGCTCCGGGCGTGCCGCTTCCTCGCAGCGGGACGGAGTGACAACCCCCTATCCCCACGACGCTCGTACCTCAACCGACACCTCCTCCCAGAAAGAGCACACCCCATGACGAACGAAGCCGCCGCGCAGCTGATCGCGCGCTCCAACCGGCTCGGCGCCGATCCGAAGAACACCAACTACGCCGGGGGCAACACCTCGGCGAAGGGGCTGGAGACCGACCCCGTCACCGGCGAGCCGGTCGAGCTGATGTGGGTGAAGGGATCCGGCGGCGACCTCGGCACACTGACGGAGGCGGGGCTCGCGGTGCTGCGGGTCGACCGGCTGCGCGCGCTGCAGAACGTCTACCCGGGCCTGGACCGGGAGGACGAGATGGTCGCCGCGTTCGACCACACCCTGTTCGGCAAGGGCGGCGCGGCCCCGTCGATCGACACCGCGATGCACGGCCTCGTCGACGCCGCGCACGTCGATCACCTGCACCCCGACTCCGGCATCGCGTTCGCGACCGCCGCCGACGGTCCGGCGCTGACCGCGAAGGCGTTCGGCGAGAAGGTGATCTGGGTGCCCTGGCGCCGCCCCGGCTTCCAGCTCGGCCTCGACATCGCGGCACTGAAGGAGTCGAACCCGGCGGCGATCGGCGCGATCCTCGGCGGCCACGGCATCACCGCCTGGGGCGACACCAGCGACCAGGCCGAGGCCAACTCGCTCTGGATCATCGAGACCGCGGCGGCCTACATCGCCGCGAACAGCATCCCCGAGCCGTTCGGCCCGGTCCGCGCCGGCTTCGAGGCCCTGCCCGCCGAGGAGCGCATCGCCAAGGCCGCGAAGCTCGCCGCGCACCTGCGCGCCGTCGCCTCGCACGACAAGCCGCAGGTCGGTCACTTCACGGATGCGAACGTCGTCCTCGACTTCCTCGCCTCCGCCGCGGCGCCCCGCCTGGGCGCGCTGGGCACCTCCTGCCCCGACCACTTCCTGCGCACCAAGGTCAAGCCGCTGATCGTGGATCTGCCCTCCAGCGCCTCGGTCGAGGAGATCCTGGCGGCGCTGCCTGCGTTGCACGAGGCCTACCGCGCCGACTACCAGGCGTACTACGACGCCCACGCGACGCCGGAGTCCCCCGCGATCCGCGGCGCGGATCCGCTGATCATCCTGGTGCCCGGCGTCGGAATGTTCTCCTACGGCGCCAACAAGCAGACCGCCCGCGTGGCCGGCGAGTTCTACATCAACGCGATCAACGTGATGCGCGGCGCCGAGGGCATCTCCCGCTACGCACCGATCGACGAGGCCGAGAAGTTCGCCATCGAGTACTGGGCGCTGGAGGAGGCCAAGCTGCAGCGGATGCCCAAGCCCAAGCCGCTCGCGGGCCGGATCGCGCTGGTCACGGGTGCCGCTTCCGGCATCGGCAAGGCGATCGCCACCCGCCTCGCGGCGGAGGGCGCCTGCGTCGTCATCGCCGACCTGGATGCGGCCAAGGCCGAGGCCGCCGCGGCAGAACTCGGTTCCACGGATGTGGCCGTCGGCATCGCCGCGAACGTCGCGAACGAGGCCGCCGTGCAGTCGGCGATCGACGCCTCCGTGCTCGCCTTCGGCGGCCTCGACCTGGTCGTGAACAACGCCGGACTCTCGCTCTCGAAGTCGCTGTTCGACACCACCGAGGCCGACTGGGACCTGCAGCACAACGTGATGGCGAAGGGCTCGTTCCTGGTGTCGAAGGCCGCGGCGCGCGTGCTGGTGGACCAGAAGCTCGGCGGTGACATCATCTACATCTCGTCGAAGAACTCCGTCTTCGCCGGCCCGAACAACATCGCCTACTCGGCGACCAAGGCCGACCAGGCGCATCAGGTGCGTCTGCTCGCGGCCGAGTTGGGCGAGCACGGCATCAAGGTGAACGGCATCAACCCCGACGGCGTCGTGCGCGGCTCCGGCATCTTCGCCTCCGGCTGGGGCGCGAACCGGGCCAAGACTTACGGCATCGAGGAGGAGGACCTGGGCAAGTTCTACGCCCAGCGCACCATCCTCAAGCGCGAGGTCGTGCCCGAGAACGTCGCCAACGCTGTGTTCGCACTGTGCACCTCCGACTTCTCGCACACCACCGGACTGCACGTACCGGTCGATGCTGGCGTCGCGGCCGCGTTCCTCCGATGATGTGCGAGCGGTACCCGGTGATTGAGCCTGCCGAAATCACTGTGCGAACGGGGAGTGGTTTCGGGAGGCTCAACCAGCGGGCCGGGCACGACCAGCGACGTGTCGGGGCCTCACGATGAAGGCCGTCGCGGCCGTCGATCTCGGCGCCACCAGCGGGCGGGTGATCCTCGGCTACGTCAGCGGCAGCGAGCTGCGGATGAAGCACGTGGCCAGGTTCCCCAACCAGCCCGTCCGCACCACGGACGGGCTGCACTGGAACGTGCTCGAGCTGTACCGCTCCGTCACCGCCGGCCTCGCCTCCGCGCTGCGCGACGAGCCGGGCGTCGCCTCGATCGGCATCGACTCCTGGGCGGTGGACTACGGCCTGCTGCGTGGCGATCACCTCGTGCAGACCCCGTTCCACTACCGCGACGAGCGCACCGCGGCGGGTGTGGCGGATGTGCACGCGCGCATCCCGGCCGATGAGCTGTACCGCCGCAACGGGCTGCAGCACCTGCCGTTCAACACCGTGTTCCAGCTCGCGGCCGACCGTGCGGCAGGTGTGCTCGACATCGCCGATCGCGCCTTGCTCATCCCGGATCTTTTCGCGTACTGGCTGACCGGCGCGCACGCCACCGAGATCACGAACGCCTCGACGACGGGTCTGCTCGATCCGTTCACGCGCGACTGGGACACGGAGCTCTTCGCGCGCACCGAACTTCCGCCGGAGCTGTTCGCTCCGCTCATCGAGCCGGGCGCGAGCCTGGCGCCGCTGCTACCCGGAGTCGCCGCCGAACTCGGCGCATCCCAGGGCTTGGGAGTCACGGCAGTGGGCTCGCACGACACCGCATCCGCGGTGGTCGGCGTGCCCGCGTCGGATGAGAACTTCGCGTACATCTCTAGCGGAACCTGGTCGCTCGTCGGCGTCGAACTCGCGAAGCCCGTGGTGAGTCTGGAGGGTCTCGCCGCGAACTTCACCAACGAGGGCGGCGTCGACGGGCGGATCCGATACCTGAAGAACGTGTCCGGCCTCTGGCTGCTCTCGGAGTCGATCCGCGCGTGGGAGAAGCGCAGCGGCGAGAGCATCGAGCTGACGGCCCTGCTGGCCGAGGCCGCCGCGATCCGCGGGCCGGTCACGGTCTTCGACGCCGCGGATGAGCGCTTCATCGCCCCCGGCAACATGCCGGGACGCATCGTGGAGTGGTGCGTCGAGCACGGCCGCGAGCAGCCGCGCACCCGCGCCGAGTTCGTGCGATCCATCCTCGAGTCGCTCGCCGTGGCCTACGCCGTGACCATCGAGCAGGCCGCGGAGCTCTCGGGCGTGCGGGTCGACGTCATCCACATCGTGGGCGGCGGCTCGCAGAACGCGCTGCTGTGCCAGTTGACCGCGGACGCGACCGGCCGGCCGGTGCTCGCCGGCCCGGTCGAGGCCACGGCGATCGGCAACATCCTGGTGCAGGCCCGCGCGGCGGGCATCGTGTCGGGTTCCCTGGAGTCGCTGCGCGCGATCGTGCGCGCCGCCCACCCGCCGGTGCGCTTCGAGCCGCGGGGTCGCCAGAGTTAGCGAACACGTGGGCTGGTTTCAGCGAGCCGCACCTCCGCCGCGGCCGCAGGGATCCGCGGAATCTCGCGGACTGCGGCCCGGCGAGACAGGGTGCCATTCGCTCAAGCCAGCCCAGGTGTTCGCCCGCGGCGCTCACCGCCGTCGCGCGCCGTTTAGCAGCAGCCGCATACCACCGCGCCGAGGGCGGCGCGTTCGGCCTTCGCGCGCTCGACTCGGACGAGCACACCGCCGGATGCCGCGCGAGAGCGAACATCTGGGCTGGTGTCAGGGAACCGCACCCCGACCGGGCGGACCGAGATCCTCGGAATTCCGCGGACTGCGGCCCGGCGAGACAGGGTGCCGTTCGCTCACGCCAGCCCAGATGTTCGCGCGCGGCGCTCACAGCAGGTGAAGACCCCGGCTCATGCGACTCTCCAACGCCGCGCGGCACCTCGGCCACCCCGTGAGCACCATCTTGTGGGTCCAGCGCAGGGTGACGAAGCCCTCGATCGCGTGATCGTTGTCACGCTCGTGGTCGTCCTCGAAATCGTGGAAGGCGCGACCATCCAGTTCCAGGATGAGCGAGGTCCCGACGAGCAGGTCGACGAGATCCGCTCGGATGGAGTGTTGCGCCTGCGTCCTGATCCCCATCAGCTGCAGGCGCCAGCGCACGAGACTCTCGAGCCCGCTCTGCGAACTGGCCACTGCCGCGTCGAGGACCGCGTGCGCCGCCGCCGGCGCATCCCGGTGCAGCCGGTCCAGGTCATCCACCACGATGAGGCGTCGGTTCAGCGCCGATTCGACGGCGACGATCAATCGTTCCTGCGCCCGCTCGACGTCGGCGCCCGAGCACTCGGACGCGAGTTGCCGGAGCGCATGCAGCACCGTCACCTCCCTACGGCCGTCGTCGGGCCAGGCCCGATCCCGGTAGACCCGCATCCGCCCGAGCGGCACGCGCACGTTACTGCTCGCGGGAATCCAAACGGATATCGGCCGCCGACCCTCGTCGAGGAGCCAGAGCCCCAACCGTCGCAGCGCGGTCGCCCCGGCGATCTTGCCGCCGACGGCGACGGCCGCCGCGAGCTCGGGATCGAGGTCGGGGAGTCGGTAGACGCCTTCGCGGGCGCGAATCACGTCCCCTGCCGCGACCGCCGCTCGCAGCGCCCGACGTGAGACGGAGAGCGCCGTGAGCTCGGCGAAGCGCGCGACGCCGTCGAGCGAGCGAAGCGCGGGCACCGGTTGCATGGAACCCATCGTGACAAGTTCCGACCCTCCTTCGGGGGCCACGGTTCACTTCTGTGGATAACTCCGTTGTTGACAGGGGCCGAGCCAGATGGTTGGTTAGTTACTGAAGTAACTAACCCAGCAACCACCGGAGGCGCCATGGACGACGGACGACCACTGTTCGTGCAGATCGCCGAGCGGATCGAGAACGACATCGTCGACGGCACGCTCACCGAAGAAGGTCAGGCCCCCTCGACCAACGAGCTCGCCGCCTTCCTCCGGATCAACCCCGCCACCGCCGCGAAGGGCGTCGGCCTGCTGGTCGACGAGGGGATCCTCTACAAGCGCCGCGGCATCGGGATGTTCGTCGCAGCCGGCGCCCGCGACAGCATCCTCGCCCGCCGCCGCGAGCAGTTCGCGGCCACCTTCCTGGATCCGCTGATCGCGGAAGCCGGACGGATCGGCATGACTCCCGACGACCTCGCGGACCTCATCCGCAACCACATCACCGTCTCGAAAGGACAGCCGGCATGACCGACTCCATCGTCGCTCGGGCGAGCGGCCTCACCAAGAAGTACGGCTCGTTCACCGCCGTGGACGGCGTCGACTTCGGCCTCCGCGAGAACGCCATCCACGGGCTGCTCGGCCGCAACGGCGCGGGCAAGACCACACTGATGCAGCTGCTCACCGGGCAGGTCTTCCCCGACGCCGGCACGCTCGAGGTCTTCGGGCACGCGCCCGCCGAGAACGCCGAGGTGCTCTCGCACACCTGTTTCATCTCGGAGGCGCAGAAGTACCCCGACGGGTTCAAGGCGAGTCACGTGCTCGCCACCGGCCCGTTGTTCTTCGAGAACTGGGACGCGGATCTCGCGGCGCAGCTCGTCGACGACTTCCAGCTGCCGCTGAACCGCCCGATCAAGAAGCTCTCCCGCGGGCAGCTCTCCGCGGTGGGCGTGATCGTCGGCCTCGCCGCGCGCGCTCGGCTGACCTTCTTCGACGAGCCCTACCTGGGCCTGGATGCGGTGGCGCGCCGCCTCTTCTACGACCGCCTGCTCAGCGACTACGCCGAGCATCCGCGCACGATCGTGCTCTCGACGCACCTGATCGACGAGGCAGCCGACCTGCTCGAACACGTGATCGTGATCGACGGCGGGCGGATCCTGATCGACGCGTCCGCGGAGGAGCTGCGCGGCAGCGCCACCACGGTGGTCGGCCGCCGCAGCGACGTCGACGTCTTCGTGGCCGGCCGGCCGGTGCTGGCCCGCGACGGCATCGGCGGGCTCGCCTCCGTCACCATCCAGGCCCAGCTCACCCCCGGCGAGCGCCGCGAGGCCACCGAGCGCGGCCTCGAACTCGCGCCCGTCTCGCTGCAGCAGCTGATCGTGCACCGCACGAGCGGCGTCACCCTCGAAACCGCCTCGAACGGAGTGCTCTCATGACCACCGTCTCCGCGGCCCTGCCGCGCACCGCATCCGCCCCGTCGCGCCTGGGCCGCCTGACGCGGATCGCGCGCCTGCACCTGGTCAACACGAGCGTCTTCATCGGCATCCCGTGGCTGATCGTCGGGATGGCCTGGGCCGTGACCATGATCGTGATGGCGCTCATCCTCGGCGCCGGCGGCGGGCCCGACATCGGGCAGCGCTACAGCTGGGCCGTGGTCTCGCCGCAGTGGTACCTCATCGTGGTGGGCATCCAGGCCGTGACGCTGACCTTCCCGTTCAGCCTCGGTTTCGGCGCGACGCGGCGCGACTTCTGGCTCGGCACCTCCCTGCTCTTCGTCGCGCTCTCGGCGGTGAACGGCTTGGCGTTCGCGATCCTGCTCCAGCTGGAGCGGGCGACCGGCGGCTGGTTCATCGGGGCGCGGATGTTCGACGCGCTCTGGTACGGCACGAACGGTTTCTGGTTCGACGCGTTCTCGACCTTCTCCCTGCAGTTGTTCGTGCTGTTCACCGGGGCCGCGATCGCGGCGATCTACATGCGTTGGCGGGCGAAGGGGATGCTCGTATGGGGCGTCGGTCTCGCCGCTATCGTCCTCGCCGGGCTCGGCGCCCTGATCTACTCCGATGGCTGGATCGCCCTCGGGACCTGGCTCGTGGACCTCGGCGTGGTCGGTGTGTTCGCGCTGCTGCTGCTGCCCACCGCGTGGTCGGCGGTGCTGGGCTACCTCGTGATCCGCCGAGCGACGCCGCGCTGACTCGAGAACAGAGGGGGTTGTCACTGCGTCCCGCGGGACGGGGTGACAACCCCCTTCTCGTGAGTCGCGCTCGGTCATCCGCCGTTCACCTCCGGGCCATGGCCGGCACGCGCCGGGTTCACTCGGCGGCGGCAGCGTAAGGGCGCCCCCTTCACGATTTCTCAGGAGTCCCGTGCCTTTCCTCAGCCCCCAGCGGATGCGCGCCGGCGCCTTCGCCGCCGCCGGCGTCGCGCTCGTCTGCGCCGCATCCTCCGCCGCACCCGCCGTCGCCGCGGACGCCGCCGGCCCGTTCTTCACCCGCATCGCCACCGCGCCCGCGTACCTGAACGCGGCCGACCCGGCCGTCGACGCCGCCGTCGCCGAGATCTCCACGGTCTCCCCCGATGGCATGACCGTGATCTCCACCGACTCGGCCGGTCAGCGCCTGGGCTTCTTCGACATCACCGACCCCGCGAACCCGCAGCCGCTCGGCGGCGTGGGCGTCGGCGGCGAGCCGACCTCCGTCTACGCGACGGGCGACTACATCCTCGCCGTTGTGGACACCTCGGACGGCGACTTCGCGAACCCCTCGGGTCACGTCAGCGTGCTGGACGCCGACTCGCACGCGGTACTCGCGACGATCGAGCTCGGCGGCCAGCCCGACTCGATCGACGTCACCGACGACGGCGCGTACGCCGTGATCGCGATCGAGAACCAGCGCGACGAGGAGTTCACGCCGGAGGGCGGCGGATCCGGCCGATACAGTGAGGGCGACCTGCCGCAGCTGCCGGCGGGCGGCCTGGCGATCATCCCGCTCACCGGCGCGCCGAGCGACTGGGCCGTCGAGCACGTCGACCTCACCGGACTCGAAGGGCTGGACACTCCGGAGGATCCGGAACCCGAGTACGTCACCATCAGCCCCGACGACTCCACGGTCGCGGTCACCCTGCAGGAGAACAACGGCGTCGCGATCGTCGACATCGCCTCGGCCACCGTGCTCTCGCACTTCTCGACCGGCACCACCACGGTGACCGGCATCGACGCCCTGGACGACGACCACATCGCGCTCGTGGACACCATCACCGATGTGCCGCGCGAGCCGGATGCGATCGGCTGGGTCGGCGCCGACCACCTCGCCACCGCGAACGAGGGCGACTGGAAGGGCGGCAGCCGCGGCTGGACCGTCTTCGACGCCGCCACCGGCGACGTCGCCTGGGACTCGGGCAACAGCTTCGACCACCTGGCCGTGCAGCTGGGCCTCTACCCCGACAAGCGCTCGGATGCGAAGGGCAGCGAGCCCGAGGGCCTGCTCTCCGCCACCTTCGACGGAGTGCCCTACGTGTTCGTCGGCTCGGAGCGAGCCAACTTCGTCGCCGTCTACGACGTCACCGACCCGGCCGCGCCCGTCTTCGTGCAGGCGTTGCCCTCCACGCCGGGTCCGGAGGGGCTGCTGGCCATCCCGGAGCGCGGGCTGCTGGTCGTGTCGAGCGAGACCGATGACGCGGAGGCGCTGATCCGCGCGACGGTGCAGGTCTACCAGTTGGGTGCAGCCACCCCGTCGTTCCCCACGATCGAGTCGGCCGTGGTCGACGGCACGCCGATCGCGTGGGGTGCGCAGTCCGGCCTGTCGGCCGACCCGGCCGACCCGTCGCGGCTCTACTCGGTGAGCGACAACGCGTACACGCCGAGCGAGATCTACGCGATCGACACGTCCGTGGTGCCCGCGGTGATCGACCGGACTCTGACCGTGACCGAGGGCGGCGAACCCGCCGCACTCGACCTGGAAGGCGTCTTCGCGCGTCCTGACGGCGGCTTCTGGGTCGTGAACGAGGGCGCGACGGGCGCCGAGAACACCCTGATCCGCCTCGACGCCACGGGTGCGGTCGTCGAGACGATCGCGCTGCCCGCCGACGTCGCCGCCGGCTTGGGCAAGCAGGGCTTCGAGGGCGTGACCTCGCAGACGGTCGACGGCCACGAGGTCGTGTGGACCGCCCTGCAGCGCTCCGTCACGGGCGACCCGGACGGCGTCGTGCGCCTCGGTCGCTACGACGTGACGGCCGGGACCTGGTCGTTCTACGGCTACCAGCTGGAGGCGGCGTCGGGCGTCAAGGGCGACTGGAACGGCCTGTCGGAGATCACCCTGACCGGTGCCGGAACGCTCGCGGTGATCGAGCGCGACAAGCTGAACGGGCCGGATGCGGTGCTGAAGGCGATCTACACGGTCCCGCTGCCGAGCGAGGCCGGATCGTCCGAGCTGACCGTGCTGCCCAAGACGCTCGCCGTCGACGTGCTGCCGACACTGCTGGCCGGCGCCGGCTGGACCCAGGAGAAGCTCGAGGGTCTGACTGTGGGCGGCGACGGCGACGTCTACGTGATCACCGACAACGACGGCGTCGACGACGCGAACGGCGAGACCGTGTTCGCGAACCTCGGCACATCGGCCGAGCTGTTCGGCACGGGCGCGACCCCGGAACCGACGCCGACCGCGACACCTGCCCCGTCCGCCACGGCGAGCGCCACTCCGGCACCCGTTGCGGGCGGCAGCCTCGCCGCGACGGGCGTCGAGACGGGCTGGCTGGCCGCGGCCGCCGCCGCGCTGCTCGCCGCCGGCGGTGTACTGCTGGGTCGCCGCCGCCGCGCCGAGTAGAACGGCATCGCGACAGGGTCGCCACCGCGAGGTGGCGGCCCTTTCGTGTGTGAAACGAAGGACGGCACAGAACGCCACCCGGTTTCCGCCCTCGGAATCCGCGTGATTCCGCGGGTCGGATTCGGTGACCGAACGCGCCGTCCTTCGTTTGACACATCCCCCGCGGCGCACCGGTCTCATTCGTCGAGTTCTCGAGGCTCCTGTGCGTGATACCCCAGCGAGACGTACTCGTGCACCGCGTCGTCGATGGCCTCCCAGTCGCCGAAGACCTGGTCATGGTGGAACCGGAGAGTCGCGTACCGTCGACGCGCTGCCTGGGTATCCCGTTCACGGTCGGCCCGGAAATCGTGGGTGGACTCGCCGTCCAGCTCGACGATGAGTGACGTTCCGATCAAGAGGTCGACGACACCGACGCCGCGGATCGGCACCTGACGCCGAACGTCGTAACCGCTGCCCTCAAGCCGGTAGGCGGCGAGGCTCTCCAACCCGCTCTGAGACGAATCGCGGGCGCGGTTCACGATGTCGATCCGGTCCTGCGGCAGACGTTCGACGAGAGTGTCCAGATCGACGAATCGGATCAGCTGACGATTCAACGCGGACTCGACCGCGACGAGGAAGACATCGGGCCGCTCGAATCGTGCAACCTGCCACAAAGCATGCAGGGTGGACACCGCAACTCGCCCGTCGCCGCTCCAACCACGATCCCAGAAGAGAGTGACGTTCCTCGGCGGCACCCGGTCTTTCGCGTTAGGCCCGACCCACACCTGCAGTCCGGCCGGCAGCCCGGGCGCCATAAAGACCTTCTGCCGCTTCAGCGCGGACAGCCCGGCCACGAGCCCACCGAGCCGCGCCGCCGCGCGCGCATCCGAATCGAGCGTGGCGATGCAGTACATCCCCTGCCGCACCCGGACCACCTCGCCGCGGTCGACCGCGGCGGCCAACGCTCGGACCGAGACCCCGAGGTCCACCAGTTCCTTCGTTCGCGCCACGCCTTCGAGCTGCATCAACGCCATCTGCACATCCATGACGCACCATCGTGGCGGCTCGGCGGCACCGAAAACGAAAAAACCTCCGCCTGTGGATAACTTCGCACCGTGCGACGATGTCCGGATGGATCGGCTCCCCCTCACCCCCGCGCAGCTCACGAGCCAGGAGGCGGCTCTGCGGGAACGCCTCGCCGAGGTGAACGCCGACCTCGCCCGACTCGACGGCAATCTCGACGCGGTCCTCGCCGACCGAGGTGACGGGACGGCCGACGACGAGCACGACCCGGAAGGCACACCGCTCTCGGCGGAGTGGTCGCAGTTGGCCGGCGTCCGCGACGAACGTCTGGCCGCAGCGGATGCGATCGGCACCGCCCTCGCCCGGATCCGATCGGGTGGATACGGCGTCTGCCGACGGTGCGGAGCTCCCATCGGCATCGACCGGCTCGTGGCGCGCCCAGCCGCCGAACTGTGCATCGGATGCGCCCGCGCAGCCGAGCATTAGTTGGATGACTCGACAAATCCACGAGAAGCTGCACAATAGAGCCATGACGCAACGGAGCAACTGGGCCGGAACCTACGAGTTCACGGCCGCCACCATCCTCGAACCGAACTCGATCGAGGAGGTTCAGCGCATCGTCCGCGAGCACGACCGGGTCCGCGGACTCGGCACGCGCCACTCCTTCAACGGCCTCGCCGACACTCCGGGTGCCCTGGTCTTCCTCGGCGGCCTGCCCGCCGATCCCGTGATCGACGCCGAGGCGATGACGGTCACCGTCGGCGCCGCAACGCGTTACGGCGTCGTCGCGAGCTACCTGGCCGGCCTCGGCTACGCCCTGCACAACATGGGATCGCTGCCGCACATCTCCGTCGCCGGCGCCACCGCGACCGGCACACACGGCTCGGGCGACCGCAACGGCAATCTCTCCACCGCCGTCTCCGCGCTCGAACTCGTCACCGCCGACGGGTCCGTCCGCACCGTTCGCCGCGGCGACCCCGGCTTCGACGGCATCGTCGTGGGTCTGGGCGCCTTCGGCATCGTCACGCGGGTCACCCTCGATATCCAGCCCACCTTCGACGTCCGCCAGGACGCCTTCGTGAACCTGCCGTGGGAGCGGGTGCTCGCCGACTTCGACGCCGTCTCGGGCGCCGCCTACAGCGTCAGCCTGATGACGCACTGGTCCGGCGACACCGTGGGTGCCCTGTGGCTGAAGACGAAGGTGACGGATGGCGTGCCGGCGGTGGTCGATGCCACTCACCTCGGCGCCCTCGTCGCGCCGGCCGAGCTGTTCACCGTGGGCCAGGACTCCGCCGACAGCAACCTCACGCAGTTCGGCGGCGTCGTCGGCCCGTGGTCGGAGCGGCTCCCGCACTTCCGCATCGACTCCACGCCGAGCCTCGGCGACGAGATCCAGAGTGAGTACATGGTGCCGCGCGAGCGAGTGGTCGAGGCGTTCACGGCGCTGCGCGCCTTGGGCGAGCGGATCGACCCGTACCTGCTGATCACCGAGATCCGCACCATGGCCGGCGACGACCTCTGGCTCTCGCCCGCGTACGGCCGCGACAGCGTGGGCATCCACTTCACGTGGAAGAAGGACTTCGCCGGAGTGGACTCGGTGCTGCCCGACATCGAGGCGGCCCTGCTGCCCCTGGGCGCGCGGCCGCACTGGGGCAAGCACTTCCTCGCCGGCCCCGACCAGCTGCAACCCCTCTACCCCAAGCTGGCCGACTGGCGCGCCCTCGTCGCCGACTACGACCCGACCGGCAAATTCGCGAGCCCGTTCCTGCAGCACACCCTGCTCGCCTGACCCGCGCGCCCTGCTGGCCCCTCCGCGCCCGCCGCGCCTACGTCGCGAAATTTCGCGAGATTCGGCGCTACGGACGAGGTGCCCCGCCGCGGCGGCGGATCTCGTCCGAGAACCGGTACGTCGAATCCCGGCCCGTCCGGAGACCGGCATCTCGTCCGCAGCAGCGAATCTCGCGAAATTTCGCGAAGTGTCCGGGCGGGCGGGCCGGGTGGGCGGGCCCCCGGACTACGCGAGCGCGTCGCGGATCGCCGCGATGCCGAGTTCGAGCTCGGCGAACGAGGTCGACAGCGGCGACAGGCCCAGGCGGATGCCGTCCGGCGCGCGGAAGTCGGGGATGATGCCTTCGGCCTGCAGCCGCGGCACCAGGGCCGGGAACGACGGATGCGCGACCGTCACGTGCGAGCCGCGCCGCTGCGCATCCCGCGGCGTCCCGAGTCGCACGCCGTGCGGCGCGAGCCACGCGTCGTGCAATTCGATCGCGTACTCGGTCAGAGCCACAGACTTCGCGCGCATCGCATCCATCCCCACCGAGGCGATCAGCGCGATCATGTCCTGCATCGCGAGCATCCCGGTGATCGGCGGCGTGCCGCTGAGCAAGCGCCGCATCCCGGGCGCGGGCGCGTACGCGGGGCCCATCGCGAACATGTCGCGCACGCCCATCCAGCCCTGGATCGGCTGCACCAGCTGATCCTGCAGGCCGCGTCGCACGTACGCCCACGCCGGCGCTCCCGGACCGCCGCACAGGTACTTGTACGAGCAGCCCACCGCGAGGTCGACGCCCCACGCGTCGTACCCGGTCGGCACCGAACCCACCGAGTGGCTCGCGTCCCAGAGCACGAGGGCTCCCGCGTCGTGCGCCAGCGCGGTGATCGCCGGCACGTCCGCGAGGAAACCGGAGCGGTACGCGACCTGGCTGAGCAGTACCAGCGCGGTCCGCTCGCTCAGCACGGCCGCCACCTGCGCGGGAGAAACGCCCGACGACGGATCCGCCTCGATCCACACCAGCGTCGCCCCGGTCTCGCGGGCGATGCCGTCGAGCACGTAGCGGTCGGTCGGGAAGTTGTCGCTGTCGACCACGATCTCGGCGCGTCCGGGGCGCGTCGCGAGCGCCGCCCGGGCGAGCTTGTACAGCAGCACCGTGGTCGAGTCCGCGACCACGACCTGCCCGGCCGCCGCGCCCAGCGCCGCCTCGCCGAGCGCGTCGCCGACCTCGAAGGGCATCTGCAGCCAGCGCTCCTCCCAGCCGCGGATCAGGCGCCCGCCCCACTCCTCGGCGGCGAAGGTGCGCATCCGCTCGACGCTCGCCCGCAGCGGGCGGCCCAGCGAGTTGCCGTCCAGGTAGGAACGGACCTCCGTCGAGGCGACGAACAGATCACGGTGGGCGGCGAGGGGATCCGCGGCGTCGAGGGGATGCATCAGGTCAGCGTAATGCGCGCACATCCGTCATCATTGTCACCGTGACGACACCTCAGGTCCCGACCTTCGCCCACAGTCTGCGCCGGATGAGCGGCCGCGATCCGCACGAGTCGCACCGTGCCGCGACGCCGCTGGAACTGCTCTTCGACCTCACCTTCGTGGTCTCGTTCGGCATCGCCGGCGAGAACGCCGCGCACCTGCTGTCGGAGGGGCACATCGGCCCGGCACTGGGCGCCTTCGGCTTCGCGATGTTCGCGATCGGTTGGGCGTGGATCAACTTCTCCTGGTTCGCCTCGGCCTACGACACCGACGACTGGCTGTTCCGCATCCTGACCATGGTGCAGATGATCGGCGTGGTGGTGCTCGCGCTGGGCATCCCGGCCCTGTTCCACTCGATCAACGAGGGCGAGCACCTCGACAACACGGTGCTCGTGCTCGGCTACGTGATCATGCGGGTGGCCCTCCTGCTGCAGTGGCTGCGGGCGGCGAAGCAGGATCCGGCGCGCCGAATGGTCTCGCTGGCGTACGCGAAGAACATCGCGCTGGCGCAGGTGGGCTGGGTCGTGATGACGGTGCTGAACCTGCCGCTGCCGGCGACGATCGTGATCGCGCTCGTGCTGTTCTGCGTCGAGATGGCCGGGCCCGTGATCGCGGAGCGGGCGGGCGAGAAGGCCGGCGTCGGCTCGACGCCGTGGCACGCGCACCACATCGCCGAACGCTACGGCCTGCTGACGATCATCGCCCTGGGTGAGGGCGTGTTCGGTACCCTCGCGGCGGCGACGGCGGTGATGAACGAATCCGGCTGGTCCGGTGAGGTCGCGATCCTGGTGGTGACCGGGATCGGGCTGACCTTCGGACTGTGGTGGGGCTACTTCACCCTGCCGGCCGGCGTCATCCTGCACCGCTTCCGCAACCGCGCGTTCGTCTGGGGCTACGGCCACCTGCTGATCTTCGCCTCGATCGCCGCGACCGGCGCCGGCCTGCACATGGTGCAGTACCTGATCGAGCACCACTCGGAGATCGGCCTGGTCGGTACGGTGCTCTCGGTGGCGATCCCGGTGACGGTCTTTATGCTGACGATGTTCGCGCTGTACGCATGGCTGGTGCAGTCCTTCGATCCGTTCCACCTCTGGCTGATGCTGGGCACTCTGGCGCTGCTCGCCGCCGGCGTGGTCGCTGCCGCGCTCGGCGCGCCGATCGGGGTCTGCCTGATCCTGGTGACGCTCGCACCGTTCGTGGTGGTCGTCGGCTACGAGACCGTCGGCCACCGCCACGAGGCCGCTGTCCTCGAGAAGGCCCTCGCCTGACCCCCGCGAGATGCCTCTTTCGTACGCGACACGCCGAGCGGATCGTACAGAAGAGGCATCTCGCCGGGAGTCACGGGAGGGGAACCTCGAGCCAGCGCGTCGCGGGGAGGCCGACGGCGCCCGGGGTGGCGAGGAAGAGGCCGCCCGCGTGCGGGTACAGCGCGCGCTCCTCGGCGGAGAGGTCGCGGGACGCGCTGGTCACCACGGCGAGGTCGAGCTCCGGCCCGATCAGGGCGACGGAGGAGGAGTGCGGGGCGTCGATCGCGATGCCGAGGTCGTCGACGAGGGCACCGTCGGCATCGAAGACGCGCACGCCGGATCCGCCCCAGATGGCGACCCAGAGCCGACCCTGCGCGTCGACCGTCATCCCGTCGGCCCAGACCCGCTCGGGCAAGCGGATGAACGCCTCGCGCTCGCCCGTCCGCTCGCCGTAGGAGCGGCGGAAGATCACGTTCGACTCGGTGTCGATCGAATAGAACCACGCGCCGTCGGGCGACCAGCCGAGGCCGTTGCTCAGCCGGATGTCCTCGTCCAACGTGGTCACGGAGCCGTCGGCCTCGAGCCGCAGCAGCACGTTGTCGCCGGTGACCTCGCCCAGGCTGAGCGAGCCGAGCACCAGTCGACCCTGCGGATCGATCTTGCCGTCGTTGAAGCGCGTGCCTTCCGGCAGCAGATCGGAGCCACGGGTGACGGATCCGTCCACCTCCACGATCGCGAGACAGCGCGTCAGCGCGACGAGGGTGCGGCCGTCGCCCAGCGGCAGCGCGCAGCCCACGTACTCACCGAGGTCGGTGCGGGTCACGGCCCCGATCGCACCGTCGAGCAGGGGCGCCGACAGTACGGCGCCGCGTTCGATGTCGACCCAGGTCAGCCGCTGCGTCTGCGGATCCCACACCGGCCCCTCGCTCAGCACGTAGTTCTCGGTCAGGGCGGGGGTGGCGGCGGTGATCACGCCTCCCAGCGTAGGCGCTGGTTCTACTCCTCCGCTGGGCCGGACGCAATGGGTACATAGCGCAGCCATGTATGGGCGTAGAGTCGCCGAGTCAGTGATGCCGACGCCCCGCCGCGCCGCGCCGCGTTCGAAGGGAAACCAGCATGTCGACGACGACGGAGAACGATCGCGCCCCGGTGAAGAGCCTCGTCCCGGCCCGGATCGATCGGCTGCCGTGGACGAAGTTCCACTGGAGCATCGTGGTGGGCCTCGGCTTCTCCTGGGTGCTGGACGGGCTTGAGATCCAGATCGTCGCGTCCGCCGGTTTCGCGAAGGAGTTCGGCCTCGACTCGGCCCAAGTCGGCCTGCTCGGCACCGTCTACCTGGTCGGGCAGATCGCGGGCGCGCTGATCTTCGGTCGGATGTCGGACCGGCTCGGCCGGCGCAAGCTCTTCATCCTGACCCTGGTGATCTACCTGGTCGCCAGCGGCCTCGCGGGACTCTCGCCCGCCTACGGATTCCTGCTGGTGTTCCGTTTCATCGCGGGCATGGGCATCGGCGGCGAGTACGCGGCGATCAACTCGGCGATCGACGAGCTGATCCCGTCGAAGTACCGCGGCCGGGTCGACATCGCGATCAACGGAACCTACTGGGGTGGCGCCGCGCTAGGAGCGGCCGCGAACGTGTACTTCCTCAGCGACACCTTCGCCGAGAACGTCGGCTGGCGGCTCGCGTTCTTCATCGGACCGATCCTGGGCCTGGCGATCATCTACCTGCGCCGGCACATCCCCGAGAGCCCGCGCTGGCTGATGACGCACGGGCGCGAAGAGGAAGCCGAGACGACGGTCGACGAAATCGAGCGGCGGGTGCAGGCCGAAGGCGGCACGCTGGAGCCGGTCGACGAGGCCAAGGCGATCACGGTCAAGGCGACGGAGAGCATCCCGTTCCGCGTGATCGCGCGGGTCCTGATCAAGGACTACCCCAAGCGCACGCTGGTCGGCGCGACGATGATGATCACGCAGTCGTTCTTGTACAACGCGATCTTCTTCACCTACGCGCTGGTGCTGGAGAACTTCTACGGCGTCGAGAACAGCGCCGTCTCGTACTTCTTCTTCCCGTTCGCGATCGGCAACCTGCTCGGGCCGCTGGTGCTCGGCCACCTCTTCGACGTCTGGGGCCGGCGGAAGATGATCTTCCTCACCTACGGCGTCTCGGGTGTGGTCCTGGCCGTCTCGGCGGTGCTGTTCAGCATGGACGTGCTGGATGCGACGACGCAGACGATCTTCTGGTGCGTCTCGTTCTTCTTCGCCTCGGCGGGCGCCTCCTCCGCGTATCTGACGGTGAGCGAGATCTTCCCGCTGGAGCTGCGCAGCCAGGCGATCTCGTACTTCTTCACCCTGGGCCAGATCGCCGGCTCGGTGGCTCCACTGCTGTACGGCATCCTGATCGGCGACGGCAGCGACCGCGGGCCGCTCACCGTGGGCTACTTCGTGGGTGCGGCGGTGATGATCGTCGGCGGCGTGGTGGCGCTGATCTTCGGCGTGAACGCGGAGCGGCAGAGCCTGGAGGCGATCACGGATCCGCTCTCGCTGGTGAAGGACGAGTAGGGCGCCGTCAGCGACCGCGGCTTCGACCGGTCGTGTACAAAATGTCGGGCGAAGCGGAGAGCCACCCCTCGAACCGGCCGACGGATCCGCGTGATCGCGCGGATCCGCTCCGCCGGGTCAAGGGTGGCGTTCGGCGCCGGCCGCCATTTCGTACGCGGACGGCGCCGCACGGGGTGGCGCGGCGAGTGAGTGAGAGCTCCGGAGCCGCCGCGCCGGTCTGGGAGAAAGGGTTGTCACTTTGTCGGCTACTCACCGACGAAGTGACAACCCTTCACGCGAGGGAGTCGAGCACAGCCTCGAGCTGGTCGACGGCGAAGTCGATCTCGGCGGCGGTGACGACGATCGGCGGAGCCAGGCGGATGGTCGAGCCGTGCGTGTCCTTCGCGAGCACGCCGCGTTCCATCAGCGCCTCGCAGACCGCGCGGCCCGAGGCCAGCGCGGGGTCGATGTCGATGCCGGCCCAGAGACCCGCACCGCGGACCGCGACCACGCCGCGCCCGACCAGCTCGTTCAGCCGGGCGTGCAGCTGCGCGCCGCGCTCGCGGGCGGTCGCCTGGTACTCGCCGGTCGCCAGCATCCCGACCACGGCACGGCCGACGGCCGCCGCGAGCGGGTTGCCGCCGAAGGTCGAGCCGTGCTGGCCGGGCTGCAGCACGCCGAGCACGTCGGCGTCGCCGACGACGGCCGACACCGGCACGATGCCGCCGCCGAGCGCCTTGCCGAGCAGGTACAGGTCGGGCACCACGCCCACGAGGTCGCAGGCGAAGGTCGCGCCGACGCGGCCGAGGCCGGACTGGATCTCGTCGGCGATGAAGAGCACATTGTGCCGCGTGGTGATCTCGCGCACCGCCGGCAGGTAGTCGGCGGGCGGCACGACGATGCCGGCCTCGCCCTGGATCGGCTCGATCAGCACGGCGACGGTGTTCTCGTCGATCGCCGCCTCGAGCGCGGCGGCGTCGCCGAACGGGACCGTGCGGAATCCGGGGGTGTACGGGGCGAAGCCGTCGCGCGCCTCCGCGTCGTCGCTGAACGAGATGATCGTGGTGGTGCGGCCGTGGAAGTTGCCGGCCGCGACGATGATGTTGGCCTGACCCGCAGCGACGCCCTTGACCCGGTAGCCCCAGGCGCGGGCGACCTTGATGCCCGACTCCACGGCCTCGGCGCCGGTGTTCATCGGCAGCACCATGTCCTTCTTCGCCAGCGCGGCGAGCGCGGTGACGAAGGGGCCGAGCTGGTCGTTGTGGAAGGCGCGGCTGGTCAGCGTGAGCCGGCCGAGCTGCGCGCGGGCCGCGTCGAGCAGCACCGGGTTCGAGTGCCCGAAGTTCACGGCGGAGTAGGCGGCGAGGCAGTCGAGGTAGCGGCGGCCGTCGACACCGGTCACCCAGGCGCCCTCGCCCGAGGCGGCGACGACGGGCAGCGGGTGGTAGTTGTGGGCGGCGTGCGCCTCCTCCTGGCCGATCAGCTCGGCGGAGCGGGCGTCGAGGCCGGTGTTCGAGGCGGTCGTGGTCGTGGCGCTCATCGTGGCGTCCTTCCGGAAGTGGAGTGAATCAGGGGTCACCGGAGCAGGCTGCGCGTGGTCCGGTGAGGTGAGCTGCAAGGCGGAGGAGGGAGACGTGACGGAGTCACGGCGACCGACGACAACGCCGCAGATCGCCTTACCGGGCCGCGCGCAGTTCGAGCGTGCAGCACTTCACGCCGCCGCCGCCGAGGAGCAGCTCGGAGAGGTCGACGCCGATCGGGTTGTAGCCGCGCTCGCGCAGCTGCTGCTCGAAGCCCTTCGCGCGGGCAGCGATGACCACGTTGTAGCCGTCCGAGAAGGAGTTCAGCCCGAGCACCGCGGCATCCTCCTCCGAGACGAGGATCGCCTCGGGGAAGAGTTCCTGCAGCTTCGCGTTGCCGGCCTCGTCGAAGGCGCTGGGCAGGTAGGCGATGTTCTCGTCGTCCAGGATCGCGATGGCGGTGTCCAGGTGGTAGAACGCCGGGTTGACCAGGTTCAGCGTGACGACCTCACGGCCGAAGATCCGAGCGACCTCCTCGTGCGAGTTCGACGCCGAGCGGAAGCCGGTGCCGGCCAGGATGACGCCCTTGACGGGCAGGAAGTCGCCCTCGCCCTCGTTGATCTCCTCGGGCACGCGCACGTCGAAGCCGTTCGCACCGAACCACTCCATGTAGGCCGGGCCCTCGGGCTGACGCTGCGGATAGGTGAACGAGGCGCCGTAGGCGATGCCGTCGATCACGAAGCCGCCGTTGGCCGCGTAGACCATGTCGGGCAGGCCCTCGACGCCGTCGATCAGCTGCACGTCGAAGCCGAGCCGCACGTAGGTGTCGTACAGGGTCTGCCACTGACGCACGGCCAGGCCGGTGTCGGTCGGCAGCTCCGGGTCCATCCACGGGTTGATCCGGTACACGACCGTGAAGAAGTCGGGGCGGCACATCAGCACCGACTTGGCGACGGGGGTGCGGGTCGGGATGTCCTGCGCTGTTGCGGTGTCGGTCATTCGAGTCCTCCAGAGAAAGGCTGCGGATGAGCGGACCGAGTCCTGAGGCTCCGGTTGCCGGCGGGATCACCGGGCGGGAGCACGCCCGCATCCAGTGTCGCACGCACGCATCCTGCGATGTTCGCCGCTGAGCGCAATGGATCAGCGCATCCGCGCGCAGCACGCAGGATTTCACCAATGGATTCGGTCGAACTCCTCGCGCAGCTTCGCGCCGCGGGCGGGATTCAGCGCGGCGACCCACGAGATCCGTCCGAGCAGGTGCGCCCGGAAGTCGGGATGCGCGCCGCGGTTCTGCGAGGCCGCCCCGTGCACGACGCAATTGTGCAGCGTCGCCTTCAGCGCATCGAACTCGGTGCGGGTCACATTCGTCACCCGGTTCACCACCACGCCGGTGACGCTCTGGCGCACGGCCGCCTTGCGCACCCGGGTCTTGTGCGCGTTGATCAGGTGGCCCTCCGCCGCCACGATCCGCTCGACGCCACGGATGAACGCATCCGCTCGTCGCGCCAGCGCCGGTCCGCCGCTGAAGGCGAGGTCGTCCGCGTAGCGCGTGTACGCTGCGCCGGCCGCCGCCGCGTAGCCGGCGAGCCGCGCGTCCAAGCGGCGCAGGCTGAGGTTGGCCAGGGCGGGCGAGGTCGGCGCGCCTTGCGGGAGGTGCGGTACCGTCAGCGCCTTCTGCAGGGCGAACCGTTCGTCGAGGTCGCCGCCGCGCGGCGGGTGCGCCGCCACGCGATACGGCACGGCGTGGGTGCACAGACCGGTGATCGTGTAGGCGACGGCCTCGGGGATCGATGCGCCGCGGAGGAGGCGGTACACGTCCCGCGCCGAGACGCGCGCGAAGAAGGTGGTCAGGTCGAGCGCGATCACCACCTCCTGACCGAGGTGGCGTTCGGCGCCCGTGCGGACGCTGCGGCCGGGGACGAAGCCGTGCGCGGCGTCATGCAGCGGCAGGAGGCCGACGACCTCCTCCAGGAGCACTCGTTGCGCCGCGCGCAGGCGCCGGCCGGGCACCTCGAGCAGACGCGGCAGCCGGCCAGGGCGTTCACGCCATTCGTAGCGGTAGTGCTGCAACGGCCCGTCGGGAGCGCGGCGCTGGCGGAGTTGGGTGTCGGCGAACCAGTCCAGCTCGCCCGGCGTGAGTTCGAGCAGGGCGGCGAGCTCGGCGAGCGAGCCCGGGTGGGTCCCGCTCGGCGGCTCCGCGATCAGGTGATGCGCGATGCCGAGCGGGCGGCCGCGGTGGGCGGCGTCGGCGAGGGCGGCGCGCATCCGCTCGTTCACCGCGATCAGCCGGGCGAGGGCGCGCGGTGCGTCGAACGGCGGATGCGGATGGAACAGCAGCACCTCGTCGACGAGCGGCCCGAGCCAGCGTCGGCGCGCCCCGAGCACCTCTGCGCCGGATGCGATCAACCCGGCCCGCGTCCACTCCCCCGCGAGGAAGCCGTGGGCGAGCGCGGTTCCGAACGCGGGCGGATCCGGATGCGGGCGCGAGTACAGCCGCGCCGCCGCCGTCGGCGGTTCCACCATCGCGCACCCCCTCGCACATCCACGGTACGCGAACTCGGCCGCCGGCGCGCAGCGCTCGGCGCACGGGAGCCGGCGCGCAGCGCTCGGCGGGCGCCCGGAGCCGGCGCGCAGCGCTCGGCGCACGGACGCCCCGCGCGCGACCTGTCTCTCCGTGCGTGCGCTCGCCTGCGCGAAGCGCAGCGTGGCGCAGCGCCGCGTCTCTCCGTCGGTCTTCGTGCCCCGGGGTGGCCCCGGGGAGGACGACGCACATCGTGCGCCGATCCGCCTCGCCCGCGGGGCGTCCTCCCCCGACGCTACAGCGAAAAGTTGCAGCCCTCGGCACTCCAGGGCTGCAACTTTTCGCTCAGGAGGCCGGGCGAGCGGTCGCGCAGCGGAGAGCGCGCGCGGCCGCGTGGGCCAGGACGGGGTCGGTCGCGTCGAAGGAGGAGGGGCCGCCACCAGGGCCGGCGGGTGGGCTCGCGACGGTACGGCGGGCCGAGAGGTGCACGGCGTCGACCCCGGTCGCGGCGAGGGTCGGGATGTCGGGAACGGTGACGCCGCCGCCCGCCATGATCTCCAGGCCCGAGCCCGCGGCGGCCAGCCGCGCGAGCATCCGGACGCCCTCGATGCACGTCGCGGCGCCGCCGCTGGTGAGCACCCGCACCACGCCCGCGGCGCTCAGCCCGGGCAGCGCCCGGAGCGGATCGGCCACGACATCGAGCGCTCGATGGAACGTCACCGGCGCCCCCTCGGCAGCGGCCACGAACCGCTGCACCGTCGCCAGATCGACCTCGCCGTCGCGCACGGCGCCGACGACCACGCCGGTCGCCCCCGCGGCGAGTACCGACCGGATGTCGCGCACCGTGACCGCGATCTCCTCCGCGTCGTACGCGAATCCGCCGGCGCGCGGCCGCACCAGCGCGTGCACCGGCACGCCGACGGCCGCCACGCTCTCGACCAGCCCGATGCTCGGCGTCAGCCCGCCGGTCGTGCCGAGCGCGGCGCAGAGCTCGACCCGCGCCGCGCCGACCTCGCGGGCGATCCGCGCGCCCGCCGCATCCTGCACGGCGAGTTCGAGCACCGGCATCAGAACGACTGCCAGGCCGGCTTGTTCGCGATCGCGTAGCGGTAGTAGTCGGCGTGGGTGAGCTCGCTCGCCGCCGCCTCGTCCATCACGACCGTGACGTGCGGATGCAGTTGCAGCACCGACGCCGGGCACATCGCCGCGAGCGGGCCCTCGACCGCCGCCGCGATCGCCGCCGCCTTGCCGGCACCGAGGCCGATCAGGATGAGGTGCCGCGCCTCGGAGATCGTGCCGAGGCCCTGGGTGAGCACGTGGTGCGGCACCTGCAAGACGTCGTCGAAGAAGCGGGCGTTGTCGATCCGGGTCTGCTCGGTCAGCGTCTTCACCCGGGTGCGCGACGCGAGGGAGGACATCGGCTCGTTGAAGCCGACGTGCCCATCCGTGCCGATGCCGAGGAACTGCACGTCGACGCCGCCGGCCGCCCCGATCGCCGCGTCGTACGCGCGCGCCTCCGCCGCGATGTCGGCGGCCTCGCCGTTCGGGCCCCGCACCGCCGACGGATCGAGGTCGACCTGTCCGACGAAGTCGCGACGGATCACGGAGTGATAGCTCTCGGGATGCGCGGCCGGCAGCCCGACGTACTCGTCGAGCAGGAAGGCGCGCGCCTTCGCGAAGCTGAGGCCCTCCTCGCGATGGCGGCGGATCAGCTCGGTGTAGCTGCCCAGCGGCGTCGAGCCGGTGGCGAGGCCGAGGGTCGTGGCGCCCGCGCGTACGTAGCCCTCGACGATGTCGGCGACGGTGCGGGCGACCGCATCCGCATCCTGCTCGATGACGATCTCCATGCCGACGGCCTCCTGGTCTTATCTGGTACGGACCACTTGAGGATACAGCCCGGCGGAGCCGGGCTGCGCCCCTCTCCCTCACCCCAGATGCACCGCAGCCGCCCCTTCGGCCGGCATCAGCGCCTCCTTCGACCCGCGGATGAACACCACCGCGATCACCGAGGCGACCACCAACGCCACGGCCGCCGCGATGAACGCCGCCGAGTACCCGGCGACGAAGGCGGTCGGCGTCTGCTCGGAGCCGACGACACCCGCGTAGATCGTGGTGAAGATCGACAGCCCGAGCGAGCCGCCCACCTGCATCGCGGCATTCGCCGTCGCCGACGCGGCACCCGCATCGTGCGGCTCGACGCCCGCGAGCGCGAGGTTCTGCATGGTCACGAACATCAGCGCCATCCCGACGCCCAGCAGCACCAGGGCCGGCAGCACCTGCACGAAGTAGTCGCCGTCCGCGGTGATCCGCGAGAGGTACACCAGCCCGGCGGCGCCGACGAGCGGGCCGGCGATCAGCAGCGGGCGCGGTCCGGTGCGCGGCAGGAACTTCGTGGCGATCGGCGCCACGATCATGATCACGATCGTCATCGGCAGCGTCGCCAGTCCCGCCTCCAGCGGCGCGAAACCCAACACGATCTGCAGGTGGAAGGTCAGGTACAGCATCGCGCCGATCATCACCATGCCGGCCACCGCCTGCAGCAGGAACGCCCCGCCGCGGATCCGGTCGGTGACGATGCGCAGCGGCAGCAGCGGATGCGAGCTGCGCTGCTGGATCCGCACGAAGACGACGAGCAGGATCACGCCGGCCAGGATGAAGCCGATCGTGTCGAGCGCGAGCCAGCCGTGCTCGGCGAGCGTGAAGCCGTAGACCAACGAGCCCAGTCCGAGCGCGACCGTGATCGTGCCCCAGACGTCGTAGCGGTTCTTGCCCTCCGCCTTGCTCTCGGTGACCATGATCACGCCGGCGATGAAGCCGACGATCACCACGGGCACGTTCACGAGCAGGCACCAGCGCCAGTCGGCGAACTCGGTGAGCACGCCGCCCAGCACGAGGCCGACCGCGGCCCCCGCCCCCGCGACCGTGCCGAACACGGCGAACGCGGTGTTGCGCTCCCGGCCGCCCGGGAAGGTCACGGTCAGCAGCGCGAGCGCGGCCGGGGCCATCAGCGCCGCGAAGACGCCCTGCAGGCCGCGGGCGATGATCAGCTCGGTGCCGCTGGTGGCGATGCCGCCGAACGCGGAGGCCGCTCCGAAGCCGAGCATGCCGACCAGGTAACTGCGCTTGCGGCCCCAGAAGTCGGCGATGCGCCCGCCGAGCAGCAGCAGTGCACCGAAGGCGAGCGCATAGGCGGTGATGACCCACTGGCGTTCGGTGTCGCTCAGGCCGAGCTGCTCCTGGGCCTGCGGCAGGGCGATGTTGACGATGGTGCCGTCGAGGACGACGACGAGTTGGGTGAGCGCGAGGATCACGAGGACCCACCAGCGACGGGAGGAGGAGGGCGCGGACATGCACGGCCTTTCGGATCGACGGAAGCGCCGGAGGTTTCCAGCCTCGGATCGGATCCGCCTCGTTGCAGTCTGACCACCCCAACCAGTTGGTTGGGCAGAGGTCTAGACTAGCCGACGAATGAGAGGGGCGTAAGCCCATGACCGAGATCCCGAGCCGCGAGCGCATCCTCGCCGCCGCCCGCGCGGAGTTCGCCGCATTCGGATTCGCCGGCGCCCGCGTCGATCGGATGGCCGCGGCGGCCGGCCTGAACAAGGAGCGGCTGTACGCCTACTACGGCGGCAAACGCGGGCTGTTCGTCGCCGCGGTCGCCGACGCCATCCAGGAGATCGGGCTCGCCGTCGACCAGGAGGCGCGTGACCTGCCCGACCTCGCCGGGCGGATGTTCGACTTCATCGCCGCCCATCCCGAGAACCTGCGCCTGCTCACCTGGGCCCGGATGGAGAGCGACGAGTTCTGGGCCGAGACCCACGCGCTGCTCGACGAGGCCGTCGATCCGGTCGCCACCATCGTGAGCTGGCAGGCCGACGGCCGCGCGGATCCGCGCTGGAACGCGCACGACGTGTTCGTCGCCGTGCTGGGCCTGTGCGAGATCTGGCAGGTCACGCCGTTCGTCGACGCCTCCGATCCGGAGGCGGAGGCGCGCCGCCGCGAGCTGGTGCTGCACCTCGTCTCCGGGCTGCGCTGATCGAGTCGACCGGGCAAGCGAACATGTGGGCTGGCGTGAGCGAACGGCACCCCGCCGCGCCGGCCTTGGATCCGCGGAAACACGGGGATCCTCGATGCTGCATCCATGGTGGCGTCCGCTGACACCAGCCCAGATGTTCGCTCGCGCCCGTGCCTCAACGCGCGTCGGCGCGGGAGGCCGCGACCGCGGCCCGCCGCGCGTCGGCGCGGGAGGCCGCGACCGCGGCCCGGGTGTCGGCTCCGATCAGATCCAGGTTGATCTGCGCGCCCGCCCACAGCCCGGCCGCGGCGGCGGTGACCACCTGCGCGGCGAGGTCGGTGACGTTGCCGGCGGCCCAGACGCCCGGCACGGACGTCGCGCCGGTCGGGGTGGTGACCACGTGGGTGCCCATGCCCATCGGGTGTTCGGCGATCTCGACACCCAGCCCCTCCGGCACCCGGGGATGCACCTTCGCGGTGACGACGACGGCATCGAGCGGATGCACGACGCCGGACACCTCGAGTCCGACGATCGCGTCGCGCTCGACGACCACGCGGTCGGCCTCGCCGCGCACGACCGCGATGCCGCGCGCCGCCAACTGCTCCGACTCCTCCGCGGTGAGCGCCGTGGCGCCGTCGAGGAACAGGGTGATCTCCGCGCTCCACTGCCGGAACAGCAACGCGCGGTGCGCCGAGAACGCGCCGGCGTCGAGCACGCCGATGCGCTGATCGCGTACCTCCCAGCCGTGGCAGTAGGGGCAGTGCAGCGCATCCCGCCCCCACCGTTCGCGCAGCCCGGGCACGGTGGGCAGTTCGTCGATCAGTCCGGAGGCGAGCAGGAGTCGGCGCGCGGTGACCACAAGCGCGCCGACCGTCACCGCGAATCCGTCGCCCACCGGCTCGGCATGATCGACGGACCCGTCGAGGAACTCCACACCGTAAACGGCCGCCTCCGCCCGCCCGATCGCCACGAGCTCGGCCGGCGCGATCCCGTCCCGCGTGAGGACGTTGTGCACGCCCTCGGCCAGGGCGTTGCGCGGCTCACCGGCGTCGATCACCACTACCGTGCGCCGGGCCCGGCCGAGGGCCGTCGCCGCGCTGAGTCCGGCCGCGCCGCCGCCCACGATCACTACGTCGTACTGTTCATCCGTCATGCCTCCGAGCCTGCCGCCGGCGCACCGCTACCGGGTAGCGACCTTGCCGAAACGGCAATAGTCTCGACCGTATGGACGACGAAGCCGTACTCAACGCCGTGGGCCCCCGGTTGCGCACGGTGCGCACCCGACGCGGCGTCACCCTCGCCGCACTGTCCGAGCAGACCGGCATCTCGGTGAGCACGCTCTCGCGGCTTGAGTCCGGTCAGCGCCGGGCCACCCTGGAGCTGCTGCTGCCGCTGGCGCGGGCGCACGGCGTGCCACTGGACGAGCTGGTCGGCGCCCCCGCGACCGGTGATCCGCGCATCCACCTCAAGCCCATCCAGCGGCACGGGATGACGATCATCCCGCTCAGCCGCGACGCCGGTGGCGGGCTGCAGGCGTTCAAGCACCTGCTGCCGGCGGGCGGCGATCGCCGCGAACCCGAGCCGCGCACGCACGAGGGTCAGGAGTGGATCTACGTGCTGAAGGGTCGGTTGCGGATGGTGCTCGGCGAGCACGACATCGTGCTGTCGGCGGGTGAGGCCGCGGAGTTCGACACCCGCACTCCGCACTGGTTCGGCGGCGCCGACGAGCGCGCCGTCGAGTTCCTCAGCCTCTTCGGGCGCCAGGGCGAGCGGATGCACGTGCGCGCGACGAACCGCCCCTGACCGCGACGGACCCGCGCAGAGAACGGCGACGGCGGGTGAGCAGGAGGGCGGCGAGCAGGAGCAGCAGGACGAGCAGGAGGGCGACGCCCCACGGGCTGCCGGCGGCGGCGCCGATCACGGCCCAGAGCACGGTGAAGCCGATCGTGGCGTAGATGAACGCCCAGGCGATGCAGCCCGGCACCATCGCGAGCAGGTAGACGAGCCAGCGCATCCGTGCCGCTCCGGCCGCGGCGTTCATCACCGTCTGCAGGCCGACGGTGAGGAAGCTCACCGTCACGGCGGGCGCGCCCCAGCGGTTCAGGATGCGGGCACCGCGCTCCATCGCCGGAGCGTCGAGCCACCGCCCCCACCGTCGGGTGCGCACCCCGGACACCACGCCGCGCGCGATCCAGTACGTCGCCTGCGCGCGCAGGAACACCACAACGAACAGGCCGAGCAGCAGTTCCCAGAAGCCGAGGCCGTCGAAGAAGGCGGGCATCACTCCTCCTCCGCGGCTTGTAAGGGTCAGCTTACTTCCCGCCGCGTTACTTTCCGGCGCGGCGAGCGTAGCGTTGCCGCTGGAACGAGGGAGGCACCATGAACCGCACCTATCCACCCGGCGTCACCTGCTGGATCGACACCGAACAGCCCGATCCGCAGGCCGCCGCCGAGTTCTACGGAGGCCTGTTCGGCTGGACCTTCGAGAACGCGATGCCGCCCGGCGCCCCGGGCGTCTACCTGATCGCGCAGCTCGACGGCAGCGATGTGGCCGCCATCGGGCCAGGCACGGGCGCCGCCCAGTGGAACACCTACGTCGCGGTGGAGGATGCGGATGCGGCCGCCGCCGACGTGCGCTCGGCCGGCGGCAGCGTGCTCGCCGAACCCGAGGACGCCGGTCCCGGCGGACGGGCGGCGACGTGCGCGGATCCGCAGGGCGCGCCGTTCCGGCTCTGGCAGGCCCGTCGGCGGCTCGGAGCGCAGACCGCGAACCTCCCCGGCGCGTGGAACTTCAGTGATCTGCACACGAACGACGCCGACGCGGCGCAGGAGTTCTACCGCTCCGTGTTCGGCTGGCGCTACCTCGACCTCGGGCCGGACGCGCACCGGATGATCGTGGTGCCCGGTTACGGCGACCACCTCGCAGCCACCGTCGACCCGGGCATCTACCAGCGCCAGGCCGGCGCTCCCGAGGGCTTCGCGGATGCGATCGGCTCCATCGTGCCGGACGTGGACGCGCCGCACTGGCACGTCACGATCAGCGTCGCGGACCGCGATCACAGCGTCGAACGCGCCCAGGCGCTCGGCGCGACCCTGCTCGACACCCGCGACGGATTCTGGGCCGACACCGCGCGGCTGCGCGACCCGCAGGGCGCCGAGCTGACGCTGAGCGCGTTCCACGAGCCGGGCTGAGCGCTCACCGAGCACGCGGCGCGCGGCGCGTCTGTACGCCAGGACTGCTCCAACGCGATCGCACCTCGAACCGTGGCACCGAGATCCGCGCGATCACGCGGATCGTCGGGCGACCGGAGGCGGTGCGTCTCGGTTCGAGCAGTCCTGGCGTACACCCGGCGCTCGCTGTGGCGGTGACGCAGGACGGATGCAGCGGAACTCGACCCGGCACCGGCGCTGCACGATCCGCGGAATTCCGCGGATCTCGTGCGGACGCTCCGAGGTGCCGCTCATTTCGATCCGTCCTCCGTCACGCCCCCGCCCGGCACCCGCGTCGTAACCTCGGAGGATGCACGCCGCACTCCTCGCCCAGCTCGCCGCGCTCGTTCCCGACGAGCGCCTGCTCACCGACGCCGAGGCGCTCGAGACGTACGCGCACGACGACGCGGAGTGGGCGCCGTACGTGCCGCCGCTCGCGGTCGTGCTTGCGGAGACGACGGAGGAGGTCGCCGCCGCTGTCCGGGTGGCGGCGGATCACGGCGTCGCCGTCGTGCCCCGCGGGGCGGGCACCGGCCTCTCCGGCGGCGCGAACGGCGTGGCCGGCAGCATCGTCATCTCGCTGGAGCGGATGAGCGCCGTGCGCCGGATCGACGTCGACGAGCGCTACGCGGTCGCGGAGGCCGGCGTGATCAACAACGACCTCCGCCTCGCGGTGGCGCAGCACGGTCTCTGGTACCCGCCGGACCCGGCCAGCCAGGCCATCTCGACCATCGGCGGCAACGCCGCCACGAACGCCGGCGGCATCTGCTGCGTGAAGTACGGCGTCACCCGCGACTACGTGCTCGGGCTGACCGTTGTGCTCGCCGACGGCGCGATCGTGCACCTCGGCCGCACCACCGCGAAGGGCGTCACCGGTTACGACCTCACCGCGCTGATGGTGGGATCGGAGGGGACGCTCGGCATCATCACCGAGGTCACCGTCAAGCTGCTGCCGCTCGCCGGCCGCGAGGAGCGCGCCGTCGTGGGCTACTTCCCATCGCTGCACGCCGCCGGCGAGGCCGTCGCGGCGGTCTCCCGGGCGGGCATCGTGCCCGCAGCGCTCGAGCTGATCGACGAGACGTGCGTGCGCGCCGTCGACGCCTGGCAGAACCTGGGCCTCCCCGACGACGTCGACACCCTGCTCCTGGCGAAGGTGGATGAGCCGGGCAGCACGGGCGAGGCGCTCGCCGATCGCCTGGTCGAGCTGTTCACCGCGGCCGGCGGCGTGCTGGTGCAGCGCGCCACGGATGCGGAGGAAGTGGACCGGCTCTTCCTCGCCCGCCGGTTGGCGTATCCGGCGTTGGAGCGCCTCGGCCCCGTGCTCACGGAGGACATCTGCGTGCCTCGCCGCGCCGTGCCCGCCATGCTCGCGCGCATCCAGGCCGCCGCCGCCTCGAACGACGTGGTGATCGCGAACATCGCGCACGCCGGCGACGGCAACCTGCATCCGCTGATCGTCGCGCCGATCGGCGACGACGCGGCCAAGGCCCGGGCGAAGCTGGCGTTCGACGACATCGTCGCCGCGTGCCTCGAACTCGGCGGCACGGTCACCGGCGAGCACGGCGTGGGCCTGCTCAAGCTGCCCGGCGCCGCCGCCGAGCTGTCGCCGCGAGTCCTCGCCATGCACCGCGCGGTGAAGCAGGCGCTGGATCCGCGTGGCACGCTGAACCCGGGTAAGGCGTTCCCGGCGGGGTGACGCTCAGCGCACCGGCCCCGCCTCCCGCCGGAACTCGTCGATCAGCGCGGCCAACCCGGCCGGGTCCTGCAGCATCGGCAGGTGGCCCGTCGCGATCTCCCGCGTCGAACCGAAACCCTTCGCGAACACCTCCTGACGCTGTCGAGGGGTGTCGGGGTCGTCGGTGGTGACGATGTAGCGGCTGTGCGCGGGGATCGGAGCGTCGCCGCCGGGCCGGCGGTAGAGCGCGAGCGGCTCCGGCGCGAAGTCGGCGACCAGGCGCGAGGCGGTCGCCGCGGGAAGGCCGCGGCCGAGCACGGAGCGGATGGCGCCGTCCGGCGGCTTCGTGCCCACCAGGCGCAGCACCGTCGCGAGTACCCACCGCTGCGGGGCCGGCTGCGCGCGCAGGAAGGACTCGGCCGGCTCCGGCACGGTCGCGGCGACCGCCAGCAACCCGGCGACTCGGTCCGGAGCCTGGTCCACGACGGCGCGAGCCACGACGCCGCCGATCGAATGCGCGACGACGAAGAACTCCGACCAGTCGACGTCGTCGAGAATGCGCTGCGCGTACTCGCGCGGGCCGTTGTCCTTCACACGCGGATACGCCGCGACGGCCGACTCGACGCTCAGCGCGGCGCGTACCTCGTCCCAGATCCACGCGGGCAGTCCCGCGCCGCTGAGGAACAGGATCGGGGTCCGGCTCGTCGTCATCGACTCATCTCCACGTCAACCGACACTACGCTCGACGCATGGACAACATCGACCGGAAGATCCTCGATCTGCTCCGCCAGAACGCCCGCGCGGGCTACGGCGACATCGGGACCGTCGTCGGTCTGTCGGCGTCCGCCGTCAAGCGCCGGGTCGATCGCCTGGTCGCCGACGGCGTGATCCGCGGCTTCACCATCAAGGTCGACCCCGCCGTGGACGGCATGGGCACGGAGGCGTACGTCGAGCTCTTCTGCCGCGGTACGGTCGCGCCGGATGAGCTGCGCCGCATCCTCTCCGCCGTGCCCGAGGTGGTGGATGCGGGTACCGTGACCGGCTCCGCGGACGCCATCGTGCACATCCGCTCGCGCGACATCCCGAGCCTCGAGCTGGCGCTGGAGAAGGTGCGGATCGCGCCGAACGTCGATCACACCCGCTCCGCGATCGTGCTCTCGCGCCTGATCCACCGCGGCGACGGCTGAGACCGCGCCCGCTACATCCCCTGGATCGAGGGCATGACCTCGATGATCGCGTTGATGAGTTGCGCGGCCCAGACCAGGCCGACGATGATCTGCACAACAACGGTGCCGATGAACACCCAGAGCGGCAGCAGGCCGCCGCCGGTGACCCGCTTCACCACGACGCTGCGGCCGATCACGTAGACGATCGGGCCGACAATCAGCGCGAAGAAGCCCCACGCCCAGTGGAACGGACGCTGCAGTCCCGCCGCCTTCAGGGCGCGGTAGTCGAAGAAGCCGAACAGGATGGTGGCCGCGGTGATCGCGAAGCCGAGCAGCTGGACCAATCCGTAGACCGGGTTCGCCATCATCCCCATGCCGCTGTACGAGGTGGAGCCGGTGCTGCTGGCCGCCGCGACTTCGCGCGCGAACTCGTTCGGGTCGAACGCGAAGATGCTGAACAGGCTCAGCAGCGGCAGCCCGATGATCAGCCAGATCCACACGGTGTTCGTGCGGATGCTCGGGTCCTTCTGCGGGGCGCCGACGCCGGGGCCGCTGTAGGCGGGCGCCGGGTTGTAGGCGGGGGCCGCCGGAGCGTTCGGGCTGTAGCCCGGCGCACCGTACGGGGGCTGCGGTGCGGGGGCGCCCGGGTGCATCTCGCCGAAGGCGGGCCGGTAGGGCGCAGCAGCGGGAGTCGCCGGTTCAGCCGGGGGAGTCGCCGGCGCAGCGGCCGCAGCCGCGGGCGCGACCGGCGCGATCGGTTCGACCGGCGGCACCGGCGCCGCCGGCGCGTCCCGCAGCGAATCCGTCCAGCCCGTGCCGTTCCACCAGCGCTGCTGCGTGGATCCCGCCGGGTCCGGATACCAGCCTGCGCGCGGTGTGTTGCCGTTGACGTCGCTCATCGCGATCGACCCCCACTTTCTGTGCCCCGGCACCGTGCGGGGGCGCATCAAGGGTATCGCCGCCACCCCGATGCCGGGCTGAGCGCCGGCTTTGCCAGGATGGACTCATGCCTCAGCCCGTCACGCTCACCGCCCGCGCGATCCTCTTCGACATGGACGGCACGCTGGTCGACTCCACCGCCGTCGTCGAGGAGATCTGGACCCGCTTCGCCATCCGCTTCGGCCTGGACCCGGCGGTGATCCTCGGCAGCATCCACGGCGTCCGCGCGGAGGACAGCGTGGCGCGCTTCGCCCCGAAGGGCAGCGATGTCGCGGGCATCGTGCACGAGCTGAACAGCTACGAGCTGGACAACACGGAGGGCACCGTCGAGATCCCGGGCGCGCGCGACTTCGTGGCGTCGCTCCCCCGCACCGCCGTAGCTCTGGTCACCTCCGCGAGCACCGCGCTCGCGACCGGCCGGCTGGCCGGCGCCGGGGTGCCGGCGCCGGACGTGGTGGTCTCGGCCGAACACGTCGCCCACGGCAAGCCGGCGCCGGAGGGCTACCTGCTGGCCGCGCAGACCCTCGGTGTGCAGCCGCACGACGCGATCGTGTTCGAGGATGCGGAGGCGGGCATCCTCGCCGGCATCGCGGCCGGGATGCGTGTGGTCGTCGTGGGCGAGCACCGCAGCGCAGCGACGGAGGGGCTGCCCCGCATCCGCGACTACGGCTCGGCGTCCGCCACGACGGACGACGGCGGCGTCATCACGATCACGGTGTAGCGGGCTCCGCCGTCCGTCTCCAACTGGTCGAGTAGCGAAGTCGGCGCTGCGCTTCTCAGTAGCGGATCGCGTCGATCACCTTCACGCGCACGGCGACGATCGCGGGGATGAGGCCGGCCAGCGCACCGACGAGGGTCGAGGCGCCGAGGCCGAGCAGCGCGGCGTCGACCGGGAACGGCGGGAAGTCGGTCACCATGCCCTGGCCGAGCAGGTCGCGCACCATCGGGTTCGAGATGATCAGGATGGCTGCGAGCACACCGACGATGCCGGCGACTACCGTCGCCACGACGCTCTCCATCATGATCGAGAAGAACACCCGACCCGACGAGGCGCCGAAGCTGCGCCGGATGCCGATCTCGCGGATCCGCTGCCGCACGGTCACCAGAGCGATGTTCAGCAGTCCGAGCGCTCCCAGGAGCAAGACCAGGCCCGCGATGCCGCCGACGATCGCCTTGAGCACGCCGAACGGATCATCCTGGTAGACCGCGTAGTCCTGCCGGTCCACCGCGACGTTCGAGCCCGCGCCCAACGCCGCTCCGACATCCCGCTTGATCAGATCGGCGAGGGGCGCCGCGATGTCCTCGGGCACCCACATCTCGTAGTTCGGCGTGACCTGGCCGAAGTTCGGGTCCACCGCCGGAGCGGTGCGCTGATACGCGTCCACCAGCATGTACATCGCGGGCTCGGTCTCCCACTGGTTCGAGGCCACTACCCCCACGATCACGGCCGTGTTCGTCAGCTCGGTGCCCAGCAGCGGCACGGTCGGATGCGTGCCGAGCGGCGGGGCGCCGATCCGGTTCCAGAAGATGTCGTTGATCACGATCGCCGGCGCGAGCCGATCCACGTCGCTCGGCGTGAACCACGCCCCGTCCGTCACGTCGACGCGGTGCATCGTCGCGTAGGGCTGGTCGACGGCAGTGGTCTGCACGTCGCGCGTGCCGTCGCTGAACTGCACCTTCTGGCTGCCGTAGAGCACCCGGCTGGCGTAGTCGATCTTGTAGCGTTCGAGCGTCTGCTCCCACGCCGCCTGCATCGCATCCGCCGCACCGGCGGCGGACGGATCGGCCGCCTGAGCGGAGATGTACAACGTCGCGGGCCGCCCACTGGAGCGCTCGGAGCCCTCGATCGTCGCGCGTTCGGCGATACCACCGGCCGCGACCACCGCGGTGAGAGCGCAGACGGCGACCGCCACGCCGATCAGAGAGAGCAGCACGCGGCCCTTGTGGATGCGCAACTCGGTCCACGCCTCGACGAGCGCGCCGACGACCCCGGCCAGAAACCGCATCAGAGCACCTCCGCGCGCTTCGTGACCGGCCCGAGCACACCCTTGTCGAGCCGGTAGTGCCGCTCGGCGCGCGCCGCGATGTTCAGGTCATGCGTGATCGTCACCAGGGCGGAGCCGGCCTCGCGGGCGATGTCGTCGAGCAGCGTCATCACGGTGTCGCCGGTGTCGACATCGAGCGCTCCCGTCGGCTCGTCGGCCAGGATCACCCGCGGCCGGCGCACCAGGGCGCGCGCGATGGCGATGCGCTGCTGCTCGCCGCCCGACATCGTGCCCGGCATCGAATCGACGCGGTGGCCGAGGCCCACCTGCTCCAGCATCTCGGCCGCGATCGTGCGGCGGCGCCAGAACTCGCGCCCCGTGGCGTAAAGCAGCGGAGTCATCACGTTCTCGCGCGCCGTGCGGCCGTCGAGCAGGTTGAACTGCTGGAAGATGAAGCCCACACTGCCGCCGCGGATGCGCGCGCGGGCCCGGGCCGAGAGGGTGTGCGTGGGGCGGTCGTCGAGGAACATGGTGCCGTCGCTGGGCTCGTCGATCAGCCCGAGGATGTTCAACAGGGTCGACTTGCCCGAGCCGCTGCGGCCCACGATCGACACGTGATCGCCCTCGTCCACCTCGAGGTCGACGCCGTCCAGGATGGTCAGCGGCGGCGCATCCGGCAGCGGGATCACCTTGCGGATGCCCTCCAGTCGCAGGATCGGCATCAGCTGCAGATGACCGAGCCGTCGGGGTTGGCGACGCAGTTCTCGCCCATCATCATCGTCGGGTCCTCCGGATTCGCCGCTGCACCCGGTACGAACTGCAGGATGATCGCGCCCTCGTCGATGCCGCCGGTGATCTCGACGTTGGTGCCGTCGGAGAGCCCGAGGGTCACGGGGGTCTCGGTCGTGCTGCCGTCCTCGTTCCAGAGGTAGACGACCCCGGTCTGCGCCGTGCCCTTGACCGCCGTGGTCGGCGCGACCAGCACGTTCTCGGCCTTGCCGCCCGCGAGAACCACGGAGGCGGCGAGGCCGGGGAACACGGTGACCTCCGCGGGCACGGCGCAGCGGAAGCTGGTGCCGGAGCCCTCGGCGCCGGTCCCGGTGCCCGTTCCCGCGCCGGTGCCCGGGTCCGCGCCGGGATCCTCGCCCGTCGATCCGGCCAGCGGCGTGCTGATCGTCAGCCCCGTGCAGGTGAACGGGGCCGGGCCGTTGGTGATCGTGATGGTCGCCTCGGCCGGCCGGGTCTGGATGCGGTAGAGCTTGTCGGCCTCGATCGAGCCGGTGACGGAGAAGCTCGGCGGCGCGACCTGTCCGGAGACGGCGCCGACGGTGACGGCCTGGTCGTGGATCACGCTGAGCGAGCTGAGCACGCCGGCGGCCGGAGCATAGACGCGCTCGAAGCTGACCGCGGGCTTGGGCTGCGTGACGGTGACGGTGCCGTCGGGATTCGTGGTCTCGACCGGGTCGAGCACCGTCTCGACGCGGATGTCGAAGATAAGATCACCCGCCGCGACGGCGGAGCCCTGCGGGATGTAGATGTCGTCGACGGTGCCGACCGCGGTGGCTTTGACGGGCACCGCCGGATCGGCCGCGACCGTGCCCTGCAGGGTCAGATCGTTCGTGACCGTACCGCGCCCGATCGGGATGGTCGGCTCGGTGATCTCGCCCGTCGGCACCGTCGGATCCGCCGCCTGGCTGGTGTCCGGGAAGAAGGCCAGTTTGACCAGCGCTCCCGCCGCGACCGCGATGATGACCATCCAGATGATCGGAAAGACCCAGCGCCGTGCGACTCCCACAGACGATTCCCCTCGTTCGTTGGTTCGTACCCCGCGGTCAGCGTAACGGACGCCACCGACACGGAACGTGTCGACGGACGAAGGTCATCCGAGCGGAGGAGATCCGATCAGCCCAGAAGGTCAACCCAGAAGATCAACCCAGAAGATCAACCCAGCAGCTTCGCGACCGTGGTCTCGATCCGCCGCGCGCGGGTCGCCTCCGCTTTGGCCGACTCGACCGCGGTGACGAGAGCCTTCTTCGCGCTCGGGGAGAGCTTCTCGAACGCCGCCGTCGCGCCGCCGGCTTCGAGCGCGGCCGCGAGGTCGGCGGGCACCTCCACGGTACGCGGCGCCGTGTCCAGCTCGAGCTCGACGTCGATCGCGTCGCCGCCCTGGATGCCGGTCGCCGCCCGCTTGTCGGAGGAGAAGGCGATCAGGTAGCGCCCGCCCATCGAGGCCACCGTGCTGCGATACGCGTAGCCGTTCACGGTGACGTTCACGGCGGGGCGCTTGCCGCCGCCGAGCGCCTCGACCACCTCGGGCGGCACCTCGATGCCGGTGTTGTTGCCGGTCTGGAACATCGTCGATGAGAACTTCATGGCGCGATTCTGGCGCAGATCGGGCCCGGGCGCTTGACCATCCGCCGATTCGTCGAATACCTTCAGGTTCTGGAACACATCGGTTATGGAGTGCACGTGCCCACGAACGCCGCAACGATGGACGACGACCGGCTCAGCCTGGTCTTCGCCGCCCTCGCCGACCCCACCCGCCGCGCGATCCTGGGCCGGCTCACCGAGGGCGACGCCAGCGTGACCGAACTCACCGAGCCGTTCGCGATCAGTCAGCCCGCGGTGTCCAAGCACCTGAAGATCCTGGAGCGCGCTGGGCTGATCAGCCGCTCGCGCTCCGCCACCGCGCGGCTCTCGCACCTGGAAGGGGCCGCGTTGCGCGAGGCGAACGAGTACGTGCAGCACTACCGGGCGTTCTGGGACGACAGCTTCGACCGGCTCGACGCCCAGCTCGCCGCCTACCTGCACCGGGATGCCGAGTGACCGAGACGCTCCGGATCGACGAGACCGAGGTCTTCATCACGCGGATGTTCGCCGCCCCGCGCGAGGTCGTCTTCCGCTTCTTCACCGAGGGCCCGGCCCTGGCGAGCTGGTTCGGGCCGGACTCGTGGACGAATCCGGTCGAGGACTGCGTCGTCGAGCCTCGACTCGGCGGCGCGTGGCGGATCCGGATGGTGTCGCCCGACGGCAGCGCCGAGTCCACGGTCGAGGGGGTGATCACCGCGTTCGAGCCACCGGCGATCCTCGGCGTGGAGCTGAACGTGCCGACGCCGGTCGGGGTGCCGCCGATGCGGATCCGGCTGCTCATCGAGCTGCACGATCACGGCGACCGCACCCGGATGACGTTCGCCCAAGGCCCGTTCCCGAACCGGGACACGATCGAGCAGACCATCGCCGGCTGGCGCCAGTCCTGGGCCGTGCTGGACCGCCTGCTCGCGAGCTGACCCTCGAGCCCCCGCGAGATGCCTCTTCTGTACGGTGTTCGCGGCGTGTCGCGTACACAAGTGGCATCTCGCGGGGAGGGTCAGGAGGGGTCCTCCCGGAGCACCGCGACGCCGCCAGGGGCGAGCGGGACTCGGGCGGGATGCACGGCGCCCGTGAGCAGGTCGGTGCCGGACCCGTCCGCCCAGGCCGGAGCATCCGTGTGGTTGATCAGGAACAGGTAGGACGCGGAGTCCGACCGGCGCCGGACGACCTCGACGCCCGGGGAGGCCGTCGCGACGGGGCCGATCCCGCTCTCGGCGAGCAGGCGATCGACCAGGGCGCCGATGTCGTCGGGCTGTAGATCGGTGGAGAGGTACCAGGCCGTGCCGGCGCCGACCCGCCGTCGGGTGATCGCGGGATGACCGGCCGTGCCGCCGTCCGCGTACGCGGCGACGATCTCGGCATCCTCGACGCGGACGAGCTCACTCCAGCGCCGCCCGCGCCAGCCGTTGTCGAGCTGAACGGTCTCCGCGTCGGTCAGCGGGAAGAACTCCTCACTCGACGCGCCCAGCAGTTCGCGGAAGGCGCCGGGATAGCCGCCCGTTCGCACGGTGTTCGAGGCGTCGACGATGCCCGAGAACCAGGTGATCAGCACCGTGCCGCCGGCCTCGACGTAGTCGGCCACGCGGCGCGCGTTCTCGTCCGAGACGAGGAAGAGCCCCGGCACGATCACCAGCTCATAGCCCGCCAGGTCGGACCAGGCCGGAACGACATCCGCCGTCACCGCCCGCTCGAACAGCGCGTTGTGCAGGGCGCGGGCGGTGTCGGCGTAGCGGGGCCGGTTGATCGGCTTGAGCCCGCTCTTCAGCGCCCAGCCCGCCTCGTTGTCGTGCAACAGCGCCACACGGGCATCGGACACGGTCGAATCCACGATCTCCGCGAGGGCCTCGAGGTGGCCGCCGAGCGCGACGATGTCGCGGAAGATCCGCGAGTCGCGCCCCGCGTGCGGCAGCATCGCCGAGTGGAACTGCTCGGTACCCGACTTCGACGCCCGCCACTGGAAGAACATCACGCTGTTCGAGCCGCGCGCGAGGTGCGCGATCGCGTGCCGGATCATCTCCCCCGGCTTCTTGGGCTGGTTGATCGGATGCCAGCTGGCGGCGCCGGCCGCGTGCTCCATCAGCAGCCACGGCCCGCCGGCCGAGATGCCGCGCATCCGGTCGCCGCTGAAGGCCAGCTCCTGGTGCCGCAGCGGATCGGGGCCGTAGGTGTAGTGGTCGTTCGCGACGATGTCCATCTCGGGGGCCCAGCGCGCGTAGTCCACGACGTCGGGGCCGGGACCGACCATGAAGTTGGTGGTCACGGGCAGTTCCGGCGTGTGCCGCTTCAGCACCGCGCGCTCGGCGCGGTACTGCCCGAGCAGCTCGTCGGAGGAGAACCGCTCGTAGTCGAGCAGCTGCCCGGGGTTGTGCGCGGTGATGCCGCCGGGCGTGGTCACCTCCTCGAACGAGGAGTAACTATTGCCCCAGAACGCCATGCCCCAGGCCGCGTTCAGCGCCTCGACGCTGCCGTACTTCTCGGCGACCCACTCGCGGAAGCGGGCGTTCGAGACCGGGCAGTGGCAGCGCGCGTTGCCGCCACCGAGCTCGTTGCTGACGTGCCACATCCGCACCGCGGGATGCCCGGCCACGTGCGCGGCGAGCCGCTCGACGACCCGCACGGAGTACGCGCGATACGTGGGGTTGGAGGGGCAGAAGCCGAGCCGGCCGCCGGGGGCGAGCGGATGCCCGTGCTCGTCCTGCGGCAGGATCTCGGGATGCAGCCGGTGCAGCCACATCGGCACGGCCGCGGTCGGCGTCGCCAGATCGACGGCGATGCCGTTCTGATGCAGCAGGTCGAGCATCCGATCGAGCCAGGAGAAGTCGAAGAGCCCCTCGCGCGGCTCGTGCACCACCCAGGAGAACACGCCGAGGGTGACCAGGTTCACCCCGGCCTCGCGCATCAGCTCCATGTCCTCCAGCACCACCTCCCACGGCCACTGCTCGGGACTGTAGTCGCCGCCGAAGGAGAGCCCGGGGGTGGGCCAGGTATCGAGGATGCTCATAGGGACGTTTCGCTTTCGTGGTCGTGGGGCGGGGCAGCCCGGGTTGTCGCTTTCCGTCCGAAACGGCCGGGAAACGGACGCGAGCTGACAACCCGGGCTCGGATCGGCGGGACGGGTCAGGCGGCGGTCACGCGGAGGACGCGGGCGGACGGGCCGACGGGCGCGGTGACGTGCAGCTCGCCCGCCTCCGCGTTCCAGCGCCACGTCCAGTCGCCGGAGTCATTGGGGAAGAACGGCGCCACCTCGAGCGCCGCTCCGCGCCACGCCGGCAACGGCAGCACGATCGAAGAAGCGACACCCGGCCGCCGCCAGACGCTGAGGTACGCCGCGTCGTCCGAGCGCAACCCGAGGGCGAGCCACTCGTCGCTCCAGCCCGGTAGGCCCAGCGGCCAGAACGGCAGCGCGTCTTCGATCGTTGCGAGGACCGTCTTCTGGGCGGTGACGGCCTCGTGCACCAGCTCGCGCTCCGCTGCGCTCATCCGGTTCAGGTACCCCGAGAGGTACATCCGCCCGAGCACGCCGTTCACCAGCGCGAGGGTCATCAGCTCTGGGTCGGTGCCGGCGAGCGGATACGCCCAGTTACCCGACTGCTCCGGCAGGATCGACGCCGGTGCCGCTGCCGCGATCGACGCGTACAGCACCGGATCCTGCTGGTCGGAGGTGGATTGCAGGTGCAGCCGCGCGAGCATCGCGTAGTCCATCCGCATCGCCCCGGAGGCGCAGCTCTCGATCAGCAGCGACGGATGCCGGGCCTGCACGGCGTCGATCCAGTCCAGCAGTGCCCGGGCGTGACCGAGCAGGCCGGCACCCGGCGAGATGTCGCCGAGGTCCGTGCCCGGCCCTGGCATAGTGTTGTAGTCCATCTTGATGAAGTCGACGCCGTACTCGGCGACGATCCGGTCGACGACCTCGTCGAGGTGCGCGCGGGCCGCGGCGCTGCGGAGGTCGAGCAGGTGCCGCCCGTGCTCGGCGACGCGGACGCCGCCGCGGGAGAAGAACGCCTCGTCGGGCAGCGTCGCGGCCAGCGGCGAGCGCACGCCGATCACCTCGGGTTCCAGCCAGAGACCGGCGATCATGCCGTGCGAGCGGATCCGCGCGATCACCTCGCCGAGTCCGCCCGGGAACCGGCTCGCCGCGGGCTGCCACTCCCCCACGGTGTCCCACCAGTGCCCCTCCGCGTACCAGCCGGCGTCGACGCAGAACGCGTCCGCGCCCGCCTCTGCGGCCGCGTCGATCAGCGGCAGCAGCTTCGCGGTGGTCGGGTCGCCCATCAGGGTGTTCATGTAGTCGTTGAAGATGACCGGCAGCGCACGATCGGCGTCGCGATCGAGCCGGATCGCGCGGCGCTGCGCCGTCAGCGCGGCCCACACCTCGTCGATGCCGCCCTCCGCGTAGGCGACGGAGGCCGGCACCGAGACGAACGCCTCGCCGGCCACGAGCGCGTGGCTGAACTGGTGCTCCTGATCCGTCGGACCCGACAGCAGCAGGTACGCGCCGCGCCGGGTCTCACCGATCTCGAACAGCCACGGCCCGTTGTGCTCCACCTGCCAGGCCAGCGCGGTGCCGCCGCCGAGCAGGGCGGCTGTCGGCGCCTGCTCGCCGCTGGACCAGGAGCCGCGGTTCTGCGTCACGTGGCGGCTGCGCGGCGGGTGGTGCTGCAACTCGCGGTCGATCCGGGCCAGGCCGATCTCGCGCAGCGGTCGCACGCTCCAGCGGCTCTCGGCCACCCAGTCGTTCTCGGCCGAGGCCAGGGAGAGATCGTCCACGGAACTCTCGGCCAGGAACGAGCCGGTCGCGAACGTCGAGACGAAGTCCAACACCAGGCCGTCGCCGGTGACCTCCGTCCAGGTGCGGAACGCCGGAACCTCCGCGCGCCGCTCGAAGACGCTGACCACCTGCAACCCGGTGAGCCGATCCGTCTGCCGGATCCGCAGCGCGCCGGGCGCCTCCGTGTGGTCGAGGTAGCGCAGCCGCGCCCCGATCACGGTGTCGACGTGCCGGAATCCGCCCGGAAAGCGCCCGTGACCGAACGCCGACACCTCGACCAGCGGCTGCGCGAGCGCGGCGTCGAGCAGCGGGCCCGAGCCGATCCCGAGCACCGCGACGGGAGCGTCCGGCGCGATCGAGAACGTCAGCTCGCCCCAGCGCAGTAGCGGCTCAGGCATGCGCTGGCGCCAGGTCGGTCGTCTCCCAGGCCCCGGTGAAGTGGTTGAAGCAGACGGAGTTGTCCAGCCCGGCCCGATCGGGGGCGGCCTCGCTCGAGACCACCTTGCCGATCTTCTCCGGGTCGGGCGCGGCGAGCGCCAGCAGCTTGGTGTAGTCGTGCTGCGGGTGCAGGATCACGTCGTCGGCCGGCCCGCGCTCCACGATCCGGCCGTGGTACAGGACCAGGATCTCGTCCGAGAAGTGCCGGGCGGTGGCCAGGTCGTGGGTGATGTAGAGCACCGCGAGGTCGTCCTCGCGTTGCAGCCGCCCCATCAGGTTCAGCACGCCGAGCCGGATGGAGACGTCGAGCATCGAGACCGGCTCGTCCGCGATCAGCACCTGCGCGCCCGGCGCCAGCGCCCGCGCGATCGCGACCCGCTGGCGCTGACCGCCGGAGAGCTCGTGCGGGCGGCGGGCTGCCATGTCCTCGGCCGGCGTGAGGTTCACCCGCTCCAGCATCTCCAGCACCCGGCTGTGCACCCCCGCCGCGCCGCGCGCGCGGTCGTGGATCCGGATGGGGCGGGCGATGTGGTGCTCGATCGAGTGGAACGGGTTCAGCGAGGCGAAAGGATCCTGGAACACCATCTGCACGTGCCGCCGGTACTGGCCGCCGGGCACGGCGGTGCCGTCGTCGAGCCGCACGTCGATCGAGCCCGAGCTGGGCTTCTCCAGCTTCGCCAGCATCCGCGCGATCGTGGACTTACCGGAGCCCGACTCGCCGACCAGCGCGACGGTGCGCCCCGGCGTCAGCTCGAAGGACACGCGGTCGACGGCGCGGAACGCCGTGCGCCGCAGCCCCACCCGCTGCGAGAAGTCCTTGGTCAGGTTCTGCACCGAGATGCTGGTCATCGCACGGCCTCCGTGATCGCGGTGTCGCTGGGCTGATCGTTCTGCTCGTCCACGCCGGTGCGGATGAACGCCCCGCGCGCGCCGCTGAGGCTCGGGAACGAGCTCAGCAGCCGTCGGGTGTACGGATGCTGCGCATCCCGGTAGATCTGCTCGGCACTGCCCAACTCGACGATCTCGCCGCGCAGCATCACCGCGATCCGGTCGCTGATCTCGAGCAGCAGCGGCAGGTCGTGGGTGATGAAGATCACGGCGAAGTTCAGCTCGTCGCGCAGGCGCACGATCTCGCGGAGGATGTCGCGCTGCACCACCACATCGAGCGCGGTGGTCGGCTCGTCCATGATCATCACCTGCGGCTCGAGCAGCATGGCCATCGCGATCATCACGCGTTGGCGCATCCCGCCCGAGAGCTCGTGCGGGTAGGAGCGCAGTCGGCCGCGGTCGACGCCCACGCGTTCGAGCACGTCGCCGGCCCGCCGCGTGCGCTGCTTCCGACTCAGCTGCGGGTTGTGCGTGAGCAGCACATCCTCCAGTTGCGCGCGGATGTTCGTCACGGGATTCAGCGCGTTCATCGCGCCCTGGAACACCATCGACAGCTTCGACCAGCGGAAGGAGCGCAACTGCTCGTCCTCCAGCGCCAGCAGGTCGACATCGCTGCCGTCGCGGTCATGGAAGGTGATGCTGCCGGAGGCGATCCGCGCCGGCGGCTTGTGCAGCCGGTTGATCGCGTAGGCGAGCGTGGTCTTGCCGCAGCCGGACTCGCCGGCCAGGCCCAGGATCTCGCCGGGGGCGAGGGTCAGGCTGGCGTTCTTCACCGCGGTGACGGGCCGATCGACCTCGTAGACGACGCTGAGGTCGTCGATGGTGAGTACCGCCGGACGGGAGACGCGGACGGGAGCCTCGATGGTCGTGCTCATCATGCGGCCTTTCCGAGGACGCGCGCCTCGTTCTTCTTCGCCAGCTTCGCGCGCTTGCGGTGCAGGCGCACGTTCTTGAGCTTGGGGTTGATGATCTCGTCGATCGAGAAGTTGATCAGCGACAGGCCCATGCCGAACAGCGCGATGATCAGGCCGGGCGGGCCGAACCACCACCAGGCGCCCAGCGGCAGGGCGAAGCCGTTCTGGGCGTAGAAGAGCATGGTGCCCAGCGTCGACGAGTTCGAGGCGCCGAGGCCGAGGAAGGAGAGTCCGGCCTCACCGAGCACCGCCGAGATCACCGCGAAGACGAACTGCGAGGCGAGCACGGGCAGCAGGTTCGGCAGGATCTCGACCGCGATCACCCGCCAGGCCTTCTCGCCGGCCACCCGCGACGCGGCCACGTAGTCGCGGTTGCGGATGGAGAGGGTCTGCGCCCGCAGCACCCGCGAGGACGCCGCCCAGCCGGTGATCGCCAGCACCACGGCGATGGTCCAGAGTCCGCGCTGCTCCTGCGGCACGAAGCCCGAGATCACGATCACCAGCGGCAGACCGGGGATGACCAGGAAGACGTTCGAGAACAGCGAGAACGCCTCGTCCGCGAAGCCGCCGATGTAGGCGCCGAAGATGCCGAAGAACGCGGAGAGGATGGTGGCGAGCACCCCGACCAGCAGGCCGATCTCGAGCGAGCCGCGGGTGGCGAAGGCGAGCTGGGCGAAGACGTCCTGCCCGGTCTGGGTGGTGCCGAGCCAGTGCTCGGCGCTCGGACCGGAGAGGCCGATGTCGCGGATGGCGGTCGGGTCGGTCACGAAGAACGGGCCGACGATGCCGAAGAGGGCGATGCCGCCGACGAGGATGAGGCCGAAGGCGAGCCACGGCGTCATGGTCGGCAGCATCATCCGCCAGGCCGAGCGGGGCTTCTTGCCCTTTTCCGCATCCGCGGTGGCGATCGCCCTGGTGGCGTCGGCGACGTTGGGCTCTGTGGTGGGAGCGAGGTTCGTCATCGGAGGCTCCTGAGTAGCGGGGCGCGCATCAGCTGTGGGCCCGGGTGCGGGGGTCGATGATGCCGTAGAAGAGATCCACGACGAGGTTGGCGCCGAGCACGGCGAGGGTGATGTAGAGGAAGATGCCCTGCATCAGCGCGTAGTCGTTGTTCGTCACGGCCGAGAGCAGCTTCGAGCCGATCCCCGGGTAGGAGAAGACCTGCTCGGTGACGATCGATCCCGAGACGACGAAGCCGAGCGCGATCGCGAAGCCCGCGACCGAGGGCAGCACGGCGTTGCGAGCCGCGTAGTTGCGCAGGATCCGGCCCTGGCTGAGGCCCTTCGCCTGCGCGGTCAGGATGTAGTCCTCCGAGAGGGTGGACACCATCATGTTGCGCATCCCGAGCAGCCAGCCACCGAGCGAGGCGATCACGATGGTGGCTGCTGGCAGGAAGCCGTACTGGATCGCGGAGCCGATGAACTCCCAGCTCCAGCCCGGGTCGAGGATCACGTCGTAGCCACCCTGCGACGGGAACACGTGCATCGTGGTCGCGAAGACGTAGACCAGGATCAGCGCGAGCCAGAAGTACGGCACCGCCGCCAGCAGCGTGGTCGCCGGCACCAACGAATCCAGCCAGGTGCCCGGCTTCCAGCCCACGACGGCGCCGAGCACAACGCCGATGATCGTGGCCAGGATGGTGGCGATGCCGACCAGGGCGATCGTCCACGGCAGCGAGGAGCTGATCACATCCGTGACCGGCGCCGGGAAGTAACTGACGGAGACGCCGAGATCGCCGCGGAACACGTTGATCAGGTAGTCCCAGTACTGCAGGATCAGCGGCTCCGACGAGTCGCCGCCGAGGAGGAGGGCGTAGGCCTTGCGCGTCTCGGGAGTGACCTGGCCACCCCGTTGCTGCAGCTTGGCCAGCAGGATGTCGACCGGGTTGCCGGGCAGCAACCGCGGGATCAGGAAGTTCAGCGTCAGCGCCGCCCAGAGGGCGACCACGTAGAACCCCAGCTTGCGGACGAAGTAGTTCACGTCGCCGCCTCCATCCGTGTGACGACCGTCGGGCCGTGGGCCGTGCGGCCCTCCTCCTCGGTACTCATGGCCCTACTTCCCGGTCGGCGTCAGCGTCTTGAAGATCTGCGCGTTGTCGGGCGACTGCCACACGGCCGGGAAGGCGTAGAGGTCGTCGCTGGTGGGCCAGCCGGTGAACTTCGAGGAGTGGAACTCGCTCGTGGTGCCACCGGTCATGATCGGGATGTAGGGCATGTCGGCGACGATCGCCTGCTGGATCACGTTGAACTGCGTCTGCCGCGTCGCGGTGTCCTCGGGGTTGGTCGCCTTGAGCACGGCGAGCGCCGCGTCGACGGACGGGTCGCTGAAGCGGGCCAGGTTCGTCACCGCGGTCTCACCGACGGGAGCGGTGAAGCTGCTGTTGAAGAACTTGTCGTAGAGGTAGTAGGGGTCGGAGGCCGCACCCTGGCCCAGCGAGTCGATCGCGAGCTCGTAATTGCCCTTGCCCTTCTTATCCGTCCACTCGTTCCAGGAGGACTGCGATGCGGTGACCTCGATGCCGACGGCCTTGAGCTGCTGCGCCATGGTGTCGATCGCGGTGATGTAGTCGGTCCAGCCGGTGACCACCTCGACGGTCAGCGAGAGCTTCTCGCCGTCCTTGGCGTAGATGCCGTCGGCACCCTTGGCGTAGCCGGCGGATTCGAGCAGCGCGGCCGCCTTCGCCGCGTCCGGGGCGCTGGGGGCGACGGGCTCGGCGATGCTCGGGTCGATGGTGTCCTTCTGCGAGGTGGTCAGCGCGAAGGTCGGCGAGACCTCGCTGGCGGTGTCCTCGAAGGCGAGCGAGTTCAGCTGGTCGCGGTTGATCGCGTAGTAGATCGCCTGGCGCACGGCGGGATCGGTCTGCGGGCCCGAGCAGCCCAGCGCGGTGCTGGAGCAGGTCAGCAGCGCCATCTGGTTCTGCGGCACGGTGATCGCGTCGTAACCGGGGTAGTTCTTCGCGACGTTCTTGATGTCCGGCACCGGGCCGGTCTGCCAGTCGATGCTGCCGGAGGCGAGGGCATCGGCTCCCGCGGTGTTGCCGGAGAGCGAGAGGTAGCGCACGGCCTTCACCTTGGGCTCGCCGTCCCAGTACGTCGGGTTCGCGGCGAGGGTGTACGCCTGCGGCTTGAAGTTGGCCAGCGTGTACGGGCCGGTGCCGACGGGCTTCTCGACCACGTCGGTCGCCGGGTCGATGCCCGACCAGATGTGCTCGGGCACGATCGGGGTGCGGCCCAGAACGACGGGGCCGGTGACGAAGGCGGGATGCGTCCAGGTGAAGACCACGTGGCTGTCATCGGGAGCCTCGACGGTGCCGTCGAAGCCGCCGGTGTTGATCGCGGGCGTCTTCGCGAGCAGGTCGAAGGTGAACTTCACGTCCTTCGCGGTGAAGGGCTCGCCGTCCGACCAGGTGACCCCGTCGCGCAGGGTGACGCTGAGCTGGGTGCCGTCGTCGCTCCAGCTGTAGTCGGTGCCGAGCAGCGGCGTGTACGGATCCGTGTTCACGTTCGTGATGAAGAACAGCGACTCGAAGATCGTGCCGATGCCGCCGATCTGCGAGGGCGAGTACGGGTTGAAGTTGATCTGGTAGTCGCCGGACTGACCGGTGTACGCGATCAGGGTGTCCGCGGCGCTCGCCGAGGAGGTGGAGGACGAGGAGCCGCCGGAGCAGCCGGCGAGGAGGAGGGTCGCGGCGGTGGCCGCGGCTGCGGCTCCCAGGGCCCAGGTGCGGCGAGCAGGCCGTCGGCCCGAAGCTCGGAGGAACATCATTGATCCTTTCCCAGGCGCGACCGCGGGGAAGCAGTCGACGCCGACTTCGTGATGCAAGAGGGATGCAGGCGAAAAACTCGACCTGTCGGAATCATTGTTACTTAGGTAAATTATGTCCGTCAAGTGATTTCGATCTTCTGCTGCAGCTGCGGCAGCCGCTCCCGGCCCGAAAGGCTCCCCATGACCGACCTCGTGGACTCCCCGTTCCTCGGCAACGCCGCCGCCGAGCGCGAGCCGCATCCGCCGCACGTGCACCTGCGCTCGCACGGCGTCTCGCTGCTGCTGCAGAGCGACGCGTACGCGCTGCCGACCGTGCTGCACTGGGGCGCGGACCTCGGCCCGCTGGATGACGCCGCGGTCGCCGCCATCGGTGCGATGGTGAACCGGCAGACGCCGCCCGGCACCCTCGACGGGCCGTGGCGGATCTCGCTGCTGCCGAGCGAGAGCGAGTTCTTCGCCGGCCGCCCCGGGCTGCAGCTCGGCCGCGACGGTGTGCCGCTGTACGCACGCTGGCACGACGTCGAGCTGAGGCCGGATGCGGACGGCGCGGCCGTCACCGTGCTCGCGGAGGACCGCGCGAACGGGCTCTCGCTCACCTCGCGGATCGCGATCGAGGCGGGCGGAGTGGTCACCGTGGTGCACTCGCTGCGTTGCGCGCTCGGCGCGGAGCCGGTGGTCGTGGACTGGATCGAGGCGACGCTGCCGACTCCCAAGGCGGTGGACCGGCTGACGACGTTCGCCGGACGTTGGACGCGGGAGAAGGCGCCGCAGACCGGCCTCGTGCCGCGCGGATCCACGGTGCGACAGACCCGGCGCGGGCGGGGCGGTCACGACGCGCCGTGGCTGCTGATCGCCTCCATCGACGCGCCGCGCGAGCGCAGCGGCGAGCTCTGGGCCGTGCACCTGGGCTGGAGCGCCGACGTCAGCTACCGCAGCGATCGGCTGCCGGACGCGACGACCATCATCGGAGCCGGCGAGTTGCTACGCAGCGGCGAGATCCGGCTGCAGGCGGGCGAGAGCTACACCACGCCGACCGCGTTCTTCGCCTGGTCGGCGGCGGGACTGGACGGCCTCTCCGCTCGATTCCACACCTTCGAGCGGGCGCGCCCGCAGCATCCGCACTCTCCGCGGCCGCTGGTGCTGAACACCTGGGAGGCCGTCTACTTCGACCACGATCCGGCCGCGCTGCTCGGGCTGGCCGAGCTGGCGGCCGAGGTCGGCGTCGAGCGCTTCGTGCTCGACGACGGCTGGTTCCTCGGCCGGCGCGACGACACCCGCGGGCTCGGCGACTGGTTCGTCGACGGCGCCGTCTGGCCCGACGGCCTCGGCCCGCTCGCGGATCGGGTGCACGCGCTCGGCATGCAGTTCGGGCTCTGGTTCGAACCCGAGATGGTGAGCCTGGATTCGGATGTCGGCCGCGCGCATCCCGACTGGCTGCTGCACGCGCCCGGGCACGTGCCGACGCCGCCGCACCTGTCCTGGCGCACCCAGTACGTGCTCGACATCGCGAATCCGGACGCCTATTCGTTCGTCTTCGGCCGGCTGGACGCCCTCGTCGGCGAACTCGGCATCGACTTCATCAAGTGGGACCACAACCGCGACCTGATCGAGTCGGTGCACAACGGCCGGCCCGGCACGCACCTGCAGACGGAGGCGCTGTACCGGCTGATGGGCGAGCTGAAGGCGCTGCACCCGGGCTTGGAGATCGAGTCGTGCTCCAGCGGCGGCGCTCGCAGCGACCTCGGGGTGCTCGCGGTGGCCGACCGGGTCTGGGCGAGCGACTCGAACGATCCCGTCGAGCGGCAGGACATCCAGCGCTGGACCCAGCTGCTGCTGGCGCCCGAGCTGGTCGGCGGCCACGTCGGGCCGACCACCGCGCACAGCACCGGGCGCACCACCGCGCTGTCCTACCGGCTGGCCACCAGCCTGATGGGCTCGGCCGGCTTCGAGTGGAACATCGCCGAGACCGACGAGCAGGATCGCGCCACGATCACGCGGTGGGCCGCGCTGTACAAGGAACTGCGGCCCGTGATCCACACCGGAACGGCGGTGCATGCCGAGACGCGCGATCCGGCGCTGCGGGTGGTCGGCGCCGTCGCACAGGATCTGTCGGAGGCGGTGTACACGATCGCCACCGTCGCGACGCTGGAGGACTCGCTGCCGGAGCGGATCCGCCTGCACGGCCTCGATCCGGAGGCGCGCTACCGGGTCCGCGTGCGCGACGAGATCGGCACCACGCGGCACGGCTTCGCGACGCCGGAGTGGCTCTCGGCCGGCGAGTTCACCGCCTCGGGTCGGGTGCTCGACGAGCTGGGCGTGCAGATCCCGCCGCTCTGGCCCGCGCAGGCGCTCATCCTGCACGCCGTCCGCCTCTGAGCGGGACGGAGTGACAACCCCCTCCGCGGCCGACCCCCAGGGGGTTGTCACTCCGTCCCACCACACCCCCTCAGAGGGTTGTCACTCCGTCCCACCGCTCTGGCCTGCCCAGGCGCTCGTACTGCCCGCCGTCCGCCTCGGCGCGGTACGGAATGACAACCCCCTTCGCGGCCGCACCCCTCAGGGGTTGTCACTCCGTCCCGCCGCACCGCGCTGTCTTTTCAGACAGCGACGCTCAGGTCACGATACGGGCGGCGTAGGCGGGCGCGAGGTCGGGGCGATGCTCGCGGGCCCAGCGGGCGAGGTCGAGCGAGCGCAGCACGGTGAGCCGGTGCAGCAGCGCGAGGATGTCGCTGTCCAGAGTGACGCCGGCTCCGACGGCGAAGGCGGCGAGCGCATCCGGCGGCTGCTCCTGATACACGCGTTGCAGCTCGGTCCACGGCGCCGGGCCGGTACTCGCGGCGCCCCAGTCGATCAGCGCGGGGGCGGCGGCGCGCGGGATGAGGTTGCGCGGCGCGAGGTCGCCGTGCGCGAGGCCGTGCGCGAACGGCGCGAACGCCAAGGGCGCGATCAGCTCGCGCAGGCGCTCCCGATCCGCCGCCGGATAGGCGCCGAGCAGCGGATCGTCGGGGGTCAGCGCCGCGACGTTGTAGCGCACGTGCGCCCGCCAGGCCGCCGGCAGATCGCGGCCGAAGCGCGAGAACAGCGCGTCCGGCGCGCTATCGAGTGGGATGCGCGCCACGGCCGCCGCGAGCGCGCCCAGCCGCCGCCACGGATCCGTGAGCTCGCCCTGCGGCGCCCAGTACTCGAGCACGAGGACGCGCTCGCCGAGCGCCAGAACGGGCGGGCTCGGGACGCCCGCGGCCCGTGCCGCGCCGATCGCCCACGCCTCCAGCGGATACGTGTCGGCGCACGCCGGATCGACGGGCGTGCGCAGCACCGCATCGAGGCCGGGGCCGCGCACCCGGTGCACGTGGTTCTCGACGCCACCGAGCGCGTCCACCCGCGTGACGCGGTGGCCGAGGCCGGCCATGATCGCGGTCACCGGTTCGCTGGTTGAGCCTGCCGAAACCACTCGTTCCTCCTGGGGTCGGTGATTTCGGCAGGCTCAATCAGCGGACAGCAGGCTCAATCAGCGGACAGCAGGCTCAATCAGCGGGCAGCAGGCTCGATCAGCGCGCGGCGCCCACCAGCAGCCCGTTCGCGTGCCTCACCGCGGTGGCGAACACCGACGGGTCCACGTACACCACGCTGCCGACGCGGAAGGTCGCGGATTCGCCCGCGAGCAGCGTGACCAGCCCCGCATCCACGGTCGCCCGCGGATCGACGAGGTCGACCAGCAGCGTCACGTCGCGCACGTAGGAGCGCGCCGTGACGGTCACCTCGTAGCCCTCGGCGACCGCGACCGTCGAGACGGCCACCGGATCCGGATCCAGCCGCTGCGCGACCACCTCCGCCGGGTTCCACATCGCGCGGGCGAAGCCGTCCAGCTCGGCGACCAGCACCTCGGCGCCGGCGTCCTCGAACGCGGTCAGCGCCTCCGGCAGCGCGATCGTCGAGACCCCGCGCGCATCCACGGCGGCGGAGAGCGTGTCCTCCGCCAGCACCGTGCCGTCGAAACGCAGCCGGCGCAGCCGCACCGCGCCGACCCACTCCTGGGCGGTGTCGTTCAGCAGCACCAGCGCGAGGCCCTCCTCGCGCGGCTGGATGGTCGCCAGCCGGGGCGCATAGGCGTCGCGGAGCGCGTACCAGAGCGGCTTGCGGTGCTCGTCGAAGTCAACGGCCGCCCACGAGACGACGGGCCAGTTGTCGTTGAGCTGCCAGACGATGGTGCCGGTGTTCAGCGGCGCGAGCGAGCGGAAATGCTCGATGCCGAAGCGCAGCGCCGCCGCCTGATTCAGCTGCGTCGCCCAGTGCCAGTCCTCGATGCTGCGCGGCTCGGGCAGGTGCCCCCGCAGTCCGCGCTCCAGCTTGAGGTTGCCGTCCTCCGCCTTCTGGTGCACCAGCATCTCGACGCCGTACGGGTCCAGCGGCTCGTCGTGCACCACAGCGGTCAGCGTCGACCAGGCCGGCGGACCCTGGAAGCCGAACTCGGAGGCGAAGCGGGGCTTGTAGTCGCGATAGACCGTGTAGTCCTTGGTGTTCCAGACGTCCCAGATGTGCATCGTGCCGTTGGCCGGATCGTTCGGATGCAGGTAGTCGGTGAACGAGAACGGGCTGCCCGGCGAGTACGGCCGCGTCGGGTCCAGTTCCGCGACCAGCGCCGGCAGCAGCTCGCGGTAGTAGCCGTTGCCCCACGTCGCGCCGGCGAGAGCGGGCCGCCAGCCCCACTCCACGTAGCCCCAGAGGTTCTCGTTGTTGCCGTTCCAGAGCGCGAGCGACGGATGCGCGCTGAGCCGCGTGATCGCCTGCCGCGCCTCCGCCTCGACCTCCTCGGCCAGCCAGTCCTCCTCCGCGTACGCCGCGCAGGCGAACAGGAAGTCCTGCCAGACCAGCACCCCGGCCTCGTCGCAGGCGTCGTAGAAGTCGTCGGATTCGTAGAGGCCGCCGCCCCAGACCCGCAGCAGGTTCATGTTCGCGTCCACCGCGTCCTGCACCCGGCGCCGGTATCGCGCGCGGTCGATCTCCGCGACGAAGGCGTGATCGGGGATCCAGTTCGCGCCGCGGATCTGGATGGGCTCGCCGTTCACCACGATCACGAACGGCGTGCCGTCGGCGTCCGGCGCGGTGTCGAGGGTCACCGTGCGGAAGCCGATCCGCCCGCTCCAGCTCGCGTCGCCGATCGCGACGGTGAGCGGATACAGCGGCTGCTCGCCGTGGCCGCGCGGCCACCAGAGATCCGCGTCCGGCACCACCAGGCGGATGCGCGCCGACGTCGCCCCGGCCGGCACCGCTACCGTGCCGTCGACGCCGCCGATCGCCGCACTCAGCGTCTCGGGCGACGGCTCGCCCGCCCACTCCAGCTCGACCCGCGCATCCAGCACCCCGTCCGCGCCGTCGACGTCGACCAGCGGGCGCAGCGACGCGATCCGCACGCCCGACCAGGAGTCCAGGCCGATCGCCTTCCAGATGCCGCTGGTCGCGACGTCGATGCCCCAGTCCCAGCCGAAGTTGCTCGCCGCCTTGCGCAGCGCATTGTAGGGGTGGTGGTTCACGTGCGGGCGCGGTCCGTGCGCCGCCGCACGCGCCTCCGCCTCGTCCACCGGAGCCGCGAAGGTGATCACCAGGCTGTTCTCGCCCTCGACCAGCAGTGCCGCGACGTCGAAGCGGTGGCCGCGGTGCTGGTTCTGGGTGCGGGCGACGACGGATCCGTTCAGCTCGATCGTCGCGACGGTGTCGAGGCCGTCCGCCACCAGGTCGTGCCGCTGCGCGCCGTCGTCTCGCCAGTCGAAGGTGGTGCTGTAGCGCCAGACCGTGCTGCCGATCCACTGCTGGGCGGCCTCGTTGTCGCCGTCGAAAGGCGCCTCGATCAGCTCGGCGGCGAGCAGATCAGTATGGGCGCAGCCCGGCACCGCGGCGGGGATGCGGCGGTCGCGGACGGCGTCCGGGATCGGGCCGGTCACGGCCTCCATGGTCCAGCCGGTGTGCAGGGGAGTGAGGGCCATGAGCGTCCTTGCGTCAGGGGTGGTGGCAGTACTTTGTTCGCTAAGGTTACTAAGTAAGCTCGGCGACGACAAGACAGGAGCGCGCGATGGCTCACAGCGACCGTACCGCGCGGCGCTAGACTCCCGATGTCCCGAGCGAAACGAGGCCTGGTGCCCAGCGAATCCGTCGAGGGCGGATCGGCGCAGCGGTGGCCGTATCTGCCCGATGCCGAACGCGGCGCACTGCGCGAGCTGCTCATCCACGGCCCGCTCCCCCGTGCCGAGATCGCCCGTCGGATCGACGTCTCCCGCGCCAGCCTCACGCGCGCGACCCGCGTGCTGATGGAGCACGGCATGATCGCCGAGGGCGAAGTCGCCCTGCGCGGCGCGATGGGTCGTCCGAGCGAGATGCTCGTGGTGCGCCACGATGCGCACCACTTCCTCGGCGTGAAGCTGACCGGCGACACCGTCTTCGCCGTGGTCACCGACCTCGGCGCCCAGGTGGTCGCCGAGGTCGAGGAGCCGCTGGACTCCACCTCCGTCGAGGACACGGTCGAGCAGATCGGCCGGATCCACGACCGGTTGGCGCTCGAGTACGCCGACATCCACGCCGCGGGAGTCTGCCTCGCGGGCACCATCGTGCGCATCGACGGCCGCGAGATCGTGGTCGTCTCCGAGTACCTGCGCTGGCACGACGTGCCGCTCTCCGAACTGCTGTCCGCGCGCATCGGGGTTCCGGTCACGGCAGACAACGACGTGCGCGCCCTGACCGCGACCGAGCACTGGTTCGGCGTCGGCGCCGGCTGCGACGCGCTCGCGCTGGTCACCGTGGGCGCGGGCATCGGCACCGGGATCGTGGTGGAGGGCAAGGTGATCACCGGCGCTCACGGCCGTGCCGTGCGCCTGGATCACATCGTCGTCGACACCGGCGGCCCGGTCTGCGGGCTCGGGCACCGCGGCTGCGCGAGCGCCTACCTCCCGGCCGACGCCATCGTCGCCGCCGTGGGCATCCTCGGCCTGGACTACCCGGGCGCCGTCGAGCTGGCCAAGACCGGACACCCCGGCGCGGTCCGCGCCTTCGACGACGCCGCCCGCGCGCTCGGCGTGCTGATCGGCACGGTGCTGAACGGCTTCGACCCCGAGAAGATCGTGCTCACCGGCGACGGCCTCGCCGTGGTGGACCTGGCCGAGCCGCGCATCCGCGCCACCATCGACACCGTGCGGCTGCCTTCACCGCATCCGGTACCCCTGGAGGTGGTCCCGTTCGAGTTCACCGAATGGGCTCGCGCGGGCGCTGTGCTCGCGATCCGGACGGTGCTCGACTTCTAGGAGCCCGCCGCCCCTCCCCCGCGAGATGCCTCTTCCGTACAGCTTTCGCGGCGTGTCGCGTACAGAAGAGGCATCTCGCAGGGAGGGTCAGGGGCGTACGTGTGGCGCGGTCATCCGCCCCTCCGGGTCGAGCTTGCCGAGCATGGCGCCCGCGATCTCGGTGAGCTGACGGATCTGCGCCGACGTGAGCGGGTCGATCACGTCCTCCAGCACCGTCGCCACGTGCCCGGGCGCGGTCGCGACGACCTTCGCCCAGCCCTCCTCCGTGAGCACCGCGTTCGTCGCGCGGCCGTCCTCCGGGCAGGCGCGCTTCTCGATGTAGCCGCGCGCGACCAGCCGACTGACCACGTGCGAGAGCCGAGGGAGCGTGGCGTTCGTGCGGGTCGCGAGGGTGGTCATCCGCAAGGTGCGCTCGGGCGCCTCCGAGAGCATCGCCATCGTCATGTACTCGAAGTGGGTCAGCTGCGCGTCACGCTGCAGCTGCGTGTCGAGCGCGCCCGGCAGCAGCTCCACAACGGCGACGAAGCGCAGCCAGGCGGTCTGCTGCTCGGCGTCGAGCCAGCGCGGCTCGTGGGCGGATTCGGTGGCCATGATCCGAGTGTACTCCGGTAGTTGACGCGACAAGCATTAGGCCGCAGTATTGGTTGTAGCGACAAGCAATGCCGCTCCTCGCCATCGAGGACGACCTTCACTGGAGGAACGCAATGACCACCATCAGCATCATCGGCGCCGGAAACATGGCTCAGGCGATCGGCACCGTCGCCGCGAAGGGCGGCGCGTCGGTCGAGTTCGTCGCCCGCGACGCCTCCGCCGCCCTCGCCGCCGTCCCCGGCTCCACCGCCGTCACCTACGGCGAGCCGTTCAGCGGAGACATCGTTGTGCTCGCCGTGCCCTACCCCGCGGTCGCCTCGATCCTCGACGCCTACGACTTCACCGGCACGACCGTGATCGACATCACCAACCCGCTCGACTTCTCGACCTTCGACTCGCTCGTCGTTCCGGCCGGATCCTCGGCCGCCGCCGAGATCGCCGCAGCGGTTCCGGGCGCATCCGTGCTGAAGGCGTTCAACACCACCTTCGCCGGCACTCTGCACGCCGGCACGGTGGGCGAGAACACCACGACCGTGCTGATCGCGGGTGACGACGCGGATGCGAAGGCCGCGCTCGCCGCCGTCGTCACCGCGGGCGGCCTCACGGCGATCGACGCCGGCGCCCTGTCTCGCGCGCACGAGCTCGAGGCCATCGGCTTCCTGCAGCTCACCCTCGCCGCCTCGGAGAAGATCGGCTGGACCGGCGGCTTCGCGACCGTCGCGTAACGTCGTCACCACCCCATCAAGGAGCCCGATGAGCACCCTCACGATCGACGCGGATGCCGTCGTCACCGCCGGATCAACCGATGCCGCCGCCCCGCTGCTGGTACTGCTGCACGGTTTCGGCTCGAACGAGGGTGACCTCATCGGACTCGCGCCGTACCTGCCGGCGGCCTACGCCGTCGCCTCGCTGCCCGCGCCGCTCGCCCTCGGTCCCGGGCAGCGGGCGTGGTTCCCGATCGCCACGCCCGGCCGACCGGACGTGGCGACCGTTGACGCGGCGGCGGATGCGGTGCTCGCCTGGCTGGACGTCGTGCATCCCGATCGCGCGGTGTCGCTGCTGGGCTTCTCGCAGGGCGGCGCCCTGGTCACGCAGCTGTTCCGTCGCGCGCCGCAGCGCTTCGTCGCGGGCGTGGTGCTGGCCGGCTTCAGCGTCGACACCGTCACGCCGGGCGACGCGGAGCTGGCCGAGCGCCGCCCGCCGATCTTCTACGGCCGCGGCACCGTCGATCGGGTGATCGCGCCGGACGCGACCCGGCGCACCGTCGAGTGGTTGCCCGAGCACAGCACCCTCACGATGCGCGTCTACGCCGGCCTCGCCCACGCGATCTCCCCGGACGAACTCGAGGACGTGGCCGCGTTCCTCCGCGCCACCCTCTAGACGAAAAGTTGCAGCCCTGACCCGCCGAGGGCTGCAACTTTTCGCCGTTAGGCTCGGGCCATGATCGAGATCGTGATCGACCCGGAGTCGGGCGTCGCGCCCTTCGAGCAGGTGCGGGCGCAGGTGGTGGCGGCCGTCGCCGCGGGCGACGTGACGGCGGGCGATCGGTTGCCGACGGTGCGGGGGCTCGCCGACGAACTCGGGCTGGCGGCGAACACGGTGGCGAAGGCGTACCGCGCGCTCGAAGCCGACGGCATGATCGAGACCCGCGGCCGCAACGGCTCCTTCGTGACCCCGCAGGGCGACGCGGCGCAGCAGCAGGCGCAGCTGGCCGCGCGGGCCTTCGCGGAACGCGTCACGCAGCTCGGGCTGAACCCGGCGGAGGCACTTGCGCTGGTACAGGCGGCGCTGCACGTCCCAGCCGCTGCACGAACGGCGGTTCAGGAGGGCTCGAGAACGCGATGACGTTCGCGAACCGATCTCAACCGCCGTTCGTGCGAGCTCCGGCTCAGATCACGTCCTCCGAGAGCGCGATCGGGTTGCCGAATCGGTGGTTGGTGATCGAGATGGACTGCTCGCGCAGGAACGGCAGCAACTCGACCCGCCCCGCCGGCGTCACCGGATCCGCGTAGATCGCGACGTCGGGTGAGCCGCCGAGCGCCTCCGCCAGCGCCGAGGCGAGCGGGATCCGCGAGCCGTCGGCGCGCACCAGCGGCACCGGCTTCCCGGTGCTGCCGCGGGTGATGCCCGTGAGCACATCCGTGAACGAGCGCGACTCGTCCAGCGGCTGGATCTCGGCCGTCAGCGACGGCGCGGTGCCGCCCTGCGGCCCGCCGAACTCGTCGACGCGGTCCGAGACGATGTCGCCCACGATGCGCACCCGCTTCGCGCGGATCTCGCCCGACTTCGCCCGCGCCAGCCACTGCGCATCCGTCTCGACGACGACCTTCGGCGCCAGGCCGGCCATCTCGAGCAGTTCGTCGCCCGCGAGCATCTGCTGAACGCCGGGCGGCAGCGGTAGCGACGTCGAGATGTCCATCCGCGAGCGCGTGAGCAGGCCGACCGCGATCACGCGCAGCAGCTCGCCGAGGTCGCCCCCATCGGCCAGTCGGAGCGAGACCGGCACCCGCAGGTAGCGGAACAGATTGCGCTCCACGCCGACCGCCGAGACGTCGCGCACCACGCCGTACTCGGTGCCCCAGGCGAGCTGGTCGGAGAGGGCGGAGCGGCGCAGCAGGTCGAACTGCTCGAAGTGCAGTGAGGGCTGCGCGGCCTCGATGAATTGACGCGCCCGCTCATCGAGACCGCGCAGGTGCAGCGTGGTCGACGGGCGCGCGGGCGACGGCTTCCACGAGCCGAGGCCGATCAGGTAGTTCGGCCCGCCGGCCTTGGTGCCGGCCCCGACCGAGGAGCGCTTCCAGCCCCCGAACGGCTGGCGGCGCACGATCGCCCCGGTGATGCCGCGGTTGACGTAGAGGTTCCCCGCCTCGACGCTGTCCAGCCAGAGCGCCAGCTCGGCGGAATCGAGGGAGTGCAGACCGGCAGTCAAGCCGTAGTCGGTCGCGTTCTGCATCCGGATCGCGTCTTCGAGCGTGGCCGCGTGCATGATGCCGAGCACCGGGCCGAAGAACTCGGTGAGGTGGAAGTAGGAATCTTCGGCCACATCGTCGCGGATGCCCGGCGACCAGAGCCGGCCGGTTTCGTCGAGCTTCTTCGGCTCGACCAGCCAGCGCTCGCCGGCGCCCAGCGTGGTCAGCGCGTGCGCCAGCTTGCCGGCGGCGGGCTCGATGATCGGGCCCATCTGGGTCGTGGCGTCGGCCGGGTAGCCGACCTTCAGCGAGACGGCGGCGTCGACGAGCTGATTGCGGAACCGCTTCGAACGCCCGACCGAGCCGACCAGGATGACCAGCGAGGCGGCCGAGCACTTCTGCCCCGCGTGTCCGAAGGCGCTCTTGATCACATCCGCCGCGGCCAGGTCGAGGTCGGCGCTGGGCGTGACGATGATCGCGTTCTTGCCGCTCGTCTCCGCCAGCAGCGGCAGATCGGAGCGCCAGGAGCGGAACAGTTTCGCGGTCTCGTAGGAGCCGGTGAGGATGACGCGGTCGACCTTCGGCGACGAGATCAGGCGTTGACCGAGTTCGTCCTCATCGAGGTCGACCAGCGCCAGGAGATCCTGCGGGATCCCCGCGTCCCACAGCGCCTCCACCAGTACAGCGGCGGTGCGCTTGGCCTGCGGGGCGGGCTTGATGATCACACCGGAGCCCGCGGCGAGCGCCGCCAGAACCGAACCCGCCGGGATCGCGACCGGGAAGTTCCACGGCGGCGCGACCACGGTGAGCCGCTCCGGCACGAAGGTCGCCCCCGTCACCGCATCCAACTCGCGGGCGCGGGTGGCGTAGTAGTGCGCGAAGTCGATCGCCTCGGAGACCTCGGGATCGCCTTCGGCGATGGTCTTGCCGGTCTCGGCGGCCATCACCTCGATCAGTCGGTCGCGGTTCGCGGCGAGGGCGAGCCCCGCCCGGTCCAGGATGGCGGCGCGGTCGTAGCCGAGCCGGTCGCCCCAGCGCTCGGCCCGGGCGACGACCGTGTCGATCACCTCGTCGAGCTGCTGCGCCGTGTCGATGCGAGCGGCCTCGATCACGGCGATTCCCGCTCGGGAGTCGGGCACGCGATCCAGGATCAGCCGGGCCCATTTGCGGTTCGCCGGCAGCGACGGATCCGTGTCGGGCTCGTTGTGGAAGGCGGGCTCGCGGCCGCTGGAGCCCCTGGTCAACCCGAGCACGGCCTGCGTCAGCCCGTCGGCCGCGGGATCCTGGGCGTGCTCGCCCGCGCCGGCGTGCGCCTGCACGAGTCGCACGCCCGAGCCGGAGGACCACTCGCGCAGCCGATCCTGGGTGCGGTTCGGGGTGGGCACGTGCTCGTCGAGCGCTCGCAGGCTGGCGAGGAAGCGGGCGCGCTCGCGCTGGAACATCGCCTCGTCGTCGAGCTCGAACAGCGCCGACATGAAGTTCTCGTCGCTGGCGTTCTCCTCCAGGCGTCGGATCAGGTAGGCGATCGCGACGTCGAACTCGTGCGGGTGCACCACCGGTGTGTAGAGCAGCAGCCGGCCCACATCCTCCTTGATCGCCTCCGCCTGGCCCGTCGCCATTCCGAGCAGCATCTCGAACTCGACCCGATCGGCCACGCCGCGCTCGCCCGCGAGGATCCAGGCGTAGGCGATGTCGAACAGGTTGTGGCCCGCGACGCCGATCTTCACGGCGGCGGCGTGTTCGGCAGTGAACGCGAAGTGCAGCAGCCGTTTGTAGTTGGTGTCGGCCTCCTGCTTGGAGCGCACGGTCGCCTGCGGCCAGTCGTGGATCGCGGCGTCGACGTGCTCCATCGCGAGGTTCGCACCCTTGACGATGCGCACCTTGATCGGCGCCCCACCGGTGCTGCGGCGGGTGCTCGCCCAGTCGGTCAGGTCCTGCAACGCGGCCAACGCATCCGGGAGGTACGCCTGCAGCACGATGCCCGCCTCGAGGCCGCTCAGCACCGGCTGATCGAGGATCGCCTTGAACACCGCGATGGTGAGGTCGAGATCGCGGTACTCCTCCATGTCGAGGTTGATGAACTTCGGGGTCGGGCTCGCGGCCGCGAGCTCGTACAGCGGCGTCAGCTTGGTGACGACCCGCGCGACGGTCTCCTCGAACGACCACATCGAGAGCTGGCTGGCGACGCTGGACACCTTGATGCTCACGTAGTCGACGTCGTCGCGGGCGAGCAGTCGGCGAGTACCCTCGAGCCGCCGATCGGCCTCGTGTTCGCCGAGCACCGCCTCGCCGAGCAGGTTCAGGTTGAGCCGGTTGCCGCCCGCCTTCAGCTTCTGCAGGGCCGGCCGGAGCCGCGCGTCCGAGGCGTCCACGATCAGGTGACCGACCATCTGCCGCAGCACCCGGCGCGCCGTCGGCACCACCGCCCACGGCAGCGCCGGACCGATCGCGCCGCCCGTGGCGATGGCCGCGCGCATGTACGAGGGCAGGAACTTCGGCGTCTTCTCGGTCAGGGCGCTGAGGTTGTTCGCGGCGACGCCGAGGTCTTCGGGACGAGCGACGCCGTCGACGAAACCGACGGTGAACGCCAGCCCGTTCGGGTCCTTCAGCACGCCGGCGAGGCGCTCGGCGGCAGGGTCGATCGGGAACGCCTTGCTGCGGATGAGCCAACGCCGAACGAGGTCGGTCACGCGATCCGCGATGGGCTTCGCGCTGTTGTGCTCGGGCTTGGGCCGCGGCAGCACGATCGGACGGGCGAGCTCTTCGGTGCTGAAGTGGGGCTGGGGTTCGGTGGCGTTCCCGGGGGCCGGAGCGTCAGGGTCTTCCGGAGCTTCCGGCTCGTGCGGGGCTTCCGGCTCGTGCGGGGCTTCCGGCTCGTGCGGAGCTTCCGGCTCCTCCAACGGCTGCTCCTCCGGCTCGCCGTCATCCACCGCATCCGCCTCGTCAGCGAGCTCGGCGTCCTCGTTCTCGATCGGTGGCGCGATCTCGTCCGGCTCGCTCGGGGCGGGGATCTCCTCCTCGGCGAGGGCGATCAGCTCGGGATCCTCGATCGACGGCTGCTCGATGTCCGCCTCCGCGAGTTCGTCGGCGACTTCCTCGCCGGCCATCGCCTCCGCGACCTCATCCTCGCTCGGCCCCGCGATGCTCGCGGCGTCGGCGTCGGCGTCGGCGTCGGCGGCATCGGCATCCGCGGCCTCGGCGTCGGCGTCGGCGTCGGCGAGTTCGGCATCCGCGACCTCCGCCTCCGCCAGCTCCGCGTCGACCGCGTCGGCGTCGAGCTCGGGCACCTCGCCGCCGTCGCCCGCGGCCTCCGGAGCGTCCGCCTCCGCTACCGCATCGCGCTGCTCGGCTGCCGCGAGTTCCGCGTCCGCCGACAGCTCCGGCTCGTCCTCGGGCACGGCAGAAGAAGGCGTCGGCTGGTTCATGACAGAAGGGTATGCCCGCGACGGCATGAATCGGCGGCGTGTCGCGGGCCTACTCATCGGGTTCGCAGAACGCGGCGGTCGCAACGTCGGATCCGTCGCGACGCCACTCGTCTCGCCGACTCACCGATCCGCCTCGATCCGCGCAATACGAGCGCTCGAGCGCGCGCTGGGCGTCGCGCGATCCGAAGTTGCGCATGCCGGTCCGAATCAGGACGGCGGCCGACCGGATTCTCTGGGACCGTAGCGGTATGGAGATCACCTATCTGAGTCCGGCCGGCCTCGTCTCGAGCCCGGCGTTCAGCCACGCCGTCGTCGTCCCTCCCGGTGCGACGACCGTCTACGTCGGCGGCCAGAACGGCGTCGACGACACCGGTGCCGTCGTCTCGGCCGACGTCGCGCAGCAATCCGCCCGCGCCCTCGACAACGCCCGCGTCGCCCTCGAAGCGGCCGGCGCCTCCCTCGTCGACGTGGTGCAGTGGACCGTCCTGATCCACGTGGACGCCGACCTCCGCGCCGCCTACGGCGCGATCGCCCCCGCGCTGGCCCGCGACGGCGCGCCGCCCCTGGTCACCGCCGCCCGGGTCGCCGGACTCGGCGTCCCCGGCGCCCTCATCGAGGTCTCCGCCGTCGCGGCCGTGCTCCGATAGCGGGTCGTCACGGCGTCCCACGCGTCAGCGGTTTCGTGTGACGCAGTGACAACCCCCTGCCCTCCCTTAGGCTGACGCCCATGGCGCGCACCGACCGACACCGGCCCCCGAGCGGAACCCAACGCGAGCGCAGCGGCACCGCCGCGGGCCCTCGGGAGAAGCCCCTCGCGTTCGGCGAGCCGGAGGCCCCGCGGGCGGACGCGTCGGTCGACGTCGTGATCGTCGGCGGCGGGCACAACGGACTCGTCGCCGCCGCCTACCTCGCTCAGGCCGGCCGCAGCGTGCTGGTGCTGGAGAAGAACGCGCGCACGGGTGGGGCCGCCGTCTCCGAGTTCGCCTTCGAGGGTGTCGAGGCCCGCCTCAGCCGCTACTCCTACCTGGTCAGTCTGCTGCCGAAGAAGATCATCGACGATCTGCGCCTCGACATCGCTCTGGCCCGTCGCCGCTACTCCTCCTACACCCCCGACCCCGTAGATCCGAGCCGCGGACTGCTCGTGGACAACGGTGATGCCGAGGCGACCGCCGCCTCCTTCGCCCGGATCGGGGCCGCCGACGACGCCGCCCTCTTCGCCGAGTTCTACCGGCACACCGGCGAGATCGCCCGCGCCCTCTGGCCGACGCTCACCGAGCCGCTGCTGCGCCGCTCCGAGGCGAAGGCGATGGTGCGCGAACCCGTCTGGCAGGCCATGATCGAGAACCCGATCGGCGAGGTGATCGAGGAGCATCTCGAGCACGACCTCGTGCGAGGAGTGATCCTGACGGATGCGCTGATCGGCACCTTCGCCGGCGCGCACGACGCCGACCTTGCGCAGAACCGCTGCTTCCTCTACCACCTGATCGGTCAGGGCACCGGCGACTGGGACGTACCCGTCGGCGGGATGGGCTCGGTCAGCGGCGCGCTGGACGCGGCCGCCCGCACGGCGGGCGCCCGCATCCTCACCGGCACCGAGGTCACCTCGATCTCGCCAGAGGGCGAGGTGCGTTACCGCCGCGGGCCGCGCGAGCGCCGCGTGACCGCTCGGCGCGTGCTCGCCAACGTCGCGCCGACAGTGCTCGAACGGTTGATCTCCGGCGAGGAGCCGCCTGCCCCCGAAGGGGCGCAGGTGAAGGTGAACCTGATGCTGACCCGACTGCCGAAGCTGCGCGACGAATCCGTCAGCCCGGAGGCGGCGTTCGGCGGCACCTTCCATGTCAACGAGGGCTACGGCCAGCTGCAGAAGGCGTTCACGGACATGGTGCGCGGGCGGATGCACACCCCGATCCCCTGCGAGATCTACTGCCACTCGCTGACCGACCCGAGCATCCTCTCGCCGGGACTCGCAGCGACCGGCGCCCACACCCTCACCGTCTTCGGCCTGCACACCCCGCATCGCTGGCTCTCCCCCGCCAACAACGACGGCACCCGGGCCCGGTTGCAGCGGGCCGTGCTCGACTCGCTGAACTCGGTGCTCGCCGAGCCGATCGAAGACGTGATCATGCGCGATGCGAACGGCGAACTCTGCATCGAGACCAAGACCACGCAGGATCTGCAGGACTCGCTCGGCATGCCGGGCGGCAACATCTTCCACGGCCCGCTGGAGTGGCCGTTCGTCGAAGACGACGCTCCGTTGGACACTCCGGCGCAGCGCTGGGGCGTGGCCACCGCGCATCCGCGCATCCTGCTCTGCGGATCCGGCGCCCGCCGCGGCGGCGCGGTCAGCGGCATCGGCGGCCACAACGCCGCGATGGCGGTGCTCGAAGAGCTCTGAGCCCGCCGCGGAAATACAGGGCCGGGACGCAAATACAGGGCCGGGACGGAAATACAGGGCCAGGACGGGAATGCAGGGCCGGGACGGGAATGAGGACGAAACAAGCGGATGCGCACGGTAACACCGCCGCGCACCCTGCATTTCCGACAGGGCCGCCCCCGCCACACCCCCGCCCCGGGGCCTACTGGATGTCGGAGGTGCTGGCTAGCGTGGCGGCATGACGGATCTTCACACCCTCGGCGCCGAACTCAACGGCACCCTGTTCCTCCGCGGCGATCCCGGTCTCACGGAGGCCGCGACCGGCTTCAACCTCGCCGTGCACAACGACCCGGAGGCGGTGGTCGTGGCGGCCGACGTGGCCGACGTGGTCGCGACCGTGCGCTTCGCCGCTGCGAACGGTCTGCGCGTGCACGTGCAGTCCACGGGCCACGGCGCCCACGCCGACATCAGGAGCGGGGTCCTGCTGATCACCTCCGCCCTGGATGAGCTGAGCATCGACGCCGATTCGCGCCTCGCCACGATCGGCGCCGGCGTGCGCTGGGGCGCGGTCGTCGCCGCCGGGCATCCGCTGGGGCTGGTGCCCGACTGCGGATCCTCGGCCGTGGTCGGCTGCGTCGGCTACGTCCTCGGCGGCGGCCTCGGTCCGCTCTCGCGCACGCTCGGCTTCGGCTCCGACTGGGTGCGCTCGTTCCGCGTCGTCACCGGCTCCGGCGAGCTGGTCACCGCCTCCGCCGCCGAGAACCCGGAACTGTTCTGGGCGCTGCGCGGAGGCAAGACGGGCCTGGGCGTCGTGGTCTCGATGCAGTACGAACTCGCCGCCGTCGACACGGTCTTCGGCGGCAGCCTGATGTTCGCGGCGGAGGACGCCGAGGCGACCCTGCGGCTCTGGCTGCGCTGGGCGCCGTCCGCTCCCGATTCGGTCACCAGTTCGGTCGCCCTGATGCGCTTCCCGCCGCTCGACGTCGTGCCGGAGCCGTTGCGGGGCCGGACCGTGCTGAGCCTGCGTTTCGCGTACATCGGCGAGCACACCGCCGCTCTCGAAGCGGAGGGGCGCGCGCTGCTCGCCCCGCTGCTCGCGGGCGCCCAGCCGTTCCTCGGGGCGGTCGAGGTGATGCCCACCTCCGCGCTCGCGAGCATCCACAACGACCCGGAGGGCGCGACGCCCGCCTGGAGTACCGGAACGTTGCTCGCGGAGTGCACCGACGAGACGGCGGATGCGTTGCTCGCGGTGATCGGAGTCGGTCGCGACGTGCCCGTGATCGGCGTCGAACTGCGCCGGCTCGGCGGGGCGATCGCCCGCGCGCCCGAGAGCGGCGACGCCGTCGGCGGGAGGTCGGCCGCCTTCGCGTTGACGATCATCGGCGTGCCCGATCCGGCTCTCTTCGCCGAGGTGCTGCCCGGCGTCGGCACTACGATCCTGACCGCCGTCGCCCCGTGGACCGCCGACGAGGGCAACGCGAACTTCAGCAGTGCGCTGCCGTCGCCACCCCCGAGGCCGACGACCCCCGTCGCCTCCGCGGCCCGCCTCGCCGCCGCCCGCGCCCGCTACGACCCGATCGGCATCCTCGCCTGAAGAGGGTTGTCACTCCGTCCCACTCGCAGAGCTCGCAGGACGGACTGACAACCCTTCCCCACTCCCCACACCGCCGCCCCTCGAAACGCGCCCACGTCCCGCGCCGTTGAAAACGCGCCCACCTCCGCGCGAGCGTAACCGGAGAAATGCGTTCCAGCATTTCTTCGTACGCGAACGCAACCGGCTCTACGAAACCGACACCGCGACCGAGCCGACCGCCGGCCTTCCGACGAGCGAAGCGAGGAGGACAGCCAGAACAGCTCAGCGAGGAGGAAAGCCAAACCAGCTCCGCTCAGTGCCCCCGATGGTCCTGAATGGTCATCCGGGCACCGCGGCGCGGCTTGCGGACGCCGCTGTGCTCGATCAGGCGGATGATCCGCTGCCGGTGTCCGCGCCACGGTTCCAGCAGTTCCAGCATCCCGTCGTCGTCGACGCCCATCCGCCCGGTGAGCGCGAAGCCGATGTACGCCGCGAGGTGGTAGTCGCCGACGCTGACCGCGTCCGGATCGCCGTGGGCGCGCATCATCACTTCGGAGGCGGTCCACGGCCCGATGCCGGGCACCGAGGTGAGGCGCGCCTCGACCACGGGCCCGCCGCGGCCGAGCGCGAGGGTGCGTTCCAGCGCCGGCGCGACCAGGGCCGCGGTGAGCACGGCCCGGGAGCGCCGCGGATCGACCCCGGCCTGGTGCCACTCCCACGACGGGATGCGGCGCCACCCGGCGACGCTCGGCGGAACCCAGAGCGGCACCGGAGTGGGCCCGGGAGCCTGCTCGCCGAAGCGGCGCACCAGCTGGCGGTAGCCGCGCCACGCCTCCGTACTGGTGACCTTCTGCTCGAGGATCGAGGGCGCCAGCATCTCGAAGACCAGGCCGGCACGGGTCAGGCGCAGGCCGCTCACCCGGCGCAGCACGTCGGCCAGCGGGGCGTGCGCCGAGAGGTCGAGGTCCGTCCAGTCGTCACCGTGACCGAGCAACTCGGGCACTCGCTCGATCAGCCACTCGGCACCCGGCCCCCAGGCCGTCGCCGCCACGCCGTCGGAGCGCTGGGTCAGGTGCAGGGTCGCCGCACCGGCGGGGGTGCGGAAGCCTCTCCAGAATCCGGTGGCGTCCAGCAGCATGGTCGGATCGCCGGACCCGCGCATCAGCGTCCGCAGGGTCAAACCGAGGTGCACCGGGGCTGCAGGGCGGTAAACCGTGCTGATCGGAGCGGCGGGCGCGGCCTCGACCGCACTCATCCGCACGTCTCTTCGATCATCACGCCGACATCGTAAGCGCAGGATGCGACATCGGATGCATACGTGGGCCCGCGTTGCTGGAAGAATCCTCGTATGCGCCGTCGCGACCTCCTGACCCTGGCCAGTGCCGTGCCCCTCACCGCCCTTGCCGGGTGCGCCGCCCAGGCGACGCCCGACCCCACGACCGCGACGCCGACGCACACCCCGCGCCCGACTCCCGCGACCGCCCAGACCGCCGCGCCGGTGCCCACTCCGACGCCCACCGCTGTCGCGCCGCAGATCGAGAAGATCGCGTTGCCCGGACCCGGCCAGGGTCTGTACGACGTCGGCGTCGATGGCGACTACCTGATGTGGACGGTGGACGACGGGGGCGACGCCGAGGTCATCCGTCGCTACGCGGAGATGGCGCGCGACAGCGGCACCCGGCTGGTGTTCTTCCCGAACGCGAAGTACTCGGGCTGGGCCGAGAGCGCCGACATCCTGCGCCCCCTGGTCGAGTCGGGCCAGGTGCAGATCGGCAACCACACCTACTCCCACGCCGATCTCACCTCGCTCACCGACCAGGGCATCATCGACGAGCTGACCCGCAACGACAACGAGCTGTCGGCGATCTTCGGAGTGAGCACCAAGCCGTACTACCGGCCGCCGTTCGGCTACCGGAACGACCACACGGATGCCGTGGCCGCCTCGATCGGCTTCACCACACCCGTGATGTGGTACGGCTCCCTCTCCGACTCCGGGCTGATCACCGAGCAGCAGGTGCTCGACTTCGCCGACCAGTGGTTCCTCGCCGGACACCTGATCATCGGGCACGCCAACTTCCTCCCGGTGACCGAGGTCTTCCCGCAGCTGCTGCAGCTACTGAAGGACCGCGGCCTGCAGACCGTCACTCTCGACGACGTCTACCTCCGTTAGGTGCCGCTCGGCCGGCCCCGAGTAGGCGGCGAGCGGCCGGATCAGCGCGTTCGAGGCCAGCTGCTCACGGATGTGCGCCGTCCAGCCGACCACGCGGGCTGCGGCGAACAGCGGCGTGAACATCGCGGTGTCGAATCCCATCAGCGCGTACGCCGGGCCCGACGGGTAGTCGAGGTTGGGCTTGATGCTCTTACGCTGGGCCATGGCATCCTCCAGGGCGACGTAGAAGTCCATCACGTCCGGCCGGTCGTAGTGCTCGGCCAACGACTCCAGCGCCGCGCGCATCGTCGGCACCCGCGAATCACCGTTCTTGTAGACGCGGTGGCCGAATCCCATGATCTTGCGCTTCGCGGCGAGCGCCTCGTCGAGCCACGCGTCCACGCGCTCGCGCACGCCGTCGCCCAGCCCGATCTCGTCGACGATCACCATCACGGCCTCGTTGGCGCCGCCGTGCAGCGGACCCTTCAGCGCACCGATCGCGGCGACGACGGCGGAGGAGAGGTCGGACAGCGTGGAGGCGACCACCCGGGCCGTGAAGGTGGAGGCGTTGAAGGAGTGCTCGGCGTACAAGATCATCGAGACCCGGAAGGCGTCGACGACCTCCTCGGCCGGCACCTCCCCGAAAGTCAGGTAGAGGAAGTTCTCGCAGTAGTCGAGGTCGTCGCGCGAGCTCAGCAGCGGCTGACCGCGGCGGCGGCGCTGGTCGTACGCGACGATCGCGGGCATCTGAGCGAGCAGGGTCAGGGCGCGGATGGCGTCGTCGTCGGCCGGATCGATCCCCTCGTCCGAGTCGCTCTGCTCGATCGCGCCGATCACGCTCACGGCGGTGCGCAGCACGTCCATCGGATGCGCGGAGAGCGGCAGCTCGTCGATCACGCGCACGATCGCCGGGTCCAGGGCGCGGCGGGAGCGTTCCTGCTCCTGGAACGCGGCGAGCTCGTCCGCATCCGGCAGCTCCCCGTTCCAGAGCAGGAAGGCGACCTCTTCGAAGGAGCAGCGTGCCGCCAATTCCTGCACGGGATAGCCCCGGTAGAGCAGCGAATTGGTCTCGGGGTTCACCTTGGAGACGGCGGTCGTGTCGGCGACCACCCCCACGAGGCCTTTACGGATCTCGGATTCGCTCACGTTATGCTCCTTCGCATTCGGCTTCAGCTTCGTCCGGGTCACCCCCTCCGCGCAACGCCCGCGGGCGGATGCGGAGGCTGTCCTGTGGTTCGGCAGCGGCTTCGGCAGCGTTCTCTGTAGCGTCCGACTGACACCGCCCGAACACAACCTCGGCTGAGAACCTTCGTCGTCGCCCATCAGCGCTGAGCGGCGCTCTGAGCCGACGTTGGGTACGGAACCCTCGACTCAGCTCCTCTCGATCGCGCCGTACCGCCGTTCCGCGAGGTCCGCGAGGGTCCGGAAGCGACGCATCCGCTCGGGATCCTCGGTGTCGAACGGCACATCGAACATCAACAGGTACGGGATGAGTCGATCGGGCACCGTCTCGCCCTCGACCGCGTCCGCGACGCGGTCATTCGGCCGCCGACCGGCGACGTCCCCCGCGCGGATCGAGCCGACGAAGCGCTCGAGCGCGGAGACGGTCTCGAAGCCGGCATGCAGGAGACGTTCGCCCGCGAAGTCCTCCAGCGTCGGCGCGAGCGGCCACCACATGAGCAGCAGGTACTGGCCTCCAACGAACACCTCGGTGGGTAGACCCAGGTCAGTGGATCCGCGCCCCCCGCCTGATCGCGCAACACCAAGGCGGTGATCGCCATCGCGAGCCCGAGCAGACCGAGCGTCGGCACGCCGATGTGCGCCACGAGCGGCCAGATGCTGCCGCGGCCCCAGTATCGACGTGCGCGCAGCTGAGCCACCTGAGCCCGCAGGAACGCGGCCATCCGGGGTTCGGCGGCGGTGCTGCGACGGAACTCGACGACGTCCGCGTCGTAGAAGAAGACGTTGAAGAACTCGCGCTCGAAACCGTCGGGCGGCTGCGAGCGACGGTGCACGCGCGCGCAGTCCTCATCGGGCGACTCGATCTCGACGTGTCCCCGCACGGCGAGCGACGCCAGGATCGGCCCGACCGCGTCCTTCCGAGTAAGCATCGCGGCGAGGACGAGGTTCCGCTCCAGCGGGAAGGTGCCGACCGGCACCCATTCCGCGTCGCGGGCGCGGCGGCGAGGGAGCACGGGGAGCAGACTCCCGATGATCCACAGCAGCACCGAGCCGCCGAAGCCGATGGCCGACAGGACGGCGGCGGACTGCGGGTCCATCAGGCGCCTCCCCCACCGCCGTCGCCGCCACCGCTCCCGCCGCCATCTCCTCCGCCTCCGCCACCGCCGCCGCCTCCACCGTCACCGGAGCCGGACGACGACGTGCTCGCCCCGCCCGATGCGGCCATCGTGTAGCCCGAGACCTGGCGGTTCAGCCGCTCGATCGCGCCGTACTCCAGCGCGGCCAGACTGCCCACCGCGACGGCCGCGACACCCACCGGGCCACCCCACGCCGGAAGCGGCGCGGCGGCCGGGATCCGACCCTGCACCTCCCGCAGCACCCGCACCGGCAGGCCGAACAACGCCACATACGGCAGCAGTCGCTCGGGCGCGACGGCGACCCCGTCGATCAGCACCGGCCGACCGGCGAGGATGTCGACCCGCAGCTGCAGCAGCCGATCTCGCGCGGCCCGCCCCTCCGGCGTGAGCCGGCTCCAGGCCGGAGCGTCGGAGTCGGCGCGGGCCAGGAACAGCGACGACGCGAGCAGAGTCCCGAGCAGCACGGGCACGAACAGCGAGACGCCCCACTCGACGTCCGGGTCGCCGAACGCCACGAAGCCCACCCGGACAGCGTTCGCGATCGAGAGCACGATCAGCGCGACCCCGACGATCCGCAGCACCCGCACGAGGGGGATCCGGCCGCCGTACAGCTCGCTCGCCGCCGCCCGCCGGCGTTCCCGGATCGCCAGCTTGCCGATCCGCGCGCGCCACCCCGGACGCAGCGGCTCCAGCGTCGCCTGCAGCCGCATCTTCTCGCCCGGGCGGAACAGCGCCTCCAGCAACCGCTGCTGGAAGCCGGTCAGCTCGACCTCGGGCGCCGGCACGATGCGGCGCACCTCGATCGGCTCGTCGTTCGTGCCGCGGCCGCTGATCGTGATCATCCCCATCGCCGCCAGCTGCAGGATCGCGGCGGCGAAGCCGTTGCGGCGCAGCACGATGCCGGCGCGGACCAGCTCGTCCTCGAACGGCAGTCGGGGGCCGGGCAGCGGCTCGCGTCGTCGCGCCGGCATGCGCCGTCGCCGACCGAGCAGCAGGTGCACGAGGGCGACCAGCAGCAGCAGCGCCGGGACGCCGACGTACCCGGCGTAACCGAGGATCCAGCCGCCGATCGCCGGCCACCGCGCGGAGGCGGGGGCCGCGGCGAAGGTGCCGGACTCGAATCGCAGCTCGGCGGCGAGGGATTCGCCGGGCCAGACGCTCTCGTCGGCGACCGTCAGCGTCGATGCGGTCTCCTGCGCGGTGCATCCCACCCACGTCGACGTGCCGGTGCGATTGAGGCAGCTCGCCGCGGTCCGCGCCGCGGCCAGCGCATCATCCGTGGTGATCGTCGCCGACACCTCCTCGAATCGCTGGCCCCAGTGCGAGCCGTTCACGTTCCAGAAGAACTCATCGTCCGAGGTGACGTCGCGCATGGTGTAGCGGATGACGAAGGTCTCCCGCCCATGCACGAAGGCGTCCCCCGCGATCACGAGCGTGGTACCGGCCGGTTCGTGCCCGACCGTGAAGGGACGCGGCGTCCCGGCTTCATCGGTGACCGACTGCACGCGCAGGCTGGTGTCGTGCCCGTCCAGCTCGGTGTCGAGCAGACGCCGGATGCCGCGGTTCTGATCCGTCGACGGGAACTCGGCGACCAGCGTCTCGGTCGCGGCCAGCGTGGATCGCCCGTCGGAGTCGCGCCCGAGCGTGAAGTCGGAGTGCATCGAGGCGAAGGTGAAATCGTCGACGCCGGCGGAGGCGGCGGGCGCCACCGCCCCGATCGTCGCGATGAGAAGGCACGTCGATAGAGCCCAGCGGGCCCTCCCTCGAGTTGTGTGTCGTTCCATGGCTGAAGCTAACTCGACTTCGACGAAATGTCGAGCTATATCGCGAAAGTCGCGCTATAGCTCGACGCACAGACGACGAAGCCTCCTGCCGGGAGTACCGTATCCGCATGCCTCCCGCGCCCAACCTCGCCGCGTTCGCGCTCGCCGCCCTGCTGCTGATCATCATCCCCGGCCCCTCGGTGCTCTTCGTCGTGGGCCGATCGCTTGCGCTCGGCCGCCGAGGAGGGCTGCTCAGCGTGCTCGGCAACGGGCTCGGGATGCTGCCGCAGGTGGCCGCCGTCGCGGCCGGTCTCGGGGTGCTGCTGGCCGAATCCATCGTGCTGTTCACCATCGTCAAGATCGCCGGCGCCGCCTACCTGATCTACCTCGGCATCCAGGCGATCCGGCACCGCGCCGACGGCAGCGCCCGCGAGAGCGACTCGCGCCGCTCCTCTGCGTGGAAGCTGCTGCGCGAGGGCTTCGTGGTGGGGCTGACGAATCCGAAGACCATCGTCTTCCTCGTCGCCGTGCTGCCGCAGTTCGTCGACTTCCACGCCGGCTCGATCCCGTTGCAGATGGCCGTACTCGGGCTCACCTTCATCCTGATCGGCTTCGTCAGCGACAGCGTCTGGGCCCTCGCGGCGGGCACCGCGCGCGACTGGTTCGCCCGCAGCCCCCGGCGGATGGCCGGGCTCTCCGCCACCGGCGGAGTGATGATGATCGGCCTCGGCGGCGCGCTCACGGTCACCGGCGCGAAGAGCTGAAACCGGCCCGCAACCCGGGTGGTCATCGGCGCCCGATCCGCGCGGCTATCCTGAGCGTGTGAAAATCGGGATCCTGACTTCCGGAGGCGACTGCCCCGGTCTGAACGCCGTCATCCGCGGCGCCGTCTTCAAGGGCATGCAGGTCTACGACCAGGAGTTCGTCGGCTTCAAGGACGGCTGGCGCGGCGTCGTCGAGGGCACCATCATGCCGCTCGGCCGCAAGGACATCCAGGGCATCGGCAAGCAGGGTGGCACCATCCTCGGCACCAGCCGTACGAACCCCTTCGAGGGCGAGGGCGGCGGGCCCGAGAACATCAAGCGGATGATGGACGAGAACGGCATCGACTCGATCATCGCGATCGGTGGCGAAGGCACCCTCGCCGCGGCCAAGCGGCTGACGGACGCCGGCCTGAAGATCGTCGGCGTGCCCAAGACGATCGACAACGACCTCGACGCCACCGACTACACCTTCGGCTTCGACACCGCCGTCGGCATCGCGACCGACGCCATGGACCGCCTGCGCACCACCGGCGACTCGCACGGCCGCTGCATGGTCGCCGAGGTGATGGGTCGACACGTCGGCTGGATCGCGCTGCACTCCGGCATGGCCGCCGGCGCGCACGTCATCCTGATCCCCGAGAAGAAGACCTCGATCGACCAGATCGTGGAGTGGGTGCAGTCCGCGCGCGATCGCGGCCGCGCGCCGCTCGTCGTCGTCGCCGAGGGCTTCGCGCTCGACACCATGGACGACATCCACTCCGAGCGCGGCCTCGACGCATTCGGCCGCCCGCGCCTGGGCGGCATCGGCGAGATGCTCGCCCCGATGATCGAGGAGCGCACTGGGATGGAGACCCGCGCCACCACGCTCGGCCACATCCAGCGCGGCGGCACGCCCAGCGCCTTCGACCGCGTGCTCGCGACCCGCCTCGGCATGGCCGCGATCGACTCCGTCGTCGCCGAGCACTGGGGCCGCATGGTCGCCCTGCAAGGCACCGACATCGTGCACGTCGCCTTCGAGGACGCCCTCGGCAAGCTCAAGACCGTGCCCGACTCCCGCTACGCGGAGGCGTCGATCCTCTTCGGTTGAGTCGTCGTTGCAGCACATGACGGCGATCGGCCCGAAAGGTGGCCTGAAGGCCCGTTCCGACCCCGATCGTCGTCATGTGCTGCGGGCACTCGTCAGATCTTCGCGCCGCCCGGGCTCGCGGTCGCCACGATCACCGCGCGTGCCAGCGTGTGGAAGTGGATGTTGAAGCCCAGGATCGCCGGGCTCGAGTCCGGGTCGAGGTCGAACGTGGCCACGTCCAGGGCGTGCACAACGAAGAAGTAGCGGTGCTCGCGGTCCGGCGGTGCGGCTCCGATGAACTCCTTCGTGCCGGTCTCGTTGCGCAGCGTGATCGCGCCGTCCGGCAGCAGGGCCGATCCCGGCGTTCCGGCACCCGCGGGCAGCTCGGTGATGTCGGCGGGGATCCCGTAGACCGCCCAGTGCCAGAACCCGGAGCCGGTCGGAGCGTCCGGGTCGAACACGGTGATGGCGTAGCCCTTGGTGTCCTCCGGGGCGCCGAACCAGTCCAGGTGCGGCGAGACATCCTGGCCGCCGGCGCCGCCGCCGTACTGCGCGGGCGCGAGCGGGGAGCCGTCGGCGATGTCGTCGCTGACGAGTCCGAAGGCGGGCACCTCGCCGAGGCGGGTGTACGGATCGTAGTTCCAGTCGTCGGTCATGGCTCGAGCCTACGGATGTCGGCTGACGCATTCCGGGGAACGACGCCCGTAAGATGCTGCGGTGCCGCTGTCGAAGATCCTGTTGTTCTACCGATTCACGCCCCTCGCCGACCCCGAGGCCGTGCGGCTCTGGCAGCGTGATCTCTGCGAATCCCTCGGGCTGCGCGGGCGCATCCTGCTCTCGAAGGACGGCATCAACGGCACGATCGGCGGCGAGATGTCGGCGGTGAAGCGGTACCTGCGCAAGACCCGCGAGTACGGGCCCTTCCGCGATCTCGATGTGAAGTGGAGCGAGGGCTCCGGGCTCGATGAGAACGGCGCCGCCCTCGACTTCCCGCGGCTCTCCGTCAAGGTTCGCGACGAGATCGTCTCCTTCGGCGCCCCGGAGGAGCTGACGGTCGACGAGGGCGGCGTCGTGGGCGGCGGCACCCGCCTCGCACCGGCCGAGCTGAACGCCCTCGTAGCCGAGCGCGACGACGTGGTGTTCTTCGATGGCCGCAACGCCTTCGAGGCGGAGATCGGCCGTTTCGAGGGCGCCGTTGTGCCCCCCGTCGCGAGTACCCGCGAGTTCGTGGCCGAGCTCGACTCCGGCAAGTACGACCACCTCAAGGACAAGCCGGTGGTCACCTACTGCACCGGCGGCATCCGCTGCGAGGTGCTCTCCAGCCTGATGACGGCGCGCGGCTTCGGCGAGGTGTACCAGCTCGAGGGCGGCATCGTCCGCTACGGCGAGACCTTCGGCGACGCAGGACTCTGGCAGGGCTCGCTGTACGTCTTCGACGAGCGCGGCTCGATCGACTTCGGTTCGGATCCGGTGGTGCTCGGCCGCTGCGTCGCCTGCGGATCCGCGACGAAGCGGATGCGCAACTGCACCGATCCCTCCTGCCGCGAACAGCTCGTGGTGTGCGCGGACTGCGACGCGGTGCCCTGCCGGCAGCACGCCTGAACGCGGCGCCCGAACCCCGCGCCCCCGAACGCGGCGCTGTCGTTCAAGCCGCGCGCGGGTGGCATGCGGGCAGCGCGCGGCCGAAACAATAGCGCAGCAGACACCACCGCGCAGCACGACAGCGCGGGGGCGGATCCGCAAGTCCCATCGCCCGCGCAGACCGAGGCAATAGCCTCGGGGGCATGACCATTCAGACCAAGGCCCAGACCCTCGTCGACCTGCACCGCGCACCCGAGATCCTCAGCGTCGTGAACGTGTGGGACGTCATCTCCGCGACCACCGTCGCCGCCCTGCCCGAGACCAAGGCGCTCGCGACCGCGAGCCATTCGATCGCCGCGACCTTCGGCTACGAGGACGGCGAGAAGATCCCGCTCGAGCTGCACCTGGACATGATCGGCCGCATCGTCGCCGCCGTCGAGGTGCCGGTCTCGGCCGACCTCGAGGCCGGCTACGGCGACGCCGGCGAGACGGTTCGCCGCGCGATCGGCGTCGGCGTCGTCGGCGCCAATCTGGAGGACCAGCTCAAGCCGCTGGACGAATCCGTGCGAGCCGTCGCCGCAGTGGTCGCCGCCGGTGAGGCCGAGGGCGTCGCCTTCGCGTTGAACGCCCGCACCGACGCCTTCGTGCGCGGCGGCGATCGTCCGCTGGATGAGATCGTCGCCGACGCGATCGAGCGCGGCAAGGCCTACCTCGACGCCGGCGCGACCAGCTTCTTCGTACCCGGCCTGCTCACCGACGAGACCGTCACGCGCCTCGTCGAGGCGCTCGGTCCGCAGCGGGTCACCGTGATCGGTGTTCCCGGGTCGCAGTCGCCGGCCCGCTTCGAAGAGCTCGGCGTCGCCCGCATCTCCTACGGTCCGTGGACCCAGCGCGTCGCCCTGACCGCGCTGCAGGACACCGCGGCGTCGCTCTACGCCGGCGGCGCGCTGCCGGAGTCGGCTCGCGCCCTGAACTGACACGGAGCCGAACGGAGCGCTGCGCTGTCGTTTCGACCACGCGCGGGTGGCACGCCAACAGCGCGGGGCCAAAACGCCAGCGCAGCACAACAGCACAGTGTGACGGCGCCGCGGACGCGGCCGGTTCGCTCCCTCCCCCGCGGGCCGTCCGCCCCGGGGCGGATGTGCGCGCATCCGCCGGCTCGTAGCGTGGACGGCATGGCAGCGAGCAGCGGCGTCCCGATCGAGTTCAGCGGGCTGAGCAAGCGCTTCGGCGCGGTCGAGGCGGTCAGCGACCTCAGCTTCACGGTGCAGCCCGGGCGGGTCACCGGCTTCCTCGGCCCGAACGGCGCCGGCAAGACCACGACCCTGCGGATGCTGCTCGGCCTGGTCGCGCCGAGTTCCGGCACCGCCACGTTCGGCGGAACGCCCTACCGCGCGCTGGCCAGCCCCCTGCGCACCGTCGGCTCCGCCCTCGAGGCCGCCAGCTTCCACCCGGGCCGCAGCGGCCGCGACCACCTCCGCGTCTGCGCGCTCGCCGCGGGCCTGCCGCCGGAGCGCGTCGACGCCGCGCTCGCCCAGGTCGGGATGCTCGACGCGGCCGACCGCCGCGTCGGCGGCTACTCGCTCGGCATGCGGCAACGGCTCGGCCTCGCCGTCGCTCTGCTCGGCGACCCGAGGGTGCTCGTGCTCGACGAGCCGATCAACGGCCTCGATCCCGAGGGCATCCGCTGGATCCGCGGCTTCCTGCAGCAGCTCGCTCAGGAGGGGCGCACCGTACTGATCAGCTCGCACCTGCTCAGCGAGGTGCAGCAGAGCGTGGACGAGGTGGTCATCCTCTCGCACGGCCGCCTCGTGCATTCCGGCACGCTGGACAGCCTCGAACCGGAGGACGCGGTGCGGGTGATCGCCGACTCCCCCGATCGCCCCGCCCTGCGCCGAGCCGTCGAAGCGGCCGGTTTCACGGTCGCCGAGCTGCGATCGGGCCTGGAGGTCCGCGGCACGGACGCGGCCACCGTCGGCCACCTCGCCTTCGTCGCCGGCGTCGAGTTGTCGAGCCTGACCCAGAAGCACGCGGCGCTCGAAGAGGCCTTCCTGGCCGTCGTCGGCGAGGAGGTGTCGCTGTGACGACGTTGAGATCCGTGTTCCTGCCCGCGCTGCGCTCCGAGATCGCCAAGGTGCTGACCACCCGACTGTGGTGGATCCTCGCGCTCGTGCTCGTGGGCTACGTCGGGCTGATGGCCGGCGGATTCGCGGCGCTGTTCAACCTGCCCGGCATGCAGGTCACCGACGCGTCCGGACAGCCGATGGAGGGGGCGACGTTCGTCTCGCCGCTGCTGGTCTACGGCCTCGCGAGTTCGATCGGCTACGTCTTCCCGGTGCTGTTCGGCGGCCTCGCCGTAACCGGCGAGTTCCGGCACCAGACCCTCACGCCCACCTTCCTGGCCACGCCCAAGCGCGGCGTCGCCCTCACAGCGAAGGCGGCCGTGCTGACCGGCTTCGGTCTGATCTACGGCGCCGTCGCCCTGCTCGCCTCCGTCGGCGTCGGCGCGCTCGTGCTCGCCCTGTTCGGCGTCGATCCGCTGCTCGGCGACTCCGACACCTGGGCGATGATCGGCCGCACCCTCGCCGCGATGGCGCTGTGGGCGATGATCGGCGGCGGGCTCGGCGTGCTGGTGCCGAACCAGGCCGCGGTCATCGTGATCGTGCTGGCGTTCACGCAGTTCGTCGAGCCGCTGCTGCGCGCGGCGAGCGCCTTCGTGGACTGGACCCGGACGGTCGCGCTGTACCTGCCCGGCTCGGCCAGCGACACCCTCTCGGGCGCGAGCGTGTTCTCGGTGCTGATGTCGGCGGGCGCCGGCACGACGCAGGAGTGGTGGCAGGGCGGCCTGATCCTGCTCGGCTACGCGGTCGTGCTACTGCTGATCGGCTACCTCACCACCTGGCGCCGCGACGTCACGTAGGGGGTTGTCGCTCCGTCCCGCCGCGACGGCGGGACGGAGCGACAACCCGCCGCCAGCACGACTCGACAGAGCGCCGAGGCGGACGCTAGCCTGACCGGGATGAACCCGAGCAATCCTCTCCCCGATGCCCAGCCGTTCCAGGTGCACCTCGGAGGCATCATCGAATTGCTCTCGCGCAACATCTACTCCGGGCCCCGGGTGTACCTGCGCGAATTGCTGCAGAACGGCACGGATGCGCTGAGCGCCCGTCAAGAGTTCGACGGCGGCGGCACCGGCATCCGGATCACGCCCGCCGACGGCGACGGATCGCCGCTCGTCGTCCAGGACGACGGCATCGGGCTCACAGCAGCCGAGGTGTCCGAATTGCTGGCGACGGTCGGCCGCTCGTCGAAGCGCGACCTCTTCGAGCTGCCGCGCACCGACCGGCTCGGCCAGTTCGGCATCGGCCTGCTGAGCTGTTTTATGATCGCCGACGAGATCGTGGTGCATTCCCGATCCGCGCGCGGCGGCGCCGTGGTCGAGTGGGTGGGCCGGATCGACGGCACCTTCACGGTGCGCGAGAGCCCGGCCGAGCCGCTTGCGGTCGGCACGCGGGTGTCGCTGTCGCCGCGACCCGGCGAGCGCGCGCTCACCGACGCTGCTGCCGTGCTCGACCTCGCCCGACGCTTCGGCGAGCACCTGCCCGTGGCCGTCCGCATCGATCTGCCGGCCGGAGGCACCGAGACGATCAATCGCGAGGCCGTGTTCGCCCGCCCCTTCGCCCGCCGCGACCCGGCCGTGATGGAGTACGGCCGCGAGGTGCTCGGCGCGCGGCCGCTGGACGCGATCGAGCTGGTTGTGCCGGGCACGGCGACCCGCGGCGCAGCCTTCGTGCTGCCGTACGCGCCGGCGCCGGGAGCCCGGCAGGCGACGCGCGCCTATCTCGGCGGGATGCTGCTGGCCGAGAGCACCGAAGAGCTGCTGCCCGAGTGGGCCTTCTTCGTGCGCTGCGTGATCGACTCGTCCGGCCTGCATCCCACCGCGTCCCGGGAGGCGTTCGTCGACGACGACGCGCTCGCCGAGACCCGCGAGGCGATCGGCGCGGCGCTGCGACGCTGGGTGCTGGGGCTTGCCGCGTCCGACCCACGCGCGCTCGCGGACTTCCTCGCCGTGCACCAGCTCTCGCTGCGCTCGCTCGCTCAGCACGACGACGAGCTCGCGTCGTTCATCGTGCCGCTGCTGACGATCGAGACCTCGAACGGGCGCAGCACCATCGGCGAGTTCGTCCGCGCGCATCCGCACGTGCGCTTCACGGAGACGGTGGACGAGTTCCGCCAGATCGCGGGTATCACGCCGTTCGATGCACCCATCGTGAACGGCGGCTTCGCCTACGACGCCGAACTGCTGCACGCCTTGCCCGGCATTCTGGCCGGTGTGAGCGTCGAGCGGCTGCGGGTCACCGATGCGCTGGACGGTCTCGACGAGCCGTCCCTCGCGGAGCGGCCGGCCGCGCGCGCTCTGGCGAAGCGCGCCGACGCCGCGCTCGCCGACCTCGACTGCACCGTCACGGTGCGCCGCTTCGACGCGGCCGTCCCGGCGCTGTACGTCGCCGATCCGAGCATCCTGCGCCGGCTGCGCCGTGACGAGGTCCGCGAGGTGACCACGGGCTTCTGGTCGCAGATGCTGGATCGGGTCGACGAGGCCGAGGGCAGCGACGTCGCCGGGAGCCTCGGCAGCCTCTGCCTGAACTGGAACAACCCGCTGGTGCGCACTCTTGGCCGGCTGGGCGACGAACTCGTCTTCACCCGGTCGATCCGACTGCTCTACTGCCAGGCGCTGCTGGCCGGCCATCGACCGCTGCGCGCGGTCGATCGCGCGGCGCTGACCGATTCGATGACCGACCTGGTGCAGCTCAGCGTCGGGCTCACGGGCGACGACACGACGTTGACGACACAACCCGATCCGGAGGAGGATCCCCGATGACCGACACCACCACCGAGATCCAGACGCTTCTCGCCGAGGCGGACGACCTGCCGCACAGTGCCCAGGAGCGCGCCCTGATCGACCGGGCGATCGAGCTCGCGGATGAGGCGGGCGACACCCGCCTCGGCTACGCCGCCCGGCTGCGCCTCGTCGCGGCCGCCGAGATGACGGGCGACACCGATGCGGTGCTGTCGAGCTTCGCCTGGTGCGTCGGGATGAACGCGCAGGACCCGGTGAACCATCCCACCCAGCTCGACCACTACGACCTGCTCTGGTACTACAAGTGGATCCCGGACACCCTCTCCGGCAACCCGATCTTCCCCCGCGCGGCGATCGACGACTCCCTCGCCCAGATGGCGCAGGCCTACCGCCGCGCCGGGGTCGGGATGAGCGGAGTAGAGCAGGCGCGCTTCGACGAGGCCCTGCGCTCCGGCCGCTTGGAGGCGGCCGCCGAGATCCTCGACGTGGTCAAGCGCACCCCGCGCGACGGCTATTCGCACTGCGAGGCATGCGTCCGCGGCCAGGAGGCGGACTTCCTGTACTCGGCCGGCCGGGCGGACGAGGGACTGAAGCTGTTCGACGAGATCATGGACGAGGGCCTGGCCTGCGGCGAGGAACCCGAGCGCGCCCAGGGCTCGGCTCTGCTGCCCCTGCTGCGCGCCGGGCGCTTGGACGACGCTCGTGCCATGCACGTGGCCAGCTACCGTACGGCGCGCAGCAACAACGCGCTGCTCAGCGTGGTGGCCGATCATTGGCTGTTCTGCGCCGTCACCGGCAACGAGGCGCGCGGCCATACCCTGATCGAGCGGCACCTGCCGTGGCTGGCCCTGGACGCCCTGGACCTCACGAAGCGACTGTCGGCGCTGATCGGGCTGGCGGTGCTGGCGGAGGCGATCGCGCGCGCCGGTCACGGCGAGCTCGAGATCGCGGGCAGCGAGAAACCCGCCGTCTCCGCCGTGCTCGGCGGCGCGGCTGAGCGCTTGACGGCGGCGCAGCTGGCCGGCCTCGCCTGGCAGCGCGCCGAGGAGCTCGGCGCACGCTTCGATGAGCGCAACGGCAACGCCGCATCGGCGACGCGGATCGCGCAGGCGCGAGCCCTGGCCGATGAGCACTACGACGTGCCGCTCGAGCAGACCGGTTTCTCGACCTCGGCCGCCGATCTCGTCGCCGCGGAGCAGGCCCGCGCGGCGCAGGAACAGCGTCCCGAGACGGTCGAGGGCTGGGTGCGGCGCGCCCACGAGCTGCATCGAGCCGAGCGGATGGAGTCGGCCTTCGCCGCGATCGACGCCGGCGAACAGCTGGCCGAAACGGCCAGCGAGCGGGCGCTGGTGCTCGAGGCAGGGCTGCAACTCCTCGCGTCCCAGCCCGATCGCTCCGACGACATCGCCCGGCTCATCGCCGAACGCGGCGCGGCGCTGCGCGAAGACGGCCGGCACGAGCAGGCCGACGCCGAGGCGCGCTTCGGCGAGCGCATCTTCGGCCGAGCCACGCCGGAGGACTTCGACGAACTGCAGGAGGCACGAGCCGCGGCCACCGATCCGGCGCTGCGCGCGGACCTCGCGCTCACTGCGGCGGAGATGCTGATGTCGTCCAAGCGGTTCGCGGAGGCGGCCGAACTCGCCCGCGCGGCGATCGACGACGGCATCCGCGGCGACGCGAGCACCATCGTCGTCCAGGCTCACGCGCTGTTCGCCGGGGCGCTGCAGTTCGGCGGCGAGCCGGCCGGGGCGCGCGCGGTGCTCGACCTGCTCCTGGGCGGGATGGACGGAGTCGACCGCGGCGTCCGGATGGGTGCACTGGGCCGTCGCGCGAACCTCAGCGCCGCCGAGGGGCGCTTCGTGGAGGCGGAGGCTGACGCGGCCGAGGCGCTGGACATCGCCGCGGCGATCGGATCGCGGCGCGACACGATCGACGGTGGATGGCTCCTGGCGAACATCCTCAGCGATCAAGGGCGTTTCGCCGAATCGGTGGATCGGGCCCGGCTCGTGGTACTCGAGGCCGAGCTCGCCGAGCGTGCCGATCTGAACGTCCTGCGCTTCTTCCTCGGCCGCGAGCTGGTGCGAGCCGGTCGGCCGCTGGAGGCATCGGAGGTCCTGGAGGATGTGCTGTCCGCCGCGTACCAGGCGGAGGAGGTCGATTCCGGGCTCGTGGGCAGGATCGCGTTCTGGCTCGGCCACGCGATGAACAACAGCGATGAGCCGGCCGGTGCCTACAGGGCGTGGCGGACGGCCGTCGATGCGTGCGCCGAGGCCGAGAATCCGTCGCTCGGAGGGCGCGTCGGCATCGAGCTGGGCGAGCTCATGGCCCGCTTCGGCGATCCCGGTGCGATCGAGATCCTGGAGAGCGCCGTCGCCGCGGCGCGGACCTCCGAGCTGGACGGGCTCGTCCTCGACGCCCTGCACGCGCTCGGCAGGGTTCGGGCTCGGTTCGAGGAGGCACCGTCGCTGCAGGAGCTGGACGAGGCGATCGCGATCGCCGAGCGGCTGGGCGCCGGCTGGGCGGTCGCGGATGTGCAGGCCACGAAGGCGAACCTGCTCGGCGGGCTCGGCCGGCTCGACGAGGCCGCCGCGCTCGGGCTGCAGGCGTCGGACGGCTACCGCCGCAACGGCGACCCGCTCTCGGCCGCGTACGCGGAGTGGTTCCTGGCGCAGAAGCTGGCGGAGCACGGCCGCCATGCGGATGCCGTCGCGATCCTGCAGGGCGTCCTCGAGCACGAGGTGACCACCGGGCCGCTCGAGATGACCGTGCGCCTCGCCCTGGGCGACAGCCTGGAGGCGTCGGGGCGCCACGCCGAGGCGGCGCAGGTGCGCGCAGGGCTGCCGAGCTGAGGCCACCGGCGCGAGTGCGCCCGTGCTGGGTGAGCCCGCCGGAACCAGCCGCGGTTTCGACGGGCTCGACCGGCCGGCGTCCTAGGCTGGGCACATGTACCGAGCGATCGTGGTCGAGGATGCACACACCGAGGATCGGAGTCGCCCGCACCGCGCGAGCGTGCAGGACCGGGAGGAGCACGAGCTCGCCCCGGGCGACGTCACCATCGCCGTCGAGTACTCCAGCGTCAACTACAAGGACGCGCTCGCGCTCGACGGCCGGCCCGGCGTGATCCGTACCCCGCCGCTCGTGCCGGGCATCGACGTCGTCGGCACCGTGACGCACGCCGAGGGCGCAGCGCTCGATCGCTTCGACGTCGGCGACCGGGTCGTGCTGAACGGGGCCGGCCTCGGCGAACGCGTCGACGGCGGCCTGGCCGAGCGCGCCCGCGTCGACTCCGCCGCCCTGCTGCGGCTGCCCGACCGGATCTCCAGCCGTCGCGCCGCCTCGATCGGCACGGCCGGCTTCACCGCGATGCTCTCGATCCTGGCGCTGGAGAAGAACGGGGTGCATCCGGATGCGGGCGCCGTGCTGGTGACCGGATCGGCCGGCGGCGTCGGCTCGATCGCGATCGCCGTGCTCGCGAAGCTCGGCTACACCGTCACCGCCTCCACCGGCCGCGCCGAGGAGCAGGGCGACTACCTGCGCAGGCTCGGCGCCGCCGAGATCGTGGACCGCGCCGAGTTCCAGGAGGCGGGCAAGCCGCTGCAGAAGGCGCGCTGGGCGGGTGTCGTCGACACCGTGGGCAGCCACACCCTCGCGAACGTGCTGGCCCAGACCGTGTGGGGCGGCACCGTCACGGCGTGCGGGCTCGCGCAGGGCGCCGACCTGCCCGGGTCGGTGATGCCGTTCATCCTGCGCGGGGTGACGCTGTGCGGCATCAACTCCGTGGAGGCGCCGCTCGCCTCCCGCGAGCAGGCGTGGGATCGGCTCGCGAGCGACCTCGACTTCGCGTTGCTCGACGAGCTGACCGAGGAGATGGCGCTGGCGGAGGCGATCACCGTCGCGCCGGAGGTGCTCGCCGGGCACGTGCGCGGACGCACCGTGGTGGACGTGCGCTACTGAGGAGTCCGCAGGGTCTACTCCGCGGGTTCGGTCGCTCCACTGGGTTCCTCGGAGGCGTGCTGCTGGGAGGGGCGCGCGGCACGCTTGCGCGGTTTCTTCGGCTGTTCGGCCGGCTCGGGTTCTGGCGCCGGTGCGGCCGCGACCACCGGCAGCGCCGACGTCGGGGTGCTCAGCTGCAGCGCCGCGATCAGCTCGGGCGCGTGCTTCGTGGTCACCACGATCCGGGAGTACTCCTCGTCGACCAGGTCGACCACCACGGCCAGCGTGGTGCGCTTGATCAGCAGGAAGTCCTTGCCGCCGTGGAACTTCCAGGTGCCCGCCGCGAGGGTCAGCGGGACGGCCGTGCCCGGCGCCCGGATGCCGCGCACCCAGATCCACGGATCCTCCGTGATCGTCGCCGAGCGGATGTTCGCGCGGCGCACCGTGACGTCGCCGCGGTGGAAGGCGAGCGCGCGCTCGGCCGTGGTCAGACGGAACTCCAGGACATCGGGGAGGACGGTGACAACGGGCATGCCCCTAGTCTGCCGCGCCTTCGGCGGATGCGGCGGTGCGGATTCGCACAAGGCGCGCCGTGCGCCCGTTGAAGGGTGGGTCCAGCGCAGAATGAGTCCATGAGCGGATGGAACGACAAGATCATCGCCGAGTTCGAGGCGAACGGCGGACGCGTAGGCGGCAACTTCGAGGGGGCGCCGCTGCTGCTGCTGCACTCGACGGGCGCGAAGTCGGGTGAGGGTCGCACGCATCCGATGATGTACCTGCGCGAGGCGGACGGCCCCTGGTACGTCTTCGCGTCCTACGCGGGCGGGCCGAAGAACCCGGCCTGGTTCCACAACCTCGTCGCGCATCCGGATGCCGAGATCTCGATCGGCGACGGCAGCTCCGTCGAGAAGGTGCCCGTGCACGCCCGCGTGCTGCCGGAGCCCGAGCGCACCGAGGTCTACGCCGAGCAGGCGAGCCGCTACCCCGGCTTCGCCGACTACGAGCAGAAGACCACGCGCGCGGCGATCCCGGTGGTCGAACTCACCCGCCGCTAGCGGAGGAGGGGGTTGTCACTCCGTCCCGCTGCCGCCTTCGGCGGCGGGACGGAGTGACAACCGCCTTCTTTACTGAAGTGTTGCTCAGGCGCTACTACTCATGCGAGAGTACTCCCGTGAGTTCCATCCGACTTTTTATCCTCGACTCGTTCGAGCGCCACGGCGAGATGCACGGCCACCAGCTGCGCCAGCTCGCCGAGCAGGAGCACGTGCACCTGTGGACCGATGTCTCGGTCGGCTCGCTCTACGGAGCGATCAAGCGACTGGTCACCGAAGGACTGCTCACGATCGTGCGCACCGAGCGCGAGGGCAACTTCCCCGAGCGCCAGGTCTACGCGATCACCGCCGACGGCCGGGCGCGGCTGGACCGCATCCGCGCCCTCGAACTCAGCACCATCTCCTTCCGCCCCGACCCCTTCGACCTCGCCATCTCCCGCCTCGACCGCGAGAAGCTCGATGAGCTGCCCGGCGTCCTGGCCGAGCGGATGCGCGGACTCGAAGAACTGCTCGCGCAGTCCCAGGCGTCCAACGAACGCGCCCACCCCTACCTCAGCATCGTCGAGAGCCTCGCCATGGCGCACCGCGAACAGCGGCTGCACGCCGAGATCGCCTGGCTCAGCGATGTGATCACCGCTCTGCCCGAGATCGCCGTCGAAGAACGACAGCGCACCTCGGACGCACCCTCGAAAGGCCACCACTCATGACCTCCCCCACGTCCGGAACCGCCCCCGGGACCGATCAGGCTCCGGCCTGGGCGCCGCCCCGGCCCACGCGCCAAGCCTGGCTCGCCCTGATCGTGCTGCTCGCCGGCATGTTCATCGCCCTGCTCGACACCACCATCGTGAACGTCGCGCTGCCCACCATCCGCACCACCCTCGACGCCTCCGAGGCGACGCTGTCCTGGATCATCTCCGGCTACGCGCTCGCGTTCGGCCTCACGCTGATCCCGGCCGGCCGCATCGGCGACCGGATCGGGCACAAGTGGGTCTTCTTCTCCGGCGTCGCGCTGTTCACCGTCGCCAGCCTCGCCTGCGGCCTCGCCGCCGACGACGTGCAGCTCGTGATCGCCCGCGTGGTTCAGGGCCTCGCCGGCGGCATGTTCGTGCCCGCCGTGAACGCGTACATCCAACTGCTGTTCAAGGGCCCGGCCCGCGGCAAGGCGTTCGCGATCATGGGCGCCGTGCTGGGAATCTCCTCCGCGCTCGGTCCGATCATCGGCGGCCTGATCATCCAGGCCTTCGGCGAGGAGAACGGCTGGCGGCTGGTGTTCTGGGTGAACCTGCCCATCGGTGTCGCCACCCTGATCGCCGCGGCGATCCTGCTGCCCAAGCGTGAGGACGTCACGTCCGAGAAGGCCGGCGTCGACTGGCTCGGCCTGGTACTGGTCACCGCGTCCTTCGTCGCCCTGCTGGTGCCGCTGATCCAGGGTCAGGATGAAGGTTGGCCGCTCTGGACCTGGATCACCCTCGCCGCCGGCGTGCTGCTGCTGGTCGCCTTCGGCGCCTGGGAGGTCGGCTACACCAAGCGCGGCAACGTGCCCCTGGTGCCGCCGACTCTGTTCAGCCACCCCGCCTTCACCGGCGGAACGGTGCTGGCGACGGTGTACTTCGCCGCCTTCACCAGCATCTTCTTCACGATCTCGCTGCTGTGGCAGTCGGGTCTCGGCCACACCGCGCTCGAATCCGGTTTGGTCGCGACGCCGTTCGCGATCGGCTCGATCATCAGCGCCTCGCAGAGCAACCGGCTCTCGGCCAAGCTCGGACGCGGCGTGCTGGTGCTGGGCGCGGGCCTGCTGGCGATCGGCCTGATCTGGACCTGGATCCTGTTCGCCACCGTCGATGCCGCCGACCTCACCAGCTGGGAGCTGCTGCCGCCGCTGCTGATCGCCGGTGTCGGCAACGGCTTCTTCATCGCCCCGAACGTGCAGTTCATCGTCGCGACGGTGGACCCGAAGGACGCGGGTGCGGCCAGCGCCGTCATCTCGGCCGTGCAGCGGATCGGCGCCGCCGTGGGTATCGCGGTGATCGGCAGTGTGCTGTTCGGCAACCTGACCATCACCGGCCCGCAGGATGTCGCATCCGGCTTCCTCGCCGCCTCCGCCCCGGCGATGCTGGTCAGCGCGATCATGGCGGCCGCCGCCTTCGCCCTGGTCTTCGCCCTTCCGAAGAAGTTGCAGACCTGGGGTCACTGAGTCTCATGAGGGGGTTGTCGTTCCGTCCCGCCGCCGTGTTCGGCGGCGGGACGGAGTGACAACCCCCTTCTTGAACGGCGCCTCAGGGCGAAGGGTTGTCACTTTGTCGGTGGGTTGCCGACAAAGTGACAACCCTATTGCGCGGGGGTCGCCTGGGCGGCGGCGCGGGCGGCGGCGGGAAGGGCGTCGAGGATGCGGGAGACCGCGGCGTCGTCGTGCGCGGCGGTGACGAACCAGGCCTCGAAGACCGACGGGGGTAGGGAGACACCGGCGTCGAGCATGGCGTGGAAGAGCGCCGGATAGCGGAACGCGTCCTGCGACTGCACCTCGGCGTAGTTCCGCGCCGGGGCGTCGCGGAAGACGAAGGAGAACAGGTTGCCGGCGCGCTGCACGGTGTGCGCGACGCCCTCCGCGCTCAGCGCCGTCGAAACCGCGCTCTGCAGTGCCAGCGCCGTGGCATCAAGCTGCGCGTACACGTCGGCATCCGCGAGGCGCAGCGTCGCCAACCCAGCGGCGACGGCCACCGGATTACCGGACAGCGTGCCCGCCTGGTACACCGGCCCGAGCGGGGCGAGGTAGTCCATCACCTCGGCCCGGCCGCCCAGCGCGGCCACGGGCATCCCGCCGCCGATGACCTTGCCGAAGGTGTAGAGGTCGGCGGTGTACGTCGACGGCGCAGCGCCCTCGTTGTCGAGCCCCCACCAGCCGGCCGGGCTGACGCGGAAGCCCGTGAGCACCTCGTCCATGATCAGTAGCGCGCCGTGCTCGTGCGCGATGCCGGCGAGTGCCGCGTTGAAGCCCGCATCCGGCGCGACGACGCCCATGTTCGCGGCGGCGGCCTCGGTGATCACCGCGGCGATCTCGTGACCGCGCTCGGCGAAGACCGCGCGAACGGCGTCGAGGTCGTTGTACGGCAGCACCAACGTCTGCGCCGCGGTCGCCGCGGTGACACCGGCGGAGGCGGGCAGCGCGAGCGTCGCCAGGCCCGATCCCGCTTCGGCGAGCAGGCCGTCGGAATGGCCGTGGTAATGCCCGCTGAACTTCACCAGCAGGTCGCGCCCCGTGAATCCGCGGGCGAGTCGGATCGCCGTCATCGTGGCCTCGGTGCCGGTGGACACGAGCCGCAACTTCTCGACGGGGCTGACGCCGCCGGCCGTGATCCGCTGCTCGACCAACTCGGCGAGCTCGGTCTCGGCGGGGGTGGACGCTCCGAAGCTGAGCCCGCGCGCCGCCGCCTCCTGCACAGCCGCGACGACCTGCGGATGCGCGTGCCCGAGGATCGCCGGGCCCCACGACGCGACCAGGTCGACGTATTCGCGACCGTCGGCGTCCGTGATGTACGGACCCTGCGCGCCGACCATAAAGCGCGGCGCGCCGCCGACGGAGCGGAAAGCTCGCACGGGCGAGTTCACCCCGCCGGGGATGGCCGCTTGGCTGCGCGCGTACCAGTCGTCGTTCGTGCTCATCGGTGCGCCCTTCCCGAGCCGAGGCCATTCGCGATCTCGACGGCCCAGTAGGTGAGCACGACGTCGGCGCCGGCCCGCAGGATGCCCGTCACGGATTCGTGGATCGCCGCCTCCCGGTTGATCCAACCGTTCGCCGCTGCGGCCTCGATCATCGCGTACTCGCCGCTGACCTGATACGCCCAGACGGGCACGTCGGAGACGGCGGCGACGTCGGAGAGCACATCCAGGTAGCTCATGGCCGGCTTCACCATCAGGATGTCGGCCCCCTCCGCGAGGTCGAGTGTCGCCTCCCGCAGGCCCTCACGGCGGTTGGCCGGATCCTGCTGGTAGGTGCGGCGGTCGCCCTCGAGCGTGGACTGCACGGCCTCGCGGAACGGGCCGTAGAAGCTGGAGGCGTACTTCGCCGCGTAGGCGAGGATCGCGGTGTCGATGAAGCCCGCGCCGTCGAGGGCCTCGCGGATCGCGCCCACCTGGCCGTCCATCATCCCGGAGAGCCCGAGCAGCTGCGAGCCGGAGGCCGCCTGCACCAGCGCCATCTCCTGGTAGCGGAGCAGCGTGGGGTCGTTGTCGACCCGGCCCAGCGGATCCAGCACGCCGCAGTGGCCGTGGTCGGTGAATTCGTCCAGGCACAGGTCGGTCTGCACCACGAGCGCATCGCCCACCTCATCGGCGACGACCCGGGTCGCGGCGTTGAGGATGCCGGCCGGATCGGTGGCGCCGGAGCCGATCGCGTCGCGCGTGGTCGGCACGCCGAACAGCATCACGCCGCCGATCCCCGCCTCGGCGGCATCGGCGACGGCGCCCTTGATGCTCTCCAGCGAGTGGTGCTGCACCCCCGGCATCGAGCTGATCGGCCGGGGCTCGGTGATCCCCTCGGCGACGAACAGCGGCAGCACGAGCTGAGCGGGGTGGATGCGGGTCTCGGCGACCAGCCGGCGCATCGCCGGGGTCGTCCGCAGGCGCCGCGGACGCGCGGATCCGGGGAAAGCAGACATGCCCTCCAGCCTACGGCGCGGTCGCCGCCTGTTCCGGCGTTCCGCCATCGACGAGCCCACGGGATTCGTCGCCGCGAACAGTGATGAGCGACCGAACTGCCGGGCCGGCTGACCACCCTCCCGAATCGATCCGTCAGGCGTCGGCGCGGGACTGCGCGACAGCGGCGACCGCGTCGATCAGCGACGACGCGGAGCGCTCCTGCGCGATCACGTCGACCCGCAGGCCGATGGCGCGCGCGTCCCGGGCGGTCTGCGGCCCGATCGCGGCGACCAGCGTGGCCTCCGGCACCGGACCGAGCTGCTGCTGCACCTGCTCCGCCACGCTGCCCGAGGTGACCAGGATCGCGTTCACCGCTCCCGACGCGACGTCGGCGACGACGCGCTCCACCACCGGCACCCCGACGGTCCGGTAGGCGACGACCGACAGCACGTCGTGCCCGATCCGCTTCAGCCCCTCCGTCAGCAGCGGCTTCGCGATCTCGGAGCGCAGCGTCAGGATGCGCAGCGGCACGGCCCCGCCGGTCGCCGCCTCCCACTCGGCCAGCAGGCCGCGCGCCGAGTTGTCCTCGGCGGGAACCAGGTCGACGGCGTAGCCGGCGGCCACGAGAGCCGCGGCGGTGGTCTCGCCGACGGCGGCGATCCGGGTCGTGGCGGGCACGCGCGTCTTCAGCAACGAGAGGACGTCGACCGTCGTCGCGCTGGTCAGCGTCATCCAGTCGAATTCGCCCGCCTCGAGCCGCTTCAGCGCGGCCTCCAGGGCCGGGTAGTCGGCGGTGGGTGCGAAATTGATCATCGGCGCGACGACCGGCGAGGCGCCCTTCGCGCGCAGTGCGGCAGCGACGCCGTCGCCCCACGGACCACCGCGCGGCACGAGCACCCGCCAGCCCTGCAGCGGCTTCTCCCATTGGGAGTAGGCGACGGACGACATCACTGATGAACTCCAAGCGGCGCGAGGTCGGATGCACCCGCGGCGAGCAGCGCGTCGGCGAGGCGCAGGCCGACACGCAGCGCGGCTTCGACGACGGGCAGGTCGGATTCACCATACTGCGAAACCGAGCCAGGGCCTGAACTCGCCCTCACTTGTGGTACATGATGTGCCGAATCCTCGGAGACGGATCGGGAGATGCGGGCGGATCCGTCGGTCGCGAACACCACGCCGCTCAACTCCACAACGGATCCGCGCAGGGCCCCGTTCGCGCCGATGGGCGCGGCGCAGCCCGCCTCCAGCGCGGCCAGCAGCGCCCGCTCGGCGGTCACGGCGACGCGCGTCGGGGTGTGCTCGATCGCGGCGAGAGCCAAGGCGAGCTCCGGCGAGGCGTCGTCACTGCGCACCTCGACGGCGAGCGCGCCCTGGCCCGGAGCCTGCGGCGACACGGTGAAGTCGAGCAGCTCGGTCACGGCATCGAGTCGGCCGAGTCGGCTGAGTCCGGAGGCCGCGAGTACCACAGCGTCGAGCCGCGCCTCGGAGTCGGCGTCGATGCGGCGCAGGCGCGTGTCCACGTTGCCGCGGATGTCGACGACGTCGAGGTCGGGCCGCACGGCGAGCAGCGCGGCGCGGCGACGCGGCGAGCCGGTGCCGACGCGGGCGCCGACGGGCAGCGTCGCCAGGGTCAGACCATCGCGGGCGCAGAGCGCGTCGCGCGGGTCCTCGCGCTGCGGCACCGCGCCGAGTCGCAGACCGTCGATCGCCGCCGTGGGCAGGTCCTTCAGCGAGTGCACGAGCGCGTCGCACTCCCCTGCCAGCAGGGCATCGCGAAGAGCGGAGGCGAACACGCCGGTGCCGCCGAGCGAGGCGAGCGAGCCGCGCATCCGGTCGCCGTCCGACTCGATCCGCACCAACTCGACGGGGACGCCGGCGGCCGCGGACATCCGATCGGCCGTCGCCCGGCTCTGCGCGACGGCGAGGGCGCTCGCGCGGGTGCCGACGCGGATCACGGAGCGATCCCGATCACGCCACCCCCGAGGGTGCGCCGCATCACGGGGCGAGCCCGGCCAGCGCCGGCTTGAATCCGGCGCGGACGTTCTCGCAGCAGCCCGGGCGGCACACGTCGTACCACGGTCCGAGCGCGGTGAGATGCGGTCGATCCTCGACCGGAGTGCCGTTGACGCGCTCCAGCACCAGATCGACCAGGCCCGAGACGTAAACCGGATTCGTGCCCGGCGTCGCCACCCGGACGGCGGCCAGGCCGGCCTCCTCCGCGGACTCGATCGCCTCGTTGTCCAAGTCCCACATGACCTCCATGTGGTCCGAGACGAAGCCCAGCGGCACGATCACCACGGCCTTGCGACCCTGCGCGGGCAGCTCGACGATGACGTCGTTGATGTCGGGCTCCAGCCACGGCATCGACGGAGGGCCGGATCGCGACTGGTAGACCAGCTGCCACGGGATGTCGATGGGCGACGCCGCCTTCATCACGACCTCCGCGACCGCGAGGTGCTGCGCCGCGTAGGCGCCGTCCTCGCCGAACTCGGTCACGACGACACCGTCCACCGTCTCGTGCGGCCCGCTGCGCACCGCATCCGTCGACGGGATGGAGTGGGTCGCGAAGAGCACCTCGATCTCGGTGGCGGGGTCGATACCGGGCACCTTCGCGGTGATCTCGGCGATCCCGTCGTGCACCGCCTCGATGAACGGCATCACGAAGCCGGGGTGGTCGAAGAACTGGCGCACCTTGTCGATCTGGATCTCGCCCTCGAGGCCCGTCTCGTCCAGCGCGATCGCGAAGTCCTCGCGGTACTGCCGGCAGGAGGAGAACGAGGAGTAGGCGCTGGTGGCGATCGCGATCAGCTTGGTGAACCCGCGATCCTTCGCCTCCTGCACCGCGTCGCGCATGTACGGGTCCCAGTTGCGGTTGCCCCAGAGCACGGGCAGGTCGATGCCGCGGCGGTCGAGCTCCTGCTCGAGCGCCGCCTTCAGCGCGCGGTTCTGCGCGTTGATCGGGCTGACGCCGCCGAAGTGCCGATAGTGGTGGGCGACCTCCTCGAGGCGCTCCTCGGGGATGCCGCGGCCGCGGGTCACGTTGCGCAGGAACGGGATGACGTCGTCCTGCCCCTCCGGGCCGCCGAAGCCGGCGAGCAGGATCGCGTCGTACGCGACGGGCTCCGTCACGTGCTCGGGGCCGGCGGAGGCGGCCGCCGTGGCGCCGCGGACGGCACTCACTGCAGCACCTCGACGATCTCGACCGTCTCGATGCGGCGACCCGTATAGAACGGGACCTCTTCGCGCACGTGCATCCGGGCATCCGTCTGACGCAGGTGTCGCATCAGATCGACGAGGTTGACCAGCTCGTCGTCCTCCAGCGCGAGGATCCACTCGTAGTCGCCGAGGGCGAACGAGGCGACGGTGTTCGGCAGTACCGACCGGTACTGCGCGCCCTTGCGACCGTGGTCGGCGAGCATGGCCCGTCGCTCGTCGTCGGGCAGCAGGTACCACTCGTACGAACGCACGAACGGGTAGACCGTGAGCCAGGAGGCCGGCTCCTTGCCGCGCATGAAGCTCGGCAGGTGATTGGCGCTGAACTCCGCGTCGCGGTGCACGCCCATGGCGTTCCACACCGGCAGCAGGCCCTCGAGCAGGCGGGTGCGGCGCAGCTCGCGCAGCGCCCACTGCAGGGTCTCCGGCACGGATCCGTGCAACCAGACCATGATGTCGGCGTCGGCGCGCAGGCCGGAGACGTCGTAGGTTCCGCGCGTGGTGACGCCGTTCTCGGCGAGCTGGGCGACGGTGGCGTCGTACTGGTGCACGGCTTCGGCGACGTCGCGTCCGTCGAGGTCGAGGGGGCGGCGAGGGTCACGGCGCAGCACAGCCCAGAGCGTGTAACCCAGGGCCTGCTCGGCAGGGGGTTGCACCGCGTGAGCGTCAGCGCTCAGATCGGGGGCGGACTGGACAGGACCCGCCGAAGCGGCGGTCTGGTCGGTCATGAACTCCATCATCCCCCGGCGCGAGGGAATCCACAAAAGACGCGATTCGGGCTAGACCTGCAGCGCTTTCGCCTGCATCAGCAGCGACTCCGCAACGAGGTCGAAGGGTTCGAGATCGCCCTCGCCACGGGCGACGACGACCGCGCCTTCGCTGCCCGCGACCAGCAGGGCGGCGAAACGGCGCGCATCCGCCGCCGGCAGGCCGCCGGTCTCGAGCAGCTCGGCCAGTCGCGCGCGCCAGCCGCGGAAGACGGCGCTGGTGTGCTCCAGCAGCTCGGCGGAGTCGGTGGCCACGGTCACCGCGGCGACCGAGCAGCCGGCGGTGAGCTGCGAGCGGGTCAGCACGGCGCGCCAGAGGGCGAGGAAGTGCGCGGTGACCTCGTCGGCCGGGCGGCCGGCGACGGCGTCGAGCGCGGCGTTCGCCCGTTCGCCCGCCAGGTCGACCGCGGCCATGACCAGCTGATCCTTGCCGTCGGGGAAGTGGTGGTAGACGGATCCGCGCGGCGCCCCGGTCGCCGCGAGCACCTCCGAGAACGACGTCGCCTGCAGCCCTCGCGTCGCGAGCAGGACAACGGCCCCATCAATCATCCGCTGCTTGGCATCACTCATATGCAGCCCCTCATATGCCGCCCCTCATACTGCGAGGGACCCCTCCAGCACGCGAGGGCGCCCCGGAGCCGGGGTCCGTCGCGCGCTCGAGGGGTCCCTCGCGAGAGCGGTCAGTCTTTGGTGACGGCCTGGTAGACGGCCCAGGCAGCCAGGCCGACGGCCGAGGCGACGCCGACCACGCCGGCGATCAGGGCCTCGGGATGCTCGTCGCGCACCACGGAGAACTTGCGGCTCAGCTTGCGGCCGGCGAATCGGAGTTGCTTGGGCACGTTCAGCTTGTACTCGATGGCATCCAGCGTGGCGGCGAGTTCGTTGCGCGCTCGCTCGATGTCGGCCTTCAACTGGTTCGGCTTGAGCTCGGCCGGGTCCACGAACTGCGCGGCGCCGGCGGAGACGGTCATGTCAGCGGTCATACTTTCCGACTCCCTTGAACGCCTGGACGTCCTTCTTGATGCTCTCGATGGAATCCTGCGGCAGCGGCGGCACGGCCTTCTTGACCAGGCGCACTCCGACCAGGATGAGCAGGACCGACACCAGGAAGAAGAACGCGGTCACCACCAGCGCCGACAACCAGGCCGGCCACCAGGAGGAGATGCCGATGATCATAAAGGTCACCAGCGTCGCCCACGCCGTGAGCAGGAAGAACGCCGCGACGAGGAAGAGCGCGACGCCGATCCCGCCGTTCTTCGCCTTGCCGACGAGTTCGTTCTTCAGCGACGCGATCTCGGCCTTGACCAGCTCGATGATCAGGCCGGGCACCTCGCCGATCAGCTCGCCGAGCGATCGGGCGTTCTTGGGGTTGCGTTCGACTACCACGTGATCCTCCGGGGGTCGGGTGGGGGCGTTGCGGTCAGGAGGCGCTGGTGCCGGGGGCGGAACTCGCGCCGCCGGACCCGGACGCGGCCGAGGCCTCGCGCACCTTTGCGGCGACGTCGCTCTGCGGGGCGCTCTTCTGCTTCGAATCGGACGAGAGCGCCTTGCCGATGAAGGACTTGGTCACCTCGTACGCCTTATCGCCGAGCGCACCGAACTGCGCCTTGGCGAAGCCCTCCGCGGTGCCCACGACATCCTGCACCGGGCGGGCGTTCCAGAACTTGCCGGCCGCCGCCGAGATCTGCTCGTAGCGCTTGCGCCCGGCTCGGGCTCCGAGCACGTATCCCGCTGCCGCCCCGGCCACGAAAAGAATCTTGCCCTTCACGCTTACTCCCGTCGTTGGTCGCGGATCGCTCCGCGCATCGAACGCCGCCGGTCAGTCTTGCCCGGAAGCCTCTGGTCCAGAGTAGTCGTCGCCGACATATTCTTCGCGCGGAATGTCGACGCCTTGACGCACCAGGCCGTGCCGGATAGCCGTCGCGACCTCGCGGGCGTGCGGGATCACGGAGGCCAGGCCCGTGCCCGCGATCCAGGTGCCCGTGGCGGCGATCCCCGCCGACTCGGCGAGGGCGGCGAGGTAGGAATCCACCCGGTCACGCTGGCCGATCAAGGCCGCGGAGCGCACGTTCGACCAGCGCACCCGAGCGTGCTCGACCACGCTCGACGCCGCCAGATCGAGGCCGAGGATGCGCGAGGCATCGGCCAGCGCGAGCGCGCGGATATCCGACGCTGAGAGTCCACTGAGGGGTTCGTCCTCGCCGGGTCGCCCGTAGGAGAGCCGCAGGATGTGCCGGCCGGTCGGCAGCGTCTCGGCCAGCCACGCCCACTTCGCGCTGGCGTGGGTGAGCGCCTTCGCGGTCACGTCGGTCGCCGTCGGCGCAACCAGCACTCCCGTGCCGCGCGGCGCGGCGTCGAGTCGAGCGTCGTCGAGCACGAGGGTCACCAGCTCGACGGCGTCCTCCCCCTGCTCATCGGCGCTCGGTCCGATCAGCGCACGGGCGGCGGGTTCCGCAACGGCGAGGATGACGGCCCGAGCGAGCAGCGACTCCTCGTCCAGGCGCAGACGCCAGAGCCCGTCGGCCTCCTCGAGCCCGTGCACCGTCGCGGCCGTGCGGATCTCGCCGCTGAGGTAGGCGACCTTCGCCACGAGCGCGTCCACCATCCGGAACATGCCACCGCGGAGGCCGCGAACGGCGGCGCCCGCCGGCATCCGCTCGCGCAGCTCGGCGACCGCGCCCGAGAGCGAGCCCAGCCGGGTGATCGCGCCGTTCAGGCCGGGCTGCGCGGCGTCGACGTCGATGTTCTCGGGGCGGGTGGAGTAGACGCCGGTGACCACCGGCGCGACCAGATCCTCCAGAACGCGCCGCCCCATCCGCTTCTGCACCAGCGCGGCGAGGCTGTGCTCGCGGCCGATCGTCAGCACGGGCATCAGCCGATCGAGGTAGGCGCGCGCCGAACCTCCCGCACCGATCACGGCCGTGACGTCGGCGGCGAGCGGCGAGCTCGGGATGCCGAGCACGCCCGCCTTGGGAGATGGCACGGTGCGGCCGTCGGCGAGGTGCAACCACGAGCCGGCCGCGGCCGGCTCGACGATGTCGTCGGCGAGCCCGAGGCTCTCGAGGTAGCGGGCGACGTGGCCGCCGCGGGTGGCGAAACTCTCGGCTCCGGCGTCGATGCGCAGCCCGGCGATCTCGAGCGCGGCGACGGAGCCGCCGACGGCGTCGGATGCCTCGAGCACGACGACCCGCAAGCCGATGCGCAGGCACTCGATCGCGGCGACCAGCCCGGCGACGCCGCCACCGATCACCGCAACGTCGTACTGCTGCGCGGCGGTGTGCTCGTTCACGGCCGCCACGCGTGCACGTACTCGACGAGCCGGGTCAGCACCGCCGGGTCGGTCTCCGGCGGCACGCCGTGGCCGAGGTTCAGCACGTGCGCCGGCGCGCTGGTGCCGCGGCGGAGCACGTCGTCCACGTGCGCCGCGAGCACCGGCCAGGGTGCCGAGAGCAGGGCGGGATCGACGTTGCCCTGCACGGGCACATAGCCGCCGAGCCGGCGCGAGGCCTCGTCCAACGGCACCCGGTAGTCGACGCCGACCACATCCGCACCGATGCCGTGCATCGCGGCGAGAAGCTCGCCCGTGCCGACGCCGAAGTGCACGATCGGCACGTTCACCGTGCTGCCGTCCACCTCGTACGCCAGGTCGCGCACGGCTGCCAGGGCCTTGGTCGAGGCCGGAGCGACGTGCGTCGTGTAGTCGGCGAGTGAGAGCGCCCCCGCCCAGGAGTCGAAGAGCTGGGCCGCGCTGGCGCCCGCGAGCACCTGAGCGCGCAGGAATCGGCCGGTGATGTCGGCCGTCCACTCCATCAGGCGCGCCCAGGCCTCCGGCTCGGCGTGCATCAGGGTGCGGGCGCGGATGTGGTCCTTCGACGGTCCACCCTCGACGAGGTACGCCGCGAGGGTGAACGGAGCGCCGGCGAAGCCGATCAGCGGGGTGCCGCCGAGCTCGGCGACCGTGCGGCGCACGCCCTCGGCGATGGGCGAGAGGGTCTCGTCGAGCACCGCCGGATCGATCGCGGTGAGCGCGTCCACGTCGGCCGGCGTGCGCACCGGAGCGGGCAGCACCGGCCCTTTTCCCGCCACGATATCGACGTCGACACCGGCGAGCTTGAGCGGGATGACGATGTCGCTGAAGAAGATGCCCGCGTCGACGCCGTGGCGGCGGACCGGCTGCAGGGTGATCTCGGACGAGAGCGCCGGGTCGAGGCACGCATCGAGCATCTTGGTATCGGTGCGCAGGGCCCGGTACTCGGGCAGGCTGCGCCCGGCCTGGCGCATGAACCACACCGGCGTCTGCTCGGGCCGCGAGCCGTGGTACGCCTGCACCAGCGCGGATCCGGCAGTGGCGCCGGTGGAGAGGGGATGCTCGACGCCGAGCGCGGACGCGGTTTCAACAGTCACTGCGTTATTGTCCCACCCCGGCCCGGTAAGGCATCCCTCAGAGGCACCACCGCCACGGCCCCGCCACCGCCGCCGCACCGCGGGTAGGATGCACAGGTGCTGCTTTGTCTGACGGCGTCGCACAAGAACGCCGGCTTCGATCTCCTCGAGAAGCTGTCCGTCGACTCCTCCGCCGTCGCGTCAGCCCTCACGAGCGACATCGACTTCGTCAACGGTGCGGTCGTCGTCGCGACCTGCAACCGCTTCGAGGCGTATCTCGACGTCGAGGAGCCGCTCACCGCGGCCGAGGCGATCACGGTCGAAGCCGCGACCCAAGCGGTCAGCGCCGCGACCGGGGTCGACCAGGCGGAACTGCGCGGCAGCGTCGAGGTCGTCTGCGGCGACCGCGTCGCGGAGCACCTCTTCGCCGTTTCCAGCGGCCTCGAATCCGTCGTCGTCGGCGAGGGTGAGATCGCGGGCCAGGTGCGCCGCAGCCTCGAGGACGCCCGGCGCAGCGGAACCACCTCCTCCGAACTCGAGCGCCTGTTCCAGCGCGCCTCGCAGACCGCCCGCGGCGTGAAGAACCGGACGGGCCTGGGCTCCGCCGGGCGCTCGCTGGTGCGGCTCGCGCTCGATCTCGCCGCCAGCCGGGTCACCGACTGGTCGACCGCGCGGGTGCTCCTGATCGGCACCGGCTCCTACGCGAGGGCCACCGTCGCCGCGCTGCGCGACCGCGGCGTCGTCGACATCGCCGTCTACTCCCCCTCGGGGCGCGCCGCGGAGTTCGCGGCGAAGCGCTCGCTGCGCCCGATCATCGAGCTCGCGGCGGAGGCCGTCGCCGCCGACGTGGTGATCACCTGCACCACCGTCGAGCAGCACGTGCTCGATGCCGCCATCCTCACCGCCGGTCGCCTCGCCGGCCCGGCCCGCGAACGCCAGCTCGTGATCGACCTCGGCCTGCCGCGCAACGTCGCGCCCGACGTCACGAGCGTCGCCGGCGTCGAACTGCTGGACCTCGAGACCATCAGCCTGCACGCGCCGCTGGAGATCCTGGACGCTTCGGCCCAGGCGCGCGCGATCGTCGGCAAGGCGGCTCGAAAGTTCTCGACCGTGGCCGATGAGCAGAGCCTGACTCCCGCGGTGGTCGCGCTGCGCAAGCACGTCTTCGACGCCCTCGATGCCGAGATCGAGCGGGCCAAGGCCCGCGGCGACGACGACGGCCGCACCGAGCAGGCGCTGCGCCACCTCGCCGGGGTTCTGCTGCACACGCCGAGCGTGCGCGCCCGCGAATACGCCCGCGCCGGTGCCCAGGAGGCGTACCTCACCGGCCTCGAGGCGCTCTTCGGTATCGAGGTGCCGGCCGAGGTCGCGCAGCTGCCCGATTCGGGCTCCGCGACAGCATGACCCCCCTGCGGCTCCCGTACGAGGCGGAGCCGATCGCGACCGAGCGCCTCCTGCTGCGACCGCTGCGGATGAGCGACGCGGCCGATCACGCCGTGTATCAGGGCGACGCCGAGACCGTTCGGTACCTGCCGTGGCCGCTGCGCGACGCCGAGCAGTCGCGGCAGCACCTGGTCAAGCGCAGTCGCGCTGTGCGGCTCGAGCACGATCATGACGTGGTGGTGCTGGCGATGCAGCTCGGCGAGCGCGTGATCGGCGACATCACCCTGATCCTCTCGGATCCGGCGAACGCCACGCTCGAGATCGGCTGGGTCGTGGCGGCGGATGCGCGCGGCGCGGGCTACGCCGCCGAGGCGGCTCGCGCGGTGCTCGGTCTCGCCTTCGAGCGCCTCGGCGCGCACCGCGTCGTCGCGCAGCTCGACGCTCGGAACACCGCATCCGCCGCGCTCTGCGAACGCCTCGGCATGCGCCTGGAGGCCCACTTCATCCGGGACCAGTGGTTCACAGGCGAGTGGACCGACTCGCTGCACTACGCGATCCTCGCCGACGATCTCGACTGATCCGTCGGCTGCTCCCTCTTCGCTACGGATCATGTCCGCCGGTTCCCGGTGTCGGTGTTCGGGGGTGGTGGTCCGGGTTTCCGGGGCCGGAACCGTTGCTCCGCCCGGGGCCTGCTGTGCCGACGGTTCCGGCGGGGCGTCTGGCACGGGTCGATCTGCCACGGTGGCACGAAGTACGGGATGCCGTCGCGCATCACGATCTTCCACGCGGAGTGGTGCACCAGGGTGTGGTGCTGGCGGCACAGGAGAACCGTGTTTTCGAGGGTGGTGGGGCCAGAGCCTGTCCTGAGCCTGTCGAAGGGTCTGCCCAGTGGATCACGTGATGCGCATCCGCCCACGTGGCGGGAAGATCGCACTGCGGGAAAGCGCAACCCCCGTCACGCGCGACCAGGACCTTCCGCAGCGGACCCTCGACGAGGCGCATCTCGGCACCCGCGTCGAGCACCTGCCCGTCGGAGCCGAGCACGATCGGGAGGATGCCGGCGTCGCACGCGAGCTGACGGATCCGCCCGGCAGGCACCGGGCCCGCGAACGTGGTCTCGGCCGTGCCCAACTGCTCGCGTAGCTCGTCGAACGGCACGGTCACGATCACGGTGGGTCGGACGCCGCCGTTGCGGGGCAGCCGGCCAGTGCGGGATGCGAGTTCGCAGGACGCGACGAGCCCGTCCAGCAGTAGTTGCGGGCGGGTGCGGCCGGTGACGTTCACGAGGATCGGATCGCCACCATCACCCGGGTCGATGCGCACGTCTGAAGTGGGGTCGGGGTTGTCGCTCTCCTCCGTGATGTCGTCGCAGCTCTCTGCGGGCTGCTGAAGCCGTGGGTTGGTGAACGTGCCGATCGTGGAGAGCACGGTCTCGTACTGCAGGCGGGTCATGCACCCGGAGAACGGGATCAACCCGTCCCGCTCGATCCCGAACGTGATCCCCTGCCGCATCCGCAAGATCGCATCGCTCGGTTCGGTGCCATCCGGGTGGGCGTCCTCGATGGTCCGCTTCGCGCAGACGGTCACGAACGCGTCGTCCTCCGTGCGAGCGATCTCCAACAACCCACCGATCAGAACCTCGCGGGCCTCCTCTGTGACGACCGTGGCGATCTTGGCATCGGTCACCGCGACCCGGTGCGCGGACGCGGCGGTGACCTCACCCGCGCGCACCGCGGCCGCGAGCGCGGGCAGTGTCGGGGCGAGGGGTTCGCCGTGCAGAGTCACCCGAGGGGCCACCTGACCGGCGAGCTGCACCCGCCGCTTCGCTTCCGACGATGCGACCCGGCACACCACGTTCAACACCGCCGCGGCGTTTCGCAGCTGGTACTCCTCGTGCGCTCGCGCCTCCACCAGGCCGGCTGCTGCGGCGATGGTCAGCGCCTGAGCGGACCGCAGGATCTCTTCCGCGACGATCGCGAATGCGACCGCATCCTCCGCTCGTCGCATCCCGCAGACCGCGTCGAACGCGGTGTGCACCGCGGTGCCGAGGGCGGTGCGGGCGGTGCCGACCTGCTCGGTGAGCGGTGTGGGGGTGAACGAAAATGCCATACGAATACGGTACGAGGTACCTCTGACATCGAACGCGGCTCCAGCCCCGGAACGGGACAACTCACCCCGAAACCCGGCCTGTGGAGGAGGAGACCGGCCCGGAGAACGCCGGGTCTCAGCCGCTCAATCGGCAGTGGGCTCACTCCGGCAGGTCGACCTCCGGCGTCTCCGCCGCGCCGCGACCGGTGCGGGCGAGGTACACCGCGCGGACGGCGAGCGCGGCGCGGATCTGCTCCAGCAGCGGATCGTAGAACGCGCTCTTGTAGCTCTGGTCGGTCAGCGTGGAGATCACGAAGTTGAAGGCCGCGATCACGGCGAGGAAGAACGCTGCGTGCGCGAGCGAGCGGTTCACCGGCAGCTGCAGCACCAGTTCGCCGTCCGCGTCGCCGACCCGGATCGCGAGGTCGACCGGCGGATGACCGGTCCAGGTCTGCAGAACGCTGTCGGCGATCGAGAGCTCGCCGAGCACGACCAGCACGAGCCAGACGATCGCGCCGAAGAAGACCACTTGGATCCCCTGCGCCAGGATCAGCACCAGGTTCGCGTTCAGCCGTTCGAGACGCGCGAGCGGCGGGCCGGCGGTCGCCGTCTCGTTCGCGAGCGGACCCAACGGGGAGGCGGCGATCATCGCCCGGCGCCGCTCATCCGGGATGCCGGCATCCAGCTCGCGCAGCTCCGTCCCGGCGACGCGGGAGAGCGAGAACAGGCCGAGCACGAAGAACAGCAGGGCCACGTTGACCAGGCCGCCGACGCTGAGCGCATCCGTCATCTGCCACGTCTCCGTCGAGTAGAACGCGAAGACGACGACGAGCATCAGCAACGGGAGCGCCCGCGAGGTGAGCGCGCCGAAGGCCGAGAGCTGCCGCAGCGCTGCGCGGCCGGCCCAGCCGAGGATCGACCCGAATCCGAGCCAGGTGGCGAGCGCGAACAGCGCCATCGTCACCGCGTTGGAGAAGTACGCCTCCGGCACCGTCTCGGCGAGGATCCCGCCGTAGAGCGGGTCGATCAGCAGCGCGTAGCCCAGCAGCACCCAGCCGAGCCACCAGAACCGTCGCCGCCGATGCGCGAGCAGCCGGGCGACCAGGACCCACGCGACGATCGGCACGGCGAACAGCAGCAGCAGCACAACGAGCGAGAGCAGAACCGCGTCGATGGAGCTCTCGGCGAAATCGACCGTCCAGCTCGCGAGGTTCCACACCACGAAGGACGCCAGGAACGGCGCCATCCGCGACACCAGGCCGCGCGCCCGGGAGCGCGCACGTACGAGGTACGGAAAGCCCGCGGCGCGCAGCCACGTCTCGGCTTCCCACCGCTGCGTCGCGTTCATCCGCTCCCCCTTCGACAAGGGTTGTCACTTTGTCGGCGAATCACCGACAAAGTGACAACCCTTTCAGCTAGGCGCCCTTGAGCCCCGTGCGCAGGTAGGCCTCGAGGCCCTCGAGCGGGATGCGCTCCTGCTGCATGGTGTCGCGGTCGCGCACCGTCACGGCGTTGTCCTCGAGCGAGTCGAAGTCGACCGTGACACAGAACGGAGTGCCGATCTCGTCCTGGCGGCGATAGCGGCGACCGATGGCTCCCGAGTCGTCGAAGTCGACGTTCCAGAACTTCCGCAGCTGGTCGGCGACGGAGCGCGCCAGCGGCGACAGCGCCTCGTTGCGTGAGAGCGGCAGCACGGCGACCTTGACCGGCGCCAGGCGCGGGTCGAGGTGCAGCACCGTGCGGGTGTCGATCTTGCCCTTGGCGTTCGGCGGCAGCTCCTGCTCCTCGTAGGAGTCGACCAGGAACGCCATCAGCGCCCGGGTCAGGCCGAACGACGGCTCGATCACGTACGGGATGTAGCGCTCGTTCTTGTTCTGGTCGAAGTAGCTCAGGTCCTTGCCAGAGGCCTCGGCGTGCGTCTTGAGGTCGAAGTCCGTGCGGTTGGCCACGCCCATCAGCTCGCCCCACTCGCTGCCGGCGAAGCCGAAGCGGTACTCGATGTCGACGGTGCGCTTGGAGTAGTGCGCGAGCTTCTCGGGCGCGTGCTCGTACTGGCGGATGTTCTCGGGGTTGAGGCCGAGGTCGATGAACCAGTCCCAGCACAGCTGCATCCAGGTCTCCTGCCACTCTTCGTCCGTGCCGGGCTCGACGAAGAACTCGAGCTCCATCTGCTCGAACTCGCGGGTGCGGAAGATGAAGTTGCCGGGCGTGATCTCGTTGCGGAACGCCTTGCCGATCTGGCCGATGCCGAACGGCGGCTTCTTCCGCGCGGTCTGCAGCACGTTGGCGAAGTTGGTGAAGATGCCCTGAGCGGTCTCGGGGCGCAGGTAGTGCAGGCCCGACTCGTCGTCCACGACGCCGAGGTAGGTCTTCATCAGACCCGAGAACTGCTTGATCTCGGTCCACTGGCCCACCTTGTCGGGGTGCTCCGGGTCCGGGATGTCGGCCAGGCCGTTCACCGGCGGGTGGCCGTGCTCGTCTTCGTACTGCTCGAAGAGGTGATCGGCGCGGTAACGCTTGTGCGTGATCAGCGATTCCGTCAGCGGATCCGAGAACACCTTGACGTGGCCGGACGCGTTCCACACGGCGCTGGGCAGGATGATCGCGGAGTCCAGGCCCACGACGTCGCCGCGGCCCTGCACGAAGGCCTGCCACCAGACCTTCTTGATGTTCTCCTTGAGCTGCACGCCCAAGGGGCCGTAGTCCCACGCCGAGCGGGTGCCGCCGTAGATGTCTCCGGAGGGGAAGACGAATCCGCGATGCTGCGCGAGGGTGATGACCTTGTCGAGGGTTGTCGGCTCTGCCACTGGTACTACTCCTGACCTGTTCGGGCACACGGGGCCCCGGTTCGCGCCGGCTGCGCGAATCCTTCGAATGTGGCTCAATCCTAGGCCGCGCCCGGAGGCCGGTGACCGGCGGTCAGTGTCCGGAGGTCGGTGACCGGCGGCAGCGTCCGGCGATCACTGACCGGCGATCACTGACCGGCGGTGTGCAGCGCGCGGTACTCGCTCGGGCTCATGCCGTAATGCGTGGCGAAGGCGCGGCGCAACCCGGCCTGGCGCGCGTAGCCGCTGCGTTCGGCGACGCTCGCGATCGGCAGCCGGGTGAGGCTCGGGTCTTCGAGGATGCGCGCCGCGTGCTCGCGACGGCAGCGGGCGATCTCGTCGCTCACGGTCAGGCCGCCGGTCGCCTCCTCGTACGCGCGCTGCAGGGTGCGCAATGAGACGTTCAGCGCCCGGGCGATCGCGGCCGAGCGCAGCTCCGCATCCGTGTAGCCGTCCTCGATCAGCGCGAGCGCGCGCCGGCGCAGCAGGGTGCTGTCCAGGCCCGGCAGGTCGTCGGGCTCGGAATCGGCGACGAGCCCGTCCAGCACGTGACTGACCGCGCGTTCGAGATGCCGCAGCTCCGAGGTCGACGCCACCCCGCCGCGGATGGCCGCCATCGTCGCCTGGGTGAGGGCCAGCAACGGAGCGGACAGCTCACCCACCCGCCGGACGGCGCCCATCTCGCGATGCCACGGTTTGGGCTCGGTGGCCGTGATCGTGAACCACGCCGAGGCGCTGCGACTCGTGAACATCCGCGCGTCCAGGCGCTGGAAGCCGATCGCCTCGCCCGAGCCGAGCGTCGTCATCCGCCCGTCGATCCGCACGTCCGCCGTGCCGCGACGCAGAATGGCGATGGTCGGCGTGCCCGGCTCGTACGGCGAGAGCAGCTGCAGCGGTGACACCTCGACCGCCGATAGTCGGAGGGAACCGAGTCGTTCGGTCATCCGGCGGATGCGGAACCGCGCCGGATCGGGCGTCGCGACCCGCAGGCAGAAGCGGTGCAGACCCGTGATGCCGTCGAACGACTCGGTCTTGTCCGCCGCGGCCGCGTCCTGCGGCGCCGCGACCGCGACGGGCCGCGGCCCACCGACGGATGCCATCGGCCCTCGCGCATCGTGTCTCATCTGAATCCCGGCTCGTTCGAGCATGCTCCCCCGCTCTCTGCACCCGGATGTCGTGCCCCCCGACATCACAAAAACGATCATTGCTCAGCACAGCTTTGCGACAGGAACGCTACCAGATCGTCGCCCGTTCGGGGGGTACGCTCCGGAAGCCACCGGTCGCCGCGACCGATCGATGGCCCTCGGATCGGGTCACCGATTCCTCGACGACGGCGGATGCGGAGAGGATGGAGGCATGCCAGCGCTCCCCGACATCGTTGTGTCCGCCGTCGCCGTCATCCGCGATCGACGAGTACTGATGGTCACGGCACGTGGCCGCGACGTGATCTACATGCCCGGCGGCAAGGTCGATGCGGGCGAGAGCGGCGCCGAGGCGGCCGCCCGCGAGGCGCGCGAGGAGCTGGGCGTGGACGTCACCGACATCACCGAGCTGTTCACCGTCACCACCCAGGCGCACGGGGAGCCGGAGGGCCGACGGGTGCGGATGACGGTCTACGCCGCCACGCCGCTCGCGCAGCCGCGGGCGAGCGCCGAGATCGACGCGCTGCACTGGGTCACGTCGGCGGATGCGCACCGCTGCCCGCCCGCCGGCCGCGAGACGCTGCGCAGCCTGCAGGAGTTGCAGGTGATCGACTGAGCAGCCCACCCCCGTCCGGGGGTGTGCGTGCGGGCGGAACCGGCTAGGGTCATCGGGTGGAGACCAGACGGCGAGACCTGCGGACCGAGGCGTTGCGATTCGATGCCGCCGTGCCCATTCTGCGCATCTTCTCGGTCGAGAAGGCCGGCGACTTCTACGTCGACTACCTCGGTTTCGCCGTGGACTGGGAGCACCGTTTCGAGCGCAGCATGCCGCTGTACCTGCAGATCTCCCGATCGGGCCTGCGGCTGCACCTGAGCGAGCACCACGGCGACGGCAGTCCGGGGGTGGCCCTGCACCTGCCGCTTCAGGGCATCCGCGAGCTGCACGCCGAGCTCGACTCGAAGCCGTACCCGTACCTCAACCCCGCCATCACCCGCACCCCGTTCGGCTTCTCGCTCGACCTGATCGACCCGTTCGGGAATCAACTGCGGTTCACGGAGTCACTGAACAGCTAGAGCTTCGGCTGCAGGCGAGAATCCGTTCACCGTGCGTCCACCTCGCGCTGAGAACGCACGGGTTCACTGGAGGCGATGGCCTTCTCGACCCTGAACCCGACGATCCGCGCCCGCGAGAAGCGACTCGCGCCCGCGATGTGGACTCCGATGCTGATCGGCTTAGCGGGGTCGATCGGCATCCTGCTCGGCTCCTTCGGCGTCGGCTGGCTCGGCCACGATTCGGTCCTGCGCACCTGGCCGCTGCTCGCCGAGCTGCGCGGCTCGGCGGTGGCGACGGAACTGTGCGCCGCCACGCTCGTGGGCGGCGGGGTGCTGCTGCTGGCGGCCTGGCTGCAGCTGCGGTCGCTCGCTGCCGCGTCGCATCCGGACGCGTTGCGCTCGATCCTGGTCACCGCCGCGGTCTGGGCGGCCCCGCTGCTCGTGACGGTGCCCGTGTTCAGCCGTGATCTCTTCGCCTACGTCGGTCAGGGCCGACTCATGGCGTCCGGCCTGAATCCGTACACGGACGGCATCGCCGCCATCTCGGGCTGGTTCGCGCTCGGCGTCGATCCGCTGTGGTCGGACAGCCCGACGCCCTACGGCCCGCTCTACCTGCTGATCGAGGGCGCTGCCGTTCAGCTCGGCGGCTGGGACACGTCGGAGGTGTCCATCGCGCTGTTGAGAGTGGTCTCGGTCGTGGGAGTGGTCGCATCGGGCTACTACCTGCTGCGACTTGCTCGGCTGCGCGGCCTCGACCTGTCGCTGACCGCCTGGGTCGTGATCGCCAATCCGCTCACCCTCCTGCTCTTCGTCGCCGCCGGGCACAACGACGCGGTGATGATCGCGTTCATCCTGGCGGCACTGCTGTACGCCTCGACCGGCGGGCGGGTTCGCGCCGTCGTGCTGATCGCCGCGGCGATCGCGATCAAGCCGATCGCTGTGCTGGCGGTGCCCGTGCTCGCCCTGTTCTGGCTGCGCGGCGACGCGCCTCTGCGCGAACGGATGCGGCTCTGGCTGATCACCGGCGGCGCCGCGATCGCCCTCGTCGGCGCTCTCGGCGTCGCGGCCGGCGTCGGCCTCGGCTGGGTGGTCGCGATGGTGGTACCGGGCGCGATCGCGCACTGGTACGCGCCGATGGCCTGGATCACCTCGATGGTCGGCAGCGGCATCACCCTCACGGGCCACGACCCCGCCCTCGCCGTCTCCGCCGTGAAGCTCCTCGCCCTGCTCGCCGCCGCGGCGACGGTGGTCGTCGTGATGAGCAGTCGGCGCGCGATCGATCCGCTGCTGCGGCTGACCCTGGCGTTCCTCGCCGTGATCTGCGCCTCGACCGCGATCCATCCCTGGTACGTGATGTGGGTGTTCCCGATCGCAGCGCTCGCCGTGCCGTGGCGGCGCGAGCACGTGCACCTCGCGGTCTACGCCACCCTCTTCTTCGGCTTCGTCACCCTCGGCGAGCCCGTCGACGGCGGCGGTGGGGCGCTGGACACCGTACCCGCGCGGGTGCTCACGGTCGCCGCGGTCGCGGTGCTGGGGCTGTACTTCCTGATCGGCTACAGTCGCGACGAGCGGGTGGACGGGCGGGTCCTGCTGGACTCGATGGCGGCCGGTCGCCGACTGCGCATCGCGCGCCGCTTCCCGACGCTGTAGCGCTCTACTCGTCCTTGCGGCGGGGGCGGCGCGAGAGCGCATCCTTCGCCTGGGCGGCTGTCGGGTCGGCGGCCGCCTTGGTGGCGGCGCCGATACTGCCGGAGAGTTTGTTCAACCAGCTGTTGTCGTCGCGGTCGCCGGCGACGGCTGCTCCGAAGAGCGGGAGTTCGCTGCGTCGGGCATGGATCGCGTACTCCTCGCGGGTCCATTCCTGTTGTTCCGGAGTGGACGCCTTCGTCTCCTCGGAGTCGCCCTTCTCGGGCCCACCCTTTTCGGGCTCGGTGTTCTCGGGCATCGCGTTCCCCTGCCGTGCGACGCGACGAATGCCGCGGCGCGCGCTTCGATGCGCACGCCCCTGCACACTACCCCCGTCAGGGGCGGAACGCATCCTGAGGGATCGTGCAGGCTACTCGTCCTGCACCGGCCGCCAGACCACGATCTCCGTGCGCCGCTGCGCGCGCACCCCGTGTCGGAGGGTCACGACGTCGCCCTCCATCCCGGCGGCGAACACGCGGCGGCCCGGCCGGTTCAGCAACTCGTCCGCCAGCGCGGACTCGAGCTCGCGCACCCGCGTCGACAGCTCGGCGACCTGATCCTCCAGTTGCAGGATGCGCGCGATTCCCTCCAGGGAGACCCCTTCGGAGGAGAGTCGAGCGACCTCGCGCAGCTGGGTGACATCGCGCATCGAGTACCGCCGGGACTTGCCGGCCGTGCGGGTGGGCCGCACCAGGCCGATCCGGTCGTACTGGCGCAGGGTCTGCGGATGCATCCCCGCGAGTTCGGCCGCGACGGCGATCGCGAAGACGGGCGTGTACTCGTCCATCTCGGCTCCTCTCGCGGCTCGGGGTTCTGCGGGTTAGTAGCGGGCCTTGTCGAGCATGTCCTGGCGCGGATTCTCGCTCGGCTCGGCCGCGGCGTACGCCTCCAGGGCCTCCTTCGCGGCGGCGCTGAGGTGGCCGGGCACCGCCACCTGGATGACGGCGAGCAGATCGCCCGTGCCCTTGGTGGTTTCGACTCCTCGTCCCTTGACGCGGAGCACGCGGCCGCTCGGCGTGCCGGGAGCGACGCGCAGCTTGACGGGGTCGCCGCCGAGGGTCGGCACCTCGATCGTCGCGCCGAAGACGGCCTCGACGAAGGTGACCGGCACGTTGACGCGCAGGTTCAGGCCGTCGCGCTCGAACACGGGGTGCTTGCGCACGGAGACGGTGAGCACGAGGTCGCCCGCTTCGCCGCCGTCGGGGCTCGGGCGGCCCTTGCCGCGCACGCGGATCTTCTGCGCGTCCGCGACGCCGGCCGGGATCCGGACGCTGAGCGGCTTGCCCTCCCCGGTCTGCAGCTGCACCGTGTCACCGCGGGTCGCGGTGCGGAAGTCGATGGTGGTGGTGGCGGTGACGTCGGCGCCCTTCTGCGGGCCGCCGAAGCCGCGGAAGCCGCCGCTGGGCTGGCCGAAGCGGCCGTTGCCGCCGCCGAACATCCCGCCGAGAAGGTCTTCGAAACCGGCGGGCGGGCCCTGCTGGGTGGAGTAGCCACCGCGTCCGCCCGGCTGGTTGAAGACACCGCCGAAGACGTCCTCGAAGCCGCCGGCCGACTGGCCGCCCGCGGTGAAGCGCGCGCCGGAGCCCATGGCTCGGACGGCGTCGTACTCCTTGCGCTGCTCGGCGTCGGAGAGCACCGAGTACGCCTCGCTGATCTCCTTGAACTTCGCCTCCGCCTTGGCGTCGCCGGGGTTCGAATCCGGGTGGTACTGCCGCGCCAGCTTGCGGTAGGTCTTCTTCAGCTCGCCGGCGGCGACATCTTTGGAGACCCCGAGGACCTTGTAGAAGTCCTTGTCGAACCAGTCCTGGCTTGCCATGAAGTCTCTTTCGTCGTTGCTCTGTGTCTCGGTGTTGCTGTACGCGAGGGGGTTGTCGCTCCGTCTCACTCATGACGGGACGGAGTGACAACCCCCTCGCGGGGAGGGTGCGCCGCGTTAGTCCGCGGGGACCGCGACGACGACCTTGGCGGCGCGCAACAGCGTTCCACCCAGGTAGTAGCCGGATTCGACGACGTCGGCGACCGTGGAGGTCTCGGCCCCGGGAACCGGCTGCTGGAAGATCGCCTCGTGCACGTTCGGGTCGAACAATTCGCCCGTGGTGCCCGTCTTGGTCAGCCCCAGCTTCTCGACGCCGCCGCGCAGCTTGGCGGCGATGGCCGTGAACGGGCCGCCCTCCTCCAGGTCGCCGTGCTTCTGCGCCCGGTCGAGGTCGTCGAGCACCGGCAGCAGGACCTTGACGGCCTCGCCGATCGCGCGCTCCTTCTCGACCTGACGGTTGGCCTCGGTGCGCTTGCGATAGTTCGCGTACTCGGCGGTGACCCGCTGCAGGTCGGCCAGGTGCTCGGCAGCGAGCTGCTCCGCACTGGACTGACCGGAGAGGAACGAGAGGTCGGCGTCCGAGAGGGAGGTCTCGATGTCCGGGCCCTCCGCCTCGATCAGGCCCTCGGCCGCTTCCTCAGCGGCGGCCGTGGCCTCAGCCTCGGTCGACTCGAACTCTCCGTCGGTGTTCTCGTTCGGTTCGTTCTTGTCAGCCATGGTTACTTGTCGTCCTTCTTCGGCTCGTCCTCGTCGATGACCTCGGCGTCGACGATGTCCTCGTCGCTGTCCTTGGCCTCGTCGGCCGGCGCATCCTGCGGGGCGTTCTGCTCCGCCTGCGAGGAGGCGTAGATGGCCTCGCCCAGCTTGGTCTGCGACTGGTTGAGCTTGTCGAACGCGGTCTTGACGGCCGCGTCGTCGTCGCCGGCCAGGGCCGACTTCAGCGCGTCGACGTCGCCCTGCACCTCGGTCTTGACGTCGTCGGGCAGCTTGTCCTCGTTCTCCTTGATCAGCTTGTCGATCGAGTAGGCGAGGGTCTCGGCGTTGTTGCGCACCTCGGCGGCCTCGCGGCGCGCCTTGTCCTCGGCCGCGTGCTCCTCGGCCTCGCGGACCATGCGCTCGATGTCCTCCTTAGGCAGCGACGAGCCGCCCGTGATGGTCATCGACTGCTCCTTGCCGGTGCCCTTGTCCTTCGCGGACACGTGCACGATGCCGTTGGCGTCGATGTCGAAGGTGACCTCGACCTGCGGGATGCCGCGCGGCGCCGGGGCGATGCCCTGCAGCTCGAAGGTGCCCAGGTTCTTGTTGTCGCGGGTGAACTCGCGCTCGCCCTGGAAGACCTGGATCGCGACGGACGGCTGGTTGTCGTCGGCCGTGGTGAAGGTCTCGCTGCGCTTGGTCGGGATGGCCGTGTTGCGCTCGATGAGCTTGGTCATGATGCCGCCCTTGGTCTCGATACCGAGGGACAGCGGGGTGACGTCGATCAGCAGGACGTCCTTGCGCTCGCCCTTCAGCACGCCGGCCTGCAGCGCGGCGCCGACGGCGACGACCTCGTCCGGGTTGACGCCCTTGTTGGGCTCCTTGCCACCGGTGAGCTTCTTGACGAGCTCGACCACGGCGGGCATCCGCGTCGAACCGCCGACGAGAACGACGTGCGCGACGTCGCTTACCGAGACGCCGGCCTCGCGGATGACGTCCTCGAACGGCTTCTTGGTGCGGTCGAGCAGGTCGCTGGTGAGCTCCTCGAACTTGGCGCGGGTCAGCGTCTCGTCGAGGTTCGCGGGGCCGTTCTCGGTGAGCGAGAGGTAGGGCAGCTGGATGCTGGTCGAGGTGCTCGACGAGAGCTCCTTCTTGGCCTGCTCCGCGGCCTCCTTCAGGCGCTGACGGGCGATCTTGTCGGTCGAGACGTCGACGCCGGTGGAGTCCTTGAAGCGCTTGACCAGGTAGTCGACGACGCGCTGGTCCCAGTCGTCGCCGCCGAGGCGGTTGTCGCCGGCGGTCGAGCGGACCTGAATGGTCGAGAAGTCGTCGTCCTTGCCCACCTCGAGGAGGGAGACGTCGAAGGTTCCGCCACCGAGGTCGAAGACCAGGATGAGCTCGTCCTCCTTGCCGCGGTCGAGGCCGTAGGCGAGGGCGGCCGCGGTGGGCTCGTTGATGATGCGCAGCACGTTGAGGCCGGCGATCTCACCGGCGTCCTTCGTGGCCTGGCGCTCGGCGTCGTTGAAGTAGGCCGGGACGGTGATGACCGCGTCGGTCACCTTGTCGCCCAGGTACTGCTCGGCGTCGCGCTTGAGCTTGCCGAGGATGCGGGCCGAGATCTCCTGCGGGGTGTACTTCTTGTCGTCGACGCCGAAGGTCCAGTCGGTGCCGATGTGGCGCTTGACCGAAGCGATGGTGCGGTCGACGTTGGTCACGGCCTGGCGCTTGGCGGTCTCGCCGACGAGCACCTCGCCGTCCTTCGTGAACGCGACGACGGAGGGGGTGGTGCGGAAGCCCTCGGCGTTCGCGATGACGGTGGGCTCGCCACCTTCGAGGACTGCGACCACCGAGTTGGTGGTTCCGAGGTCGATGCCTACGGCACGAGACATAACTGTGTTTCTCCTTCTCGCCCGCCCCGCGATCCGCGTGGATCCGGTCGAGCAGTTGACCTGCGCCATCGGCGGATGCCGGGGCGCCTGCTGTCTGACTTCTACGTTCTGACTTCTACGTTGCCGCGGGAGTTGAGTCCCGCTGGCTCAAGTCTGGACCCGAGGGCTTTTGCGCGTCAAGTCGGGAGACGAAAACTTGAGTCGAACACACTCAACTTTCAGTTTGGGGCCAGATCACGGACGGTAGAGGTCACGGACGGGCGGGGTCGCGGACGGGCGGGGTCGCGGACGGTGAGGGTCGCGGTGCGGCCGGCACCGAACGGGCCCCGACCGATGGATCGAACGCCGGACCTTCTACGATCGAATGCATGAGATCGCTCCGCCTCGCTCTTGTCCTGCCCATCGCGACGCTCGCGCTCGTCGGCTGCTCGCCCGGGTCGGAGGACGTGACCTCCACCCCCTCCCCCGTCGCCACCGCCTCCGCGGCGCCGACCGCGACCGAGACCCCGTCGGCGAGCGCCGACCCCGCTCCGCAGACCGACGGCATGTACGACCCGACCTGCGAGAACATCCTGAACACCTCGGCCTACGATCAGCTCGCGGCCGACGGGCTGGAGTCGACGGAGTTCCTCGCCGGTGAGGATGCGTGGGGCTCGGAACTCGAGACCATGCTGGATGAGGGCGGCATCGTCTGCCAGTGGTCCACGCCATCGACCGGCACCACCCGGGTGATCGCCTACGCCCCTCTGAGCGCGGAGGACCGGGCCGAGCGGATCGCCGATCTCCAGGCGGAGGGCTGGACGGAGCAGAGCGGCTCGGGCGGGTTGCTGTTCACCTCGGCCGACCCGGCCGACGCCACGATCGACCGTCCGTTCCTGTTCACCGATGTGGGCTACTTCAGCGCGACGACGAGCGCGCAGCTGGCTCAGCTCGCGCTGGGCTGACGGCGGTCGCGGCGCTTTCGCGCAGCCGCAACCCCGGCTCCGCGCGCCTGCTCAGCTGTCCGGTGACGGCGAGCACAGCGGCGACGACGGCGAGCAGGATCCAGCCGGCGGCTCCGAGGATCAGGCCGTGAGGCGTGGTCTCCGCATCCTGGTTCAGAGGCAGCAGGATCAGCAGCGACGCCGCCGCCGCGTTCAGCGCGCCGTGCGCGATCACGGCGGGCCAGACGCTCGCCGTGCGCAGCCGGAGCCAGCCGAAGAGCACGCCGAGCAGCACGCAGAACGCCGTCATCTCGAGCACACCGACGATGTCGGTGCGCCCGAAGTTGTAGCCCAACAGGATGATCGGGGCGTGCCAGACGCCCCAGATCGCGCCGCTGATCAGTAGCGCGGGCCAGGTGCCCAGCGGCAGCAGGTTCGGCAGCAGCCAACCGCGCCAGCCGACCTCTTCGCCGAACGCCGTGACCGACGCGATCAGCGCGGTGATCGGGATGGTCGCGATCTGCACGATGGCGACCACGTGTACTGTCGCGGCGTCCGACGGCTGACCGGCCGCCTCCAGCATCGAGGCGATCGCCGGGGTCGAGAAGTCGAGCCTGATGAATCCCAGTGCCGCGCCGAGCAGCATCGCCAGGGCGCAGAGGACGGGCAGCCCGACGAGGGCCGCCACGGTCATCCCGATGGTGCGCCCGGCGGGACGGATCGGCCCGAGTCCCAGCGTGCGCGGGATCGAGCTCGGCCGCTTCACGAACAGCACCACCACGAATGCGGCGAGCGCCGGCGTGTACATCATCCCCGCCGCGAACAGCTGGAACCAGGGGCTCGCGAGCCCCTCACCGTTCAGCCAGAGCGGCAGGATGACCAGCCAGGCCCCCGCCAATGCGAGCACCGTGAATATCGCGACCGCCGGCCATGGCACCCGCTCGGGCAGGATCGGGGCGAGCGCAGCGTTGCGGCGCCGCTGATGCTCCGCCCTCGGCTCGAGGTCCGGCGCGGCGTGTTCCGTCGCGCGCTGTGTTTCGATCATGATGACTCCCTCCGTCTCGACCGTAGATCGACACCGACCATCGCACCTCCCCCGCAGGGGTGACGCCGAGCGGAGGAGCCTGAACGTCCGCGGAGAGTGCCGCCCACCGCCGGACCGGTGGGCCTACGGTCGGGCTATGCCCACACGATCCGTTCTCGCCACGGCCGCGCTCGGCGCCGGGGTGCTGGCGCTGCTGGTCAGCGGCTGCACGCCGACCTCGACGGGCGGCTCAGCGACCGCGTCCGCATCCGCGACTGCGACCGCAGGCGAGGGCTCGTCCGCGACGGCGGCGTCCGGCGCCCCGTCCGATTCGACCCAGTCCGGCTCGACCGAGACCGAGGCCCCCGCCGCTCCGGTGGCGACCGAGAACCCCAACGGCGGGCCGGGCTGCGACGAGATGATCACCCCGGAGGCGGCGGCCGAGTTGGCCGGCCGAGGTCTGACGCCGACTCCCTTCGTGCCCTCGCCCGGGTACGTCTGGCATGATCGCCTCCAGGCGATGCTCGATGCCGGTGGGGTGGTCTGCCAGTGGGGCGGCGGCGGCGACGTCACGGCGACGTACGCGTGGGCTCCGGCGGATGCGGCCGGTGAGGACGCGGTCAAGGCGCAGCTCGCGGCCGACGGCTGGACCGACGAGCTCGCTCCCGACGGGAGTCTGTACACGCGGGTCGACGAGGCCGAGCCGAACGTCACGACTCCCTTCCTGTTCGGCGGCGACTTCTACCTCTCGGCGCTGACCACGGAGGATCTGGCGAACTTCACGCTGCGCACCAACTGAGTGCGCCTGAACGCGACGCCCAGATGCGACGCCTCGGACGAGATGCATCGCCGCGGCACGCCACCTCGTCCGTAACCCGAAATCTCGCGAAATTTCGCGAGACGGGCGGGGGCGGGCGGGTGGGGAGACCGGTGAGTGCGGCAGCACATCCGTTACCCGTGCCCACTAGGCTCGCGCCATGACCGCGCCTACCGCCACCCCTCGGATCGGCCGTTGGCCCGTGATCGCGTGGGGGCTCTGGGACTGGGGCGGGTCCGCGTTCAACGCGGTCGTGACCACCTTCGTGTTCACGGTGTACCTGACGACGGACGGGCTCTTCGGCACGAACAGCGAGGTGTCGGCCGCGCTCGGCTGGTCGCTCGGCGCGGCCGGAGCGCTCGTCGCCGTAACGGCGCCGATCACCGGGCAGAGCGCGGATCGCAGCGGCGGTCGTAAGCGCTGGCTCGCGGTCTACAGCCTCGGCGTTGTGGTCGCGATCATGCTGATGTTCTTCGTGCAGCCGGACCCGGCCTACCTCTGGCTCGGCCTGCTGCTGCTCGCCGTCGGAACCGTGCTGTTCGAGTTCGCCAGCGTGAACTACAACGCGATGCTCGCGCAGGTCTCGACCCGCAAGAACCTCGGCCGGGTCTCCGGCTTCGGCTGGGGCATGGGCTACGTGGGCGGCATCGTGCTGCTGCTGATCGTGTACTTCGGTTTCATCAGTCCCGAGGTCGGCTTGTTCGGTGTGACCGGCGAGGACGGCCTCGACGTGCGCGTCTCCATCCTGGTCGCCGGCATCTGGATGGCGATCTTCTCGATCCCGGTGCTGTTCGCGGTGCCCGAGATCCCCGCGACCGGCGCGAAGTCGCGCGTGGGCGTGATCGAGTCGTATCGCATCCTGGGTCGCGACGTGCGCCGGCTCTGGCGCGAGAGCCGGGTCACGGTGTACTTCCTCCTGGCGAGCGCCGTGTTCCGCGACGGGCTGACGGGCGTGTTCACCTTCGGTGGTGTGCTCGCCGGCGGGACGTTCGGATTCTCGGCGGGCGAGGTGATCATCTTCGCCATCGCGGCGAACGTCGTCGCCGGCGTGGCCACGATGACGGTGGGGGCGCTCGATGATCGGATCGGGCCCAAGCCCATCATCGTGGTGTCGCTGATCGGCCTGATCGTCTGCGGCACCGCCGTGTTCCTGTTCCATGACGGCGGGCAGACGGTGTTCTGGATCTTCGGCCTGCTGCTGTGCCTGTTCGTCGGCCCGGCGCAGTCCGCATCGCGTAGCTACCTGGCGCGGCTCATCCCCGCCGGCCGCGAAGGCGAGGTCTTCGGCCTGTACGCGACCACGGGCAAGGCGGCGACCTTCCTCGCGCCGACCGCCTTCGCGGCATTCGTCACGGTGGCCGCGGCCGGTGGCTCCGAGCAGAACGTGCAGCACTGGGGCATTCTCGGCCTGGTGCTGGTGCTGCTCGCCGGACTCCTGCTGCTCGTCCCGGTGCGCGCGCCGCATGCGAACGTGAGCGACGACTGACGGTTATCTGAGTCGAATGCCGGAGTAGAGTGCTCGGGACGCGTCATCCCGAACCCGACGCGTGACTCGAGTTCGCAGCGCAGGGGACGAACGATGGCAACACCTCAACCGAACAACGGACCTCGCGGGCCCGAGCGGCACACGCACGACGCCGAACCGGCCGTCGATCGCCCCGTGATCTCACCGGTTGAGAGTTGGCCCACCGCACCGACGCCGGTGCCGACCCCCGCCGCCGCCGATCCGGATGCCCCGCAGAAGATCCGCGTGAAGAAGCGTCGCAAGCGCTCGGCGAAGAAGCGGGCGAAGGCCGCCGCGAAGAAGACCGGTCGCATCATCGTGTCGGTGATCGCCGTCGTCGCTCTGGTCGTTGTGGTCGTGCTGATCGTGCGCGGAGACCTCTTCGGCATCTGACCCGTCGGTCGGACCGCGCGGCCTGTCCAGCTCCGACATGTCAGTAGTGGCGATCCCTTCCGGCGTGTCGGCCGCCAGTACTGGCATGTCGCCGGCCGCGAACGCCGACCGGATCCGGCCCTCAGGCGCGGAACCACCAGGCGATGAGGAGCATCGTCACCAGGAAGCCGGTGACGAAGTTCAGGGTGAGGAAGCGGCGCCAGCCGGCGTTCGCGGACTCGCAGTCGGCATCCGTCAACGACCAGAACGGCAGGATGCTCGCGGCGTAGGGCAGCACCAGGATCGCGGCGAGGGAGCCGGGCCACGGCAGGAAAAGCAGCAGAACGCCGCCCGCGAGATACGCCACGACGGAGAGCCGCACCGTCGCCTTCGCCCCGATCACGGTGCCGACCGAGCCGATGTCGGCCTCGCGGTCGGCCTTGATGTCCTGCACCGAGCCGAAGGCGTGGCTCGCGATCCCCCACAGGAAGAACGCGATCAGCAGCGCCCAGAGCCCCGGCGTGAACGCGGCCCCGGCCAGCACCAAGCCGTACACGGCCGGGCTGACGAAGTGGGTCGACGAGGTCAGCGAGTCGACGAAGGGCCGCTCCTTGAAGCGCAGGCGAGGCGCGCTGTAGGCGATCACCGCGAACACGCTGACGGCCAGCACCAGCCACGAGCCCGGCCCGCCGAGCAGCACGAGTGCGACCAGGAACGGCACGTTCGTGACGATGGCCGCGATGATCGTGAGCCGGTGCATCCGCTTGTCCAGGATCGCGCCCTCGACTCCGCCCTTGCGCGGATTGCGCAGGTCGGACTCGTAGTCGAACACGTCGTTGATGCCGTACATCGCGAGGTTGTACGGGATCAGGAAGTAGATCGTGCCGAGCACGAAGGCGAGGTCGATCTCGCGGGTGGTGAGCAGGTACGCGGCGGCGAACGGATACGCGGTGTTCACCCAACTCAACGGACGGCTGGACAACAAGAGGGCGCGCAACGGGTTCATCGAGAGGTGTCCTGTGGGTGGCGGGCGGGCAGCGACTGCCAGAGGGCGGGAAGGAGCAGGGCGGTGGCGATCGCGTAGGCGAAGTCCTCCAGCGGCGCGATGCCGAGGAAGGCCCCGCTGATCCGCGTCGGGTCGTAGTCGACGAGTCCGATGCCGATCATGATGTTGTCGAACACGGCGGTCATCAGCAACAGGATGCCCAACGTCGCGGCCACCGCGCGCCAGCGGAGCCGCCGCGCGGCGAGCAGCACGGTCACCGCGACGACGGCGAGGAAGACGGCGTTCAGCCCCCAGTACGTCACGCGCGCTCCCGCCGAACCAGCAACCGCGCGAAGAAGCCGTGCACGTTCATGGTCAGGTAGCACAGCAGCGCGAGGAAGAAGACCTCTTCCAGCGGCAGCTCCGGCGCGATCAGCACGCCGGTCATGAAGTTCGTCTCGCCGCGGAAGAAGATGCCCAGGCCGATGCCGAACGCGTCCCAGACCAAGAAGAAGGCGATGCCCACAGCGAGCACGATCGCGGCGCGACGCGCGTCCGCCCAGAAGAACAGGCCGAAGCGCCGATCCAGCACCACCATCCCGGTCAGCGAGACCAGAAGGGCGCCCAGGTAGATCAGGCTCACGCCACGACCCCGCTCACGACCGCAGCGGCTCGGTCGACACGTCGCCGCGGACGCGTTTGAGCAGCACCTCCGCGCTGATCAGGCACATCGGCAGGCCGATCCCGGGAATCGTGGAGCCACCGGCGAAGAAGAGTCCATCGACCTTCTTCGAGACGTTGCCGGCCCGGAAGAAGGCGCTGCCCTGCAGGGTGTGCGCCGGTCCGAGCGCCGTGCCGCGCCAGGCGCCGAGGTCGCGCTCGAAGTCGGCGGGGCCGATCGTGCGCCGCACCACCACGCGCGACGCGAGGTCGCTCGCGCCGGTCCACGTCGCGATCTGCTCGATCACCGCGTCCGCGATCGCCTCGACCCGCGCGTCCCCGGCGCCGTCGACACCGCCGGAACCGATTCCGGGATCCGCCGGCACCGGCACCAGCACGAACAGGTTCTCGTGCCCCTCCGGCGCGACGGACGGATCCGTGGCGCTGGGCTTGCAGACGTAGATCGAAGCGGGATCGGGCACCGAGGTCTCGGCCCCGAAGATGCGGGAGAAGTTGTCGTGCCAGTCGGTGGTGAACAGCAGCGTGTGGTGTGCGAGCTGCGGCAGCTCGCCGCGCACACCCAGCATCACCAGCACGGCGCTGGGGCCCGGGGCGCGGGTCTGCCAGTAGTCCGGGCCGTAGGTCTGCAATTGCGTCGGCAACAGCGCCTGCTCGGTGGTGAACAGGTCGGAGGCGTTCACGACCAGGTCGGCCGGGATCGCCTCCTCCCCCAGCTGGACGCCGATCGCCTGCGCCGCGTGCTTCGAGCCCCGCGTCGAAGTCGCGGTGCGGATGCTCGTCACCCGCGCCCCGGTCCGGATGTGCACGCCGGCCTCGACCGCCACGTCGCGGACCGCCTCGATCAGCGTCGTGAAGCCGCCCATCGGATAGAGCACCCCGTCGGCCAGGTCGAGGTGGCTCATCAGGTGGTACATGCTCGGAGCCTCGAACGGCGAGGAGCCGAGGAAGACGGCCGGGTAGCCGAGCACCTGGCGCAGCCGCGGATCCGTCACGGTCTCGCTCGCGAGGGTGTCCAGCGGGCGCAGCAGCAGCTTCGCCAGCGTGGGCATCCGCGTGAGCACGTCGCGGCGCAGGAGCGGGGTGAACGACTCGAAGCTGGTGTAGAGGAAGCGGCGCTTGGCCACCTCGTAGGTGTCGCGGGCGGAGGCGAGGTAGCCGCGCATCCGCTCGCCGGCGCCGGGCTCGACCGACTCGAACACGGCGAGGTTCGCCTCCAGCTCCGCGGCGATCTCGATCGGCTCGGCGTGGCCTTCGCTGTAGACGCGGTAGCCGGGGTCGAGCTTGACCAGGTTCAGGCGCTCGTCGGCGCTGGTGCCGAAGAGTTGGAAGAAGTGCTCGAACACCTCGGGCATCAGGTACCACGACGGCCCGGTGTCGAAGCGGAAGCCGCCCTGCTCCCAGGAGCCGGCGCGACCACCCAGGGTGTCGCGCGCCTCCAGCAGGGTGACGTCGTAGCCGTCGCGCGCGAGCAGCGCGGCGGAGGCGAGCCCGGCGATGCCGCCGCCGATCACCACGGCGGTGCCCGGCGAGCGCCGGCGCCGGGGCGTGTAGGCGAGAGCCTTCGCGCCGAGCGCCGCCTTGGTCGCGGTCGGCACGCTCACCCGGGTGCGCAGCAACTCGGCGGCCGGGGTCGAGCGGATCCGCGCCGACAGCGCCGCGAACAGCGCGTGCGCCAGCCACACCGCGCGGCGGCTCGATCCGGGCAGCTCGTCGATGATGGCGCCCGAGACCCGCAGGTCGTCGTCGAGGTCGGCGAGCAGGCGCAGCTTGTCCGCTTCGGTGAGGGCGTGCGGATCCACGCCCGGGAAGTAGCTGCGGCCGAGGCCGTCGACGTCGGCGGAGAGGTCGCGCAGGAAGTTCACCTTCTGGAACGCGGCGCCGAGTCTGCGCGCGCCGTCCACCAGCCGCGCGCGCCGCGCTTCCGACACCTCCGGCGCATCGGGAGCCGCGAGGAACGCTTGCAGGCACATCAGCCCGACCACCTCGGCGGAGCCGTAGACGTACTCCGCGAAGGATTCCGGCGTGTGCTCCGTCTCGCGCAGGTCGGCGCGCATGGAGGCGAAGAACGGCCGGGTCAGCTCCGGCCCGATCCCGCAGGCGCGGGCCGTGAGCCCGAAGGCGTGCACGATCAGGTTCGCGCTGTAGCCCGTCGCCATCGCGCGCTCGGTCTCGGCCTCGAACTCATCGAGCTCGGCCTCGATGGCGGCGCGGTCCAGGTGCGCCTCGGAGGCGACACCGTCGACGATCTCATCCGCCACCCGCACCAGGGCGTAGATGTCGGCGACCTGCCCGCGAACGGGCCCGCCGAGCAGGCGCGCGGCGAGGCCGAAGGAGGTGGAGTAGCGGTGGATCACGATCGAGGCCGCCTCGTGGGCGACGCGGTCGTAGAGCTCGGACTGGCGGGTCATCGGCTCACCGTACCGGGCCGGGCTGAACTCATCGGGCTCGTTCCAGCACGGTGGCCACCAACGGACGCACCTCGGCGCGGAACGCCTCGGGAACGGCGGGCGTGTTCAGCGCCTCCCAGGCGCGGTTCGCGTAGTCGCTGGCGAGCCGCTCGGCGAAGCCGCGGGATCCGCAGCTGATCAGGAGTTCGCGGATGCATTCCGCGTCCTCGCGCGACAGGTCGCGGTCACCGAGCAGCGGCGCGATCCGCTGCCACTGCGGCGTGCCGGCGGCGTAGGCGATCAGCACGGTGCGCTTGCCCTCGCGCAGGTCGCCCAGGGTCGACTTGCCGGTGCTCTGCTCGGCGCCGAAGACCCCGAGCAGGTCGTCCACGATCTGGTACGCGATGCCGATGTTGCTGCCGAACGAACCGAGCGCCTGCACCACGTCGTCGGAGGCGCCCGCGAGCACGGCGCCGGCCTGCAGCGGCGTCTCGAAGGAGTAGACCGCGGTCTTCAGGCGCGCCATCTCGACCACCTCGTCCACCGTCGGGGTGCCGGGCATCAGGGAGAAGTCGACGTCGGCGAGTTCACCGGCGGCGGAGGCGAAGATCGCCTCGTCGAGGATCGCGAGCAGGCGCGCGCGGATGTCGTCGGCGGCACCGACGCCTTCGACCAGGCGGTGCGCGCCGGAGAGGGCGAGGTCGCCGGCGACGACGGCCACGGAGGTGCCGCGATGCTCCGCGATCGGGATGGAGAGCCCGGCGGTCTGCGCCTCGTCACGGTAACTGCCGGAGAGATTGGGGCCGCCGCGGCGGACGAAGTCGCGATCGATCACGTCGTCGTGCACGATCAGGGCCGTGTGCAGCAGTTCGAAGGCGGCGCCGAGGTGGGCGGCGGCCTCGAAGTCGGTGCCGCCGAGGGACTCGTAGGCACTGAGGACCATCCGCGGACGGAACCGCTTGCCGCCGCGGGTGTTCGAGGCGAGCGTCTGCCACAGATTCGCGTAGCGGGGCCCGAGCGCATCCGCCCGACGCTGCGCCAACTCGAAGAAGCGGTCGAGCACGGCATCGACGTGCTGCTGCCGCCGTCGCGTCAGAACCACCAACTCGTGCGTATCCACCTCCGAAGGCTAACAAACTTGACCGTCTAACAATAAGCCGACTGACAAAGTACTCCCGGGACTGCTATGAGGTAGCTTTGTCGCGATGAATGCAGCGCCGGTGACCGAAGAGATCGAGCAGGTCGTCCTCCTGGACGAAGAAGGAACGCCGATCGGAACGACCGACAAGGCGACGGTGCACGATACCGACACCCGGCTGCACCTCGCGTTCTCCTGCCACATCTTCGCTCCGGACGGCGCGCTGCTGGTGACCCGCCGCGCGCTGGAGAAGAAGACCTGGCCGGGGGTCTGGACCAACTCCTTCTGTGGTCATCCCGCTCCCGGCGAGCGGATCGAGGACGCCGTGGTGCGCCGGGCCGACCGCGAGCTGGGCGCGACGCTCGCCTCCCTCGAGGTCGCGCTGCCGCAGTTCCGCTACCGCGCCGTCGATGCCAGCGGCATCGTCGAGAACGAGATCTGCCCCGTCTACACCGCGACCCTCTCCTCCCGCGACGCGCTCGATCCGCGGCCCGACGAGGTCATGGACTACGAGTGGGTGGACGCCGCACAGACCCTCGCAGCAGTGAAGGCCACACCGTGGGCGTTCTCGCCGTGGCTCGTGCTGCAGCTGCCCGCCCTGCTCGGCTGAGACGGAACGCGAGCGGGATGAGCGAGCGCACCCGGCGACGTCGCCGCCGCCGCGGCATCCTGATCGGCAGCGCCGCGGTGCTTCTGGTGGCCGCCGTGGTGGTGACGATCGGATTCGCGGTGCAGCCCGCCTCCGTCGAGGTCGCGGCGACGGCGAGCCCAGCGGTCGCGCCGGTCGAGACGGCGACGGCCACGGCCACCGCGACCGCGACCGCGACTGCGATGCCCGTCGAGACGCCGACGCCCACGCCCACCCCGACCCCGACCCCGACGCCGGTCGCCGACCTCGACACGGCCTCGAGCCTCGAGGTCGTGGTCAACAAGAAGCGTCCACTCGCCGGTGCGGCCGACTACGTGCCGGCCGACCTGGTCAGCGTCGCCGGTGGCGAGGAGATGCGCACCGAGGCGGCCGCCGCGCTGGCGAGCATGTTCGCCGCAGCGGCGGACGCCGGGCACGGGCTGATCGCGCAGAGCGGCTACCGGGGCTACAGCGTGCAGACCCGGGTCTACAACAACTGGGTCGCCGAGCTCGGGCAGACCGGCGCCGATCTCACCAGCGCCCGCCCCGGATTCAGCGAGCACCAGACCGGGCTCGCCATGGACATCCTCGACGACGTCAGCGGCTGCGGCCTGAGCGATCGCTGCCTCGGCGACGCGCCGTCCGGGCAGTGGCTCGCCGCCGAATCCTGGCGCTTCGGCTTCGTGCTGCGCTACCCCGACGGCCAGACCGCGACCACCGGCTACGAGTACGAGCCGTGGCACTACCGCTACATCGGCGTCGCCCCCGCGACCCGCTATCACGACTCCGGCGCGACCACCCTCGAGACGTTCTACGGCCTCCCGTCCGCGGAGACGTACTGATCTCTGCGAGGGACCCCGCCCGCGCGCGAGGGACCCGTCGCGCGCGGCGCCCTCGCGCGCTGGAGGGGTCCCTCGCAGAAGGGGATCAGCCCGAGACGTCGGTGCGGTGGAAGTTGAGGTGCGAGCGCGAGGCCGTCGGGCCGCGCTGGCCCTGGTAGCGACTGGAGTACTCGGCGGATCCGTACGGCTTCTCCGCGGGAGAACTCAGGCGGAAGAAGCACATCTGGCCGATCTTCATGCCGGGCCAGAGCTTGATCGGCAGCGTCGCCACGTTGCTCAGCTCGAGGGTGACGTGGCCGGTGAAGCCGGGGTCGATGAAGCCCGCGGTCGAGTGCGTGAGCAGGCCGAGCCGGCCGAGCGAACTCTTGCCCTCCAGCCGAGCCGCGATGTCATCGGGCAGGGTGACCTGTTCGTAGGTCGAGCCGAGCACGAACTCGCCGGGATGCAGGATGAACGCCTCGCCCGGATCCGTCTCGACCAGCCGGGTCAGCTCGGGCTGGTCGGCAGCGGGGTCGATGAACGGATACTTGTGATTGTCGAACAACCGGAAGAATCGATCCAGCCGGACGTCGATCGACGACGGCTGCACCATCGTCGGATCGTGCGGCTCGAGCCCCACGCGTCCGCTGGCGAGCTCGGCCTTGATATCACGATCACTCAGAAGCACGGCGTCCACCCTACCGACGGCGGCGCACCCCCGGCGAAAAGTTGCAGCCCTCGGCGGGCGAGGGCTGCAACTTTTCGCCGGGAAGGCGGCGCGCGGTCAGAGCACGGCGCGGGCGCGGGCCAGGCGCGGGGTCATCGCGAGGACGACGGCGTTGTAGGCGTGCAGGATGTCGGGCTTGCCGAGCCAGATCCGCGTCGAGGGCAGCAGGTCGTAACCGAGCTCGTGGATCCAGGAGCCGTTCGCGGTATCGACGAAGTTGCGCCGGGCGTAGTGCCAGAAGCCGAGGTAGCGATCGCGGTACACGGCGTGCTCGAGTTCCTCGTAGAGCGCCCAGGAGGCCCCGATCGCCTCAGCCAGCACCACGTGCATCCGCTGGCCGATCACCGGAGAGTCGTCCCAGTCGAGCGAGTAGACGAACCCGGGACGGGTGCCCGGCTGCCAACCGTTGTCGACGGCGACGCCGTAGAGGCAGACGGCGGTGTCGATCATCCACTCCGCGTCGACGAGGATGCCGCGCAGGGCGCGCGCCAGCTCGACGAGCAGCCGCGACCACTCCATCGAGTGCGCCACGGAGTAGCCGTACGGTCGGAACTGATCGGCCGGGGAGCCGAGTCCGTAGTCGGGCAGCGGGCGCCAGTCGGCGTCGAAGTGCTCCACAACGCGGTAGCCGTTGTCGACCGCGGTCGACATCACCCGCTCCGTGACCCGCTGGGCGCGCAGCAGCCAGACCTCGTCGCCGGTGACGGAGTAGACGGCGAGCGCGGCCTCGACGAAGCGCATGTTCGCTCGGGCGCCACGGTACTCCTCGACGATGGACCAGTCGCGGGTGAACGAGTCGATCAGCGCACCCTGGCGCTCGTCCCAGAACCTCGACATCAGGACGGTCGCGGCGCGCTCCAGCAGCGCATCCGCCCCCGCGATCCCCGCCGCATCCGCCACCGCAGCGGTCAGCAGCACGGTGGCGTGGTCGTGCGCCGACTTGTGGCTGGTCGCGGCGATGGCCGCCTGGATCACGTCGACGTCGTGCTCGGGAGCGATCACGCGCGAGAGCCAGCCGCCGAAGGTGTCGTCCCAGAACGTCTCCATCAGGGCGCGGACGCCGTGCTCCGCGTGGGCGCGGGCGTCCGCGTCTCCGCGCAGCGCCGCCCGCGCGAAGACCCCGGTCATCCGAGCCGTGATCAGGAGGCGGAAGCCTTGGTCGTCGAGCACCTCGCCGGTGTCGCTGAGGTAGCCGAAGCCGGAGGCCGTCCGCGAACGCCGCGCGAAGCTCAGCAGGCGCTGCTCCTCCGCCGTCAGCCATGCCGTCAGTTCAGCGGCCTCCGCCGCTCGGTGTGTTTCGTCCATGATCGTCCCCCGGTCCTCTCGCGATCGCGCCGTCGGTCGCTGCAAACGTTTCCACGGAATCGGTCGCAGCCGTACGTTCCGGGTCGGCTCGACTCCGCGAGGCGGCAGACGCACTCCCCGAATCCGCACTCGATCGGGTCGAGCGAGCCGCCGACACGATTCGGATACTGTGCCACGATTCCGTCGCGATTTCGACCGTGTTCCACCAATGTGAGCCGAATGCGCCATCCGTGACCCACCAAATGGTCCGCAGCTCCTTCGGATTCCGCATAGTGGAACAAGGAGAGATCGAGCGCAGACGTAACTGATGAACCCTCAGGCTCGGGTGGTCGGCAGTCGGCGCCCCGCGGCGCCCGATGCACAAACGTTTCCAGGTGCGGACTCTCGAGCGGACCCCGGCCGGTACACGATCACGGGCGAGACGAGAAGCCACCCGGGCATCGCCGGTCCTGATCCGCGTCAGGACGCGGACCGATCACCACGCAGGCGAGGTGGCGCGCCGTCTCGCCCGCCATCGTGTACATGCGAGGCCCGAAACCGGCTGGCGCGCCCGAGCGACCCCTGGCGAGCCGAGGTCACCCAGGGGGTCGTCGTTCCTGCGACGAGGTCGGCTACTTCCGCGAGAACAGCAGCGAGCGCAGCGGCGGCGCGATCGACTCGCGGCGCAGCAGCGCGGTCGCCAGCAGGAGCAGCAGCAGCACGGAGCCGCGCACCAGACCCTGCCAGTAGAAGGAGACGCCGAGCAGCACGAGTCCGTTGTTGATCAGCCCGAAGATCAGGACGCCGATCGCGGTGCCGAGCACGTTCGGTCGCCCGTGCGCCGAGAGCGTGGCGCCGATGAACACCGCGCCGATCGCGTCGAGCACGTAGAGCTGCCCGCTGGCGGGCGAGAAGCCGTAGCTGCGCGAGGCGAGCACGATACCGGCGAGCGCCGCGATCAGCGCCGCCACGATGAAGGCGGAGGCGAGCGAGAGCCCGACGCGGCGCCCGGCGATGCGGGTGGCTCCTGGCTGCTCCCCCGCCGCCGTGAGCACGCGGCCCCAGCGGGTGTGGTCCAGCAGCAGCCAGACCACAACGGCCGCGGCGATCGCCAGCAGCACCGGCACGCCGATGCCCAGCACGGTCGCGTTGCCCCACGCCGCGAAGGCGTCGGGCGTCTCCTGGCGGCGCAGGTAGATCGGCGCGCCACCACCGGTGAGCAGCTGCTGCGCGCTGGTGCCGATGAACCACACCGACAGCGTCGCGAGGAACGCGCGGATGCGGAACACGATCACCAGCACCGCGTTCACCACACCCGCGAGCATCCCGAAGCCGAGCCCGATCAGCACGGCGAACCAGGTGACGTAACCGTCCGCGATCAGGGCGGTCGCGGCGAGCGCAGCGAGGTCGATCGCGACGCCGATGGAGAGGTCGATGCCGCCGGCCCGGACCACGATGGTCATCGCGCAGGCCGCCATCAGCAGGAGTGCGCCGGCGCTGGCGACGTTGAGCAGGTTCGTCGGCGCGAAGTAGCCCGAGACGCTGGTGCCGAAGACGGCGAGGATGATCACCACGGTGGCGGGGGCGAGCAGCCGCACGGCGAGGGCGCGACGCCGTTCGGCCACAGGCACATCGGCCACGGGCAGGGCGGTGGCGGTCACGAGCGGACCCCTCTCTCGCGGATCGCCGCGAGACCGAGAACGAGCAGGATGAGCAGGCCCTTGATCGCGCCAACCCACTGGCTGTCCACTCCGAGCAGGGTGAAGCCGTTGCCGAGTGCGGCCACGAAGACGGCGGCGATCAGGGTACCGCCAATGGTCACCACGAAGCGGCGCGAGAACACCACCGAGAGGTACGCGGTCACGATGATGTCGAGCAGGATCTGGTTGCCGATGCCCGGAACCGCCGCGGCCAGGCGCGCGGCGAGCAGCAGCCCCGCGATGCCGGCCAAGAGCCCCGAGAGCAGGTAGCTCGTGAAGACGTAGCGCCAGACGGCCACGCCCGCGACGCTTGCGGCGGTGGGGTTCTGCCCGACCGCGTAGCTGCGGGTTCCCCAGGGCGTCCGCCCGACGGCGAGCGCGGTCACCAGCGTGACGACGGCGAGCACTACCACGGGCGCCGGGATGCCGAGCACGACGCCGCCGCGCAGCCAGTCGAAGAGCGGATCCGCGACGGGAACCTTCACGTTGTCGGTCGCGAGGAACACCACCGAGCCGACGATGCCCGACACCGCGAGCGTCGCCAGCAGCGGGCGCAGGCCGAGCGTGACCGCGGTGCCGCTGATCGCGCCGAAGCCGACCGAGACGAGCAGCGCCAGCAGCACGGCCGGGATCGCGCCGAGCCCGGCGGTCAGCGCGACGGCCGCGACCACGCCCGAGAGGCCCACGATCGGGCCGGAGGCGAGATCGATGCCACCGCGGACCACGTCGTCGCCGCCGGTGATCACCACGATCGCCAGGCCGAAGCCGGCGATAGCGGGCACCACGGCCTGGATCAGGATGGTCGAGATGTTGCCGCCGGTCGCGAAGACGGGCGAGGCCACGCTGAACAGCACGACCTCGACGAGGACGACGAGGTAGCCGATCAGCGCGAGGGCGCCGATGCCGCGACGGCGGGCGCGCGGCGCGACGGGCGCATCCGTTCTGCTCTCGGGGGTGGCGGTGACGGTCATGATGCTCTCTCCAGGGCGCCGGACGCGATCGCGAGCACGCGGTCGATGCTGAGCTCGGCGCGCGGCAGCTCGGCGCGCACCTCGCCGCGGTGCAGCACCACGACGCGGTCGGCGAGGCCGACGAGTTCTTCGAGGTCGAGCGAGACCAGCAGGATGCCGGCGCCCTCGTCGACCAGGCGGTTGATCAGGGCGTAGATCGCGGCGCGGCTGCCGACGTCGACGCCCGCGGTGGGCTGATCCAGCACAAAAACCTGCGAGCCCGCGGCGAGCCACTTGCCCAGCGCCACCTTCTGCTGGTTGCCGCCCGAGAGCGTGCCGACCACGGCCTCCGGATTCGCGGGCCGCACGTCCAACGCGGCGATCTGCTCCGCGGCGATCGCCTTGTCGCGGCGGCGGCTGGGCAGGATGCCGCCCAGGCTGATCCGCCCGAGCGCGGCGATCGAGAGGTTCTCGCGGATGGTGTGCGCCACCAGCACGCCGTCGCGGCGGCGGTCGCTCGGCACGTAGGCGCCTCCCGCAGCTACGAAGCCGCGGGCGTTCGAGGTCGCCTTGCCGGCCACGCGCACGCGGCCGCCGCGGCGGGCGAGGCCCACCACCGCATCAGCCAGCACGTCCACGCCCGAGCCGACCAGGCCGGTGACGCCGACGATCTCGCCCGGGCGCACCACGAGGTCGAGCGCCGCGAGGGCGCCCGGCACGGTCAGGGCGTCGAGTTCGAGCAGCGGGGCGACGTCGGCGGCGACGACGCGGTCCGAGCGGATCGCGAATTCCTCCACGTCGCGGCCGAGCATCAAGGCCACGATCCGCGCGCCCTGCTCGGCGTCGCCCTCGACGAGGTCGAGCTCGCCGACGTTCGCGCCGTTGCGCAGCACCACGACCCGGCTGGCGATCCGCTGCACCTCCTGCAGGTAGTGCGAGATGTAGATCACCGAGACGCCGCGCGCCTGCAGCCGGCGGATGGAGGCGAACAGCGCCGCCACCTCGCCCGCGGCAAGCGGGGCGGTCGGCTCGTCCAGCACCAGGATGCGCGGCTCGACCAGCAGCGCCCGCGCGATCTGCAGCAGCTGCTGCTCCGCGACGGTGAGGTCGTCGACGAGGGTGTCGCCGCGGACGGAGAGGCCCACGAGGTCGGTGAGCACCGACTCCGCGGACACGCCGCGACGCCTGAGCTTCTCGTGCCCCAGGTACAGCTGCTCCGCCACGGTGAGCCGGCCGGCGAGGTGGCGGTCCTGGTGCACGACCCGGATACCCGCCCGCTCGGCGTCGCGCGGGGTGGTGATCGAGGTAGGCACACCGTCGATCGCGATGGTGCCGCCGTCGGAGGAGTACAGCCCGGTGAGGATCTTGATCAGCGTCGACTTGCCGGCGCCGTTCTCGCCCACGAGCGCGACGACCTCGCCGCGCCCGAGGGTGAGACCGACACCGCGCAGCACCGGCACCCCGGCGAAGGACTTGGTGGTGCCCTCCATCACGAGGGCCGGTGCTGCCGACTCACTCACTGAGGCCGAGCTCCTTGGTCTTCTCGGCGATGTTCGCCTTGGTGATCAGCACCGGAGCGAAGTAGGTCGTCGGGGTGACCGAGTCCTCCTCGCCGCCGAGGAACTTGGCGACGTTATCGGCCGAGCCGGCGCCGATCGCGACGTTCTGCTGCGCGATGGTGGCGGTGTAGGAGGAGTCGGGGTCGGCGATCAGGTCGAGCGCGCCCTGGTCGGCGTCCACGCCGTAGATCTTGATCTCGTCACGGCCGGCCGCGTCGACGGCCTGCGCCGCACCGATCTGCGGGGTGTCCCAGCAGGACCAGATCGCGGAGATCTCGCCCTTCGGGTAGCGCGACAGGGCGTCGCCGATCTGCTGCTTCGCATCCTCGATCGTGCCCTCGTACTTGTCCTGCAGCTCGGGCTGGATGATCGAGATGTTCGGGTAGTCCTCCAGGACGAGCTTGAGCTCGTTGTAGCGGATGCGGCAGGGCGCGACGCCCGGGAAGCCGTTGAAGACCAGGATCTGGCCGGTGCCGCCGATGTCCTCGGCGATGGTGCGCGCCAGGGTCGAGCCGATCTGCCAGTTGTCGCTGGTGACGTTGTTCTCGGAGTACTCCGACACGTTGTCGATGGTGAACAGCGGGATGCCCGCGTCGTGCACCTCCTTCAGCGCCGGCGCGAGGGTGGTCGCGTCGCCGAGGATCACGATGATCGCGTCGGGCTTCTGCGAGACCAGGTTCTCGATGTCGGAGACGTGCTTGTCGTCCTTTGCCTCGGCCTGGGTGGCGACGACGGTGCCGCCGAGCTCCTTCACGCGGTCCTGCACCGACTGGTACACGATGCGGGAGAAGTCGTGCACGATGTCCTTCGCCGCGATGCCGACCGTCTTGCCTTCGAGGCTGGGGATGTCGGCGATCGAGGTGGTGGACGCGGCGCTGGTGCTGCTGTCGTTCGCGGAGGCGCTGCTGGACTCGTCCTTCAGGGAACAGCCGGTGAGCACCAGCGTCGCGGCGGCGAGAATCGCCACCGCGGAGGTGAGGGTGCGGAATCGCATGGGGATGTACCTGCCTGGGGTGGTGGGATGCTGTGGGGAGGCGATGCTGCGGCTGTGAAGACGTAGCGCGCCGGAGACCATGCTCTCCGCCCGCGCGCCGGGCGCAATGCCGCGCGGTCACGTGACGCAACGAAGCGTCACGCGACGTAACGCTCCGCATCTGCGACGTTCGTCTGCTAAGCGCCGCACGCGGAAGGCCCGGGTCGTCACGTTCCGTCCGAATCCTCAAGGGTTCGGACGCCGAGCGACCACCCGGGCTTCGGAAGGCAGCGGACGCGGCGACCACCCGGCCTTCTGACGGCGCCGGACGGAGCGGCCCTCAGGGCACGAACACCAACCGGTCGGACGACGCCCACTCCGTCGCCACCGCCACCAGCGGGACGGCGCGCACGTCGAGCGCGATGCCGCCGCTCGCGGCCAGCGCCAGGATCTTCGGCAGCTCGGCCAGCAGCAGCCGCGGATCCATGGAGCCGGCCCCGCTGCCGAACACCGTCACGTTCGAGGAGCGCAGCAGCGCCGCATCCAGCGCCACCCGCGTGCCGGCCAGCGCGCCGATCTGCACGTAGCTCGTCTGCGCCGCGACGTGGTCGAGCCCGTTGCGACGCAGCGCCTCCAGTGCCGCCTCCGCGACCGGCCCCCACAGGTAGTCGAGCACCACGTCGATGCCGCCGGGGGCGGCCGAGCGGATGCTCGCCGTCAGCTCGTCGTCGATGCTCACCGTTACGACCCGTGGATCCGCGGCGAGCGCCGCCAGCGCCGCGGCGTTGCGCCCGGCGGCGATGACGCGCCCGGCCCCGAGGTGCAGGGCGATCCGCACCGCGAGCGAGCCGGAGGCGCCGGTCGCTCCGAGCACGAGCACGGTCTGCCCGGATTGCAGCCGCGCGCGGCCGACCAGCGGCAGCCACGAGGACATCGCCGGGTTCACGATGCCGGCGGCCGTGACGCTGTCGAGCTCGGCCGGCACCGGCACCGCGAATCCGGCCGGCACAACCGTGCGCTCGGCGAGCGTGCCGAACGGGTCGGGCGAGCCGCCGGTGTAAACGCGCGTGCCGTCGGCGAGTTCGCCGACGCCATCGACGCCGGGTACGAAGGGCAGCTCGTCGCCGACCCCGTAGTGAGCGCCGGCCGCGAGGGATCGGACGATGCGGTGCACGCCGACGGCGAGCATACGCACGGGTACGAAGCCCTCCGGCGCCTCGGGCTCCCGGAAGTCGGCGTAGTGCGGGGCGTGAGCGAAATCGGTGACGACGGCGGCCTTCATGGCGGATTCCTCCTGTTTTGAACGGTGTTCAAATTGAACTGCGTCTAGAATCACTGAACACCGTTCAAAAGTCAAGGAGGCCGTCGTGGCGAAACTCACCCGCGAGGCGATCGTCGCCGCCGCCTTCGAATTGCTCGCCGAGGGCGGCACCGCCGCGATCACCGCCCGCGCCCTCGCCGACCGACTCGGTGTCCGCGCCGGCGCGCTCTACTACCACCTCCCCGACATGACGGCGCTCTCCGACGAGATGGCCACCGTGATCATGCGCGAGCTGACGATCGGCGAGCCCGGCGGCGGCGACTGGCGCGACTTCCTCCGCGACGCCGCCGCGCACATCCGGACCGTGCTGTTGCGCTATCGCGAGGGCGCGAAGCTGTTCTCCGGCACCTACCTCACCGACGACGAGGCGATCGGATCGATGGAGGTCCCACTGCGCGTGCTCACCGACGCCGGCTTCGAGGTGACGGAGGCGCTGCGCTCGTTCCAGACGCTTTACGGCTTCGTAATCGGGCACGTGATCGAGGAGCAGCACCGCGCCGCGACGCCGGAACGCTACTCCGCCGCGCTGCGGCACCGTCGGATCGACGCCGACCGGTTCCCGCTGACGGCTGCGGTGAACGAAGTGTTCCTGAGCCCGCCGGACGCGGCTTTCGGCTGGGGTGTCGAGACGATCGTCGCGGGAATCGCCGCGCGGCACGAGGCGTTGCCCGGAGTATGAGGCTGCTCATCGTGCACGGATTCACGGCCGGCGTCGACTCGCACTGGTTCCCGTGGCTGGAGGCCGAGGCCACGCGCGACGGCTTCGAGACGCAGCGGGTGTTCCTCCCCGGCTCGTCCGCACCCGATCCGGACGCCTGGCTCGACGCGGTGACCGCGGCGATCGGCGACGGGGTGGGCGTCAGCGTGGTGGCGCACAGCCTCGGCTGCCTCACCGTGGTACGGGCACTGCTCGCAACCGGCGCGCGCCTCGATTCCGCTGTCTTCGTCTCCGGTTTCGCGGATCCGCTGCCGCCGCTGCCCCAGCTGGACGCCTACATCGGCGCCGGCGCCCGCGTCGAGGACGCCCGGATCGATCGTGTGCACGTGATCCGCTCCGACGCGGACGGCTTCGTCCCGATCGAGCTGACGGACGCCTTCGCTGCCCGCCTCGGCGCGCCCGTCACCGTGATCCCGGGAGGCGGCCACTTCCTCGCGTCCCAGGGCTTCACCCGCCTCCCGGCGGCCCTCGACGCCCTCAGAGGGTTGTCACTCCGTCCCACGGCGGGCGGGACGGAGTGACAACCCCCTCACGACTCCATGCCTGAAAAAGGGTTGTCACTTTGTCGGTGAGGAGCGGAGAAAGTGACAACCCTCTTCTGCCGAGTCAGAGCGCCGCGTCGGCTTCCTTGAGCACGGCGGCGGCGACCTCGAGGCCCTCGATGCGACCGAGCGAGGTGTCCTCGTGCTCGATGTTGACCAGCATGTTCTCGTCGACCTCCTTCAGCGCGCGGAGGAGTTCAGTCCAGTAGGCCACATCGTGGCCGCGGCCGAGCGCGACGAAGTCCCACGCCGAGGCCTTCGGCCACTCGTTGGCCCACTCGTCGCCGCCCAGGTTGGTGCGGTTCTCCGAGGGGTCGAGCTTGCGGAACGAGTTGTCCAGCACGCCGTAGAGCGCGGCGTTCTCGGTGTTGACCCGCACGTCCTTCGCCGCGGCCTGGAAGACCAGGTCGCCGAGTTCGCGGACCACGGCCACCGGGTCCATCTGCTGCCAGAACAGGTGCGAGGCGTCGAGCTCGACGCCCACGTGGGTCGCCTTGGTCAGCTCGATCAGCTTGTAGACGTCGGCCGTGTTGAACACGACGTTCTGCGGGTGCAGCTCCAGCGCCACCTTCACACCGTGGTCGGCCGCCAGGCGGTCGGTCTCGCGCCAGAAGTCGGCGACGATCTCCCACTGGTAGTCGAGCACCTCGAGCGCAGCCGAGTTCCAGGCGTTGACGACCCAGTTCACCCGCGTCGCGCCGGGCTCGCCACCGGGCAGGCCGCCCATGGTGACGACGCGGTTCTGGCCGAGCCGATTCGCGAGGCGGATGGAGCGGCGGATGTCCTCCGCGTGCTTCTCGCCGATCGCGCGGTCGGGGTGCAGCGGATTCCCGTTGCAGTTCAGGCCGGCGATGGCGACGCCCGTGCCCTCGAAGATGCCGAGGTAGTCGTCGCGCGCGGCGTCCGACACCAGGATGTCGTCGAAGGTGGGCACGTGCACCGCGGGCAGGAAGCCGCCGGTGTTGATCTCGATGCCAGTGAGGCCGAGGTCACCGATGACCTTCAGGGCCTCGGGCAGCGAACGGTCGTGCAGGATCGCGTTGTAGACGCCGAGCTTCATGGGACTCCGTTTTTCTGAGGATGCGGGCGTGGCGCCCGGTTCGGTTCGCGGTCGCACCCGTCGTCCTCCGTTGAAGCGAGCCGCGTCAGTGGAGCGCTCCAAAGAGTGCGTGCAAGCGAGATTACCGACGCTCGCTTGTCCTGTCAAAGGAACATTGCGAACCGGGCGCCGGCGGCCTCAGCTCAGCGCGGCGACTCCGGCCTGAGCGACAGCCCGATCGTTCTCGACTGTGCTGCCGCTGACTCCGATCGCACCGATGATGTCATCGCCGAGCTGCAGCGGGATGCCGCCCGGGAAGCTGATCAGCCCGCCATTGGACACCTCGATCTGGTACAGCGGGCCGCCCGGCTGCGAGAGCGTGCCGATGGCACCCGACTCCATGTCGAAGTAGCGCGCCGTCTTCGCCTTGCGGATCGCGATGTCGATGCTGCCGAGCCAGGCGCCGTCCATCCGCGCGAACGCCTTCAGGTTGCCGCCCGCGTCTACAACGGCGATGTCCATCAGGGTGCCGTTGTCGACGGCGGCCGCCTGAGCCGCCGCCACAACGGCCTGAGCCTGCTCGAGAGTGATGTCAGCCATGTGCTTCTCCGATCCTGCGGCCTCGCCGATGAGGCCACTCGGCCACACCCTAGACCTCGCATCCGACAGCGACTCGGCCAGGTGACGCCGAGCCATTTGCCTCGTCGGCGGATGCACGCCAGGCTGGGCGACGGACAGTCGTGCGACGGACACTGAAGGAGTCGACATGGGCATCGTGGTCTGCAACATCGGAACCTCTCTGGACGGTTACCTCGCCGGGCCGAACCAGACCCTGGAGACCCCCATGGGAGAGGGTGTCGACGGGCTGCACCGCTGGCAGTTCGAGCAGCGCGAACGCAACGCCGACGAGGTCGCGCGGCAGGTGTCGTCCGGGGCCTTCATCATGGGCCGCAACATGTTCGGTCCCGACCGCGGCGACTGGGACCTCGACTGGACCGGCTGGTGGGGCGAGGAACCGCCGTACCACGCCCCCGTCTTCGTGCTCAGCCACCGCCCGCGCGAGAGCCTGGTGATGCAGGGCGGCACCACGTTCCACTTCGTCACCGACGGCATCCACTCCGCCCTGGAGCAGGCGAAGGCGGCGGCGGGAGACGCCGACGTCGCGATCGCGGGCGGCGCGTCGACCGTGAACCAGTATCTGAATGCCGGCCTGATCGACGAGATCCGGATCTCGGTCGCCCCGATCGTGATCGGCTCGGGCGCCCGCCTCTTCGATGGCGTCGCGGGGCTGAAGCTGGAGCCGATCTACGCCGTGGGCAACGAGCTGGTGACGCACCTGCGGTACCGGGTGCTCCCCGCCGGTTGAGCCCGGCCCGGGCTACTTCCGCTTGGGCTTGCGGGGCTGGTAGCGCTGGGCGACCGGCTTGCCGGGAGCGGCGCTGGGTCGCCTCGCCCAGTCGGCCGCACGCTTCTCGGCGACCTTCTTCGCCTTAGCCGCCTTGCGCACGGCCTTCGCCTCCGCGGCCTCGGCCTCGAGGTCGCGACCACGCGTGCTGTTCGCGCTGCGGCCGCGCACGACGCCGATGAAGTCTTCGACGTCGTCGGTCTTCGCCGCAGTCACCCAGGCGAGCGAGATCCGTGTCTCGGCCACGCCGGTCAGCGCGACGGTGCGCGTGTCCTTGCGGCTGTGCACGCGGGCGACCGACTGCGGCAGGATCAGGATGCCCACGCCGGCCGCGACCTGCTCGGCCGCCTCGTCGAGGTCGCGCAGGCGCGGCAGCGGGCGCCGAGAACCGTCGGCGATCTCGGCGGCGATCGCCGCCCACTCCGGTACGGCGTCCGGGCTCTGCAGCAGGTGCTCGTCGGCGAGATCGGCGATGTCGACGATCGCCTCCTCGGCCAGCGCATGATCGCGGGCGACGATGACGACGGGCTGCTCGTCGTACAGGGCGATCACGCTGAGCACGTCGGCGTCGACCGGGCCGCGCACGAAGGCGACGTCTGCGGATGCGCTGCGCAGCACCTCCTCCTGCTCGCTCTCGGCGATCGGGGTGACGGACAGCGGCAGCTCGGGGCGGCGCTCGGCCCAGACCCGCGTCCATTTCGTGGGGGTGACGCCGGGCACGAGGGCGAGGCGGAACGCGGGCGCTTCGACGGGTTCGGGCTCGATCTGCTCGCTCATCCCTTCAGGGTAGGCCGTGCCCGGGGCGGAACCGCACTACTCTTACGGGGTGACCAAGGCGACCCAGACCATGAAGGCCGCGACGGCGGCGAAGAAGCTCGAAATCTACCTCCCGGCGGCCCCGGCGGAGTTCCAGGAGGCCGCGGTCACCCGTGAGGAGTACAACGAGCTCGTCGCGAACCCGCCCGCGTGGCTGACCGAGCTGCGCGCCAACGGCCCGCACCCGCGATCGGTGGTCGCCTCGCGCCTCAACGTCTCGATCTCGGGACTCGCCCGCGGCGGCGTCGACGACGCACTCACCACCGCGCAGATCGACGCCCTGCTGGAGGAGCTGCCCGAGTGGCTGCGCCAGGAGCGCAACCGCTACGCCGAGGTGCGTCGCGAACAGGCCCGCCTCAAGGCGGAGAAGAAGGCCAAGGAGTCGCTCTAGCCCCGGCCGCGCTGTCGTCTTCGCCGCGCGCGGGCGGCATGCCGGCAGCGCGCGGCGAAAACGACAGCGCAGCTGAACTACTGGTTCGAGAACGCCGCGTCGAAGGACTGCTCCGGCAGCTTCCAGAGCAGCGAGCGGATGTACTGCACCGCCTCCCGGGCGCCGTGCAGCCGGTCCATACCGGCGTCCTCCCACTCGATCGAGATCGGGCCGGCGTAGCCGATCGACTCGAGCGCGCGGAACGAGTCCTCCCATGGCACGTCGCCGTGACCGGTGGAGACGAAGTCCCAGCCGCGCCGCGGGTCGCCCCAGGCCAGGTGCGAACCGAGCACACCGGCCCGACCGTTCTGCGGGCGCATCCGGGTGTCCTTGCAATCCACGTGGTAGATCCGGTTCTTGAAGTCCCAGATGAAGCCGACCGGATCGACGTTCTGCCACATCATGTGCGACGGGTCCCAGTTGAAGCCGAAGGCCCTCCGGTGCTCGATCGCCTCGAGTGAGCGTACCGACGACCAGTAGTCGTACGCGATCTCGCTCGGATGCACCTCGTGCGCGAAGACCACGCCCTCGTCGTCGAAGACGTCGAGGATCGGGTTCCACCGATTCGCGAAGTCTTCGTAGCCCGCGTCGATCACGGCGGCGGGAACCGGCGGGAACTGCGCCACGTACGGCCAGATCTTCGAACCGGTGAAACCGACGACCACGTCGACGCCGAGTTTGCGCGCGACGCGGGCGGAGCGCTTCATGTCCTCGGCGGCGCGCTGCCGCACCCCCTCCTCGTCGCCGTCGCCCCAGACGTAGTCGCGCAGGATCGCCTGGTGCCGGAAGTCGATCGGGTCGTCGCACACCGCCTGCCCGCCGAGGTGGTTGGAGATCGCGAAGACCTGGAGGCCGTAGGAGTCGAGCAGATCGAGCTTGGACTGCACGTAGGCGTCGTCCTCATCGGCGCGTCGGAGGTCGAGGTGGTCGCCCGAGGCCGCGATCTCGAGGCCGTCGTAGCCGGCCTCGGCCGCGAACTTCGCCACCTCCTCGAAGGGCAGGTCGGCCCACTGGCCGGTGAACAGGGTGACGGGATGTGTGCCCGAGTACGTCGTCATGACTCAGACCACCTCTCCGGGCACGGTGACCCACGCGGCGTTCGCGGCTGCGTCGAGCACGGCCCGGGTGATCGTCGCCGCGCGCAGTCCGTCGGCGAAGGTGGGGGTGCCGTCGGCGGGCTCGCCGGCCACGGCGGAGTAGGTGTCGCGCGCGAACGCGTTGAACGCGTCCTGGTAACCCATCGGATGCCCGCTCGGCACGATCGACAGCCGCGCCGCATCGGGAGTGAGGATGCCCGCGTCCCGCGGGATCGTCAGCGCACTGTCGCGCCGGCCGATCCACAGCGTCTCGGGGTTCTCCTGTTCGAAGCGCACGCTCTCCTCGGCGCCGGAGAGCTCCAGCACCAGTTCGTTGCGGTGTCCGGCCGCGACCTGCGAGACCAGGAGCGTGCCGATCGCGCCGCCGCTGAGCTTCACGACGGCGCCGACGAGGTCCTCCGTGTGCACGGGCTTGCCGCCGCGCTCGGGGTAGATCGTCGAGGTGAGCGCCGCGAGCTCGACGATGCGTTCGCCGGCGATGAACTCGAGCATGTCGACCAGGTGCGAGCCGATGTCGCCGAAGGCGCGGGAGGCACCGCCGGCCGCGGAGTCGACGCGCCAGTTGTCGTCGTCGGCGCCGAGCATCCAGTCCTGCAGGTAGGTGCCGCGCAGCTGCACCAACCGCCCGGTGTCGCCGCGGGCGACGCGGGCGCGCGCCTCGCGCACCATCGGGTGGAAGCGGTACGCGAACGGCACGGTGTTCACCACGCCGGCCGCCTGCGCCGCCGCCACGAGTTCCGCGGCCTCGCCGACTGTGCCGGCCAGCGGCTTCTCGCAGACCACGTGTTTGCCGGCGGCGAGCGCCGCGAGCGCGAGCGCTGCGTGCGTCGCATTCGGCGTGCAGACGTGGATCACGTCGATCGCGGGGTCGGCGATCAGTTCTTCGGCCGTCGCGTAGCCGCGCTCGAAACCCAACTCCGCGGCGGCCCTCGCACTCTTCTCGGGCCGGGACGAGGCGATGCCGGCGAGCACCGCACCCGCGCTGCGAGCGGCGCGGCTGTGCACCGTGGCCATGAAGCCACCGCCCAGGACGCCGACGCGCAGTCCCTTGACGGCCGTGCCGCGCACGCCGTCCTCGATGCTGCCCATCAGTCGTCGTTTCCGGGGGTGCAGCGTTGGCGCGGCGATCGGGACGTGTTCACGAAGGAGGCTCCTCATCGAGTCGAGTAGGTCAGGTAAGAGCACGATAGATCCACTTCTGCACGATTGCAAGCAGAAGTTGCGCGACAGGATCGAGAAGTGTCCGAGCTTCGGTGCGGATCCGTTCGGCTGTGGTTGACTCGACGGCATGTCCAAGCGCATCCGTCACGCCCCGAGCGCGGTCGGCGAGCTGCTGGGGCTGCTCAGCGACGGGCGTCCGCGGACGCGGGCTCTCCTCGTCGAGGAGACCGGATTCCCGCGCGCCGCCGTCTCGGCGCGGGTCGACATCCTGATCGACACGGGCTTCGTGGTGCACTACGACCCCGCACCGTCCTCCGGCGGGCGGCCGGCCGCGCGGATCGCCTTCAATCCCCGTGCCCGCAGCATCCTCGCCGTCGATCTGGGCGCCTCGCACGCGACGATCGCGGTGACCGACCTCGACGGCGCCGTGCTCGCCGAGAAGCGCGAGCAGATCGACATCGCGGACGGGCCGGAGGCGGTGCTGAACCACGCGCTCGACGTCGCGCAGGCCCTGCTCACCGAGGCGGAGCTCGAGCGCTCGAGCGTCGCCGGAATCGGGATCGGCGTGCCAGGGCCCGTCGAGCACGCGAGCGGCCGACCGGTGAAACCACCGATCATGCCGGGGTGGGACCGCTTCGACATCCCGGCGTTCGTGCGCGGACGCATCCGCACCACCGTGCTGGTCGACAACGACGTGAACCTGCTCGCGCTGGGCGAGCACGCCGTACGCTACCCCGACGTCGACGATCTGATCTTCGTGAAGATCTCGACCGGCATCGGCGCCGGGATCATCAGCGGAGGCGCGCTGCAGCGTGGCGCACTCGGTGCGGCGGGCGACCTGGGCCACGTGCAGGTGCCGGACGACCGTGGCGAGGCCGACCTCGAATCCGTGGCGGGCGGTCCGGCCATCGCCCGTCGGCTGCCGGGCGAGGTGGCGCGCACCTCCGAGGTGGTCGCCCTGCTGCAGGCCGGCGATCGTGACGCCGTGGCGGCCGTGCGTGCCGCCGGTCGCGACATCGGCGCCGCGCTGGCGATGTGCGTGAACCTGCTCAACCCCTCCGTGATCGTGATCGGCGGCAGCATCGCCGAAGCCGGGCAGGAGGTGCTCGCCGGTGTGCGCGAGGTGGTCTACCGCCGCTCGCTCCCTCTCGCCACCCAGGCGCTCGACATCGTGCAGGCATCCGGCGACCGCGACGGCGGCGTCCGCGGCGCCGCCCTGATGGTGCGCCGCCACCTGCTGGCGCCCGGGAACGTGGACGCCTTCCTCGCGCTGTGACTTCCCGCGAGATGCCACTTGGGTACGCGACACGCCGCGCGGGACGTACGCAAGAGGCATCTCGCGGGGATGGGAGACACACCTCCGCGTGAGCGGCGATGTCGGATGCAGGAGGCACAATGGATCGGTGGTCTCCCAGCAGCTGTCGTTCGCTTTCGAGCAACTGCCTGTCTTCGTGGATGCCGAGCCGCCGCACCTGCGGCGCATCGTCGCCGACTCCACGGATCGGGTCGCCTGGCTGCGCGCGCGGGCCCGCGGCATCACCGCGACCGACGTCGCGAAGCTGTCCACCCCCGCCTCCGTCGAGAAGGCCGCGTACGAGAAGCTCTACGGCACCGGATTCGGCGGCAACGCCTTCACGGAGCACGGCAGGGCCCGCGAGCCCGAGATCGCCGCCTGGGTGCGCCGCGAGTTCGCGATCGATCCGAGCAGCACCCTGTTCCACGCCGAGATCGAGCGCCGCCACCTGGCCACCCCCGACGGGCTCGCGGTGCGCCAGGACGGCCGGCTCGAGCTCTGCGAGATCAAGACCACCACGAAGGCGTGGCGTAGCGTCCCCCGCAACTACCTGCGCCAGATCTTCTGGCAGCAGTACGTGCTCGGCGCCGAGCGCACCCTGGTGGTGTGGGAGCAGCACACCGACTTCGTGCCCGTCGACCCCGAACCGCTCTACCGCTGGATCGACCGCGACGAGAAGGAGATCGGCTCGCTGCTCAAGCTCGCCGGCGCACTGATGGCGACCCTGCACCGCGAGACCCGGGCCCGATGACGGTCCTGCTCCTGCATGGCCTCGGCAGCGATCGTTCCAGCCCGCTCGGCCTGTTCTCGCCGCTGTTCCCGGCCGACGCCGAGATCCTCGCCCCCGACCTGCGCGCGCACGGAGCCTCCGCCGAGATCGGCACCTCCGCCGACTTCGCCCTCGACGCGTTGGCCGACGAGGTGACCGAGTTCCTGATCCGTTCGGGCGCCGCACACAAGCCGCTGACCGTTCTCGGCATCTCGATGGGGGCCGCGATCGCCCTGCGTCTGACCGTGCGCGGCGTGCTGCCGATCGACCACGCGGCCTTCGTCCGTCCGTCGTTCAGCACCCGACCGATGCCCGAACACCTCGCCGTCTTCCCGGTGATCGCGCAACTCCTGCACGATCACGGCGCGGTCCGCGGCGAGCGGATGTTCCGCGGCACGGGCCTGTTCGAGAACGTCGCGGCCACCTCCCCCGTCGCCGCCGAGGCGCTCGCGCAGCAGTTCCGTGCCCCGCTGGCCGTCGAGCGCGCGGTGCGGCTCGTCGAGGTGCCGCGCAACGCCGCGTACGCGGACCCGGCGGAGCTGGCCGGCATCACCGCGAGCACGATCGTGGTGGCCGCCGATCGCGACCCGGTGCATCCGGTAGCCGTGGGCGAGGAGTGGGCTACGGCTCTTCCGGGCGCAGAACTGGTGCGGGTGCCGGGGCGCGATGAGGGCGTGGCTCGTCAGCACGACGAGACGCGTCGACTGCTGGCGAACTGGCTGGCGCGCCGACCCACGACAGCGTGAGGCCGTAGCCCGCGAGCCACAGGATCGCGATCGCGGTGGCGATGAACTCCAGGTTGCCGCCGAGCCAGAGCATCCAGCGGGTCAGCGAGAAGATCGCGCCGACACCCGCGATCACCGCGACCAGTACTCCGGCGCCCAGCGAGAACCGCGCGACGACGGGTTGACCGGCGGCGGAGGCGACCTGCAGCATCGCCACGCAGGCGGCGGCGAACCCGAGCACGGCCGCGGAGGTGTGCAGCAGATCCTGCCAGCTGAAGGTGGCGCCGACCGGCAACGGGCACCCCGCGGTGCAGGTCACCTGAGAGGCGAAGGCGAAGCAGGCGCTCGCGACGAGGATCGACGTGGCCGGGGTCCAGTGCGCCAGCCAGCGCCAGCGGGAGCGGACACCGCGGCTGCCCGAGGCGACGAAGGCGCCGCCCGCCGCGACGAACAGCAGCCCGACGGAGAACGCGGTCGAGGTCGGCATCCCCGCGGCGCCCATCTCGCTCACGTAGACAGCGCGGGTGAGCGTGGAGCGGGCGACCAGCAGCACGATCAACCCGACGACGACCAGCACGGCGCCGATCCGCAACAGCCAGACCGTTGGGATGCGAGGCGTCGGCGTCGTTTGCACGCCACCCATCGTGCCAGACGCACCGGCGCATGTACTCGGCGCGTCCGGCACCCGTCGTGCCGGACGCACCCGCGAACACTCCGTGCGTCCGGCACCCGTCGTGCCGGACGCACCCGCGAAACACTCCGTGCGTCCGGCACCCGTCGTGCCGGACGCACCCGCGAAATACTCGGCATCGCAATCTTCTCCCTGCGGTGACACCGCCGTAACAGCGCGGACTCATTGACTGGCTTGGATAGGAACTGCGTTCAGGCGCACGGATTTCGGGGAATCGCTCGGGGGATCGGATGCAGCCTGCTGGAGGACAGGAAGGGCAATGATGCACAACAACGCGCTCGGACACGGACTCGTGGTCGGCCGGATCCCGGAGGCCACCGAGGTGCCGGACACCATGACCGCCGCCGTCATCGACGCGCCCGGCGACCCGTCGGTGCTGCACCTCGCCACCGTGGCGACCCCCGGTGCCGTGAACGCCGAGTTCACCGTGAAGGTCGTCGCTGCGGGGGTGAACCCGATCGACGCGAAGACGCGGGCCGGCCGGGGCGTGGCCTCGCAGATCGGCAGCTACCCCGCGGTGCTCGGCCACGACTTCTCCGGCGTCGTCGTCACCTCTCCGTACGACGCGCATCCGTTCCGACCCGGTGACGAGGTCTACGGCTTCGTGATGGTGCCGCGGATGTCGGGTTCCTACGCGGAGTACGTGACGGTGCCGAGCATCTCGCTCGCGCGCAAGCCCACCACCCTCTCGCACGTCGAGGCGGCCGGGGTGCCGCTCGCGGCGCTCACGGCCTGGGGCATGGTGGTCGAGGTCGCCAAGGCGCACGAGGGCCAGCGGATGCTCATCCACGCCGGCTCCGGCGGTGTCGGCCACTTCGCGGTGCAGTTCGCCGCCTACTTCGGTGCCCGGGTGATCGCCACCGGCTCGCCGCGGAACCTGCAGTGGTTGCGCGAGCTCGGCGCGACCGAGGTCGTCGATCACACCAGCCAGCGTTTCGAGGACGTCGCGGGCGAGGTGGACGTGGTGATCGACCTGGTCGGCAACGTGCACGACGACACCGGCAGCCGCTCGCTCTCGGTGCTGCGCCCCGGAGGGTTGATCGTGAACGCGCCCACCGGCAGCTGGCCCGGCTTCTACGAGGAGGCCGCCTCAGCGGGCGTCCGTGCGTCCAGCTATCGGGTCGCGCCCGACGGCGCCACGCTGGCCGTGATCTCCCGCCTGCTCGAATCCGGCGACGTGAAGGTCTTCATCGACGGCATCTACGAGCTCGCCGATGCGGCGAAGGCGCACACCGCCCTCGAGGGGGGTCACACCCGCGGCAAACTCGTCCTCAAGATCTGCGAGGGGTGAGCGCGGTCAGAGCACCGGGGCGCTCACACTGAGCGCGCGCTCCAGCACGAAGTCGCTCTCGTAGCGCTCGCCCACGAGGAAGCTCTTGCGGCCCACCTTCGCGAATCCGCTCTTCTCGTAGAAGCGGATCGCGCGGGCGTTCTCCTCGTTCACGCCGAGCCAGATCCCCTGCGCACCCCACTCCGCTGCCACGTCGAGTGACGCCGCCATCAGGGTGCCGGAGGTGCCGTAACCCTGCTGACTCGGCAGCACGTAGCACTTGCTCAGCTCGACGGTCGGGCGGATCGTGATCGCCGCCGCCGCATCCGCATCCGTCGGCTCGCCGAACACGAGCATCGTGTAGCCGCGCAGGTGCCCGGCTCCATCGTCGTCCACGAGAAGGACCCGGGTGGCGTCGGCGAGGTATTCGGCGAAACGCTCTTCGGAGAGCACGGTGCGGATGAAGGCGGCCTTGGCCTCATCGGTGGTGTGCGGCGGGCAGGCGAGCGGGAAGGTCGCCGCAGCGACCACCGCGAGGGCTGGGGCATCGGCCGGAACGGCACGTCGAATCGTCACGGACAGATCGTACTGAGCGGCGAGCCGACACCGCTGCGCACTCCGTCCGAATCCGCCAAGACTGCCGGAATGCACCGCAGCCGCGGGCAGCGGCCGATGTCGGTCGCCCGGGCGACGGGTCAGTGTCCGCCGAACATCTGCTTGCCGAACACGATCACCACGACGCCGAGCAGGGCGACCAGGATGGCGGCGACGAAGCAGGCGATGCCCACGGCCCTGGCGGAGGAACGGCGCCCGGGCAGATCGCCGTCCGCGACCGCGAGCTGGCGGATGCCGAGGGCGAAGAGGCCGGGCAGCCCGGCGCCGAGCAGGAGGCCGACGACGAGCACCTGCAGCACGGATCCGGCGATGCCGGCGAGATCGAGCGTCATGATCAGGCGCCCACGCGAACCGCGGCGGGCTCGACCTCGGGGGCCGCGTCCCACGCATCCGTCACGTTGCCGGCGTGCACCGGCTCGCGACGCGAGCGCAGCCACATCAGCGTCGACAACGCCACCAGGATGCCGAAGACCACCACGACGCCGCCGAGGCCGCCGATCGCGTGGCCGATGAACCAGCACACCGCACCGACGAGGGCGGCGGAGGGCAGCGTGATGAACCAGGCGATGACCATCCGCCCGGCGACGCCCCAGCGCACAGCGGCGCCCTTCTTGCCCAGTCCGGAACCGAGGATCGAGCCGGTCGCCACGTGCGTGGTCGACAGCGGCAGTCCGAGGTGGCTGGAGGTGAGGATGATCGCGGCGGAGGAGGTGTCGGCGGCCATGCCCTGCGGCGCGGTGATGTCGACGATGCCCTTGCCGAGGGTGCGGATGATCCGCCAGCCACCGAGGTAGGTGCCCAGCGCGATCGCGACGGCGCAGGCGAACTTGACCCAGAACGGGACGTCGTTGTCGGGCGTGACCGCGCCGTAGGCGATCAGAGCGAGGAAGATCACGCCCATCGTCTTCTGCGCATCGTTGGTGCCGTGCGCGAGCGAGATCAGGGAGGCGGAGCCGACCTGGCCCCAGCGGAAGCCGCGTTCGGATTTCTCCTGCGGCACGGCGCGGGTGATGCGCAGGATGAGGCGGGTGCCGACGGTCGCGACGATCGCCGCGATCACCGGGGCGAGGAGGGCGGGCACGATCACCTTGGCGAGCACGCCGTCCCACTTCACGCCGTTCGCGCCGTAGACGATGCCCCACACCAGCGCGGCGCCGATCAGGCCGCCGAAGAGCGCGTGCGACGAGCTGGAGGGCAGGCCGAACAGCCACGTCGCCAGGTTCCAGATGATGCCGCCGACGAGGCCCGCGAAGACGATCAGCATCAGCTGCTCGCCCTGCGCCGCGCTGAGGTCGACGACGTCACCGCCCACCGTCTTGGCGACCTCGATCGAGAGGAACGCGCCGACGAGGTTGAGGACGGCGGCGAGCGCTACAGCCCGCTGGGGCTTGAGCGCACCCGTCGCGATCGACGTCGCCATCGCGTTACCGGTGTCATGAAATCCATTGGTGAAATCGAAGGCGAGTGCCGTGGCGATGACCAGGATGAGAACGAACAGCTCTTCCACGTCGATCATTCTGTGGGCGCGGTCAATCCCCCACAAGTCGGCGTACCCCGCCGCGCCGAACATTCGCTTTCCGTTAATCCCACCTTGAGGTGACGTCTTCCGAGAGTTTCCTCCACTGGGGTAGGCACAACGGATCGGGGCGGAGCGTCGCCCTCCACTGGAGCTCGAAAATCGGGCCGTCCGGCCGATTCCGGCGATCCGAAAAGAATTTCAGCGAAGGGTACGCACAAGGGTACGAAACGGCGCTCCGGTGAGGGCGTGCGGGCGCTCGGGCCCGAGCGGGAGCCATCCGGCCGCGACGTACATCCGCATCGCTCGCTCGTTCGCGGTGAGCACGTGCAGCACGATCGCCGGGAGGGCCGCGGCGCGCGCATCCGCCGTTGCTCCCGCGAGCAGCGCACTCCCGACGCCGGCGCCTTCGTGCTGCGGGTCGACCGCGAGCAGGCCGAGGTAGCCGGCGTCGGGCGGATCCGCCGGGCCGCCGGTGCCGGGGGCGGTGATCAGCGCGAAGCCGCGCAGAGCCTCACCCGCCCGCTCGACGCGCCAGGAGACCCGTGGCAGCGCGAACTTGCCGCGGGCACGCTCGGCGGTGCCGGCCGCCGGTTCGCGGCCCTCGCGTGCGCGCACCGCGGCGACCCACAACGCGACGCACGCGTCGACCTCCGGCTCCGCGCCATGCTGCATCCGACCACGTTACTGCCGTACAGGGGGTTGTCACTCCGTCCCACTGCGCGGCGGGACGGAGTGACAACCCCCTCGAGGAGGATGCGAAAAGGCCCCCGTGCCGGAGCACGAGGGCCTTTCGCGGAGCCATCCGAAGACGGCGAGTGGTTAGACCAGGGCGTTGACGTCCAGCGGGATGCCGGGGCCGAAGGTCGTCGAAACGGCGGCCTTCTGCACGTAGCGGCCCTTCGACGCGGACGGCTTGAGGCGCAGGACCTCGCCGACGGCGGCGTCGAAGTTCTCCTGGAGCTGCTCCTGCGAGAAGGACGCCTTGCCGACCACCAGGTGGATGTTGGCGTGCTTGTCGACGCGGAACTCGATCTTGCCGCCCTTGATCTCGGTCACGGCCTTGGCCACGTCCGGGGTCACGGTGCCGGTCTTCGGGTTCGGCATGAGGCCGCGGGGGCCGAGCACCTTGCCGAGACGGCCGACCTGGCCCATGAGCTCCGGGGTCGAGACGGCGGAGTCGAACGCGACGTAGCCCTCGGCCACCTTCGCGATGAGCTCGGCGCCACCGACCTCGTCGGCGCCCGCGGCGATGGCGGCCTCGGCCGCAGCGCCCGTCGCGAAGACGATGACGCGGGCGGTCTTGCCGGTGCCGTGCGGGAGGATGACGGTGCCGCGGACCATCTGGTCGGCCTTACGCGGGTCGACACCGAGCTTCAGCGCGACCTCGACGGTCGAGTTGAACTTGGCGGAACCGGTCTCCTTGGCGAGGGCGACGGCCTCGTCGGAGGTGTAGTACTTGCCCTCTTCGAGCTTGGCTGCGGCGGCCCGGTAGGCCTTCGACTTCTGTGCCATGTTGTTTCTCCTTGAAACGAGAATGTGGTTGTTGAGCCTGGCGGGCTCTCCCACGATTTATAAACAGAGTCCGGCGGAGCCGGGTCCCAACGGTGATCGAGCAGGACGGGCCGCTTGCGGCCCGACCGTCTGCCGAGATCCGGCAACGATCGCCCGAGGTGGAGAACTAGGCCTCTACCGTGATGCCCATCGAGCGAGCGGTGCCGGCGATGATCTTCATCGCGGCCTCGACGTCGTTCGCGTTCAGGTCGACCTGCTTCTGCTCCGCGATCTCGCGGACCTGAGCGCTGGTGAGCTTGGCGACCTTGACGGTGTGCGGGGTCGAGGAGCCCTTGGCGACGCCGGCGGCCTTCTTGATGAGCTCCGCGGCGGGCGGGGTCTTCAGGACGAAGGTGAACGAGCGGTCCTCGTACACGGTGATCTCGACGGGGATGACGTTGCCGCGCTGGGATTCCGTCTGAGCGTTGTACGCCTTGCAGAACTCCATGATGTTGACGCCGTGCTGACCCAGCGCCGGACCGATGGGCGGGGCGGGGTTGGCCGCGCCGGCCTTGATCTGAAGCTTGATCAGGCCGGTGACCTTCTTCTTGGGTGCCATTGTGATTCCTTCTTTAGGTGTTCGAGCATCCAGGGGCTCCCGAATGCTCTCCCGCGCACCCGAACGGATCCGGATCGCGGTGGAGTGGATCGCCGCACACACCACGCGGATGCGCGGGGCAGCAAACCCACAGAAGCCTACAGCAGAAACGCCCCGGCGCACAGGCCGGGGCGTTTCCGATGAAGCAGGTTCTTAGAGCTTGGTGACCTGGTCGAAGCTGAGCTCGACGGGGGTCTCGCGCTCGAAGAGGGAGACGAGGACCGTGAGCTTGCCGCTCTCGGGCTTGATCTCGCTGATCGAGCCGGGCAGGCCCGCGAACGAGCCTTCCTTGATCGTGATGGTCTCGCCGATCTCGAAGTCGACCTCGGCGGCGATGACGCGCTGCTGCGTCTTCGCGCCCTTGGCGCCGGCACCCTTGGCGGGTGCGACCTCCTTGATCTCGACGAGGCTCTTCAGCATGTTGAAGGCCTCTTCGAAACGCAGCGGAGTCGGGTTATGCGCGTTGCCGACGAAGCCGGTCACGCCCGGGGTGTGCCGGACGACCGACCACGAGTCCTCGTTGAGGTCCATGCGCACGAGCACGTAGCCCGGGATGCGCACGCGGGTGACCATCTTGCGCTGGCCGTTCTTGATCTCGACCACGTCCTCCATCGGGACCTGGACCTCGAAGATGTAGTCCTCGGCCTCGAGCGAGACCTTGCGGTTCTCGATGTTGCTCTTCACGCGCTTCTCGAAGCCCGCGTAGGAGTGGATGACGTACCACTTGCCGAACTTGCCGCGCAGCTCCTGACGGAACGCCTCGTACGGGTCGATCTCGACCTCGTCCTCGGCCTCGTCGTCCTCGTGCGCGACCTCATCCTCGTCCTCGACGGCCTCGACAGCCGCCTCGGCCTTCTCGACGGTGTCGATGTGCGCGGCGCTGTCGACGATCGCGTCGGCCTCGGGGTCGTCGACCTCACCGATGGCGTCGAGCGCGGCCTCCAGGTCGGCTTCCAAGTCCTCTTCGGACTCGTTCTCGTCGATCACGGTGAGGGCGCTCTCCTCGGCGGCGTGGATCGAATCCTCGGCCTGAGCGAGCGTGTTGCCCTCCTGCGCCTCGTCCTCCTCGGACGACTGCTCGGCAGCCGTCGCCCAGTCGACGTCGTCGCGGTTTCTGTCAGACACTCGTCACACTCTTTCTGAATCTGTGGTGGTGCGGCGCTCGTGGCGCTGCCGTGCGGTGGCGGTCGTTAGCTCGGATTACCGAAGACGTAGGTCACGGCCAGGGCGAACACCCAGTCGAGGAACGACACCAGCGCCATCATGATGACCACGAAGACGAGGACGACCAACGTGTAGTTGATCAGTTCCTTGCGGGTCGGGGTGACGACCTTCTTGAGCTCGGCGATGACCTGCCGGATGAAGAGAGCGATGCGGGCGAACGGATTCTTCCGCGCCGCACGCTGCTGCTGTGCGATCGCGACGACGTCCTCGCTCGGCTCGTCGACTGCTTTCCGGGCCACCTGCACGCACCTTTCCCGCACCGGAATCTCCAGTGTTGGCTGACCGACGTTGTCACGCCTGTCGTGAATCGATGCCGCCGCACCGCGGAGGAACCGAACGCGACGGGAATCGATGTGCAGGGCGGACAGGACTCGAACCTGCAACCTGCGGTTTTGGAGACCGCTGCTCTACCAATTGAGCCACCGCCCTACGAACGCTGTTGCGAGCGCTCGGGGTGGAGTCGAAACCAACCTCACACCCCCGGAACGGGCGCGGTGAAGTCTGGCAGTTTCAACTACCTCGGAAGAGTGTACGTGAGGCCCGGGGTCGTGTCCAACCGGGCCCGAGTGGCGTGCATCCTCCCGCGCGCATACGCACGCGGGTACGCTTCTTCGTGTGTCTGAAGCTCGCCGTGTCTCCGCTCGTATCGCCGCCATCGCCGAATCCGCGACCCTGAAGGTCGACGCGAAGGCGAAGGCCCTGCAAGCCCAGGGGCGGCCGGTGATCTCCTACGCCGCCGGCGAGCCCGACTTCGCGACTCCCGCGCACATCGTCGAGGCCGCCTCCGCGGCGGTGCTCGACCCCAAGAACTACCGATACACCCCCGCCGCCGGCCTGCCCGAGCTGAAGAAGGCGATCGCCGAGAAGACCGCGCGCGACAGCGGCTGGGCGGTCGACCCCGCACAGGTGATCGTCACCAACGGTGGCAAGCAGGCCGTCTACCAGGCCTTCCAGACCCTGCTCGACGACGGCGACGAGGTGCTCGTTCCCGCGCCGTACTGGACCACCTATCCCGAGGCGATCAAGCTCGCCGGCGGCGTGCAGGTCGACGTCTTCGCCGGCGCTGAGCAGAACTACCTGGTCACCGTCGAGCAGCTCGAGGCGGCCCGCACCGAGAAGACCAAGGTGCTGCTGTTCGTCTCGCCGTCGAACCCGACCGGCGCCGTCTACTCGCCCGAGCAGACCAAGGCGATCGGCGAGTGGGCCGAGGCCAACGGCCTCTGGGTCATCGCCGACGAGATCTACCAGAACCTGACCTATGACGGGGTGAAGGCGGTTTCGATCGTCGAGGCCGTGCCGGCACTGCAGGACCGCACCATCCTGGTCAACGGTGTTGCGAAGACCTACGCGATGACCGGTTGGCGGGTCGGATGGATGGTCGGGCCCGCGGACGCGATCAAGGGCGCCGCGAACCTGCAATCGCACCTCTCCAGCAACGTCTCCAACATCTCGCAGCGCGCCGCGATCGCCGCCCTGACCGGCCCGCAGGATGCGGCCGAGGAGATGCGCCAGGCCTTCGACCGTCGCCGGAAGGTGATCGTCGCCGAGCTGAACAAGATCGACGGCATCCACTGCCCGACCCCGGAGGGCGCGTTCTACGTCTACCCCGACGTGCAGGGCCTGCTCGGTCGCGAGTGGGGCGGCGTCACGCCGACGACCTCACTGGAGCTGGCCGACCTCATCCTCGACCAAGCCGAAGTCGCCACGGTCCCCGGCGAGGCCTTCGGCCCGAGCGGCTACCTGCGCCTGAGCTACGCCCTCGGCGACGAGCAGCTGCTCGAAGGCGTGCAGCGCCTGCAGAAGCTCTTCGCATAGGCCCCGCCTCCCCTGAAATCTCGCGAAATTTCGCGAGATTCGGTGCTACGGACGAGGTGCCTTGCCCCGGCGAGGCATCTCGTCCGCAGGACCCCATTTCGCACGACTCCCGCCGCTGATCCGGCGACATCGAGCGGCGGCCAGGACGGCGACCCGGCGGACGCGGCCGAAATGTGCCGGTCAGCGGGGGCCGACCGGTGATCGGCTCGAGATCGGGAATCGGCTCGAGATCGGGAATCGGCTCGGGATGAGGATCGGGGGCGGGTGCGCGGTCGTCCTGAACATGTGGGCTGGTCTGAGCGAATCGCACCTCGTCGCGGGCGGGCTGGATCCGCGTCAAGTCGCGGAGACCGCGAGGTTCGGCGGGGGTGACCGATGCTCGCAGCAGCCCACGTGTTCGCCGGCCGTCGCGACACGTGGTGTCGGCCGATGGGTGGTCCTGCGGTGGCGGCGCAGAGGTCGCCGGCTGCGCGGATGCCGGCACTGTGGCCGGATCCGATCCGGTCGGAGTCTCCACCGGCGCCGCGGCCGCCGACCAGCCACGCAGATACGCCATCACATCGCGCTCCAACGACGGTTCCGCCACTCGCTGCCGCTTCCGAACGTCGAGTCATCGCAACCGCGACTGTCGCGGATGCGTTCGTCTCAGGAGCGTGGCTGGATCCACACGTTCTGCAGCGCATCCGACAGCGCTGGAACGGCACCATCGAGCGCCGCGGGCGGGCAGGCGAGAGTCACGACCATCGGAGCCGCTCCCGGTTCGGCTCGAACCACGACGAACACGACCGACGCCGCGTCCTCGCCGTCGAAGGCGACCCCGTCGAGGCGGGTGACGGCGAACTCCCGTCCGACGATGACGGCCGGATCCTGCGGAGTGACGGAGGATGGATCCACCGCGTACCGCCCGATCACCGACTCGGTGATCTCGGCTTCCGACAGGATCGGATCCGCGCCGGCCGCCGCGGCGAGATCGACGGAGCCCAAGGTGCAGGCGTTGTCGCGGTTGCGCATCCGGGTCCGGTCCGCGTCCTCGTAGAACCATCCCTCCCCTGCGTTCAGCCACATCGTGGGCTCGGGGCTCGGGGCCGGTGCTGCGACCGGCGTGCCGACGGCGGCGGGCTCGGGAACGACGGGAGTCATCGGGTTGCGGACCAAGACAACGACCAGGGCGACGAAGAGGAGCCCGAACACGGCGCCGGCGATCTGCCAGCCACGTCGTCGGTAGCGAGCCGCCGGAGCCGACAGATCACTCGGATGCGGCACAGGTCTCGGCGGCGGATCGACGAGCGGCACGTCGGGCGCGCTCGCGATGGCCGGCGGAGACGGCGGAGCCGCGACCCGGCGGGGCTCAACCGGATCGGCACCCGGCGCGTCCGGTCTCGACGCGTCCGCGCTCGCGGCCGTTGCTTCCCACGGCGACCACTCCTTCAGGTAGGCCATGACGTCGCGTTCGTCGTCGCGCCGCTCCTCGCCCACCCGCCGCACCCACTTCCTCTCGGGTCATGGTAGCCGCGCGAAGCTTTCGTCCTGGGCGCAGGAACGATCGACCGGTGCAGGAGGAATCGGGCCCGTCCATCCTGCACCGCCACCCTTCTCCTTGCCGCAGGAAGAATTCGACCCTGCCCATCCGCGCCGTCAACCGGCAGGCTGGACGCATGACGAACGATGCGGCGGTCAGCGTGCGCGATCTGACGAAGAGTTACGGCGACGCGACCGCGCTGAACGGGGTGAGTTTCGACATCGCGCGCGGGGAGACCTTCGCCTTGCTCGGTCCCAACGGCGCCGGCAAGTCGACCACGATCGAGATCCTCGAGGGCTACCGCGAGCGCAGCGGCGGCGAGGCGCTCGTGCTCGGCGTCGATCCGCAGCGCGGCGGGCTGGAGTGGAAGGCGCGGCTCGGCATCGTGCTGCAGTCCTCCGGGGAGTCGGGCAACGCGACCGTGCGCGAGCAGATCGCGCACTTCGCGGGGTTCTACCCGCATCCGCGCGACGTCGACGAGACGATCGACGCCGTCGGGCTCACCAGCAAGGCGAAATCGCGGGTCGGCAAGCTCTCCGGCGGGCAGAAACGGCGCGTGGATGTCGCACTGGGCATCATCGGACGCCCGGAGCTGCTTTTCCTGGACGAGCCGACCACCGGCTTCGACCCGGAGGCGCGGCATCAGTTCTGGGAGCTGATCCGCTCGCTCAAGGCCGAGGGCACCACCATCCTGCTCACCACGCACTACCTCGACGAGGCCGCCCAGCTGGGCGATCGCGCCGCGGTGATCGCCGGCGGGCGGCTCGTCGACATCGGGCGGATCGACGAGATCGGCGGCGCTGCGGCACGGGTACCCGTGGTGCGCTGGGAGGAGGACGGGATGCGCCGCTCCGAACGCACCGAGACTCCCGGCGCCCTCGTCGCCGCGTTGCAGGAGCGGCTCGGCGAGCCTCGCGGCCTCGAGGTCGTCCGGCCCAGCCTCGAGGACATCTACCTCGACCTGATCCGCGAAGCGGATGCCGAAGCGACGTCCGAGGGAGCCGTCGCGTGAGCACGTCCACCGTCGGCCTCGGCCTGAGCCGAGCGCGTTACGAGATCCGCTCCTACTTCCGCGCACCCGACCAGGTCTTCTTCACCTTCCTGTTCCCGGTGCTGCTGCTGTCCATCTTCTCGGTCGCGTTCGGCGACGACGCGTCGATCCAGGCGGGCCGGAACGGGGCGTCGCTGACGATGGCCGCGTACTACCTGCCGGGCATGGCCGCCGCGGGCATCCTGCTCTCGGGCGTGCAGAACCTCGGCACCGACATCGCCGTCGAGCGCGGCGACGGCACGCTGAAGCGTCTGGCGGGAACGCCGCTGCCGGTGCTGAGCTACTTCATCGGCAAGTTCGGTCAGGTGCTCGTGACCAGCGTGCTGCAGACCGCGCTGCTGCTGTTGGTGGCCGCTGTCGTCTTCGGTGTCTCTTTGCCGAGCGATCCGGCGCTCTGGGGCACCTTCGCCTGGGTCTACCTCGCGGGGGTGGCGACGAGCGCCATCCTGGGCATCGCGATCTCGCGGCTGCCGCGCTCGGGCAAGAGCGCCACGGCCGTGATCGTGCCGCCGTTGCTGATCCTGCAGTTCATCTCGGGCTCCTACCTCGCGTTCACCACGCTGCCCGATTGGCTGCAGAACGTGGCGAGCGTGTTCCCGCTGAAATGGATCGCCCAGGGGATGCGCGCCGTGTTCCTGCCCGCCGACTTCGAGGTGTCGGAGGTCGGCGGCACCTGGAATCTCGAGGGCATCGCGATCGCGCTGGGCATCTGGTTGATCGTCGGGCTGGTGCTGAGCCGGTTGACGTTCCGCTGGATCCGCAAGGACGCCTAGAACGCGGATGCGGCGCGCGGATGCGGCTCAGCCGCGGCGCGGGCGATCACGCCACGCGCCGGTGGACCACAGCGCCCAGGCGATCAGCAGCGGCTGACCCAGCAGTCGGATCGCGCGCTTCGCATCCGTGTCCAGGCCGAAGGCGTCGCGATGGTGGATCAGCTGGGCGATGTTGCCCGGGAAGACGGCGACGAAGAAGGCGGCCGCCACCCAGCCCACCGTGACCCGCCGCGAACGCAGCAGGGCCAGAGCCGCGCCGAGCGTGATCTCGACCACCCCCGACGCGAGCACCGTGGTGTCCTCGTCCAGCGGTACGAACTCCGGCACCTGGGCGGTGAAGTCCTCGCGGGCGAAGCTCAGGTGGCTGATGCCGGCGAAGATCAGCGCGGCCCCCAGGAGGATGCGCGCGACGGTGCGCGGACGGGAGGTCGACGGGTTCGGCTTCGCGGAGGGCATCCTTCGATGCTCCCGGCCCGAAGCGCTCACCGGAACCCCTTGCGCCGGCGGCCCACCGCCTCAGACGTTCCTACAGCAGTTTGCGTTCCAGGGCCCACGCCGTGAGCTCGTGGCGGCTGGAGAGCTGCAGCTTGCGCAACACGGCCGAGACGTGGCTCTCGACGGTCTTGAGTGAGATGAACAACGTCGTGGCGACCTCTTTGTAGGAGTAGCCGCGCGCGATCAGGCGCATCACCTCCTGCTCGCGGGCCGAGAGCCGATCGAGCTCGCTCGGCTCGGCGGCGGTCTCGCCCTGCACGGCGCCGAAGGCATCGAGCACAAAACCCGCCAGGCGAGGCGAGAAGACGGCGTCGCCCTCCGCCACCCGGCGGGCCGCCTCCGAGACCTCGGCGCCCGAGGAACTCTTGGTGATGTAGCCGCGAGCCCCCGCGCGGATCACCCGCACGACGTCATCCGCCGCATCCGAGACCGAGAGCGCCAGGAACACACTCTGCGCCCCGGCCGCCGCGCCGATCACCTCCGCGCCGCCGCCGCCGCGTCCGCCCGGCAGGTGCACATCCAGCAGCACCACCCGCGGCTTGGTCTGCAGGATGACGGCGACGGCCTCCTCGACGGTCGCGGCCTCGCCGACGACGTCGATCGACGCGTCCAGCTCCGAGCGCAAACCGGAGCGGAAGATGGAGTGGTCGTCGACGATCACAACGGTGAGGGCGCTCATGATGCGAATCCGTTCGGTTCGGTGGGCCCGGGGGTGGGCGGAGGGGCAGGCACGGGGACGGACTCGGCGACGGGCTCGGCGACGGGCATCCGCAGGCTGACTTCGGTGCCGACGCCGCCCGGTCCGCGATGCAGGCTGGCGGTGCCGCCGGCGCGACGCATCCGCCCGATGATCGACTCGCGCACGCCGAAACGGTCGTCCGGGATCTCATCGAGGTCGATGCCCGGGCCGCGGTCGCCGACATCGACCTGCACCGCGTCCTTCCCGCGCTCGAGGTAGACGGTGACGGTGCCGCCGGCGTGCCGGGCGGCGTTCAACATCGCCTCGCGCGCCGCGGCGATCAGCGGCTCGGGCGACGGTCCGTCGGCGCGGCCCGCAGTGACCACCTCGACCCGGACGGCGTAGTCGGCCTCGATTTCCGCCGCGATTCGTCGCAGTTCTTCTGCGAGATCGAGTTCGACGCCGGTCTCGCCGGCGAAGAGCCAGCCGCGCAGTTCGCGTTCCTGGGCGCGGGCGAGCCGCGCGGCCTCGCTGTGCGGACCGGCTTTCTGCTGGATCAGCGCGAGGGTCTGCAGCACGGAGTCGTGCAGGTGCGCGGCGATCTCCGCCCGCTCCGCCTCGCGCTCGCGGGCGGCGCGCTCCTCGACGAGATCGCGGGAGAAGCGGATGGCCCACGGCGCAGCCACGATGCCGACGCCGAGCAGCACGGATACGGAGGCGATCACCACGGTCCAGACATCGGGCCGACTACTCGTGACGAAGAACAGCACGATGCCCAGCGCGACGAGCACCAGCGCGCCGAGCGCACGGATGACGGCCGAGGAACCGGAGCGGCGGCGCGCATCCGCGAACTGCCACCAGGCGAGGCCCGCGCCCGCGAGCACGACAACGGCCGGTACGGCGAAGTTCAGCGAGACGCCGACGCCCATCTGCCCCAGCACCAAGCCCACGCCCGCCGCGAGCAGCGCGAGGCCGAGGAGCACCTCGGCGATGGGCCGTTTGCGCACCGGCGCGACGGGCTCGGGCTCGGCGGCCTTGACCAGTGCCTCCTTCGGCAGCTTCGGCGTGGCGTCGGATTCGGTCGGCACGGTCGCCCACAGCCACGCGTAGAAGAGCGGCCCGGCACCGCCGGCGATCGTGAGCAGCAGCAGCGCGGCGCGCACGCGGGCGACCGGGACATCGAGGTGTTCGGCCAGGCCGGCGCACACCCCTCCGATCAGACGTGTGCGCGGGCGGGTCATCGTCGCCGTGCGCATACCCCGATCCAAGCATGCGCGCGCCGCTCCGGGTGGATCCAGCGACGACGATCAGGGTCGACGGAGGCCAGGATCAGGGTCCACTCAGGGCGATACCTCATGGTCGCGAGCGGCGCGCGCCGGAAGGATCGGTGTTATGAACGAGACCACCACTCCCCCGCCGGCCGCGCCGACGAACTCGGGCCGCCGGCAGAACAGCTTCTTCGACTGGCTCCGCGGGCTCGGCATCGTCCGCGGCCCCGACTCCTGGATCGGCGGCGTCTGCTCCGCCCTCGCCGTGCGCACCAACCTCGATCCGCTGGTGATCCGCGGCATCTTCGTGGTGGTCGGCCTGCTCAGCGGCGGCGTGGCGGTGCTCGCCTACGCGGTCGCCTGGGCGCTGCTGCCGGACGGCGGCGGCACGATCCACGCGGAGGAGGTCAGCCGCGGGCGTTGGGAGGCGCCATCGATCGCGATCCTGGTGATCGCGGTGATCGGGCTGTTCAACCGCGGGCTGTGGTGGAGCGGATCCGATGGATTCTGGGGCATGCCCGACTGGCTGGCGGCGACGTTCGGCACCGGATGGACGCTGGTCTGGGTGGGCGCGATCGTCTGGTTCACCATCTGGCTGATCCGCGGAGCGCGCTCGGCCAAGCAGGAACGCCAAGCGGCGCGCGCCGCGGATCCGTCCACCCCGGCAGCGCAGACCCCGGTCTACGGCGCTCCGAGCGTCACCGACTACGACCCGGCGAGCGCCGCTGAGCGAGCCCGAGCGGATGCCGCTCGGCTCCGAGCCGAGGCGGAGCAGGTGCGCCGACAGGCCCGCGAGCAGGCGACGACGCAGCAGACAACCACGCAGTCGGCCCACCTGTCGGCCCACCAGGGTTACGCCCGGCAGCAGGCCGCGCAGGCGAAGGCCGAAGCCCGGCGGGTCCGGCGCGAGATCGAGGCGAAGGTCGCCGCGGAACACGCGGTGCAGTGGCGCCGCCGGCGGCCGGGCGGGGGCTTCGTGGTGATCGTGCTCGGGCTGGCGGCGGTGGTCGGCGGACTGACCTCAGCGTCCGCGACTGCCTTGAACGACGCCACCGGTGCGCTCCTGCTCGGCGGCATCGCGGCACTGGCCGTTCTCGCTCTGGGCATGATCGTCAGCGGCATCCGCGGCAAGGTCGGTGGCGCGATGAGCGGCTTCGCCTTCCTGCTCGTGGTGCTGATCGCGCTGGGCTCCCTGGTGCCGCGCGACTCGAGCCTGAACGTGTTCGGCCCGTCGCCCACCTGGCGCCCGTCGAGCCTCAGCGCCTCGACCGACGAGCGGCACACCGTTCTGGCCGGCGCCCCCACCCTCGATCTGAGCAACGTCTCTCCGCTGGGCGCCTCCACCGGCGCCGAGTACGAGATCTGGCTCGGCGCCGGGCGGATGCTCGTCGAGGTCCCGGACGACCTGACCGTTCGGATCGAGAGCGAGAGCGTGATCGGCGGGGTGAACTTCGACGGCTTCACCAGCGCCCAGGACACGGTCGATCGCGCGAACTTCTTCTTCGGCGACAGCCAGACGGTCGGGCCCGCCGGCTCGCCCGACGTGACGGTCGTCATCCACTCGCTGATCGGCAGCGTTGACGTACAGGAGGTGTCCCGATGAACGCGGACGAGCAGATGAACCCGACCGAGCAGCTGAACCCGACCGGGCCGCTGACACCGACCGAACGGACCCCGGACGAGCAACCCACGCTCGTCATCCCGCCCGCGGATGCGGTGCCGGAGACGACGCCCGCGCCGATCCCGACTGTAACCCCGTACTCGCCGCCGACCGAGGAGAAGCGGCTCCCGGCTCGCGTCAGCACCATCGTCTGGGGCATCCTCCTGCTGGGCTTCTGCGCCTGGACGGGCGTCATCGCCCTCGGCGGCAGCATCCCGAACCCGATCACCTGGCTCACCACCGCCCTGATCGTCGGCGGCATCGCCCTCGTCCTGGTCGGCATCGCCGCCGCCGTCCGCAGACGCTGACGCGCAAAAGGGTTGTCACTTCGTCCGGTACCAACGGACAAAGTGACAACCCTTTTGCCCTTTCGCCCCGTCTCGGAAACCTGCCCACTTGTGCCCGTCTCACAAACGCCCCGTCTCCGCGCGAGCGTAACCGGCGAAAAGCGTTCCAGCTTTTCGTCGTACGCGACCGCAACCGGCTCTACGAACCCGGCACCGCCGCCCAGCCGACCGCCGGCGATCGACGAGGAACGAGGAGAGAGCCTCAATGGCTACAGCGAGACGCCGACGAGCACGGGCTCGGGCTGGAGCAGGACGCCGAACTCGGCCAGCACGCGGCCCTGCACGTAGCGCGCCAGCTCGGCGATCTGCTCGGCGGAGGCGCCGCCGCGGTTGGTCAGCGCCAGCGTGTGCTTGCTGGAGATCGCGGCGGCGGATCCGGGCAGAGCGAAGCCTCGGCGGATGCCGGCGTGCTCGATCAGCCAGGCGGCGCTGAGCTTGACCCGCGCTCCGCTCGGCGCCCGCGGCGGCACCTGCACCGGGTAGCCCGCCTGCACGACCTCGATCGGCGTGACCCGCGCGGACTCGTCCACCACCGCGGTCGGCCAGCGCGGTGCATCCGCCGGCAGCGATCGCGCGAAGTCCTCGCTGACGATCGGATTCGTGAAGAACGAACCGGCGCTGGTGGAATCGGGATCGGCATCGTTCAACACCATTCCCTTGGAGGCGCGCAGCGCGATCACGGCGTCGCGCAACTCGCGCAGCGGCACCCGATCGCCGATCCGCACGCCGAGGGCGCTCGCCAGCTGCGCGTAGGCGATGGGCTGACTCATCGCGGGCGGCTGATTCGCGCCCGGCCCCGACTCGTCACCGAAGAGGTCGATCTCGATCGCCGTCACCACGCCCGCGCGGCCGTGCTTGAACACCGAACTGCGATAGCCGAGTTCGAGTTCGGCGGCCCGCAGCCGCTCCACCGCGCCGGTGCCGAAGTCGAGGAAGGTCACGGCGACCAGGCTGGAGGAGAGCTCCTGGCCGTAGGCACCGATGTTCTGAACGGGAGCCGCGCCACTGGATCCCGGGATGCCGCTCAACGCCTCGATCCCGGCCCAGCCGTGCGCGACGGTGTACTCGACCAGCGCATCCCACGGCTCGCCCGCCTGCACCCGCAGCCGCACGCTCCGCGCGGACGGCAGAGCCGAGGAGCCCACCACGGCGATGCCGGAGGTGTCGGCAGGACGAGGGATGCGCTCGATGCCGCGGTTCGCGATGTGCACGACCGTGCCGTCGAAGCCCTCGTCCGACGCGACCGTGTTCGAGCCTCCGCCGAGCAGCAGCCACGGTTGGTCGTCGGCCCAGAGGGCGGCGACCGTCTCGATCAGCTCCGCCTCGGTGCCCGGCTCGACCAGCCGCTCGGCGGGGCCGCCGACGCGCAGGGTGGTCAGTTCGCTCAGCAGCATGTTCAGCCCAGGGCGACGCGCGCCTGCGCCTTGCCCAGCACGGCCTGGCCGCCGAAGGTCACAGCCAGGTCGATCCTGGCGACGTTCGCCTCGGTGTCGAGCTGGCCGACCTTCGCGACGACGACGAGTTCGGCGCCGTCCGCCGGGTCGACCACAACGGGGCGGGTGAACCGCACCTGGTAGTCGAGCACCTTGCCGGGGTCGCCGATCCAGTCGACGACGACCTGGACGGCGGTGCCCATCGTGAGCATCCCGTGCGCGAGCACACCGGGCAGACCGACCGAGGCCGCGATGTCGTCGCGATAGTGGATGGGGTTGAAGTCGCCGGATGCGCCGGCGTAGCGCACGAGGGAGTCCCGCGAGATCGAGAAACTGCGCTCGGCGACCACGTCGCCGACGGAAAGGGCGGTCATTCGTCTCCCCTGACGACGAGGGTGGAGATCGCGGTGACGACGTGCGCGCCGTCCGCATCGACGATCGAGGACTCGGCGGTGACCATCGAGTGCGCGCCGAGCGACTTCACCGAGGCGACGGTCAGCGTCGCCGTCAGCACGTCACCGGCCACGATCGGCCGCGAGAAGGTGAAGCGCTGGTCGCCGTGCACCACGCGGCTGAAGTCGATCCCGGCGTCGGGCTCAGCGAGCAGCTGCGCGAGCGTGTGCTCCTGCACGACCACCGCGAAGGTGGGCGGAGCGACGAGGTCGGCGTAGCCCGCGGCCTGCGCGGCCGCGACGTCGAGACTCAGGGGAGACTGCGCGAAAACGGCCCGAGCGAACTCGCGGACCTTCTCGCGCCCGACCTGATACGGCTCCGTCGGCGAGAAAATCCGCCCGACGAGTTCTGGGTTCACTGGCACCCGGCCATACTATGCGTGTGGGACGCGTGAGCGTCGGCGCACGGGCGGGCTATCGACCGCCGCCTCCGCCGGGATTCGCTCAGCCCGCACGTCCGAACGCCACGCACCCCGTACACGGGTATTGCCACGAGCAATTTCCCACACGAATATTCGTGACGTCGCATCCCGATTCTCAGAGGCTGGCGAGCATGTCATCGAGTACTCCTGAACCACAGCGCGACTGGGCGAGCTATGCACGTGAGCTCGGCACGAATCTGCACCGCGCCCGCATCGCGAAGGGCGTGAGCCAGGAGAAGGTGGCGCACGCCGCCGGCCTGGCGGGGTACACGTACCAGAAGTTCGAGAAGGGCGAGTCGAAGCCGGGTTCGCCCGCGAACCCGACTCTGCGCACCCTGCTCGCACTCTGCGAAGTGCTCGACATCGAACTGACCGAGCTACTGCCGGCCGATCCGCCGAAGGCCTCCGCCCGCCTCAGTGACTAGCTCCGCTCGCCAGGCGGCGCGGTCGCCGTTGCGGCCAACGCCGCACCGAGTCGGGCCGCCGAGCTGAGGTCCACGTCGACCTCACCCCATCCATCCGCCTCGATCCGCGCCCGCACCTCGCCGCCCGCCGCCGGCAGCACCCGCGCGACGTACACCGTCGCGCCCTCCGGCTCCTCCGCCGCCGGCGGGAACCAGCCGACCACGGGCACCGCGATCGTCGCCGACCGATGCCAGGCATCCTCCGGAAGTTCACCCTCCGGATGCTCCTGCACGCACCAATCCGGGCAGACCGTCCGCGTGTCGTTCATTCGTTCATCCACGTTTCGCACCAATCACTCCGAGGTGATCAGCACACCAGGCAGCACCGACATCGGAGCCCCGATTCGGGCCCTCGGCCGTGCCGATGTGAACAACTCCGCCACTTCGGTCACCTGTTGAGGAGTGGAACGAGTATCCCATACGAGTATTGCTCGACGCGAGCCTCCGGCGAAACGAAAAGTTGCAGCCCCGGTGCCCCCGAGGCTGCAACTTTTCGCGTTACTCGGGGTCGGCGGCGACGACCAGCACGGGCACCGGGGAGTGCCGCACCAGCTTGGTCGCGCGGGATCCGAGGAAGACCCTGGCCAGGGGGCCGATCGAGGAGGAGCCGAGCACGAGCAGCTCGCCCTGCTCCCACTCGACCGATTCGACGGCCTCACGCCAGCCCTTACCCGTGGCGACGAACATCTCGGTGCCCTCGGCGACGATCGCGTCGGCGAGCAGCTCGGCCTGAGCGGAGCGGGCCTGCTCCGCCCAGGAGTCGAGCACCGCATCCTCGGCGTGCAGGCCGACCTCGGGCGGGTACATCGTGGCCGTTCGGATGCCGAAGGTCACGATCCGCAACGGCACCCCGGCGCGCTCGGCCAGCTCCCGAGCCCGGCGCACCACGCCGGTCGACGAGGCGGCGTCGGAGAAGGCGCAGGTGACGCGGGTGATCCGCTGTCCGCGCGGCGGATGGTAGCCGCGGGTCGACACCGCCAGCGGCACCGGCGAGGAATGCAGCAGCCGGTCGGCTGTGGAGCCGACCACGACCTGCCCCAGGTGCCCATCGGCGGACGAGCCGAGCACGAGAGCGGTGGCGCCGGCATCCTCCGCTGCGGCGATCAGCGCCGCGGATACGGAACGCCCCGTGACGGACTCGAAGCTCGCCTCGACGTCCGGCGCGACCTCGGCGAGGTACTCGCGGCCGCGACGCTCCGCCTCCGTGCCCACCTGCTGCGCGTACGCGACGTACTCGGCGTCGACCTTCGCGAGCGACGGCGTGCTCCACTGCCGCGGCACCACGGTCGCGATGCGCAGGCTGTCGCCGGTCGAACGTGCCAACTGCAGGGCGAGGTCGAGCGCGCCGCGGCCGCCCTTGTCCGGCAGGTACCCGACGAGGATGGTCACTTCACGCCACCGTTCGTCAGGCCCGCCTTCGCCAGCGCCGAGTTCTTGCGCCCCCACAGCAGGTAGAAGGTCAGCACCACCGCGACCCAGACCGCGAACCAGGCCCAGGTGTACCAGTGCAGGCTGGAGAGGATGTAGAGGCAGGCGAGGATCGACAGGATCGGCGTCACCGGGAACAGCGGCACCTTGAACCCGCGCGGCAGATCGGGGCGGGTACGCCGCAGGATCATCACGCCGGCCGAGACCACGATGAATGCGGTCAGCGTACCGATCGAGACCAGGTCGGCCAGGTAGTCCAGCGGCACGATCGCAGCGAGGATACCGACGACGATCGCCACGACGATGGTGTTGTTGACCGGGGTCTGCGTGCGCGAGTTGACCTTTGCGAACATCTTCGGCAGCATCCCGTCGCGGCCCATCGCGAACAGGATGCGGGTCTGGCCGTACATCGTGACGAGGGTGACCGAGAAGATCGAGATGACCGCACCGAGCGCGAGGATGGTGCCCCAGATCGTGGCGCCGGTGACGTTCTCCAGGATCTTCGCGAGCCCCGCCTCCGACTGCCCTTCGAAGTCCTGCCACGGCTGCGTGCCGAGGGCGGCGGTCGCCACGAGCACGTAGAACGCGATCACGATCAGCAGCGCCGCGATCAGGGCGCGCGGCATGGTGCGCTGCGGGTCCTTCACCTCGTCGCCGGCTGTCGACACGGCGTCGAGCCCGATGAAGGAGAAGAAGATCGTGCCGGCGGCGAGGCCGATGCCCGCCGCACCGAAGGGCGCGAAGTCGGCGAAGTTGTTGCCGTTGAACGCGGTGAAGGCGATCACGATGAACATGGCCAGCACGGCGAGCTTGATGACCACCATGATCGCGTTCAGCCGCGCGGATTCGCTCGCCCCGCGGATCAGCAGGAGGGCGCACATCGCCACGAGGACAACGGCCGGCAGGTTAATGATGCCGGGGTCGGAGTCCCACGGCGCCGCGGTGAGCGCGTGCGGGATGGCGATGCCGAAGATGTTCTGCAGCGCCTCATTGAGGTACCCGCTCCACCCGACAGCGACGGCCGCGGTCGAGACGCCGTATTCGAGCAGCAGACACGCGGCCACGCCCATCGCGACGATCTCGCCGAGGGTGGCGTACGCGTAGGAGTAGGTACTGCCGGAAACCGGGACCGCGCTGGCCATCTCCGCGTAGCAGAGGGCGGCGAGGCCGGCCGCGATGCCGGCGATGATGAACGACACGATGACGGAGGGGCCCGCCTCGGGTACGGCGAGCGACATCACGAAGAAGATTCCGGTGCCGATCGTGGCGCCGACGCCGAACATCGTCAGCTGGAACACGCCGATCGTGCGCGGCAATCCGCCGTGGCCGCCCTCGGAGGGAGCGGTGATGGGCTTACGCCGGAAGAGCTGGGCTCGCAGGCCCGGTGGGGTGGACGTGGCGCTCATGTCTTCCTCTCGAAAGGCGCGCCTCCATGGCGCGGGTTGCACCAGTATGCCCAAGACGGGGGTGGCGCAGGAAAACGCTGACGAAAGCTGCGCGGAGGCGATGTTATGCGCGTGGATTGCGTCGCGAGATAGCGGAATCTGCGAAACGCGTAACATGCGCGCAATAAAAGGGCGCGAACCTGGTCGCGAATCCGGCTCGCGTTAGCGGTCAGCCTATGACGATCTCCCCACCCGGCGGAAGCCGCCCGCGCACCTTCGACGCCGCGCACGGTCGCCGACGAGGGCCTGCACGAGGCTAGCGGTGCACGATCAGCCAGGTCGCGACGGCGACCTCGGCGGCATCCGCGTTGTACATCAGGTGCGGCCGCTCGCACGGGAAGGTGATCGAGTCCCCCTGCGCCAGCGTCACGATCTCGTCCTCGAACTCGATCGTCAGCCGCCCGGAGGTGACGGTGCCGACCTCGAAGCCGTCGTGCCGGAGGAACTCGCGGTGCGCCGTCGAGGTCGCACCGGGCGGATACGTCGACTCGAAGAACTCGAACTCGCTCTGCTTCTGCGGCGACAGCCGGCGGAACAGCACCCCGCCGTCGAGTTCGACCGTGGCCACCTGACCGGCGCGCGCGATCGCGTAGTCGAAGACGACCGGCTCGGCCTCCTCCTCCTCGAACACCGCGGCGAGCGGAACGCCGAGGGCGCCGACGATCGCGATCAGTCGGCCGACGGAGGGCTGCATCGAGCCACGCTCGATCTGCGAGACGGCGGAGGCGGAGATGCCGAGTTCGCGGGCCAGCGCACGCAGCGACATCCCGGAGGCGAGGCGGAGTTCGCGCAGGCGCATCCCGAGCCGCTCGCGGTCCAGCTCGGGCGAGGACAGCGCCTGGACGGCGACGACGGCGGGCTGCGCGGAAGGCTCCGCGGGCACCGTGGATTCGGAGAGCATGGGGTGTTCGGACCTCCCTCGGCAATTGTCACATGGCCGTAACGAGCGCGAAACGGAACATGAGGTGTCAAGCAATAGCTTTGCGCTCAGAGTTAAGCGATCACTTGACAGCCGAACCCTCGGACGCGGGGCGACGGCTGCCAGACCCGGGCTGGAGGGCCCGGGAATCGCGGATCCTGGTCGCTCGCCACGACCACCCTGACACATCCGATTGCGTGTTGCCCGCACCGACGACCGCCCCCGAGAGGTGGATCTTCCATGACCGACAGCGTCACCGATACCCATTCCGATTTCCACGTCGACCCCGACGCGCCGGCCGGCGCCGGGCTGATCAAGCCCGGCTACGACGACCGCCTCGCGAACGACGACCTCGCTCCACTGAAGAAGCAGAAGTGGACGAGCTACAACATCTTCGCGTTCTGGATGTCCGACGTGCACAGCGTCGGCGGCTACGTCACCGCCGGTTCGCTGTTCGCGCTGGGCCTGGCCGGCTGGCAGGTGCTGATCGCCCTGGTCATCGGCATCCTGATCGTGCAGGTGTTCTGCAACCTGGTCGCCAAGCCCAGCCAGGTCACCGGCGTGCCGTACCCCGTGATCAACCGCGCGATCTTCGGCATCAAGGGCGCGAACATCCCCGCGATCATCCGCGGCCTGATCGCGATCGCCTGGTACGGCGTGCAGACCTACCTCGCCGCGCAGTCGCTGAACATCATCTTCCTGAAGTTCTGGCCCGCCGCGACCGATCTGAACAACACCTCGTTCCTGGGCCTGTCGGCGCTGGGCTACATCTCCTACGCGATCCTCTGGTTCGCGCAGGCCGCCCTGTTCTGGCGCGGCATGGAGGCGATCAAGAAGTTCATCGACTGGGCCGGCCCCGCCGTCTACGTCGTGATGGTCGTGCTGGCGATCTACCTGGTCTCGCAGGCCGGGTGGGAGAACGTCTCGCTCAACCTCTCCGAGGGCGAGCCGATGGACTTCGTCGCCGGCCTGCCGCTGATGATCTCCGCGATCGCGCTGGTGGTCTCCTACTTCTCCGGTCCGATGCTGAACTTCGGCGACTTCGCCCGCTACGGCAAGTCCTACGGTGCGGTCAAGCGCGGCAACCTGCTCGGCCTGCCGATCAACTTCCTCTTCTTCTCGCTCCTCGTCGTGATCACCGCCTCCGCCACCGTCCCGGTGTTCGGCGAGCTGATCACCGACCCGATCCACACCGTCGAGCGCATCGACACCCCGTTCGCGATCATCCTCGGTGGCCTCACCTTCGTGATCGCGACCGTCGGCATCAACATCGTCGCCAACTTCATCTCGCCCGCGTTCGACTTCTCGAACGTGAACCCGAAGAAGATCTCGTGGCGGATGGGCGGCATGATCGCCGCCGTCGGCTCGGTCATCCTCACCCCGTGGAACTGGTATTCCAACGACACCGCGATCATGTACACCCTCGGCATCCTCGGCGCACTGATCGGGCCGCTGTTCGGCATCCTGATCGCCGGCTACTACCAGGTCAGCAAGCAGCGCATCTGGGTCGACGAGATGTACACGATGAGCGAGAAGGGCCGCTACTGGTTCACCAAGGGCTACAACCCCAACGCGGTGTGGTCCGTGGTGATCGCGGGTGTCCCGTCGCTGGCCGCCGTGCTGCTGCCGCACTGGATCCCCGGTGGCGACGCCGTGATGTGGATCGGCAACTTCAGCTGGTTCATCGGCTGCGGCGTCGGCTACGTCGCGATGCTGCTGCTCGAGCGCTCGCGGCCGATGATCGGCCGCCTCGACGACGAGCTCGAACTCGCCACGGACGGCGTCGGCAAGTAACCCCTCCTGCGAGGGACCCCTTCAGCGCGCGAGGGCGCCCCGGTCCGAGGCGCCCTCGCGTGCTGCGCGGGTCCCTCGCAGGAATGAGAGGAGGCACGGATGAAGATCACGCTGATCAACCCGAACACCAGCGCGGCGATGACGCGCACGATCGGAGAGGCCGCGCGGCAGGTCGCCGCGATCGGCACCGAAACCGTGGCGGTGAATCCGCCGATGGGTCCGGCGTCGATCGAGAGCCACTACGACGAGGCGCTCGCCGTGCCGGGCATCCTACACGAGATCGCCCGCGGCGACGCCGCGGGCAGCGACGGCTACGTGATCGCCTGCTTCGGCGACCCGGGAGTGGATGCGGCGCGCGAGGTCGCGAACGGGCCGGTGGTCGGCATCGCCGAGGCGGCCTTCCACCTGGCCACGCTCGTCGGTCGGAGCTTCAGCGTCGTGACCACGCTGTCGCGCACCAGCGGCCGCGCCTGGGACATCGCGCGCCGAGCCGGTTTCGACGAGGCGCTGCGCTCCGTCCGCGCCTGCGACATCCCCGTGCTGGAACTTGACGATCCGGATTCGGATGCGCGCCGCGTGGTGACCGCGCTCTGCGCCGAGGCGCTCGCGGTCGACGGCTCCGACTCCATCGTGCTCGGCTGCGCCGGCATGGCCGACTTCTGCCGCGACATCTCCGCCCAGCTCGGAGTACCGGTGATCGACGGCGTCAGCGCCGGCGTGAAGTTGGTCGAGAGCCTGGTCTCGTTGGGCATCACCACCTCCCGCCGCGACGAATTCGCCCGCCCGCCGGCGAAGACCATGGACGGTCTCCTCGCGCCGTTCTCCCTGCGCTGACCGTCGTCTGCGCTGACCGTCGGAGAAACGTCAACCCGCTGAGAGGGCCGGCCTCATCAGCGGGTTGACGTTTCTATGACGGCTGCGTGGCCGGGTCGTCGCTGCCTTCCGCCGCCAGAGCGGGAGGCCACGACAGCCCCGCCAACGGACTGGGGCTAAGCGCGGCGACGACGAGCGACGAGGAGACCAAGCAGCCCGGCGGCGAGCAACGCGGATCCGAGGGCGATCGGCACCGTCGACTCGACACCGGTCGAGGCGAGCGCGCCACCACCGATGGAACCTCCCGCCCCCTCGCTACCCGTCGACGGCGCCGTGACGATGATCCGTTCGTCTCCGACGTAGGACGAGAACGTTTCGCTGTGTCCGTCGACCTCTGCCGTCACATCCGCGACGATCCAGTATGAACCGGCCCGAATGGCGGTTGTGTTCAGACCGCCTCTCGGCTGGTGGTCGAGATCGGAAGTGAACAGCTCGGTGTTCCAGCTGTCGTCCGCATCGTCGAGATGCGGCACCGCACGGATGGAGATCTTCCCCGAATCGATGCAATCGACGAGCGCCGCAGGATTCACCGTGACCGTGATGTGTCCCGCACCTCCCTCCGCGTTCGCGTCAAGACCGCCCACGATGACGCCGCCATTCTCATGCGCGCACGCCTGCACGAGCGACGCGGCCGCGTAGACGGAATCGCTGTACTCCTCGAACGGACCCGTGTCGCCCCCAGCGCTGCGGCCGTAACTGTTCACAACGACGTCGTAGTCAACATCCGCGGCGGGCAGCGCGAACTCAACGGTTCCCTCACTGGAGCCCTCGGACGGAATCTCCACCGTGCGCACGTCACTCCACGGGCTTTCCGTGTCGTAGGCGGCGACAGCGAGGTAGGCAGAATCGAAACAACCGCGGTCTGCGATCGCCGGAAGAGTGACGACGAGCCGGTTCGAACCCGGAACCACGCTCGCGATGAACTCACCACCCGGCTGGACGGGCCGTCCACAATCCGTCACCGGAATCGCTGGCGCCTTGCCCGTCGGCGTTGGCGTCGGCGTCGGCGTGGGCGTCGGCGTGGGCGTGGGCGTCGGATCACCAGTCGCCGTCGTGGTCGGCACCACCGTCGGCGTGGAACTCGACCCGGCCGTCGGCATTGTGCTTTCGCCGATCGCAACGGCGTTTGGCGTCGCTTCGACAGCTGACGCGGCGGGAGCGCTCAACATGGCGCCCCCGACCACGATCGCCGCGCAGCAGAGTGCCGACGCGAGGCGCCGGGAACGAAGGCGCGAAGGCCCGAAGACAGTCATGACTGTGTCTTTCTCGAATGAGTGGATAGGGACGGTGCCGATCCCGGATTCCCCCTGGAAGCACCTGAGACCAGTTCTACCGGGCTGCGCGACACGGCATCGACGCCCGCGATAACGAAGCAATCTCGATAAAAGGTTCCGCCCGACGGATACAAAAAACCGGGCGGCCTGTAGTGGCCCGTCTACAAGATTCGACGCCTCGCGTGACGGCGCTGCTGCACCAGCCCGAGCACGATGCACGCCACCCCGATCATGGCCGCGACCCTGGGATCCCAGCCGGTCGCGGCAAGGCTCGCTTCGGAGTCCGCCTCGTCTTCAACGGGGGTGATCGGTGCCGCCTCGACCTTCGGAAGCACCGTCCACGAACCTCCGCCCGGTTTCTGCCAGATCGAGACCGCAACGACATCTTCGGTATCGCCCACCCGCGCCCGCACCGTTGCGACGACGTCATAGTCCCGCGGCTGCAGAGCGAACGTGTACTCGCCGCCGGCGTAGCTCGCTCCGGCGTCGATCCCCTCCCCCAGCGCGGTGGAATACGACGGGCCGTGCTTCTGGTAGTCCCACGGCCCCTCGCCGAGCAGAAGGATGCGCGACGAATCGACGCAGCTCGGCAGCGCATAGGAGCCCACCGCCACCGTCAACGACTCCACTCCGGCAGTCGCGCTCACCTCGGGCCACCGCTCCCTGGTTTCCTCGGAGTGCGACATACATTCGTCCAACCCGTTCCGATAGCCCGGGTGTTCGGTCACCCGCAGGTGCTCGACCGCACCGACGCCGGACGCGCTCGATGCGACGACGAGATCGTAGAGATCCGTTGTGCCGAGAACGAACGAAACGAGGCCACCGCCGTATCCCGCAGCGGGGACGGGAATCGTCTCGACGACCGGCCGGGCGCCGGGACTCGCCGGGCGGCTCAGCGTCACGGAGATCGTGCCCTCCGGATAGCAGGGCGACAACTGCGCAGGCGGAAGGGTGACCGTGAGCCGTGCGATCTGCCAGTCCGGCGCGATCCGCTCGGCATCGAGCGACACCGCGGGCGGCTGAGATTCGCAGGCCGGAGCGAGCGGATCCGGGGATGGAGTCGGCACGGGCGAAGGAATCGGAACGGCTGATGCCACGGGATCGATCGGTGCTGCCGTCTCGGCCGCGGACCAGGAAGCGAAGAACGTGAGCAACCCGAGCACGATCGCCGCCCGGCCGAGCATGTCCAGTGGTTTGCGCATCTGACCCTCCCCGAGCAGGGCGACCACCGAGTCTCAGCGGAGAACGTCGTCGTCCCGTCGACCTCTGTCTAGCAGGTGTCCGCGAACTTGTGGAAGCGGGCCGTCACTGCTCCCGCCGCCCGACCGGGCGCAGCGACAGCTCTTATGCACGGACCGCGGCTAAGCGCGGCGACGACGTGCCCGAGACGAGCCAGTACGAACCGGCGCGGATGGCGGTCGTCTTTTGACCACCCCTCGGCTGGTGCTGGAGATCGACAGCGAACGGTTCGGCGTTCCAGCTGTCGTCAGCATCGTCGAGATGCGGCACCGCACCGATGGAGACCGCCCCGAGTCGACGCAATCGACGAGCACCACCGGATTCACGGTGACCGTGAGCTGCCCCACCGCCCTCCGCCGTCGCGTCAAGACCGCCCGCGATCACGCCGCCATTCTCATGCGCGCACGAGTGCAGGAGCGACGCCGTCGCGTACACGGACTCGCTTCACTCCTCCGACCACGACCAGCACAACGCTGGAGTTCGAACCTGCCGTGAGCTGCCTCAGTGGCGACTCCTCGGTCGTCGCCGACCGCCACGGTACGAAGTTCTACCAGCTGTGGCCACTACTCCTAAGACCAGACTGCGACAAGTATCCACCGAATTACGGAGATGACGCTAGAGCTGCGATTCGACAAACTTCCGCCGCGCAGCCTTCGAGCGAGCCAGCATCTCACGAAACGGGAGTCGAGACTCGCCAACGGCGCGGATAACGTATCCAGACTTCGGCTCAACTTGAGCAAGATGCGAAGGTGCGAACCACGCCGTGCTATAGCCGCTGGCATGTTCTGTTGCGCGACACCGCGCAGACAGACCGTCGAACGCAGAGCCCAACGCACAGCAGGAGATCGCAACCAAAAGAGGCAGGAAAGAAGATATATCTTTAATCCCTCCTAGGATAGCTGTAAGCATGAAAATCAGCGTAGAAACAACGAAAGTCGCGAATAGAACGATGTAAAGCCATCCCCATTCACGCATGCTCCACCCCGAAGGCACGTCGACGCGATCACAATCGTTCATCTCCTACCAATCCCTGAAGGTATATGCATTGTCACCAAATTCACCAATGCTCCCGCGTGCCCTCGCTCCCATCCGCACGCAACGACACCAGGCATACGACACGACCCATCACAAACGTCGACTTCACCGTCTTCAACTATTATGAGTCTTCCAGTCCCCTCTCGCCTGTTTGGAACGACGACGCATCTCTGAGAATGAGATCGTTGGCTCACCGCGTTCACGTATGACATAACCCGACTTCGGCTCCACTTGGGCGAGACTCGATGGCGCGAACCAAGCCGTGCTGTACCCGTTCTTCTGCTCAGCCTCCTGCCGCCGGTCGGACCGTGAACTGAGACTTGAGTTGAGGGCGATAGCAAGAACGCTCAGCCCCAGAAGTCCGAATACCCGGACGTCCCCGACGCCGTTGATCGAGGCAATGATGCCGAAGGGGACAATCGGAATCAATCATAGGGCGAGCATCCACGCATGGAACGCCATCCAACCGCGCATACCGAGCCCCTTCGGCACGTCGTACTTGCGCCCTTCGCTCATCATCGCCACCAGTCCGTGAGACTATTCACATTGTTCGACAAATCTCATGCCCCTCCCCGCAATACTGGTGGCGACGCCTCCTTTAGCAGCGCCAAGTGTCACCAACCCCGTCACGAGAATTGCTCGACTATAGCATTCTTTCATACTCAATGCTTGCCGCCACGCATTATGGAGAGCGAGAACGGTGAGCGCCAGAGCTTCGCCGACGGCCAGAATTTCCGTCCGTTTACTCCGATCGCTAGCCTCCAAGCAAAATCAGTGCGAGAAGGAGAACGACGAAAAAGCCACAAATTCCTCCGATAGTCGTCCCGATTATTGCCGCGGGACGACCCCCGGAACTGCGCGGCTGAAGAAGACCTGCAACGCCGAATATCAGCGCGCATACAGTTGCTGCCGTTCCAGCGAAGAGCAGAGCTAGGACAGCGACGTCCCTAGTATCAGACGGCAGCAAACGCGCGAACGTGATCAGTAGGAAGAATATGATTGCCCACCGACCTGATTCAATCGATACACCCGCAGGAGTGTTGGACGCCCCTCTCAGCGCCCGAAGGAAACGAGCATTCAGAGTTGACCCGCTTGGTGTCTTCACGGAACGCTTGGACCAGGTAGTACCCGACCACCAGCGCTCGCGTCCGGGCGACGTCGGATCCGGATACCATCCCGGATCTGCATTTTCCAGCTCAGTCAAAACCGATTCCATCCTTCTCGGTACGTTCCCGATAGTACCGGTGAACAACTCCTGATTCCAGCCCAGCCACGAATCCACGCATCACCTGCATCAGAGATCATCTGCGTATTCTGAACGAGCATCCGCGCCGTCAGGTTGAACGATTATCATATCGGCGCGCTGCCCGAGATCGGGCCCTCATTTCTCCGAACGAGATACTCGGCTCGCCGCGTCGACGGATGACATAGCCCGTCCTGGGCTCGACTTGGTCAAGACGCGAAGGAGCGAACCAGGCAGTGCTATAACCATGCGCTAGTTCCCTCGCGCGAGCTTTATCCGACCGAGGACCAATAGCCGCACCCACAAAGATCGCGCAGCCACTCATGGCAAGCGGAATGAGCGCAATGATTGAGTGCCCGATACCGCCAGCTAAGGCAATCATCATGAAGGCTAGGCCCGGTATGATGCAAGCGAGGAACAGGACTGTGTACAGAAGCGCCCATTTGCGCGCACTCCATCCCGGCGGGATGACGATTTTCTCAGTGAAGCCCACCTATTACCAATCTCCCAAAAGGTTAAAATTATCTGCGGTATGTAGGCGAGTACCGGCAGCCCGTATACCAGAACGAGTAGCGCCCGCCGCTGATCGGATCATGGGAGCATCAACCTCGCTAAGTCCAGGAACCCCAAGCCCACCTGCCACACTAGTACGCCCCACTCTCACATCCCTATCATCTAACGGCATCGACGACGCGTCCCCGCCACCGCGAATAGTATTCATCACCTGCGCCGCCGTGACGTACCCGATCTAGTCAGTCGATCGACAGCGACCGTCGCGACTACTCCATGGGGATTGCTGACTCCGTTCTTGAACGCCTCAAATCCCCGAAGATCAAGTCGGTTCGAAAGCCACCACAGGAGGATAAACCCTATAGCGGCGCCAAGTGTCGCCAACCCCGTCACGAGAATGGCCCAACTATACCGCTCCTGCATACTTAGTGCTTGCCGCCACGCATTACAGAGAGCGAAAACGGTGAGCGCCAAAGCTCCGGCCGACGGCCAGAATTTGCTCCTGTCTGGTGTGCCCACCAAGCACCTCCTTCAACATTGGAATCGTCATCAGCCGGAGGTCGCGTCCGAATACCAGGAGAAGATGTCCATACCGGTGGAACCTCGATCCGCATAGCCAGCCATCGACTGATACCAGCTCATTCATCGCAGCGACACAGCCACGCCAGCCATCATCCGGGATGAGGGGTCAATTGCCCACCCGAATGTTCTGCGAATAATCACCGCGGCCGGCGTCTCGGCTCGCACAGGCGTTCTCGTACGCCAACAAGTTGTCCCGCAGAGCCGGGAAATATGAACGGTCCAACAGCGCGACATACCGCAATCCGCAGAGAGTAAGGCTGGCCGATCGCATCAACCCAGGAAATTCGAAGCGCAGGGAATTTACCCGTGGAGTAGAGAACCTGAGCATACTCCACCTCCACGATTTGCGACAGCTCGATAGTAACAATATTCTGTGGATATCTTGCGGGATACCAAACCCGCAGAGAGCGATCATCTATGGAGATGCACAGGTAGTGGCTTCTCGGTCGCCTCCAACCACCAGAGCCTGGAATCGCCTGGAACTCAGGATCCTGCTCTGTGCCCACGAGAACGGGATAAACAACCTCTCCGAGTGACTTTTGTTTCACGGCGCGGTAAAGCGTGAGCGGTATGACATATCCCGCGGCCCAGAATAGCGTTGCCACGAAAATTGCGGCAGCAATTGGGGCCAATGCAGAAACCGCCTGCCCGACACCGCCGCCGACTCCAGCCCGTACGACGGCCACGCAAAGGGCGATTCCAAAGATGACAAAGACCAAAGCGGCTACAGGCCGCAAGGTGAATCTCGGTGGTGGTTCAGTGCCGCGCCCCTCGTCAGAAGTGAAAATCGTGTTCCCCTGACTGAACAATCTCGAAACTCTGCGAAATGTTAACTCCGAGCGGTACATACGAAGCCGGTCCAGGCAGGAACCCCACGAGATTTAGAGCGCCATCGTTGCCGCATGCCATGCTCCATTTATCTTCTTGGCGATTTATTGCCCACGAATGAAGACTCTCGTAACCTGCATACAAAGCAAGCGCCGGCTGTATCGCAGAGGGGATAAGCGCGAGAATACTCAAGGCGGTCGAGTATAGAATCAGGTCATTTCCCTCATATTTCGGCTTGTTTTTCCATTTGCTATATTTTGTAGGGTTGATAGTTGGTCCGACGGGCCCGTGCAGTGACACTACGATCCGCTTCTGACCCGCTTATGCTCGAGCGCACCTGCATACTCGATCATCTTTCCGGAGAATTGGCGAGGAATGCCCCATAACCACCCACTTCCGAAGATGAAATCGTGTATGACAGGTCCGTCTGCCGAACCCACCACGACCCGGACCGCAGCTTCGTGTCCATATGTTGTTGGCGTCGATTCTGCGCCTATTGGCTCAATTACAGCGTCCCATGGAATGCGTGCTACTTCCGTAGCCGGCATGGTCCTAGACCAGAAGGTCAGGCCGTCGACCGTAACCATAACAGGAACGCGCACCTCAAACCCAGCAAGCTTGACTGAAGGGAGAAAGATCGATAGTTCCTTGATCTGACTTGGCCGCACGTGTATCGCCCGGATATCGGCCGACGGATGGTTGCGTCTCAGATGACGGGCAACCCTGGAGGTTCGCTCGGCGTAGATGATAACGAACAGGATAGTTACCGCCACAATAAGGCCGGTTGTGGTGAGCGAAGTGGGAGATCGTTCAGAAAGGCCTGAAGTGAACCCGAAACGAAGTAGCGCGAGTAAGGTGAGCGAGATGATGGCAACCCAGAACCAGCGCGCAAAATGGGTCAGTTTCCTTCTTTTCAAAAACAACTCCTATTTCTCCAGAATAATGGGATGCTGAACCAATCGGATACGCCTCCGAAGAAGGTCAGGAACGTGATTTCCACGCCGGCGGCTTCCAAACCCAGGTCTATCTGCTTGACCGCGTCACTGACATGCTTGCCCGTGTGCCCAGCGAATCCGAACCCGACCACACCCAGAAATCCGTTCACCAGACAGTTAGGTGTCGTCGGATCGGTAAAACAGCAGATTGCTGTCGATGTATTGCCGAGAGAATTTGCCATACCAAGACTCGCAAGCGGGGCTGCATCTGCCGCCGCGATCGTACCGACCATCCGATCACCGCGAACGCGATCATCTCATGATTGGTTCGCATGATAGCTTACCAACTTCCAGAGCGAGTGGGGACTTGCGTTGCATCCTATTTATCCTGGAATTATGAAGTTCGAGTACTTATATCCGATCCAGATGAGGGCAACAATCACGAATGAAGCGACCAGCGTTTTTCGGAGGCGCATTAGCCGAGCGATCCATTCCGCATTATCCGAACTCTCTGGAGTGCACTATTGAGCTCTTCTGGTGTCAACCTTGGTTGGTTCGCCATTCGAATCACGATCCCATAAGTCGGATCCACCTGTGGCAGGTCCGGATGCTGGTGCGGGAGCGTGGTGTATCCACTTACCGCTTCTTCCCATCCGCGCTGCACGCTCGATCGCCTGACCCATTCCGCAGCCAGCAGGAACGCTGACGCCACTAGGAAACCCCCGACTACGGGAATCGACCAAATTTGATCAAGTGACAGTCCGATTAGACCAACCACCGGAAATGTCACGCATGCTGCAATGCCGAGACGAAGTGAAATCGATGCGAGGATCTGCGCTGGGCGACCAGGGATGAGCTCGAATGAATCTGCAAATGGCCTCGAATCTGAAGCGTCTTCTATCATTAGTACAGCCACCCGAACAAGCTCGACACGTAGCCGCCCACATCTGTATTGATTCCCCACGCCTTCAAGCCGCTATCCATTCCATATGCCACGTCAGGAGCCACGCGACCGACCACCTTGACGCCAGCGCCCAAGCCGAGTGTGCTCACGCCAAGCATGCATCCTGCCGTGTCACCGCGAATACAATCTATTCCCGTGCTTGCGAGCCCTAGGCCAGCAGCAACTGGTGGCATCGGGATGGCCATCAACGACGCAGTAGCCAGCATGAGGCTGACAAATTCCCAATCAGTGGTAACGAATAGAGTCTTCCATGCTCTTGCCGAAGAGCTGTAGATGAATGGAGCATAAACGCGATCGGCGTACGTTTGCGAGTGACATTCGCCGGACATAACGCATGCAGATTGGCCGGCTCCCCCGGTTCGGCGGGCATCCCTCCGTCCCCCGTCCCCAGTTCCAGGCTTGATCTTACATGCTCCGCGATCTGCAGCTAGAAGAGAGCATCGCCCGGTGAGGTCGAGCTTGTTGATCGGGTCGAGAGGGTAGTTGTAGTCGTTGTCGACTCCACCTTCGACCGGGTCTACAGACAAGAACCGGCCAAGCGCCGCGATATACACCCGCGCGCCCATCTCGATCGCCGCGATACCTCCGGCATGCTCGAACAGCTTCTGATTCGAGCCGAGCCACGCATAATCCGCATCAGAGTTCTTCTGCGTATCCTGCACCGCATCTGCCGCCGCGATCGTACCGATCCGCCCCGTGACCGGATCGACCGGCTGACCGAACGGGTCATACCGACTCACGACCCCGCTGCGTACTCCGTTGCCATCAGCTGTAGTAATGATGCTGCCTTGCAGGTTGGGATAGGACCAGACTTCGCTCCCGTCCGCACGCAACGACACAATTACCCCGCCTGGCAGCGCTCGGGTGCGTTCCACGATCCCATTCCCGCCATCGAGCAGCATCGACGACGCATCGCCACCACCCGCGAACGAGTACCGAATTGTCGACGCTGCACCACCACCCGCGGCCGGCGTGTTGATCCGTGCGACGATACGATCCGTCGCATCCCGCAGATATTCGACGCTCGAGCCATCCGCGTTCACGGTCTTGATGTGCCGATCAGTGACGTCATACGACAGAACCTGGTCACCGATCTTGCGCGTTCGACCCTTCGCGTCGTAGAACAGGTCACTCGTCGCGAGACCGTCCGAAACCGAATCGGCCCCCGCAACCGGGTTCGTCACCACCGAAGACAGCAACCGATCGGCCGCGTCGTAGCAGTAGCTCGCCGACGTCGTCGCGCCGGTTGTCGGCTGATCCGACATGCTCGTGCGGTTGCCGTTCAGCCCCGCATTCGCCGTGCCGCAACTCGCCGCACCATACCCGTAGCTGAGTGTATGTCCCGGAATAGTCGCCTGCGTCAAACGCCCCACCGCATCAAAACGATACGTCGATGTCAACGCTGCCTGACCCGCGACCGTCGACGTGTTCTGCACGATCCGACCCGACTGCGACCGAGCGACGGCATCCGTCACCGCCGCACCACTGGCGAAGTTCCACGTCAACGACTTCGCGGCCCCAGTCGCAGAAACAAGAAGATCCGACAAGCTCGTGCCATTGCCCGCGCCTCCAGCGGGATACGTGACGCCCGTCGCTTGACCGCGCTGCGCGGCAGGTCCGGTCGCCGACCCGTACGTGACAACAGCGAGGTCAGCACCGGCCTCCTTCACCTTCACGACCTTTCCGTCCGCGTCGTATTCGAACGCCCGCGTCGTCGCGGTGCTACCTGACGTTGTCTGTGTTTGCGCGACACGACCCACCTGATCGTAAGTCGTCACGGTGGTCGTGTTCCACACGTCTGTGTAGGAGGTGATTCGCCCTGTTGCATCAGCAACAGTCGTGATCTTGCCCGCATTCGGCGACCCGGTTACGGCCGTGTCCTGCACGGAGCTGATCCGCGGATCACCATCTGCCAGGCCCGTGCTCGTGTACCGGTACGTCACCAGACGAGCGGGAATTGCCGCAGCGGCCGGAGTGGTCACTGCCGCGACCGCGGGATAGCTGACCGAGCTCACCCGTCCTCGAGGGTCGAAGGTCGTGCAGGTCCAGTTCGAATCGCCCGTGCGTTTCGTGCCGGCGACTCGGCCGAGAGCGTCGTACACGAACTCGGTGGTCACGAATTGTCCACTCGCCGCGGTGGCACCCTTCTGCGACTTCACCAATCCGAATTGCTTCGTGCCGGTCGGCACGCCACACGTCTGTGCGGTAATCGCCTCCGTATCGCCGTAGTAGCTGGTCGTGACTCCGGCGGTGCTCGCCGCCGCGCCGGATGCGGTCGCGGCGGGCAGGGTTTTCGTGAGTCGTCGATAGCCGTTGGCTTGGGTGTCGTACCCGATCGCCGTGCGCAGGTTCAGACCCGTCGGATCGTTCGCCGTTTGATCTGCGAGACCGAGCCACGGCCTGCTGTAGCTGGTCGTCGACGAGATCGACGGTGCTGTCGCTCCCGTGACGCCCGCGGCGTCGTCATCCGTCACCGAGGACGTCGCGAGTCCGTAATCGGGCTTGAGCACATCACCCGGGACCAGCGTGGTCGTTGATGCTCCTACGGGTTGCCAGTGCAACTCGAGCCGCGCGTCGCCGCCGTTGTCGATGTAGTCGAGTCGGATCGGAACTGTTTCGCCGGCCGTTGCGTCGTAGTAGCCCGGCGCTGACCAGTGGGCTGCGGAGACGTAGAAGTCGCTGATCACTGCGAGATTGTTGATCCACAGCTTTGTGCCGTCGTCTGCGTAGGTCTTGAAGTAGTACCGACCCGTGGCGGGGAAGGTGATCGTGCCGGCTAATCGCGCCGACCACTTGTCCGGGGTCGCCCCGGTGACGGGGTTCGACGTTCCCCAGTCGTGAGACACGTAGCCGTCTTTCGCCCCGATGTCGAGGTCGTACAGCGCCGGGACACCGGCGAGCTGGCTGTTGTCGAAGTACGAAACGGCGAGGCCCTGCATTCCCTCGTCGTAGGCGGTGCGCGTGTGCGCCGGCTTGATCGCACAGGTCGACTTCGGGAGCCCGGACGCTTCGAAACAGGATGCGTCGGCGGGCCCGTAGGAATCGGTCGGGCGATCGCGGGTGTCGTACAGAGTCGTTGTGCGAAGCCCCTGGGCGTTGGTCGCCGCCGTCTTCTGATCACGGTTATTCCACTCTTGAGACGCGGTGAGCCCGGTCGCGGAGGTGGTGCTTGTCGTGCGATACGCGCTGTCGTAGGTGACGGTCGACGCGTGCCAGTTCGGTGCAGCACCCGCGGGGGCTGCGAGTCCGGAGACGTCGACCGACGTGGTGCCCGCGCCGTAGGTGTACGTCTTCGTCTGACGGGTGGATTCCGTCACGCCATCGGGCGCGGCCGAAAAGATGGTCTGAGCACGCCCCTGCGCGTCGTAGCCGATCTCGATGGTGCGGCTGGCGACGGTGAGCCCCGCGAGGCCGTTCGCAATCATGTCGTTCATCACCGCGTTGCGGAAGATGTACATCCGTCCGGCCGCATCGTAAACGAAGGTCGAGGTGGCGTTGCCCGGATCGATCAGACGCACGAAGCGGCCGTTCGCGTCGTACAGCAGGTCCGTCATATCGGCGGCGCCGACGACGTGGCCCGGATAGACGATCCGGCACAGCATTCCCGTCGGCGGTACCGAGAATCCAGTGCCCGTTCGACACGGGTTGCCATTCACCACGTCAGCGCCCGAAAGCCCGGCCGTTTGGGCGCTATCACCGGAGTACACGAAGCGCACCTCGCGGGAGTGGGTCTGCGGCGTGGTGTTCAGCTTCGAAAGCGGGTCGACGATGCGGTCGACCTGCCCGGTGCCGGCGCGGTAGATGATCTTCGGCGCGGTCTCTTTGCCGATCGCGGTCGGGCTGGATACCTGAGCGATCAGGCCATCCGCGCCGAAGAGGTGCACGAAACCGGACTGATCGGTCAGCGAGACACGGCCGTCACCCGCGATCGCGACGACACCGGACTCACCGACCGGCGGCTCATAGCTGCTGTCGACCTTCTTCTTCGCCCACGAGTGCGTGCCGCCCGTGACATCGGTGAAGACGACAGATCCCTCGTTCACGGACACGGAGCTGTAGTAGCCCGAGTCACCGGCTAGCGCCGTCGAACTGGTCCAGCCGGCGGGCATCGTCTGCGTACTGCGCGAGAACCACGACGCCGGGATGATGAACGGAGTGCCGCCGCCGTTCTTCTTCGCCCACAACTGCACCTGGCCGCGTGCCGCGTCTTCGTAGTACTCGGCCTTGAACGCGGTCGGGGTCGTGCTCAAGTCCCCATAGCCGTCCCACGTCACCGTCTCGATGGCGTCATTGGTCCATTTATTGATCACCTGCGAGGTGCCGATATTGACCCGCATCCCGTCGTCGCGCGTGAACCCGAACTGGTATGTGCCGGCTTCCCCCGTCGGCGCCTTGATGAAACCGGACCAGCGCACCATGAACTGGTCGACGTCGACGCCCGGCCCGGGCGAGCCCTCACCCCAGTCGAAACTGATCTGGCTATCCGTGCGCACCAGCACCGGCGACTTGTTGGCAAAATCGAAGTTCCAGCCCGAGACCTGACCGGGCGACTTCGCGTTGAAGTACTCCGCCTTCAACCCGCCGTTCGCCTGCTTCTGCGAGTTGTACGAGAACGACAGCCCCATGGGTCCACCCGCCGTCGCGACGGTCGGCGAAGAGAACTGCAGCGACGCATTGCCGTTCGCGAGGTTCACCGTCATCGGCCCCACCGCATCCGTCGGCGCCGGACCAGAGCTGCCGATGCGCTTATCGACCGTGAACCTGTTCACCCAGAACGGACCCCATTCGCCGACGTTGTCCTTGGTGAGCACCGTCCACGAGTACGTGATGCCGTCCTGCAGCGCATCGGCGGGCGGCGTCCAACTCGTCGTTGTCGACGGCAACCAACCGGAGTTCAGCACCTGACCGGTGGATGCGTCCGTACCGGTCGCGATCCGGAAACCGTACTGAAACGTCTTGCCCTCAGGATGCGTGGTTCCGCCGATGGTGAGTGTGGGAGATGTCGACACCAGAATGGATCGATCGGCCGGTGTCGCCGACGCCTGCGGCGGCACAGCGGGATTGGCCGTGGTGAAGCTCCAGACCCCGCTCACGCTCAGCGTCGTCGTGCCGAGAACGCCGTCATAAGCGTCTCGGATCCAGGTACGCCAGTAGTACGTCGTGTTGCGTTCGAGGATGCCGGCGGGAACGCGCGGTGCAGCGTCGCTGATCCATCCGCTGTCCCAGACCGGGTCGGTCTCCGGGTTCGGATTCTTGCTCACCCGGAAATAGTTGTGCAGCCCGGTGTTTTCGGGATCCCAGGCCCCGGATGCCAGGAGCCGCGGCGTCAGGCTCTGCTGCGTAGCGCCATTCGACGGCTCCGGAACGTACCCCGCAACGGGCTTGTCCTTCCACACCACCAAGAGCGCGGTCGAAACGTGCCGGTAGGTGAACGCATTGCTTTCATCACCCGCGAGCATCAGCTGGAAACCACCCACTCCGCCGCGCACCCACCGCGCGATCGTCTCGCCCAGACGCTTGTCGTCTGCGTTCGTGGTACCGCCCGTTTCCGCGATCGTCAGATCTCCCACGTTCGCCCCCTGCGCGCCGAACCCGGTGCCGCTGACCTCGTACACGCCTCCCGTGCGCGTCGTCGTCGTGTGCGAATCGTTGTAGATGCCGGTCACGCCGATCTGGGCGCCGAGAACCTGCTTCCCGAAGAACTGCTCGTAGTTGTAGCGGACGAGGGTGCGCCAGATTCCGTTCGTGGTGTTGCCCAACCAGGTGTCCTGGTTCAGGTTCGACTGACCGTTCGACTTGTAGGCCATCTCGTTGAAATCATCCGTGGTGACCGTCGTCGGATCCACCATCACGGGGAAGACCCGCTCGGGCGCCTGCAACCATTTCAGGCTCGGCATCATGCGGATCTGCCACGACGCTCCCTTTTGCGCGAGCGTCATCGAAACCTCGTTGAACGCATTCGCGCGCACGTCATCCGTGCCCGACGAGTCCCACATGACCGGTGCCGGCACACCGAAGATCACGGTACCTTCGCCATCGCGGAAGAAGATCGAATTCGTCTCGGCATCCACGGTGGGCGTCAGCCCGGGCGCATCCACCGCCCACGTCCACGCCGACGACGTTGTGGGGCGCTTCGTGAGCCGGAACAGCTCCTTGACCGCGCTCTCCTCCACGTCGTAGGTGAGGTCGACGCCGTCGAAGACGTTCTTGTACTCGAGATGGTTCTTCGCCTCGGACCACGGTGCCAGGTCCCGTTCGAGGACACTCGAGGCGGCGCCCTGCAACGCGAAGGTGACGGCGTGCTCGTCGTTCGTCATCGTCAGAAGCTTCGGCGAGTCCGCCTTCTCCGCGAACTCCGGCTGCAAGGGATGCAGATCCACCTTCGCGCCACCGCGCCCCAACCATGACAGCGCCCCCGTCGTCTCGAGGTCCGTTTCGATCGGCACCCAGTTGCCAGAATCGTCCTGGACATTCACGGGGGTCGGCGAGACCGACGTCACGTTCGAGTCATCGTCCCCCTCGTAGGTGTTCGTGAACTCGCCCCGCTCCGTGACACGTTCGGATTCCGGGTCGAAATCATCGAGTACCTGAGCGGCATCGCTCTCACCCTCAGCCGGTACCGGCTCAGCTGCCGGTGTGGGCGCGACGAGCGGAGCCGAGGTCGGCTGATTCATGTCGTTCGTCGACGGCGACTCGCTCGGCGGCAGGACCGGCTCCTCCGACTCCTCCTGCGGAATCGAGCCGAGGTCTTGCGGCGTCTCATAACCGAATTCGGCGGGAGTCGACTCGGCGAGCCGGACTCCCGCCGCAGAGGCCGAATCCACCACAGTGACGCTGAGAACCACGGCCAAGACCGCCGCCACACCCGGAACTACCCACATCTTCGCGCGACGACGAGCCACGATCCCCCACCTGCACAGAGCCGACAAACATTCACAACAAGAAACGGCTCAGAATGGCATGCCTGAATATTCAGATTCGAGCGATCGGGCGAAATGGCCCCTGAATTGGGCTGTAATGAGTGCCGTACCCCTCAGCTTCCCGCTGCGGCTCCGCATCCGCGAGACTGTCTCGGATGAGCATCGTGCGTGAGATCGGTCTCGGCGTCCGCCTGTTCGGGCGCGGCTTTCGGATGTGGGGGCGGTCGCCCCGACTGATGCTGCTCGGCGCCGTGCCTCCGCTGATCGTCGGGGCCGTCTTCGTCGCCGGGTTCGTGGTGCTGATCGGCTCCATCGATCGCCTCACGGTGACCGTGACGCCGTTCGCTGACGACTGGAGCGATCCGTGGCGTGCGCTGGTGCGGACGCTGGCCGGCATCGCGATTCTCGCTGCTGTCGGGATCCTGGTGGTGGCGCTCTTCGCAGCCATCACACTGGCCGTCGGCGACCCCTTCTACGAACGGATCTGGCGACGGGTCGAGACCGATCTCGGAGGTGTGCCCGACGAGGTCGAGATCGCGTTCTGGCCCGGGGTCGCGCGAGCCGTCCGAGACGGAATCGTGCTCGTGGCGACCTCGCTGCTGATCGCTCTTCTGGTCTTCGGCATCGGCATCGTGCCGGTCGTGGGCCAGATCGCGGGAATCGTTGTCGGTGCTCTCGTCGGCGGGCGCACGTTGGCGCTCGAGCTCAGCGGGTTCGCGGGCGACGCTCGCGGGCTGACACTGCGAGAGAGGCGGAGGCTGCTGGCATCGCGGCGTTCGCTCTCACTCGGTTTCGGCGTCGCGGTCTACCTGACGTTCCTGATTCCCGGCGGCGCGGTGGTGACGACCCCGGCGGCGACGGCGGGAGCCACGCTGCTGCTGCGGGAGTTGCGCGGCGAGAACACGGGAGTCGCGGCGCAGTCGTGACCGGGTGGCGGGCTCGGCGACCTCATCCCTCGGCGACCTCACCCCTACGTGTCCGCAGGTCCGGAGCACGACGGAGGGCCCTCGAAGCACTCCGAGGACCCTCTGGACAGGCCGGGCTACGCGGCTGAACGGCGCCGTCGCCCGATGAGCAGGCCGAGCATTCCGAGGGCGAAGAGGCCGGAACCGATCGCGATCGGCATCACCGGCTCGACACCGGTCGAGGCGAGGTTCTTCTTCGCCGGCACGGCTGCGGCGGCGGGAGTCGCCGTCACGGCGGGAGTTGCTGCGGCGGTCGGCGTGGGCGTCGGCTGAGCGACGACCGGCGCGGCGGTGACGACCACGTTCTCCACCTTCGACAGGCCGGAGACGTTCTTCTCGATGCCGTCGACGGTGCCGTCGACCTGCAGCAGGAAGTTGAACTCACCCGCACGGATCGGGGCGGTGACGGTGGTGCCCGAGAGGTCGGCGAGCGATCCCTTCGCAACGTCGGCGACCCATCCGCCGGCCTGACCCGGGTTCGAGTAGCTGTCGTAGGCCTGAACAGTCAACGCTCCCGAATCGAAGCACTCGGGCAACGCGACGTCGCCGATCGAGAGTGAGACGGACTCCACGGCGCCGGTTGCGGCAAGGCTCGGTGCGGTCCACTCCGAATCGGGGGCACCGACGGTGTTGTAGAAGCACTCGTCCCACGCATCGAGGGCTGCGACGCCGGGCGCCGTGCGTCCTTCGAGCTGGTGCAGCAGCACGAAGGAGCCGTCCTTCATCCCGAAGGTGTTCACCGTCACGCGGATCGACTTGACGCCCGGGTTGCGCACGTCGATGTCGACGACGCCTCCGGCGTAGCCGTCGGCTGGGATCGGCGTGAGGTAGGAACTGCCGCCGTCGTAACCGCCGTCCCACTGCTCCATCACGAGCACGAGGTCTGCGCTGTAGGCGCACGGAGCGAAGGAGGCGGGCGGCAGGGTGACTTCCGCTGTGCCGTAGTGCGACCAGTCGACCGTGATCGCGTCGAGGTCGATGGTCGGCGCGGCCGCATCCCCGGTGCAGCTCGGATCGGTGTCGGGCGGGGTGGACGCGGCGACCTCGGTGGGAACGACGACCGGCGTCGGCGTCGCCTCCTCGGCGGACGCGACTGGACCGAGCAGGAGTGCTCCGGATACGGCGAGAGCGGTGGCCAGGAAGACGGTGCCGACGGCGGAGCGGCCGGCGTGGAGTGCGGACATGCGTGTGCTTTCTCAAGACGAATGGACGGTGGCCGGTGCACCGTCGGAATCCCCCAGGTCGCACCTGAGAGATTTCTATCGCGTCCTCGATCCGTTCTTCCCCGATCGCGGTAACGAAACCGTCTCCCTTTCAGGTTCCGGATTCGGTGCACAAGATCCGCGCTGACCATCTGTATGCGGGCTACAAGAAACTGAACGTCGCTGAGTGAATCCGCCTCGTCGTCCCTCCGACGGGCAGGAGGGTCGACTTGGCCGCTGTCGCCCCGCCCCGCTAGACTCCCCGCATGCGCACGTCGACTCACCTCTCCTGGTGGCCCGCCTCCTAGGCGGACCGACGCGCAGAATCCTGCACACGACCGCCTCACCGGGCGGTCGTTCTGTTTGTCAGGGCCTCGGGTGAGGAAGTCCAGAACCAAGGACCACCGATGACCTCGCTCCTCACCCGCATCCTCGCCTCCGACGGCACGATGCCCTTCGCCGTCATCCGCCGTCAGCACGCCGTCGACGGATTCGTCGACGTGCTCACCGGCGACGTGGTCGACGTCGACGGGCTCGCCGACATCCCGCTCGACGGCGCGGATGTGCTCACGCTCGTGCCCTACCGCCAGGTGCGCGAGCGCGGCTTCGACGCCCAGGACGACGGCGCACCGCTGCGCTGCATCGTGGTGCGCGAGCGCGAGTCGCTGCCGCTGGACGCGGTGCTGGCTCTGCTGCCCGACGAAGAGATCCCGGTCGAAGAGCGCGGCTTCGACGTGCCGGACGAGGAGTACGCCGACATCGTGCGCCGGGTGATCAGCGACGAGATCGGCACCGGCCAGGGCGCGAACTTCGTGATCGCCCGGTCGTTCGTCGCGCACACGGATGCGGAGCCGGTGCGGGCGCTGCTGTCCTGGTTCCGTCGGCTGCTGACCGACGAGTCCGGAGCGTATTGGACGTTCGCGGTGCACACCCCGGGCGTCTCGATGGTGGGCGCGACTCCCGAGCGGCACGTGTCGGTGAAGGACGGCGTCGCGATGATGAACCCGATCAGCGGCACCTTTCGTCACCCCGCCGCCGGCCCCACCGGGCCGGAGGTGCTGAGCTTCCTCGCCGACGTGAAGGAGAGCGAGGAGCTCTTTATGGTGGTCGACGAGGAGATGAAGATGATGAGCGCCGTCTGCCCCGGCGGCGGCCGCATCCTCGGTCCCTACCTCAAGCAGATGTCGCGGCTCAGCCACACCGAGTACCTGCTGGAGGGTCACACCGACCTCGATGTGCGAGAGGTGCTGCGGCTGACGATGTTCGCGCCGACGGTCACCGGCTCGCCGATGGAGAACGCGTGCACGGTCATCGCGGAGTACGAGAAGCAGCCGCGCGGCTATTACTCCGGCGTGATGGCCCTGTTCGAGCCCGAGGGCACTCGTTACTCGGTGGATGCGCCCATCCTGATCCGCACCGCCTACCTGCACGAGGGCGGCCGGCTCACGGTACCGGCGGGAGCGACGCTGGTGCGGCACTCGACCCCCGAGGGCGAGGTCGCGGAGACTCGGGCGAAGGCGTCGGGCGTGCTCTCGGCGCTCGGTCTGCTGCCGGCCCGCGAGATCCCACCGGCGCCTGATCTGAACGCGTTCGCCGGCGTCGCTGAGGCGCTGGAGGCGCGCAACGAACGACTCGCCGCGTTCTGGCTGCGCCCGCAGGCGCCCGCTCACATCGAGGGCCTCGCCGGCCACTCGGCGCTGATCGTGGACAACGAGGACCAGTTCACGATCATGCTCGCCCACCAGTTGCACCACCTGGGCATGAACGCACGGGTCGAGCGCTGGTCGGATGTGACGGACGTGCTGGCGGACGAGCTGGTGATCTTCGGCCCCGGCCCCGGCGACCCGCGCGACGATCAGGATCCCCGGATCGCACGACTGCGCGGGCTGATGCTGCAGCGGCTCGCGTCGGGACGCCCGCTGCTCGCCGTGTGCCTCAGCCACCAGATGCTGTCGCTGCTGGCGGGGCTCCCCGTCGAGCCGCTGCCGGCGCCGCGCCAGGGCGTGCGCCTCGCCGTCGACGTGTTCGGGCAGGATGCTGCGATCGGTTTCTACAACACCTTCTCCTCCGTGGCGACGGCGGAGCAGACCGTGACCCCGTCGCTCGGCTTGGAGATCTCGGCCGACCGCGCGACCGGAGTCGTCAACGCCCTCCGCGGCGACGGCATCGCCTCCGTGCAGGGCCACCTCGAGTCGGTGCTCTCCTCCGACGGCCTGGCGACGCTGGAGCGCCTCGTGCGCGCCGCGACCTCGCAACCCGCCTCTGTCTGAGCCGCGGCGCCCCGCCGCTCGCCGCCCGCCGCCCGATGCTCGCGAAATTTCGCGAGATTCGCTCCTGCGGACGAGGTGGCGTGCCGCGGCGGCCGATCTCGTCCGCAGGAGCGAACCTCGAATCCGGCCCCGCCGAAACAGCGAATCTCGCGAAATTTCGCGAGGTGTGCGGTGGGTAGGGTGAGCGGATGGATGAGGTGCGGATGATCGCCGGCGATCGCTACGACGGCGCGCTGCGCGAGGCCGTCACGGAGTCGGTGCGCGCGGCCGCCCGCGCGGCGCGCGAGTGGTACGGCCGCGGCGACAAGAACGCCGCGGACGAGGCATCCGTCGCGGCCGTGCGCGCCGTGCTGCTGGACGCCCCGTTCGACGGCACCGTGGTGATCGGCGAGGGCGAGAAGGACGAGGCGCCGATGCTGGCGAACGGCGAGCGCCTCGGCGCCGGTGGCCTCCCATGCGACATCGCCGTCGATCCGCTGGACGGCACCCGACTCACGGCGGAGGGGGTGCCCGGTTCGGTCTGCGTGATCGCGCTGGCCCCGCGCGGCACGATGTTCGATCCGCGTGACGTGTTCTACATGGACAAGCTGATCGCCTCCGCCGCCGGCCACGGGGTGCTGTCGCTCGACGCGACGGCGAGCGATAACGCACATCGCCTCGCCAAAGCGCTGGGCAAGCCTGTCGCCGAGCTCCGGGTCGCGGTACTCGACAAGCCCCGGCACACGACGCTGATCACCGAGCTGCGCGCGATCGGATGCGCGCTGCAGTTGCGCGGCGAGGGCGACGTCTCGATCGCGATCGAGGCCGCGGATCCGAACGGCTCGCTCGACCTCGTGATGGGCGTCGGCGGAACGCCGGAGGGAATCGTCGCCGCGTGCGCGGTGCGCGCGCTCGGCGGGTTCCTCGAGGGCCGTCTCGCCCCGCAGACGCCGGCGCAGCACGAACTCGCCGTTGCTGCCGGCCACGATCTCGCGCGCATCTTCACCGTCGACGACCTCGTCTCGAGCGATGACGTGCTCTTCGCCAGCGCATCCGTGTGAGTGACGGACGTAACTTCGGCTGAGAGTCGTCGTCAGCGCTCATGGGCGCTGAGCGATGCTCTCAGCCGAGGTTGTGTCCGCCTCACACCCGCAGGGCGGGCGGATCCGGCGTGCGCGGCGGGTAGACCCAGGTCACCAGCACCACCGAGATGATCATCAGCAGGAACCAGCTCACCAACTTCGTCGCGCCGACCGGATGCCAGCCATCGAGTTGGTCCGGATAGAGCCACGCCCCCGAGAACGTCGCCACGTTCTCGGCGAGCCAGATGAACGCGGCGACCAGTGCGAAGGCGACCAGCAGCGGCATCCGGTGGGTTCCGGCGAAGAACCGGAAGACCATCACGCAGCGCCCGTACAGCAGGATCACCAGCGCGAGTAGTACCCAGCGCAGGTCGACGATCCAGTGCAGCGTGAAGAAGTTCGCGTAGATCGCCACGGCGAGCACCGCCGTCGCCCAGATCGGCGGATAGCGAGTGAATCGCAGATCGAACAGTCGGTACACGCGCACCATGTAGCTGCCCACAGCGGCGTACATAAAACCACTGAACAGCGGCACGGCGCCGACGCGCAGGATCCCGTCGGCCGCGTAACTCCAGGAGCCCACGTCGGTCTTGAACAGTTCCATCACCGTGCCGACGACGTGGAACAGCACGATCACCCGCAGCTCACGCCACGTCTCCAGCCGGCCGGCGATCATCGCGATCTGGATCAGTACCGCCGCGATGGTGAGCGCATCGTTGCGGGCGAGCGCCGCGTCGTCCGGGTACCAGAGCCGGGCGGCGAGGATCACGATCAACAGCGCCGCCCCGAAGATGCACGCCCAGGCCTGCTTGGCGCCGAAGACCAGGAACTCGACGAATCCGGGGCGCAGCCGGGTGCGCTGCAGCACACGATGCGCGAGGTCGTCGATCCGCTGTTCGACGGGAGTGAAACGGGGTGGCACGTGTTCATCCTGCCGTGCAGCGGCTGGGGAACGAACGACGAAGGCCCCGGCACAGCTGCCGGGGCCTTCGTTTTCTGTCTGTAGCGGGAGCGGGACTTGAACCCGCGACACCACGATTATGAGCCGTGTGCTCTAACCACCTGAGCTACCCCGCCATGTGCATCCAGGTTAGCTCCGGGACGACCGCCTCGACGTTTCACTACGCCGAATCACGTGTCGCCCGCAGGGCGAACCATAAACACAGAGCCCCCTGTGGGAATCGGACCCACTACCTCTTCCTTACCAAGGAAGTGCTCTACCAATGAGCTAAGGGGGCCAATGCGCGCGCTGTTCACACCCCTTCCGGAGTGCGCCCGCGTTTTGGCACCGTTAGACAATAGCACCTTCCGAGAGCCTCGTTGACCGGGGCAGAATGGGGTGCAATCGTTGACGATCCCTCGGAGGAACCATGCCCACCCCCGCCCCCATCGAGGCGCTCGCCGCCGCCATCAACGCCGGTGATTACGACGCGTTCGTCGCGCTCTTCGCCCCGGACGGCCTCGTGAACGACTGGGGCAACATCCGCCGCGGCCCCGACGGTGTGCGCTCCTGGGCCCACACCGACGCCATCGGCGCGGGCGCTCGAATGACCCTCCGCTCAGCCGTCCCGGTGCCTCCCGCGCCCGCCGACGTGCACCCGCCCGTGCCGTCGCAGGCGCACTCCCCCTACGAGATCCGCTTCGACTGGGTGAGCCGCGTCTTCACCGGCGACGGCCACGGCTTCGTCACCCTCCGCGACGGCCTGATCACCGAACTCCGCCTCGTCGAATGAGCGAAAAGTTGCAGCCCTCGGCGGACCAGGGCTGCAACTTTTCGCTCTGGGGTCAGGCGGACGCGGCGGTGAGCGACGCCAGCTCGGCGGGGGTCAGCTCGAGGGTCGCGGAGGCGAGCAGCGCGGGGAGCTGCGACACGGTGCGGGCGCTCGCGATCGGGGCGGCGACGCCGGGCTGCGAGCGCAGCCACGCCAGAGCGACGGTTGCGACCTCGACGCCGTGCGCGGCCGCGGCGGCGTCCAGCGCGGCGAGCACGGCGCGTCCGCGGTCGTCGAGGTAGGCGGCGGCGCTGCCGGCGCGGGGGCTGTCGTTCTCGGAGCCGTCGCGGTACTTACCGGTCAGGAAGCCCGAGGCGAGCGCGTAGTACGGCACGACCGAGAGGTTCTGCGCCACGGCGAGCGGCAGCACATCCGCCTCGATGCCGCGCTCGACGAGGTTGTACTGCGGCTGCAGCGCGACCGGCTTGTGGAAGCCGCCCTGCTCGGCGATGTCGAGCCACTCCTGGATGCGCTCCACGGAGAAGTTCGAGACACCGATCGCGCGGATCACCCCGGCGTCGACCAGCTTCGAGAACGCCTCCACCGTCTCGGCCAGCGGCACATTCGCCGAGTCGTAGTGAGCGTAGTAGAGGTCGATCGTGTCGACGCCGAGGCGCGCGAGCGAGGCCTGGGCGGCGGCCGCGACATTCTCGGCCGAAAGGCCGGGGAACTCGGGGTGTTGGCTCACCTTGGTCGCGATCACCAGGTCGTCTCTGCGACCGCGCTGCGCGATCCAGGCGCCGATGATCCGCTCGGACTCGCCGCCCGCGTTGCCCTCGACCCAGGCGGAGTAGACGTCCGCGGTATCGATGAAGTTGCCGCCGCCGGCGACGTACGCGTCGAGCACGGCGAAGGAAGTCGCCTGGTCGGCCGTCCAGCCGAACACGTTGCCGCCGAGCGAGAGCGGGAAGACCGACAGATCCGAGGATCCGAGGATGGTGCGGGGAGCGGTGAGCTGATCGATGGTCACGAGTGTGCCTCCATGCGGTTGATGTGCCTTTGTAAGGACAACTCCACGCTCGATGCCCTATTCCGTCCGTTGCGGAATATGTCGGGAATGATCAGGCGACGTTACGACTCGAGCGGATACGCGGCGTACGCGAACCGCGTCGAGTCCGGCGCCCAGCCGTTCACGTTGGTGGTGCCCTGCCCGCCGAAGAGCGCGAGCACCTCGCGGTTCGCGCCGCTCGCGACGTGCAGCATCCGCAGCGTCACCGGCAGATCCGCCGGATGCCCCGCGGTGCCCGAACCGTAGCTGAGGTACTGGATCCAGCGCCCGTCGGGCGAGGCGTGCGGGAACCAGTCGACGGTGTCCGACGTCACCAACCGCTCCGGCGCCGTGCTGCCGTCAGCCCGCATCCGGAACAGCTGCGCCGTGCCCGGCGTCTCGCGTTCGGAGTTGAACAGCAGCCACTCCCCGGTCGCGTCGAATTCGACGCCGTCGTCAGGATGCGCGTCGTCGGTCAACTGCCGCAGCTCGCCACCCGCGGCGGGCATCGTGTAGACGTTGGTGGTCCAGTCCCCGCGGGCGTCGGGCCCGCCGCCGATCAGCGCCAGGGTCGTCCCGTCGGGCGAGACCCCGTGCAGGTAGTGCTTGAACCGATCCCCGCGCGGCTCGGTCAGCCGCCGCGCCGACCGGGAGCCGTCGAGCGCGACGGAGTAGAGGTGACCGTTGCGGGCGGACACGTACGCGACCGAACCGTCGGGGGCGAGCACGTGGTCGTTGTTCAGCTCGGCCGGCACGCCGTCCAGGCCGATCGGCTGCAACGATGGTGCATCCAGCGGCACCCGGAATAGCACGCCGTCGGCGTTCACCACCAGGGCGGAACCGTCCGGCGTCCAGTTCGGCGCTTCGGCGAGCACACTGTCGGATTCGAGGAGCAGAACGGATGCGCGACTCGCGAGGTCGTAGAGCCACAGTTGCGAGCGCTGACCGGGAGCGAGGAGTCGGGGCATGCCGCCAGGGTACGGCGCCGGCAGCTTTCGTAGGATGAACGGAACCGAGAGATGGGGCGTGCGTATGCGATCGATAGCTCCCGATCCGCGCAACCCGTGGCCGCACGACATGGTGCTCAGCATCGATCAGCCGAGGGTCCCGCTCGTCCTGCTCTACGCCCGGGCACTGCGCGGGCTGGCGATCCCGGAGGTGCCGGGATTGGAATCCGGGCCGGAGCCGTCCGAGGTGGAACTCGACGACACCACCGCCGACCGCTGGCGCCGCGACTGGGCTCGCTGGTGGAGTCGGCATCTGCCGCGGACGACCGAGGGGCCCGATCCCGAGACCGCCCGGCTGCTTCGCGAGCTGAGCGACGGCGAGTTGGTCGAGCACGTCGCCGCCGAACCCCGAGGCTGGCTGACTCCGAGCGAGGAGGCCGCCTTCGCCGCCTGGCGCGACCCGTTTCGCGAGCGCCACGACGTGCCGCTCGACCGGACACCGGAGCGGGTCTGCCTCGACGCGCTCATCCCGGCCTGGCGCAACGGCCTGACCACGATCCTCGAGCTGCCGTACGCCGGTGACGTCGCGGATCGGATCAGTGCGGAGTGCCTCGTCGTCAGCCGGCGTACCCGATTGCAGCCGGAGCTCTACGCGCGAGCGCTGGCACAGCATCCCAGCGCCTGATCGCGCAAGCCCGAGGCCCTCTCAGGGAGCCCGGTACCCCCATCCGGTACCCTTGAGCGACGATTGTGACTGGGTACGAGCGCTGAGAGGAATGTGATGCTTCTCATCCTCGTGCTCTTCGGAGCCCTGGCCCTGGTCACCCCGCTCGTGGTCAAGCACGTCGGACCAAAGGCCTTCTACGGCCTGGCCGCCGTGCCCGCCGGGGCCTTCATAGCCACCGCGGCATACCTCCCGACCGTCCTCGACGGCGGGGAGCACCGCGAGTCGATCTCGTGGATCCCGCAGCTCGGCATCTCACTGAGCTTCCGGCTCGACGCGCTGAGCCTGCTGCTCGCGCTGATCGTCACCGGAGTGGGCGCGCTGGTGCTGCTGTACTGCGCGCGGTACTTCCGCCGCGACGAGCCGAGCCTCGGCCGCTTCGCGAGCCTGCTCTTCGCCTTCGCGGGCGTGATGTACGGCCTGGTCACCGCCGACGACATCATCGTGATGTTCATCTTCTGGGAGGCCACCAGCGTGCTCTCCTACCTGCTGATCGGGCACTACTCCGGTCGCAAGGAGAGCCGAGGAGCGGGCCTGCAGGCGTTGCTGGTCACCACGCTCGGCGGGTTGGCGATGCTCGTCGGCATCGTGATCCTCAGCGTGGCCGCCGGCACCACGAGCATCGCCGGCATCGTCGAGGCGGCGCCGAGCGGTCCACTGATCTCGACCGCGCTGGTGCTCGTGCTGGCCGGCGCGTTCTCGAAGTCGGCGCTGGTGCCGTTCCACTTCTGGCTGCCGGCCGCGATGGCCGCGCCCACTCCGGTCAGCGCCTACCTGCACGCCGCCGCGATGGTGAAGGCGGGCATCTACCTGGTCGCCCGGCTCGCGCCCGGCTTCGCCGACGACTCCGTCTGGCTGCCGATCGTCGTCACCGTCGGCGTCTGGACGATGCTCGTCGGCGGCTGGCGCTCACTGCGCCAGTACGACCTCAAGCTCGTGCTGGCCTACGGCACGGTGAGCCAGCTCGGCTTCCTCACCGTCGCGGTCGGCTTCGGCACCCGAGACACCGCGCTCGCGGGCGTCGCCCTGCTGCTCGGGCACGCCCTGTTCAAGGCCCTGCTGTTCCTCGCGGTCGGCATCATCGACCACCGCGCGGGCACCCGCGACTGGCGCAAGCTCAGCGGCGTCGGCCGGCAGGCGCCGGTGCTCGCGATCGCCACGCTGCTGGGCATCCTGTCGATGGCGGGCCTGCCGCCACTTCTCGGATTCGTGGCGAAGGAAGCGATCTTCACGGCTCTCCTCGATGCCTTCGAACAGCCGGCCGGCGAGCACGGCTCCGGCTGGGCCATCGTCGCCCTGGTCGGCCTGATCCTCGGCTCGATCATCACCGTCGCCTACAGCGCGCGCTTCTTCTGGGGCGCCTTCGCCCGCAAGAAGGGCGTGGAGACCACCCACCTGCACGCCGAGCCGTGGGACTTCACCCTCGCTCCGGTCGTGCTCGCGCTCGCCTCCGTCGTGGCCGGCTTCGCGTCGCCGCTGATCGACCCGCTCCTCGCGGTCTACGCGGACACGTTGCCCGCCATCGAGAGCGATCACGGCGTCTACCACCTCGCGCTCTGGCACGGCTTCGAGCCGGCGCTGGGCATCTCGGCCGTCGTCGTCGCACTCGGTCTGCTTCTGTTCGCGAACCGCGTGCGCGTCGCGCGGCTGCAGTCGAAGGTGCCGAACTGGATCGATGCCTCCGAGGGCTACTGGGCCTCGATGCGCGCGATCGACCGCTTCGCCAGCGCGGTCACCGAATTCGTCCAGCGCGGCTCCCTCCCCCGCTACCTCACCTCGATCTTCGCCGTGTTCGTGCTCGGCGTCGGCGGCAGTATCGCATTGAACCGCAGCTGGAACGACGAGATCGTGCTCTGGGACTACCCGGGTCAGCTCGCGATCGGCGCCGTGATGGCCGTCGCCGCGATCGCCGCCGCGGTCGCGAAGCAGCGGATCGCCGCCGTGCTGCTGGTCGGCGTCACCGGCTACGGCATGGTCGCCCTCTTCGCCCTCCAGGGCGCCCCCGACCTGGCGCTCACGCAGGCGCTGGTCGAGACGATCACGCTCGTGGTCTTCGTGCTGGTGCTGCGCCGGCTGCCCACCCGGATCGCCAAGGCGCACCGGCCGATGCGCAAGCGCCTGCGCGCGCTGATCGGCATCGCCGTCGGCGCGACCATGGCCGTCGTCGCGACCGTCGCCCTCGGGGCTCGCACCGCGACGCCGATCTCGGCCGAGCTGCCCCGCCTCGCCTACGACATCGGCCACGGCCGCAACATCGTCAACGTGATGCTGGTCGACATCCGCGCCTGGGACACGATGGGCGAGATCTCGGTGCTCGTGGTGGTCGCGACCGGGGTCGCCAGCCTGATCTTCCTGTCCAGCCGAGCCGGCGGTGCGCCCCGCCTGGAGGGCGTCGAGCGCCCCGGCCGGCGCACCCGCGGTGCCACCGAGGAGCCGGTCGACCTGACCAGCGCCACCCCGGCGGATGCGGACGGCCGCACGCGGACCGCGCACGACGACAACGACGGCGAACGCCTCTCCTGGCTCGTCGCCGGCCGCACCCTGCGCCCCGAGAACCGCTCGATCGTGCTCGAGGTGCTGGTGCGCCTGCTGTTCCACCCGGCGATGATCGTCTCGGTCTACCTGCTCTTCACCGGCCACAACACCCCCGGCGGCGGCTTCGCGGGCGGCCTGCTCGCGGGCCTGGCGCTCGTGGCGCGCTACCTCGCCGGCGGACGCTTCGAGCTCGGCGAGGCTGCGCCGATCGATGCCGGCAAGGTGCTCGGCCTCGGCCTGCTCTTCGCCGTCGGCACCGCGGTCTCCTCGCTCTTCCTCGGCCTCGAGGTGCTGCAGGCCAGCTGGATCGACCTCGAGGTGCCGATCCTCGGCGAGCTGCACCTGGGCACCCCCACCCTCTTCGACATCGGGGTCTATCTGATCGTGATCGGCCTGACCCTCGACATCCTGCGCAGCCTCGGCGGCGAGGTCGACCGCCACGGCGAGGAGGCGGAGGCTGGCGAGCGCTCGCGCGACGGCGTGACGCACAGCACCGAGACCGCCGGCAGCGTGGACGGCCTGGAGACCGAACTGCCCGCCGGCACCAGCGTCACCGACGGACGGATGCGCCGCTCAGCGGAGGGCGGTGACCCGGCATGAGCATCACCCTGATCCTGGTCGTTGTGATGGCGATCATGTACGCCGCCGGCATCTACCAGCTTCTTGAGCGCAGCCTTACCCGCATCCTGATCGGCTTCCTGCTGGTGGGCAACGCCACCAACCTGCTGATCCTGCTGATGGCCGGGCGGGCAGGCCTCGCGCCCTTCGTCACGGGCGACCGCGAGTTCGAGGACATGGCGGATCCGCTGCCGCAGGCCCTCATCCTCACCGCGATCGTGATCACCTTCGGCGTCTCGGCCTTCCTGCTCGCGATGATCTATCGCAAGTGGCGCCTGGCCAACGCCGACCAGGTGGAGGACGACGACGCGGACGTTTCGGTGCGCGAGGACCTCGCGGACATCACCGAAGAGACCCGCTCGGACGACCTGGCGCTGGATGCGGTGCTGGAGGCGAGCGACGAGGGCACGGCGGCCCTGCACGGCGAGTCCGCGATGACCGACGACCGGCCGGAGGCCCCCGCGACCGCCCCGACTCCTGCTGCCGAGAACGATGCGAAGACCCCGAGGAAGGAGGAGATATGAACGTCCTGATCCCGCTCGTCGTCACCATCCCCCTCCTCGGTGCCGCCGTCGCCCTGGTGCTCGGCCGGCACCGCCGCGCGCAGATCCTGGTCAACGTGGTCGCGCTCAGCGCGGTGCTGGTGATCTCCAGCATTTTGCTCGTGCTCGTCGACACCCACGGCGGCGAGGCCGTCTACGTGGGCGGCTGGGAGCCGCCGTGGGGCATCGTGCTGGTGGTCGATCCGCTGGCCGCGCTGATGCTGGTGATCACCTCGATCACGCTGCTGGGCGTTCTGCTTTTCTCCGTCGGTCAGGGCCTGGTCGACGGCAACCGCGAGACCCCGGTCACGATCTTCCACCCGACCTACCTGATCCTCTCGGCCGGCATCCTGAACGCCTTCGTCGCCGGCGACCTGTTCAACCTCTATGTGGGATTCGAGATCCTGCTCGCGGCGTCGTACGTGCTGATCACCCTGGGTGGCACCGGCCCCCGCATCCGCGCCGGCACGACCTACGTCGTGGTGTCGCTGGTCTCGAGCATCTTCTTCCTCACCGCGATCGGCCTGCTCTACGGCGCGACCGGCACGGTGAACATGGCGCAGCTGTCGATCCGGATCGCCGAGCTGCCGGCCGACATCCAGCTGGTGCTGCACGTGGCGCTGCTGCTGGGCTTCGGCATCAAGGCCGCGGTGTTCCCGCTGTCGTTCTGGCTGCCCGACTCCTATCCGACCGCGCCCGCGCCGGTCACCGCGGTGTTCGCCGGCTTGCTGACCAAGGTCGGCGTCTACGCGCTGATCCGCACCGAGACGCTGCTGTTCCCTGGCGGCGCTCTGAACGACCTGCTGCTCTGGGTCGCGCTGCTGACCATGCTCGTGGGCATCCTCGGCGCGGTCGCGCAAGCCGACATCAAGCGGATGCTCTCGTTCACGCTGGTCTCGCACATCGGCTACATGGTGTTCGGCCTGGCGCTGGGCACCGCGGCGGGCTACGCGGCGACGATCTTCTACGTGATCCACCACATCACCGTGCAGACCACACTCTTCCTGGCGACGGGCCTGATCGAGCGGATCGGCGGCACCACCTCGATCATCCGGCTCGGCGGGCTGCTGAAGGCCTCGCCGCTGCTGGGCATCCTCTACTTCATCCCGGCGATGAACCTCGGCGGCATCCCGCCGTTCACGGGCTTCCTCGGCAAGGTCGGGCTGTTCGTGGCCGGCGCGCAGTATTCTCAGGACGCGGCGAACGACGCCCATCCGTCGTGGCTGGTCTGGGCCGTGATCGCCGCGGGCGCGATCACCTCGCTGCTTACGCTCTACGCCGTCGCCCGCGTCTGGAACATGGCCTTCTGGCGCCGGCGTGAGGAGATCAAGGGCTACGAATCGCCCCTGATCGAGCAGCTGCAGGAGGCGCCGCACGACACCGGCTCCGTGAAGACGCAGCACACGCCCGCGCTCATGATCGCGGCGACGGCGGGTATGGTCGGCGTGAGCATCCTGCTCACCCTCGGCGCCGGGCCGCTCTACGGCGCGAGCCAGGAGGCGGCGAGCGAGATCTCGGACCCCGCGACCTACATCGCCACGGTGTACCGCGACTCCTCCTTCGGCGAGGAGGGTCCGCGATGAGCCGGCGCAAGCGCGTGGACTTCTGGAACCAGTTCGCCATGTTCGTCACCCTGGTCGGCATCTGGGTGCTGCTCTGGGACGACGTCTCGGTGCTCTCGATCGTCTCCGGCTTCATCGTCGCGGTGATCGTGACGCGGGTGTTCTACCTGCCGCCGGTCGAGTTCTCGAACCGGATCAACCTCTGGTTCCTGGTGCTCTTTGTGCTGCGGCTGCTCTGGGACATCGTGGTCGCCTCGCTCCGCGTCTCTTGGCAGGTGCTCACCCTGCCGGTTCCGGTGCAGAACGCGATCATCGCGGTGCAGCTGCGCAGCCGCTCGGAGGGAATGCTCGTCTGGACCACGGAGGCGGTCTCGCTCGTGCCCGGCTCGCTGGTGATCGAAGTCGATCCGGCCCAGAACATCCTGTACCTGCACGTGCTCGGCTCGGTCTCCCCCGAACAGCTCGAGTACGCCCGGGCCACGGTGCTGGCCACGGAGGCGCGGATCGTGCGTGCGATCGGCTCCAAGGACGACGTCGCCCGGGTGAGGAGCGCCGCATGATCGACTACCTCAGCTGGGTGCTCGTGCCCGTCTTCGGCCTCGCCGCCCTGTTCGCGGTGATCCGGGTGATCCGCGGGCCCTCCGTGCTCGACCGCATCGTCGCGGCCGATGTGCTGGTCGCCACGATCATCTGCGGGATGGGCGCCGAGATGGCCGTCAACCGGCACACCGCCTCGCTGCCGGTGGCCCTGGTGCTGGCGCTGTTCGCCGTGTTCGGTTCGATCAGCGTGGCGAAGTTCATGGCCAACCGGGAGGAGGACTGACGTGGACCTGTTCCTGGATGTGCTCACCTCCGTGCTGCTGGTCGTCGGCGCGCTGCTCTGCCTGGTGGCGGGCATCGGCCTGCTGCGCTTCTCCGATCTGCTCTCCCGAATGCACGCCGGCACGAAGCCACAGGTGTTCGGCCTGGTCTGCATCATGCTCGCCGTCGGCATCCGCAATCCCGGCTTCGCGGCCGCGGCGACGATCGTGCTCGTCGTCGGCTTCCAGCTGCTCACCGTGCCGGTCTCCGCGCACATGGTCGGCCGGGCGGGCTACCGCGCCGCGAACGTCTCGCCGGGCGACCTCGCGGTGGACGACCTCGCCGACGTGATCACGCAGGCGGACGAGCAGCCCCGCGACTGACGCCGCGCCCGTCCCGCGTGCCACCCACTGGTTGAGCCCGACGAGCCCGCCACCCGCTGGTTGAGCCTGCCACCCGCCGCCCGAGCCCGACGAGCCCGCCACCCGCTGGTTGAGCCTGCCGAAACCATATGCGAAGCAGGAGTGGTTTCGGCAAGCTCAACCAGCGAAGAACGGCGCGACCAGCGAAGAACGGCTCGACCAGCGAAGAACGGCTCAACCAGCGAAGAACGGCTCAACCAGCGAAGAACGACTCAACCAGCGGAGAGGCGACGCGGCCAGCGGAGGGGCGACGCGACCAGCGAGCGAACGGCTCAGAGCTGACGTGCGGCGAGGCTCGCCAGCAGCACGGTGACGCCGAGCATCGCGCCGACGATGAGCACCAGCAGCGGGATCGCCCAGAGCAGTTTGCGGCGGCGCGGATCCATCCTCAGTGCACCAACGCGCTGAGCCAGATGATGACCAGGCCCAGGGTCGCGGTAACGATCGCGCCGATCAGACGCAGACCCAGGGGCCGCTCCCGCCGCGAGGCGCCGTGGTATCCCAGCACGCCCAGGATGACCACGCCGGACCACAGCGCGAGGTAGTACGCGACGTACTCATCCAGCCAGCCGACGGTCGCCATCAGCAGCAGCACGGAGGGCAGCACCATCGAGAGCACCATGCCGGAGGAGTGCCGCGCGGCGCCGAGGGAGGCGCGCAGGATGCCGTCCGGCGGGTCGTCGCCGTGCATCCGCGAGACGGCGCCGGCGTAGATGTGCGCCAACCAGAACACCCCCACGGTGCCCCACATGAAGACCAGCACATCGAAGTCGGTCTCGTCGTTCCAGCCGACCGCGATCAGGGCGCTGACGAGCACGGTGCCGTAGATCGCCTGCTCGGTGCGGTAGCCGTCGAGGACGACCCCGACGGGCGCGCTGCCGGCGGCCGCCAGGCGGCGGCGGATGCTCGGGTCGGAGGCCACGAGTCGAGCGTAGTGCCGGGGTCGCGCGGCTGCACGGATCGGTGCGGCCGACGCCGCGGTCATAACGTCGGATGGCTCCGCCGCTGAATCGCGGGACGGAGTGACAACCCCCTCCTTGCGCTCCTCAGGGGGTCGTCACCCCGTCCCGCCGCCTCAATTGCGCCGCGCCTCGCGGATCAGCAGCCAGATCAGGTAGCCGCCGCCGAGCGCGACGGTGATGATGCCCACGGGCAGCTGCGTCGGCGCGAAGGCGCGCTGGGCGATCACGTCGCTGGCCAGCAGCAGCAGCGCACCGAGCATCGCCGAGGGCACGAGGGCGATGCCCGGGCTGCGAGTCAGTCGGCGCGCGAGCTGCGGCGCGGCGAGCGCCACGAAGGAGATCGGCCCGGCCACCGCGGTGCACACGGCCGTCAGCGCGACACCGACCAGCACCAACTGCAGTCGGGATTTCTCCGCATCGACCCCGAGGGAGGACGCCGCGTCGTCGCCCATCTCCAGCAGCCGCATCCGCGGGGCGAGCGCGATCATGGCGGGCAGCAGCACCGCGGCGACCAGCAGCACCGTGAAGAACTGGTCCCAGCCGACCCCGTTCAGCGTGCCGGCGCCCCAGATCGCGGCGCCCATCGCCTGCTGCAGGTCCACGACGAGCAGGAGCCAGGTGTTCAGCGAGGCCAGCACGGCGCTGACCGCGATGCCCACGATGATCAGCCGGAAGCCGTGCACCCCGCGCCGCCACGCCAGCGCGTAGACCAGCGCAGCGGTCAGGATGCCGCCGATCATCGCGCCACCCGCCACCATCCAGCCGTTGTGCGGGATGAGCACCAGCACCAGGATCGCCCCCGTGTAGGCGCCGGTGTTGAAGCCGATGATGTCGGGCGAGCCGAGCGGATTGCGGGTCAGCGACTGGAAGATCGCGCCCGAGAGTCCGAGCGCCGCGCCCACGGCGAGCGCCAGCAGCACCCGGGGTAGCCGCCATTCGACCACGACGAGGTGCGCCTTCGCGCTGCCCGTGCCGAGCAGAGCTCCGACCACTTCGTCGATGCCGAGCTCGAAGTCGCCCATCGTCATCGACCAGACGGCGAGGGCCACGGAGGCGGCCAGCAGCACACCGCCGATCACCAGCGTCCGTCGGGACACCCGCGCGGAGTAGCGGGCGCCGACCCGCAGCACCAGCGTCACAGCCCGCTCGCCTTCGAGCGCCGAACCAGCCAGATCAGCACCGGCGCGCCGATGAACGCGGTGACGATGCCGACCTGCAGCTCGCCGGGGCGCAGCACCAGCCGGCCGACCACATCCGACACCAGCAGCAGCACGGGCGCGCCGATCAGGGTGAACGGCACGATCCAGCGCTGATCAGGGCCCACGAACCAGCGCGCGATGTGCGGCACCATCAGTCCGACGAAGCCGACCGGGCCGACCGCCGCCGTCGCGGCGCCGCAGAGCAGCGTGACTGCGATCACCACCGCGATCCGGGTGGGCACGATGCGCGCACCGACCGAGCGGGCGAGGTCGTCGCCCAATGCGATCGCGTTCAGCGGCCGCGTGCAGGCGATGCCGATCACGACGCCGACGAGGATGAACGGGGCCACGGCCGCAACGACGCCCATGGTCTGGCCGGACAGGCTGCCGGCGCCCCAGTGCCGCATGGCGTCGAACACCTCGGGACGCAACAAGGTGATGCCGGAGGCGACGCCGCCGAGCACCGCGCCGAACGCGACGCCCGCGAGTGTCAGCCGGATGGGCGTGCCGCCGCCGCGCCCGAGCGAGCCGATCGCGTAGACGGTGACCGTCGCCGCGATCGCGCCGGCGAAGGCCCACCAGAGCATGCCGTCGATCGTCAGCCCGCCGAACAGCGCGACTCCGATGGTCACCGCGAAGGAGGCGCCGGCGTTGACACCGAGGATGCCGGGGTCGGCCAGCGGGTTGCGCGTCAGCGCCTGGATCAGCGCGCCCGCGAGACCGAGGGCGGCGCCGACCAGCAGGCCCGAGATCGTGCGCGGCACTCGGAGTTCGAGCACGATGGCGGCGTCGTTGGAGCCGTCGTACGCGGTCAGCGCGCGCCAGACCAGGTCGAGCGGCAGCGGCTTCGAGCCGAGCGCGAGGCTGGCGGCGACGGCGAGCGCCAGCACGCCGATCCAGACCAGGAGCCATACGAAACGCGCGCCGTTCTTGCCGGCCATCCCGCTCCTACCCGGTGCCGCCTCCCAGGGTTCCTCAGCACCCTGATCAGCGACGACACCGCTGAAGACCGAGCCCACGCGTGTCGGCGCGGGCCCGGCCTGTCCACGGAATCCGAGGCTCACAGCCCACGAGCCTCCAGGGCGGCGATCACGTCGTCCTGGATGTCCTCTTCATCACGGTCCTCATCCCAGACCGTCTCGAGCCACGCCTTGAACTCCTCGTCGAGGTTCGCGTACTTCTCCCGGTACTCCTCGGCGTTGTCGGTCCAATAGCCCATGATCTTGTAGGAGTCGGCCGGCAGCTTCAGCTCGTGGCGCAGGTATTTGCGCACCGCGCGCAGCGTCTTGGCCTCACCGGCGATCCAGATGTAGCCGACACCCGAGGGCAGGTCCATCGAGCGCAGCAACTCGTCGAGACGGCTCGGCGCGTGGCCGTTGCCGCCGTGCACCCAGACCAGGTCGACGTCCGCGGTGGTCTCGATCACCTGGTGATCCTCGGGTCCGGCGACCTCCAGGATCGCCCGGGTACGCACGCCCTCCGGCGCCTGCTCCAGCAGTCGCGCTGCGGCGGGCAGGCCGGTCGCGTCGGCGAGCAGCAGCTGCCACTCCACTCCGTCCGGCGCCTCGTAGAGCCCGGTCGGCGAATTCACCGCGACGACGTCGCCCACCCGCGCGCGCAGGGCCCAGGCGGCCGCGACTCCACCCTCGTGCACCACGAAGTCCAGCACCAGCTCGCCCGGCCGCGAGCCCAGACCCCGCACGGTGTAGACGCGCATCGGCCCGGCCTCGACGCCCTCGGGGTAGTCCCAGTACCGGCCGGAAGCGAACGGCATCACCGGCTCGGTCTCGCCCTCTTTCGGGAAGAACACGCGCACGTACTCGTCGCCGACTCCGGTCGATTCGAACTCGGCCAGACCCTCACCGCCGAAGGTGACCCGCATCATCCCGGGCGTCAGCCGCTCGACGTCGGTCACGATGCAGCGGAAGATCTTGTTCTCGACGGTCTTCACGCGGCGACCTCCAGCTTGTTCGCCCCTTCGAGGCTCGGCAGCAGTTGTTCGTACGAGCCCGCGAGCGCGCCGTAGCTGTAGGGCAGGGCGAAGCGCCAGGTGGCGTAGGCCTGGCCCGCGGCGACGGCGGGGACGCGGTTCCAGGTCGGGTTCTGGGCGAGCGTCGCGAGCTCCTCGGCCGTGGTGCGGTCGTCGATCAGCAGCACGTCGGCGGTGACCTCGGTCGCCAACTCCCAGCTGAGCGTGTCCAGCTCGGCCTCCGGCGCGTCGAAGAAGGTGATGCCGTGCTGCTGCAACAGGAGAAGGTCGGCGTAGTCGGCGACCGGCGCGACCCAGAGGCCGTCGGTGGACGGCCCGACCACGGCGACGGTGAGCCCGCTCTTCTCGGCGGCGACCGCGTCGACCTTCGTCAAGGCCGCCTCGAAGGCGGCCTTCGTTTCGGCCGTACCGGCCGCATCCGAGCCGAGCGCCTTCGCGATCTCGATCCGGCGCTCGATGCCCTCGACGGCCTCGGTCTCCGCAGAGACGGCGAAGATCGGCGCGACGGCGGCAGCCTTGGCCTGCATGTCCGCGTCCGCGAAGCCCCAGAGCGATTCGGCGCCCGCATAGGAATCGCAGATGATCAGCTCGGGATCGAGGTCGACCAGCGCCTCCAGGTTGACCTCGCCGTAGCTCTCGCTGAGCACGGTGACCTTCGAGGAGTCGATGCCCGCCTCCGCGTAGGCGCTGATCTCATCCCACGGCATGAAGGTGAGGACCCCGACCGGCTCGATCCCCGCCTCCCAGAACGCGGGCAGCAGCCACTGCGAGACCACGATGCGCTTGGGCACGGCATCGAGCACGATCTCGTTGCCGAGGTCGTCGATGATCCGGAACGCACCGGAGGCGCTGCCTTCGGAGGCGCCGGAACAGGCGGCGAGCAGCGCGGCGAGGGAGGCGGTTCCCGCGCCGGCAAGCACGGTGCGGCGGGTGACGGTGGCGCGGGTGACGGCGCTCATCGGCCGGTCTTCGCGGCGTAGTCGAGCACGGCGGCGGCGACGAGCTCGAGGAAGGTCAGCTGGCCGCTCGGCGAGCCGTAGACGATGTCCATCTCGTAGTTCGCGATCGAGTCGGTCTGCACGAACGAGAGGTTCTGCCAGGCGGTCGTCGAGGTCAGTTCGGTCGCGCTCTTCGCATCCGAGACCAGATCGGTCGCGGCCGACTCGAAGACGAGGTCGATGCCTTGCAGCTGATCGATCTGCTCGAGGCTCAGCGTCACCCCGTCGCCCTCGGCGATCGGCGCGATGCTCAGGCCCAGGTCTTCGTAGACCCCGCACATCAGGCCGTAGGAGCAGGAGGTGCCCAGCTCGCCCTCGTAGTAGCTCAGGCTGGCGACCACCGGATCCGTGCCGGTCGCCTCGATCTCGGCTTTCAGCTCGTCGACGCGCGCCTGGTAGCTCGCGAGCCAGGCGTCGTACTGTTCGACGCGATCGAGATTCGTGGCCGTCTCCTTGAAGATCTCCCGCCAGTCCCGGCCGTCGAAGCCGTTGTAGGTGTAGGTCGGCGCGATGTCGGAGAGGGTCTCGCCGATTTCCTCGTCGTAACCCAGGCCGTTCAGGATGAAGTCGGGCTCGGCGTCGAGCACCTTCTCGTAGTTGAACTCGGGGAAGTTCGCGAAGGGGGTGACGCCCTCCAGAGCAGCCTGGTCGAAGTAGGAGGGGAAGGTCGTGTAGCCGGAGTCGCCGCGGATCGGCTGCTCGGAGGCGAGCGGATAACCGAGGGTGATCAGCATGTCGACGTCGGTCGTGTAAAAGCCGAGGGCGGCCTTCGGCTCGACCGGGAGGCTCACGGTGCCGGTCTCGGACTCGACCTCGAACGTCGCGGCGTCGCCGGAGGCGGAAGATGTGCCGGAGCAGGCGGACAGCAGGAGCGATCCGGCCGCGAGGGCGACGAGACCGGTGGTGCGAAGGGTGCGGGATGCGCGCATGACGTTCTTTCTGGGGAGGCGATCGTGTGGGTTAGGTGATGCTTACCTAAGCGCCGACGACCTAGTCTCCGCGATCGGGATGCCCGGCGCCGGACAAGGCGTGTCGAGTTCAGGACATGCCGCGGGCGCCTTCCCTCTAGCGACCCTCGCCCTGCGGATGCCGATTGAGCCTGCCGAAACCACCGGCGACTGGGCTCGCACCCGCGATCGCGGAGGTCCCTACGGACGCTGGTTGAGCCTGCCGAAACCACCGCCGACCGGGCTCGCACCCGCGATCGCGAAGGTCCCTACGGACGCTGGTTGAGCCTGCCGAAACCACCGCCGACTGGCGCCGTCTTCTCCTCCACAGGGTCCGTTTCGGGGTGAGTTATCCCGATCCAAGCCTGGATGCGCATTCGATGTCGGAGGTGACGCGTACCGTATTCGTATGGCACGTTCGTTCACCCCCACACCGCTCACCGAGCACGTCGGCACCGCCCGCGACGCGCTCGGCGTCGCGGTCGACACCGCGTTCCGCGCGGTCGTCGGGATGCGGCGAGCCGAAGACGCGGTCGCGTTCGCGGTCGTCGCGGAGGAGATCCTCCGCTCCGCGCAGGCGCTGAGTATCGCGGCAGCGGCTGGGCTGGTCGAGGCGCGTGCGCATGAGGAGTATCAGCTGCGTAACGCGGCCGCGGTGCTGAACGTGCTGTGCCGGGTCTCGTCGTCGGAGGCGAAGCGGCGGGTGCAGCTCGCCGGACAGGTCGCACCCCGGGTGACCCTGCACGGCGAGCCGCTGGCCGCAAAGCTACCGGACCTCGCCGCCGCGGTGATCGCGGGCGAGGTCACGGCGGCATCCGCGCACCGGGTCGCGGTGACCGATGCGAAGATCGCCACGGTCGTCACCGAGGAGGCCCGCGCGGCCCTGATCAGCGGACTACTGGAGGTCGCGCGAACCGAAGACGACTCCTTCGTGAACATCTGCGCGAAGCGCACCATCGAGAACGCGCACCCCGACGGCTCCGAGCCCACCGACGCGAACCTGACGATGCGGCAGGGCATCACGTTCGGGATCGAGCGCGACGGGCTGATCCCGTTCAGCGGCTGCATGACCCGGATGCAGTACAAGACCGTGCTCTCCACCATCGGCACCTTCACCAACCCGCGACTGCAGCAACCCGTTACAGGATGCGATGACACCACTGACGAGAGCGACGCCACCGACAACCCCTCCAGCGTGAGCATCGACCCCGGCGATATCGGTGACCCGATCCTCGTGAACGTGACCGGCCGCACCCGCCCGCAGCTGCTCTTGGACGGGCTCGTCGCCTCTTGTGAACTCGCTGCCCGCACCGGCCGGCTGCCGCGTAACGGCGGCGTCCGACCCACCGTGATCGTCACGGTCCCGTTCGACGAGCTGCGCGAACGGCTCGGCACCGCCGACACGACCTTCGCGGGCCCGGTGCCCGCAGGGCGCATCCGTCAGCTCGCGTGCGACGCGGGCATCCTCCCGGTCGTCCTCGGGTCCGCCGGTCAGGTCCTCGACGCGGGCGCGGAGAAGCGCCTCGTCGAAGGCCCGCTGCGCAAAGCCCTCATAGCGCGTGACGGTGGTTGTGCGTTCCCGCAGTGTGACCTTCCCGCCGCCTGGACAGACGCGCATCACGTGATCCACTGGGCAGACCCTTCGACAGGCTCAGGACAGGCTCTGGCCCGACCACCCTCGAGAACACGGTTCTGCTGTGCCGCCAACACCACACTCTGGTGCACCACTCCGCGTGGAGGATCGTGATGCGCGACGGCATCCCGTACTTCGTGCCGCCCTGGCAGATCGACCCGCACCCGACGCCCCGCCGGCCTGTCCTGAGCCTGCCGAAGGGAACCACCGGCACCGTCGCCCCCGGGCCGAGCAACGGTTCCGGCCCCGCAAACCCGCACCACCGCCCAGCAGAACCGATCCCGGAAACCCGCGGACATGATCCGTTTTGAACAGATGGTTTCGGCGGGCACGGCCAGCGAGTCACGCCGCGAGCGACGAACTGAATTCCCCCGGGGTCTGACCCATCTCGCGGCGGAACACCGCGACGAACGCGCTAGGCGAGGCGTAACCGACCCGGCGCCCGACGGCGCCGACCGGATGCCCGGAGGCGAGCAGGCCCGCGGCCACGCGCATCCGCGCCTGCAGCCGCCACTGCGCGAAACTCATTCCGGTCTCCTGCCGGAACAGGCGCGACAGGTTGCGCGGGCTGCCACCGACGCGCGTGCCCCACTCCTCCAGCGAGCAGTCGTCAGCCGGGCGGTCCAGGATGCCCTCGGCGATCCGGCGCAGCCTGTCGTCGCGCGGCATCGGGATGTCGATCGAGTCGAGCCGCGCCGGGCGCAGCAGCGCAAGCACCAGGCGTTCGGCATCCGCGCGCACGGTGTCGTCGAGTTCGCTGGTCTCCAGGTGCGCCAGCAGTTCGCGCACCACGCTGGGCACTGCGACGGCACCGGTGCGCTCGAGGAGGTCGGCGCCCGGACCCGCGCTGACGTAGCTGCAGAAGAATCCCGTGCCCGGATCCGCCGCGACCAGGTGGTCGCGCCCGGCCGGGATCCAGAGCCCGAGCGACGGCGGCACAACGAAGCGACCGTCGTCGGTCTCGACGGTGACGGTGCCGCGGCTGCCCCAGAGCAACTCGTGGGCGTCGTTGTGGCGATGCCGCTGCCACCGCTGTGGATCCGCGAGCTCGAACCAGGAGGTGACGATGCCGAAGTCGGGCTGCACGCTCGCTCCACCCGTCCTGTCCGCTTCACGACATCAGCTGTCGCCCTCACCCCTGTCGGGCAAGGCGAGCCTCACCTTACTGTCGGCAGAGTGACTCCAGCAACCGCCGCCTCCGTGCTCCGCCATGCCCTCGTGGGCCAGGGCCGTGGCCGCCTGGTCGCCGTCGGCAGCGCCGGCCTGATCGGTCACGAGGTCGCCGAGGCGCTGGTGCCGATCGTGATCGGTGCGACGATCGACGCGGCCATCGTCACGGGCGACGTCGGTGCCCTGCTGATCTGGCTGAGCGTGCTGCTGGCCGTGTTCCTTCTTCTCCTGGTCTCGTACAACCTCGGCGCCCGCGGTATCACCACCGCCTACGAGCGGGCAGACCACGAATTGCGGATGAGCGTGCTCGGCCGCCGCCTGGACCGGCGCGGACTCGCGACCGAACGCCCGACCGGCGAGGTGCTCAGCATCGCCACCAACGATAGTTACGTCACCGCCGGGGTCTCCTGGCTGGTCGGCGGCGGCGCCTCCTCCCTCGCCGCGCTCGTCGTCGCGTCCGTCGCGCTCTTCAGCATCTCGATCCCGCTCGGTCTGCTGGTACTGCTCGGCACGCCACCGCTGCTGTTCGGGATGCGTCTGCTCTCGCGCCCCGTCGAGCGCCGGACCGCCGCCGATCAGGCCGCCGCCGCTCGGGCCAGCGCCGTCGCGACCGACCTGGTCTCGGGCATCCGGGTCCTCGGCGGTCTGGGCGCCCGTGATGCCGCGGCCGAGCGGCAGCGCCGGGTCAGTGCCGACTCCGTGCGCGCGGCCGTGCGCTCGCTGCGCTGGGACGCCGGCTACTTCGGCGCCTCGTCGCTCGGCGGCGGCCTTCTGCTGATCGCCGTGACGGCGCTGGCGGGCTCGCTCACGCTGGACGGATCGATCACGATCGGCCAGTTCGTGACCGTCGTCGCGCTCGCGCAGTTCTTGCAGTGGCCGATGGGCTCGCTCGCCTACGCGATCGGCGCCGACCTCGCGGCCAAGCGCGCCGCGGCCGGTCGGATCGCGCAGTTCCTCCTCGAGCCGTTCCGGCCGCAAGGCTCCGTCGCGAGCGCGACCGAGGCGGGCTTGCTGCTGCGTCTCGACGGGATTGAGCTGCGCTGTGCCGCCGGCGCGCTGCTCGGCGTCGTGGCCGAGCCCGCCGTCGCGCGAGCCCTCGTCCGCTCCGTGTCCCTGCGCGCGGACGGCTCCGTGCTGGCTCCCCCGCACGAGCCCGCGCTCTTCGCCGACACACTGCGCGGGGCCCTCCTCAGCGCGAGGCCGGCGGGCACGGAGCCAGTCGGTGCGGAGCCGGTCACCGACACCCGCCTGCACGCCGCCGCGCGCACCGCGGGCCTGCACGAGCTGATCGGCGCGGGCCTGGACCGTCCGATCGGTACCCGCGGCCGCGAACTCTCGGGCGGCCAGCGCCAACGACTCGCGCTGGCCCGCGCGCTCGTCACCGATCCGGACTACCTGGTGCTGCACGATCCGACGACGGCGGTCGACGCGGTGACCGAGGGCGGCATCGCCGCGGCGATCGGCGCCGCGCGAGCCGGGCGCGGAACGGTCCTGGTCACCACGAGCCCGAGCCTGCTCGCCGCGTGCGACGAGGTCGTTGTGGTGCTGGACGGCGCGATCGCCTACCGCGGGCGGCACAACGAACTCATCGAGCACGAGCGCTATCGGGAGGTGGTCTTCGCATGAACACGAATCCGCAGTGGCCGGTCGCCGACGGTCGCGCGACCCGCCGCGTAGCCTGGTCGCTGTTGCGTACGCATCCGTGGGCCCTGACGCTCTCGGCGCTCACCGTGCTCGCCTCCTCCATCGCCGGACTCGCCACGCCCGCCCTCCTCGGCGGCCTGGTGCAGGGGCTGAGTGACGGATCCGCTCCGCTCGCACTCTTTGTCGCCCTGCTCGCAGTCGCCGTCCTCGCGCAGTCGGTGCTGGGCGTCTTCGCCCGCACCGTCGTCGGCTCGCTCGGCGAGCGGCTGGTGGGCGAGTTGCGCGTGCGGGTCTTCGATACGGCGATGCGCATCCCGCTCGACCGAGTCGAGCGCGCGGGCACCGGCGGTCTGGTGTCGAGGGTGTCCGGCGATGTGCGCCTGGTCGGCATCGCAGCCGGCAACCTGCTACCGCCCGTGATCGCCGCCTGCTTCACCATCGCGCTCACCCTCGGCGGCCTTCTTGTGCTCGACGGCTGGTTCCTGCTCGCCGCGCTCGTCGTGCTGCCCTTCCACGTGCTCTCCGTGCGTTCGTTCCTACCCCGCTCCGGCCGGGTCTACGCCGAGGCGCGCGAGGCGGAGGCGCAGCGCGCGGAGCAGACGATCGCCTCGATCAACGGCATCGACACCGTGCGGGCGTACCGGGTCGAGCAGGCGCACCGCGGGGCGATCGAGCAGCGCTCGCTGCACGCGCAGGGGCTGAACATCCGCGCGATGATCCTCGTGAACCGGTTCTGGGCCGGGCTCAACCTCGCCGAGTTCGCCGGGCTCGCCGCCATCCTGCTGATCGGCTTCCTGCTGGTGCGCGCGGATGCGATCACCGTCGGCGGCGCGACCACCGCCGCGCTGTACTTCCATCGTGTGTTCGACCCGATCGGCAGCGTGCTGCAGAGCGTGGACCAGCTGCAGAAGGCGGCCACCGCGCTGGCCCGGCTGGCCGGCGTGCTCGAGCCGGACGAGCCGGCAGCACCGCGGGGCGCGAGCTCCGCGCCCAGCCGGCTGCGCATCCGCTCCCTGCACTTCGGCTACGCGGAAGGACCGGATGTGCTGCACGGGATCGACCTCGACATCGCGGCCGGCGAGCGGGTGGCGTTCGTCGGCACCACAGGGGCGGGCAAGTCGACGCTCGCGGCGTTGATCGCGGGGATCCATCAGCCCCGTTCCGGCACGGTGACGACGGATCGGGGCGCCCGGGTCGGTCTGGTCAGCCAAGACGTGCACGTTTTCGCCGGCACCCTGCGAGAGGACCTGCTGCTCGCGGATCCGCACGCCGCGGATGAGAAGTTGCAGGCTGCGCTCGACCTGGTCGGCTCCGCCCTGTCGTTGGACTCCGAACTCGGAGCCGGAGCGCTGACCTCGGCGGAAGCGCAGCGCATCGCCCTCGCGCGGCTCGCGCTGGCGGATCCGGCGATCGCGATCCTGGACGAGGCGACGGCGGAGGCGGGCAGCGCCGGAGCGCGAGAGCTGGAGGCGGCAGCGGATGCGGTGCTCGCCGGCCGCACCGCGATCGTCGTCGCGCACCGGCTCACTCAGGCCGCCGCCTCCGACCGCGTCATCGTGCTGGCCGAGGGTCGCATCGTCGAGCAGGGCAGCCACGCCGCCCTCGTCGCCGCGGGCGGCCCGTACGCCCGCCTCTGGTCGGCCTGGTCCTCCCGCGGCGCGACTCCCGTGGGATGACCCCGCCGTGGCCGCCCTCCCCCTCCCCGCGAGATGCCTCTTTCGTACGATTCCCACGGCGTGTCGCGTACAGAAGAGGCATCTCGCGGAGAGGGTGGGCGGGGCCTCGCGCGGGGCCGAAACCGGCGCGAAACCGGGGTGAAACGGGGCGTGCCGTATCCTGTTGCGCATGACCCTCGAATCCACCGACGGCTCCGTCGCGCCCGAAATCTCCGCGGCGCTGCAGTCGACGTCCACCCTCGGCTCCGAGTGGTGGCGCACCGCCGTCATCTACCAGATCTACCCGCGCAGCTTCGCGGACGCGAACGGCGACGGCATCGGCGACCTCGCCGGCGTCACGGCACGCCTCGACTCCCTCGCCGAGCTCGGCGTCGACGCCATCTGGCTGTCGCCTTTTATGACCTCCCCGCAGAAGGACGCCGGCTACGACGTCGCCGACTACTGCGACGTGGACCCGCTCTTCGGCACCCTCGCCGACTACGACACCATGCTCGCCGCCGCGCACGCGCGCGGCATCAAGGTGATCGTCGACCTGGTGCCGAACCACTCCTCCTCCGCACACCGCTGGTTCCAGGAGGCCCTCGCCGCGGCTCCGGGTAGCGCCGAGCGCGCGCGGTACATGTTCCGCGACGGCACGGGCGTCTCCGGCGAGCTGCCGCCGAACAACTGGGAATCGGTCTTCGGCGGCAAGGCCTGGACCCGGATCACCGAGCCCGACGGCACGCCGGGCCAGTGGTACCTGCACATCTTCGACTCCTCGCAACCCGACTTCGACTGGAAGAACGAGTGGGTGCGCGAGCAGTTCCGCGGTGTGCTGCGGTTCTGGCTCGACCGCGGCACCGACGGTTTCCGCGTCGACGTGGCGCACGGCATGATCAAGGCCGACGGCCTGCCCGACTACACCCCGCCCGTCGACGGCGGCTCGATGGGCGGCAACGTCGGCCCCGACGGCGAGCCGGAGACCGCTCCGTACTGGGCGCAGGACGGCGTGCACGAGATCTACCGCGACTGGCACGAGGTGCTGGCCGAGTACGAGGGCGACCGCGTGCTCTGCGGCGAGGCCTGGGTGGAGCCGCTGACCAAGCTCGCGCGCTGGGTGCGCCCGGACGAGATGCAGCAGACCTTCAACTTCGCCTACCTCGAGACGCCGTGGGACGGCACCGCGCTGCGCACCGTGATCGACGAGTCCAACGCGGCGTTCTCCTCCGTCGGAGCACCCTCGACGTGGGTGCTGTCGAACCACGACGTGGTGCGGCACGCCTCGCGGCTGGCGCTCACCGCCGAGAACCCGCAGGGTCACGGCATCGGCCCGAAGTCGGCCGGTCTGCCCATCCCGGCGCTCGGCCTGCAACGCGCCCGCGCCGCGTCCGCCCTGATGCTGTCGCTCCCCGGCTCCGCTTACATCTACCAGGGCGAGGAGCTCGGACTGCCGGAGGCCATCGACCTGCCGGATGAGTCGCGGCAGGATCCGACCTGGTTCCGCACCAACGGCGAGCGTTACGGACGCGACGGCTGCCGGGTGCCGCTGCCGTGGGAGGCCGACGCTCCGGCGTACGGATTCAACGACAGCGGCGCGTCGTGGTTGCCGCAGCCCGCTGACTGGTCGCCGTACGCGCGCTCCAGCCAGCGCGGCGTCGCCGGATCGACGTTCGAGCTGTACCGTTCGGCGCTCGCCCTGCGCGCCGAGTACGACCTCGGCGCGGGCGCGATCGAGTGGCTGAGCGGCTATCCGGACGCCGTCGTCGCCTTCCGCTCCAACGGTGTCACGGTCGTCGCGAACACGGGCGACACACCGGTCGAGCTGCCGGTCGGCACCGTGCTGCTCTCGTCCGAGGAGCTGCGCGAGCCCGCGCTGCCCGCCGACACCACGGTGTGGATGCTCGCGGAGTAGCACCGGCCCGCACGAACGGCGGTTGAGGAGCCGTCGCGAACGGAATACCGTTCACGACCCCTTCTCAGCCGCCGTTCGTTTCGGTGGGCGCCGTCCGCTCGTCCTGGATCCGCAGCTCGACGAACTGTTCGTGCGCGGCCGGATGCATCGCCTCGTCGTACGCGGCCATGGCCGCGGCGAAGGCGGCCCCGGCCGTGCCGTGGCGTCGGGCCCGGATCGCGAGCGCGATCAGCATGGCGAGGACGCCGCCGACCCCGGCGACAACGGCGATCCCGATCAGGAACTCCACCATTCGTCCTTCAGCTCGTCGCCTCCTCGGCAACGCGACAGATCATCGCGCCGAGCGGCCGCTCGCCTCGAACGCTCCGCGTGCGGGTCTCGATCACTTCGAAGCCGTTCTCCTCGACGATCGCCTGCAGTTCAGCGGGCGGCCAACGGTACGCGGGCGCGACGGCGTGCTCGAAGCGTTGCACGGCGTCACCGTGGAAGAAGCCGAGCACGAGGGTTCCGCCCGGCTCGAGCACCCGCGCGAACTCCGCGATCGGCTCCGCGATGTGCGCCGGCGCGTGGTGGATCGTCGAGTACCAGGACAGTACCCCGTTGATCGATCCGTCGGCCTCGGTGATGCGGTCGAGGTCGCCGAGGGCGAAGTGCGCGTCCGGATGTTCGGCTCGCGCGTGCTCGATGAAGGCGGGGACGCGGTCGATGCCGAGCACGTCCAGGCCGCGCGATGCGAGGTGGGCCGTCCAGTGCCCGGGCCCGCAGCCCGCGTCGAGCACTCGCCCGGACACGGTCGCGGCCCAACTCTCGATGAGCTGCCGGTCGGAGGCGTGCACGGACGCCATCGACCCCAGCAGTTCGACGTACTCCCCCGCCCGCCGCTCGTACGCCGCCGTCACCTCATCCACCCGGCGATCGTACGCCCGTCAGAGAATCGACAAACCCCTGGCGAGGGCGCGCTCGTCGCGTCGACCTGAGGGAGAGGGTGGATTTCGGCAGGCTCAATCAGCATCCGCCGCCGCGACCCCGTCGCGAACGCGACCACCTCCGCGAGAGCGTAACCGGCGATCCGCGTTCCAGCGGATCGTCGTACGCGAACGTAACCGGCTCTACGAATCCGATACCGTCGGAAAGCCGACTGCCGCCTTTTCGACGAGGAACGAGGAGAAAAGGCCGAACGACACAGCGACGAGGAACGAGGAGAAAAGGCCGAACGACACAGCGACGAGGAACGAGGAGCTGTGCCCTTCGGGCACAGCTCAGTTCGCGTGGTTCTGCAGCCAGACGAAGGAGTCGACCTTCGTGGTGCCGTCTTCGCGGATCTCGAAGTGCAGGTGGGGGCCCGTGGACATGCCGGTGGTGCCGACGAGGCCGACGAGTTGGCCGACCTTGACCGGGTCGCCCTCCTTGACGGCGACGGAGCCGTGCTGCATGTGCGCGTAGACGGAGGAGACGAGCTCGCCGTCGATCTGGTGGTCGATGATGACGTGCACGCCGAGCGAGCCCTCGCCGTCTTCCACGTAGCGGACGACGCCGTCGGCGATCACCTGGATGGGCGAGCCGTTGCCGGGGTTGAAGTCGGTGCCGCCGTGGTTGGCGGAGCAGCCGGCGCAGGAGCGCGGGCCGAAGTGGTCGCTGACGGGAACGCCGACCGCGAACGGCCACTGGATGGTGCCGTTGGGGTTGTTGGTGAACTCGGAGCTGGAGGTGCGCACGATCGCGGCGACGTTGGTCTGCGTCTTCTTCTCGGTGACGCCGTAGTTGTCGCGGGTGACCGTCTCGTCCGTGGAGTCGCCGGCCACGAAGGACTGCGTCTCGCCGCCGTCCTGGAACCCCGCGGTGGCGACGGCGGCGAGCTGCTGCGCCTGGACCTCTTCGGGGCTGAGCAGGGAGAGCGCCGGCATCGAGGTGGCGACGGCGATCGCGGCGACGAACGACATCGCCATGATCCCGCCCAGTCGGCGGCTGCGGACGGTGCCGGCGGAGCGCGCCGCCCGCTGTCCCGAACCGCGCTGTCCTGAACTCCGCTGTCCCGAGCCGCGTCGCCCGGAGCGACGGACGGCGGCGGCCACGGCGCTCTCGCGGGCGCGGCCCTCGGCGACGCGGGCCTCGGCCTCCGCGATCGCGGCGGCGAGCGAGTCGTCGATTTCGGGAGTCCGTTCGGCCTCCGGGATCTCCTCGGCGACCTGGGCTGCACGTTCCTGCTCGCGCAGTTCGCGCCGGGTCAGCACACGCTCAGGGGAGGAGGAGGGGGTCGCCGATCCACTGGATCTCGATGCGTTCGCATCTGGACGCGGTGAATCTAGGCTCACGAAAATAGGCTCTTCCGTTTGGTGCTCAGGGGAGGTCCGTGACCCGGGGGCGAAATGTCACGAATTCATAAAGGATAACCAGCGCGCGCGGATTTGGCCACCCGTGGGTCCCAACTCCGCCGATTCCGACCGTGTTACGGCATCGTGACGGAGGATATGCGCCGTATTCGTGCCGTGAAGCTCCGGTATCCGAGCCGCGAGAGAGCGGTCTCAGACCGCGTCCGCGCCCAATCCGCTGAGGAGAACTTCAAGTTCCGGGTACAGCTCGGGATGGATCGCGACGGTCAGATCGGAGCTCGCCGCACGGTCGGCGAGGCCGCCCACGCGCGCGCCGGCCTCCCTCGCGATCAGGGCCCCCGCGGCCATGTCCCAGGGGTTGAGCCCCTTCTCGTAATAGCCGTCCAGGCGCCCGGCCGCGACGTTGCAGAGATCCAGCGCCGCGGATCCGATCCGCCGGATGTCGCGCACGGATCCGATCAGGCCGCGCACCACCTCCGCCTGGCGTTCGCGACGACCGGCGTCGTAGCCGAAGCCGGTACCCAGCAGCGCGAGCGAGAGGGAGGCGGGGCGGGAGACGAACAACGGCGCCCCGTTGACGTGGGCACCGTTTCCGGCCGAGGCCGTGAATGCCTCGTCCGTGACCGGATTCACCACCGCGCCGGCGAGAGCGGTCCAGGTGTTCGGATCACCGTCGCCCTCGACCACGGCGATGCTCACCGCGTATGCCGGAATGCCGTAGAGGTAGTTGACGGTGCCATCGATCGGGTCGACGATCCAGGTCAGTCCGCTGGTGCCGCCACCTCCGCCCGACTCCTCGCCGAGGAATCCGTCCTCGGGACGGGCGTCGGCGAGCATGCCCCGGATGAGCTGCTCCACCTCGCGGTCGGCGGCCGTGACGATGTCTTCGGGCGACGACTTCGAGGCGGCAACACTCACCCCTTCGTCGCGGCGCTGCCGCGCGAGCGCGGCCGCCTTGACGGCGATGGTGCGGGCGATGGTCAGCAGTTCCTCGTTCGCGCTCATGGACACCAGCCTAGGAGGCGGCGGTCGCGAGAACGACGAAAGGCCCGCAGCACGAAACTGCGGGCCTTCCGGTGGTGGCAAGTGAGGGATTCGAACCCCCGAAGTCGAAGACGGCTGATTTACAGTCAGATCCCTTTGGCCGCTTGGGTAACTTGCCATGGCGCACCCGACCACAAGTCTGGCTTACAACCGAAGGCGCTGGAAAAGAATACCCACAGATGCCCCGATCCGGAAATCCGCCGGAAACCTGCTCGGTAGACTGACCGGTCGGAGCCGGGGGCGGCGGCGCCGAGACCCGCACCCGAACGCCGAAGCCGGAGGATCCCATGGCCGGAATCGAAGACGTCGCGCGTTTGGCGGGGCTCTCCACGGCGACGGTGTCGCGCGCGCTCAGCGGCAACGGCCACGTCTCGCCCGCGTCCCGGGAGAAGGTGCGTGCCGCGGCGGCCGAGCTCGGCTACGTCGTGTCCTCGAATGCGTCCAGCCTCGCCTCGGGTCGGATGAAGAACGTCGGCATCGTCATCCCGACCCTCGGCAGCTGGTTCTTCGCCGCCGTGCTCGAGGGGGCCGAGACGGCCCTGCTGTCGCACGGCTACGACGTCACCCTGTACAACCTCACCGGCGGCGGCGACGCCCGACGCAGCGTGTTCGAGCACTTCCTGCCGCGCAACCGAGTGGATGCGGTGCTCGCGGTCTCATTGGAACTCACGGACGCCGAGCTCGCGCAGTTGCACGCCCTCGGCAAGCCGATCGTGGGTGTGGGCGGTCCGCTGCCCGGCGTGCGCACGCTCTCGATCGACGACGAGGCCGTCGCCCGGCTCGCCACCGAGCACCTGATCTCGCTCGGTCACACCCGGATCGCGCTGATCGGCGGGGACGCGGCGTCGGACCGCGATTTCCACATCCCCCGCCATCGCGCGGCGGGATACCGGGCCGCGCTGGAGGAGGCGGGCATCGCCGTCGATCCTGAACTGTCCGAATCCGCCGCGTTCTCGACGCCGGGTGGCTATGAGGCGGCGAAGCAGCTGCTCGGCTCACCATCTCGACGCCCGACCGCGATCGTCGCCTCCAGTGACGAAATGGCTTTCGGCGCGATCCTCGCCGCGCGCGACCTGGGCTTCAACGTGCCCCGCGACATCTCGGTGATCGGCATCGACGGCCACGAGCTGGGCGAGTTCTTCGGGCTGTCCACCGTGGCGCAGCATCCGCGCCGCCAAGGCGAGCGCGCCGTCGCCGCACTCCTGGGCGAGCTGCTCCCCGGCGCCGACCACGTCGCCGACACTCCGGTCCCGGTCGACCTCGTGGTGCGCTCCAGCACCTCCCGCCCACCGGACTAACTCGCGAACCCCGCCGCGGAAATACAGGGCCGGGACGGAAATACAGGGCCGGGACGGAAATGAGGCCGGATCATGCGGATGAGAGCGCGATCTTCGCCGCGCATCCTGCATTTCCGCCAGGGTCAGCTCGAAGCCGCCCCGGCATACCGCGACGCGGCCTCAGCGACCTTGTCGGCGTAACTGGAGGCCGGATTGTACGCCGCGATCGCCGCGCGCCAGCCCGACCCAGTACCGACGTCGCCGCCCGAGTAGCAGAGGTAGCGGGCCGCGCCGAGGGCGGAGTCGTCGATGTTCTGCGGATCGGCGCCACCGGCGTGCCACGCGATCCACGTGGTCGGAATGAACTGCATCGGCCCCATCGCACGGTCGAACTCGGCGTTGCCGTCGAGCGCACCGCCGTCGTGGTCGGCCACCTCGTCGTAGGCGATGCCGTCCAGCAGCGGACCGTAGATGGGCGCGGTCGGGTTGCCGTTCTCCTGCAACTCCCCGCCGTCGATCGTGCCGTGCCGACTCTCGACGTAGCCGATGCCGGCGAGGGTGGCCCAGTCCATCCGGCAGTCGGGCTCCTCCTCGGCCAGCCGGATCGCCGCGCCCGCGTACGCCTGCAGTGCGCGCTCCGGGATGCCGCTCGACTCCGCGGTCGCCGACAGCCAGGACGGATCCGCGAGATCGCGCAACTCCTCGGCGCCGGAAGCGGGCGGCAGGGCGGCCGCCGGAGGGATGGACACCTCGGGCGCCGAACGTTCGGGGCTGCACGCGGCCAGCGCTCCCGCGCAGAGCAGAACGGAGACGAACGGGAGCAGGCGGCGCATCCGTCAGTCGTACCAGGCGCCGCGGCGAGGAGTCTGGGCAGCGGCGTGTACGAAACGACGGATGGGAACAGAAGCCACCCGAATCCGGCCAGCCGCGATCCGCGTGATTCCGCGGATCTCGGCGAAGTCGTTCGGGGTGCCGATTCGCGCCGTCCTTCGTTTCGTACATGAATGGCCCGCCACCACCCCCGCACCACCCCCGGTAAACTCGCAGCCATGGCAGATTCATCGTTCGATGTCGTGAGCAAGGTCGACAAGATGGAGGCGGACAACGCCCTCAACCAGGCGCACAAGGAGGTCGAGCAGCGCTACGACTTCAAGAACGTGGGCGCCTCGATCGCGTGGAGCGGCGAGAAGATCCTGATGAAGGCGAACACAGAGGAGCGCGTGGTCGCCATCCTGGACGTCTTCCAGAGCAAGCTGATCAAGCGCGGCATCAGCCTCAAGAGCCTCGACGCCGGCGACCCGTTCCCCTCCGGCAAGGAGTACCGCATCGAGGCCACCCTCAAGGAGGGCATCAGTCAGGAGATCGCGAAGAAGGCGAACAAGCTGATCCGCGACGAGGCGCCGAAGTCGGTCAAATCGCAGATCCAGGGCGACGAGCTGCGCGTCTCGTCGAAGAGCCGCGACGACCTGCAGGCCACGATGGCACTGCTCAAGGGCGCCGACCTCGACATCGACCTGCAGTTCGTCAACTTCCGTTGACGCGCGGCATCGACGAGCCCGACGCGCTCGGCCGTACCGGGCTCGACCGTGAGGGATACGAGCTCGTCGGCAATCCCGACGTGGCGGTGAAGAACGTCACCCTGCTGTCGAGCCATTGGGCCGTCCTGCGCACAACCGAGTTCGAGTACCGTCACCGCGACGGCCATGTCAGCACCGAGCACCGCGAGACCTACAACCGCGGCAACGGGGCGACGATGCTGCTGTACGACGTCGCCGCGCGGACCGTCGCGCTCGTGCGCCAGTTCCGCTACCCGACCTACGTGAACGGACTGCCGGACGGCATGCTGCTCGAGACCCCCGCCGGTGTGATCGACGACGACGATCCCGAGGCCTCGGTCAAGCGGGAGGTCGCCGAGGAGACGGGGCTCGCGATCGGCGAGGTGAGTTTCGTCTTCGACGCGTACATGAGCCCCGGGTCCGTCACCGAGCGGCAGTACTTCTACGCGGCGCCCTACGTCAGCCTGGGCGGGAGCGCCCAGTTCGCGGGCCTCGCGCACGAGGGCGAGGACACCGAGATCGTCGAACTCGACTTCGAGGAGGCGCTCGGCCGGATCGGCCGCGACATCATCGATGCGAAGACGATCATGCTGCTGCAGTGGGCCGCCCTGAACGGACCCTTCTCCCGCTAGCCCGCGCGACCTACGATGAGCGAGTGAGTCCCGAGCCGAACATCCGCCAGCGCGCGCTGCTGCCCGGCGTCTCCGCCTCGGCCTGGGCGAACCTGTTCGCCGTCGGGGTGATCGGCTTCATCCTCGCGATCATCCTGCTCGGCGTCGCCGGGCATACCGCGTTCCCGCTGGCGGGGCCCGCCTCGGTCGGATTCGCCCTCGCCGTCACCGCGACCGTGCTGCTCTCGGGCGCCAAGGTGTTCATCCGGCTCACCGCCGAACGCAACCAGGGCTACACCACCATCGACGGCTTCAAGGTCGGCCGTGGCGTGAGCCTGCTGCCGGGTACTCCCGACACGGTGGACACCGTCGAGGCGCGTACGGGTGTCGTGCTCCGCGACGCCGGCGACATCACGGCGAGCGCCGAACTCATGGCGCAGCGGATGAACGTGGCCCGTGCCCGCCGCCGTGCCGGCGAGCGGCCGATCCTGCTCGATCCGCGCTGAGGACTGCCCGCTACCCGCCGACGTACGCCTTGAGGTGCTTGCCGGTGAGCGTCGAATCCGCCGCCACCAGCTCGGCCGGCGTGCCCTCGAACACCACGGTGCCGCCGTCGTGTCCCGCGCCCGGGCCCACATCCACGATCCAGTCGGCGTGCGCCATCACGGCCTGGTGGTGCTCGATCACGATCACCGAGTTGCCCGCCTCGACCAGCCGGTCCAGCAGGCCGAGCAGCTTGTCCACATCCGCCAGGTGGAGGCCGGTGGTCGGTTCGTCGAGGATGTAGGTCGAGCCCTTCGAGGCCATGTTGATCGCGAGCTTCAGCCGCTGCCGCTCGCCGCCGCTGAGCGTGTTCAGCGGCTGACCGAGCGTGAGGTAGTCGAGTCCGACATCCACGAGTCGCGCCAGGATGGTGTGCGCCGGGCCCTTCTCGAAGAAGTCGCGCGCGTCGATGATCGGCATCGAGAGCACCTCGTGGATGTTCTTGCCGCGCAGCTGGTAGCCGAGAACCTCGGCCGTGAAGCGCTTGCCCTCGCACTCCTCGCAGATCGAGGAGACCGTGGCCATCGGGCCGAGGTCGGTGAAGATCAGCCCCGCGCCCTTGCAGTTCGGGCAGGCTCCGGCCGAGTTCGCGCTGAACAGTGCCGGCTTCACCTTGTTCGCCTTCGCGAAGTCGCTGCGGATGTGATCGAGCACGCCGGTGTAGGTGGCCGGGTTGCTGCGGCGCGAGCCGCGGATCGGCGACTGGTCGGCCACGATCACGCCCTCGCGCTTCGAGAGCGAGCCGTGGATCAGCGACGACTTGCCGGAGCCGGCCACGCCCGTCACCACGGTGAGCACGCCCAGCGGGATGTCGACGTCCACGTCGCGCAGGTTGTGCGTGGTGGCGCCGCGGATCTCGGCGACCGTCTTCACCGGTCGGGTCGCCTCCTTCAGCGACACCCGGTGGTCGATGTGCCGCCCGGTCAGCGTGCCGGATGCGCGCAACTCCTCGACCGTGCCCTCGAACTGGATCTCGCCGCCGTTCGAGCCCGCGCGCGGGCCGAGGTCGACCACGTGGTCCGCGATCGCGATGGTCTCGGGCTTGTGCTCCACGACCAGCACCGTGTTGCCCTTGTCGCGCAGCTGCAGCAGCAGCTCGTTCATCCGTGAGATGTCGTGCGGATGCAGGCCCACGGTCGGCTCGTCGAAGACGTAGGTGATGTCGGTCAGGCTGGAGCCGAGGTGGCGCACCATCTTGACGCGCTGCGCCTCGCCGCCCGAGAGCGTGCCGGCCTCGCGGTCGAGCGAGAGGTAGCCCAGGCCCACCAGCATCATCGCCTCGAGGGTCTCCAGCAGCGCGGCGGTGACGGGGGCGACGCTGCGGTCGTCGACCTCGCGCAGCCAGGCGGCGAGGTCGGTGATCTGCATCGCCGAGCACTCGGCGATGTTGCGCCCGCCGATCCGGGAGGAGAGCGCCGCCTGCGTGAGCCGGGTGCCGCCGCACTCCGGGCAGTCCGCGAAGGTGGCGACCCGATCCGCGAAGGCCTTGATGTGGCCCTGCGTCGGCTCCTTCGCCAGGTAGAGCCGGGTCACCTTCACGACGAGGCCCTCGTAGGTCATATTCATGTCGGCGATCTTGAGCTTGGTCGCGGGCTTGTAGAGGAAGTCGTCGAGCTGCTGCGGCGTGAACGTGTTGATCGGCTTGTCGGCCGGATACAGTCCCGACTCGGCCAGACCCTTCCAATACCAGCCGCCGACCACGAAGTTCGGGATGCCGTCGAGCGCGCCGTCGTCGAGCGACTTGCTCCGATCCACCAGCACGTCGAGGTCGACGTCGGAGACGCGGCCGGTGCCCTCGCAGCGCGGACACATGCCCTCGGGCAGGTTGAACGAGAACGCGCCGGAGGTGCCCACGTGCGGATCGCCGATCCGGCTGAACAGGATGCGCAGCATCGTGTACGCATCCGTCGCCGTACCGACGGTCGAGCGACTGTTCGAGCCCATCCGCTCCTGATCGACGATGATGGCGGCCGAGATGCCCGTGAGCTCCTCGACATCGGGGCGTGACGGCGAACCCATGAACTGCTGGATGAACGAGGAGTACGTCTCGTTGATCAGCCGCTGCGACTCGGCGGCGATGGTGCCGAACACGAGAGAGGACTTGCCGGATCCGGACACCCCGGTGAACACCGTCAGACGCCGCTTCGGCAGGTCGACGTCGACGCCCTTGAGGTTGTTCTCCCGCGCTCCCCGCACCCGAATAAGGTCGTGCCCGTCGGCCTTGTGCTCACTCATGGTCGGCATCCTACCGAGTTGCGTGTTCCGAGTAGGAATGTCGGGCCGCGGAGCGGATCCCGGCGCCGAACGGCCGACGTCGCCACCTCGACTCGTCATGGGATTGCTCGACGGACGACTCCCTGGTTGATGAGCCAACGGGCCAGCAGGTACCGCCGCCGTCCGGCCCGGACGAGGGGATCCTCGGCGAGGATCTTCTCGGCGTCCGCCACCGTGGCGGCCAGTACGATGATGACCGCGTCGGCCCGCTCCGTGCCGAGCGAATCGCGCAACGGGCCGGCGGCGAGGATCTCGCCGGACTCCTCTCGCCCCAGGCACCATTCGACGTGTCGCACCGTGAGTTCCCGTTCGACATCCCAGCGGTAGTCCGGCGCATTGACGGCGAGCCCGATCACAGAGGGAATCTCGGCGTTGTGCCGCCAGACCGGCTCATCCTCGTGCGCCATCAGACCCGGCCCGCGGCAGCGGCCGTCGTCGCCAACACCGTCGTGAGAGCGGCAGGATCGATCGAGTTCGCGAACGCGCGCGCGGCCGTTCGCGATCGGGCGGAGAGTGCGGTGTGTTGGGTGTCGTCCTCCAGCAGCGATCGGACGACGACGAGCCACGGCTCGATGTCCTGCGGCGGCACGACGCAGTCCGGTCGCCACTGCGGTCCGCTCGGGAGGTACTCGACGATCGGGTCGACCTCGAGCGAATGCGGCACCCCGAGCTTGGCCTGCGCCAGCCCGCAGATGGCGCTGGCGACCACGGGTACGCCGAGCAGCATCGCCTCGACGCTCGTGTAGCCGAAGGTCTCCGCGCATAGGGATGGCATCAGCACCAACCGGGCGGAGCCGAGGACCTCACGGGCGTCGGAGTACCCGGGCAGTATCCGTACGTTCGGCTCCGCGGCCAGCCGCCTACGGTCGGCGTCCGTGGTCGCCCATCCCGGAACCGCGAGGAACGGATGCTGCGGCAGTCGCCGGGCGAGTTCCAGGAAGATGTCGATGCCTTTGTACGGACAGGGATTGATCAGCAGTACCGCCCGCCCGCCCGCAACCGGATCGGCGTGACGGTAATCGTCGTAGACCTGCGGCAGCACCACGACGGACTCGATACCCCCCTCCTGGAGGAGGTAGGACTTCGCCGCCTCGCTCACGCTGATCACTCGGGCGCACTCCCGCAGCGCATCCGTCGCCGCCGCGTCGCGCGCGAACGCGGCCGGACCGAAAGGGAGCTGCTGCAGCGTGTGCACGAAACACACGACCCGACCGGGCGCCGCTCGCAGCGCCGCTCGCAGCAGGGCCCAATCCTCATCGTCGTTGGGCAGCACGACCAGGTCGGGCTGCAGCCGATGAATCAGCGATTCGAGTGCGTCCGCCATCGGACCCGAGGCGAGGTGCAGTCGCACGCCGGTCGCTTCGGCCCGCGCGCGGTCGACGCGAACCGCGCCGGTGCCGAGCCAATCGGGGGTGAGCACATCGCAACGATGCCCCCGATTCGCAACACCCTCGATCATCAGTCGTTGGGACCGACTGCCGCCCCCGACGTTGGGGAAGTACCCCCACTTCTGTGCGAACAGAATGTGCATTTCGCCTCCTTCTTATTCGACGAGCCGCCCCAACGCGGCGAAGTGCAGACCGAGGCCGAGGATGTTCACCGGATGACGATTCACCCCGATCTCGATGTGGCCGTCTCGAACGGCGTCGGATGCCATGCGATGCGCGATGTCGACGGCCCGGTCGAGTGCGACGCCGCGGGCGAGCAGGGCGCACAGTGCCGCGGAGTGCGAACAACCCGCCCCGTGATCAGCACGCGAACGTCGCCGCGAACCGGGCACGAGTCGGTGCGCGGTGCCGTCGAAGAACCAGTCGCCATCGTCCTGCTCCCCCGCTGTGACGACGACGGCGGCCGCTCCCGCCGCGTGGATCGACGCGGCGAGCTGCCGCTGGCTCCGCTCCGAACCGGGTGGAGTGGAGGCGAGAGCCTCCCCTTCGCCCCGATTCGGAGTGACCACCGTGGCCAGCGGCAGCAGCTGGGAGCGCACCGCGTCGAGGAGTTCGTCACCTCCGGCGAGGACGCCGCCGGATGCCGTCACCATCACCGGATCGATCACGATCGGCACGCCGACCGCCCGCATCGGCGCCAACTCCTCGGCGATGAGCTCGATCACCTCGACGGACCACGTGGTGCCGACCTTCACCGCCTGCGGCGCGAGCGCGCGCACGGCCCGAAGTTGGCTGCGGATGTGCGCGAGCGGAATCGTGTTCCGCTCGAACAATCCATCCGGCGTCTGGGCCGTGGTGCCGACGAGGACCGTGCCGGCGTAACAACCCACGGCTGCCATCGCCTTGATATCGGCCTGGATGCCCGCCCCGCCACTGGAGTCGCTCGAGCCGATGCTCAGGCATACCGGCGCCCCCATCACGGGGCCGATCAGCTCTGCCGCGGGAGCCGGGGGCTGCGACCCATCACCGTTGCGATGGCCGCCGGCAGCTGGTCGACGACCGCGGTCGGGTCGTCGAAGTAGACGTACTCGACGTTGGCGAAGCTGTGCAGCCCGGTTACGAGGAAGGTGTGCTTCTGCTCGCGCTCGAGGAAAAGGATGATCGGCTTCCCCATCGCGCTCGCCCATCCGATCTCGACGTGGGTGCCGGGAGATGCCGGCACCCCCGGGAAGGCGACGAAGAGATCGGACCCGGCGATCTCGGTGTAGTCCAGCTCGGTCGCCTCCTCCGGCCCGAGGAACTCCGCCCCCCACGACTCGCGGCGATGAGCGTTGTAGACCGTGGCGCCGAGGGCTTCGAAGTAGTCGATCAACCGGGTGAACCGTTCGACATCACGCGCAGCCATCGACTTGTCGGCCATGTTGACCAGGTTGAAGAAGGGGCCGCCCACGAAGACGGCGTTGAGGGTGATCTCCTGGTTCGAAACGGTTTCGGTCATGATGTGTCTCCTTGCGTGTGGATTTCGGTCGCGCCCGCGGGGCCGCAGGCGCCTCCTTGCAGCGGTCTCTGGGTGTCAGCGCACGGCGAGCGCGCCGAGCTGGGGCCACTTCGTGAGCAACATGTCGCGCACGACGGGATGGAGTTGGGCGCAGACACCATCGTCGACGTACACGTCGCCCGCGTCGTGGCGGAGCCGACGGTAGAGCTCGAACAGCCGCACCACGTCTTTCCAGTACTCGGGCAGGTCGAGACCATCGATCTGCGTGGCGTCGAGCGCGACCGCGTTGAGGCGCAGATCGCGTTCCCAGGCCAACACCCGCCTGATGTAGCCGCGGTTGTCGCCGTGGGGCATCCGTGGGAACGACTCGGAGTATCCGATCGCCCCGCGGTCGGCTTCGGCCAGAACCTCGCCGGCCCAGCGGGCATCAGTGCCGTAGACGTGCAGGGATCCGACCTGATGGCTGTAGCTGCCGACCTCCGCACCGATTTGACGCGCGAGCACCTCGAGCAGGACGGTGAACGAGAACACGTCACTGACCATTCCGCGGAAGACGTCGTTGGCTCGCATGAACCCGACGCCGCACAACCGGCCGTCTCGCAACAGGAATTGCAAGGCGAGGGTGCACGCGACGTCGATGTTATCGCCGGACACCTCGTGGGCATCGAAGATCTGCACCACGGCGCGTTTGCTGTCCGGGTCCGCTCGAAGGGTGTCGACGACGACGTCCCACTGGTCCCGTCCGTGATAGTCGAAGATCCGCGGGCCGTACGCCGTGCCCTGCAGCGTCCGCCCGTCCGCTGAGTACTTCGCGATGCTCGGCGCGTAATAGGCGATGAAGTCCAGGTCGTTCGAGCCGCTGAGGTACCACAGCGACTCCGCGAAGCAGAACACGATGTTCGCCCGGCGCGACGGCAGCCGGACCGCCCGTTCCGTGGAGTTCTGCACCGTGAACGACACGCCGAGCCGCTCGAGGCTGGCATGACCTCGGGGCGCGTTCTCGTACTCAGGCTGGCGCACCGTTCGGCGCAGTTGGTCGACATAGGCCGATTCGAAGTCCGGATATTCCGACGACATGATGCTCTCCTCGTTCCTCTACTTCTCGGTTGATCTACTTCTCGCCCGACGGCTCGGTCGGGGCATCCTGCTCGGCTCCGCCGCGGAGACCGGCGACCCAGAGCGTGCTCGGGGTCAGCGGGAGCGAGGAGAGACCCTCGCGTAGGGCCGGCAACGCGCGGGTGACCGCCGCAGTCAGCGCGCTCCCGGACGCGGCCATGCCCGCCTCACCGATTCCCTTGACGCCGAGCGGGTTGTGCGCGCTCCGATGCGTCGGTGGGGCCGGTCCGAGAAGCGTGATCCGCACAGGCGGCACATCGGTGGCGCGCACCAGCGGATATGTCTCCAAGGTGGTGTTCATCGGCTTCCCATCGGCCGTGTAGTGGAAGGCCTCCCCCAGCGTCGCCGAGATCCCCTGCACGGCCCCGCCGATCAGTTGGCCTCGCACCACGCCGTCGTCCAGCGGGACGCCGACGTCGCAGTGCACCGAGAGGTACTCGACGCGAACGGTGTAGAGCTCGGGATCGATGGCGACGGCACAGGTGACCGCGCCGTACGGATACGTGTGACCGTCCGTATCGAAACGGCCGATCGCCTCGGCTCGGGGCGAGAGCCGCGCGAGTTCGGCCGGCGTCAGCGCGGCCAAGGAACGTCCGGTCCGTTCGCGGAGCTGGACATCGAGCGCGCGGCAGGCCGCCTCGACCGCGTTCCCGGTGTGCATCGCACCGCGACTGGCGAACGTGCCGATGCTGGCGGGCGATCCCTCCACCCCCGAGTAGTCGAACTCTACGCTCACACGTTCCGGGTCGATGCCGAGGGTGCGCGCCGCGGCGACGGCGAAGGTCGTCGCGTGGCTCTGGCCGGACGGCGCACTCGCCACGCCGACGCCGACGGTGCCGTCGGCGTTCGCCCACGCCGTTGCTCGCTCGGCGCCCCCCAGACCAGCTTTCTCGACGAAGGGGATGGTCGCGACGGCCCGACGCAGCCCGTCAGCGGAATCCGACGCGACGCGCGGCTGCGAGAGCAGCGCCGACTCGAACGCCGCCCGGAAATCCCCCGTGTCGTAGTGCACGGGGCCCTCGTTCAGGGTGCCGGTGTCGTACGGCATGTCACCCTGCGTCAGCAGGTTCCGTCGGCGCACCTCGTCGGGGGAGAGCCCGAGGCGCGCCGCTACGCGTTCGAGGACGTGCTCTCGGACAGCGTTCGCCTCGTAGCGACCGGGGGCTCGGACCGTTCCGATCGGTGGCCGCGTCGACAACACCGGCCGTACTCGCGCCCGATACCACGGCAGCCGATACGGCCCCGGGAACATCGCGGACGCCAGGTAGGGCACGAGCGTCGTCAGAGGTCGCGGGTAGGCACCCGCATCCGCGATGATCTCGATCTGCGCCGCGAGCAGGATGCCGTCACCGTCGGTGACGACGTCCACCTCCCAGTGCTGCGCACGGGATTGGTTCGTGCCGACTGCGTGCTCGGCACGCGACTCGATCCAAGCGAGGGAACAGCCGAGGCGGACTGCGAGGAGCGGGATCAGAAGGTCCTCCGGGTAGACCTCGCCTTTGACGCCGAAGCTCCCCCCGATGTCGCCCGACGGCACGGTGATGTCGGCCGCAGCCAGCCCTGTGACCCTCGCGATGTGGTCTCGATTGGCGAGCGGATGCTTCGTCATGCCCTCCACGACGAGCCCGCCGTCGACGGATCGGGCGATCAAGCCCCGGGTCTCCAACGGCAGGCCACCTTGACGCGGGATGGTGAAGGATGCGTGCACGAGCACGCCGGTCGGCATCGCGTCCGATTCCAGCGCACGGACCGACTGCGTGAGTTCGGCGAGCCACCGGGGATCGTCGGCGGCGACGTTCGCGCCGTCGACCGGAGAGGGCTTGTCCGGTGCGGGCTGCCACTCGATCCGCAGGCGGGCACGCGCTCGTCGAGCGGCCTCGGCCGTCCGCGCCACGACGACGGCGATCGGCTGGCCCCGGTAGCGAGCCTTGACCGCGAGCAGCGGCTCCTCCGACAGTCCGGGGTGCAGGAGATTCTGGGCGTCCGTGAGATCCTCGGCGGTCAGTACGCTCAGCACGGCCGGATCGGCGACGCATTCGGTGAAGTCGAAGCTGCGCACCTCGCCCGCCCCCTCGGCGCGAACGATGACAGCGTGACACACCTCGGTTCCGGCCGAGCGGCCGACGAAGCGGCCACGCCCCGTGACCAGGCGCTCATCCTCGCGCCGATGCCAGTGCTCCGGTGCCGGGTCCCCGGCGATCATGTGGGCCGCCGCCGCCTTGACACCCGTGTAGCCCGTGCACCGGCAGATGACATCACTCAGGCGCTCGTCGATCGCCGCGGAATCCGCCGCCGGGCCGAGGTCGGCGAGCACCTGCACGACCGCGGGAGTACAGAAGCCGCACTGCAGACCCGAGCAGGCGCTGAGCCATCGCCCAGCGCTCCTGAGGGTCGACCCCTCCGGTTCAGCCGCCGTCTCGATCCGGCTGCCCGCGCAGGATGCCGCGAGCACCGAGCAGGAGCGCACGAGCGAGCCGTCCAGCCGCACGAGGCAACTGCCACAGGTGCCGGCGTCGCAGCCGCGATTGACGGCCGCTGCCGAACCGGCCAGCGCCTCGGCGAGCGTCGTGGTTGCGGCACTGCACACAGCCGCGCTCTCGCCGTTCAGCTCGAATCGAATGTCCTGGCCCTGCGAATCTCTGATCAAAGCCATGTTTCTCCCCCAACGAGCGCCCCCGCCCGAACATCGTTGTCGTCGTTCGCGTCGAGTGAGTGGCCCCAAGGAGGGCCGGCCCACATCGCTCGTCCGAGGACTATGTCTCCCCCTCGGGGGTCACGTCAAGCGCATGGAGGAAGTACTCAGAATTGGTGACAGAACCTCGACGATGTGGGTAAGTTGGCTCGGGATGGTTCGCATGCCGAGGCACTGCGGCCATCGATTCCGCAGCTGGGGTGAGCTGCTTCAACGACGAAGACACGGGGGTTCCGTTGCCACAACGACGCACGCGCAGGGCCACGGAGGCGTTGCTGGTCGCCATCGGCGTCGACAGCATCGGCACCGGTCTCTTCGCTCCGCTCTCGCTGCTGTTCTTCGTGCGAGTGGCGGATCTTCCGCTGCTGACGGTCGGTCTGCTGACGAGCATCGGCACCGTGCTCTCGCTCCCCGTGCCGTTCATCGCGGGCTGGCTCGCCGACCGTGTGGGCGCGAAGCGCGTCGTGATCGCGGGCCAGGCGATTCAGGCACTCGGCTTCGTCGGTTATGTGTTCGCCCGCGAGAGCGCAGCGGTTCTGGCAGCCGTCGCAATCGTCGCCATCGGGCAGCGGCTGTTCTGGTCCACGTTCTTCACGATGGTCGCCGACAGCGCCGACGCGGACGACGATCCGCGAGCCGGGGATCGCCTCTTCGCGAAGGTGGGGATGACGCAAGCCGCCGGGCTCGGCCTCGGGGCGCTCATCGCCGGCATCGGCATCGCCGCGGCGGCCGATCACGTCTTCATCGCGATCGTTATCGGAAACGTCGTCTCGTTCACGCTCTCCGGCGTACTCCTGCTCCTCGTGCCGGCCCACCGGCGCGCGGAGTCGGCGCGCCATGGCCGTTCGACGGGATGGGCGCTGGGCTACCGAGCCCTGCTTCGCGATAGGCCCTACCTGGGCTACATCCTGGCGAACATCCCGTTCGCGATCTGCAGCGTGTTCCTGGGCGTCGCCATCCCCGTCTACGTGGTCGACGGCCTGCAGGGGCCGGGCTGGCTGGTCGGCGTTGTGCTCGCGGTCAATACCGTTCTGCTGAGCGTCGGTCAGCTCGCCGCGACACGGATCCTCCGGCGGCTGTCGCGAACCGGAGCGCTCGCCATCGCGGGAAGCCTCTGGATCGTCTGGTCCGCTCTGACCGCGCTGGCCATGCAGGTGCCGCCGACTGCGATGCCCTTCTACCTCATCGGGACGATCCTCCTGTACGCCGCTGCGGAGGTCGTGCACGCGCCGATCTCGAACGCCCTTGCCTCCGCCGCCGCTCCTGCGGAGTACCGCGGCAGCTACCTGGCCGTTTTCCAGTACGGCTTCACCGTCGCGACGCTGGTGGTGCCGGCCGGATTCGCCTGGCTCTTCACCGCGGACCCGGCGTATCCGTGGGTCGCGATCGGTGCGCTGTGTCTGCTGTCCACCCTGGGCATGCTCGGGGTCGGGCGCCGGCTGCCGCCCGGTGCCGTGCAGCCGACGCCCGCCGCGGACGGGGCGTCGACGGACGAAGAATCGCTCGCCCGGTGACCGCGTACCTCCGGCCGGACAGCGTATCGTCCGCGCTCGCCTTGCTCGCCGAGGTCGCATCCGTGGCCCTCGCCGGCGGAGCGACCCTGGTACCGCAACTGCACGAGGGGATGCAGGCCACCGCGGTCGTCGACCTCTCCGCGATCTCCGAGCTCCGCGGCATCGATGCCTCCGAGCAAGCCGCCACGGTCACGCTCGACATCGGGGCCATGTCGAGTCTGGCGGCCGTGCTGCGCGCCGCCGCCGCGGTCCCTCCGTTGCTCGGCCTCGCGGAGGCGCTGCACACCATGGGGACGCCGTTGATCCGTCAGCGCGCCACGATCGGTGGCGCGTTGGCCGTCGCCGCGCCGCACTTGCAATGGGCCGCCGTCGTCGCCTGCCTCGATACCCGAGTGCGATTGGAGACCTCCACCTGGGCCCGCGTCGTCGACGGGGTCGACCTGTACGGGCGTCGATCGTGTTCGGCCCACGAGCTGATCACCTCGGTGCGGTTGAGTTGTCCGTCCTCATCCGGCACGGCGTTCGAGCGGTCGGGTGGCAGCTCGATCGGCCGCCACATCGCCTTCGCGTGCGCGCTCGTCGAGACGGATCCCGATGGTCGTTGCGTTCGAGCGCGGCTGGGTTTCGCCACCGCGGGGCACGAGCCGAAGCGGATGGAGGCAACGGATCTCGTCGGATCCCGCCTGTCCGACGCCGACATCGCCCGAGCGGCGCACCTCGCCGTGACCCCGATCCGCACCTGCGATGACGCCCACGCGACCGCCGGTTACCGTCGGCACGCGCTCGAGGTGCTCGCTCGACGCGCGCTGCGCCGCGCCGCCGACCGGGCCCTCGACCGGGCCGGCCCGACCACCCGAACCATCGAATCCCGACCGGAATGAAGGAGATCCAGCGATGACGTTCGTTGAAGACTGCCACGAGGCCGCGCGCGATGAGTGGGAAGCCTATCGGCACCATCCCTGGATCGAGGCGATGGCGGACGGCACGCTGACCGTCGAGCAATTCGTGTCGTTCCAGGTCAACGACGCGCCGTACATCTCCGATCTGCACCGCTGCCTCGCGCTCGGTGTCGCGAAGGCGCCGACCGGTTCCGAGTGGTCCAAAGCGGCCACTACGGTTCTCGACGACGTCTGGGTGTTGGGCGAGATCGACACGAAACAAGACCTGCTCCGCCAGCTCGGCTACACGCAACCGCTCGAGATCGGGCCGGGGGCCTACATCCCCGCGAGGGAGGCGTACGCGAACCACCTCGTCAGGACCGCGTTGGAGGGCGGGATCGGCGACATCGCCTCCGCCCTGCTCCCGTGCGCGATGTTCACCCAGGTGATCGGTAATCGGTTCCGCGAGGTCGAGGTCCCTGGCCCCGCTGCGTTCCGTCAATGGGCCGACATTTACGTCCTTCGAGCCGTACACCGGATGGCGCAGGTGCACGCGGCGATGATGGAGGCGGAGGCCGCACGGACGGACGGCGCCGGGCGCCGGCGGATGCAGCTGCTGTACCTGCGCAGCATCCAGCATCAGATCGACGTGTTCGACGCCGCCTACTCCCTCGATCATGCCTGGCCGGGGTCGCGCGAGCGGGCGGAGGTGGCGTCGTGAAGACGATGCGAGCGGCCGTCCTGCGGGAGAACGGCCGGTATCCGATCGTGGAGCATCGTCCGATTCCGGAGGTCCCCGACGGGTCGGTCCTCGTGCACGTCCGAGCGGCGGGGGTCTGCCACACCGATCTTCATCTGATCGACGGGGTGCCGACGCCGACGCCTGTCCCACTGGTGCTCGGGCACGAGATCGCCGGCGTCGTCGCGCGGGTCGGCGGCGGAGTGCCCGACCGGTGGCAGGTCGGCGACCGCGTGATGGTGTACTACTACGACGGCTGTGGGGCCTGCCGCTGGTGCCGCTCCGACCAGGAGAACCTCTGCCCGGAGCTGCGCGCGAAATGGGGCTTCGATACCGACGGCGGCTACTGCGAGTACCTCGCGATTCCTTCGCGCTGTCTGGTTCCGGTACCGCCGGGCTGTTCCGACGCGGAGGCCGCGACGATCGGGTGTTCGGGCACGACCGGCGTTCACGTGATCGAATCGATCGGACACGTCGGGTCCGGGTCGCGTGTCGTGATCATCGGAGCGGGCGGAATCGGATTGTCGTGCGCTCAGGTGGCCCTTGCGCTCGGCGCGACGGTGGCGGTTGTGGAGCCGCGGGAGGCGGCGCGCGCGGCCGCCGAGAAGTCCGGCGTCGTTGTAACCGTGCACCCGGATGACCCTGAGGCCGCGGAGAGGATTCGAGCCGCCATGGGCGGCGAGGCGGCGGATGTCGTAGTGGACGCCGTCGGCGGGACGACGACGCCCATGCTCGCGATCGGCCTCGTTCGTCGAGCCGGCACGATTGTCCTCGTCGGCTACACCGGAGAGCGAGCCGAAATCGATCTCAATGCGGTTATCACGCGGGAGTTGCGCCTGCGCGGCTCGGTGGGAGCCACCCGGTCGGACGCGCGACGCGCGCTCGAACTGGCGGCGGCCGGTCGGCTGCGTCCGCTGGTGCACCAGACAGTCGACCTGAACGAGCTGGCGCAGGCTCTCGCCGCCATCCGCGACGCCCGGGTCATCGGCAGGATGGTGGTGGTGCCGTGAGCGAAGCGGTGTGCTTCCTCTACGACTTCGACGGTCTTCTGATCGACAGCGAGACGGCCGGCCTGATCTCCTGGCAGGAGCTCTACGCCGAACACGGCTACGAGCTGGACCTCGATCACTGGCTGGCCGAGATCGGTGCGAGCCGGGGGCCGGTCATGCCGACGGCCGCCTTCGAGAACGCGCACGGTTCAGCGCCCGATTGGCGGCGGCTCGAGGCCGAGCGCATCCGACGGCGCGACGAGCTGCTGGTCGCTCGCCCCGGTGTGCCGGGGCACCTCGCCGCCGCGGCGGCCGCCGGCGTCCGGCTCGCGATCGTCTCGAACGCACCCGACTGGTGGGTCGACGCGATGCTCGAGCACACGGGCATCGATCCCGATCTCTTCGAGATCGTGGTCACGAAGTCGCCGGAACTGGCGAAGAAACCGCAGCCGGACGCCTACTTGCACGCGATGCGGACCCTGGACACCACAGCGGATCGCGTCCTGGTCTTCGAGGACAGCCCACCCGGGATCGCCGCCGCCACCGCCGCCGGCCTCCTCTGCGTCGCCGTGCCAAACGCCGTCACCGAGCGAATGGACCTCAGCGGCGCTCCAGTCATCCTCCCCCGCATCGACGCGCTGCCGGTGCGTCGACTGATCGCGCTCGCCCGCGGTTGACCCGCGGGCCGGCGGGACCAGGCACCGAGGCCGAGGACCGGGCCGCGCTTGATCAGGCCCGTTCCTACTCCACGGCCGGCGGGTCGCGACTCAGCCGACACCCCGCACCCTGACGTCAGTCTGCAGGGTGCGGGCACGACCCCGTCGAACCCGCCCTCTCCGCCGATCCAGCCGACCTCCCCCGACTGATCGAGCCGCCCCTCCGGCTGATCGAGCCCGCCCTGCCGCTGATCGAGCCTGCCGAGATCACTCCCATCCGTGCGTCGAACTGGCACAGGCCGACTCAGCCACCTGCAAAGCGGGAGGTTCGGCACGCTCAACCAGGGGGCTTTCTGCGGGCTTACTCCGCGCGGGAGATCGCGATCATGTCGTCGCGCGGCACGACCTTGACGCGGACGCGCTCCGTCGGCGCCGCGGCGCCCAGCGCCAGCTCGTGCTCGTCGAGGCGGTGCCAGCCGTCGAGGTCGGTGTAGGCGATGCCCCGCGACTCGAGCAGCTCGACGATCGCCGACTCCTCCGGATGCGCGGGCGTCCACCACGAAGCCTGGTCGTTCAGCACATGCGCGACGGTCTCCATCGCATCCGACTTGGTGTGGCCGATCAGGCCGACCGGGCCGCGCTTGATCCAGCCCGTGGCGTAGACGCCGTGCACCTGCTGGTCGTCGTCGTCGATCACCTGGCCCTCGCGGTTCGGGATCACACCGCGCTTGGCGTCGAAGGGCACACCATCGAGCGGCGAGCCGAAGTAGCCGACCGCGCGGTAGGCGGCCTGAATCGGGATCTCGCGGATCTCGCCGGTGCCCTTCACGCCGCCCTCGCCATCCGGCGCGGTGCGCTCGTAGCGGATGGCCGAGACGCGCCCGGAGCCGTCGTCGACGAGTTCCAGCGGCTTGGCGTAGAAGTGCAGGTGCAGCCGGCGCGATGCCTGGCCGACCGCGCGCGAACGCCACTGGTTCAGCACCCGGTTGATCACCATGACCTGCTTGTTCGTCTCGATCGCGGCCTGCGAGGCGGCGTCCAGCTCGAAGTCCTCGTCTGCGACGATCATGTCGACGTCGCGCACCTCGCCGAGCTCGCGCAGCTCCAGCGGGGTGAACTTCACCTGGGCGGGGCCGCGGCGTCCGAAGACGTGCACGTCCGTGACCGGCGAGGCCTTGAGGCCCTGGTAGACGTTGTCCGGTACCTCGGTCGGCAGCAGGTCGTCGGCGTGCTTCGCGAGCATCCGCGCCACGTCGAGCGCGACGTTGCCGTTGCCGATCACCGCGACCGACTCCGCGGTCAGCGGCCAGGTGCGCGGCACATCCGGGTGGCCGTCGAACCACGAGACGAAGTCGGCGGCACCGTAGGAGCCCTCGAGATCGATACCCGGGATGTTCAACGGGGCGTCGGCGATCGCTCCCGTGGAGAAGATCACGGCGTTGTAGTGCTGCTTCAGGTCATCCAGCGTGATATCGGTGCCGAAGCGGACGTTGCCGAAGATGCGGATGTCGCCGCGGTCGAGCACCTCGCGCAGCGCGGTGATGATGCCCTTGATCCGCGGATGGTCGGGGGCGACGCCGTAGCGCACCAGGCCGTACGGGGCGGGGAGGTGTTCGAAGAGGTCGATCGAGACGTCGTACTTCTTCTCGGCCTTGATCATGAGGTCGGCGGCGTAGATCCCCGCGGGACCGGCTCCGACGATGGCCAGCCTGAGCTTGGTCATTGCGTTCCTCCTGCCGGGCAGGCCCGGACTCATCTCCAGCGGCTCGTGCCGCGGCGGTTCTAGTTGTTGCGGTCGACGATCGTGCCGGCGAAGCGCACCAGCGCCTTGCGCACCGCGCCCTTGGGCAGCACGTCCAGCGCGGCGACGGCCTCGTCGGCCCAGCGGCGCGCCTCGTCCATCGTCGCGCGGGTCACCTCATGTTCGCGCAGCTCGGTGATCGCTGCGCTGATGTCGGCGTCCTGCTCCGCGGTGTGGTCGAGTCGGTCGGCGCTGCGGCGCATGTAGCTCTCGAGTCGCGCGAGCAGGGCGGCGGAGGCGGGGTCGCTCGCGGCGCGCTCGCGCAGGCGCAGCACCGGCAGCGTGGCGACGCCGGCGCGGATGTCGGTGCCCGGGTTCTTGCCCGTCTCCTCCGGCTGCGGCGAGAGGTCGATCACGTCGTCCACGATCTGGAAGGCGACGCCTACCTTCTCACCGAAGACGCGCACCGCCTCCTCGTACTCGGCGGGAGCGCCGGAGAACACAACGCCGGTGCGGGCAGCGGCGGCGATCAGCGAACCGGTCTTGTCGGCGAGGACGTTGATGTAGTGCTCGATCGGGTCGTCACCCTCCTGCGGGCCGACCGTCTCGTGCAGCTGCCCGAGCACCAGGCGCTCGAAGGTGTCGGCCTGCAGGCGGATGGCGCGCTCGCCGAGCTCGGCCATCAGCTGGTTCGCGCGGGCGAAGAGCAGGTCGCCGGTGAGGATGGCGACGTTGTTGCCCCACACCGTCTGCGCCGAGGGCACACCGCGACGCTTCTCCGCCTCGTCCATCACGTCATCGTGATAGAGAGAGGCGAGGTGGGTGATCTCGATCGCCTGAGCGCCGAGCAGCACCTCGCGGTTGTTGCCGGAGCCGAGCTGCGCCGCGAGCAGGGTGAGCATGGGGCGCACGCGCTTGCCGCCCGCCTCCATCAGGTAGCGGGTGGACACGTCGGCGACGGCATCCGCGAAGGACACCTGCGAGACCAGGCCCTCCTCGACGCGCTCGAGGCCGTCGTCGATCGCGCGGGCGAGCGCGCGGTCTTCTGAGGTGGCGAAGATCTTCTCGGACAGCCCGAGTTGCGAGGTCAGCGACGGGCTCCGGCGGGCGACGGGCACACTGGCGTTCACTTCACATCCTGACTTCGACGCACGCGACGGCGGCGGAGCCCATCGATCGAGCTCACCGTTCGTCGCGGATCGGCTTGATCCCGCGGTGCAGAGCCACGATACCGGCGGTGAGGTCGCGGTGGGCGACGCGAGCGAAGCCCGCCTCGCGCAGCCACCGCGAGAGCACCGGCTGGGCCGGCCAGTCGCGGATGGAATCGACCAGGTAGTCGTAGGCCGGATCGTTCGAGGAGGCGAGCTTCACCAGGCGCGGCATCACCTGCGCGAGGTAGAAGTCGTAGGCCTTCGCGATCGGCTTGATCGGAGGCGTCGCGAACTCGCAGATCACGAGGCGACCGCCGGGCTTGATGACGCGGTAGAACTCCGCGAGCGCCTTCTTGGGCTCGACGACGTTGCGCAGCCCGAAGGAGATGGTGGCGGCGTCGAAGGAGTCGCTGTCGAACGGCATGTCGGTCGCGTCGGCCTGGACGAACTCGATGCGGTCGTTGCCGGCCTGGCGCTTCTTGCCGACCTCGATCATCCCGGCCGAGAAATCGGCGGCGACGATGTGCGCGCCCGACTTCGCGAGGGATGCGGAGGAAGTGCCGGTGCCGGCGGCCATGTCGAGGATGCGCTCACCCGGGCGCGGATTGACGGCGCGCGTGGTGGCGATGCGCCAGAGCAGGTCGTTGCCGACGGACAGGACCGTGTTGGTCGTGTCGTAGGCCGGCGCCACCGTGTCGAACATGGCGGCGACGTGCTCGGGCCGCTTGGTGAGGTCTGCCTTGGTCACGGTCGTCAAGTCTATGCGGAGGGCGGAGGGCGCGGCTGTGGATCGGCCCGGGGACGGGAGGACGTGCAGAAGAGACGAGAAGGCGACGACAGACGGAACGAGAGACGTAGCGCTACGAACGACAAAACGAGAGACGTAAAGCACAGCGGGCGCAGCCGGTCCCCGCGGTGATTGAGCCCGTCGACTTGTCCTGAGCCTGTCGAAGGGAATCCGGCCGAACGTATCGAACCCGGTGCGCATCATCTCGAGAGTAGGTGCATGGGTCTCGATACGCGTCGGCCGCGAGCGGCCTTGGGCTACTCGACCACCGTCAGAGAACTCGCTTCGCTCGCGCTGCGCTAAAAAAGGGCTGGGGTTGATTGTCACTCCGCCTCGTGACTCACAACCCCAGCTGGCGTCAACCATAACACATGCCCCCCGTGTGCGGGTACTTACAATGCATGAAACTTCATTTTCCGCTCGGGCGTAGTCTGGGCAGGTGACGCTAACTGGCGCAGGAGCCCCTCCCCTGGCCGTCGAGACCACCCCCGTCGACGGCCCGAAGCAGCTCATCCCCCTCCTTCATCCGCAGACCCCGCTGCTCTGGCAGCGCACGGGTTCCGGCCTGGCGGGCTACGGCGAGGCGCTCCGGCTGGAGTTCTCCGGACCGGACCGGATGCGCGACGCGGCCGAGGCGTGGCGCGCGCTCAGCGCAGCCGCCGTCGTCACCGATCCCGTGGGGGTGCCCGGCACCGGGCTCGTCGCATTCGGCACCTTCGCCTTCGCCGACGACTCGACCCAGACCAGCGTGCTGATCGTGCCGCGTCTGATCGTCGGCTCGCGCGACGGTCGGCACTGGCTCACACGGATCGGCGCCCAGACGGACCCGGCGCCGCGACCCCTGCCGTTCGGCCCCGAGTACCGGATCTCCCTGCTGCCGGGCGCGCTCGGGCGCGACGGCTACCGGGAAGCCGTCGCCGAGGCGGTGCGACACATCCGTGCCCACGATCTCGACAAGGTCGTCGTCGCACGAGACCTGCACGGCCGGCTGCCGGAGGGAGCCGATCTGCGCCGCGTGCTCGCGGATCTCGCACGGGGCTACCCGGAGTGCTGGACCTTCGCCGTCGACGGACTCGTCGGTGCGAGCCCCGAGACGCTGGTCAGCGTGAACCACGGAGCGGTCTCCGCGCGCGTGCTGGCCGGCACGATCTCGCGCGGGGCGGACGCGGACGCCGACCACGCCCAGGCGGTGGACCTGGCCAGCAGCCCCAAGAACCAGGACGAGCACGCCTTCGCGGTGCAGAGCCTGCTGGCGGAGCTGCGACCGCACGTCTCCGAACTCACGGTGAGCGAGATGCCGTTCACCCTCAAGCTGCCCAACCTCTGGCACCTCGCCACGGACGTCTCCGGCACGCTCGACGACGGCTCCACCGCGCTGGACATGATCGCCGCGCTGCACCCCACGGCAGCCATCGCCGGAACGCCGACGGCCGAGGCCGTGCGTCTGATCGCCGAGCTCGAGCCGTTCGACCGCGGGCGCTACGCCGGGCCGGTCGGCTGGATCGATGCCAACGGCGACGGCGAGTGGGCGATCGCGCTGCGTTGCGCGCAGGTCGACCCGCGCGGTGAGATCACCGCCTGGGCGGGTTGCGGCATCGTCGCGGACAGCGACCCCGATGCGGAGCTGGCCGAGACGAAGATGAAGTTCCGGCCCGTTGTGGAGGCGTTCGCCTGAGTCTCGACGTCAGGCCCGCCTGACGCTGCGCCCCGCCGACCCTCGTCCGGTGGGGTTCTTCGACGCGCTTCGGCGCGAATCGTAGTACATGCGCACGCATGGAACGTGAAAAGCGCGCTTTGTCGTTTTGAGGCTGGCGCGACCCCCGGCTGTGGGCTACGTTGCAAAAACATATGTCATGTCTTGACATATCCGTCGCCGCTCGCTGTCGACCCGAATCCGACGCGAGTGGTCCTTACCCGAAAGATGCATCCCCGTGTCAGAACGCTTCAACGCGCCCGATATCGCCCCGACCTCCCGCCGAACCGTCGTCGGCGCGGCTGCCTGGACGGTGCCGGCCCTCGCCGTCGCCGTCGCCGCTCCGCTCGCATCCGCCTCCACCCCGGTCGCCTGCCCGACCGTCACCCAGCGCACCGGCATCCACCTGCAGATCACCACCTCCTCGCTGAACAAGGACGGCAGCTGCCACTCCGGATCGACCGTCGCGGTCGAGGTCAGCAAGCACGACCAGGGCATCCCCGCCCTGGCCGTCTCCTCCGACACGGCCGGCCTCACCGCCGTCGTGTCGGGCCTGGAGCTGACCGTGACCTTCCCGTACGCGGTGAAGTGGGCGACGCCGAAGGCGTGGTCCGTGGCCCTCACGAGCACCGACGGCTACAACCGCACCTACACGTTCACTCCGGCGAAATCGTTCTTCCCGACCACGATCACCGTCGGCACCCCGGCGACCAACTGGGTCCGCGCCGAGAACGCCACGCAGGGCGTGCTGCTGCCGACCTTCAGCGGAACCGCCGTGTACGAGGCGAAGAACCCGTTCTTCAAGACCGACCTCCGCCTCACCCGCGACTACCCCTGGTCGGCGACGCGCACCTTCAGTGTCGACCTCGCGGCGCCGTGCGCCGACCTGAACGTGGTCAACACCGGCTCCGGCGTGCTAACCCCGGTCAAGCGCACCACCAAGTCGCGACTGGCGACCACGGACGCCGTGGTGGAGGCCGCGTCGAACGGGTCCGACGCGCAGTAGCGCGGCCGACGCCCCGACCCGCCGAGACCGCGAAGCGGTTTCGGCGGGACTAGAGACCCGACCCGCCGAGACCGCGAAGCGGTTTCGGCGGGTCTAGCGACCCGACCTCTCCGTTCAGCTCGCCGCGAGGCGGGCCTTCTCGGCCTCGACGTCGTAGTCGGCCGTCGGCCACTGCACGTCCAGGCCCTCCAAGGCCTCCAGCACCAGGCGCTGCACGGCGGCGCGGGCGTACCACTTCTTGTCGGCGGGGATCACATGCCACGGTGCCGCCGCGGTCGCGGTGCTCTCGAGCGCGAGTTGGTACGCCTCCTGGTAGTCGTCCCAGAGCAGACGCTCGTCGACGTCACCGGGGTTGTACTTCCAGTGCTTGTCCGGTCGCGCCAACCGGGAGGCGAGGCGGCGCTTCTGCTCGTCCTTGCCCAGGTGCAGCATCACCTTGATGATCGTGGTGCCCGCAGCCGCTACCTCCTGCTCGAAGGCGTTGATCTGCGCGTAGCGCTCGGTGATCTCCTCCGGACTCACCAGCGAGCGCACCCGGGCGATCAGCACGTCCTCGTAGTGTGAGCGGTCGAACACGCCGATGCGCCCGGCGAGCGGCAACTGCTTGCGGACGCGCCAGAGGAAGTCGTGCGAGAGCTCCTCCGCCGTGGGCTTCTTGAACGCGTGGTGCTGCACCCCCTGCGGATCCACGGCGCCGACCACGTGCCGCACGATGCCGCCCTTGCCCGCGGTGTCCATCGCCTGCAGCACCAGCAGCACCGAACGGGTGCCGCCCGCCGTGGAGTCGGCGAAGAGGCGCTCCTGCAGCTCGCCCAGCGCGGGCACCCCTGCCGCGAGCGCCTTCTCGCCGTCGGATCGCGAACCGGTGAACCCCGGTGTGGATCCGGTGTCGATGTCCGCGAGTCGCCGGCCGGGGGCGAACAACAGCTCGCTGGTGTCGAGAGTAGGGACGGGATCGCTGTGCCGGGCCATGCGTGCTCCTTGCTGACGGGTCGTCAACCCAACCTAGACCCGCGGCAGCGGGACCTCGAGGATGCTCGGGCCGGTTCCGGGAGCCGAGAGCGCCCGGTCGAGGTCGCCGCGCGACGTCGCCTTCGAATACGTCCAGCCGTAGCCGCGGGCGAGTGCCTCCAGATCGACCGACTGCGGCGTGTACTGCACCCGGTCGAACGCCGTCGGCGAGGCCGTCTTCGCCACCTCGAGGCCGTCGAAGATGGTGCCACCGCCGTCGTTGCCCACCACGATCTGCAGGCGCGGGCGCCGCTCCCCCGGACCCAGCAGCAGACCGCCGATCTCGTGCAGCAGAGTCAGGTCGCCGACGAGCAGTCGGGTCACGCCGCCGGCCGTGCCCGCCGGCACGTCCTGACTGGCGATCGCGACGCCGAGCGCGGTCGAGATCGTGCCGTCGATGCCGGCGAGCCCCCGATTCGCGAACACGCGCAGCTTCTTGCCGGGCAGCAGCGCATCCGCGACGCGGATCAATCGGGATGCGCCGAACACCAACCGGTCGTGCGGCCAGGTCACTCGCCAGAGCGCGGCGACGAGCGACTCCCGCGTGATCGGGGCGCGCACCGCGGCGAGCGCGTTGCGTGCGTAGCCGCGTCGATCCTGCGTCGACATCGTGCCGCCGTCAGGCAGTTCGTCGGTGTCGTCGGGGTCGCGCTCCTCGAGCAGGCCCCGGCTGGTGAACACCCAAGAGCCCGTCCACGCGCGCTCCTCGCGGGTCGCGCGCAGCGCATCCGGGTGCCGGGACACCTCGACGCCGTCCACGCGGCGCGCGCGGTGACCCGGGTTGTAGAACTCGGCGCGCTCGGCGTCGACCACGATCACCTGGACGCCCTCGTCGCGCAGCAGCGTCGGGACCTCGCGGGAGAGCGTCGGATGCCCGAACACGATCGCACGCTGCACGCGCCCGCCGAAGTCGGGATGTGCGAGCAGCTCGCGCCAGACGACAACGAGCTGCGGCCCGAAACGGGCGCCGCTGGACACCTCCGCCAGCAGCGGCCAGTCGCCCGCGCGCGCGACCGCCTCCGCCTCGGCGCCGGCCTTGTCGCCGGCGATGACGATGGTCAGCGGCTCCGACGGGCCGGCCAGGATGCTCTCCGCCACGGGCACGGCCGCGACCGCGGTGTACTCGCCGCGGCTCACGGCGGAGAGATCGGGGATGGCGCCCGACAGCGGATCACGGAATCCCAGGTTCAGGTGCACCGGTCCGGTGCGCGCGGCCGTCAGGGCGCGCTCGGCGAGCGTCGCGTCATCCGCCTCGTCGTCGGGAGCCGACACGTCGACGAAGAGCCGCACCGCGGATCCGTAGAGCCCGACCTGATCGGCGGTCTGGTTCGAGCGGATGCCGCGCAGCTCGCTCGGGCGATCGGCCGTCAGCACGATCATGGGCACACCGGCGGCATCCGCCTCCAGCACCGCCGGGTGCAGGTTCGCGGTCGCCGTGCCGGAGGTGGTGACCACCAGTGCCGGCACACCGGTCTCGAGAGCGAGGCCGAGCGCGAGGAAGCCCGCCGAACGCTCGTCGAGCCGCACGTGCATCCGCACCGCCCCGACGGCGTCGAGTTCGGCGGCGACGAGGGCGAGGGCCTGCGAGCGCGAGCCGGGGGCGACCACGATGTCACGGACACCGAGTTCGACGAAGCGGCTGAGCAGGGCGGCGGCGAAGCGGGTCGAGGGCGCGCTCGAGATCGCGGTGACGCTCACCGGCGCGGTGGCGTCAGGCATCCCGTCGGCCGGAGCCGTCGGCCTCTCCGGGATCGTCGAGCTCGGCGAGTTCGCGCTCGAGGCGCGCGATGCGCTCCTCCTGCTCGCGGTCGCGGCCGATCTTGCCGAGGAACTCGAGGTCGTCGTCGGGTGCCGTGGAACGGCGGACCGTCTCGCGATTCTTGCGCGGACGCCCGATGGCGAACCAGAGCCCGGCGCCGATCAGCGGCAGCAGGATGATCATCAGCAGCCAGGCCCACTTGGGCACGCCGCGGATGCCGAGGCGGTTGCTCATGGCGCAGTCGACCACGGTGTAGACCGTGAAGACGGCGACGGCCACGAGCAGGCCGATGAACAAGCGGATCACGGGCTCATTCTACGTCTGGTGAACAGTGCGGTAGCTGTGGGTGGACGGCTCGCGACGGGACCGTTATGGAAGTGGGGTGCCGTAAATGACGACGATCGGGGGCGAACCCGCACGTGACGGGGGTTGCACCCGCATCCGGCGTCATCTGCTGCACGCACCGCCCCTCAGCGCCGCGACGTACACTCGTCTGCGTGAACACCCGCCGTGCCGTCGTCGTCTACTCGTTCCTGCGGATCGCGATCTTCGCGGCGTTCTTCGCCCTGACCTTCTTCGCGGTACGCGACTTCGTCGACTCCGAGCTGACGGCCGCGGTCACCGCAGCGATCGTCGCCGGCATCGCGGGCATGTCTCTCTCCTACATCGTGTTGCGGAAGCCCCGCGAACGCATCGCGGAGGCGCTGTACGAGAAGCGCAAGGACGTGCCGAAGAAGCTCACCGACGACGACTTCGAGGATTCGGCGATCGACCAAGCCGCCGACAACAAGTAGCCACGGCGCTGTCGTTGAGTCCACGCGCGGGTGGCATGCCGAGCGCGCGTGGGCTGAACGACAGCGCAGCGGATCAGAGGGGGCGCCCTAGAACGCCAGCGCCGCGCCGAGGATGACCGCGTACGCGAGACCCGCCAAGCTGGTCAGCTGCAGCGCGAGGATCAGCTCCTTCGCCGTCTTCGCCGTCAGCGTGATCAGGATGGCCGGCAGGATCGCCAGCAGCACGAAGTAGGCGAGCCAGGCGAACGGATAGAACAGCGCCAGGATCGTCGAGATGCCGAACGGCACGATCGTGAAGATCGAGAACAGCGCCTTCGAGACCGTCGGCCCCACGCGCACCGCGAGCGTGCGCTTGCCGGAGACCCGATCGCTCGGGATGTCGCGGATGTTATTCACCATCAGCACCGCGCAGGCGAAGAGTCCGGCTGCGGTGCCCCCGAGCCAGGCCTCCTGGTTCGCGGCGCCGATCTGCACGTAGGTCGTGCCGACGGTGGCGACCAGGCCGAAGAACACGAACACGAACAGCTCACCGAGCCCCGAGTATCCATAGGGCCGCTTGCCGCCGGTGTAGAACCAGGCGGCGGCGATCGCGGCGGCGCCCACGGCGAGGAACCACCACTGCTGACTCAGCACCGTCAGCACGACGCCGGCGACGGCGGCGACACCGAAGAACGACAGCGCCACGGTGAGCACCTGCCGGGGCTCGGCCGCGCCGGAGCCGGTCAGCCGCGACGGTCCGACGCGGTTCTTGTCGGTGCCGCGAACGCCGTCGGAGTAATCGTTGGCGTAGTTCACGCCGATCTGCAGCGCCAACGAGACCACCAGGCACAGCAGCGCGCGCACCCAGTGCCAACCCTCGTCGGAGACCTGCGTCGCGCCGGTACCGATCAGCACGGGCGCGATCGCGAGCGGCAGCGTGCGCAGTCGTGCGCCGCCGATCCACTCCCGCGGTCCGGCCGGCTTCACAACGACGCGCTGCGGCCGACCGCCGGGTCGTCCGCCGCGGGTAGCGGGGCGGGCGGCGCCCTTGCGGGGAGGGCTCGACTTCTTGCGGCTGGGACTCGGCACGGGAGGAGTTTACCCAGTCGCGCTATGGCGGCCCGCGTGCGGCTGCCCGCCTGTCGCGAGCAGACGCTCCAGCGCCCGGCGATCGGGTTTACCCGATTCCAACAGGGGGATCTCGCGACGCACGGCCGCCGACGGAGCCGCGGCGCGCCCCAGTCGCTCGGCGACGGCCCCGCGTAGCGCGGCCAGCTCGAGAGCGGAGGCGCTGAAGACCACCGGAACCTCGCCCCACTGCGGATCCGCGGCGCGCACCGCGACCGCGTCCGTCGCCCCGAGTTCGCGCACGACGCGCTCGACCGCGTCGAGCGAGACCTTCTCGCCGCCCGAGATGATCACGCGATCCATCCGCCCGCTGATGCTCACGGTGCCGGCTTCGAAGCCACCGGCGTCCCCCGTGCGGTACCAGCGCTCACCGTGCTCCTCGGGGAACGCGTTGGCGGTGCGCTCGACGTCGAGCGCGTAGTCGGCGTCGAGGTAACCCTCGGCCAGCACCTCGCCGCCGAGCAGCACCTGGCCGGCATCGATCCGCACGCGCGTCGAGCCGATCGGGATGCCGTCGTAGACGCATCCGCCCGCCGTCTCGCTCGATCCGTAGCTGAGGCGCACGGTGACTCCCAGCGCAGCGGCTCGTTCGCGCAGCGGCAGCGGCGTCGCCTGCCCGCCGACGAGCACCCCGTCGAAGCGGCGCAGCACGGCGGCGGATGCGGCATCGGCCTCGGCCAGGTCCAGCAGCCGCGCGAGCTGCACCGGCACGAGCGAGACGTAGCGGCGGTCGCCGTCCAGACCGCGCGCCGCCCGGACGAACGCTGCGGCGTCGAAGTGCCCGGCCGGCAGCACAACGGGATCGGTCCCCGCGGTGATCGAGCGCACCAGCACCTGCGCCCCCGCGATGTAGTGCGTCGGCAGGCACAGCAGCCACTGACCGGGGCCACCGAGTGCGGCCTCCGTGGCCGCGGCGCTGGTCAGCAGCGCCGTCGAACTCAGGGCGACCCGCTTGGGCTCACCGGAGGAGCCGGACGTCTCCACCACGAGTGCGATCCGCCGGGCGACGGTCGAGGTCAACGGATCCGAGGCCACCCGCACGGCCGGCCCGGAGCCGTCCAGCGCCGCCCGCAGCGCGCGCGACACGGCCGACGCGTCGGCACCGTCGATCGCGACGAGTTCGCGTGTCATCGGCTCGGCATCTCAGTACTGCCAAGGGAACGGCGACCAGTCCGGCGCGCGCTTCTCGAGGAAGGAGTCGCGGCCCTCGACCGCCTCGTCGGTGCCGTACGCCAGCCGTGTCGTCTCGCCGGCGAAGAGCTGCTGACCCACGAGGCCGTCGTCCACGGCGTTGAAGGCGTACTTGAGCATCCGGATGGCCGTCGGCGACTTGGTCAGGATGGTGCGCGCCCACTCCAACGCGGTGCGCTCCAGGTCTGCATGCGCAACGACGGCGTTCACGGCGCCCATCTCGTAGGCGCGCTGCGCCGAGTACTCGTTCGCGAGGAAGAACACCTCGCGGGCGAACTTCTGCCCGATCTGTCGGGCGAAGTACGCCGATCCGTAGCCGGCGTCGAAGGAGCCCACGTCAGCGTCCGTCTGCTTGAACCGGCCGTGCTCGGCGCTGGCGATGCTGAGGTCGCAGACCACGTGCAGCGAATGTCCGCCGCCCGCTGCCCAGCCGGGGATCGCCGCGATGACGACCTTGGGCATAAAACGGATCAGCCGCTGCACCTCGAGGATGTGCAGCCGACCGCTCCGGGCCTTGTCGATACCGGAGGCCGTCTCGCCGTCGGCGTACTTGTAACCGTCGCGGCCGCGGATGCGCTGATCGCCGCCGGAGCAGAACGCCCAGCCGCCGTCGCGCGGGCTCGGGCCGTTGCCGGTGAGGATGACGACACCGATCCGTGGGTTCGTGCGCGCATCCTCCAGGCTCGCATAGAGCTCGTCGACCGTGTGCGGGCGGAAGGCGTTGCGCACCTCCGGGCGATTGAAGGCGATGCGCGCCACCTGACCCTGCAGATCGTGGTGGTAGGTGATGTCGCTGAGCTCGGCGAAGCCGGCCACCTCGCGCCACTGGGTCTCGTCGAAGATCTCGGATACGCGCACGGTCATGCCTCCAGCCTACGAGTGTGCGTTGCCTGGCAGTGCGCTCGGCCGGGTCGGATCGAGGCGTAGACCGGAAGCATGTGGTACCTGTGGATGACCGGGGCGGTGGTGCTCGACGTCGGGATCTCGCTGGGCGGCGCGGCCCTCGCGAACGACGCCGACGAGCCCGCGTGGCTCATGATCGGCGTGCTGATCGCGGCGGCGGCGCCGGCCCTCGCCGTGACGCTGACGGCGAGCGGAGCCCGACGTCGGGCGCGGACGATCGGGTTCTTGGTCGCCCTCCTCGCCGCCGCCGGTGCGATGCTGCTGAGCGGGGCCCCCGCCGTGGCGCTGGTGCTCGTGACCGCATCCGCGCTCTTCATCGATCCCGCGCTGCGCCGGGTCCAGCTGTTCTCCGCCGACGACGACCCGCACCGTCGCGCGATCCGGATGCCGGCGGCGATCGCGATCGGCTTCGCGACCGGATCGGCGGTGGCGTCGATCACCGCCGCCGCGACGGGCACGGCGATCGATCCGGTTCGTGTCACGATGGCGGGGTCTGCCACCGGCTTCTTCGCGGCCGCCGCGATCGGTCTCCCGCTCGTGCTCGACGTCGGCGCCGCGATGCGCACCGTGGGCGGCGGCTGGACGACGCGGATCCGGCTGGCCAGCGCGGTCCGCTCCGGTTCGGACGACCCGAGCGCGCGACGCTTCGCGGCCGTGGCGCGCTTCGCGATCCCCGTGCAGAACGCGCAGGGCGCGTGCATCATCCTCGCGCTGGCCAGCAGTCGGCTGACCTCGCTCGAGGGCCCCGTCGACGTCGCGTACCTGGTCGCCGCCGTGGTCGCCGTACTCGGCCTCGTGCTGCACGCCCTCTACTGGCTCGCGCTCACCCGCCGCGGCGTGCCCGTCCGGGTGCGGGATAGTGTGGTGTGACCGGAGTCGAATACCGGTACGCGGACCGGCCTCAGCTCGTCGGAAGATCCGGCACGCGGCGACGCTCCACGGTCGCGAAGCGGGGAGAAGGCCGACGATCAGGCGGTCGCGGTGCCGTCGTCGTACGGTTGGACGCCGCCGAAAGCGTCCATCGCGTCGATGAAGCGTTGCCGGTCGTTCTCTTCGAGCAGCTTCCAGGCGTAGGCCTGCAGGTACAGCCCGGTGTCGGTCGAGTCGATGTCCCACTCGCTCAGTCCGTCCAACACGTCGGCGTCGGCGTCGTCGACGATGCCGAACTCGAGGTAGGGCGCGAAGTCGGTACTGGAGTAGAACGTAACGATCCAGAGCGGGGAGTCCGCTCCCCCGGTTACGTCGTTGTTGCCGTCGATGTGGTACCCGGCCTCGGCCCACTCCTCGGGATCGTCCGCGACATCGACGGTGTCGAAGCCCAGCGGCGCGAGGGCCTCGGTGAGCCGGTCGACCTGCGCCTGCTTCGTCTGCGCCGGAACGGAATCCATCGCGTGCACGCGCGCCGCCGAACTGTAGTCGTGCAGCAGCGACGGCCCGCCGTAGTCGTTGGTGGCGTCCTCGTAGCGCTCGTCACCGGGGATGTCCCACTGCGTGCCGAGGGTCTTCTGCGCGAGCGCGAGCGCCTCCCGGGCCGTCGCCCGCGCCTGCTCCGCCGAGGGCTGGGCGAGGATGAGGCCCGAATCGCCCTGCTCGTACCCGGGATAGTCGTAGAGCGGGTCCGTCGGGTCCGCGTCACCGGAGTCGTCGAAGTCGTCGAACGGATCGACGCCGGCGGAATCGCCCGCCTGCGCCCACTCGGCCGCCCGCGAGAAGATGCTGCCGGAGGTCAGCGCCAGCAGCACCGCGAGGACCACCGTGTAGACCACGCCCGCCGCCAGCGCGCCGCCGATCGCGAGCCAGCCGCCCACGCCGATCGGTCGCCGAGCGTTCGGTTCGGGCAGGGTGGGAATACTCATGTCGTCCTCTCGGCTGGCCAGCAGCCAGTTTGCCACGCGGCACCGACAACGTTCGTCGATCGGAGCGCGGCAGAATGAGGGCATGGACGCTGATGTACCGACCCCCGCGATTCCGAGCACGGCCGATCTGCTGGGCGAGGCGCGCGTCGTCTCGTTACCGCTGAACACTCGCTTCCGCGGCGTGCAGCATCGCGAGGCGGTGCTCTTCGAGGGTCCGAGCGGATGGACCGAGTTCTCGCCGTTCCTCGAGTACGGCGACGCGGAGGCGGCCGCGTGGCTGCGCGCCGCGATCGACTTCGGCTGGGCGGAGCCGGCGCCCGCGCTGCGCTCGAGCATCCCGGTGAACGCCACGGTCCCCGCGGTCGGAGCAGCCGAAGTCGCCACCGTGCTCGCACGCTTCGACGGCTGTCGGACCGCCAAGATCAAGGTCGCCGAGCGCGGCCAGAGCCTCGCGGACGACGTGGCGCGCGTCGCCGAGGTGCGCCGCCTGCTCGGGCCCGAGGGTCGGATCCGGCTGGATGCGAACGCGGCCTGGAACGTGGACGAGGCCGAGCACGCCATCCACGCGCTCGCGGAGTTCGACCTGGAGTACGTGGAGCAGCCCTGCGCGGAGATCGAGGAGTTGGTCGACATCCGGCGCCGGGTGAAGTACATGGGGATCCCGATCGCGGCGGACGAGAGCGTGCGCAAGGCGGAGGATCCGCTCGCGGTCGCCCGCGCGGGCGCCGCGGACCTGCTGGTGATCAAGGCGCAGCCGCTGGGCGGCATCGCCGCAGCGTTGCGGATCGTCGCGGAGGCGGGGCTGCCGGTGGTGGTCTCGAGCGCGATCGACACCTCGGTCGGACTGTCGATGGGCGCTGCCCTCGCCGCCGCGGTGCCGACCCTGGAGTACGACTGCGGCCTCGGCACCGCCGCTCTGCTGGCGGCGGACGTGACGGAGCAGCCGCTGCATCCGGTCGGCGGCAGCATCGCGGTGCGTCGCATCGACGTCTCGGAGCAGCTGCTGCGCGAGCACGCCGCCTCCGCCGAGCGCACCGCCTGGTGGCAGGAGCGCATCCGCCGCTGCCACGCCCTGCTGTGACCGGGTTGGTCGATTCTTCGACGCCGCCGTCGTCGGCGATGTCGAAGAATCGACCAACCCGCTGAGAGACTCCCGGGCCGCTAGCTCACCCGCCGGCGCCGGCTGACGAGGGTGATCGCGCCGCCGAGCAGGAGCACCACACCGAGCAGCAGCATCGGCGACACATCGGTGCCGGTGTGGGCGAGGCCGCCCGGATGCGCCGGCCCGCCCGCGGCCGGCGGCACGGTGATGACCGGCGTCGGCGTCGGCGTCGCGGACGGATGGGCGGTCGGCGTCGCTGTCGCAGTCGGCGTCGCGGTCGGCGTCGGCGTCGCGGTCGGCGTCGGCGTCGCGGTCGCGGTCGGCGTCGCAGTCGGCGTCGGCGTCGCGGTCGCGGTCGCGGTCGGCGTCGCAGTCGGCGTCGGCGTCGCGGTCGCAGTCGGCGTCGGCGTCGGCGTCGGCGTCGCAGTCGGCGTCGGTGTGCCCGTCGCGATCGTCAGCAGGTGGGTCGCCGGGTCGAAGCTGAACAGCACCGGCTTGTCGGCCACCGCGGTGAACGCGATGTTCGCTCCGTTCGCCACACCGTCCGCGCCGTAGTTCTCGTCCCAGCCGAGACCGTACGCGACCTTGGTCTCGTAGTCCCCCGCCGGCAGCCCGTTCGCCGTGAAGGTGTAGAGGCCGTCGCCGTCCTCATCGGTCAGCCGCGTCGTGGTGCACGCCGGCGCCCAGTCCGCCGGGCAGCCGAGCTCGCTCTGGAACGAGCCGGCGAGCGTCGCGACCGGGCCCGCCGCGTCCGTGCCGAACCACTTCGACACCGGGTCGAAGTAGAAGGTGATCGGGTCGCCCACGCTCGTGTACGTGGCGTTCGGCCCGTCCGGCACACCGCCGGCACCCCAGTTCAGCGCCCAGGAGTTGTTCGCGGCGACCTTGTACTCGTAGTCGCCGGCCGGGATGTCGAAGGTGCCGGTCCAGATGCCGTCGGCGCGCTGGGTCAGCTGAGCCTGCGTGCAGTCGGGCGACCAGTCGGCCGCGCAACCCATCTCGCTGTTGTGCGAACCCGGCACCGAGACCGCCGTGATCTCGACCTCTCCGGTGGGCGGATCGGTGAGGTCGACCGGCAGGCCGACGCTCGCGTAGCTGGAGGCGGCCGCGTGTGCGCCCGCGGCATCCGTCGTCACCGCGCGGTACTCGATCAGCGTGCCGTCGGCGAGTCCCGAGACGTCGTGGAACACCCGCGGGTCCCCGTCCTCCGCGACGCCCAGCGGCGTCCAATCGGCGCCGCCGACCACTCGCCAGGCGAAGCTCGTCTGCTGCCAGAGGTTCTCGTCGACGTCGGCCTGCACCGGCGAGACCCCGGCGATGCCCTTGCCGGCCCCCGGCGCCTCGACCGAGACCGCGCCGGCGCCCGAGGCGACGGGCGCGTCCGCCTTCAGCACCACGCTCGACAGCGCGGGCACCGTGAGTGTGACGGAGCCGTCGGCCGCGGCGGTCACCGCGTCGCTCGTGCCGTACAGCGGCGCGTACTCGGCCCCGGGAGTGAGCGTGGTGAAGGTCACCGTCTGCGCGGAATCCGCGTTGTTGAACGCCACCAGGTGCTCGATCTTCTCGCTCGCGTCCACGCGGGAGACGGCGTAGACCCCTGGCCCGTCGGCGGCGTAGCGCTCGATCTGGGCGCCCTGTCCGAGCGCCGGGTTCGCCGAGCGTAGTGCCGACAGTTCCGCGATATCGCTGTACAACTCCGTCTCGCCGAAGCGGTCCACCGAGCCGAGCGTCTCACCCGTGATCAACGGCTGCTGCGTGTACTCGGCGACCTCGCTCGCGAACAGCGACTGTCGCGCGCTCTGGTCGTTGCCCGAACCCGCGCCGGCGAAACCCTGCTCGTCGCCGTAGTACACAACAGGCTGACCGCGGGTGAGGAAGAGCAGCTCGTGCGCGAACACGTCGTGCTGCACCGGATCGGCGGTGTTGCGCAGGAAGTAGCCCACCCGTCCCATGTCGTGGTTGCCGAGGAAGGTCGGCAGCGCCGCCGCGTTCGACGTCGGCGTCGTGTACAGGTCGTCGCTCTCGAACAGCTCGGACAGGCCGGCCGCCGAGTTGCCGGACACGTAGCCGATCACCTTCGACTGGAAGGGGAAGTCGAGCACCGCGTTCATCTCGGTGTCGCGGACGTAGGGCGAGGTCTTCGTCGCGTCGCCCTCGTAGACCTCGCCGAACATAAAGAAGTCGGGCTTGCCCTGCGCGTGCGCGTAGTCGAGGACCTGCTGGCTCCACGACTGCCAGAACTCGAGGTTCACGTGCTTGACGGTGTCGATGCGGAAGCCGTCGATGCCGAAGTCGACCCAGGTCTTGTAGACGTCGGCGAAGCCGTCGACCACCACCTGGTTCTCGGTCATCAGGTCGTCCAAGCCCGAGAAGTCGCCGTAGGTGCTGCTCTCGCCGGCGAAGGTCGAGTCGCCGCGGTTGTGGTACAGCGTCGGGTCGTTCAGCCACGCCGGCACCTTGACGTCGGCCTCGGCCGCGGGCACTTCCGGAACGTAGGGGAAGCTCGTGGCCGGATCGAGCGTGGGGAAGGTGTCGGTTCCCGCGTAGTCGGCGGGATCGAATTCGGTGCCCGACGCGTCCGTGTACGGGCTGGTCGCCTTGTCGATGTAGACCGTTTGGTCGCCCCGGTAGTCGATGACGTCGGCGGTGTGGTTGGTGATGATGTCGAAGTAGACCTTGATGCCCTTGGCGTGCGCCTCGTCGATCAGCGCCGAGAGTTCGGCGTTGGTGCCCAAGTGGGGGTCGATCTGGGTGAAGTCGGTGATCCAGTAGCCGTGGTAGCCCGCGGATTCCGCGCCGGGCGGGCCCTGGACGGCTTTGTTCAGGAAGGAGGGGGTGAGCCAGATCGCGCTGGTGCCGAGGCCTTCGATGTAGTCCAGCTTGTCGCGCAGACCCTGCAGGTCGCCGCCGTTGTAGAAGCCCTTGTTCGTCGGGTCGTAGCCCGAGACGAGACGGTCGGCGCCCAGGCCGCCCTCGTCGTTGCTCGGGTCGCCGTTCTCGAAACGGTCGGTCATCACGAAGTAGAACTGCTCGTCACTGCCCGGCTCGCGGTAGGCGGGCTGCGCCAGCGCGTCGTCCGCGGCCGTGTATCCGCCCGTCAGCGACACCGGGGCGACACCGACCCGGTTCACGTTCGCGTCGTAAGTGAAGCGCAGCGCAGTCTCGCCGGCGATGCTCAGCGGGATGTTGTCGCCGCCGCCGAGCGCGCCGACGGCGGGTGGCGCATCCCAGTTGTCATCGAAGGCGACCTTGTACTCGTAGTCGCCCGCCGGAACGGTGAACTCCGCCGCCCAGACGCCGGGCGTCGCGGTCTCGACCAGCTCCGTCGCGGCGCAGGCCGGATCCCAGTCCGCGGCGCAGCCCAGTTCGCTCTGCACGCTGCCGACAAGGGCGACCGAGTCGAACTCGGCGGCGGATGCGGGCGCCGCGATCGCGAGTGCGGCCGCGGTCAGCGCGGCTCCGGTCAGAAGGGCGATTGCGCTGCGTGCACGGGTCAACATCGACTCCCGGTTGTTGGTTCCTGCGACGCCATCGTCGCCTGAGCACCCTAACCCGACGGCTGAGATTCCTGCAACCGTTTACACAGCGCCCGTCCTCCCTTGTCCCCTATCCCGGCTCGCGAGATCGCCTGGCGCGGACGAGATCCCTCGCCGCGGCACGGCACCTCGTCCGCACCCCCGAACCTCGCGAAATTTCGCGAGATTTCCCGGGGTGCGGGATCGGTGCGAGGGTGCGGTAGCTGCAAGGCGGAGGAGGGAGCAATGACGGAGTCATTGTGACCGACGACAACGCCGCAGATGCCGTGCCCTCGCGCCGATCACATGCCGGTGTCGAGGCCGGAGTAGGCGTGGAGACCCTTGAAGAAGACGTTGACGACGCCGAAGTTGAACATCACGGCGGCGAAGCCGATGACGCCGAGCCAGGCGGAAGGGGTGCCTCGCCAACCGCGCGTGGCGCGGGCGTGGATGTAGCCGGCGTAGATCACCCAGATGATGAAAGTCCACACCTCTTTGGTGTCCCAGCCCCAGTACCGGCCCCAGGCCTTCTCGGCCCACACGGCCCCGGCGATCAGGGTGAAGGTCCACAGGATGAAGCCGACGATGTTGACCCGGTAGGACAGGTTCTCCAGGGTGGTCGAGGACGGCATCGTGCGCAGGAAGTTCAACGAGAAGCGCTTGGCGGTGCCCGCCTCGCGCCGGGCCTGCAGCAACTGGATGGCCGAGAGGGCGAAGCCCAGGGCGAACAGGCCGGTGCCGAGCATGGCGACGAGGACGTGGATGACCAACCACGCCGACTGCAGCGCCGGCGGCAGCGGCACGACGGCGACGTAGTAGTTGACGGTCGCGACGCCCAGCAGCACCAGCACGAGGCCGGTGACGAAGGCTCCGAGGAAGCGCAGGTCCCAGCGCAGCTGGGTGAACAGGAAGACGCCGACGATGATCAGGGTTCCGGTCATCGAGAACTCGTACATGTTCGCCCACGGCACCCGGCCCGCGGCGATGCCGCGCAGCACCGTGGCGGCGAGGTGGAACAGCACGCCCAGCACCGTGAGCGAGAAGCCGACCCGCAGGGTGCGCGAGCGGTTCGGCGCGTTGTACACCTCGTCCTCGACGCGACTGGACAGCTTCGCCAGCGTGGCGGAGGCGCGCCCGCCCCGACTCGCGCCCACCAGCTCGGCCTCGGCCGGAACGGTCGCCGCGACCGGCGCGGAGACCTCGTCGGCGACGCTGGAGCGGCGCGCGAGGTCGATCGAGTAGAAGATGAACGCGATCGCGTAGATGCCCATCGCGGAGTAGAGGCACAGCACGGAATACTGCGAAAGGGTCTCGGTCACCCAGCCACTCTAAGCGACGCACGCAGCGGATATCCCGGGCGGCCCGTATCCTCTTCTGTCGCCGCAGCGACGCCCACCTGGCGCGAATCGCTCATCCGCCGCGAAGCCGAACTATCATCACGTTCGACCCCGCCCGAACGCCCTCGTATCCGACGAGGTGGCGACCGGGTCGGTTCGTCTCCCCCGGTACCGCCCGCCGGACAGCTCGTCGACGAACGGACGACCGTGACAACCGAACAACCCGACATCCTCGCCCTGTTCGCCACGCAGGACGACACGCCGTCCGCCTCGCCGGACGGCCCGAAGCCGACGGCGAGCCGCCGCCGAGTGCGCCGACGCATCCTGATGGCCATCGGTATCCCGATCGGTCTCGTCTCCGTGCTGGCGCTGAGCTACTCCGGATCCCTCGTCGCCATGTACCAGAACAATGTGATGACCGTCGAGATCCCCGACGATCTCGGCGTGCCCGGCCACACCCGCCCGCCGTCGGCGAGCAATGGAGCGCAGACGATGCTGCTCGTCGGCTCCGACAGCATGGATGACCCCAACACGTTCCTCCTGATGCGGATCAGCGGTGCTCGGGATGCGATCACCACGCTCTCGCTGCCCGGTACGCTGACCGTGACGCCGCCCGGCTCGGCGCCGACGTCGCTCGCCGCGGTCGAACCCGAGCGCGGGATCAACGGCCTCATCGGCGCCGTCGAGGACTTCAGCGGCGCCCGCGTCGACCACTACATCGGAGTCGATCTGCACACGTTCGCGGACGTCGCCGACGTCCTCGGCGGCGTCACGGTGCAGAACCCCGAGGCCTTCACCAGCTCGATCGAACAGCACAGCTTCGCGGCAGGGCCGGTGCGGCTGACCGGAGCCACCGCGCTCGAGTACGTGCGCGAAACCGACGCCCTCCCCGGCGGCGAAGCGCAACGGATGCAGAACCAGCAGGCCTTCCTGGCGGGTGCTGCACGCGGAGTTCTGAGCGCGAAGACGCTGACCTCGCCCGCCACCATCGCCGACCTGGTGGCTCGGGTGACCCCGTCGCTCGAGGTCGACAGCGAGCTCGACGCGGTGACGCTGATCGGCCTGGGCTGGGAACTGCGATCGCTGCGTCCCGACGACCTGGGCTTCGCCTCCCTTCCCGACGACGCCCGCTCCGGCGCCGGACAGCAGTCCTTCCGCGATGCCGTGAAGGCCGACAGACTGCCGGCATGGCTGAAGGGATGACCCTCGCGAGTCACGGTGCTCGACGTTTCGGTCAGGGGTCTCCGATGAGTCCGGCGTTACTCGATCCCGCCAGCAGGCTCACGCGGCCGCAGGCGGCAGCTGCGCGATCGCGTCCTGCAGCGCGGTGATCGCGGTGCCGAGTTCCGCCTCCAGTGCGGTGATCCGGCGCTCGAAGAAGCGGGTGTCCCAGCCCAACGCGGTATCGCTCACGACGCCCGGGTCCAGCGCGACGAGAGCCGCCCGCGAAGCGGCATCCGCATCCTGCGCGTCGAGCGCGTCGAAGGCGGGCCCCGTCAGCGGATACGGCTCGGTCGGACCCTCCGAGCCGAGTGGCTCGGTGCGCAGCACATCATCGCGTGAGCGCTCGAGCGCGACGGCCTGACGGAACCATTCGCCCTGACCGGCGCACCACGATTCGAGCGCGCTCTCCGGGCAATTCTGTGCGTAGTAGTCGGCCAGCGGTGCGATGTACTCCTCGGTCGCCGCCTGCGAGGCGTCAGCGAACGCGGTGCGCGACGCGGCGTCCCAGGTCTTGACGCAGGAGTCGTAGGAGCAGGTCGCGGTCCAGGTCCAGTCACCGATGTCGAGGGTCTCCTCCTCGCCGCGACCGATCAGCGCGGTAGTCGCGGTCGCGTCCACCGCGCCGTTCCGGGAGCCGAAGGCGCCGAAGACGTGCTCCGTCGCCGCGCAGTAGCGCGAGAGCGTCGTCGCGACGTCGAGGGCGTGCTCGTAGGCGGCCTGCACCGCGGCCACGGCCGGCGTGATCGCCTGCTCCGCGCGCGCCGCGGCGGCGTACGCCGGCACGCGGGTGTCGCCGTCGCCGTCCAGGGCCCGCGGCGGATCCGCGGCCCAGGCAGCGACGGAGCCGCGGTTTTGCCGTGTGGCCGCGCACGGCTCGGCGAAGGTGTCGTCCTCGTCGCCGTAGCGCGAGTCGCTGGCCGCCTGGTTGTTGAACGCGTACGCGTCGTCGTACGCGCCGCCGAGCTGAGCGGCGGTGACGGGCGCCACCTCGGTCTCGGCCCAGTGCGTGAGGTACACCTGCAGCCGCGCGTCGAAGTCGGCCGCGGCATCGACGCTGCGCTGGGCGCTCGCCACCGTCTGCGCGCCGACCACGATCGCGATCGGTGCCAGGAGGGCGAACAGCGCGACCCCGCCCAGCACGAACCACAGCGTGCGCGGGCCGCGACGCGGCGGAGCGCCCTCGACGAGCTGAGCGGGATCGGGCGCAGGAGCATCGGCGAGTGCGTGCGGCTGACCGGTCATCTATCGTCCCCCTCTGAAACGGAGTCAGCTTAGGGGGACGGCTCCGGTACGTCATCGTTCAACGGCGCGTGTTTGTCCGCCACGGCGCGCACGGCACGATCCAGTTGCGGATCCTCGCCACGCGCCAAGCCCGCGTACTCGATCAGCACGGTGCCGTCCGGGCGGGCGCTCGCCTTCACCCACATCCGTCGACGCGGCACGAACAGGGAGGTGAGCAGCCCCGCGAGCACCAGGATCGCGAACAGCAGCACCCAGCCCTGCGTCGGGTCGTGGTGGATGTCGAAGGAGGCGAAGCGGTAGACGCTGTCGTCGCCGATGACCGTTGTGTCGGCGCCGACGTTCTCGAAGGTCACGGAGCCGAGACCGTTCGGCAGCTCGGCCGACTGCCCGGGCTGCAGCTGGATCGACGCGACGCCGGTGCTGCCGCCGGTGAGCTGGGTGAGGTCGTCGACCGCCAGGGAGTAGACGGAAGTGGGCACGCCGTCGTCGAGGCCCAGGTCACCCTCGAACACGTTCAGCGACAACACGGGGTAGACCAGGTCGGGGAAGTTCGAGGTGAAGGCGCCCGTGGAGAGCTTCGTCGCACTCGGATAGAAGAACCCGGTCATGCCGATCTGCTCGCTCAGGCCGTCCGGCACCTTGACCACGCCGACCGAGGTGAGGTTCGCGTCCTGCGGCAGGAACGGGATCGAGTCGGTGAAGACGACCTCGCCCGCCGGATTCTTCACGGTGATCGTGGGTGCGTAGCCGTTGCCGAGCAGGTAGACGTTGGTACCGCCCACATCCAAGGGCTCGTTCACCTTGACCTGCGACTGCTGCGTCGAGCCGTTGCGCTGGGTCGTGGTGACCGACGCGGTGTAGTCGATCGGCTGGCCGAGCGCGTTGAGGTTCGTCTGCTCGTAGACGGCCGCGAGGTCGTCCAGCGTGAGCGAATAGGGCGTGAGCTGGTCATCGCTGAAGAACCGACCCGGGTTGAACGAGTCGTAGGCGGCGAGGTTGTTGGTGAAGCCCTGCCCCTCCACCAGAACACGCTGCCCGGAGTAGCCGAAGCCGCCGAGCACACCGACCGCGAGCAGGATGCCCACCAGCGCCGAGTGGAAGACGAGGTTGCCGGTCTCGCGCAGGTAGCCGCGCTCGGCGGAGACGCTGGTCCAGCTGTTACCGCGGGGGTCGTCGTAGAGCTCGACGCGGTAGCCCTGCTTCTTCAGGATCGCGCGCGCGGAGGCGATCGCCTCCGCCGGGGTGGCTCCCTCGACCTCGCGGGTCGTGTAACCGGCGAGCCGCTGCAGCCGCACCGGCGTCTTCGGCGGGCGCGAACGCATCGCGTCGAAGTGGTGCTTGGTGCGCGGGATCACGCAGCCGATCAACGAGACGAACAGCAGCAGGTAGATGCTCGAGAACCAGGCGGAGGTGTAGGTGTCGAAAGCCTGCACCTTGTCCAGCAGCGGCGCGAGGTCGGGGTTGTCGACGAAGTACTGGGTGACGCCGTTGGGGTCGGAGGAGCGCTGCGGCACGAGCGAGCCCGGCACGGCCGCGATCGCGAGCAGCAGCAGCAGGAACAGCGCCGTGCGCATGCTGGTGAGCTGGCGCCACATCCAGCGCAACCAGCCCACGAAGCCGAGCCTCGGCTGGGTGATCTCGCCGTCGGAGTCGTAGTGATCGCTCGGGCGGAAATTCTTGTCAGGGTCCTTGCCGGCTACCGAGGTCGGACCGGATTCAGAGGGCGGGGACGAAGCCACTGATCACTCCGTTCAGGGATCCGTAGACGAGGGAGTTCCAGACGCCGGTGACCATCAGCACACCGATCACCACGAGCAGCGCTCCGCCGACGATGTTGATGGTGCGGATGTGCCGCTTCAGGAAGGCGATGGAGCCGGTGACCCAGCTGAGGCCGAGGGCCACCAGCAGGAACGGGATGCCCAGGCCCAGGCAGTAGACGAAGGCCAGCAGGGCGCCGCGTGCCGGCGAGCCGGCGCCGTAGCTCAGCGCGATGATCGAGGCGAGCGTCGGGCCGAGGCACGGGGTCCAGCCGAGGCCGAACACGATGCCCAGCAACGGCGCTCCCGCCAATCCCGTCGCCGGGCGCCAGGACGGCTTCATCGTGCGCTGCAGGAAGGAGAACTGACCGATGAAGACCAGGCCCATCGCGATCACCACGACGCCGAGCACGCGCGTGATCACGTCGGTGTAGAGCTTGAGCCAGGATCCGACGGCACCGGAGGCGGCACCGTAGAAGACGAACACCAGCGAGAAGCCGAGCACGAACAACAGCACGCCCAGCAGCACCCGGCCGCGACCACGGGCCGCGCGACCGGCCGCATCCGTGAATCCGCCGACGTACGCGAGGTAACCCGGAACCAGCGGCAGCACGCACGGCGAGGCGAAGGAGACCAGGCCGGCGAGCATGGCGATCGGGATGGCGAGCAGCAACTGCCCGCTGATGATGACTTCGCCCACGCTACTGCGCCGCCACTGTTCGCTGCGGCGCCACGAACTGCGCCGTCATCACTCGGCCTCGGCCAGCGTGTCGCTGACGAGCGTGGACAGGATCGACTGGTCCTGCAGCTGGCCGAGGATGCGCGAGGCGACGCGGCCTTGCTTGTCCAGCACCAGCGTGGTCGGCACGGCGTTCGGCGGCACGTTGCCGCTGAAGGCGAGCTGGGCGGCGCCGTCCGTGTCGATGATCGAGGGATAGGTGATCTCGTAGTTCTTGGCGAAGGAGACGGCCTGCGGCGCCTGGTCGCGCACGTTCACGCCGACGAAGCTGACGCCCTGATCCGCGTACTCCGCGTTGACCGCCTGCAGATCGGCGGCCTCGGCACGGCACGGCGCGCAGCTGGCGTACCAGAAGTTGACCACCACGACCTGGCCGGCGTAGTCGGCGGAGTCGATGCTGCCGCCCGCCTCATCCGTGCCCGAGAACGCGATGGACTCGGTGCGCTGATCCACCGGGATCTCGGTGACGGTGCCGTCGCCCGAGATGTAGCCCTTGCTGTCGCCCTCGCGGTACTGGTCGGCGAGGCTGTCCTTCTCGGTGCAGCCGGCGAGCAGGAGCACGGCGGAGGCGGCGAAGGCGGCAGCGGTCAGGGTGAGGCGGGCGCGGCGGGTGCGGCGAGTGGGCATGCGGGTCAGACGGCTCCGACGTCGGTGGCGAGCGCCTGCAGGCGCGCGGCGGGGTTGGCGTAACCCACCTCGACGAAGCGCTCCCCGTGGCGCTCGAGGGTGGTGATGCTGGAGAGGGCGCAGCGGCGCTTGCGCGGGTCGTGGTAGAGCTTCTCGCCGGCCAGCGCACGGTGCACCGTGACGATCGGCAGCTGGTGGCTGACCAGCACGGCGTCGCCATCGTCGGTGTTCTGCCACGCGTCCTCGATCGCCGCGTACATCCGTGCCGAGATGGAGAGATAGGGCTCGCCCCAGGAGGGCACGAACGGGTTGCGCAGCCAGGGCCAGACCTTGGGGTTGCGCAGCGCGGAGTTGCGGGCCCGGAAGCTCTTGCCCTCGAACTTGTTCGTCGGCTCGATGATGCGCTCTTCGATCTGGATCGAGAGCTCGAACGCCTGTGAGATCGGCTGCGCCGACTCCTGGGTGCGCTGCAACGGCGAGGCGTACAGCGCCGAGATGTGGCGCTTGCGGCTGAGCAGGTCGTCCGCCGCAGCCTTCGCCATCCGATGTCCGAGCTCGCTCAACCCGAAGTTCGGGAGTCGACCGTAGAGCACGCCGTCGGGGTTGTACACCTCGCCGTGACGCACGAGATGAATCCGTTCGGCAACCACGAGGGCTAAGTCTACGCGGCGCCTTCTTCTGTGGACGCCGAGAGCGGACTGCTCAGCCCCGCAGGCGCCCCGCCCCTGCGCCGCCATCCCGCCCATCCGCCACACCCGACTCCTGTTTCGGAAATACAGGGTCGGGACGGAAATGCAGGGCCAGGACGGAAATGAGGGGCGGGCATGCGGATGAGAGCGCGATCTTCGCCGCTCACCCTGCATTTCCGCGGAACGGACGGCCGGTGCCGCGCCTGCTCAGCCCCGCAGGCGCATCACCTCGGCCGACACTCGCCGCAGCCACGGCCCCGGCAGGTACGTCGCGGCCAGCACCACCGCCGTGAAGCGCTTGGACGGCACCGAGATCACCGCACCCCTGGCGATGTCGCGCAGGCACTCCTCCACGAGGCGGTCCTGCTCGATCCACATAAAGGACGGGATGTTCGTGGTGTCGACGGCGCCGCGCCGATGGAATTCCGTGTGCACCCAGCCCGGGCAGAGCGCCGCGGCCCGCACCCCGGTGCCGCGCAGCTCGACCGCGAGCGACTCGGTGAACGCGGTCACCCAGGCCTTCGCTGCGGAATACGGGCCCAGCTGCACGAAGCCGGCGACGCTCGCGACGTTGACGATCACGCCGCTCCCCCGCGCGGTCATCGCCTCGGCGGCCGCACCGCTGAGCAGGTAGACGGAGCGCACCATCACTTCCATCGCGTGGTCGTGCCCGGCGATGTCGGGCCGCGCCGCGGATCCGGGGATCGCGAAGCCGGCATTGTTCACCAGGATCCGGATCGGACGCGCGGCGTCGGCCACGCGCGCCCGCACCCGTTCCTGATCCGCCCGGTCACCGAGATCCGCCTGCAGCGTCTCGACGTGCGGTGAGCCGAGCGCGCGCAACTCCATCGCACGCTGGCCCAGCCGCCCCGCGTCGCGGGCCACCAGCACGAGCCGGTGGCCGCGCTTCGCCAGCGCCCGCGCGAACGCGGCGCCGATTCCCGAGGTGGCTCCGGTGATCAGGGCTGTCATCGCCCCAGGCTACGGTCCCTCGTCAGAAGGGTTGTCACTTCGTCCACAACCTCCCGACAAAGTGACAACCCTTTAGACTGGTGCGCTGTGACTGAACGCACCCTTATCAAGAACCTTGCCGCCCTCGAGGACGGCGCCGTCCGCGTCTCCGGATGGGTCGAGACCGTTCGCGATCAGAAGAAGGTGCAGTTCATCGTCCTCCGCGACGAGTCCGGCGCGGTGCAGCTGGTCAATCCCGCCACTCGCGAGGGCGAGGAGGGCGACCCGAAGCTCGCCACGACCGAGGCCATCTCGGCGCTCTCGCTCGGCTCCTTCATCACCGTCGAGGGCCAGCTCAAGCACGACGAGCGCGTCAAGCTCGGCGGTATCGAGGTCAAGCTCGAGACGCTCGACGTCGTCGCCGCCTCGCTACCCGAGGCGCCGATCGCGCCCGACTCCGGCATCGACAAGCGGATGGACTGGCGCTTCCTCGACCTGCGTCGCCCCGAGCAGAACCTGATCGCGCGCCTGCAGACCACCTTCGAGCACGCGCTGCGCACGTACTGGGTCGAGCACGACTTCATCGAGATCCACACCCCGAAGCTGATGGCGAGCGCCTCCGAGTCGCGCGCCGAGCTGTTCGAGGTGGAGTACTTCGAGACCAAGGCGTACCTGGCGCAGAGCCCGCAGTTCTTCAAGCAGATGGCGCAGCCCGCCGGCTTCGGCCGCGTCTTCGAGGTCGGCCCGGCGTTCCGCGCCGACCCCTCGTTCACCTCGCGGCACGCGACCGAGTTCACGTCGGTCGACTCCGAGATCAGCTGGATCGACTCGCACGAAGACGTGATGCAGCTGCACGAGGAGCTGATCGTCGCCGGCCTCACCGCCGTCGTCGCCAAGCACGGCGCCGAGGTCAAGACCCTGTTCGACATCGACCTCACCGTGCCGACGCGGCCGTTCCCGCGCATCCCGCTCGCCGAGGCGAAGCGCATCGTGGCCGAGCGCGGCTACGAGGTGCCGCGCGCGGATGACGACATGGACCCGGAGGGCGAGCGCCAGATCGCCGCCTACGTGAAGGAGGTCTTCGGTCACGACTTCGTGTTCCTGACCGACTACGCCTCCAGCATCCGGCCGTTCTACCACATGCGCCACGAGGGCGACGCGACGCTCACCAACAGCTACGACCTGATCTACAACGGCACCGAGATCTCTACGGGCGCGCAGCGCGAGCACCGCGTCGACGTGCTGATCGAGCAGGCGAAGGAGAAGGGGCTCGACCCGGAGGAGCTCGGCTTCTACCTCGACTTCTTCCGCTACGGCGTGCCGCCGCACGGCGGCTTCGGCATGGGCCTGTCCCGCGTGATCATGCTGATGCTCGGCCTGCCGAACCTGCGCGAGGTCACGTACCTGTTCCGCGGCCCGACCCGCCTGCTGCCCTAGGCATCCGTATGGCGCCCGGTCCGCGTATTCCCCGCCTCGCCGCGGAGGCGCCGCGGACCTGGCTCGCCACCGGCATCGGCGTGCTCGTCGGCATCGTGGTCGGCGCCGTCGCGCTGCTCGCCGCCGACTCCGTCGATACCGCCGTGCGCGCGACGGTAGTGGGCACGTTCGTCGCCGTCGGCGGCTACAGCATCAGCTACGTGCTGCTCACGATCGGCGTCTTCCACCGACTGGACGCGGCCGGCCTGCGTCAGACCCTTGCCGCATCGCCAGGATCGAGCACGGCGCTGCGTCGCATCCTGAACGGCGAGGGTGGCGCCTCCTGGGCGATCCTGCTCTCGATGATCGCGCTGGTCTCGGTCGCGGTGCTGGGCAGCAACGACGACTACGCGCGGGACCCTTTGCTGCTCGCGGGCAGCGCACTGATCGTCGCGGCGGCGTGGGCCGCGACCGCCGTCGCGTACGCGCTGCACTACGCGCGCCTCGACGCGCGCGCCATCGGATTCGCCTTCCCGCGCGAGCACGTGCCGACCTTCGCCGACTACGTCTACCTGTCGGTGCAGGTCTCGACCACGCTCGCCACCTCGGATGTGGACGTGATCACCACCCGGATGCGCCGCTCGTCACCCTGCACAGCATCATCGCTTTCGCCTTCAACACCATCATCGTCGCCCTGCTGGTCTCGGTGCTGATCCGCTCGCTCGGCTGACGCGCGGGGCACCCGCGCCAACCACGTCGCAGCCGCGATGGGCGCTGCGGGTCGCTCTTACGCGTGGTTACGACGGAGTCCCTCCGGCAGGATCAGCTGCAGGTAGTCGCGCAGGCACGCCTCCACGTCCACGGCGTCGGGTTCGAGCAGCCACTGCAGCTGCACGCCGTCCCACAGGCCGATGATCGTCGCGGCGGCGCGATCGGGGTCGACGCCCTCGCGCAGCCGCAGCGTCCGCAACTCCGCCGCGTACTCCGAGCGCAGGTTGCGGAACCGGGTGACGAAGTAGTCCCGCCCGGGATGCTCCTCCGTCGTCGCCTCGCCGCACAGCACGGTGTACAGCTGCACCACTCCCGGGATCTTCTCGTTCGTGTGCGCCCGGCCGAGGATGCCCGCCGCCATTCCGAGCGCCGGGTCCGGCAGGTCGTCGATGATCTCGTCGCGCCGGTCGAGCACGGCCAGCAGCAGCGCGCTCTTGTTCGGGAAGTAGTGCAGCAGGCTGGTCTGGCTCATGCCCACCCGGTCCGCGATGTCCTGGAACGAGCCGGAGTTGTAGCCGCGCTCGGCGAACACCTCGAACGCCGCGTCGATGATCGCCGACCGCCGCTCCGCCGATTTCGCGTACGGCCCGCGCTTCTTCACCTCGCTCATCGCGCCAGCGTAGTCCCGCCGCTGCCAATTTCGAGTACTTACTGGATTTTCGTGTTAGCGTCATCCCACCACGACGAAGTGAGGAACGAATGACGGCACTGTCTCGAAGACATCTGGTCACCGGTGGGCTCGGCACGCTCGCGCTCGGCGCTCTCGCCGGCTGCGCCACCCCCGGCACCACCTCGGTGAACTCCGCCCCGGCGATCGCCCCCGCGGCCGCCGGCGAGAAGATCACCCTGCAGTACTGGGCCTGGCTGAAGGATCTGCAGAAGGTCGCCGACGTCTGGAACGCCAAGAATCCGCTGGTGCAGGTGGAGGCGGTCTGGATCCCCGGCGGCAACGCGGGCGGCTACCAGAAGCTCTACTCCGCGCTCGCGGCCGGCGGCGGCCCCGACATCGGCCAGGTCGAGATGCGCTCGCTGCCCGAGTTCATGCTGGTCAACGGGCTGGTCGATCTCTCCCGCTACGGCGCGGACGACTACGCCGACCGCTACGACCCCACGCTCTGGAGCCAGGTCAGCTACACCGGCGGCGTCTACGGCATCCCGCAGGACTCCGGCCCCATGGCGTTCTTCTACCAGCCCGAGATCCTCGACAAGGTCGGCGCGACGCCGCCCGCCACCTGGGACGACTGGGCCGCGACCGCCGCGGAGCTGCGCGGCGCCGACGCCTACATCGACTGCTTCCCGCTCGCCGACGCCTCCGTCTTCTGCGCCTTCGCCACCCAGGCCGGCGCGCAGTGGCTGCGGGCGGAGGAGGACGGCTGGGTGATCAACATGACCGATCCGGCCACCACGCAGACCGCCGAGTTCTTCGACAAGGCGATCGATCAGGACCTCGTGCAGACCGGCTACGGCGCCTACTCCCCCGCCTGGTTCGCGGCGGCGGCCAAGGGCGGCATCGCCTCCTGCACCACCGGCAGCTGGGGCGACGCGCTGATCCAGGGCGTCTCCGGCGGCTCCGGCAAGTGGAAGGTCGCGCCGATGCCGACCTGGGGCGACACCGGATTCGGCTCCAGCTTCCTCGGCGGATCCACCGCCGCGGTCTTCGCCAGCAGCAAGCACCCCAAAGAGGCGCTCGAGTTCGCGGTCTGGATGACCACGAGCCAGGAGGGCATCGACGCGATGATCGCCAACTCCGGCATCGGCTGGTCGCCCGCCGTCGGCGAGATCGGCACCTCCCGCGAGGGGCCGAGCGAGTTCTTCTCCGGCGAGAACTACAACGAGGAGATCATGGTGCCCGCCGCGGCCGACCAGAACCCCGACTGGTCCTGGTGGCCCGTCACGCAGCAGTCGTTCAACATCCTCAGCGACGGCTTCCGCAAGAAGGCCGGCGGATTGACGCTGGTGGATGCGGTGGCGCAGGCCGAGCAGCAGATCATCACGGTCTTCGAGAACAAGGGTCTCAGCATCCGGAAGGAAACGGCATGACTGTCCCTCAGCCCGCCACCCGCCCCAGCGCCCGCAACGGCGGCGCAACGGCCCGACCGGCCAGCACAGGCGCCGGCGTGAAGTCCTCCCGCTCCGGCTCCGTCAAGCGTGCCCCCTGGATCCTGCTCGGCCCCTTCCTGGCGCTGTTCATCCTCACCTTCCTCGTGCCGATCGTCGTCGCGATCGGCTCCAGCTTCACCAAGGTCACCCGTTCCGGACTCTTCGGCGAGGCCGGAGTGACGCAGAGCTTCGCCGGCTTCGACAACTACGCGCAGGCGCTCGCCGACGGCAACTTCATCGCCTCCATCGGCCGGATGTTCCTCTTCGGCATCGTGCAGGTGCCCGTGATGATCGCGCTCTGCACCGTGCTGGCGCTGATGCTCGAGTCCGCCTCCGCGCGCTGGCCCGGCTTCTTCCGCGCCGCGTACTTCCTGCCCTACGGCGTGCCCGGGGTGATCGCGACAATTCTCTGGTCGTTCCTGTACGTGCCCGGCCTCAGCCCGATCATCGACGCCGCGAACCTCGTGGGCCTGCAGCCCGACTTCCTCGGCGCGAACTCGGTGCTCTGGTCGATCGCGAACATCTCGCTCTGGAGCTACACGGGCTACAACATGCTGATCATCGTCGCGCAGCTCAAGTCGATCCCGATCGAGCTGTACGAGGCGGCCAAAGTCGACGGCGCGTCCACCTTCCGCGTCGCGACCAGCATCCAGCTACCCCTCATCCGCCCGGCTCTGGTGCTGACCACGATCTTCTCGATCATCGGCACGCTGCAGCTGTTCGCGGAGGCGCAGGTGCTCAAGACCGTCGCCCCGGCGATCGACAGCCAGTACACGCCGAACCTCAGCGCGTACACGACCGCCTTCGCCTACAACGACTACAACGTCGCCGCCGCGCAGGCCGTGCTGATCGCGGTCGTCGCGTTCGCGCTCTCCTTCACCTTCCTCTCGCTCTCGAACCGGAAGAGCTCATGACCGACACGCTCGAAACCTCGACCACAGGCATCGTCACCGCCGACACGCCCTCGAAGCCGCGCCGCCAGAAGGGCCCCGACCGCTCCGCCGGCCGCAGCCGCGCCTCCGCCATCATCGTCACGGCGATCCTGGTGATCGTCGCGCTGTACTTCCTGATCCCCGTCTATTGGGTCGTGGTCGCCGCGACCAAGAGCACCGAGGACCTGTTCGCCACCTACGGATTCTGGTTCGCGCCCACCTTCGCGCTCTGGGACAACCTCGGCCAGGTGCTCACCTACGACGGCGGCATCTTCGTGCGCTGGTTCCTGAACTCGGTGCTCTACGCCGGCGTCGGCGCGCTGCTGGCGACCTACCTCGCCGCGGCGGGCGGCTACGCGCTGGCGAAGTACCAGTTCCGCGGCAGCAAGCTCGTCTTCGGCACGATCCTCGCGGGCGTGCTGGTGCCCGGCACGGCCACGGCGCTGCCGCTGTTCCTGCTCTTCAGCCAGATGGGCATTGCGAACACCTACTGGAGCGTGCTGATCCCGTCGCTGGTCTCGCCGTTCGGCCTGTTCCTCTGCCGGATCTACGCGCAGGCCACGGTCGACACGGCCATCATCGAGGCGGCGCGGATCGACGGCGCCGGCGAGCTGCGGATCTTCCACACCCTGGGCCTGCGGATCCTGACGCCCGCGCTGGTCACGGTGTTCCTGTTCCAGCTCGTGGGTATCTGGAACAACTACTTCCTGCCGCTGGTGATGCTCAGCGACACGAAGCTGTTCCCGATCACGCTCGGCCTGAACAACTGGCTCAGCCAGGTGGACCGGCTACCGGAGTTCTACGAGCTGACCACCGGCGGCGTGCTGCTGTCGATCATCCCGCTCGCCATCGCCATGATCGTGCTGCAGCGCTTCTGGCGCGGCGGCCTCACCGAAGGATCCGTCAAGTGACGCTCGTTTCGACCGGCACCCTCCCCGCCCGCTCCTGTCTGCATTCCGATGCTCCGACGCTGTCGCTCGACGGCGACTGGCGGTTCCGGCTGCTGGCCGGCGACCCGACCGCGCCCGGCTCGTACGATGTGCTGCCTGCGGGCGAATCCGTTCTGGATGTCGCCGCGGTCGACTACGACGACTCCGCCTGGGGCACCTTGCCGGTGCCCGCGCACTGGGTGCTGCACGGGCACGGCGCGCCCATCTACACCAATGTGCAGCTGCCGTTCCCGATCGATCCGCCGCACGGGCCGGACGAGAACCCCACCGGCGACTACCGGCGCAGCTTCGTTCTGCCCGACTGGCCGGACGCCGCGGTGCTGCTGCGCTTCGAGGGTGTGGAGTCGTTCTTCACCGTCTGGCTGAACGGCGAGCCGGTCGGCACCGGAGTCGGCAGCCGGCTCGCGCACGAGTACGACGTGACCGAGCTGGTGCATCCGGGCGAGAACGTGATCGTCGTGCGAGTGAACCAGTGGTCGGCCGCAACGTACGTCGAGGATCAGGACCAGTGGTGGCTGCCCGGCATCTTCCGCTCGGTCACGCTGCAGGCCCGCCCGGTCGACGGCCTGGACGACGTCTGGCTGCGCGCCTCCTACGCCGACGGCGCGGGGGTGCTGACGGCGGAGCTCACGGGCGCGAGCTACCCCGTCGCCGTGCGGGTGCCCGAGCTCGGCATCGACGTCAGCTGGGCCTCGGCGGCGGAGGTCGCCCCGATCGAGGTCGCAGCCGTCGAGCCCTGGTCCGCGGAGGTGCCTCGGCTGTACGACGCGACCGTGTCGAACAGCGCCGAGACGATCAGCCTGCGCGTCGGCTTCCGCACGGTCGAGATCCGCGGCGACCTCTTCTTGGTGAACGGCCGCCAGGTCACCTTCCACGGCGTGAACCGGCACGAGACGCACCCTGATCGCGGCCGCGTCTTCGACGAAGAGTTCGCTCGCGAGGACCTCGCGCAGATGAAGCGGTTCAACGTGAACGCGATCCGCACCAGCCACTACCCGCCGCATCCGCGCCTGCTCGATCTCGCGGACGAGCTGGGCTTCTGGGTGATCCTGGAGTGCGACCTCGAGACGCACGCCTTCGAGAAGCGCGGCGTCGCCCACGAGGAGTGGCGCGGCAACCCCAGCGACGATCCGGCCTGGCGCGAGGCGTACCTCGAGCGGATCGAGCGAACCCTCGAGCGCGACAAGAACCATCCGTCGATCGTGCTGTGGTCGCTCGGCAACGAATCCGGCAGCGGCGCGAACCTCGCCGCGATGTCGGCCTGGGTGCACGAGCGCGACCCGGAGCGACCGGTGCACTACGAGGGCGACTACGCCGGCGCGTACACCGACGTGTACTCGCGGATGTACTCCTCGATCGCCGAGACGCGCTCGATCGGCCGTGACGACGATCGTTCGCTGCTGCTGGGCTGCTCGGCCGCCGAGTCCGCCCGCCAGCGCACGAAGCCGTTCCTGCTCTGCGAGTACGTGCACGCGATGGGCAACGGCCCGGGCGCGATCGACCAGTACGAGGATCTGGTGGACGAGTATCCGCGGCTGCACGGCGGTTTCGTCTGGGAGTGGCGCGACCACGGCCTGCGCACCACAACGCCGGACGGCGTGGAGTACTACGCCTACGGCGGCGACTTCGGCGAGATCGTGCACGACGCGAACTTCGTGATGGACGGCATGGTGCTCTCCGATGGCACCGCGACCCCGGGACTGCACGAGTGGAAGCACGTCGTCTCGCCGGTGCGGATCCGCTTCGAGGGCGACGAGGTCGTGGTCGAGAACAAGCGGCACAGCGCCGATCTCGGCGACCTCGAGTTCTGGTGGAGCATCAGCCACGACGGTCATGCCACCGACGCCGGCGTCCTCCGCGTCGGCGCCGTGCCAGCCGGCGGCACGGCGCGCGTGCCGCGACCGAGCATCTCGCCGCAGGGCGAGACCTGGCTCACGGTCGAGGCGGTGCTCGCGGCGGATACGAGCTGGGCGAACGCGGGCCACGTGATCGTCGCGGCGCAACAGCTGATCGCGGCGGCGGTCGGGGTCATCTGGCCGCGCTCCGGGCCGGCGATCGAGGGCGTGTCGCACGGGCGCGTGACAACGCTCGGCGGACTCTCCGTCGCGGGCCCGCGGGCCGAACTCTGGCGCGCGCCGACCGACAACGACGAGGGTGGCTCCGCCCTGGCGACCAGCGGATACGGCAGCTACGACCTCGCGGATCCGTGGACCGACCGGGGTCAGGGTGCGATCGCGCCGTCCTCCGCCGACGTCTGGCGGCACGCCGGGCTCGACCGTCTGAGCGCCCGCGTCGAAGAGGTGCAGCCGGCCTCGCGCCGGGTGCGCTACGCCGCCGCCGACTCGAAGCAGGCGCTGCTCTCGCATGAGCGCTGGAGCCGTGACGGCGACGCGCTGGTGCTGCGCGTCGATCTCGCCCCCACCGGCGATTGGCGACTGCACTGGCCGCGGCTCGGCATCCGGTTCGCGCTGCCCGGATCCGTGGACCGGGCGGAATGGTTCGGCACCGGCGAGCGCGAATCATATCCCGACAGTCGGCGCTCCGCGCTGGTCGGGCGCTACGCGGCCGACGTCGACGATCTCGTCGTCGACTACGCGCGCCCGCAGGAGAGCGGGCACCACAGCGAACTGCGCGAGCTGACGCTGTTCGAGGGCGGCTCCCCGTGGCTGCGCATCGAGACCGCTGCGGATGCCCAGGGCCGCCGACCGGGGTTCACCCTGCGTCGACACACCGCCGAGCAGGTGACCGCCGCCGCGCATCCGCACGAACTGCCGGCGTCCGATCACGTCTACCTCTGGCTCGACGCGGCTCAACACGGCCTCGGCTCCCGCGCCTGCGGCCCCGACGTCTGGCCCGATCACATCCTGCGCCCGCAGGCCGCGACGATCACCGCCCGGTTCACCCCGCTGCGCTGACCTGCTCACCCAAAAAGGGTTGTCACTTTGTCGGCTTCGCACCGACAAAGTGACAACCCTTTTCGTGGTTGTGCGTCGTCAGCGGGTCAGACCTCGACGTCGACCGAATCGACGGGTCACGACCAGTGCGATGCCGGCCAGCACCGCCAGACCGGCGAGGGCGAGCGGCGCCTCCGTCGAGACGCCGGTCGAGGCGAGCGATCGGGATCCGGCCGTCACGACGGTGGTACCGGTGCGGGTCGCGGCGGCGACGGCCTGAGAGCAGTCGGTGTCGCCGGTCGGCGAGAAGCTCCCGTCCGCGCTGTACTCGAACGTAGTCGATGCCGTCCGGCCCGTGTGGGCGCCGACCGCCACCACGCAGTAGACCCCGTCCGCGCCGACGGCGAGCGGCGAGTCGCCCAGGCTCAGCGGCGAGAAACCGACCCGGTTCACGGTCCGAGAAACCGTGGTACCGCCGTCGACCAGTTGCTGCCGCACCGCTGCCGCATCGTAGATCCCGACGACGACCTGCTCCGCCGCGCCGAAGCCCCAGAGCGCTCCGCCACTGCGCGGGTACGGGTAGTCGGCCGGGTAGTCGTAATCGCTGGAGGTGCGGGGCCAGATGGAGATGCCGGGAGCAGTGGACGGAACGATGTCGAAGGCGATCGATGCCGTGCGTGCGCTGTCGGACCCGGTCGCGGTCACGGTGAATCGTCCGAACTGATCGAACGGTGCGGTGAATCCGCCGGACAACTCCACGCCGACCGATCCGTAGAGCGGTTCCGTGTGCGAGGCGTCGAGCGTCTTCTCCGAACCGTCCGGTGCACGCAGAGTCAGCTGGACGGATTCATCGCGTTCGAATCCGGCGAACTGCGCCCAGAGACCGAGGTGCTCGACCGTCTCCACCCGCAGGCTCGCTCCGTCAGCGACGGGCGAGTTGTCCTCCGAGATCGAGAGCCGAGCCGATGGCCCCGCCAATTCCACGTCCAGCGGAACACTGTTGGAGGTCACCGCCTCGCTGCCGTCGAAGGAGCGTCCACTCACCTCGACGTTCATCGGGTCCCCATTCACCGACTGGTGCGGGAGCGCCTGGTCGGTGATGTCGGGATTCGCCGTCGAGACCGGGTCCCAGTCGAGAACCGAGATGGTGCCGTCCGCGGCGACCGTCGCCGTCGTTCCCGACAGCTCGACACCGGACTCGACGATGGAGACACGGACACCGTCTCCGGGGTGGAACAGGCCGCCGGTGATGTCGAGGCCGTCGCCCCACGTCCCGACGGTGAAGGTGTCGTGCGCCAGCGCGATCTGCGGCGTCGTCGGGACGGGCTCCGGATCGGCGCCCGCGACCGGTACGTCCGTCGGCGCGGTGGTGATCGCCGGTGCGGGCGTCGCGGTCGGCGCAGTGGTGGCACTCGGCTCGGGCGTGGTGGTCGGCGACGATGTCGCGGTCGACTCGGCTGCCACGGTCAGGACCGGCGACGCCGGTTCCTCTGCAGACGCCGCACTCGGGAGCGCGAGCGCTCCGACGACCGCGGCGAGTGCGATGAATGATGCCCCCCGGCATCGGCGTGATCGGAACACGTGGATCCTTCCCCAGCACCGGGCGCACGCCATCGCGTGGTTCCCGGTGCACCTGAACGGGAGCGAACCGCCCCCTGAGCAAATGATGAGGCATCCCCGTGACCGTCGACGACCGTTCTCGACAACGTTTTGATATCGCTGCCGGCCACGGGGTCTCGCACCTCGTCAGCGGGTCGTCGTTGCCCGGTCCGGCTGAGGAACCGCGAACCGGCTCGAGGAGCTACACCTCGAAGTCGACGCAGGCGCGCTCGCGCACCAGGGGGCGGATCGAACCCGCCACTCGGCGGTGATCCGGGTGCTCGATGTAGGCGTTCAGAGCATCCGCGTCGGCGTAGTCCGCGATCAGAACCATGTCGAAGTTGTCCTTCGGGAACAGGCTGTTCCGACCGACCGTCATCGACTGGATCTCCGGGATCAGCGGCAGCAGGCTCTTCAGCGACGCGGCGATCTGCTCGAAGTGTTCGGCGCGCTGAGCCGGGTCGATGGCGTTCAGCTTCCACGCCACCACGTGACGAATGGTCATGACTTCTCCAGGAGGGCTCTGCGAAGGCGCGTCGGATCAATGCGCCAATAGTTGTGGACCTTGCCGTCGATGAGCAGGACGGGGATCTCCTCGACGTACTTCTCGTGCAACGCAGCATCATCCAGGATCGAGACCTCGGACAGCGAGACGGCGGGTGCCCCCTCGAGGCCCTCGAGTTCGGCCAGAACCGTCTCGATCACCTCGCGCGCGTCGTCACACAGGTGACAGCCCGGCTTTCCAACAAGGGTCAGCTCGGTTTTCGCCACCTCGGAAGGTTACCGGAAGCCGAACGCCGGTCCAGAATCGGCGGCGCACGCCTTCACCCCGCGCGGCCTGAGGTCGTTTTAAAGCATTGAGCGCTCGGCCCCACGGATGGGATCGAGCGCTCGAGCTTCGAAGAGGCCGGGGCCTACTTCTTGTTGCGACGCTGGTGGCGAGTCTTACGAAGCAGCTTGCGGTGCTTCTTCTTCGCCATACGCTTGCGACGCTTCTTGATAACAGAACCCACGAAGACCTCACAACGTTCAGGGCGACCGCCGGGCAGACGGCCATGCAAAATTTGCCTTCCGCGATGTTACACGAGTTCCCGCCGGACTTCGATACCAGATCGGGCCTCCACCGGGTGGCGCGACACGTTACTTCTTGATCCGCAGCGCTTCGGCCACCTTGCTCTGCAGCTCGTGCACAACCGTGCTCACCTGGTGAGTGGTCTCCGCGATCGCCCGGCCCAGCGACTCCGCCCGGGCCGCCGTCGACTCGTCGATCGCCGCCTCGGCCTCCTCCTCCGCGGTGAGGAAGGGAAGCAGCCAGTCCTCCACGGATTCCAACGGCGTGTAGTCGAGCGAGTAGTAGCGGTGCTGACCCTCCTCGCGCACGGTGACCAGCTCGGCCTCCCGCAGCACCTTGAGGTGTTTGGACACCGTGGGCTGACTGAGTTCGAGGTGGGCGACGATCTCGGACACGCTGATCTCCGGACCGCGCCCCTCTCGACCGACCCGCCGATCGAGCAGGATCGAGAGGATGTCGCGACGGGTGCCGTCCGCGATCACCGCGAAGATGTCTGCCATGCCCCCAGGGTAGTCAGCGACGCCGAGCCGTGGCCACCGCATCGCCTGTGCATATGCGCCGGACGGCATGCGGGCCGGAGGCGCGAACGCGGCGCGGCGCCGGATGACGCCGCGGGTAGCATGGCTGCCGTGCGAGAGCAGATGCGTTCGTGGTGATCCGGCAGCCGCCGCGCCGGCCGGCCGGGGCGTCCCCGATCTCGCCGTTCGCCGGGCTCGGGCGCATCCGCGACGTCGTCGATGACTTCGCCGGACGCTCGCCGTCGCGCTTCGCGATCCTGATCTTCTCCGGCCTGGTGCTGGTCTTCACTCTGCTGTTCTCGCTTCCGGCGGCCAGTGTCGAGAACTCCGTCACTCCGCTGCACGACGCGTTCTTCACCGCGATGTCGGTCATCTGCGTGACGGGCCTCGCGACCGTCGACATGGCCACGCACTGGTCGACCTTCGGCCACACCATCGTCTTCGTCGGCGTGAACATCGGTGCGCTGGGCGTGCTGACCCTCGCGTCCATCCTGGGTCTGGCGATCTCGCGTCGGCTCGGCCTGCGGGCCAAGCTCATGGCGGCCAGCGACTCGAACCCGCTGCGGATCCACTCCGGACCGGTCGCCGAGGGCCAAGCGGTGCGGCTCGGTGAGATCGGCGGGCTGCTCGCCACGGTCGCGATCAGTGCCGCGGCGATCGAGATCATCGTCGCCGCCCTGCTGTTCCCCCGGATGCTGATCGACGGCGTCCCCGTCGGCGAGGCGGTCTGGCACAGCTTCTACTACTCGGCGATGGCGTTCACGAACACCGGATTCGTGCCGAACGCGGAGGGCTTGGCCGCGTTCGAGAACGACTACTACTTCCTCGGCACGCTGATGCTCGGCGTGTTCCTCGGCGCCATCGGCTTCCCGGTGATCTACGCGATCTCGCGCGGCTGGCGCCGCCCGCGCAAGTGGTCGATGCACGTGAAGATGACGCTGGTCACCTCGCTGATCCTGCTCGTCGCGGGGGCCGCGCTCTACATCGTGCTCGAGTTCGACAACCCGAAGACCTTCGGCGACCTGGACGCCGCGGACACCGTCTTCCAGTCGTTCTTCCTCTCCACGATGACGCGCTCGGGCGGATTCTCGACCGTCGAGATCAACGAACTCAACAACTCCAGCCTGCTGGTCACCGACATGCTGATGTTCATCGGCGGCGGCTCCGCCTCCACCGCGGGCGGTATCAAGGTGACCACCCTGGCGATCCTGTTCCTCGCCGCGTTCGCCGAGGCGAAGGGCAACACCGACATGGAGGCGTTCGGTCGCCGGATCCCGGGGGATGTCCTGCGGCTGGCCGTCTCGGTGGTGCTCTGGGGCGCGACCACGGTGGCGGTCGCGAGCATCCTGATCCTGCACATCACCAAAGCGTCGCTCGATCACGTGCTGTTCGACGTGATCTCGGCGTTCGCGACCTCCGGCCTCTCGACGGGGCTGACCGCGTCGCTGCCGCCGGAGGGGGTCTACATCATGGCGCTGACCATGTTCATGGGCCGCGTTGGTACCGTTACTCTCGCGGCCGCGCTCGCCGCGAGCCAACGCCGCCAGCTGTTCCGGCGACCCGAAGAGAGGCCCATCGTTGGTTGATCGCATCCGCTACGACGCCCCGGTCCTCGTGATCGGACTCGGCCGCTTCGGTGCCGCGACCGCCGGCCAGCTCGACCGGCTGGACCGCGAGGTGCTGGCCGTGGACGAGGACGCGAACCTGGTGCAGAAGTGGTCGGAGCGGGTCACGCACGCGGTGCAGGCGGACGCGCGCTCCTACGAGGCGCTGCTGCAGATCGGCGCGCAGGACTTCCAGGTCGCCGTCGTCGCCGTCGGCTCCTCGATCGAAGCATCGGTGCTGATCACGGCGAACCTCGTCGACCTCAAGATCCCGCAGATCTGGGCGAAGGCGATCTCGCGCTCGCACGGCAAGATCTTGGAGCGGATCGGCGCGAACCACGTGATCTACCCGGAGGCGGAGGCCGGCGAGCGCGTCGCGCACCTGGTCTCGGGTCGGATGCTCGACTTCATCGAGTTCGACGACGACTTCGTGCTGGCGAAGATGTACCCACCCAAGCCGATCCGCGGCCTGACCCTGACGGAATCGGGCGTGCGCCGCAAGCACCGCGTCACCGTCGTCGGCGTCAAGAGCCCGGGCAAACCCTTCACCTACGCCACCGAGCAGACGGTCGTCTCCAACCACGACCTCATCGTCGTCAGCGGCACCCCGAGCGACATCGAACGCTTCGCCGCGCTCGGTTCCTAGGTCCGGCTCCTCGTTCCTCGTCGCCGTCCGGCAGTCGGCCCGGCGAGGCGGTCGCGTACCGCAGAGCCGGTCGCGTCGGGCTGTCGAAAAATGCTGCCGCGTTCTTCGATCGCGCCCTCCACCTGATGCCTTCTCCGCGAGAAGTTGCAGCCCTGACCCGCCGAGGGCTGCAACTCTTCGCGGAGGGAGGGGGGTCACCCGGCGGCGAGTTCGCGGGCGCGGGCGAGGGCGGCGTCCGTCGCTGACACGAAGAGCGCGTCGAGGCCGGCGGCGGACAGCACGGCGATCGCGCGCTCGGTGGTGCCGCCCGGGCTGGTGACGCGGCGACGCAGCTCGGCAGGGTCCTCGCCGGAGGTCACCAGCAGTTCGGCGGCACCGAGGAACGTGCCGTTCACCATCACGGCGGCCTCGTCCGGGGTGAAGCCCTTCGCCACCGCAGCGGCGGTGAGCTGCTCGATCAGGAAGAACACGTAGGCGGGGCCCGATCCCGAAATCGTCGAGAGGGCATCCAGCTGCGACTCCGGCACCTCCAGCACGTCACCGACGGTCTCGAACAGCGAGCGGACGAGGGCGAGGTCGGCAGCGGATGAGCGCGTACCCGCGCTGATCCCGGTCACGGCTTTGCCGACCACGGCCGGCGTATTGGGCATCGAGCGCACCACCGAGACGGAGGCGGGCAGGTGCGCCTCGAACGTCGCCACGGTGACGCCGGCGGCGACGCTGACGACGACGGCGCCCGGCTGCAACGCGTCGGCGATCTCGTCGAGCAGGTCCGGCACCATGTACGGCTTCACCGCGACGAGCACCACGGCGGCGCCCCGCACGGCGGCCAGGTTGGCCTCAGCATCCGCCGCCGTCGCGTACGCCGTGACGACCTCGTGCCCGCTCCACTCCGCCGCCTTCGCCGCGTCCCGATTGGTGACGCGGATGCCGCCCTCGACGCGGACCGTCGGCGCCAACAGGCCCGAGAGGATCGCGCGCCCCATCGAGCCGAGCCCGAGGATCGCGATGGTGGGCAGGGTGGTCGTGGTCTGGGTGGTTTGGGTGGTCGTGGTCTGGGCGCTCATCCCCCCATTCTCCCGTCCGCCCGATCCCCGCGGCATGCCACTCCTGCACGCGACACGCCGCGCTGACTGCACGGAAGTGGCATCTGGCGGGGATCGGCGCGGAGGCGATCGCCTGAAACATCTCGAAGTTAGGCTGACTCGAACGAAGGACGGGGAGGCCGGGGATGAGCACAACAGAGCGGCGAGCCCTGGCGATCGTGAACGAGCGCGGGGCCGGACTAGGGGCGCTGGAGCCGATGCTGATCGCGCGCGGATACGCCGTGCAGTCGGTCTCGGGCACCCAGTTGGACGCCGTCGACATCGAGGAACCGGATCTGGTGATCGCGCTCGGCGCCTCCGCCGGAGTCTACGAGACCGTGCGGCATCCGTTCATCACCCCCGAGATCGCGCTGCTGCAGGATCGGCTGCACCACGGTCTGCCGACCATCGGCATCTGCTTCGGCGCCCAGTTGATCGCCGCCGCGCTCGGCGAGTCGGTGTATCCGGGGCCGAGCCGCGAGGTCGGCTTCCGCGACGTGCAGCTCACCGATGCCGGTCGCGGATCCGCGCTGCGGCACCTCGAAGGCGCGCCGATGATGCAATGGCACGGCGACACCTTCGATCTGCCCTCCGGCGCGACGCTGCTCGCCTCCTCGCCCGAGTACGAGGTCGAGGCCTACGCCATCGGCGACTGGCTGCTCGGCGTGCAGTTCCACCCCGAACTCACCCCGGAGATGGCGGCGGACTGGCTGGAGGGAGACGGCGAGTACGCCGCCGAGGCGGGATATACCGCGGCGACACTGGCCGAGGACCGCCTCGCGGGACGATTCGAGCGGATGCGCTGCGCGACGGAGGAGTGGCTCGCGGAGTGGCTCCGGGGCTAGCCGATCCTGTACAGGATGGCGGGTGAGGCGAGCGGCCACCCCGTTCGCCGCTGAGTCAGCCCGCGAGTTTCCGCGGATTTTGCCGTCCGACCGAGAGGTGGCCCCTCCGCTCGCCCGCGATCCTGTACGCGTTCAGCGCCGGCCGGCGAAGAAATCGAGCAACAGCGCCCCGGTCTCGCTCGCGAGCACCCCCGGAAACACCTCGACCCGGTGGTTCAGACGCCGATCACGCAGCACGTCGTACATCGACCCCGCCGCGCCGGCCTTCTCGTCCCAGGCGCCGAAGACCAGCCGCGGGATGCGCGCGGCGAGGATCGCGCCCGCGCACATCACACACGGTTCCAGCGTCACCACGAGGGTCGCATCCTGCAGTTGCCAATCCCCCCGTGCAGCGGCGGCCGCGCGCAGAGCGACGACCTCGGCGTGCGCGGTCGGATCGGTGTGCAGTTCCTTCTCGTTGCGCCCGCTCGCGATCACGGCTCCGGATGCGTCCACGATCACCGCGCCCACGGGTACGTCACCCCACCCCCGGGCCCGCTCCGCCTCCGCGAGCGCCACGCGCATCCAGCCCTCGAACTCCGCGGGTACGGGGAGGTCGCTCTCGGGCACGCCGGACACCTCTCTTCAGGGCGAGGCGCACTCACGTCACCCGCTAGATTGAGCTTATGCGCGTCCACATCGCCGACCACCCGCTCGTCACCCACAAGCTCACGGTGCTGCGCGACAAGCGCACGCCGTCGCCCACCTTCCGCCAGCTGGCCGAAGAACTGATGACGCTCTTGGCCTACGAGGCCACGCGCAACGTCCGCACCGAAGAGGTCACCATCCAGACCCCGGTCACGGAGACGGTGGGCCTCACCCTGAGCAGCCCCCAGCCGCTGGTGGTGCCGATCCTGCGCGCGGGTCTCGGGATGCTCGAGGGCATGGTCAAGCTCATCCCCACCGCCGAGGTCGGCTTCCTCGGCATGGCGCGCAACGAGACCACGCTCGAGCCGACCACGTACGCCGAGCGCCTGCCGGAGGACCTCTCGAATCGGCAGTGCTTCGTGCTCGACCCGATGCTCGCCACCGGCGGCTCGCTCGTCGCGGCCATCCAGTTCCTTTTCGATCGCGGTGCGAAGGACGTCACCGCCGTCTGCCTGCTCGCCGCGCCCGAGGGTCTCAAGGCCGTCGAGAAGGCGTTCCTCGGCAAGGACGTCACGATCGTGCTCGGCGCGCTCGACGAGAAGCTCAATGAGCTCGGCTACATCGTGCCCGGACTCGGCGACGCCGGCGACCGGCTCTACGGCCTCGCCGAATAACCGTCGAATGCCCCACATCGGGGCTGATCGATTGACACCCGCCGTAACAGTCGGGTTTACTTGCGCGTATGAATGACAACGCGCACGCCCTGACCTCCCTTGAGGCTTCTGGGAATGCCGGCATGATGGCCGGCGCCGTCGTCATGTGTTGTCGAATGTGTGCCTAAGGCAGAACTCTTCGCCGAGTCCCTCGCATAACGCCTCCGCCCGCTGACCGAATCCGGTCGCGGAGCGTCGTAGGCGCGAGGCTCCCCGGATGCACCCATCCGGAATCCGAGCCGCACCGGCTCACCGAACACATTCGGATCCGCTTCATCACGACGCTCGTCGGCGGATCCACACTCCAGTCAAGGACGCCATCATGACTCTGCTCGCCCACACCTCTTCCGCTCACGCTTCTTCCGCTCACAACACCGACGCTCAGACCTCCGCCGCCGCCCGTCTCGCCGCCGCCCCGGAGGCGCCCGCCGCCCAGCCCCGTCTGCGTGCCGTGCCCCAGGGCACCGAGGCCCGCGGCTTCGCGCTGTACGTCGGACTCGACGAGGCCAAGGCCCGCGCGGCCGGAATCGACCTCGGACACATCGTCGAAGAGCTCAAGCGACTCACCAACCAGCTCGCCCCCTTCGCCGAGACCTACGCCTCCGTCGCCCTCGCCCCGCAGGGAGCCGGCGGACGCGACGTCGACGTCGTCCGTCTCGCGCTGCAGGACCCGGCCGCCGTGGCCAAGCGCCGCGGCGAGGCCGAGCCCGACCTCGACACCGCCCCGGGCGGCGTCGTCATCGACATCTCTCGCAAGCGTGTCATCCTCGACGACGTCACCGCCTCGCTCACCTACAAGGAGTTCGAGCTGCTGCAGTACCTCGTGCTCCGCGAGGGTCGCACCATCGAGCGCGCCGAGTTGATCTCCTCGCTCTGGGGCGCCGCTGACGACGAGGTACCCAACGAGCGCACCATCGACGTGCACGTTCGCCGGCTGCGCGCCAAGCTCGGCCGCTACGAGGACATCGTCCGCACCGTCCGCGGCGTCGGCTACCGCTTCGACCGCCACGCCGACGTCTCGATCCAGTCGGGCGCGACCCACTCGCCCGACCGCTTCTGAGTTGGTTTTGGGTTTCTTCCTCGCTTCGCTCGTCAGAAACCCGGCAGTCGGGTTGAGTGCGGTGACGGGTTCGTAGAGCCGGTTGCGATCGCGTACGAAAAAGCGCTGCAACGCGCTTTTCCGGTTACGCTCGCGCGGAGGTGGTCACCTCTCCGAGACAGGATCCCTGCGCTCGCGCACCCGAGACAGGATCCCCGCGCGCACCCACCCGAGACACGAACCCCGCGCGCGCACCCGAGACAGGAACCCCTGTGCTCACGCACCCGAGACAGGAACCCCTGTGCTCACGCACCCGAGACAGGAACCGCTGCGCTCACGCACCCGAGGCGGACCCTCTCGCCCCACCTCCGACGAGCGCCCACCCGTGCGCGAGTCTCGCAACACGCGGCGCAGCCGTCGTGTTGCAACAGCACGCCCTCAGCCAACAATCCCGTCAAGAAACGACAACCCCCTGCCGAGGCCCACCCACCAGACGTGCAAACCCGCTCCGCCCCCGCCCCTCCACCCTCCCCATCCCATGTCTTGACAAACCCCCTCTCCACCATAGACACTCGACTAGATCGATCTAGTCCGGACGATCCTCGACATCGTCGTCCTCAGGAGAGACCATGCCCATCCTCGCCCCCGTCCGTCTCGGTCTGATCGGTTCCGGTTGGATCGGCGCCTTCCACGCCGAGACCATCGCCCGCCGCCTCCACGGCGTCGAACTCGCGGCCGTCGCGGATCCGGCTCCCGGCGCGGCCGAGCGCGTCGCGACTCCGCTCGGCGTCGAGACCACCTACACCGACGCCGACGAGCTGTTCGCCGACGACTCCATCGACGGCGTGGTCATCTCCTCCCCCGCGTTCACCCACACGAACCTCGTGGTCGCCGCCGCCGAGGCGGGCAAGGCGGTCTTCGTCGAGAAGCCGATGGCGCTCACCCTCGAGGACGCCGACCGCGCGATCGCCGCCGCAGCCGCCGCCGGGGTGCCGCTCCAGGTCGGCTTCAACCGTCGCTTCGGCACCGACTTCGCCGCCGCGCACCGCGTCGTCACGAGCGGAGGCATCGGATCCGTGCAGCTGCTGCGCTCACTCACGCGCGACCCCGGCCTCGCGCATCCCGAGCGCGTGAAGCCGTGGACGATCTTCTACGAGACCCTGATCCACGACTTCGACACCCTGAACTGGTACAACGCCGGCGCGAATCCGGTGAAGGTCTACGCCGCGGCGGATGCCCTCGTCGCCCCGGAATTCAAGGACGCCGGCCTGCTCGACACCGCCGTTGTCACCATCAGCTACGACAACGGCGCCATCGCGATCGCCGAGGCGAATTTCTCGGCGGCCTACGGCTACGACGTGCGCGGCGAGGTCTTCGGCTCGGCCGGTTTGGTCACCGCGGGCGACGTCGCCGCCAGCAGCATGCGGCACTACAACGCAGCCGGCGTCCAGGCCGACACCACCCGCCTGAACATCGACCTCTTCGCGCAGGCCTACACCGACGAACTCGCCGCGTTCGCCGACGCGATCCGCACCGGCGTCGTCACCGGACCCCGCGGCGAGGATGCCCGCGCCGCCCTGGCGATCGCGCTCGCCTGCATCGAGTCGTGCGAGAGCGGATCCGCCGTCACCGTGACCGCGCCGGTCGCCCGATGAGCTTCATCCTCGCCGCCAGCGCGGAGATGCTCTTCACCGAGCTGCCTTTCGCCGAGCGGGTGCAGCGGATCCACGCGCTCGGCTTCCAGGTCGAGATCTGGGACTGGTCGACGAAGGACCTGCCCGCGCTCGCCGCCACCGGCGCGACGTTCTCGTCGATGACCGGCTATCTGCGGGGCGACCTGACCAGCGATGACGGAGCGGAGGCGCTGCTCGCGAGCGCCGAACAGTCGCTGGAGGCGGCGGCGATCATCGACTCACCGCGGCTGAACCTGCACGGCACGGGCCTGGACCCGAACGGCCTGCCCGTCGTGCCGCGCAGCTCCGTGACCGGCACGGACTGGATCCACGCCGCGCACACGCTCGAGCGGATCGCCGCCCTCGGCGAGAGGTACGACCGCGTCTTCACCCTCGAGAATCTGAACACGGCGGTGGATCACCCGGGCACCCCGTTCGCGACGGCGGCCGACACCCTGGCGCTCGTCAGCGCGGTCGACAGCCCGCACCTGCGCCTGAACCTCGACCTGTACCACGCCCAGATCGGCGAGGGGAACCTGATCGAGCTGGTCACCACGGCCCTGCCGCACATCGGCGAGATCCAGGTCGCGGATGTGCCCGGCCGCCGCGAGCCGGGCACCGGCGAGATCGCCTATCCCGCCATCGCCCGCGCGCTGACCGACCTCGGCTACGCGGGCGTCATCGGCCTGGAGGGCTGGGCCTCCGCCGACCCCGAGGCGGCCCTCGCCGCCTTCCGCGCCGCCTTCAGCGCCGCCTTCAGCTGACCCGATCCGCCCGCGGAAATACAGGGCCGGGACGAGAATGCAGGCTGCGGAAATGCAGGGCCAGAACGCGAATACAGGGCCAGGACGGAAGTGAGGGCGGAACATGCGGATGAGAGCGCTCTTTCTCGCGCTCACCCTGCATTTCCGCGGACGCCAGCCCCGTCCCGCGGCGGCCCCGTCGTACCGCGCGCCACGAGGCTCGGTGCCAGCACGGCCTCGCGCGCGGGCGCATCCGGCGCCGCGATGCGCTCGACGGCGAGGTCGAGGGCCCGGCCGGCCAGCCCGCCCGCATCCTGCGCGATCGTCGTCAGCGCAACCACGGAGAGCCCCGCGATCCGGCTGTCGTCGTAGCCGATCACGGAGACGTCCTCGGGAACCCGAACCCCCGCCCGGAGGAAGGTGTCGAGCACGCCGATCGCGCAGCGGTCATTGAAGGCGAAGACCGCGGTCGGCAACTCCGCTCGCTGCAGCAGCGCGGTCGCCGCCTGGACGCCCGCCTCCTCATCGTTGCCCGCCGCGAGAACCTCGACGTCGGCTCCCGCATCTCGGACGCCGAAGAGGCGCTCATCCGCGCCGGCGGCCGCCGGCGCATCGAGGTAGCAGATCGAGCGATGACCCAGCCCGATCACGTACGCCGCGGCGAGGCGGCCACCCGCGCGGTCATCCGTGTGCACGGAGTCGATCCGGTCGGCCGCGCGGGTCACGATGACCGTCGGTACCGCCGCGGCGACCGACTCCGCACCCGCGGCGGACATCTCGGTACCGAGCAGGATGACCGCCTCCGGGCGCTCCGCCAGCAGCGACTCCGCCGCGACCGACTCGGAACGATCCGCCGTCGCAGCCGAGAGCGTCAGCGCGAATCCGCGCTCGGCCGCCACGCGGTAGAGCGCTTCGACCACTTCTGCGTGGAAGGCGTCGTGCACCGCGAAGGACACCCCGATCACGCCGCTGCGCGCTTGACGCAGCAGCTGCGCGCGCCGGTCCGGCCGGTAACCGAGCTCCGCCGCGACCGCCCGCACCCGCTCCCGCGTGGCCTCGCTCGCGCCGGGCACGTCGCGGAACACGATCGAGACCAGCGCTCGCGACACCCCCGCCGCGGCGGCGACGTCCTGGATGGTTGGGCGGCGAGCCGCCCCGCGCTCGCCATCCGCTCCCATCCTGCAATCATGCTGCAATCGAGCCGACGAAGCCGTGCGACTACTCCACGAGCTTGCCCGCCGTCGACACCTCCTCGCGCATCAGCGCCGCGATCTCGGCGGGCACCTCGGGGATGCTCTCGCGACTGATGCTGCCCCGGGTCGGCCCGTCGCCGATGCTCTCGAGCGACCAGACCAGGTTCAGCTGCAGCGCCGGATCCGTCTCCGGGAAGTCGGAGCGGTTGTGGCAGCCGCGGGTCTCGCGGCGCTCCAACGCGGCGTCGAGCGTGGCCCGGGCGGCGAGCACCGCGCTCTTCAGGTCGAAGGCGTGCGCGAGGTCCTGGTACCCGGCGATGTCGGGATGCACGCCGATGTCGCGCATCCGCAGCTCGATCGCGTCCAGCTCCGCGAGCCCCTGGCGCAGGCCGTCCTCCGAACGGACCACCCCCGCATGCCGCGTCATCGTGTCGCGGATCGCGCGCTGCAAGGCCCGCACGTTCTCGGGCCCATCGGAGGCGAGCAGCCCGTCCACCTCGCCGCGCGCCTCGGCGATCGCGGCGGCCGAACGCCGCTGCGCCGGCAGCGCGGCGGAGTACGCCGCCGCCGCCTCACCCACGATCCGCCCGAACACCAGCAGCTCGATCAGCGAGTTGCCGCCGAGCCGGTTCGCGCCGTGCAGGCCGGAGGACGCCTCGCCGATCGCCCAGAGCCCGTCGACGCCGGTGCCGTGATCCTCCGGTCGCACCCAGACGCCGCCCATCGAGTAGTGCGCGGTCGGCGCGATCTCGATCGGATCGGTGGTGATGTCGAGCATCTGCAGCTCGAGCATGGTCTGGTACACCCGCGGCAGCCGCTTCATGATGGTCTCCCGCGGCAGGTGCGAGACGTCGAGCCAGACGCCGCCGTTGGGGGTGCCGCGGCCCTCCGCGATCTCGGTGTAGCAGGCCAGCGCGACCCGGTCGCGGGTCGAGAGCTCCTGCCGTTCCGGGTCGTAGCGGTGCATAAAGCGCTCGCCCAGGCCGTTGCGCAGGATGCCGCCTTCGCCGCGCGCCGCCTCCGAGATCAGCGTGCCCGCCGCGGATTCGGGCTCGAGGATGCCCGAGGGATGGAACTGCACCAGCTCCGGATCGCGCAGCCTGCCGCCCGCCATCACGGCCAAGCGGAACGAGTCGCCCGTGTTCTCGTCGCGCCGGGAGGAGGTGCGCCGCCAGATCCGGTTGTGGCCGCCGGCCGCGAGGATGACCGCATCCGCGTGGATCAGGTAGCGCTCGCCCGTCTCCAGGTCGAAACCGTAGGCGCCGAAGACCGCGCCGTCCGCATCGGTCAGGATGCGCGTGACGTAGACCCGGTCCAGAATCGGGATCTCCAGTTGGGCGGCCCGGTTCACCAGCGTGCGCTGGATCTCGAGCCCCGTGTAGTCGCCCGCGAAGGCGGTGCGACGGAAGGTGTGCGCCCCGAAGAAGCGCTGACTGATCCGCCCGTCGTCCTCACGAGCGAACGGCATCCCGTAGCGCTCGAGGTCCTCGATCCCACGGGCGGCGCCTTCGGTCACGATCTGCACGGTGCGCGGGTCGGCGAGGTGGTAGCTCTCCAGGATCGTGTCGGCAGCGTGCTGCTGCCACGAGTCCTCCTCGTCCATCGTGGCGAGCGCCGCGTTGATCCCGCCGGCCGCGAGCGAGGTGTGCGCGTCCGCCTTGGGCCGCTTGCCCAGGGCGATCACGTCGACGCCGCGCTCAGCCAGTTCGATGGCGGCGCGCAGGCCGGATCCTCCCGTTCCGATCACGAGGACCGAGGTGGACAGACGGCGTTCAGGCATGGCGAAGCTCCCCTTCGAGACGTGCGATTCGGGCCCAGGGTCGGGCCTGCGGCAAGCATCCTCCCTCCTCAAAAACGTAGACATAAGGTTTGCCTTAGTAAGTACACCCTCAGTAAGGTAAGGCGACCCTTAACCCGCCATGAGAGGAACCTTTCTTTTGGATTCATCACGACCGCGCCGGCGCACCCGAGCGCTGCGCAGCGCCGCGGTTCTCGCCGGCACGGCAGCCCTGATCGGCGGCGCGCTGATCGCCGCTCCCGCCGCCTCCGCCGCGCCCTCCGCCGGTAGCATCACCGACGCCTCCTTCACCTGGGGAATGAGCGATGAGGCGGGAGGCGGCGCGTTCTTCGGCGGCTGCAACTTCCTCAGCGCGGGCACGGCCGGCAACACCGGCTCCTCCCGGGTCTGGTCGGAGGCCGACGGCTTCTACTCCAACTCGGCGGGCAACGTCGCGATCGTCAAGCCCAACGCGTCCGGCGCGATGGTGCCCACCACCTGGGCCACCAAGTGCCAGACGCCGGCCGGCACCCCGGTCTCCGCGGCGTCGACGACCTCGCTCACCAAGAACGCCGTGGTGTTCTCGAACGGCACCGGCGCCACCGCCGCCGACGGCTCCACCGAGATCAACTGGACCGGCTCCTTCACGGTCGCGTTCTACGGCGGCCTCACCTACTGGAGCGCCACCAACCCGACGCTCGAGCTGGATGCGAACGGCAACGGACAGCTGACCGCCACCGCCAGCGGCTACGGAACCTCCATGGAGGACCAGACCCAGTGGGTCACCATCCCCGCCCAGGAGATCGTGCTCGCCGACATCACCGGCGCGAACGCCGACGACGACGGCTTCACCGTCACGCCCGACTACCTCGGCGTCGCCGTGACCACCACCGGCACCGCGCAGTCGACCACCGGCAGCAGCTGGGGTTCGTTCCCGCAAGGCTTCGTCGACTTCCAGAACCTGACCGGTCAGAGCAGCTACTGGTACAGCTCGGGCGGATCGCGCGACGCGGCCAAGCCCGCCGCTCCCCTCTCCGTCGCGTACAGCCTCGCGGTCACGCCGGTCGACCCGACCGACCCGGAGGAGCCGACCGAGCCGGAGACCCCCGGCGACGGTGAGCAGGACATCACCGTGACGGTTCCGGACGTCGCGGCACCCCCGACCGGCAGCTTCGGCTGGGCGTTCGCCAGCACCTCGGCGGTCTCGTTGGGCACGGCCGTGCAGGCCGGCTCCACTTTCACCGCTGCGGGCGCGCTGAACACGATCACCGTGACCGACACACGTGCCGGCGGAACCTCGCCGTACACCTGGAGCGTCTCGGGCTCGGTCAGCGACTTCGCCTCCGCCTCCGGCGGCTTCAGCGCCGGTTACCTCGGCTGGACGCCGTCGGTGAGCAACGCCGGCACCGGCGTCACCGCCGGCAGCGCCGTCGCCTCGACGCTGCAGAGCGGAGCCGGCCTGGCCGAGTCCGCGACGCTCGCATCCAGCACCGCCGCGGCGAGCGCCGACGTCGACGCCGCGCTCTCGCTGGTGCTGCCCACCACCACTCCGGCGGGCAACTACTCCGCGACGCTGACGATCACGGCCCTCGGCTAGTCACTCGCGAGTCCTCGGGGACGGCGCCGTTCCGGTGCCGTCCCCTTCCCTGCGTCCACCCCACTCCCTGCGTCCACCCCACGAATCCGGACCCCTTATGCATCGCGCCTCCGCCGCTCTGATCCTCGCCCTCGTCGTCTCCGCCGGGGCCCTCGCGCCCGTCGCCTCCGCCGCAGCCGACAGCGCCGGCTGGAGCATCGGCCCCACCGCCGCAGCCGACGGCGGCACCCGTGCCAACTTCGACTACGCGGTCGATCCCGGCACCTCCGTCACCGACGCGATCACCGTGCGCAACGACGGCGCGACGGCGCTCGCGCTGAGAATCTACCCGGCGGACGCCTTCACCACCCGCGAGGGCAACATCGACGTGCTCACCTCGGGCACTGCCTCCGCGGACGCCGGCACCTGGATCGCGTTGGGCACGAGCACGCTGACACTCGACCCCGGTGAGGCGCAGTCGGTGCCGTTCACGGTGACGGTGCCGGCGGATGCGCGCCCGGGCGATCATCCGGCCGGCATCGTCACCTCGCTGGTCACCGACGACGCGGCCGCGCAGGTGCAGGTGGATCGGCGGCTCGGCAGCCGGATGCAGATCCGCGTCTCGGGCGAGCTGGTGCCGGCTGTCGAGGTGTCGGATCCGCAGGTCAGCTTCTCCGGCAGCTGGAATCCGTTGGCGGTCGGCTTCGTCAGCGTCGGCTACACGCTGCAGAACACGGGCAACACCCGGGTCACCGCGATCGCGGACGCCGTGGTCGCGGGGCCGTTCGGCATCGTGCCGGTGAACTCCGCTCCGGTGCAGCTGCCGGAGGTGCTGCCGGGCTCGACCATCGACGTCAGCGAGCGCCTCGACGGCATCGGTGCCCTGCTCTGGCTGACGGGGGCCGTGCAGGTGCAGCCCAGCAGCGTGGGCTTCGGCGCGGCGACGCTCGACCCGGTCCGCGCGGAGTTCACGGTGCCGGCGGTGCCGTTCGCGGCGCTGCTGATCCTGCTGGCGGTCGCGGGCGTCGCGGTGGTCGTGCTGCTGCTGGCGCGGCGGCGGGCCGCCTCGACTTCTCCGGTCGATCCGCGGCAGTGATCGCGACCGACCGGTCATAACTTCGGATGGGCCGCAGCCCCGTTCCTGCGGTGACGATGCGCGCCGTTGCAGCGATCGCGAACAACCACGTTCGGTGCTCCGCGAGCGATCCGAAGTTGTGAACGCGGTGGCCAGTAGAACGCGCCCGTTCGCCTCAGCTCAGGGTGCGCTCGAGCTCCTCCAGGTGCGCGACCACACCTGGGCGCCGGGGCGAGCGCGCCGGCAGCAGCTGCAGAAGCGCGCGCCACACCTCTTCGTCGCCCTCGCCCTCCGCGGTCTGCGCGTACGCGAAGAGCACGTCGACCGAAGCGGCCTCCAGCAGGGATTCGCGCAACCGACCCGCGAGTTCGGTGCGGATCTCGGCGATCCCAGGCGCATCAGAGCCCGGCAGCACCGGCCCCACGTTCGCGTCGAGCGCCACACGATGCGCACCGCGATCCAGGAGCGAGAGCACCTGGCGGGCATCGAGTTCGATCGGCAGCGGCAGCCGGTACGGACGTGACAGCGGCACCAGCAGTGCGGCCGAGCGTTCCAGCGTCTTGCGCAGACGCACCATTTCGGCGCGCAGCGTGACCACGGCATCCTCGCGCCCGTAGACCAGCTCACTCAGCCGCTCCGCCGAGAGACCCCCTCGGTGCCAGGCCAGCAACGCCATGATCTCGGCGTGCCGCGCGCTCAGCTCCATACTCTCGGCCCCGATCGTGATGACCCCGGTCTCGCGCCCCAGAACCCGCAGGCTCGGCGGTCGCGCCGGCTCCACCCGAGCGGGCGCCCGCCGACGCGGCTTGGCCGCGCGCAGCCGCTGCACCATCAGCTCGCTCTCGGCGGCAGCGGCGGTCGCCTCCATCAGCGGCAGGGTCTGCGGCGCGACCACATCCGCTCCTCCGGTGATGTCGATCACTCCGAGGATGGCGCCCGTCTCGGGATCGTGCACCGGCACCGCGGTGCAACTCCACGGATGCACCAGCGTCGAGAAGTGCTCCGCACCGCGGATCTGTATCCCGTGATCGAGCACCAGCGCCGTGCCGGGGGCCGAGGTACCCACCTCCTGCTCGGCCCAGCCGGCTCCTTCGACGAAGAGCATGCCCTCGGCGAGCCGCTTCATCCGCTGGTCGCCGTCGACCCAGAGCAGCCGGCCCATCGCGTCGCCCACCGCGACCAGGACGCCGGAGTCCTCGTCCGCATCCCGGACCAGCAGCCGGCGGATGACGGGCAGCACGGACGCGAGCGGATGCGCCAGACGGTAGTCGCGCAGGTCGGTGCCGTCGAAGGCGAGCGGCGCCTGCGCGCGCTCGGGATCGAGCTTCGCCCGGCGAGCGCGTTCCCAGGACGCGGCGACGAGCGCGCGCGGGCGGCGGGCGGGTGCGGGGAGAGCCAGCCAAGGATTGGTCACGAGCGGAACCCATCGTCGTTGATCGGGTGGCGTGAACGCCGCGGCCACCGTACCTCGCGTGCCTGGGGACGCGCCAGGGCTGCGGCGCCGGGTCGGCTCCCGAGCCGCCCGCTTCGGAAATGCAGGACCAGGACGGAAATGAGGGCGGAACACGCGCATGCGCACGTCAACTCGGGCGCGCATCCTGCATTTCCGACAGAGAAAGAGGAGGTATCGGCCGCGAACGACGCGCGCCGCTACTCCGCCAGCACCACCCCGCGCCGCCGCACGGTGAGCACGAGCACGGCGGCGAGCAGCACGATCAGCCCGAGCACCGCGTCCGCCGTGAGCACTTCATGCAGCACCACGACGCCGAGCACCGTCGCGGTGGCCGGCTCGACCAGGGTCAGCGTCGAGACCTGCGCGGCGGGCAGCAGCCGCAGCCCGCGCGCGAACAATGTGTACGCCACCGCGACCGTGACCACACCGAGCCAGAGAACGACGAGCGCCGCGGATCCGGATGCGAGGGCCCCGGGGTCCGCACCGAGCAGCACCGGCAGCATCAGGGCGGCACCGACGCCGAAGTGCGCCCCCATGGTCGCGGCGGGCGTCCAACCACGCTCGAGCAGCAACTTGCCGCAGACGGCGTACACCGCGTAGGAGGCGCCGGCGCCGGCGGAGGCGAGCAGTCCGAGCGGGGTGACCTGCACCCCGACTCCGCCGCTCAGACCGAAGATGCCGGAGAGCAGCGCAACGCCCGCCGCGGCGAGCGCCGTCGACACCGCCCAACGCCGACCGGGCGCGCGGCGGAGCACGAGCCACTCCATGAGTCCGGTGAAGATCGGGGCGGATCCGAGCGCGACGATGGTGCCGACGGCGACACCGTTCTCGCTCGTGCCCGTGAAGAAGGTGGGTTGGTAGGCCGCGACACCCACGGCGCCGGCGAGCACCAGAAGCGTTGCGCCGAGTCGGGAACCGTCGCGCGGGAGGCCGGGCGCGCGCCGACGCATCCGCTCGACGCCGAGCAGACCGGCCAGGAGGGCTCCGCCGAGCACGATCCGCGCGGCGCCGAGGGTGACCGCATCGACGTCGGGAGCGCCCAGCGCCTGCGCCGTTCCGGTCGTCGCGAAGCAGACGGCGGCCAGGACGACGAGCACGGCGGGATTCACGCCGACAACGCTAGCTGGCCCGTACCTCTGCGTCGTTCCTCTGCGTCGTTCCGGTTACGCCGTTCGCCTGAGCCGATCACGGCGGCGGCGCGACGCAGTCGCTCGCGATCAGTACCCGGACCCCGCTCGCATCGGGTGTCGCCGTCGCGCCGACGATGACGGAGCCGGCCGCGCCGACGCCGGCCTGAGCCCACGCCTGCTCGATCCGGGCCGCCGCGAGGGGGTCCCCGGTGAAGGTGTCGACCGCGAGGAACTGCGTTCCGCCCGCGCCGCATTCCAGCGTCTGGACAGCGATGGCGGGATCATCGCCCCAGTCCCCCTCGCCGGCCGCCGCGATCGCCTGATCCGCGACACCGCGCAGCTGCGCGAGCGCGGCATCCCGGTCGATGTCGGAGCGCATCGGCGCCGGCGGCGCGGGCGGTTCGGCGACCGGCACCGACGCGGTCGCGTCGCCGTGCAGCCGGTCGGCGACCACGTTTCCCGTCACGCGGACGACGACGGCGAGTCCGCCGACGAGGATCGTGAGCACCAGTGCGATCAACACGACCAGGAGTTGGAGGGGATGCGCGCGGCGAGGCCGCTGGATCGAAACGGGCGCCGCCGTGGTCGGCGGCTCGGGCGGCACCGGCCGGGTGGGCGGCATCGGAGGCTTCGCCGATGGGCGCTGCTCCGGTGCGCGCTGCTCCGGTGGGCGCTGCTCCGCCACCGGCTAGTCGCCGTCCACGCAGGCGCCGACGTAGGTCACCGAGGTGACGGCTCCGCCGTGCGCGACCAGGAGTTGCTCGACAGCCTGCGGTTCGCCACCGACGAACTCGGTCGACGCGGTGCCCGAGGCGAAGGGCCGACCGACGAATCCGGTGCCGGTCAAGGCGGCGCTGATCCGTCCCACTGCGGCGACGTCGGTCGCCGAGGGCGGATCCGTGGCCAGGGCCGCAGGATCGGTCCGGAACGAACCGGAGAAGGAGTAACTGACCGCGCTGCCGAGCTGACCGTCGCTGCCCGCGCAGGGGTAACCGACGATGACGGGTTCGGCGAACCACAGCACATCTCCTGCGGCGGCGCGGGTGTCGGCGGCTCTTCGGCGCGCATCCGCCTCGGCTTCGGCGCTGCTCGGGGTGGGCACGGGAGTGGGCTCGACGACCGAGCCGCCGGGTTCCATGTCGGAGCGCGCCACGGCCTGCTGCATCCCGGGGTGGACGCTCGCGACGACGATCACCGAGACGGCCAGTACGAGCGTCATCGCGAGCAGGATCGCGGGGGCGCGGCGCAGGCTCTTGCGCAGAGCGACCCCCGTCCCGGCGATGACCCCCGGCAGCACCACGACCAGCAGGCCGGAGAGCGGATCGAGCACACCGCCGCTACTGACGAGCAGCGCCGCGGCCGCGATCAGCGCCACCGCGACGCCGGCGACGACCGCCTTCGGCAGCCGCTCCCCCGTCACCGCGATCGCCGTCCAGGCGACGCCGGCGAGCAGCAGACCCACGATCGCCCCGATGATCGTGGCGAACGGAAGCAGCCAGATCGCCTCCCACCCACCCGTGATCAACCCCGGAACGATCCAGACCAGGTTGCCGCACAGCGCGCCGAGGCAGGCGGCGAGCCGGAACAGGTCGCCGTAGGTGTCCCTCGGGAGCTCCTCGTCCATCCGTACCCCTTCCCCCCGCGAGTCACGCTACTCGATGCTCCGCGGGCCCCCGCTCCCTCAGTTCGTTCCGTGGTGGCGGTGCGATGATGGGCGGGCAGCATCCTGGAAACCCGCATCCCGGGGTACTCGACCCTGGACCCGAAGCCCGGAAGGCCCATCATGCCCTCGCACCGCGCCCGTACTGCTCCTGAGACCGACCCGATCCGCGTGCCCAGCGGCTTCGCCGTGACCGTGCCCGACTGGGTGCACGAGGAGCTGGCGAAGGTTCCGCGGGTGATCCCGGATCTGGACGATCGGATGCGTCTGGTGCATCGGATGGCGCAGCGGAACGTGATCGAAGGAACGGGCGGCCCGTTCGCCGCAGTGATCTGCGAGGAGTCGACGGGGACGGTCGTCTCGGTCGGGGTGAACCTGGTGCTCGCGACCGGGCTGTCCAGCATGCACGCGGAGGTGGTCGCGATCTCTCTCGCCCAGACCGCGCTGGGGGCGTGGGACCTCGGTGCCGATGGCGGGGCACTGCAGATGGTGGTCAACGGGCGGCCGTGCGCGATGTGCTACGGATCCGTGGTGTGGAGCGGATTGCGCGCGATCGCGACGTCGGTCGAGGGGCACGAGATCGAGGAGATCACCGGCTTCGACGAGGGCCCGGTCACCCCCGATTGGCAGCAGGAACTAGAACGCCGCGGTATCGCGGTGCAGCGCGACGTGATGCGCGACGAAAGCCTGGAACTGTACCGCTGGTACCGCGACCGGGCCGACGCGGGCGCGTCGCTCGTCTACAACGCGCGCGGTCAGGCGGCGGCGGGACGATCGGACACCGCCGGGCTCGCCTGAGTCGCAACCCCGCCGGCCCGATTCGTCGCGGGAATAGGCTGGTGGGGCCCCGCCAGCAAGGAGAACGATGACCACGGAGACGACCCCCGAGCTGCCCGTCACCTCGTTCGCCTTGCTCGGATTGCTGATGTTCTACGGGCGCACCGAGACGGGGGTCACCGGCTACGAGCTGAAGCAGCGCGCCGACCGGACGCTGCGCTATTACTGGGTCGCCCCCGCGATGAGCCAGGTCTACTCCGAGCTGAGTCGACTGGTGAAGGCCGGTCTCGTCGAGGCCGATCCTGGCGAGCGACGTGGGGCGACCACCTACCGGATCACGGATGCGGGCGATGACGCCCTCCGGCACTGGCTGGATGAGCGGACCCCGGAGTTCCCGGTGTTGAAGCATCCGGTGGCGTTGCGGTTGCTGATGGGGCACCTTTCCACGCCCGAGAAGATGAAGTCGCTCCTCGAGGAGTATCTGGCCGCCCTCGAGATTCGGCGGGCCGAACTGCAAGGCGTCCGCGACCTGTTGGGCGACAACCCGGCCGTGCGGTACGCCGCGATGGTCGCCGACTGGGGTCTGGAGTATTACGACTCCGAGACCAGCACCGTCAGCGGCCTGCTGGCGCGGGCTGGGGCAGCGGGATAGGCGTTTCATCGACGTTTTCGCGACGATCACATCTTCGAGTTCTGGCGCGTTTCGCTCGCTTTGAGCCTTGCTCGACTCGAAGATAGATGCGAGCATTGTTCGTATGGAACCTCTCATCGACACGATCTGGCGGATCGCGAGCACCCAGCTCAACACCCCGCTCCCGGCAGGCGCGGCATCGCTTCCCGGGCTGGGCGATGAAGACGCGCTGAAGCTCGTGGAGGTGCTCGGTCGGATCGGGAAGACGCACGGGGTCGCGTCCGCGGCGGTGTGTGCGGAGATCGCGCGGCGGTCGATGCCGGAGTTGGGGGCGGAGTCGTTGGCGAAGCGGGCCGGGGCGAAGGATGCGGTCGAGCTGATCGCGGGGATGACCGGGGCGTCCAAGAAGGAGACGGCGGGAGCGATCGAGGTCGGGACGCTGCTGGCGATGTCCTCTGGTGAGCCGGCTCTTGCGGATCCGCTGGGCGAGGCCTGCCGCGGGGGCGCGTTCTGCGCGTGCGCGTCGGGATGGAACGCCGCGATCTCCCGATTCGTGGAAGCCGGGCTGCTCTCGGCGGCCGGCGCGGCGGCGATCATCCGCGGGATCGGGGCGCCGACCCGGGATGTCACCGGGCACGCGCTGGCCGGGGCGATCCGCGATCTGCTGGTTCAGGTTCGCGACCGCGGGGCGATGACGCCGGAGGTGCTGGTCAAGGAGGCGAAGTACCGCCGCGATGGATTGGACCGCACGCTCGTGCTCTCGCGTGAGCGGCTCGCTTTGTCCCGCCGCGCCCTCACGATCGGTCCCGCGGAGGACGGGATGCACCGCGTATCCGGATTCCTGACCGCGGACGTGGCGGAGAACCTGCGCACCCTCTGCGACGGCGTCGTCGCCGCGGCACTGCGCCAGCCCCGGTTCACGGATCAGTCCGAGGCGGAGGATGCGCCGACGGTGCCGCAGTTGTGGCATGACGCGCTCGGCGCTGCGCTCCGTGTCGCGGTCACCACGGACAAGGATGCTCTGCCGCGTCAGGGTGCCCCGGTCGCGGTGATCATCCGCGCCACCGAAATCCACCCCGCCGACGAAGCAGGAGTGACCCTCGACGAGGAGGGCTTCGACGCTCTCGATGACACCGCGGCGGACGCCGCCGACGACGGACTCGGGGTGCTCGGCACCTCCCGCGACGTCGTGTCCGCCGCGCTCGTGCGCACCACCGCCTGCGCGGACGGGATCGCACCGATCACGATGACCGATGACGGCGTGGTGTTGAACCTGGGTCGCACGCAGCGGCTGTTCTCGAAGAAGCAGCGCATCGCACTCGTCACCCGGGACGGCGGCTGTCGTTGGCTCGGCTGCGACCGACCGGCGTCGTGGTGCGACGCGCATCACCTCAACGAGTGGCAGCGCGACGGCGGCCAGACGGACGTGCCCGACGGGATCCTGCTCTGCCGAGCCCACCACCTGCTGCTGCACAACCAGCACTGGCGGATCACCCGCACCGGCTCCCGGTACTACCTGTACCGGCCCAGAGAAACAGACCCAGAAAGGAGGCTCACCGAACTCCCCGGCAAGAATCCACTCCACGAATCCATCCCACAACGCGACAGACCCACCGGCTGACGAGCCGCACCTCCGCCACCCCGCTCATCCGAGCCTGCACATTGACAACTCCACAGCGTTACCCACCGCTCGGCGCTGCGCCGACGATCGCTCTTCCGCCGCCGCCGCGCGAGGGCCAGGATGGACCACATGGGAATGGCTGCGCGATTCGATGTGCGCGACTTCGCGCGCACCGCGCACGGCAGCCTTCGCGCCGAGTTCGATCGCTCGGAGTTCGAGAGCTTCCCGCTCGATCGAGAGGCGATCATCGCGACCGCCTATCTGCGAGCGCTCGAGCGCGGCGCCGTCGATCGAGCGCGGCGGCACCCCGCACCGGAGACGAGCCGGATCGGGGAGTTCCTCGTGCCGTGGGCTCTGGAGAAGAACTGGATCGCCGATGCGCTCGACGAGGTGCTCGATGCCTCGCCGCACATCCGCATCGCGGACGACGCCCGTCGTCCTCGGCGCCTTCGGTCGATGCTCGGCGTCGCAGGTTCGATCCTGCTCGGGGCCGACCTCGCGTCCGTCCAGGCCGCGCTCAGCGCCATCGATGCGCACGTGATGATGCGGGGCTATCAGCATCTGGCCCACCTGTCGCTGCATCCCGAGATGGAACGGCTGGCCGCCGCGATCGTGCCCATCCTGGAGCGACACGCCGACTTCTTCGTCGGCGAGGCCGCGGGGCGCTTGTCCTCGTCGTTGCGTGCCCGGTCGCTCGCCAGGGTGTTGATCCATCTCGAACGGTTGCCGTCCGGTGAGGGCGAGTTGCCGTCGCGTCTCGCGGCGGAGGGGCGCAGTCTCGTGTTCGGTCGCGATCTCGCCGGGCTCGCGCTGATCGACCTGGCGCTGAGCCGGCGCCTCGGAGTGCCCATCTCGGCGGCGACGCGGCTCGCCGTGCCCGCTCGGAGTTTCGCGGAACGGGCGGCGCGGCGTGTCGGCGCGACCGCGGCGGAGTTCGTGTGGGCGACGCGGCGGGCGGGTCCGTCGCGTCGCTGACGCTTCGGAGGAGCGAGCCCGAACTCGGCCTGTCCGACGTCGTCGGACTGGGCTTGAATGAGGCCATGACCTGGATCGATGCTCTCGAAGGCGAGGCGCGGGCCGCCTTGCCCGACTACGTGTACGGCTACTTCTCGGCGCGCGCCGGCAACGGCGAGACTGTCGCGGACGCGCAACGGGATTGGGACGCCATCCGGTTCCGTCCCCGAGCATTCGTGTTGGGAGCCCACGCCTCCACGAGCACAACGGTGCTGGGGATGCCGGTGCGCACACCGGTGCTGATGGCACCGATGGCGAACCAGAATGCGGCGGATCCACAGGCCGAGCGAGCGACCGGACACGCCGCTGCTCGGGCCGGGACGGTGCTCGGGGTCTCCACCAACACAGCGGTGCCGTTCGACGAGATCGCCGCGACCGGGGCGCCGTGGTGGTTCCAGCTCTACCCGATGCGTGATGCGGGGCTCACGGACGCGCTGGTGCGTCGCGCGGCGCAGGCGGGCGCTCGAGCGATCATCCTCACCGTTGATCGGGTCTCGTTCGAAGGCGACCGCGCGGTGATCGAGCCGCGGGACTGGCCGGAGTCGCCGCGCAAGGCGCGACTGGCGAACATCCTGCACGAGGATCTCGACGGTCTCCCGGACGACGCGATGCAGGTCACGCGGGAGTTCAGCGACAGCGAGGTGCAGCACCTACGCGATGTCAGCGGCCTGGATGTTCTGGTCAAGGGCATCCTGCGCGGCGATGAGGCGCACCGAGCGGTAGAGGCGGGTGCGTCCGGAATCGTGGTGTCGACGCACGGCGGCCGGAGACTGGGTCGCTCGATCTCCTCGATCGCGGCGCTGCCGGAGGTGGTCGCCGCTGTCGGCAACCGGGCCGAGGTCTTCATCGACAGCGGAGTCCGCGACGGCGATCACATCGCGGCGGCGCTCGCGCTGGGTGCGCGAGCGGTCTTCGTCGGGCGCCCGGTGATGTGGGGCCTGGCGACGGGCGGGGCCGAGGGCGCGCACGCGGTCGTCGAACGGCTGACCCGCGAGCTGCTGCACTCGATGGAGCGGATGGGCGTACGCACGGTGGCCGACCTGACCGCCGACCTGGTCGTCGGAGCCGTCCCGCCAGCCACCTGACCGGTATGCATCGGTGCAAACCCGAAACACGCATCCGCTAGCCTGCCCGCGTGAAGAGCATCCGCCGTCTGCTCGCCATCGCCCTCGCCGTGGTGCTCCTCGGCGCGCTCGCGGGGCTGCCGATCTACGTCTTGCCACACACGGATCCGGTACCCGAACGGGCGGACGCGATCGTGGTGCTCGGTCCGGCCACCCGCTCACGCACGGATCTGGCGCGCGACCTCGCGGCGCAGGGGGTCTCGGACACGCTGCTGATCTCGGTGTGGGCGAGCGACGCGGCGGCGCACCCCGACGAACGCGATGTCGAGGCGTGCAATGAGCCGGAGCTGCGGGTGTTCTGCTTCACGGCGGACCCGGCGACGACGCAGGGCGAGGCCCGAGCACTGGCCTCCTACGCCGAGAAGTACGGCTGGAAACGGGTCGTGGTGATCACGCAGACCCCGCACATCACGCGAGCGCGGATGCTCCTGGAACGGTGCTGGGGTGGCCGGCTGCTGATGGTCAGCTCGGGTGAGCCGCACGAATGGCCGGAGTACATCTACGAGTACGGCTACCAGACCGCCGGCTTCATCAAGGCCGGCCTCAACCCCGGCTGCTGAACTCGCGAGCAGAAAGGGCCGAGCGTCTAGCCCAGGAGTTCGCGCACGTCCTCGGCGGTGATGCCGCCCGAGGCGACGGTGGCGTCGTCGCTCATCACGGCGGCGAAGAGTTCGGCCTTGGCCGACTTGAGCGCCATGACCTTCTCCTCGATGGTGTCCTTGGCGACGAGGCGGTACACGAGCACCGAGCGGGTCTGCCCGATCCGGTGCGCGCGGTCGACGGCCTGGGCCTCGGTCGCGGGATTCCACCACGGATCCAGGAGGATGCAGTAGTCGGCCTCGGTCAGGTTCAGGCCGAATCCGCCGGCCTTGAGCGAGATCAGGAAGACACCGGCGGCGCCGGAGCGGAACCGGTCGATCACCTCGTCGCGCTTCTTGGTCGCTCCATCGAGGTAGGCGTACTCGATCCCGGAGGCGTCCAGTCGCGAACGCACCCGCCCGAGGAACCGGGTGAACTGGCTGAACACCAGCACACGGTGGCCCTCGGCGAGCGCGTCGGCCAGCAGTTCGTCGAGCAGTTCCAGCTTGGTCGAGGGCACGGTGGAGTGCGCTTCGTCGACGAGGGCGGCGTCCAGCGCCACCTGCCGCAGGGTGGTCAGCGCGCGGAAGATCGCGAAGCGGTTCTTGTCGAAGTCGCCGATCAGCCCGAGCACCCGCTGACGCTCGCGCGCCAGGTAGGTGTCGTAGACCTTGCGCTGGCGCGGCCCGAGCTCGACTTCGATGGTCTGCTCCTGCTTGGGCGGCAGCTCGGTGGCGACGAGCTCCTTGGTGCGGCGCAGCATCAGCGGCCGGATGCGCCGACGCAGCTGCACGAGCTTCTCCTGATCGGCTTCGCGCTCGATCGGCTTCTGATAGAACTCGGCGAATCCGCTCGGCGAGGGGAACAGCCCGGGCGAGACGATAGAGAGCAGAGACCACAGCTCCATCACGTTGTTCTCCATGGGAGTGCCGGTGATGGCGAGCTTGAAGGGCACGTCGAGTTTGCGGGCGAGCTGATGCGTGGCGGCCTGCCGGTTCTTGACGAACTGCGCCTCATCGAGCATGAGCCCGGCCCACTCGATGCCGGCGTAGGACTCGTAGTCGAGCCGGAACAGGGCGTACGAGGTGACGACGAGCTGGGCGTCGCCGACCACCGCGGAGAGGGCGCGCCCGCGCTTCTTCGACGTCTCGTCGATGCCGACCGTCGGCAGTGCGGGGGCGAAGCGCTTGGCCTCGCCCACCCAGTTCGGCACAACGCTGGTGGGCGCGATCACGAGGAACGGTCGGATGTTCTTGCCGTCGGGATCGGCGGCCTGCTGCTTCATCGCCCGGGCGATCAGCGCGAGCGACTGCACGGTCTTGCCCAGGCCCATGTCGTCGGCGAGGATGCCGCCGAGCTGGTTGTCGTAGAGGAACGACAGCCAGTCGAAGCCGATCTGCTGATAGTGCCGCAGGGTCACGGTGAAGCCCTCGGGGATGGGCTGGGTCTCCAACGCGCCGGAGGCGGTGAAGCCCGAGAGCCCTTCCACGGCCCGCCGCCACGCCGCGGCCTGCTTCTCCACGATGCCGAGTTCGACGAGTTCATCCCAGAGCGACGACTGGAACCGGCTGATCCGCAAGCCGCCGCTGGGATCGTCGGAGAGTTCGCGCGCCTCGGCGATCAACTCGCGAAGCTTGCCGAAGCGCTCGTCGTCGAGGGCGAAGTAGATGCCGCTGGGCAGCACCATGAACTCGTCGCCGCGCGCGAGGGCGAGGAAGATCTCGGCCAACGGCACGGCCTCGTCGTTCACGGTGACGCTGATCTCGAGGTTGAACCAGTCGCGGCTGCCCGGCTGGGCCACGGTCTGCACGGCGACGACGGGCGCCTCCTCAGCCGGCCGGTACTCGACCGGCTCGCCGATCTCCTCCACCTCGACGCTGGCGCGCAGGCGATCGAGCACGTCGCGCATAAAGGCGACGGTCTCCATACCGCGCAACTCGAACGTGGCGCGCAGGCGGCGGGTGGCCGGAACCACGAGACGCGGCGTCTCTGCAGCGTCGATCCCCGATTCGGTGAGTTCGTCGAGGATCCGCTGCTCCGCGGCCTCGTCGCGGTAGGTCACGGCGCCGTCCGGATGCAGCGGCAGGCGATCCGCGGCCGCACCACGCGCCTCCGCCACGGTGTAGCGCCACCACCAGCGGCCGGTCACGCCGGCGCCGGCGGTGTGCTCGATGGTGAGGCCGAGCTTCGGCTCGGGCAGCTCGGGCGTCTGGAAGGTGCCGTCGAGCGAGACGATCTCGAAGAGCTGGTGCAGCCGCTGGTAGTGCTCGGTGAGGAACGCGGACTCCTCGGCGGCCGGGATGCGGATGGCCTCGCGGGCGTGCAGGAAGCTGCGCGCGGAGGAGGCCAGCGGCGCCGCGAACGGCACCAGGGTCACCGGCCGGGCGCGCAGTTCGCCGGCGCCGGACCAGAGGTACAGACCGACGGAGGGGTCGCCGATGAAGCCGAAGTCCTCGGTGATCTGCTCGGGGCCGACCATCACCAGCGAGCGCAGTTCGAGGCCATCGCTCGTGCGGGTGACGTCGATCGAAGCGGTGGCGGTGGTGTCCAGGATGCGCAGCGGCGCCTGGTCGCGATCGCCCATCACGAGCCCGATGCCGGCGCGGACGCCCGCGTGCAGCGCCGCCCAGATCGCCTCGCTGCGGCACTGGTCGAGGTAGAGCCAGGTGTCGGGCGAGTAGTAGCTCGACGCGCCGTGGCCGGCGAGCAGCCCCTGCACCTCGCGCACCACCTCGATCTGGCGCTCGTCGTAGTCGTGCGAGTAGTGCAGGTAACCCAGGTCGCGCCAGCTGGTGCCGGTGCGCACCCAGCGGCCGCGGTCTCCCATCCGCACCGGGCGCACGCCGAGGCGGGGGCGAGGCTCGGGCGCGGGGCGGTAGCTGTTGTAGCGGCCGGCTTCGCGGCGCACGGGTTCGCCGGGGAGCAGTTCGAACTGCAGCCCGAGCGGGATGCCGATGGCGCCGTGGCTGGCACCTTCGAGGATGGGCTCGAGCGCGCGACGCCATTCAGGCACCGCATCCGCCGCATCGACGCCGGGCTTGCCCAGCCCGCCCTGCTGCTCCGCCTCGAGGGCGGTGATCAGCACCGCCGCGACGTGCTTGCACTCCTTCTTCACCGGGCAGCTGCAGGATCCGCCGAGGATCGTCAGCTTGTCGCCGTCGTCGCGCAACTGCACGCTGACCGCGTACGGTGAGCGCCCGGATCCGCGGACCTGGCCGAACAGCCGGGTGCGCCCGCCGAACCACTGCAGCTCGCTGACCCGGTCTTCAGCGGCGTAGCTCGAGCCGCGCTCGAACGCGCCCGGCCCGACGAGGGCGCGCACGTCCTGCTCGGTGTACATGGTGTGCCCGGGCATCGGCCTCACAATCTGCGCGCTCCCGACGGAAACGCATCCTTCTATTCAACCGCAGGTCGGTGCCCGGTGGCGCCAGTCCCCCACTCGCGAAACCTCGCGAAATTTCGCGAGGTTCGCTGCTGCGGTCGACGTGCCCAGCCAGGCTGACGGAGAGGCGCGGCGGCGCATCTGGTCCGCCGAGGTGCATCTCGGGACTCCGTACGATGGATCGCGTGCCCCGCCTCGCCGTGATCTCGGCTCACACCTCACCGCTGGAGCGGCCGAGCACGGGCGACGCCGGCGGGATGAACGTGTACCTGGCGAGCGTGCTCCCCGAGATCGCCGCGCTCGGCTGGCAGGTCACGGTGTACACCCGCGGCGAGGGCAGCCGGATGCTCGCGCCGGGAGTCGAGGTGGTCGGCGTGCCGGTGGAGGCCGGCGACAAGTACGCCCTGGCGCGAGCAGCCGGCGCCTTCGCGGAGGCCGCCCGCGGCTGCGACCTGGTGCACTCGCACTACTTCGTCTCGGGGCTCGCCGGCGCCCTCCTCGGGGTGCCGCACGTTCACTCGATGCACTCGATCTCGCTGGCGAAGAACGCCCGCCTCGCCCCCGGCGACGCGGCAGAGCCGCCGGAGCGGATCGAGGCGGAGCGGTGGGTGCTGGCCTCGGCGGATGCGGTCGTCGTCGCGGGCGCCTCCGAACGCTCGACGATCGAGACGGGCTACGCCGTGCCGGCCGATCGGATCGTGGTGGTGCCGCCGGGCGTGGATCCGCGGTTCGTGCCCGGCACCGGACCGCGCTCCGGTGTGGTGCTCGTCGGCCGGGTGCAACCGCTCAAGGGCCAGTTGCTGGCGGTGCGCGCGCTCGGCCTGCTCGCGGGGCCGCCGGCGCTGACGATCGTGGGCGGCGCCGCGCCGGGCCGGGAGAGCTATCTCGGCGAGGTGCGTGCGGCGGCGCGCGGGCTGCCGGTGCGATTCACCGGTCCGATCGATCGCGACGAGACGGCGCGGCTGCTGCGCGGCGCCGCCGTCGCGCTGATGCCCAGCGCCGTCGAGACGTTCGGGCTCGTCGCTCTGGAGGCCGCCGCCTCCGGCACACCGGTCCTCGCCCGCCGGACGGACGGGCTGACGGATGCGGTGGCCGAAGGCCGCTCGGGCCTGCTCGTCGATTCCGCGGAGCCGGCGGAGTGGGCCGCGGCCCTCGACGCACTGCTCGCCGACGCGGAACTGCGCGCCCGACTCGGCGCGGGCGGCATCGCCTGGGCGGCCGAGCACACCTGGACGGCGGCGGCCGCGTCCCTCGATGCGCTCTACCGGCGGCTCCTCGGCTGACGCTGCCCGGTGTGTCCCGGATCGCGCAGCATCCGCTCGCTGCGGCGCAGGTTGCTGACCGTGTAGCCGAAGCAGACCAGCGCCATCACAACCACGAGCGTCCAGAAGATCGCCGTCGGCCACTCGAAGTGCTCGCCCAGCTCCCACGTCTCCTTCAGGGCGATCGCGAATCCGCCGGTCGCCACGAGCAGCCATCCCGTCGCCTTCCGGCTGAACTCGATCATGTGCTTCATGTCCTCGGGCTGCATCAGTTCCATCATCTGCTCGCGCCACGCCCTCGAGCGGCGCCGATTCAGCACGTAGCCGACGGGTGGCAGCAGCCACCACCACGGCGAGACGGGCGGCGGCGCGGGCACCCGCGCCACCAGTTCCTCGCGGCTGATGCTGTTCGGCTTCTCCGTCGCCTCCTCCGCGAGTTCGAGGGCGGCTTGATACACCGGCCCGGCGACGAGGAGCCAGGCCCCGACGAATCCGGCCAACGCGATGAAGGTCTCCACGGCCCCACTGTAGGACCCCCGCTGTAGGACCCCCGCGAGATGCCACTTGCGCACGCGACACGCCGGGCGGGGCGGGGCGTACACAAGTGGCATCTCGCGGGGAGAGCGAGGGGCGGACGCGGTCAGTCCTCGTCGAGGATGTCCGCGCGGACGCGTCGCAGGTCCTCCATCAGCGCGCCGATCAGGATCCAGTGCTCCGGATGCGGGGTCGTGATCACCAGCGGTGCGGTCAGCGCCGGGAACTCATCGGTAAGCGGCTCGGGCTCCGGCAGCTCGACCTCGGTGCGCACGAGCAGGCGCAGATCGTGCGCGGCACGGCGCAGCTGCACCGCGATCTCGCCGATCGTCGCCTCCGCGCGCAGCCCGTCGTCGTACAGGTCGTAGACCGTGCGCGACATGCCGCGTACCCGCGTGGTGAGTCGGGTCAGTCGCGGCAGCAGTTCATGCAGGGTGCCCAGCCGGTCGCGGTGACGGGAGCGGCGCGGATTCAGTCGCAGCGACTCCTCCCCCGCCTTCACGGTGGCCTCGGCGTTCACCAGCATCGGCTGCAGCAGGCGCGCCGAGATCAGCATCTCGTCGAGCCGCACGCGCGACGTCGGCTCGGTGAGTACCTCGGCCAGCGTGTCCAGCGAATCGGCCAGCTGATCGGCGAGCGCCCCGACGGCCCGTTCGGCGGGCTCGAGCACCACGGGCGGCACGATCGCGACGTTCACGATGACGCCGATCGCCGCGCCGATCAGGGTCTCCACGATCCGGTCGACGGCGTATCCCGGGGTGACCGAGCCGACCGCGAGCACCAGCATGGCGCTGATCGGGATCTGCACGGCCGAGGCGGGCGTCAGCTTCACCAGCCAGCCCACCGCGATCGCGGCCACGATCGCGACGATCACGATGAAGCTGCGGTCACCGAAGAGCCCGCCGATCACCGAGCCGACGATCACACCCGCGATCACACCGATGCTGCGCTCGAGCGCCTTGCCGAGCGACTGGTTCACACTCGGTGCGACCACCAGCAGCGCCGCGATCGCGCCGAACACCGGCAGGGTCTCCGGGAAGATCAGGCCGGCCACCAGCCAGGCGAGCACGGTGGCCAGCGCCGTCTTCAACAGCTGAAGAGCGGGCGGCCGCTTCGGCACCAGGAAGCTCGCGGTGACGGACATGCGCCCCACGCTACGCGAGCGCGCGCGCCTCCACGCTGGCGAGCAGAGTGCGCAAGGCCGCCGCCGTCGGCGCGAGCTCCGCGTCGGGCACTCCCGCGAGCATCTCGGCCTCCACGCCGAGCACGAGAGGGAACACCTCGTCGATCAACGCGACGCCGGCGGCGGTGAGGGCGATCAGCGCGCCGCGGCCGTCGGCGGGGTTCGCCGAGCGCGCCACGACGCCGCGCAGTTCCAGCGAGCGCAGCCGTTTTGTGGTGGCCGGTCCGCTCGCCAGGCCGATGGTGCGCAGTGTTCCGGGCGATTGCGGCGCATCCGCTCGGCGCAGGGCGGTGAGGATGTCGAACTCGCCGCGAGTGAGCTGGTGCTGGGCCAGCACATCGTCGCTGGTGCGCACGACCAGCGCTGCGGCGCGCAGGATGCGGCCGATCAGCGGGATCGGCGCGAGGTCGAGCTCCGGTCGCAACTGCGCCCAGCGGGAGTGGATCCGTTCGACGGCATCGGGCTCGGCATCGCTTTCTGGATAGTTCACAAGTAAACTATATCCGTGACGACAACCGATCCCCTCCTCCGCCCGAGCGATCTCGTCCGTTTCGGGCCGCACAACGGCGCGCACCGCGTCGCCGTCAGGGCCGGACTGTCCGTGGCCGTTCCCCTGCTGATCCTGTGGTCGATCGGCCGGGTCGACCTGTCGCTCTACGCGACCTTCGGCTCCTTCACCGCGCTCTACGGCCGCCAGCACACGCACCTGCCGAGACTGCGGATGCAGGCGTCCGCGGCGATCTACTTGGTCGCGATGGTCACCATCGGCACCGCGGTCGCCGTCTCGCCCGCGCGCGAATGGCTGGTCATCCCCGTCGTGGCCGTCTGCGCTGCGCTCGCGAGCCTGGTCTCCGATGCGCTGCACTGGCATCCGCCCGGCCCCCTCTTCACCGTGTTCGCGCTCGCAGCGTGCGCCTCGGTGCCCACCGCGCCAGCGCAGATCCCTGTCGCCTTCGGGCTCGCCGCGGGTTCTGCCGTGCTCTCGATGCTGATCGGACTCGTCGGCTACGCCCATCCGCGCGCCCGCCGACTCGTGCACACCCCGTGGCGGGTCAGCGTCGCGAACGCCTCGGTGTCGACCGCGCTGCGCTACGGCGCCGTGGTGCTGGTGACGGGCCTCATCCCTACCCTGACCGGGCTCGGCCACCCGTACTGGGCGATGGTCGCAGGAGTCGCCGCCGTCTCGGGCGCGGATACGACCGCGCGGCTCGTGCGCGCCGGGCACCGCATCCTCGGCACCGTCGTGGGCATCGGGGTCGCCGCCGCGATCCTCGCCCTCGGGCTGCCGACCCTCGCCACGATCCTGGTGGTCGTCGGCCTGCAGGTGCTCGCCGAGCTGTTCGTCGGACGCAATTACGGGCTGACGCTCGCCTTCGTCACGCCACTGGCGATCCTGATGGTCGAGCTCGCGCACCACGTCGAGGAGGGCGTGCTGCTGCGCGACCGCCTGGTCGAGACGGCCCTCGGCGTCGCGGTCGGCGTGGTCTTCGTGCTGATCGCGCACCGGCGGGCGCGCCAGGACACCCTCGGAACTGGCAGGATCGAGGTATGAAGAACTCCGCCGCCACCGCCGCCCTCGTGTTCGGCGTGATCGGGCTCGTGCTCACGCCCATCCCGCTCTTCATCGGCCTGATCCTCGGTGGCATCCTGGCCACCCTCGCCGTCGTCTTCGGCGTGATCGGCCTGCTCAAGGGCCTCGCCCGGAACGGCGCCGGCGTGGCCCGCGCCGTCATCGGCGGCGGCCTCGGTGTGCTCTGCTTCGTGCTCTTCGGCTTCGGCGCCGGCACCATCTGGTAGCGCCCCTCCGCGAGGAGGGAGCGCACGATGGCGGCCGCGGTGCGCCTCACACGGCGGGATGCTCGGCGGAGCGGCGCTGCGAACGCGCGAGGCTCACGAAGAACGCCCCGGCGTAGGTGCCGCCGAAGGCGATGAAGCTCAGCGACAGGCCGTAGAGCAGGATCGCCGCCACGTCGACGGGCGCGAGCACCAGCCCGACGATCTGGGTGATCGCCATGCAGATGGCGGCGGCGAGAGTGGCGGACGCAGCGGCGTCGCGGTGCATCGTGGTGCGTGAGGTGGACATCAGACGGCCTCCCGGTCGTAGTGCGCCGGTGCCGATCACCGCCGCTGAGCCGAAGCTAGGCTGTGCTCACCTTCGCGGGCGAGAACGTCCCGAAACGTTCCCGAAAGGTGGTGCTTCGGATGGAGACGGCTCGCTACCGCTGGACCCCCGCCGCGGTCGACGTGCCCTTCCTCCTCGGCGCGATCGGCGCCGCCGAGGCCCCGGGGCCGGCCCTGGTCGCGCTGCTGGGCGGGCTCGGCCGACAGGAGTCCGCCGCCCGCAATCTGCTCACGCGGATGCGCGAACTCGGCGCCCTCGAGAGCGAGCGGCGCGGGCGCACAACGGTCTTCCGGCTGGCCCCCGCATCGATGCCGCGGTATCGCGAGATCGAAGGCACCGGAGGCCCGGAACCGTGGACCGGATCCTTCGCGGCGCTGATCTACGCGGTGCCGGAGTCGCAGCGCACGCTGCGCGATCGCCTGCAGCATCAGGCCCGCAGCGCCGGCTACGGCCAGCTCCGCGCCGGCGTGCTGATCGCGACGAGCGATCGCTGGAACCGGCTCCGGATCGAGCCGAACGAATTCGAGGGAGAGGCGTGGATCCATCGCGTCGACCTGACCCCGTCGTCCCGTGCCGAGGCGCTCACCCTCGCGCACACCGCGTGGAACCTCTCGGAGCTTGATCGCGCCTACCGGCGCGCGCTCGACAGCTGCGCCCGCGTCGACGCGGTGGTGCAGCCCGATTGGTCGGCACTGCGGCACTGGCGCGAGCTGTACGACGTCTTCCTCGCCGCGCAGCTGCAGGATCCCGGCCTGCCGCCGCAGCTGCTCCCCCGCGACTGGCCCGCCGCCCGCTTCGCGACCGCGCAGGCCGAGGTGAACAGCCGGATCGGCCGCGCCCTGCAACCGTGGCTGCGCGCCGTGGTCGCCGCGGCCGATCCGGCCAGCCTCACCCGGTACTACGACTCGCCCTGGGCCGAGGCGACGCGGTAGCTTTGTCCTGACATTAATCCAGCCGCGTCAGCGTCGTCACCGTCGAAGGACCCCTATGCAACGCTTCGCCCTGATCGGTGCCGGCTTCATCGGAACCGTGCACGCCGCCTCGCTCGCCGCGAATCCCGATGTCGACTTCCGCTTCGTCTACGACGTGGACGTGGCGCGCGCCGAATCGCTGGCCGCCCGACACGGAGCCCGCGTCGCCGAACTCGCCCGCGTGTTCGATCCGGCCGAGGTCGACGCCGTGTTCATCGCCTCCTCCACCGACACGCACGCGGAACACCTGGTCCGCGCGGCGCAGGCCGGGCTCGCGGTGCTCTGCGAGAAGCCGATCGACCTCGACCTCGCCCAGGCCCGTGCCGCCGTGGCGAGCGCCGGCGATGCGCGCGCGATGGTCGACTTCAACCGTCGCTTCGACCGCGACTACGCCGAACTCAAGCGCATCGTCGACGCGGGCGAGGTCGGCGAGATCGAACTGATCCAGCTCTCCACCCGCGGTCCGAGCCTGCCGCCGCTGGAGTACATCGCGGTCTCGGGCGGCCAGATGCGCGATCAGACCGTGCACTTCTTCGACCTCGCCCGCTGGATCTCGGGGCTGGATCCCGTCGAGGTCTTCGCCGCCGGATCCACCCTGGCCGAGCCGCGCCTAGCCGAGTACGGCGACGTGGACACGTCGCTGGTCACCCTGCGCCTGCCCGGCGGCGCCCTGGTGCAGATCGACTCCACCCGACGGATCGGGTACGGCTACGACGAGCGGATCGAGGTGCTCGGCTCGACCGGCATGGTCGAGGCTCGCCGCAACCGCAGCGGCAACGTCTCGCGCTACTCCGGCGCGCACGTGATCGAGGACGGCCTGCACGCCGGCTGGTTCGAGCGGGTTCAGCCCACCTACGCGGCCGCGCTGGCCCACTTCGTCCGTGCCCTCGAATCCGGCGCCCCGATCACCCCCTCGCTCGCGGACGGACTGAAGGCGCAGGCGATCGCCGAGGCCGCGACACTGTCGCTGCAGACGGGGCGCTCCGAGCTGATCGTGTACTGAGCCGATCGGAGCCGCCCGTCACTCCAGTTCGATCGCGAGCTCCGCCGGGCCGGCGCGCCAGCCGCATCCGGCGCCGTTGGGCTCATCCAGCAGCGTCCAGTCGATCGCCCGCTCGCGGTCATCGAGCACGGTGCCGTCGCTCGCGGTGAGGGTGAACTGCGCCGATTCGGGCAGGTCGGAACCGAAGTCGAACAGCCACAGGCCGGGCACGTTGTGGATGACCCAGTACGACCTGCCCTGCGGGGCGGCGTCCGGATCGGCGGCGCAGATGTCGGCGGCGCAGAGCGCGATGTCGGCGACACGGACGTCCGTCACGGTGACCGAGAGCGAGTTCCTGTAGCCGATCTCGGTGCACAGGGGATCGAGCGGCGCGCAGGCCGACAACGCGATCACCAGTGGCGCTCCGAGGGCGGCCGCCGCGCGTCTTCTCATGGCCTCATCCTGCCAGGCACTGTGGACTTTCTCAGCTTCAGCCGCCGCCGCTGCTCTAGGGTGGACGCATCAAGGGGAGTACTCCCGCCTGCGGTCGGCCCGTCAATACGGATGCACTGGTGCATTCCGGGCCACCGGTTCCGCTTCTCGAGGCGGTGCGGAGGAGACCTTGGCGCCGAGCCGGATCAGGCTCGGGCCCCGCCGACCCCTTTTTGGAGCACCCGCCATGCAGGTCACCCCGCTCATCTGGCTGATCACGATCGCCGTCACGATCGCCTTCTTCGTCTATGAGTTCTTCGTGCACGTGCGAAAGCCGCACGAACCGACCATCGGCGAATCCGCCCGCTGGTCGGCGTTCTACATCGGCCTGGCCCTGATCTTCGGCGTGGGCATCGGCATGGTCTCCGGCTGGACCTACGGCGGCGAGTACTTCGCCGGCTACCTCACCGAGAAGGCGCTGTCGCTCGACAACCTGTTCATCTTCCTGATCGTGATGACCGGGTTCGCCGTGCCGAAGGCGTATCAGCAGAAGGTGCTGATGATCGGCATCGTGATCGCCTTGATCATGCGCGGTATCTTCATCGCCCTCGGCGCCACCCTGATCGAGAACTTCTCCTGGGTGTTCTACCTGTTCGGTGCGCTGCTGTTCGTGCTGGCCTACCAGCAGATCAAGGGCGACCACGGCGACCCCTCGAACAACGCCTTCATGCGCTTCGTGAAGCGCATCCTCCCCGTCTCGGACGAGTACCACGAAGACAAGTTCACCGTGAAGAAGAACGGCAAGCGCTTCGTCACCCCGATGCTGCTCACCGTGGTCGCGATCGGCTTCATCGACCTCGTCTTCGCCCTCGACTCCATCCCCGCGATCTACGGCCTGACCAGCGAGGCGTACATCGTCTTCACCGCGAACGCCTTCGCCCTGATGGGTCTGCGCCAGCTGTTCTTCCTGATCGGCGGTCTGCTGGAGCGCCTCGTCTACCTCGGCCAGGGCCTCGCCGTCATCCTCGGCTTCATCGGCGTCAAGCTCGTGCTGCACGCGCTGCACGTGAACGAGGTGCCGTTCATCAACGGCGGCGAGCACGTCGAGTGGGCCCCCGAGATCCCGATCTGGTTCTCGCTGCTGTTCATCGGCGCGACCATCGCGGTGGCCACCGTCGCCAGCCTGCTGAAGACCCGCGGCGACGCGAAGGCCGACAAGCCGGCGCTCGACTCGGTCGACCAGCACTGACTCGACCAGCACTGACCAGACCAGCACTGACCAGACCCCCTTCACGAGAGGACCACACCCATGAGCAAGCTCAATCGCCTGATCGGCATGGCCCAGAAGGCCCTCGACAAGAACGGCTCGTCGAGCTCGTCCGGTTCCACGGACTGGCGCGGCATCGTGCGCAGCGCGGCGAGCACCCTGACCGGCGACGCGCGCCCGCAGCAACAGCCCGAGCCGGCCTGGCAGCGCTCGCGCCCGACGCAGCCCGCCCCGCGCTCGACCGAGCGCCCGCAGGATGCCCGGCCTGGCGCCTCCGCGAGTGAGGCCGACCGCCAAGCGATCGCCCGCTACGACTACCTGCTGCAGACGGCCGAGCCGCAGCAGATCGAGCAGGTGCACCAGGAGGCGTTCGCCCGACTCACCCCGCAGCAGCGCGCGCAGATCGAGGCGCGGATGCGCGAGGAGTTGCCGCCGCACGAGCAGCCCCGCTCGGCGGATGCGCCGGACCTGGCCCGGGCGGCCACCCGCGCCGAGATGGGCAAGCCCGGCATGCTGAAGGGTCTGCTGGCCCGCGTGGGCGGCGGACGCGGCGTCGCGATGGGCGCGGCCGGAGTCGGCGTCGGCGCCCTCGCGGGTGGCGCGCTCGCGGCGGTCGCCGGCGGCGCGATCCTCTCCTCCGTCGCCGGGCCGCTCCTGGCGAGCGCGAACGTCGACTTCGATGCGCTGGCCGGCGGACTCGACCTCGAGGGAATCGGCTTCGAGGGTTTCGAGGGCGTCGAGGGCATCACCTCCGGGCTCGGCGAGCAGGTCTCGGGCTTCGGCGAGCAGATCTCGAACCTCGAGATCCCCGGACTGGGCGACATCCTCGGTCGCTGACGCCGCGGACGCGGACACAACTTCGGCTGGGAGCCTTCGTCATCGCTGATCGCGGCTGACGGACGCTCGCAGCCGAAGTTCTGTCAGCCATCGGCGCTACCCTGGGCTGGTGCCCGCCTTCGCCGCTTCTCTCCGCGCCCTCTCGCGCGACGCGGCGGCGTACCCGAACCGGATGCTGCTGACCAAGCGCACCGTCGGCACCAACGGGTGGATGAGTCTCTGGGGTTCCAACGCGCACGGCGAGATCGCCGGATGCCCGCCGCCGCGCGGGTAATCCGCATCCGCCCTCTCCTCGGAGACCCGCGGCTGCGTGCCCGCACGCTTCGCCTCACCGAGAGAGCCCCATGACGCATCCCCTTCCCTCCGACCAGCGACCGCACGCGATCTGGCGCGGCATCCACCAGAGCCTGCGCGAGGACACCGTCGGCGGTGCCCTGCTCCTGGGCGCGACCGTGCTCGCGCTGATCCTCGCGAACACCCCTGCCGCCGAGTTCTACTCCTCCGTCCGCGACTTCCGCTTCGGCATCGAGGCGCTGCACCTGAACCTCAGCGTCGGGGCCTGGGCTGCCGACGGGCTGCTGGCGATCTTCTTCTTCGTGGTCGGCCTCGAACTCAAGGAGGAGTTCGTCGCCGGCAAGTTGCACGACCCGCGCACCGCGATCGTGCCGATCGCCGCAGCGGTCGGCGGTGTGGCCGTGCCGGCCGTGCTCTACACCCTGGTGAACCTGAGCTCGGGCGGCGACGCCCTGCGCGGTTGGGCCATCCCCGCCGCCACTGACATCGCCTTCGCCGTCGCGGTGATCGCCGTCGTCGGACGCAACCTGCCTCCCGCCCTGCGCACGTTCCTACTCACCCTCGCGGTGGTCGATGACCTGCTGGCGATCACGATCATCGCCGTCTTCTACACCTCCGGCATCGCGGTGCTGCCGCTGCTGCTCGCGCTGCTTCCGCTCGGGCTCTTCGCCGTGGCCGTGCAGCGCGGCGTGCGCGCCTGGTGGCTGCTGATCCCGTTGGGTGTGATCACCTGGGCGCTGGTGCACGCCTCCGGCATCCACGCGACGGTCGCGGGGGTGCTACTGGGCTTCACGGTGCCGGTGCTCGCGACGAAACGGGCGCGCGTGCTCGCGGGCACGGATGCCGCCGGACGGCCGGTCTACGAGGGCCTCGCCGCCCACTTCGCCGACCGCTGGAGCGTCGTCTCCACCGGCATCGCGGTGCCCGTCTTCGCGTTCTTCTCCGCCGGCGTCACGGTCGGCGGCCTCAGCGGACTGATCTCCTCCTTCCAGGACACCATCGCACTCGGCATCATGGCGGGTCTCGTGCTGGGCAAGGCGATCGGCATCACGGGCACCACCTTCCTGTTGACCCGGCTGCCGGGCATCCGCATCGACCCGTCACTGACGTGGATCGACATGATCGGGATGTCGTTCGTGGCGGGGATCGGCTTCACCGTGTCGCTGCTGGTGGGCGAGCTGTCGTACGGGGCGGGGAGCGCCTCGGACGACCACGTGAAGGTGGGGGTGCTGGCCGGCTCGCTGATCGCGGCCCTGATCGGAGCCGCGATCCTCGCCGCGCGTAACCGTCAGTACGCCCGGCTGCGGTGAATTCGGGCGGGGCCGCCGGTCTACAGGGATGATGGTTTCGTATAGGGATGGTGGTTTCGGCACGCTCAACCAGCAGACCGTGGTTTCGGCACGCTCAACCAGCAGACCGTGGTTTCGGCACGCTCAACCAGCAGACCGTGGTTTCGGCACGCTCACCCGGCAGACCGTGGCCTCAGCGCAGCACGACCAGACGCTGCGTCGCGCGGGTCATCGCGACGTAGCGGTCCACCGCGCCCTCGATGCCGTCGCCGAACGCGTCCGGCCGCACCAGCACCACCAGGTCGAACTCCAGGCCCTTCGCCAGCTCCGGGGTCAGCGAACGAATGCCCGGCCGCGGCACGAACGACGGCTCTCCGATCACGCACGCCGTCCCCTCGGTGTGCTCGGCGAGCACTGCCTCCAACTCGGCGACGGATCCGTAGCGCACCGGCACCCCGCTCTCACGCACCGAAGTCGGCACGTTCGCGTCGGGAAGCACCGCACGGATCCCCGGCTCGGCCGCGGCCATCACCTCGGCCGGCGTGCGGTAGTTGATGCTCAGCGAGGCGACCTCGACCCGGTGCAGTCCGACTCCCTCCAGCCGCTCCTGCCAGCTCGGCGCGAAGCCGTGCCGCGCCTGCGCCCGATCGCCGACCACGGTGAAGCTGCGCGAAGGGCAGCGGCGCAGCAGCATCTGCCACTGCGCGTCGGTGAGTTCCTGCGCCTCGTCCACAAGAATGTGCGTGAACGGGCCCGCCAGGTCGTCGGATTCCCGCGGCGGCAGAGCGGAGTCGTCCTGCAGTGAGCGCTGCGCATCCTCCACCTTCAGCATGGTCACCAGGCCCTCGCCGTCGTCGTCGGCCGCGATCAGCTCGTCGACCACCTGCTGCATCCGACCCTGCTCGAACGCGGCTGCCACCGCGCGCTCGCGCCCACGGCGCTGCGCGGCGGGGTCGCCGATGCGGAACCGAGCGGCGTCGAGCAGGGGCAGATCCGCGTCGGTCCAGGCACGCGCGTCCGCCCGCTGCAGCGCGGCCACCTCGGCGGAGGCCAGCCACGGCCCGCAGGCGCGCAGGTAGGCGGGCACCGACCACAGGTCGGCGAGCACCCCGGCCGGATCCAGCACCGGCCACGCCCGGTTGAACGCGGCGCGCAGCCCGGCGTGGCGCTCGAGTTCGAGCCGGGCGAGCTCCTCGTCGTCGCTCTGGTCGGCGAGGATCGTCAGCAGCTCCTGCCATACCTGCTCGCGCGCCTCGTTGTGCGGGGTGCCGGTCTCGGCCGCCTCGAACGCCTCCACCCAGTCCTCCGGTGCGAGCACGAGGTCGAGCAGGTCCGACTCCACCGCGAACGCCTGCGTCGGCGGCCGCTCATAGTGCCGCACCGCCGCCGCGATCACCTGTTCCATCCGGGCATCCGCCTTCAGCCGCGCCGTCGCCTCGGGCTCCTCCCCCGCGGCCTCGCCCTCCGGCAGCAGGTCGCGCAGGGTGCACAACTGCACGCCGTCCTCGCCGAGGTTCGGCAGCACATCGGCCACGTAGTCGAGGTACGCCGGGTTCGGCCCGACGAAGAGCACGCCGCCGCGATCGCGCGCCAGCCGCGGATCGGAGTAGAGCAGGTACGCCGCCCGGTGCAGCGCGACCACGGTCTTGCCCGTGCCCGGCCCGCCGTCGACCACCAGCGCGCCGCGCGAGCCGGCGCGGATGATCGCGTCCTGATCCGCCTGGATGGTGCCGAGCACGTCGCGCATCCGCTCCGAGCGCGCGCCACCGAGGCTGGCGATGAACGCCGACTGGTCCTCCAGCGCGGCCGTGTTCGTGAGGGCGTCCGCCGTGAACGCCTCGTCCCAGTAGTCGCTGACCCGCCCAGCGCTCCAGCGGTAGCGGCGCCGGCTGATCAGGCCCAGCGGATGCGCGTGGGTCGCGGCGAAGAACGGCTCGGCGGCCGGTGAACGCCAGTCCAGCAGAAGCCGCTCCCCCGCGTCGTCGGTCAGCCCGAGCCGGCCGATGTAGTGGGCGCGGCCGTCGTCGTCGACCATCCGCCCGAGGCAGCGGTCGAGCCCGAAGCGGCGCAGCGCGCGCAGCCGTCGGCTCAGCCGGTGCACCTCCAGGTCACGATCGAGCGCGGCCTGGCCGCTGCCGCCCGGTACCGCGCGCTCGGCGTCGAGTCGCGCGGCCAGCGTCGCAGTGGTGTGCTCCAGCGTGCGGCGGATGCGGGCGAACTGCTCCTCGTCGGCCGCGATCAGCGCCGGATCGGCCTTCGCCGCCAGGCTCTCGGGTAGTGCGAATGCGGTCATGCGGTGTCCCCTCGTGTGCGTCGGCCTGCGATTCTCCGCCACGGGCCCCCTCTTGCCGCAAGACCCCCCTCCCGCTATAACTTGAGAGTGGAGGGTCGCCCCCTCCAGCGGGTTGTCGTTTCTTCGACGCGCTGTGCGAAGCTGGGGCGATGAAACTCGCCGAAGCGCTTCTCGAACGGGCCGATCTGCAGAAACGGATCGAGGCCCTCCGCTCCCGCATCGTGGCGAACGCCTCCTACCAGGAGGGCGAGGAGCCCGCGGAGAACGCCGCCGAGTTGCTCGAGGAATGCATCCGCAGCCTCGCCGCACTGGAGACCCTGGTCACCGCGATCAACCGCAGCAACACCCTCGCGACCACGCCCGACGGCCGCAGCCTGACGGCGGCTCTCGCCGCGCGCGAGACGCTGCGCTCGGAGCACAGCATCCTGGTGCACGCGGCGGATGCGGCGGCCGGCGGCGCCCGGATGCAGCGCCAGTTGCGCAGCGAACTGCGCTACGTCTCGGCCCTTCCGGTGGCGCAGCTGCGCGCGCGGGCGGACGAGGTCGCGCAGCGGCTGCGCGAACTCGACGTCGCGATCCAGCGCACGAACTGGGAGGCGGAGCTGGTCGAGTAGACGAGATGGTGAGTCGGTAGACGCACTCGGAGCGAGCACACACCGCTGGGCCGGCGGTTCATCCGGCCCTCCTGTTGACGCGGTGGGCAGCGTCGGGGCTCACGCCCTCACTCACCAGCCCAGCACCGAAGACCGGTGACCGCGCAGCCAGGACACCTCATCACCACGTGCTGACCGGATGCGTCGAGGGCGGGATCGGGGACCTCACCGTCACGCAAGAACCCGCCGGTTGAGCCTGCCGAAACCTGCTCTCCATCGAGGGAGTGGTTTCGGCAAGCTCAACCAGCGGAAACCCGCAACCACCGCACAAGCCACGAAAACCCGCCGGTTGAGCCTGCCGAAACCTGCCCTCCATCAAAGAAGTGGTTTCGGCAAGCTCAACCAGCGGGCGGTCGACTCAACCAGCGGGCGAAGGGGTCATTTCCGCTGCCGCGACATCACCGCGCGCTGCAGCAGCACGAACACCAAGAGGATGCCGCCGGTGATGATGGTGGTCGCCTCCGGCGGGATGCTGCCGTCACGGGTGATCAGCACGTTCATCAGGCCGATCACCAGGGCGCCGACCACCGAGCCGAGCACGAAGCCCGCGCCGCCGGTGAGCAGCGTGCCGCCGATCACGGTGGCCGCGATCGCGTCCAGCTCCCAGCCGATACCGGTGATGTTCTGCGCCGAGCCCAGCCGCGAGGTGTAGACCACGGAGGCGACGCCGGCGAGGGTGCCGCTGATCACGTAGATCCAGAGCTTCGTCCGCACGACGGGCAGACCCATCAGCGTCGACGACTGCTCCGAGCCGCCGATCGCGTACACCGTGCGGCCGAAGCGGGTGCGGTGCAGCAGGAACACGGCCCCGGCCACGATCAGCAGCGCGAGGATCACCCCGCCCGAGATCACGAAGTCGTTCACCTTCGGGCCGTCGATCAGCTTGATCGGGTCGGCCAGCAGTCGCAGGGGCGAGTCATCGGGCAGCCGCTCGGGCGTGGTGCTCAGCATCGAGGCCAGGCCCCGACCGAGGAACATCATCGCCAGCGTCGCGATGAACGGTTGCACGTTGCAGTACTGGATCAGCAGCCCCGAGATCAGCCCGAACAGCGATCCGGAGAGGATCATCACCGCCAACGCCACAGCGGGCGGCCAGCCGGCGTTCATCATCATCACGCCGGTGACGCTGGAGAACGCGATGATCGCGCCGACCGAGAGGTCGATGCCGCCGGTGAGGATCACGAACGTGAGCCCGACCGCGAGGATGATCAGGTGCGCGTTGTTGATCAGCAGGTTCGACAGGGTGTTCGCCTGCACGATCCGACCGTAGGCGATCTCGCCGTAGACGATCATCCCGACGAAGATCACCACGGAGGCGATGGTCGGCAGCAGCTCGAGGTGGGTGCGCAGCCAGTGCGCCGGGCCGGATGCGGGCTTCGCCGCCGCCACGGACGGACGTTCGGTTGTCAGCGTCATGCGGACACAGCCTCCTTCTTCGGAGTCGTCGGAGTCGTGGGGGCGAGCGGCGTCTTGCCGCGACGCCGCTGGGTGACCAGCTGGCGCACCCGCTCCGACTGCAGCAGGCAGAGGATGACGATCACGATGGCTTTGAAGGCCGGCGTCGCCGAGGAGGAGATACCGAGGTAGACCACGGTCTTGTCGAGCGTCGCGATCAGCAGGGCGCCGACCACGGCGCCGCCGAGGTTGAATTTGCCGCCCATCAGCGAGGTGCCGCCGACGACGACCGCGAGGATCGCGTCGAGTTCGAGCTGGTAGCCGGTGCGCGAGACGTCGACCGTCATCACGCTCGCCGTGGCGAAGACGCCGGCGATCGCGGCGAGCACGCCGGAGGCGATGTAGACGGTCATCAGCAGGCCGCGACGCTTGATGCCGGCGAGCCGGGCCGCCTTCGGGTCCATACCGATCGCCTCGATCATCAGGCCGAGCGCGCTGCGGCGCACCAGCACCGCGACCGCGACGACGATCAGGATCGCGAGCAGGAACACCACGGGCAGTCCGACGACGTAGCCGTTGGCCAGCCACCGGAACGGGTCGTTGGTGGCGGCCGTGTTCTGGCCGCCGGTGATCACCTTGGCGAGTCCTCGCCCGGCGAGCATCAGCACCAGGGTCGAGATGAAGGGCTGCAGGCCGACCACGGAGACGAGGATGCCGTTGACGGCACCCAGCACCGCCCCGATCAGCACCGCGAGACCGAACGCCGCGATCGCCGCGCCCACCGAATCCGCGGCGCCTGCGCTCTTGAGGAACTCCATCGACACCGCGCCGGCCACGACCATGATCGATCCGACCGAGAGGTCGATGCCGCCGGTCGCGACCACCAGGCACATGCCCACCGCGATCAGCAGGATGGGGGCGGCGGCGCGCGAGATGTCGATCAGGTTGCCGACGAGGTTGCCGTTGGCCGGGTTCACGCTGATGGCCAGGTAACCCGGGTCGTTGGCGACGTTGATCGCCAGCAGCAGCACGATCGCCACCACACCCCAGAAGTACGGCTTGCGCACCAGCTCGGCGAATCGCGCGCCGGGCGAGGTGCCCTGTGTCACGCCAGTCCGTGTCATGCGCTGACCTCCCTGTCGGCGGAGGGCACGGCGGCGACGAGGTCGCCGCTCGATCCCTCCTCAGCAATAGTGTTCACAATCAGCTCCGTTGTCACGCCCGGACCGTTGACGATCTCCGCGATCTTGCGGTGATCCTTGAGCACGATGATCCGATCGCTCAGCCGCACCACCTCGTCGAGCTCGGACGAGATGTAGACCACGGCGACGCCGCTCGCGGCGAGGGCGGCGACCTGCTCCTGGATCTCGGCCTTGGCTCCCACGTCGATGCCGCGGGTGGGCTCGTCCAGGATCAGCAGGTCGGGCTTGGTCGCGAGCCAGCGGCCCAGCAGCACCTTCTGCTGGTTGCCGCCGGAGAGGTTCTTGATCGGGCGGTCGGGATCGGCCGGGCGCACGTTGAGTTCGACCAGGTACTTGTCCACGATCACCGCCTTCTCCTTCTTGGAGAGCGGGCGCGCCCAGCCGCGCTTGGCCTGCACCGCCAGGATGAGGTTCTCGCGCACGCTGAGGTCGCGGATGATGCCCTCGTCCCGCCGGTTCTCGCTGGAGAACGCGATCTTGGCGCCGAGGCCCTTGGTCGGGGTCGAGATGTCGACCTCCTTGCCGCGCAGCCAGACGGTGCCGGTCTCGGGCTTGTCGGCGCCGTAGAGCAGCCGGGCGAGCTCGGTGCGTCCACTGCCCAGCAGTCCCGCGAATCCGACCACCTCGCCGGCGTGCAGTTCGAGGTCGGTCTCGTCGATGGAGCCCTTGCGGCCCAGGCCCACGGCCTTCAGGATCGGAGCCTCGGTGTGGTCGTGGTCCTTCGCGACCCGCTCGGAGTCGAGCGACTTCAGGGCCGCGATGTCCTTGCCGATCATCTTCGAGATCAGCGCGGAGCGGTCGAGGTCGCGGGTGAGGTACTCGCCGATGAAGGTGCCGTTGCGCAGCACCGTGAGCCGGTCGCTGATCGCGTAGACCTGGTCGAGGAAGTGCGAGACGAACAGGATGGCGACGCCCTGGTCGCGCAGTCGCCGCATCACCGCGAAGAGGCCCTCGACCTCGTTCGCGTCGAGGCTCGAGGTCGGCTCGTCGAGGATGAGCACCTTCGACTTGGCGACCATCGAGCGGCTGATCGCGACCAGCTGCTGCACCGCGAGCGAGAGCGTCGCCAGCGGGGCGCGCGGGTTCAAATGGCCGAGGCCGAGCTTCTCCAGCGCCTCGGTCGCCGCGCGATGCGTGGCGTTCCAGTTGATGCCGAAGCGCCCGCGGATCTCGTGGCCGAGCATCACGTTCTCACCGATGGTGAGGTTGTCGCAGAGGTTCACCTCTTGGTAGACCGTCGAGATGCCGGCGGCCTGCGCATCCGCGGTGCCGCTGAGCTTGCGCTCCTCGCCGAGGATCAGGATCCGGCCCTCGTCGATGCCGTAGACGCCCGTGAGCGTCTTGATCAGCGTCGACTTGCCGGCGCCGTTCTCACCCATCAGGGTGTGCACCTCACCGGGGAAGAGGCGGAAGTCGACGCCGTCGAGCGCCTTCACGCCGGGGAAGGAGATCGAGATGCCCGTCATTTCGACGATCGGCAGCTCGATGGGGGGAGGCGACCCTGTCATATCGCTGACTTCCGTTCTGGTGTCGGCGAGCGCAGTGGGCGTCGTCGCCGGAGGAATGGAGGGCCGGGCCCCGGTGATCGGGGCCCGGCCTGAGGATTAGAACTTGCGGTCGGGCAGGGCGGTGGTGGCCGCCTCGGGCGAGTCGAAGGTCTCGCTCGGCACGATGATGTACGGGTCGACCGAGCCGCCGTCGAGGATCGTGTTCACGGCCTCGAGCGCGGTCTCACCGAACAGCGGGTTGTACTCGGCGACGAAGCTGAGCTTGCCCTCCGACAGTGCGGTCAGCGCGTTCTTGGTGCCGTCGATCGTGGCGATCTTGACGTCCACGCCCGGGGTCAGGCCCGCCTCTTCGACGGCCTGGATGGCGCCGAGACCCATCTCGTCGTTCTGGGCGAAGACCATCTGCACGTCGTTGTTGTTCGACTTCAGCACGGTCTCGAAGACACTCTTGGCCTCTTCGGTGGACCAGTTCGCGGTCTGCGCGCCGAGCTTCTTGAAGCTGGAGTCGGCACCGATGACCTCGTCCCAGCCCTCGTTGCGCTCGTTCACGACCGAGACGCCGGCGGGGCCCTCAAGGGTGAAGTAGTTGGCGCCGTCGGGGAAGGCCGAGAGGGCCCAGTCGGCGACGCTGGTGGAGACCTCGATGTTGTCGGGCGCGATGCGGGTGACGTAGAGATCGGTGTCGTTGGGCTCGATGCCGCGGTCGATCAGGACGACGGGGATCTCGGCCTCCTGCGCACGGGCGAGCGAGTCCTCCCAGCCCGAACCCTCCGTGGCGGAGAGCAGGATCACGTCGACGCCCTCGTCCACGAAGGAGGTGAAGGAGTCGATCTGCGACTTCTGGTCGTTGTTGGTGGCGGGCGCGTACTTCAGGTCGAAGCCGGCCTCCTCCGTGAAGGTGTCCTGGATGTTGGCCTCGTTGGCCTCACGCCAGGCGCCCTCGGGGCCGACCGCGACGAAGCCGACGGTGGTGAGGTCGCCGTCCGAGCCGGAGCCCGAGTCGTCGCTCGCGCTGGCGGAGCACGAAGCGAGCGTGAACGCCATCGCTCCGACCGCTGCGAGCGTCAAGAACTTGCTGAAACCACGGTGTACAGACATGGATCTCCTCCTCGAGATCACGGGCTCGGGAAGCCCGGGACAGGTGTTGGCCGTCATCGGCCGCTGTGTACGGTTCGACGCCACCGGGTTCAGTGCGGACACTCGGTGCGTTGTGCTGGCGATGTTACCGGGAACATTAACCGCGATGCAAGAACATTCTGGAAGCGCGGCGAACTGACGTCCGATTCGTTATGTTACCGAGCACATCCGCGCTGTGGCGCGGGAACGCTCAATACAGATCGTCGACGTCCGCGGCGATCATCTCGACGATGGTGTCGACCGTGATGCCGGGGCCGTTGCTGACCTCGCCGATCTTCTCGCGGTCCTTCAGCACCACGATCCGGTCGCTCAGGCGCACGAGCTCCTCGAGTTCGGAGGAGATGAAGACCACGGCCACGCCGTCGGCGGCGAGCTTGGCGATCTTGGTCTGAATGTCGAGCTTCGCCGCGACGTCGATGCCGCTGGTCGGCTCGTCGAGGATGAGTACGCGCGGCCGGGTCGCCAGCCAGCGCGCGAGCAGCACCTTCTGCTGGTTGCCGCCGGAGAGGTACTTCACCGGGGTGTCCGGCGACGCCGGGCGGATGTCGAGGGCGTCGATGTACGACTCCACCAGCTCGTCGCGCTCCGCCTTCGACAGCGGGCGCGACCAGCCGCGCAGGCCCTGCAGCGCGAGCACGATGTTCTCGCGGATGCTCAGCTCGGCGATCACACCCCCGTCGCGGCGGTTCTCCCCCGACATCGCGATCCGGTTCTTCAGCCCGGCGCTCGGGCTGGAGAGCACCGTCGGCTTGCCGTTGACGGCGAGCGAGCCGCCGTCCCACTTCTCGGCGCCGCTCATCAGCGAGGCCAGCTCGGTGCGCCCGGAGCCGCGCAGGCCGGCGATGCCGACCACCTCGCCGGGGTAGAGCAGGATGTCGGTCGGCTCGATCTCACCGCGCCGCGCGAGCGCCGTGGCCTGGTACACCGCGGATCCGCTGGGCTCGTGCCGATGCGCCTGGCGGTGCGAGCCGAGCGCGCGCAGGCCGGCGATGTCCTTGCCGATCATCTTCGAGATCAGGTCGGCGCGGTCGAGCTGCCGGGTGAGGTACTCGCCCTCCTTGCGGCCGTTGCGCAGCACGGTCATCCGGTCGCTGATCGTGTACACCTGCTCGAGGAAGTGCGAGACGAAGAGGATGGCCACGCCGCGGTCGCGCAGCCGACGGATGACGGCGAAGAGCTTGGCGACCTCGTCGCGCTCGAGGCTCGAGGTGGGCTCGTCGAGCACCACGACCCGCGGGTCGCCCACCATGGCGCGGGCGATGGCGACGAGTTGCTGGATCGCGGGCGGCAGCAGGGCGACGCGGGACTTGGGGTCGAGATCCTCGAGGCCGAGCTGGGTCAGCGTCTCCGCGGCGACCTTGCGGGTGGCGCGCCAGTCGATGCCGAAGTGGCCGCGGATCTCCTTGCCGAGCATCACGTTCTCGGCCACCGTGAGGTTCGCGCAGAGCTGGGTCTCCTGGTAGACCGCCGCGATGCCGGCCGTCGCGCCGTCGGCCGCGCCGGCGATCCGCAGCGGGATGCCGTCCATCGTGATCGTGCCGCTGTCGGCCGGATTCGCGCCGGTCAGCGCCTTGATCAGCGTCGACTTGCCGGCGCCGTTCTCGCCCATCAGGGCGTGCACCTCACCGGGGAACAGCCGCAGGTCGACGTCGTCGATCACCGTGACGCCGAGGAAGGAGACCGTGATGCCGGTCATCTCCAGCACGGGTTCGTCAACGAGAGTCGTCGGCGGCAGATCCATGAGCGTCATTGCTGCATCCACTGGGTTCGGGTGGCGGGGCCCGCGGCGGGGAGACCACGGTGTTCAGCCGTGATCCTACGCGACCTCTCAGCCCACTGGTGGGCGTCTTCGGGGGTCGTGCGTGAACCGTTACGCGCGACGCGCCAGCGTCGCGAAAGGCGGCAGCCCAGAACCAGGAACCTGCGCAACGCAACGGCGGCCCTCAGTGGGCCGCATCGACCGGCCTCGGGTTCCGCATCCCGGCAGGTCCCGGCCCGCATGTACACGATGTCGGGTGAGACGAGGACCCACCTCCTCGCGAGCGATCCGGGTCCCCGGAATCACGCGGATCTCGAGAGTCGACCCAAGGGTGGCCCGGCGTGTGACCCGACATCGTGTACATGCCGACGGATCGAGTCGGCGTCACAGGGCGACGCACGACACCGGGGCGATGGATCGCGCCCTCAGCCGCGCGGGGCCGCCGTCGACTCGCGAACCACGAGTTCGACCGGGATCTTGGTGCGCTGCGGGATCTCGCGACCCTCGAGGGCGGCGCGGAGCACCTCGACCACGGTGGCGCCCAGGCCGTCGAAGTCCTGGCGGATGGTGGTCAGCGGCGGCAGGAAGTGCCGGGAGGTGGGCAGGTCGTCGAAGCCGACGATGCTGATGTCGTCGGGCACCGAGATGCCCTTCTCGTGGAAGCCGTGGATGAGGCCCAGCGCCATCTCGTCGTTGGCGACGAAGATCGCGGTGTACTCGGGCTTGGAGCGCATGCTGCGGGCGAAGTCGTAGCCGAAGTCGGCCGTCCAGTCCCCCACCACGATCGGGCGCTCGCGCACGGCCCACGACTTCGCGCGGGCGTGGAACGCGCGCTCGCGGGCGCGTGCCTCCAGCCAGTCCAAGGGGCCGGCGACGTGCAGGATGTCGCGGTGCCCGAGCGAGACCAGGTGGTCGACGGCGAGGGTCGCGCCCATCTGCTGGTCGACGGCGACGGTGAGGAAGTTGGGGTCGCTGTCGGCCTTGACCACGAGCACGGGGATGCCGATCGTGATCCGGCGCAGGGCCGCGACGGAGGAGGAGCGCGGCGCGATCACGCAGAGCGCGTCCACGCCCTGGCCGGTGAGGTGGTCGACGGCGTCCTGCGGACTCATGCCGTCGTCGTCGCGCAGGGCGACCGAGGTGACGGTGTAGCCGGACTCGCGCGCCGCGACCTCGACGGAGCGCAGGGTGCTGGTGGGGCCGAACTCGACGGCGCTCTCGACCAGCACGCCGATCCGGCGGCTGCTGCGGGTGGCGAGGGTGCGGGCGGCGATGTTGGGCCGGTAGTTCAACTCCTCGATCGCCTCGAGCACGCGCCGCTTGGTCTCGGGCTTGATGTTCGGGTGATCGTTCAGCACCCGCGAGACGGTCATGTGCGAGACGCCGGCGACGGTGGCGACCTGACGGATGGTCGGCTCCCCGGGCCCGACGTTAGAACTCACGAACCCTCCGCATCCTTCGTCGCGACGCTGCTGCGTCCGCCCCTGCTGTCGTCCGCGTCGGACGCGGCCAGCTTAGCGGGCGCGCGCTGTGGTGCGGGTGTTACCGCGAACGGCGCCCTGTTCGCTGGTCGAGTAGCCCAAGGCCGCTTGCGGCCTCCCTACTCGATCAGCGAAGGGGTGCAGCCAGCGGAAGGGGCGACGCGGGCCGTCGTTACGAGCAGGGTGCCGACGGCGCACAGAGCGAGGGCCACGAGCAGCGGTGTCGCTACGTCGAAGCCGGTCGCCGGGAGCGCCGATATGGCTCGGATGTGCACCAGGACGGTGATCTCATCCACGCCTAGACGCGCTCCACCGCGCGGGCGCCCTCGGCGCGCGCCTCGGCGAGCAGCGCGTCGAGGCGGCGCTTGGAGCGGATCCGCCCACCGAGCAGGGCGAGCACGATCAGCGCGACGCCGAGCAGCACCAGCAGCTGCGGCCACGGCATCGCCCACACCACGGTGTTGGCGGTCGCGGATTCGGCGATCAGGAGCGAGTCGTCCTCCGTGATCACGGTCGGCGTCATCAGCACATCGGTCGACAGCGCGAAGAGCGGCCAGACGTCGTCGAGCTGCACCGTGATCCGGCGGAAGTCGCCGGGTAGGAGTTCCTGGGTGGTCTCGTCCGCGCTCGGGTAGCTCACCTTCGCACCCGCAGCGGAGACGTCGCCGGCGGCGGTGAAGCGGGCGTTGCCGTCGTTCAGCACGTCGAAGGAGACGGTCATCGAGCCGGGCGTGAACGGGTTCCAGGAGAGGTCGTAGGAGGCGTCGACGTTCGCGATCGAGGCGGCGGGAGCCAGCTCGCCGGTGACGCGGGTCATCACCCGGAAGCCGACGCGGCTCTCGACGCCGACCTTGGTGCCGTCGGCGCTCGCCTGCTCGGAGCGGACGGAGGCAGCGATACCGGCCGCGTGGTCGCCCGGCTCGACGACCTCCGGGACAGTGACGGTGAAGGGCACGATCGCCGTGCCGTTCGCATCGACGGTGACGGTGTCCTGCACGTCGATCCAGGTGCCGGCGTCGGTGGACTCGACGTCGGCGGCGTTCATGTTGAAGCGTCCGGTGGGGGTGAAGTAGCCGTCCGCCGCCGTGAGGGTGAAGGTCACGGCCTCCGCGCTGAGGTTGCGCACCGCCAGGTGATCGACGGCGGAGGCGCCGGGATCGAGCTCGAGTTCGACCCAGGAGCGCTTGTCCTGAGCGGATTCGCTCGCGGGCCGCACCGACCAGGTCAGCGTCGGCGCCGCCTCCTCCGCCTGGGCCGCGGTGGCGAGCACCGGGGCGGCGATGAGCGCGACGAGGGCTGCGGTGAGGCAGCGCAGGAGGGTGAGGCGGGGCACGGTGACGTCCTTGTCAGGGGTGCCCGGGGCCGGCGGCGGCCGACCCCGGGTGGCGGAGCTCTACTCGAAGAGCGAGAGGGTCAGCACCGAAGCGTAGCTGCCGGCCTCGACGTCCGCAGGGGTCTTCAGGAACAGGTCGGCGTTGGCGGTCCAGGATCCATCGGTCTGCGCCTCGCCGGAGTCGATCGCGAGCGCCAGCAGCTCCTGGTCGACCAGGCCGACGTTGTCGGGCCCGGCGTCCAGCGCGGTGTCGACCTGCTCGCCCTCGGCGACCAGTCCGGACTCGCCGCCGTCGATCAGGTGCGGGGTCCAGCCGAAGTACTCGGCGCCGATCGGGTCCTGCCCGGCCGTGCCGACGAAGTCGCTCGACGAGCCGACGACGTACCAGCCGACTCCGGCGGGGATGTCGGCGGCGTCGCGGGTGTCGGTGACGGTGACCGTGGGCATCAGGCCCGTGAACTGGCGGATGGTCGGCGTGGAGCCGTTCTCCGTCAGGGTCGTGCTGGTGCCGGCGACGCTCATCGCGAGCACGCCCGGCTCGGTCAGCGGGGTGATCGACACGTTCACGTCCACGTCGCTGTTGCCGTACTCGTCGTCGGCGTAGGCGGTGGTCGCGACGCCGGCCAGCATCAGGCCGCCGAGAGTGGCGACGGATGCGCGCAGCAGCAGCGACTTCTTCTTCGAGTGCATTGTTGTTCTCCTCATCGAGACAGTTCCCCTCCGAGAGACGGAGGGGCGGAAGACCGGCTGTGTTACCGGGAACATCATCGGGTGTCGTCACTCTATGGACACCAGCGCCCCAGTGTCAAGCAACCCTCCGATCACGTTCACCCCGCGCGCGTTCCGACGGGCGTCACCCTCGCGCGAGCACTGGCGCGGGGTTGTCAGCTACTTCGCGAGCTTGCGAGCGGAGAAGGTGACAACCCCGCGCCAGAAAACAAGCAACACGCGGCGAAGCCGTCGTGTTGCGGGTTCACCCCTTCGCTCCCGCCCATCGTCAGCACGCCCTCAGCAGGGGGTTGTCACTCCGTCCCACGACCGCGGGACGGAGTGACGACCCCCTGAATGCACGGGCCCCTACGAGCAGCTCCGCGCCGCGTACGGCGCGGTGACGGTGGTGCTCACCGCGCGCCCGTCCACGGTGGCGGTCGCCACGACGGAGGCGCTGCCCGCCCCGATCGACGCGGCGCGCGTCGTGTGCGCCGCCGAGACGCTCTTGCCCGGCGCGACGGCAGGGAACGAACTGCTCCCCCACGCGGAGGTGACCGCGAGGTTCACCGGCACGGAGTCGCGGTTCGTGGTCACCACGGTGAGCACGACCTTGCCCGCGACGCAGCGCGAGGAGGCGGTCGCCGCCACGTCCAGTACCCGGTCGCGGACGACCTGGATCCGGTACGTGACGTTGCTGGTGTGATCCTGCGCGTACGACTTCACCGTGATCGTGCTCGCGCCCGCGGCGAGCGGGATCGTGCGCGGCAGGGTGTCGTCGATCAGCACCCCGCCGAGGTACACCAGCCCGCTGCCCACGGCCGGATCGGCGTCCAGCACCACGCTGGTCGCGGCCGTCGGAACGGTGAGGGTGTAGTCCCGCACGCCGGCGGCCAGCGTCGGGCTCAGAGCGCCGCCCTGGAACGCGAGCTTCGACAGCTCGGCGTTGGTGCCGAACGCGTTGGTCCGCGTCGTCGACAGGCCGAACAGGCCGCCGACGTAGCTGGTGCCGTTGCCCTGGAAGCGCACGGTCACCACCGGGATCTTCTTGCCCTGCGCATCCAGAACGTACGCGCCGCTCTGGTCGCGCTTGTAGCTGTCCTTCGCGGCGATACCGTCGAGCACCGCCCGCGGGATCTCGTCGTACTGGACGTAGAAGCTGGTCGAACCGGCCGCGTTGGTGACCCGCTCGTTCTTCAGCAGTACGTCGTTGAGGTAGACCCCGAAGGTGCGCCCACTGTCGCCGCCGTAGTAACGCGCCGCGAGGTAGTTCTTCGGCAGGCTCGGGTCGACGATCATGTCGTACTGGAAGTACGCATCCGCGGCGATCTGGCCGTCGCGGAAGCCCTGCCCGTTGAACACGCCGACGCCCGACTTGTTGTACTTGTAGTTCTTGTCGGCCTCGCTGTTGTTGTTGTCGAACGAGGTGAGCGCGTCGATGCTCATCTCGGCCGTGCGCTGCTGCTCCTTCTGCGTCTTGATCTGCGCCTGCGCCTCCGGGGAGTCGGGCTCGATCAGCGTCATGTAGGTCGCGTACCGCGCCCCGTACAGCGAGTAGTACGGCTCGAAGGTCAAGCCCGCGGCCGCGGCGTCGACGTTGTGCAGTTTGAACCGCATCGTTGTGTCGCCGTTGCCGTTGGCTCCGTTCGCGACGCGCACCAGGTTCTGCTCGATGCCGGCCTTCCAGTCGGAGGCGTCGGCGACGACCACGTTGTTGCTGAGCGACTTGTCGGCCACGCCCATCCGCACCAGCACGCCGGCCACGTAGGTGGCGTCGACGTTGCTGCGGCTGAGCTCGGTCGCGAGCAGCACCGGGCCGTACTGCAAGGCGACCCAGTTCGGGTTCTCGGTGTCGGCGACGGCCGTCACCGTGGCGGGCAGGGTGTAGTCGAGCTCGTCACCGGCGGTGACGTCGACGACCACGTAACCCGCGGAAGTCGCAGCTGCAACGTCGACGGCGACGCCGTTCACCGTGAGCGACGGCGAGCCGTCCACCCACGACGGGATGCGCAGCCGGAGCGTGGTCTCGCCCTCGCCGCCCACCGTGAAGTGCACGGTGTCGGTGTTGGGCACATCCGCCGTCTGGGTCAGCGTCAGGTCGAACTCGCTCGAGCGCAGCTCCGAGGAGCGGAACTGGTTCACGTAGATCGAGTCCGTGTCGCGGAAGTAGATCGAGTCGCCGAGCTTGGTGAAGCTCTCGATGCCGGTGCCGTGGTCGCACCAGAACTCGTCCTGCTCGCGACCGAAGACCTTGGCGTAGCCGGCGGTCTGCGGCTGGAAGTAGGTGACCATGCCGGTCTCGGGGTTCTGCGAGGCGACGATGGTGTTCAAGAGCGTCGTCTCGTAGTAGTCCGGGTACTTCGCGTCCTTGGTCACCTGGAACAGCGCCCGGGTCAGCTTGAGCATGTTGTACTCGTTGCAGCCCTCGGCCGTGGAGTTCTCGCCGTAGCCCGAGGTGACGCCGTTCGTCGCCCACTCGTAGAGCTCGTCCGCGCCGTGGAAGTGCTCGGACTGACTGTTCGCGCCGTTGGCGTAGGTGTGGTCGTTCACCACGATCTGCCAGAAGTTCTCGGCGGCGGTGCGGTACATGCCGAGGTTGCTCTTCTCGCTCGCCGTGAGGGTCGCGTACAGCTCGGGGTTGTCGGTGAAGACCGTGTAGCGCTTGAGTGCGCCGATCAGCTTCGGGATGGTCGTGTTGGCGTGCAGGCCGTTCAGCACGTCCTGGCCGGCGGCGAGCTTCTGGAACAGCACGGTCTCGTCGAAGTACTCCGCGGCACGCTTGTGCGCCGGCTTCTCCGTGATCGAGTAGAGCTCGTAGAGCGCCTCGTTCATCCCGCCGTATTCGGTGTTCAGGATGGCGCTCGGGTTCGACTGCCGGCCCGCCCAGCCGTTCAGCCAGGTGCCGAAGCCGTCGGCGACGCTGAGCGCCTTGGCCGAGACCGCGCCGGGCGCGTACTCGTGCGCATCCAGCAGGCCGGCGAGCACCTTGTGCAGGTTGTAGAACGGCACGAGCAGGCCGTCGCCGCCGCTGGGTAGCAGGCTGGTGGAGAACGGAGCGACGTAGCCGGCATCGCTCGGATGTGCGAGGGCGTACGCGTCCTGCACCCGCTTCAGGCCGTCGACACCCGCGGTGAGCTTGGCGAGCAGTGCGGCCTTGGTGGTCGCATCCGTCTCGGTGGCGTAGGCCTGCGAGAGCGCGGAGAGGTAGTGGCCGAAGAAGTGGCCCTGGAACCGGGTGCCGGTGCTGCGCTCCCAGCCGCCGTAGCCGGAGGCCGTGGTCGGGTTCAGACCCGCCTGCACGTACCAGGAGTAGAGGAACTTCTCCGGGTCGAGGCTGAGCAGGTACTCGACGGTCTGCTCGGAGCCGTTGGCGAAGTACGGATCCGTGACGGTGACGTCCTCGAGATCGGAGCCGAGCAGGTACACGGAGGTCTCGGTTCCTTCCGGGGCGACGGCGACGGTGAAGCTGCGGGTGACGGGGGTGCTGCCACCGTAGCTGGCGGTCGCGGTGAGCGTCACGTCGACCGGGTTACCGGTGGGCTTGGTGACGGTGGCGTCGCCGCCCGAGACGGCGATCACCGCGGGGTTCGACGAGGCCCACGCGACACTGGTGCCGTGCGCGCCCTCGAGCGGCAGGCCGAAGTCGGAGGCGGCGCTCGCCGGCACGGAGAGGCCGTCGAGGTCGCCCTGCGCGACGGTGGTCGGATCGAATGCGGGGGTGCCGCGCTGGGTCAGCGCGACCACATCCGCGATGCTGGCGACGCCGTTGTAGAGCGTGTAGTCGTCGAGCAGGCCGTTGAGGTGCGCGCCGTTGTAGGTGGGCCCGTTGTAGCCGATGGTCTTGACGGAGCTGGATTCGGAGCCGAGCACGCCGGTGGCGGCACCGGTCGCGGCGTACTTCACCGTCGAGATCTGGCGGACGCCGTTGCGGTAGAACTGCACCTGCTTGGTGGTCTTGTCGTACGTCACGGCGACGTGGGTCCACTGGCCGGCCGGGAAGAAGGTCGAGCGGGTGGCGTCGACGGCGACCTTGTACGGCTGACCGCTGGAGGGGCCGATGCTCAGGGCGAGCGGCGTGGTGTCGTTCTCGGAGGTGAGGTACCAGCCGTCGGAGTTGTAGACGGTCTTGTTCCAGCTGAAGACCTGCTCGCCCGTCATCGTGGCGTTGGGCTTGTACCAGAACGAGGCGGTCAGATTCTGCGGCTGCAGGGCTGCGGCGGTGCCGAGCCGGAGCGCCGTTGCTCCGGTGAAGTTGAAGGCCTGGCCGGTGATGCCGGTGCCGTAGGCGGCGCTGCCCTTCTGCACCGTGACGGTGTTGGGGGCGGCTGCGACGTCGGTGAGGTTGCCTTCGAACTGCAGGTCGAGCACCTTGGCCGACTCGATCGAGAGGGTGCCGGCGGCGGATGCGGGTGGCGCGGTCAGCGAGACGAGTCCCGCCGCGAGCGCGAACACGGTTCCCACCGCGATCGCGCGTTGTTTCAGGGTCATGGTCCAGGTGTCCTTTCGAGAAGGGGGTTGTCACTCCGTCCCGCGGTCGTGGGACGAAGTGACAACCCCCTGGCGAGAGACCCGATGGTTGAGCCTGCCGAAACCAGGAGGTGATTTCGGCAAGCTCAATCAGCGGAGGGGGTGCGAACTAGTTGCAGGTGAGGGCGGGGTACGCCGCCGGGACGGTGACGGTGTCGCCGCCCGCGGTCGCGGTGACGGAGGCGGAGCCGGCCGGCAGCGAGGCGAGGCGGGTGGTGAACGCCGCCGAGGCGTTCTTGCCCGGCGCCACGGCGGCGAACGACTTCGTGCCGTAGGCACTGGTGAGCGTCATCGCAACCGGAACCGCGTTGTTGTTCACGGCCGTCACGGTGAGCACGGCCTTGCCGGCCACGCAGCGCGCGGAGGCGGTCGCCGTGATCTGCAGCGCCGGAGCGACCGCGTTCACGGTCACCTGCACCTGCACGCGCTTGAGCGACGGCGCGAGCTCCTCATCCGCGGTCAGGTTGAACACCGGCAGGCCGGCGCTGTCCCAGTGCACGGTCGCGGCACGGGCGTGCCGACGCGGGTCGTTCAGCCCCGCATCCGTCGCTTCGCCCGGGAGCGAGGTGTCGTTGATCGTGCGGGAGTGGTAGACGATCACCGGGTTGCCGAACTCGTCCACCGTGAACGAGTTGTGGCCGGGGCCGACCTGACCGGGCACGTCCGCGGAGGTGAGCACGGGGTACTGCACCTTCTGCCACGAAGCCGGGTCGAGCAGGTTCGCGTCCTCATCCGCGTAGAGCAGACCCACCGCGTACTTGTCATCCACCGTGGAGGCCGAGAAGGAGGCGATGATCTTGCCGTCGTTCTTGATGAACGCGGCGCCCTCGTCGATCGACTGGTTGGTCGCGGTGTTCTTCTCCCACGCGAACTTGGGCGAGCTGAGCACCATCGCGTTCGAGATCAGCTGGTTGGGCTCGTTCGGGTCGATCTCGGCGAACCAGAGCATCGATCCGTCCACGCCCGACTGCGCCCAGGCCACGTAGTGCCGGCCCTGGTTCTCGAGGTAGGTCATGTCGAGCGAGAACGCGGTGAACGCGACGTCGCCGGCCTTGGCCTTCATCTGGCCCAGGCTGGTCCAGTTCGCCGGGTCGAGCGTCGCCGCTCCGGAGAACTCGGCTCCCGTGAACTTCAGCATCGCGGGGCGGATGTCGAAGACGCTGCCGCGACCGGCGGTGAACAGGATGTACCAGTCATCCCCGATCTTGGTCAGCTCGGGCGCCCAGATGTAGCGGTTCAGCACCGGATCGTTCGCCTCGTCCCAGAGCACCGACTCCGGCGCGGTCTTCAGGCCCGCGATGGTCTGCGCGCGGCGCAGCACGATGCGGTCGTAGCCCTCGGGATCGGAGTTGGAGGTGGTCGGGTAGGAGCCGGTGAAGTAGTACCAGCCGTCGTCGCCCAGCGTCACGTCGGGGTCGGCGCGGCGCTCGACCAGCGGGTTCGGGTACTCGGTGCGCTGCACCGTGCCCTCGACGGTGTGCGTGCCGGGCTGCGCGGCGGCCGCGAGGTCGTCCGCATCCCAGGTCACGCCCATCTCGGTGGTCGATCCGCTGCTGTACTCCACCGTGGCGGTGTCGGGCAGCTCCAGGGCGTCGCCCTGGTCGATCGTGACGGCTTCGAACGGCTGCACGGCGGTCGAGACGACGCGGCTGAGTCGCTCGGTGACGAAGGCGTACTCGGCGGCGGTCACCGGCTGCGGCGTCGCCTCCAGGACACCGCTCGGGTAGGTCGCGGTGGGGGCGGCGGCCGGAGCCGTGCCCGCGACCGGGGCGGTGAAGGCCGCGAAGTCTTTCGTGGTGACCTCGTAGCCCGCGCCGGTTCCGGCGGCGGCGAAGCGGATCCGGTACGCGCGGATGCCGTTGTCGTAGTCCACCTGCACGCGGGTCGCGGCGATGGTCGAGAAGGTGACCAGGCGCTCGTTCGTGTAGGTGGCGAGGTCGGCGGAGTCGTAGACGTACAGCTGCGTGCTCGAGCTGTTCACCGGAGCGACGAGGCCGAAGCCGCCGGTGGGCTTGCGGAACAGCTCCGGGTTGCCGAGCTTGGCGGTGCCGAGGGTCGGGAAGAGCAGGCCGCGGTTGTTGTTCAGCCCGGTGTAGCTGGTGCCGTTCGTCGAGGCCGAGAGGAACAGCACGTCGGTGCGGGTGATGTCGCCCGTGCCGATGCCGGCGCCGACGAAGCCGGTGTCCTGCGCGAGCACGGTGACCGGGATGGTCCGGGTCGCGGTGGCACCGGCCTTCGTGAAGGTCGCGGTCAGCGTGACGGCGGTCTCGGCGGCAGGCCGGGTCACGGATCCGTTGGTCGCGATGACGCCGGGAGCCGAGCTCGTCCAGGCCACCGAGGCGCCCTCGACCGTGGTCGGCAACGTGATGTTGGCGCTGACGTGCGTGATGCCGAGGTCGTAGCGATCGGCGGTGAGCTGCAGCTCGCGCTGCTCCCCCGCGGCGACGACCGTCAGCGGATACGTGCGCACCAGGGTGCGGCCGCGCAGCGACAGCGTCGCGGTGAGCGTCACGGCCTGGTCGGCGGCGCTGCGGGTGACGGTGCCGTTCGCGGCGATGGCGGCCGGGTTGCTAGAGGACCACGCGATCGCGGATCCGTTCGCGCCCGTGCTCGGCAGGGTCAGGTTCGCGGTGACGAAGCCGTCGCCGAAGCCGATCGCGCCGGCATCCGCGGCGAGCGCGGCATCCAGGGCCGCGGGGCTCGCGCCGTCGTAGAACTCGTCGCGGATCTGCGCGTCGGTGCGGGCCGAGGTCCAGACCCGGACATCCTTCACGCCGCCCTTGTAGAAGATGTCGTTGTAGGAGGAGCGGCCGATATAGCCGACCAGTCCGGTGCCGAACTGGGTCACGGTGCGCGTGGTCGCGACCGTGCCGATCTTGCTGCCGTTGAGGTAGCCGGTGATCGAGGTCGGCGTGATCACGGTCGTGTACAGCGACCAGTCGGACGACGTGGTGGGCCCGGCGATGCCGTTGGCCGCGGTGGTCGGCGAGATGCCCGCCTCCGTGCCCCACGGGGCGCTCGCGTTCAGGGTGTTGGTGATGACCGACTTGAACAGGCCCGCGGGGTTCTTCGGGTTCAGCAGCCAGTACTGCGAGGGCGTCGACGCGGCGGATCCGAAGAACATCGCCGCGTAGTTGCCCGCGCCGGTCTCGTTCTTCAGCCAGATCGACGTGGTCAGCGTGTTGCGGCCGTCGAAGACGCCGGTGGGCAGGCGCAGGTACGCGGCGGAGCTGCCGGCGGCGCCGCCGGGCAGGGTGAGCTCGTCGCCGCTCACGGTGGCGCCGGAGCCGACGAGCGTCGCCGCGCGGCCGTTGCCCGACGCATCCGGAACCGTGGTGCCGGAGATCGCGTCGAAGTCGTAGGAGAGCAGCAGGTCGGGGTCGGTCGCGGCCGAGACCGGGCCGGCCGCGGTCACGGCGAGCGCCGCGGCGATCACGGTCGCGATCGCGCCGCGGCCGAGGCCTCGGCGTCTCTCGGTGGGTGGCCGTCGTTTGATGAGGGGCATGGTTCACACTCCGGTGGGTGAGGGATGGTGGGGTGTTCGGGATGATTTCGGCAGGCTCAATCAGCGATGACTCGCTGGTTCGGGATGATTTCGGCAGGCTCAATCAGCGGGGCTCGGCAGGCTCAATCAGCGATGCCTGCTGGTTGAGCCTGCCGAAACCAAGCCCTTCGGTTAGCACGTGGCGGCGGGCGTCGCCGGAGTCGAAGCGAAGGCGCGGCCGTCGTCGTCGGCGCTGCTGCCGGCGACGGAGGTGCTGCCGGCGGGGATGCCGGCCAGGCGGCTGTTGAAGGCGGCCGAGACGGTGGCGCCGGCGGCGACGTCCGTAACGGTCTTGCTGCCGTACGCGGTCGTCACGGTGATGTCGGCCGGCGCGGTGTCGGTGTTCTTGACCGTCGTCGTCACGTACGCCTTTCCGGCGACGCACTTGGTCGAGACGGTCGGCGCGAGCGACAACTGCGTCGCCGCCGGGGTCGCGTTCGCGATCCGGAAGCGCTGGCAGTCGTTGTTCAGCACCGACCACTGGCCGATCGTGGTGCCGTTCGCGGCGGCGCAGTAGGAGAGATCGAGCGCCTTGCCGCTGGCGGCGGCGCGGAACTCCACGGTGCCGTCGTTGTTCACCACCGCGGCCCAGCGGGCGGCGGTCGTGCCGCAGGCCTGCTGCGTCACGCTCGCGCCGTCGGCCGTGGATCCGCCTGTCACGCCGAGGCACTTCGTCGCCGCGCTGCTCGGGTGGATCTCGACGCGTCCGTCGCTCGTGCCGGTGAAGGTCGCCGTCTGGCACGGCGAGCCGAGCCACTCGCGCTGCTGCAGCACCGCGCCGTCGGCGGTGGAGCAGTTCGGCAGGTCGAAGACCTTTCCGGAGGCGACGGAGGAGACGGTCACGGTGCCCGCGGGACGCAGCGACCACTCCGATCCGAGCAGACGCGCGTTCGTCGCCCGGTTGGTGATGCTGGACCAGCCATCGGTGGTCACCGCGACGGTCCACTGCTGGGAGGCCGAGGCGACCCAGGCGGATTGCTGCACCGTGGAGCCGAAGGCCCCCGCCGCCTTGCCGGTCGCCGCATTCATCAGCCGCAGGTAACCGTCGCCGGTCGCATCCAGCGCCCAGTTCGCCCGGGCCGAGCTGCAGGATCCCTGCGTGACGCCCGCGCCGTCGCCGCTGGCGGATCCGTCGATCACGGCGCACTGGCCGGTCGTGCGGTTCACGAGATTCCAGCTCGCGCCCTCGACGCGGGCCGTGGTGGGGCCGTTCTCGCCGCTGGGCACGGTGACGGCGGTGCCGACGGTGGGGACGCCGAAGTCGGGTTCGCCGCTCGCCTTCCAGGTGACCTTCTGGGCCCGGGCGGAGCGCTCGCGCCCGCATCCGCCGTCTTCGCGCGCATTGGCGTGATAGAGGTTCCAGGTCTCGGTGCCGTCGGGCGAGGTGAAGAAGTCGTTGTGGCCGGGGCCGAACACGCCGTTCGCCTTGGTGAAGACGGGGCCGGTGCTCTTGGTCCAGGAGGCGGCGAGCACGGGGTCGCCGCCGGTGTACTTCAGCGTGCCGAGCTCGTAGTCGGGGGTCCAGCATCCGCTGGCCGAATAGACGACCCAGGTTTCGCCATTGTGCTGCAGCGGGATCGGGCCCTCGTTCACGGCGCCGCCGATCGTCTCCCAGCTCTCGACCGGGCGAGACAGGATGTTCATCGGGCCGGTGGCCGTCCACGGGTTCGACATCCGCGCGATGTAGTTGCTCTGCAGGCCGTCGGGCGCGAACTTCGACCACATCATAAAGAGCTCGCCGTTCAGCTGCAGGTACGCGCCGTCGATGTTCCAGGCGTCGATCGGCAGCGGGCGGCCCTTGTAGCTGTAGGGGCCCATCGGGTCATCGCTCGCGCTCTCGATCACCTGGAGGTGCTGGCCATCGAAGTTGCCGGTCGCGCCCATCGTGTACATCAGGTACCAGCGCCAGCCGTTCGGGCCGTTCAGCCGCTGCAGCTCGGGCGCCCACATGTTGTTGTTCCGGCCCGTGTTGGTGTCGGAGTAGACAGTGACGGGCTTCGCGGTCTTGAGCGCCGCGAGCGTGGTCGCCTTGCGCATCACCACGCGGTTGTCCCACGTCGTGGCGACGAGGTAGTAGTTGCCGTCGTAGTACTCGATGGTCGGATCCGCGGCGTCCTCGACGAGCGGATTCGTGAACGTCGACTCCCCCACCGCGGCGGCCGGGCCGGCGGTGAGCATCGGAAGGGCGACGACCGCGGCGAGAAGGGCGACGAGGAACGCCATCGATCGGCCGAGACGGTGGCGGTGGCGGGATGCAGTGGGCAACATCACTCCTTCGTGATCCGGGCACCGCAACCGGCGCAGATCACATCATGTTCCCGGTAACACTTTAAGTCAACGGGTGCGCTGAGTGATTCGTTGCGGTTCCCTCAGACTGCGGCCCGCTCGCGCGACGGGGTGCTCTGCCCCGCTCCGCCGAGCGAGAGCGTCGCCAGGAAGCCGAGGGCGAGGAAGCCCGCCGCCGAGAACGCGGCGATCTTCGTGCCGGCCGAGAACGCCTCCTTCGCGTCCGCAGCCTCCGCACCCGACAGGCCCGCGATCGCCGCCCCGGAGGAGTCGACCACGGCCGAGACGATGCTCGGACGCTGCGCCGCCGCCACCCCGTCGTCGGCTAGGGACGCATCCAGCTGCGCCCCCGCCGTCGTGAACAGGATCGTGCCCAGGATCGCGATGCCCAGGGCCGAGCCGATTTGCCGAGCGGTCGACTGCGTTCCGGAACCCTGCCCGCTGCGCTCAACGGGCACATCCTTCAGCACCACCCCGGTCAACTGCGCGGTCGCGAGGCCCACGCCGAAGCCGTAGACGAACAGGAATGGCACCAGCGCCCACCACGGGGTCGACGACGAGATCACCGCACCGATGCCCGCGACGCCGACGATCTCGGCCGCGAGCCCGACCCGCACGATCACCACCGGCGCGATCCTGTTGCCGAAGGCGCCCGCGAATCCCGACGCCACGAAGGATCCGATCGCGAGCGCGAGCAGAATGAAGCCGGTCTGCAGCGCGCTGTAGCCGAGCACGTTCTGCAGCCAGATCGGCAGCGACAGAATGATGCCGAACTCGCCCAGGGCGACGATCATCGCGGCGACGTTGCCGTTGCGGAACGACGGGATCGCGAAGAGATCGAAGGCGAGGATGGTGCTGCGACCCCGCCGCTGCCGCACCAGGCCGCGAAGCACGAAGGCCACGCCGGCCAGCACCGTGACGGCGAAGGCGACGGGGATCGGCGAGAGATCGAACGGCCACTGCCAGCCGCCGATGCTCAGTCGCGTCGCGACGCCCCACCAGCCGTAGGTCCGGCCCTCGATCAGCCCGAAGACGAGGGATCCGCTGGTGAGCACCGAGAGCAGCGCGCCGATCACGTCGATGCCGCCGGTGCGCGACTCCCGCGATTCGGCCACGAAGCAGAGCACCCCGATGACGATCACCACGCCGAGCGGCACGTTGATGCCGAACGCCCAGCGCCAGGAGAAGTCGGTGGTCAACCAGCCGCCGAGCAACGGGCCGACCGCCGTCGTCCCGCCGATGGTCGAGCCCCAGACGGCGAACGCGATCGCCCGCTCCTTGCCGCGGAAGGAGGCGTTGATCAGCGACAGCGTGGTCGGCAGCACCATCGCCCCGCCGACGCCCTGCACCACCCGGGCCAGGATGAGCAGATCACCGGAGGCCGCCAGGCCGGCGAACACGGAGGACGCGGCGAAGACGACCACGCCCAGCACGAGCATCCGGCGGCGCCCGAAACGGTCGGCGAGGGTGCCGAAGACCAGGAGCAGCGCCGCGAAGACGAGCGTGTACGACTCCTGCACCCACTGCACCTGCGTGGAGCTGATGCCGAGGTCGTCGACGATCGACGGGATCGCGACGTTCACGATCGTCGAGTCCACGATGATCAGCGCGACGGCGATGCTGATGAAGACGAGTCCGGCCCAGCGGGTCGTGGTGCGGGCCATGGTCTCTCCTCTGGTGCGGTGCCTTTAGTCAGCTGGCTGACTAAATCGTACGTCCATCATCCGGAACCGCCTCTTTTCTGAACGACACCTCAGCGACCACACCGGCAGATCAAGGGCTAGCCACAGAAACCAACTGTCGCTAGCATTTCGCCGACGGTGTCGTCCGACCCGTCGCTCAACGACGAGTCAGGACTTCCGTGTCACCATCCGCCCCCTCTCGCCCCGGCCGCATCGCGCTCCTCGCCCTCATCGGCGCCGTGGGTCTCAGCACCGTCGTCGCGACGCCCGCGACCGCAACGACCGCCGACTGCTCCCGCAGCCTCCCCGCGGGAACCTCCACCGTCTCGGTGCCCTTCGCCGGAACGAACTTCGACGTGCTCGTGCACGTGCCCGACGTCGCCGCCGACGAATCCCTCCCGCTGGTGCTCGATCTGCACGGGTCCAACAGCAACGGCACCGTTCAGGCCGGCATCTCCGGACTCGCGGACGTCGCCGACGCCGAGCACTTCATCGTCGCCGAGCCGACCGGCGCGATCGCCTTCCCGACCACCCTCGAGGGCGGCAACTGGGCCTGGAACGTGCCGGGCGTCCCGCTCACCTCCGGCACGCTGCCGCCGGACGGCTCCCGCGACGACGTGGCCTTCCTCTCGACCGTGGTGGAGTCGCTCTCGGCCAGCGGCTGCGTGGACCCCGGCAGCGTCTTCGCCACCGGCTACTCGGGTGGCGGCCGGATGGCCTCCGCCCTGGCCTGCACCCGGGCCGACCTCTTCGCCGCCGTCGCGCCGGTCGCCGGCCTGCGCGCGGGCCGCGCCGACACCGCCGACCTCAGCACGATCGAGGCGGGCTCGTGCGCGCCGTCGCAGCCGGTCTCGGTCGTGACCTTCCACGGCATCGACGACGCGGTGAACCCCTACCTCGGCAACACCGACCCGCGCTGGGGCTTCAGCGTGCCGGTCGCCGCCGCAGGCTGGGCCGTGCTCGACGAATGCGACACCGTTCCCACCGAGACCACGATCACCGAGCAGATCACCCTGACGACCGCCGCCGACTGCGCCGACGGAACCGCCGTCGAGCTCTACACGATCGCCGGCGCCGGGCACACCTGGCCGGGCACCGCGGTCGACCTCGAGGCCTCCGGACTCGGCGTCGTGAACCGCGACATCAGTGCCTCTCAGCTGATGTGGGACTTCTTCGCCGCCCACGCCCGCAGCTCCGCGGTGACGCCGACGCCCGAGCCGACGGTCGAGCCCACGGCCGAGCCGACCGTCGCGCCGACGGCTGCGCCGACCCCGACCTCGACGCCGACGGCCGTGCCGACCGTCGTCTCGACCGGTTCCGACGGCTCCGCTCTCGCCGCGACGGGTGTGAACGCTGCCGCGCCGCTGTGGCTCGCGCTGGGCCTACTGCTCCTCGGCGGCGTCGGCATCGTCCGGGCCCGCCGCCACAGCACCCGCTGAGGTCGGCCCCGTCACCGCTGGTCGAGCCTGATTTCGGCAGGCTCAATCAGCGGGGACGCGAGCCGCACCGCCCACACCGCTGGTTGAGCCTGCCGAAACCACCCACGATGGGGACGGGATTTTCAGCAGGCTCAATCAGCGACGGCGGCGGCCGCGCTTCGGAGCGCCCTACTCCAGCATCGACACCGTGCGGCGCACGACGCGGATCTCGCTGCCGTCCGAGAACAGCTCGGGCGAGCTGCGCCGGATGCGCTCCACGTCATCGAAGACCGCGCGCAGGTGGTGCCGCAGCGAATCGACCGCCGCGGCCACATCCTCGCGCTCGATCGCATCGACGACGGCGGTGTGCTGGTCGATCAAGGCGTGGATGGGGCGGGCGTCCACCAGGCTGAGGCGGCGCGCGCGGTCGAGGTGGGCCTTCGCGGAGTTGACCGCGTTCCACGCGCTGCCGTGTCCGGTGAGGTCCAGCAGCGCGCGATGGAAGTCCTCGTCGAGCCGGAAGAACCGCTCGACGTCTTCATCCGCATCCGCGTCGCGCTGCTCGTCGAGGATGTCGCGCAGGCCGGAGAGCTTGGCCGGGTCGACCTCGACATCCACGCCGACCTGGGCGACGGAGGCGCATTCGATGGCCTCGCGGATGAACTGCGCCTCGGCGACCCGCTCGGGATCGACGCGCGAGACGAAGCTGCCCCGCTGCGGGAAGATCTGCACAAGACCCTCCTCGCGCAGCAGAATCAGACTCTCGCGCACCGGCGTCCGCGAGATGCCCAGTTCGGCGGAGAGTTCGTTCTCCGAGAGCGGCGTCCCGGGCTTCAGCTCCAGCGAGATGATGCGGCGGCGCAGGGTATCCAGCGTGCGGTCGCGCACCGAAGCGGTTCTGCCCGCGGCCTCGCTCCGTGCTGCCATGGAGGGAGTCTAGCGCGCCGTTGACAAACTACCATGGCAGTGCTTGTATGGCAGTTGTCGCTCGCTGAAGACGCCTCCGTCGCAGCGATGACCGCCAACCTCATCGCTTGCAAGGGAGCACCGGATGACCGAGAAGACCGCCGCGTCGAAAGCGACGCAGACCCCCGATCAGAAGGGGGTGCGCAGCACGAAGGATCTCGCGAAGGTCGCCGTCTCCGGCTGGCTCGGCACCGCGATGGAGTTCATGGACTTCCAGCTCTACTCGCTGGCCGCCGCCATCGTCTTCAACCGGATCTTCTTCCCCGAGTTCGACCCGGCCGTCGGCCTGATCGCGGCGATGGCGACCTACGGCGTCGGCTACGTGGCCCGCCTGCTCGGCGCGATCTACTTCGGCCGAATGGGCGACCGCATCGGCCGCAAGAAGGTGCTCTTCATCACCATCGCGCTGATGGGCGTCTCGACCACTCTGATCGGCGTGCTGCCGACCTACCAGCAGGTCGGGCTGCTCGCGCCGATCCTGCTGGTCTTCCTCCGCCTGCTGCAGGGCTTCGGCGCCGGCGCGGAGATCGCCGGCGCGACCGTGATGCTGGCCGAGTACGCGCCCGTCAAGAAGCGCGGGCTGATCTCCTCCCTCGTCTCGCTCGGCACCAACTCCGGCACCCTCGGCGCCTCCGCGCTCTGGGCGATCCTGGTCGCGACCCTTCCGGATGAGGACCTGATCACCTGGGGCTGGCGCGTGCCGTTCCTGGCCAGCTTCGTGCTGCTCATCCTCGCCGTCTGGATCCGCACCTCGCTGAAGGAGAGCCCGGTCTTCGAACAGCGCGACGACCTGGTCGACGGCGTCGCCCTGACCAAGAAGCAGCTCGCCGAGCAGGCCCTGATCGCCGGCACCGGCAGCATCGAGACCGCGCTGAAGCAGAAGAAGGGTAAGGCGTTCCTGATCGCCCTCGGCCTGCGCTTCGGCCAGGCGGGCAACTCGGGCCTGATCCAGACCTTCCTGATCGGCTACATCGCGACGACCCTGCTCGCGGACAAGTCGATCGGCACCAGCGCCATCGTGATCGGCTCGCTGTTCGGCTTCGCCACGGTGCCGCTGGTCGGCATCCTGGGCGACCGCTTCGGCCGGCGTCCGCTCTACCTCTTCTTCACCTCGCTCACCATCCTCTTCGCGATCCCGATGATGCTGATGGTCACCAGCGGTGACCCCGTTCTGATGACGATCGGCATCGTGGTCGGCCTGAACATCGGCGTCCTCGCCCTGTTCTCGCTCGAGTCGGTGACGATGGCCGAACTGTTCGGCGCTCGCACGCGCTTCACCCAGCTCGCACTCGCCAAGGAGATCGGTGGCATCCTGACCACCGCGATCGGCCCGGTCCTCGCCGCGACGCTCACCGCCGTGACAGGCTCGTGGTGGCCGCTCGCCGCGATGGTGATCGGCTACTCCCTCGTCTCGCTCGTGTCGGCGCTGCTCAGCCCCGAGGTCCGCGGACGCGACATGGTCCGTCTGGAGGACGCGGTATGAGAGCCGTTGTAGTGCACGGCGCGAACGATCTGCGCATCGATGAGCGCCCCGATCCGATCGCCGGCCCCGGCGAGGTCGTGATCGCGGTCGAGTGGGGCGGGATCTGCGGCTCCGACCTCTCCTACTGGAAGCACGGCGCGTCCGGAACCGCGACCCTGATCGACCCCCTGGTGCTCGGTCACGAGTTCGCCGGCCGGATCGCCCAGCTCGGCGAGCGCGTCGAAGGCTGGTCGCTCGGCCAGGCGGTCACCGTGCACCCGTCGGAGCTGGTCGGCGACGGTGTGCTGCCCGAGCGGCTCGCCGGGCGCACGAATCTCTATCCCGACATCCGCTACTTCGGATCCGCCGCGTTCCACCCGCACGCGGACGGCGGCTTCAGCGAACTCAAGAAGGTGCACGCCTATCAGCTGCGAGCGCTGCCCGCCGGGGTCGACACCCGGCACGGCGCGCTCGCCGAGCCGCTGGCCGTCGCCATGCACGCGGTCGGCCGGGCCGGCGACGTCCGCGGCCGCGACGTGTTCGTGAACGGTGCCGGCCCGATCGGCACCCTGGTGATCGCCGCGCTTCGCCACGCCGGCGCCGGCCGGATCATCGCCGCCGACCTCAACGACGCCTCGCTCGCCGTGGCGCTGCGGATGGGCGCCGACGAGGCGCGCAACGTGGCGAAGGGCGACGAGCTGCCCGCCGACTCCGAGCTGGTCTTCGAGGCCTCCGGTGCCCCCGGAGCCCTCGGCGGCGTGCTGCGCGCCACCGCCCGCGGCGGCACGCTGATGCAGGTCGGCAATCTGCCCGGCGCGCCGGCCCCCGCGGCCCTGGGCGACCTGGTCACCCGCGAGATCACCTGGATCGGCAACTACCGCTTCGTGGACGAGATCACGGATGCGATTCAGGCGATGGCCGACGGCCTCGACCTCACGCCGGTGATGACGCACAGCTTCCCGCTCGAACAGGCGGATGCGGCGCTGCGCACCGCGGCGGATCCCGGCTCCGGCAGCAGCAAGGTCATGCTCAGCCTCTCCCCCGAAGCGCCTACCGCATCGAACCCCACGAAGGACACCCCGTGAAGATCACCGACGCCCGCGTCGTCGTCTCCTCCCCCGGCCGCAACTACGTCACGCTCGTGATCGAGACGGAGGACGGCATCGGCGGCATCGGCGACGCCACCCTGAACGGCCGCGAGCTGTCGGTGGCGTCGTACCTGCAGGACCATCTCTGCCCGCTGTTGATCGGCCGCGACGCCCGTCGCATCGAGGACACCTGGCAGTACTTCTACAAGGGCGCCTACTGGCGCCGCGGCCCGGTCACGATGACCGCGATCGCGGCGATCGACGTCGCCCTCTGGGACATCAAGGGCAAGGCGGCAGGCATGCCCGTCTACCAGCTGCTCGGCGGCGCCGCCCGCGACGGCGTGATGGTCTACGGTCATGCCAGCGGCACCACGCTGGACGACCTCGACGCGGACTTCCAGCACCACATCGACCTCGGCTACAAGGCGATCCGGGCTCAGGCAGCGATCCCCGGGCTCGACAAGACCTACGGCATCGCGCCCGCCGACGGCAAGCTCTACGAGCCCGCCTCCGGCAACGTGCCGCAGGAGGACTCGTGGGAGACCACCGCCTACCTCGACTTCGCGCCGACGATGATGGCGCACCTGCGCGAGCAGTTCGGCTACGGCGTGCACGTACTGCACGACGTGCACCACCGGCTCTCGCCCATCGAGGCCGGCCGACTCGGCGCCGCCGTCGAGGCCTACCGTCCGTTCTGGATCGAGGATCCGACTCCCGCCGAGGATCAGTCCTCATTCCGGCTGATCCGGCAGCACACCACAACGCCCATCGCGGTCGGCGAGATCTTCAACTCGATCTGGGACTGCCAGCAGCTGATCACCGAGCGGCTGATCGACTACATCCGCACCTCCGTCTCGCACGCAGGCGGCATCACGCACCTGCGCCGGATCTTCGCCCTCGCCGACCTGTACGGGGTGCGCTCGGGCTCGCACGGAGCGGGCGACCTCTCGCCGATCACGATGTCGGCGGCGCTGCACGTGGACCTGTCGATCCCGAACTTCGGCATCCAGGAGTACATGGGTCACCGCGACCCCGCCGGTGAGGTGTTCCGCTCCAGCTACACGTTCACCGACGGCTACATGCATCCCGGCGACGAACCCGGGCTCGGTGTGGTCTTCGACGAGCAGGCCGCCGCGCAGTTCCCGTACGACCCGAAGTACCTGCCGGTGAACCGCCGGCTCGACGGATCGGTGCACGACTGGTGAGCGCCGTCGCCCCCACCCCCGCTTTCGACGTCATCGCGATCGGCGAAGTCCTGGTCGAGGTCGCGACCGACAGCGCCTTCGGCCATGGCGTACCGGCGCTGCTGGGCATCTCCGGCGATGCGCTGAACGTGGCCGCTTCGGCCGCCGCGGCCGGCGCCTCCGTCGGCCTGCTCGCCGTGCTCACGGACGACGAGCTCGGCCACGCCATCGCCGCCCGGGTCGCCGAGCTCGGCGTCTCGACCGAGCTGCTGCGGTTCCGCCGCGGCCAGCAGGGCGTCTACCTGGTGCACAGCGACCCGGACGGCGAACGCGAGTTCTCCTACGCGCGCTCGGGCAGCGTCGGCTCCACCCTCGGAGTCGATGACGTCGACGACGCCGTCCTGCGCTCGGCCGGGGCGGTGATCGCCAGCGGAATCGCCTGCGCCATCTCCGCCACGACCCGCGAGCTGGTGCTGCACGCCGCCGCCACGGCGACGCGCTTCGTCTACGACCCCAACTTCCGTCCGCGACTGACGGATGCGGCGAGCGCCGCCGCCGACCTCGCCCGGATCGCGGCATCGGCCGCCCTGATCACCCCGTCGTTCCCGGGCGAGACCACTGCGCTGCTGCAGCAGGATTCGCCCCTCAGCGCTGCGGAGGCCCTGCTCGACGCAGGCACCGGCACCGTCGCGGTCACCTGCGGTTCGCGCGGGATCCAGCTCGCGAGTGCCGATGGCGATCTGCTGTGGATCGACGCGATCCCGGCTCCGAGCGTGGTCGACCAGACCGGAGCAGGCGACGCCTTCGTCGGCACGCTGACCGCCCGGATCGTGCTCGGCGACCCGCTCGCCGACGCCGCCCGACTCGCCGCGGCCGCCGCATCCCTCGTCGTCGGGGGCCGCGGCGGGACCGGTTTCGTGCCGACCCTCGCGCAGACGCGCGAGCACGCGGGGGTGGCGGCGTGAGCCGGCTCTCGCTCGCGTCGCACACCCCCGCCATCCCGCGCGCCGAGCTGAGCCACGGCATCGTGCACCTGGGCATCGGCGCGTTCGCCCGCGCGCACACCGCCGTGCTCACGGAGGACGCGATGCTCGCCACGGGCGACACGCGCTGGGGCATCACCGCGGTGACGGGCCGCTCCGACACCGTGGCCCGGCAGCTCGGCCCGCAGGACGGCCTGTTCACGGTCGCCGAACGCGGCGAGGGATCCGGCCCCGCCCGCGTCGTCTCCGCGGTGACGCGGGCGATCGCCGGGCGCGCGGATCCGGAGGCCGTGCTGGAGCGGATCGCTGACCCGGCGACCGCCGTCGTCACCCTGACGATCACCGAGAAGGGGTACCGGATCGCGCCGGGCACAGCTCGCCTCGACAGCACCGACGCCGACATCCGCGCCGACCTCAGCGGTACTCCGGCGGTCACCCCCATCGGTCAGATCGTGCGCGGCCTGCAACGACGTGCCTCCCGCGATGCCGGTCCGATCACGATCGTCTCCTGCGACAACCTGCCCGGCAACGGCGCCCTCACCCTCGTGCTGGTGCTCGACTTCGTCGCCGCGCTGCCCACCGCCGAGTCGGAGGCGCTGCACGGCTGGATCGCCGAGAACGCGCGCTTCCCGAGCACGATGGTCGACAGGATGGTGCCCGCCACCACGGAGGCGGACCTCGCCGCGATCGAGCGCGAGATCGGCCGGCGCGACGAGGCCGGCGTCGTCGCCGAGCCGTTCCGGCAGTGGGTGCTCGAGGACGACTTCGCCGCCGCGCGACCGGCGTGGGAGCGCGCGGGCGCCGCCTTCACCGACGATGTGGCGCCGTGGGAGTCCGCGAAACTCCGGCTGCTGAACGCGAGCCACTCGCTGCTGGCCTACCTGGGGCTCGCCGCGGGGCTGACAACGATCGCCGACAGCGTCGCCGACCCGGCGTTCCGGCTCGCCGCCGAACGGATGATGGCGGAGGATGCGCTGCCGACCATCAGCGTGCCTGAGCAGCTGGACGCCGACGACTACACCGCCGCCGTGCTCCGCCGTTTCGCGAATCCGGCGCTCGGACACACGAACGCGAAGGTCGGCGCCGACGGCTCGCAGAAGATCGGTCTGCGCCTGCTGAGCACGATCGAGGCATCGCTGTCCGCAGGCCGCGAGCCGCGCTGGGCGACGCTCGGCGTCGCGGCCTGGATGTATCGGGTCGCCGGCGCCGAGACCTTGGATGATCCGCTCGCCGCCGAGCTGCGCGCGCTGCTGCCGGGCGACCGCTCGGCCGAGGCCGTTGTGCCGGCCCTGCTGCGTTCGGCGAAGGTCTTCCGCCCCGAGCTGACGGCGAACGAGACGTTCGCTGCTCTGCTCACCGACTGGTACCGCACCCTCGACCGCCACGGCGTCGCGGGCTTGAGAAGAGAGATCATCGCATGACCGCCGCCGCTCGGATCACCGCCCGCGAGGTGATGCAGGTCTCGCCTGTCATCCCCGTCGTCACCATCCTCGACCCCGCCGACGCCGTCCCACTCGCCCGGGCGCTGCTCGCGGGCGGCGTCGGACTGATCGAGCTGACGCTGCGCACGCCGACCGCCCTGGAATCGATGGCGCTGATCGCCGCCGACGTGCCGGAGTTGCTGCTCGGCGCCGGCACCGTGCTCTCGGCCGAGCAGGCGGATGCGGCCGTGGCCGCCGGCGCGCAGTTCCTGGTCAGCCCCGGGCTCACCCGCTCACTGCACCGCTACTTCCGGTCGCTCGACGTGCCCGTGCTGCCCGGGGTCTCGACGGTCGGCGAGGTGATGACGGCGCTGGAGGAAGGCGCCACGGAGCTGAAGTTCTTCCCGGCCGGCCCGGCCGGTGGCCCGGCGTACCTCTCGGCGATCGGCGCGCCCCTCCCCCAGGCGACCTTCTGCCCGACCGGCGGCATCTCGGTCGGCAACGCCGCGGACTACCTCGCGTTGACCAACGTCGCCTGCGTCGGCGGAAGCTGGCTCACGCCGCAGTCGGCGATCGACGCCCAGGACTGGGCCGGCATCACGCGGATCAGCGCGGCGGCTGCGGCCCTCGCGCGCTGATCCGAATCGCTCGGCTCCGGAGCCGTGGGCGCATCCTCTCAATCGCGCCCCGGTACCTGTTTCTGTTACGGTACCTGCATGGAAGCCAAGTTGGCAGCGTTACGACGCGGGATGCTCGAACCGGTGGTCCTCGCCGCGGTCGAGCACGACCGGCGCTACGCCGGCGAAATCGCCGACATCCTGCGCGCGTCGGGTTTCCCGGTTCAGGAGGGGACGCTGCACCCCCTGCTCAATCGACTTCGCCGCGAAGGGCTGGTCGCACACGAATGGCGGGAGTCCCCCGCCGGACCGCCGAGAAAGTATCTCGGCCTCACCGACGAGGGGCGAAGCCAGCTCGAGCAGTTCCGCGCCTACTTCCACACCCTCGCCACGATGCTCGATTCGATAGGACGCCGATCGTGACCGATCTCTCACTCGCCGGACACGCCGGCGCTTTCGAACTGACAGTCGAGGCGCGGGGGCGGATCCTCGACTACCTCGCGCAAGCGCGGGCGGCCGCTTCGAATGGTCGGGACGGCGACGATATCGCCCGTGACCTCGAGACCGCGATCGGGGATCGCTTGCAGGCACATCTCGACGGCGGCGCCGAGATCGATGACGCGACGGTGCAGCGCATCCTGGACCGGTTCGGTCTCGTGGAGACCACGGCCGACACCTCGACCCCGCTGAAAGCCCCGCTGCTGTGCCGCATCGAGGAGGGCAAGCAGATCTCGGGACTCTTCCTCGGGCTCGCGACCCGCACCGATCTCCGAGTCGACTGGATGCGAAGCATCGCGGTGATCCTGGGCGTGTTCACCGGCGGACTGCTCGTGGTCGCCTACCTCATCGCGCTGCTCTTCGCCCCTCGGCTGCCATCGGTCGCGGAATACCAGCGCGTACTCCGCGCGGACCGGTCAGCACGTGATCGTCGCGAAGCCGGACGGCGCCGCCGAGGCTGAGCCATCGAGCTGGTGTCGGACCCGACATCATGACGGCGCCGGCGCGTACCCGCGCGCGGCGACGGCTCCGTCGACCAGCGTGATCACCCGGCTCAGCTGCGGCAGGTGGGCCTGCTCGTGGGTGACGAGCAGCGTGGCCGTCTGCATCTCTTCGGTGAGTCGGAGGATGAGGGCGATGATCTGCTGCCCGCGCTCGTGGTCCAGGGCGCTGGTCGGCTCGTCGACGAGCAGGACCCGGGGCCGACTCATCAGTGCGCGGGCGATGTTCACCCGCTGCCGCTGGCCCCCGGAGAGCTGGTGCGGTCGACGATCGCCGAGGCCGCCCAGACCCACGGTCTCCAGCAGTTCGTCCGCCCGGGCCGCGATGGCGGCGCGGCCGCGGCGATTACCCCGCTCCCGCAACTCGTTCAGCACCACCAGCTGCTCGCGAGCCGTCAGCGAGGCGATCAGGTTGGGATTCTGGAACACGATGCCGATCGAGTCGCGGCGCAGCCTGGCGGCGTCTTTCGGGCTGAGGGCGCAGACATCGGTGTCGTCGATGACGACCCGTCCGGAATCCGGCCGGATCAGGGTCGCCGCGACGGCGAGCAGGCTGGACTTGCCGGATCCGCTCGGGCCGGTGATGCCGGTGACCGTGCCCGGATCCGCGCCGAAGCTGACCCGGTCGAGCGCGGTGAGACGGGAGTCACCGTCGGCGAAGGTGAGGGTGACGTCGTCGAACTGGATCATCGGTTGCTCCCGAGGGCAGTGAGGGGGTCGGCGGAGGTGACGGAGCGCACCGCGAATGCGGCGCCGGCGAGACCGAGCACGGCCATCAGGACGCCCGGAAGCACAGTGGTCGACGGATGCAGCAGGAACGGCACCGACCCGCTGATCAGGCCGCCGACGCCCGCGACCACGCCGAGGCCGACGCCGATGCCCAGCACGAGCACGAGCAGCGCCTGCCCGAGGGCGTCGCGGATCAGCGCGGGCGTGCTCGCGCCGAGGGCCTTCAAGACGGCGATGTCGCCGGATCGCTGCAGCGTCCAGACGGTGAAGAAGGCCCCGATCACCAGGCCGGAGATGCCGAAGAGCAACGCCACGATCAGCAGCAGCGACCCGATCTCGGAGCGGAACGCGCTCAGGGCCGTGAGGGAGCCGAGCACGGTGGTCGACTCGGTCGCGTTCGCGGCGTCCGCCGCCGTCCAGTCGGGCGAACCGGTGACGGAGAGCACGGTGGCCGCGCCGCCTGGATTGAGGGCGGATGCTCGCCAATCGCCCAGGGTCATCGCGACCACCGGAGTGTGGCTGTACCAGGCGTCGCCTGCGACCGTCGCCACGGTGTAGTCCGCGCCCGCGATGCGGACGGTATCGCCGACCACAACGCCGAGCTCGGACGCGGCCGGGGCGGACAACCCGATCCGCCCGTCGTTCTCCGGCGCGAGGGCGTCGAAGCCCGGTTCCACCCCGAACACGGCGACGGAGGTGCGTGCCGAAGCGCTCTCGGCGGACGTCTGGCTGATGCCGATCGGCACGGCCGCGTCGACTCCGACCGCGCTCGCCCAGCCGGCCGCCTGCTCCGGAGAGATCACGGAGTCGGCGAACGAAGGCTCGGTGCCGCTCGCGAACACCAGCCGGTCCCCGGGGAGGGCGACGACCGCCGAGATGTTCCGGATCGCCAGGCCGCCGGTGAGTCCGCTGAGGAACCCGACCAGAACGGTGATGAGAGCGACGACGGAGCCGATCAGGATGAAGCGCCCTCGGGCGAAGCGCAGGTCGCGCAGTGCAACGAACATCGGGTCCTTTCCTGCCGCCGGTCAGCGGCTGGGACCACTCTCGCCGCTGCGGCCTCACCGCGCGTCGTCCGCCGGATCGGCGTCGCGGCCCCGAAGGGTGGCTCGGACGATCGTCCTTTCGGACGATGACGCCGAACGTGTGCCGCGTAGCATTCCGACCATGGCCCATTCCCCGCTCACGCCCGTCTTCACGGGCCTGCGCACCGGCCTCACCGTGCTCTTCCTGGTGCTCGTCGTCCTCGTGATCGGCCGCGCCGTGCTCACTCCGAGCGCGAGTTCCGGCGTCATCGTCGCGCTGAGCCTGGTGCTGACGGTCACGTTCGCGGCCGGGTCGGCGCTCGCCCGCGCCCGCGCGCGCCGACGCGTGCGGCTGCTCTGGTTGTGCGCGCTCACGGCGGAGTGGGCCGCCCTGCTCTGGCTCTCCCCCGAGGCCGCGTACCTGGTCTTCCCGCTGTTCTTCCTCTACCTGCTCCTCCTGGGCCCGCGGTGGGGTTCCGCTGCGCTGGTCGCCGCCACCGCCACCGCGATCATCGCGCTGGGGCTGCACGGTGGGTTCAGCGTCGGTGGAGTGGTCGGGCCCCTCGTCGGCGCCGGCGTCGCGCTGTTGATCGGGCTCGGCTACCGGTCGCTGGCCCGCGAGGCGCAGCAGCGCGAGGCCCTCCTGCTCGAGCTGACCGACACCCGCGATCAGCTCGCCGCGACGGAACGCGCCTCCGGCGTGCTCGCCGAACGTGCACGGCTCGCACGCGAGATCCACGACACCGTCGCGCAGGGCCTCGCCAGCATCCAGCTGCTGCTGCACGCCGCCGAACGCGCGGATCCGCAGCGACCGGGTATCGAGCACCTCCGGCTGGCGCGCGAGACCGCGGGAGCGAGCCTCGCCGACACGAGGCGGTTCATCAGCGAGCTATCCCCGCCGGAGCTGGACGAGCGCGGCCTCGGAGCCGCGCTGCAGCGGATCGCGAGCACCCGCTGGGCGGCGGAGGGCTTGACGGTCGAGGTGCGGGTCGCGGACCCGGTGCCCCTGCCCATGCACATCCAGACCGCCCTGCTGCGGATCGCCCAGGGCGCGATCGCCAATGTCATCCAGCACGCGCAGGCCCGGAACGCGACGATCGCCCTGGCGGTGAACGGCGAGTCGCTGCGCTTCACCGTGTCCGACGACGGCCGCGGCTTCGATCCCGCTCTCGGCGTCGGCGGTGGGCGCTCCGATTCCTTCGGGCTGCGCGCGACGAGAGAACGGGTCGAGCAGCTCGGCGGCACGGTGACGCTCGACTCCCGGCCGCAGCAGGGCAGCACCCTCCGGGTCGATCTGAGCATCGGCGACGCTGCATGATCCGCGTGCTGATCGCCGACGATCACCCGATCGTGCGGGCCGGGCTCGCCGCGCTCATCCAGCTGGAGAGCGACATCGAGGTGGTGGCCGAGGCGGCCACGGCCGACGCTGCCGTGACGGCCGCGCAGGCCACGAATCCCGACGTCGTTCTGATGGACCTGCAGTTCGGGGCGGAAGCGCCGGGCGGCGCCGATGCGACACGACGCATCCGCGCGCTGGACGCGGCACCCTACGTGCTGGTGCTGACGAACTACGACTCGGACGCCGACATCCTCGGTGCCGTCGAGGCCGGTGCCAGCGGCTACCTGCTCAAGGATGCGCCGCCGCCGGAACTGATCGCGGCCGTGCGCGCCGCGGCCGCCGGAGAGAGCGCGCTCGCGCCGGTGATCGCGGCCCGGCTGCTGCAACGGATGCGAGCGCCGCAGGCGAGCCTGAGCTCGCGCGAGATCGAGGTGCTCGAGCTCGTCGGCGCCGGACGGACGAACTCCGACGTGGCCCGCGAGCTCTTCGTCAGCGAGACCACCGTGAAGTCGCACCTCGCCCACATCTACACGAAGCTCGACGTCACCTCGCGCACCGCCGCCGTCGCCGCCGCTCGCGAGCGCGGCATCCTGCGCTGACGTCGAAGACGGTCCCCTCGGGCTCGGAATCGACCCTGGTGCGCGTCCGACAGTTAATGTTACCGTGAACATCCGCCGCTCCGCCTGGAGCGCATCCCTCGTCAACGTCGTCGAAACGGGAGCTCGTGTTCACCAGAAAATCGCTACGGCCCGCTGTGATGGTGGCCGCGGCCGCCGTCGCCGCCTCACTTCTCAGCGCGACGCCCGCCGTCGCCGCGACCGACGCCAACCTCGTGCTGCGTTACGCGCTCGACGAGACCAGCGGCACCGTCGCCCACGACTCCACCGGTAACGGCCGAGACGGCACTCTCGTCGGTGGCGCGCTCGCTCAGGGCGGCGGCGGCCTCAAGCTCGACGGCGTCGACGATCACGTGAAGCTGCCGAACAACGTGCTGGCCGGACTCACCTCGGTCACCGTCAGCACCGAGGTCTTCATCGACTCCGCCCAGGGGACCCCCTACTTCATCTGGGGCCTCGGCAACACCACCAGCGGCGCCGGCAACGGCTACCTCTACACGACCGGCAACAGCTACAAGGCCTCGATCGCCACCGGCAACTGGACCACCGAGCAGACGGTGAACTCGGGCGCGAACCTCGCCCGCGGCAGCTGGAAGACGCTCACCTACACGCTCGACGACGCCAGCGACACCGCGCGGATCTACCTCGACGGCAGCCAGGTCGCCCAGCAGACCGGAGTCACGATCACCCCCGGCGCGATCGGTGCCGGCACCACCACGGCGAACTACATCGGCCGCTCGGTCTACACCGCCGACAAGTACCTCTCCGGCAGCGTGCGCGACTTCCGCCTCTACAACACCGCGCTCACCGCCGCCGAGGTCTCCGCGCTGCAGCCGACGGATGCGACCCGCGTCGCCCGCGACACCGCGGCGCTGAACCTCGGCGATCTCTCCGCGGTCAGCGCGAACCTCGCGCTGCCGACCACGGGCGCCAACGGCTCCGCCATCGCCTGGTCCTCCAGCAACCCCGCGGTGATCGCCGCGAACGGCACCGTCACCCGCCCCGCGACCGGCGTCGCCGAGGTGACGCTCACCGCATCCGTGAGCCGCGGATCCGCCACCCAGACCCGCACCTTCGCGGCGACCGTGCCTGCCGCCGACGCCAATGCCGAGGCCCAGCAGGCCCTGAACGGCATCGTCATCCCGAACGCCACCGACATCCGCGGCAACGTCACGCTGCCCGCGAAGGCCGGCGCGTTCGACGTCGCCTGGACCTCCGCACAGACGGGCATCGTCAGCAACACCGGCGTGGTCACGCGCCCGGCCGCGACCACCGCGGTCACCCTCACCGCGACCGCCCCCGGCACCACGGCGACCCGGCAGATCCCGCTCAGCGTCACCGCCGCTCCGGCCGCGCTCGACACCGACTACGACGCCGGGTACCTCTGGACGCACTTCGCCGCGACCGACTACGAGAAGATCTACTTCGGCTCCAGCCTCGACGGCCTGCACTGGTCGAAGCTGAACAACAACCAGGCCGTGCTCGCGAACCTCGCCGGCACCCTCGGCGTCCGCGACCCGCACCTGGTCCGCTCCCCCACGGGCGACGAGTACTGGATCCTCGGCACCGATCTGCACGCCGAGGGCTCCGCCGCCGGCGGCTCCTGGGACCAGGTGAACGCGAGCCAGAAGCTCGTGGTCTGGCGCTCGACCGACCTGGTGCACTGGAGCGACCAGAACCTGGTCTTCGCCGGCTCGCCGAATGCGGGCAACGTCTGGGCCCCCGAGGCGATGTGGGATGCGGCCACCGGCCAGTACTACGTCTACTGGTCCGGCCGTGACAAGACGCAGGTCGGCACCGACGACTGGGCGCTGCGCGTCTACGTCAGCACCACCCGCGACTTCGTGAACTTCTCCACCCCGCAGGTCTGGCTCGACGAGAGCTCGAACACGAACAACGCCGACGGCCCGAACATCATCGACACCACCATCGCGGTCGAGAACGGCGTCTACTACCGCTTCTCCACCTCCGACTGGCGCACCGTGGTCGACACCGCGCCGAGCCTGGCCGGCCCGTGGACCCGCGTGATCGCCCGAGGCGAAGACACTGCGCACGGCCTGTCGAACCACATCGAGGGACTCACCGTCTACCAGCTGCCCGACGGCCGCTGGGTCGTGATGGGCGACTCGAGCGGATACACGGCGTACGTCACGAACTCGCTGGCGAGCCTGCAGTTCACGGCCCTGACCACCGGCGCGACCGGAGCGAACACCTTCTCCTTCTCCGCGCCGTTCCGGCACGGCTCGGTGCTGCGGCTCTCCACCGCCGAGGAGACCCGGCTGCTCGCCGCCTTCGGCACCAGCTCGGGCCCCGCGGCCAAGCCGGTGAACGCGGCCGGCGAGATCCTGCGCTACTCCTTCGACAACGGCTCCGGCACCACGGTGCAGGATGTGTCGGGCAACGGCCAGAACGGCACCATCGTCGGCGGCGGCACCTGGCAGACCGGCTCGCTGAAGCTCGACGGCACCGACGACTACGTCGACCTGCCCGACAACCTGCTCGCCGGCGTCACCGACATCACCGTGCAGGCCGACGTCTGGATCGACTCCGCCCAGACCGGCGCCTACTTCATCTACGGCCTCGGCAACACCGCGGCGGGCGTCGGCAACGGCTACCTGTTCACCTCGGGCGACGCCTACCGCACCAGCCTCGCGACCGGGAATTGGACCACCGAGCAGACCGTCTCGCAGGGATCCGCCCTGCCGCGCGGCCAGTGGGCGCACCTCACCTACACGCTCGCCGGCAGCACCGCCACGATCTACCTCAACGGCGTGAAGGTGGGCACGGGAACGGTGACCACCGATCCGAAGGACATCGGCGGCGGCTACACCACGGCGAACTACCTCGGGCGGTCGAACTACGACGCGGACAACCGCTTCCGCGGCCAGATCCGCGAGTTCGCGATCTACAACAAGGCGCTCAGCTCGGCCGAGGTGCTCGCCGCCTCCGGCAACACCACGGTGCTGGCCGACCTGACCCTCGCGGGCGACGTGCTCAAGGTCGCGCCCATCATCGACGCGACCGCGCACACGGCTGTCTTCCCGGTGAAGAAGGGCACCGACCGCACGGCGCTCACCCCGACGTTCAACACGGCCGCCGGAGTCACGGCGAGCCCGGCTTCCGGGACCACGCTCGACCTGACCACCTCGAAGACCGTGACGCTGACGCCGGGCGGCACCACCTGGACCCTCAGCGCGGTCGAGATGAAGAGCCCGGTGCTGCCGGGCCTGTACGCCGACCCGAACATTGCGGTGTTCGGCGACACGTACTACATCTACGCAACCTCGGACGGCGTCGCCGGCTGGGGCGGCAACACCTTCTACGTCTGGTCGTCGAAGAACCTCGTCGACTGGACGCGCTCGGATGAGCCGATCCTGAAGCTCGACGGCGCGAACGGCAACGTGCCCTGGGCCACCGGCAATGCGTGGGCGCCGACGATCATCGAGAAGAACGGGAAGTACTACTTCTACTTCTCCGGTCACAACGCCTCGCTGAACCGCAAGACGATCGGAGTCGCGGTGGCGGACAGCCCCGCCGGCCCGTTCACGGCGCAGCCGACCGCGATGATCACCAACGGTGAGTCCGTGAACTCCGGTCAGGCGATCGACCCGGCCGCGTTCACCGACCCGGTGACCGGGAAGTCGTACCTCTTCTGGGGCAACGGCTCGCCCGTCTACGCCGAGCTGTCCGACGACATGCTCTCGGTGAAGGCCGGGACGATCAAGAAGATCACGGGCCTCACGGACTTCCGCGAGGGCGCGTTTATGAACTACCGCGACGGGCTGTACCACCTCACCTATGCGATCGACGACACCGGATCGGTGAATTACCGCACCGGCTACGCCACCGCGACCAGCATCGACGGGCCGTGGACCTACCGCGGCGTGATCCTGCAGAAGAAGACCGAGCTGGGCATCCTGGCCACCGGGCACAGCTCGATCATCCAGGTGCCGGGCACGGACGACTGGTACATCGCCTACCACCGCTTCGCCATCCCCGGCGGCGACGGCACCCACCGCGAGACCACGATCGACAAGCTGACGTTCGACCCGGCGACGGGCCTGATGCAGAACGTGACGCCGACGCTCGAGAGCGTCGCGCCGCAGAGCATCGCGCCGGCGCTGAACGTCGCGGTCTCGGCCTCGACCCGCTGCGTGGCCGGCAAGATCGTGCTCACCGTGGTGGCGAAGAACAACAACGCGGTGCCGGTATCGATCACCCAGACGACGAGCTACGGCACCAAGACGTTCAGCACGGTCGCCCCGGGGGCGAGCGCGTCGAGCGCCTTCACCACCCGCCTGGCCAGCGTGCCCGCCGGTCAGGCCACGGTCACCGCGACCGCCGCCTCGGGATCCGTCACCCAGACGGCGCCGTACGCGGCCGCCACCTGCGGGTAGCGCCTCGACGCCACCCCTTCGCGCGTCGCACGAGGGTTGTCCATTCGTTCCGCGAGCTCTGCGAGTGGGACGAATTGACAACCCTCGTGCGGCGCTGCATCCGCCACGAGACGCGCGAAGCGCCGTCGAGAAGACAGCACGCCCGTCGTCCCCGTACCCCCGACGAAACCCCGATTGCAACGGAGCAACCCCATGACCCTCTCCCCACCCCGCCGCCGCACGCGGGGCGCGCTCGCCGCCCTCGGCGCCGCGGCCGTGCTGCTCACGGGCCTCAGCGCACCGTCCGCCTCCGCCGACGCCGCCATCCCGCAGGGCGGCCTGCTCGCCGAGTACCTCTTCGACGAGACCAGCGGAGCGACGGTGCCGAACACCGCCGCCGGCGCCACTACCGGCGCCGCAACGGTGGTCAACGGCACCAACGCGCAGTGGACCGGCAACTCGCTGATCTTCGCCGGCGGCGCCAAGACCAGCACCGCCGCCGACTGGGTGCGGCTGCCCGACAACATCCTCACGGGCAAGGATTCGGCCTCGATCACGATCGAGACGAAGTTCGACGCCTCGATGGCCTCGAGCTACAACTTCCTCTGGAACATCGGCAACGACAGCACCACCAGCTACTACTTCGCCTCCGTCCGCGACAAGGTGCGCACCGCGATCACCACGGCGAGCGCCGGCGGCGAGGTGAACGCGCGGGCGACCGACTCGCTCAGTGCGAACCGCTGGTACAGCCTCACCTCGGTGATCGACGGCACCGCCGGCACCATCTCCTTCTACGTCGACGGCACGAAGGTCTCGACCACGCCGACCGCGCTGAAGCCGTCGTCCATCACGAACCAGAGCCTCAACGCGATCGGCCGCTCGCCGTGGCCCGACCCCTTCTACAAGGGCGAGGTGTCCACCTTCCGCGTCTACGACCGCGCCCTCACCGGCGCCGAGGTCGCGGCGGTCTCCACCGTCGACGCCGGGCTGCACGCCTCGACGTTCACGCCGCTGGTCAACACGATCCTCGACGGCGTCGCCGCGGTCACCGCCGACGACTCGACGCTGACCCTGCCGAACTACGGCGGCGCGGTGAGCTGGTCCTCCACGGATCCGGCCCTCACCGTCGCGGCGGACGGCGTCACGCTGCACGTCGCGCAGCCGACCACCGGATCCGTCACGGCCTCGCTGACTGCGACCGCGAGCGTCCGCGGGGTGACCGCATCCCGATCCGTGCCCGTCACGATCGAGCCGGTCGCCGGCGCGAACACGCCGTACGGCTACATGATGGTGCACTTCGTCGAGGACTCGGCCGGCTACGCCGAGAAGATCTACCTCGACGTCTCGCGCGGCGACGACCCGGAGAAGTGGGACCGCCTGAACGGCGGCAAGCCGATCCTCGCCTCCGACCTCGGCACCACGGGCGTGCGCGATCCGTACCTCACCTACAACCCCGAGACCGGGACCTACTACATCATCGCCACCGACCTGCGGGTCTTCGGCGGCGACGGCGGCAGCGGCTCCTGCACCAGCTGGTGCTACTGGACCACCCAGGGCAGCACCAAGATCAACGTCTGGTCCTCGACCGACCTGGTCAGCTGGAGCGACCTGCGCCAGTTCGACGTGGCGCTGGATGCGGCCGGCCAGAAGGCCATCGAGGCCGGCATGATGTGGGCGCCCGAGGCGACCTGGGTCGACGACTTCGACGGCCAGGGCAACGGACGCTTCGTGCTCTACTGGTCCTCCACCGTGTACGGCACCGCCGCGCACACCGCCGGCACCGGCTCGTCACGGGTGCTGTGGGGCTCGACCACCGACTTCACCCAGGGCAGCTACGCGTTCGGCGGCACCTTCATCAACACCGGCGGCGACGTGATCGACACGACGCTGATCCAGGACGAGGGCACCACGTACCGGATCTCGAAGGACAACAGCACCGGCAAGGGCATCTACATGGAGTCGACCACGGCCGCCCAGTGGTGGCTGCCGACGACCACGTGGACGCAGCGGCAGACCCAGATCGGCGCGGTCTGGGCCGGCGGGAACGCCGGCGGGGTCGAGGGCCCGGCGGTCTTCAAGGACCACGACGAGGACCGCTGGTACCTCTACGTCGACGTGATCCCGTCGACCGGCTACAAGCCGATGACGACCACCGACCTGGCGGCGGGCTGGACCCAGCTCACCGATCCGGGCTTCTCGATGGCGCCGAGCACCAAGCACGGCGGCATCGTCTCGCTGACCAAGGCGCAGTACGACACCGTGCGGGCGGCGGATGCGGCATCCGTCGTGACCGCCGACTTCGGCACCGTCTCCTCACTGCCCGCGACCGCCGAGGTCGTGCTGGCCTACGGCCGCGGCACCGCGACGCAGCCGATCACCTGGAACACCGCGGCGGTCGGCTCGGCGCCGGGCACCTACCCCGTGACCGGGGTCGTGCGCACCATCGGCGCCAACGAGAACCAGTGGGTCGGCGCCGGCGGATCCACCGCTTACAACGCCCCGGGCAAGGTGCTGTCGAGCTCGACGGCGCTGACGGTGACGGCCCAGGTCGTGGTCTCGCCGCCGGCGTCGAGCGTGACGCTGACCGCTGCGACCAAGTGCATCGCGGGCAAGGTCTACGTCACCGCGGTCGTGAAGAACACCGGAACGGCGGCGGTCACCCCGACGCTGAACTCGGCGTTCGGCTCGAAGGCGCTGGGGTCGATCGCCCCGGGCGCGACCACCTCGCACGTCTTCACGACCCGCGCGGCGAGCGTGCCGGCCGGCTCGGTGACCGCCACCGTCCCCGGCGCGCAGACCGTGACCGCGGGATACCCGGCGGCCACCTGCGGCTGACCTCGAGAAGGGTTGTCACTTTGTCGGTTACCTGCCGACAAAGTGACAACCCTTTCGACGTTGTGGCGGGCGGGGCGATCGGACCGGCTTCGCCCTTGCTAGCGGCTCCAACCCTGCGCTAGTCTCCGGATCAGAGAATGTTACCGGGAACATCCGCGCTCCCCCGCGGATGGGCCCGTCCGACCCGTTCCCCGATCCGAAAGGTCTCGACGATGAGACGACGCTCCCCGGAGCCTCCCGCGACCGCGCCACGGCGCCGCACGCGCACCGCCCTCCGCACCTCCTTCTTGGCCACCCTCGCCTGCACCACCGTCGCGCTCAGCGGCGCGTTCGTGCCGCTCTCCGCCTCCGCCGTCGATGTGCCGGCGCCCACCGCGCACTACGACATGTCGCACGCCGGATCGGCCCTGCTCGACATCTCGGGCAACGGTCGCAACGCCACGCTCAGCGGCCTCACCGACGCTTCCTTCGCGGATGCCGGCGGCGACCAGGTCGCGCGCTTCAAGAACAACGGATACGCGGCGCTACCGAAGGGATTGGTCACCGCGACCGACAACAACTTCACGGTCGAGTACACCGTGAAGACGCAGACCTCGGCGAACCAGTTCGGTTGGGTGATCGGCGACGGCGTCGGCGCCTGGAACACGACGGCTCTGGGCAACCACGTCTTCGTGAACCCGCGCAGCGGCGAATCCGCGTACAGCAACCAGGTGCTCTCCGGCATCCGCGTGAAGACCGCGACCGCGAACGGCGAGACCCGCCTGCCCGCGGGTGGCGGGCTGAACGCCGGCTTCACCACCCTCACGCTGGTCGGCTCGGGCAACACCCTGACCCTGTTCCGCGACGGCGTACAGATCTCGACCGTGACCCACACGGCCGCGATGTCGTCGATCATCCCCAGCGGCACGACGCTCGGCTACCTCGGCCGCTCGCTCTACACCGGCGACGCCATGTTCACCGGCGACGTCAGCGACGTGAAGTTCTGGGACGTCTCGCTCTCGGCCGATCAGATCACCTCGAGCATGCCCACCGCCGCCGCCAAGTCGGCCGCGACCGCCGCGCTGCTGCGCTCGGATGTGCTGCCCGTGCTGCTCGGCAGCAACCCGTCGCTGGATGCGATCTCGAGCAACGTCACGCTGCCCGCGACCAGCAACGGCGTCACGCTGACCTGGGCCTCCTCGAACCCGGCCGTGGTCTCGACCACCGGCGTCGTCTCGCGCACGATCAGCACGAACACTCCGGTCACCCTCACGGCGACGACGAGCCTGGGCACCACGCTCACCTTCGAGCTCACCGTGCTCGCGCCGACCATCAACGACGACCTCGACGCGCTGCAGCTCGCGAGCCGCAGCACCGAGAACCTCCCGCTCGTGGTCTCCGGCAAGAAGAACGGCACCGCGATCACCTGGACCTCGTCGAACCCGGCCCTCGTCACTCCGACCGATGCCGGCTACACCGCTCCCGCCGTCGGATCCGCGGATCCGTACCGCGGCGGCGGCATCGTCACCCGCCCGGCCTACGGCGAGGGCGACGAGCAGGTCACGCTCACGGCGCACGCGACGCTGAACGGCGTCAGCGAGAGCCGCGACTTCACCGTCACCGTCGCCGAGCACGGTCGCACCGCGCCCGACGCGGGCTACGCCTCCGCCTACTTCAAGTCGGACGGCGACGAGAAGATCTACCAGGCGGCGACGTCGGGCAACGACTTCTTCACCTTCTCGCCGGTGAACGGCGGCCAGGCCGTGATCACCTCGACCACCGACACCAAGGGCCTGCGCGATCCGTACATCCTGCGCTCGCACGACGGCGACAAGTACTACATGGTCGCCACCGACCTCTGCATCTCCTGCGGCACCAGCTGGGGCGACGCGCAGTCCAAGGGCAGCCTGAAGATCGAGGTCTGGGAATCGACCGACCTGGTGCACTGGAGCCGCACCAACGCCGGCGACACCGGTATCACCATCAACCAGCCCGCCGCCGGCATGACCTGGGCGCCCGAGGCCTACTGGGACGACGAGCTGCAGTCGTACGTGGTGTTCTTCTCCTCGCGGCTCTACTCCGACGCGACGCACACCAACAGCGACAAGCTCTACTCCCGCGTCTTCTCGGTGATCACCCGCGACTTCCGCACCTTCACGAACCCGCCGGCCACCTGGCAGGACACGGGCTACGCGCGGATCGACTCGACGATCACCAAGATCGGCGACTACTACTACCGTTTCACCAAGAACGAGGAGGGCGGCGCCGCCGGCGTGCTCGAGGCGGGCAAGGACATCTTCCTGGAGAAGTCGAAGGTGCTGACCGCTCCGACGACCGCGTCGAGCTGGACCGCGAACCCCGAGACGACCTGGCAGCTGACCGACACCAACATGACCTCGTTGGAGACCGGCGCCCAGGGCGAAGGCCCCGAGGTGATCAAGCTGAACGCGGGCGACCCGAACGACACCACCGCCGATGACAGCGGCTACGTGTTCCTGGTCGACAACTACAGCGCCGGCGGCTACCGGGCCTTCGTCACCTCGGCGGATGCGATCGCATCGAGCACGCAGGCCGCGCGCCTGTCGAAGTCGGCGGCCTGGAACGTCCGAGCCGTTGGCGGTCTGCCGGCCAGCCCGCGTCACGGCGCGTTCGTCAGCGTTCCGCAGACCGTCCTGACGGCCATGAAGAACTGGACGAATGTCGCGGCGGTCGGCTCGACCACCACGCTCACGGCCGACGGCCGCGTCGCGACCGCTGCCGTCGTGGCGGCGGACGGCGGCGACGTGGCGGGCACGGTCACCTTCACCGGTGGCGCGTGGACGGCGACCGTCCCGCTCGTCGCGGGCAGCGCCTCCATCACCGTTCCGGCCGGTGTGACCTCGGTCACCGCGGCCTACGACGGTTACGCGGATGCCCTGGTGTCCACCTCGGCCTCGGCCGCGGTGACGCTCGGCTCGCTGGAGCTGGCGCCGACGGTGTCGACCAAGTGCATCGCCGGCAAGGTCTACCTGAACGTCGCGGTGAAGAACACCGACGACGTGGCCGCCGCGGTGACGATCACCACCGCCTACGGATCGAAGTCGTTCCCGAGCGTGGCGCCCGGCGCCTCCGCCTCGGCCGCCTTCACCAGCCGCCTCGCCGCGGTGCCCGCCGGCACCGTGAGCGTGACCGGCACCGCTACGGGCGAGCCGCCGTTCTCGGCGACCGTGCCCTACGCTGCCGCGGCCTGCTAACGCTGCTGCACCCGTAAAGGGTTGTCACTTTGTCGGTCACTCACCGACAAAGTGACAACCCTTTTCTGCGCGCGCGGCGAGGTCTCCGGGTGCGGCGGACATGTGGGCTGGCGTGAGCGAAGGGCACCCGCATCGGGCCGCGCGGGATCCGCGCGGTTCCGCGGATCCTGGTCGGGCGGCGGGGGTACCCTGCGTTTTCAGCAGCCCTGATGTTCGCATGGCGTCGGGCCCGCACGACGATCTCGTCGAGAGGGGGTTGTCACTCCGTCGCGCCGCGAGGTGGGACGGAGTGACAACCCCCTCGCGCGTCTAGGCGTCGCGCTCGGGGTGCTTGAGGCGCTGCTTGGCGGCGCGCTCGGTCAGCACGGAGAGGTAGTCCTGCACGGGCCGATCCTGCAGCTTCGCGAGTTCCTCGCGCACGATCGCCTCCACCTGCGCCGCATCGTGCTGGGGGAACTTCTTGTGCACGGCGGCCGTCGAGTCGCGGATGACCTGCTCGGCGTCGAAATCTGTCGTCATGACCCACATCGTGCATCCCTCAGGTGAACGAGGGATTCTCACCATGACGCCGCGCATCGCGGTCCCCTACCCCGCTCGACCAGAATGGACTGCGATGCCACTTCTGCCCGATGCGCCGGAACCGCGCAAGGTCCTGACTCCCGACGGCCTCTGGGTCGCGACCTACGACATCGGCGATCCCGATGCTCCCGTCGTGTTCGCCCTGCACGGCTTCGCCTCCTCGTTCGAGGCGAACTGGTGGCGCACCGGCTGGGTCCGCGAACTCACCCGAGCGGGCTACCGCGTGCTCGCGATGGATCAGCGCGGCCACGGCGCCAGCGACAAGCCGCACGTCTCCACCGGCTACCGGATGGACCTGCTGGTCGCCGACGTGCGCGCCGTGCTGGACACCTACCTCCTCGACGACGTCTCCTTCGTCGGCTACTCGCTCGGCGCCCGCGTCGGCTGGCACGCCGCGCTCGAGCTGCCGGTGCACATCAGCCGCGCCGTCTTCGGCGGCATCCCCGACGGCGATCCGCTCACCCGCTTCCGGGTCGACCAGGCCCGCGCCTTCATCGACGACGGCGTCCTCGTCGAGGACCGGCTCACGCAGGCCTACCTGACGATGGCGGATGCGACGCCGGGCAACGACCTGGTCGCTCTGGTGGCGCTGGTCGAGGGGATGCGCGGCAGCCCGCAGCCCGACCGTGCGCATCCGCCGCAGCAGCCCGCCCTGTTCGCGGCCGGCAGCGAGGACCGCATCCTGCCCGCCTCCCGCTCGCTCGCCGAGGCGACGCCGAACGGCGAGTTCTTCGTGATCCCGGGACGCAACCACTTCAACGCGCCGACCTCGCGACACTTCCGGGATGCGGCGCTGGCCTTCTTGGCGCAACCCGCACCGCCGGCTCAACCGGCTCGGCCCGCGGCCCCGGAGGGCTTCGCCATCGCTCCTTTCCCGGCGACGACCGTGCCGATCGTCGACAGCACCGACGTCTGGCCGGTGCGCCGGGTGCTCTGCGTCGGCCGCAACTACGCCGAGCACGCCCGCGAGCTGGGCAACGACCCCGACCGCGAGCCGCCGTTCTTCTTCACCAAGCCCACGGATGCCGTGGTGCCGGCCTCGGGCGAGATCGCCTATCCGCCGCTCACCGCGGATCTGCACCACGAGATCGAGCTGGTCGTGGCGATCGGGCGCAGCGCGGCCGGCGTCTCGGTCGCCGAGGCGGCCCGCTGCATCTACGGCTACGCCGTCGGCGTGGACCTGACCCGCCGCGACCTGCAGAACGACGCCAAGGCGCTGCGGCGCCCGTGGGACTGGGGCAAGGCGTTCGACGCCTCGGCGCCCGTGTCCGCGATCGTGCGCAACTCCACCGAACTCACCCGCGGTTCGATCACCCTGGACGTCAACGGCGAGCGCCGCCAGAGCGGCGATCTGGCCGACATGATCTGGTCGATCGCCGAGGTGATCTCGTTCGCGTCGCAATCGATCCGGCTGGAGCCGGGCGATCTGATCTTCACGGGGACGCCGGCGGGGGTTGGCGCGTTGGTGCCGGGGGATGTGGTGACGGGGTCCGTCGAGGGGGTCGGCGGGTTCGAGTTCACGGTGGGGGCTCGCAACGCGGGTTGAGTTGGGCGAGATCGGCTGTCGAGGCAACTCGGGCGGGGCGGGGCTGAGGGGTTGCTGTTGTCTCGACGGCGCTGCGCGCGTCTCGTTAAGGGGCGCAACCCCGACGCTCGGGTTGTCAATTCGTCCCACTCGCAGAGCTCGCGGGACGAATTGACAACCCTCGCGCCGGGGCGGAGGGGTGAACGCTAGACCAGGTCGAAGCGGTCGAGCTCGGTGACCTTCGTCCAGGCGGCGACGAAGTCGTGCACGAACTTCGCCGTGGCGTCGTCGGAGGCGTAGACCTCGGCGAGGGCGCGCAACTCGGAGTTCGAGGCGAACACGAGGTCGCTGCGGGTGCCGGTCCAGAGGGGCTCGCCCGTCGCATCCGAGGTCGCTGCGAAGGCATGCGAGCCCGGATCCAGCGGCTTCCAGGTGGTGCCGAGCTCCAGCAGGTTGACGAAGTAGTCGTTCGACAGCACGCCGACCCGCTCGGTCAGCACGCCGTAGGCGGAGCCGTCCCAGTTCGTACCGAGCACGCGCAGGCCACCGATCAGCACGGTCATCTCGGGCGCGCTCAGCGTCAGCAGGTTCGCCTTGTCGACCAGCAGGTACTCCGCGGGCAGCGAGGGCCGACCCTTGAGGTACTGGCGGAAGCCGTCGGCTCCGGGCTCCAGGAACGCGAACGATTCGACCTCGGTCTGCTCAGCGGAGGCGTCGGTGCGGCCCGGCCGGAACGGCACGGTCACCGTGACGCCCGCATCCGCCGCCGCCTTCTCGACGCCCGCGTTACCGGCGAGCACGATCAGGTCGGCCAGCGAGACCGGCTTCGGGTACTCGGCCTTGACGGCCTCCAGCACCGCGAGAACCTTCTGCAGCTGCTCGGGGTTGTTCGCCTCCCAATCCTTCTGCGGGGCGAGGCGGATCCGCGCGCCGTTGACGCCGCCGCGCTTGTCGCTGCCGCGGAAGGTGGATGCCGCGGCCCAGGTCGTCGAGACCAGCTCACCGACGCTCAGGCCGGAGGCGAGGATGCGGCGCTTCAGCTCCGCCTCATCCCCCGCGTCGATCAGCTCGTGCTCGACGGCGGGCACCGGGTCCTGCCAGATCAGGTCCTCCGCCGGCACCTCGGTGCCGAGGTAGCGCACCTTCGGGCCCATGTCGCGGTGGGTCAGCTTGAACCAGGCGCGAGCGAACGCGTCCGAGAACGCATCCTGGTCCTGGGCGAAGCGCTTGGTGATCTCGGCGTAGGCCGGGTCGACGCGCAGGGCGATGTCGCTGGTCAGCATCCGCGGTTCGCGGCGCTGGGTCATGTCGTGCGCCAGCGGCACCAGGTCGCTGCCGCCGCCGTCCTTCGGGCGCCACTGCCAGGCGCCGGCCGGGCTCTTGAACAGCTCCCAGTCGTAGCCCCACAGGATGTGCAGGAACTCGTTGTCCCAGCGGGTCGGGTGGTACGTCCAGGTGACTTCGAGACCACTGGTGATGGTGTCGTCGCCGGTGCCCGTGCCGTGCGCGTTCTTCCAGCCGAGGCCCTGGTTCTCCAGGCCCGCTGCCTCCGGGTCGTCTCCGACGTTGTCGTCCGGAGCCGCGCCGTGGGTCTTGCCGAAGGTGTGGCCACCGGCGATCAGCGCCACGCTCTCTTCGTCGTTCATCGCCATCCGGCCGAAGGTCTCGCGGATGTCGCGGGCCGACTTCAGCGGGTCGGGCTCGCCGTTCGGGCCCTCCGGGTTCACATAGATCAGGCCCATCTGCACGGCGGCGAGCGGCTTCTCCAGCTCGCGGTCGCCGCTGTAGCGCTCGTCGCCGAGCCAGACCGTCTCGGGGCCCCAGTACACGTCGTCGTCGGCCTCCCAGACGTCCTCGCGGCCGCCGGCGAATCCGAAGGTCTCGAAGCCCATCGACTCCAGCGCGACGTTGCCGGTCAGGATGAACAGGTCGGCCCACGAGATCGACTGGCCGTACTTCTTCTTCACCGGCCAGAGCAGGCGGCGCGCCTTGTCGAGGTTGACGTTGTCGGGCCAGCTGTTCAACGGCGCGAAGCGCTGCTGCCCCTGGCCGCCACCACCACGACCGTCGGTCACCCGGTAGGTGCCGGCGCTGTGCCAGGCCATCCGGATCATCAGCGGGCCGTAGTGGCCGAAGTCGGCGGGCCACCAGGACTGCGAGGTGGTGAGCACCGCGGTGATGTCCTGCTTCACGGCGTCGAGGTCGAGGGCCTCGAAAGCGGCCTTGTAGTCGAAGGCCTCGTCGAGCGGGTTGCCCACGACGGGGTTCTTCGCCAGCAGCCGCAGGTTCAGCTTCTTCGGCCACCAGACCCGGTTCGCGGATCCCGCAGTGGGGTGCGGCAGCACGCCCTCCGGCTCGGCGTCGCTCGGCGACGGGCCGACCGGCAGTCGCGTCTCATCGGCTCCGTCGTGCGGGACGGGGCAACCCGTGGTGATGTCGGTCAAGGCGATCCTTTCGAGAGCGGAACGGGGTCAAGCCGAGGCGGCGCAGTCGGGGCACAGGCCCCAGAACGTCACCTCGGCGGATTGCACGGCGAAGCCGTGCGTCTGGGCGGGCTCCGGATGCAGGCAGGGCGCCTGGCCCTGCACGCAGTCCACGTCTTCGACGCGGCCGCACGAGCTGCACACGATGTGGTGGTGGTTGTCGGCCACGCGCAGTTCGAACAGGCCGGGATGCCCCTCCGGTTCGATCCGGCGCGCGAGCCCCGCCTCGACGAAATCGCCGAGAGCGTTGTACACCGATTGCAGGCTGGTGCTCGGCAGCGCGCCCTGCACCCGGCCGAACACGTCATCGGCGCGTGCGTGCGGCAGGGCGGTGAGTACCGCGTACACCTCACGTCGCGTTTCGGTGACCCGCAGGCCGGCGCCGCGGATGACGTCGTCGGCTGCGCTGATCGGTTCGGAGGGCACGGTTCGAGCCTACGCATGTTTTGAGTGGATCAAAAAACGTGTCGCCGTTCCGGCGGCGGCTGCGGTTTCTCCGCGAGTGCGGAGGGATGGCGCGGTCGCGGCGAGAACGGCGCCGTCCGTCCGCATCGGATCGGTGCTTCCGCAGGCGCGGAGGAAACAACTGCTCAGGCCCGGCGCGGATTGCGGATGAACAGCGCGGCGACGACGGCCGCCACGAGCACCACGCCGCCGTAGCCGAGCGCGATCGTGACCAGCGGCAGCACGGTCGAGAGCTGGCCGGCGACGAGGCCCGGGGCCGCCGCGCCGGTGTAGGAGATCAGGTAGACGGTGGCGATCAGGCCCGATCGCTCCTCCGGCCGCGCCTTCGCGAGCACCGCGCGCATCCCGCCCGTGTTCACCGCGCCCTGCGCGATGCCGCCGATGAGGCTCGCGATCAGGAACGGCACGATCTGCCCGATCGAGAGCGCGAGCAGGATGGCGATAGTCGCCGCCACGAACACGATCAGCCCGCCGCGCACCGCCCCGGCCGGCTGGAACCGGCCGGAGAGGGAGCCGCCGATGGGGCTCAGTACCACGATCGACGAGAACACCACGGCGATCACCAAGGCGTTGGACGTGCCGAGTTGGTCGGCCGTCAGCGCGGGCGAGAACGCCTGATAGAAGCCGCCGAGGGACCAGGTCGCCACGAATCCGGCACCCGCCGCGAAGAGGATCCGCCCGTCGCCGCGCGGGATCAGCACCCGTGGGCGCAGCGACCGCAGCACACCGGGTGCCCGCCGCACCGTCTCGGGGCAGGCCAGCAGCAGCGCCGCGACGATCGTCAGCGCCGAGCCGACGACCATAAAGACGAGGAAGCGCGGCGCGGGCGCGTACTGAACCAGGGCGCCGGACAGCAGCGCGCCGACGGGAATCGCGAATCCCGGCGCTCCGCTGGTGATCGCCGCCGCGAGCCAGCGCGGCCGCGGCGGCGCCGTATCGATCACGTAGGCGCCGAGGGCGCTGGAGGCGATGCCGCAGGCGAGACCCTGCAGCACCCGGCCCGTCATCAGCGTGGCGAGATCGTGCACCGAGGCGATCACCACGCAACCCGCGATCGCCAGCAGCACGGCTCCGATCGCGACGGGTCGTCGACCGAGGTGATTGGAGAGTCTGCCGGTGGTCAGCAGCGCCAGCGCCGTCGTCGTCAGGTAGACCACGGTGGTGATCGCCAGGCCGGCGTTCGAGACGCCGTTCTCGATGCGGAACGTGTTGTACAGCGGGATCGGCGAGCCCGACGCGAGGAAGACCAGCACCAACGCGACCGAGACGACCGCGAAGGCTGCTCGATCCGGCAGTCGTTTGCGCGCCGTCATCCCTCAACCGTCATGTGTCGACCGTACGGGGAAGCGGCGGCGCACGTGGAGGGCCCAGCAGTACCTGGCTGATGTCTCCACACCGCCGATTGGCGCGAGCGTGGGCTGTCCTCTACACTCGTCCTCGGTACCGTGTCCGAGCGGCCTAAGGAGCATGTCTCGAAAACATGTGTGGGTGCAAGTCCACCGTGGGTTCAAATCCCACCGGTACCGCCAGTTTGAAGCCCCCTACTTACCCGGAATGACGCGGAAGTAGGGGGTTTCTCTCGCTCCGGAGTCACGCGTCTGGCAACACTTTGGCAACATCCGCAGCAGCGCGAGCAGCATCCATCGAAGCCGCAACTGCGTCGAGGTCGTCGTCGAACAGGTCCGCGTACGTGTCCAGCGTCATCGCCGCCGACACGTGGCCGAGCATCCGCTGCACCGCCCTCACGTTCGCCCCGGACGAGATCGCGAGCGACGCCGCTGTGTGGCGGAGGTCGTGCAGGGTGAGCTGCGGGAAGTGCTCGTCCGCCGTCTTCGCCCGACGGATCGCAGCGACCCACCAGCCGCGTCGGCCGTCCGGCGTTCCGCGAGCTCCCCCTTGCCCTCGCCGCGCAGAAGTACTTCATCGGCTCGGCGATCGGGTCGGGGGTCACGGGCTGACCGTCAGCTCAGCCGCGCGCTCGACATCCGCGGGATCATCGTCGGCGGGAACACACGACTGTCGGTGTCGCCGTCGAGGAGCATCCGCACGGCGTTCTGCGCGATCAGAGCCAACGGAACGCGGACGCTGCTGAGGGAGGTCGGCAAGTGCCGCGCGAGCGGGATGTCGTTGTAGCCGACGACCGAGACGTCGTCCGGCGTACGCAGGCCCTGGCGGGCCGCGGCGGTCATCGCGCCGATCGCGGCATGGTCGGTGACGGCGAAAAGGGCTGTGGGACGGTTCGGCAGCGCGAGGAGGGTGCCGGCCGAGGCCTCGCCGTCCTCGACCGAGAAGCCGCTGCCGGCGACGAGTCCCGCGTCGCCGTCGAGCCCGCCCTCCTCGATGGCCCGGCGTGCCCCGGCGAGTCGGCGTGCAGCGCTCGATGCGTAGCTCGGGCCGGCGACTATTCCAACGCGGCGGTGGCCGAGGTCCGCGAGGTGTCGAATCGCGAGGTAGCCGCCGAGCTCATCGTCCGTGGTCACGCTCGGGCTGACGCCGTCGGTGCGCAGGGCGAGCACGTGCGGCACCTTCGCGTCGCGCAGCTCTTCCGCGAAGCCGTCATCGGTCCGAGCGGTGGTGGGGATGAGCGAGTCGACTTTGCGCCCGAGGAGCGATTGCACGGCGGCGCGGACGCGAGCCGGATCATCCTGTGTGGTCGCGACGAGGGCGGAGACGTCGCGTCGCTCGCACTCGCGGGCGACCTCCTCGTAGAAGATCGCCATCACCGCGTCCGAGAGCCGCGGGACGAGAACGCCGATCGTGCTCGTGCCGGTACGGCGCAGGCTCGAAGCGGCGTAGTCGCGCCGGTAGCCGAGTTGCTGCGCGGCGTCACGCACGCGCTGCGCCGTCTCAGTCGCCTTGGCCGCGTGCCGAGCATCGAGGAGCCGCGACGCGGTCGAGATACTGACACCGGCGTACTCGGCCACATCCTTGAGGGTTGCGCCGCGCGTGAATTCCTGGCTCATCCTCGACCTCGCACCGACCGCGGCGTGGGGCGCCGCTCGCTCCGATGCTACCCGGGGCGGACCGTCGACCTGGGTCACGCGAACACCTGCCGGATCGCTCCGATGCCGTCGATCTCGCTGACGAGCTCGTCGCCGGTGCGGAGGTACCGCGGCGGTGTGCGCGTCATCCCGGAGCCGGCGGGAGTTCCTGTGAAGACCAGGTCACCGGGATGCAGAGTGAGGATCCGGGCCAGCCGCGACAGCAGGACAGGAATCGGGTAGAGCAGGTCGCGGGTGTTTCCGTTCTGCACGGTCTCGCCGTTCACCGAACAGCGAAGTCCGATCGCATCCGGATCGGCGAACTCGTCGGGCGTGACGAGCACTGGACCCAGCGGGCTGAATCCGGGGAACGATTTCGCCAGCGCAAATTGTGGCACCGGTCCCGACCGCTGCAGCTCGCGATCGGTGAGGTCCTGCCCGACGGTCAGGCCAGCGACGTGCGCCCAGGCGTTGGTTTCGTCGATCCGCTCGATCGTGTGGCCGACGACCACAACGAGCTCGACCTCCCAGTCCACGCTCGCGCCGGGCAGATCGACGATGGCGTCGGGCCCGACGATCGATGACGGGAACTTCGTGAAGATGGGCGGGAGGCCGGCGGGGCGCGGCTCGGCGCCTTCGCGATAGCTGCGGGCTGCCGCGACGACTTGGCGTGGGCGGGGAACGGGTGCGCTGAGCCGAGCGAGATCGGCGGGCCGCGATGGACCGGGCCCGACGCTGCGCGCCCATCCCACTAACTCCGCCCAGTCATCGAATGCCGCCATCGGATCCGGGCCGAACCGCCCCTCCGACCGCGTCGCGACGTCCACCATCTCATCGCCGCGGATCAGCACAAGCCTGCCGTCATCGTTGCCGAGCCGCATCGGATCTCCCTCGTTTCGAACTTCGTTGTTGACAGTCTGCGCCGATCCGGCGTACCTTGCAAACGTTCCCACGAACGATTGCAACCAGCTCCGGTTGCCGGTCTCAACGATGAGAGAAAAGGACTGTCATGACGCTCGACCTCCGCGGCCTCAACCCCGCCCCCGTCACCCCGTTCACCACCGACGGCAACGTCGACTTCGATGCGATCCAGCGCCTCGGCTCCTGGCTCGGATCCATCGACGGGGTCAAGAGCCTCGTTGTCCTCGGCCACGCCGGCGAAGGCACGTTCCTCACCCAGGACGAGCAGCTCGCCGTGATCACCGCCTTCCGCGACTCGGTCGACGGCGAGATCCCGATCGTCGCCGGCATCACCGGCGAGGGCAACAAGGTGGCAGCCCTCGAAGCCAAGCGCGCCGTCGAGGCGGGCGCGTCCGCCGGGCTGGTCTACCCCTCGCACGGATGGCTGCGCTTCGGCTACCAGGACGGCGCACCGCAGACTCGCTACGCAGACATCTACGAGGAGAGCGGCCTGCCGCTGATCCTGTTCCAGTACCCGGACAACACCAAGGCCACCTACAACCTCGACACCCAGCTCGAGATCGCCGGCCAGGAGGGCGTCTTCGCCACCAAGAACGGCGTGCGCAACATGAAGCGCTGGTACACCGAGATCCCCGCGCTGCGCGCCGCCTACCCCGAGCTCCAGATCCTCTCCTGCCACGACGAATACCTGCTGCCGACCATGTTCGACGTCGACGGCCTGCTCGTCGGCTACGGCAACATCGCCCCCGAGGCGCTGGTCGAGCTGATCGCGGCAGGTAAGGCGCACGACTACGACGCCGCGCACGCGATCCACGAGCGCCTGCTGCCGGTGACGAAGAACGTGTACCACCGCGGCTCGCACATGGAGGGCACCGTCGCCCTGAAGTGGGGCCTCGTCGCCCGCGGCATCCTCGATCACGCGACCGTCCGCACCCCGCTGCTGCCGCTCGCCGACGGAGCCTCCGCCGAGATCGCCGCCGCCTTCGCCTCTGCGGGCCTGGAGAAGGTCACCGTCTCCGCGTAACGAACCGAGGGGGCGCGCGCCGGCTCCGGCCCGCGCGCCCCCTTCGTCCATCACCGATGGACCAGCCGCCTCGCGCGGCCCCGGGACTCCGACACCGTTGTCGCAGCCCCTCAGTCGATGAAGACTAAGCGGCGGGACCCCACGCCCGCAGAAGGAGACTCGCCATGAGTGAGCGCACCAAGACCCGGCACACCTCGCGGACGCCGGGCACCGGATACGGCCGCATCTCCACGGAGGCCGTCCGCACCATCGTCGAGACGCGGCGCACCCGCCGCTCGTTCTGGCAACAACTGGCCCTGATCGGCCCCGCGTTCGTCGCGGGCGCCTGGCAGTTCGGCCCCGGGAACCTCGCCACCGCCGTCCAGGCCGGCAGCGGCTACCAGTACACGCTGATCTGGGTGATCATCGTGTCGACCCTGCTGATGATCTTCCTCACCGACATGAGCGTGCGGCTGGGCATCCAATCCCCCGTCTCGCTGATCCAGTCGATCAAAGATCACCTCGGCAAGACCGTCGGGGTACTCGCGGGCGTCGGAGTTTTCCTCGTCACCCTCTGCTTCTCCGTCGGCAACGCCGTCGGCGTCGGACTGGGCATGTCGATGCTGCTCGGCGGCTCCCCTGTGCTCTACACGATCCTCTGCACCCTCGTCGTCGCCACGATCCTGCTGTTCCGCAACGTCTACCGCGTCATCGAGAAGGTGCTCGTCGCCATGGTCGCCGTGATGGCTGCCGCCTTCATCACCAGTGCCTTCATCGCGAACCCCGACTGGGGCGCCGCAGCCTCCGGCCTCATCCCCCGTGTCCCCAGCGACGCCTGGCTGCTGGTCATCGCCCTCGTCGGCACCAATTTCTCCATCAACGCCGCCTTCTTCACCTCCTACGGCACCAAGGAACGCGCACGCAGCGCCGAGGACTACCGCGACATCACCGCGGTCGACACCATCCCCGGCATCCTCGCTCCCGGCATCATGACTTCTCTCGTCATCGTCGTCGCCGCCTCCGTTCTCGGCGCCACCGGCCAGACCGCCACCACCATGGCCCAGCTCGGCGGCATCTTCGAACCCCTTGCCGGACCCGTCGGATCCGCGATCTTCGCGATCGGATTCACCGGCGCCGCGTTCTCCGCGATGACCGCGAACGCCACCGCCGGCGGGACGATGCTCTCGGATGCGCTGAACCGCCGGAACCCGTCGGGATCGACCTCCGGAACCGCGAAGATCATCAGCGGCACGATCCTCGCGTTCGGCCTGATCATCACCGTGCTGTTCCAAGCCGCGCCGGTTCAGCTGATCGTCACGGCCCAGGCGCTCACCATCCTGGTCGCACCGTTCCTCGCGACCCTGATCGTGGTGATGGCGAACCGGAAGAGCCTCATGGGCGCCCTGCGTAACAAGTGGTGGCAGAACCTGTTCGGTGCGATCGGACTGCTCGCGGTGCTCTGCCTGTCGATCCGGCTCATCCTGAACTTCGTCGTCGGCGGTTGACGCGGAGGAAGCCGTTCATCGAAGCACGCGTGACACGAGCGGCCCCGCCGGAGCGATCCGGTGGGGCTGGTCGTGTCACGCCGGTACGCGATCACCGGCAGGCTGCCGCTGCGGCCCGCGAGATCGCCATGACGACGTTCCGGCGTCGGCACCGTTCTGAGCGAGAGCCTCGATCGGGGCCTCGGGGAGCACCGCGGCGAAGAAGCTCGCCATTGCCTGCTCCATGTCGCGCGAGGGGTCGATGAGCCGTTGGAGCTGTTCCCAGCGAAAGGCTTCTGCTGGGCGAAGGACCGTCTCCTGCTCGTTCTCGGCGCCTGCAAGCGCTATGCCACCCCGACCGCCGAAGGCTCGACCGCCTACGCGCGACTCGCTATCGGCTCCGGGATCCAAGCCGAAGCCGAGGCCCTCGCGCTAGACGCTTGGTCGGCAGTTGCGGCGTTCCGACGGGATCTGGAGTAGGCAGAACCTGAGCTGGGCCGCGCTCGGGACACGGTCGCGATGAAGCCTCGAGACGCCGCGCAACGCTCACGACGTACGGAGGTCCGCGCACCCCGAAGCCGTGATCGACGTCACCGTCGCATCATGCCGACGCTGCGCGCAGTCGGAACTCGTCGATGCCGTAAAAGCGTCGGGCGGTCTCCCCGAAGATCGCGGCCCGGTCGGGTGCGGGGAGGTCGCCGAGGATCGTCGATAATCCGTCCCAAACGAGGTCGTACCCACCGGCGGTGATCGAGATCGGCCAATCGCTCCCGAACATCAGGCGATCGGCACCGAACACGTCGAGAGCATGGTGGATGTATGGAGCCACGCTCGCTGCGGTCCAGGAGCCGGGATCTCCGACGCTGGAATACAGACCCGATACCTTCGCGTACACGGCCGGGTTCTCCGCCGCCTGCCGGAGAAGCGTCCACCACGGCTCCCGCCCCGAAGCTCCGATCGGTGGCTTGGACAGATGGTCGATCACGATCTTCAGCCCGGGGTGCCGTCGCGACAGCTCGGGCACCAGCATGAGGTGCCGGGGCAGGACCGACACCAGGTCGAAGGTGAGACCGTGAGCCGCGAGGATATCGAGGCTGCCCCGAACATCGGATCGGAGCAGCCAATCCGGGTCGGGGTTGTTGTGGATGAGGTTTCGCACCCCGACGACGAGCGGTTCGGCTGCGAACCGCTCGGCGAGTTCGGCGATGCGGCGCGGATCCTCCAGCGGCGCGAACGCGACGATCGCGACGACCTCGGGGTGCTTCCGAGCCGTCTCGAACATCAGCTCGGTGTCCTCGTCGTTGTCCGCCGACTCCACCAGCACCGTCGCGTCGATGCCGGCTCGACGCATCGACGGCAGCGCCTCGTCCAGGTCGATGGCTCGGTCGATGGGCGCGAGATCCGGTCCGAGCCAGTCGTATTCGGCGCGGGCCGGGTCCCAGACGTGCTGGTGGGAGTCGATGACGGTCATCTACGCGACGGATTCCTCGAGTTCGGGCGCCGCGACGGACATCCAGTAGCTTCCGTCGGGAAAGCGGTACCGCTCGATCGACGCCTGGTACATCTCGGCGCTGTAGCCGGGGGCGGTGGGGATCGTGTACGCACCGTTCTCGACGATGCACGGTTCGACGAAGTGCTCGTGCAGGTGGTCGACGAACTCCGTCACGCGGTTCTCGAGGGTGCCGGAGACGCAGACGTAGTCGAAGATCGAGAGGTGCTGGACGAGTTCGCACAGGCCGACGCCGCCGGCGTGCGGGCAGACGGGAACGCCGAACTTCCAGGCCATCAGGTAGACGCTGATGATCTCGTTGACGCTGGCGAGGCGGGCGGAGTCGAGCTGACAGAAGTCGATCGCTTCGGCCTGGAACATCTGCTTGAACAGAACCCGGTTCATGCCGTGTTCGCCGGTCGCGACGCCGATCGGCGCGACGGCCTTACGCACGGCAGCGTGCCCGAGGATGTCGTCGGGGCTGGTCGGTTCCTCGATCCAGAGCGGTTTGAACTCCGCCAGGGACTGCATCCATTCGATCGCCTCCGGCACATCCCAGACCTGGTTCGCGTCGATCATCAGTTTGGCGTCCCAGCCGATGACCTCGCGGGCGATGCTGAGGCGGCGGATGTCGTCCTGCTTGTTCGAGCCGACCTTGAGCTTGATGTGGCGGTAACCCTCGTCGACGGCCTCCTGCAGGAGGCGGCGCAGCTTGTCATCGGAGTAGCCGAGCCAGCCGGCACTCGTTGTGTAACAGGGGTAGCCGCCGGCGCTCTCCAGGGTGGCGATCCGGGCGAGGCGCGTCGGTTCCTTCTCGCGCAGGATCTCCAACGCCTCCGTTCGGGTGAGGGCGTCGGAGAGATAACGCAGGTCGGCGGCGTCGACGAGTTCTTCGGGCGTCATCTCCGCAAGCAGGCGCCAGAGCGGCTTGCGGGCGACGCGGGCGGCGAGGTCCCAGACGGCGTTCATCACGGCGGCCATGGCCAGGTGCACAACGCCCTTCTCCGGTCCGAGCCAGCGCAGCTGCGAATCGCTCTGCAACCACCGATAGGTGCCGCCGAGATCACCGATGAGTTCCTCGACGGCCCTGCCGATCAGCGGCAGCCCGCGCTGCCGGGCGGCCTCGACGCAGAGGTCGTTCCCACGGCCGATGGTGAAGGTGAAGCCGTAGCCGCTGAGGGCCGGGTCGTCGGTGTGGATGACGACGTAGGCGGCCGAGTAGTCGCCGTCCTTGTTCATCGCGTCCGAGCCGTCCAGGCTCAGCGAGGTCGGGAATCGCACGTCGTGCGCCGTCACAGCGGTGATGGTGGTCATGATGATGCTCCAGTGGTGGTCGTGGGCAGGTTGAGGAGTCCCCGTTCGGCGAGCGACGTCCAGAGTTCGGGCGGGATGTCGACGGATCCGCGGCGGACGTTCTCGTCGACCTGCGCCGTCGAGCGGGCGCCGAGGACGACGGAGGCGACGGCGGGGTGGGCGAGAACGAAGCCGATGGCGGCCTCGGGCAGGGTGACGCCGAAGCTCTCGGAAACGTCCGCGATCGCATTCGCGCGTCCGATCAGCTCGGCGGGGGCCGGGGCGTAGTCGAAGTGGGCGTCGGCGGCGGGCCGGTTCCGGCCGAGCAACCCGGAGTTGTAGACGCCGGCCGCCACGATCCCGACGCCGCGCTGGAGCGCCAGCGGCAGCAGCTCGTCCAAACCGCTCTGGTCGAGGAGGGTGTAGCGGCCCGCGAGCATGATCAGGTCGACGTCGGCCTCGCGGATCAGCGCCGCGGGCATCGCACTCTGGTTCATCCCGGCGCCGACCGCTGCGAGGACACCCTGATCGCGCAACTCGAGGAGCGCGCCCATGCCGGTGGTCGACGCGGCGGCCCAGTGGTCGTCGGGATCATGCAGGTAGGCGATGTCGAACCGGTCCAGGCCCGTGCGGTCCAGGCTCGCCTCGATCGAACGGAGGACGCCGTCGCGGCTGAAATCCCAGACCCTGCGGGTGGTCGCCGGTACCGCGAATCCTTCGGGATCCAGCCCGCGTCCGTCCGGATCCGGCTCGAGCAGACGCCCGACCTTGGTGGAGAGGACGTACTCTTCGCGCGGATAGCGGCGCAGTGCGGCGCCGAGGCGGCGCTCGGACAGGCCCAGCCCGTAGTGCGGTGCGGTGTCGAAGTACCGGATCCCCGCGTCCCAAGCCGTGTCGACGACCTTCGCAGCCTCTTCGTCGTCGATCTCGCGGTACAGATTCCCGAGTTGTGCGGCACCGAGCCCCTGCTCCGTGAGAGTGACTCCACGCGTCGTGCGTCTTCGCATCGCGGTCCTTTCGTCGTCCAGCGGTCGATACATTAGATCAATTTCCCGACTCGCGCACCAAAATCAGAAATCTTCGACGATCTGAAGTCGATTGGTCGGACATCAGCTGTATCGTGGCGGCCTGCCTAAACTGAACCCATGACCGCAGAGACGCCGAACCTTCGACCCGCGCCATCGGCGACTCCCTCGCAGACCGAGGTCGTCATCCGCGGCATCAAAGCGATGATCACCGGGGGCGAGCTGAAGCCCGGCTCCCGCCTGCCGATCGAGAAGGACCTCGCCGCACTGCTCTCCGTGTCGCGCGGCTCCCTTCGCGAGGGGGTGCGTGCGCTGGCCGTGATGGGGATCCTCGATACTCGGCAGGGCGCCGGGACCTACGTGACCTCACTGCGTCCCGATCTGATGCTGTCGCCGCTGACCTTCCTGGCCGACGTCCAGGACGAGGCCGGCGCGGTCGACCTGCAGTCGGTGCGGCGCATCTTGGAGACCGAGGCGGCCGGGCTCGCCGCCCGGCAGATCACCGACGACGAGCTGGCCGCCGCCGCCGCGGTCCTCGCCGAAGCCGAGACACTGATCAACACGGACGGTGAGACGGACCACGAATCGATCCTCGACACCGACGTCCGCTTTCATCAGATCATCGCGGTCGCCTCCCGTAATCGTGCCCTCGAGGCGCTGATCGAGGCGACGTCGTCTCGAACGGTGCGTGCTCGGCTGTGGCGCGCGATCACCGAGAGCGGCGTTGAACGGGTGACCCACACGGAGCACCAGGCCATCCTCGCCGCCGTCCGAAGCGGTGACACAGAGGCCGCCCGAATCCGCATGGCGAACCACCTTCTCGGCGTCGAGGCGTTCGTGCAGAACCAGGCGTCGATGACCGACTCCTGATCGCGGCCATGCATCTAGCGAACCAATGGATCGGATGAATTTTGACGATTCGGTCTATTTCAGGTCGCGATACTGTCTTAGCTACGGCTATGGTCTGATGACTGTGCGCTGATCCGTCGACCACGGCCGATCTCGCACGTCGGAACCGGGCATCCGGTGAGTCGTCAGAGAGGACACGGCCATGTTGACCGCGAGCTACACAGGAAACCACGGGATCGCAATCGGGGAGGCGGCGGCTGCGCCACCGGCCGCGGGCGAGGTCCAGATCGCCGTCGCCTTCACCGGTCTGTGCGGCACGGATCTGCACATCATGCACGGCAACATGGACGCCCGGGTGCGGACTCCGCTGATCTTCGGTCACGAGATGAGCGGAACGATCGCGGAACTCGGCGCCGGCGTCGAGGGCTGGAGCGTCGGCGATCCCGTCACCGTGATGCCGCTGGATTGGGACGGGACGTGCCCGGCCTGCCTCGCCGGCAACAGCCACATCTGCCAGAACCTGAACTTCATCGGCATCGACTCCCCCGGTTCGCTGCAGGGCCGATGGAACGTTCCCGCCGCCACGCTCGTCGCCCTTCCGTCGACCCTGCGGCTGGATCACGCGGCTCTGGTCGAGCCGACCGCCGTCGCCGTGCACGACGTGCGCCGCGGCGAGGTTCAGCCCGGTGAGAAGGTCGTTGTGATCGGCGGCGGTCCGATCGGTGTCCTGATCGCTTCGGTCGCCCGCGAGTTCGGTGGTGACGTCATCGTCATCGAACTCGATCCGCAGCGCCGACAGGCTATTGCCGACCTCGGATTCCGCACCCTCGATCCGCGCGAAGTAGACCAGGTCGAGATCGTGACCGATTGGTCCAGCGGCGCGGGAGCGGATGTCGTCTTCGAGGTGTCCGGCGCGGCGGGTGCCGTCCTCGGCGCCACCTCGCTCGCGAAGGTGCGCGGTCGGCTCGTCGTCGTCGCCATCCACCCGACGCCCCGCCCGATCGACCTGCAGCGGGTGTTCTGGCGAGAGCTGACCATCGTCGGGGCCCGGGTCTACCAGCGGCAGGACTTCACGACCGCCATCGATCTACTGAACCGCGGAGCTATCCCGGCCGACCTGCTGATCACGAAGATCGTGCCCCTCGCCGACACGCTGAGCGCATTCGATGATCTGGAAGCCGGCCGAGCGATGAAGATCCTCGTGGACGTCGGAGGTGCGCTGTGAACGCGTTCGACCTCACCGGCTGCACCGCCGTCGTAACCGGCGCCCGACGCGGCATCGGATTCGCGATGGCCGAGGCTCTGGCCGCAGCGGGTGCGGACATCATCGGCATCAGCGCCAACCTCGAGACGCAGGGCAGCGCGATCCAGGCCGCCGTCGAAGCGCACGGTCGCACGTTCGCGGCGCGTCAGGTCGACTTCGCCGACCGGGCCGCCGTCGTCGAGCTGGCTGCGGAGCTGGAGACGCTCGACGTCGACATTTTGGTGAACAACGCGGGTTCCATCGCCCGCTCCCCCGCCGCCGAGTATCCGCTGGAATGGTGGGACCGCATCGTGGAGATCGACCTGTCCAGCCAGTTCGTGCTCACCCAGGCCGTCGGCCGGTCGATGTTGGCCCGCGGACGGGGGAAAATCATCTTCACCGCTTCCCTGCTCAGCTTCCAGGGCGGTGTCAACGTGCCGGCCTACACCGCCGCGAAGTCCGCGATCGCCGGGCTGACCAAAGCCCTCGCCAACGAGTGGACCGGACGCGGGGTCACCGTCAACGCGATCGCTCCCGGCTACATCGCCACCGACAACACTCAGGCGCTGCAGGACGACGAGGCGCGCTCGGCATCGATCCTGGACCGGATCCCGGCCGGCCGGTGGGGGCGGCCGAGCGATCTCGCGGGCGCGACCGTGTTCCTCGCCGCGCCGGCGTCCGACTACGTCTCCGGTGTCACTTTGCCTGTCGACGGCGGGTGGCTGGGCCGATGAGCGTCCGCGATCGTCTGGCCGCCTCCCGCATCGTCCCTGTCGTCGTCATCGACGATGCGGCTCATGCGCGCGGTATCGTCGATGCGCTGAGCTCCGGCGGCATCGGCTCGGCGGAGATCACCCTGCGCACGTCCGCTGGTCTGGAAGCACTCGCCGCGGCCGCGGAGCATCCGACGGCCGTCGTCGGCGCGGGCACCGTGCTCAGCGCGGAACAAGTCGACCGCTGCGTCGACGCCGGAGCGCAGTTCATCGTGAGTCCCGGCCTCGACGTCGCCGTCGTCGAACGCGCTCTGGAACACGGGATTCTCCCCCTGCCCGGAATCGCTACCGCGTCGGAGCTGCAGCTCGCGCTCTCCCTCGGCCTGACCGCCGTGAAGCTGTTCCCGGTGGAGCTGCTCGGCGGCGTCCGGGCGGTGGATGCGCTGGCCGCCCCCTTCCCGGATGTCGAGTTCTTCCCGAGCGGGGGCGTGTCGGCAGCGAACGCCGGCGAATACCTCCGGCGGTCGAGCGTTCTCGCCGTCGGCGGCAGCTGGATGGTGCCACGCGACGCCCTCGCTCGCGGCGACACCGACACCGTTCGGCGGTTGAGCACCGACACCGTCCGAGCCCTCGACGAGGCGACATCGTGAGCGTCCTCACCGTGGGAGAGACGATGGCGCTCGTTCGCGCGGCCGAACTCGGCGGACTCGAGCACGTCACCGACCTCAAGCTCGGCATCGGCGGAGCGGAGAGCAACGTCGCCGTCGGTCTCGCCAGGCTCGGCCAGCAGGTCACGTGGCTGGGCCGCGTCGGCGACGACGGCCTGGGCCGCCGGATCCGACGAGAATTGCGCGCCGAGGGCATCGACGTCCGCGCCATCACCGATCAACAGGCCCCGACCGGCCTGATGCTCAAGGAGAGCCGAACCGCCACCCGGACGCGAGTCAGCTACTACCGCCGCGACAGCGCCGGCAGTCGGCTCGACATCGATGACCTCGACGGGATCGACGTGGCCGCCTTCCGGCTCGTCCACGTGACCGGCATCACCCCCTCCCTCTCCGAGAGCGCGCGGCGGGCGATCGACGCCCTCATCGACCGGGCGAACCGGGCCGGCGTGCCGGTGTCGTTCGACGTGAACCATCGCTCCGCTCTGTGGCCCACAGGCGATCCGGGCGAGCTCTACCGGAGCATCGCCGCCCGCTCCCGCATCGTCTTCGCCGGAGACGACGAAGCGCGCCTGCTCACCGACCTCGGCGAGGACGCCGCCGCCCTCGCATCGGCGATCGCCACCCTCGGACCGACGGAGGTCGTCATCAAACTCGGCGCAGCCGGCGCCGCGGCCTTCGTGAAGGGAGTGGCTCATTCGAGCCCCGCAGTTCCCATCGCACCGGTCGATACCGTCGGAGCCGGCGACGCATTCGTCGCGGGTTATCTCGCCGAGTGGCTCGTCGGCACTCCGCCACCGGGACGACTCGCCACGGCGTGCCGCACCGGTGCATTCGCCTGCCTCAATCCCGGAGATTGGGAGGGCTATGCACGACGCGATGAGCTCCCGCTCTTGACCGCGGGGGATCCCGTCGCACGATGACAAGCCGAGAGACGATTGATCCTATGAAACCTCGCCGGAGCGCTGCAGCACCTCACTGAAGCGCACTAAGACTCACGATTCATCCGATCAAAGCTCGCGGAGACATTGACAAGCAAGAATTTATCGATAATTCTTGACTCGTCGGCCACCTCCCGAGCCGACCACCACAGAGCCCCACCCTGCAGCGTCGCCGAAACGCTGTCAGCCACAACCCGTGACGGCGAGGTCGCTCGCCAGAGGAGAAACAATGAAGTTCTCGAGGTCCGCCGGCATCGTCGCCGGCGCCGCAGCATTCCTGCTCGTCGCGACGGGATGCTCCGCCGATTCCGGAGAGGCCAACGCCGACGGCAGCACCACCATCAACTACTGGAGCTGGGACGGTGCGCCCGGTCAGGACGCCATCAACCCGCTGATCGATGCGTTCGAGGCTGCCAACCCCGGCATCACCGTCGACTACACCGAAATCCCCCGCGACGACTACAAGGCGAAGGTCGCCTCCGCGCTCGGCGCCGGTGAAGACATCGATGTGCTGGGTGTGCAGCCCGGCGCGTGGGCCGGCGAGATCCAGGACTACCTGGCTCCCGTCTCGGAGTGGCCCGGTGGAGACGAGCTGACCAGCTCGTTCACGGAGGTCACCATCGATCAGACCAAGCGGCTCTTCAGCGACGGCGAACTGTACGCGGTCCCGCTGTACTCGACCGGTTCCGCGATCGGCGTCTACAACGCCGACATCCTCGACTCCCTGGGGGTTACCGCGCCGACCACCGTTGCCGAGTTCGCCGCCCTGAGCGACGCACTGAAGGCGAAGAGCCCCGACATCCTCCCGGCCGTGATGCCGGCCGACGACTGGTTCCAGGACGAGGCCGCGCTGACCGTGGTCGGGCAGACCGACCCCACCTTCTTCGATGACGTCCGCTACGACGAGGGCGAATGGGACACCGACTCCTACGTCGCCGGCCTGGAGTCGTACAAGAAGCTGTACGACGACGGCGTCTTCGACAAGGCGACCCTCGACATGGACTACGCCACCGCGACGAACACCTTCGACTCCGGCAAGGCCGCTGTCCTGTTCAACGGGTCCTGGGAGACGGGTCGCATCTTGACCGGCAACTACGGCATCATCCCCTTCCCGGCGCAGACCGCGGATGAGGCGTCGCTGCGTGGCTTCCTCGACGTGACCCTCGGCATCCCGACCGAGTCCACCGATCAGGACGCCGCGTCGAAGTTCGTGCAGTTCATGGCCGCCGGTGACGGTGTCGACTTCTGGGCCACGACCCTCAAGGGGATCCCCGCGGTCGACGGTTACACCCTGCCCGAGGGCACCCTGACCACCGAGCTGCAGAAGAGCAGCTACGCGACCATGGTCGACCTGATCAACAATCCGCACAGCGACCGCAACAACCTCGGAGCGTTCTCCGACTTCGTCGGCGCCAACGTCCTGCAGGTCCTCACCGGGAACATGAGCGCCGCCGATGCCGCGAAGAGCGACCAGGCTGAACTCGCCAAGGGCAACTTCTAACCCTCGCGGAAGCACTTCCGCACGGTGGGCCGTCCGCGATCCGGACGGCCCACCCCGATACACGAGGACCGCACTCATGACTCGACTGGTCGAATCCAAACCGCGACGCAAACGCCCGAAGGGCAACGGCGGGACGGCGGCGCTGTTCCTGCTGCCGCTGCTGGCCGTGTACGCGATCTACTACGCGTACAGCATCTTCTTCCTCGCCGGGACGAGCGGTCAGAAGGTGGGCATCTCGCTGCTGCGGCCCGTCGCCGTCGGCTGGGACAACTTCGTCCTGGTCCTCACGGATCCGGTTTTCCTCAGCTCCATCCTGAACAACCTCGTGTTCGCCGCCGTCAGCATCGCGGTTGCGCTCACGGTCGCCTTCTTCATCGCCGTCACTCTGTCCACTGGGGTCCGCGGCCGGAAGGTGTTCTACCTCCTCTTCTTGCTGCCGGCGCTGATGCCGCTTTCGCTGGTCTCTACCATCTTCGGCTCGATGCTCCAGGAGCGCTACGGCGCGGTGAACGAGACGCTGCGCGCCGTCGGGCTGGAAGGACTCACCCAGTCCTGGCTGACGACACCGCACTGGGCCTACCTCGCCGTGATCCTGGTGTTCTGCTACCTGATCGGCCTCCCGATCATGTACTACACCGCAGACCTCTCCGCGCTGCCGACATCCGCCCTCGAAGCGGCGCTGATCGACGGCGCCGGCACCTTCCGGATCATGCGCTCCATCGTCTATCCGATGATGAAATCGACCCACATCACCGTCATCCTCGCGCTGCTGCTGGGCTCGTTCCGGGCCCTCGAGCAGGTGCTGTTCTCCACCGGCGGCGGCCCCGGCACCACGACCGAGATCGTCGGCAGCTACCTCTACGGCTACGTCAACTCCGGCGGCAAGACGATCGGTTTCGCCGCCGCCGCGTCCATCGTCGTACTGCTGATCGCCCTGGTGATCTCCCTCGCCCAGATGTTCGCCACCCGCACCAGAAAGAGCGAGCGATGACCACCACACTGATTCCCGAGCCCGTGACCGCGCCGCCGACCACCCCGTCCGGCGACGGTCCGAAGAAGCCTCGACGCGCTCGGGCCGTGATCGAGGACAATCCGATGCGGATCCTGATCACCCGCCGCGCCGACCGCGCCACGATCTACGTGCTGCTGATCGCGATGGGCTTGATCTTCGCGTTCCCGCTCTACGCGGCGGTGCGGAAATCGCTGGACGGATTCGGCTTCCAGAACTACATCACGCTGTTCACCGAACCCATCGGTGACGTCTCGCTCCCGATGACGTACGTCAACTCGTTCGCGATCGGAGCCCTGCACGGCCTGCTGGTCGTCGTCGTCAGCACCTCGGCCGGCTACGCCCTCTCGCAGCTGAACTTCCGCGGCCGCGAGCTGACGTTCGTGGGCATCCTGCTGTTTCTCGCCGTCCCCGGCACGGCCCTGATCATCCCCGTCTACCACATCACCAGCGAGCTGCACCTGTTCAACAACTACCTCGGGGTGGCGCTGCCGGAGGCCGCGCTCACCATCCCGTTCGGGGTTCTGCTGATGCGCAATTACGGAAGCAACATTTCCGAATCCTTGATCGAAGCCGCGCGGCTCGACGGCGCCTCGCACTTCCGCGTGTTCTGGAGCGTGTTCCTCCCGCTGTCGCGTCCGGCGATCGCGAACCTGGTCGTGCTCTGCTTCATCTGGTCTCTGCAGGACTTCCTCTGGCCCTCGATGCTGTTCACCAACCCCGACATCACCACCGCCGCGCAAGCCGTTTCGTCCTTCTCCAACGTGCTCGGGCGCAGCCCCGAGGACTTCGGGCGCTACAACGCCAGCCTCGTGCTGCTCGCGGTTCCCGCGGTCCTGTTCGTGATCTTCGGCCTCCGCTTCATCGTCAACGGCCTCACCAGCGGAAGCACGAAGGACTGATGGTGCCCGACTTCGACGCCCCGGGCCGGTCGATCGTCTTCGATCGGCCCGCCGCGGTCTGGACCGAGGCACTCCCGATCGGCAACGGCCTGCAGGGCGCCATGCTCTTCGCCGGACCGGAGCGGGAACGCCTCCTGATCAACGAAGGCACCGCCTGGTCCGGTTCCCCACGCAGCGAATTCATCGAACCGAGGATCACCCCGGATGCCGCCGCCGAAGCCCTCGCCGTCGCGCGACGCGCCATCGCGACGCGCGACTACGGCACGGCCGACGTGGCCCTGCGCCGGCTGCAGCACCGACACAGTCAGACCTTCCTCCCCTTCGTCGAACTCCACCTCCGCCTGGAACTCGATGACGAGCCCGCGGACTACGAACGACGGCTGGATCTCGCCACCGCCACCCACCACTCCTCGTTCCGGGCCGGCGAGAGCCGCATCGATCGGCGCAGCTTCGCGTCGCATCCGGACGCCGTCATCGCCCACGAGATCCTCGCGCGCACCGGCACGGTGCCGCCCCTGACCATCGCGCTGTCCTCGCCGCTACGCGTGATCCGGCGCACCGCCCGGCGCGACGGTCTCTCGATGATCCTGAGGCTGCCCAGCGACATCACCCCGAGCCACGACCCGGTTGCCGAGCCGGTCCGGTACCCCGACGATCCGACCGAATCGATGATCGGAGCCGCGCACGTCGCGATCGAGCACAACGGCGCCGAGACCACGGTCGGCGGCAGCATCCGCATCGTCGGAGCCACCCGCGTCCGGATCACCGTCGCGACGGCGACCACGTTCACCGGCATCGCTCGCGAGCCCCGCGGGAGCGCCGACGGCCTCGCGCAACGCACCGACGCCCGCGCCCGTGCGGCGCTGCGCCGTCTCGACGCCGCATACGACAACCATCTGGCCGATGTGACCGCGCTGCTCGCGCCGGTCTCGCTGACCCTCGGCCGACCGACGCCCACCATGACGGACGCCCGCGTCGCCACCGCTCTCGCGTCGGACGCCGGCGTCGTCGCGACCGACCCAGACCTGATCGGGCTGCTCTTCGACTACGGCCGCTACCTCCTCGTCGCCAGCTCCCGGCGCGGCGGACTGCCCGCGAACCTGCAAGGCATCTGGAACCCGGACCTGCAGCCGCCGTGGAGCTCGAACTACACCACGAACATCAACCTGCAGATGAACTACTGGCCCGCCGAGGTCACGGCCCTGACCGCCTGCTTGCCACCGCTGTTCGATCTCATCGACGGCCTCAGCCGCACCGGCGCGCGAACCGCGAGGGAGCTGTACGACTCCGACGGTTGGGTGAGCCACCACAACACCGACGCCTGGGCGTACTCCATGCCCGTGGGTAACGGCGAGCACGACCCGAAGTGGGCCTTCTGGCCGCACGGCGGAGCCTGGCTCGTGCGCCACCTCTGGGACCACATCCGGTTCGGAGCCGACGACGACTTCGCCCGCGAACGCGCCTGGCCGGCCATCCGCGGCGCGGCGCAGTTCGCGCTGAACTGGCTGGTCGAGTTCCCCGACGGTACTCTCGGCACCTCGCCGTCGACATCTCCCGAAAACCGGTTCAGCGATCCACACGGCGAACCGCGCTCGGTCGCGGCGTCCTCCGCAGCCGACCTCGAGATCCTCGGCGATCTACTCACCATCACCGCACAACTCGCCGAACGCCTCCACCTCGACGACGACGTCGCGCACGCCGCTCACGCAGCACTCGCGCGCTTGGGCCGACCCCGCATCAACGCGAGCGGGCTCGTGCAGGAGTGGGACGAGGACTTCGCGATGCCGGACCCGCAGCACCGCCACGTCAGCCACCTCTACGCGATCCATCCCGCCGACCGACCGGTGTCGACCGAGTTCGAGGAGGCGGCGCGGCGCAGCCTGGACGAGCGCGGCGACGAGTCCACCGGCTGGTCCCTCGCGTGGAAGATGCTGATGCGCGCCCGACTGCATCAGCCCGATCGGCTCGGCGCACTTCTCGAACTCTTCTTCCGCGACATGACGATCGACCGCGGTCCGTGGCTGGGCGGGCTGTACCCCAACCTGTTCTCCGCGCACCCGCCGTTCCAGATCGACGGCAATTTCGGCATGACCGCGGCAGTAGCCGAGTGCCTGCTGCAGTCCCATCGGGACGAGATCGAGATCCTTCCCGCGGTGCCGACCGCTTTCGGCGGCGGCGCTGTGCGCGGGCTCATCGCCCGGCCGGGGATCGAGGTGGACATCGAGTGGGAGATGGATGACGGCGGCCACGCCGTTCCGACCGCGGTGCACCTTCGAGCCCGGTCCGCGAACGCGGTCGGGACCCACACCCTCCGGTACCAGGCGTTCACCGCCCGTGTCGAGATCTCCCTCGAGCGCGCGCCGGTCGATCTGGTCGAGATGGAGCTCTCTGTTTCAGTCTGAGTCCACCTCGAGCGGTGCGCTGCTTTCGCGCTGCTCGAGGTGGAAGCCGACCAGCAGCTCGCGCGCGTCGGCGGTGGATCCTTCGATGCGCTCCACCAGCATCCGCACCCCCTCTCGGGCGATTTCATCCAAACCCGGCGCGACCGAAGTCAGCGACGGCGTCGAATAGATCGCATCCTGGATGTCATCGATGCCGACGACCGCGACGTCATCCGGGACCCGGAGCCCGGCCGACTGAAGGGCGCGCAACGCGCCGAGGGCCAGAGCATCGTTGAACCCGAAGACGGCGTCGAATCGCGTTCCCGCCTCGATCAGGCGCGCGATCGCCGCCGCCCCCTCGGCGCGGACCCAGGAGTCTGCACCGGCGGCGAGGTCCGCCGGCACATCCACCCCTGCTGCGCGATGAGCGTCGAGGTAGCCGGCGAGGCGTAGCGGCGCGGCGCCGAACTCAGCCTCGGGCTGGACACCGAGCGCGACGATGCGGCGCCGACCGCTCATCAGGAGATGCGTCACCGCGCACTCCGCGGCGGCCCGGTTGGAGATGGTGACGTGGTCGATGCCGCTGTCCGAGATCCTGTCGCCCAGCAGCACCAGCGGGACGGTGCTGCGCGCCGCGTCGAGGTCCTCCCGGCCGATGACGCTGGGCGCGAAGAGCACGCCGTCCACCACGTCGCCGCCGAAGTGCTGCAGCACGGCCAGTTCCCGGTCTCGATCGAGGTCGGTCGTCTCGACGAACACGGTCAAGCCTTCGGCGCGGCCCGCGTGGATCACGGCTTGCGCGAGTTCTGCGAAATAGGGCTGCTCCAGGCTCGGGATCGACAACGCGATCATGCCGGTGCGTCCGCGGCGCAGATTCCGGGCGGTCACGTTCGCGCGATAGTCCACCTGCGCGAGGGCGGCTTCGATCTGGGTTCGGGTCGACTCCCGCAGGCCCTCGACTCCGCGGAGGTACCGGGAAACGGATTGGTGCGAGACGCCGGCGACGCGCGCGACATCGTAGATCGTGGCCGGTTTCGTCGCGGATGGGCGCATCTCGGACCTCCCACCCCGACTTTATCGATAATCAGCGACACTGCGCTGATGAGGCCGGTGGCGGACACCCTCCAGGTCCGCCACCGGAGCGAAGGCGCTACTCGAAGAGCGACAGGGTCAGCACCGAGGCGTAGCTGCCGGGTGCAACGGTCGGTTCGGTGCGCAGGAACAGGTTCGCGTTCGCGGTCCATTGGCCTTCGCCTGCGATGGCCGCGGAGTCGGGGGCGAGCGCGAGCAGTTCCTGGTCGACCAGGCCGACCGCGTTCGGGCCGGAGTCGAGGACGGTGTCGACCTGGTCGCCCTCGGCTACCTGGCCGCTGTCGCCGCCGTCGATCAGGTTCGGGGTCCAGCCGAAGTGGTCGGCGCCGATCGGCGGCTGGCCGGCGCTGCCGGTGAAGTCGGTGGCGGATCCGAGCACGTACCAGCCCGCTCCGGCCGGGATCTCCTCGGGCGTGCGGGTGTCGGTCACGGTGACGGTCGGTAGGGTTCCGGTGAATTGGCGGACGGTGCCGGTCGATCCGCTCTCGGTGAGGGTGGTGGAGGTGCCGGCGACGGTCATCGCGAGCACGCCGGGTTCGTCCAGCTCGGTGATCTGCACGTTCACGTCGACGTCGTCGGTGCCGTACTCGGCGGCCATCGCGGCACCGGCGACGCCGGTGAGCAGCAAGCCCCCGGCCAGGGCGGCGCCGGTTCGGGCGAGGATCGCGGTTCGTTTCGTCATGGGTTCGGGTCTCCTTCTCTGCCGACGTCGTCGCCGGTCGAGGTTGTTCGGATAGGGATCAGCCGCAGTTCAACGCGGCGTAGGACGAGTTCACCGTGGTGGTCACCGGGACTCCGTTGACCGTTGCCGAGGCCGTCACGGTGGCGGTGCCGGCGGGCATCGAGGTGAGACGGGTGGTGAAGGCGACGGTCGCGCTCTTCCCTGCGCCGGTGGCGGGGAAGGACTTCGAGCCGTAGGCGGAGCTGATCGCGAGATCGACCGGGACCGTCTCGTTGTTGATCGCGACGACGGTGAGTACGGCTTTTCCGGCGATGCAGCGGGAGGTGGTGTTGACTCCGATTCGGAGGTCGGCGGGCTTGGGCGCTACCGCGGCGGACGGCGCCGACGGTGCGGAGTCGCCGACTGCGTTCTTCGCCGTGACCGTGAAGGTGTATGACGTGCCGACGGTGAGGCCGTCCACGCGGCAGCTGGTGGTGCCGGTGATGGAGCAGGTCTTATTTCCGGGGCTCGACGTCACCGTGTATCCGGTGATCGGCGATCCGCCATCGCCGGTGGGCGCGTTCCAGGCCACGTCTACGGCCGTCGTCGCCGCCGTGCCGGTGACGGCGGTGGGGCTGCCCGGAGCTGCGACTGGCACGACGGCGCTGGATGGGGCCGACGAGGAGGAGGCTCCTATGGCGTTCGCGGCCGTCACGATGACCGTGTAGGACGTTCCGTTGGTGAGTCCGTCGATGCGGCAGCTGGTCGCGCCGGTGGTCGAGCAGGACTGGCCGCCGGGGTTCGCTGTGGCGGTGTAGGCGGTGATCGGCGATCCGCCGTCGGAGGCGGGGGCCGTCCAGGCGACGTCGACGGCTCCGGATCGCGCAGTGACGGTGGAGACGGTCGGGCTTCCGGGCGCGGTCGTCGACGGAGCCGGGGTTGCGGCGATGGAGGCGACGGACGGTGCCGAGGCACCGACCGCGTTCCGCGCGACCGCGGTGAAGGTGTACGACGTGCCGTTGCTCAGGCCCTCGATGCGGCAGTTCGTGTCTGCGGTGCTTTCGCAGGTCTTGCCGCCGGGCGTCGCCGTGACGGTGTAGCCGGTGATCGGGCTGCCGCCGGTGTTGCTGGGTGCGGTCCAGGAGACGTTCGCCGCGCCGTCGAGCGCCGTCGGGGTGATAGCGGTCGGCGGTTCGGGGACGGTGGCGCCGGCGGCCGCGCGGACTTCGAGTTCGAAGACGGCGGTGCCGTACACCATCGCGGTGCTGCGTTCGTCGATCAGGATCCGCACGTAGCGGGCGGTGGACGGAGTCGCCAGCGCGTGCGCATCGAGGGTGAGGGTGCCCGTTCCGGTGGAGACGGTCTTCCAGATGTCGCTGGCGGCCGACACGACGTAACTGGCGGAGCTGTAGTTCCCGGTTCCCTTTGTGAAGGTGCGTGCCGGGCAGGGGCTGGAGTTGCGCTGTTGTGTGGTCGCGGCTGCGGCGTCTGCGGCGGAGAGGGTTTGGATGGCGTAGGGCGAGTCGTACATCCGGTTGCCGCTGACGGTGGAGTTCTGGCCGAACATGACCGAGTAGCTGCCGATGCGGTAGTCGGCGCCGAGATCGACGTACGCCCAGGTGCACAGGTCGCCGCCCGTGGCGGCGCTGTAGTTGAGCAAGGCGCCTTCGGCATTGCCGCCGGTGAAGTAGCCGGTGTCGGTGGCGGCTCCGGTGCCGGTGGTGGCGGTGGAGCCGTCCACCATCTTCGCCGGTGCGCGGTTGGTGTTGTTCGCCGCCGTCGACCCGCCGTAGGTGTAGTACGAGGTGACCGGTTTCTGCAGGGCGAGGTTCGCGTTCGTCGGGGTTGCGGCGGCGGAGGCCGTGGACGCGGCGGACAGGCCGAGCGTGTTCCGCGCCTGGACCGTCACCGTGTAGGCGGTGCCGTTGCTCAGGCCCGCGATCGTGCAGCTGAGCGATGTCGTGGTGCACGTCGCGCCGCCGGGGCTGGCCGTAACCAGGTAGGAGCTCACGGAGGAGCCGCCGTCCGACGCGGGGGCGGTCCAGGTCGCTGTGATGGCGGCGTCGCCGGCCGCGAGGGTGACAGCTCGCGGCGCTCCCGGCGTGCTCGCCTGCGCATCCGGGGTCACCGGCTCAGAGGCGGAGGACGCCGGGGACGCGCCGTTGGCGTTGGTGGCGGTCACGGTGAAGGCGTACCGGGTACCGTTCGTCAACCCGTTCACGGTGCACGTCGAGCTGCTCGTACTGGTGCAGCTCTTTCCTCCCGGGTTCGAGAGGACGGTGTATCCCGTCACGGCGGACCCGCCGTCGTGTTCGGGAGCGACCCAGCTGATGGTGGCGGACGCGGCGGTGGCGACCGCGGTGACGCCGCGCGGTGCGTCCGGTACGGCCTGCGCCGGTGCGACGGGCGTCACGGCAGTGGAGGCGGTGGACGGCGTCGACGTTCCGGCGGAGTTCGTGGCGGTGACGCGGAACGTGTAGGCGGTTCCGTTGCTCAGGCTGGTGACGGTGCAGTTCGTCGCGCCGGTGCTGGTGCACGTCGCGCCGCCCGGCTCCGCGGCGACGGTGTAGCCGGTGATGGGTGCGCCGCCGGTGTTGCCGGGTGCCGTCCAGGAGACGCTGGCGCGGGCGTTGCCCGGTGTCACGGTGACCGCGGTCGGCGCGTCCGGGGCGACCGCGGGCACCGTGACGGTCATGTCCGCGCTGATCTTCGCCCAGGGGTAGGCGTTGATCGAGCCCGTGATCCGCTGCGTGGTCGGCGAGCCGGGGCTCGTCGCGGGAGTTGTGTCCCATCGCACGTAGAGCTGCTTCGTGTAGGTGCTGGTGCCGTCATTGAAGACGCCGAGGGTCGAGGGGACCTGATTCGGGACGGTCGGGTTCGCCGGGTCGTAGGTGCCCGTGATGCTGTAACTGGTGGTGAGGTTGGGCATCACCGTGATCCGCAGCGGCACGGTCTTGGTGGTTCCGGTGACGGTTCCCTGGATGGTGAAGATGCCGCGCGACGGGCCGTCCTTGAGCGGTGTCGTCGCCGTGGCGAGCTGTTGCGCGGTGATGGTGGGCCAGGTGACGGCGACCAGTCCGCGGGTGCCATCGGAGTATCGAGCGTTGACCGTGGCGGGCAGGGCGGGCTGAACGGTCCGCGCGGTCTTGACCGCGGCGTCGTCGTAGCCGGTGATGTGCCGGCCGGCGACGCCGTCCGCGGGGACGACCGTCGCGGCGACCGGGGCCGGGGCGGCGGTGACGGGGCGTGCGACGACGCGAGCGTCGTCCACATCCGCCGATCCGCCGTTACCGACCCAGACACCGACCGCGCCGCGGGTGTACGTGTCGTCGCGCACGGTGAGCGCCTTCACGCCGCCGATCGAAACGGTAGCGAGGGAGCCACGGGTGCTGACCTTGACGAGTTCCCAGCTGTCGCGGGCGAGCGGGACCGGGGACGCGGTGGTGCCGAGCGGGTACCACGTTCCCGCGACGACCTTGCCAATGGTCACCGTGCCGGCGGCCACGTTGAGGCGCGCCTGGTACTGGTTGGCGGGGTCGGTGCTGCGGAACGAGATGCCGGCCTGGTCGCCGTCGGTGACGCGCAGCCAGCTCCAGTAGTCGTAGTCGCCCTTCGTGGCCCAGCCGGCATCGGCTCCACCGGTGGCGGTGAAGTCGTTTCCGGTGGCGGCGTCCGCGGTGTAGTAGCCGGACATGCCGGAGGTCTGCACCTCGGTCTCGGTGACGTTCCAGGTGCCGCCGTTGCTCTGCCATTTCCAGGGGAAGGTGAACGAACTGCGAGGGTCGGCCTTGGTGTTCCAATCGAAGACCAGCGGAGTCTCGGTCATCCAGCCCGTCGCGCCGTCCCAGTCGTCGAACGTCGAGGAATAGGCGACCGAGTTCGTCGACAGGTCGGTGACCTTCACATCGTCCAGTTCGACGAACTGTCCGAGCCGGTAGCCGGCATCGGATTGGGTCTGCGCGGCTCGGACACCGGTGTAGCCGGCGGCCGGGGTGGGGTCGGTGTAGGTGAGCACCTCCTGGCCGTCGATGGACGCCGTGACGGTGCTGCCGACGGCGGTGACGACGACGGAGTACTCCTGGTCGCGATTCAGAGTCAGCGAGGTCGGGCAGGTGGCGACGGCGGCCCAGTTGTTCAGGCCCTTGGCGGCGCCGGAGTGCAGCGAGCAGGAGTACGTCGCGGTGCCGTTGCGGCCTTCCGCGGTGCGGTTCGGGTCGAGCCGGAAGAACAGTCCGCTCTTGCTGTCCTCGTTGCCGCGGATCATGATCGAGCCGGACGTCCCCTGCACCAGGGTGACCTTCGCCTCGTAGCGCACGTCTTTCAGCTTCGTGTTGGTGTTGTAGACGGTGGTGTCGCCGTAGAAGGGGAAGACGAAGCCGACGAGCTTCAGTTTCCCGTCGATGACGCGCCAGCCCTCGGCCCCGTAGAGGGTCGATTCGTCCTCGCTCGCGGATCCGTAGTTGAAGTCGTTCGACTCGAGCAAGGTCATCGACTGCTCCTGCGAGGGGACGTACGCGAACGAGCCACCAGTGGGCCGCGAGCCGGTGATACGCAGCACGTGGGCGCTGTTGGCAAGACCGGTCGCGCGGAAGACGGTCCCGCCGGAGACGTTGACACTGCCCTGGGCGACGCCATCGATCGAGACGCTCGCGGTGCCGCTCGAGCCGACCGGGACCTGCCAGGCGATGGAAGTGCCGTCGAAGGGGACGGTCGTCGCTTCGGCGGTCGTGGAGACGAGGGCGGAACCGGCGGGGATCGTCGTCCAGCCGGCCTCGGCGTCGGCGGTGCTGAGCACGATGTCGACCACGCCGTTGGACTGCACGACGAGCGTGTACTGGTGGGTGTTCGGGTCCCAGGTCTCCGTATAGCTGTAGTGGTTGTCGTCGTAGCCCGAGATGGCGAGCGTCGGCTTGGTCGGCACGTCGAAACGCATCGTCGTCGTGCGCAGGGCGGAGTCGGCCGGGTCGGGGACGTAGGCGTACTTCACGAAGTTGCGGTTGAACTCCATGTCGCGCACCCCGCCGACGGAGAGCAGATCCGCTTCGCGGTCGGTCCGGTACGTGTCGAGCGTCACGGCGACCGTGGAGGCGCTTCGCTGGTCGACCATGGCCCAGGTGTGCGGCGTGATCTGTGGCATCTCCAGGCGGGAGAACTGTTGGCCGCCGAGCAGGAGCGTCGCGTCCTGACTGAAGTTGTCGCGGTCGTTGCTGTTGTAGACGAGCCAGGAACTCCCTGACCTCTGCACGTACGCGTCACCCTCGGAGATCGCGGGGTACTTGCTGTCGAACAGTGCCTGCCGGGCGTCGCCGTAGAGCATCGACGCGTTGTAGGTGTCCGCCGTCAGGACCGTGTCGAACTGGGTCAGCAAGGAGGCGGGGGCGAGCTTGGGGATGCGCGGGATGATGTTGTAGCGACCCGTCTCCCTCGGGTAGTACCAGAGCTGCTTCTGCACCGCAGTGAGCTGCGGCGACTTCTCGTACATCGAGTAGAACGTCGGGCGGCACGGGTTGTTCGCGCGGCCGGTCGTCGAGTCTTTCAGCGAGCAGATGTTGCCGTTCTTCTCCGAGAACGCGACCTTCGTGCGCGCGATGACGTCGGCCTTCGTCGGCGTCTGGTGCGACAGGATGTAGCGCATCGCCGGCAGGATCGACTGATAGAAGTACGGCGAATACAGGCTGCCCGTGGTCGGGATGTCCAGCTGGTTCTCCATGTGGAAGACCGTGGCGCCGTTCTGCCACTGATCCAGCAGCATCATCGAGGCGACGGTCTCGGCCATGCTGCGCGACCAGCGATCACCGCAGTTCTGATACGCGCTCTGGTCGCGACCGAAGAAGCCGCAGCCGTAATAGGGGTAGCCGTCGAAGTACGGGCCCCAGTTGTCGAACGCGCCGGCGAGCCAGGCGCCCTGCGCCCAGGCGTTGGAGGCCTCGAAGTTCTCGTGGAAGTTCTTCGGGTTGTAGATGAAGTTCTGCTTGTAGCGCGCGACCGAATCCCAGTAACTTTGCGTCTCCATCCGGTTCGCGAGCCCGTTCGTCTCCTCGAGGGATCCGAGGATGTGGAAGCCGCCGTACAGGTTCGCGATCCGCAGCGCCTCGGGAAGGTCGCCGAGCGTGTCCGCCTGCTCGGAGACGACGGTGCCCATGAAGTGCGGGTACTTCTGGTACATCTGCTCCAGGAACGCGAAGCGGGTCGCGTTCGACTGCAGCGTGCGGCCCTCATCCCACAGCATGAAGACCGGGATGCCGAGCGCGTCGGCCTCGGCGATGTTGTCCTCCAGCCAACGAGCGTTCTCCTCCGGCTTGTTGTCGGCGAGTGCGGTGTGGCCCTGGTGCAGGACGTAGCCGATGTTCTGCTTCAACTCGTCCGGGACGGAGGCCCAGAGCTGAGCGAAGGACCAGCCGCTGTTGTAGTTGCGCTTGAACCCCTCGGTCTTGCCGAGATCGTTGCCGATGTTCAGCTGCGTGATCAGCAGCGGGTTGTCGCTGCCGACGTTCATCCGCATCGGTGCGTCGACCTGCGCCGCGGCAGCGGGGCTCGCCTCGGCCTCGACCGCAGGCACGAGCACCAGCGCGAGCGCACAGGCCACGGCGATGGCCAGAAGGCGGCGAAGTCGGAGGATCGGTCTCGAAGCGGAGTGGGTCGTGGAGCTGCGGGGGAACAACGTTGTGCCCTCATTTCTGTCGACGGTGACGAACGAGCCGGGATCGGCGGCGGACCGGCTTCGCTGATTTGACCGATGAATTGCCGGATCCTTCGTGCCTGAACAATAGATTTATCGATAACCGGCTGTCAAGAGCTCCAGTCATCCGATTTATCACACCGGTTCGTCGGATCGATCTGCGCCGCTGGGTCCTCGTGGACACGATGAGAGCCGGCGACGCCACCTTCGAGACGGTCGTCGAGGAGATGGCGGCATCGAACGATCGCCGGATCGTGGACCCCGGCGCCGTCCTCATCCGGGCGATGAACGTCGCGGCGGCCACCATCCGGGCCAGCGGCGGACTGCTGCGCCTCCCAGCCTGAGAACCGAGACGGCGTCCGGGCGGCTTTCAGTGTTGGTTCCTACGTTTGAAACACGACTTCGACGACGACCGGCGCGGCCCGACGGACGAGGGACGAATGGAGTCGGGGCGCGCTGTGGCTGGGCATCCTCGCCATCGTGCTCTACGTCGTCGGCTTCGTGGCGGTCAGCCGGATCTGGCCGGGTGAGCCCCTGCCGATCGGGATCGCGACAACGATGCAGTACGTGCTCCCGCTGGCTGGTCTCGCCGTCGGGTCCATGGCTCGTCGCCGCGAAGGTGCCCCGGGCGATGTCGACGATCGGCCTGGCGTTGTCCACCGCGTGTTTGCTCGGCGCCGTGGTACCCGTCGTCATCGGCGTGATCAGGCTGTCGCTCTAGAGCCGACGAACCCGCTCGTGCTTCGCTGCCACGATGGTTGCATCGTCGCGTCAGGCGCTCAAGACTACGAACCGACGATCACCCCGGCGATGGTCCGCCGCCGCGGGCCCGCACGGGTCCGACGTGCTCCGGATCCGGCGCCGCCTGCCCCGACTTCGGCGGCCGGATCGCGGTGTCCGCGCCACCGACCCGGTTAGTCCGCTCGGTCAGCGCCACCAGACCGAGATGCCGGTCGGCGGTCCACGCGATCAGCCGGCCCTTCTGATCCTTCGTCCGCCCAAGAATTCCCGCGTCGGCGAGCTGCGTGAGCGCGCGCGACGCCGCCGTCACCGAAGTATCCAGACGCCTCGCGACGGTGTCGACCGACACGACCGGTTCGGCCGCGAGCATGTCGAGGATCCGCAGCACCAGCGCGTCCCGGCGAGGCACAGCCGGCGACAGCCCCGCCTCGCGACGAAATGCGACCAATTGTGCGAGCAGCGACTCATCCAGCCGGCAACATCGTCCGCGAGCCGCACAGCGTTCGCCGCCGCGAGCTCTGTCGCCTGCGCGAAGCCGATCACCCACCCATCCAGCCGCGGCGGATCGGCGCGGAACGCCGACAGACCCCGGATGTAGGCGTCGGTGTTCCCCGCGAACACCGTGCTGATCGGGATCAACACGTTCCGCGCCGCATCCGACCGCCGCAACACCGTGTGGATCAACGCCCGGCCCGTGCGGCCGTTCCCCTCGGCGAACGGGTGAATCGTCTCGAACTGGGCATGCACGATCGCGTCGATCCCCGGCGAAAGACAGCCGACGGACGCTCGTGGTCAAAGAACGTCACCCTGCTGGGCAGGCGCGCGAAGAAGGGTTGTCACTTTGTCGGTTAGTAACCGACAAAGTGACAACCCTTTTCACGTCGCGGGCTTCAGCACTCCACCATCGAGACGGTGAGGGCGAGGCCGCCGAGCGCGGTCTCCTTGCATTTGTGGCTCATATCGGCGCCCGTCTCGCGCATGGTGCGGATGGCGGTGTCGAGCGAGACGTGGTGCTCGCCGTCGCCGCGCACGGCCATCCGTGCGGCCGTGATCGCCTTCACCGAGGCGATGGCGTTGCGCTCGATGCACGGGATCTGCACCAGGCCGCCGACCGGGTCGCAGGTGAGGCCGAGGTTGTGCTCGATGCCGATCTCGGCGGCGTTCTCGATCTGCTCCGGCGTGCCGCCGAGCACCTCCGCGAGACCGGCTGCGGCCATCGAACAGGCGAACCCACTTCGCCCTGACAGCCCACCTCGGCGCCCGAGATCGACGCGTTCCGTTTGAACAGCATGCCGATCGCGGCCGCCGTGAGCAGGAAGCGCACCACTCCGTCGTCGTCCGCACCGGGCACGAAGCGCGTGTAGTAGTCGAGCACGGCGGGGATGATGCCTGCCGCGCCGTTGGTCGGCGCGGTCACCACGCGACCGCCGGCCGCGTTCTCTTCGTTCACCGCGAGCGCGGCGAGGGTCACCCACTCCATCGCCAGCAGCGGGTCATCGGTGTGCCCGGCCGCCTCCAGCTTCTCGCGCTGGATCGCGCCGCGGCGACGCACGCGCAGTCCGCCGGGCAGGATGCCCTCGCCATGGCTGCCGTTGCGGATGCACTCCTGCATCACGGCCCAGATGCCGAGCACGCCCGCGCGGACCTCCGTCTCGCTCCGCGTCACCAGCTCGTTCGCCAGCACCAGATCGCTGATGCGCTTGCCGCTGGCGGCGGCGAGCGCCATCAGCTCGTCGCCGGAATCGAACGGATACGGCACGGTCACCTCCTCGGCGACCGGTCCGTCGAGTTCGTCCTCGTCGAGGATGAAGCCGCCGCCGATCGAGTAGTAGTCGCGGCTGCGGATCAGCGCGCCCGCGGCATCGAACGCCTCGAAGCGCATGCCGTTGGTGTGGAAGTCGAGCCGCTGCCGCAGGTGCATCACCACGTCGCCGCGCAGCGAGAAGCCGATCGGATGCGTGCCGCCGAGGGTGAGCATCCCGGCCCGGTCGGCCGCCTCGAGCAGTCGATCCGCGCCGCTCGGGTCGACCGAGTGCGGCTGCGCGCCGCCGAGCCCCAGGACCACGGCCTTCACGGTGCCGTGGCCCTGGCCGGTGAGCCCGAGCGAGCCGAACAGCTGCGTCGAGACGCGCGTCACGCGGTCGATCTCGCCGCTCGCGCGCAACAGCTCGACGAAGCTGTAGGCCGCCTTCATCGGCCCGACGGTGTGCGAGCTGGAGGGCCCGATGCCGATCGTGAACAGGTCGAACACGCTGAGCGCCATCCCGCGTCCGCCCGTCAGCCGGCCGGGTACGCGAGCGGATCGCTCGCCGCGTCGAGGAGCCAGTCGCCCACGTACCGCGCGAACGAGCTGCGCACCAGGATCTCGATCTCGGAGGAATCGCGCGAGCGCGCCAGGAAGATCACGATCGCCTGACCGAGGAAGCTCTGCAGCGCCGAACCGAGCGGGAACGCGGCGGGGTGCAGATCGAGCGCGGCGCCCTTGGCCAGCAGACCGGGGGCGTCGCCCGAGATCTGCACCGAGACGCGCTGGCCGGACTGCTCGACGACCGCGCCGCCGGCGGGCAGCACCGCCGCGCGCAGCTCGGTCTCGAGATCGGCCGAACCCGACGGATCGGTGAGCAGGAACTCGTCGGGGCCGAGCCAGACGACGCTACCGCCGCCCTCGGTCGCGTTCCAGCGCGAGACCTCCGGCAGTGGCGCGCCCAGCACGGCGACCAGGGCGCCCGCACTCGCCGGGTCGATCCGAAAGTTGTAGTTGCGCAGCAGCGGCAGAGCGCGGATCGCGACCGCCCCGCCGACGCCGGCGAACGCCTCCGCGTAGCCGTCGAGCGCGCCGCGAGGGCGGAGGGTGGGCGAGGTGTCAACCGTCACGACGGGCTCCTTCGGGGTCGAACAGCACGTGGCTGGTGATGGTGGCGGGAACGATGCGGCCGTCGACGACCGCGTTGATCGCCTCGCCGATGCGGGAGTGCCCGCCGTCGACGAGGGCGAGCGCGAACGGCCGGCCGAGCGCGACGCTGGCGTAGCTGGAGGTGACGAAGCCGTGCATCGCCACGGGCAGCGTCTCGAGTGAATCGGCGATCACCAGCTGGCTGCCCTCCGGCAGCACCGTGACGGCGTCATCGGGCAGGATGCCGACGAACTGCCGCCGATTCGGGTCGGCGTTCGCGGTGCGGGCGAAGGAGCGCTTGCCGATGAAGTCGAGCTTCTTCTTGGAGACGACCCACGACATGCCGAGGTCCTGCGGGGTGACGGTGCCGTCGGTGTCCTGGCCGATGATCGGGTAGCCCTTCTCGGCGCGGAGTACGTGCATCGTCTCGGTGCCGTAGGGGCTGATCCCCCAGGGCGCGCCCGCCGCGACGAGTCGCTCCCACAGATCGAGGCCGAACCAGCTCACCGCGGTGACCTCGTAGGCGAGTTCGCCCGAGAAGCTCACCCGGGCGAGCCGCACGGGAACTCCGCCGAGCGAGGTGTCGCGCCAGGTCATGAACGGGAAGGCCTCGTTCGACACATCGACGTCCGGGAACAGGGCCCCGATCACCGCGCGGGAGGACGGCCCGACGACGGGGAACGTGACCAGGTGCTCCGTCACCGAGGCGAGCCGGACGTCGAGCCACGGCCACTCGGTCTGCAGCCACTCCTCGAGCCAGTCGAGGATCTTCGCCGCCCCACCGGTGGTCGTGTAGATCAGGAAGCGGTTCTCCTCGGTGCGCAGCACCGTGCCGTCGTCGATCACCATGCCGTCGACCCCGCACATCACGCCGTAGCGGATGGAACCCACCTTCAGCGAGCTCATCAGGTTCGTGTAGACGAGGTCGAGGAACGCCCCCGCATCCGCGCCCTGCACGTCGATCTTGCCGAGCGTGGAGCCGTCGAGGATGCCGACACCGCCGCGCACGGCCGCGGTCTCGCGCAGCACCGCCGCGTGCAGGTCCTCGCCGGGCTGCGGGTAGTACCAGGGGCGCTTCCACTGACCGACGTCCTCGAACGCGGCACCGTGCTCGACGTGCCAGTCGTGCACCGCGGTGACCCGTACGGGATCGAAGAGCTCGCCGCGGGAGCGGCCGGCCAGGGTCGCGAACGCCACCGGCGTGTACGGCGGGCGGAACGTGGTGGTGCCCAGGGCGCCGATCGCGCCGCCCGAGATCTCCGCGGCGATGCCGGAGGAGATGATGCCCGAGGTCTTGCCCTGATCGTGGGCGGTGCCGATGGTCGTGTAGCGCTTGATGTGCTCCACCGAGCGCATCCCGGCGCCGATCGCGCGGGCGATGTCGGCGACGGTCGCGTCGCGCTGCAGGTCGACGAAGTGGGTCGTCAGCTCGATCGGCTGACCGGTCGGCACGAACCACAGCACGGCGCCGGGGGCGGCGTCGAGGTCGCTCGCCACGGCGGTGTCGTCGAAGCGCAGGGCCGGAGCCGCCAACCCGACGGACTCCACCGCGGCGGCGGCGACGGCGACGGCGTGCGTCACGACATCGGCGAGGTCGAAGCGCCCCGCCGCGGAGCCGGCGACCGTGAGGCCGGCGACGACGGTGTCGGGCACGAACGCACCGAGTCGCGCGTCGTAGGCGACCTTCCCGCCGGCCTGGCTGTAGAGGTGCACCGCCGGGTTCCAGCCGCCGCTCACCAGCACGGTGTCGGCCGGCACCGTCTCGCTGACGCCGAACGACGAGCCGTCGAACCGGGCGATCGAGACCTGCTGCACCCGGCCGTCACCCGCGGTGCCGGTGACCACGCTGCCGTGTCGCAGCGCGATCCCTCGGCGCGCGGTCTCGTCGAGCCAGTGCTGACCGATCACCGAGCGGGAGTCCGCGATCGCGGCGACCTCGACCCCCGCATCCTGCAGCTCGAAGGCCGCGGTGTAGGCGCTGTCGTTCGTGGTGAAGACGACCGCCCGCTCGCCGACGCGCACGCCGTAGCGGTTCAGGTACGTGCGCGCCGAGCCGGCGAGCATGATGCCCGGGCGGTCGTTGTCGGCGAAGACGATCGGGCGCTCGTGCGAGCCGGTGGCCACGATGGTCTGCTTCGCACGGATCCGCCAGACCCGCTGCCGCAGCGAGCCGGCGGGCGCCGCGATGCCGAGGTGGTCGGTGCGGCGCTCGACCGCGAGGGCGAGGCCGTCGTCGTAGACGCCGAACACGGTGGTGCGGGGCAGGCGGGTGACCCGGTCGGCCGCGGCGAGTTCGGCGACGAGGTCGTCGACCCACGCGCTCGACTCCGGACGCGAGAGCAGGGAGCCGCCGGGCAGCGCCTGCTCGTCGACCAGCGCGACCCGAGCCCCGGCACGGGCCGCGGTCACGGCGGCGACGAGACCGGCGGGCCCTGAGCCGACCACGAGGACGTCGACGTGCAGGTGCGCCGTGTCGTAGCGCGCCGGGTCGGCCTCGTGCGCCAGCGTGCCCTGGCCGGGCAGGCCGCGGGCGGTGATGCCGGGCGCGAGTTCGATCATGGTGGCGAGCTGCATCGGATCCGGGAACGGCGTCTCGAGTTGGATCAGCCCGCTCGGGTCCTCAGAGCCCGCGGCGGCGATCCCCCGCGGGCGGCCGAGCTTGATGCTCGTCGTCACCTCATGCACGCCGTTCGCGAGCAGGGCGGCGGCGAGGCTGTCGCCGCGGAAGCCGGGAATCAAAGCCCCGTCGTACTCGAAACCGAGCGGCTCGGAGCGATCGATGCGGCCGCCCGTTGTGGTTCTGAACTGCTGGCTCATCGCTGTTGGGCGCCCTTCTGGGAGATCGTGTCGGGATGCGGGCCGGGCTTGTACGTCGCCTCGAAGCGGTACGTCACGGTGTCGCGGATCGCGTTGAACCAGCGCCGGCAGCCCGCGGAGTGCGACCAGCGCTCCGCGAAGCGGCCCTTCACGTTGTCGCGGAAGAAGACGTAGTGCGCCCACTCGACGTCGTCGAGCGCGGCGGGCTCCTCCGGGTAGGCGATGTGCGCCTGCCCGCCGTAGTGGAACTCGACTTCTTCTCGGGGGCCGCACCAGGGGCATTCGATGAGTTGCATGCTGCTGCTCCTTAGTGGGCGACGGCGGCCGCGCCGTGCTCGTCGACGAGGCGGCCGGTGTAGAACCGGTCGAGGGAGAAGGGGGCGGCCAGCGAATGCGGCTCGCCGGTGGCGATCGTGCGCGCGAAGACGTCGCCCACACCCGGTGTCGCCTTGAAGCCGCCGGTGCCCCAGCCGCAGTTGAGGTAAAGGTTCTCGTAGGGCGTCAGGCCCACGATCGGCGAGGCGTCGGGCGTGACGTCGACGATGCCGCCCCAGGTGCGCAGCAGGTGCGCCCGCGCGAACACCGGGAACAGCTCGACCGCCGCGGCCATCTGCCGCTCGATGATGTGGAACGCGCCGCGCTGACCGTAGCCGTTGTACGAATCCACACCGGCGCCCATCACCAGCTCGCCCTTGTGCGCCTGCGAGACGTACACGTGCACCGCGTTCGACATCACAATGGTGGGATGCACGGGCTCGAGCAGCTCGGAGACCAGCGCCTGCAGCGGGTGGCTCTGGATCGGCACCCGGATGCCCAGCGTGTCGGTCAGCGTCGAGGTGTGCCCGGCCGCGGCGAGCGCCACACGGCCGGCGCCGATGTCGCCCCGGTTCGTCTTCACACCGACGACGCGGTTCCCCTCCGTGAGGAAGCCGGTGACCTGGGTGTCCTGGATCAGGTGCACGCCGGCCTGGCTGACGCGGCGCGCGAATCCCCAGCCCACGTAGTCGTGCTTCGCGATACCGGCACGCGGCTGGTAGGTCGCGCCCATGACCGGGTAGCGGATGTCGTCCGAGATGTTCACGATCGGGCAGAGCTGCTTGACCGTCTCGGCGTCGACCCACTCGGCGTCGATCCCGTTGAGCTTGTTCGCCTCGACCCGGCGCCGCGAGTCGCGCACGTCCTGCAGCGTGTGCGCGAGGTTGAGCACGCCGCGCTGGCTGAACAGGATGGGGTAGTCGAGGTCCTCCTCGAGCCCCTCCCACAGTTTCAGGGAGTGTTCGTAGATGCCGGCCGACTCGTCCCACAGGTAGTTCGAGCGGATCAGCGTGGTGTTGCGCGCCATGTTGCCGCCGGCGAGCCAGCCGCGCTCGATCACCGCGACGTTCGTGATGCCGTGGTTCTTCACGAGGTAGTGCGCGGTAGCGAGGCCGTGACCGCCGCCGCCCACGATCACGACGTCGTAGTTGCGCTTCGGAGTCGGGTTCTCCCAGAGGAAGTCCGGGTGCTCCGGCAATTCGGCCCCCGGGGTGCGTGGCGCCGCGGCGAGGCGGCTCATGCGAGCACCTGCCCGACGCGGTGGGTGACGTGACCGCCTTGCGCGACATCGAGGCAGCGGATCGTGTCGCCGGGCTGGATCAGCGTGAACATCTCGCCGCCGATCGCTGCGTCGACCTCGGGGTCGACCTCCTGCAGCGCAGCCGCGAGGCTCGAACGCGCGGCCGGTGCCGGCGCGGGGACGATCTGGGTCATCGGAACTCCTGAGTCGCTGCGGCTGCCTGATATATCAATCGGCGATCAGAGCGTAGGTGGCTGTCCACGCGGTTGTCAATCCCGATCTGGCCTGGGATGAGGACGGGCGCTGCCTGGTGACCTACTGCTCGACCGTGCCCGGCTTCGAAGGGATCGCCCAGGCCGAGGTCGACCTCGGCACCGGCCGAGCGCTGACCGATCCGCGCCTGATCTGGAACGGCACCGGACTCGCCTTCCCGGAGGGGCCCCACCTCTACGCCGTCGACGGCTGGTGGTACCTCGTCATCGCCGAGGGTGGCACGGAACGCGGACACACCGTCTCCGTGGCCCGCTCCCTCCACCCGGACGGTCCGTTCGAACCCGCACCGACCGGGCCGCTGCTCACCCACCGCAGCACAACCCATCCGGTGCAGAACGTCGGCCATGCCGACCTCGTCACGACGACCGACGGATCCTGGGCGGTCGTCTACCTCGGCGTCCGTCCGCGTGGGATGACTCCCATGTTCCACGTCAACGGCCGCGAGACCTTCCTCGCAGGGATCGATTGGATCGACGGCTGGCCGGTCGTCGACGAGGATCGCTTCGACCGGGTACCGACGTCCACCTCGTGGGTCGACACCTTCGATGCGGCGCAGCTGCACCCGCGCTGGATCTCCCCCGGCGTCGCCCTCGATTCGATGGCCACCCTCATCCCGGGCTCCGGTATCGAACTGCGCCCCGGCACCGCGGAGAGCGGCGCACTCAGCGCACTGACGGCGCGGATCGAAGACCTCGCCTGGAGTCTCGACGTCGACCTCGATGCGTCGGAGGGATCCGCTGCATTCGTGATCCGTCTCGACGATCGCCACTGGTGCGAAGTGCGGGTCGACGGCTCGGACCTGATCGCCCTCGCACGTGTCGGATCCGTTCACGCGCAGATCGGCGCTGCGACCGTGATCGACGCGGCCCACGTGCAGCTTCAGCTGTGCTCCGTCGAATCCCGGACGGCGGGTCCGGACGACCTCGTCTTCTCGGTCATCACCGACCAGGCGGCGGTCGAGATCGCTCGCCTCGACGGACGCTACCACTCCACCGAGGTCGCTGGCGGTTTCACGGGCCGGGTCGCCGGAATACGAGCCACCGAGGGGGTGGTCCGGGTCCGTCGCGTGACCTACGTCGGCCAGGACACGCGGTACCCGCCCAGCGAAGAATGATGGCCGCGACTCCGCGCTCACTCGGGTGATCGAGCCCGCACGCTGACGCTCACCCCAGCGTCGGGCCCGTGCCGCGAGGACGCAGAGAACCGACGTGTTCCGGATCGGGCGCGGCCGGCCCCGACTTCGGCGGCCGGATCACGGTGTCCGCGCCGCCGACACGGTTGCTCCGCTCGGTCAGCGCCACCAATTCGAGATGCCGGTCCGCGGTCCACGCGATCAGCCGACCCTTCTGATCCTTCGTCCGCCCGAGAATTCCCGCGTCGGCGAGTTGCGTGAGCGCGCGCGACGCCGACGTCACCGACGTATCCAAACGCCGAGCGACAGTGTCGACCGACACAGCCGGCTCGGCCGCGAGCGTGTCGAGGATGCGCAGCACCAGCGCGTCCCGACGCGGCACGGCCGGCGACAGCCCGGCGTCGCGACGGAACGCTCAGCCGTACGAGCAAAAACACTTTAGCTGGCCTAAGCGGGATCCGGCCCCACCGCGCCGAGCAGCCGTGTTCATCTGCCCGGACGGCCCCGCAACGAGGCAACGAAAAGCACGACTTCTCCAAAACCGACGAAGTCCCGGCGACCGAACGACCGCGAAATCCGCTTGATTTCGCGGATCTCACCCCACTCCCGCGCCTTGTGCGACCAGGACCGACGAAGGCAAGAACCACATCGAGGCGATGCTCGCGCTCGCGCGCAGTCGATTCAACGTCATCTGGGCTACGTTCCTGGACGATCAACCGTACGCACCGCGCCCCTCGACTGGTCCCGCAGTACTTTGTGACGGTGAAGATTCCGGACATCAGTCGCTTCGTTCCTAGCGAGGCGGTCCTCTTCGAGTACGTCGAAATGGCCGAAGGTCCCACGCTATGGTCCACACTCGAGTTCTCACGACGTCTATTCGTCGGCACATGTGCCGTCGGCGCGCTGGGCCTCATGATGATGTTCGCTGTCGATTTCTTCGCTGTGAAAGTCATCGCCCTGAGCCTCATCGCGGTGGCGGTGATCGCAGTCTGGGTTGAACCTGCACTGACTGGACCTCGCTCAGATCGCGCCAGGGAGGCTGAGATGGAGCTCGGATACACGACAAGCCGAACCGGCTTCGGCAGTTTCCCCGAGGTGGACCCCGAGACATCCCGGATCATCCGACTTCCCGGTGAGCCATTCCTCAACGATGCCGACCGTGATGAGCGTCGGCGACAAATGGTTCGACGGGCGTAGGCGTGCCGCCACAATTCGTCGTCGAAAGCGTGACAACCCGATTGAGAATCCTTTAGTTTTCCAGCGGATATTGAAGCGATCCGTCGATCATCGCTGGCAGCCGCGAACGCCCCGCCAGATCACTCCGGCGGGTGGCACCACTCCGCGCCGGCCTCCGGTCTAGGCGCGCTGCTGCGCCAGGTACTCCTCGAGCACCTCGACGACGAGCGAGTGCTCGACCTCGTCGCTCACGCCGGACGCCACGACGACGCCGACCTGGGTGGCGCCGATGCGGATCGGCACCGCGCCGCCGCTGAAGGTGTAGTCGATCGGATCCACACCCAGCAGCTCGGTCGCAGCAGTGACGCCGTACGCGCCCCACTGCTTGCGGATCAGCTGCGAGCTCTTGTCGTAGCGGCGCACCACGTTGACCTTGCGCAGCATCCAGCCGTCGTTGTCGGCCGAGGTGCCCGCCAACGCGCCGTGGAAGACGAGCTGGGCGCCGAGCCAGACCGACGCCGAGATCGTCTGGCCGCGCTCGGTCGCGAGCTCGATGATGCGGCTGCCGACGGCGTAGGCGTCGGCGTGCTCGAAGCGGGCGAAGCGGATCCGGGCGTCCTCCGCTCGGAGGGAGGCGAGCAGTTCGTCGATGTTCTCGGTCATGGTTTCTCCTTGAGTGGGTGTTCGTGAGTGTGTGGTCGAAAGGATCGGTCGGAAAGGCGCGCCCGGTCGGCACCGAGCGTGCGGTCGCGCCGTCCCGGGCAGGCTCCTGCCGCGTCAGTCGACGCGCGGCGCGCTCGTGGAGGCGCGCTCGGTGAGCGTGGCCGTGGTGGCGATCTCGCGCGGCGCCGCGTCCGGATCGTCGAGCCGGCGCAGGATGGCGGCCAGGATCGCCTCGACCGTGAGGTCGACGTCCTGCCGCACCGAGGTGATCGCGAGGTAGGACAGCGCGGCCACGTCGCTGTCGTCGTACCCGGTCACCGAGACCTGCTCCGGAACGGCGACCCCCGCTCGGGCGAGCGTCGTGATCAGGCCCGCAGCGCAGTGGTCGCTGCAGCCGATCACCGCCGCGGGCAGCCGGTCCCGAGCGAGGAGGATGCGCGCGGCATCCGCGCCGTCCTCCTCCGCGAATCCGACACCGAGCACGTCGATCCGGTCGGCCAGGCCGGCGCGGGTCATCGCGTCGCGGTACGTGCGCTCCCGGTCCGGGCCGACGCGACCGCCGACCCCGCCGGCGTAGACGATCTCCGAGTGACCGAGACCGACCAGGTGCTCGACCAGGATCCGCAGACCCTCGTCGTCATCCGTGCGCACGACGTCCACATCCGGATCTGCAGAACGCTCGCCCAACCAGACCACCGGCATGCTCTCGATCGCGGTCCGCAGGGCGGGCGCGGTCGGATCCGGGTTGTAACAGGCCAACGCCTCGATCCGCTGCTCCAGCAGCTGCGAGACGACCACGTCGGTGGTCCGCGCGGCGGTGACCGGCCCGAGGACGACGCCGAAGCCCTCCTCCGCCGCGCGCTCGAGCAGCCGCTCGGCCACCCGGAGTTCGAACGAGTTCATCGCGGCGTAGAGCACCCCGATCAGGCCGGTGCGGCTCTGCCGCAGCAGGCGCGCCGAGGAGTTGGCCCGGTAGTGCAGCTCCCGAGCCGCGGCGAGCACCCGCTCGCGAGACCCCGCGCTCGGCCCGGGCTCGCCGCGCATCACCAGCGACACGGTCTGGCGGGACACGCCGGCACGCGCGGCGACGTCGCGCATGGTCGGCAACGGCCCCCGCGCCCTGTCGGTGCGGGTCACCTCGTCGCCGTCGGTCACAAGTGCCATTCTGCCGCGGTCAGGCCGCGGCGATCTGGCGGCGCACCTCGTCGATGGTCGCCATCACGGAGACGACCTCATCGTGCGGGTGCACCGGGGACTCGACGAGACCCTGCGCGACGGAGGCCGCGAAGGCGGTGGCCTGGTAGCCCAGCCCGTCGTGCAGCACGTCGAGCGTCTCGTCACGCCAGGTGACGGACTCCTCGGAGCCGAGTGCCCCGGTCGTCAGGCGCAGGCCGGTCGGGCCGAAGAAGGGGCTGAGCACCTCGAGCCGGCCCGCGGATCCGTGGATCGACGCCTCGACCGGCAGAGAGACCAGCAGCGAGGTGGACAGCACGGCCTGCGGCCCCGACTCCGTGGCCAGGAGGATGTTGGCGCTGGAGTCCACGCCGGTCTCGGCGGTGGTGCCGATCGCGGACACCCGGGACGGGGCGCCGATCACCGACGAGGCGAACGAGACGGGGTAGACCCCGGCGTCGAGCATCGCGCCGCCACCCAGCTCGGCGTTCCAGAGCCGGTGTTCGGGCATCATCGGCATCGCGAAGCCGAAGTCGGCGCGCACGAGCTGCACCTCGCCGAGCACACCGCTCTCGAGGACCTGCCGGATCACGTCGGCCTGCGGCAGGTACCGGGTCCACATCGCCTCGGCCACCAGCACGCCGGCAGCGCGGCCCGCGGCGAGGATCTCGCTCGCCTCCTCGGCCGACATCGCGATCGGCTTCTCGATCAGCACGTGCTTGCCGGCGGCGATCGCCGCCAGCGCCTGCTCGCGGTGCAACGGATGCGGGGTGGCCACGTAGACGACGTCGATGGAGTCGTCCGCGAGCAGATCGGCCACCGTGGCGTGCACGGTCGCTATGCCGTGCTCCTGCGCGAAGGCCTGGGTCTTCTCCGCGTCTCGCGCGGTGACGGCGACCGCGCGCTGCGTGGTGTGCGCGTGGATCGCGTGCACGAACCGGGCCGCGATGCCGGTGCCGATCACGCCCCAACGCAGGGCAGGGACGGAGGACGGATCCGTGATCCGGGGGGCGGGGATGGTGAGAGACATCGGGACCTTTCGGCGGTGAAGGGTGTCGCAGAGCACGAAACGCATCGACAGACGCGCTTTGGTTCGTTCCATTGGATCGAGCCAAAACGCTACCAGCCGCAGTCCTGCGTCCGCAACAACCGGATTCCCGCGCACGTGGCGAGAAGTTGCAGGCCGAGGCGAGTTGGCCTGCAACTTTTCGCCACGAGTGGCTGCCGGTCAGTGCGCGATCGTCATCACCGCGATCGCGAACGACATCAGCACCGGCTCGGCCGCCAGCAGCGGGCGGATCCGGCCGCTGCGGCCGCGCAGTTCCCGCACGCAGAGTGCGATGCCGCCGACGAGCAGCGCAACGACGGCGAGCGTCACGGTGCCCTGCAGCGCGGATCCGTGCTGCCCGGCGCCGTGGGTGTGACGGTCACCGCTCGAGGCGCTCGCCGCCGAGCCGAGCAGCAGCACCGCCATCACCAGGCCGCTGATCGCGCGGTGCAGCTGCATCCCGTCCACTCCGCCGGCGAGACGACCGGCCAGCACGGAGAGCGCGGCACCCGCTGCCACCACGACGGCCCAGAGCAGACCCGGCAGCAGTCCGAGCAGCGTGTGCTCGAGCATCGCCGCGAGCATCAGCGCGGCCGGCAGCCAGACCCGCGCGGCACGACGGTGCGGATCCGCCGCGACGCAGCACGCGGCCAGGCCCGCGGGGGCGAGCATGGCCAGCGTGAGCATCGGCGGCATCAGTGCGCTCCACGCATCAGTGCATCCCGCGCATCAGCAGCTGCAGTGGGCATCGCCGGTCGCGGCGCAGTGTCCCGAGCCGGCGTGCGCGGAGGTGGAGGCCGGCACGTCCAGCGTCGGATTGCGGTCGAAGAAGCCGTGCGGCTTCAGCCGGAATCCGGCGTAGTCGACGGGCATGATCGGCCAGTCCTCCAGCCGCGGGAAGTGGGTGAGCCCGAAGGTGTGCCAGAGCACGATGTCCTCGGCCTCCACCGAGCGATCGCCCGCGGTGTACGCGGGCAGACCGGCGCCGCCCGGGTTCTGATTCACGACCTCCCCGGCCGCCCACAGCTCGTCGCGGTCGTACGGGGTGACCCACAGGCTCTTGGTCGCGAAGCCGGCCCGGCGGCGCGCGCTGGATTCGTCCGCCGCCAGCAGCAGCGGCTGACCCTCCGGATAGAGCACGTAGGCCGGCGCCTCCCCCATCCGGTTGCGGGTCTCGGCCGAGCGGATGCTCCACACGCGCCCCACGGAGTTGTCGGCGACCCGCTGCGCCTCGGCCTCGGTGCGCAGCGGCGTGAAGGCGCGGCTGATCGCGTTGCCCCACGGATTGCCCGGCCCCTGCGGCACCCGCTGCACCTCGACCTCGTCGACGGTGTTGGCGAGTCCGTCGACGGTCATGTCCAGTCGCGCCGAGAACAGGTGCTGGTGCGCCGGCGCACCCAGCCCTGGTGCGAGTTCGGTGGCGTACGGGTAGTCGCCGCCGGGGTGACCGGAGGTGAACACGATGCCGGTGGCCTTCGCCTCGAGCTCGATGGTGCCGTCGAGGTAGAGGTACCAGTAGAAGCCGTAGTCGTAGTTGCCGACGGTCACGAAGAACGAGATCACGAGGCGGCGCTGACGCCGGGTCTCGTTGCTGCCGGAGAAGTCGTCCTTGTGCTTCCAGAGGATGCCGTAGTCCTCCTCGTGGATGCAGATCGCGTTGCGGATGGTCTTCGGCGCGCCGAGGTCGTCGACCACGGTCGCATCCAGGTAGCTGATCTCGCCGAGGCAGTCGCAGCCGAGCTCGAGCGAGTTGGCGAGTCGGCCGAACTGGTACTCGCCGACGTCGAAGTAGTTCTGCCAGGCGTGGGTGGGCGTCGGGTCGCCGTAGGGCACGACCATCTCCGAGACCGAACCGCGGTACATGATCGGACGCTTGCGACCCGCGTCCTCGAAGGACAGCTCGTGCAGGGTGAGCCCCTCGCGGCCGTTGAAGCCGACGCGCACCTCCCAGTTCTGCCAGCGCAGCACGGTGCCGTCCAGCTCGAAGGAGACACCCTCGGGCTGCGTGATCGAGATCGGCTTGAGGGTCGTGCGTTCCGGGCCGCGCACGGCGGGGTCGGTGTAGTCGCCGGATTCCTGGGGCACGTGCTGCACATCCGTCTCGACCACGCGCAGCACCCGTCGGTTGGTGATGTCCACGTGCGCGACGACGCCGTCGATCGGATGCGCCCACACCGAATCCGTCGGGTACTCCTGCCAGAAGGCGAGCACCCGGTACATCCGCACGCCTACCTCGTCGGCGTAGTCGAAGACGCCGGCCGAGAGCGGCACGGTGCACACCCGGTCGAGGTCGGTGACTCCCCGCTTGGCAAGCGCCGCGACCCACTGCGGGTCGGCCTTGACGATCGCATCCGCCGCCGGGAAGTCCTCGTCGAGCGACGGGCCCCATCCGGTCACCGTCGGATCGAGCCGCTCGGCGTCGACCGTGCCGGAGACGAGGTCCACCACGACGTGGGTGAGCTCGTTCGCGGCGACGTCGGTCACCAAGGCGGTGACCTCGCGCGGCATCGCGTCGCCCGGCACGAAGGCGAGCACGTCGCGCTTGTGCGGCTCACGCAGCAGCACGGAGGCGTAGCGGAACGAGGGGCCGCCCAGGCCGACGGCGGTGAGCAGCTCGCGGAAGCGCTCGATCTCGGCGACGCTCAGCGGGTCCAGCGGATGCGCGGCCGCTGCCCGGTGCGGAGCGTCGGTGAGGCGGAGTGATTCGAGGGTCATGACAGGGCCTTTGCGGTATCGGGAGCGGTTGTGGAGGGGGCCGTCGCATCGCCGCGGTGATCGAAGCGCACCAGCGCCCAGCGGGCCGGGTGCTTCGCACGGACCCGCGCCGTCACCGCGAGTCCGATCACGAAGGCGAGCACCGGCGTGAACTCGAGCGCGCCGTTCAGCAGCGCGTCGGTGGAGCCGGTCAGCGTGGGGAAGTTCGCCACCGCGAGCACCAGCACCGCGGCCAGTCCGATCAGCGACAGCACCGGCGCGATCAGGGTGTTCCACGGCCGGCGATCGAGGCGGGTCTTGACGAAGAACGCGATCACCGACGCCGAGGTGAGCACAAAGAGCAGGATGATGCCGAGCGAGCCGGTGGAGGAGATCCAGGTGAAGACCTGCAGCAGCGGATCCCAGCCCGAGACGATCCAGACCACCAGCAGCACGGCGGAGACGGCACTGACGAAGAGCGAGGCGCGGTGCGGCGAACCGTGCCGCGTGTGCGTGGCCGCCAGGGTGAACGGCAGCAGGCCGGTGCGACCGAGCGAGTGCAGATAGCGCGAGACCACGTTCTGGAACGAGATCACGCAGGCGAGCAGGCTGGTCACCAGCAGCACGCTGATCGCATCCGCGAGCCAGGAGCCGACGTAGTTCGTCGCCGTGAGCTGCAGCATGTCGCCGGTGTGCTCGATCGCGATGCCCTGGATGCCACCGGCGCCCCAGGCGACGACGAGGGCCCAGGTGGCGAGGGTATAGAAGGCGCCGATCGCGATCACCGCGGCGTAGGTGGCGCGCGGGATGGTGCGCTGCGGATCGCGGGCCTCGTCGCGGAAGATCGCGGTGGATTCGAAGCCGGTGTAGCCGCCGAAGGCCATCATGACGCCCAGGCCCACGGGGCCGGAGAGGATCACCGCGGGAGTGAACGACGTCACGCTCACACCCTCCTCCGCGCTGCCGCCCTGGGCGAAGACGGCGATGGCGAGCACCACGATCACGAGCACCTCGAGCACCAGCAGGACGCCGAGCACCTTGGCGCTGAGATCGATGTTGCGGTAGCCGAGCAGGCCGACCAGCACGATCGAGAGCGCGGCCCAGAGCCACCAGGGCGTGCCGGGGACGCCCAGCGAGTCGAGCAGGCTGCCGACCGAGAAGCCGAGGAAGGCGAAGATCGCGGTCTGGATGGCGAGATAGGTGAAGAGGGCGAGGAAGGCCGCGCCGCCGCCGGCCATCCGGCCGAGGCCGGCACCGATGAAGGAGTAGAAGGCGCCGGCGTCCGTGATGTGGTGCGCCATCGCGGTGAAGCCGACGGCGAAGAGCAGCAGGATCAGGCCGGCGATCAGGTAGTTCGCCGGAACGCCGCCGCCGTTGGTGAGGGCCATGCCGATCGGGCTGGCGGCGATCACGGTGAGCGGCGCGGCTGCCGCGATCACCATAAAAACGATCGCGACGGGCCCGAGCCTGCCCGCCAATCGGGTCGGCGGCTCGGGTGGAATCGTGTCAGTGGGCATGACCATGTTTCGCCTCCAGGGCGCGAGAAGGGGAGGAGCGCGGAGACAGAGGAGCGCGTCTCTCTAACGCGGACAACGTTATTGAGCATGCGCTCAAACTCGATTTCGAGCGTGTTACGGTCGCGTAAATCCCGCCGCGCGACGCATCCGGCCCGGCCGGCCCGTGCGGCGGCGTGCTCGCAGTGCTTGGCTCGCAGCGTTTCGCTCGCAGTGTTTACTGGAGGGGTGCCCAAACGCGTCGACCATGAGGCCCGTCGCCGGGAGATCGTCGACACGTTGATCCGGATCACGGCGCGCGACGGCCTGCAGGCGGCGACGTCGCGGGCGATCGCGACCGAACTCGGCGTCGCGACCGGCGCGCTCTGGCACTACTTCCCAAGCTTCGACGCCGTTCTCGCGGCCGCGTTCCTCGCCGCCTTCGACGCGACCAACGCGCGCATCGCGGCGGCGACCGAGGGCATCGCCGGGCTGGCCGCACTGCGCGCCACCATGACGGAGATCCTGCCCACCACGAAGATCACCCAGGACGAGGCGCGGGTCGTGGTGCACTTCTGGGGCCGCGTCGCGGTCGACGAAGCCCTCGCGGACCCGCAGCGCGAGTTCGACGAGGTCTGGCGCCGACGGATCGCCGGGCACCTCGCCGAGGCGGTCGACCGCGGCGAGCTGCAGGCGACGACGCCGATCGACGCGCTGACCGACGTGCTGCTGTCGATCTCGATGGGCCAGCAGGTGGAGTGGGTCACTCGCGCGACGCTCTCCACCCCGGAGCGTCAGTCGCGGCTCCTGGAGACGTGCCTGTCGCCGTGGCTGCGCACGAGCGAGTGAGGCGCGCCGGCCGACGATGATCCGTCCGCGCGCCTGCGGCCGGCGAAGGTCGGGTTCGTCGGGAAATAGAATAAAACAAGTACGATTTGGAGCCCGACGGCGCGGACGATCTGCTCGTCCGAAGTGCTGTCGATGGTGAAGCCCCTGGTCGCGACGCACTACCGATCGATCGAGGCCATGTTCGCCTCGTCGTGCCGCTCTCCCGCGGCCGGCTCGAGCGCGTTCAGGCGTTCGAGTTGCTCCGGGCTGAGCTCGACGGCATCCGCTGCCGTGTTCTCCTCGACTCGGGAGACGCGGCGGGTGCCGGGGATCGGGGCGATGTCGTCGCCGCGGGTGAGGATCCAGGCGAGCGCGGTCTGCGCGGGGGTCGCGCCGATCTCGGCGCCGATCGAGCGGACCTCGTCCACGAGCGCCAGGTTGCGCGCGAAGTTCTCGCCCGTGAAGCGCGGGTTGGTCTTGCGCCAGTCGTCGTCGGGGATGTCCGCGGCCGAGCGCAGCTGCCCGGTCAGTAGTCCGTGGCCCAGCGGCGAGTAGGGGACGAAGCCGATACCGAGCTCGCGCAGCAGCGGCAGGATCTCCGCCTCCACGTCGCGGGTCCAGAGCGAGTACTCGGTCTGCAATGCGGAGACGGGCTGCACGGCGTGCGCACGCCGGATCGTCTCCGGCGAGGCCTCCGAGAGGCCGAAGTGCAGCACCTTGCCCTCCGCGATAAGCTCCGCCACGGCGCCGGCCGTCTCCTCGATGGGCGTGTTCTGATCGACGCGGTGCTGGTAGTACAGGTCGATGTGGTCCGTGCCCAGGCGCTTGAGAGATCCTTCGACGGCGGTCTTGACGTTTGCGGCGCTGCTGTCGATCGTGCCCAGTCCGCCCCCGGGGTGGGAGACGAGGCCGAACTTGGTCGCGACCTTCACCTGGTCGCGGCGGCCGCGGATGGCGCGGCCGACGACCTCTTCGCTGTGGAACGGGCCGTAGATCTCGGCCGTGTCGATGTGGCTGACGCCGAGGTCCAGGGCGCGGTGGATGGTACGGATGGACTCGTCGTCGTTCAGGCCGCCTCCGGTCGTGTAGGTGCCGGCCATGGTCATCGCGCCGAGGCCGATGCGGGAGACCTCGAGGCCTCCGAGGTGTGCGTTCTTCATCTGTTCTTCCTTTTCGTCATCAAGGCGCGCGCACCAGTGACGGTTCGCGCAGAGGGGTTCTCGGTCTCGTTCCGAGCCTTCTCCTCCTCCTGGGCTCGGGTGATGGTCTGTCGAAGGGTGAGCGCGATCGCGATGGATGCGATCACGAAGATCAGCGCCACGGCGGGGATGGCGCGGATGCCGAGGGTCTCGATGGTGATGCCGCCGACGCTTGCGCCGACGGCGAATCCGGCTTGGGCGAGGAGCACGCCGATGCTGGTCGCGGTCTCCGGCGCGCGGGCGCCCGTCAGCAGGAGGCCCTGCTGGTACACGACGACCATCGCGGCCAGCCCGATCCCCCACAGAGCGACCCCGACGAGGACGACGACGATCGCGTCGCCGCCGCCGATGAGGACGATGAACCCGATCGCGACGGTGATCGGAGCGACGACCAGGGCGGCGTAGAACGAGCGCCGGGAGACCTGACCGATGAGGAGCGTGCCGATGATGCCGCCGATGCCGGTCAGCGAGAGGGCGACGCTGGTGATGTAGCGGGGCACGCCGAGCTCTTCGAGGTAGGCGTCGATGTAGGTGAGGACGACGAAGTGGGCGAGCATCACGAAGGACCAACCGATCGCCACACGCATCACGCCGGGCAGGCGCGCGGTACGAAGGAGGCCCAAGGTCTCTTCGGTGTGCTCGCGGACGCGCGGCACAACGAACCACATCAGGATCCCGGCGACGGCGACCAGGACCGACGCGCCGAGGAAGGTGGGACGCCAGCCCGTCGCGGCGCCGACGAGGGAGGCGAGGGGCGCGCCGAACGCGGTGCCCAGGCTCGTTGCGGTGAACACGACCGTGATCGCCTTCCCGGCGTTGCCGGGCCCGGCGATGCGGATGACGACGGCCGGGAACAGGGTGCAGATCAGCGCGTAGGACGCGCCGCCGATGAATCGGCCGGCATCGGCGAGGAACAGATTGCTCGAGAGAGCGACCGCCGCGGTGCTGATCGCGAGCGCGGCCATCACGATCACGAGCACCGGTCGGCGCGCGAAACGCAACGCGAAGGACGTCAACGGGAGCACGAGCAGCGCGTTGCCGAGGGCGTAGAAGGTGGTCAGCGTGCCGGCCGCCGCGATGCTGACGTCGAGGTCACGGGCGATGTCGTTCAACAGCCCGGCGGGGCCGAGTTCGATCGCGACCGCGAGGAACCAGGCGAAACCGAGGATCAGGACCGGGAGCCACGGGAACGGGTGCCTGCTCGGGGCCGGTGGCGTGGGGACGTCCGTCGGGGCGATCATGGCAGCCTTTCGCGAAGGGTCGGGGGTGTGCGGGTATGGCGGAGCGCCCGAGCGGTGTCGAGCTATCGCGACACCGTCGGTTCGGCCCCGTGATCGGAGGGGGTGCTACGCGTCGGTGCTGTCCGTCGACGCCGGTCGGCTGGTGGGCTGGTCGTTCTCGGCGCTGATCGCCCAGTTCGCGAGGAGTTGCAGCCCCTCGTGGGATCGGGATCCGGGAGCGGCGGTGAAGACGAGCATCTGAAGACCCTTCTCGGAGGCGAGGTCCATCGACTCGAATGTCAGGTCGAGGTCACCGACGATCGGGTGGTGGATGCTCTTCAGCCCGGTGCGATGCTCCTTCACGTCGTGCGAGGACCACAGCTTGCGGAACAGCTCACTCCGCGTGGAGAGTTCGCCGACGAGGTCGCTGAGGTGCTTGTCGTACGGATTGCGGCCGGCTTCGCGGCGCAGCAGCGCGACCATCTGGCGGGTGTTGCCCGCCCAGTCCTGGTAGAAGGTCTGCGCGCGCGGGTCCAGGAACACAAAGCGGGCCGCGTTCATCGGCCGACGCTCGTCGACGAACATCTCCGAGAACAGCGCGTGCCCCAGACGGTTCGTCGCGACCGCGTCCAGGCGCGCGTTCTGCACGAACACCGGCACGGTCGACATCGCGTCGATCATCTGCTGCACGCTCGCGCGCACCTGCAGCTTGCGCGGCGCGGGCTGACGACGTTGCGGGCGGGCACCCTCGTTCGCTGCACGGACCAGGTCGCGCAGGTGCGCCTGCTCCGCCTCGTCGAGCCTCAGCGCCCGGCTGATCCCGTCGAGCACTCCGTCGGAGACGCCCGCGCCGTTGCCGCGCTCGAGGCGCTTGTAGTACTCCGAGCTCATCCCCGCCAGGAGGGCGACTTCTTCGCGGCGCAGCCCCGGCACGCGGCGGCGGCCGCCGAAGTCGGGCAGGTCGACGTCCTCCAGGGTGAGCCTGGCTCGGCGCGACGTGAGAAATGCGCTGAGGTCGAGGTGGCTGTCCATGACCTCGAAGCTACGCCGCCGACCACCCCGCAGAGGGTCCCTCCTGTTAACCCTCTCGACCGGGCCTCCCAGCTCGCAGCGGATGCTGTCGAGACTGAACGTATCCGCCGCCGGAAACGGCTCGCCCGACGTCCCGAACGGCCTCGACGTCGACGCCTGATCCTCGCAGGAGGCCCCGACCGTCGCGCGGTCGGGGCCTCGCGCGCGAGTCGGACACGCGGCCTCGCTCGAGCTGCACGGCTCGACGTCTCCGTCGGCGCGCGCCGATCGGCGGACGCCGTGACGGCTGCGCACCCTGCCCCGAGCACGACTCATAACGCGCTAACGTCGTTCGCGGGCGGCCGGCTTGGCGTCCACACGGCCAGTGACGGGAAATCATGCCGCCCCCACACAGACGGGTCACCCTGGAGTCGGTTGCGCAGCGCGCCGGCGTCTCCCTCAAGACCGCGTCGAACGTCGTGAACGGGACCGGTCGGATGGCGCAGTCCACCCGCGACCGCGTTCGTGCCGTCGTCGAGGAACTCGGCTACACGGTCAACGTCGCGGCCCGCAATCTGACCCGTGGTCGCACGGACTCCGTGACCCTGGCGGTGCCGACGCTCAAGGCCGCCTACCTGGCCGAACTCGCCGAGGTCGTCGTCGACACCGCCCGCGAGCTGAACCTCGTGGCGTACGTGCGGACCTACCCCGACGGAGTCGACGGATCGCTGCGACTCCTGCGGGAGTTCAACGCCCAACTCACCGACGGCCTGCTGCTCTCGCTCTCGGAGCACGAGCACCTCGATCGCTCGGCGTTCGACGTCGACTACCCCCTCGTCTGCCTCGGCTCGCGCGACACCTTCGACCGGGCAGACCGCGTGACGACGGACGACGTGGCGGACGCACGGACGGCGACGGAGTACCTGCTCGGGCGTGGCAGCACCTCGATCGCCGTGCTCGGTGCCCACGTACCCTACGACGCCGAGGTCATCGGGCGGGCGCACGAAGGCAACGCCGAGTTGCGGCTGCGCGGTGTCAGCGAGGCCTTGGCGACAGCCGGTCTCGTCATCGACCCGCGGCTCGTCGGGGTCACCGGCTACGACTGGACCATCGGCAACGGCTTCCGGGTCGCCCGAGAGCTCGTGCGTTCCGGCGTCCGCTTCGACGGCCTGGTGTGCTTCAACGACGGGCTCGCGACGGGCGCGATCTCCGCCTTGCGTGAGGGCGGCCTGCAGCTGCCCGACGACGTGCAGGTCATCGGCTTCGACAACGTCGAGGAATCGGCCTACCTCATCCCGCCGCTGACGTCGATGGACTCGAATGTGGAGTGGATCGCCCGGGCCGCCCTCGACCGGCTCATTCGGCGCATCGACGGCGAGACCGCTGCACCGCGAACCGTCGCAACCACGTCCCGGGTCGTGGCCCGCGCGACGACGCGCTGAAACGGTATAAAAAACTTCTTGCCGACTGAGCCTCTTCTCAACTAGATTCGCCGTGGTACAGCGCTGTACCACTAGGACCTGCGATGACGGAGGCTTTTGATGACACGAATTCAGACTCGGCGGCGACTCGCGGCCGTGATCGCGACGCTGCTCGCCGGTCTGCTGGTTCTCACCGGCCAGACCCCCGCCGTCGCGGCCCCCGAGGTGCAGACCACAACGGTCGCGTTCACCGAGACCACCACTGTTCGGGGAACACCGAGCAAGACCTTCTACGAGGGCTCGTGGGCGAGCAACAGCACGCACACCTGGGCGACCTCCGGGGCATCGTTCGAGATCGCCTTCTCGGGAGAGACCGTCGCGCTCAACGGCCGCAAGGCGACGACGAACGGCAAGGCCGACGTCTACGTCGACGGCACCAAGGTCGGCTCGGCCGACTACAGCGGAGCCCGTTCGACCACCACGGTGCCGATCTTCAGCTACGCCGGCCTCACCCCGGGCGATCACGTGCTCCGCGTGGTCACGGTCGGTTACATCAACCACGCCTCCGCCGTGTTCACCGCCACGAAGCGCGTCGACGAGCGGGCGAAGTTGACGTCGGCGATCGAGCGGTTCGGCGCCGCCACCGCCGCGGACTACACCGCGGATTCGTGGGCGGCGTTCGCCGCCGTCCTCGCGCAGGCGACCGCCGTGCGCGACACCGCGACCGCCACGGACGCGCAGCTCTCGGCAGCGCGGACCGACCTCGAGTCGGCAGCCGGCGACCGGGTGCAGATCTCGGGTCTGCGCGAGATGCTCGCCGGCTACAACACGCGAGTCCCCTCCGCCTACACCTCCGAGTCCTGGGCCCCCTTCGCCGCATCGACGGTCGGCGCAGCCGCCGTGCTGGACGACGCGAGCGCGACCGAGGCGGCGGTGGTCGCGGCGAAGAACGAACTGCAGACCACCTCCGCCGCGCTCGAACCGCTGGCCGAGTCGACGCCCGGCACGATCGAGAACAACCGGTTCTGGCTCGACACCGCCGGCAACCCGATCTTCTCGCAGGGCGGCGGGATCTTCCGCTTCGGCGACCGCTACTACTGGTACGGCGTGCAGTACACCGGCTCGCAGCTCTACTACGACAGCCCCACCCGCACCTACACGCGGGCGGGCGAGGGCGACTTCGTCGCGGTGACCGCGTACTCATCCGAGAACCTCGTCGACTGGACCTTCGAGAACAACGTGGCCACGCGCGACACCGCGCTGCACATCCCGGCCTCGAAGGACGTCGTCGGTACCTACTTCTCCGACATGAAGACCCTGGCCGATTCGGTCTGGATCGGCCGCCTCGGCGTCGCTTACAACGAGCAGACCGGGCGCTACGTGCTGCTCACCCAGTTCGAGAACCCCGACCCCGCCCGCGTCAGCAACGCGGGGGTGCTCTTCCTCAGTGGCGACTCGCCCGTCGCCGACTTCGAGTACGCCAACCTGCAGACGCACATCCCCGGGGTCTACGAGAACCCGAACAAGCCCGGTTGGAACCAGGGCACCGGCGACCAGACGGTCTTCACCGATGACGACGGCGCCGACTACCTGGTCTTCTCCTATCGCGACGGCCGCAGCCGGACGTACGTGGCGCGCCTCAGCGACGCCGACTCGCTCTCGGCCGAGACCGCCGTCGAGGTCTACCGCGGTGCGGGTCGCGAGGGCAACGCGATGTTCAAGCTCGATGGTCAGTACTACGTGGCCAGCTCCGATCTGCACGGCTGGAACACCTCGCAGACCTACCTGGTCCGCTCGCTCGACGGCCGGATCCAGGGCCCGTACTCGAGCATGTACGTGCTGCCGGGCACCGAGAAGGATTACAGCCACGTCACCCAGAGCGGCTTCTTCCTCACCGTGCAGGGCACCGAACAGGACACCGTGATCTACGCCGGTGACCGCTGGGCCGACTTCGCCTGGAACGGACTCGGCTACAATCAGTGGCTGCCGCTCAGCGGCACCGGCGCCGACGTCCGCTTCAACTCGCTCAGCGAATGGGACCTCGACGCCCGCACCGGCGAGTGGCAGGTGGGCAACGGTAACAACTACGTGCTGAACCCCGACTTCGCGGCCGACCGGATCATCGTCAGCTCGATCGTCGGCTGGACCCAGACGACCGACGCGAGCTCGAGCACGCCGAACTTCGTCACGAACGTCTCGCCGGGCTCGGCCAGCACCCGATTCGCCCTGCGGCTGACGGCCGCGGAGGCCTTCTCCGGCGGCGTGTACCAGGAGAACGAGGTGCCGGCCGGGGTCTACACCCTGGGGCTCTCGGCGAACAACCCGGGCGGGCTCAGCCGCGCCCAGGTGATCGTCACGGGCGCCGATGGCGTGCAGCACACGACCGACATCCCGACGACGAACGGATGGGCGGACGTCTCGACCCCCGACATCGTCCTGCCCGCCGGTACCGCTCGCGTTCAGGTTCTCGCCACCGGCGCGGGCGGACGCTCGCTGACCGTCGACGCGCTGTCGCTGCACCGACAGGACGTCGACACGGCAGCCTTGAGCGCCCTCGTCGATTCCAGCACGGGTCTCGTCGTCGCCGACTTCGCCGCTGCCGGATGGACCGAGTTCGCTGCGGCGCGCACGGCGGCCCAGGCCGTCCTGGCCGGTCCGGCCACCCAGGCCGCGGTCGATGCCGCCGCCGCCCGTCTCGACGCCGCGCGGGAGGCGCTCGTTCCGGCGGTCCGCTCGATCGTCGTCAGCCCGACGACACTGAGCGTGCCCGTCGGCGCGGCGTTCGATCCCGCCTCGATCACCGTCACCGCCACCCTCGCCGACGGGACCCAGCGCGCCCTGACGGCCGCCGAGTACACCGTCGCCGGATTCGACACCGCCACGGCCGGCGAGCGCGCCGCGACCGTCACCGTTTCCCCGGCCCTGGTCAGCGACGGCGGCGCGAGCGTGACGGCGACTCTCGCGGTCAGCGTCCTGCGGGCCTGGAGCGCATCCGCCACCTATCTGACCGGCGAGACGGTGCTCTACAACGGCTCGACCTGGCGCGCGTCCTGGTGGACGAGCAACCAGCGCCCCGGTGACCCGAACGGCCCCTGGCAGCAGATCGTCGTCGCCCCCGACGGCACGGCGGTCTGGACCGCGTCCCGCATCTTCACCGCCGGAGACGTCGTGGTCCACCAGGGCAAGCGCTACAGCGCCAAGTGGTGGACCCGGAACCAGGCTCCCGGGGACCCCTACGGGCCCTGGCAGCTCCTGGGTTGATCGACCCGACCGCTGTTCCCTTATCCCTACCCACAGCACCTGCATTCAACGAAGAAAGAACAGGATCACGATGAAGAACCGCACCAAGAAGATCACCACCGTCGTCGCGATGGCCCTCCCCCTCGCGTTCGCGCTCAGCGCGTGCTCGGCCGGCGGCGGGGGCGACGCGTCCGGCTCCGGCGCGGACGGCGACCAGACCCTGACCGTCTGGGCCTGGGACCCGACGTTCAACATCGGCGCCCTGGAGGAGGCCGAGAAGATCTATCAGAAGGACAACCCCGACTTCAAGCTCGACATCATCGAGACGCCGTGGGACGACCTGCAGCCCAAGCTCACCACGCTCGCGCAGTCGCGCCAGTACGAGGAGCTGCCCGACATCTTCCTGATGCAGAACAACGCCTTCCAGAAGAACGCGCTGAACTACCCGGAGGTCTTCAACGAGATCTCGACCGACGCCGTCGAGTTCTCCGAGTTCCCGGACGCGGTCGCGGCGTACTCGACCGTCGACGACGTTCACTACGGCGTGCCCTTCGACTCGGGCACGGCGCTGACGGCGCTGCGGACGGATGTGCTGGAGCAGGCGGGCTACACGGTCGCCGACTTCACCGACATCACCTGGGACGACTTCATCGTCAAGGGCAAGGACGTCCTCGCCAAGACCGGACAGCCGCTGCTGTCGGGGCAGGCCGGCTCGGCGGACATGATCATGATGATGCTGCAGAGCGCCGGAGCCAGCCTCTTCGACGACGAGGGAATGCCCACCATCAGCGACAACGATGCGCTGCTCACCGCGATCGACACCTACAAGCAGCTGGTGGACTCGGGCATCTTCGTCGAGGTCAACTCGTGGGACGAGTACCTCGGCACCTTCGTGAACGGATCCGTCTCGGGCACGATCAACGGCGTCTGGATCGTCGGCTCCATCCAGGCCGCCGACGACCAGGCGGGCAAGTGGGCCGTCACCAACCTGCCGAAGTTCTCGACGGTCGACGGCGCGACGAACTACTCGGCGAACGGCGGATCCTCCTGGGCGATCAGCTCGAACGCCGACGTCGACCTCGCCACCGACTTCCTCGCCTCGACCTTCGCGGGTTCCACCGAGCTCTACGACACGATCCTGCCGGTCTCCGGCGCGGTCGCGAACTGGCTGCCCGCCGCATCGTCCGCCGCGTACGAGCAGCCGAACGAGTTCTTCGCCGGTCAGCCGATCTTCGCCGAGGTGGCCGAGTTCGGCGCCGAGGTGCCCAGCAACAACACCGGTGCGTACTACTACGAGGGGCGCGACGCCGTCAGCGCCGCGATCACGCAGATCATCGGCGGGGCCGACCCCGCCGCGGCGCTGGCCGACGCGCAGGCCAACGTCGAGTTCGCCATGAACTGACCTGTCTCCATCCCGGGCCGGAGGGATCCCCTCCGGCCCGGTCCTCCACCCCTTCGTGCGCCTCTGAAGAGAATGCGAGACCGTCGTGACGACTTCCGCCCCCGCGCGTACGCGCCCCAAGCCACGCGTGCCCGCGCCGAACCGACGCGATCCGCAGATCACCTCGCGGCTCACCGGCTCCCGCCGGCGCAGCCTGACCGGCTGGGCCTTCCTGCTGCCCGCTGCCCTGCTCATCCTGCTGATGAGCTTCATCCCGATGATCCAGGCGTTCATCCTGTCGCTGCAGACCGGGCGCGGCACCAACCTCAGCTTCGCCGAGCCGATCTGGTTCAACTACGAGCGGCTGATGCAGGATGAGATCTTCCTGCTCACCCTGCAGAACACCTTCGTCTACCTGATCATCCAGGTGCCGATCATGCTGATCATGGCCCTGGTGCTCGCCAGCGTCCTGAACGATCGGATGCTGAAGTTCAAGACCTTCTGGCGCACCGCGATCTTCCTGCCGTGCGCCGTCTCGCTGGTCGCCTACTCGCTCGTCTTCCGCACGATCTTCGCCAACGACGGCTTCGTGAACGACGTGCTGATGGGGATCGGCCTCATCGACCTGCCGATCAACTGGCTCGGCAACCCGGAGACCGCCCGCTTCGTGATCATCCTCGGGCTGCTCTGGCGCTGGACCGGCTACAACATGATCTTCTACCTGGCCGCGCTGCAGAACGTCGACTACTCGACCATCGAGGCCGCCAAGATGGACGGCGCCAATGCGCTGAAGACCTTCTGGCACGTCACGATCCCGCAGCTGAAGCCGATCATCCTGCTCACCGCGATCATGTCGACCAACGGAACGTTGCAGCTCTTCGACGAATCGTGGGCGCTCACCCGAGGCGGACCGGCGTACACAACGATGTCGATGTCGCACTACCTCTACGAGGTCAGCTTCCTGAAGAACCCCAACTTCGGCTACGCCTCGGCCCTCTCCTACGTCATTCTCATCCTCGTCGCGATCCTCGCGTTCATCCAGTTGAAGGTCGGTGACAAGCGTGACTGATCAGCTGCGCACTCTCCAGGAATCAGACGGCGCCGTAGGCGGCAGCGCCGCAAGCTCCAGTGCCGCGCGCGACTCCGCCGGAGCGGGATCGGCCGCGATCCGTCGACCCCGGTTCCACCTGCGGTCGGTGCCCAAGTACGCGTTCCTGACGGTCTTCGCGATCTTCTCGATCTTCCCGCTGTACTTCATGGCCGTTTCGGCGACGAACACGAGCCAGGACGTGCTGGATTCCCGGCTCATCCCGGGAGCCGCGCTCTTCGACAACTTCGCCGCGCTGATCGACCTGCAGGACGTCGGCTCGGCGCTGTGGAACTCCGCCACGGTCGCCATCGGCACCACGGTGCTCGCGCTGATCGTCTGCTCGATCGCCGGCTACGGCTTCGAGGTCTTCCACTCCCGCGCCAAGGACTTCGTGATGGCGGTGCTCCTGATCGCGATCATGATCCCGTTCGCGGCGACGATGGTGCCGCTGTTCCAGGTCTTCGCCGAGGTCGGACTGGTCAACTCGTTGGCCGCCGTCATCATCCCCGCCGTCTCGACTCCGTTCCTGATCCTGCTGTTCCGGCAGGCGTCGCGATCCTTCCCGTACGAGATCATCGAGGCCGCGCGCATCGACGGCGTGAGCGAGATCGGCATCTTCGCGCGGATCTACCTGCCGTCGATGAAGTCGACCTACGCTGCCGCCGCGGTGATCACCTTCATGACCGCGTGGAACAACTTCCTCTGGCCCAAGGTGATCCTCGTCAACAACGACTTCCAGACGATGCCGATGCTGATCTCCAACATCAGCGCCGGCTACGTGGTCGACTACGGCGTGCTGATGCTCGCCGTGTTCCTGGCTTCCGTGCCCACGATGATCGTTTTTATGATCCTGCAGCGCTCCTTCGCCGCCGGCATCACGGGAGCGATCAAGTGAGCATCGACACCCGGAGCATCGACACCGCCAGCATCGACACCCGCAGCATCAGCACGACGGCGACATTCGACCTCGCTCGGCTCTCGGATCCCGGCTTCTTCGCCGAGAACCGCCGGCCGGCGCACTCGGATCATCGCTGGTTCGCGTCCGAGGCGGAGCTCGCGAGCGGGGCGAGCTCCTTCGAGCAATCGCTGAACGGACGCTGGCGCTTCCACTACGCGACGGATCCCCGCTCGACCATGCCGGGCTTCGAGCAGCCCTCCTTCGACGTCAGCGCTTGGGCCCAGATCCCGGTCCCCGGGCACATCCAGCTGCACGGCTACGACCGCCCGCAGTACGTGAACACCCAGTACCCCTGGGATGGCCGCGAACAGCTGGCGCCCGGCCAGGCGCCCGAACGGTTCAACCCCGTCGGCTCCTACCGCACCACGTTCACCCTCGAGCAGCCGCTCGGCGAGGGCGAGCGGCTCGCGCTGGATCTGCGCGGGGCCGAGAGCGCCGTCGCGGTCTGGCTGAACGGTGCCTACGTGGGCTTCTCGGCCGACAGCTTCTCGCCGGCGGAGTTCGACCTGACGGACCTGCTCGTCGCCGGCCCGAACACCCTCGCGGCGCAGGTCTTCAAGTGGAGCAGCGGATCATGGCTGGAGGATCAGGACTTCTTCCGCTTCTCCGGCATCTTCCGCGACGTCGTGCTGCTGCGCCGCCCCCGCGTGCACGTCGAGGACGTCCAGGTGCGCACCCATCTCACCGGCTCGCAGGCCGAGATCGAGGTGGATCTGCAGGTGGTGGGCGAGGGCAGCGCATCCGTGCACCTCGACGGCGTCGGGCCGCTGCAGCGAGGGGCGGACGGTGTGCATCGGATCCGCCTCGACGAGCCGCGGCTATGGAGCCCGGAGGATCCCTACCTGCACCGATTGATCGTGCGCGCGCAGACGCCGGACGGGACGACGACCGAGACGATCCCGCAGTCCGTCGGCGTGCGTCGGTTCGGGATCGAGGACGGCGTCCTGAGCCTGAACGGCCGACGGATCGTCTTCTTCGGCGTGAACCGGCACGAGTTCGGACTGAACGGTCGCGTGGTCACGCGCGCGGAGACCGAGGAGGATCTGCGCATCCTCAAACGCGCCGGCGTCAACGCGCTGCGCACCAGCCACTACCCGAACAACTCCTTCTTCTACGAGCTGGCCGACGAGTACGGCTTCCTCGTGATCGACGAGATGAACCTCGAGACGCACGGACTCTGGGATCGCATCCGCTACCTCGACGCCCCGTTGCACGAGGCCGTGCCCGGGGACGACGGCTGCTGGCTGCCGGCGCTCCAGGATCGAGCCCGGAGCCTCTACGAGCGCGACAAGAACCACCCGAGCGTGGTGATGTGGTCCTGCGGCAACGAGTCCTTCGGCGGCTCGGTGCTGCGCGACATCGCCGCGTGGTTCCGCCAGGTCGACGACCGTCCCGTGCACTACGAGGGCGTGCACTGGGACGACCGTCACCCCGCCACCACCGACGTCGTCAGCCAGATGTACACCTCGGCGGCCGACGTCGAGGCGTACCTGGCGACGCACCGCGACAAGCCGTTCATCCTGTGCGAATACGCCCACGCGATGGGCAACTCCTTCGGTGCGGTGGACCGCTACCTCGACCTCGCCGACCGCGATCCGCTCTTCCAGGGCGGCTTCATCTGGGACTTCGCGGATCAAGCACTGCCGATGCGCGACCGCCACGGCAACGCCTACTTCGGCTACGGCGGCGACAGCGGCGAGGCGCCGCACGACGGCGATTTCAGCGGCAACGGCATCCTCTTCGCCGACCGCACGCCGACGCCGAAACTGCAGGAGGTCGCCTACCTCTACCAGCCGTTCCGCATCCAGGTCGACGCCGACGGCATCAGCGTCGAGAACCGGCTGCTGTTCACGCCGTCATCCGCCTTCGACGGCGTCGTCACCGTGCGCCGGGAGGGTGCGCTGCTCGCGACGCATCCGCTGAGCACGGACGTCGCGCCGGGCGAACGCGAGCGGTTCCACAACCCCGCGCGCCTGCCCGAGCACGCCGGTGAGTACACCGTTGACGTCGAGCTGCGGCTGCGGGAGTCGACGCGCTGGGCCGAGGCCGGGCACACCGTCGCGCGCGGACAGGGCGTCATCGTGGTCAGCGGTGCGAAGCCGTCGACGCCCCGCGCACCGCGACCCGAACTGATCGAGGGCACCCACAACGTCGGCGTGCGCGGCGAGAACGTCAGCGTGCTGTTCTCCTCGTTGCACGGCGGGCTGGTCTCGTACCGCTTCGGCGGCGGCGCCGAGGGCGGACGCGAGCTGTTGAACTCGATCCCCAAGCCGGCCTTCTGGCACGCGCCCACCTCGAACGAACGCGGCTGGGGCGCGCCCTTCGAGGACGGGCAGTGGCTCCTCGCCAGCCGGTACGCGCGCGCGGCCGGCGCCGCCCTGCGCACGGCACGCGTCAGCTACGACGCGGACACCGTGACCGTCGGTTACCGCTACGAGCTGCCGACGACGCCCGCCTCCTCGTGCGACGTCGACTACCGGGTCGACGGCGACGGACGGATCGAGATCACGCTGTCCATGGACGTCCCAGCCGAACTGCCCGAGCTACCGGAATTCGGGATGCAGCTGACCACGGGCGCCGACGCGCACCGACTGCGCTGGTACGGCGACGGGCCGGACGAAAGCTACGCGGACCGTCAGCTCGGCGCCCGAGTGGACGTCTACGAGAGCGACGTCTCCCGCGAACTGACTCCCTACCTCAAGCCCCAGGAATCCGGCAGCCGCACCGGAGTGCGCTGGGTCGAGATCACCGACGACGACGGCCGGGGGCTCCGGCTCGACAGCGCCGACGGGATGGAGTTCTCGGCGCTGCCGTGGACGCCGTACGAGATCGAGAACGCGCAGCACCCCAACGAGCTGCCGCCCGTGCAACGCACGGTACTGCGGCCCGCACTCCGCCGTCGGGGCGTGGGGGGCGATGACTCCTGGGGGGCGCGCACGCACGCCGAGTTCCGGATTCCGAGCGGTCAGCGCCTGGTCTTCCGCTTCGGCCTCGTCGGGGTGGGCGGCAGCTGACGATCTATCCGCGTACTGGCAGTACTCCTCTGGGCACGAGCGCGGGCCGTACTGTTTCGGCATGGACAACCAGCGCGAAGTGAGCGAGTTCCTCCGCAGTCGTCGCGACCGGCTCACCCCGGAGCAGGCCGGCATCATCGGCGGCGGGCGACGGCGCGTGCCCGGGCTGCGGCGCGAGGAACTGGCCATGCTGGCCGGCACCAGCGTGGACTACGTCGCGAAGATGGAGCGCGGCCTGCTCACCGGCGTCTCGACCGAGGTCCTCGACGCGCTCGCCCGCGCCCTGCAACTCGACGACGCCGAGACCGAGCACCTGCACGACCTCGCCAGGGAGGCCGCACCGCGCCCGACCCGTCGCCGCCCGCGCCCCGCCGAGGCGACGGTGCGGCCGACCCTGCAGCGCTTCCTCGACGCCGTCACGGGAACGCCGGTCTGGGTGCGCAACTCCCGGATGGACTACGTCGCCGCGAATCCCCTCGGCGACGCGCTCTTCTCCCCCATGCTCGACGAGCCGATCTACCGCCGCAACAACGCGCTCTGGACCTTCTTCAGCCCCGCCGCCCGCAGCTACTACACCGACTGGGAGCAGGGCGCCGACGGCATCGTCGCCTCACTGCGTAGCGCCGCCGGACGCAACCCGCACGACACGAAGCTGACCGACCTGATCGGCGAGCTCGTCACCCGCAGCGACGACTTCCGTTTCCGCTGGGCGAAGCACGACGTGCGCTTCCACCGCGGCGGCAGCAAACGCATCCATCACCCCGCCGTCGGCGATCTGGAATTCGCCTACGAGGCGATGGAACTGCCCGACAGCCCGGGCCTGACGATGTTCGCCTTCACGACCGAGGTCGGCTCGCCCAGCGAGGAACGGCTGAAGCTGCTCGGCAGCCTCGCCGCCGGCACCGCGCCGGCGATGACGCAGCGCTGAGCCCGCTCGGCATCCGATTCCTGGGGGTCTGCACAAGTCCCCCGTGCACCTCGACATCGGGGCCGTTGCACGTGGTGGACTGGGACCCGAGAGGAGCACACCATGCCTACCTATACGCGAGACCCTGAGGCGATCGCCCGCCTCACCCCGCAGCAGTTCGCCGTCACTCAGAAGTCCGGCACCGAGCGCGCCTTCGCGAACGAGTTCTGGAACAACCACGACGCCGGCCTCTACGTCGACATCGTCTCGGGCGAGCCCCTGTTCGCCTCCACCACCAAGTACGACAGCGGATGCGGCTGGCCCAGCTTCACGAAGCCGCTCACCCCGGAGAACATCGTCGAGAACACCGACGTCTCGTTCGGCATGCGCCGCACCGAGGTGCGCTCCACGCACGGCGACAGCCACCTCGGCCACGTCTTCGACGACGGGCCGGTCGCCGAGGGCGGACTGCGCTACTGCATCAACTCCGCGGCGCTCCGCTTCGTCCCGCTCGCCGAGCTGGAGAGCGCCGGCTACGGCGAGTTCCTGCCGCTGTTCTCGAAGGCCGGTGCCTAATGGCCGAGGAACGCGCGATCCTGGCCGGCGGCTGCTTCTGGGGCCTGCAGGAACTCATCCGTGACCTGCCCGGCGTCTTCGACACCCGCGTCGGCTACGCCGGCGGCGACACCCCGAACGCCACCTACCGCAACCACGGTGACCACGCCGAGGCCGTCGAGATCGATTTCGACCCCGAGCAGATCAGCTACCGCGACCTGCTCGAGTTCTTCTTCCAGGCGCACGACCCCACCACCAAGAACCGCCAGGGCAATGACATCGGCCGCGCCTACCGCTCCGTCATCCTGTACAGCACGCCCGAGCAGGAACGCGTCGCGCGGGAGACGATCGCCGAGATCGACGCCTCCGGCCGGTGGCCAGGCCCGGTCGTGACCGAGATCGAACCGCTCGGCGACTTCTGGGACGCCGAGGAGGAGCACCAGGACTACCTGCGCAAGCACCCCGGTGGCTACACCTGCCACTGGGTCCGGCCGAAATGGACGCTCGACGCCTGAGCACCGAACGGGCTCCGGTGTCCGTCAGGATGCCGGAGCCCGCGGGATGCGCCGGGTCGATCAGGCGTTGCGCTCCCGCCGTCGGGCTCGGGCCGCGTCCGAGCTGCACCCGCGGGAGCAGTACTTGACGTCCTCCCACTGACTCCGACTGCGCCACCGCTTCCGATCGTCGAAGTCGCGGCCGCAGTACGCACAGACCTTCGACTCGGGCGTGGCTGCGCCCGGGGCGTCCTGACCTCGTTTGCGGCCCATCCGCTTCCCTCCCGAGGTCGAAACGGCCGTGAATCGACCGAGCGACCGTCGCTGGAACCAGAGAACACCCTCGACCTGCGCTCGGGCCGTGGGGGTGGCGTCCGGTGTCGGCCATCAGCTCACCTTCGACGCTGAGCGCTGGCTGGTACGGCGAGACCGGCGCCTCGCCGGCCGAGACCGGGCCGGTTGTGACGGCGTATGACGTCGCCCAGCTTCGTCGGTGCGGCGCCGCCTAGGCTCGCCGCGGGGGGCTCGACCGGACACCACGACGAAGGATCACGATGACCGACACCGCCGCCAGCACCGCCACCACCGGCACCGATGGCCACAACGACAGCCGCAGCATCCGCGAACAGATCGCCGATTTCAACGTCGGCTTCACCGAGACCATCGGCCCCGAGCTCTCCGCGGTCTTCGCGACCGAACAGGCCGACCTCACCGCCGCCGGCGCCGGAGCCGAGGTCGTGCACGCCGGTGACACCCTGCCCGACGCGACCGTGGAGACCATCGACGGCGCCCGCGTCGCGCTCGGCGGCCTGATCGGCGACACCCCCGCGGTGCTCGTCTTCTACCGCGGTGCGTGGTGCCCCTACTGCAACATCACGCTGAAGCACTACAACGAGACCCTCGCGCCCCGACTGGCCGAGCGTGGAATCGCCCTGATCGCGATCAGCCCGCAGACGCCCGACGGATCCCGCGCCGCTGTCGCCAACGGCGACCTCGGCTTCACGATCGTCTCCGATCCGGGCAACGCACTGGCCGCGAGCCTCGGGATCGTCACCGCCCCGAGCGAAGCTGCGCAGGCGGCGCACACCGCGCTCGGCTTCGCCGTGAAGGACAGCAACGCCGACGACACCCCGGCCATCCCCTATCCGACCGTGCTCGTCATCGACGCGAACGGAGTCGTCGGCTTCGCCGATGTGCACGTCGACTACACCACGCGCACCGAGACCGAAACCGTGCTCGCCGCCGTCGACGCGCTCTGAGCACGGGGCGCACGCACCCGCGGACGAACCGCAGGTGCGTGCGGCCCGGTGGCTACGGCTGGGCGATCCAGCTGCCGGAGAAGTCGCCGAACGCCTCCGAGGTGAAGCGCACGTCGTGCACGGCGTCGTCGACGCCGACCGTGTTCACCCGCTCGAAGACCGGGATGATGATCGCCTGCTCGATGAGGTACGTCTGCAGATCCTCGTAGATCGCGGATCGCTCGTCCGTGTCGACGGCGGAGGTGCCGCGATCGAAGAGGTCCTGCAGCACACTCGCCTGCTCGTCGTCGCTCGCGTTCGCGGCCAGTGCCTTCGACGACGCGACGCGCTCGTCCAGGATCCACTGCAACACGCCGGGATCCGCACGCGAGTAGTAGGTGGTCAGCACGTCGTAAGAACCGGAACTGAGCACGGAGGAGCGCTCGGCGGCCGTGATCACCGAGAGCTGAAGATCGATGCCGACGCGCTTGAGCTGATCCTGGATCAGCTGATCGCCCGGAGTCGCCGCGGTGAGCGGCAGCACGAGGCTGAGCTTCACGCCGTCCTTGTACCGGTAGCCGTCATCGGCGACGCTCCAACCAGCGTCGTCGAGCAGCTCCGTCGCGGCGTCCTCGTCGTAGGCCAGTTCATCCGGGAACTCCGCACGATAAGGCGTGGTGCGATCGAAGATCGAGTCGAGGGCCTCGAAGTCGGAGCCGTAGATCGTGCTCGCGTACTCGGCACGGTCGATCGCGACCTGCAACGCCTGGCGGACCGCGATGTCGGCGAGCGGGCGCCCGGCAGCGGAGTTGACGAAGTAGTTCGACGCGACGCCGGCCTGCGCCCGACTCTGCACGGTGTCGCCGATCCCGGTGATCTGCGCCGTCTGCTCCTCGGTGAACGGTGCGCGCGGCCACGCCACGTCGACCTCGCCGCTGGTCAGCTTGCCCACGCGCACGCTGTCCTCAGCGACGTAGGAGACCTCGATGCCATCGAGGTACGCGTCGCCCTGGTGCGTCGCCAGCGGCGACGACCAGCCGTAGCCCGCGCGCTTGCTCAGCGTGACGCCCTCACCCGGACGGTAGGAGTCGAGGGTGAAGGGGCCGGAGCCGACGACATCGCCGAGGCAGCGCTCGGTCGCGGTCTTCTCGTACGACGACGCGGCGAGGATGGCGAGGTTCGTGGTGGATGTCGCCTGCAGGAACGCGGCGTTCGGTGCGCTGAACGTGACGACGACGGTGTCGGCATCGACCACCTCCGTGCCCGCGTAGTTCGCGATGTACAGGCCGCCGTAGGTGCCGGGATTCTCCGTCAGCGTCTTCGCGTCGTTGTCGAACGCCAGCTTCACGGAATTCGCGTCGAAGGCCGTGCCGTCGCTGAAGGTCACGTCGTCGCGCAGGGTGAACGTGTAGGCCGTGGCGTCGTCGCTGATCGTCCAGTCGGTCGCCAGCCACGGCACGATCTCGCCCGTCCCCGGATCCTGATCCGTCAACGAATCCGCGTAATTGCGGATGACCGTGCGATGCTCCGCCCAGTAGGTCTGGAACGGATCGACGCAGGAGAACGCCGCGTTGTCCGGCCAGAACGCGACCTTGAGGACGCCACCGGATTCGGGCTCGGCGCTCGACGCGTCGGTCGCGGTCGCGTCGCCCGAGCAGGCGGCGAGCAGGACGGAGAGGGAGAGGGCGCCGCCGGCGACGGCGAGGAGGCGTGACGAACGCCGCCACGAGGTTCTTCTGGGCACGGGAATGTGTCCGTTTCTGTGATCGGAAGGGGAAATGACCCGGTGCGGGTACCATCCGACGCTAGGTTTTGACGTTCGCCGGCCAGGACACCTCGCGAAACACAGGGGTGCGGGGCGTCACCGTGGGTCGCAAACGAGCGCGGCGGCCGCCGGATGCGGTATCGCGCCTCGGGCGACCGCGGCTCGCTCAGTCCGCGCGCCCGCGCCGCAGCACGAAGTGCACGAGCAGCATCAGCTCCGCGGCCGAGACCGGTCGGCGACTGAGGGTCTGGATGATGATCGTGCCCAGGATCGCCTGGCCGAGCTGATCGACGGGAACATCGGCATCGAGCTGGCCGTCGTCGATCGCGCGGCTCAGGCGCTCCGCGAGGTAGCCCTCTACCCCGAAGGCGGCGCTGAGCCGCTCCCCCACGTTCTCGTCCTCGGCTGCGGCGGCGACGAGCGAACGCACGAGCGGGCCGCCGCTGGGAGCGTCGAGGATCGCGATCACCGTCGTCAGCCACTCCGCGATGTCGGTCTCGAGGTCGCCCGTGTGCGGCACCTCGACGTCGACGGACAGGAGCCGGCCCTCGATCAGACAGTCGGCGATCAGAGCGCCGCGGGAAGCCCACCATCGATAGATGGTCTGCTTCGCGACGCCGGCCTCCTTGGCGACGCCCTCGATGGTGAGGTGGTCGTAGCCGTGCGCGTGCACGATCCGCGTCGTGGCCGTCAAGATCGCCTCGCGCGCCGCCTCGCTGCGGACGCGACCCCGTCTCGGTTCGTTCATCCGCTCAGGCTACTCCCGTAAACAAAACGAGACGTAGCGTATTCTTATCGCGTTCCCGAGCGGGTTGCGCGGGCTCCGAATCCGATTCCGAACCCGATCCGAGGAGATGAGATGGCGACTGCGCTGTACCGATTGGGGTCCCTCGCGGCCCGACGGGCCTGGGCCGTCATCGTGTCCTGGGTCGTGATCCTCGGCCTCGGCGTCGCCGCGTTCCTCCTCGTGGGCGGCGGGCTGAGCAACAGCTTCGACATCCCCGGCACCGCCTCCGGCGCCGTCACCGACGAGCTCGCCGAGAAGCTGCCCGACACCGCGGGCGGCACCGGAACCGTGGTCTACCAGACCGACGACGGATCCGCGTTCACACAGGCGCAGAAGAGTGCGATCACCGACCTCGCCACCAGCGCCGCCGATCTCGACGGCGTCGCGGCGGTCGTCGATCCGTTCACCGCGCAGCAGCAGCTCGCCGATCAGACTGCCCGGCTCGAGGCCGGCGAGCAGCAGCTCACCGATGGCCGCGCGCAGCTGGATGCCGGCCAGGCGCAGCTCGACGCCGGCTCCGCGCAATTCGACGCGGCCCGGCAGCAGCTCAGCGACGCCCGCGCCCAGGCGGTCGCAGCCGGCGTGGACACCACGGCGCTGGATGCGCAGACCGCCCAGCTGGACGCGCAGGCCGCGCAACTGCAGGAGCAGCAGGCCACCCTCGACGCCTCGCGCGCTGATCTCGAGGCAGGCGCGGAGCAGGCCGATCTCGGCGCCACGCTGCTGCAGTTGACCGACGGCATCGGGGTGGTCTCGGCGGACGGCTCCACCGCGATCGTGAACGTCTCCTTCGTCGACCCGCGCCTGGAGCTGTCGGAGGAGATCAAGCAAGGCACCATCGCCCACTTCGAGGACGCGCCGATCGAAGGTGTCACGGTGAACTTCGCCACCGACCTCGCCCAGGGCGTGCCCGAGATCTTCGGTGTCGGCGAGGTGGTGGGCCTGATCTTCGCCGCGATCGTGCTGATCGTGATGCTCGGCACCCTGATCGCCGCGGCGCTGCCGATCGTCACCGCGATCGTCGGCGTCGGCGTCGGCGTGACCGGCTCGCTCGCCTTCTCCGGCGTGGTCGACATGGCCTCGGTCACCCCCGTGCTCGGCGTGATGCTCGGGCTCGCGGTCGGCATCGACTACTCGCTCTTCATCGTGAACCGGCACCGCAAGCAGCTTCTCGGCGGGGTGCCGGTGCGCGAATCCATCGGCCTGGCGAACGGCACCTCCGGCACCGCCGTCGTCTTCGCCGGCTCCACCGTGATCGTCGCGCTGTTCGCGCTGAACGTCACCGGCGTGCCCTTCCTCGGCCTGATGGGCACCGTCGGCGCCGTCTGCGTCGCCGTCGCCGTGCTCGTCGCGATCACGCTCACTCCGGCGGTGCTCGGCCTCGCCGGGGAACGCTTGCTGAGCCGGAAGGCGCGCGTCACCATCGGCCACCCGAAGCACCAGCACGCCGCGGGCACGGCCCTGAAGCCGATGTCGACCGTCCGCGCTGTGGTGACCGTGATCGCTGCCGTCGCGGCCTTGCTGATCGTCGCGATCCCTTCGCCGTCGATGCGGCTCGGCCTGCCCGACGGCTCCAGCGAGCCGGCCGATTCCACCAGCTACGCCGCTTTCCAGATCGTGGATGAGGAGTTCGGCGAGGGCGCCAACGGGCCGCTGCTCGTCACGGCGACCTCACCCACCGCGCTCAGCGACGACGAGCTGCTCGCCACCCAGGTGGACATCGCACAGACCATCGCCGACCAGGACGACGTCGTCGCCGTCGCGCCGATCGCGACCTCGGACGACAACACGCTGCTGGCGTTCCAGGTGCTGCCGGAGGAGGGGCCGAACAGCGAATCGACCGAGAAGCTGGTCACCGCGATCCGCGACCTGCCGGCGGTCGACGGCGACATCACCCTTGGCGTGGCCGGCCAGGCCGCGATCAACATCGACATCTCGGAGGCGCTCGCCGCCGTGCTGCCGATCTACCTCGTGGTCGTCGTGGGGCTGTCGCTGCTGATCATGATCGTGGTGTTCCGCTCGCTGCTGGTGCCGCTGATCGCGACGGGAGGCTTCGTGCTCTCGCTGTTCGCGACCTACGGCCTGATCGTGGCGGTGTTCCAGTGGGGCTGGGGCGCCGAGCTGATCGGGCTGCACAGCAGCGGGCCGATCCTGAGCTTCCTGCCGGTGATCCTGGTCGGCATCCTCTTCGGTCTGGCGATGGACTACCAGCTCTTCCTCGCCTCCGGCATGAGTGAGGCGTACGTGCACGGGGCAGAGGCGCGCCTGGCCGTGGTGCAGGGCTTCCGCGCCGGGCGGGCCGTGGTGACCGCTGCGGCGCTGATCATGGTGTCGGTGTTCGGCGGGTTCATCTTCTCCGAGTCCACGATCATCCGCTCGATCGGCTTCGGCCTCGCCTTCGGCGTGCTGCTGGATGCCTTCGTGGTGCGGATGCTGCTGATGCCCGCGCTGATGCATCTGCTCGGCGGCTCGGCCTGGTGGCTGCCGCGCTGGCTCGAGCGCATCCTGCCCAACGTCGACATCGAGGGCGCCGCGCTCGAGCGCGACCACCCGGGCATCCACACGGGCGGGGTACCGACCGTCTAGCGCTTTATGCCGCGTGGAGGCGAATGCGGCGGATCCACTCCTCAACAGGGTGGGTTTTCGGGTCGAGTTTTCCAGCATGGCCTCTGCGTCGCGTTCAGTGTCGGTGGTACGTGCTGGAATACTCGTATGGATCAGACGAGGCGACAGCAAGCACCGCACGCGGTGCGCGAGACGGTGCGGGAGTACGGCGACGAGGCCGCGTTCCTGGGCCGCTCGATGTCGCCGATCGCGCTCAAGCGGGCGCAGGCGCTGTACGCCGGGTATCGGGTCGGGATCGCCCGGCCGGAGCTGTTCGCGGTGGGCCGTTCGGTGCATGCGGAGCAGGTCAACGATCTCGCGGAACGCTCCATCCGGGCCGAGTTCGCGCTGGTGATGGGCGTGTCGGAGAACGCGGCCGCCCGGGAGCTGGATTACGCGCAGCTGCTGGTCGAGGAGCTGCCGCAGACGCGGGCGCTGCTCGCGGACGCGGCGATTCTGTGGGAGTGCGGGCAGTTGATCTGCGCCGCCGCCCGCCGCGTTCCCCTGGCCGCGCGGGATGTGTACGACTGGCGGGCTGCGCAGCTGGCGCCGGGGCTGCGCCCGCACCAGTTGAAGAAGGCGCTCGCGCGACTGGTGGAGGAGTTGCAGGATCAGCCGCTCGCCGAACGGCACGAACTCGCGAAGGAGCGCCGCACCGTGTGGCTCACTCCCGAGGAGGACGGGATGTGCGTCATCTCCGCTCTGCTGCCGGCTCCGGTCGCGTTGGGGGCGTACGACCGGTTGGACAGCATCGCGAAGATCATCCGCAAGGAAGACGAAGACGGCACCGAGACCCGCTCCCTCGCCCAGTTGCGCGCGGATGCGTTCGGGGACATCCTCCTCGACGGCGATGTCGCCGGCACGACCCCCGACTCGGACGACCGGGCCCGGACGTTCCTGCCGGGGGTGCGCGCGAAGGTGCGGATCATGGTCCCGGTGCTCACGGCGGCGGGTGAGGATGAGGCGAACGCGGAACTCGACGGCTACGGCCCCATCCCTGCGAACATGGCGCGAGAGCTCGTGGGCACGGGCTCGGACTTCTACCGGGTTCTCACCGACCCGATGACGTGCGCTCCGATCTCGGTGGAGCGGCTGAAGCGGTTCCCGCCGGCGGAGATGCGGGTGTTCGTGCAGCTGCGCGACCTGACCTGCCGCTTCCCGGGTTGCACCCGCCCGGCGGCGAAGGCGGAGATCGACCACGCTACCGAGTGGGCCAAGGGTGGCCACACCGCCATCAGGAACCTTTTGACCTTATGCACCAGCCACCACCACGTCAGGCACGGGGAGCAGTGGAGCTACCGGCTCCATGAAGACGGGACCGCGGAATGGACCAGCCCCACGGGCAGACGGGTGAGCACCCATCCACCGGATGTGCCGGGAGCGACACCGGGGCCGCGGTTCCGGGACAAGCTCTTCAGCGAAGATCCACCCCCGACCGCCGAACAAGCCGGATTCTGAACACGGTGCCCGCCCCGCACTCCCCGCCCTCCCGCTGATTGAGCCTGCCGAAATCGCCACGCCCATACGGGATGGTTTCGGCAGGCTCAACCAGCGGAAGGCAAGACCCCCGCGGACGCTGATTGAGCCTGCCGAAATCGCCACCTGACGAGGAAGCTCGACCAATGAGCAGGACCCACCCCGCGGTCGCGCTCGAGTCAAGCCATCCCCGACTCCACCGTCAGCCCGCAACACTGACGGGATGCACGAGCAACCGGACCCGACAGCCTCGACCACCGGGGTGCCGTGGCGCGAACGCAGCAGGGTGGTGCGCTGGTGGCGGCTGGCCCGAACCATGCGGCCGAGGACTTTCACCCAGAAGGTCCGCTACAAGATGCTGCGCGATCACCGACCGCTCCTGGTCACCTTCGCCGACAAGGTCGCCGTCCGCGACTACGTCGCCGCGCGGATCGGCGAGCGCTACCTGCCACACAGCTTCGCGATCCTCGACGATCCCGAGCGGCTCGCCGAGCTCGAACTGCCGGACGCCTACGTGCTCAAGCCGAGCCACGGCAGCGGCGCCGTCATCGTGGTCTCCCCCGACGCTCCGGTCGCGGAGACCCTGCCGCGCCCCGAATGGAGCTGGGTGTACCGGCACATACGGGCGAGCGCCGCGGATCAAGCGCAACTCGTCGCGATCGGACGGCACTGGCTCGGGCAGCTCTACGGGCAGGGCCCGAACAAGGAGTGGGCGTACGGACCGATCCCCCGCCGCATCCTGGTCGAGGAACTGCTCTCCGGCGCAGACGGCGGGATCCCCGACGACTACAAGCTGTTCGTGTTCCACGGCAGGGTGCACTTCATCCAGGTCGACGCGGGCCGTTTCGGCCGGCGCACCCAAGACTTCTACCGTCCGGATTGGGAGCACTTGTCGCTGAGCGGCGGCCCACCGTGGGCGGCCCCGCGAGCGCGACCGGGGCGGCTGGAAGAGATGATCGCCATCGCCGAGCGCCTGGCGGCCGAGACCGACTTCGTGCGGGTGGACCTCTACCACCTAGCCGAGCGGGTCGTGTTCGGTGAACTCACCAGCTACCCGGCGGGTGGCGACAGCCCGTTCCATCCGGAACGCTGGAACGCCGAGTTCGGGCGGCCGTGGACCGTGCCCGCCCGGTACTGACGGCCCGGCACTAACGGTCCGGCACTGCCCGCCCGGCACGGACGGCCCGGCACTGACGGCCCGGTACTGACGGCCCGGCACTGACGGCCCGGTACTGACGGCCCGGAACTGACGGTGCCGAGGGAGCATGATGGATCCGAACGAGACGGGGTCCGAGATGAACGATGCAACGGGCGAGGCAGCACCCTCCGATGCCGCGAAGGGGAAAACCCTGCCGGAAGCGATGACCGGCCGGGCCAGCCCCGCGAAAGCCGCGGTCGGGGACGCTCCCGTCCACGCCTACATCGCCGGCCTTCCTCAGCCGCAGCGCGGCATCGCCGAGGCGGTCGACGCGCTGGCCGCCGCCACGCTGCCGAATCTGCAGCGGGCCGTGAAGTGGGGCATGGCCTACTACGGCGTCGGCGACGGCTGGTGCTTCAGCTGCGGCGGCTTCGCCCACGACGTCAAGGTGATGTTCATCAACGCGGCGACCCTGCTCGATCCCGTGCCGCCGGTCACACCGATCGGGATGGGCAAGGCGACCCGCGGGGTGGAGCTGACCGCTCTCGACGACCTCGACGAGGCCCAGCTCGCCGACTGGATGCGGCAGATCACCGCCGTTCCCGGGCTCGGCAAACGACGGTGAGCGAGGCGCCCGACCGCGAAGAGGAGCCCAAGGCGCACGAGCACAGCGACGACGAGCCCAGCGACGACGGGCCCAGCGACGACGAGCCCAGCCCCGACGAGCACTGGAAGGTGATCAACGGCCGACGCTGGCGCCGGACGGACCCGGCCCTGCCGGACGGCCTGGTCGCGACGCTGCAGTCGTACCTGGGCCGCGGACGCTCCGCAGTGCGACTCGCAACCGATGAGGACGCGGTGGCCGAGGCCCGGCGCCGCGTCGACCTCGCCAAGCACGCGCTCGGCGAGCGCGGCCCGCGCTGGTGGGAGCGGGCGGAGGCCGACCGTCTCGCTCAGGCCCGCTCGATCCTCGCGGAACTCGAGGACGGCGACGAACGCCTCTCGTCGTAGCCGGGTCGCCCGTCCCGGATCCGGGGCATGTCCAGCCCTATCGCTGTCGCTCCTGCGCGGCTAGGTTTCCGGCATGACCGACCGAGTCCGCTGGTTGTTCGCCGGTCAGCTCGGCCCCGCCTTCGATGACGGCGGTCGGCTACTGATCGTCGAGGCCCGCGCCGTCTTCGGGCGGCGACCGATGCACCGGGCGAAGGCCCACCTCATCCTCTCCGCGCTGCGGCACCGGGCTGCGGATGATCGCGTCGAGTACCACAGGGTCGAACGCTACGGCGAGGTCGTCGACGGTCGCGACGACCTCGAGGTGATCGATCCGACCTCGTGGGCCGCGCGGCGGTTCGTGCGACGACGCCCGATCGAGGTACTGCCCAGCCGGGGCTTCGTCACCGCCGAGACGGAGTTCCGGGCCTGGGCGGACGCGCGGCAGGGGTCGCGGCTGCTGCTCGAGGACTTCTACCGCACCGTGCGCGAGCGCACCGGCATCCTGATGCGCGGAGACCAGCCCGAGGGCGGCCAGTGGAACTACGATCACGACAATCGCGCGGCCCCGCCGAAGAACGCCTCGCGCCTCGGCCTGCCGGATCCGTGGTGGCCGGAGGAGGACGACATCGACGCCGAGGTGCGCGCCGACCTCGACCGGTGGCAGGCCGAGGGCGCGGTGCGCCTGGTGGGCGAGGATCATCCGCGCCGCTTCGCGGTGACCGCGGCGGAGGCCCGACGGGCCCTGGACGACTTCATCGAGTCGAGGCTGGGCGACTTCGGCCCGTTCGAGGATGCGATGCTCTCGGGCGATTGGACGATGGCGCACTCGCTGCTGAGCGTTCCGATGAACCTCGGCCTGCTGGATCCGCGCGAGGCGATCGACACCGTCGCGGCGGCCTACCACGCGGGCGACGCGCCACTAGCGAGCGCGGAGGGATTCGTGCGCCAGATCATGGGCTGGCGCGACTACGTCTGGCACCTCTACTGGTACCTCGGCGAGGGCTACCGCACCGGCCACAACGCGCTCGGAGCGCACGTGCCGCTACCCGAGGCGTTCCGTCGGTTGGACCCCGAGGCGATCGAGTCGAACTGCCTCCGGGAGACCATCGACGGCTTGCGACGGCACGGCTGGGCGCACCACATCCAGCGCCTGATGGTGCTCGGCAACTGGGCGCTGCAACGCGGTTACGACCCCGTCGAACTGAACGACTGGTTCACGGACGTGTTCGTGGACGGCACGCCGTGGGTGATGCCGGCCAACGTGATCGGCATGTCGCAGCACGCCGACGGCGGCATCGTCGCGACGAAGCCCTACGTCTCCGGCGGCGCCTACATCTCACGGATGTCCGACTACTGCCACGGCTGCCGCTTCGATCCGAAGGTGCGGGTGGGCGAGAACGCCTGCCCGTTCACCGCCGGCTATTGGGCCTTCCTCGACCGGGTCGAGCCCGTCATCCGCGGCAACCACCGGATGGCGCAGCCGCTCGCCGGCCTGCGCCGGCTCGCCGACCGCGATGCCGTGATCGACCAGGAGCGTCGCCGCGAGACCTGGTGAGCGCGGCGCGAGTGCGCGCAGCCGTGCACAACCTCGGCTGAGACTCCTCGTCATCGCCCATCGCGGCTGACGGGCGCTCTCAGCCGAGGTTGTGTACGCGTCGTCCCCTCAGCCGGACACGCGGGCGCGGTAGGTGCCCGGTGTCACGCCGTAGCGGCGGCGGAACGCGGTGATGAAGGCGCTCGTGGTGGCGAAGCCGACGGAGCGTGCGACCGCGGCGACGGCCTCGCCGCGGTCGAACCGCCGCACGGCGACCGAGAGCCGGGCGCTGGTGCGCCACTGCGGAGAGGTCATCCCGGTGTCGCGGCGGAAGCAGCGCTGCAACGTCTTGCCGCTGGTGTGCACCGTGCGCGCCCACTCCTCGAGCCCGAACGGCGTCGCAGGATGCTCCAGCAGCGTCGTCGCCACCTGCCGCGCCCGCTCGTCCTGCGGCAGCACCGGCGCGTCCGCGTCCGAGCGCGCGCCCGCGGCGACGATCGCGCGCAGGGTGCTGCGGGCCGCGGCGGGCGTGGCGACTCGGCACCGAGGAGGGCGACATGCTCGGCCAATCCCGCGCCTTCGCCGACGCGGCGCGAGCCGCCGGCGCCGATGTCTCGCTGACCCCGTGGACCGGAGGGCACGACTACGCCTGGTGGCGCCGGGGGCTGTTCGCGTCGCTGCGAGGGCTCAACCGCGAACGCAACCTCGGCTGAGAATCGTCGTCAGCGCTGATCACGGTTGACGAAGGCTCTCAGCCGAAGTTGCGTCCTCAACAGACTGAGATCGCAGGCCAGTTGTCCCGTTTCAGGGGCCCGGGCGAGCGCCCGCCAGCGGGGTCGGACGAGTATCGAGGGATGTTCGACCTCATCGACCTTCTTCGTTACACGGGTGGATTCGCCACCACGGCGCAGCTGCGCGCGGCCAAGATCCCGCGGCGCCTCATCGATGCCGCGCTCGCGGCGGGGGCCATCGTCCGAGTACGCCGGGGGTGGTACGCGCTCGCGGCGGTGAAGGAGGTGGATCGGAGAGCCGTAGCGGCGGGCGGGGTGCTCAGCTGCGTCTCCCTCCTGGACGAACTCGGTCTCTGGGTGGTGACACGTCCGAGCCTGCACGTCGCCGTCGACCCCTCGGCGGCAGTCGCTCCGTGCGGGCACGCCACCCTGCACTGGAAGAAGTGGCCAGGATTCGGGCGTGCCTCGGCCTCGCGCGACAGCCTCGAGGCGGCGATCCTGCACATGCTCACCTGCGTCCCTGGCGAGGACGCCGTCGTGACGATGGATTCGGCCGTCAACTCCGGCGCGATCAGCCTCGGCGACCTCGACGGGCTCCGTTCCCTCGCCCCGATCGGCAAGCGCCGTCTCTTCGACCTCGTGGATCCGGGCGCTCAGTCCGGGCTGGAGACACGGATCCGACTCGCCGCTCGCGGCATGCGGCTGCAGGTGCAGCCCCAAGTGCTCATTCCCGGCGTCGGACACGTCGACAACCTCATCGGCGAGCGGCTGGTGATCGAGTCGGACGGTGCGCGCTATCACGCGAGCAAGGAACAGCGGCAGATCGATCTGCAGCGCGACTCCGACCTGACCGGTATGGAGTACCTGCCGCTGCGCTGGGACTACGACCAGATCATGAACGACTGGCCCACCCAGCGCGAGACGCTCCTCGGAATCGTGCGCCGCGGCGACCACCTGTGGTCGCCGAAGCAGCGTCGCCGACGCAACCTCGGCTGAGAGCGTCCGTCAGCCCCCATCAGCGCTGACGACGACTCTCAGCCGAGGTTGTGCACGCCTCCCGCCGATTGCGCACTCCGCCCCGCGTCGCCTACGCTGACGGTGGTTAATGTGAACGGTCACATCGACCGCGAACGAGGAGAAACGCTTTGGACCAACGGCGGCCCACCCCCGAGCTGATCAGCGCAGGCCGAACCACGCTCGGCATCGAGCTCGGCTCGACCCGGATCAAGGCGTGCCTGGTCGACGCGGACGATCCGAGCACCGTGCTCGCCGTCGGCGGGCACGAGTGGGAGAACCAGTTCGTCGATCGGCGCTGGACCTACGCGCTCGAGGACGTCTGGTCCGGGCTGCAGGCGGCGGTCGCCGAGCTGCTGGCCGACGCGGAGCAGCGCCACGGCGTTCGCCCCACGGGTTTCGGCGCCATCGGCGTCTCCGCGATGATGCACGGCTACCTCGCCTTCGACGCGAGCGGTGAACTGCTGGTGCCCTTCCGCACCTGGCGCAACACGAACACCGGCGAGGCCTCGGCCGAACTCAGCGCGCTCTTCGGAGTGAACATCCCGCTGCGCTGGTCGATCACGCATCTGCATCAGGCGATCCTCGACGGCGAACCGCACGTCGCCGAGATCGACTTCGTCACCACCCTGGCCGGCTACGTGCACTGGCAGCTGACCGGCGAGAAGGTGCTCGGCGTCGGCGACGCCTCGGGCATGGTCCCGACGGACCCCGCCACCACGGACTACGACGCCGAGGTCGTGGCCCGCTACGACGCCCTCGCGCGCACGAAACCGCTGCGCGAGCTGCTGCCGACGGTTCTTCCGGCCGGTGCGCCGGCCGGCGAGCTGACCACCGCGGGCGCCCTGCTGCTGGACCCGAGCGGATCGCTCGACACCGGCATCCCGTTCTGCCCGCCCGAGGGCGACGCCGGCACCGGCATGGTCGCCACCAACGCGGTCGCCCCGCGCACCGGCAACGTCAGCGCCGGCACCAGCATCTTCGCGATGGTCGTGTTGGAGCGTCCGCTGGAGCAGGTGCACCACGAGCTCGACCTCGTGGCCACCCCCTCCGGCGACCTGGTCGCCATGGTGCACTGCAACAACGGCGCCAGCGAGCTGGCCACCTGGGTCGGCCTGTTCAGCCGCTTCGCCGAGGCCGCCGGCACGCCGCTCTCCGCCGACGCCGTCTACGCCACCCTCTTCACCGAAGCGCTCGCGGGCGAGGCGGATGCGGGCGGGCTGCTCGCCTACAACCACCTCGCCGGCGAGCCGATCGCGGGCCTGGTCGAGGGCCGCCCGCTGATCGTGCGCACGCCCGACTCCCGGCTGACGCTGGCCAACTTCATCCGCGCCGAGCTGTACGGCGTCTTCGGCACCCTCGCGCTCGGGATGCGCGTGCTGGCCGGCGAGGGCGCGAGCGTCGAGCGGATGTCCGCGCACGGCGGCATGTTCCGCACGGCCGGGGTCGCGCAGCGCTTCCTCGCGGGCGCCCTGGACGCCCCCGTCTCCGTCGCCGCGACCGCCTCCCAGGGCGGGCCGTGGGGCATGGCCGTGCTGGCCGCCTACCGGCTGCAGAACGAGACGACGCTGAGCGCCTACCTCGACGAGCACGTCTTCGCCGGCGCCGAATCCTCGACCGTCGACCCCGATCCTGCGGACGTCGCGGGCTTCGCCACGTACCTCGACCGCTACCGCGCCGGCCTCGCCGTCGAGCAGGCGGCCGTCACCACCCTGCCTACCGAAGGAGCATCCGCATGACCGACCTCGATGCGGCGATCGACCGCGTCCGCGCCGACGTCGCCGCCCTGCACGCCGAACTCGTCCGCTACGGACTGGTGATCTGGACCGGCGGCAACATCTCGGGCCGTGTGCCCGGCGCCGACCTCTTCGTGATCAAGCCCAGCGGCGTGCTCTACGACGACCTCGCGCCCGAGAACATGATCCTCTGCGACCTCGACGGCAACGTCATCCCCGGCTCGCCCGGCAGCGACCGCAGCCCCTCCTCCGACACCGCGGCGCACGCCTACGTGTACCGCAACATGCCCGAGGTCGGCGGCGTGGTGCACACCCACTCCACCTACGCCACGGCGTGGGCGGCGCGGGCGGAGTCGATCCCCTGCGTGATCACGGCGATGGCGGACGAATTCGGCGGCGACATTCCGCTGGGTCCCTTCGCGATCATCGGCGACGACTCCATCGGTCGCGGCATCGTCGCGACCCTCACCGGCCACCGCTCGCGCGCGGTGCTGATGCAGAACCACGGCGTCTTCACCATCGGCAAGGACGCGAAGGATGCGGTGAAGGCCGCCGTGATGACGGAGGACGTCGCCCGCACGGTGCACATCGCGCGCCAGGGCGGCGAGCTCGTCCCCATCCCGCAGGAGTCGATCGACTCGCTGTTCGACCGCTACCAGAACGTCTACGGACAGAACCCCACCGGAGCCCTCGCATGACCAGCAGCATCATCCCCGACTTGAAGACCCGCACCGTCTGGTTCCTCACCGGCAGCCAGGACCTCTACGGCGAGGACACGCTGCGCCAGGTCGCCGAGCAGTCGCAGGCCGTCGTCGCCGAGCTGGGCGCCGCCGTGCCGGTCACGATCGAGTGGAAGCCCGTGCTGAAGAGCTCGGACGCCATCCGCCGCACCATGATCGAGGCCAACGCCGACGACTCCGTGATCGGCGTGATCACCTGGATGCACACCTTCAGCCCCTCGAAGATGTGGATCCACGGCTTCGACGCGCTGGCCAAGCCGCTGCTGCACTTCCACACCCAGGCGAACGTCGCCCTGCCCTGGCAGGACATCGACTTCGACTTCATGAACCTGAACCAGGCCGCGCACGGCGACCGCGAGCACGGCTACATCCTCAGCCGGATGAGCGTGCCCCGCAAGACCGTCGTCGGTCACGCCAGCGACCCGCGCGTCACCGAGCAGGTCGGCACCTGGACCCGCGCCGCCGCCGGCTGGGCCGCCTCGCAGGGCATGAAGGTCGCCCGCTTCGGCGACAACATGCGCAACGTCGCCGTGACCGAGGGCGACAAGACCGAGGCCGAGATCCGCCTCGGCGTCAGCGTGAACACCTGGGGCGTGAACGAGCTCGTCGAGCGCGTGGACGCCGCAACGCCCGAGCAGATCGACGCGCTGGTCGCCGAGTACATCGAGAGCTACGACGTCGTGCCGGAGCTGCTGCCCGACGGCGAGCGCCACGAGTCGCTGCGCTACGGCGCCGCGGTCGAGATCGGGCTGCGCTCGTTCCTCGAGGAGGGCGGCTTCGAGGCCTTCACCGACTCCTTCGAAGACCTCGGCGGCCTGCGCCAGCTGCCGGGCCTCGCCGTGCAGCGCCTGATGGCCGACGGTTACGGCTTCGGCGGCGAGGGCGACTGGAAGACGGCCGTGCTGATCCGCATCGCGGCCGTGATGGGCGCCGGGCTCCCCGGCGGCACCTCGCTGATGGAGGACTACACCTACGACATGACGCCCGGCGAGGAGCTCATCCTCGGCGCGCACATGCTCGAGGTCTCGCCGACGCTCTCCTCCGCTCGCGCGACGCTGGAGATCCACCCGCTCGGCATCGGCGGCCGCGAGGACCCGGTGCGCCTGGTCTTCACCGCGGACGCCGGCCCCGCCGTGGTCGTCGCGCTGAGCGACATGCGCGATCGCTTCCGCCTGGTGGCCAACGCCGTGCAGAACGTGGTGCCGCCGCAGTCGCTGCCGCACCTCCCGGTCGGCCGCGCCGTCTGGCAGCCGGCACCCGACTTCCGCACCAGCGCCACCGCCTGGATCATGGCCGGCGCCGCGCACCACACCGTGATGAGCAACCAGATCGGCGTGGAGGCGTGGGAGGACTTCGCGCGCATCGCCGGCGTCGAGCTGCTCGTGATCGACGAGAGCACCACGCTGCGCGGTTTCGAGGCGGATGTGCGCGGCAACGCGGCCTACTACCGCCTGAACCAGGGACTGTAGGGGCTCACCTCACTCGGTCGGGATCCGCGCAATCGCGCGGATCCCGACCTTCGTTTTATGGGTGGCGAGCCGACTACCCGGCGATCTCCTCCGCGACGCGACAGGCGTCGCGCTCGCCGGCGCGCAGTTCCGCGGCGGCGCGCTCCGCGAGGGCTCGCAACGACGCCGCCTGCTCCGGCCCGAGCGCGGAGAGCAGCTCCGTCTCCGCCTCCGCAACCCGCTCGCGCAGCTGCGCCACGCGATCCACACCCGCGTCGGTGAGGGCGAGCAGATACACGCGGCGGTCCTTCGGATCCCTGCGGCGCTCCATCAGTCCCGCGGCCACCAGATCGTCCACCACGTAGGTGAAGACGGTGCGGTCGATACCGAGGTGCGCGGCGAGCACACCCTGCCGCGGCGGGGTCATATCGGCCAGCGCATCGAGGATCTGGAAGCCGCGCGGGCCGTGCGGCAGCACGTCGACCACGTCCTGCGTGCGGCGCTGCCATTCTCGAAACAGCACGCCGAAGGCCCAGCCGAGGGTCGATCCGTCGCTCATCGCCCCAGTCTACGGAATAGGCTGTCCAGCAGATGTGTTGTCCAACAACAGATCTCAGGAGGACTCCATGGACTACGGGCACCCGCTGCTCTTCGGCACGTTCATCACCCCGCAGGCGGCGAACCCGCAGGCCGCCGTCGAGCTCGCCCGGCTGAGCGAGCAGTTCGGCTACGACCTCGCCACGTTCCAGGACCATCCGTACCAGCCGGCCTTCCTCGACACCTGGACCCTGCTCTCCTACGCGGCCGCCTCGACCAGCACCATCCACCTCGCGCCGAACGTGCTGAACCTGCCGCTGCGCCCGGCCCCCGTGACCGCGCGCGCCGCCGCCTCCCTCGACCTGCTCTCCGGCGGCCGGCTGGACCTGGGCCTGGGGGCCGGCGGATTCTGGGACGCGATCGAGGCGATGGGCGGCCGCCGACTCACGCCGGGCCAGGCCGTCGATGCGCTGAGCGAGGCGATCGACCTCATCCGCGAGCTCTGGCGCACCGACACCCGCGAGCGCATCCGTGCCGGCGAGTTCTACTCCGTCGACGGCGCGAAGCGCGGCCCGTCGCCCGCTCATCGGATCCCGCTCTGGATCGGCGCCTACAAACCACGGATGCTGCGCCTCACGGGCACGAAGGGCGACGGCTGGCTGCCGTCGCTGCCGTACCTGCAGCCGGGCGACCTCGCCGCCGGAAACGCGCGCATCGACGAGGCGGCGACGGAGGCGGGCCGCGACGCCCGCGAGATCCGCCGGCTGCTCAACATCACCGGCCGCGAGAGCGCGCAGGAGCTGATCGATCTCGCCTTGGAGGACGGCGTCTCGGCGTTCATCGTGATGGGCGACGAGCCGGACGCTCTGCAGCGCTTCGCGGAGGAGGTCGCGCCCGCGGTCCGCGAGGCGGTCGCCGCCGATCGTGCGCGCACGGGCGTCGCTCCACTGACCCGCTCCACCGCGGCGCTCGCCCGTCGCGCCCCCGGCATCGACTACGACGCGATCCCCGACTCGCTGCGCGACGCGGCGATCGAGCCCGGCGACTTCGCGTACCGCACGGTCCGGTCCACCTACATGCGCGGCGGCGAGCCCGGTCTGGTGCTGCGTCCGCGCACGGTCTCGGAGGTTCGGGATGCCGTGGCCTTCGCGCGCCAGCACACGCACGTGCCGCTCGGCGTGCGCAGCGGCGGCCACGGCATCAGCGGACGCAGCACCAACACCGGCGGAGTCGTGATCGATCTGGCGGCGCTGAACACGATCGAGGTGCTGGACGAGGCGAGCCGCCGCGTGCGCATCGGCCCCGGCGCGCGCTGGACCGAGGTCGCGGACGCCCTGCAGGCGCACGGCTGGGCGCTCAGCAGCGGCGACTACGGCGGAGTCGGAGTGGGCGGCCTCGCCACGGCGGGCGGCATCGGCTTCCTCGCCCGCGATCACGGACTGACGATCGACCACCTCGTCGCCGCCGACGTGGTGCTCGCCGACGGCAGCCTTGTGCACACCTCGGCCGAGGCGGATCCCGAACTGTTCTGGGCGCTGCGTGGTGCCGGCGCGAATGTCGGCATCGTCGTCTCCTTCGAGTTCGAGGTGGACGAGGTCGGTGACGTCGGATGGGTGCAGCTCGCGTTCGACGCGAGCGACACCGCCGCGTTCCTGCAGTCTTTCGGGGATGCGATGGAGGCGGCACCGCGCGACGTGACGATGTTCCTGATCGTGTCGAAGGGGCGCGACGAGCAGGTGGTCGCGCAGATGTACGGGGTGGTGAACTCGGCGGACCCCGACACGATCATCGAGCGGCTGCAGCCGTTCGCGACGCTCGGGCCGCTGCTGCAGCAGTCCGTGCAGCTCGCGCCGTACGCGGCGGTGATGGCGAACGCCTCGGACGCGATGCACGACGGCCAGGGCGAGCCGCGGTTCCGATCCGGGCTGCTGGCGCACCTCGATGCGGCGACCGCCGCCGACGCGGCAATGCTGATCCGTTCGGGCTCGGCGCCGTGGTTCCAGCTCCGCTCGATAGGAGGGGCGGTGGCGGAGGTCGCGGAGGATGCGACCGCGTACGCCTACCGCGACGCGAACTTCTCGGTCACCTCGATCGGCCGCTCCGCGAACTTCGAGCGACTGTGGGATGCCCTGGAGACGCACTTCGAGGGGCTGTACCTGAGCTTCGAGACGCGCACGGGCGCCGACATCGTCGCCGCCGCCTTCCCGCCCGCCACGCTGGATCGGCTGCGCGCGGTGAAGAGGCGCGTGGATCCGGCCGGGCTGTGGCGCGACAACTTCGCGGTGGGCGAGGCGCCGATCGCCGGCTGAGCGCGCCCGCCCCGTGTCGCCGACACTCGATGTCGGCGGTGTGCCGTAGTGTCGAAGACGTATTCGACATCGCGTTCGGTGTCGGAGGTACCGCCTACCGTCGAACTCGACCTGGAAGGAGCCTCATGGCCGTCACGAAACCGCGCACCCCCGGCTACAAGTGCACCGAGTGCGGCTGGACCGCCTCCAAGTGGGTCGGCCGCTGCGGCGAGTGCCAGCAGTGGGGCACCGTCATCGAGACCACGGAGAAGACCGGCATCCAGGCTCGGGCCGTCGCGCCGATCCCACCCAGCGCCACGAAGGCGGCCCGACCGATCACCGAGGTCGAGACCGCGACGATGTCGCACCGCGCGACGGGCGTTCCCGAACTCGATCGTGTGCTCGGTGGTGGCATCGTGCCCGGCGCGGTGGTGCTGCTCTCCGGCGAGCCCGGTGTGGGCAAGTCCACCCTGCTGCTGGAGGTCGCCTCCAAGGCGGCAGCGGCCGGCCAGAAGGTGCTCTACGTCAGCGCGGAGGAGTCCACCGCCCAGGTGCGGCTGCGCGCCGAGCGCACCGGCGCGATGCACCAGAGCCTCTACCTCGCCGCGGAGACCGACCTCGGCACGGTCCTCGGCCAGATCGACGAGGTCCAGCCCGAGCTGCTGATCGTCGACTCGGTGCAGACCGTCTCCAGCAGCAAAGTCGAAGGCCTGCCGGGCGGGCCGAGCCAGGTCCGCGAGGTCGCCAGCGCCCTGATCCGGCTCTGCAAGGAGCGCGCACTGCCGCTGGTACTGGTCGGCCACGTCACGAAGGACGGCTCGATCGCCGGCCCGCGCCTGCTCGAACACCTCGTCGACGTCGTCTGCCACTTCGAAGGCGATCGGCACACCGCGCTGCGCTTTTTGCGCTCGCTGAAGAACCGCTTCGGCCCGACCGACGAGGTCGGCTGCTTCGAGATGACCAACGAGGGCATCACCGAGATCCCCGACCCGAGCGCGATGTTCCTCAGCAACTCCCCCGAGCCGACGCACGGCGTCTGCGTCACCATCGCGATGGAGGGCCGGCGCCCCCTCGCCGTCGAGATCCAAGCGCTCGTCACCTCCGCCACCGGCCCGAATCCGCGCCGGGTCACCAACGGTGTCGACAACTCGCGCGTGCTGATGCTGCTCGCAGCTCTCGACCGGCACGCCGGGATCAAGCTCGGCGACAGCGACGTCTACGTGTCCACCGTCGGCGGAGTCAAGCTGAACGAGCCGTCCGCCGACCTCGCCATCGCCATCGCGATCGCCTCGGCGTTCAGCCAGACGGTGGTCCGACCCAAGATCGCCGCCTTCGGCGAGATCAGCCTGGCCGGCGAGATCCGTCCGACCACGCATTCCCGCCAGCGCGGGCTCGAGGCCGACCGGCTCGGTCACACCAGCCACCTCGACTCGTCCATCTTCACGCTCGGCAGCGCGATCATGGACGCGATCGCGCAACTGCCGGCCGCGATCCCGCCGGGCCGGTGACCCGCGGCTCCTAGGCTGAGGCCATGGCAGTCGAGAGCGGCATCCGGGCGTCGATCCATCGGCGCGGTTTCACCGTCACCGCGGTGATCGACCAGGCGTTCTTCATCCTCGGCGGCGTCGCCGCTCTGCTGCTGGCCTGGGTCGTCTTCGACGACGGCATCCGCGCGGGCTGGGCGGGCGTCTGGCTCTACGTCGTGCTCTGGGCGCTGGTCGCGTACCTCGTGCTGCCGCGGCTGCACCGCATCCTCACCCAGCTCTACGTGCCGAACTACTTCATCGGCCGCGCCCGCACCAGCGACGGCCTGCTCGGCGACCCGGTGAACCTCGCCGCGCGGGGCAGCGCCGCCCAGCTCACCGCCGCGATGGCCGCCGCCGGCTGGACCCGCGCCGACGACGTGACGCTGCGCAGTTCGTGGCGGATCATCACGTCCACGATCACCCGGCGCAGCTATCACACCGCCCCCGTTTCGCCGCTGTTCGTGTTCGGGCGGATGCAGGACCTCGCCTATCAGCAGGAGGTCGACGGCAATCCGGCCAAGCGGCACCACGTGCGGTTCTGGCAGGCGCCGGAGGGCTGGATGCTGCCGGGCGGATTCGGGGTCGACTGGGTCGCGGCCGGCACCTTCGATCGCTCGGTCGGGCTCTCGCTGTTCACCCTGCAGGTCACCCACAAGATCTCGCCCGACACCGACCGCGAGCGCGACCACATCGTCGCGACGCTGCGCGGCGCCGATCCGACGATCACGGTCGACGTGATCCGCGATTTCTCCACCGGCTACCACTCCCGCAACGGCGGAGGAGACTCCATCGTCACCGACGGCGACCTGCCCGTGGTCGATCTGCGCGGCGTGACCGCTTCAGGTGGCGCGCCCGTCATCCCGGCGCCCGCCACGGAACTCGCCCCGCCGATCACCCCCGTGGATCCGCGGATCCGCCGCCCGCCCACCACGGTGTTCGGCGCGCTGGTCGTGCTCTTCGGCGCCCTCGCGAGCCTCGGTCAGGCCGTGCAGATCGGCGCGGGCTGGGTGAGCCTGAACGACGCCACCGTCAACGACGAGCCGATCAGTGCAGCCGATCTGCCCCTGGCGACCGGCGTCGCCGTGAGCCTTCTCGTCGCCATCGCGTTGGTGAACGTGTTGTTCGCCTGGCTGGTCTTCCGCGGCGGCAACCGCTCGCGCATCCTCGCGATGACCTCGGCGCTGATCACGTCCGCATCGGCGTTCATCGCCGTCACGCAAGGCGGCGCCGCGATCAGCCTGCAGTCGAACCTCGTCACCGTCTCGCTGAACGTGCTGACCCTGCTCGCGCTCTCCAGCCGCGCCTCGCGCGACTACGCCCAGCGCCCGCGAAAGGTCAGTTCAGCAGGAACTGCGTCGCCGCGGTCGACGTGATCGTGCCGACCGACACCGAGAGGTTGTACGCCGCGCCGCCCGCGACGACCGCCTCGCGGCCGCCCGCGCAGGTGTCGGGAGAGGAGCGGGTGCGATCCCACGGGATCGCGGATCCGTTCACCGTCTGGCCGGCGGTGAGCAGGATCTCCAGGTCGCTCGATTCGCTCTGGCAGTCGGTCGACTTCCAGATCGTGTCCGAACCGCTCGTGATCGTGAACACCTGCTGACTGGTGCCCGCGTTGATCACGCAGTCGACGGATCCGGTGTTCGTCATCGTCAGCGACAGTTGCGGGATGGCGTCCGCGGCGTAGCTGCTCGCATCCGTCACCGCGCTCAGAGTCACCGTCGCCGGGGTGCAGGCCGCAGGTCCCGCGGCCTCGGTGGCGGTCGCGTCCGGTACGGGCGTGCCGACGGCCGGGCTGCTCGGGTAGATCGTCGGCAGCGGGGTCTCGGTCGGCGTCGGCGAAGCGACGGGCGCGGCGTCGGATCCGCTCCAGGGCCGCCAGATCAGCAGCACCACGGCCACGATCACCAGCAGCAAGCCGAGCAGCACCACCGCGCGGCGCCGCCGGTACACCCGGGCGGATGGACGTCGGCGAGGCGGAGGCGCAGAGGTCATCCCCCCAGGTTCCCCGCGAGATGCCTCTTCTGTACACGACACGCCGCGCTCACCGTACACAAGTGGCATCTCGCAGGGAACGGGGGCGGGTCACCCGAGCGACTGAGCCCCGATCACGCTCAGCAGCGTCAGCTTCTCGGCGCTCTCACTCCCGGGCACGGCGGTGTACACCAGCAGCGCCTGCGACTGGTCCGGGTCGAGCAGCGACTGGCACGTCAGCTCCAGCCCGCCGAGCTCGGGATGCACGAAGCGCTTCAGCTCGCGCGGCCGCAGCCCGATCTCCTGCCGATCCCAGAGCGTGCGGAACTCCGCGCTCGACCCGCGCAGCTCATCCGCCATCCTCGCCGCCCGCGACCCCGGACCGCGGCGGCCGATGACCTCGCGCAGCCCCGAGACCCAGAGCCGGCCGAGGTAGCCGTGATCCTCCTCCGCGTAGATGCTCCGACTGCTCGGATCCGCGAACCAGCGGTAACCGATGCCGCGCATCGCGCCGCTGTACCGCGACATGTCGCCGGTGAGCGCGATGCCGAGCGGCGTCTGCCGCAGCGTCTCGCCCAGCTCGGTGACCACCTCCGCCGGGGTGTCCTGCATCCGATCGAGGATGCGCAGCATGCCGGGTCCGATGTGGTCGCCGGTGTCACCCCGCGACGGCGGCTCGCGGCCCGCGAGCCGGAAGACGTGGTCGCGCTCGTCGACCGAGAGGTGCAGCCCCTGCGCGATCGCGGCGATCATCTGCTCCGACGGCTGCGGCCCGCTGCCGCGTTCGAGCCGGGCGTAGTAGTCGGGCGACATGTGGCACAGCGCGGCGACCTCTTCGCGGCGCAGCCCGGCCGTGCGCCGGCGCTGCCCGCGCGGCAGGCCCACATCCTCGGGCTGCAGCGCCTCTCGGCGGTGCAGCAGGAAGGCGGCCAGGCCGGTCGTATCGATCACCATGTCCTCTTTCTACCCGCTCACGGCGCGCGTATCCGTGACCTGACGAGTCCTGGATGCGGAGGGGCGGATGAGGAACAGTCGAAACACACGCCGCGAGACACGCGACAGAAGGAGCCCCACGATGGCACGCACCCCGATCGACATCACCATTCCTGAGCTGAGCGGCCGCCGCGCCGTGGTCACCGGCGGCAGCGACGGCATCGGTCTGCGGATCGCCACCCGGCTCGCCGCGGCCGGCGCCGACCTCGTGCTGCCGGTGCGCAACGCCCACAAGGGTGAGGCGGCGATCGCGACGATCCGGCGCGCCGCACCGAACGCCTCCGTTACGCTGCGCGAGCTCGACCTCTCCTCACTCGCCTCCGTCGCCGACCTCGGCGCGACCCTGCGTGACGAGGGCGCGCCCATCCACCTGCTGATCAACAACGCCGGAGTGATGACCCCGCCCGAGCGGCAGCTCACGGCCGACGGATTCGAGTCGCAGTTCGGCACGAACCACCTCGGCCACGTCGCTCTGATCGCGCAGCTGCTGCCACTGCTCCGGGCCGGCGGCGCTCGGGTGACCTCGCAGCTCAGCATCGCCGCGAATCAGGGCGCGATCAACTGGGACGACCTGAACTGGGAGCGCTCCTACCGCGGCGGGGCGGCGTACAGCCAGTCGAAGATCGCGTTCGGCCTGTTCGCGCTGGAGCTGCAGCGCCGGAGCGAGGCGCTCGGCTGGGGCATCACGAGCAACGTCTCGCACCCGGGCATCGCGCCGACGAGCCTGCTCTCGGCCCGGCCGGAACTCGGCCGCAGCACCGACACCCTCAGCGTCCGCGTGATCCGCTGGCTGTCGGCCCACGGCCTCCTGGTCGGCACTCCGGAGACCGCGGCGCTGCCGGCGCTGCTCGCGGCGACCTCGCCGGATGCGCGCGGCGGACTGTTCTACGGACCGAGCGGTCCCGGCCACCTCGGTGGCGGCCCGGCCGAGCAGCCGCTCTTCTCCCGCCTGCGCAGCCCCGAGGAAGCCGCGCGCGTCTGGCAGGTCTCCCAGGAGCTCACCGGCGTGCCCTTGCCGACTGCGTGACCCCCTCATCCCCGCGAGATGCCTCTTGTGTACGCGACACGCCGCGCGAACCGTACAGAAGAGGCATCTCGCGGGGATGCGAGGCTACAGCTCCTTGAGCATGCGGGTGTTGCCTAAGGTGTTCGGCTTCACGCGGGCGAGGTCGAGGAACTCGGCGACGCCCTCATCCGGGGAGCGGACGAGTTCGGCGTAGACCTCCGGGTCGACGATCTTCTCGCCGATCGGCTCGAAGCCGTGCTTGCGGAAGAAGTCGACCTCGAAGGTCAGGCAGAACAGCCGTGAGATGCCGAGCTTGCGGGCGTCGTTCTCGAGCCGTTCGATGATCGCGTGGCCGACGCCGCTGCCGTGCCAGTCCGGATCCACCGCGAGAGTGCGCACCTCGGCGAGGTCCTCCCACATCACGTGCAGCGCGCCGCAGCCGATGCGCCGGCCGTTGCCGTCCTCCGCGATGCGGAATTCCTGCACGGAGCCGTAGAACACCACGCGGTCCTTGCCCAGCAGGATGCGCTGCTGCACGTACGGCTCGCACACCTCCTGGATGAAGGGCACGTCGGAGGTGCGCGCACGGCGCACCGGGTACTTCCAATCAGGCATCCCTCAAGCCTAGGCCGTCCCGCGAGATCGGGCATCGCGGACCAGATGCCCGGCCGCGGCGGCGTACCCCGTCCGCAACATCGAATCTCGCGAAATTTCGCGAGATATGCAGAACGGGCGCCGTACCCGGAGGTACGGCGCCCGTTCTGGCAGGAACCCGCTAGTTGTCCTGGACCACGTGGTCCGGGGTGGTCTCGATCGGAGCCGAACCGGCGCCGGCGCTGATCGAGATCAGGCGCGGCGTGGTCGTGAACACGAAACCGCCATCGACGAAGTCGACGTGCACGTGGTCGCCCGCGCCCAGCTCGCCGTGCAGGATGCGCTCCGAGAGCTGGTCCTCGATCTCGCGCTGGATCGCGCGGCGCAGCGGCCGGGCTCCCAGCGTCGGGTCGAAGCCCACCTCGATGAGGCGCTCCTTGGCCGGCAGCGTGAGCTCGACGGTCATGTCGCGGTCGAGCAGGCGGTCGCCGAGGCGCTTGATGAAGAGGTCGACGATCTGCAGCAGCTCGGGCTTGCTCAGCTGCGGGAAGACGATGATGTCGTCCACGCGGTTGAGGAACTCGGGCTTGAAGTGCTTCTTCAACTCCTCGTTCACCTTGCCCTGCATCCGGTCGTAACCGGTCGAGGAGTTCCCCTCGATCAGGAAGCCGACCGGGCCACCGGCGATGTCACGCGCACCGAGGTTGGTGGTCATGATGATCACGGTGTTCTTGAAGTCGACCACGCGGCCCTGACCATCCGTCAGACGTCCCTCCTCCAGGATCTGGAGCAGCGAGTTGAAGATGTCGGGGTGCGCCTTCTCGATCTCGTCGAACAGCACCACGGAGAACGGCTTGCGGCGCACCTTCTCGGTGAGCTGGCCGCCCTCTTCGAAGCCGACGAATCCGGGAGGGGCACCGAACAGACGAGAGACGGTGTGCTTCTCGCCGTACTCCGACATGTCCAGAGAGATCATCGCGTTCTCGTCGTCGAAGAGGAACTCGGCGAGCGCCTTGGCCAGCTCGGTCTTACCGACACCGGTGGGGCCGGCGAAGATGAACGAACCGGAGGGACGCTTCGGGTCCTTGAGTCCGGCACGGGTGCGCCGGATGGTGCGGGAGAGCGCCGCGATGGCCTCCTCCTGACCGATGACGCGCTGGTGCAGGGCCTTCTCCATAAAGACGAGCCGCGAGGACTCCTCCTCGGTGAGCTTGAACACCGGAATGCCCGTGGCCTGGGCCAGTACCTCGGCGATCAGGCCCTCGTCGACCACGCCGGTCGCCTTGACGTCGCCGGTCTTCCACTGCTTTTCGAGACGCAGGCGCTCGCCGAGCAGCTGCTTCTCCTCGTCGCGGAGGGAGGCGGCCTTCTCGAAGTCCTGATCCTCGATCGCGGCCTCCTTCGCGGCGCGGACGACGGCGATCTTGTCGTCGAACTCGCGCAGCTCCGGCGGGGCGGAGAGGATCGAGAGGCGCAGGCGGGCGCCGGCCTCGTCGATCAGGTCGATGGCCTTGTCCGGCAGGAAGCGGTCGCTGATGTAGCGGTCGGCGAGGTTGGCCGCCGCGACGATCGCGCCGTCGGTGATGGACACCTTGTGGTGCGCCTCGTAGCGGTCGCGCAGCCCCTTGAGGATGTTGATCGCGTGGGGCAGCGACGGCTCGGCCACCTGGATGGGCTGGAAGCGGCGCTCGAGCGCCGCATCCTTCTCGAAGTGCTTGCGGTACTCATCCAGCGTGGTGGCGCCGATGGTCTGCAGCTCGCCGCGGGCCAGCAGCGGCTTGAGGATCGACGCGGCGTCGATGGCGCCCTCTGCAGCGCCAGCACCCACCAGCGTGTGGATCTCGTCGATGAAGGTGATGATGTCGCCGCGGGTGCGGATCTCCTTGGTGACCTTCTTCAGGCGCTCCTCGAAGTCACCGCGGTAGCGGGAACCGGCGATCAGCGAGCCGAGGTCGAGCGTGTAGAGCTGCTTGTCCTTCAGCGTCTCGGGCACGTCGCCGCGCACGATCGCCTGGGCGAGGCCCTCGACGACGGCGGTCTTGCCGACGCCGGGCTCACCGATCAGCACGGGGTTGTTCTTGGAGCGGCGCGACAGGATCTGCATCACGCGCTCGATCTCCTTCTCGCGCCCGATCACCGGGTCGAGCTTGTTGTCTCGCGCAGCCTGCGTGAGGTTGCGACCGAACTGGTCGAGGATCTGCGATCCACCCTGAGGCTGCTGCTGCTCACCGCCCACTGCCACCTGCTCCTTGCCCTGGTACCCAGACAGAAGCTGGATGACCTGCTGACGAACCCGGTTGAGGTCCGCTCCGAGCTTGACGAGCACCTGGGCGGCGACGCCTTCGCCTTCGCGGATGAGACCGAGCAGGATGTGCTCGGTTCCGATGTAGTTGTGGCCGAGCTGCAGCGCTTCGCGCAGCGAGAGCTCGAGCACCTTCTTGGCGCGCGGCGTGAACGGGATGTGCCCCGTCGGCTGCTGCTGCCCCTGGCCGATGATGTCCTGGACCTGCTCGCGAACGGCATCCAGGGAGATGCCAAGCGATTCGAGAGCCTTGGCTGCGACTCCCTCGCCCTCGTGAATGAGGCCGAGCAGGATGTGCTCGGTGCCGATGTAGTTGTGGTTGAGCATCTTGGCCTCTTCCTGGGCCAAAACGACGACGCGCCGTGCGCGATCGGTGAATCTCTCGAACATGCTGTCACTCCCTACGGGGCCCGCAGGGGTGGGCCTCGATACAGAGAGAGTAACCAGCGCATGTCGTGATTACGGTGCCTGTTCGCCGTGGGCGTGAGAGGTGGCGGCGCGAGCCCCGCGCCGCCACCGGATTCAGCCCCTCCGGAGGGCCAGGATCGTGCGCTGCAGCGGCTGAGCCGCCGCCGCGTCCCTCGCGCTCACCACGCGAGCCGCACCCACGGGCTCTCGGGCTGCTCCTGCAGTTCCTTGACAGCCTTGACGAAATCGCCGGTCTCGTCGCCGGCGTGGTCGCGATTGGTGATCGACGACCAGAACGCTCGGCCCACAACGAAGGCGTCACCGAACTCTTGCCACGATCCGTAGCCGGCGCGGGCGGTCTCGCTGGCGCGATGCACCGCGGCCCACGCGTCCTCCGGCGAGACGAAGCCCGCATCCAGTAGCAGCCGCGAGAGGTGTACGACCCGCGCCATGTCCCAGGCCAGGATCGACGCGGGCAGCGGGTCGACGAGGTCGTTGTGCATGCCGAAGCTGTAGGTGCCGCTCCAGTTCAGGTACGCCGTCATGGCCCGATCCGGATCGAGTCCGAGTTCGGTGGCGCGGCGCGGCACTTCCTCGACGTTGCGGCGCCCGAGGCTTCTCTGCTCGCTGCGTGACGCCGCGAGCAGCTCCATCGCATAGGGCACGGCCAGCTCGTACAGCCCACGGTGCCCCGCGTCGAAGAGGTAGGCGTACGTCTCCGGCACGTCGGCCGGGCCGTGCACACCCCAGGCGCCCTTGAGCAGTTTGGCCGCGGTGCGCGCATCCGCCCCCATGCTCAGCGCATTGATCGGCAGGTGCCCCTCCGCGGCGTAGATCGCGCCGACGGCGAGGCCGCGCTCCTGCTCGGGGCTGAGCGGCGGCGCCCCCTCCTGCATGTTGAAGCTGAAGCTCATCATCTTCTTGAGCTTGTCGAACAGACCCATCGGTCCCCCATTCCGTTCTGTACTGAGCTTTGCTCAGTCTTCGGGGAGACTAGCGGGGAGGAGCCTGCGCACCGAATTCCTGGCACATCGTGTTTCGTTACGATCGAGAATCGATAGACGGGAACCTCGTGATCACACACATCCCCGAGCCCGACGCTCCGGCCACGCCGCCACCCGCACCGTTGCGCCGGGGCGAGCGCACCTTCCTCATCCTCGTGCTGGTCGTCGCCTTCCTGTTCGCGGTGGGCGATGTCATCGCCGCCGGCTTCGTGATCGGCGGCGAGTTCCTGCGCGACTCCTTCCCGGTCACGGCCCTGACCGGAACGGCGGTCGTGCCGGAGCAGGCCGGCGGATCCGCGGTGCTGCAGGCCGGGCAGTACGCCTCGGCGCAGCTGCTGGTGGGCTCGTTGAGCCCCGGGGCGATGACGCTCATCGTCGCGGGGCAGCTGATCGCGCTCGCGACCGAGGTGATCGTGGCGCTCGCGGTGGCGCGGTTCTGCACGGCCGTGCTCACCGGGCGTCCGTTCGTCCGCTCGATCACCCGCACGGTCACCGCGCTCGCCCTCACCATCCTGATCGGCGGCCTGCTCGGGCAACTGGTGGCCGGGCTCGGCGACCTCGTCGCCGGCTTCGAGCTGATGGGCGAACTCGACGAGCCCGTCTACCCGGGCACCCTCGTCGACGGCACCCCCTTCGTCGTCGGCGCCACCCTGCTGGCGGTTGTGCTCGCGTTCCGGATCGGCGAACGGATGCAGCGCGACGTCGACGGGCTGGTCTGATGCCCGCGGAGGCCGCCGGCGACATCCACTGCCGGCTCGACGAACTGCTGGAGGCGCGCGGCATGACGCTGACCCGGCTCAGCGAGCTGGTGGGCGTGAGCGTGGTGAACCTCTCGGTACTGAAGAACGACCGGGCGCGGGCGATCCGGTTCTCGACGCTGGCGGCGATCTGCGACGCCTTGGAGTGCGAGCCGGGCGAGCTGCTGGTTCGAGGGTGACCCGCGCGAGCGAACACGTGGGCTGCCGTGAAGAATCGGCACCCGTGGCCAGGTCGGCCAGGTCCGCGGAATCGCGGGGATCTGCAGCGCACCCTCGACGGTGCCGTCGCTGAGAGCAGCCCAGGTGTTCGCTCGTGCGCCTCACCGCGAGGCGTATCGGCGTCCGGCAGTGCGGAGCCCGTCGACCGGCGGGTCGGAGCTCGTTCCTGCGAAGGTGACGAGGCGACCCCGATCGGACGGTCGGCGGCGCCCGCGATACTGACGTCGTGCCCGACGCCGCTGTGATCCTCGGCGCCTGGCGCTTGGATCCGTTAGCGCTCGGCGCCGCGGTGATCGCCGCGGCGCTGTACGCGCGAGCGCTGCGCGGCAACCCGTGGCCGCATGCTCGGACGGCCCTGTTCTCCCTCGGACTCGCCGCGTTCATCCTCGTGCAGTGCGGCTTTCTCGGCGTCTACTCCGCCGAGCTGCGTTGGGCGTTCTCGACCCGGATCGCACTGCTGCTGTTCGTGGTGCCGGGGCTGCTCGCCGCGGGGCGGCCGATCGCGCTCGCCGGCGCGGCGCTGCGCCCACCCGGGCGCGCCCGCTTGGAGCGGATGCTCGGCTCGACCCCGGTGCGGATCACGGGCAACGCGATCTTCGCGACGCTCTTCGCCGCCGGGGTGTTCCTCCTGCTGCTGACGCCGCTCGCGGCGGTGCTGCGCAGCAGCGCGCTCGCGCAGAACGCGATCACCGTCGTTGTGCCGCTGCTCGGCCTCGCCCTCGTGCTGCCGATGGCGGAGGACTCCCGACGGCGTAGCAGCCTCTTCCTCACCGCCGAGTTCCTGCTCGCCTTCGTCGAGCTGGTACTCGATGCGATTCCCGGCATCCTGCTGCGGATCAACGACACCCTGTTCGACACCGCCGCCTCCGTCGGGCCGGCCTGGTTCCCCGCTCCACTGGTCGATCAGCACCTCTCGGGCGACCTGCTCTGGTTCATCGCCGAGATCGCCGACATCCCCGTGCTGGTCCTGCTGTTCATCCGCTGGCGGCGGTCGGATGCGCGGGACGCGCGGGCGATCGACGAACTCAGTGACGCCGAACTCGAGGCCCTGAACGCGGAGCACCTGCGTCGGCACTGAGCCGCGCGCCGATCCATGCACAGGCATAGACTTCGCGCATGAGCAACCTGGAGGAGCGCCCTGCGGAGACGCTGGTGGACTGCACCTCGCCCATCGACGTCGTGCGCGCGGTCGAGGTACTCGAGGCCCGGCAGGTGCCGCTCGGCGGCGCCCGCGCGATCGAGGTGCGCCGCACCCTCCCCCAGCGCGCCCGCTCCACCATCGGCGCCTGGTGCTTCGCCGACCACTACGGCCCGGTGGACGTGTCCCAGGGCTCCGGGATGGACGTGCCGCCGCATCCGCACATCGGCCTGCAGACCGTGAGCTGGCTGTTCAGCGGCGAGATCGAACACCGCGACAGCGTCGGCAGCCTCGCCCTGGTGCGGCCCGGCCAGCTCAACCTGATGACGGCGGGGCGCGGGATCGCGCACTCGGAGGTGTCGACGGGCCGGGTGCGGATGCTGCACGGCGTGCAGCTCTGGGTCGCGTTGCCCGAGGGATCCCGAGCGATCGCGCCGTTCTTCGAGCACCACGACGGTGTGCTCGTGACGCTCGACGGCGCCGAGGTGCGGGTGTTCGTCGGATCGCTGCTGGGGGCATCCGTCGCCGCGACCACCTTCAGCCCGCTCGTCGCCGCCCAGCTCGACCTGGAGCCGGGCGCCACCGTGACGCTGCCGGTGAGTCCGGCGTTCGAACACGGGCTGATCGTCGACCGCGGGCCGCTCACCGTCGAGGGCACCGAGGTCGCCGCGCCCGATCTCGGCTACATCGCGTACGGATCCGCGGCACTGACGGTGACCGCGGGGCCGGAGGGAGCGCGGGCGGTGCTCATCGGCGGCGAGCCGCTCGGCGAACAGCTGGTGATGTGGTGGAACTTCGTCGGCCGCAACCACAACGACGTCGCGCAGGCGCGCGCCGATTGGCAGCACGAGGTGATCAACGGCGCGGATCCGTACGGCCGCTTCGGCACCGTCGCCGGCTACCCGGGCGCGGCCCTCCCCGCTCCCGCGCTGCCGACCGTGCGCCTCAAGCCCCGCGGCTGAGCGCGTCTCCCGAACCGGGGCTCGAGTTGATAGGGTTGCCGAATCAAGTGTCGAATCGATTCGAGCGCCGCGCGCGCTACGGTTGACGACGACAGCGACGTCCACTCATCCAGGAGAAGCTCTATGACCTCGGAATCCACCGAACTGCGCGTAGGGGTGGTGGGCCTCGGCTTCGCCGGCACCACGCACCTCGACGCCTTCACCGCCCTGCCCGGCGCGACGGTCGTCGCCCTCGCCGGAAAGGAGGAGGCGCGGCTGCACGAACTCGGCGCCAGCCGCGGTGTGCCGAACCTCTACGCGGACTGGGAGGATCTGGTCGCCCGCGACGATCTCGACATCGTGTCGATCGGTGTGCCGAACGACCTGCACCATTCGATCGCGATGGCGGCGCTGAACTCGGGCAAGCACGTCTTCTGCGAGAAGCCGCTCGCCACCACGGGGGCCCTCGCGGCCGAGATGGTCGCCGCCGCGCGGGCCAACGACCGCGTCCTGGAGGTCGCGTACAACCACCGCCGCCGGGCCGACGTGCAGTACCTGCACCACTACCTCGCCGACCGCCCGCTCGGCACGGTGTACCACTCCCGCGCCTCCTGGTTGCGCCGCACCGGCGTGCCCGGCATGGGCTCCTGGTTCACCAACAAGGCGATGTCGGGCGGCGGGCCGCTGATCGACCTCGGCTCGCACGTGCTCGACATCACGCTGTACCTGCTGGGCGAACCGCGGGTCACCAGCGTCTCGGCAGTGGCCTACAACCACCTCGGCAGCGCCGGGCGCGGCGGACGCACCACGGGCGGCAGCATCCAGGCCCTGAACTCCGCCTTCGAGGTCGAGGACTTCGCCTCCGCCCTCCTGCGATTCGACGACGGCACCAGCATGCAGCTCGAAGCCTCGTGGGCCTCCTATTCGAAGGTCTTCGAGGACATCGAGGTCGAGCTGCTCGGCGCCACCGGAGGCGTGCGCCTGGGCATCGCGAACTACGCCACCGAAGGCACCGTCACCATCTACGGCGACGTGGCCGGCGCTCCCGCCGTCACCACGCCGGACGTGCCGGTGCCGGCCGGTCACCACCAGAGCGTGATCGCGGAGTTCCTCGCGAGCATCCGCTCGGGCGACTTCAGCTACGGCGACTACGCGCTGCACCGCAGCAACGTGGTCGATGCCATCTACCGATCCGCCGCAGAAGGCCGCGAGATCGCGGTCGCCTCCGAAGGAGAGCTGTCATGACCCGCATCCTGGTCTGGAACGAGAACATCCACGAGACCCGCGGCGACGAGCGCGTGCGTGAGCACTACCCGAACGGCATCCACACGGTGATCGCCGACGGGCTGCGCGAGGCGTTCGGCGACGAGGCCACCGTGGAGACGGCGGTGCTGACGGATCCGGAGCACGGGCTGACGGAGGAGCGGCTCGCCGCGACCGACGTGCTGCTCTGGTGGGGCCACATCGGGCACGAGCAGGTGGCGGACGAGGTCGCCGAGCGCGTGCACCGCCACGTGCTCGCCGGGATGGGCATCCTGGTGCTGCACTCGGGTCACTACTCCAAGATCTTCACGCGGTTGATGGGCACCACGTGCTCGCTGAAGTGGCGCAACGACGGCGATCGCGAGCTGGTCTGGACGCTGACGCCGACGCATCCGATCGCCGAGGGCGTGCCGAACCCGATCATCATCGACGAGCAGGAGATGTACGGCGAGCACTTCGACATCCCGACCCCGGAGGAGCTGGTCTTCGTCTCCGGCTTCACCGGCGGCGAGGTGTTCCGCTCGGGCGTGACCTACACCCGGGGCCTGGGCAAGGTGTTCTACTTCTCGCCCGGCGACCAGGAGTACCCGGTCTACCACCACCCCGACATCCGCCGCGTCCTGGCTAACGGCGTCCGCTGGGCCGCCCCGCGCGCCCCGCGCCGCGCTTTGACGGCCGACCCCCACCCGCGCGGCTGGTTCGAGCGCCCCTGACCCCTTCGGCGCCCCTGACCCCTTCCGCGCCCGGGCCTCCGGCGCCCGGGCCCCTCTGGCGCGCCCACCCTCTAGCGAAAAGTTGCAGCCCTCGGCCCGCCGGGGCTGCAACTTTTCGCTATTGGAGGGCGGAGGTGAGGCGCGCGAGGTTGTCGAGGACGGTGGAGCGCAGCGGCTGCCGGCGCCACTCGCGGAGGGTGAGCTCGCGGGAGGCCTCGCGGTACGCCTGCTGCACCTCGCGGAGATCCTCGACGAACTCAGCGCCGCGCACCATCAGCGAGACCTCGAGGTTGAGGCTGAACGAGCGCATGTCCATGTTGGAGGAACCGATCACGGCCACGTCGTCATCGATCGTGAAATGCTTCGCGTGCAGGATCGTGGGCTTGCGGTACATCCAGATCCGCACGCCCGCGGTGAGCAGCGCCTCGTAGTACGAACGCTGGGCGTGGTAGACGAGAGCCTGGTCACCCACCTCGGAGACGAAGAGCTCGACGTGCACACCGCGGCGGGTCGCGGTGGTGATCGCGTAGAGCATCGACTCATCCGGCACGAAGTACGGGCTGGTGATGATGATCGACTTCTGCGCCGCATAGAGCAGTGCGAGGAAGAGCCGCAGGTTGTTCTCGCCCGCGAAGCCCGGCCCGCTCGGCACCACCTGGCAGTCGATCGTGTCGCGACGCTGCAGCGCCTGCATCGGCTCGGCCTCGCGCAGCAGCAGCTCATCCGTCTCGGAGTACCAGTCGGTGATGAAGATCGCGTTCACACCCTGCACGATGGGGCCCTCGAGGCGCACCATCAGATCCTTCCAGTGCAGGCCGCGGCGCTTGTTGCCGCGCTTGTTGTAGCTGGAGTCGACCACGTTCTGCGAGCCCATGAAGGCGGAGTTGCCGTCGACGACGAGCAGCTTGCGGTGGTTGCGTAGATCGGGGCGCTGGTACTGCCAGCGCCAGGGGCGCACCGGCAGCATGTAAGCCCAGCGGGCGCCGGCCTTCTCCAGCTTCTTCAGCCGCTTGAGGGTGTGGCTCGGGTAGCCGGGCACGCGGATGGACGCGATGTGATCGAGCAGGATGCGCACGGTCACGCCGCGGGCGGTCGCGCGGTCGAGCGCGTCGAAGAAGGGCGCCGTCGTCTTGTCGGCGGCGAGGATGTAGAACTCGACGTGCACGTAGCGGCGCGCGCGATCGATCTCATCCGCCATCGCCTGGATGGTCTCCTCGTAGCCGCCCTGCAGCTGCGCGTCGTTGCCGCCGACCAGCGGCATCGCGCCGAGGTTGCGGTTCAGCGTGACGACCGACTCGAGCCACTCTGGCCAGGGGTGGTCGCGCGCGACGCGGTCGATGCCCTCGGTGGACTCGAGAATGAAGCGGTTGATCTCGTGCTGCTTGCGCCGGCGCTTCTTCGGCAGCTTGAAGCTGCCCAGCAGCAGGAAGGCGATGACGCCGACGTAGGGGATCAGGAAGATCGCCATCAACCAGGCCAGCCCAGTGGTGGGGCGGCGGTTGCGGGGCACAACGATGATCGCGGTGACGCGGATGACGATGTCGAGCAGGAGGACGAAGAACGCGAAGTTCAGCGTGATGTCGAACGGCATCCTCGGATCGGCCCGGGCTTACGCGTCGCGCGGGGGCAGGCCGAGCTTGGCGCGTTCCTCCGCCTCGATGCGATCGTAGGCACGGCGCTCGTTGCGGTCGGAGCGCAGGATCGCGCGCATGATGAACCAGAACAGGAGGCCGATGAGGACGGTCGGCGCGAGCGCCCAGAGTCCCTGATTCCAGAGTTCGAAGTCCATGATGCGTACAGCCTACGTGACGCCCGACGGTGGCGGCAGTTCGTGCAGGCCGAGGTGCATGTAGTTGCGCACCGCCAGTTCGCAGCGGGGCCAACGCCGCAGGATGCCCTTCTTCGAGAAGCGCAGTGTCGCGTAGCCGCGGATCGCCGTCTCGGTGTCGCGCTCTCGATCGTCGTCGAAGTCGTGGGTCGCCTTGCCGTTGAGTTCGAGAAGCAGTGTGCGGCCGACCCGCAGATCGGCGACGCCGACGCCTTCGATCCGCACCTGCGCCTCGCTCGGGATGCCGATGCGGTGCAACCGCCAACGGACCAGGCTCTCGAGGCCGCTCTGGGCGGAATCGGTCGCGAAGGCGAGCACGTCTTGCGCGGAGCGCGGAGCGCGGCGGGCGAGGATGCCGAGGTCGTCGAGCACGATGAGCTGCTTGTTCAGCGCCGACTCGACGGCGACGACGAGCTGCTCCTGCGCCGAGTCGTCCCGGCAGGCGACGGCGAGGTGGCGGAGGGCGTGCAGCACGCTGACCTCGAGCCGGCCGTCGCCGGACCAGGCCTCGTCACGAAACAGGGTCACGCGACCGGGCGCCTCGCGGAGGTGCGCGCGTCGCGACACCCACACGTGCACCCGCTTCGTGCTCTCGTCCATCAACCAGACGCCGGACCGAGCCAGCACCGAGGCGCCCGCGAGCTTTCCACCGAGTGCGATTGCCGCAACGAGGTCGTCATCGAGCCCGTCGAGGTAGTAAACGCCACCGCGCGCCTTCACGACACGCCCCGACGCGAGTTCTTTGTCGAGCGAACGCCATGACACCTCCAGTCGATCGAGATCGGCAGCGAACGCGACGCCGTCGAGTGAGCGCATCGCGGCAAGGAGTTCCATCGACACGATCCTGCCGACCAGGCAGGCAGACGGAGACGTCCGCGGAGCAATCTGGCGACGAACCGACGCCGTCATTCGACGCGGCGTGACTCAGGGCTGCTTGAAACGAATCGCACCGTGCTGCCGAGACTCGATTCCCGCGAAACTCCGCGGAACTCACTGTCCCGACCATTGGTCAGAGTTCGTTCGAGCAGCCCTCAGTCACGCGCCCCCGCCTCACAACCCGCCGAGGCCGCCCACGGTCGAGTCGACCGACTTGTTCAGGGCCTCCGCGTCGGCGTTCAGCGCCGCGAGCTGGTCCTGCAACGCCTTGTAGGCGTCGATGTCGGTGTTGAGCTGCGCCTGTTCGGCGTCGAGCGCATCGCCGCGGGCCAGGAGGGCGGAGCGTTCCGCGTCGAAGGCGGACTGCGACGAGAAGTCGCCCGCGTCGGCTCGGGCGTTGAAGTCGTCGATGTCGACGTTCAGCGCCTCGTATCCGGCGTTGTTCGCGTCGACGCGGGCGTTGAGCGAGTCGTAGGTCGCGTCGATCTGCGCCACGAGTGCGTCGAGCTGCTGCTCCAGCGCGGTGAACACCGCCTCGTACTGGGTGTTCAGCGTCACCACCTTGCTCCGGTCGTTGAAGTACTGCGCGTAGTGCGCCTCCAATTCGGGCCCGAGATCGGCGACCTCCGTGCCGAGGATGGAGTGCAGCTCGTTGTCGCGCTCGCCCAGCCCGCTGGTCGCGTAGAGGTCGAGGCGCTGAGCGACCTCGCTGTCGTCGGGCAGCGCCGCGTAGGCCGCCTCCAACAGCTCCGACAGCCGCGCGCGCTCCGCGTCGGTCTCGCGCTGCCACGCCGCGTGCAGCATCTCGTGCGCCGCGGTCACGTCGCGGATGCCGTCGAGGTCGGCGTTCTCGACGTCCGAGATGTAGATCGCGGTGCCGGTGTAGCAGCCGAGCACGATCTCATCCGAGAGGGCGTAGCCGCAGAGCTCGTTGAATCCGGCGGTCGGTTCGACGGAGGGATGCGAGGCGTAGTAGAGCGCGCGCCCGCGGTCGGTCATGGCGGTGCGCTCAGCGAACGAGTCGATGGTGTCGTCGCTGACGAACGCCGACGCCGACGCCTGGTCGGCGATCGCGATCTGCAGATCGCGTGATTGCGCCACCACGGTCGTCGCGACCGCCGCGCCCGCCCCCAGCTGGGCGAGGGCGAGCACCCCCGCGACGACGGAGGCGACCACACTCGACGCGCGCACCACTACTTCACCAGGGGGAAGAGGATCGTCTCGCGGATGCCGAGCCCCGTGATCGCCATCAGCAGCCGGTCGATGCCCATGCCCATTCCGCCCGACGGCGGCATGCCGTGCTCCAGCGCGCGCAGGAAGTCCTCGTCCAGGCGCATCGCCTCATCGTCGCCCGCCGCGGCCTGCTTGGCCTGCTCGACGAAGCGCTCGCGCTGGACGACCGGGTCGACGAGCTCGGAGTATCCGGTCGCCAGCTCGAAGCCGCGGATGTAGAGGTCCCACTTCTCCACAACGCCGGCGATGCTGCGGTGCGCGCGCACCAGCGGCGAGGTCTCGATCGGGAAGTCCATCACGAAGGTCGGCCGGGTGAGCCCGCCCTTGACGAAGTGCTCCCACAGCTCCTCGACGTACTTGCCGTGGTTCGGCACGTGCACCTCGACGCCCTCGCGCTCGGCGAGCGCCGCGAGTTCGTCGACGGCGGTCGCGGGCGTGACCGCACTGTGCCCTTCGTATTTGTCGGCGACCGCCGCCGACAGCGACTCGTACATCGAGATCCGATCCCACTCGCCGCCGAGGTCGTACTCGGTGCCGTCGGCCCAGGTGACCACGTGCGATCCGGCCACGGCCAGCGCCGCGTTCTGGATCAGTTCCTGGGTCAGGTCGGCGATCGAGTTGTAGTCGCCGTAGGCCTCGTAGGCCTCCAGCATCGCGAACTCGGGCGAGTGCGTCGAGTCGGCGCCCTCGTTGCGGAAGTTGCGGTTGATCTCGAAGACCCGGTCGATGCCGCCGACCACGGCGCGCTTGAGGTACAGCTCCGGCGCGATGCGCAGGTACAGCTCGGTGTCGAAGGCGTTGGAGTGCGTGGCGAACGGGCGGGCGGAGGCGCCGCCGTGCATCACCTGCAGCATCGGCGTCTCGACTTCGAGGAAGTCGTGGCCGGTGAAGGTCGAGCGCAGCGAGGCGTTCACCTTCGCGCGAGTGACCACGTTGGTGCGGGCCTGCTCGCGCACGATCAGGTCGAGGTAGCGCTGGCGCATCCGCGTCTCGTCGTTGAGTTCGTTGTGCAGGTTCGGCAGCGGCAGGATGGCCTTGGCCGCGATGGTCCAGGAGGCGACCCAGATCGAGAGCTCGCCGCGCTTGGACGAGATGACTTCGCCGCTGACGAAGAGGTGGTCGCCGAGGTCGACCAGCTCCTTCCACAGCGCCAGCGACTCCTCGCCGACCTCGCCGAGCGAGACCATGGCCTGGATCCGCGATCCATCGCCGGCCTGCAGGGTCGCGAAGCAGAGCTTGCCGGTGTTGCGGGCGAAGACGACGCGGCCCGCGACGCCCACGATCTCGCCCGTCTTCACGTCCGGCTCGATGCCCTCGTGACGCGCGCGCACGGCGGCGATGGTGTCGGTCACGCCGACGGAGACCGGATACGCGCCGCCGGCGAGGTCGTCGCCCGCGAGTTCGAGCAGGCGGTCGCGCTTGGCGAGGCGGACGGCCTTCTGCTCGGACGCCTCCTGCTCCAGGGCGGCGGCGTCGTTCGGTTCGTTGGGCGTGGTGTCGGCCATGAGTGCTTTCGTGAGGAGGCGGAGTCAGGAGGGCGCGGGCTACGCCAGGAAGATCGTTTCGTTGTCGATGAGTCGGGTGCCGCCGACCGTCGCGGCGATCAGGACGATCGCTCGGCCGCGGTAGTCGTCGTCGACGGGGAGCAACGTCGTCGGCTCGGCGACGACGAGGTAGTCCAGCTTAACCAGCGGCTCGCCCATCGCGGCCGACTGCGCGGCGGCGAGCACGGTGTCGATGCCGCGGTCGGCGGCGGAGGCGGCGGCCTCCAGCACCTGCGAGAGGGTGCGCGCCGCTCGGCGTTCGCGCTCATCCAGGAAGCGGTTGCGGCTGGAGAGGGCGAGTCCGTCGTCCTCACGCACCGTGTCGACGCCGAGGATCCGCGTCGGGATGTTCAGGTCGCGCACCATTCGCTGCACCAGGAACAGCTGCTGCGCGTCCTTCTGCCCGAAGACCGCGACGTCGGGGCGCACGATGTTCAGCAACTTCGCGACCACCGTCAGCATCCCGTCGAAGTGTCCGGGACGGGCCTTGCCCTCGTACAGCGTGCCGATGCGACCCGCGGTGACCCGGGTCTGCGACGGGCCGTCGGGATACATCTCGGCGGCGGTCGGCGCGAAGACATAGTCGACGCCCTCACCGGTCAGGGCCGCGACGTCGGCGTCGAGCGTGCGCGGGTACTTCTCGAGATCCTCGTTCGCGCCGAACTGCAGCGGATTCACGAAGATCGAGACCACCACGACGTCGGCGCGCGAGCGTGCCTCGTCGACCAGCGCGAGGTGTCCGTTGTGCAGGGCGCCCATCGTCGGCACGAGCGCCACGGTGCCCGACTGCGCGCGCAACCGCTCCGTCAGTTCCGCGATGGTGGCGACGACGACGGGGGCGGAGCTGTTCACCCCAGAAGGTTACCTGCGAAGGACCCGCTCAGCGCACGAGGGACCCCGTGCGGTGGGGTCCGCCGCGTGCTGGAGGGGTCCCTCGCAGGAGAGGGAGGGTCATGTCGGCGGGGCGGCCCGCCGGAGGGCCTCCTCGACGGAGGAGCGGACCAGGCCGGAGAGGAAGAAGCCGGGCTGCTCGACGCCGATGCCGGCGAGCAGGGCCGCGGCCTGCTCGACGATGGCGGAGGAGAACGTGGTGGCGGTGGAGATCGCCTCGGCGTACGCGGCGCGATCGGGTTCGGCGACGACCACGGGCTCGCCGCCCATCTCGACCACGAGGGCCTGGCCGATCGGCAGCACGGGTCCGGGGGCGGTGACCGCGAAGTAGCTCTCCTGCAGGCGCACCAGGTCGAGCGAAGTGCCGGTGAAGGCGAGGGCCGGATGCACGGCCAGCGGGATCGCGCCGGCCGCGAGCGCGGGGGCGAGCACGCCGAAGCCGTGCTCCGGCGCGGTGTGCAGCACGAGCTGCCCGGGCTGCCAGGCGCCGGTGGCGGCGAGCCCCGCGACCAGGGCGGCGATCTCGGCGCCCGGGATCGCCAGCACCACGAGCTCGCTGCGCTCGACGAGCTCGGGGATCGCGAGGATCGGCGCCTGCGGCAGCAGCGCATCCGCCCGATCGCGGCCCTCCTCGCTCGTGGTGGCGATGCCCACGATGGCATGGCCGGCGCCCGCGAGCGCCGCGCCGAGGACGGGGCCGACGCGGCCGGCGCCGATGATGCCGACGCCGAGGCGTCCGTCGCGACGGGGCTCAGGCACGCGGATCCTCCGGGCTCGGGGCGGCGTGCCGGGGGACGCGCGGCGGCACCGACACGTCGACGGCCGGATCCGACTCGAGCGGAGGAGCCCAGCCGGCCGACGCGGCGAGCCCGTCGTTGTTCGCGGCCACGATCGCCGCCGCCGAGACCTGGTCGAAGAAGTCGCGCGCCGCCGTGACCGCCATCACCGCCACCCCCGCCGTGACCGGCCCGCTCACGGTGTGCACCTGCGCCGCGGCGAGCCCGAGCGCGCGATGCAGCGGGCCCTGGCGGATGCCGATGCTCTGCATCCTCGCCAGCGGCACGATCTGCAGGCGACGCCAGATCGCCCCGCTGCGCAGCAGCACCAGGTCGCCGGCGAGCCGGTAGCCGGTGCGCCGCCACGAGAACGGGCGCAGCCACGCCGCCCGGGGCGGGGCGGAGCTGAAGCCGACGGCGCGGCGCGAGCGCAGCGCATCCGCCGTGACATCCTCCGTCGCGAAACCTGGCAGCAGCAGGCCGAGCACCCGCTGGACATCGCCGAGGTCGCCGACGGGCAGGATCGTGGTGTTCGGGTCGCCGTTGGCGCCCTTGTTGCTGGCGTGGCCGGCCCGGTTGATCCGCACCTCCCACCAGCCGAACGGGCGCCAGAGCAGCGGCTGGGTCACCTCGACGGCGTGGATGCGCCCGGGCGGGATGGTGTCGCTGGAGGTCGAGAGCACACCGAAGCCCACGCGGATGCCGTCGCGGGTCGAGGCGATCGAGTAGCGCAACGAGCGCACGAAGCGTCGCACGTAGTAGCTCGCCGAGCCGATGATGCCGGGCAGGATCGCGAACAGCACCCAGAAGTAGCCGTTCACCACGGCGACGACCATGGCCACGATCGCGAGGATGAGGAATAGCGTGAAGCCGCTGAACAGGAGCGAGCCGATCAGGCGGCCCGGGTGGATGCGCACCAGCGATTCCGGCGGGGTGTCGTCTTGGAACTCGGCGGCGATCTCCTCGTAACGACGCGCCACGAGCCCCGCGGGGGCTGCCGCTGCCGCCACCGACTCGCGCGCCTTGACGCCCGACGCGAGGCGCAGGATGTCGCGGCGCAGCGCATCCGCCGCCCGCCAGCCGAGGTAGGAGAGCTGCACGTTGCCGTCCTGCCCCGCCACCGTGACCTCGAGCTTCGCGGCGCCGAAGAGGCGGGCCAGCACGGGTCGCTGCACGTTGACGCCCTGGATCCGATCCAGTCGCGCGCGCCGGTTGGTGCGGAACAGGATGCCCGAGCGCACCTCCACGACCTCGTCCGTGATGCGGAAGGTGTGCATCCGCCACGACAGCCAGAAGCCGAACACCGCGATCAGGATCACACCGAGCACGGCCAGCAGCGCCCAGATGATCAGGCCGTGGTCGATGAGCTCGGTCACCGGATCGCCGCTGCTGTAGCGGTCGGAACCCGGGATGAACCACTCGATCAGCCGCTCGCGGAGGTTGCCGATGATGATGGCGGCGACCGCGATCAGCGCCACCCCGCCTTTCAGTACCGGACTCGCCGGATGCAGGCGGTGCCACTCGCCGTCGGCCAGGTCGGTCTCGATCGGCGTGTTCGCGAGCGGCGCGGCCTCGGACTCGGTCACAGACCCGCCCGACGCGACTCCGCCAGCTCGACGAGTCGGTCGCGCAGCTGCTCCGCATCCGCCTCCGGCAGGCCGGGGATGCTGACGCCGGTCGCGGCCGCGGCGGTGACGAACTTGAGGTCGGACAGGCCCAGCCACCGGGCGATGGGCCCGCGGTTCACGTCGATCAGCTGCATCCGGCCGTAGGGCACGGCGACGAAGCGCTGGAACATGATGCCGCGGCGGAACAGCAGGTCGTCCTCGCGCAGGCGGTAGCCGTAGGAGCGGGCGCGGCGCGGGGCGACGATCAGCTCGACGATCGCGAATACGGCGGCCGCACCGAGAGCGATCCAGCCCCACCAGAGGCCGATCGCGATCAGGAACGCCGAGACGCCCAGCAGGATCACCGACCAGATGATCGAGCTCACCAGCTCCACCATCACGTACTTCGGCGATACGCGTCGCCACTCGCCCGCCTCGACGTCGAGTCGGTTCGTCTCGGTGCTCACCCTGTCGATGCTACGGGACCATCCGGTCGTCGAGCCCGCCTGCTGGTCGAGCCTGCCGAAACCACACGCCGGTCCCCATCTGGTTTCGGCAGGCTCAACCAGCGGAGGGCGAGGAGCCTACGCGCGGTGCGGCTCCGGAACAGCGCGTTCCTCCTCGTCGTCGTCGCCCGGTGGGATGGTGCACAGGTGCTCCGCGATGAGGCCCGCGATCAGCAGGATCGCCGCGCCCACGATGGTGGCGACGGCGAGCCAGATCGAGCCGACAGCCGGCACGGCGCGGCTGCCGAGGTACACGAGGATGCCCAGTCCGGCCCCCAGCACCAGCGCCCCCGACAGGCTGGAGGCCTTGGCCAGCACGGCCACCCGCATCGCGCGGAACGGGTCGATGCGGGCCTTCTTCGTGCCCCGCGTCGCCCGGTAGATCGGCACGGCGAAGCCGATCACGATCGCCGCGACCAGCACCAGGGTCACCGGCAGCGACAGCGGTGGAACGAGCACGGCCCGTCCGGCCGCGGCGACGCCGAGGTCGATCAGGAACGCTGCGACCACCCCGAGCAGTCCGAGGCCGAGGAGCGAGGAGAGTCGGGTGCGCTTCACGGGGTACTGCTCTCGGTCGGCGGGCGGTGGTCGCGGGGCAGCGTGAGCCGCTCCGGGCGGTCGGTGACCGCGTCCGTGGCCCGGGTGCGCAGTTGCGCGACGGCTCCGGCCCCCGGCAGCTGAGCGAAGGGCTCGACATCGAGCCACGGCTCCAGCACGAAGGCGCGCTGCCACGCCCGCGGATGCGGCAGCACCAGGGTCTCGTCGTCGTGCGTCACGCCCCCCACGGTGATGATGTCGATGTCGAGAGTGCGGTCGCCCCAGCGCTCCGCGCGGACGCGGCCGAGCGCATCCTCGATCGCGGCGGTGCGGCTCAGCAGTTGCAGCGGCTCCAGCGTCGTCCCGCCCAGGACCACGGCGTTGAAGTAGGTCGGCGCCTCGGTGTCGACCCCGTCCACCTTCCAGGCCGGCGTCTCCACGAGCTTCGACACGGCGTGCACCACGAAGCCGGGCGTCGCCGCGAGCGCGTCGACCGCGGCCTGCAGGGTCGCGAGGCGATCGCCGAGATTACTGCCCAGCGCGAGCACGACCTTGCGCTCGGGCAGGATGCGCTGCATCCGCGGCCCGGGCATCAGCGACTCCTCGTGATCTGCACGGCGACGTCGGCGAAGTCGAGCGGGATCGGCGCATCGGGCTTGTGCACGGTGATCCGGGTCGCGGCGACGGCCGACCAGGACAGCGCGACCGCGGCGAGCCGCTCCGCGAGCGTCTCGATCAGGTCCACCGGGTCGCGCTTGACCGCATCCGCGAGCGCGATCGCGAGCTCGCCGTAGTGCACCGTCTCGGCGAGCGCATCGCCCGCGGCGGCCGGACGGGTGTCCAGCCAGACCGTCGCGTCGATCAGGAAGTCCTGCCCGTTCTCGCGCTCGAAGTCGAAGACGCCGTGATTCGCCCGCACCCGCAGGCCGGTCAACACGATGGAATCCAGGTGTTCGAAACCGGTGAACGCTGCACTCATCGAGAAGCCTCCAGTCGCTCCGCCAGGTCGATCGCAAGCCGGCTCGAGGGGACGTCGTGCACCCGCACGCCCCAGACACCGCGCTCGGCGCAGAGCAGGCTGAGCATCGCCGTGACCTGATCCCGCGCGGCCGCCGGAGCATCCGCCGCCGCGAAAACGGACAGGAAGCGCTTGCGCGAGTGCCCGACCAGCACGGGGAAGCCGAGCGACTCGATCGCCGCCAGGTTCGCCAGCAGCGCCCAGTTGTGCTCCGCCGTCTTGGCGAAGCCGAGACCGGGGTCGAGGATGATCCGCTCGTCGCGGATGCCCGCAGCGCGCAGGGCGTCGACCCGCTGCTGCAGCTCGCTGCGCACATCCGCGACGACGTCGTTGTACACGGCGAGTGCGTTCATATCGGTGCTGTGCCCGCGCCAGTGCATCGCGATGTAGTGCGCGTCGCGCTCGGCGACCACGCGCAGGATGTCGGGATCGGCGAGCCCACCGGAGACGTCGTTCACGATCAGCGCGCCGCTGTCGAGGGCGCGCTCGGCCGTCGACGCGTTCATGGTGTCGACGCTGACCCGGATGCCGCGGGCCGCGAGTTCGGCGATCACGGGGATCACCCGGGCCTGCTCGTCGACCGGATCCACACGTGGCGCGCCCGGGCGGGTGGACTCGCCGCCCACGTCCACGATGTCGGCGCCCATCGCGACGCCGTGCTCGATCGCGCGCTGCGGCTGCAGCCAGGAGCCGCCGTCGCTGAAGGAATCGGGCGTGACGTTGAGGATGCCCATCAGCAGCGTCCGGTCGCCGGAGGGCAGCGGAGGCACCGGCATCGGCGCTACCGGCATCACGGCTCCCGCCTCGCGCCGATCAGCGCGATCAGTTCGGCGCGGGCGGCGGGCTCGGTGAGCGCACCGCGCGAGGCGACGGTGACGGTCGAGCTGTCGGCCTGCCGCGGCCCCCGCGCCGTGACGCAGCCGTGCACCGCGTCGATCACCACGAGCACACCGCGCGGGGCGAGCCCGGCGTCGATCGTGTCCGCCACCTGCTCCGTCAGCCGCTCCTGCAGCTGCGGCCGCGCGGCGATGGTCTCGACGACCCGCGCGAGCCGCCCCAGGCCCACCACCTCGGCACCCGGCAGGTACGCCACGTGCGCGACGCCGAAGAACGGCAGCAGGTGGTGCTCGCACATCGAACGGAACGCGATGTCGCGCACCAGCACCGCCTCGCCCGGGCCGTCGTCGAGGGGGAAGGTCTCGCCGAGCAGGGCCGCCGCGTCCACGCCGACACCCTCGAAGAACTCCTCGTACGCCTCGGCGAACCGCCGCGGGGTCGCGACGAGCCCCTCGCGCGACGGATCGTCTCCGATCGCGGCGAGGAGCTCGGCGACGGCCGCTTCGATGCGAGCCTTGTCGACCCCCATACGGCGGCCTACGCGGTCGCGGGGCGCGGGTTGATCAGCGGCGAGCGCTTCGGCTTGGCCTCACCCGAGGTCTCCGAGGTGACACCGCCGTCGGTGACGCCGGCGTCGATCGGCGCCTTGGCCTTGGGCACCTCGATGGGCGGCAGGTCCGAGAGCGGACGCTTGTCGCTCGAGAGCCACTGCGGGCGCTCGTCGATCTTCTGCACATCCTTGAAGATCTCGGCGAGGCGATCGTGGTCGAGCGTCTCCTTCTCGAGCAGCTCCGCGGCCAGCGCATCCAGGATGTGCCGGTTCGCGTTGATGACCTGCCAGGCCTCGTCGTGCGCCTGCTCGATCAGCACGCGGGTCTCCGCGTCCACCCGCTCGGCGATCTGCTCGGAGTAGTCGCGCTGGTGGCCCATGTCGCGGCCGAGGAACATCTCGCCGCTGGACTGGCCCAGCTTGACCGCGCCGACGTTCGAGGACATGCCGTAGTCGGTGACCATCTTGCGGGCGATCGAGGTCGCCTTCTCGATGTCGTTCGAGGCGCCGGTGGTGGGGTCGTGGAAGACGATCTCCTCCGCGACGCGGCCGCCCATCGCGTAGGTGAGCTGGTCGAGAAGTTCGTTGCGGGTGGTGGAGTACTTGTCCTCCAGCGGCAGCACCATCGTGTAGCCGAGGGCGCGACCGCGGGGCAGGATGGTGACCTTGGTCACCGGGTCGGTGTGACGCATCGCGGCGGCGGCGAGGGCGTGGCCACCCTCGTGGTACGCCGTGATCAGCTTCTCCTTGTCGCGCATCACGCGGGTGCGGCGCTGGGGGCCGGCGATGACGCGGTCGATCGCCTCGTCCAGTGCGCGGTTGTCGATCAGCTGCGCGTTCGAGCGAGCGGTGAGCAGCGCGGCCTCGTTGAGCACGTTGGCCAGGTCGGCGCCGGTGAAGCCCGGAGTCTTGCGGGCCACGACCTCGAGGTCGACGCCGTTCGCCAGCGGCTTGCCCTTGCCGTGCACCTCGAGGATGCGCTTGCGGCCTAGCAGGTCGGGCGCGTCCACGCCGATCTGGCGGTCGAAGCGGCCGGGGCGCAGCAGCGCCGGGTCGAGGATGTCGGGGCGGTTCGTCGCCGCGATCAGGATGACGTTGGTCTTGACGTCGAAGCCGTCCATCTCGACGAGGAGCTGGTTCAGGGTCTGCTCGCGCTCGTCGTGCCCGCCGCCCATACCGGCGCCGCGGTGGCGGCCGACGGCGTCGATCTCGTCGACGAAGATGATCGCGGGCGAGTTCTCCTTGGCCTGCTGGAACAGGTCGCGGACACGGCTCGCACCGACACCCACGAACATCTCGACGAAGTCCGAACCCGAGATCGAGTAGAACGGCACACCCGCTTCGCCGGCGACGGCGCGGGCGAGCAGCGTCTTACCGGTGCCGGGAGGGCCGTACAGCAGCACACCCTTGGGGATGCGCGCTCCGACGGCCTGGAACTTGGCGGGCTCCTTCAGGAACTCCTTGATCTCGTGCAGTTCCTCGATGGCCTCGTCGGCACCCGCCACATCCTGGAACGTGACCTTCGGCGACTCCTTCGACACGAGCTTCGCGCGGGACTTGCCGAACTGCATCACCCGGTTGCCGCCGCCCTGCATGCCCGAGAGCATCAGCCAGAAGAACGCGCCGATCAGCAGGATCGGCAGCAGGAAGCCGAGCGCCGAGAGGAACCAGTTCGTCTGGGGCACCTCGTCGTCGTAGCCCTTGCTCAGGGTCGCGGAGGTGACCGCGTCGACGACCTCGGCACCGCGCGGGGCGACGTAGTAGAACTGCACCTGCGTGCCGTTGTCCCCGTCCGCCTGCGTCAGCGTCAGGTCGACGCGCTGCTCGCCGTCGACGATCTTGGCGGAGGCGACCTTGCCGTCCTTGAGGAGATCGAGGCCCTCCTGCGTGGTGATCGGCCGGAAACCGGACATCGTGATCAGCGTGGAACCGATCCAGACGGCGATGACCGCGAGCACGACGTAGAGGATGGGGCCACGGAAGATGCGCTTGGCGTTCATGAATGTTGCGGGCCGGGGCCCGGCACCTTTCTGACGAGAAATGTGGAGGCCAGGCTACCGCGGCGATTCTGGATGCACGCCCGCCGTTCGCCGTGGGCGGAGCATGAGGCGCCGGTGCGGTCTTCGAGGAACCCGCTCAGCCGCGGATCACGGCAGCGGCCTCGAGCGCGAGGACGGCGCTGAGCTGAGCGGCCAGGCTGGAGGGCTCCGGGGCGGGCCGATCCCAGACCGGGCCGGCGCGGAGGAGATCCTCGACGCGCGCGTTGCGGACGAGGGTCCGTGTGCTGCTCTCGACGAAGGCGCGCAACTCGGTGGCCGCCGCCGGCGGAACGGCGGCGGTGCCCAGCAGCTCCGCGACGAAGCGGCAGTAGATGCCGCCGAAGAGGGCGCCGTCGCCGCTGCCCTGATCGACGAAGACGCCGTGCGGAGCGAGCCGACGAATCGCGTCCAGCGCGGTCAGCGTCGCATCCGCGAGCAGTCCCGGATCAGGATCGAGGCGGTGCAGCGCCACGGCCGCCCCGATGTACACGCCGTGGTTGTAGCTGAAGGCGCGATCGTCGCGGACGGATCCGCCCTCGCGGCCGATGCCGTCGGCCACGAATCCGCTGGCGTCGTCGCGGAGCCGCGTGTGCATCCAGTCGAATGCGGCGCGGGCCTTCTCGGCACGGCCGGCGGGGCGGATGCGCTCCAGTCGCGCGCCGAGGATGGCGAAAGGTCCGTTCGCCGGAGCGTTCTTGTAGTCGAGCTGGGTGCTGCGCCAGGCCAGGCTCGGGCCGTGGCTGTCGTTCCAGCCGCGGGCGAGCGCGTGCCGCCAGAGCCGTTCGGCGTCGTCCAGATAGCGCTCGTGCGTGTGCGGCCCGAGCCGCGCCAGTGCGCAGCCGAGCCACATCATGTCGTCGAAGTAGCGGTTGAACAGCCGCCCACCGTTGCGCAGGCGCAGGGCGCGGTAGATCCGCTCGGCCTCGAGGAGGTACCGGCCGTCTCCGCTGCGCTCGAAGCCGTCGACCCGAGCATCGATGAGGTGCGCCAACCACCAGTAGTCGAACTCGAGGTCGGCGCGGATCGCGTGCGGCCACGAGTTGTGCGCGCCGATGCCGCGGGCGCCGAAGTAGTGGGTCAGGCCGCGCTGGGCGGCGTCGACGTCATCCATCGCGACGATCGCGGCCGGTGTCGGCGGAGTCGACCAGCGGATCCGGGTCAGGAGTAGACGTGCGGAGCGAGGATCGCGACGTCGCGGAGGTTGCGGTAGCGCTCGGCGTAGTCGAGGCCGTAACCGACCACGAAGTCGTTGGGGATGTCGAAGCCGACGTAGTTCACCTGCACCTCGACCTTGGCGGCCTTGGGCTTGCGGAACAGCGCGCAGATCTCGACGGACTCGGCGCCGCGGCTGCGCAGATTGCCCTGCAGCCACGAGAGGGTGAGGCCGGAGTCGATGATGTCCTCGACGATCAGCACCTTGCGGTCGGTGAGGTCGGAGTCGAGGTCCTTCAGGATGCGCACCACACCGGAGGACTTCGTGCTGTTGCCGTAGGACGAGACGGCCATCCAGTCCATCGTGATGTCGAGCTTGAGCTCGCGCGCGAGGTCGGCCATCACCATCACCGCGCCACGCAGCACGCCCACGATCAGCAGGTTCTCGCCCGCGTAGTCGCGCTCGATGGCGCGCGCGAGCTCGGCGATCCTCGCGTGGATCTGCGCCTCCGTATAGAGCACCTCGGTCAGGTCGGCGGCGATGTCGGCTGATTCCACGGTGGTGTCCTCGTCTCGTGGGGAGCGGATGGGCGAGGGAACCTCGCCCGCTCCAGCGTAGCGATGTACACGATGACTGCTCGCCCGGAAGGTCACCCGTGATCTCGTCGGCAGGATCACCGGATTTCCGCGGATCGCGCCCCGGGCATTCAGGGTGGCGTCTCGTCTCACCCGTCATCGTGTACAGCGCCGGCGCCGACCGGCACCTCAGCCGATCGGCGCGAACACCAGCTCCGCACCGCGGCGGGTCGCGAGCACCCCCGGCAGGTCGACGCCCTTCTGCCCGCGCCAGTCCGTGACGAGGGCCGCGACGGCGAGGGTCTGCGCGCGGCTCAGCGAGACGCCGAACTCGTTCGAGACCACCAGGCGGATGATCCGCTGCCGCAGCGCGGCCGGATCGGCTGCGAGGCCGCGGATGTCGAGGGTCACGTGCCCCGCCTCGTCCTGGCCGACGAGCTCGAGCGCCCAGTCCAGGGCCATGCCATCGAGCGCCTCGTCGTCCTCCCGGAGCTGCTCCGCGGTGCGGGCCAGCGCCTCCGCGATGCCGGGGCCGAGCTCGCGCTCCAGCAGGGGAAGCACCGTCGCGCGGGTGCGCACTCGCGCGAAGGCCGGGTCGTCGTTCTGCGGATCCTTCCAGGGCACGAGGCCCGCATCCGCACAGGCCTGCACGGTCTGCGCGCGCCGGATGCCCAGCAGGGGGCGGCGGATGCGTCCGCTCACCGCCGCCATGCCGTGCAGGCTCGAGGCTCCCGATCCGCGCGCGAGCCCGAGCAGCACGGTCTCGGCCTGGTCGTCCAAGGTGTGCGCGACCAGGATGCACACGGCGCCGGAGGCCTCGATCGCGTCGTCGAACGCGCGGTACCGGGCCGCACGCGCCGCCGCCTCCGGTCCGCCGTCGCGGCCGACCGAGACGATCTCGCGCAACACCGGCTCCAGGCCCAACTCGCGGGCCTGGGCGGCGGCGGTGTCGGCCACCCGCGCCGAACCGGGCTGCAGGCCGTGATCGACCACGATCGCGCCCGTCCGCAGCCCCGCGCGCGGACCCTCGAACGCGAGCGCCGCGGCGAGGGCGAGCGAGTCCGCTCCCCCGCTCAGGCCGACGAGCACCGTCGCCCCCTCCCGCAGATCGGCGATGCAGGCGCGCACCGCTCGGCGGATATCGGCGACGGCGGGAGTCAGGCGGGGGCGATCGGGCACCCCGCAACGCTAGCCGACGAGTCCGTTCGGCCGGAGGCCCGCGCTCGACAGGGGGTTGTCGCTGCGTCCCGCGTCGCCCGGGACGCAGTGACAACCCCTCCCGCGTGAGTCACGCGGTGCCGCGCCATCCGCCGATGTGGAGTCGGGCCGTGTCGAGTAGCGTGGACGCGGCGTCTTCGACGCCCATGAGACTGTCGCGCCGCACCCCGGCGCCGAATCATCAACAAGGAGCGATCATGGCCGCATACGACGTCGTCGTAGAGATCCCCAAGGGCAGCCGCAACAAGTACGAGGTCGACCACGAGACGGGTCGTGTCTACCTCGACCGGGTGCTGTTCACCTCGTTCGTCTACCCGACCGACTACGGCTACTTCGAGAACACCCTCGGCCTCGACGGCGACCCGGTGGACGCCCTCGTGCTGCTCGAGTACCCCGTCTTCCCGGGCGTGGGCGTTTCCGTCCGCCCCGTCGGCGTGCTGAACATGAGCGACGAGGCCGGCTCCGACGCCAAGGTGATCGTGGTCCCCGCGAAGGACCCGCGCTGGCAGCACATCCAGGACATCGCGGATGTGCCGGAGCAGACCAAGAACGAGATCAAGCACTTCTTCGAGCGCTACAAGGACCTCGAGCCCGGCAAGTGGGTCAAGGTCGACGCGTGGGGCGACGCGGCCGAGGCCGAGCAGATCGTGCAGGACGGCATCAAGAAGCTCGCCGACGAAGGCCACTGACTCCGTCTGGCCCGTGAAACGCCGTTCGGCTCGTCAGATCTGCGCGATCTGACGAGCCGAACTGCGTGTGCCGAGCCGAATCGAGAACGCGACCACCTCCGCGCGAGCGTAACCGGCGAATCGCGTCTTCAGCGATTCGTCGTACGCGGTCGCAACCGGCTCTGCGAATCCGCCACCGTCGCGACGCCGACTGCCGCGAATCGACGAGGAACGAGGAGATTCGCCGAAGAATTCAGCCGCTGACGCGGGCGACCATGCCGGTCGGCGAGCCCCAGGTGTTCCACACGCGCACGGTCTTGCCGTAGTCGGGGGCCTCCAGGATCTGGCCGTTACCGAGGTAGATCGCCACGTGGTAGTAGTCGCCGCCGCTGCCCCAGAAGATCAGGTCGCCGCGCTGGCGCTCCGAATACGGCACCAGCTGGCCCTTCGACGCGGCGGTGTTGTACTGGTTCGTCGCGGAGTGGGTACCGATGTAGATGCCGGCGGCGGCGTAGGACGACTTGGTCAGGCCGGAGCAGTCCCAGGTGCTGTCGCTGTTGCCGGGCGAGTCGTAGGGCTCGCCGAGCTGGGCCATACCGAAGGCGATCGCCGTCTCGACGGCGCTCGAGTTCGGGGCGCCGACGGACACCACCGGATCCGGGGCGGCCGGAGCGACGGGGGCCGGAGCCGCGGGGACGGTGACGGTACCCGAGCCCAAGCCCGAACCCGAACCCGATCCGGAGTTCGAACCGGAACCCGAGGAGCCGGAGCCAGCAGCCGCAGCGGCAGCGGCTGCTGCCTGAGCGGCGGCGGCCTGCGCGGCGGCCTCGGCAGCGGCGGCGGCGGCCGCAGCGGCCTCCTCCTCCTGGCGCTTCTGCTCACCGGCGAGATACGCGGCCTCGACCTCGACGGTCGTGTCCTTCAGCGTCGCCAGCTGGGCGACCAGCTCTTCGCTCTTCTCCTGCTGCGCGGCCAGGGCGGCCCGCACCGCGGCGGCGGCGGCCTGGGCCTCGGTCGCGGCGTCGTCGGCCGCGGCGGCGAGCGTCGTGCGCGCAGCGACGGCCACGTCGGCCTGCTTCTGCAGCGACTCCGCAGCGTTCTTGTCGGCGAGGGCTTCGTCGTAGACGGCCTGCGAGGACTCGGTCAGCTGCGCCATCGTGCCGAGCTGGTAGAGCAGGTCGCTCGCGCCGTCGCCCTTCACCAGCAGGTTCATCGACAGGTCGCCGCCGGCCGACTTGGCCAGGTGCGCGGCCAGGAGTCCGGCGCGCATCCGCGAGGTGTCGGCCTTCGCCGCCGCGGTCTTCGCCTTGGCCTGCAGGCTCTCGACCTGCGTGGTCGCCGCATCGAGCGCGTCCTGCGCCTGACGCGCCGCCTCCGCCTTCTGCATCGACACCAGCGAGGCCGCGTCCGCGTCGCTCTGCAGACCGGCGATCAGGCCGGTGATCCGGTCGATCTCGGCCTGCTTCGTCGCCTCGTTGGACTTCGCGTTCTGCACGTCGTCCCAGCTGGGGTACTGCGGGTCGTCGGCCTGCGCCGGCGCGAAGCCGAGCGAGGCGGTGACGGCGGTCACCGCGAACGCGGCGCCGACGGCCATCGGCAATCGCCCCTTCCAGGTGCGCTCACGGGGCAGTGTGCGGATGGGTGCGTCAGCCAAGCGGGACTCCTCGAGCAGCCATGAACGGTTGAGCATCGACGGCGGTGCCGTTGATGCGGACTTCGAAGTGCAGGTGGCAGCCGGTGGAGGCGCCGGTGGTGCCCACACTGGCGATGTTGGCGCCGGCGGAGACCGTCTGACCGACGCGGACGAAGATGCCGCCGTCACGGATGTGCGCGTAACCGGTGCTGATGCCCGCGCCGTGGTCGATCAGCACGAAGTTGCCGTAGGTGCCGTTGGGCCCCGCGTAGGTGACGGTGCCACCGGTCGCCGCGTAGATCGGGATACCGCAGCCGCCCGCGATGTCGGTACCGCGGTGCGACGAACTCGAGCTGCCGCCGCCGGTGGAGATGCTGGCGCGCGGGCCGAAGGTGCCGGTGATGCGGCCGGCCGCGGGCACCGCCCAGCCCTGATCGCTCAGCTGACCGGCGTCGAGGCTCGCACCCGCGCTGGATCCGTTGCCGGCGGCCGCAGCCAGGGCGGCGAGTCGCGCGCGCTCCGCCTCACGGGCGGCGACGCCCGCCTGATAGTCGGCGACCGTCTTGTTCTCGGTGTCCTGCAACGCGGCGAGCTGCTGCTCGAGCACGATGCTCTGCGCCTGCTGGGTCGCGAGCGCCTGCTCCGACGCCTGCTGCGCCTCCTGCGCCTGAACGAGGGCGGTCTCGGCGGCGATGCGGAGCTTCTCGCGCTCGGCCTTGGCGACCTCGGCCTGCGCTCCGAGGGCGGAGGCCGTGTTCTTGGCCGCGCTCGCCTGCTCGTAGATGCCGCTGGAACGCTCGACCAGCTTGGTCATGTTGCCGATCTTCGAGAGCAGCTGGTCGGCCTGGCCGCCCTGCCCGTCGAGGAAGATGTTGACGGAGAGGTCGGTCCCCGTGGTGCGGTACAGCTGAGCGGCGAGCAGACCCGCCTGCTTCGAGGCGGCATCCGCCTTCGCCTGACCCTCGTCGGCCTGCTTCTGCAGCTTGTCCGCGTGCTCGGCCGCCTGATCCGCCGCCTCCTGCGCCGCGAAGTACTCCTCGCCGCGCTGCTCAGCCAGGGCCTGCGCCGCAACGACCTCGCTCTGCAGGTTCGCGATCAGGGTGCGGATGTTCTCGACCTGCGCGGCGGCGGCAGCGGTATTGCCCTTGGCCGCTTCGACCTCGGCCCAGGTGGGGTATTCGTCGGCGGAGGCCGGGGTCGCGACCACGAGGCCGGCGATCAGAGCGACGATGAGCGCCAGCGCCGAGGAGGCTCGCCGAAGACCGTTCGCGCGGCGCGGAGCCGAAGAGCTCGGGCGGCGGCGTGGGGCGGGGCGGGGGGAAAGGTGGCGCATGGATCCTCAGTGCTGCACCGCACGCGCGAGGGGAGACGCGCATCACGGCTGGTCGATTCGGACCACGGTAACAAATGCATCTCGGTATGCCTACCCTCGGGCCCCCTCCCCCAGGGGTACGTAACGAGCGCGAAACACTCGATTTTGCATCTGGGGCCGGATGTCCGTATGCTTTCGTGTCGGCAGTCATGCAGCGCAAGCTTCAGAACAGCTCGGCCCCATCGTTTAGTGGCCTAGGACACCGCCCTTTCACGGCGGCAGCACGGGTTCGAATCCCGTTGGGGTCACACAACGATTGCCGCCACAGAAGTGCACGACCACACGAGAGTGTGAAAATTGAATAGCCTTGAAGATGGTAACCTCGTCTTCGCAACGAGGCCCTGTAGCGCAGTTGGTTAGCGTGCCGCCCTGTCACGGCGGAGGTCGCGGGTTCAAGTCCCGTCAGGGTCGCAGGAAGCCCTTCCGAGAGGAAGGGCATTTCCATTGGTCGGCACCGCGCGTTCGTTCACGCGGAGTCCGGCTCTGTAGCTCAGTTGGTAGAGCGCACGACTGAAAATCGTGAGGTCACGGGATCGACGCCCGTCGGAGCCACGAACCCCCACCTAGCTTCTACATGGTGGGGGTTTTTCGTTTAACGTCGATGGATCCGGGCGCACGTCAGGCCCCGCGTGGCCGTCGACATCTTGTCGGCCGGGGCGTCGAGTCGTACGGCAGCCCGGCGAACACGAACGCCCGGCCGCGCCGCACTCCCGAACGAATGCGACGGACCGGGCGTCCGCCTTGCTTTTCGTCGACGCGCATCCCCGCGACTGTCGACGACCCGAGAAGCCGAGGCCACTCTGCGCTTGAGCGCACGTCAAGTCTCGCCCCGCCGCAGGCCCGGCGCGAATCTCTGTCGCGTTTCGCCGTCGCTCCTGGCGCAGGAAGTCGGAAATCGTCTTGAGCAGACTTCTCGCGCCAACGGAACCGCTTTCGGACGAAGTGCTCGGCTTGCGCATCGGCGGCACCGGCACTGCGCGTTAGCGTGATCGCAGCCCGCCGACCGACCCCGGGCGTCCCGTTCTGACGAAAGACTCCCAGACCTTGAGCCTCGACGCACCCGTCCCATTCCCCGCGTACACGCGCGACTTCGTCGGCGCCGAAGGCGCGAAGCAGGCCGGACGAGGCACACGGTTCGTTCCCAAAGATCCGGACCGCTTCCGGATGCGGCTGCGCTCGATTCCGCTCCTCGCCACCCGCGTCATCGATATGCGAGTCACACCGCATCGGGGCTTCTGGCGCGACGAGTCCGAAGAACAGTTCGGCGGCCGCGTCGCGTTCTTCCAGTTCACGCTCGCCGGCAGCGCGATCGGCAACATCGACGGACGCACCCTCAGTCGCGGACCGGGCAGCATCCAAGTGCTGCGATCGGGCGTTCCTTTCCACTACGTGAGCGACGCGGCGCTGCATTCGGTCAGCTTGTGGGTGCCGATGGGGTTGCTCAGTGGCTCCGTCGTGGACTCACTCCGGCGGATGCTCGCCTTCGACCTCCAGGACGACACCAGTGCGCGCGGGGCTACCGCGATCATTCGGTCGCTCCTCTCGGATCCTCCGGAGCCCGGCAGCGCAGCGGCGGCCGGCCTCGAAGCCGTACTGCTGTCGCAGCTCGAGACGGTCACGATCGCAGCCTCGAGCCGCGCCGCCTCCGGCGAGCACGGGAATCTTTTTGCCCGCATCCGCGCGGTCGCCGCCGAACTCCGCGACGAGACGGACCTCGAACCGGCGGGCATCGCAGAGGCGATCGGCGTCACGCCCGCCGCGGTGACGCGCTCGCTGCTATCGCACCGGACCAGCCTGGCCCAACTCGTGCGCGAACTGCGCTTCGACCAGCTCTGCGCGCTTTTGCGCGAAGACGACGGCAGGTCGAGCCTGGCGAGCCTCGCCGAGAGGGCGGGATACGCGGGCGCTGACCAAGCTGCGCGAGCGTTCCGCGAACGCACTGGTGTCACGATGTCGGCCTATCGACGGCTGGTGCGGCTGTGAACGCGAGCGCCGACACGTCGTTCTCGTCCTCTCAGCGCGAGTTCGTCGGCGAGGAGGGTCTCGCGCGAGTGATCGAAAGCGGCACCCGGCTGTATCCGAAGGACCCGCGGACGTTCCGGATGCGGGTGTCGACGGTCGCGTTGACCCGCACACGCATCCTCGATGTCAGGGTGACTCCGCACCGTGGCGTCTGGGACGCCGACACGGCGGGACGATTCGGATCAGCGGTCACCCTGTTCCAGTTCCAGCTCGCCGGGCGAGCGATCGGGAACATCGACGGGAGAACGATCGCGCGGCAGCCGGGTTCGCTGCACATCATCCGCACCGGTAGCGCGATGCACTACGTGACGGATGCCCCCTTGCACAGCACCATGCTGTGGGTCGAGAACTCGCTGATGAGCACGCCGGCGATCGACGCGATCCGGCGAGTGTCGGCCGAGGATTTCCGTGATGACGTCAATGCGCGCGGCGCTCAGGCCATCGTCGCCTCGATCCTGCTTCACCCGCCGACGCCGGGCTCCAACGAGGCGGCCGAACTCGAACGCGTTATGATCGCCCAGCTCGAGAGCGTGGCGATCGAGGCCGATCGAGCCCGCGATCCGGCAATCGCCGATCTGTTCTCCCGAATCCGCGCTCTGATCGCCTCTGAGGTGCGCGCGGAGGTCACGTCGCAGCGCCTGGCGCGGCGCCTGGGCGTGAGCGAGTCGGCGGTCATCCGAACCCTGCGCGCCCACGGCACCACGGCCGCCCAGCTTCTGCGCGAGATCCGCTTCGATCGACTCGCGGAGCTGCTGCGCGATGCCGACCAGCCCGAATCCCTCGCGGAGATCGCCGAGCAGGCGGGATTCAATGGAGCGGACCAAGCCGGTCGGGCGTTCCGCGACCGCACGGGCATCACCATGTCCAGCTATCGCCGGATGATCCGGCTGTAGGGGAGACGCCGTCGGCGGTGCCCGGACGCGTCTCGTAAGCTGCTCCGATGACCGCCGCCGGATTCCCGCCGCCCGATCCCGCGACCGTGATCCTCGATCCGCCGCACCCGAGCGCGCCGTGGCGCGCCCCGGAGCCGTCGATCGACGAACCGTACTCCTCCGCGCTCTATCTCCCCCGGCCGGAAGTGCGCTGGGGCTTGGGCGCCGCGGCGCTGAGTCTGCTCGGTATCGCGGCGCCACTGGGCATCCTGATCGTGCTGATCGTGTCGGGCCTCCTGCCCTACAGCGAACCGATCGCGTTCGCGGGAGCCCTCGGCAGCTATCTGGTCGCCCTGATCGTTCCGTTCGTCGCGGCGCGTCACCGTGGGCTGGGCCGGATGCGCGACGACTTCGGGCTGCGCATCCGCTGGATCGACGTGCCGATCGGCATCGGTCTCGGACTCGGCGTCCGCTTCACGCTCTTCTTCGTGCTGTTCGCGCTCGCTCCGCTGCTGCAGGATGCGCAGGGCAACCTCGCCCTGGCGCCGGATCCGCTCTGGTTCGCGCTGTCGAGCGTGTTCATCCCCGTGGCCGTCGCTCCGATCGTGGAGGAGATCTTGTGCCGCGGGTTGATCATGCGAGCGGTGCGGAACCGGATCCTGCGTTCCGGCGTGCCGACCCAGGCGCGTCGAACCGCCGCGATCATCCTCAGCATCGTGATCTCGACCCTGGTGTTCGCCGCCCTGCACGGTCACCAGATGGTGAACGTCGCGACGGTGGTCACCCTCGGGACCACCACGATCCTGGCCGGGCTGGTGCACGGCTGGATCGCCACGAAGACGGGGCGCCTCGGTGCCGCGATCGTCTCGCACGCGACGTTGAACGCGACGGCGGTGCTGCTGCTGCTCGTGGCTCAGGCCGCCGGGATCGCGTGAGGGAGGGCGTCTTCGACCCCGCGGAGCAGGGGACGTCGGGTCGCGAACTCAGATACTCTGCGCCGCCGTGAGCTTCTCCGAATCGAACGCCCGCGCCATCCGCCGTTGCTGCGACTGCGGAATCCCGAGATCCGCCGCTACGGTCGGCCATTGCGCCACAACGCGGGCGATGCGACGAATTCGTTCCCGACCCTCGGCCCGGCTGAGACGAAACGCGTCGGATACCGCGAGGAGGTTGGTGATATCGCGGTCGCGGGGATCATCCTGGTCACTGATCGGCCGCGACGAAACGACTCCGACGCTGGTGCTCGGGTTGATGTCGAAGACCGGAGAAAGACGCCACCCTCGCGAGCTACGGAGGAATCCGTGGTTGCGCCAATGGTCGTCCACGTTATTGATCAAGACCGTCAAGGCGATTCGATTGAACATGTCGCGGAGGTCGCGGCGCGGATCGATGCTGAGTTCGCTGAGCGGGTCCGTGAATTGCTCGTAGGTGTACCGGCCGAGATCATGTGCGCCGATTCCGAGCGCCGTCGCCGCGGAGATGTAAGGAATCCGCGACGAACCGTCGCGGTCGAAGCGCTCCAGCACGAGCACGCTCTTCTCTGCCGATCCCGGCCGGAGAAACCACGCTGCTGTGGGGATCTCACATCGCGCCGCGAGCGTGAGCGCGAGCGCCTCCCACCGCTCCGTGTCCATGTCGGAGTCCTTGGAATGCGGCAACTTGGCGATCGCGAGTCGCCCGGATTCCGTCACGACGTTCGCCTTCGGACGTGTCCCACCGGGTGACGTAGCGACGCCGGAGAGGTACGCGACCTCCGCGTCGGTCGCTTCGTCCGCGTCATACTTCGCTGCGATCGAGACGATCTTTTCCAGATCGTGCAGGTTCGCGACGCCGCCATCGCTGGAGAGCCAGGTCTCATCGTTGCGAGAGCGGAACCGAAGCGCGCCCATCCGGGAGAAGTCGGAGACGCCGAGCAGGTGCTCCCACGGTCCGAGACGCCGAACCAGCGTCGGGTCGGTCCGATATCGGTCGGCGTGGTTTGCGTCGACAAGTTTCGTCCCCCACTCATCCGGAGAGGCATCATCGAACGCGCCGAAGAGAACATGGCTGTCGGGCGCCCACGATCGGGCGGAGTGGAGGGGCAGGTCGGGCGAGATCGCGAACGCCCCGGCTCGGTCGAGATAGCTCGGTTCGTACTGGAACGAGGTCGACGCGAGACTCCGAACGCCTGCGAAGGACGGGCGAAGCGTGCCGACGAGTACGACGCCCATCCGTGCATCATCAAGGTAGACCAGAACCTCCGATGGAAACGCCGTCATAGCGACCCGCCGGAACCGAGAATGCTGTCGATTCGCGCGCGCGCCGCGTCGCTGCGGAACGGGTCCGCCGCGGTGACGAGCGTGTCCGCGATACCCAGTGCGCTGAGCACGGCAACCACCGAGTCGAGTCGAGCCGAGCCGTCACCGCTCTCGATGTGGCGCAGGGTCTCGCGCGTGACGCCCGCACGTTCGGAGAGCGCCGACGCCGACATTCCGTTCACAACCCGCCAGCGCCGGATGTGCGCACCGAACTCCTGGAGCAGCAGGGACTGTCTCGGCGAGCGACGCTGAACCATCGCGACCTCCTGGTAGCTGGAGGTTCCATTATGACCCCAATCTGGCAGGTTGAGCTAGCAATGGTTCGGACCGTCCCTGGATACGCCGGGTGCAGCAGCAACGCCGCAGCACCCGGCGCTTCATCAGAGATGGCCAGCCCGGCCCCGTGGCCTACGACCTCCAACGAAACCATCCCAGCCGAGGCATACTTCGTGAGCACAGGCGGATCGAACAACGGAACCGATCTGCCCTGGCTCGGTCAGGATCCGATCGTCACGCATCTCACCGCCGGCGAAACCCTGCCCATCATCACCTTCTCCGGTCCCTGCTTCGGCTCGTGGCGATCATTCACCACCGCTACTGACATCATCACGTTCACGGGTCCAGGCGGCGCCAATTTGAGCGGCTGCATTGGCGACGAAAGAACCGAACACCAGGACTGGTTCGAAGGCTTCATCAGCAACGATCTCCGATACCACTACGACGGCACCCAGCTGCTGCTGTCCGCCAGCGCCAGCCAAATGAGGCCAAGGCGCTTTCCGACGAGGAGGGAATCGCCCGAATCACTACCTCCAGGCCGCGACCCCTGCCAACATCATCGGACGAGTGAGTCGCGCCAGCATTCGACCGGCGCGATCACGTGATCCTCTTCGTACGCGCAGCGGGCTCCGAGATCGTGACCGATGGCCTCAGAGGATGCACACCGATTCAGACGTCACCGCTACCCGCGCTGCAGGCGCAGCCGTCGCGACTTCGGAGCCACTCGGATGGTCTTGCGGATCATCTGCCGAAGGTTTCCGTGAGCGCCGGCGGCCTTGAGCTGAACGATCGCGAAATCAGCGGCGGACGCGGCCCGTTAAAGCTCGTAGCGGTTGTACTCGACGAGTTCGAACTTCCGGTCGATCGCATCGAGGCACTCGACCCAGGTAGTGAACGCCACATCCATATCGTGGTCGCCGTGGGCGCCGACGAGCGCGCGACCCTCTGCCTCGGCCGCGAGATCTCGTTCAGCGTTCGGGCGGCGTCTCGGGGCGTAGGGATCGCCTTTCTCGCCGGTGACAGGGTCGTCCTCGCTGCGCGTCTCGGTGAGGTTGAAAACCCGGTTCTCGGCGTTACGCATTCCGGCTTCGAGCAGCTGCACTGCGTGCCCGCAGCGAGGGCCCTGGAGCTGTCTCGTGAACGATCGAAAACCGACACGACCTCCCTCACGAACTCGCGGCGGAATCCTGCTCGATCGTCGGACGCATCCTTGATCTTCTCTCATTCCCTGGAAACTCGGAGGTCACCGCGAACACGAGGAGGAGAGCGCTTCCTGCCCAGGAGCGGACGACCATTGAACTTGGCAGGGGTATGCATCGAGGCGTAGACCAGAAGCGAGCCGGGCGAGAAATTCTCGGCACTGGGGAGATTGCCATGAAGCAGAAAATTGGACGCACGGCAGCCGCAGCAGTCGGGATGGTTGCCCTGATCGGATCCGGTTTCGGGACGGCGCAGACGACATCAGCCGATGAAGCGTCGGCGCCGGCTCTGACCGCATCGGAGCAGCAGGACATCCGCGACCTGCTGACGAAGTTCTCCGTTCCCGAAACGCAGCAAGATGCGTTGGTGCAGGAATCGGTGACCGGTGGGGAGTAGGACGTCTACGACGTAACCGCCGCTCCGGTCTCGACCGAGGAGTCGGTCATCGACGGCATCGACTAGACGATCGCGCGGTACGCCGATGGGAACGTCGATCACTGGTAGCTGGAACGTGTGGATCGAACTCGACGTCCAGAACGATTCGGCCAGTCTGGCCACGTCCTAAGGAGGAACGAAATGCCCACAGACCCGATCATTCCAACCGCCTACGACTTCCTCTGGTGGGCGATCCCGATCGCCGCAGCGATCCTCCTCGTGATCTCCATCGTCACCATCATCAAGGCCCGCCATCTCACTGCTGGCGCCCGCGTCGGCTGGACCGCCATCGTAGTGCTATTCCCCATCGTTGGGTCCGCGATCTGGCTCCTGCAGTACTTCACCAGCCAGCGACACACCCGAAAACTCAAACCCGCCACGACCTCCCCGTAAGAGCCAGGAGGACCGGCGCTGAAACAGCGGGGACCCGAGACGCACGTCTCGGGTCCTCCGCTGCTTCACATTCCCGACCGGGACCAAAGCCTCACAGGCCTCGCCCCCGATGCAAAGCCGATGCTTAGCGTCCGACATTTCACGAATTCACAAGCCGCCCCGATCCACACGTTCGCGACGATGCCGGACGTCCCGACGACGAGCGCGACGCCAGAGGCGATGATCGTGGCGGTCACGGCGTCGATCATGCGCTGGCCTCCGCCGGCGCCGGTTCGGCCTCCTGTGACCGGTTGAGCGCGCGGTAAACGGTCGCAACGCCGACCCCGAGCACGTCAGCGATCTGCGCGGCCGTCTTCCCCCCAGCGCGCATCCGGCGTGCCTCCTCGATGCGGGCGGGCGTCATCACGGTGGGCCGACCGCCGACGCGGCCGCGTGCGCGAGCGGCGGCAAGGCCGGCACGGGCCTTCTCCGAGATCTGCCGGCGCTGCATCTGCGCCAGCGCCGCCATGACGTGGAAGAACAGCTCTCCCCCGGGCTGGGTCGTGTCGAACGATTCCGTCAGCGAACGGAACTCGATCCCTCGCGCGCGCAGCGCGTCGACGATCGTCACCAGGTCGATCATGTTGCGGCTGAGCCGGTCGATGCTGTAGACGAGCAGCACGTCGCCGGCGTTGAGAGAGGCCAAGCACTCGGCCAGCTGAGGGCGCTCCGTGGTGGCGCCGGAGATCTTGTCGGTGAAGACTCGCACGGCGCCGGCCGAGCGCAGCCCGTCCAGCTGCGAATCCAGCAACTGCTCCTGCGTGGACACCCACGCGTAGCCGACGAGATTAGGCACGTCCGAGCCCATCTCGTCGCCGCTCGTCGAGCGAGGATCCGGCGCTGCGCATCCGATCGCGGGCGGAGCGGGCCTCGGTCGGCGCGTCCGTCGCGGCGTCTGCAGCGCGCGGGGAGGAGACCAGGAAGCGCAGCTGCTGCAGCTCCTCGGCCGAGGCGGCTGCCACCGGCCGGATCCGCTCTTCGAGGTGGCCGGCCAGCGGCGCCGACGATCGGGTGACCGCTTCCAGCCGGAGCGCGCGCAGTTGGTCGACGTCGACGGCGCTCCACTGCAGCGTCCAGCCTGCTCGGGCGGCGAGCTGGGTCACGAATGCGCTCTGGCTGCGCGTGTTGCCGTCGCGGAACGGGTGCAGGGCCGTGATCTCGCCCCAGTGATCCGCAAGGCCGGCGGCGAAGTCTTGGGCGTTGCGCTCCTGCAGGTAGCCATCGTTCTCCAGCCGCCTGAACTCGAACGCGGCTTGCTCCTCCAGGAACGCGGGCCGGCAGTAGGCGATGCCGGCGCCGAGCGCCTGCACGTCGACGTCGCGGAGATCTCCCGCGAACGGGTAGACATCCTCGAACAGGCGACGGTGCAGGTACTGCAGCTGCGCAAGGTTGAACCGTTCGGGCAGCGGCTCGCGTTCGAGCTGCGCCCATCGGACCGTCGCAAACTCGTTCAGCGCCTGGTCCAGCTCGGCTCCGTCACGGAGGTTCAGCAGGTTCCGGAGAACTCCGCCCGAGCCGGGGTGCGTGTAGTGGTCGTCGACGCTCACACGCCGTACTTCGCGCGGAGCTCCTGAATGGCGTCCTCCGCGGTGATCTCCCCCACGAGAACGCGACGGCCGCGCTCGAGCGCCTCGGCCGAGGGGAAGTGACCGGCGAGCTGCTGGCCCTTCTCGATCTCGGCCATGATCTCGGCCACGGGGGCACGCAGCGCCGGCTCGACGTTGGGAGCAACGCGGCGCGAGACGTGTGCGGAAGTCATGGATCAATTCTATCGATCTCGATCAAAAACCAACAGCGGCGGGTTGTGATCGGCGCCGTTTTTGAGAACTAATTCAAAATGGCGTCGTCCGGATCCGCGGGAATCCGGCGTTCACCGACCTCGCGACCCGAGCGGTTCGGGGTCGATCAGAAACAATCGTTTTCCGAACGCCGCCCACAAACTGGCACCGACATCTCCACCGCCGGCGCGAATCGCATCCGCCAGGAGCGGCCCCAGCTAAGCACTCGGATAATTTGAGGAATTCCCGGAATTGGGTATCCGCAGGGTCTTGCGCGAATAGGCGAATGCGGGGGATGCTCAACTCACGTGTCGAACGTGAGGGGAATTCAATGCGTGGTAATAGGTTCTTGGCAGTAATCGGTGGGGTGATACTGCTCGGGGGGATCGTAGCAACGCCCGCTGCGGCGGCGCCGGCGCCGACAAAGACGGTGGAGACTCACTGTGTCGTTGTCCTCTATGAGGCGAGCTCCAGCAAGTCATCGGCAGCAGATGTGGCGAAGTTGCCGCAAGTCTGCGCCCCGACCGTCGACGGGCTTCGAGTGGCGGCCGCTCGCACCCTCGGAATCCAATTCGAGGATCCGCGAGCGGCGACGGGCAAGACGGCAAGCACGCTGTCCGCGGCCGATGCGGCCACGGTCGCCGCGGCGCGACAGGTCTGGACGTTGGGCTGGATCTACGACGACATGGACTTCGGCGGCAGCTCGTACGGGTTCACCATCAACAACGTCAACGCCTGCGGGCAGGCGCCGGTGTACGTGAACAACCTGTCCGCCTACGGCTGGGACAACCGCGCGTCGGCCATGAAGGGCAACGTCTGCAAGATGGTTCTCTTCGAGAACCCGACCTACACCGGACTCTCCTACGGTCCGTACTGGTCGTCGAACTGGGTCGGAGCGAACTTCAACGACAAGGCGTCCTCGATCAGGTTCCAGAACTAGTCCATCGAACGAAGCGGCCCGAGCTGCTGGATCAGCCCCCGACGAACACGCGACAGCCTGTTGCGTACCGCCCCGGGAGCGACACCCAGCGCCCGGGCCGCTTCTTCGTACCGCAGCCCTTCCACCATGCACAGCCGAAATACGCTCTGATCCAGCTCCGGCAGCGACCTCACCACGTCAGCAACCTGCTCCAGCTGGATGCGCGAGGCGACCAGGTCCTCAACCGTGGATTGCGACGTGCCATCCGAATCATTCACAGAGCGCGTGATCGCGATGCCACGTTTTCGATAGCTGGCGAGCACTTCGTACCGAGCGGTGACCAGCAGCCACGGCAACAAAGAGGATCCTCGTACCACCACGGATGCGCGCTTCTTCCACAGCAGCAGGAAGACGCTCTGTACGAGGTCCTCGACAGCACCTGCGTCATTCTCCCGTGCGCGAACCCATCGGTACACGGTGAGGGCATGGCGGTCGTACAGCTCATTGAAAGCGGGTTGCGCTCCTCGAGCCAGGGCGACGACCAGCTCGACATCCGATGCATCTGTCACGAACGCGTCGCTGCTGCTTCGTAACCGACTTGGCCGCAAACGTCCGCGTCGTCGTCAGCCGGCTCCTTCGGGAACACCGCGATCAGACCGTCCGGTCGGACGCAGACGGCGCTCAGATCGCGATCCGATGCGCCTCCCTGGCCAGCGCACAGCTCCACCGCCATTGCGATTTTCGCGTCGAGCTCGGTCGGGAGCGACTGGCCGTCAACGAAGCCCATTCCATGCTCCGGACCCGAGATACCCAGCGATGAATAACAGACGACGCCGCTTTCAACCATCCGAGGCGTGGCGATCGCCGCAACAGCCACCGCCCCGCCTCCCGCCAGCACAACAACCCCTGCAACACCTACGCCGAGAAGCTTTCGACCGCGACACTCACGCTCGCGCATCTGCCCGATCTGGGTACCGAGCTTGCCCCGAACACGAGCCAGCGCATCTTGCTCCGAACGCATCTCATCCATCATGGTCCCCCTCAAATCACGGCTCTCATCTTGGTAGCGTCGCCCAACACGAAATCGTCTCAAATCAGCTCGACCAGGTGCCCTGAACACGAAGCAGCGCCAGCACCAGAGCAGGCAAAACGCTATCCGGCAGATGTCCGATAACTATGATTATGTCAAGTGGGCGATAATCGCTGACATATCGTTCGCATGCAGGTTACCCATCGTTCTCGGCCCGGTCGTAGTCCCTCGCCGCCGGCGCAGCGGGGGCTCGGCCGGCGCCGACGATACGGCGGCAAGGTCATCACACCGACGAATGACGATTCGTGTACGCGCAGCGCGTCCTGCGGCCATTCCACAATCCTCGTGACCCGATCGCGTAGCTGAACCGATCCGAGTGCTCGCGGTTCCATGGTCAGCTGATTCACCCGCCCCGGTGTGACGTTCACCGCCTCGGCGATCACCGCCTGCGGCACCGACACCTCCGCCGCCACGCGAATCGCCTCCGCCAGGAGCGCTACCAACTCCGCCTCCAACGCGCGCACCTGGTGCAGCAGCCGCGCCACTTCGTAAGCGCGAGCAAGGGCGCTCTGACGATCCGCATCGGCAACCATGCGTTATTGGCGCCCGATATCGGGCGGACTCGATCGCGCACGGCGGTGAGTCGCATCGTTCTTGACTCTGTCCTGGCAGGAGTCAGCGGCCGATTAGTCGTGGCTTTGCGACCCGCCATGTTGTCCCGCAGGCGACCGGGGCGTCGAGGCGAGTTGGTCCTCACTGAACCTAGAATATTCTTCAGCATTTTGTCGGCTAAAATCCATGCTTACCGTGCGCGGTTCTCGGGATAGTCGCAGGCATGACAAATGTTCGGAATTGGGGCAACCGGATCGCTCGGTTCTCGCTCGCGGCGCTTGCAGTACTTGCGCTCGTCACTGCGGGGGTAGTTGGAGGAGGTGCGTCACCCGCTAGGGCTGCGCCGCAATACTGCCAAGGGGGCGGCGGTCACTGCTACGACTTCGCTACGCGGTGGGTCGGCGGCGATAACTGGCTCGGCGCGAAGGCGCGCATCCCCCGTTCGTACTCAACCATCGGCGGCGACGTCGGGTACAACTAATACCGTCACCTCAACAATGAGATGTGGTTCACACTCGATCTCAGCGGCATTCAGTACTCATACATCGAGTTCGAGGTGGGGAATGGCCGGCGCCTCAATGCTGGATACCTCAACGACAGCGATACCAGGTCGTCCGGAAGCCCTACGCCGAAGGAGACTGGCTGATCAGCCTCAACGGCAATCAGGTGGGCGTAAGTGCGAACGTGTCCGGGTGGACGAGCCACCACGTCGACATGGGTGGCGAGTGGTACAACACGGTGTGCCCGCCCGGTCAGGCCGCGACGTCGAACATGCAAGCCTGGTATTTGAACACCAGCTACAACTGGGGCAACTACGCCTGGGGCAACTCGGGGGGTCCGGTCTACACAATCTCGCCGAACTGCGGTTTCAACGCACAAGCGACGAGCGTCAACGGGTTCTGGTCGTGGAACAAATCATGAGGGTGAGGCAAAGAATGATGGCTAAGCGATTCACTGTAATCGGTGCGGGCGTCGTCGTGGTGGTGGCCGCCATAGCCGTGAGTGGAGGCGTGCTCTCCGCTCAAGCCGGTCGGGATGTGACGAGCAACCCAGAACAGACGGCATACTACGAGCCCGAGGACTCCCAGCCCACGATTTCGCCCGACGAAGCTCTCGCGGAACGCGCGAAGAACTTCCCGGCGCTGCAGCTGTACGACACGTCCGCGCCGCTGGTGGATGTGGGGCCGTTGGCCGTGGCCGCCCGAGCGATGAGCACGCTTGATGGCGACGGAACCAGATCGGATGCCCCGGTCTTCGCTGCGAGCGTCGCCTACGGTGACCTCGCGAAGTACTCCCCCGGACTGGGCGCGGATACCCAGATCGCTGTCGACCGTCCCGTCTGGGTGCTGACCGTGCACTCTCCGCTGACGACTTCGGGGACTCTCCACGGGTCACCAGAAAGAACCTGGGATGTCTACACGGTCGTCTACGACGGTCCCACCGGCGATGGAATCGGATACGGGACAGGCGTGGACATCGAAGAGATCGGTATCCCCGGCGAGTACGTGAAGTAGAACAGAGCACGAAGCGGAAGGTCTAAGTGGTCGTCCGGAACCAACAGCATCGCCTGGGCGTTCGACCGTGGAGGGTACTTGATTATGCAAAATGACGGTAACCTCGTGTATTACAGATCGGACAATTCGCGAGTTATCTGGTCTTCTTGGTACGGACGCGCTGAGCGGCGATTCCGGCCGAATAGGTTAGAGGCCGCCTAGCAACGGGCGTGCGGGCGGTCCGCCGTTCGCGCGCCCGTTGCTCCGCGGATGGGTGACCTGCGCGGACAGTCGACAATGCCCGCTTCAAGCGCTGACCCTAGTTGCTTCAGGCTATAGGAAGCTCGACACGAAACTCCGTGCGGTTAGGTACGGATTCGACCGAAACTCGCCCGCCGTGCGCGTCAATGACGGCTTCGACAATCGCGAGTCCGAGGCCGGTCGATCCTGTTGAACGCGCACGAGATGAGTCGCCGCGTGCAAATCGTTCGAACAGTACCGGCAAAAGTTCTGGCTCGATCCCAGGTCCATTGTCGGCGACGGTGATGACGGCAACTGGGATGCCTGAAGGGTTGATCTCGTTGCGGAGGGAAGTAGCGACTCGAGTGCCAGGCGGAGTATGCACGTTAGCGTTGCGCAGTAAATTCGCGACCACTTGATGCAATCGGAGGCGGTCACCTTTCACTTGGAGCGGTTCATCGGGCAGTTCAAGAGCCCATTCATGGTCGGACCCAGCTACGTGCGCGTCCGCCACCGCGTCGATCAACACCACGGTGAGATCTACGGATTCGCGCTCGAGTTCGCGACCTTCATCTAGCCGCGCGAGCAGGAGCAGGTCCTCAACGAGCGAGGTCATCCGTGTGGCGGCGGACTCGATCCGGTTCAGCGAGTATTCGGCATCCTCGCTGAGTGCTGGAGGCCGCCTCGGCCTCGGCAACGCCATCTCCGGCGACACCAACGTGCCCAATCGGGTCGTCACCGACGCCGCTGGAACGACCGTCCTCACCGGGGCGACCGCGATCGGCAGCTACGCTCACGGCGGCATGGCGATCGTCGGCGGCCAGGTCATGAACTGGGGCACCGGTGTTGCGAACTCGCTCGGAGACGGCACGTCGCTGCAGTCGCGCTTCTACGCGGGGCCGGTGCTGACCGCTGCGAATACGCCGCTCACCGGAATCGTCAAGCTCGGTATGACAGGAAACCAGGCCACGCAGAACGGCAACTTCGACCACACGGGCATCACCTGGGCCATCTCAGGCGACGGCACCTTGTACAGCTGGGGCCGCTGCAGCGACATGTCCGCGAGTACCGGCGCCAGCGACGTCGGACGCGTCTACGCCGCGGTCGACTCGACCGCCGCGGCGAACGCCGGAAAGGTCATCGACGTGCATCTCACCTTCAGCTCGGTCTCGGTGATCCGCGCATCCGACAACAAGGTCATCAGCTGGGGAAACAACTCCTACGGCCTCCTTGCTGACGGCCAGGGCGACAGCGCCGGTGCCGGTTGGGGCGGCATCAAGGTCGCTAAGACCGGCCCCTCGGGGACGGACGTCACCGGCGCCCGCTTCACGCAGGGAAACCTCGCCGGTCGCACACTGATCGGCTAGTCGGCACGCGCTGCTCGTTGGAGGGGCATCTGATCCGTCGGTGCCCCTCCCGCTCGCACTCGATGACGACCCTCCGGACGGCAACCATCGGATCGAGATGAGCCGAGCCGTCGCAGCCGCGTCCACCCGGTGCGAGGAAGGGCGTCGCGTCAGAGCGAGGTGACGCGGGGCACGGCCCCGGGGGCGGGGAACGCGCGCACCTGGCGGTGCAAGCGCTCCATGTCGGCATCGAGACTGGCCGCGGTCGCGGCGGCGTCGCGGAGCCCGTCGAGCAACTCCTGGGGCACCTGGCGGGCGTACTTGTAGTAGATCTTGTGCTCCAGACTCGCCCAGAAGTCCATCGCGATCGTGCGGAACTGCACCTCGACGCGCACGTCGACGATGCCGCCGGAGAGGAACACCGGCACCTGCACGATCGCGTGCAGGCTCTTGTAGCCGTTCTCCTTCGGCTGCTCGATGTAGTCCTTGACCTCGATCACCGTCACGTCGGACTGCGAGGTCAGCAGATCGAAGACCCGGTACACGTCGGAGACGAAGCTGCAGGTGATCCGCACGCCGGCGATGTCGGTGATCGACGCGGCGATGCCGTCGAAGGTCGGGTCGCAGCCCTTGCGTTCGATCTTCTCGATCAGGCTATCGGCCGACTTCAGCCGGCTGGAGACGTGCTCGATCGGGTTGTAGTCGTGCAGCTCGGCGAACTCCTCCTGCAGGATCGACACCTTGGTGACGATCTCGTCCATGCCGAACTTGTACTGCAGCATGAACCGCGCGAAGTCGTCGCGCACCGCGCGGATCTCGGCGACCGTCGCGGCGTCGATCTGCGCGCCGTCGAAGCCGCCCTCGAGAATCGGCGCCTGCATCCGGGCCGCCGCGATCGACTCGATGATCGGCTCGGTCGTCGTCTCGCTGGAATCCACGACGAACACCCTACGACGGGCACCCCGAGAGAGCCGGAGGAAGCCATGAGAATCGGCGCGGGGTGAGCGGGGTACGCGTCGCCGTCACGCCGAGTTCGTTGCTCGCCTCCACCTAGCCCGCTCGAGGTCGCGGACGGCGACGGGTGAAGGCCCGGCCACCTCGGGAAGGGCCGGGCCTTCAGCTCATCGAGTATTACGCCTTAGCGACCGCGTACGACGCGTACAGCGCGTAGAACCGGGTCGCGAAGATCGGCGCCTTCGTGTCGTAGTTCAGGACTCGACCCGGCGTCTGAGACATGTAGCTCGTAATGATCTGGTTCTGGCCGAGCATGCCCTGGAAGTTGATTCCCCAGGACCATACGGAGTTGTCGTCCAGAATCACACACGTGACGCCGAGAACCGTTCCAACGTCCTTCACGGGCCGCCCGAGGCTCGCGGCCTGAGTGTTCTTAGTGGCCACCGTGGTCGTCGTCTGGTTCGCGCTTGTGTGCCGATATCCGGTGCCGCTACCCCACGACCAGACGGAGCCGTCCGTCTTGATGACCGCGTAGCCGATGTTGTCGCCGACGGGCGCCGTGGAAGCGTTCACATCGTCCGCCATCTGGCCGAGCTTCGCGACATCGACCAGGTCGCTGACGACGCCGGCGACCGACTGCTTCACCAGCGAAACCGAAGTCGTGGACGTAACCATGTCGATCCGATAGACCTTGCCCGCCGCGGTGCGCGCAAGAGCGCCACGGGTAATCGCGGAGATCTCGACGATGCCGGAGAGCGGCGCTGCACCGTTGAAGACCAGTTTCGGATCGTATGCGTAGCCGGTGGTATTCGTCGCCCACGAGCTCGTGTGCCAAACCCGTCCCTGACTGTCCAACATGAACGTTCCGAACTGTCCGTCGTTACCGACAGACCCTGTTGTCGACATCATTGAGATATTTGTGATGAAGGCGCCGTTGGGCGCGAAGGTGCTGTCGATGAACGGCATCAGGGGGGTGTTGGCGACTTTGATGCGGTAGACGCGGCCATAGCTCGTCAGCACCGAGTTGGAACCGTCGATGGAGATGAAAAGCTCTCCCGGCTCGAGAGTCGGGACGTTCGTGCCGGTGTACTGACTTCCCGGCGCCCAGAGCGTGTCGTCGTCGCGGATGAGCGTGTCCATGCCGTAGGCCGTGAGGTCCACGATCCCTAGGTTCGGCACCACATTGGCCGCGCGGGCGCCGGGGAGCGGCGAGCCCTGCGCCGAGTTCCATCCTCCGTTGTTGATGTTCTTTCCCCACACCCAGCCGGCCGCGGACCCCGGGACGACATTCGCGACGACGTCGAATTCGTTGGGCGTGACCGTCCAGCCGGACGTGGTGGCCGACACGGTCGGGGTGAGCTGCGCCCCCACGGGGGCGTTCGGCAACGCGACGACGCCGTAGACCGGTCCGGTCAGGGTGAACGTTGCGGTGCCGGCGTTGGACGCCGGGATCGTGATCGTCTTGGTGGTTGCACCATCCGCGAAGGTCAGGCCGGCCGGCAGCTGCAGCACGAAGCTCAACGGGCTGTCGATCGTGCCCGACGTCGCCGTCGCGGTGATCAGGACGTCCTGGTACGGGGTACCAGGGATCGCCGAGACGACGGCCGGGCTGAACACGATGGTGCCACCAGTCGCACCGGAAGCGGAGGCCAGCGGCGCCCCGACGGCCACGGCGACGGCCGGAACCGTCCACGCGGCGGCGGTCGAGACCGTGCGGCGGGAGACACCGGTGCGGGGCGTGAACTCGCCGGAGGGGAGAGAGGGGTTGACTGACATCAAGGACCTTTCGGAAGTCGAGAACGTGAAGGTGTAAGAAACGTGCGGGGTCTGGGCAGTCGGTTTTCGTCCTGCGGCTTCTGCGTACCCGCGAAGGACAGACCTATTGCGCCAGAGCATCGACATTCCGAAAGGACCGCCGGGTGACCGATCGTCAGGTTCGGCGCAGAACTCCCGCTCCGAGGCCGGATTGTCCCCCAGCCCCTCCGGCGCTGTACCCCGGATCGTGACGGCGAGCGCTGTTCTGGCCGCCGCACCGGACCCAGTGCATCCGCACACACGCACCCGCTTCGCCGCCCTCGGCGGTCGCGTGCTACTGCAGTCGCGAGAGGGTGCGGTACTCGCCCATCGTCATCCCCGTGCGCTCGCGGAACGCTCGGGCCAGCTGGGTGTAGCCGCCGAAGCCGGTCTGCGCCGCGAGCAGGCCGAAGTCGTCCGGCGTCGAGCGATCGCGCAGCCGAGCCGCTGCCGCGTCGAGCCGAACCTGGCGCACCGCATCGGCGACCGAGAGGCCGTGCACTCGCACCGCGCGTAACAGCTGCGCCTTCTCCACACCCAGCGCCTCGGCGAGCGCCTCCGGGCGCACGTCCTCGCGGGCCGGATCCGCTTCGATCAGCTCGCGCAGCTCCGCGTACACCTCCTGTGTCACGCCCTCGCCGTCGCGACGGCGGGCATCCGCCGCGAGGATGATCGCCTCGACCATGTCCACCAGCACCCGCTCGATCTCGGCCGCCGACTCCGGCCCCGGCTCGGCCGCGAGCAGCGATTGCACGACCGCCGTGGCACCCCGGGCGCCGGCGTCGTCCTGCAGAGGTTCCGCAGCGACCCGCCGCAGCGCCGCCGCCGCGGCGCTGGAGAGCTGATCCGGCGCCAACCAGAACGTCAGGGTGCGCGAGGACGACGCCGTCACCGTGTGGTACTCAGTGCCCGTCTGGATCAATGTGATCGTCCCGGGCGTCAGCGTGAGGATCCGCCCGTTGTGGTGGCCGATCGATCGCCCGGCGATCGACAGCGCGAAGAACACCGCCGGCGGCAGCCCCTGATCCTCGCCGTGACCGATCGCCCACTGGGCGCGAATCGGCGTGACGCGCAAGTCGACGATACGAGTCGTCACGAGCGGCATGCTCACGATGCGGGCGCGGAAGTTCTCCGGGTCCATCGGGGTGATCGCCGCCTGCGTTCCCCGCATCGCCTCCGCGCCTTCCGGGCCGAGGTACTCACGCGAGTAGCGTTTCGGGGCGAGGGAGCCGTCCGTCACGGAGCCCTCCTTTCCCGTCGGTAGTCTCGCATCGTCATTCCGAACCGCGCGACGAATGCTCGGCGGGCCGAGTCGACCGCGCCGAAGCCGACGCTCTGCACGAGGTCGGCGAGCCCGATCTCCCGCGACTCCAGCAGCCGTTCGGCGACGGCATCGAGCCGACGATTGCGGAGGACATCGGTGATCGTCGTGTCGTTCTCCGCGAGGATCCGCTGCAGCCGGCGCCGACTCACGCCCAGACGCACCGCGATCGTCTCACTGTCGAGCTCGGCGTCGGCGTAGCTCTCGTCGATGATCGCGAGGGCTCGGGTGTACACGTGTACATCGACATCGGCGATCGGCGCGGAAACCGCGCGATGCCCCTCGGCCAGAACGGCCTCGATCAGGGCGAGCAGTCCGCGCTCGGCGGCGAAGGCGGCGCTGCTCTGGCGACGAACGGGTCGCGCGAGGGTCGCGACGACATAGGCGACCAACGAGGAGGAGACGGCGGAGGGCCCGAGGCGATCGCGCACGGCGCCCGGGGTGCGCAGCATGGTGGCCGACATCGCCGAGAGGGCGGTCAGCGGAAACTCCAGCAGGATGCGATCGGAGGCTGCGGGCGAGACGATCTCGATCGAGCCACCGGGCCGCGCGACTCGGGCCGCCCCCGGCGCATCGGCGGCCCAGGCTCCGTCGATCCCGGTCCGCGACTCACCGAGCAGATGCAGCAGCAGCCAGCCGATGTCTCGTTCGGCGCCGCCATCGAGTGCGCGCCAGGCCGCACGGACCGGCGACAACTGGACCCGCGTGGCGCGCACGGAGACCGGTTCCGTCCGCGAGACGGAGCCGAGGAGCGGATCCGCTCCGATCGGTTCGACGACCAGGCCACCCCGGGCGAGCATCGCTCGGCCCTCCTCGCCCTGAACCGGCCAGACGCCCGCTTCGGACATCGGGACGCGCATCGCGCCCCATTCCGTTCCTACCCCGTTGAGCGCACCCGGCGTTCCGGGGCGATGCACCGAAGCAAAGATATCTTCGGCGTGATCAGTATTCACCCATTTCGCACGCCGGCGGCTCCGTCGGCGATGACTCCGGTTCGCCTGCGCCACGCCTGGGGCGGTCCGAGATCGACGATTCGTCGCCGAATGCGCACATGGGCACGGTGTGCGAGCGCGCCGACGCGTCCGGTCTCGTCACGGGAGATGTCGCGCCCGCTCAGCCACCACGGAGGAGGTGGGCGCTCGCGGCGGACTGGGCGAAAGCGAGCACGCGCACCCTGTCCGCGGACCCGGTGGGCGGCACGGCGAAGAGCACTTGCGCCGTGTACGAGACCTCGACCCCGGTTCGCGTCGAGGGTGCGCCGCTCAGAGCCGCGGTGATCGCGGGGACGTTGATGCTGACCCCGATCGCATCCGGTGCGGGCGCCACGCGCTCGGTCTCGTCGAAGGCGGCCCAGACCAGCGCGCCGCCGTCCTCCGTCGCGAGCGCGACCGGCTCCGCGGCGTTGGCCGCGGTGCCGAAGGTGATCACGCCGCGCGGTTCGACGGTCTGTCGTGACCGCTCGCGATAGCTCGGGCCGATCAGCGCGGCGAGCGGGTCGTCGGAGTCGAACAGCGCCGCCTGCGGGGCGGGGTCCCGATCGCTCAGGGTCGCCTCGTAGGCGGCCGCGATGTCCGTCGGGGCGATCAAGAGCGCCGCAGGATCCGGTGCCGCGGCCGCGCTCGCCGTGAGCGGGAACGTCGTCGAGGGCGGCACCTCGGCGAGGTACTCGACCCGGTAGTTCTCGCGCGGCGATGCCTGCACCAACGAGACCGCGCGGGTGCCCGACGCGGAGCCCAGTACGGCCGAGACCCGGCGCGGCCAGGCCTGCGTCGCCTCCGGGAGTGCCCACGCGACGTCGGATGCGGGCAGGGGCGCCACAGTCGTCGCGCCGGGGTACGCACTCCCCACGATGTACGCCGCCGACCGCGCAGCGAGCACGGGACCGCTCAGTCGCGTCGCCGCCTGCGTCCGCCCAGCCGGCCCGGCCGCATCGGCCTCCGCGACCGCACCGACGACGGCATCGACGATCCGTTGCAGCTGAGCGGGAGTCACACACGCCGACGCGCCCGGCGTCGGGTCCGGTTCGGCCGGGCTCGCCCGCGCGGGTACCGGCGCCGAGACAGCCGACAGCAGCACGACGCCGATCAGCGCCGCCGCGGCGGCGGCGCGCAGCATCCGACGGCGCCCGAGCAGCACGACGCCGACCAGAGCGGTGGCAGCGCCGACGCCGAGCAGCACAGGCAGCCACGGCGAGCGGGCGGGTTCGAACCAGCTCAACCGGATCCGCGCCGGGGCCGGCGAGTTGCCGTCCGTCGCGAGCACAACGGCTTCGCCCGGCGCCGGATCCAGCCGCACCCGGCCGGTGCTCGCGTCGGACTCGACGGTCCAGAGATCGGCGCCGTGCGGGTCCGTCGGCGCCGCGACCGGCGCGGGCCCGGAATCCGAGAGCGGAGTCGGGGTCGGGGTCGGGGTCGAGGTCGTGGCCGTCGTCGCCTCGGGGCCGGACTCGCCCGGAGCGATCTCGGTGTAGCGGTCCGCGCCGATCCAGGCGCGCGCATCCGACTCCCGTGCTCTGCCGACGAACGCACCGGCGCCGTCGAGGTCGAGTGTTGTGGCGCCGTGCGCGAAGATGCTCGGCCGGATGAGCGCGTACGGCGCATCGGCGGCGATGTCGATCTGCGCCGTGGCCCGATGCTGCACGTCGGGCAGCAGGGCGGACGAACCGGCGGCGAGCAGGCCGAGGCCGAGCAGGAGGAGCGGGAATGCGCGGCGGATTCTCACGGTCAGTTCGCGTTCTGCAGCAGCCAGAGGTAGGAATCGACGTACTCGGTGCCGTCGAGCAGGATCGCGAAGTGAAGGTGCGGGCCGGTGGACTGCCCCGTCGAGCCGACCAAGCCGACCACCTGACCCACCGAGACCCGCTGGCCCTCGAGCACGCGGACGGATCCGTGCTGCATGTGTGCGTAGACGGACGAGACGAGCTGTCCGTTGATCTGGTGGTCGACGGTAACGTTCACGCCGAGCGAGCCGTCGCCGTTGTCGACCTCGCGGACGATGCCGTCCGCGATGATCTGGATCTCGGCGCCGTTCCCGGGGTTGAAATCCGTGCCGTGGTGGAACGGGGTACAGCCCGCGCAGGAACGCGGACCGAAACGGTCGCCGACGGGCACGCCGACGGGGAACGGCCACTGGATGCTGCCGTGCGGGTCATTGGTGAAGTACGCGTCGCTCGTCGTGGGCGGAATCTTCGCCTGATCGACGAAGACCGTCGGATCCACGGAGGCCGCTTCGCGATCCAGACCGAGCGCCGCCCCTGGCGGGCTGGTGTACGCCGGCGCCGGCGTCGATGCGCCGGCCGGGGAGCCGGCGAACAGCGCAGCCGCAACGATGCACCCGGCTGCGAGAGCGCGGATCCTGCGCATCCGTGCGTCCCTTCTCGACGTGTGGGACGACCGAACCGGCCGCTCCTGATCAGGAACGGCCGGTTCGGTCGCGGGTCTAACGGTTCCGACTACGCCGGCTGAACGACGAAGTCCTCGTTCGAGTCGTAGAATCCGATCGCGTTCAGCACGCCGTTGGGCGACTGCGCCTGCGTCGCTGCGGTCAGCACGCGCACCGGGTTCGGCGAGGTGAAGATGCCCGCGCCGAGGATGCCGGTCTGCGGCAGGTTCGAGTCATCTCCCCACGACCACACGGTGTTGTCGGTGAGGATCACGCAGATGACGGCCGCGATGGCAGCCACGTCGCGCACGGTGGCGGAGCCGCTGAGCCCGACGGGCTTGGTGTTCAGCGTGGCGATACCCTGCCACGAGCCGTCGGCGCCGTCGATCACGTCGTTGTTGCGGTAGTAGTTGTTCGTTCCCCAGGTCCAGAGCGAACCGTCACCCTTGATGACCGCGTAGCCACCGGTGCCGGTGTTGTAGCCGAAGCCGGCGTTCTGGCCGAGCTTGGTCACCCCGGTGAGCGGCGTGGTGACGCCGTCCGTGATGGTCGGGCCGCTGTTCGGGGTGCCGCCCACGTTCTGCAGCACGGGCACCGCGTAGCTCTGCTGAGCGGTGGAGTTCTGGCCGAGGGCGCCGGTGGAGTTGTCGCCCCACGCCCACACCGAGGAGTCCGCCCGCAGTGCGAGGGCGCCGTTCACGCCACCCTGCAGCTGCACGATGTCGGTCAGCGGCGTGCCCGGGCCGGAGAGGATCGGAACCGGACCGTAGGTCTGGTTCGGCGGGTAGCTGAACGTGCCGTCACCCGAACCGTAGGCGTACGAGCCGCCGAGGCCCATGGTGTAGCCGAGGCGGTTCTGGTCCAGCGCCAGGGTGAGGAAGTTCGAGTCGCCGGGCGTGTTCGCGTCGTGGCTCGCGCGGACGTTGGTGATCGCGGTGATGAAGGTGCCCACCGGGAAGGTGAACTCCGGCATCGTCGGCTTGCCGAGCACGAAGATCCGGCCGTAGTTGGTCAGACCCGTCTCCGCTCCGCGGACGGAGACGAAGAACTCGTTCGGGCGCAGCACGCCCGGCTGCAGGATGACCACGTTCTGGCCGTCGGCGGCGACGAGACCGCCGCTGTTGTTGTTCTCAGAGGTCCACACGTCGGTGTTCATCGTGTAGCCGGCGGTCGCCGGGTCGGTCGAGACGGCGGTGGAGCGCAGGATCCAGCCATTGTTCGCGCGGACCTGGATGTCGACGAGCTTGCCGGCGATGCCGGGGACCGTGTCGACCGGGGAGGCCCAGACGAGGTCGTTGGTGTTGTCGTTGAAGGCCCTGCGGTTGGTGTTCTCGCCCCAGACCATCGCGTTGCCGCCGCCCTGTCCCGGGGGGACCTGGATGTAACGGGTCTTGAGGGTGTTCGTGCCCTGGGCGTACGTGGTCGGGTTGCCGGGCGCAGCGTTCGCCTCGGTGGCCGTGCCGCTGATGATGCCCGAGGTGACGTTGCCTGCGGGCAGCGTCGGCGCGATGACACCCGTCGACGGTCCGTCCAGGTGCAGCGTGCCGCCGGACACGCCGGTGAACACGCGCGGCACGGTGGGGTCGGCGCCGTTGGCCCAGGTCCAGCCGGCAGGCAGCGTGATCGAGACCGTTGCATTCGTGGTGTTCACGATGTTGCTGGTGTCGGCGTTGTGCAGAGTGACCAGGATGTCGGGGTACAGGTCGCCCGGGCGGACGAAGTCGACGCTCGGGGTGATGACGACGACGCCCTTGACGCCGGAGGCTGCAGCCAGCGGGGCGCCGGTGGCGACGGCGATGGCGGGGACGGTCCACGCCGCGGCGGTGGACACGGCGCGGCGGGACACGCCACGCGAGGCGGAGCCGGAGTCGACCGACTCGGCGTCGAAGGATTCGGACATACCAGACCTTTCTCGATCTGTCGGAGTTGTTCGCCGCGGAGGCGGACGAATGGTCCAGGCGGCTGGCACCTATTGGGCCATCCCCGCCGCGTCGCGACGCAGGCCGCGGATCGGCGTTTCGTCGGAGTTGTCACGAGAAGTCCGAAACGCACGCGGATTGTCCCCCGCGCGCCTCCTCGGCGTACCCCTGGCACCGTTCGGCCGCGGGGACGCCATCGGGACGCGGATGGCTCCGTCGCGCGCCCCGAATTCGTCCCACCATCGCTTAGAAGTTCGGCTGCGACACGTGCGTCTGCCCCGAGAACTCGATGACGCGCTGACCGCACGAGCCGCTGCAGACCGAACGGTGCCGAGCCAGATCATGCGGGATGCCCTTCGCGAGTACCTCAGTCGCGCCTCATAGGACTTCGCGTCTCGGCGGACGCGGCTTCGCCGTGCAGTGAATGGCGTTCTCGTCGCGGCCGGACATCCAGGACGACGTGCGTTACTGGCGACTGATCGAACCGGACCGCTCCGATCTCAGTCACGCTCAGGGGTGCAGCCGCCCGCGGAGGAAGCGCGCGACGGACTCGGCGGCGGGGCCGGAGTCGCGGGCGAGCGGCGGATAGGTGACCCAGCCGTGCGCGGCGGCCGGGAAGCGCCGCACCGAGGTGGGCACGCGGTCATCGCGCAGGCGCTCGGCGTAGGCGAGGCCCTGGTCGCGCAGCACGTCGTGATCGGCGATCTGCACCAACGCCGGCGGCAGGCCGGCCAAGGTGGGTACGGTGAGCGGGGCGACCAGCGGATCCGCGGCGTGCGACGCGATGCCGGCCTCACCGCCGAGGTAGTGGCCGAGAAAGGTGGCCATGTCGGCGCGGAACAGCACGGGGTTGTCGGCGTTCTCGATCATCGACGCGTCGTCGAGGGTGGTCGAGGTGACCGGATAGATCAACGCCTGGGCGTGGATCCGCGGGGCTCCGGGCTCGTCACGCAGCGCGAGCGCGACCACGGCCAAGAGGTTGCCGCCCGCGCTGTCGCCGAGCACGGCGATCCGATCGTCGGTGCCGAGCTCGTCGCCGTGCGCGGCGACGAAGCGCACCGCGGCGAGCGCATCCTCGACGGCGGCGGGATACGGATGCTGCGGCGCGAGCCGGTAGTCCACCGCGACCACGGCGATCCCGGCGAGCGCGGCGACGCGGCTCGGAAGCCAGTCGCAGGCGTCGAGGCCGCCGAAGAGAGTCCAGCCGCCGCCGTGAAAGTACACCGCGACGGGCAGCACGCCGGCGCCCTTCGGCCGGTAGAGCCGCAGGCGGAGGCCCTCGACCTTGACGTCGCGGGTCTCGACGGCGGGGTGCCGGGCGCCGAAGACCAGCCGCTTCACGAAGCCGGGCAGGTAGTTCATGGTCTGGTCGTCGAGGAGGTTCTTGCGCGACATAGTGCTCACGTGCATCGCGGGCCAGTGCGCCATCACCCAGCCGAGCAGGCGGGTGCGCCGGCCGATGCGCGTGGTTCGGGCGGCGATCGACTCCCGCCAGTGCCGCGCCTCCGCTTCGTCGTGCGCGCGTTGGGCGGGGGTGCGGTCGTCAACGGCCGGGTGGATGGGGCCGGTCTCCTCGTCACCCCAGTGGTGGCCGTCGGCGTCGGGGCGGGCGGTCATGGTGTCACCCCTGTCGCCGGTTGAGCCTGCCGAAACCGTCGGTGCGGGGAGGGAGTGGTTTCGGCAAGCTCAACCAGCGAGACGGCAAGCTCAACCAGCGAGACGGCGGGGTCAACCAGCGAGGAGGCGGGGTCATTCAGCGACGGCATGCGGTACCCCGTCCGTCAGGCGGGGCGACACCGGGACGTCGCCGAGGGCGCGGCCCACCGTGAACACGGCGAGCGCCACCTCGGAGCGGCGCAGGCCCAGGCGGCGGCGCAGCCGGCCGTGCGCGTGCGGGGAGTCGATGATCTTCGAGTGCGGCGAGACGACGCCGCCGAGGCGGTGCACGTGCAGCCAGATCCGCTGCAGCTCGCGGCCGGCGTCGAGCACGGCCGCCTCCGGGGCGCCGATGCGGGAGTCCATCGCCTCGGTGGCCGACACGACGTCTCCACCCAGCCGCCGCGCATCCGCCACCAGCACCACGTGCCGCGGGCCGGCGGAGGCGGTCGCCGGCGGCAGCCGCACGCTGCGCTCGAGCCCCTCGAGCATCCGCCCGAGGGTGCCGCCGACGCGGATCGCCGGATCGCGCAGCCCCGAGCGTCGGGTGAACGGCGCGGCCAGCGCCGCGACGGGCCGCGGCATCATCAGCATCCGCTCGGTCATGCCGTCGCGGTGGTAGTTCGGATGCGCGGGGCTGAGCCGGAGCCAGTGCAGCAGCTCCTCCGCCACGCTGGGCCGCGACGCCGTGTACGCGACGCCGAGGCGGACCAGCCGCGCCATCGCGCCCGGGTCGATCTCGCGGATGCTCAGGCCCGGCGGTAGCGGCGGCGCGGTCCACGGCAGGCCGGCGAGCTCGCCGCGGTAGACGCGGCGCTGCAGCACATCCGCGGCGGTGAACGCCGAATCCGCCGGCTCCTCGGAGACGCGCAGGCGCAGCACCGGCTCCCCCGCCGGGCCGGTGAGCGGCAGCTCGTCGAGGTGATGCAATGGCTCCAGAGTCTCGACCTCGATGGCCCGGCCCGCCGCGATCGACAGACTCTCGCACCAGGCGCCGAGGGCGAGCACCAGGTCGCGGAACGACGGGTCCCCCGCGGGGAGCGTGCGCGAGGGCACGACAGCGACCTCCACGGTGTCCGGCGCCACGATTCGCGGTGCCCACGGCTGGGTGTTGTGCGCGGAGGGGGTGCGGCCGGCGACGGCGATCCACTGTTCCAGGGTCATAACCGATCAGCCAGCGCGGGCTGCGGATGTAGCTCGCCGGCAGCAGGAACACCAGCCCGAACAGCGCGTAGTTCAGCAGCACCTCCCCCGGGTGGAACTGTCCGTGCACGTAGCCGAGCAGGCCGAGGAAGACCAGGCGGCGCACGAGCAGCAGGCGCGGTCGGGGCGAGCGCCGCTGGGCCGAGTCCAGGAAGAGCGCGAACCCGACGCCGAAGAGGAAGGAGAAGATCGGGAAGAAGCGCAGCTGAACGGTGTAGTCCAGCGCGCGGGCGACCGGGTCCGGCGTCTCGAGGAGGCCGGGCGGAATCAGCTCCGACATGCCGGTGACGCTCGGAATGTTCACGAGCAGGATGCCGCAGAGCGCGAATCCGCGCAGGACGTCGAGGGTGACGATCCGGGCGCGGCCGGTGGTGGTGGCCGGCGCGGTCGTAGCCGGGAGGGATGTGTGCATTCCTCGATTGTGGCCAGAGTCCGAGAGGTCGCGCGTCCGTCGGAACCCTGATCTTCAGGGTCAGGGAGTGGTACCGCGGTACCAGACGCGGCAGCCGCTTCCCCGACCTCTCATGCCATACGTGGGATCCACGTTCACTCTTTACTCACCCAACGGGGGACGAGCAGGCGCCTCGGCACCCGCGAAGGGGGCACGTCGCCGGCGGACCCTGCCGCCGCACATCCCGCTTCGCGCTCGCATCGCGTCGATCGCCGCAGAAACATCGGATCCACGACTGCGAGCGAACCTCACGCGCCGGATCATCGGGGTACGTCCTGCGCAGCGCCGGGGGACGATTCTCGCGATTCGGCGACTTCTCGCGTCACGTCCGACGATTCGGCGTTCGACCGTGGCCGACCCCGCCCCCGCGACTGGCCCAATGGGATGCGCGCCGCCGTCGACAGGTGTTCGACGCCGCAACAACCTCCTTTAAACCCGAACGACAGATCACGAAAGGTCTGCAATGACGAACTCATTCGACGAGTCGCTCGACTCCGTCTCCGGTGCCCCCAAGGGCATCTCCCGCCGCGCGGTCTCGACCGCAGCCGCCTGGACCGTGCCGGCCGTCGCCGTCGCCGTCGGCGCCCCCATGGCCTCCGCCTCCGGCGGCGGCGTGATCACCTTCCCGCAGGGCCAGGTCACCAGCCCCGGCGGCGTGTGGACCAACCTCTCCGCGACCGTTGTGCCCTCCTCCGGCACCAACCCGGTCGGCATGACCGTCGTCGTCTCCCCGCCCGCCGGCACCACCTGGGCGAACAACGGTGGCACCGAGCCGCGCACCTACACGGTCGCCAACAACGCCATCGTCATCGACGACATCCGCGCCAGCGACGGCCAGGTCAATCACACCTACGCGCCGTTCACCGGCACCACCACCACCCCGAACTACACCGTCGTCGACGGCAACCTGCTGACCTCGCTGGTCAACGTGATCCCGGGCACCGGCAAGGGTGCCGTCTGGGCGCAGAACGTCAACACGGAGACCTTCTCCACCAACGGCGCACCGATCCGCTTCGCCTCGCCGCTGGACGCCCTGAACGACACCCCGGCCTGGATCACCTCGGGTAACAACATCGTCGACTACAACACCTCGCAGGACGGCACGGTCATCATGGCCGACGGCGCCGGCGGAACCAAGTGGATCACCGGCGGCAACGCCTCGAACGGTGGCACCTGGGTCGGCAACCACCTCTTCACCTACTACGCCCAGGACAACAGCTTCCTGGCCACCGGTGAGTACCTGATCAGCACCTCGCTGGCGAACTGCGTGCTCTCGACACTCGGTCAGGTCTGGTACGTCGTCAACGGCAAGCGCTTCCACTTCTCCTTCATCGACCCGACGTACTCGCCCAGCAACGCGTTCATCACCCAGATCCGCGGCAGCGCCTGGCTGAGCTCGCTGGACAGCGCCGGCCGCGTCTGGACCAACATCTCGCTCGACCCGACGCAGTCCTCCTCGCCGATCGAGCAGATCACCCCGAAGCTCGTCACCTTCAACGGCGTGCCGCTCACCGGCATCGTCGAGGTCGGCGAGGGCGGCCTGGCCCGCAGCGCGAACGGCACGGTCTACCTGATCTCGCAGGACAGCAACCGGATCGCGACCGTCGTCGGCACGGACGGCGCGAAGCTCGCCCGCAACGCGACCCCCGACGCCTGGGCGTACATCACGACGGCCGGCACCGTGAAGTCGTGGGGTAACGGCAACCAGAACCGCCACACCAGCTCGGACTCGAACCCCGTCGCCTCGCCGACCGTGAACGCGAACGTGGAGTCGATCCGCGGCGCCCGCACGGTGCTGGACTTCGCCTTCGGCGAGCAGGCGGCCACCACAGTGATCTTCAGCGACAACACCGTGTACGCGTGGGGCGACAATCTCGCCGCTCAGCTGGGCAACAACGGTGCGCCGAACGACTCCGCCGGCCCCGTGCAGGTGCTCGCCGGACCGACCGGACCGACCCCGTCGGGCCCGCTCCTGGCTACCGCCTTCTACGGCAGCCGCCGTTCCTTCGGCGTGAAGGTCGCGTAGTCCGCTTCCGCTCGAACGGCTCTGCCGCGCATCTCTCGGGGTGCGCGGCAGAGCCGTTTAACGCTCGGGGTACATGGGAGGTGCGACCGGGGTACATCTTTCGCCGAGGACGGACCGCTGCCGCCACATCCGACGGTCGGGGACGTGTCACCCATTCGGGTTACATGCTGGTCGTGGCGGAATGGTCGGGCCGGGGGCGCTCTCACAGGGTCGGCGACATCACTCACCGATCCGAAGGGCCAGCCATGTCCAGCACCCCACCAGCCGATCATTCCCGCGGCGTCTCCCGCCGCAGCACCGTCGCCGCCGTCGCGTGGACGGTACCGACCGTCGCCGTCGCCAGCGGGGCCCCGGCCGCCGCCGCATCCGGAGCGAAGTCCGGCACGATCACCTTCGCCCCGATCCCGGTCACCACGATCCCGGGAGCGCCGTTCCCCACGGTCACGGTGCGGGCCGAGACGAAGACCGGCACGATCGACGCCACCCTCTCGCTCACCCTGACCCTGCCCGACAGCGTCGTGTTCATCGACCCCGAGGACCACACGATCAGCACAGAAGCGACGATCGTTATCCCGCCGTCGAAGAAGGCGGCCGCGAGCCTGGAGCTGACGAACATCTTCGCCGCGCCGGATGCGAAGGTGGGCCCGGACGGACCGGCGACGGTCTCGGCGCTGCCGACGGGGTGGGAACTCCTCGCCCCGCCTCAGTTCGATGTGATCCCGGTGCCGACCCCGGCGCTCGGCACCGGCGCCGTCTGGGGCCAGAACGTCGAGACGGAGACCTTCAGCGTCGTCGCCGCGCCGCTGCTCTGGGCCGCGCCGCTGAACGGCCTGCCGCAGACGCAGGGGCCGGTGATCGTCGACTACAACACCTCGCAGGACGGCTTCGTGCTGGTCGCGAAGCCGGGCGGCGGCACCGCGCTCTACTCCGGCAACCGCGGCGCCATCCCGCCGGGCATCCGGGTCGGCAACCCGGGCTACGACTTCGCGCTGCAGCCGCTCGGACTCGACGGGCCGGAGTTCCTGATCCAGCTCTCGCTCGCGAACTACGCGCTCTCGAACCTGGGCCGGGTGGTGTTCCTGATCACCGGGCGCTTCTTCACCAAGCCGTTCGTGCATCCGCTGTTCGCGCCGCACGGGGTCTGCATCAAGCAGATCGCGACGCAGCTCGGCTCCGGATACGTGTACGCGCTCGACAGTGCCGGGCGGGCCTGGTCGTTCCAGGCGGTGGATCCGCTGGAGTCACCCAACGAGCTGAACGTGCCGCAGCTGATCACCGGCCCCGGCGGGATCCTGGGCGGGATCGTCGAGGTCGGCGACGGCGGGCTGCTGCTCGCGGCCGACGGCACCGTGTTCCAGGTGCCGGATCCGCGCAACCGCGTCGCCGTGCCCGTCGGCGGCGACGGCGCCAAACTCGCCGGCAACGCCACGCCGAACGTGTGGGCGTACATCACGAAGGACGGTGCGGTGAAGTCGTGGGGCGACGGAGCGAACAACCGGCACTCGAGTTCGAGCACCGAGCCGGTGCCGATCCCGTCGATCAACCAGAACGTCGAGTCGATCCGCCTCGGGCGTCGTGTGCTCGACTTCTACCTGGGCGAGCAGGGCGCGACCTCGGTGATCTACGAGGACCACTCGGTGTTCGCCTGGGGCGACAACGGGGCAGGCCAGCTGGGCAACGCCGGCGCCCCGGCGCCCTCGGCCGGTCCGGTCCGCGTCGTCGCGGGCGGGGCGGCTCCCGGCGGCTTCCTCTCGGCGACGCACTTCTACCACTCCCGGCGGGCGTTCGGCGTGGCGACGCCGTAGTCCGACCGGCTGATCGAGCCAGCCCGACGGCCGATCGAGCCCGCCGCCCGACTGATCGAGCCTGCCGAGATCACCGCCCCGTCGCGGCTGATTCCGGCCGGCTCGATCCGGCGCGTCCGGCGGCTCCGCGCTCAGCCGAGCGCCGCGGCGAGCGCCCCGAGGTGGCGTAGGTCGGTGCCGCAGCAGCCGCCGAGCACCGCGAGCTGCGGCATCCGGGCGCGCAAGGCGATCATGCGGGCGGCGAGATCGTCGGGATCCCCGGCGTCGAGGCTGTCGGACGCGTCGAGTTCGGCGTGGCTGCAGCTGGATGCGTTCGCCCGGTAGCCGCGCACGCGCTCCGGCAGCTCGGCCGGGAGGTGGGTCGGATGCGCGCAGTTCACCATGAAGTAGGCGACGGGTGCCGCAGCGTCGACCGCGGCGACCGCGTCGGTCAGGGTGTCGCCGCTGGGCAGCCGGCCGTCGGTCTCGACGGTGAAGGAGACCACGAACGGCAGGCCGACGTCGGCCGCCGCCAGCGCGGCCCCCATCGCCTCCTCGGGGTAGCTCGCGGTCAGGATGCAGGCGAAGTCGGCACCCTCCTGCGCGAAGATCGCCAGCTGACGGCGGTGGTAGGCGCGCGCCTCCTCGACGCTCTGCCGCTCGCCGACGACGTAGCCGTCGCCGCGCGGGCCGAGGGTCGCGCCGATGACGACCGGAGCCTCGGCGCTGTCGAATCGATCGCGAAGCTCGACCGCCAGCCGGGCGCCCGCGCGGTTGACGGCGTCGAAGGTCGCGTCGTCGTAGCCGAGCCTGTCCGTCCAGTCGGGGTTCGCGCGCCAGGTCGCCGTGTCGAGCGTGAAGCCGAGGCCGTGCCGGCGGGCGAGGCGAAGGTGCTGCTCGTAGTAGCGGCGCAGCTGCTCCGTGCCGTCGGCCGTGCGCAGCAACTCGCAGGCGGCGAACTCGGGGAGCTCGATGCCCTCGAGGTAGATCAGGGTGGTCTCGAGCCCACCGTCGGTGAGGAAGGGCCGCTCGGCCCGCAGCTGCGGCAGGTCGTCGCGGTAGCGCGCCATGGCTCCTCCTCGTTCTTCGCCGACGCTACTCCGTAGCGTGCGCGAGCGGAATGGGCGTCAGGGGTACAGCGCTGGACCGAGGTGGGCACGCGGTCGCCGACCCCGGACGCCGTCGCCGCGGTCGATCGGCGGCTCGCGCGCCGGGCTCGACCTCGTGCTCAAGGAGCTGGCGGCCACCTGCTCCGCTCAGCCCGCCCGGCAGCGGTAGGCGGCCTGGTTGCTGCGGTTTCCGCAGCTCGCGTACGAGTGCCAGCACTGGGTGCGATTGCGGGTCGTGTCGTAGAACGCACCGCGGCAGGTGTCGCGCGCACAGAGCCGGATCCGGGACCAGCGCCCTTCGTCGAGGACCCGCGAGAGCGCGGTGAGCAGCAGCGCCGCGAGCGTGACGGGCGGCGCCGGTCGCAGCGCGGATCCGTTGGGGCCGAGGTGCAGCTCGAGCGGGGTGCGGCCGGCGGCTTCGTCGATGGCGGCCCAGGCGGCGGTACGCTCCGGTTCGCCGGAACGGTGATCGATCGCGGTGACGATCGCGTCGCGGAGGGTGCGCGCCGCCGCGAGTCCGTCGGTGTCCAGGGTGGTGACGCCTGCGGCGAACGGCTCGTCGGCGAGGTCCGCCGCCGCCCAGGCGCGCGCGGCCGCGAGCGTGTCGAGGCGCTCGGGATACTCCTCCGGGTAGTCCGCGGAGCGGCGGGTGTTCAGCACGGTGAGCAGGAAGCTCGTCGCGGGCTGCTCGGCGCGGTCCGGGGCGTCGGAGCGGATCGACCATGACCGACGAAACCCACGACGCCGCCCTCGTGGCGACCCTGCCCGGATTCACCAACGCGTCGGCGACCGTGAACGGCGTGACCCTGCACTACGTCGCGGGCGGCTCCGGCGCGCCGGTGCTGCTGCTACCGAGCTGGCCGCAGACCTGGTGGGAGTTCCACGAGGTGATGCCCGTGCTCGCGCATTTGCACCGCGTGATCGCGGTCGACTACCGCGGGATGGGCGCCTCCGACAAGCCGGCCTCCGGCTACGACAAGAAGACGATGGCGGCCGACCTCGCGGCCCTGGTCGCCGAGCTCGAACTCGGCGCGGTGGACGTCGTCGGCAGCGACGTCGGCTCGATGCTCGCGTACTCCTTCGCCGCGAACCACCCGCAGCGTCACCCTGTTGGACGCGCCACATCCCTTCGCCGTGTTCCAGCAGATCCCGGTGCTGCCGGCGCCCGGCACCTATGACCTACAGAACCCGCAGCGCGGGCTGCACCCGTGGTGGTTCGCCTTCAACCAGATCACCGGGATGCCCGAGCAGGTCTTCGCGGGCCGCTACAGCATCGTGCAGGACTGGCTGTTCGACTACCTCTCCGTGCGCCCGAGCGCGATCACGCCGTTCGACCGGGAGGTCTACGCCGGGGCCTACGACTCCGCGGCGCCGATCCGCGCCTCGAATGCGTGGTTCCAGGCGTTCGCGACCGACATCGACGACCTCGCCGGCTACGCGCCGCTCACGATGCCGGTGCTCGCCGTCGGCGGCTTCAGCTACGACTTCGTCGCCGCCTTCGTCGCCTCCGCCGCGCCGGCGGCGCGACTGGTCCGGCTGGGCGACACCGGTCACTTCATCCCGGCGGAGCAGCCGGAGCAGCTGCTCGCCCTGCTCGCCGACGTCCTCGTCTAGACCCGTACTCACCAGGAGACCCTCATGCCCCTCGCCACCCTCGTCGACGCTCCGGAGTTCGCGCTCGGCGCCCTGCGCGTCCGCTCCCTCGCCGTGCCGTCGCGCGGCTCCGTCGAACTCGCCACCTGGCGGGTCGACCTGCCCGCCGGAAGCACCAGCGGTGCGCACTCGATCAGTAACGAGCAGGTCGTCGTCGTCGGCTCGGGGTCCATCACCGCCCTGATCGGCGACGACGTCCTCGTCGCCGGGCCGGGCGATGCCCTCGCCCTGCCCACCGACACCGTGCTCGAGCTGCGCAACGACGGCGACGGACCGGCCGACGCGATCGTGATCAGCCCGGCGGGCTTCACCGCGACGGCGGGCGGGCACACGTTCACGCCGCGCTGGGCGCTCTAATAGGACGTTGCTGTGCGTCAGGGCTGCTCGAAACGAAGGGTACCCCGCGGCGCTGCGACGAGATCCGCGGAATTCCGCGGGATTTCACACCCCGCCTCGGGGTGCCAATCCGTTCGAGCAGCCCTGGCTCACGCGGACAAGCCGCAGTTCAGGTCGACGAGTGTGACTCAGGACGGATCGAAACCCAAGCCACCCTCGAGCGCGGGGCCGAGATCCGCGGAATTCCGCGGATCTCGATCGACGCCGCGGTGGTGGTGAACGTTTCGATCCGTCCTCCGTCACGCTCAAGGGTGCAAGCGCCCGCGGAGGAAGCGGGCGACGGCCTCCGCCGCCGGCCCGGAATCACGGGCGAGGCGCGGGTAGGTGACCCAGCCGTGCGCGGCCGCCGGGAAGCGCTGCACCGAGGTAGGCACTCGGTCGTCGCGCAGCCGCTCGGCGTAGGCGAGGCCCTGGTCGCGCAGCACGTCGTGGTCGGCGATCTGCACGAGCGCCGGCGGCAGCCCCGCCAGGGTGGGCGCGGCGAGCGGGGCGACCAGTGGATCCGCAGCGCGCGCGGCCACCCCTGTCTCGCCGCCGAGGTAGTGCGCCAAGAAGGCGGCCATGTCGGCGCGGTACAGCACGGGGTTGTCGGCGTTCTCCCGCATCGACGCGTCGTCGAGGGTGGTGGAGGTGACCGGATAGATCAGCGCCTGGGCGAGCAAGCGGGGCGCGTCCGCCTCCTCGCGGAGCGCGAGGGCCACCACGGCCGAGAGATTGCCGCCCGCGCTGTCGCCGAAGACGGCGAGACGGTCGTCCGTGCCGAGTTCGGCGCCGTGCGCGGCGACCCAGCGCACCGCGGCGAGCGCGTCCTCGACCGCGGCCGGATACGGATGCGCGGGCGCGAGCCGGTAGTCCACCGCGACGACCACGATGCCCGCCAGAGCGGCGACGCGGCTGGGCAGCCAGTCGCAGGCATCGAGGCCGCCGAAGAGCGTCCAGCCGCCGCCGTGGAAGTACACGGCGGCGGGGCGGATGCGCGTGCCCTGCGGCGTGTAGACCCGCAGACGCGGCCCGCCGTCGATCGTCGCGTCGCGCACGGTCACCGAGGGGTGCCGGGCGCCGAAGACCCAGCGCTTCACGAAGCGCGGCAGGTAGGTCATCGTCTGGTTGTGCGCGATGTCCTTCGCCGACATGGTGCTGATGTGCATCGAGCGCGAGTGCGCCATCACCCAGCCGAGCATCCGGGTGCGCAGGGCGATCCGGGTGGTTCGGGCGGCGATGGACTCGCGCCAGTGCCGCGCATCCGCCTCGTCGCGGCGGCGCTGCTCGGCCGTGCGGTCATCGACGGCCGGATGGATGGGGCCGGTCTCCTCGTCGCCCCAGTGGTGCCCGTCGGCGTCGGGGCGCGTCACGACGCTGCACGGCGAAGCCGGCCGTTTTCGGTGGTCGAGTAGCCCGTCCGCTCTGCGAACTGGCGTATCGAGACCCTTGCACCCGCTCTCGAGAGCACGCGCGATGGGTCTCGATACGCGTCGGCCGCGAGCGGCCTTTGGCTACTCGACCAGCGAGCGGTGCGAGCGGTCCTCATGATCGCGCATCCGTGAGGCGGGGCGAGATCGGGACGTCGCCGACGGCGCGGCCAACCGTGAAGACGGCGAGCGCCACCTCGGAGCGGCGCAGGCCGAGGCGGCGGCGCAGCCGGCCGTGGGCGTGCGGGGAGTCGATGATCTCGGAGTGCGGCGAGACGACGCCGCCGAGGCGGTGCACGTGCAGCCAGATCCGCTGCAGTTCGCGGCCGGCGTCGAGCACGGCGAACTCGGGGGCGCCGATCCGGCTGTCCATCGCCTCGGTCGCCGACACCCGATGTTCTTCGAACTCGGCGCCCCCCAGCCGCCGCGCATCCGCCACCAGCACCACGTGCCGCGGGCCGGCCGAGGCGGTCGCCTGCGGCAACCGCACGGTGCGCTCCAGGCCCTCCAGCATCCGCCCGAACGCGCCGCCCACCCGGATCGCGGGGTCGCGCAACCGCGCGCGGCGGGTGAACGGCGCGGCGACGGCGGCGACCGGACGCGGCATCATCAGCATCCGGTCGGTCATACCGTCGCGGTGATAGTTCGGATGCGCGGGGCTGAGTCGGAGCCAGTGCAGCAACTCCTCCGCCACGCTCGGTCGCGAGGCCGTGTACGCGACGCCGAGGCGCACCAACCGCGCCATCGCACCCGGGTCGATCTCGCGGATGCCCAGGCCCGGCGGCAGGGCGGGGGCGACCCAGGGCAGGGCGGCGAGCTCGCCGCGGGAGACCCGGCGCTCGAGCACGTCCTGCGGGGTGAACGCGGAGTCGCCCGGGCGGTCGGTGATGCGCACGCGCAGTACCGGGTCGCCGACGGGCCCGACCAGGGGCAACTCGTCGAGGTGCCTCAGCGGCTCCAGCGGCTCCACCTCGATGGCGCGGCCCGCGGCGATCGAGAGGCTCTCGCACCAGGCGCCGAGCGCGAGCACGAGGTCGCGGAAGGAGGGGTCGCCGGCCGGCAGCGTCCGCGCCGGCACCACTGCGACCTCGACGGTGTCGGGCGCGACGATCCGCGGCGCCCACGGCTGGGTGTTGTGCGCGGAGGGCGTGCGGCCGGCGACGGCGATCCACTCGGACAGGTCGCGGTCGTCTTGGCCGGTCATAGGATGCTCCTCCGATAAAAGGTGTAGCCGTGCAGCGGAGTGCCGCCGAAGCGGGCGAACTGCCGCGCCGAGCCGATGTTGTCGCGGCCGACGTACGTGCTGCGCAGCCGACGGTAGCCCCCGGCGGCGAGATTCGCCTGAAGCTGTCGGCTGAGCAGACTCAGGATGCCGCGCCCCTGCCGCGTCGGATCGGTGCCCTGGATGATCAGGATCGCCTCGTCGCGGTAGCGCCGCCGGGTCGCGAGCAGTTGCAGCTGGCGCGGCAGGCTCATCCGCCCGCCGATGCGCTGCAGGAACAGCGTGATGTCGGGCACCACGAGCACAAAGGCGACGGCCTCGCCCGAGCCTGAGTCGCGGGCGAGCAGCAGCAGCTTCTCATCGAGCAGGTAGGCGAGTCCGTCGGTCGCCGCCGCCATCTCGGCGGGGGTGATCGGCGTGTAATAGGGAAGCGCCGCGAAGGAGCGGTTCAGCAGAGTCAGCAGTTCGGGGATGAGTTCGCCGATGCGCCGGCGCGAGCCGTACTCGAGGCGCAGGCCCGCAGCCGCCCAGTCCTGCTCGGGCGCGGGCGCCGTCGCCCGGGTCTCGACGACCCAGGTGTCCGACTCCCAGAGCCGCTCGAAGCCCGCACCCTCGTAGATGCCGGGATAACTCGCGGGGTTCCAGGCCGAGTCGACGAAGCCGCGTTGCGCGAATCCGCTGGTGATCACGCCGCCAGCCTGGTTGGGCAGCAGCGAGACCGGGCCGACGAGCTGGCTGCGACCGTCGGCCCGCTGGTCGATCGCAGCGAACAGCTCGGCGGCCGCCGCCGCGTCGGCGAACTCCGTCGCGCCGAAGAGCAGCGAGGGCGCGCCGAGGCGCTCGTCGAGCCGCGGATCCGTGTGCACACTCGAGCGGGCGACGGCGCGGCCCCGGGCATCCCGCACCAGCAGCAGTTCGATCGGCTGCGGATGCGCGGAGCGGCCCCGCCACCAGGAGCGCAGCGTGGCCTCGAGCAGCGGCACGGCGAGGGCCCGCGGATGCAGCTGCCGCGGCAGCTCGACGAAGTCGCGGAACGCGGATCGAGTGCTGACGAGCTCGATCACGGATGCGTCCACGCGGTTTCGGAGTCGAGCGAGTCCTCCGCGACCAGAAGCCGGATGAATCCGGCCGTCGCCCACGTCGTGCCCTCGACGATCCAGCGCATCAGGTAGCGGTGCTCGGGCATCCGGGCGAAGGCGAGCATGGCGTCGCGGTCCTCGAAGAAGGCGATGGTGCCCAGCGCCCACGGCCCCGACCAGTACACGGCGTGCCAGACGTAGCCGTGCATCCGGCGCATCTTGGCGACCATCGGGTACCAGGTGCGCGAGAGCACCAGCAGGCTGCGCAGGCCGCGGTAGCGGGTGGCGCCCAGGAAGAGCGAGCCGCCCTCGATGGGGCTGCGCGGCGGGTTCACCGGGCCGCGAGGCCGCCTACCCTGGCGGCCGGGGCCGAGTTCGCGACCGCCGGCGACCTCCGGCGGAGTCGTGCCCTTCTCGCGCTCGCGGGTCACGGGGGTGAACCGCGGGATGTGCGTCATGGTCGGACCCTCGGCGCGCCAGACGCCGTTGGAGTAGCCGCTGGGCTCTGCGCGGTAGACGCGGGTGCGCAGGGTCCCCGTGTCCAGTGCGGCGAGCGTCTCCCGATCCGCGAATCCGATCAGCAGACCGCGGTGACCGGCGACGCGGTAGGCGTGGTTCCAGAGCCGGCCCTGCGTGCGGGCGCGGACGCGGAGCGTGCGCAGCTCGGCGGCGTCCCCTTCGACGACGAGCATCGCCTGCGCCCTGCCCTGCGGCGGCGCGTTCGAGAAGTCGGTGCTGCGCATCTCAGGCCCCCGACCCGGTCGTGGACGGGGTGCTCACCGCAAATGACGTCAGGGCCGGCTGTTCGGGCCCGGTTCGACCCCTTCGACCCCGTTCAACGTCATTTGCTGCAGCCACCCCCGGACCACCGGCCCCGATCGACGACATCAGGCCCTCGCGTCGAAGGTGTAGACGTTCTTGATCTTCACGTTGCCGCCCGTGAACGGGCCGGTACCGTGCTCATGCAGCTCGATCCGCACGTCGCGGGTGGTCGGATCCTCCTCCAACGACTGCGCGATGTCGCGGGAGACTTTGGCGAGGTGCGTCAGCACGCCCTCAGCGGCGCGACGGCGCAGGTCCGCCTGCTCGCCCTCGTTCAGCGCGACGCCCTCGCGCAGCTGCAGGTGGATGATCGGCCGTTGTTCGTGCCCGCCGATCTCGAGGAGCCCGAGCTTGAACGACTCGATCGAGCCCGCGTAGGGATTGCCCTGGTAGAGCCCGTTCTCGACATCGAGCGGATAGATGTTCGCGCCCATGTAGGAGATCGTCGAGTCCTTGCGACCGAACAGCAGCACGAACGGCAGCTTCATCCGCTGGATCGCGAAGGCGCGCTCGTAGCCGAACGCCAGCCGCGGCTGCCGGGCGACCAGCGCCTCCATCCGCGGGAAGTCGACGATCATCGCCTCGTCGCCGATGTTGTAGCGCGTCTTCGGGCTCATGATGTCGGTCGAGTTCAGGGTGACCAGCAGCTCGCCGTCGGCGGTGGTCTCGAGGTACGTCTCCAGCGGGTTGTACTGGAAGACCATCGGGATGCGGTTCTCGGCGGCGCCCAGGACATCCGCCCGGAGTGCGGCGTTGTCGGCGAGCGAGCGGCGCAGCCACACCGTCAGGTCGCTCTCCCCCGCCATGCCGATGGTCAGATCGGAGGCGCCGTAGCCGGAGTAGACCCGGTTGAAGCGATCCTCCAGGTAGTCGCGCAGACCCTCCGTCAGCGCCTCCCCGCCGACGAAGCCGTTCAGCGTGTACTGCTCCCAGTCGAAGCGCGGCTCGGCGTCGAGCCGGTCGCGCAGGTGCTTCAGGAACGGCGGGTACGCACTGATCAGGTAGATGTACTTCGGGCCGAAGAAGAGCAGCGTGTCGACGATCTTCTCGATGTCGGGCCCGGTGTTCTTCACCATCGCGATCTTCGACATCGCGATGCCCGTGTTCGTGCCGGTGGCCCACGCCCCCATCGAGAACGCATTGATCGCGAAGAGCTTCCGGGTGCCGAAGATCTGGGTGACGTAGCCCGCCACGTTCTTGTGCACGGTGTTCAGCTCTTTGCGGCTGCGCAGCCAGTTGTAGGGCTTGCCACTGGAGCCGCTGGATTCGTCGACCACCGTGCCGATCGTGTCGATCCGTCCGTGCCAGCAGCGCTGATCCTCCGGGTACCGGTTCACGTAGTCGGTCTTGGAGGTGGGGCGGTAGTTCTCCAGCGCCCACCAGCGGAAGCGGAAGCCGTTCTCCTGCTGGTACGCGCGGTACGCGGGCACGTCGAGGTACGCCTGCTGGCAGATCATCCAGGCGTTCAGCTTCGCGAACCGCTCCATCCACGGGCGGTAGTTGCGCGCGGTCCAGCGCCAGAGCATCGGATGCACGCGGTACAGCCGGTACGCGACGGTCACGATCGCCGTCGCGATCCGCAATACCGCTTGTCGGAACGCGCTCGTGCGCGGTTCCGGTGCCGAACGGACGGGCGCGGAACTGCTGACACTCATGGGCTGCCCCCTCGCCCCCACCCTAGACCGAGGGACGCGAGCAGCGGGAGGGCGCGAGCCGGATTCAGTCCGTGCGCTCGGGCACCGTCTCGCAGAGGTAGGCCCGAAGCTCCGCCGAGACGAACTGGGCGAAGCCGACGTTGATCGCGCCGGGTCGTTCCAGGGCGCGGATGAGTTCGCGGGCGGTGTCGGCGGTCGAGGCCGCGGGCAGGGGCAGGGCAGGCGTCAGTGCAGGCACGGGTAAGCTCCAGGGCTCGGTGGCGTCAGGGGGATCGACGCAAAAAGAAGCGGAACGGCCTGGCGCGTCGTGCTTTTCGGGTGCGCCGATTCATCCGCCGGTATTCGGGGTGGATCGAGCCTAGCTCCGCGTCCGGAGGCGGGCAATGCTCGGGTGTACCTTGCCAGAGACGCGAGCGAACCGCTTTCGGGGGTGATCCGGCCCGGTTCGGAAGCTGAGGTCCGATCGGGGATTTGGCCGTGTCGCCCCGAGGCAGCACTGTTGTCCTATGGGTGGTGACGCGCGACAGGGGCCACCCCCGTCCTCCCTGCCCCCGAGCGTCGATGACACCATCCGGCGCTTCGGATCGCCCGTGCTCGCGCTCGCTCCGCAGCCCCGCCTGGAGGAGTTCGCGGCAGCGCCGATCCTGGTCGGCGGACGCATGGTCGAGGTGTCGCTGTCGTACTCGGTGCTTCGGCATCCGCTGCGCCGCGACCACCCGGAGAACCTCGTGCCGCTGAGCGCCGAGCAGGAGCGCGCGATCCAGCGGGCCGAGTCCGGTGATCTGCCGCCGTGGATCGTCGATCAGATCACGCGGATGCGCTACCCGGTGCTCTGGGAGGCGGTGCGTACCTCGGTCTCGATCCCCTCCGAGCGCGCCCGTCCCATCGAGGCCCGCCTGGCCGCGCACGTGAACGACGCTCTGCGGCTGATGCCGGGCGCGAACACCCGGAACCGTCGGGTGGCGCGGCTGACCGAATCCGATCTCGTCCGCGGCGCCTCGATCGACGTCGACGGCACGCCTACCCGCGGCATCCTGTTACGCGACGATCCCGACGTCGTGGCCTTCGGCCTCCGCGTCGACGACCGTCACGTCACCGCCGTGCTCGACCGCAACCTCGCGCCGCTCGTGGACGTAGCGCTCACCCGTCGGTAACGCTGCTCCGTCCGCTGGTGGAGATTGCCGCACTCCGCTGGTTGAGCCTGCCGACACCACCTCCTCCTTCGAACGATGATTTCGGCAAGCTCAATCGACGTCCGCCGCCGCCCCTACGGCAGCGCCGGCCGCGCATCCGCACGCGGGCGGCGCGGGATGCACAGACCGAGCACCACGGCGGCGATCGCGCCGACGGCGCCGATCACGAAGGTCACCCGGAACCCCTCGGTGGTCGGCACCGCTGCGCCTGGGATGTCGAGAGTGAGTTGGGCGAGCACCGCGGCGGTGACCGCCGACGAGACGGTGGTGCCGAGAGTGCGCATCAGTGCGTTCAGCCCGTTCGCGGCGGCGGTCTCGGTGGCGGGCACCGCGTGCATGATCAGCGTCGGCATCGCCGCGTACGCGAGGCCGAGTCCGACGCCGATCACCGCGTTGATCACGAGGATCTGCCAGACCTCGGCGGCAAACGCGATCGCCGCCAGGTACGAGACACCGATCAGCGCGGAGCCGAGGATGAGCACCATCCGCGGGCCGACGGTGCTCGAGAGTCGGGCGGCGACCGGCGAGGTGCCCATCATCGCCAGACCGCCCGGCATCAGCACGAGACTCGCCACGATCAGGCTCAAGCCGAAGCCGACCCCGGTGGCGGCGGGCAGCTCCAGCAACTGCGGCAAGGTGATCTGCGCGCTGAAGAAGGCGAAGCCCACCGCGATCGAGGCGAGGTTCGTGAACAGCACCGCCGGCCGCACCGCCACCCGGAGGTCCACCAGCGGACTCGCGGTGCGCAACTCGAAGAGGCCGAACAGCACCAGCACGACCAGGCCGCCGATGCCGCTGACGAGGATCATCGGATCCGTCCAGCCCACGTCGTTGCCGCGCGAGACCGCGATCAGCACCCCGCACAGGCCGATCGCCAGCAGGATCGCGCCGGGCAGGTCGAAGCGCCCGGCGGTGCGCAACGTCGACACGGGCACGATCCAGAAGATCAACGCGATGTCGAGCAGGCCGAGGCCGGCCGCCATCCAGAACAGCGTGTGCCAGTCGGTGTTCTGCGCGACCACGGCGCTGAGCGGCAGCCCGAGCGCGCCGCCGATGCCCAGCGTGGCGCTGACCAACGCGATCGCTCCCGGCAGCCGATCGCGGTGCAGGGTGTCGCGCAGGATGGAGATGCCCAACGGGATCACGCCCATCACGGCGCCCTGCAGCGCGCGGCCGGCGACGAGCGTCCAGACGTTGGTGGACAGCGCCGCGACGATCGAGCCGAGTACGAGCACCACGAGCGCGATGATCGCCATCCGCCGCTTGCCGAAGAGATCGCCGAGCCGGCCGGCGACCGGGGTGAACACGCAGGCGCTCAGCAGCGTCGCCGTGATGACCCAGGCGGTGTCGGTGCGCGGAGCGTCCAACAGTTCGGGCAGCTCCGACTGGATCGGCACGACCAGCGTCTGCATGAACGAGGCGCTCATCCCGGCGAAGGCGAGCACGGCGGTGATCAGTCGGGGATCCGGAGTCCGGCTCAGTCGGCGTCGGTCGGCGGCGTCGTTCACGCGGTCCTCTCGGTGATGTTCATTTACATTGCCCAGCTTAGTTGTCGCCCGCGACCGCGCCCACAGGAGTAGACCTGGAGCCATGATCGATATCGAAGCGTGGATCGCCGGATACGAGCGGGCCTGGGTCAGCGATGATCCGGCCGACGTCGCCGCTCTGTTCACCGAGGACGCCGAGTACTTCACCACCCCGTATCGCGACGCGATCACTCCGCGGGAGGCGATCGTGGCGTGGTGGATCGCCGAGGAGGAGCCCGCTGAGCCGAGCTTCGCGTGGGGTCTCGTGGCGTTGACCGAGGAGACCGCCGTGGTCGAGGCGCGCACCATCTACCCGGGCGAGCAGACCTACCTGAACCTGTGGGTGATCCGCTTCGCCGAGGACGGCCGGGCCCGCTCGTTCACGGAGTGGTACATGACGGAGCCGGAGGAGTCGGTCAGCTAGCCGCGCGCTCGGCCGCGGTGAAGGCGGGCAGCAGTCCCGCGGGTTCGTCGGGGCCGAGCACCACGAGCAAGCCCGCGTCGGTCAGTTCGATGTCGGTCGGCGCGAAGGCGCCCGTGAGCCGGGCGAGCCAGGCGGTCGCGGCGGCCACCGCCTCCGGGGTCGGCGCGCTGGAGACGTTGCGGGTGAGGGCGAGGCCCTGGTAGCTGCTGAGCAGCATCCGGTGTCGCACGGTGCCGACGTCGTCGGATCCGGCCGGGAAGTCGGCGACGCGAGTCGGCGCCACGGCGAGGGACTGGCCGAGGATCAGCAGGAGGCGCGCATCCACGCGGCCGGACGCGACGAGCGGCGCTGCGGAGTCGCCGAGGATGAGCGCGGGGTTCCGGCCGAGCTGCTCGCCGGCGCGGACGCGCGCGGCGACGGTGGCGAGTTGGTCGGCGACGGAGGCGGCGTTCGCCTGCGGCTCGACGGAGACGATGCTCGCAGCGGCGGGCATGGTCGCGGAGGGCACGGCGCCGATCACGAGGGCGACCGCACAGACGACGGATGCGGCGGCGAGGGTGAGCACGGCGGCGGGGAGGAGCAGGAGGCGGTGCGGGTGCAGGGCGATGCCGGTGATTGAGTCTGCCGAGATCGCGGCGTCATCGACGGGGAGTGGTTTCGGCAGGCTCAACCAGCGGACGGTTTCGGCAGGGCCGACCGGTGGAAGGGGAATGGTTTCGGCAAGCTCAACCACCGGAGACGCAAGCTCGACCAGCGGAGACGCAAGCTCAACCACGGGAGACGCAAGCTCAACCACCGGAGACGCAAGCTCGACCAGCGGAGCGGAGGCGGGCTCGACCAGCGCAGGGCTCGCGTGCACGGCGGCCGCGAGGGCGGCGATGGTCATCGGCGAGTCGCTCGGATAGAGGGCCGAGCCGAAGGCGGTGCTGCCGAGTTCCTCCTCGGAGATGCCGAACAGCGCCAGTGGCTGCAGTTCCCGCCCCACCGCTCAGCCCACCTTCGAGGCGTAGACGACGACGTTGTCGACGTAGTGCCCGTAGGCGTCGTCGAAGACGCCGCCGCAGGTGATCAGCCGCAGCTGCGAGGTCGGCGTGGGGCCGTAGACCTCGTCGGTCGGAAACTGCTCCTTGGGCACCGAGATGCTGCGCGTGACCACGAAGGCGACCGAGCTGCCATCCGACAGCGTCACCGACACCTCCGCGCCGGGTTGCAGCGAGGCCAGGTCCAGGAACACGCCCGGGCCGATGCGCGAGTCGACGTGACCCGCGATCACCGCGGGCCCGGTCTCGCCGGGCACCACGCCGTCCTGATACCAGCCGGCCTCGTCGACGATCGCCGGCGGCTGGATCCAGCCGGTGTCGTCGCGCGAGAGCAGTTCGAGATTCGCGTCGACGCCGATCGACGGGATCAGCACGCGGGTCGGGATGAGAGCGGAGCGCGCGGGCGCGTCGCCGAGCAGCGGATCCTGGGCGGCCCCGGCAGCGAGAGCCGCCGCCGCTGCGGGGGTCGCCGTCGGCGCGGCGGCCGCCGCAGGGCTGTCGGCCGCGGGAGCGTCGACCGAAGCCGCGCCCGCGCAGCCGCTCAGCGCGGCGGCGAGCGCCACCACGATCGGCAGCAGCAGGGCGCGGGGGCGCATATCAGGCCCGGCGTCGCGAGACGACGATGCCCGTTGTCATGGCGGCGAACAGGCCGAGCGCCGCGACGACACCGAGCATCTCGGAGTTCGAGTTCACGTGCACGGCGGTCGCGCCACCACCGGTCTGGATGCCACCGGTGGGCAGCGGGCCGACCCCGGCGGAGTCGAGCACCGACTTCACCACGAGTCCGCCCGTGGCGTCGTCGAGTACGAAGAGCGACGCCACCGAGCCGGCCGCGAGATCCACCGAGGCGGAGCTGGTGGTGGTCGGCGCGGTGAGCGCGAGGTTCCACGGGCCGGCCGGCACGCTGGTGTACAAGGTGGCGGAGCCGGCGGCCGCATCCGTGGCGATCGCCATGCCGGTATCGGTGGCGACGTCGACGATCGGCGCGGTGGTCGAGGCCTGGATCACCCGGATGCGCGCCTGGCCGTCGGCGGGAGCGGTCAGGTCGTCGGTGAAGACGGTGGTGCTCAGGGCGGCGTTCTTGCCGAGCGCGGCGACGGTGAGCGGCTTACCCGCCTGAACATCGACGGACTGCGAGATCACCGGCGTGGTGCTCGCGGGAGCGCCGGCGGGAACCATCGAGACGACGTACGTGCCGGGGGCGAGCGTCCAGTAGTCCGACACGGCGCCGTAGCCCACGCCGTCGAGTTCGAAGACGGTACCGCCGCCGGCGAGGGCGGTCAGGCGCACGTCGACCGATTTCGTGTCGGGCGAGAGATGCGCGACGCGCACCCAGCCCTCGGCAGGTGCGTCCGCCGCGGCGGCGGGAGCTGCGGTGACGAAGCCGAAGGCGGCGATGGCGGCGAGCGCGAGGCCCGCCCTCGAGAGGCGGGAGCGGAGGGTGCGGGGCGGGTGGGTCATGGTGTCCTCTGTCTTCGGTGACGGGTGCGGGGATGAGGGTGAAGTCGACCGGTTCAGGGTCCGACGGAGAGGGTCGCGAGGATCCCCGCCGGCCCGGCCTCGACGGTGAGCGGGGTGTACGGCGGCGTGAGGTTCTGCAGCCAGGCGCTTGCGGCGGCGACTCCGGCGGCATCCGTGGCGAGCGTGGCGCCGTCGTAGCTGGTCAGCAGCACGCGGTGTCGCACACCGTCGGGTTCGCCGGCGGGCGCGGATCCTTCGATCGGGAAGTCCGAAACCGTGAGCGAGTGATCGGCGAGAGCCTCGCCGAGCAGGATGATGATGCGCTGGTCGACCTGTCCGGCGGTCAGCGTGGCAGCAGCCTCCGGAGTGAGGGTGAGCGCGGGGTTCGCGGCGAGTTGGGCTCCGAGCGCAGCGGTGTTCGTCGCTGCGGCGGGCAGCACCTGACGCACCTCGACGGCGCCGAAGCTGGCGACGGTGGTCGAGTTGGCGAGTGCTTGCACCACCTCGTCGCTCGGGTCGGCGCGAAGCGCATCCGTCACCACCACGAAGTCGGCTGACTGCCAGGCGTTCGGATCGGGATCGGCGGCGAGCAGCGAGAGCGGCAACACGCTGGGGGCGGCGAATCCGGCGCCGACGAGTCCGGTGGAGTGCGAGTCGTCGATCAGCACGCGGTCATCGGGCGCGACGTTGCCGGCGACCCAGCCCTGCGCCGCGGCGAGGCCGGCGGGCGCAGCGGTCGGCGGGGTGGTGCTGCTCGTCGGGGCGGTGACGACCACCAACGTCGCGCTGACCGCGACCGCCGCGACGGCGATGCCCCAGTTGAGGGCGCGGCGGCCACGGCCGAGGCGGATGCGCGGCGGCGCGGGGATCGTCGCGGGTTCCGGTTCCGCGCTGCGCTGGGGCTCCGCGACGCGCTCCGGTTCGAACTCACGGTGAGCCGCAGGGTTCACCAGGACGATGTCGTCGGGGTCGAGGGCGCAGACGTCGCCGATGATCGGCGCCTCCCCCTCGGTCTCGGTCAAGATCCGTACCGGACCGGTCGGTGGTGGCAGCTCGGCGGTGATCCGCGCGGCCTCGATCTCGGCCAGGTGACGCTGGTCTGCGGCGATCTGGGCGAGCCAGTCCTCGAGGCTGGTGTCGAAGGCGTGGTCGACGCGCGCGCTCTTCGGAGCGGCGGCGGGGGTTCGGGTGGACTTCTTCGGCCGGTCGATGATCGCCATCAGCCGACCCCGCCGATCGGCTGCGCCGTCGCCGGGCACGACGGAGATGCGGGTGAGAGGGTGCTCATGGCGGGTATTCGGAGCGCGGAGCATATCGGATGGGTCGGACGGCGGGGATTTCGACACGGGTTCGGCTGCACATCCGATCAGGCGGTGTGCGGTGGGGCGGATCGTCCGGTTGACTGGTACTCGCAGCATCGCCTCCGCGGCGATGCAGGAAGCAGGGTGCGCATGGCCGACCGTCGATTCGTGCTGACATCCGGCCGCGGTGTGGGCGTCTCGGCGCAGGGCGATCCCTTCAGCAAGAGGATCGTGATCCTCTGCCACCCGACGCCGGGCGCGGGAGCCTTCGACCCGGATCCGCTTGTCACGGCGAGCGCCGACGCGCACCTGCTGATGCTGGATCGACCCGGCTACGGCGGCTCGGACCAGCTCCGTCTCGGCGAGCGCGCGACCATGCAGGACCGCGCGGACGACATCGCCGAGTACCTCGGCGTCTTCCGCAACAACGAGCGCAGCGTCGGCGTCGTCGGCTGGGGTTCCGGCGGCGCGGTGGCGCTCGCGTTGGCCGCGCGGCACCCCGAGCTCGTGGATCGCGCGGCGATCGTCGGCGCGCCGGCTCCGCCGCGAGCGCACGTCGGCGCGGCAACCACCTCGGCGTTGACCCGCACCCCCATCGGTCGCTGGACCGGACCGAAGGGCGCCGCGATCGCCGCCGCGAACCGCGGGGCCGAGGGGCTGGCTGCGCTCGGCGTGGACTCCGCCGACCGCGCCCTGCACGTGGTCGGAGCGCGCAACCGGCTGATCCGCCTCGCCGAGGCGGGCGTGGCGGGGCGCTACGCCGGCGTCGCCACCGATCTGCTCGCGCTGCGCGACGGCTCCTGGGCGTACGAACTGGATCGCATCGCTGCTCCGACGCTGCTGATCTACGGCGACGACGACCGGGTCGCGAACATCCACGACGGCCACTGGCTGGCCCGCCGCATCCCGGCGGCACGCACCGTGCGTGTCTTGGGCGCGGGGCACGCCGCGATCGTCAGCTCCTGGCGGCGGATCCTGGCGCACGTCGCGCCGTAGCCGGCGCGTCGCTGGGGCTGGCGGGCGCCGGCGCCGGCCGCGAGATGCGGCGCGGCGGACGAGGTGCTCGGCCGCGGCGGTGCACCTCGTCCGCAGAACCGAATCTCGCGAAATTTCGCGAGATTTCGGGGGTCAGAGGGCGGAGGCGGCGACCGAGAAGGTGTCGCAGGCGGTCGCGTCGGAGCTGTAGCCGACCTCGAACCAGCGCTCGCGCTGTTCGGCGGAGCCGTGGGTCCAGGCTTCCGGGTTGACGGAACCCGTGGCGGACTCCTGGATGCGGTCGTCACCCACCGCGGAGGCGGCGCTGAGCGCCTGCGCGACCTCGTCGCGGGTGGGCTCCTTCAGGTACGGCGTGCCCGTCTCATCCGGAACCGTCGCGGCGTCGCCGATCCAGGCGCCGGCGTAGCAGTCGGCCTGCAGTTCCAGGCGCACCGAGTCGGAATCCGGTCCGGTGCCGCTGCGGTCGGCCGAACTCATCGCGCCGGTGAGGTTCTGGATGTGGTGACCCCACTCGTGCCCGAGGATGTACAGCTGCGCGAGCGAGCCGCTGGAGCCGCCGAAGCGAGTGCGCAGCTCCTCGAAGAAGTCGGTGTCGAGGTAGATCGTCTGATCGGTCGGGCAGTAGAACGGGCCGACCGCGGCCGAGGCGGCCCCGCATCCGGTCGTGGTCTGGTCCTCGAAGAGCACAACGCCGCCGGCCGGGGTCGTGTAGTTCGCCCCGAGAGCGGGCGTGGTCGACGTCCAGTAGCGATCCAGCGACTCCGCGCCGCCCTCGAGTCGGCAGTCCACGTTCGCGTTCGCATCCGCACCGGTGGGACAGGCCACCTCAGTACTGGTGGCCGAGCCGCCGTCGCCGCCACCGCCGACGAGCCCGCCCAGGCTCGACAGGTCGACGCCGAGGAAGGAGCCGAGCAGTGCCAGCACGATCACGCCGATGGCGCCGCCGCCCACGGCGATGCCGGCGGTGCGGCCGCGACGACGGACTTTGCCGCCGGAGAGCTGGGAATCGTCGTTGAAGGTCACTCCGGAACCCTAGCCCGGAACGCTAGCCCCAGCGTTCCTCGCTGGACGAACGGATGATCTCCAGCAGCGCCGCTCGAAGCGGGTCCGCGTCGGCGAGGCGCGGGAACATGTCGACCTCGAGCGCGTGCGCGCGCTGCCAGGCCGCGGCTCCCGCATCCGTCAGCGACACGAACAGCCGACGGCGGTCGCTGGGATCCACGGTGCGCTCCACGTGACCCTCGCGCTCCAACCGCTCGATCGTGCGCGACATGGTCTGCACCTCGACGTGGGCGTGCGCCGCGAGGTCCTTCTGCGCGACCGGCCCCGACTGCAGGAAGTGCAGCACGATCAGACCCGCGTGGGTGAGCCCGATCTCGGCGAGCGCGGCGTGCCAGCTGTGCTCCACCATCCGCGCGGCGGTCGCGAGCAGCCGACCGGTCGGCCAGCCGTCGAGATCGAGCGCGTCATCCATCGACCTAACGATAGGCGTGTTGCGAGCCTCAGGCGGCGAAGCGGTCGGTCGCCTCGATCAGCGCGTCCAGGATGCCCGGCTCGTCGAAGGCGTGACCGGCATCGGGGATGAGGTGGAAGTCGGCCTCGGGCCACGCGGTGTGCAGGTCCCACGCGGTGAAGGCGGGAGTGCAGATGTCGTAGCGGCCCTGCACGATCACGGCGGGGATGTCGCGCAGCAGGCCCGCATTGGCGATCAGCTGCCCCTCCTCGAACCAGCCCTTGTGCACGAAGAAGTGGTTCTCGATCCGCGCGAAGGCCAGCGCGTACTCGGGCGCCGACCACGCCTCGATCAGTTCCGGACGCTGCAGCAGGGTGATCGTGGACGCCTCCCACGTGGTCCACGCGACGCCGGCGGGGCCGTGCACGGCGGGGTCGGGGTCGTTCAGCATCCGGTAGAACGACTTGATGTAGCTGCCACGCTCAGCAGGTGGCACGACCGCGGAGTACGTCTCCCAGAGGTCGGGGTAGATCGCGGCGGCGCCGCCCTCGTAGAACCACTCCAGCTCGGCCTGGCGGAGGGTGAAGATGCCGCGCAGGATGATCTCGCTCACCCGATCCGGGTGCGCCTCGGCGTAGGCGAGCGCGAGCGTCGAGCCCCACGAGCCGCCGAAGACCTGCCACGTCTCGATGTCGAGGTACTCGCGCAGCTTCTCGATGTCCGAGACGAGATACCAGGTGGTGTTCGTCGAGAGATCGGCGTCGGGTTCGCTCGCGTGCGGGGTCGACTTGCCGCACATCCGCTGGTCGAACAGGATGATGCGGTACTTCTCCGGATCGAACAGCCGGCGGTGGTTCGGGCTGGTTCCGGCCCCGGGGCCGCCGTGCAGGAAGACGACGGGCTTGCCCTCGGGATTGCCGGAGGCCTCCCAGTAGATCTCGTGGCCGTCGCCGACATCGAGTATCCCCGTGTGATACGGCTCGATCTCCGGATAAAAGCTGCGCATACCCCGCACCGTATCGCCCCACGCGCCTCGCGCCGCTCCACGCCACGCCTCGCGCTGTTGCTGCGCTTTCCTCACTTCTGTCGCACCCGCCCGCCCCCTCTACCGAAAAGTTGCAGCCCTGACCCGCCGAGGGCTGCAACTTTTCGCCAGGGGGTCGGGCGTCAGCGCTTCGACTTCTCCGGGGACGGGGCGGTGCCGGAGGCGCGTTGGGCGGCGACGTAGGCGCGGGCCTCGTCCTGGCGGCGGGACTCGGCGCCGGAGGCGATCGAGGCGCGGATGTGCGCCGGGGAGTAGCCGAAGACGGCGACGAGGTCGGCGGCGTGCGGGCGCAGCCGGGCGAGCAGGCGGTCGATGTAGGCACTCACCGCCTGGGCGCGCTGACCGGACAGCCGACCGTGGATGAGGTACCACGCCAGGTGCTTCTCGATCAGGCCGAGGCCGAACAGGTCGCGCACCCAGGTGAGCACCGTGCGGGTGCCGACGTCCTCGATGCCGGCCAACGCCTCCGTGAACGCCTCCCACTGCAGCAGCTCGGCGTGCGCGCGGGCGGCCTCGATCAGCTCGTTCTGGTTGGCGTTGAAGACCGCGGCGCCCTCCTTCTTACTGAGCTTCGCCGCACCGCGCAGCCGCCCGGCCACCTCCGCGATCATCACTTCGACACGGTCGGTCAGCAGCTCGCGCTGCGTCTCGGCCTCGCGCAGCTGGCCGACGGATCGAGCCGTGGAGCCGAAGTCCTGCACGTTCTGCGCGAGCCGGCGCAGCCCCGATCCGTAGACCGTCCGAGCGGCGACCTGCTCGACGGCGTAGCGGGCGAGCACACCGGGCTCGGCGTTCTTGAACTTGCGGCCGAAGTCGGTAAGCAGCCGCTTGGCGACCAGCTGCAGCAGCACATTGTTATCGCCCTCGAAGGTCGCGTAGACATCGAGGTCGGCGCGCAGCTGGGTGAAACGGTTCTCGGCCAAGAAGCCCGAGCCGCCGCACGCCTCCCGCGATTCCTGCAACGTCTCGAGCGCGTGCCAGGTGGAGAGCGACTTCAGTGCAGCGGCGAGCGTCTCCAGATCCTGTCGGGAGTCGTCGGTGTCGTTCGTGCCGGAGAAGACGTCGTCGAAGGCGATCAGCAGCTTCTCGTGCGCGAAGCTCGCGGCGAAGGTGGTCGCCAGCAGCGGCAGCAGTCGGCGCTGGTGCCGCTGGTAGTCGAGCAGCACCTCCTCATCCTCGTCGCTGCCGCCGGTGAACTGGCGGCGTTCGTTGCCGTAGGTGATCGCGATGGTGAGCGCGACCTTCGCGGCCGCGACCGAGGCGCCGTCGAGCGAGACCCGGCCCTGCACGAGCGTGCCGAGCATGGTGAAGAAGCGTCGGCCGGGGCTCGCGATCGGCGAGGAGTACGTGCCGTCGGCCGCGACGTCGCCGTAGCGGTTCAGCAGGTTCTGCCGCGGAACCCGCACGCCGTCGAAGTGCAGTCGGCCGTTGTCGATGCCGTTCAGGCCACCCTTGAGGCCGTCGTCCTCGCCGCCGACGCCGGGCAGGAAGGCGCCGTTCTCGTCGCGGATGTCGACGTAGATCGCGTGCACACCGTGATTCACACCCGCGGTGATCAACTGGGCGAAGACCACCGCCGCGCGACCGTCGATCGCCGCGTTGCCGAGGTAGTCCTTCCACGCCGCGCGGAACGGGGTGTGGATGACGAACTCCTCCGTCTCCGGATCGTACGTCGCGGTGGTGGCGATGCTGGCGACGTCCGAGCCGTGCCCGGTCTCGGTCATCGCGAACGCCCCGGGAATGTCGAGGTTCATGATGCCGGGCAGCCACTTCGCGTGGTGCGCGGCGGTGCCCAGGTGCAGCACGGCGGCGCCGAAGAGCCCCCACTGCACGCCGGCCTTGATCTGCAGCGAGGGATCGGCGGTGACCAGCTCCTCGAAGCCGGCGATGTTGCCACCGTGGTCCGCGAATCCGCCCAGTTCCTTCGGGAAGGCGCGGTGCACGGCCTTCGCGTCGACGAGCGCCTTGAGTTGGTGGCTGACCCGCGCGCGGTGCTCCGCCATCGGTAGGCCGTCGATGCGGTGCAGTTCGGGGCGCGCGGTGAGCTCGCGGGCCGCTCGGCGAACCTCGCTCCACTGGCCCAGCAGCAGCTCTCCGAGAGCGGCGACATCGATGCTCGGCGCGGCCGTCTCCGCGGCCTCGTCGAGGTGCTCGTCGGCCTCGACCCCGAGCGCGTCGGACGGCGGACGCGTCTCGTCGGCGCGGCGCGGCAGGCGCGGCAGCCGGGAGGAGCGGGGACGGGATTCGGTGTCGACCATGTCGTGTTCCTTGCCTCGTTGCGGGTGCCTGGTGGGCACGTGCAGAACGATAGGTCGGCTCTGTTCGGATGCGAAGCGGGCCGTACGGGATGCACAAGGGTGCGCGGTCGGGCGGGCCTGCGGCTTGGGGGGTTCACACAGTGTGGGGCTGGCTCCGCGGAAATGCAGGGTGAAACTCGATGTGAGCGCGTGCATCCGCTTGTCCCGCCCTCATTCCCGTCCTGACCCTGCATTTCCGGCCCGGCCCTGTATTTCCGAGACCGCGCAGGGCCTGCGGCCGGGGAGAATGGACGGATGAGCGAGGCCGGCGACTTCATCCTGCGGACGCTGGCGAACGAAGGAGACTACTGGCGGGCCCAGGAGGTGCGCGAGCGCGTCGGCGGCGGGCTCGGCTCGACGGGAGCGTCGGTCGGAGCGGTGCGCGGCACGGTGCGGGATGCGCTGCGCAAGTTCCGCGGACTCGGGCACGACGAGATCACGGCGCTGGCGTCGGAGCTGTGGCGGGAGCCGGTGTTCGAGCATCGGTTCGCCGCGGTGGTGCTGCTGCAGTCGAAGGCGCGGCTGCTGCGTGCCTCCGATCTGACCCGCCTGGAGGGTTTCGTGCGCTCGAACGCGGCGCGCGCGCTGGTCGAGCCGCTCGCCCGCGACGTGATCCGGCCGATGCTGGCCGGGCTCGACGCGGCGGAGCGGGCGCGGGCGGATGCGGTGCTCGCCCGCTGGGCGACGGAGCCGGCGCTGCGGCGGGCGGCGGAGTGGGCCGTATCCGGTGGTTGAGCCTGCCGAAACCACCTCCATCTCTCCGAGAGTGGTTTCGGCAAGCTCAACCAGCGGGCTCGGCGGCGGCGCTCAGTAGTACTCGTCGTCCGGCGGCGCGTCCGGCGGGAACCAGTCGTCGTCGGGCGGGGTGTCGTCGGGAGACGTGTCCGCGCGCTGGTCCGCGAAGGTCGGCGCCGATGACGCGCCGGCCGGAGCGGGAGCCTCGCCACCCGCGACCACCGCGAGCACGGCCTCGCCGTAGCTGAGCAGCTTCTTCTGACCGACGCCGCCGATGATGCTCAGCGCGTCCATCGTGGCCGGGCGCACGGTCGCGATCTCGCGCAGGGTCGCGTCGTTGAAGACGATGTACGCCGGCAGCGACTGCGCCTTGGCCTCACCCGCGCGCCACTCGCGCAGCTTCTCGAACAGCGGCTGCGCCTCCGCGCCGAGCTCGGCGACGGCGGATCTGCCGGCCCGCAGGGTCGACGAGCGCGCCGGGCGCTCGGGCTCCTGCCGCATCTGCACCGCGCGCTGACCGCCGAGTACGCTGCCGCTGGCCTCGGTGATCGCGAGAGTGCCGTAGCCGTCGTCGTTCACCCCGAGCAGGCCTTGCGCGAGCAACTGCCGCGCGACGCCGCGCCACTGCATGTCGGAGAGATCGGAACCGATGCCCCAGGTCGCGATCTGCTCGTGCCGGTTCTGCGTGGTGCGCGGGGTGGTCTTGCCGCGCAGGATGTCGACGATCTGCCCGGCGCCGAACTGCTGGTTGCGCTCGCGCTTGAGCCGCACCACCGTCGAGAGGAACTTCTGCGCGGCGATCGTGCCGTCCCACGAGGCCGGCGGCTCGAGGCAGGTGTCGCAGTTTCCGCAGGCGGTGGACTCCTGGCCGAAGTAGGCCAGCAGGTTCACCCGGCGGCACTGCACCGTCTCGCAGAGGGCGAGCATCGCATCCAGGTGCGAACTCATCCGACGCCGGTGCGCGAGGTCGCCCGGAGATTCATCGATCATGCGGCGCTGCTGCACCACATCCTGCAGACCGTAGGCGAGCCAGGCGGTGGATGGCAGGCCGTCACGCCCCGCGCGACCGGTCTCCTGGTAGTAGCCCTCGACCGACTTGGGCAGGTCGATGTGCGCGACGAACCGCACGTCGGGCTTGTCGATGCCCATGCCGAAGGCGATCGTGGCGCAGACGATGATGCCCTCTTCTCGGAGGAAGCGGGCCTGCGCCCGGGCACGCGTGCCCGCATCCAGACCCGCGTGATAGGCCACGGCGGTGAATCCGGCGGCGTTGAGGTGCTCCGCCGTCGACTCGACGCTCTTGCGCGAGAGCGCGTAGACGATGCCGGCGTCGTGAGGGTGCTCCCGGCGGAGGAAGTCGACCAGCTGCTTGCGCGGCTCCAGCTTGTTCACGATCCGGTACTGGATGTTCGGGCGGTCGAAGCTGGAGACGAAGTGCTTGGCGCGGCCCAGGTGCAGCCGGGTGGTGATCTCGCGGTGGGTCGCCTCGGTCGCGGTGGCGGTGAGCGCGATCCGCGGCACGTCGGGCCAGCGCTCGGCCAGCTCGCCGAGCGCGAGGTAGTCGGGGCGGAAGTCGTGGCCCCACTGGCTGACGCAGTGCGCCTCGTCGATGGCGAAGAGGGCGATCCGGCCGCGGGCGAGGAACTGCTTGGTGCCCTCGCTCGACAACCGCTCGGGGGCGACGTAGAGCAGGTCGAGTTCGCCGCTGAGGTAGGCGCGCTCGACGCGTCCGCGCTCGGCCGAGTCCTGGGTGGAGTTCAGGAACGCGGCGCGCACGCCCACCGCGAGCAGCGCATCCACCTGGTCCTGCATCAGGGCGATCAGGGGCGAGACCACGATGCCGGTGCCCTCGCGCACGAGGGCGGGGATCTGGTAGCAGAGCGACTTGCCGCCACCCGTGGGCATCAGCACGACTGCGTCACCACCGCCGATCACCTGCTCCACGATCTGCTGCTGCTCACCGCGGAAGGAGGCGTATCCGAAGACCTTCTCGAGGATGCGCTGCGCCCGCTCGGAGGGGGTGCTCTGCGTCGATACGGCCGGCTCTGTCACGACTGGAACTCTACCTTCCGGCTCCGGCGTCCCCGCGGGATCCGCGCAACTCAGGGGTGGTCGGGGCCTGTGGAGGAGGGGATGGCCGTCAGCGTCTTCGTCTCGCCGTCCCAGAACCGCACGCCCGTCGCAGCCCCGGCGAACGGTGCGCCGAGCAGCGGCAGCGCGGCCGCGACCTGGTCGGCGGAGAGTCGCCGCGACAGGGTGACGTGGGGCGTCCACGCGTCCGGCTGCGAGGTCGGCAGCGCATCCGGATGCCACACGCTGCGCTGCAGTTCGTCGAGTTCGCGGCTGCGGACGACGCTCCAGGCGAGCACGAACCGATCGCCGTGCGGGAAGAGCAGCAGCCCCGCGAAGTCGATCGCCGCCGGCAGGGCCGGAACCCCGGTCGGTACGGCGAGATCGGCGCCGGCGACCAGCGTCACGTGCGGCCGGTTGCTCGCCGCCGTGTGCAGCGCCAGGCTCGGCAGACCGGCCTCCGCGAGCCTCGCCCAGTCGTCGCGGAGGCGCGCCTCGGTCGCCGCGTCGAAGGTCATCTCGATACTGCGCACGCACCCTCCAGCGGGACGGAGTGACAACCCCCTGACGAGGCTACGCCCGAAAGGGTTGTCACTTTCTCCGGTGGTTGCGGAGAAAGTGACAACCCTTCTCTCAGCGCTTGCGGCGCAGGATGAGCAGGGTGACGCCGACGGCGACGACCACGGCGAGCAGGCCGCCGCCGATCCAGAGCACGTCGCCCAGCAGTGCGGGTTCCGCGGTTCCGGACGGCGACTCCTCCGACGGCACCGCCGTCTGCACCGACACCGTGCCGTTGCAGTCGGGCGCGGTCGCGGAGCCCTCGCCGACGGTCTGCCCTTGGGCCGGCTGCCAGTCGAAGCTGAACTGGTCGGAGACCGGATGGCCGTCGGTCGACACGACCTGCCACGTCACGGTGTACTCCCCCGCTGCGCCGAGCTCGGCGGGCATCGACGCGGTCGGGCCGAGCACGGTGGTGCAGCCGTCGCCGTAGTAGAGCCCATCCGGCCCGACCACCTGGATCGCAGCGGCCGTGCCGTCGTCACCGAGGTTGAGCAAGTTGTCGTTCGTCGTCACCGACACGGTCGCCGGCTGCTCGGTCACGGTGTCGCCCGCGGTCGGCGTGCTGGAGACGAGGTAGTTGTGCGCCTGCGCCGGCACCGCGGCGGCCAGCGCGAGGCCGACCCCCGCGACGACGGCGACGGCGAACGGGAGCCGACGGGTCACGCCGAGGCCCCGGGCTTGCGTCGCGAGGTCGCGGCGATCACGATGCCGACCGCGCCGACCACCAGGCCGCCGATGCCGAGCACGCGGGCGAGCACGTCGTCGCCGCCGGCGGACGCCTCGTCGTGCGACTCCGCGGTGACCTCCTCCGTCGCATCCTCGTCGTCGTCTCCGTGCTCGGATCCGGCGACCGCGGCCGTGACCGCGACGGTCGGGGCGGGCAGCTCCGGCTCCTCCTCGCCCTCGACGGTCGGCTCGTTCCAGTTCGTGGAGCCGGCCTCGCACGTCTGCAGCGTCGGGAACTCGAGCGTCTTCCCCGCCGCATCCTCCGGCAGCTGCACCTGCAGCGTGAACGCCTGGCGGTAGCCGTCGGCGAGCGGCGTCTGCGCGGTGTAGACCACGTTGCTGACGCGCTCCGTGATCGAGGCGCCGTGCGAATCCGTGATGGGCGCGTCCAGCTGCACCTCGTTCTTCACCACGTCCCACCCGGCGACAACGGTGGGCGTGACCGAGTTGATGCCGTCGGGGATGGTGATGTCGACCGAGGTCGTCGGCGAGCCGTCGCAGCCGTGGCCGACGGAGAAGGTGACCAGCGAGTAGGAGCCCGCGGCGGTGGTGCTCGGGGTCGCGCTCACGTGCGCGCTGGCGGCGAGCGGGGCGCCGAGCGCGAGGGCGACGCTGGCGGTGAGGGCGGTGGCGGAGACCAGGGAAAGTCGGGTAGTGCGGTTCATGATGATGTCCTTCAGGAGAAATAGCTGTCGGGGCGTGCGCGACCGCGGCCCGAGACCGCGTCCTCCGAGGACGTCGTAGCTCAGACCGCGATCAGGGCGCCGCGCGGCGGCCCGCGGTGCCGCAGCACCGAAAGCACGGTCTCGAGCGGATGCGGCACCGCGATCCGCGGGAACGCGCGGATCGAGCAGGGCCGGGTGATCGGCGCCGGAGCAGCGAAGGCGCGAAGCACGACCCGCACAACGAGGGCGCGCGCCAGGTCGCCGAGGGTCCAGAAGGCGCGTTCGCCGAAACGCAAAGCCAGCACGGTCAGCACGGCCGCGACGACGTGCGCCACATACATGCCCGCGCCGTGGCTGCGCGTATGCATGCCCGTGTCCGTCGACAGCATCAGCGTCTGCGCGGCACCGTGTTGGTGCATCGCCGCGTCGCCGCTCGCGGTGACGGACACGCCGCCCGGCGCGAGCAGGAAGAGCAGGTGGTAGCCGAGCTGGCTCAGCAGAACGGAGGCGGCGAGCCGGGGCAGCGAGAGTCGCTTGCCCGAGAGGAAGACGCAGAGGACACCGGAGAAGGCGAGCGCCAAGGCGATCGCGGCCGGAGCGGGAGCCTCGGCGCCGCCGAGGGTGTGCGAGGCGGCGGCGGTGACGGTCGCCGCGGCGGCGGCGAGCCAGCCGCGCGCGAATCGCGCCCACCGCGTGTGCATCCTGTCGCCCTTTCTCCGCCCGTCGTCCGCGAGCGGAGACAAGCCTACGGTGATGTAGCGTCGGCGTGTGCGAGGGATGCGAGCGGTGGTCGGCGCGACGACGGGCGCCGCTGTCGCCGGCTGGGCGCTCTGGCTGCTGCGCCGGCGTCGGCACTGGTTCGGCGTACTGAACGCGGCGATCCCCGTGAATTCGAAGTACTGGCGCGAGCGCGCCGCGCGTGAGGGCGAGCTGCTTTACGTGGCGCTGGGCGACTCCGCCGCGCAAGGTATCGGCGCGAGCACGCCGCGGCGCGGCTACGTCGGGGCGCTGGCACGGCTGATCGCGGCCGAGTCCGGCCACACCGTGCGCGTGGTCAACCTCGCGATCTCCGGAGCGACCACGCACGTCGTCGTCCGGGACGAGTTGCCGAGACTGGCGAAGCTGCGACCAGACATCTGCACGATCGCGATCGGAGCGAACGACATCGCCGTCTGGAACGCGGCCGGATTCGAGCGCAAACTCCGCCGCATCGCCGAAGCCTTGCCGACCGGCACCGTGATCGCCGAACTGCCCAGCTTCCACTTCCTGCCCGGCGAGCGGCAGGTGCTCGCCGCCAACCGCATCCTGCACCGGGTCGCGGCGGAGCACGGCTTCGCGATCGCGCCGCTGCACGAGGCGACGCGACGCCAGGGCCTCCGCGGTGTGCTCACGCAGTTCGCGGGCGACCTGTTCCACCCGAACGACCGCGGCTACGACGTGTGGGCGTCCGCTTTTGCACCGGCCGTCACGGAGCGGGCCCGGGCGCTGCGCTGACGCTCGCCCCGGGGCGGTCACCGCCCCGCCGTGCCGCTCCAGTCCACGCTCGCCAACCTCGAGACCGCCGGCGGGCGCCCCTCTGCTGCGGCGGATTCACCCGTTACGAAGCCGTTACCTAGTTTGTCTAAAAAGTTCCAATCCCTCTTCCGTCGGGCTCCGAAGCATCATCAACGGGCGAAGAGAGCGACAGACCGAACTCGGTCGATCGGCCCGCCACACACCATTCGCGGCTTCACGGCCGGTATCCAAAGGAGGGATCCCATGCGATCCACCAAGCGCAACACTTTCGCCGCCTTCGCCCTGCTCGGCGTCGCCGCCCTCGGCCTCACCGCCTGCTCGAGCGGCTCCACCGGCTCGACGGGCACCGAGTCGGAGATGTCCTCTCCGTCCGCCAGTGCGACCGCCGAGATGATGGACCCGGCCGCCAACCTGGTCGGCTCCGGCTGCGCCGCCTACGCGGAGGCCGTGCCGGATGGCGACGGATCCGTCGCCGGTATGGCACTGGACCCCGTGGCCACCGCCGCGTCGAACAACCCGCTGCTGACCACCCTGACCAAGGCGGTCTCGGGCCAGCTCAACCCCGACGTCAACCTGGTGGACACGCTGAACGGTTCCGAGTTCACGGTCTTCGCCCCGGTGGATGACGCGTTCGCGAAGCTCGACGCCGCGACCCTCGCCACGCTGGCCACCCCCGAGGGAGCCGCGACGCTCTCCTCGATCCTGACCTACCACGTGGTCCCCGGCCAGATCGCGCCCGCTGACATCGACGGCACGCACACCACCGTCCAGGGCGGCGACGTCACCGTCACCGGCAGCGGCGACGACATCATGGTCAACGACGCCAAGGTCATCTGCGGTGGCGTCGTCACCGCTAACGCGACCGTGTACCTCATCGACACCGTCCTGACCCCGCCGGCCTCCTAAGCCGACAACACTTCCCCGGCCGAGCGTGCTCGAATCGGGGAGGAACCGTGACCCGGGCGACCGCCATCGCCCGGGTCACGTGCGAAAGGGTGGGTGCAATCGCACCCACCCTTTCGTGTGGTCGACGGACAACCCGAACAAAACCGTCGACCCTGTCCTGAAACGGGACGGAGCCACTCCAAGATCGGATGCCATCCGGGGGGATTGAGTACCCGATCCTGTAACCCGTTGGGGGGACAAGAAAGACCCTACGTGGCGATCGAGCGGCAGGCAAGCCTCGGCGGGATGCTGGCGCATATGGCGCGTTCCGGTGTCGCCGAGCAGCGGGAACCCGCCACCCACCTTCGCCCATTGAGCCCGCGAAGTCGCACTACCACGAGGGAACATAGTTTCGAGCTTTTGTTCGCTGGTGGTTCGACATCGTCGAACGTGTCACCTATAATGGGGGTATGACTCCAACCCTTCTCCCCCTCATCGCCGCTCTGGCGGCGCAGGTGCGTGATGAGGTCGCCTCGATCGAGTGGGGGCGGCTGACGGAGAACGAGCGTATGGAACTCGCGGTGGCGTGGGGCGGGTTGGAGCGGGCCGTGGTCGGCGGTGCGGTCGGGGCGGCGGGCGCGATCGAGGCGGCCTGCCAGGTGGAGCGGGGGATGGACTCGCTCGCGTTGCGGCACGGGGTCCGCACCGGCAAGCAACTGCTGGCGATGCTCACCGGATCCTCCGAGATGACCGCCGGGCGACGGATCCGGCTCGCACAAGCGGGGATGGGGAAAGCGGTCACCAGCGGCTGGGGCGCGCCCGCACTGTTCCCCGTGATGGGGCAGGCGGTACTGGCCGGGACCATGCACGCGGACGCCGCGGAGGTGCTCGTGTCGACCCTGTCCGGGTCCGCGGCGCGGATCCACCCCGACGAACTCGCGGTCGCGGAGAAGGCGATCGTGGAATCCGCGACCGACCCGGCCGGGGAAGCGAACGCGCACGGCGCCGTCACCGGGACCGGGATCGCGGCGGAGCTGGTGAAGATCCAAGCCCTCGCGTGGCGAGCCCGGTTGGACCCCGACGGGCTCGAGCCCAGCGAGGAAGAAGCGTTCCACCTCCGCAACGCCGTGTGACGCAAAGGGAAGACCGGCACGGAGACGCTCGTGTTGACGGTCACGACGGAGCAGGCCGCGGCGATCAAATCGTCGCTGTCCCCGCACACCAGCCCCCGCAAGCCCGCGTTCCGCGACGGCGACAACACCCGGGAGGCGGCGGAGGGCGTCGTGTTCGGGGATGCCCGCACGCACGGGCAGAAGGCGCTCGATACCGTCGTCGCGCTCGTCGTCGCCGGCGCCGCATCCGAAGCCCCGACCGGGGCGACGCCGCAGATCACCGCGTACGTGAACGCCGCCGATCTCGACGACGACACCGCTGCCGGTCCCGCGTACCTGGATCACACGGAGGAGCCGGTACCGGCGGCGACGGTGCGGCGGTTGCGGTGTCACGGGGAGGTGCGCCTCGCGATCCTCGGTGACCGCAACGTCACCGACGCCCTCGGCCGGCCCGTGCGCGAATTCACGCCCGCGCAGAAGAAGCTCCTCGCCGCCCTGTACGGCGGCTGCGCCTGGCCCGGCTGCACCGCTCCACCCGCATGGACGGAAGCGCATCACGTGCACTGGCACTCCCGCGGCGGGAAGACCAGCGTCGACAACGGGGTGCCGCTATGCGCTTTTCACCACCACGTGATCCACGCGAACACCGGGTGGGAGATCGTGATGAAGATGACCGTCCACGGCCTGCGCGCGCACCTGATCCCACCCTTCGTGATCGACCCGCACCGCACACCACGACCGATGGGCAACCCCCACCGAAGACTCACCGGACGAGCAGAAGACCCCGACCCACCACCCCGATCCGAGTCCTGAGCCGCCGGCTCAACCCGCGACGAGCAGCTCGGCCGGGATGCCGATCCGGCCCGTCTGGGCCGTCGCCTCGATGATCGCGCCGACGACCTGCTCCGGCCGGTCGATCTTCCACACGTTGCCGCCGGTCACCGCGGTGATCTGCTGCATCGCGCCGATGTCGGCGTCACCCATCCCGAAGAACAGCGGCACAACGGTCTTGCTCGCGTCCGCGCTCTGTTGCAACTGGGCGAGCATGCCGTTCAGATCCAACGCGCCGGGCGCATCCTCGTTCTTGCCGTCGGTGAAAACGGCGACGGTCGAGAGTTCGCCGGGCTGCGCCTCCGCGACCGCGGTGCGGTACCCGGCGAGGAACGAGCTGTACAGCGCAGTGCCCGTGTCCTGCGGCGCCAGCGCCGCGGCCGCCTGCAACACCGAGGCGCGATTCTGCGATAGCGGCGCCGACGGGATGATCGTGACCACGTCACTCGGCGGCGCGAGCTGGAAGCCGAACGTCTCCCCGCCCACCACCACGTCGTCGGGCATCGTCGAGACGAACAGCGTCACCGCCTGACGAACGGCGTCCATCCCCGAGATCGTGCTGCCCGCCGGCACGTCCCCCATCGAGCCCGACACGTCGAACAGGGCGAGCACGCGGCCGGAGAACACCGACGGATCGGCGAGCACGAACAGCAGCGGCGTACTCGCGATCGCGGGCTGGGCGAAGATCGCAGCGGTGGTGTCGCCGAGGTCGACCGACGCGGCTCCTGCCCGCTCGAACCCGGCGTCGGCGATCGCCGCAGCGCCGTCCTCACCCTGCAGTTCTGCGAGCAGCCCGGCCGCCGCATCCGCCACGGCGGCATCGGCGATGCTCGGTTCGATCCACGGATAGTCGAGCGCCGGAACGCCCGCCGCCGTCGGCAGCAACGCATCCCCGGCCGCGACCAGCCGCTTCTCACTCACCCGCACCGTACCGTCGGCCGCGGGGATAGAGGGATCGACATCGCCACCCTCAATCAGCCGCTGGGCGGCACCGGCCGAGCCCGCGTAGGCGAGGTACTTGTCGCCGGTGGCGGCGGTCCCCGCATCCGTCACCGCACTCATCGTGGCGAACATCACGCTGCTCGCATCCCAGTCCTGAGTCTCGAGGCGCACCCCGGAGCTCGCCTCCGTCGGCACGAGGATGCCCCAGTTCGCCGTCTGCGCTGTGAAGGGTGCGGCGGTCGTCGGCGACGCCGAGAGCACAACGGGGCTGGAGGCGAGGCTGGGCGCGGAGGCGGCGAGAGCCTGATCGAGCACGTACGCGCGGGAGCGGGAGTCCGAGATCCAGACGTCGGCGGTGTGCTGATGCAGGGCGACCGCGCCGGAGAAGCCGTCGCCGTCCAGCAACTCCAGGTCGACACACGGATCCTTCGGCAACGCGTCGATCACTCCGCGGAACCCGGAAGCGACGGCGACGCGCAGCGTGACCGGCGTCATCGCGCAGCCGGTGGCGGAGGGGGTCGGCGATACGGTGACCTCGGCCGCCGCATCCGATCCGCTCGAACCGCCGGACAGTGCGGCGCCCACGCCGACGGCACCGCCGCCGGCCAGGATCACGCCGGCGACGATCGCGATCGGAACCCATCGCCGCCCGGCGAACCCTCGGCGCGACGGCCGCGTACGGTGCCTGCTCATACCCATCCTCCCCCGGACGAATCCTCACGACTCGCGTCGCGGCACTCACCCTAATTCAAGGGAGTGGAATTCGAGAAACCCTCGTATGGTCATCCGGTCGTCGTCGACAGCTCCGCCGGGATGCCGATCCGGGCGTATTGCGAGATGGCCTCGATCATCGCGCCGACGATCTGCTCGGGCTGGCTGATCCGCCAGACGTCGCCGCCCACCACGGAGGTGATCTGCTGCATCGCCGGGACGTCGGAGTTACCGAAGCCGAAGAACAACGGGATGATCGGTTTGTTCGGATCCGCGACGGCCCCCAGCTGCGCGAGAGTGGCCTGCAGGTCGAGGGCGCCCGGCGCATCCTCGTTCTTGCCATCGGTGAAGACGGCGACGACGTTGAGATTGCTGGGGTCGTAGTTCTCCTGGGCGTTGCGGTAGGCGGCGAGGAAGGTGCTGTACAGGGCCGTGCCGGTGTCCTGCGGCTGCATGCTCTGCGCGAGCCCGAGGATGGTGCTGCGCGTCTGCGAAAGCGGTGCCGGCGTCACCAGAGGCACGTAGTCGTTCGGCGGTGCCAGCTGATAGCCGAACGCCCAACCGCCGACCTCGACGTTGTCGGGCATGGTCGTGGCGAAGAGAGTCATCGACTGCTTCAGGGCGTCCATCCCCGAGACGGTTCCGCCCGGCGGGACATCGGCCATCGATCCCGAGACATCCAGCAGGGCGAGCACCCGGGCCGAGAAGACGGAGGCGTCGGCGAGGGTGAACAGCAGCGGGGTCTCGTCGATCGCGGGTGGGGAGGACAGCGCGACGTCGTCGCCCGCGATGCTCGCCGCGTTCGCGTCCGGCGGCAGGAACCCCGCATCCGCTGCAGCCTCCAGGCCGTCGGCGCTCTGCAATCGGGCCAGCAGCTCGGAGGCCGCGGCAGCGACGGCGCCGTCGCTGGGCACCGTCGGCTCGATCCACGGATAGCTCAGGCTCGGCAGGCCGGTGGCGACCGGCACGACCGTGTCGCTGCCGACCAGCCGCAACTCGCCGACCCGCACGGTGTCCGCCGGCACGGGCTGGGTCACGTCCGCCGGGTTCGCTTCGAGGCGGGTGATCGCCTTGGCGGTCGCCGCATAGGCGAGGTACTCGTCCCCACTGGCGGCCTCGCTCGACGTCGCCACCGCATCCGCCACCGCGAGCACGGCGCTGCTCCCACTCGAGTCCTGGATCTGGAAGCTCAGCCCCGAGGTCGCATCGCTGGGCACCAGCAGCGACCAGTCGGGCGCGGGCACCGCCTTGCCGAGGCTCGCCGAGGTGGCGGGTGAGACCGACATCACAACGGGGCTGCTCGCCAGACTCGGCGCGGCGGCAGCGAGCTCGGGATCAACGACGTAGGCGCGCTGGCGGGAGTCGGCGATCCACACGTCGGCCGCCCCGTTCTTCAGCGCGACCGCGCCGTCGAATCCGTCGCCGCTGGAGAGCTCGAGCTGGACGCACGGGTCGTCGGCGAGTTGTTGCAGCACGGGCCGGTACCCGCTCGCGACGGCCACGCGCAGCGTCACCGGCGTGGTCGCGCAGCCGGAGGATGCGGAGGCCGCCGCCGTCGGGCCGGGGCGGTCGGCCGAGACCAGCGCTCCGGCACCGACGGCGATCCCGCCCGCCACCAGCACGCCTGCGATGATCGCGAGCGGCGCCCACGGGCGGGTGTTCGTGGTCTTGTGTCTGCTCATCCGGCCTCGGTCCGTCTCTCCGCCCCGTCCATTTCTTCACGCCCCGTCGTTCTCCGACGTTCCGGGCCCGTGCGCATCGCGATCACTCCCGCCAGCCCCAGCGGTCGTGGAAGCGCCGCAGCGCGGGCGGCGCCCACCACGCCCGCTCCCCCAGCCAGACCACGGCGCTCGGCACCAGCACGCTGCGCACCACCGTCGCGTCGACGATCACGGCCAGGGCCACGCCGAGCCCGAGCATCTTCGTACTGGTCACCCCGCTGGAGCCGATCGCGATCAGCACCACGGCGAGGATGGCCGCGGCCGACGTGATCAAGCCCCCGGTGCGCTGGGCCGTCATCGCCATCGCGTCGCGCGCACCGAGCCCGCGCCGACGCTCCTCCACGAGCCGGGCGAGCAGGAAGACGCCGTAGTCCATCGAGAGGCCGAACGCGATGCAGGACATCAGCAGCGGGAGGGTCACGTCGATGAATCCGGTGGGCGTCAGCTTCAGCGCCTCCGCGAGCGCACCGTCCTGGAACACCAGCACCACCGCGCCGAGCATCGCGGTCAGGCTGAGCGCGTTGCTCAGCACCGCCAGCACCGGCAGCACCAGGCTCCCGGTGAGCAGGAACACCAGGCCGGCCGCCACGCCGACCACCAGCAGCAGCGCGGTCGGCAGGGTGCGCGCCACCGCCGCCTCCGTGTCCAACTGCCGGGCCGGCTCCCCGGTGACGAGGGTGCCGCCGGGCAGCGGCAGCGCGCGGACGTCGGCCGCGATCCGCTGCGCCCTGGCGGAGGCGAGGTCGAGATCGGCGCGGGCGAGCACGGTGACCAAGGGCCGCTCCTGCTCGCTGATCACCGTCCCGCTCACGCCGCTCACCTCGTCGACCATGGCGGAGACCCGCGACGGATCCGCCCGCGCCGGCAGCACGATCGTGGCGAGGACGCCAGGCGCCTCGGTGAAGCGGTCGCGCAACTCCTGAGCGACGGCGCGCTCCGAAGTGCCCGCCGCGAGGAGGCGATCGTCCAACGGGCCGTAGGCGGCGCGGAGGAAAGGGGCCGCGAGCGCGAGCAGCAGCACCGCGGTCGCGACCGCCACGATGCCCGGGCGTCGCGTGATCAGGAGCGTCCAGCGCGCCCAGCGACCGCCGAGCCCGAGGAACGGACGCTCGGGGCGGTTCGCCGATCGACGCTCGCGCACCCGTCGGCCCAGCAGCAGGAACAGCGCGGGCAGCACCACGATCGCGCCGAGCGCCGCGAAGGCGACCACGGCGATTCCGGCATAGGCGAAGGAGCGCAGGAAGAACAACGGGAACAGCAGCATCACCGCGAGCGCCGCCGCGACCGTGACGGCCGAGAAGAACACCGTACGGCCCGCGGAGTCGATGGTCGCGACGACCGCCATGCGGACGTCGGTGCCGTGCTCCTCCAGTTCCTCGCGGAAGCGTCGCACCATCAGCAGCGCGTAGTCGACGGCCAGCCCCAGACCGAGCGCGGTCGTGAGGTTCATCGCGAAGATCGAGACGTCGGTGACGTCGGCCAGCAGGGCGAGCACGGCGTTGGTGCAGACGATCGCGAAGACGCCCACGAGCAGCGGCAGCAGCGAGGCGAGCGCACCGCCGAAGACGAGCATCAGCAGGAAGTAGGTGATCGGCAGCGCGATCATCTCCGCGATCTCGAGGTCGTGCTGCACCGCATCCTGGATCGCGCGCTGCACCGGAACGAAGCCGCCGAGCTCGACCCGCAGATCCTCGGTGGCCGCGGCGCCGCGCGCGTGCGCGAGCATCGTCTCGATCCGTTCGAGGGTGCGGAACTGTTCGGACTCGCTGCCGTCGATGTGGGCGGTGATCAGGGCGGATCTGCCGTCGTCCGAGCGCAGCGCCGCGGAGCCGCTGGACCAGTACGGCACGACGCCGCGCACGTCCGGCACGGCGTCGAGTCGCTGCGCGAGGGCGAGGCCGGCCCGCTGGGTCGAGGGCGCATCGGTCGCGGCGGGTCCGGTGACCAGCAGCAGAACGTCGGGATCCGCGGCCGGCGCGAACTCCGCGACGAGAGCATCCGCCCGCGCCGATGGGCTGCCCGGATCGGTGGTGCCACCGTTCAGCAGCCGCTCGGCCAAACCGGCGCCGAGGCCGTTCGCGATCAGCACGAGCAACAGGGACAGTGCGATCACGGTGCGCGGCAGTCGGTGCGCGACCGAGGTGAACCGCTCGAACGTCCCGGCTCTCACGCCGGGCGACGGATCGTATAGACCGCGTAGACGCCGTCGCTCGGCAGGGTCACCTCGATCTCACCCGCGATCCCTGCCGCGGCGAACAGCGCCCGCATCTGGGCGACCGAACGCGGCTGGATGTGCGGCCACTGGACCACATCGAGCGTGAAACCGAGCTGCGGATGCGTGTCGAGCATGTTGCCGACGACGAGCACACCACCCGGCGCGACCAGCTCGTACGCGTTGCGGAGGAAGGTGACCGCGCCCGCGAGTCGACGGCGCGGGCGGACGAATCCGGCAGCGCGGAGGGCCCAGTCGTGCGGCTTCAGGTACTCCAGCAGGCCGACCGCCTCGACCACGTCGGCCCGGCCGGGGGTCACGGGGCGCCGGCGCAGCACATTCGCGCGACGGATGCGCAGCTGGGCGGAGACACCGGCCCGATACGCGTAGTCGCGCGCGAGCGACAGGGCCTCGCGGTCGAGATCGCGCAGGGTCAGCTCGGGCACGGTCGCCGCCTCCGCGCGGATCGCGCCCAGCACCCCGATCACGGGGTGGATCGCCCCGCTGCCCAGGCTCAGCCACCGCTGCCGGCGCCCGGTGACCCGCAGCGACTCCGCGCGCAGGATCCCGGCGAGCACGTGCGCGCGACTGCGGATGCCGACGCCGTCGGCGACGTTGGCGAACCAGAGCCGCGACTCGTCGTCGAGCACAACGCCGTTCGGCAGGGCCGCGGAGGTGGGGTCGTACACAACGTCGAGTGCGGCGGCGCTGGGGATCAGGTCGAGCCACGCGGCGAAGGCGACGTAGCGATCGAGCATCTCGGCCGTCGCGGGATTGCTCCGATCGATGCGGCTCGTGCGCTTGCGGGTGATGCCGTCGGTGCCGAAGTGCGTGCGCCCGATCTGCGCGAGCCGCTCGCACTCGGCGTCGAGCCGGGCGCGGCCGTCCCGGGTGGCGAACGGGTCGGTGACAACGAGCCGTCGCTCCGTGATGGTGATCGTCGTGATGTCGATCGTCGTCGCCGCGTTCGCGAAGGTCACCGGGGTCCCGCCTTTCCGACGTCTCTGCGTGACGTTGTGTCACATTCCGCGCCAACGTTAGGCGAGCGGCGACCCGAGGCGTTCGGCGGAACGAGACGTGTGGCGCTGAACGCGCGACGCCTGTCGCCGGACGAGCGCTTGGTAGACCGGCTCACTCCGGTGTGGTCCTGCTGGTGGAGGCGGCGGATGGTCTTCACAACGGCGTCGGACGCGATGGTGGCCTGCCGCGTTTCGCGACTCCGGGCGCGTGAGCCGTCGCTGATCGAGACAGGACGGCTCTGGCTCCGTGGCACGGCGCGGAAGAAACTGCGTCCGTCTCGTTGTCGGGTGGTTCAGTGTGTTCGTTGATCGAGTGGGGAGGCCGTTACGGGTTGCTGCCCGGCGAAGCCGGTCCCCGCGGTGATTGAGCCCGCCGAAATCCGGCCGACCGTATCGAGATCCATGCGCCCTCTCTCAAGGGAGGTGCACGGGTCTCGATACGCGTCGGCCGTGGCCGGCCTTGGGCTACTCGACCAGCGAGACATAACGGCTCCGGCTAAGCGGCGCGGTGCGGTGCGGTGTGGTGCGGTGCGGTGCGGTGTGGTGTGGTGTGGAGAACGAAACGCAGAAGAGCCGCACCCCTTCGAGGGGTGCGGCTCTTCAGAGGGCTCGAACTCAGACGCTCGGCGCGCTGATCTCGGTCAGCAGGGCGTCGCCCGGGTAGGCCTGGACCATGTCGGCCTCGATCTCGGCCCGGTCCAGCAGCTCCTCCATGCGGCGGCGGCGGTTGCGCGTGATCAGGGTGACCACGGTGCCCTTCTTGCCGGCGCGGCCGGTGCGGCCGGAGCGGTGCAGGTACGTCTTGTACTCGTCCGGCGCATCCGCCTGGATGACCAGGTCGATGTCGTCCACGTGGATGCCGCGGGCGGCGACGTCGGTGGCGACCAGCACGTCCACGCGACCGCTGGTGAGCAGCGCGAGATTGCGGGTGCGGCGGGCCTGGTTGAGGTCGCCGTGCAGGCTGGTGGCCGCGATGTTCGCGTCCTCGAGCTGTTCGGCGAGCTGCTCGGCGAAGGCGCGGGTGCGGGCGAAGATCAGCGTCTTGCCCTGACGCGCGGCCAGCTGCTCGATGATCTCGCTCTTGTCGCGCTGGTCGATCAGCAGCACGCGGTGGTCGATGGTCGAGGACGCCTGGTCCTCACCGGCGACCTCGTGCACGGTCGGCGTGACGAGGAACTCGTCGACGAGCGCCGCGACGCCCTTGTCCAGGGTGGCCGAGAACAGCAGCTTCTGGCCGCCCTGCTTGGTCTGACGCAGGATGCGCTGCACCGGCTCCAGGAAGCCCAGGTCGCACATGTGGTCGGCCTCGTCGAGGACGGTGATCGCCACGGTCGAGAGGTCGAGGCGACCCTGCTCGATCAGGTCCTCGAGGCGGCCCGGGGTGGCGATGATGATGTCGACGCCGCGCTGCAGGGCCGAGACCTGCTTGTACTGCGGCACACCGCCGAAGATCGTGGTGGTGAACAGGCCGACGCTGCGGGCGATGGGCTGCACGGTGCGGTCGATCTGCATCGCCAGCTCGCGGGTCGGGGCCAGGATGAGGGCACGCGGGGCGCGGCCGGGCTTGCGGCCCTTGCCACCGTTGTTCTCCATCAGGCGCTCGACGACGGGGGCGCCGAAGGCGATCGTCTTGCCGGAGCCGGTCTTGCCGCGGCCGAGTACGTCCTTGCCGGCGAGCACATCCGGGATGGTCGCGGCCTGAATCGGGAACGGAGCCGCAGCCCCCATCTCGGTCAGCTGGCGCACGATGTTGGCACCGAGGCCGAGGTCGCCGAAGCTCACGCCGTCGACGTCCTTCGCCTCGATGGCGTCGGCCTCGAGGCGCTCGAGAACGACGTCGTCGCTCTGCTGGAACGCGGGCTTGGCGTCGCGGCTCGGGTAGAAGTCGCTGGCGCCGCGGTCGCTGCCGTAGGAGCGGGTGGGGCGCTCGTCGTTGCGGTCGAACGAGCGCGCGGGGCGGTCGCTGCGGGCCGGGCGGTCGCTGCGCGCGTCGCGGTCGAAGCTGCGGGCCGGGCGGTCGCTGCGGTCGTAGGAGCGCGCGGGGCGGTCACTGCGGTCGAAGCTGCGCGGGGCGCGGTCGTCGCGGGCCGGACGGTCGGAACGGTCGTAGCTGCGCGGGGTGCGGTCGTCATTCGAGCGGGCCGGACGGGCGTCGCGGTCGAAGGAGCGGGCCGGACGGTCGCCGTAGGCGCGGGGCGCACGGTCGTCGCGGGCCGGACGATCGGAACGGTCGTAGGAGCGCGGCGCGCGGTCGTCATTCGAACGGGCCGGACGGGCGTCGCGGTCGAAGGAGCGGGCCGGACGGTCGCTGCGGTCGTAGGAACGCGGGGCGCGGTCGTCGCGAGCCGGGCGGTCGCCGTACGAACGCGGGCCGCGGTCGTCGTACGAGCGGGCCGGGCGGTCGGCGGAGTCGCGGCGGGGAGCGCGATCGTCGCGGTCGTAGCTGCGCGCGGGGCGGGCTTCGGCGCGGGCGGCGCGCTCGTCGGCGTTCCAGCGAGCCTTCTTCGGGGCGTTCTCGTCGGGGGCGCGGTAGCCGCGGTGACCCTCGCTGCGCGAACCGGCGGTCGCCTTCGGGGCGCCGTAGCGCGGGGCGGTGGCCGACTTGGCGCCGTAGCGGTTCGGCTCGAAGTTCTTGGCGGGGCGTCCGCCGGCGGGCTTCTTGTTCTTGGGCATAGTGATTTCCTGGGTTGTTTTTATGGCGCAAACATGCGCGTTCCCATTCGAGTCGCCATACGGATCTTCGGCTCCTGCCCCTCAGGACAGGATTCCTACCGTTTCAACTCTCAGCACGAACGCCGCACTACAAGAACCCGGGCGAGTCTTTGACCGGGACCGTTTCACACACGTGAAATCTCAGCGACGATTGTCGCGAGAACCGGCCCGCTTGACTTACAAACCCATCCGCACGCAAACCGCGCGGTGCCAAGAGCCGACTGGAACACACTACACGCGCGGCGCTCCCCTGGCTAGAGCGCGTCCTCATCCCGCTCGGTCAGGCGGGCGCATCCTGCGGGGACGGCGCTCAGCCCACAACCCCCGCGAGATGCCTCTTGTGTACGCGACACGCCGTAGAACGCGTACGAAAGAGGCATCTCGCGGGGACGGCTCAGCCCTCCTCCGACGCCTTGCGCGCCCGGTACGCCGCGACGTTCGCGCGGTTCCCGCAATTGCCCACGTCGCAGTACCGCTTGGACCGGTTGCGGGAGAAGTCGACGAGCACGGCGTCGCAGTCCTCGGCCGCGCACAGCCGCATCCGATCGCGCTCATCCGTGCGGATCACCTCGACCCAGGCCATCGCCGCCTCCATCAGGATGCGGGTGGCGAGGGGAGCGCCGTCGGCGGTCGCGTGGAGGTGCCACCCCCAGATGCCGTGCCGCACCAGCTGCGGCAGCGCGTTGCCGGAGTGCAGCATCCCGTTCACGATCTCGACCTGACCCTCCTCCGAATCCGTCAGCCAAAGGGCGCGGAGCGGTTCGCGGATCGCCCGGATGCCGTCGAGCTCGGCGCTCGATCCGGTGTGCGAGAAGGTGTAGCGATTCTCCCGCAGGAAGTCGCGCAACTGCGCCGATGTGGACAGCTCGTCGTGCCCGGAATCGGACAGCTCGGGCACCGTGTTCACCAGGATCGCGGTGGCGGCGAGAGTCGCCTCGATGTCATGGGCGAAGACCATATTGACTCCTGACACTCGCTCCAACTAGTGTCACGAGCATAACCGCAGTTGACTCCTGACAGGGTCCGCGCGGCCGACGAAGGAGACCTGCCCATGACCCCGCCCCGCCGCCTCGGTTCCGGCCTGGTGATCGCCCTGCTCGCCGCGGGCGCGTTCGGGATGGGCGGGCCGTTCGTGAAGCCGCTGCTGGAGGCGGGCTGGACGCCCGGTGCTGCCGTGCTCTGGCGGGTCGCCGGCGCGGCCGTCATCCTGGCGATTCCGGCGCTGATCCAGTTGCGCGGGCGCCGGTGGATCCTGCGGCGCAACCTCGGCACCTTCTTCGCGTACGGCGTGTTCGCGGTGATCGGCGCCCAGCTGTTCTTCTACAGCGCGATCGAGCACATGTCGGTCGGCATCGCGCTGCTGATCGAGTACCTGGCGCCGGTGTTCCTGGTGCTGTTCGTGTGGGCGCGGACCCGCAAGCACCCCGGCTGGTACACGATCGCCGGTTCCGTGGTCGCGCTGGCCGGCCTGGTCTTCGTACTCGATCTGAACGGTCAGGCGACACCGGCACTGATCGGCGTCGGCTTCGCCCTCGCGGCCTCGCTCGGGGTGATGGTCTACTACGTGATCTCGGCGAAGGTCGACGACGAGCTGCCGCCGATGGTGCTCACCGCCGGCTCGATGGTCGTCGGAACCGTGGTCCTGGTCGCGCTCGGCCTCGTCGGCGTTGTGCCGATGCGGGCACACTTCGGCACCGTCACCTTCGTCGGCGAGGCGGTGCCGTGGTTCCTGCCCGCCGCGGTGATCCTGCTGATGTCGACCGTGGCGGGTTACCTGCTGGGCATCGCCGGAACGGTGCGGCTCGGCTCGCGGATCGCATCGTTCGTGGGGCTGACCGAGGTGATGTTCTCGGTGCTCGCCTCGTGGATCCTGCTCGGCGAGCTGCCCGCGCCGGTGCAGTTCTTCGGCGGCGCGCTCATCCTGGCCGGAGTCGTGCTGGTGCGGCTGCAGCCGGAGCCGCGCGTGGTGGAGTCGGCGGTGGCGCCGCCGACCCGGCCGGTCGCGCTCGCGCCGACGGAGTAACGGGTCCGCTCCTCCACAGAGGGCATCCCCCCAGGAGTTGTCCCGATTCAGGCGATCGACCGTGCGCGGCACTCGGACTTCATGATCGGATCCCGTCATGAGTGCGCGAGGGACATCGTCGGCGACGCGCGGACGAGGATTGACAGACCCCCTTCCTTGGCGCGCGGTAGGGGGGATGCACTAACCTCATGCCGAGACCTCAGAAGTACCGCGACGTCATCCGAGTTCTCCGGTCGCAGGGCTGGGTCCTGCTCCGTCAGGGAAAAGGCAGCCACGAGCTCTGGGGGCTTCCCGATGAATCGGTCAAGGAATCGATCCCACACCATCGTGAGGTGACCGCCGGCGTCATCCGACAACTCATCGCGAAACTGCCCGACCCTCCGACCGAGTGGCGCTAGAGAGGATGCACATGACACGGCAGGAATTCGCGGCGACCGCCGTCCGGGACGGTCGATGGTGGCTGGTCACGATCCCCGCGCTGGACACCGTCGGGCAGGCGCGCAGCGTGAACGAGGTCGAAGCGGTGGCCATCGAGATCGCGGCGCTCTACTTGAACGTCCCGGAGGACGAGGTCACCGTCACCGTCACGGTGCACGTGACACCCGAGGCGGAGGCGGCCTGGCAGGAGGCTGAGACGGCCGAACGTGAATCCCGCGAAGCGCAGGAGCGATCGGCCGCTGCGCGCCGCCGCGCCGTCGCGATCGCCCGCGCCGACCGCTACACACTCGACGCTGCGGCGGCGGCATTCGGTGTCTCGCGCACCCGCGTACGCCAGCTCGAACGCTGACGCGGATCCATCCGGCAGAATCGTCCCTCCCGCCCCGCGCGGGAGAGACGATTTCGTCGGATGGCGAACCGAAACATCGCGGAAACGGACTTGCGCTTATGTTTCGGCAGGCTCAACAACCGCTGGGACCGGCTTCGCCGGACAGCGTCTATGTTTCGGCAGGCTCAACAACCGTGGGGACCGGCTTCGCCGGACAGCGTCTATAGTGAGCGCACGCCATGCACAAGACCGCCCGAGCCAGCCTGCGAGTGATCGCGATCTTCGGCGTTCTCGCGGCCATCGCGGGGTGCGCTCCGGTTTCTCAGCCGATGGCGCAGGCCCAGCTGGTCAGCGTGGTCCCCGACCGCGATTACTCGGGCATCACGATCGACGCCGACATCGTCTACGACGCCGCCACCGGGCAGACGCTCGACGTCTGCATGCCGGCGGGTGGTGGGGATGCGCGCCCGGCGGTGCTCGAGATCCACGGCGGCAGCTGGGCGCGCGGCGACAAGGCGGACCTGAACTGGCGGCCGATCTGCCAGTGGCTCGCGAGCGAGGGCTTCGTGGCCGTCTCGGTGAACTACCGGCTCGCCCCGGCCGCGGTGTTCCCCGCCCAGATCGACGACGTCACCGCCGCCGCTGCCTGGCTGACGGCGAACGCGGAGGACTACGGCGTCGACCCCGAGCGGATCGCCGCGTTCGGCGGCTCCGCCGGCGGCAACCTCGCGTCACTCCTCGGCACCACGTCCGCGGACATCAAGGCCGTGGTCGATCTCTCCGGTCCGTCCGACCTCACCGCGACCGGTATGGCCGACGACGATCCGACCGTCGGTATCGCCGCCGCGGTGCACAGCTACCTGGCCTGCGCGGACCTGGCCGCCTGCCCGGCGGCGAGCGCCGCCTCCCCGATCGCGCAGATCGATGCCGACGACCCGCCGTTCTTCATCGCCCACTCCGAGAGTGAACGCGTGGCGTTGAGCCAGTCGCAGAGCTTCGCGGATGCGCTCACGGCGGCGGGAGTGGACGTCGAGTTCCGTCTGCAGGCCGGTTCGCTGCACTCCATCGCCATGCTGAACGACACCCTTCGCGGGCAGATCATCGACTTCCTGGACCGCGAACTCGCACCGCCGACGACCGCGGTGGTCGCCATCGAGGCAGGGCAGATCGAGGCAGGGCAGTGAGCCGAATCGCCGTCGGCGTCGAACCGGCGCGCTCTCCCGACGTCGAGCGCCTGCTCGCCCTCAGCGACGAATACCACCTCGGCATCTACGCACCCGAGAACTTCCATCGGATGGACGTCGCCGACCTGGAGGGCGCCCACGTGCGCGTCTTCGTCGCGCGCGACGAGGCCGATCACGCGGCGCTCGGCATGGCGGCCCTCGTGCTCGGTCCCGACGAGTTCGGCGAGCTGAAGCGGATGTTCGTGCATCCGAGAGCCCGCGGCCGCGGCGTCGCTCGACGGCTGCTGACCGCCGTCGAGGCGTACGCGCGGATCTCGGGCGCACGCATCCTGCGTCTGGAGACGGGCGCGCCGCAGGTCGAGGCGGTCGCGCTGTACCACTCCGTCGGCTTCGTCGACATCGACCGCTTCGGCCCCTACGTGCTCGACCCCACGAGCCTGTGCATGGCGAAGCCGCTCGCCTAGCTGCCGCCTCACGCTCGCCCAGCCCGCGAGATCGCGCGCTGCGGACGATGTGCGCTGCCGCGGCGCGGCATCTCGTCCGCAGCGGCGAACCTCGCGAAATTTCGCGGAGTGCCGGAGGAGGGGAAAGGTGAGGAGTTCTGTGCGGATATGACACCCGTCGCAGGCCCAGGGGGAACGAGGGCCGACATTTAGGTTGAGTGCAGCCGCCGCGGGAGGGACCAGCGCCGAGCCGAATGGGGGGACACCGTGATCAACGCTGCCCTCTCGGACCGTCAGGTGGTCTCCGGACCGTGAACCACCCGCTCCATCGGCTCCGCATCCTCGGCGCCGCGCTCGCCCTCACGCTGCTGACCGCGCTCCTCGTCGCCGTCTCCGGGCAGTCGGCCAGCGCCGCGACGCTCCTGGTCAGCGAATCATTCGGCGGCACCAGCGTGCCGGAGGCGGCCTGGCAACCACTCGATGACGCCTGTCTCACCAAGGCGACCGCCGCCCCGCCCGCCGGCAGCTCGACGCTCGGCGTCTGTTCCAAGCGCACCAATTCGCCGAGCACCGCGGCCGCGCTCGGCTTCCTGCAGCTGACCGACAACCGCACCAACACCAAGGGCGGCGCGATCCTGAACAAGGCGATCCCGGCCAACGGCGGCCTGGACATCCAGTTCGACCAGTACCAGTACGGCGGCGCGCTCGCCTTCGCCGGCGCGGACGGCATCGGATTCTTCCTCACCGACGGCTCGAAGTCGCTCACCGCGGCCGGCGCCCCTGGCGGCTCGCTCGGCTACGCGCAGTCCACCACGGTCGACGGCGTGAACGGCGGCTACCTCGGCATCGGCCTGGACGCCTACGGCAACTTCTCGAACACGGCCGCGAACGGTGGCGGCATCGGAGCCGGCTGCCCGGCGACACCGGCGGCGCCCGGCCAGGTCGCCAACCGCGTGGTCGCCCGCGGCCCCGGCCAGGCCAAGGTCGGCTACTGCTACATCGCCGGCGCCGCGCCCGCGAACGGCGTCTCCATCCGCCAGCCGACGACCCTCGGCCTCACCGACCCGACCACCGCCTACGGGCGCACCATCCGGATCACCGTCTCCGCCGCCACCCTGCCCGTCGTCACCGTCTACACCGGTGGCAGCGCCGGACTGGCCGCTGCCCAACTGACCCAGGTGATGCAGTTCACGATGACCACGGCGGCCCCCTCCAGCTACAAGCTCGGCTTCACCGCGTCGACCGGCGGCGCCAGCGACGCGCACCTCATCCGCAACGTCTCGGTCTCCTCGATCAACACGCTCGGCGCGCTGAACCTGGTGAAGCAGATCGACCAGACCACGGCGCAGCCCACGAGCTACACCGAGGGCGCCACGATCCCCTACCAGTTCCTGGTCACGAACACCTCCTCCCTCGTCTCGCTCACCGGGCTGGCGATCGCGGATTCGAAGGCCACCGGCATCACCTGTCCGACCACGACCCTGGCGCCCTCCGCCTCGACGACCTGTACCGGCACGCACACGGTGACCGCGGCGGAGGCGCTCTCGTCGACCCTCGTCAACACGGCGACCGCGAGCGCGCTGAGCGGATCGACGACGATCACCAGCAACGTGGGCACCGCCACGGCCGCGATCACGGCCGCGAATCCGCTGCTGACCCTGACCAAGAGCGGGGCGCTGACCGACAGCAACGGCAACGCTCAGGCGGATGTGGGCGAGAGCATCGTCTACAGCTTCGCCGCCAAGAACACCGGCAACGTGACCCTGACCAACGTGGTGGTGACGGATCCGCGGGTCACCGGCATCACGCCGGCCTCTGCCACGATCGCGCCCGGCGGCACGGCGAACTTCACGGCAGCGGCGTACACGGTGACGCAGGCCGACATCAACGCGGGCACCGCGATCAGCAACACCGCGACCGTCAACGGCCGCACGGTGGCCGGCACCGCGGCACCGAGCGCGAGTTCGACCGTGAACACGCCGATCCGATACGCGCCCGGCCTCACACTGACCAAGAACGGCACGCTGAACGGCACCTCCGCCGCCGGGCAGACCATCGGCTACAGCTTCACGCTGGCCAACACCGGCAACACCCCGCTCACCGCCGTCTCGATCGCCGACCCGAAGGTCACGCTGAGCTACAGCTGGCCGGGCACCGCCGGCACCCTCGCCGTGGGCCAGTCGGTCACCGCGACTGCCACGTACACGCTGCTGCAGAGCGACGTGGACGCCGGCCAGGTCGTGAACACCGCCACCGCGACGGGCACGCCGCCCACCGGCGCCGCCGTCACGTCCACCGCGAGCAAGACCGTCACGCTGACCCGCAGCCCCGCGATGACCTTCACCAAGACCGCGAACCCGGCGTTCATCAGCGCGGTCGGCACCGTGGTGACCTACACCTTCACCGCGACGAATACCGGCAACGCGACGCTCACCGCCGTCGCGGTGACGGATCCGCACACCGGGCTCTCGAGCATCGCCTACACCTGGCCGGGCACGGCCGGGCGGCTCACGCCCGGTCAGGTCGTGACCGCCACCGCCACCTACACCACGACCGCGGCGGATGTGACGGCCGGCACGATCAGCAACACGGCGACCGTGAGCGGAACGCCGCCGACCGGCGCGGCGATCACGCGTACCGCCTCGGTCACGATCGCCGTCGTGCCCGATCCGGTCGTCGACAGCGCGACCGTGCCGCAGGGCGACACCGTGGTGATCGACGTGCTCGCCAACGACGGCAACGCCGCCACCGGGGCGACCTTCTCCCGCGCGCAGCTCTCGACCACGCCCAAGGCGATCGGCGGTGCCCAGACGCCGGTCCCGGCATCGCCGATCTACGGATCCGTCACCTGCGTCGACAGCGGGAGCACCCGCGGCCAGTGCACGTACCGCTCGGTGGAGTACTTCGTCGGCACCGACGTGTTCGACTACGCACTCTCCAGCAGCTACGGCACCTGGAACGTGCGGGTGACGGTGACCGTGACCGCGAAGAACCACGCCCCCGTCGCCCGCGCCGACCGCCTGGTCGCCGCGACCGGCGGCGCGGCCGTGAGCGTGGATCCGCTCGGCAACGACACGGATCCGGACGGCACCACCCCGACGCTGCAGTCGGTCGCGTTCCCCTCCGGCAGCCACGGCACGTTCGCCTGCACGAGCTCGTGCACGTACACCCCCGCCGCCGACGGCTGGACCGGCACGATCGCCGTGCCGTACACGATCGTCGACGCCGGCGGCCTGACGGCGAGCTCGACCATCACGATCTACGTCGATCCGGCGCCGATCGTGCGACAGGGCTTCACCGACCGGCGCTCGAACACCGCGGCCGTGAGCCTCGGCAACTGGGCCGAGACGACCACCGCGACCAGCCCCGCCGGCACCTGCGTCGCGAACCGGCCGAGCACCACGGTCAGCTGGACCGCCGTCTCCGGCGCCACGAACTACGTGCTCGAGCGCCGGATCAACGCCACCGGCACCTGGGTCACCGTGGCGCAGCTCGGCGCCGTCACCAGCTTCGTCGACGACCGTCTCGGCGAGGGCCGCAGCTACCAGTGGCGCGTCCGCCCCGATCTGCAGCGCTGGCCGGGCACCGTCTCCGCCGCCTCCACCGCGTCCGCCCAAGCGGCGATCGCCTCCGCGAAGGGCTGTTAGCCCTCCCCCAGAACTTCCGCCCTCAGCCGAGAGGCGGAGAACCACAGCCCAACCGGGCATCCCGCCCGCCCCGGGCACCACTGAGAAAGGAACGGTCGCCATGACCTCCACCGTCACCACCCGTAAGAGCCCCTGGAAGAAGATCGCCCTCACCGGCGCCGTTCTGATCGGATCCGGCGCTCTCGTCGGCGCCGGCGCCTTCGCGGTCTTCACCGCTTCGGGCACCGCCACCAACGCCGTCGACGCCGGCCAGCTCGACATCCTCGTCACCGGCACCGCGACCGTCACGGACATCGCGCCCGGCGACATCGTGCAGCGCCCGATCGGCATCTCGCTGCCCACCACGACCAACGACGGTGACCTGGTCGCCTCCGTTCGCCTGCAGACCGGCATCACCGCCGACACCGTTGGCACCTCGGACGCGAGCACCGGCGCGGGCGTCGGCCAGTCTCTGATCTCGGGCGCGCAGGGCCTGGACTACTCCTACGACGTCTGCGCCAACGGCACCTGGAGCACCACCACCGCTCCGGCCGGCGTGTACACCTGCAGCGGCACCGTCACGAACCTCGGCACCGGCAAGCTGAACACCCTCAGCACCGTGCCGCTGAACCTGACCCCGGCCGCCTTCGGCGTCACCCCGACCGCCACCGGCACCTTCCCGACCGACGCCGGCACCGTCACGCTGAACACCCTGATGACGCTGACCCTGCCGACCGCCGCCGACAACAACTACGAGAACGCCTCGGCGACCATCACCTACACCGCCTCCGCGATCCAGCGCGCCGGCATCCAGAAGTAAAGTTCCACCCCCGGTTTCGGCAGGCTCTTCGCCGGTTGAGCCTGCCGCTCGCTGGTTGAGCCTGCCGAAACCACCCCACCCCTCTTCTTCCCCGGAGCACAGATGCACACCCTCCTCGCGCGCGGCGTCGCCTGCGCCGCCGTGCTGCTGTGCTCCGTCGTCGTCGCCGTGCCCGCCGCCGCAGGTGACGACACCCCGCTCGTGGTGCGCTCCTCCTCCGTCGACCTCACCGACCTCGCACCCGGCGACTGGGCCGAATGGACCGCCGAGACCACCAGCTCCGCCGACGAGACGCTGCCGCTGCGCGTGATCGTCGAGACGACCGGCGAGGACGCCCTCACGACGGATCCGCGCGACGGCCTGCAGCTGGTGGTCGACTTCTGCGACTCCGGCTACACGGCCGGCGGCGCCCCCGCCAGGTTCAACTGCCCCACGGCCGATGTCGCGCTCGGCGCCGGGCCCGCAGCGACCCTCGGCCGACTCGAGTCCCTGCGCAGCATCGGCGCGCGCGGCACCGCCGCGGTGCGCATCCGCATCGCCTTCCCGACCTCGGCCGGCAACGACTTCGAGAACACCGCCGCCGGGCTGCGGGTGACCTTCGCGGTGCCCGACGGATCCGTGACCACGACCCCCGACGGACCGCTCGCGATCACCGGAGCCGACATCCGCGCCGCCCTGATCGGAGCGATCGGTGCCCTGCTGCTCGGTGCCGTCGCGCTGGCCGTGCGCCGACGGCGGGAGGAGCTGCGATGAGGCTGTTCCGTGCGCTGACCGGGGTGCTCGTCGGCGTCGCCGTGCTCGCGGCCGTGGCCGTGTTCGCGCTGTCCGCGCTCGGGCTGGTGCGCTTCGTGCCGGTGCTGTCGAACTCGATGGCGCCGCAGATGCCGACCGGCTCGCTCGCGGTGACCGTTCCGGTGCCGCAGGGCGAGATCGCGGCCGGCGACGTGATCGTGTTCACGGATCCGGACGACGCGGGCAAGCGCGTCATCCACCGCGTCGCCGATCTCTTCCCGGCCGACGAGGCGGCTCAGCTGGTCGGCTGGCAGCCGGGCATGATCGCGCTGCACACCAAAGGCGACAACAACGAGTACGCGGATCCGTGGATCCTGACGATCGCCGACGCCCAGGTGTGGCGGCGCAGCGCCGTGGTGCCGTACCTCGGCTGGCCGACGATCGCCTTCGGCGACCCGCGCAGCCGGGTTGCGCTCTTCGGCGTGGGCGGGGCGCTGGTCGCGGCCTGGCTGCTCGCCGCCATCTGGCGCCGGCCCGCGCCCGCGGACGTCGCCCTCCCCTCCCGCGGGGATCGGCGCGGACGCCGCCGGGCGGGCCGCTCGTGAGCGGGCGGCGGGTGGCGCCCCGGGCGCACGGGCGTCGCGCGGCTCCGCAGCACGGGCGACGAGCGGCGGCGACCCGTGGGCGACGGATGCGCGTGCCGGCGACGATCGCGGCGGTCACGGTGCTGGTGCTCGGCGGCGCGATGGGCGCATCCGCGGTGCTGCGCGGGCAGGGCACCGCGACCGCGAGCGTGCGCGCCGGAGCCGTCACCCTGGACTGGAACGCCTCCGGGGTGAACCAGTTCTCGGTCGCCGTGACCGGACTGCGGCCGGGCGGCACCGTCGCTCGGCTGATCGACCTGCGCAACACCGGCACCGTGGCCGCCTCGCAACTGCAACTCGGGCTCAGCTCGACGACCGTCGCGGCGAGCGGATCCGACGGCGTGCAGCTCGCGCTGGATCGCTGCTCCGTGGCCTGGACCTCGGCGACGGTCTGCTCCGGCACGATCACCGCCGTCACCGCCGACCGCCCCGCCGCCGGCACCCTCGCGCTGCCCGCATCCCCCGCCCTCGCGATCGGCGGCACCGACCACCTCCGCGCGACCTTCCGCCTGCCGGACAGCGCCCCGACCGGCGCGCAGAGCACCAGCGGCTCGGTCACCCTCACGGTCACGGGCATCCAGGTCGCGGGCCGGCAGCGCTGAGCCGTTGGGGTTTGCCTCCTCGTTCCTCGTCAGCAAACCGGCAGTCGGCTTGGCGACGGTGAGGGATTCGTAGCCGGTTACGTTCGCGCACGACGAAATGCTCGGCGTCATCAGCGATCCGGCGCATTTCGCCGGTTGCGCTCGCGCGGAGGCGCTCGCGCTTTCGAGATCCGGGATTGCACGACTCCGCGGGTGCGGCTGAAACGTCCGCGGGCGCGGACGGATACGTCGGATGCGGGGAAGAGCGCGGGGTCTGTCCGCATCGGCTCCGTTCCTCCGCGGGCGCGGTAGCTCCCAGCCGGGCGACCGCAACCCCACCCCGCGGCACACGAAAAAGGGTTGTCACTTTGTCGGTAGGTAACCGACAAAGTGACAACCCTTTTGGAGGAGTGGGGGCTACTTCTTGAGGTGGACCGTGTAGATGGCGCCGGTGGTGACGTCTTCCTCGAGGGCCTCGAGGGTGCGGCCCCGGGTCTCGGGGACCTGGGTGTAGATGAAGATCAGGGCCAGGACGCCGACGACGCCGAAGAGGAAGAAGGTGCCGGTGATGCCGACGCCCGCGATCAGCGACGGGAAGTACAGGCCGAGGAAGGCGTTCGCGATCCAGAGGCAGAAGATCGAGATGCCGGTGGCGAAGCCGCGGATGAAGAGCGGGAAGATCTCGGACAGCATCACCCAGACGGCGATGTTGAGGAAGGTCTGCATCGAGCCGACGAACGCGACGACCAGGAACAGGATCACGTAGGGGCGGAACTCGTTGCCGACGGGCAGGGTCATCGACGCGATGCCGATCAGGAAGTGCATCGTGGTGGTCAGCGAGAAGCCCAGCAGCAGGGTGGTGCGGCGGTTCAGGGTCTGCATCAGGCGCAGGCCGATCAGGCCACCGATCACGGCGATCACGCCGGGGGCGACGTTCGCGATCAGGGCGGCCTGCTTGTCGAAGCCCGACTCCACGAGCACGGTCTGGCCGTAGTACATGATCGAGTTGATGCCGGTGAGCTGCTGCGCGACGCCCAGTCCGATGCCGACCAGCACGATCCGCAGGATCCACTTGTCCTTCAGGGCACCCCAGGAGCCGCGCTTGGCCTCCTTCTCCTCGTCGGCGAGGTGCTTCACGTCGGCCATCTCGGCCTCGGCGCGATCGACGGAGCGGATGGTCTTCAGCACGGCGAGGGCCTCGTCGTTGCGACCCTTGGAGATCAGCCAGCGCGGCGATTCCGGCACCCGCAGCATGCCGAAGAACAGGGCGATCGCGGGCACGGCGGACACGGCGAGCATGATGCGCCAGACACCGTCACCCTCGCCCCAGAGCGAGCCGATGATCGCGTTGAAGACGAAGGCGGCGAGCTGGCCGATCACGATCATCAGTTCGTTGCGGCCCGCGATCTTGCCGCGGATCTCGTAGGGCGCGAGTTCGGCGAGGAAGACCGGGACGACACCGGAGGCGCCACCGACCGCGAGGCCCAGCAGCACACGGCCCACGACCATCACCTCGAAGCTCGGCGCGAACACGCAGGCGAGCGTGCCGACGAAGAACAGCAGCGCGAGCAGGATGATCGTCTTGCGTCGACCCCAGCCGTCGGAGAGGCGACCGCCGGCGATCGCGCCGACAGCGGCACCGAAGAGCAGGGCCGAGGTGACGACACCCTCGGTGAACGGGGTGAGACCGAGCTCCTCGGTCATCGGCGACAGGGCGCCGTTGATCACGCCGGTGTCGTAGCCGAACAGCAGACCGCCGAACGTCGCGATCAGGGCGACCGTGCCCAGACGCTTCGTGTGCGGACCTGCGGTCAACGGCGGAAGCGTGACGGTACTACTGGGGGCCGGACTCGCTGACATGGGACTCCTTCGTCGCACGGAAGGCGACGCCGATCGACGCCGCGCTGCACTCTGATTTGTTATGACAATACAACGTCAGGACAGGATGTCAAGGAAGAGGGTTGTCACTCCGTCCGTCAATCGAACAGCGTCGGGCCCTCCGCCGGCAGGGCCGCCGCGATGCGATCGAGGTGGGTCTGCTGCATCGGCGGCAGCGCGTCGAGCGGGAAGAAGCCGACCTCGGTCGACTCGTCGTCGGCGACGTACGGCTCCCCCGCGATCCAGCGCGCCCGCACGACGTGGTCGAGGTACTGGCTGCGGTCGCCGTTGGGGTAGACCATCGGCGCGAGCGTGTGCAGCATCGCGATGCGCTCGACCTCGATCTCGACGCCGGTCTCCTCCAGCGCCTCACGTCGCGCGGTGCCCGCGACCGTGTCGCCCGGATCCATCACGCCGGTCACCGGGGTCCACTCCCCGTTGTCGGAGCGGCGCACCAGCAGCACCTCCGATCCCCGCAGGATCACCGCCGTCACACCGCTCAGCCAGAGCAGCTCGTGGCCGACGCCCTCGCGCAGCCTCAGAACGAACTCGGGGGTGGGCATCAGGCGACCCGGAAGTCGAAGGTGACCACGCCCGCGGTGTCCAAGAATGGACCGAGGAACGCCTTGAACGCGTCGTGCGCCGGGTCGAACACCGCGGAGACCAGGGGGCGACCGGTGTAGTAATTGCGGTCGCCCTCCGACGCGAAGGTCACGATGAAGCCGCGGTCGAAGCCGTCGCCGACCGGCTCGGTCGCCGTCTGCGCGCCCGACTCGATCGACACGATGTACGGCAGGCCGTCGCGCACGCAGTCGCGCTCGAGCGCGAGGAAGCGCTCGGTCACCGCGTCCACATCCGACAGCAGCGTGGTGGGCGCGAAGCGCAGCAGCACGATGTGCCGGATGACGCCGGGCCTGAAGTCGGCGGCGACGTACGCGGCCTCGCCCACCTGCGCGATGTCATCCGCCGCCCGTTCGGGCCCGCTCTGCCAGGTGGAACCGATCGGGATGCTCATGCCGTTGTCGCCTTCTCCGTGCGTCGCGCGGCTCGCCGCTCCCGGAAGCCCTCCACCAGGTTATAGATCACCGGCAGCACCACCAGCGTCAGGAACGTCGACGAGATCAGCCCGCCGATCACCACGATCGCCAGCGGCTGCGAGATGAAGCCGCCGTGCCCGGTGATGCCGAGCGCCATCGGCAGCAGCGCGAAGATGGTCGCGAGCGCCGTCATCAGGATGGGCCGCAGCCGTCGGGCCGTGCCGTGCAGCAGCGCATCCCGCACGTTCATGCCCTGCTCGCGGTACTGGTTCACCAGGTCGACGAGCACGATCGCGTTGGTGACCACGATGCCGATCAACATCAGCACGCCGATCAGCGACGGCACCCCCAGCGGCACGCCGGTCGCGACCTGCAGCAGGATCGCACCGGTCGCCGCGAACGGCACCGAGACCAGCAGCAGCAACGGCTGCAGCAGCGAGCGGAAGGTCGCGACCATCACGATGTAGACGATCAGGATCGCCACCAGCAGCGCCAGGCCGAGCTGACTGAACGCATCCGACTGGTCGGAGGTGACGCCGCCGAGCGAGGCGGTCACGCCGGCCGGCAGCTCGGTGTCGTCGAGCGCGGTCTGCACGGCGAGGCTCGCGGAGGCGAGGTCGTCGCCGGTGGGCGTGACGGTCAGCGTCGCCGTGCGCTCGCCGCGCTGCGTGGTGATGGAGGCGGGGCCGTCGGTCTGCGCGACGGTCGCGAGATCCGACAGCGGCGCCGGCCCGGTCAGCGTCGGGATCTCCAGGGCGTTCAGTTCGTCGACCGTCTGCGGCGGGTTCTCGGCGGCGATGTAGATCGACAGTGTCGTGTCGTCGATCGCGATCGAGCCGGCCTGCGAGGGCTGCAACGCCTGGCTGACCAGGGTGCCGACCGCGACCTCGCTGAGCCCCGCGTCCGCCGCGGCCTGCCGGTTCACCGTGACCGCGACGTAGGGCAGCGACGCCGAGAGGTTGCTCTCGGCCTGACTGACGCCGTCGCGCCCGGTCAGCGCAGCGAGCAGCGCGTCGTTCGCGGTCTGCAGATCGGACTGGGTGCCGGAGGTGATGTCGACCTCGATGTCGGAGGAGGCGCCGAAGCCGGAGGATGCCGCGACGCTGACGTCCTGCGCGTCGGCGATGCCGTCGAACGCGGCGCGCGCATCCGCCTGCACCGTCTCCTGATCCGCGCTCTCATCCGTGGTGATCGAGTAGGTGATCGCGCTGCCGCCGCCACCCGTGAACGCATCCTGCAGCGAGCTGCCGGAGGAGCCGATCGAGAGCTGCACGGTCTCGATGCCGGGCACTTCCTGCAGTGCGGCCGAGGCCTGCTGGGCGGTGGCATCCTGCGCGTCCAGGCTCTGCCCGGTGGGCACCTTCTGGCTGACGGTGAAGGTGTTCTGGCCGCTGGAACCGAGGAAGTTGGTCTTCATGAACGGATACAGCGCGCCGGTGCCGATCAGGATGACGACGGCGATCAGCACGGTCGCGACGGAGTGCTTCAGCGTCCAGTGGATGATCGGCAGGTAGTACTTCTGCAGGCGCGAGGGCGTCTCCTCATCCGCCGTCTCGCCGGCGTGCGCGTGCTTGATCGCGCGGCGGGAGACGGCCGGGGCGTCCTCAGCGACGGGCAGCGCGTGCTGCGCGGCGTGCCGCTCGGCGATCGCGGCGCGTGCTCGCTCTCTGGCCTGCTTCGAAGGGCGCAGGAACCAGTAGGCGAGCACCGGCACGATCGTCAGGGCGACGATCAGGGAGGCGAGCAGGGCGATGGTGACGGTCAGCGCGAACGGGCGGAACAGCTCGCCGGTGGTGCCGCCGACGAACGAGATCGGCAGGAATACCGCGACCGTGGTGATCGTGGAGGCGGTGATCGCACCCGCGACCTCGCGGACCGCACCGACGACCGTGGCCGCGCGATCCTCGCCGCGGTCGAGGTGGCGCTTGATGTTCTCGATCACCACGATCGAGTCGTCGACGACGCGGCCGATCGCGATCGTGAGCGCACCGAGAGTGAGGATGTTCAGGGTGTAGCCCGCGGTCTGCAGTCCGATGAAGGTGATCAACACCGAGGCGGGGATCGAGATCGCGGTGACCAGCGTCGAGCGCACCGAGAGCAGGAACAGCAGGATCACCAGGATCGCGAAGACGAGACCGAGCGCGCCCTCCTGCGCGAGCGACTCGATCGACTGCTGGATGTACGGGGCCTGGTCGAACACGGTGGTGAAGGTGGCGCCGTCGCCGAGGGCGTCCTCGATGCCGGGCAGTTCATCCTTGATGCCGTTGGACACCTCGACGGTGTTCGCGGCGGGCAGCTTGGTGACCGCGATGGTGAGCGCGGGCTTGCCGTCCACGCGCGAGATCGAGGTGATCGGGTCGTCCGTGATCGCGACGGTGGCGACCGCGCCGATCGTGCTGGGGGTCGGCACGGCACCGGTCAGGCTCGACGCGCTCGTCGCGCTCGTCGCGCTCGGGATGAGCGGCAGGGCGGCGAGGTCGTCGGTGCTCGTCAGCCGCGCACCGGCCTGTACGGAGAAGGTCGAGCCGTCCTGGGTGATCTCGCCGCCGGGCACCAGCACGCCGTTCTGCTGCAGCGCCGTGCGGATGTCGGCGGTCGTGAATCCGGACGTCGCGAGCGTGTCGTTCGGGGTGATCGTGACGCGCTGGCCGGCCTGGCCCTGCAGGCTCGCGTCCCGCACGCCGTCGACCTCCTTCAGCTGCGGCAGCACGGTCGCCTCGATCTGCGCGGCGAGCGCCTTCGCGTCGCCGTCGCTGGTGATCGCGACCTGCAGCACGGGCAGGTCGTCGAAGGATCCGGTGACCACCTGCGGCTCGAGATCGGCCGGCAGGGTGGACTTGATCCGGTTGATCGCCTGGTCGATCTTCTGCTCGGCCGTGGCGAGGTTGGTGCCGTAGGTGAACGTCGCCGAGATGATCGACGAGTTGGTGCTGCTGGTCGCGCTGGTGGATTCGAGCCCGGCGACGCCCTGAATTGCGGTCTCGATGGGCGTCGAGACGTCTTCGTTGACCACCTCCGGCGCGGCGCCCGGGTAGCTGGTCACGATCGCCAGCTGCGGGAACGAGATCGACGGAGCGAGCTCCTGCTTCAGGCCGGTCAGCGCGATGGCGCCGAACAGACCGACGACGATGGTCACGAGGGCGATCAGCGCCCGATTCTTCATACTCAGTACGGCGAGAAGATGCACGCGCGCAAGTCTGTCAGGGCGCGGGAGCGACGGCGTCCGTCGCGGGGTGGATGGTCCGGACGCGACTCCGCCGCCCCACAGCACGGGAGACGTTGAATACCGCGGGCGCAGCCCGTCCGCTCCGGAGTGGCAGCTGCTACACGACGTCCGCGAGGTAGCCCGCATCCGACGACGGATGGCGGGCGACCTGCGCCCACGCCTCCGCCAGCGCCGAGACCGCGCGGGTGGTCTCCGCCGGGCTGAAGCCGATGGGGATGCGCAGGAAGCGCTCGAACGCGCCGTCGATGCCGAAGCGCGGGCCGGCCGTGATCCGTAGTCCGAACGTCCGCGCGGCGAGGGCGAGTTGCGACGAGGCAGGGGTGCCGAGGCTGACCCACGTGGACAGGCCGCCCGCCACGTGCGGAACGGTCCATTCCGGGATGCGCTCGGCCAGCTCGCGCTCCAGGTGTTCGCGGCCGCGACCCAGCTGCTCCCGGCGCCGTTCCAGCACCGCATCCATCTGCGGCAGCAACTCGGCGACCACCAGCTGTTCGAGAATGGGCGTGCCCAGATCATTCGCCGCGCGCGCCGCGACGAATTTGCGGATCAGCGAGCGATCCGCGCGGATCCAGCCGACGCGCAGGCCGCCCCAGAGCGTCTTGCCGACGGATCCGATCGAGATCACCGAGCCCTCCTGGCCGTACGTCGCGAACGGCTGCGGGCGCATCCGCCGGTCGATATCGAGCTCGGCGGTGGTCTCATCCGCGATCAGCAGCGTGCCCTGGCGCGCGGCGGCGGCGATGGCCTCCTCGCGCAGTTCAATCGACATCGAGCGGCCCGTGGGGTTGTGGAAGTCGGGCATCAGGTATCCGAGGGTCGGGCTGGTGCCGCGGATGGCGGCGAGCAGGCCGTCGCCGTCCCAGCCGTCGGTGCCGTCGACGTTCGCCGTGACCAACCGCGCCCCGGCCAGCCGGAGCGCCTCGTAGGCGTGCGGATACGTCGGCGCCTCGATCAGGGCGCGGTCGCCGCGGGCGAGCAGGGTGCGCGCGACCAGCGCGATCGCGTGCTGCGCCCCGAGGGTGACCATGATCTGGTCGGGCGTGGTGGGCAGGCCGCGCTCGGTGAAGCGATCGGCGATGGCCCGGCGCAGCACCGGCCGGCCGATGTGATCGTACGAGCCGGAGTCGAAGTACCGCGGCAGCTCGGTGAGCGCACGCTGATACGCCTCCGTCAGCTCCGGCACGGGCGGCAGGGCGGCGCGGGTGAAGTCGATGAAGTCGGGCGCGAGGCTCGGCACCGCGTGGATGGTGGCGCCGGGCAGCCGGGTGACGCTGCCCGAGCCGCGCACACTCTCGAGGTAGCCGCCGTCGCGCAACTCGCGGTAGGCGGCCGCGACCGTGGTGCGGCTGACGCCGAGCTTGGCGGCGAGCTCGCGCTCGGCAGGCAGGCGGCTGTCGGCCGGGATGCGGCCGTCGATGCCGAGCAGGCGGATGCGATCCGCGAGGGCGAGGTAGGCCGGGCGCGTGCCACGCTCCTCCCGCCAATCGCCGAGGAGGGTCTGCAGGGCGCGCGCGCCGAAGTGGACATCTGCCATACGAGCCAAGGTAGCTGAATTGGACCGAGACGGAAAGTCCAATCTTGGGATTGGATCGGTGCATGTCCACTTCGTTGTACGTCCGCATCCCTCGGCTCCTGATCGGCCTCGCCGTCTACGGCTTCGCCGACGCCCTGATGATCCGCGCGGTCATCGGTGTGGATCCGTGGACCGTCTTCGCCCAGGGCTTCGTCAACGTCACCGGCCTGGGCTTCGGGCTGCTGACCAACATCATCGGCCTCCTCGTGCTGCTGCTCTGGATCCCGTTGAAGCAGAAGCCGGGCATCGGCACGGTCGCGAACGTTCTGCTGCTGGGCCCGTTCATCGAACTCAGCGTCTGGTTGCTGCCGGCGCCCGGCGAGTGGTGGGCGAAGGGCCTGATGTTCACCGCGGGGCTCGTGCTGCTCGCCGTCGCGAGCGGCATCTACATCGGCGCCCAACTCGGCGCCGGCCCGCGCGACGGCCTGATGACCGGCATCCAGCGCCGCACCGGCTGGCCGCTCTGGGTGGGCCGCACCGGCATCGAGCTGACCGTGCTGCTGGTCGGCTGGCTGCTCGGCGGCAACGTGGGCGTCGGCACCGTGGCCTTCGCGCTGCTGATCGGCCCGCTGTGCAACCTGACCCTGCCGCTGCTCGGGGTGCCGCTGACGAAGAAGGTCGAGCGCGCGGTGGAGCCGGCGCTGGCGTGATGGGGCGGTGCTAAGATTTTTACGTTTTAGTAAACATGGGGATGGAGGAGCGGAATGACGGCATCCGTTCTGTTGCGCGCCGCTCGTTGCGCGAGCGGATCGAGCCAATCCCGACTGTCGGAGTTGTCCGGGGTCGCGAACTCATCTCTCTCCCTGTTCGAGCACGGGCATCGGATTCCGACGACCGCAACCCTGGAGCGGGTCCTGCGCAGTGCGCGGCACTCGCTGATCGCGATTCCTACCGCGCTACCGGACGTGGCGGCGATCGCGGAAGCCATCCGATCGGCGCTTCAAGCGGTCGACGATGCGACGGCATTCCGCCTGCTGATCCAGGAGGCGGACAACCTCGCCGCCGTCGACGGAGCGCTCCGCGTGGGCTTGAGCCTCTCCGAGCCCGCCCCAACCGGCGATCGCCGGTGGGACGCTGCAATCGCTGCGATCGCAGCGTGGCGACTGGACGAATCCGGCCTGCCGCGCGCATCATGGATCGACGGCGAAAGCCGTCGCCTCGACGCACCGTGGCAGCCACCCTCTGGCAGCATCCACATTCCCGTCGACCCGGGTGACGTCCCCGACACACTCCTCCGCCGCAACATCTTGATCGAGAGTTCGACCCTGCGGAGCATATGAGCGCCAACACCATTCTTCTGGACCGTGACGATGTGATTCGGGCTCTCTCCCGCCTCATCACCCTCTTGAGAGAACGTGAGATCACCGCAGGCATCCGGATCGTCGGCGGCGCCGCCTTGGCACTGAACTACTTCGATCGCCGCACGACCGTCGATATCGACGCCGGGCTCCAACCCGGCCCGGAGATCGAGGCGCTTGCGGCGGTCGTGGCGCGGGAAGAAGGGTGGGGCGAGGATTGGCTCAATGCCAAGGCGATGCAGTTCCTGCCGGCCTGGGGCGAGGGGCCACAATGGCGGACGCTGTACGAACGCCACGGGATCGTCGTGCAGGTCGCGTCGCCCGCGCGCTCTCCTCGCGATGAAGCTGAAAGCCGGACGCCCAGGCCGCGATGTCGATGACATCCGTCAGTTGCTCGCGGTCTGTGAGGTCCTCTCCATCGAGGCCGCCGAGACGATGTACGAAGAGCTCTACCCCGGCGAGGTCATCCCCGACCGGACCTCGCGTATCCTGACGGCGATCGTGTCCGACGGGATCCCGGTGAAGCCGCACGTGCCTGTGCCACCGCGGTTCGAGGAATGATGCGCTTTCCATGCCCGACCCGATCCGGCGGCGATCCACGACCGAGCAGTCCAGGCTCGCAACAGGTGCGGCATAGCACGATGGAGTAATGCGCTCGAAAATCCTCGCCCTCGTGATCGGATCCGCTCTCGTCGGCGTGCTGCTGCTCGCCCTCGGTCTCACCATCCGCGACGGCACCGTGGTGTTGCGGTCCCCGGTCGACTATCGCGCCACCACCACCGTTCTGCTCGGTGGCGGGTCGAACGATCCGAATGCCGCGCAGATCCCCGGCCAGGTTCTCGAGGACGGAGTCACACCAGAGACCCGGCAGAGCCTGTCGGCGGCCGCAGCCGTCTATGCCTATCTGGTCAGCGGCAGCGACGTGCGCAGCGCCGTCGAGGTGGATCTCGGCGGCCTCGCGACCGACGAGAGCATCAGCGCGGTGCCGCGTACGGCACAGCCGATCCGGGATGAGACCGCGACGGGGCCGCTGTCGCTTCCGCTGCTCTCGGTCCTGGGCACCTCGCCCGATCCGGAGCGGGCCGAGGCGCTGTCCCGCTCCGCGACGCAGGCGTTCTTGGCCACCGTCGCAGCGCAGCAGGATGCGGAGGGGATCGCCCCGGAGTCCCGGGTGACGCTCACGGTCACGGACGAGGGCGCGGCCGTCGCCGGAGCCTCCAGCGGCACCACGCTTCCGCTGACGTTCACGATCGTGGGACTCGTGGCGCTGCTGCTCAGCGCCGTCGTCGCGTTCCGGTGGCTGCGCCGACCCGACGCGTCGCCGGTGCGCGCAGGAAATGACGCCGATCCGGCCCGGACACGTCGGGAACGCCGCCTTCGGGTCGGTTGAACGTCATGTCCTGCGCGGCAATGCAGCGGGATGGCTGATACCGAGGTGCATTCGGCCACGGTCGGCCTCCTCGGCTTCATTCCTGAGCGCGGGTGCCGATCCGAACCGTGAACCACAGCAGCGCCACGATCTGCAACGCTCCGAGGATAAGAGCCGGGGCGGCACTCGACGTCGCCGCGGTCAGCACCATCGCGAGCAGTGCGGCCGCGTCGACCGCGAAGCACAGCAGCAGCTCGCCGCCCGTGGTGCGGTGCCCCCAGCGTCCGGGCCCCGGAGCGAAGGCCAGGGGCAGGATCAGCACGGCGAGCAGGAACGGTGCCGCCAGCAGCCACGGCAGGTGGTGCGCGCCGGCGAGGGTGGCGATCGCGATCGAGCCCGTGAACGCCGTCGCGAGGGTCATCGCGACAACCAGCCCGGCGACGCTCTGCGGGGCGGTCATCCGTGCCCGCCCGGTCACCGCCGACATCCGCCCCACCCTTCCTGAACATCCACTCAGCCCAGGCTACCCGCCGTCGCGCCCCTCCCCTCCCTCGCGCGACCTCCCACGCGAAAAGTTGCAGCCCCGGCGTGCCGAGGGCTGCAACTTTTCGCTGGAGGGGCGGCTTAGCGGCGGGCGGACTCCTCGGCAGTGAGGGTGGCGATGCCCTCGGTGATCGACGGGGCGTGCTCGTCGATCATGTTCTTCTCGTCGAAGGGGGCGCGGCCGGCGAGCACGTCGCGCACCTGGGTCTTGTCGACCTCGTGCGTCCAGGTGCCGACGAGCAGGGTGGCCACCGCGTTGCCGGTGAAGTTGGTCACCGCGCGGGCCTCCGACATAAAGCGGTCGATGCCGGCGATGACGCCGACGCCGTCGACCAGGTCGGGGCGGAAGGACTGCAGGCCGCCGGCCAGCGTCGCCAGGCCCGCGCCGGTCACTCCCGCCGCGCCCTTCGAGGCGATCATCATGAACAGCAGCAGACCGATCTGCTCCGGGATCGACATCGGCGTGCCCATCGCGGAGGCGATGAAGAGCGAGGCCATCGTCAGGTAGATCGCGGTGCCGTCGAGGTTGAAGGAGTAGCCGGTCGGCACGGTGATGCCCACCACGGGCTTGGAGACGCCGAGGTGCTCCATCTTCGCGATCAGGCGCGGCAGCGCGGCCTCGGAGGAGGAGGTGCCGACGATCAGCAGGTACTCGCGGCCGAGGTACTTCATCAGCGAGAAGATGTTCACCCCGGTGACCAGGCGGAGGATGGTGCCGAGCACCACGACCACGAAGATCGCGCAGGTGAGGTAGAAACCGACCATCAGGGTGGCCAGTGCGACGACCGCGCCCCAACCGGTGGAGCCGACGACGCCCGCGATGGCGCCGAACGCGCCGATCGGGGCGACCCAGAGCACCATCGACAAGATGCGGAACACCAGCGCCTGCAACGACTTGATCGCTCCCATGATCGGGGTGGCCTTGTCGCCCATCTTCTGCAGCGCGAAGCCGACCAGCAGGGCCACGAACAGGGTCTGCAGCACGCTGTCGCCGACGAGGGCGGAGAAGAGCGTTGTGGGGATGATGCCGAGGATGAACTCCTCGGTCGACTCGGCCTTCAGATCCGTGGTGTCGAAGGTGGCGCCGGCGATGTTCAGACCCTCGCCCGGGTGCAGGATGTTGCCGACCACGAGGCCGATGCCGAGCGCGAAGGTCGACATCACGATGAAGTAGCCCAGCGCCAGGCCGCCGACCTTGCCGACGGTCGCCGCCTTGGCGATCGAGCCCACGCCGATCACGATCGTGCAGAAGATGATCGGCGCGATCATCATCCGGATCAGGCCGACGAACGCCTTGCCGACCGGCACCAGCGCCTTGCCGACCTCGGGGGCGGCCAACCCGACGACGATGCCGGCGAACACCGCCACGATCACCGCCAGGTACAGGTAATGGTTCTTATCCAGCGTCCGTCGCTTGGTGGCTTTCGTCATCATCGGGGTTCCTGTTCTCTCCGTCGAGTGCAGTGCATGGGTGGGGTGCAGCATTGTGGCGAAAAGTTGCAGCCCTCAGCGGGCGGGGGCTGCAACTTTTCGCTGAGGAGTCGATGGTGCGGCGCACGAAGGCGACACCGCGGGTTGTGTTCATAGTGTTCGCGGGGGAAACGGCCACGAGGCGCGTGGGCAGGCGAGAATCGGAGGCGAGACGAGGAGGTCCGATGCGCCGCTGGCAGGGCACGAGCATCGCCGCGCGCCTGTTCGCGGTGCAGCTGGTGTGCATCCTCCTCGCCGCGGGCGTCGCCATGGCGGTGCTCGCAGCGGATGCGCGGGGGCGCGCCACGGAGGAAGCGGCTCAGCGCGGGCTGCTGGTCGCGCGCACCGTGGCCGACAACCCGTTCGTGATCGAGCAGGTGCAGACGGCGGATCCCTCCGCGCTGCTGCAGCCCTACGCGGAGGCGGTGATGGCCGACACCGGCGTGGGTTTTCTCACGATCATGAACCCCGACCGCACCCGGTACACGCACCGCGACCGCGACGAGATCGGCAAGAGCTTCATCGGAACCATCGCCCCGGCCCTGCGCGGCGAGACCTTCACCGAGACCTATGCGGGCACACTCGGCCCGTCCGTGCGCGCGGTCGCGCCCATCCGCAGCGCCGACGGCGAGATCGTGGCACTCGTGTCCGCCGGGGTGACGCTGACCGCGGTGGATGCGAGCTTCGGCTCGCGGATCCAGTTCGTCGCGTGGGCGGCACTGGCGACGGTCGCGCTGGGCGGCCTCGCCTCCTGGCTGCTGGCGCGCTACCTGCGCCGGGTCACCGGCGGGCGCGGGCCCGAGCAGATGAGCCAAGTGTTCGCGTACTACGAGTCAGTGCTGCACTCGGTGCGCGAGGGCCTGCTGCTGGTCGACGACAAGCAGCGGCTCGTGCTGGCGAACGACCACGCGCTGGAACTTCTCGGCCTGGTCGGCGTGCGCATCCCGATCCCCGTCGCCGATCTCGACGTGCCCGACGGCCTGCGCGAGGTGCTGCTCGCGCCCGATCCGGTCGCCGATCGGCTCGTGCTCACGCACGACCGGGTCCTGGTCGTGAACGAGCGGCCCGCCGCGGCCGACGGCCGCACCCTCGGCACCGTGACCACCCTGCGCGATCGCACCGAATTGCAGCGAGTGACTGGAGAGCTGGAGTCGATGCGGACGATGTCGGATGCGCTGCGTTCGCAGACCCACGAGCACAGCAACCGGCTGCACACCATCGCCTCGCTGATCGAGCTCGGGCGAACTCAGGAGGCGCTGGAGTTCGCGGCCGGCGAGCTGAACCTCTCGCAGCGGCTCGCCGACAGGGTGCTCGGCTCGGTGCACGAGCCGGTGATCGCCGCGCTGATGCTGGGCAAGGCCGCGCAGGCGCGCGAGCGCGGGGTCGAGCTGCACCTGGAGACCCACCTCGCGCCGGGCACGCAGGGCCTGGATCCCGGCGAGCTGGTCACCATCCTGGGCAACCTGATCGACAACGCCTTCGACGCCGCCGCGGGTTCACCGGAGCCGTGGGTGGAGGTGTACCTCGGGCTCTCGGATTCGGGCGAACTGCTGATCCAGGTCTCGGACAGCGGGCCGGGGGTCGCCGATGTCGAGCGCGCGTTCGAGCGCGGCTGGTCGACGAAGGATGCGGATGCCTACGGCCGCGGCATCGGGCTCGCCCTGGTGGCGCAGTCGGTGCGCCGGCTGGGCGGCACGGTCGAGGTGACCCGGCACCTGGGCGCGGTGTTCACGGTGCAGATCCCGGTCGCGTCGGGGGTGACGCCGTGATCCGCGTTCTGGTGGTCGAGGACGAGGCGCTGACGGCCCAGGCGCACGCCGACTACGTACGCCGCGTGGACGGATTCGAGCTCGCCGCGGTGGCGGGAACGGGAGCGGAGGCGATCCGGGCGCTGCGCGTCGGCGGCGTCGACCTGGTGCTGCTGGACATGAACCTGCCCGACATGGGCGGGCTGGAGCTGTGCCGGGCGATCCGCGCGGCGGGGCTCGAGGTCGACGTGATCGCGATCACCGCGGTGCGGGACGCGGCGGTGGTGCGCGCCTCCGTCTCGGCGGGCATCGTGCAGTACCTGATCAAGCCGTTCGTGTTCAGCGTCTTCGCGGCGAAACTCGCCAGCTACCGCGCCTTCCGCGAGCGGATGCACGGCGGCGCGGTGGCGAGCCAGCAGGAGGTCGACGGCGCCTTCGCCGCGCTGCGCACCTCCAACTCACCCGGCCTGGCGAAGGGCCTCTCCCCCGAGACCCTCACCGCGATCACCGACTTGCTCGGCGCAACCGGCATCTCCGCCACCGAGGTCGCCGCCGCCCTCGAGATCTCCCGCGTCACCGCCCGCCGCTACCTCGAACACCTCGCCGACGCCGGCACCGCCTCCCGCTCCCCCCGCTACGGCTCCCCCGGCCGCCCCGAGTTGGAGTACACCCGCCGCTGAAGTCTCGCGAAATCTCGCGAAATTTCGCGAGATTCGCAGCTGCGGACGAGGTGCAACGCCGCGGCCGGGCACCTCGTCCGCGGCGACCGATCTCGCGGGCGACCGCCTCAGCGCTCGGAGCCGCGCAGCACCAGCCGGGTCGGGAGCACGACTTCGCGGAGCTCGCCGTGCAGGTCCGCCACGCGATCGAAGGCGAGGCGGGCGGCGACGCGGCCCATCTCACGCGGGTCGTGCGCGACCACGCTGACGCCCAGCGCCTCCGCGAACTCCGCGTCGTCGAAGCCGAGCAGCGCGGTACCGGGGCGGACCTCCCGGATGGCCTTCCACGCGCCCAGCATCGCCCGGTTGTTGCCCGCGAAGATCGCGTCGGGCGCATCCTCCTGGCGCAGCAGCGCGGCCGTCGCGAGCTCCGCCTCCGCGACGGTCACGGCATCCTCCCGCAGCAGCCGCGGCTCCGGACCCACCGCGTCGAGGTAGCCGCGCAGCCGCTCGCCGTGGGTGTACAGCCCACGCGGCGAGCCGACGAAACCGATGCGCCGATGCCCCGCCGCAACCAGTGCGCGCACCCCCTCGCGCGCGCCGCCGCGGTTGTCGAAGAGCACGGCGTCGCTCGCCGCGCGCGACAGCGGGCGGTCCACCGCGATCACCGGCGTGCCCAGGGCGCGCTCGTCGTCGAGGTAGTGGTGGTCGGTCGCGATCGGGATGAGCAGCAGCGCCCGCACCCGCCGCTCCAGCATGCTGACCACGGCCGGCTGCTCCGCCTCGATCCGGTCGCCGGAGGCGGTGACCAGCACCGTGACCTCGCGCGCCGCCGCCTCCTCGCTGATGCCGGCGGCGACCGCGGCGTAGAACGGATTCGTCAGGTCGCCGATCACGAAGCCGAGCGCCGATCCGCGCCCACCGTCGCGCAGCTCGCGGGCGGCCGCGCTCGGCCGGAACCGCAGTTCCGCCGCCGCCGCTTCGACCCGCGCGAGGGTCGAGGCGGCCACCTTCGGCGAGCCGGTCAACGCGCGGGATGCGGTGCGCAGGCTGACGCCGGCGCGCTCGGCGACGTCGGCGATGGTCGCGCGTGTCCTCATCCGCATCTCCTCCCCACGACTGCATCGTGGCACGCTATCGTGGCGGATGCCAACGTGAGACATTTTGAGGAGCGGATCCGCATGAGCACCCTGATCGCCGGCATCGAGACCGGAGGAACGAAGGTCGTCTGCGCCCTCGCCCCCCTCGAGGAACCCCGCCGCATCCTGCGCCGGATCAGCCTGCCCACCCGCGGCCCGGTCGAGACGCTGGCGGACATCGCCGCCTTCTTGACCGGCGACATCGCCGGCGTCGGCGTCGCCTCCTTCGGTCCGCTCGACGTCGACCCCGCCTCGCCGACGTACGGCCACCTGACCTCGACCCCCAAGCTCGGCTGGGAGGGCACCGATGTGCTCGGCGCGATCGGCGCCGCGCTGCCCGGCGTGCCGGCGCGGCTGGTCACGGATGTGAACGGATCCGCTCTCGGCGAGGCGCGCTGGGGCGCCGGCGCGGGGGTCGCCGACTTCGTCTACCTCACCGTCGGCACCGGGGTGGGCGGCGGGCTGATCAACGGCGGACGGCTGCTCGCGGGCAGCGGCTGGCCCGAGATCGCGCACGTGCTGGTGCGCCGGCATCCGGAGGACGACTTCGCGGGCACCTGTCCGTTCCACGGCGACTGCGTCGAGGGGCTGGTCGCGGGCCCGGCGATCCTCGGGCGCTGGGGTACGGACGGCTCCAGCCTCGACCCCGAACGCGCGGCGCAGAACCTGCGCTTCAGCGCCTACTACCTGGCTCAACTCGTGGCGACGCTCGCCTACACGGTGGGCGTGCGACTGGCCGTGATCGGCGGCGGCGTCGCCAAGACCCCGGGCCTGCTGCCTCTCGTCGAGCGCGAGGTCGAGCGGCTGATGGGCCCGCCCGGCGCGAACGGCACGGCCGCCGGGCGCATCCGCATCCTGCCGCCCGCCCTCGGCGACGACGCCGGCGTGCTGGGCGCGCTGTCTCTGGCCGAGTCGGCCGCCCGAGGCGGAGCCGCCCGCGCCTAGGCTTCAGAGATGACCACCGTGATCATCCCCTGGCGGGCGCAGCCCAGCCGATTGGCCGCGTACGACGCGGTGACGGCCTGGTACCGCGAGGTGCTGCCGGAGGCGCGCATCCTGCCGATCGACAGCGGCGACACACCCTTCAACCTGGCCCGATGCCGCAACCTCGGCGTCGCGTCCGTCGAGCCGGACGAGCCGATCGTGATCGCGGATGCGGACACCTTTCCGGAGGAGGCGCCGCTGCGCGCAGCCATCGCGGCCGCCGGCGACGGCGTCACCCACCTGCCCTACACCGAGTACCGCTGGCTCGGGCCGGAGGGCACCGCGCAGTACTTCGCCGGCACGGCGCTACCGGACTGCGAATACACCGTTGTGCACGGCGCCTGCTCCGGGGTCTACGTGAGCACCCCGCGCGTCTGGGCCGCGCATGCCGGGCAGGATGAGGGCTTCCGCGGCTGGGGCTTCGAGGATTCGGCCTGGTTGGTGGCGCACCGGATGCTGCTCGGCGCCGAACCCGCGCGGCACGAGGGCCGGGTCTACGCGCTGCACCACCTGACGCAGTTGCGCGAAGGCGAGCAGTACGAGGCCAACGCGGCGCGGATGCAGCGCTACCGCGACGCCGCGGCGCAGGGAAAGTCGGCCTTCGTCACGTTCCTGGAGGAGCTCGGCGACTGAACGCGTGTGAAACGAAGGACCGCTCGAGACGCCACCTCGGCGCACCCCCGGAATCTCGCGGATCTCCGGCTCGAGAAACCCGTGGCCGCCGACGCGATCCTTCGTTTCACACGCGACGCGTCCCGAGCCGCACAGACCAGCCCGCGGCGCGGAGGGCCTGGGCGACGGCGGCCGAATCACCCTCCACATCGACCGTCACCGGCACCTCATCCCGGAACTTCGCGACGGTGACCGTCGCGCGACCGCCGGCGAACGGCACGTGGGCCGCGGCGGTCCCGGCGCCGACCACGGCTGCGCCGAGCGCGCGGGCGACCGCGGCGAGCGCCTCCGGTGCGGTCAGCACCGCATCCGTGTAGAGGGCGGTCACGCCAGCGCCGCGTACGCGCGCGCCGGGCCCGGCATCGCCTGCAGTGAGGCGGACAACCCCGTCGGCCGCGGCCCCCGGAGCACTCGATCCGCCGCCGCTCGCAACTCGCCCACGGTCGCCGTGTTCGGGTCGAGCGCCTCCGCGAACCCGGCGTCGACCAGCGCCGCGGCACCCGCGAACTGATCGGTCGAGAACGGCAGCACCAGCATCGGCACCCCCGCCGTCAGCGACTCCGTCACGCTGTTGTTGCCGCCGTGCGTCACCGCGAGTGCGGCCGCGCGCAGCAGGGTGACCTGCGGCAGGAAGCCGCGCACCAGCCAACCCTCCGGCACCGCATCCCAGCCCGCGTCGGCCAGTTCGATCGGATCCGCCGCGCCGATCGCGACGGCGACCCGCACCGCTCGCCCGCGGATCCGCACGCCCTGCAACGCGGTGGCGACCCGGGCGAGGACGTCGGCCCGCACCGAGAGGAAGCTGCCGAAGCTGACGTAGACCACCGGCGCGTCGTCGGCGGCGAGCCAGGCGGCGACCTCGTCGTCGACGGGCTCCTCCCGCACGGCGGAACCGAGGAAGGCGTGCGGCGGCAGCGCGGCGGTGCGCGCCGGCGGATGCAGCGTCGCGGGGTAGTTCAGCAGGAGGACGGCGCCGGCCGTCGCGAACGCATCCGCTACCGGTGCTGCCGTCGCGTCGAGTTCGGCGAGCGCCGCATTCCACTCGGCGGTGAAGTGATCGCGCACCTGGGTGCAGCGTTCCCAGAGCGCGTCCAGCGATTCGGCGGACGGGTCGAAGGCTGCGGGCCACGCCGGCGGGAAGCCGTACACCTCGCCCGGCACCGTCAGGGCCGACGGATGCCCGAGCACAACGTCGCCGTAGCGCACCCCCGCCGCATCCAACGCGAGTCGGGCGGTGAACGCGAGGTGGTCCACGATCACCTGATCGGGCCGCACCTCGGCGAGGATCGCGGCCAGCGCGGAGGCGACGCCACGGGGATCCCAGAGCAGGTCGGTCAGCCGCTCCTTCGCCTGGTAGTCGAGGGTGGCGACCATGCCCACGCGGGTCGCGGCGAAGAAGCCGCGCAGCGACGCGTCCTCCTCCGCCACCTGCTCCTCGGCACGGATCGTGCCCGGATTCGAGCCGCGTCCCAACCGCAGCGGCACATGCTCGAAGCCGAACGCGGCGACGATCGCGGCGGTCGAGGAGCCGGTCGCGACCACAACGCGTTCACCGCGGCGCAGCCATTCGGTGCCCAACGTCGCCAGCGGCAGCAAGTGCGAGGCGTAGTCGGGGCTGACGATCAGCAGCGTCACGCCGGTACCGCCTGCCGTGCGGCGTCCGCGTAGACCGGCGCGAGGGCGCGCGCCATCGCCGCGATCGTGTAGCGCTCGGCGACCATGTCGCGCCCGCCGACCGGCTGCAGTCCCAGCGCCGCGCGGATGCCCGCGGCCAGGGCGCGCGGATCCGCAGTGTCGACGAGCAGGCCGGTCGCGCCCTCGACCACGTAGGTCGCCGGGCCGCCCGCGTTCGGTGCCACCACCGGCAGCCCGGTCGCGATCGCCTCCAGCAGGGCGATGCCGAACTCCTCCTTCTGGCTGGCGCACACGTAGACGCCACCGGGCGTCGCGAGACCGGGCCGGCCGAAGCGGGCCGCGGCCAGCCAGCGCGCGACCTGATCGTTCGGACGGTGGCCGGCGAGCAACAGTCCGGGCTGCGCGACCGCCGCGATCCGGTCGAGCTGTTCGCGTTCGTCCGCGCTGGGCTCGGCGAGGTCGCCGCCGACGATCAGCAGGTTCGCGACACCCTGCAACTCGGCCGCCCAGGTCTCCGCGAGCGTCGCCATGCCCTTGACCCGATGCATCCGCCCGACGCTGATCAGCAGCGGCAGTGCGCGACGGTCCGCGGGCAGCTCGGCCAGCAGCGCGTCCAGTTCGGGTGCGTCGGCGCCGCGGGCGGCGACGGCGGTATCCACTCGGTCGAGGTCGATGCCTTCGGGCACAACGGTGTGCCGCTCCGGATGCGCGGAGACGTCGATCCCGATCAGCTCGCGCAGGCTCTGTTCCAGGTCGGGTCGCGGGAACAACACCGTGTGCGCGGAGTCGGCGGCCAGCCGCTGCACCAAGCGCACCCGGAACCAGAGGTGCTCGATCGCGTCGCGCTCGCCGAAGTTCGCGCGGGTCAGCACACCGGCGCGCTCCTGCGCGGCGATCGCGCCGTGCGGATCCGGGGCGACGGTGAACACCACCGGGATGTCGAGCTCGCGGGCGACGGATGCGGCAGCCAGGGAGCCGACGTCGGCCATCCGCAGGTGCAGCACGTCCACCCGGCCGGCCTGGCGCAGGGCCCGGCGGATGCCGCGCTCGGCGGCGACCCGGCGCGGCCAGGATTCGGCCATCGAGACCGGCGCGCCGTCGAACGGCACGGCGGCGAAGGCGTGGCCGGCGGCGAGCGGACGCAGCGCGTCGGCGGGCGTGCCGCGGGAGAGCGTGACGACGCGATCCGCGGCGCCCTGCGCGATCAGCGCATCGCCCAAGCGCACCAGCAGGGTGGCGATGCCGCCGTTGTCGCCCGCGCCGACCCGGCTGAGCGAGCCGTCGATGTCGGCGTGCAGGAAGAGTTGCGCGACGGTGCGGCCGTGCGCCGTGGCGGTGAGGTCCAGATGATCGGCCGCCGCGAGCCGTGCCGTCGCCGTGAGCGGTCCCTCCGTCGCCGCGAGGGTGGCCAGCAGCACCGCACCGATCCGGCGGTCGCCGAGCGCCGCGACCGCCGCGGAACGGGCGGCGAAGTACTCGTCGGAGTCGCCGGCGACCCTCAGCAGCAGGCGGTCGGGGATGACGCCGGGCACCAGGCCGATGGTCTCGACCAGGCGGGCGCGACGCTCGCCGTCGGTCTCGGCGAGCAGCGTGCTCTCGAGCGCGAGGCCGAGGTGGTCGGGCAGCGAGGCGCCCCAGAGGCCCAGGGTGCGCTGGGCCAGCATGCCCGCGAATCCGCCGGCCCTGACCAGCTGGATCAGCGCGGCGATCGCCTCGAGCCGCGGCAGCCGGCCGCCGATCGCCCAGGCGGCGTGCTCGCGGAGGAAGGCGCGCTCGCCGTCGAGCAGATCGAGCAGGGCGGCGTCGGCGGAGTCGTCGAAGATCTGCGCGAGCGCGTGCACCGCCGCGATCGCGGTGAGCTGGTCGGCGTCGTCACGCGCTGCGCGGGCGAGCACCTTGACGGCACGGGTGCCGCCGTCGCTCACGGCTGCGACGGTGAGTTCGTCGGCGCGGCGCATCCCCTCCAGCAGGGTGGAGGCGGAGCGCACGGCATCGAGGGCGGTCTGGATGGCCACGGTGGACCCTTTCGGTCGGCGACGTTCTGATCCGACCACGGATGCTGATCCGGGGCGACTACTTGCATTCGCAGCCATTCCTCCCCCCGGATTGCCGCCCGCCCGCCCGTTCTGGCGAAAAGTTGCAGCCCTGGCGGGCCGAGGGCTGCAACTTTTCGCTAAGAGAGGGCACCCGTCGGCACCGCCCGGTGTCAGAGCGCCGGCGCGTAGGCGAGCATCGCGGCGCGGACGAAGGCGGCGCCGCCCGCGTAGCCGGCGGCGAAGCGGTCGTCGGCCACGTAGAGCTCGGCGAGGCCCTCGAAGTACGCGCGGGTCGGGCGGCCCGCGGCGCTCGGAGTGCCGGGGATGGCGCCGAGCCACTGCGCCTGCCGCTCGGCCAGGGCCTGTGCCGGCGCGCCCGTCGGATCCGCGCCCGTGGCGGCGAGCGCCGCCCAGTCGGCGGCGAGCCGCTGCTGCCGCGTCTGCCAGTCCGCCTTCTCCGCGGCGCTCAGGGAGCGCCACCAGCGGTCGGAGTCGGCGTACGCCTGCGCACCCCACCGTTGTTCGACCTCGTCCTTGTACTGCGTGTGGTCGAAGCCGTCGAACATCTCGTCCGCCATGAGCTCCTCCCCTCCTTCCATTCTTCTCATCGTGTTCTGTACCGCCGAGATCTGCCTCGACAGCCGGTCCTGCTCGCTGCGCAGCCACGCGAGGTGGCCGTCGAGCGCGCGGTGCGCATCCGTCTCCTGATCGAGCACCGAGGCGATGGCTGGTAGGCCGAGCCCGAGCTCGCGCAGTAGCAGGATGCGCTGCAGCCGCAGCAACGCGCCGCGGTCGTAGTAGCGGTAACCGTTCGCGCCGATGCGACTCGGACGCAGCAGCCCGAGCTCGCCGTAGTGCCGCAGCGCGCGGCTCGTGGTGCCGGCCGCCTTGGCGATCTCCTGGATCGACCACTCCCGTTCCGTCATGTCTTCGACGCTACGGGTTGACGCTGCGTCAAGGTCAAGCGGATCGCTCAGGGTGAACCCGGACGCTGACCCTGAAACCCCGCTCTCGGGGTTGAGCACCCCCGATACGCGATATAGCGTGATGTCATCAAGTCGCGTTATATCTCGAAGACACAGCGCGCTGCAACCCACACCAGGAGAGAAGGAACCCCATGTCGCTCGAGAAATGGCTCGTGCAACCCGGCGAGTCGAAGGTCATCGACCTCGAGCTCGTCCGCTCCGTCAAGGTCGGCCTCATCGGCGGCCAGATCGACGTCATCGCCCACGACGAACCCGGCGCCCGCGTCGAGGTGCACAGCGTCACCGGCCGCGAGATCAAGGTCTCGATCGACGGCGACACCCTCGAGGTCGACCACGTGCAGCTGCGCTGGGACAACTTCCTCGACGTGTTCAGCCGCTTCGGCCGCTCCGGCGACCGCGCCGACATCAGCCTGATGGTGCCGCGCGACGTGGCCCTCAAGTTCGGCGTGGTCAACGCCTCCGGCCTCGTCAGCGGCCTGCACTCCGACGCCAAGATCTCCACTGTCGGCGGCGACCTCGTGGTCGACAGCCTGCACGGCGAGATCGAGGTGAACGCCGTGAACGGCGAGGTCTCGGTGCGCAACCACACCGGGCGGATCAACGCCCACACGGTCAGCGGCGACGTCACCGTCTCGGGCGCGATCAGCCGCTTCACCTGCGACGGCGTCTCGGGCAACGTGTTCGTCGACGCAGAGGGCGAGCCCGATGAGGTGAAGGTGAACACCGTCAGCGGCGACCTGACCCTCCGCATCGACGAGGGCCTCGGCGCCCGCTACGCGATCAACACCGTCTCCGGTGCGATCCAGATCGACAACGTCGTGATCAAGCGCAGCTTCGGTCAGAGCTACAACTCGACCTCCGGCTCGCTCGACTCCGTCTGGGTCGACGTGGCCGCGAACACCGTCTCGGGAGACGTCACCGTCGTCCGCCGGGCGCATGCGCACCACTCGAGCGAGCAGCGTCCGCAGGACAGTACCGAAGGAGATGCACTGTGAGTCCCGTCTTCGCCCACGGGCGACTGCGCCTGTACCTGCTGAGCCTGCTGGAGGAGTCGCCCAAGCACGGCTACGAACTCATCCAGGCGCTCAGCGACCGCTTCGGCGGCACCTACTCCCCCAGCGCCGGCACCGTGTATCCGCGGCTCGCCAAGCTGGAGGAGGAGGGGCTGGTCACCAAGAGCACGGACGGACGCAAGACCGTCTACGAGATCACGGACGCGGGGCGGGCCGAGCTGGCCTCCCGCGCCTCCGAACTCGGCGACATCGAGGACGAGCTGACGGATTCGGTCCGCCGGCTCGCCGACGAGGTCCGTGCCGGGGTGAACGCGGCGATGAAGAGCCTGCGCGCCGATCTCGCCAGCGCGGCGAGCGAGGCGAAGACGCGGGCGGAGGAGTCGCCGATCTCGGACGACGCCCGCTCGCGCTCGCGCCTTGCGCTGCGGGACGCCGAGGTCGCGCTGACCGAGTTCCGAGCCGAGGTGCGGGCCGATCTGCGCACCGCCGCCGCCCGCGGCGAGCTGCCCGCCTCCGTCGTCCCGGCCCTGCGCGAATCCCTCGCCGCCGCCCGCGAGGCGCTCCGCACCGCGCTGCGCTGACCCCGCCGCGTCCTCCGCGAAATTTCGCGAGATTCGACGTTTCGGCAGGCCGCTGGCGAGATGCCACTCTGCGGACGAGGTGCCACGCCGCGGCCTGGCACCTCGTCCGCAGCAGCGAATCTCGCGAAATTTCGCGAGATTGCGCGAGACTCCGCGGTCAGTCGCGGCCGACGGTCAGGGCCTGCTCCTCCACGTCGAGGAAGGCGAGCGCCGAGCGCACCGCGCGCTCCTGGTAGCGGTTCTCCGCGCGGGCGCGGAGCACGGCGTCGCGTTCGGCGGCCAGCATGACGCGGCGGAGGCGGTTGTAGGACGCCGGGAGCGGCTCCTCTCCCGCGGCCGGATGCTCCAGCGCGTCGGCCAAGAAGGTCGCGTTGGTGCGCAAGCGCGCGACCACCCGCTCTTCCACGCCGTCCGTGCCCTCCTCCTCCAGTCTCGCCAGCCCCGCGCTCTGCGCCTCGGCCAGCAGCATCTGCTTCTCGACGTGCTCCTGCATGGTGTTCGGCGCGGGCAGCTTCAGCAGCCGGATGATCCGCGGCAGGGCGAGGCCCTCCACCAGCGTGCCGGCCACCACCACGAACGCCATCAGCTGCAGGAACTCGCGCTGCGGCGTCTCCTCCGGCAGCAGGAACGCCGCCGCCAACGTCACGACCCCGCGGATCCCCGCCGCCGAGACGGCCGTCGACACCCGCCACGTCCAGCCGCGATCCTTCAGTCGCTGCGGCCCGTGCCGGTACAGCGTGGTGGTCATCGCCATCCAGAGCACCCGGCTCACCACCAGGGCCGCGAGGATCAGCACGCCGATCAGCACCGTCTGCCAGAAGCCGATCCCCGAATCCGCCGCGGCCGCGAGCACGGTCGACAGGCTCAGGCCGATGAACAGGAACACCGCGTTCTCAAGCAGGAACTGGATGGTGCGCCAGTTCAGCCCCTCCGCGATCCGCGCTTGCGCCGACTGGATCACCGGCGCCTTGTAACCGAGGAACAGCCCGGCGACGACCACGGCGAGCACACCGGATCCGTGCAGCAGCTGCGCCGGGATGAACGCGAGGTACGGCGTCACCAGCGACAGGCTCGTGTCGAGCACCGGCATCGTCACCTGCCGCCGGATGAAGGCCAGCGCGAACGAGACGGCGAAACCCACTCCGATGCCGACCGCCACGGCGATCACGAACTCGACGGCGACCATCCCCGGATTCACGATGCCGACCAGGGCGGCGACGGCCGCGTTCAGCGCGACCAGCGCGGTCGCATCGTTCAGCAGGCTCTCCCCTTCGAGCACGGTCACGACCCGCCGGGGCAGTCCGAGCCGACCCGCGATCGCGGTCACGGCCACCGCATCCGTCGGCGCGACCACCGCCCCGAAGGCCAGGGCCGCCGCGATCCCGATCGCGGGGATCGCCGCCCAGGCGACGAAGCCGACCGCCAGCACGGTGAACACCACGAGCCCGACCGAGAGCAGCAGGATGCTGTCGCCGCGGGCGCGGACGTCGGCGAAGGAGGTGCGCAGCGCGGCGGCGTACAGCAGCGGCGGCAGGATGCCGTAGAGCACCAGGTCGGGCTCGACGGTGATCTGCGGCACGGCGGGGATGAATGAGACCAGCGCGCCCACCACAACGAGGGCGACGGGGGCGGACCAGTTCGCGCGGCCGGAGAGGCCGGTGACGGTGACCGTCACAACGACGAACGAGACGATCCAGATGATCGAGACGACCGGATCCATGCGCTGCTCCCATTCTTCCCTGCACAGTCTGGCGTGCGTGGAGAGAACGCGCGCGGGAGAGGAGGGATTCCCGCTCTGGGTCGCGCGGCGCGGGTCGCCTAGCATTCTGAACGGAGAGGATGCGCGTGCCCCGAGTCACGGAAACGGTGAAGTACAGTCTGCGCGGCCGAGAAGGCGTCGCGGCGTTCCTGCAGATGCAGGCGTCGGCGTCGATTCCGGATCCGGACGGGTTCCGGCTGGACATGCACGCCGAACCCCTCGTCGAGGCGACCGTGCTCGAGTCGCGCGCCACGCCGATGCGCAACGGCTACGTCCCGGGACACGCGTACGCGGATGAGGAGCCGAGCGTCTACGTCAACTACCTTCCGGCGGGGCAATCGGTCGGTCATCAGGACGGGCATACCTATCGCAGCGGGCCCGGTCTCGTGTGGATCTACGACAACGCCCGCCCATGGGACAACGTCTCCGCCGAACCCTTCCGGCTGCTCTCTCTGCATCTGCCGATCGCGCTGTTGCCGGAGTCGTCGCAGAACGTGCTCCGCCTCGTCTCCGCCACCGCCTTCGGGCCGCATGCGCTCACCTACTCCTTCGCCAGCCTCTGCGAATCGGTGCTGAATGATCCGCCCGACGTCGGCAGCGCATCCGCGCGGGCGATCGAGGCGGCCCTCGTGTCGGTGGTGCACGGCATGATCCAGCACGAGGATCCGAAGGAGGTCGGCCATCGGGTGTTCGACTACAGCCGGTTGGTCGCCGCGATCGATGACGAGCTGGACAACGACTTCCTCACCGCCGCGTCCCTCGCCCCGAAGGTGCGGATGACCGAGCGCCAGATCGAGGCGCTGGCTCTGATCCACGTGACCACGTTCCGCGACCTGGTGCTGGAGCGCCGGCTGAACCGGCTCGCGGCGGCCCTCCGCGCCGATCGCGAATCGCCGATCGGCGACGTCGCCGAACGCAACGGTTACTCGCCGCGTGCCGCGCTGCGGCAGTTCCAGCGCAGCTTCGGTATGTCGATGCGCGACTACCGGATGCTGTCGCGCTAGTCGGCGGCGGTCGGGCAATACAGCTGGGTGCGCTCCCCCGTGCGGTCGACCTCGTGCTCGGACATCGCCGCACCGCAGAGCGGGCAGGCGCGCGTCGCGACGGCGGGCGGCTCCGGCTGGTCGTACGGGCCGAGCGGCGGCGGGCCGAGCCAGGGGAAGAGGCGGTCGTTGAAGCGCTGGTAGAGCGTCCGCTCCGATTTGCTTCGTGTCATATTTATTAGTGTACTAACGATTAGCCCGCGTGGGAAGATGGCGGGTATGACGCCCGATCCGCTCGCCCTGCAGAACCAGGTCTGCTTCTCGCTCGCCGTCGCCGCGCGCACCGTGATCGCGTTGTACCGGCCGATCCTCGAGCCGATGGGTCTGACGCATCCGCAGTACCTGGTGATGCTGGCGCTCTGGGAGCAGAGCCCGCGCAGCGTCAGCGACCTCGGGCGCGCGCTGCAGCTGGAGCCCGCCACGCTGAGCCCACTGCTGAAGCGGCTGGAGGCGATCGGCTACGTCACCCGACGGCGCAACACCGCGGACGAGCGGCTGCTCGACATCGCGCTCACCGACTCCGGCGCCGCCCTGCGCGAGCAAGCACTGACGGTTCCGCCGCAGATCGTGGAGCGGCTCGACGTGCCGATGGACGAGTTGGTCGCGATCCGCGACTCGCTGACGCGGCTGATCGGGGCGGCTACGAGCTGAGGGCGTGACTCAGGGCTGCTCGAAACGAACGCCACCGCTTCGGCCGTCTGAGAACTCCGCGGAATCACGCGAGTCCGGCGTGCCGCGGGTCACGTGCGAATAGTTTCGTGCAGCCCTGACACACACCACGAGCCCAAGACCCGGCGCCAGACTGGTCCGGTGAACCCGAATCCGACCGCCGAGTGGTACCGGCGCGCGGCCGGCGAGCTGGCCGGCACCTCCGCCGTGCAGGTCGGCTGGGCCCACGCCATCGCGGCGGACCCCGAGGTCATCGCCCTGATCGAGCAGCTGCCGCGCGAGCACCGGCAGCCGTCCCTGCTGTTCTCGGTCGCGCGGTACCTCGGCGCGGATGCGAATACCGACATGCGCGACTGGCTGCGCGCCCACTGGGTCGACGCGGCCCGGCTCGCCGCGAGCCGCAAGACCCAGACCAATGAGGCCAACCGCTGCGCCCCGCTGGTCGCCGCCCTCGCCCAGCTGCCCGACGAGCCGATCGCGCTGATCGAGGTGGGCGCCTCCGCCGGGCTGTGCCTCGTGCCCGAGCGCTACTCGTACGACTTCGGCGACACCACGCTCGGCGACGGCGCCCCTCGGCTGAGCTGCGTCGTCACCGGCGGCGCCACCCCGACCCGCCGGCCGCGGATCGCCTGGCGGCGCGGCATCGACCTGCATCCGCTCGACGCCCGCGACGCGGACGACCGGCGCTGGCTGCACGCCCTGCTGCCACCCGACCGGCCCGAGCGCGCCGAGCGGCTCGCTGAGGCGCTCGACCGGATCGACGCGGATCCGCCCGTCATCGTCGCCGGCGACGCGCTCGCCGCGCTGCCCGCCGTGCTCGCGAGCGTGCCTCCGGGCCTGCGGATCGTGGTCGCCTCCCTCGGCACCCTGATCTACCTTTCACCCGCCGACCGGCAGGCGATCGTCGGGCTGACCCGCTCGGTGCACCTCGTCACGCTCGAGCCCGAGTCCGCGCTGCCCGAGCTCGCCGCCGCGCGAGCCGCGCTCGTCGCCGCGGAACCGACCCCGTTCATCCTCGCGCTCGACGGGCGGCCGTTAGCGTGCGTGTCCCCGCACGGCGACCGGCTTTCTTGGTTGCATCCGGCCGACGACTAGATTGAGCGCGTGCAACGACGCCCCTTCTCCCTGCATCCGACCCAGGTCGTGGTGCTCGGCTTCGTCGGCGTCACCCTGGTGGGCACGCTGCTGCTGATGCTGCCGTTCGCCTCGACGAACGGCGCCTCCCCGCTCGAGGCCTTCTTCACCGCCACCTCCGCGGTCTGCGTCACCGGCCACATCGTGGTCGACACCTCGATGCACTGGACACCCGCCGGGCACGTGATCATCGCGGTCCTCGCGCAGATCGGCGGGCTCGGCGTGATGTCGATCGCGACCCTGCTCGGCCTGCTCGTGGCCCGCCGGCTCGGCCTGCGTTCGCGGATGAACACCGCCAACGAGACGCACAGCCTCAACCCCGGCGACGTGCGCGCCGTGATCTTCGGCGTCTTCTTGACCACCGCCATCGTCGAGGCGGTGGTGACGCTGGCGCTCACGATCCGCTTCGCGTCCGAGTACCGGATGAGCTTCATCGACGCCCTCGGCACCGGCGCCTTCCACGCCGTCGCCGCCTACACGAACGCCGGTTTCTCGACGTTCTCGGACAGCCTGATGGGCTACGTCGGCGACCCGTTCATCATCCTGCCCATCGCGGCGGCGATCATCATCGGCGGCATCGGCTTCCCGGTGATCCTGGAACTCTGGCGCCGCTACAAGGTGCCGGTGATGTGGTCGATGCACACCAAACTCGTGCTCTCCTCGACCGTCGTGCTGCTGCTGGGCGGCTGGTTCGTACTCACGGCGATCGAGTGGAGCAACCCGCGCACGCTGGGGCCGCTGGACTGGCCGACCAAGCTGCTGGCCGGCTTCTTCGCCTCCGTCACACCCCGCAGCGGCGGCTTCAACAGCATCGACGTCGGCCAGATGGATTCGGCGTCGTGGCTGGTCACGGATGTGCTGATGTTCATCGGCGGCGGCCCGGCCGGCACCGCGGGCGGGCTGAAGGTGACCACCTTCTCGGCGCTGCTCTTCGTCGTCTGGACCGAGATCCGCGGCGAGGGCGCCGTGCACATCTTCGGCAAGCGGCTCTCCAGCGCGGTGATCCGCGAGGCGACGGCCGTCGCACTGCTCGCGGTCGCCGCGGTGATGGGCTCGACCATCGCGATCATGATGATGACCCACATCGACCTCGACCGGATCCTGTTCGAGGTGATCTCCGCCTTCGCGACCGTCGGGCTGTCCACCGGGATCACGGCCGACCTCCCGATCGCGGCGCAGCTCATCCTCTGCGTGCTGATGTTCCTGGGCCGACTCGGCCCGATCGCGCTCGCCTCCTCGCTCGCGTTGAAGCGGACGACGAGACTGTACGAGTACCCCGAAGAGAGGCCGATCATTGGTTAAGAAGCTGTTCGGCGGATCGGGCCGATCGCAGACCGCCGCGAAGATCGCGCGCGCCGACTCCGTCGCCGTGATCGGCCTCGGCCGATTCGGCAGCGCGCTCGCCCTGGAACTGATGGAACTGGGCGTCGACGTGCTCGGCGTGGACGCCCGCGACGCCGTGGTGCAATCGCTCAACGGCCAGCTCACCCACGTCGTGCGAGCCGACACCACGCAGGAGGCGGCCCTGCGTCAACTCGGCGTGCACGAGTTCTCGCACGTGGTGGTGGGCATCGGCACCGACCTGGAGGCGAACATCCTGACCGCCTCGCTGATCCTGCGGATGGGGGTGCAGAACGTGTGGGCGAAGGCGATCAGCGAGCACCACGGCATCATCCTCGAGCAGCTCGGCGTGCCGCACGTGGTGTACCCGGAGCACGACATGGGCCGCCGCGTGGCGCACCTGGTGCGCGGATCGCTGAGCGAGTACATCGAGCTCGACAGCGAGTTCGCCCTGATCACCACGCCCGCGCCGCCGAGCATGTGCGGCAAGCCGCTCTCGGTGATCCAGCCCAAGCTGCAGTACGACGTGACGATCGTCGCCGTGCGCACCGACGAGGGCTGGGACTACACGAAGGCCGACACGGTGATCCACCAGGACGACCTCATCCTCGTCGCCGGCCGCCCGAAGAAGATCGAGGACTTCGCCGCGCTGGATTGAGCTTTCCCGCCGGTCTCCTCGTTCCTCGTCGACCGGCCGCGGTCGGCTTCGCGACGGTGACGGAACCATGGAGCGTCCGACGTTCGCGTACGACGAAATGCTGAAAACGCATTTCGCCGGTTACGCTCGCGCGGAGACGGTGGCGTCGGTCAGTTGGCGGCCAGAGCGTCCAGGATGGGGAGCTGACCGAGGGTGATGAGGGCGCGTGCCTCGTCCAGGGGGATCCAGCGCGCGGACTCGATCTCGGGGAACGACTGGCGGCGTCCCGAGCGCGGCGGCCATTCGATCTCGAAGGTGTTACTGGCCACGAATTCCGCCTGCTCGACCTCGGCCGCGAAGGCGGTGATCCGCTTGCCGGAGGCGAGTCGGTACTCGCCGAGCCGCTGGTAGTCGGCATCCGGAGCCGGTTGGCCGATCTCTTCCGCGAACTCCCGCTTCGCCGCGGCGAGCGCATCCTCCTCCGGCCCGTACTCCCCCTTCGGGATCGACCACGCGCGCTCCTTCCGCGCCCAGAACGGCCCGCCCATCCGCCCGAGCCACACCGCGCGCGGCTCACCCCGGTACAGCACGAGCCCCGCGGAGGTGATCATGCCGCGATCGTACGCCCGCCTCGCGCCCGCCTCACCCCGTCTCGCCCCCGCGAGATGCCTCTTTCGTACGCTCAGCGCGGCGTGTCGCGTACAGAAGAGGCATCTCGCGGGGTCGGGCGGCGGGGGAACCACGCGAGGATGCAGCCGGAGAGGATCCATACCGCGGCGATGCCGGCGACGAGCCACCCGGCGTCCAGGCCCGACAGCGCGCCCGCTAGCGCGGCGCCGACGGCGGCGGCCGCGGAGCGCAGGCCCGAGCCGATCGTGAAGACCTGCGACTTCACGCTCGCCGGGCTCTCCAGATCGCGCAGCAGCAGCATCGCGGCGTTCGACGGCGAGGTGAACACGCCGGCGAGGCCGAACGCGGCGATGACCACGAGGATGCCCAGGTCCGGCACGGCGACGAACAGCAGGAGCCCGGTCACCACGTAGCAGGCGCCCATCACCCAGGCGGGTGGCCGATCCGTCCCGCGCCGCGCCGCCACCGCGATCGCACCGACCAGCCCGCCGATCGCGAAGGCGGTGACGATCCACGCGGCGGCGCCCGGGCCACCGGCGCGCTCGAGCGAGAGTCCGACGGCCGCGACGCCCGCCGCCCCGCCGGCGACCTGACTCAGAGTGCCGGCCAGCGTGACGACCGCGATCGGCCGGTGGGTGGTGAGGTGCCGGATGCCCGCCGCGATCGTGGCTCGCACGCCCGACTGCGGCACGGGTCGGGCCGCCATGGTCAGTCCGAGCGCTCCGATGACGCCCACCAGGGCGAGCACCGCCATCCCGAGCATCGCCAGTCGAGCCGAGTCCACAGCGATCGCGAGCGCCGCGATGGCCGGGCCGCCGATCTGCGCGACGGTGTACGAGAGCGAGTCCTGCGCGTAGGCCGTGCGTGCATCCGGGATCGCGCTGGTGACGAAGCTGGACATCCCGCCGGTGAACACGGGGCCGCCGAGCCCGGCGACCAGCAGCACCACCGCGATCAGAACGGTGGGCACGTCGCCGAGGAAGGCCGCGAGCGCATAGGCGGCCGCGGTGGATACGGCCGCGGCGATCAGGAGCAGCTTGGGGCGGCGCAGCCGGTCGAGCACCGTGCCGACCAGCGGAGCCGCGACGATGCTCGGGAACAGCGCGAGGGCGGTGAGCAGCCCGCCGACCGCGACGTCGTCGAGGCGCTCGACGGCGAGCACCGGAAGGGCGACGATCGTGCCCGAACTCGCCAACCGCAGCGGGATGGAGGCGGCCTGGTAGCTGAGGACACTCACCTACGGCGCCGCGAGCACGATCGCGCGGGCGAAGGCACGCTGGATCGGAGTCGCCACGACGGCGGACCCCGGGCGGCGTGGCTCACCCAGCTCGGCGAAGATCCGCCGGACCGTTGTGGTCAGTTCGGCCGCATCCGCCTCGCTCGGCCACTCCTCGCCGCGCAGCTGCCAGCCGAGGGCGCCGAGACCGAAGGCGACCCGCTCGTCACGGCCCGTGCCGTCGCCGCCGAGGGCGATCTCCGCGGCGTACAGCAGGGTCGCGTCGACCTCGGCGGGGACGCCGAGGCGCCCGATCGCGGCGGCGAGGTACGCCCAGAGCCGCTCGGGCGTCGCCACGATCTCGGCGGTCTTCGCCTGCGGCAGCAGCCGGCCGCGGTACTTGCGCACCAGGCCCAGCTGGCGCAGGTTCTCCTTCATCCGGCGCACCGGCGGCGTGCTGCTCTCGCTGCGCACCGTCGCGGGGTACCGCACCGCCCAGCCCAGCTCGTCCATCACCTCGCGCACGAAGGCGGGCTGCAGCCAGCCCGCATCCGTCACCGGGACCCCGGCTTCGCCGATCCGCCCGATGAACCACAGGTACGGATGCAGGAACCGCGCCATCTCGGCGGGCTCCGGCGCCGGACCCCGGCGCACGGGGGCGATGTAGCGGCGGAACGCCCGCGCCCCGCCCTCGTCGAGGTCGGCCACGAGTCTCGGCATCATCGGGGTCGGCGCGGTGACGGGATCGAGCTCGGCGAGTTCGTCGTTGACGGTGTCGATGTCGAAGAGCTGCGGGTCGAACCGGCGCCACGGGCCGGGGGCGCTGAGGGCGTACTCGCGCAGCGGATGCGTGGGGTCGCCCCAGGCCTCGACCGCCGTCGCGTAGCCGGAGCTGCCGCCGGAGTCCTCGAGGGCCGCTCCGAGCTCGCCGGCCACCACGCGCGCCATCGGCTCGCCGTCGAGCGCGGGACGCGTGGCGAGCAGTTCGAGCCGGTGGGTCCAGTTGTCGCCGAAGTCGTAGAGGTAGTGCAGCACGCCGCCGGACGCGCCGAACGCCGAGGCGATGCTCCACTCGGTCTCGGGCAGCCCGTCGAATCCCTCCGCGAGCCCCTCGGCGTCGAGCCAGCGCAGCGACGCCGAGGTCGACACCTCGTCGTCGCTGAACTCGTGCAGGTGGCGGTCCTCCCAACCGAACACGGTCTGCAGCACGTCGTGGACGGCGGCCAGGGTCATCGCGCCATCGAGCTGGATCACCCGTCGGATCCCGGTCTCGAGGAGGGTCGCTTCGATCCGCAGGCTGTCCGTCACGGCATCCATCGTGGCAGGCGTGCAGCACATGACGATGAACGAGGGCCCGGCGGTTCGAAATCGCGCTCCAGAGCACGCTCGACGTCATTTGCTGCAGGCACTCCTCCTCCACAGCCTCCCGAGAGGGGCGACCTTTCCCGTTCGGCCCGCTCAGTGAAGCGAGGACGGCTCATGATCGTCACGCTGGACTGCATGGAATTTCTGCTGAACACCCTCGCCGAACACCACGGCTTCGCGTCCGCCGCTCAGTTGAATCGTGCCGGGGTGCAAGCCAACACCCTGCGCCGGGCCGTCGCGGACGGGCTCGTCGTGCGTGTTCGCCGCGGCTGGTTCGCCCTGCCCGGCGTGGATGAGTTCGAGACGATCGCGGTCGCGCACGGCGGCGTGCTCACCTGCGTCTCAGCGTTGAAGAAGGCAGGGCTCTGGGTCGTCGAGGCGAAGGGTGTGCATATCGCGATCCAGCGTCGCAGTGGAGACGTGCGCTCGCACGGCGTCGTCCGAGTGCACTGGGCACGCTGGCCTGGTTGCGAGCCCGCATCGAACTCGGTCGACGGGATCGCGTCCGCGCTGCTGCACATGATCATGTGCATCGACCCGTCGGATGCGATCGTGACGCTCGACTCCGCGGTCAACACGGGGGCGATCGGGTTCGACGATCTGATGGCGTTGGGCTCGCTCCTGCCCGCGACCAGACGCTGGATCCTCGACAAGGTCGATCCGAAATGCCAGTCGGGCCTGGAGTCCCGGGTGCGACTCGCCTTCACGCGCCGCGGACTGCAGGTCCGCACACAGGTGTTCATCTCGGGCGTCGGGCACGTCGATGTCGTGATCGGCGACCGGATGGTGGTGGAGACGGATGGCCGCACTTACCACTCGACCCAGGAACAGCTCGACGAGGACTACCGGCGCGATCTGGAGCTTTTCGATCAGGACTACGAGCGCGTGCGGATCGACCGCAAGCAGGTGATGAACACCTGGGAGCATACGCAGTCCGTCATCGAGCGCGCGATCGAGCGCGGTGCGCACCTTCGGAGGGGCCGTCGCCGCAGCAAATGACGTCGATCGGCCCTGCCGATGCCTCGAACGCGTGCCACACCCCCGATCATCGTCATCTGCTGCAGGCACCAACCCGAACCCGCGCCATAGACCGCGCATAGCAGCCGCACAGCGCCCCGCCGTCGAATGGACACCACCACGACACCAACCGTTCGGAGTTCCCATGACCCTTCTCGACACGTTCGCCGCCATCTCGCTCGATGAGCTGATCGAGAAGGCGGCCCTGCAGACCCGCGTCGACCGCAAGTACATCGTCCCGGCCGAAGGCCTGGAGGCGGTGCTCGCCGATCTCGACCCGGGCACGCGCGTCCTCGAGATCGACGGCCAGCGGCACTCCGACTACGAGTCCGTCTACTTCGACACCCCCGAACTCACCAGCTACCTGCTCGCCGCGCGCGGCCGACGCAAGCGCTTCAAGATCCGCACGCGCAGCTACCTCGATTCCGGCCAGTCGTATCTGGAGGTGAAGACCCGCGGCGCCCGCAGCGCCACCGTCAAGGAGCGGCTGGAATACGACATCGCTCATCGCGACAGCCTCACCGCCGCGGGCCTGGACTACATCGCGGAGACCCTCGACGGCGTCTCCGACATCGATCCCGCCAGCCTCGTGGCCACGATGATCACCCGCTACGCCCGCACCACGCTCTACCTCCCCGCCTCCGAGAGTCGCGCCACGATCGACACCGGGCTCAGCTGGCAACTCGGCGCCCTCACCCTCGACCGCCCCGAGATCGTGATCGTCGAGACCAAGTCGGGCGCCCGCGCCTCCGAGGTCGACAGGGCGCTCTGGGCGAACGGCCACCGGCCGACGTCGCTCTCGAAGTACGCCACCGGGCTCGCCGCCTTCCGCGGCGACCTGCCAGCCAACAAGTGGGCGCGCACCCTGCGCCAGTCATTCGCGACCGACGTCGCCGCAGCCTGAGGACCCCGATGAAACCCCGTACCCTCACCCTCCTCGCCGGCTTCACACTGACCGGCGCGCTCCTCGCCGGCTGCGCGAGTACCGTGGCCGCCACGACCGGCGGCGACAGCGCCGCCACCGGTACCGCGACGACGGTGGAGGCCGTCGGCACCGAGCTCACCTCGACCTCGCAGCAGATCATCGCCGCGAACGCCACCGCGGTCGACACCGCGGACGCCGATGAGTACAACACCGCTGCGGCCACCACGATCACCCTCAGCGGTGACTCCGCGAGCGTCGACGGCGACGGCGTCACCGTCGACGGCAGTACCGTCACCATCACCGCGAGCGGTAGCTACGTGGTCAGCGGCACGCTGACCAACGGGCAGCTGATCGTGGACTCGGGCGACACCGGCACCGTCTACCTCGTGCTCGACGACGCCAGCATCGCCAGCTCGACCACCTCCGCGATCACCGTCGCCGCGGCGGAGAGAGCCGTGGTCGTGCTGGCCGACGGCTCCACGAACACCCTCAGCGACACCTCCTCCTACGCCGAGGACGCCGAGTCGAACGCTGCGCTCTACAGCGCGGCCGACCTCGTGATCACCGGCGACGGCGCGCTGGACGTGACCGGCAACGGCAACGACGGCATCACCGGCAAGGACTCGCTCGCGATCCTCTCCGGCACCATCACGGTGACCGCCGCCGACGACGGCATCCGCGGCAAGGACTCCCTCGTCATCTCCGGCGGCACGATCAGCGTGATCAGCGGCGGCGACGGCCTGAAGGCCGACAACGACGAGGATGCGACGAAAGGCTGGATCGAGATCAGCGGCGGCGACATCACGATCGACGCGCAGGGCGACGGCGCGCAGTCGAGCACCGACGTGGTGGTCACCGGCGGCGCCCTCGACATCACCGCGGGTGGTGGATCCGGCGCCACGGTGGCCGAGGATGCCAGCGCCAAGGGGCTCAAGGCCGGCGTGATGGTCGATGTCGAGGGCGGCGACGTCGCGATCGACGCGGCCGACGACGCCGTGCACTCCGACACCTGGGTGCACACCACCGGCGGCACGCTCACCCTCGCCTCGGGCGACGACGGCATCCACGCCGACACGGCCCTGCTGCTGGACGGCGCGAGCGTCGACGTCACCGAGTCGTACGAGGCGATCGAGAGCGCCGACATCCGGATCGCGGCGGGTGTTGTGACGGCGACCGCGAGCGACGACGGCCTGAACGCGTCAGCCGGAACCACGACCGACTCCGGCGGGATGGGTGGCGGCGGCATGGGCGACGACGGCTCGGTGATCACCATCTCGGGCGGCGACGTGACCATCAGCGCCGAGGGGGACGGCCTCGATTCCAATGGCAGCGCCGCGATCACGGGCGGCACGATCCTGGTGAACGGGCCCACCGGCAGCGGCAACGGCGCACTGGATGTGAACGGCACTCTCACCGTCTCGGGCGGCGAGCTGATCGCGGCCGGCAGCTCGGGCATGGTGGTCTCGCCCGCGTCGGATTCGAGTCAGGGTTGGCTCTCGGCGACGCTCGGATCCTCGGTGTCCGCGGGCACGGAGGTGAGCGTCACCGACTCGACCGGCACCGTGATCGCGAGCTTCGCCGCCGAGAAGACGTTCCAGAACGTGGTGGTCTCGGCCGCCGCGATCACCTCGGGCGAGAGCTACACGGTGACCGCCGGCAGCGTTTCCGTCACCGTCACCGCGGGCGAGGCGGCCGCGAGCACGGGGATGGGCGGCGGCGGCGGCCCCCAGGGCGGGCGCTGACCCCGATCCCGCGAGATGCCTCTTCTATACGCGACACGCCGGGAGAAGTGTACGAAAGAGGCATCTCGCGGGATCCACGCGTCAGCCGTCCCAGCCGAGGTTGCGGGCCAGCACCTCCAGCACGCGCAGGGTCTCGTTGTACTCGGATTGCGTCAGGCCCTCGGTCGCGGCGGTGCGGTTGGCCGCGACGACCTCCTCCAGACGGCTGAACGCCAGAGTGCCCCGCTCCGTGATGGCGTATCCGGAAGAACCCGTCACGACCCAGCCGCTGTCGACGAGTTCGGCGAGGTGATCGGCCGAACTCTCGCCCTCGTCGCCGTGCAGGAACGGAGCGATCGCCGCATCGAGCTCCTCGGCGGTGCCCGGTCCGCGGCTGAGCACGTTCAGCAGCTGCCACTGCCGTCGGGTCACGCCGTGCTCGTCGAGCGTCTCCGCGAAGCGCTCGTCGATCAGGCGGTCGACGAGCTTGAGCCAGTATCCGATCGGTCGTTGATCAGCCATAACGCCACGATACGCCCAGGCTCGCGCGTCACACTGTCCCCATGATCGTGACGACCAAGCTGTTGACCGGGATCCTCGCGACCTCGGGCACCATCCACCTGGCGAGGCCGCGCGTCTTCGACCGCGTCGTGCCGCGCTGGATCCCCGGCTCCGCGCGCGCCTGGGTCTACGTCTCCGGCGTCGCCGAACTGGCCTGCGCGGCCGCGCTCGCGCATCCGCGTACCCGTGCCGTCGGCGGCCTCGCCACCGCCGCTCTGATGGTCGCCGTCTTCCCCGGCAACGTCCAGATGGCCCAGGATGCCCGCACCCCACGCGCCCGCGCCGTCACGCTTCTGCGCCTCCCCCTCCAGCTGCCCCTGATCCTCTGGGCCCTCCGCCCCTGATCGCGAAAAGTTGCAGCCCCCGACCGCCGAGGGCTGCAACTTTTCGCTGTTACTTGTCCTTGTCGAAGGCGGGGCGTTCGGCGACGACCGGGAAGGCGCCGGTGTAGCCCTCGCGCGCGGCGGCGGCGGCGAGGATGCGGCCGCGTTGCAGGTACCAGCCGAGGATGAGCAGCGGGATCAGCACGATCAGGCTCGCGAGCACCCAGCGGCCGGTGTCGCTGAAGCCCATCGTGACCAGGACGAAGGCGAGGAACGCCAGCGTCAGGTACGCGGTGAACGGCGCCCCGAACAGCTGGAACGACGGCCGCTCGAGCTTGCCCTGCTTCGCCCAGCGGTGCAGCTGGATCTGACAGAGGACGATGGTCGCCCAGCCGCCGATGATGCCCAGCGCCGAGATCTCCAGCACCACGTTGAACGCCTCCGTCGCGCCGAGGAACGCCGAGAGGATCACGCCCAGCAGCGTCAGCGTCGCGGTCAGCAGGATGCCGCCGAACGGCACGCCGGCGGCGTTCATCCTGCCCGTGAACCGCGGGGCGGATCCGTTCACCGACATCGAGCGCAGGATGCGTCCGGTCGAGTACAGCCCCGCGTTCAGCGAGGAGAGCGCAGCGGTGAGCACCACGAAGTTCATGATCGACGCGACGATCGCCCCGGTCTCGGCGCCACCGACGTTGGAGAAGAAGGTGACGAACGGCGATTCGTCGGCGCTGTACGCCGAGTACGGCAGCAGCAGCGAGAGCAGCAGCACCGAGCCCACGTAGAAGATCGCGATCCGGAAGATCACCGTGTTCACGGCCTTCGGCATCACCTTCGCCGGCTCGGCCGTCTCGCCCGCCGCCGTGCCGACCAGCTCGATCGCGGCGTAGGCGAACACCACACCGCTGATGGCGAGGATCGGCGCGAAGGCGTCCGTCGGGAAGAAGCCGCCGTTGTCCGTGATCACCGAGAAGCCGGTCACCCCGGCATCCGTGCGCCCGACGAAGATCAGGAAGATGATGCCCACGATCAGGAACGCCACCAGCGCGGTGACCTTGATCAGCGCGAACCAGAACTCCATCTCGCCGAACACCTTCACCGACACCAGGTTCAGCGAGAGCACCACGGCGAGCGCCACCAGCGCGGTGATCCACTCCGGGATCGCGGCGAGGAACGGGATGTACTGGCCCCAGAAGTGCACGTAGATCGCGGCGGCCGTGACGTCGACGATCGAGGTCATCGCCCAGTTCAGGAAGTACATCCAGCCGGCCGCGTAGGCCATCTTCTCGCCGTAGAACTCGCGGGCGTACGAGACGAAGGAGCCGGAGGACGGACGGTGCAGCACCAGCTCGCCGAGGGCGCGCAGGATGAGGAAGGCGAAGAATCCGCAGACCGCGTAGACCAGGATCAACGCGGGCCCCGAGGACGCGAGCCGACCGCCCGCGCCGAGGAAGAGGCCGGTGCCGATGGCTCCGCCGATCGCGATCATCTGGATCTGCCGGGGTTTCAACGTCTTGTGGTACCCGGCGTCCTCGCCGTCGAATTCGTGCTCCGCGTTGCCGCGGTCGCCCACGGTCTCGCGCCAGTTCTCCAGTTTGTCCGCGATGTCCTCGCGGCCGTGCGGGTCTTCGCTACTCATCTCTGACTCCATTCCACTGAGGGAGCGCGACGTTCGGGTCGCCGGTGCCGTTTCGCATCACGCTAGACCCGCGCGGGTTTCACGGACGTAAAACCACGGCGAATGGCCGACGGTCGCGACGAGGAGGGCGTCGTCGGCCGCTTCGTGTCGGCTGGCAAGGGGGCGCACGACCAGACCCCCATGGGGTACGGTCCAGGCATGACCGACGAGAGCGCCGCGTCCACCGTCCGCCAACGAGCTGCGCTCGTCTACAACCCCGTCAAGGTCGACCTCGACGCGATCAAGGCGGCGATCGCGACCGAGCAGGCGCAGGCCGGCTGGGCCGAGACCCTGTTCTACGAGACCACGGTCGAGGATCCGGGGGCCGGCCAGGTGCGCGAGGCCCTCGCCGCCGGCGCGGGCGTGATCATCGCGGCCGGTGGCGACGGCACCGTCCGGGTCGTGGCCGAGGCGATGCGCGAATCCGACGCCGCCCTCGCCCTGCTGCCCTCCGGCACCGGCAACCTGCTCGCGCGCAACCTCGACCTCACGCTCTCCGACATCGCCAACTCCGTCAAGGTCGCCTTCACCGGAGTCGACCGACCGATCGACGTCGGACTGATCGAGATCGAGCCGCGTCCCGGGGCGAAGCGCAGCCGACACGCCTACGTGGTGATGGCCGGTCTCGGCATCGACGCGAAGATGCTCGCGAACACGAACGACGACCTGAAGAAGCGCGCCGGCTGGCTCGCCTACGTCGACGCCCTGTCGAAGTCGCTGCGCGACAAGAACCAGCTGCACTTCCGCTTCTCGCTGGACGGATCGCCCCAGCGGCACATCCGCGCGCACACGATCATCGTGGGCAACTGCGGATCCCTACCGGCCAACATCCTGCTGCTGCCCGACGCGGCCGTGGACGACGGCGTCTTCGACATCGTGCTGTTGCGCCCGGAGGGATTCTTCGGCTGGTTGCAGATCATCTTCAAGGTGGTCTGGGAGAACGGCATCCTTCGCCGCAGCGGCGTCGTCGGCCAGAAGCTGATGGGGCTCACCAAGGAGGTGCAGGCGCTGCGCTACGTCAAGGGCCGCGAGCTCGTGGTGCGTCTGGACAAGCCGCAGGAGATCGAACTCGACGGCGACAGTTTCGGCGAGGCCTCCGCGTTCAGGACCTGGGTGGTGCCGGGCGGTCTGCGGGTGCGGGTGCCTGCCGAGGGCTGAGCCCTCGGCAGGCGACGCGCGAGCGCGCCCAGGGTGCGGTGCGGTGCCGGGCGGATCGATCCGGAGGTTCGGGTTCCGGATCGGCTGCCGCGGCGGCGGTCGGCGGGGCGCGGTTGGGGGGATCCGCGCGTCCTATGCGTACGCATCGACCGATCAGAGGCTACCGATAACCGAGGCCGATGAACAAGAGGTGCGTCGAAAACACCCGGACGGGGGTCGTGCTTCAACCGATTCCGCACCCGCCGTCCCCAGTTCCGGGTGCTTTCGCTCCGGATTCGACGCGTCGTTCACTGCGAGGGAGTATTTTCATCGCGAGCGCTCGACACCGTCGTCTCCCGCAGCGGAACGGCAGGATGTTCGCCGCTCCCGTCGTTCCGCCTCGGGCCTGCTCACCGACCGACGAACGACCACGGGAGCACGTCATCATGATGTTGATCGAGAACGAGCCCGGCCGCTGGGTGGCCAGGGACACGGCCATGGCGCCGGCGCGCGGATTCGTCACCCTGGTGGGCCCGTCGCAGTATCACGCCGAGTCGTACCACATCGTCCGCGAGAAGCGCGAGGACCTGGGCGATCACGCCACCGCGGAAGCCGCGCTCGCGGCCATCGTGTCGTTCACGGCCACGCAGTCGCGGGCGCCCGGAACGCGCTGACCCGCCGCGATCCTGGGGCGATTCCCGGGGAACTGTGTGGTTTCCCACCTGCTGACCACGCATACTCGGAGCTTCGGTCGCTCTCGGGCGACCGCTCCGACAACCCCCATCCGCGTCCGCGCACCCCCGCCGGCGCACGCCCGATCCGCCCGTATCCACCCAGAACGGCACGGAATCCGGGCCACACCGCCCCGAAAGGACCGCGAATGAGCGACTCCGTCGAGCCCACCCCGCCGCGCGATCGCAACCCGCGCAGCTGGCTCCCCGCCCGCGACACCCGCCCGCACTCGGACGAGATCCGTCGCTCGGCGCCGGGGGATCTGCCCGAGGCGGAGCCGACGGCAGAGCTGCCGACGGACGAGGTGCCGACGGACGACGCCGGCACCGAGCGGTTGCTCGAACCCTGGCTGCAGCAGCCGGTCACGCCGCGGACGCCGCGCGGGGATGACAGTGCGACGAAGCCGATCGAGTCGTCCTCCGAGAACGAGACGGTGCCGATCGAGTCGCTGTTCGAGACCGGACCGGTGGCACAGCTCGCCGCGACGGAGCCGACCGAGCCCGCCGCCGCCGAGCAACCCCTCGGCCCCGTCACCACCGAACCCGCTCCCTCCCAGCCGGCGCGCGGCGACCGGGCTGCCTTCGCCGACCCGGAGCCCACGCCGCGCCGGCGCTGGTTCACCTTCATCCGCGACGAGAACACTCTGGCCGTGATGGGCGGCGCTCGGCGTGACGCGATCGCGAGCGCCCCCGGCGACCGCCAGGCCTACTCCGCGATGGCCCTCATCCTGATGTTCACCGCCACCGTCGCGGCGCTGTCGATGGCCTTCGCGCTCGGGATGGTCTTCCACGCCGCCTGGTACTGGTTCATCCCGATCGGCATCTTCTGGGGCGCCGGCATCTTCGCGATCGACCGCGCGCTGACCATCCAGCTCACGCAGACCAAGGGCGCCTGGCGCACCATCTTCGCCGTGATCCCGCGCCTCGCGCTCGCCGCGATCCTGGGCGCGGTGATCTCGACCCCGGTCACCCTGCAGATCTTCGAGCCGGAGGTCTCCAGCGAGATCCTGGTGATGGAGGCGGAGGCGCGCACCGCGTACGCGACCGAGATCGCGAACGACCCGATCCTCTCCACCGAGGCGGACGTGCGGGCCGCTATCGCCGCCGCTCAGACCACGCTCGACCAGAGCGACGCCGTCGACCCGATGCAGGACCCGAGCTACGCCGCCGCCAAGGCCGCAGAGGATGCCGCGCTCGCGGACTACAACGCCAAGCAGGCCGCCTGGGTCGCCGAGTCCAACGGCACCGGTGGCACCGGCGTGGTGGGCACCGGCCCGATCACCGACATCGCCAAGGCGGCGGCGGACGCGGCCCTGGTGGTGTACCAGCAGGCCCAGGCGGCGACCGCGGCGGCGCTGTCCACCGCGACGCCGGCGCTGGAGTCGCAGCTCGCGCAGGCGAAGACCCAGGCGCAGACCGACCTGGCGACGGCGCAGGCGTCGCTGGCCACCATCGAGCAGCGCAAGACCGACTTCCAGGCGCAGTCCGACGCGGCGGTGAGCGCCTCCGACGGCATCGCCAACCGGCTCACCGCACTGGACCGGCTCAGCCACTCCAACCCCGCGGCAGGCCTGGCGCACATCATGGTCTTCCTGCTGTTCTTCGCGATCGAGCTGCTGCCGGTGATCATCAAGCTGCTGCGCAACCTCGGCGACAAGGAGTCGGTGCACGACATCACCGCCCGCGAGAAGGATGCGGCGCAGTTGGCCCGGGTGCGTCAGCGCTACGGCATCGACCGCGACGAGGCGCTGCTCGATGCGCAGATCGCCGCCGGACGCCTCGCCACCAAGCGCGAGCTGGCGGCGCAGGAGGAGGAACTCGCCCTCGCCACCGGCAAGCGCACCAACTTCGAGCTCGACCAGCGCGCCCGCCGCAAGGCCGACGCCTTCTTCGACGAGTGGGACTACGAGGAGAGCCCCCTCCGCGGACGCCGCTAACCCGCGCCCGCCCACCCTCCCGCCCTCCCTCGAATCTCGCGAAATTTCGCGAGATTCGGTTCTGCGGACGAGGTGCGCTGCCGCGGCAGGGCATCTCGTCCGTAACACCGCATCTCGCAAGAGGTCGCCGAAACGGCGAATCTCGCGAAATTTCGCGACAGCCCGGAGTGTCAAGCCGCCCCCGGATGGACGGCCGCGCGGAGCGCACCCCCTACCGTTGAGGCATGGGCCTCTTCGACCGCACCGAACCGACCACACCCGCCGAACCGGCGCCCGAGAAGCGACCGGGACTGTGGGGTGACGGCGTCGGCCGACTCGCCACCCGCAGCCTGCAGGTTCTGATCGTCATCGCGATCGCCGCCGTGCTCGTCTTCGCCATGACGCAGCTGAGCCTGGTGATCATCCCGGTGCTGATCGCGCTCATCCTCGCCTCCGCGATCTCGCCCCTGCTGCGGTGGATGCGCAGCAAGGGCATCGCGTCGATCTGGGCCACCTGGATCGCACTCGCCGCCATCGTCGTGGTGCTCGGCGGCGTGATCTGGCTGATCGTGAACGCGGTGCGCAACCAGTGGGGCGAACTGGCCGATCAGGCGGTCGATGGGTTCAAGCAGTTGCAGGACTACGTGTCGCACCTGCCGTTCGCGCCCACGGATGAGCAGATCCAGAACGTGGTCGACACCGCGACCGACTTCCTCACCAGCGCCAGCTTCGGCACCGGCGCGCTGGCCGGCGTCTCCGCCGCCACCAACTTCGTCACCGGGCTCGTTCTGATGATCGTGGTGTTGTTCTTCTTCATGAAGGACGGCCCCAAGATCTGGGAGTTCCTGCTGCGCCCCTTCACCGGCGGCCGCTACGACCGCGCGAAGCGCGTCGGCGCCAAGACGGTGGACGTACTCGGTAGTTACGTGCGCGGCACCGCGACCGTTGCTGCGGTCGACGCGATCGGCATCGGAGTGGCGCTGTGGATCATCGGGGTGCCGTTGGCGCTGCCGCTCGCGGTCGTGGTGTTCGTCACCGCGTTCATCCCGCTGGTCGGGGCGACCGCGGCGGGCATCCTCGCCGCCCTCGTCGCGCTCGTCGCCGTCGGCCCCGTCCAGGCGCTGATCGTGGTGGCCGTTGTGATCCTGGTGAACCAGCTCGAGGGAAACTTCCTGCAGCCGGTCGTGATGGCCCGCTCGCTGAACCTGCACGCCTTGGTCGTGCTCGTCGCGCTCACCGCCGGCACGATCCTGGCCGGCATCATCGGCGCGGTGCTCTCGGTGCCGATCGCCGCGGTGGCCTGGGGCATCGTCTCCGTCTGGAACGGACCCGACGCTCCCGCCGAGCCCGCGCGTCAGAAGCGCCCCGAGACCGTCTGACCCTCCCCCCCCTTGCCGAAAAGTTGCAGGTCAACTCGCGTTGGCCTGCAACTTTTCGCCAGGGGAAGGGCGTGGCGTCAGCGGCCGCCGTCGCCCTGGTAGCGCGCGGAGCCGTAGCCGACGATGAGGTAGCCGATCAGGGCGAACAGCCAGAGACCCACGATGCTGAAGAGACCACCTTTGCCGAACGCACGGCCGACGCCGAGCGCCAGGAAGATGCCCCAGATGATGTTGACGAACGGGATGAACAGCAGCAGCATCGTCGCACCGTGGTACCCGGCGATCTTGGTCAGCAGGTAGGTGTTGTAGATCGGGATGATGGCGCCCCAGCCGGGACGACCGGCCTTCGTGAAGACCGGCCACAACGCGACCACGGCCAGCACGTAGCCGAGCAGACCGCCGAAGAAGCTGCCGACGGAGCTCGCGGCGTTGAAGCCGGAGGGGCATCGTTCTGGGCGTAGGCGATCAAGGTGTCGAGCATGGTGGCCTCCTGCTATCGGGTCTTGTTCGCTCACCGTATCGGTAGCGTTGTGGTGTGCCCACACTCCTGCAGCTGGATTCCTCCGCCGATCTCGTCTCGTCCCGTTCGCGTGCCATCACGGCCGCGTTCGCCGATGCCTGGCGGGAGGGCGGCGGCGACGTCCTCGTGCGCGACCTGCACCGGCATCCGCTGCCGCACCTGGCCACGCCGGCGCAGCACTGGCCCGTGGGGATGCGTACGGAGGCGGTGCCCGCCGAGCTGGACGCCGTGCAGCAGGAGGTGCTCGAGCAGCTCTTCGCCGCCGACGTCGTGCTGATCGGCGCGCCGATGTACAACTACTCGATGCCCGCCGTGCTGAAGAACTGGATCGACCTGATCCACGTGCCCGGCATCACCGCTGCGTTCGACGCCGACACCCAGCCGATGAGGGGCCGCGCCGCCGTGATCGTGACCAGTCGCGGCGCGGTCTACGACGCCGGCACGCCCACCGAGGGGTGGGACCACGTGGTGCCGCCGCTGCGCCTGGTGCTCGGCGACTCACTGGGGATGAACGTGCACGTGATCACCACGAGTCGCACCCTGGCCGACTTCCTCCCCGCGATGGCGCCGGAGCGTCCGCAGGCCGAGGCCGAGCTCGCCGCCGCCCTCGCCGAGGCCCGCGCCCTGGCCACGTCGCTGTAACCCCGCGAGGGACCCCTTCAGCGCGCGAGGGCGCCGCCGTGCGCCGCGCCCCCCCGCGCGAGCGGGGTCCCGCCCAGAGGAGGCGCACGTGCGACTCCCAACCGTCGGCGAGGCGGGGCGGGTCGATGCCGCGTTGCGCGACCTCGTAGGCGACCAGGGTGGCGTCGAGGGCGGCGAGGAGGTGGAATCCCAGCACCTGCAGATCACCGGGCACGCCGGCCTGGCGCAGCAGTACCACGATGTGCAGGTGGGCGGCGCCGCGCGCCGGCACGTCGTAGCCCGACCACGCCTGCCCCTCCGCCGCTCGGATCAGCGGACCTTGGGTCTGCAGCAGCGCGATCCGCTCCCGACCGTACGCGATCAGGCGGTCGAGGGGATCGGCACCCGGACCCAGCGGCGGCGGCCCGCTCAAAAACGCGTGCTGGAAGTCGACCTCGATGTCGTCGACCAGGGTGCGCAGCAGACCCGCACGCGAGCCGAAGCGACGGAACACCGTGCCCTTGCCGACCCCGGCTCGGCGCGCGAGGGCGTCCATCGTGATGCCTTCGACGCCGTGCTCGTCGAGCATCTCGCGGGCGGCGACGAGGATGCGCTCGCGGTTGCGCGCGGCGTCGGCTCGCACCGCCTCCGTCACGGGGAGGAGCGACAGCGGCGTCCGGCTCATGTCACGGAGAGTAGCAGTCGGGAATATCCGGACCGCGGTCCGGTTGACTCCTCTCGGGGCACTCCCCGCCGCCCCACCTGACCCCAAGGAGAAGCAATGACCGAGATCCTCGCCCTCGTCGGCAGCCTGCGCGCCGAGTCCACCAACCGCAAGCTCGCCGAGGCCGCCGTGCACCTCGCGCCCGAGGGCGCATCCGTCGTCATCTACGAGGGCCTGTCCGAGCTGCCCTTCTACAACGAAGACATCGACGTCGAGGGCGCGCTGCCCGAGTCCGTCGTCGCGTTCCGCGCCGCCGTCGCCGCTGCGGACGCCGTCCTGGTGGCCACGCCCGAGCACAACGGCACCATCCCCGCCGTACTGAAGAACGCGATCGACTGGGCCTCGCGCCCCTACGGCGCCAGCTCGATCACCGGCAAGCCGCTGGCCGCGATCGGCGGCGCCTTCGGCCGCTTCGGCGGGCTCTGGGCCCAGGACGAGACCCGCAAGGCGTTCGGCATCGCCGGCGCGGCGGTGCAGGGCGAATCCATCCTTTCGATCGCCGAGGCCGGCATCCGCTTCGCCGAACTGCACCCGAAGGACGACGCAGAGGTTGCGGCCCAGCTGACCGCCGTCGTCACAGGCCTGGTCGCGGCCGCCGCGTAGTCGCGACACATCAGGGGGTTGCCACTCCGTCCCACGATCCGTGGGACGGAGTGACAACCCCCTGAGGACGAATGAGGTGGCCAGACGTCCATTCACCCGAACCACCGTCGCGCGGGGAGCGCCGCGACGGAAATCCGCGCCGAATCGCGGACGAACACCGCGCGGATCTTCGCAGCGCGACGTCACCGGCTCTACGCATCGCAACACCCCTCCTGGCCGACTGCCGCTGATCGACGAGGAACGAGGAGATCAGCCCGATATCACTGCGCGGCGTAGCCGCCGTCGACGAGGTGGTACGAGCCGGTGATGAAGGTGGCGGCGTCGCTGGCGAGGAACGCGACGAGCGCGGCGACCTCCTCCGGGGTGCCGAGGCGGCCGAGTGCGTGCTTCGCGGCAAGCGCGGCCTGCACATCCGCGCCCATGTTCGCGTCGATCAGCGGGGTCTTGATGAAGCCGGGGCCGACAGCGGTGACGCGCACCTTCTGCGCGCCGTACTCCAGCGCCGCGTTCTTGGTGAGGCCGAGCAGTCCGTGCTTGGCGGTGACGTAGGCCGACGAGTTCTGGATGCCGACGCTGCCCAGCACACTGGCCATGTTCACGATCGCACCGCCGCCGTTGGCCGCGATCGCCGGCAGTTGGGCGTTGAGCCCGTAGAAGACCGCGTTCAGGTTGACCTCGATCACCTTGCGCCAGCTGTCCAGCGGATACTCGCCGATCGGCGCCGCCGCGCCACCGATGCCGGCGTTGTTCACGGCGATCTTCAGCGGCGCGAGCGCGTTGGCCTTCTGGATGCTCTCCGCGATCCAGGCGGTGTCGGCGACGTCACCGACGAAGGCGGATGCGGCACCGCCGGCCTCGGTGATCTCGGCGGTGACGGCAGCGGCGGCATCGCCGTTCAGGTCGGTCACCAGCACCGAGGCGCCGCTCGCGGCGAGTTCCAGCGCGACCGAGCGGCCGATGCCCGACCCCGCTCCGGTGACGATCGCGGATCGGTTCTGGACGTCGTAGCTAGCCATGGTTCTTCTCTTCTCTCCGTCGGTTTATCCAACATTTGTTGCCTTCAACTTACTCCTCTTCCCTGCGCATCGGGGCACGCACTGAAAGTTCGCGAATACTGCACTTGATCAGCCCTTTTATCCGGATCGGCCCGGTCGTACACTCGGATCACAGCCGCGTCGCCGACGACGTGGCGCGATCGCAAGAGGTCCGCGATGAGCATCATCTCCTGGCAGACGTTCGCCGCCGACGAGCGCTACGCGACGACGCTCGCGGCCCTGGCCGCGATCGGCGTGGACGCCGCGCATCCGCCCGAGCAGCTGCGCACGATCGACCTCGCCGAACTCGCCGACAGCCCGCGCTCACTCACCCTGACCCTGGCGCTGAACGACGAGAGGGTCGCCCTGCTCGCGCCCGCCGGCATCGTGGCGTGGTTGCAGCGCCGCGAGCCCGGGCCGGGGTACCTCGCCGTCGGCATCCACCTCGAGCCCGGGCTCACCGAACTCATCGCCGCCTCATTCCGCACGATGGCGGAACCCGCCTACGAGCCGAGCTGGCAGGGCGCGACGATGGCGTGGTCGGAGGAACACACGGTGCCGAGCTGGTCGAGCGAGCCGATCGGATCCGCCTGGGATCCGGCGACGCTCCTCCCCGTGGTGCTGGTGCGGATCGAACCCGAGTTCCTCGCCGATCTGCAGCTACCGGATGAGGTCGGCCCGTTCGACGGGGCCGGGGACGGCCTCGGCGCGGGCGACGCGGCCGCGGATGCGGATGTCGGCGCCGCGGAAGCAGAAACGGATGTCGGCGCCGCGGAAGCGGAGGCCGGACCCGAGGCCGAGATGCGCGTCGAGCCGCCCGGACCCACGATCGCCGCCACCGCGGGAGCGCGGATGCCGACGCGCGTTCGCACCGCCGTCCCGTTCACCGTGGAGATCGCCCTCGACGGGCCGGACGCGCCGCGGCGCGAGGACTTCCAGCAGCTGATGCCCGTCCGGCTGGAGCCGGACGAGCGGATCACGGTCAAGCTGCTGCGGATGCGCAACGTCGTGACCCCCGAGGGCGAGTTCGACGAGCTCGACTTCCCGGTACCGGGTCGCGACGAGCAGCAGACCCGATCGATGCGGCTCCTGGCGCCGATCCCGGGTCGGGTCGAGGTGCACCTGCGCTTCCGCCAGGGCGAGACCACGCTCGGCCTGTTGAAGCTCACCGCGACGGCGGGTGCCGATCTCGACGACGCCCCGAGCCGCGACGACCGCCCGCTCGTGGCCCGACCGGAACGCGACAGGACCCTGGAGATCTCCGTGGGCACCGGCGGCACGCCCGAGGCCCTCGACATCGACTTCGAATGGCGCACGCTCGGCGGCACCGAGGCCTGGCGGGTCACCCTCGACCGCGACAGCCTGCTCGCCGAGCTCTTCGACGACGTGGAGGCGGCCTGGCAGGCCGCGCTGGCCGCGCATCCCGACGCGCCGTCGAAGCGTGATCGCGCCTTCGCCGCCCAGGTGCGCGAGCGCGGCGAGCGGATGTTCGCCCAGTTCCTCCCCGCCGAGCTGCAGGAGCGACTGCGCACGGATCCGGATGGGTTCGAGGGGCTCACGATCGTCACCAACGAGCCGCGCATCCCGTGGGAGATCCTCTGCGTGCCCGGCGAGAGCGAACGGATGCTCTCGGAGTTCGGCCTCGTCCGCGCGCTCTCCGGCGTGGTCACCCGTTCCGCGATCTCGATCGACGCCGGGGGCCTGCGCTTCCTCGCGCCGGACTACAGCGGGGTCGAGCCGCCCCTGCAGGAACTGCCCTCGATCGTGGCCGAGCGCGACTACCTGGTCACGAACCTGCGAGCCGTGCCCGTGCAGCCCGCCACCCTCGGCGACCTGGCCGCCCTGCTCGGCGCCCGCCACTTCGGCCTGTTCCACTTCGCCGGGCACGGCGCGGCGAGCGAGACGGATGCGCAGCGCCAGGTGATCCTGCTGCCCGGCCCCGGAGCCGGTTCGCCGCCCGACCGCTTCGGCAGCGACGACCTGGAGCAGGCATTGCGGGAGGCCGGCGCCGATGCCGACGAGCACGGTCGGGTCGTCGTACTGAACGCGTGCCACGCCGGCTCGCTCTGGTCGGAGACCTCGGGCTTCGCCTCCGCCTTCCTGCGCGGCGGCGTCGACGTCTTCGCCGGCTCGCAGTGGTCGGTGCCCGACTCCTCCGCCGCGTTCTTCGCGTCGAGCTTCTACGAGCAGCTGCGGCACTCCCTCCCCGTGCACGAGGCGGCGCGGGTCGCGCGCGCGGCCGCCCGCGCGAACGGCGACACCGGCTGGGCCGCCTACGCGGTGTACGCCGAACCCGATGCCGTCGTCTCCTTCCCCTGACCGCCTGTCCGCAGCGACCATCCATCCGCACCGCCCCATCCGCACCCACCATCCGAACCGCCCACATCCACACCGATCGACGAGGATCACCGTGACCGACACAGCTCTGACCCGCGGCAGCGCCGCATTCACCCCCGACGACTACGCGCTGCTGCGCCGCCACGTGGTCGCCATGAAGAAGGGCGCGCTGGCCGCGAAGAGCACGGCCGCCCCGTCGAAGCCGAACGACTTCGGCAGCACGGAGGCCGAACTGCGCGCCCTGGTGAACGAGCATCTGGCCGCATTCGCGGCCGAGCATCCGGGGCCGGTGCGGGTGATGCTGCACGCGCACGGCGGCCTGGTCTCGACCGAGAGCGCCCTCGAATACGCGCGCACGGTCATCCCCTGGTGGCTGGCGAACGGTGTCTACCCGATCTTCTTCGTCTGGGAGTCGGGGCTGTGGAGCTCGCTGAAAGAACTGCTCTCCGGCTTCGCGGGCCGCGGCTTCTACCCCGACGAATTCTTCGACCCGACCTTCGAGCTGATGGTCCGCAACGTGCTCGGCCGCGATCTGTGGACGACGATGAAGGAGAATTCGGAGCGGTCCTCGGCGGCGGGCGCCGGGGCGAGCGTCTTCGCGCAGCTTCTCGGCGCCTTCGCGAAGACGCATCCGATCGCCCTGCACGGCGTGGGCCACAGCGCCGGGTCGATCTTCCTCGCGCACTGGCTCCCCGTGGCGGATCGCGCGGGGCTGCGTTTCGACTCCGTCTCGCTGCTCGCGCCGGCGATCCGCGCGGACCTGTTCATCGAGCAGTACCGCGACGGGCTCAGCAACGGGCGCATCGGCGAGTTGACGATGTTCACGATGACCGAGCGGGCGGAACACGACGACACCTGCATGGGCGTGTACCGCAAGTCGCTGCTGTACCTGGTCAGTCGGGCGTTCGAGGTCGAACGCTCCTCGCCGATCGTGGGCCTGCAGGACTCGGTGACGTCGGTGACCGAGCTGGCGAGCACCTTCGGCCTCAACGGCACGCCGGGGATGGCGGAGGTGGTCTGGTCGCCCAGCGACGCGGGGCCGGGGCGGCGCAGCGCTGCGCGGGCGCACGGCGACTTCGACAACGACGCGCCGACCATGGAGTCGGTGGCGCAGCGGATCCGCGGGGCCGCGCCGACCGCGTTCCCGGCGCCGCGCCGGCGCAGCATGCCGGAGGACGTCGAGGCCGTGCAGCAGCGCTCGACCGGGTCCGGCACGCGGCGGGCGCTGTGCATCGGCATCGACGAGTACGTCACGGTGCCGCTGCGCGGCTGCGTGGCCGACGCCCAGCGCTGGTCGGAGGCCTTCCGCGGACTCGGTTTCGACGAGGTGACCACCCTGACGAATGCGCAGGCGAGCGGCCCCGCGATCCTGAAGGCGATGACGGAGTTGGTCACCAGCGCTCGCTCCGGCGACGTGGTCGCGATCCAGTACTCGGGGCACGGCACCGAGATGCCCGACCTCGACGGAGACGAACTGCTCACCCCGGCGAAGCTGCCGCGGGACCAGGCGCTCGTCCCGCACGGCGCCGCCCTGGGCGAGGTGATCCTCGATGACGACCTGGCGGAGATCTGGCAGGCGATCCGACCCGGCGTGAACGTGACCACGTTCTTCGACTCGTGCCACTCGGGCAGCGGGATCCGCGGCGAGCGCTCGGTCACCGGGGAGGGAGCCCGGCTGCGGGCGAAGGCGGTGAACGAGCCGGTGAGCGAGGACGACCGGGTGCGGGTGCGCTGGGTGGATCAGTTGGAGCCCGCCCAGGCGGCGTTCCGGAGACTGCGCGGGAACCCGCCGAAGGTCACCCGGCTCGCACCGGTGAACGCCCTGCTGTTCAGCGCGTGCCGACCCGATGAGGCCGCGCTGGAGGTGCACGGCGGCGGCGTCTTCACCGGGGCGGCCGTGCCGCTGCTCGCCGCGGCGGATGGGAAGGTCACCAACGCGGAGTTCGCCGAGCAGGTGAAGGCGGCGCTGGTGCCGCCGTCCGGTTACCAGCAGGTGCCGGGACTGTGGGAGTACCAGAGCGGGCGGGCGAACGCGCGGCTGTTCCTCGCGCCGGTGCCGGTGGAGGAGCGGGAGGCGGGAGTGGCTGCGGGGGCTGCGGCTGGTGTTGCGGCTAGTCCCGTCGCTGTCGCGGCGGTCGCTCCCGTCGCGGAATCGAGCGTGCAACGGACGGATCGGACGAGCGCGATCGCGGAGTTCTTGCGGGCTACGGCGAAGCTGTTGGAGAGCTGAGGGGATCTCCCGCGCCACGGCGCTTCGCGCGTGGCGCTTGTTCCCTGGCGCGGGGGTTTCTGTTAGAGGCGGCCGACGGTCTTGATGTCTTCGAGGAACTCGGCGGCGGTCTCGGCGGAGACGGTGGTGCGGGTGGCGGCGATCGCGGCGACGTAGTCGTCGAGGGCCGGGCCTCGGGCATCCGCGCCGCCGGCGTAGACGGCGCTCTCGAGGGCCGCCTGCGAGGCCTTGCGGGCGGCGTACTCGATGTCGGCGGGCGAGAAGCCCTCGCTCATCCCGACCAGCACCGAGAGGTCGATGTCGACGGCCGCGGCGGGGATGTACCGCTCCCAGATCGCGGTGCGCGCCTCGGCATCCGGCAACCCGATCGGGATCACGTAGTCGAAACGACCGTGCCGCAGGAACGCGGAATCCAGCGCGCGGATGAAGTTGGTCGCGCAGATCAGCAGCCGATCCGACTGCTCCCGGAACGCCGGGATGATCTTCAGCAACTCGTTGGTCACCCCCTGCGTCGGCGACGGCGGCTCGCCCTGCCGGTGCGAGGCGATCTCCTCCACCTCGTCGATGAAGACCACCGCATGCTCGAGGTCCTTGATCTTGAGGAAGGTCTCGCGCAGCGCGCCCGCCAGCCCCGCCGGATCTGACGCGAGCCGCGACGGGAACACCTCCACGAACGACCACTCCAGCCGCGAGGCGATCGCCTTCGCGAAGGTGGTCTTGCCGGTGCCGGGCGGGCCGAACAGCACCACCGCCCGCGGCGGCGCGACGCCGAAACGCTCGGCCAGCTGCGGCTGCGCGAGCGGCATCACCAGGCGCCGCTCCAGCATCTCCTTCTCGGCCGTCATGCCGCCGACGCCGTCCCAGAGTCCGCGCGGCAGCACGCGTCCGCCCAGCTCCGCGAGCAGCTTCAGCTCCTCCCGCTGCACCGGGATGTGCCGCTCGAAGTAGTGCAGGTTCTGCTTCTGCTCGAAGCCCTGGTGCCGGAACGCGCCGACCCGGGTCTCCGCCGCCGGCATCAGCGCCGAGAGCTTCGACATCCCGAACGGCGCCATCCGCGCCTCCAACGCCGCCAGCAGCGAGGATCCGATGCCCTGGCCCTGCGAATCGGTCGCGGTCGCGAGGAACACGACCCAGCCCTGCGCGTGCGCGGCGCGGCCGACCGCGGCGCCGACGACCTGGTCGCCGACGACCGCGACGACCGCGTGGTCCTTCGCGCAGGAGGCGAGCACCTCGGCCAGGTTGTACACGGGTTCCGAATCGGCGGCGGTGACCTGCTCCCAGAGGCGCAGGATGCCGTCGACATCGTCGGCGTGGTAGTCGCGGATGCGCCAGCTGGTCATGTCGGCCCCTTCGGACGTCGGTGTCTGTCCGCCGAGCCTAGCCGACTTTGTTAGGACAAATCCGCAGAACTTTCGCGCTTCTTCTCGCCCGCCTGGCCGTTGCGGAAATACAGGGTCGGGAGGGAAATACAGGGTCGGGACGGAAATGAGGGTGGAACAAGCGGATGCGCACGTCAACATCGCCGCTCACCCTGCATTTCCGCGGAGGCAGCCGCCCCGGATCCGCCCCGGATCCGCCCCGAGCCCGCCGGCCATCGGCGCGGAGCACCGCCGATGTCGGTGCCCCGGCTTACGGTGGAGCCGAGCGAGCGGAGAGAGACACGTGACCAGCAACACCGAGAACGTCGAGCGGGCACTCGCCGCGTTCGTCGACGCGATCGAGCCCGTGCTCGCGGCCGAGCTCCAGCCGAAGCTGCGCGAGGGGATGCCGTGGACGGCCCTGCTCGCCAACAAGTCCGGCTCGGATCCGCGCGATCCCGAGCTCGTCCTGCGCGCCCTGACCGAGACCCTCGGCCCGCTCGGCCGGCCGTTCGATGATCGCCTCGGCCGCGCCGGCACGCGCACGGCGGAGGAGCTGCTGCGGCTGGTCCGCGACGACGGGCCCGCCGAGCAGCTGCGATCGGCGGCGACGGCCGTCCTGCGCCGCTTCGGCATCGAGTCCGCGAGCGGTGACGCCCCGGAGGGCACCTGGGTCGCGTACGGCTCGGGCGACGCCCTGCCGGCCGAGATCGACCTCGACTGCGCCGACGTGCTCTCTTACGCGATGGCGCACAACCGGCTGACCGTGATCTCGCAGCTGGGCATCCGCAACGGCCGTGAGGCGGTCCGCGGCGCGCGACTGAGCGTCGAGATCGCGACCGCCGACGGCACCGTGGTCGCCACCGCAGAACGGTTCGTCGATCTGGCCGAGGCCCCGTCCGAGACGATCGTGCCGCAGCTCGACATCCGTGCGGATCCGGCCGTGATGCTCGGCATCGAGGAGGCGCGGCCCGCGACCGTGACCGCCACCGTCACGGCACCGAACGGCGCAGCGGTCGCGCGCGCCACGAAGCCGGTGCTGCTGCTCGCCGCCCAGCAGTGGGTCGCCCGCCCCTTGCCGATGTCGCTCGAGCTGCTCGCCGCGCACGTGCAGCCCAACCACCCGGCCCTCGGCACGCTGATCGATGAGGCGACCCTGCATCTGCAGGCCGAGACCGGATCCGCCGACCTCGTCGGCTACCAGCAGGGGCCCGAGCGGGTCGACCAGACGGTCGCCGCGATCCTGCGCGCCGTCCGCGCCCGCCGGATCCGCTACAGCGTGCCGCCGGCCAGCTGGTCGGACGACGGCCAGAAGGTGCGCACGCCCGAGGAGGTGCTCGAGGGCCGTCTGGGCACCTGCCTCGACACCACCGTGGTGCTCGCCGCCGCGCTGGAACGCGTCGGCATCCGCCCGCTGCTGTTCGTCGTCGAGGGCCACGCCTTCGTGGGCTACTGGCGGGAGGAGCAGAGCCTCGCCTCGCCGGCGCAGACCGAGGTCGCGCCGATCGTCAACTACGTCGACCTCGAGCTGATCCGGGTGCTCGAGACCACGATGCTGACCGACGAGTCCGAGCACGAACTCGCCGAGCTGCAGCGAGCACCGCGGGAGAAGTACCTGCGCGGCGACCTGGCCCAGGTCGTCGGCGTGACCGACGTGTACCAGGCCCGTCGCAGCCGCATCCTGCCGCTGCCGGCGCGCACGGTCGCGCCCGACGGATCCGTCACCGTCGTCGAGTACACCCCGGCGCACTCGCAGGCGGTCGCCTTCGTCCCCGAACACCGCGCCGCCGCCACCGAGCGCACTCTGGCTCCTCCGCGCGTGGCGCGCTGGAAGAACGCGCTGCTCGACCTCAGCCTGCGCAACCGTCTGATCAACTTCACCGACCGCGCGCGCTTCCCGCTCGGCGTTCCGGAGGAGGCCGTCGCCGAGTTCGAGGACCTGATCAACACCGGCAAAGCGGTCACCCTGATCCCCTCGGACGAGCTCGCCGCGGTGGATCGCCAGCGCGGCATCCGCTTCGGCCGCGAGCTCGGCGCGGACGCGCTGCTCGAACTGTTCCGCAGCAAGCGCCAGCTGTACACCGACGTCAGCACCGAGAGCTACCCGACCCGGATGCGCGCGCTGGCGTACAAGGCCCGCACGATCGTGGAGGAGTCGGGAGCGAACAACCTCTACCTGGCGATCGGCTCGCTGGTCTGGCAGAGCCACGACCGCACCCTGCGCTCGCCGCTGATCCTGGTGCCGGTCACGATGAAGCCGCTCAGCCGCGGCGGCGCGTATCAGCTCGTGCTCGACGAGGCCGGCGCCTCCACCCCCAACTACTGCCTGCTGGAGAAGCTGCGCGCCGACACCGGCGTGACGATCCCCGGGCTCGCCAATCCGACCAGCGACGACGCGGGCATCGACATCACCGCCGCGATGCGCTCCGTCCGCGAGGCCATCGCCGGCGCGGGCCTCACGGCGCACGTCGAACCCACGGTCGACCTGGCCATCTTGCAGTTCGCGAAGTTCCGGCTCTGGAAGGACCTCGACGAGAACTGGGAGGCGCTGGCCGCCAACCCGCTGGTCCGGCACCTGATCGAGACCCCGGCAGAGGCCTTCGCCGACCCGGCCGCCGCCCGCGCCGACCCGTCGCCCGACCTCGACGAACTGCTCACCCGGCTGCCCGTCTCCGCCGACTCCTCCCAGCTCGCCGCCGTCGCGGCCGCGAGCGCGGGGCGCACCTTCGTGCTCGAAGGCCCGCCGGGCACCGGCAAGTCGCAGACCATCACCAACCTGCTCGCCAAGGCCATCGCCGACGGCAAGAAGGTGCTCTTCGTCGCCGAGAAGCGCGCCGCGCTCGACGTGGTGCAGCGCCGGCTCGCGAGCGTGGGGCTGGAACCGTTCACGCTCGACCTGCACGACAAGGGCTCGAAGCCCGCGGTCGTGCGGCAGAAGCTCAAGTCGTCGCTCGCCCAGCGCACCGGCGTCGACGCCGACGGGATGCAGGCGGCGAGCGACACCATCGACGGCGCGCGCCGCTCGCTGGCGCGTTACACGAACCGACTGCACGAGCCGAATCCCGCGGGGCTGAGCTTCTACGCGGCCCGCGGCGCCGAGTTGGCCACCGCGGATGCACCGCACGCGCTGCCCGTGCCGGTCGAATGGGCGGGGCGGATCACCGCCGCCGAGCTGACGACCCTGCGTGCCGTGCTGCGCGAGCTACCCGATCGGGCCGATCCGGCCCGGCCCGCCCGCGAGCATCCGTGGGGTTTCGTCGAGCGCACGGATGCGGCCGCCGCCGAGCGGATCGACGCCGCCGCCCGCACGCTCGACGCCGCGATCGAGGCGTTGAAGCCCACCGAGGAGCTGAACCGCGTGCTGGTCGAGGCGCGGGGCCCCGAGCAGTTCCAGGCGCTCGCGGCACTGGCCGGCGCGGTTCCGTTGACGCTGGAGACGCTGGCCGCGACCCGCGCGCCGTTCTGGAGCCAGTCGACCGAGCAGATCGAGCACGATCTCGCCCGGCTGCCCGCCCAGTTCGGCGACGTGCTCGCACAGGTCGGCCCGCAGGTGCTCACGGTGGACGCGAAGCGGCTGCACGCCGAGGCCGTCGCGGCGCACGAATCCGGCTTCTTCGGCCGCAAGGGTCGCCGCCGCGCCGTGGCGGAGAAGTTCGCCGGCGTGCTCAACACCGGGCAGACGCTCAACCTCAAGCTGCTGCCGCAGATCACGCAGCGCTTCGTCGACCTCGACGACGCGGTATCGGCGCTGCGATCGCAGGTGAACACCACCGCGGGTCTGCGCGTCGCGCCGGGCTGGAACCCCTTGGTCGCGGCGGAGGCCGACGAGCTCGGGCAGCAGCTGCGCTGGATGCGCTGGCTCGCGAGCGCGACGGCGCCCCGTGGCGACGCGGGTGAGTCGGGATTCCGCTCCGCGCTCTCCTCCTACGCCGTGACCGAACGCCCCGCGGATCCGCAGGCCGCCGCGCGCGTCGCGGCCGTCGGCGAGGCCGTCGCCGCCCTGATCGCGGCCTCCTCGTCGCCCGAGGGCTGGCGGGCGTGGCTCGGCGACCGCCCGGTGCTCGAGGCCTGGTGGAGCAGCCGCGCGGGCCGCGACAGCGAGCGCAGCGGATCCGTCCCCGTCGCCGCCTGGATCGCCTGGCTGCTGGCGCTGCAGCCCCTCCGCGCCGCGGGCCTCGGCGCGGCGGCCGACGCCCTGCTGCCGGGCGATGTGCCGGCGGACGATGCTATCCGCGCCTTCGAGCGGGGCTTCGCCGCCGCCGCCCGCACCGAGCGCGCGCGCAGCACGGGCCTGGAGAGCTTCGACGCCGTCGCGCACGGCCGCGCGATCGCCCGCTTCGCCGACGCCTCCGAACAGCTCCGCGGCGAGCTGCCCCGCGCCATCCCGCACGAACTGCTGGGCCGACGCCGCTTCGACCCGAACACCGACGGCGGCCAGGTGGGTCTGCTGCGCCGTCAGCTCGACCGGCAGCGCGGCGGTCTGAGCGTGCGCGAACTGATGATCGAGTTCGGCGAGTTGATCACCCAGGTCACCCCGTGCGTGCTGGTCAGTCCCGACTCGGTCGCGCGGTTCTTCCCCGCGCAGGGCGAGCTGTTCGACGTGGTGGTCTTCGACGAGGCCTCGCAGGTGCGGGTCGCGGACGCGATCGGCGCGATGGGCCGCGCGAATTCGGTGGTCGTGGTCGGCGACAGCAAGCAGATGCCGCCCACGAGCTTCGCCGAGCCCGGTTCCGGCGACGACGAGGACGTCTTCGACAGCAGCGAGCTGGCCACGGAGGACGAGGAGTCGATCCTCTCCGAATGCGTGCAGTCGCGGGTCGAGAGCCGTTGGCTCTCGTGGCACTACCGCTCGCAGGACGAATCCTTGATCGCCTTCTCGAACCGGTTCTACTACGAGAACCAGCTCACCTCCTTCCCGTCGCCCTCGCACGGCACGATCGACTCCGGGGCCGGCGGCCACGGCGTCTCCTGGCGGCGGGTCGAGGGCACCTTCCTGCGCACCGGTCCCGCTAAGACGCTGCGCACGAACCGGGCGGAGGCGGACGCGATCGTCGACGAGATCATCGCCCGGTTCCGCGCCTCGGCGGACGCCGTGCCGTCGCTCGGCGTCGTGACGTTCAACGCCCAGCAGCGCACCCTGATCGAGTCGCTGCTGCGCGATGCGGGTGACCAGCGCATCGTGGACGCTCTCGACGCCGTCGACGGCCTGTTCGTGAAGAACCTCGAGAACGTGCAGGGCGACGAGCGCGACGCGATCCTGTTCTCCACCGCGTTCAGCGCGAACGAGAAGGGGGTGCTGCCGCTGAACTTCGGGCCGCTGACGCGCTTCGGCGGCGAGCGCCGGCTGAACGTGGCGATCACGCGCGCCCGACGTCAGGTGGTGCTCTTCTCCAGCTTCGATCCGGCGGATCTGCGCGCCGACGAGACCAGCTCGGTGGGCATCAAGCACCTCCGCGCCTACCTCGAGCTGGCGCGCAACGGCGCGGAGGCGACGCTCGGCTCGCTCGCGCAGACCGCCACCACCGACCGGCACCGCGAACAGATCGCCGAGGCTCTGCGCTCCCGCGGCTTCGCCGTTCGCACCGACGTCGGCCTGTCCGACTTCCGGGTCGACCTGGCGGTCGCGCTGCCGTCCGCGCCGGAGGCTCCGGTGCTCGCCGTGCTGCTGGACGGTCCGGCTTGGGCCGCCCGGCGCACCGTCGCCGATCGCGACGGCCTGCCGCTGGAGGTGCTCTCGAAGCTGATGCACTGGCCCGCCGTGGAGCGGGTCTGGCTGCCGGAATGGCTGGCGGATGCGGATGCGGTGCTCGCGCGACTCACGGAGGCGGCGGAGAACCCGCGACCGGCGGCTCCGGCGACCCCGGTCGGGGATGCCCCGGTGGTCGAGGACGCCGCCGCCGCCGCCGAGGATGCCCCCGTGGTCGAGGATGCCCCGGCCGTCGTCGACGCCCCGCTGCGCGACGATCTCAGCGACGCCCGCGACGCCCGCGAGCCCGTGGCCGACGCCCGTGCGAGCCACGGCCCGAACGCGACCTCGTACGTGTCGTGGCTGCCGCATCCGACCGGCGGCATCGAGGTGCTCGACACCCTCTCCTCCGCCCGCAGCGCCAGCGCCGTGCGCGCCGTGCTGTTGGAGGTGGTCAACGCCGAGGGGCCGATCCACGTCGGCACGCTCTCGAAGCACGTCGCCAACGCGTTCGGCCTGAGCACCGTGAGCGCGCCGCGGGCGCAGTCCATCCTGCGACTGCTGCCGGAGGCGCTCACCGTCACCAGCGACGGCGCCCGCTACGTCTGGCCCGAGAGCCTGGACCCGGCGACCTGGCGCGGTTACCGCGTTCCGGCCGAGGGCACGGCGCGGGCGATCGACATGGTCTCGCCCCAGGAGATCGCCAACGCGATGGCCGACATCGTGCTCGCCAGCGGCGGCATCGGCCGACCCGAGTTGCTCTCGGCGACGCTCGCGGTCTTCGGCGGCAAGCGCGTCACCGCGAACAGTGCCGCCGAGCTGCGCCGCGGCCTGGAGCTGGCCCTGGTGGACGGGCGGCTGCGCGAGGACGGCGAGCTGATCCGCGCGTAGGCGGCCTCAGCCGGGGAGCAGCGGGAGGACGTCGGTGACCACCCGGTCGGCGCCGGGATCGTCGAGGTAGACCACATCCGCGGGAACACCCAGCGTGCGAGCGATGTCGTCGCGCAGCTCACCCCAGATCCGGAAGTAGTCCCAACCGTCTCCCGGGTCAGCGAGTCTCAGGGCGACATCGAGATCCGAACCCTCGATGTCCTCACCACGGGCAGTTGAGCCGAACACGACCGCTGTGGTCACTCCACGCGAACGCAGCAGATCGAGCAACTCGTCACGGTGCTCCGCGAGTGCGGTCGAGGGCAGAGTCATCAAGCGCCTCCTTCTCCCTCATCACCGTACTCGCCGGCCACCTCATCGAGGAAGCGGCGCGCGTCGGTCGGAAGCAGTTCGGCGATGACCCGCCAGATCGTCGTCCAGTCGGTGCCTGTGTAGACATGTGCCAGCTTGTCGCGCGTCTGGCGCAGATTCGCCCATGGCACATACGAGAACCGGATCAGTTCCGGCGTCGGCACGAAGAACGCCGCATTCCCCAGGTCGATCAGCGCCGACTTCGCCGCCCGACGAGCCATCCTCCCTGCAGCGTCGTCGGCGAAGAAGCCTCGTCGACCTCCCGCGGCGATCTCCTCGAGTTCGGTCACCGCCTCGGCCAGCGCCCGAACCGTCAGCGGCCACTGCGCGATCTTGCGTTCCTCCGAGACGTCCCTCCTCGTCGCGCCGAAAGCACCCGCGTCCTCGCCGTCCACCTGTCAATCCCCTTTCCCCCTGCCACCGAATCGTCGACCCTCGTATGCATCGAGCCTGCGTCACGCGCGGTCTCGACACCGCCCGATCCGACGGATCCGTGGACAACTCCGCGGATCCGCGCCTGTTGAGGAGGGGATGACCGCCGCCGGCGGGAGTCCCGGAGAGTCGAGTTATCCACAGCAAAAAGAAATACAGCGCAGATGGCAGGCGCATCGCGTAGAGTCATCTGCATCTACAGGGCGCTCGCCCGAATTCACGGCTGAGAAGTCGACACCGACGAAGAGACTCAGCTGTTGAGCGCACCCGTCCACACCGGCACACACCCGGCGGACACGGAGCCGCGTTCTCCCGCACTGCCGAACACAGGGCGCACCGTCAGACGGTTCGTCCCTCCCGCGCCCTCGGCGCGGCCCGATCCGCACCACCGCCGTGCGCGATCCCACCGACTGCCCGACCGAACCCCTGCAACGCGTGCATCGACCGCGGGGCCGACGGCTCGATCGGGTGCCGCACATTCGTGCGGAATCTAACGACGCGGCCCCGGCCGACGTCACCATCACGTAAGGAATAAGAAATGCCTACTGGCACCGTTAAGTGGTTCAACTCCGAAAAGGGCTTCGGCTTCATCGCGCCCGACGACGGCGGCGCCGACGTCTTCGCGCACTTCTCCGCAATCGCGAAGCAGGGCTACCGCGAGCTCGTCGAGAACCAGCACGTCGAGTACGACGTCGAGCAGGGCCGCAAGGGCCCGCAGGCCGCGAACATCCGCGGCGTCGGCGAGTAATCTCCCCGCACCTCGAATCGAGAACGCCTCGTCGGCAACGCACCTCCGGGTGCCGCGCCGGCGGGGCGTTCCGTCGTTTCCGGCGCAATTCCCGGCGGTCGCGATGCCCGGCCGGCGCGAAGCCTCGCGGTCGCGAAGCCTCCTGGGCGGCGCGATGATGGAGCATCGTGCACCGATCCGCAATGACCTGTTGCTGCGCCGCGCCGAAGCGCACCCTGGAGGAATGCAGCGGATCTACTACATGGGCGGGGTAGCGGACGTGGGCGACCTGACGTGCGAGGCGCTCCTCGGCTACGGTCGTGCACTCGCCAACCGGAGCGTCGCCGATGTGGTCGAGGTGCCGGTGCGCAGCGCGGACGGATCGGTGCGGATCGCGCGATTCCTGATCGGCCCGGCGAGCATGCTGCTGGCGACACCCATCGACGGTTCCGCGTCCGGCCTCGCCGACGAGGCGACCGCCGCCGAGCTGGATCGACGCACCTCGAAGCTGCTCCCGGTCACCTCGGCGTGGAGTGGCGCCGACGACGACCAGCCCACCGGGCCGCCGTTCGACGACTTCTTCTGACGCGCGTCGCGCGAATGCCTGCCACGCCGCATCTGATGGGTAGAGTTCGGATTGCTGGCTGATTCGCGCTTCCCGGGCTCCCGGAAGCACTGGGAGGAACCATGGGCAAGCTCATCTACGGACCGCAGTCCCTCGAGATCGACTTCGAAGACCGCCTGCTCGCACACCTGAAGCTCGCGATGTTCACGAAGATGCGGCGCAACGAATCGTTCAGCCTCTCCTGGACGGAATCCGAGTCCAGCGGCTACGGTCGCAGCTCGATCTGGGTGCACCCGACGACCCCGCTGCACTTCCGCTTCTTCGGCAGCAAGCGGCCGACGCTGAATCGCGCCTGGATCGAACTGCTGGTGGGGGGAGCGAACAACACCGGCGAGATGATCGTCGCGCCCGAGCCGCGCGAGGAGCCGTAGGGGCGCCTCCGCGGACCGACGAGCTAGACCAGCTCCGGCCGGGAGGGATGCACCAGTTCCTCCGCGGGCAGGGCGGCGAGGCGCTGCGTCAGCGCGCGAGCGTCCTCCGCGTCGCCGTCGCGCAGCAGTGTGTGCTCCCGAGGCCAGAGCGGCGTCACCGTGATCAGCCGGATGGTGCCGGTCGCGATCGCGATCTCCGACGGGAGGTCGGAACGCTCCAGACCGAGCACAACGCCCACGCCCCCACGCTCGCCGAGCCACGCCGGCGGCGCCGCGATCCCGAGCAGCTCCATCGAGACGAACCCGGATTCGCGCAGCCGCTGGGGAAGGTCGATCGAGAGCTGCGCCACGCTCTGCGCGGCTTCGTAGAGCAGCTGGAACTGCCAGTGGTTCCAGAGTTCCGCGCTGGGAACGCGCGCCAGCGCCGAGCTCTCCAGGCAGAGTTCGCATCCCCATCCGGTGCCCGGGAGCGGCTCCTGATCGAACGGATCGCTCAGGCCGTCGGAGGCGATCACGGCGGAGGAGTGCCGCGCGATCCGGAGGAAGTACTGGTGAGCGGACGGCCAGCGCGCGCCGCCGGTGGCCGCCGGGTCGCGCAGGGTGGCGACGACCGTGCGATCCAGCGCGCCGACGCCGCGCCACGCCTCGGCCCGATCTTCGGCCACCGCCTCGCTGAGGGCGACGCGTTCGTCCGTCGTCCAGTCGGTGGCCCGGGTGCGGTGGGCGAACAACGACATGGAGCTCCCCGATCCGCGCGGGTTCGGCCGCGCTGCCCAGCACCGTACGCGCTCCCCCGGTGTGCAGCCTCCGAGTCGCCGGAACGCTCCCTGGACGCCGTCCCCTCCTCGCTCGTCGATACGGGGCTCAGCCCAGCGGGTCGACCCCGTTGGTGCGCCAGCGCTCATCGGCGAGTTGCTCGGAGGCGGCGCTGCCCTCGCCGGCGTCGAGCGGCTGCTCCGGCTCGTCGGGCTCCGCGCCCAACGAGGTGCCGGCGCCTTCGGCGGTGCTGCCGGGCGGCACGAGCTCGGGATCGACCGGGCCCGACTCGTGTTCCGGCGCGTTCTCGGTACCGCTCTCGGCGGTCGGGTCGTAGTTCGGCTGATCGATCGACATGTTCGGCACCGTAGCACCGGGTTCGGGCGGCTGTCAGGGGGTCGCCGGATAGGCTCGGGGAAAACTGAAGCGACTCAGGAGGCACGATGCGGCGACTCGGCTACACCGACTTCGGCAACGCGGACGTGTTGTCGTGGAGCGAGGTACCGACGCCGATGCCCGGCCGCGACGAGGTCTTGGTGCGTACGCGGGCGACCACACTGAACGCGACCGACACGAAGGTGCGCTCCGGCGAGTTGAAGGCGCTGACGATCCTGCGGCGAAAGCCGTTCGGCTTCGGGATGGACGTCGCCGGGGTCGTCGAGGCCGTCGGTTCCGGCGTCCGCGACCTCGTCATCGGCGACCGGGTGGCCGGGATGACCTCCGCGGGCGACGGATTCGCCCAAGCCACGATCGCGAAGGCGAGCCGGCTGGTGCGCATCCCCGACGGCGTCGACTTCGAGCAGGCCGCGGCCGCCGCGATGTCCGGCGCGAGCGCCGTCGGTGTGGTCGAGGCGATGAAGCCCGCGCGCGGCTCGCACGTCTTCGTCAGCGGTGGCGCCGGCGGCATCGGGCAGTACCTGCTGCGCCTGCTCGCGCTCGCCGGATGCACGGTGGAGGCCAGCGGATCCGCGGTGGCCGCCGACATCCTCCGCGGGCTCGGCGCCGTGCCGCACGACTACCGGGCGCTCGACGCGGCTGCCCTCGCGGGCCGCTTCGACGCGGTGGTCGACCTCTCGGGCGCACTGCACTTCGCCGAGGCGAAGCCGTGGCTGCGCGGGGCGGGCACCTTCTACGCGCTGGTGCCGGATGCCCGCATCGCGCTCGACGAGGCGGCGACGCTGCTCCCGGGCCGCCCCAAAGCGCGAGCGCTGGTGGTGCAGGCCAACGCCGAGCGGCTGCGCCGCGTGCTCACGTTCGTCGCGGCCGGATCCATCCGGGTCCGGTTCGCGGGCGTGCATCCGCTGGCCGACGCGATCGAGGTGCTCGCCGGGCCGGCGCCCTCCGGCAAGCTCGTCTTCACCGCGCCGGACGACGCGACGCTCTGAGCCTCGGGTCGCGTCACACGGGCCGTCCGGGCCCCGAATCCCGACCGCGGAAATACAGGGTCGGGACGGGAATGCAGGGTGTGGACGGAAATGAGGCCAGCACGTGCGGATGCGCACGCTAACTTCGCCGCGCACCCTGCATTTCCGCGGAGGTCGGCCCGGGAGTTCGGCCGGCTACCCCACCGCCGCCACCGCCCGCGCCGTGCGCTCGAACGCCGCCCGGGTCTGCGCCACGCCGTCGAGGTAGCCGCCCACGAGCGCGGCGTCGCGCAGCAGTACCAAAGACGCCGCTGCCGCCTCCGGATCCGCTGATCCCGAGGCGGTCAGCACCTGCTCCAGCGTCTCGCGGAACCACGCCCGGTGCGCCGCCACCACGGCCCGCACAGCGCTCTCCGGATCGGGGTACTCGGCCGCCGCGTTGATGAACGGGCAGCCGCGCGTGTGGTGCCGAGCGATGTCCTCGGCGATGCCGTCGATCACCGCGTCGAGCAGGGCGTCCGGCTTCGCTGCGGACGCCGCCTCGGCGAACAAAGCCCGCAGCGCCGCGTCCTCCTCCTGCAGATACGCGACCACGAGCGCCTCCTTGCCCGCGAAATGCCGGTACATGGTCGCCCGGGTGACCTCCGCCTCGGCGAGCACCCGCTCGAGGCCGACGGTGTGGATGCCCTCGCGGTAGAACAGCCCGGAGGCGATGCGGAGGAGGCGGTCGCGGGCCTTCGAGGCCTTCGCGGGGGCGGTGCTGGTCATGCCGCCAATGTAGCAGAACGTTCTTTCTCTTTTTAGCTTGACAACGAATCCGATCCCGGTCTACATTCGAGACCAGGGAGAACGACCGTTCTTTCTACAAACGAGAAGGAGCATTCCGTGATCACCACCCGCGAACAGTCCGAGATCGATGCCGCCAACGCCTCCGGCAAGCCGACCATCGTCTTCGTGCACGGCCTCTGGCTGCTGCCGAACAGCTGGGCCGCCTGGGCCGAACACTTCGCCGCCGCCGGCTACGCCACCCTCACCCCGGGCTGGCCCGACGACCCCGAGACGATCGAGGAGGCGCTGGCGAATCCCACTGTCTTCGCCGGCAAGTCGGTGCAGGGCATCACCGATCACGTCGCCGCGATCATCCGCCGGCTCGACACGAAACCGGTTCTCGTCGGTCACTCCTTCGGCGGCCTGATCGTGCAGAAGCTGGCCGGTATGGGCCTCGCGGCCAGCACCGTCGCCATCGATCCCGGGCCGATCAAGGGCGTGCTGCCGCTGCCGCTCTCGGCGCTCAAGGTCGCCAGCAGCGTGGTGCTCAACCCCGCCAACTACCGCCGCCAGGTGCGACTGACCCAGGAGCAGTTCCGCTACGGATTCGGCAACCGGCTCAGCACCGACGAGTCGGATGCGCTCTACGCCCGCTTCTCGGTGCCCGGATCCGGCATCCCCCTGTTCCAGGCTTCATCCGCCAACTTCCGCTTCGGCGGCGAGACGGCGGCCGACACGAAGAACCCCGCCCGCGGACCGATGCTCGTGATCTCGGGCGAGTTCGACCACACCGTTCCGCCCGCGATGGCGAAGGCCGGTTACCGCCTGCAGAGCAAGAACCGGGGCGTGACCGAGTTCTTCCAGTTCGCCGGCCGCGGCCACTCGCTGACCATCGACGCCGGCTGGCGCGACGTCGCGGACACGGCGCTGGCGTTCGTGCAGAAGCACGCCTAGCAGCGGGCGAGGCGGCGGGCAAGCACCCTTCGATGTCGGTGGTCTTCGGAAGGATGGAGGCATGCCCACCCCGCGCACCCGCCCCTATCCGCTCGGCGTCTCGTTCCTCGGTGACGCCACCAACGTCGCGATCTACTCCGAGACGGCCGACAGCATCGACGTCTGCCTCTTCGACGGCGAGACGGAGACCCGCGTGCGGCTCAGCGAGCGCACCGGTCACGTCTTCCACGGCATCGTCGAGGGCATGGGTATCGGCAGCCGCTACGGCATCCGGGTCGACGGGCCGTGGGATCCGGCGAACGGGCTGCGGCACAACCCGGCCAAGTTGCTGCTGGACCCGCACGCGACCGCGATCGAAGGCGCCTGGACCGACGGCGAGCAGCTCTTCGGTCACCACTTCGACGCCACCGACGAGCGCAACGACACCGACGACGCCGACTCGGTGCCGCGCTGCGTCGTCACCGATCCGGCCTTCGACTGGGGCCAGGACGCTCCCCCGCTCACCCCGGCGGCCGAGACGATCGTGTACGAGGTGCACGTGAAGGGCTTCACCCAGCTGCACCCGGATGTGCCGGAGGAGATCCGCGGCACCTACGCCGGGCTCGCGCATCCCGCAGCGATCAAGCACTTCACCGATCTCGGCGTCACCGCCATCGAGCTGCTGCCGATCCACCAGTTCGTACAGGATTCGCACCTCGCCGAGAAGGGTCTGCGCAACTACTGGGGCTACAACTCCATCGGCTTCTTCGCCCCGCACAACGAGTACGCCGCGCCCGGCAAGCAGGTCGAGGAGTTCAAGCAGATGGTGAAGGCCCTGCACGAGGCGGGCCTCGAGGTGATCCTCGACGTGGTCTACAACCACACCGCCGAGGGCAACGACAAGGGGCCGACGCTCTCGTTCAAGGGCATCGACAACGCGGCCTACTATCGGCTCGTGGCCGACGACCGCGGCAACTACTTCGACACCACGGGCACCGGCAACTCGCTCAATGTCAGCCACCCCGCCGCGCTCGGGCTGATCATGGATTCGCTGCGTTACTGGGTCACCGAGATGCACGTCGACGGCTTCCGCTTCGACCTCGCTACGACGCTGACCCGGCAGGACGGCGACGCGTCGATCCACAGCGCCTTCCTCGACCTGATCGCCCAGGATCCGACCCTCGCGCCGGTGAAGATGATCGCCGAGCCGTGGGACACCGCGGGCTACCAGGTGGGCGGCTTCCCGGCCGACTGGGCGGAGTGGAACGGTAAGTTCCGCGACGACGTGCGCGACTACTGGAACGGGGCGGACTCGGTGCTCGGCACCACCGCGCAGCGCATCCTCGGCTCGCCCGACGTCTACGAGGGCGATCGCCGCTCGCCGCTGGCCAGCGTCAACTTCGTCACCGCGCACGACGGCTTCACCCTCGCCGACCTCACCTCGTACGAGAACAAGCACAACGCGGCCAACGGCGAGGACAACAACGACGGCGAGAGCGACAACCGATCCACGAACAACGGCGCCGAAGGCCCGACCGAGAACGAGGCGGTCAACGAGCGTCGCGCCCGGATGCGCCGCAACTTCCTCGCGACGCTGCTGCTCTCGGCGGGGGTGCCGATGCTGCTCGGCGGCGACGAGATCGCGCGCACGCAGGGCGGCAACAACAACGCCTATTGCCAGGACAACGAGATCTCGTGGTTCGACTGGGCCGGCGCCGACACGGACCTGCTGCAGTTCACGACCGCCCTGATCGCGCTGCGTCGGGCCGAGCCCGCGCTGCGCCCGCGGTGGTTCCGCTCCGCTCCCGCGGTCGGCGGCACCGACACCGTCGACATCCTGCGCTCGGATGCGGAGGGCTTCGCCGACGAGGACTGGGACAACCCCGACGCCCGCACGATCACCTTCGTCTTCGAACACGAGGGGTCAGACTCGTTCGCGCTGCTGCTGAACGCCGCCGAGAACGGCGTCGAGTTCACCGTGCCGAAGGCGCCGGGCGCCGAGTGGACGCTCGAGCTCTCCAGCGACCCCGGCCAGACCGTGGCGGGCGAGGTCACCACCCTTATCGTCCGTGACGCCTCCTTCACGCTGCTGCGATCGAGCGCCGCGGTGTGACCCGGACGACCCAGCGCTTCACGGGCCACATCGCGGGGTTCGGCACCGAGTCGGGCACCCGGATCGTGGTGGGGATGTGGGACGAGGGGCCGTTCGGCCGCTTCGGCGATGTGATGCTGGAGCAGGCCGACGGGCACCGCATCCTGTTCGCGCCGAGCCAGCAGGTGGCGGACTTCGTGAGCGAGACGTACACCTTCGACGAGGTGCGCCGGGTGCCCGTGATCTGGCGGCGGATCGACGGCGGAGTCGCGGTGGACGCGGGCGAACTGCGCCTCCGGATCCGCGTCGGCGGCATCTCGCCGCTGGGCCGGTTGCTGCGCAGCGTTCCGAAGCGGCTGGCCGTGCATCCGCTCTGGTTACGCGCGATCGATCCGATCGCGCGGCTGGTGCAGCCCGGCGTGCGCACGGCCGGCTCGGCGGGCAACGGCCGGCGCGAGTACTACGGCGTCACGGGCGCGCACCGCATCGAGGCGGTCTTCGCCCGGCGCGCGGGCGAGCCGCTGGGGGCGCTGACGCGGCTGCATCCGCCTGTCCGCTTCGGCTTCGGCTCCGCCCCGGCCGACCCGCACATCGTCCGGGTCACCACCACGATCACCGGGTAGCCCTCGTCCCCGCGAGATGCCTCTTCTGTACGCGACACGCCGTGAAAGGTGTACAGAAGAGGCATCTCGCGGGGAAGGGCGCGGCGCAGGGCGGATTCAGCGCGCGCCCGACAGGAAGGCGGCGAGGGAGAGCGGCTCGCGGCCGGTGATGTCGCGGACGGCGGAGGAGACGCCGTCCATCTCGCCCGCCGCGATCGAGGTGTAGGTCGAAACCCAGGCGTCGTATTGCCACTGCGGCGCATCCCAGGCCAGGCGCGATTCGTACGCCTCCGGCACGGTCTCGTTGTGGAAGCGCACCGGGGTGCCCGACGCGGTGATGATCGCGGCCACCTCGGTCAGCGTCAGCGACTCCGGGCCGGTCAGGTCGTAGCTCGCGCCGATGTGCGAGGAAGGATCCTGCAGCACCGTCGCCGCGACGCGCGCCACGTCGTCGCGGGCGACGAACGCTCCCCGACCGTCGCCGGCCGGGCCGCGCAGCACTCCGTCCTCCCCCGCCATCATCGGCAGGAAGTCGAGGTAGAGGTCGTCGCGGAGGAAGGTGAAGTCCATGCCGGAGTCGCGGATCGCCTGCTCGGTGAACCAGTGATCGCGGCCCAGGGTGAAGACGGCCTCGGGCGCGGCGCCGAAGAACGAGGTGTAGACGATGTGCCGCACGCCCGCCTCGGCGGCGTGCGCCACGAAGCCGAGGTGTTCGGCGCGACGGGTCTCGGACTCCGAGGCGGACACCATCAAGAGGGTCTCGACGCCGTCGAGCGCGGCCAGGGTCGCCTCTCGGTCGCCGTACGACGCCCGGGTGACATCGCCGAGTGCCGGCGCCCGGCTCGGATCGCGCACCACCAGCCGCTGCGGGATGCCGGCCGCGGCGAGCATCCGTGCCACCGCCCCTCCGACGTACCCCGTCGATCCGGTCACGGCCAGCGTCGCAGATGTCATACCGGATGCAACCGCGCAGCCCACACCCCGCATTCCGCAAGCCCGTGCATCCGCACGCCCGGAAGCGGCGCATGGTGGGATGCGAAAAGGGCAGAAAGTCACGTGGAACACCTCCCAGGGCACCACGCACGGGCACACCGTCGAGAAGCGCACCGCGCACTTCCAGTTCGACGGGCAGAGCTTCAACGCGAGCAGTGACGAGCCGTATTGGATCGTCGAGAGCGAGAAGACCGGGGCTCAGGCCGCGCACAAGGAGTCCTCGCTCACCGCGAAGTAGCGGCGGATTGACGGACCGCGGGCGGGCGAGCGGGCGGACATCCTGCGTCCGCGCGGCCGATACCTCCCGCACATCCGCGTGATTCCGGGCCGGAACCGGTCGCGACCGCGGCGCAAAGCGTTTGTTACGCAGCGCAATGGAATGTGTCGACCGGCGCAATCCAGATTCAACATCCGAGTGCCAGGATTCTGGATATCGGCAGGCACCCGGCCCGCCGATGGAGGGAGTCGGCGTGAGTACCGTGATCGTCGTCGGGAACCCGAAGCCGAACTCCCGCACCCGCGCCGCCGCCGAGAACCTCGTCGCCAAGCTCGGGCTCGACACCCCCGACGTGATCGAGCTCTCGGAGCTCGGCCCCGGCCTGCTCGGCTGGGGCGACCCGGCGGTGAAGGATGCGATCGCACGCGTCCAGGCCGCGGACGTCGCGGTTTTCGCGACGCCGACCTTCAAGGCCACCTACACCGGCCTGCTCAAACTCTTCCTCGACCAGTTCGCCGGCGGCACCGGCCTGCAGGGCGTGGTGGCGATCCCGCTGATGCTCGGCGCCGCGCCGAACCACGCCCTCGCCTGCGACCTGACCCTGAAGCCGGTCCTGGTCGAGATCGGCGGCATCTGCGCCACCCCCGGGCTGTACCAGCTCGACTCCAACTTCGCCGACGACCCCGCCCTCGACGCTTGGACGGCGCGCTGGGGTGCCGTCATCAACTCGATCCTCGGAAGGACCGCATAGCCATGACGCTCGAGACCTACTCCCCCGACCCGCAGCTGCTGCGCCAGGCGTTCTCGCACTTCCCCTCCGGCGTCGCCGCCTTCGCCGCCGAGGTGAACGGCCAGCTCGAAGGGATGGTCGCGTCCTCGTTCACGGTCGGCGTCTCGATGGACCCGCCGCTGGTGATGTTCGCCATTCAGAACTCCTCTACCACCTGGCCCGTCCTGCGCGGCGCCGAGCGGATCGGCGTCTCCGTGATGGGCGCCGACCACGAGGGCCCGGCCCGCCAGCTCGCCTCGCGCAACAAGGCCGGCCGCTTCGAGAACCTCGACATCGAGAAGAGCGAGGCGGGCGCGGTGTTCGTGCACGGCTCGCCGCTCTGGCTCGAGTGCACCATCTTCGGCGAGATCCCTGCGGGCGACCACCACGTCGTGCTGCTCGAAGTCACCGCGCTGCACAACGACGAGACCATCGCGCCGCTGGTGTTCCACGGTTCGGCGTTCAAGCAGCTGCACTCCGCCGCGTAGCGGCGAAAGGCGGCAGCCGTGCCGCGACCACCTGCGAGACGCAACGGCGACCCTCAATGGGTCGCATCAGCCTCCGATCGAGTTTCATCTACCGGTCCCGGCCGCGAACTCTGTGCCGTTCGCCGTCGGTCGACCCCTCGCCCCACCCTCCTCGGTTCCCCCAGCCGGCGAGGGTGGGGCGTTCTTCGTGCCGGCTCCCGCTCCGATCGGTCACTCACCCCATCCGCGCACCGAATGGACGACCGCCGCCTTCGGATACGCGCCCGACCTCGGTCCGATCTCGAACAGATCGAGCATCAGCAGCATCGGGTACGTCGGCGCCTGCTCCGTTCGCAGCACAACGACGCCCTCGCAGCCGATCACCGTCCCCCTCGCGTCCCACTGCACCGACCAGGTGTGCGGCCGGGACGCGTCCAGTGGCAGGTCGACCTCGACCATCTCGGTCGTCAGTGCTTCGTCGTGGTGCGCCTTGATCCCGCAGCGCGCCCGGCTGCTCCCCGTTCCGATCGCGGCCGCGTCGATCTCGAACAGACAGATCTCGCCGCTGTGCCGCTCATCGAGGTGCTCGGTGCCGACGAGCCAGGCGGCGAGCATGCAGCCCTCATCGGTGCTCGCGCTGACCGAGACGTCGAGCCGGCCGGCGGATGGAGCCCACAGCAGCCGCTCGGGCGTCTCGGTGCGCACGGTCAGGCCATCGGGCCGGTGCCGATGCGCGCCGCGCGCCGAGCCGACGGGCCCGGAGAACACGCCGGTCTGCAGATTCGAGACCCGCAGCGGCGCATCCTCCTCGCGCCAGTCGGGCTGATCGGCCTCGATCAGCAGCCGGATGCCGGACGCACCGAGTTCGCAGCGCGCCCGGGCGCGCTCGGGTGTGGTCCAGTGCGGCAGGTAGGCGGGGACCCAGAGCCCCGCGTCCAGCTCGGGCGCGGAGAAGTCGTCGGCGATGTCGGGCTGGCGCGACGGCGGCGGCGGGAACGGCGGCATGAGGCCAGTATGCAGCGGCGTCGCGGCGCGGCGCGGCGCTCCCGACCGAACCGAGCACAACCTCGGCTGAGAGCCTTCGTCAGCGCTGATCAGAGCTGACGGGCCGTCTCAGCCGAAGTTGTGCTCGCTCTGACGACTCGACCGAGCTCATCCGGTGGTGATCGGCTCCGTCACCGGGTCGAAACTCGAGCGCAGCCGCAGATCGGGCAGCGCGCAGAGCACTCCGAACGCCACCGTCACCGCGACGGCGGAGATCGCGAAGACCAGCGGGAGTCCGAGCGCGTAAGCCTCGGCCTGGGTCGCGCCGGCGGCCTCCAGCGTGCCGAGCCGGGCGGAGAACGCGGCGCCGTAGCCGACGAGGCCGACGGTGCCGCCGAGCGTGAAGAAGAAGACGACCACCGCGCTGACGGAACCCACCCGGCCGGTGCCGGCGACGGTCTGCGCCGCGAGCACCAGGTTCTGGATCGCCATGCCGAGGCCGGCCGACAGCAGCAGGGCACCGGCCAGCGCGAGCGGCATTGGGGCGAACGGCGCGAGCGCGAGGGCGACGTTGCCGAGCAGCATCAGCGTGGCGGCGATCAGCAACACCGGTTTCACGCGTGCGGTGCGGCTGATCGCGCGGCCCGCGATCCACGAGGCGGCGACCGCGCCCAGCGCCATCGGCGCCAGGAGGAAGCCCGAGACGGCGGGCTCGATGCCCAGGCCGATCTGCAGATACTGCGTCACGAACACCGAGCCACCGAACAGCGTGGACCCGAGCAGGAAGCCGGCCAGCACGCAGACGAAGGGCACCCGCCGCGCGAGCAGCCGCACCGGGATGATCGGCGCGCTGACGCGCAGCTCGACGATCACCAGCGCCACCAGCGCGAGCAGCCCGAACGCTCCGAACGCAGCGGACACCGGAGTGAGCCCGCCGTCGTCGCCGAGCATCGTCAGGCAGATCAGCGCCGAAGGGATGCCCGTGGCGATCAGGGCGGCGCCGGCGTAGTCGGTGCGGGCACCGGTGCGCGGCTGGGCTCGGATGTGCAGCTTGAGCGAGAGCACCAGGATCGACACGATCGCCAGCGGCAGCGCGACGAAGAAGCACCAGCGCCAACCGAGGTACTGCACGATCACGCCGCCGACGATCGGGCCGAGGATCGTCGCGGCGGTCTGCAGCGACTGCAGGTATCCGTTCACCCGCCCGCGCTCGCGCGGGACGACCAGGTATGCGACCACCGCGAGGGTGACCGCGCCGGTGCCGCCGAGGCCGATGCCCTGCAGGGCTCGGGCCGCCAGCAGCATCCCGGTCGAGACCGAGAGTCCGGCCAGCACGGAACCGACGATGAAGATGGAGATCGAGGCCTGCAGGATGCGCTTGGGTGGGAACAGATCGGCCAGGCGCCCCCAGATCGGCGTCGACGCGGTGTTGCCCAGGATCGTCGCGGCCACCAGCCAGGTGGACATGCTCGCCGGGCCCTCGAGGGTGCGCATGATCGTCGGGATGGAGGTGGCGACAATGGTCGCCGAGAGTCCGGAGACGAACTGGGCGATCATCAGGCCGGACAGCGGCGCGAGGATGGGGCGCAGGCTGGTGGGAGCGGGGCGGGTGCGCGGCGGCGCATCCGCCCCGACGGTACTCATACGATCGCGCTGGGGGTCGCCACGGCGAGCACGGCCGCGACGAACTCCTCGGGGGCGCGGGCCGGGAACTGGCCGCTGACCGGCATCGTGACCTCGGTCGCGCCGGGCAGCGTCGCGAACTCGATCGGGATGTCCAGCTTCATCCGTGCCCACGGCGGGCGGATCACGGTGAGTTCGACGCCGGCCTCGATCAGCTCGAGGTTGTGCTGCCAGGTCTGCACCCGGCCGCGGAACACCGCGGGGTAGATCGAGTTGTAGCGGTCGAGGTTGGAGATGGTGTCGGCGACGCAGCCGAGCAGCGCCGTGGGGTCGTCGGCGTCGTAGAGGCCGATGTTCTTCTGCCAGAGGTAGTCGAGGATCGCGCCGTCGGCGGTGACCGGCAGCTCGGGCGCCCAGTTCTGCGCCCAGTACTCCGCATCCGCCGCGTCCGGCTTCTCCTGTGCGTAGAGCACGGCGCGGTCGACGCGGCCGGTGCCGAGCAGGAGGGTCGCGATCGCCGTGACGATCGAGCTGCCGGTCTTCATGCCCACCGGGATGAAGGAGTCGATGCCCAGCGCGTCGATGGCCTGCACGAAGATCCGGGCGTACTCCGCCAGCGGCTGATCCACCGGCGCCGAGTCGCTCTGCCCGAACCCGGGCGTATCGAACGCGTATGCGCTCACCGTCTCCCCGAGGGCGGCCATGATCGGCTCGTACACCGCCGAGGTCCGCGGCGACTCGTGAAAAAGCACCACCACCGGCGCGCCCGCGCTCGGCTGCCCGCCGCTCTGCCGGTAATGCAGCTGTCCCCAGTCCGTGTCCACATATCCGCGCATGCTCTCGTCTTCTCCTTCAGGTCGATGGTTCCGCTGCTGTTCTGGCGAAAAGTTGCAGCCCTGGGGTCCCGAGGGCTGCAACTTTTCGCCAGGGGGTGGGCGCGGGACGGGGGTTCGGTCGCTCGAAACGGTTCCCGCCCCGCGCCGGTCAGAAGGCGAGGAGGTTCTCGCGCAGGGTGCCAGCCGTGTACTCGCGGCGGGTGAGGCCGCGGCGCTGCAGCTCGGGCACCAGGCCGTCGCAGACCTCGGCGATGAAGCGCCGGGTCACGCCGTTGGTGGAGATCAGGAAGCCGTCGCCCCCGGCCACGCGCATCATCTCCTCCATCTGGTCGGCCACCGTCTCGGGGGTGCCGACCAGCAGCGGACCGTTGCCGATGCCACGGGAGACCACGGCCTCGCGGAGGGTCTTGGTGGCGTTTCGGGCGACGAAGTCGGTGAGCTGCTGCGTGCCGTTGGTGCGCAGGTCGAGCTCGCCCAGCGGCACGTCCAGCGGGATGGTCGAGAAGTCGATGTCGGTCGACTTCGCCATCGCGGCCAGGTGCACCTCGATGTTCTCGGCCATCTCCTCGCGCCGCAGCCGGATCCGCTCCTGCGCCTCCGCCTCCGTCGCCCCGATGATCGGGCCGACGCCGAAGAGCACCTTGATTCGCGACGGATCCCGCCCGGCTGCGCGCGCTGAGGCGTGCACCTTGTCGCGATAGACCTTCATCGCGCCGGGGGTCGCCTGGATCGCCACGATCGTGTCGGCGTACTCGGAGGCGAAGTCGATGCCGCGCGGCGAGCCGCCGGCCTGCGAGATCACCGGTCGACCCTGCGGCAGCGGGCCGGTGTTCAGCGGGCCGCGGGTGGAGTAGTGCGTGCCCTCGTAGTCCGCGCGGTGCACCTTGGTGTGATCGGCCCAGTAGCCGCTCTCCGGATCCGCCACCACAGCGCCCGGCTCCCAAGTGTCCCAGAGGGCGATCGCGGCCTTGAGGAAGTCCTCGGCCACGTCGTAGCGGGAGTCGTGCTCCGCCATGCCGGGGTAGCCGTAGTTCTGCAGCGCCCGGTCGGAGGTGCCCGTGACGATGTTGACGCCCATCCGGCCGCGGGAGATCTGATCGATCGAGGCGGCCAGCCGGGCCAGCATGTACGGATGGTAGGCGAAGGTTCCCGCCGTGGCGATGATGCCGAGGTGCTGCGTGGCCTGGGCCATCAGCGTCGCGGTGATCATCGGATCCTGCCGCGGCGTCTGGAACGCGTGCTTGAGGTACAGCTCCATCGAGTCGCCGTAGCGGTCGCCGACGAAGGTGTTGTCCTCGATCAGCACGTAGTCGAAGCGGGCCCGCTCCATCGCCCGGGCCAGGTCGACGAAGATCTCGGCCTGCTGCCACTGCGTGCCGATCGCGCCCGAGAACTCCTGCCCCCAGGCGGGCACGCTCGTGCCGTTCAGGAACCAGCCGAGGTGGAAGGGGTCCGTCATCAGAACGCGGCCAGGTTCTGCTTGAAGGTGGGCTCGGAGTAGTCGCTGCGGATCAGGCCGCGGCGGCGCAGGGCCGGCGCGAGACCGGAGGCGATCTCGTCGATGTAGCGGCGCGAGTGCGTCCGCACCGGCTCGCCGCGGACGAGGAAGCCGTCACCGCCGACGAAGTCGATGACCTCCTCCATCTGCTCCGCAACCGAGTCGGGCGTGCCGACCAGCATCACGGATTCGGAGGACTGGCCCATCAGCGCCTCGCGGACGGTCTTGCCCGCCGCGCGCTTCTTGAACTGCTCGAGGCCCGACTGGTGGCCGTTGGTGGTCACGTCGTCCGGCAGCGGCTGGTCGAGATCGAATTGCTTGAAGTCGACCTCGGTGGTGATCGACATGATGCCGAGCACGGTCTCGATCTGGTCCTGCGTGAGCTCGTAGCGGCGCCGGGCCATCTCCTCCGCGTCCGCCTGCGTCTCGCCCAGAACGGGCTGGATGATGTACATCACCTTGATGTCGTCGGGGTTGCGGCCGTGCTTCAGCGCGCGGGCGCGGATGTCGTCGCGGTACTCCTTCATCCCCTCCACACCCTTGGGCTGCGAGAGCAGCACGTTGGCGTGCTTGGCGGCGAAGTCGCGGCCCGCGGGCGAGCCGCCCGCCTGGCAGATCACCGGATGACCCTGCGGGCCGGCCGGCAGGTTCAGTGGGCCGCGCACCTTGAAGTACTTTCCGTCGTGGTGGATCGGATGCACCTTCGTGTGATCGGCCAGCACGCCGGTCTCGCGGTCGGCGACGATGGCGCCGGGCTCCCACGAATCCCAGAGCGCCTTGACGACCTGCACGTATTCCTCGGCCATCACGTAGCGCTCGTCGTGCGGGAGCAGGTGGTCGAGGCCGTAGTTCTGGCCGGCCAGGTCTTCGGACGAGGTGACGACGTTCCAGCCGACGCGACCCTTGGTGAGGTGGTCCATCGTGGCCATGGTGCGCGCGAGGATGAAAGGCGGGTAGAAGCTGGTCGACATCGTGGCGATGAAGCCCATCTTGGAGGTGTGCTGCGCGAGCACCGGCAGCAGCGGCACGGGGTCGCCCTTGGGCGAGTGCAGGCCGTGCTTGAGGTCGTTCTCGGTGGTGCCGCCGTAGGTGTCGGAGACGAGGGTCGAGTCCTCGAACATCATGAAGTCGAAGCCGGCCCGTTCGAGCTGCTTGGCCATGTCGATGTAGTAGTCGCCGTTCAGCCAGGTGAGCGGGGTGTCCGCGGCCCACGGGCTCTTCCAGGCGGGCGTCTTGAACGGCGTGAACCACGCCATGTGGAACGGGGTGACCATGAGCTGTCTCCTTGGAAGTGTTCGGGAGCGGGAGGCGGGCGAGCCGCCTCCCGCGGGTGGTTCGGTGGTGCTGCCCGGTACCCATTCCATCCGCTCGACATTTCGCCCCTGGAGCGGGGCGGTAGCGATCTGATTGCGCACGGCGTTACCGGGCGGATCGGGCGCTGACCAGGTCTTTCCGTTCCGTTCGCTCCGTATTCGCCGGTCCCTGAGGCTCGGGTCGCGACTGGCGCGGAGGCCGATGCGCGTATCCGCCACCGAGGCGGTGCCTGCAGCAAATGACGTCGGATGGCCCGATTCGAGACGATGGGACGCTCGCGACCCTCGATCAACGTCATTCACTGCAGGCACCGTGCTCCGCGGATGACGAACGGCCCGCCGGAACCGGGGTTCCGACGGGCCGTCGAGGGGCGATTGCGACTCAGCAGGTCACGAGCTTGTCGAACTTCGCGCTGACCGAGGAGCTGTCGCTGACCTTCGTCTTCAGCACCGACGTCTCGTTGCAGCCGCTGTCGGGGCCGCCGTTCGTGTAGACGCGTTCACCGGCGGAGGCGGGCTGTGCGACCGCGACGGTGCCGGCGAACAAGGAAGAGGGGGTTGTCACCGCGTCCCACGGAGGGTGGGACGGAGTGACAACCCCCTGGTCAGGGAGCGCGTCAGACCGCGGCGGCCGCCTGCTCGCGGGACCAGGCCGCGGCAGCGGCGAGCTCGTCCGCATCCACCGTCGCGGCGGCGCCGCCGCCGGGCTGGGCGGCCAGCCACTCGGCGGTCGCGACCGGCACCGGGTGCTTGTAGTCGGTCGTCACCGTTGTGTACAGCGAGCCGCCCAGGCGGGCGACGGGGCGGTACTTCGCCACGTCGATGCGCCCGTTCGCATCGAGGATCGCGTCGTCGGTGTGCACCGCGACCACCTGACCGAACACGACGTGCGCGTCGAACAGGGTGGTCTCGGAGAGGAAGACGCACTCCAGCGCGACCTTCGCCATCGCGAGCCGCTTCGGGGTCACCTTCGTGGAGGCGACGAGTTCCAGCCCGAGCAGCGCCGCCTCGTCGACCGAGGGCGGGGTGATCGCGGCGGTCGCCGTCTCCACCTCGGCCTGGCCGTCGGTGACCATGTTGATCACGAACTCGCCGGTCTCGCGGATGTTGTCGTACGAATCCTTCTCGCCCGTGAACGAGATCATCAGCGTCGGCGGATCCATCGTCACCAGCGTGAAGTAGGAGAACGGCGCGAGGTTGGCCACCCCGGCCGCGCTCTCGCTGCCCACCCACGCGATGGGCCGCGGCACGACCGCGTTCTTCACCATCCAGGTGAAGTCGTGCGTGCTGCTCTCGGAGTCCAGATACAAAAGAATTCCTTTCGATTGACAGCCCGGGAGAAGTTGAATACAGCCCGGCGCAGCAGGTCATCTCCGGTGGTCGAGTAGCCCGTTCGCTCTGCGAACTGGCGTACCGAGACCCTTGCACCCTCCCTTGAGATGAGGCGCAAGGATCTCGATACGGTCGGCCGGGTTCCCTTCGACAGGCTCAGGACAAGTCGGCAAGCTCAACCAGCGAGTTGACGGACCACCGAGTGGTGCTTACTTCCAGCTCGCCTCGCGCCAGTCGACGTGGCCGTCGGCGCGCGGGGTCCAGTCGAGGTCGGGCGCGACGCCGTACGTCGCGACCGTGTAGTCGATGTTGGCGAGGTGGGTGCGCTCGGCGTTCAGTTCCCAGATCTGGGCGATGACGTCGTTGCGGGCATCCACGTCGACCGTGGCGTTCGCCTCCACGATCAGGGCGTTGATGTCCTCATCGGCGAAGATCGCGTAGCCGGTGGGGCCGTAGAGGTAGTTCAGCGTGGTCGACGCGTCCATCATCGAGGGCGAGAACTGGGTGATGTACATGCCGGTGTGCGCCTTCGACGAGGTCAGCAGCACGTAGGAGGAGTACTCGATGCCCTCGAGTTCGACGTTGATGCCGACCTCCGCGAGCTGCGAGGCCATGGCCTGCGCCACCTCCGCCGAGTTCGGCACGTTGCCGCCGGTCGGGTACTGGAACGGGATGGGGCTGCCGTCGTAGCCGGAGGAGGCGACCAGCGCCTCGGCCTCGTCGGGGTCGTAGGCGAGGTCGGGCAGATCGACGTCGAAGCCGTTCACGTTCGGCGCCACGGAGGAGGCGTTGGCGATGGTGCCGTAGCCGTCCTGGATCGTGTCGATGATGGTCTCGCGGTCGATCGCGAGGCTGATCGCGTTACGCAGATCCGCGTTCGCCAGCGCCGCGTTCGAGGTCTCGTTGAAGCCGACGTAGATCAGCTGGTTCGACTGGCCCTCGGCCACGGTGTAGCCCGAGCTCTCGACGGAGGCGACCTGCGCGGGCGCGATCGCGGTGAGGTCGATGTCGCCCGAGAGCAGACCGTTCAACCGGGCGTCCGCATCCGCGATCGGCTCGACGGTCACGTTCTCGATGGCCGGCTCGCCGCCCCAGTAGTCGGCGTTGGCCTTGAGCACCACGGACACACCCGGAGTCCAGCTCACGAAGGTGTACGGGCCGGAGCCGACGGGCTCGGCCGCGAAGCCCTCGGAGCCGAGCGAGGTGTAGTACGCCTCGGGCACGATCGAGATGTAGTAGACGCGGCGGGTGAACGCGGAGTCGCCGGCCTTGAGCTGGAAGGTGATCTCGGTGTCGCTGACCACGGTCATCGACTCGATGTTGTTCGTGTAGATCTTGTTCAGCGAGTCGGGGTCGTCGATCACGGCCTGGAAGCTGAATCGCACGTCCTCCGCCGTCACTGCGGTGCCGTCGCTGAAGGTGGCGTCGTCGCGGAGGGTGAAGCTCCACGTCTTCGCATCCTCGCTCGCGGTCCACTCGGTGGCCAGGCGCGGCTGCAGGGCGCCCTCGCCGTCGACCGTGGTGAGCTGGTCGTAGACGGCGTGGAAGATGTTGGTGCTGTAGAGGCCGTTGTCGATCACGGGATCAGCATTGGCGAGGTCGCTCGGCTGCGCGACGACGATGGAGTCCTTCGTCGAAGCGGCGGTGTCGGCGGAGGAGCCGCCGCTGCAGGCGGCGAGCAGGAGGACGGACGCCGCGGCGGTAGCCGCCACGGCGATTCGTGCGGTGCGTTTGAGCATCGGGAAGTGCCTTTCGTCGAGGGTCGGATGCACGGATGGGGATCCGGGTGGGCAGCACCGACCGGTCGCGCGGGTGCGCAGGGGAACGGGGAGGCGTGGAGCGGAGGATCAGGCGGCGGCGGCGACAGCGCGCCGGCGCCGACTGGGGTCGGGAACGGGTGCGGATGCGAGCAGCGACCGGGTGTAGTCGTGCTGCGGGGAGTCGAAGACCGAGGCTGTGGGCCCGGTCTCCACGAATTCGCCCTTGTACATGACAGCCACGTCGTCCGCCAGGGTGCGGACGACGGAGAGGTCGTGCGAGACGAAGAGATAGGCCAGCCCGAGTTCGGTCTGGAGCTGCTTCAGGAGCGCGATCACCTGCGCCTGGATCGAGACGTCCAGGGCCGAGGTGGGCTCATCCAGGATGAGCACGTCGGGCTTGAGCGCGAGCGCGCGGGCGATGCCGATGCGCTGGCGCTGCCCGCCGGAGAAGTCGGCCGGCTTGCGCTTCGCCATCTCGCGGGTGAGCCCGACCTGGTCGAGCACCTCGGCCACGCGCGCGGCGGAGTAGCGCTTGTTGATCCGCAGCGGCTCGGCGACGATCTCGTGCACCGTGAGCCGCGGATCCAGCGACGAGTACGGATCCTGGAACACGGCCTGGATGGAGGCGCGCAGCGGTCGCCGGGCCCGGTCCGACAGCGCGGACACCGCGGTGCCGCGATAGGAGACCGCACCCGAGGTGGGCTTCTGCATCCCGAGGATGGTGCGCACCAGGGTCGACTTGCCGCAGCCGGACTCGCCGACCAGCCCCAGCGTCCGCCCGGCTTCGAGCCGGAAGCCGACGCCGTTGACCGCACGGAACGGCTCCTTGGCGCGACCCCAGGATCCCCGGATCGGGAAGTGCACGTGCACATCCGTCACCTCGACCACAGCCTCGGCATGAGCGTGCTCCGGGCTGGCGGCGACCACGGGCGTCACGGCCAGCGACTCGTCGCCGGTCACCGGCAGGATGCTCGCCAGCAGGCGCTTGGTGTAGTCGTCCTGCGGGTCGCGGTAGATGTCGAGGGTCGTGCCGCGCTCGACGATGCGTCCCTGGTACATCACCAGCACTCGGTCGGCGTTCTCCGCGACGAGGCCCAGGTCGTGGGTGACCAGCACCAGGGAGGAGTTCAGCCGTTCGCGGACCTCCTGCAGTACGTTCATCACCTGCGCCTGCACGGTGACGTCGAGGGCGGTGGTCGGCTCGTCCGCGATCAGCATGCCCGGCTCGTGCGCGATCGCCATCGCGATCATGATCCGCTGGCGCTGACCGCCCGAGAGCTCGTGCGGGTAGGAGTTCAGCTTCCGCTCCGGGTCGGGCATGTGCACCAGCTCGAGCAGCTTCAGCGAGCGCGCGCGGATCTCGGCCTTGCTCAGGCCCGTTGTGTGCAGGGTGATCATCTCGGCGATCTGCGTCGAGATCTTCATCACCGGGTTCAGCGAGGTCATCGGATCCTGGAAGATCATCGACAGCTCCTTGCCGCGGATCGCGCGCAGTTCCGCATCCGTCACGGCCTGCAGGTCCACCCCGCCGAGCAGGATGCTGCCGGAGGCGACGCGGACGCCGCGGGGCAGCAGGCCCATGGTCGAGAGCATCGTCATCGACTTGCCGGAACCGGATTCGCCGACGATCGCGACCACCTCGCCGGGCATCACGTCGAAGCTGATGCCGTCGACGAGGCGGACGGGGGCGTCCTTCGGGCCGGCCTCGATCACGAGGTCGCGGACGCTGAGTACAGGAGTGGGCTCGGCCATGGTCATTCCGCCTTCTGCGACTGCACGCCGGTGAGGCGCTGGCTCATGAACTGAAGGCCGGCGACGAGCATAAAGAGCATGACGCCGGGCAGGATCGTGATCATCGGGGAGTCGCGTAGATAGGTCTGGCCCTCCTCGATCATGCCGCCCCAGCTCGGGGTGGGCGCCTGGATGCCCAGGCCCAGGAAGGACAGCGCGGCCTCGAGCAGCACGATGACGCCGAGGTCGAACGGCACCAGCACGGCCAGCGCCGGGATCACGTTCGGGATCAGGTGCTTGCGCAGGATCCAGCCGTTGCTCGCGCCGTGCGTCTTCGGCGCCCAGATGAACTCGCGCTCGCGCAGCGACCAGGCGGTGGCGCGGGAGACCCGGGCGTAGCCGACCCAGTTCGCGACGCCGATCACGACGATCAGCGTGATCACCGAGGGGCCGATCGCCGAGACGATGGCGATCAGCAGCAGCATGATCGGGATGGCCAGCTGGATGTCGGACAGCGCCGAGATCACGTTGTCGAGCTTGCCGCCGTAGTAGCCGGCGATCAGGCCGAGCGTCACGCCGATCAGCAGGTTCAGCGCGACCGCGGGCACCGCGATCGAGAGCGAGACGCGGCCGGCGACCGCCAGGCGGGAGAGCATGTCGCGACCCAGCGCATCCGTGCCGAGCAGGTGCGCGGGGTCGGCGAACGGCAGCAGGAAGCGGCCGCGCAGATCCTGCGTGTCGGGGTCGAAGAACGGCAGCAGCGGCACCACGACGATGGTCAGGAACACGATCGCGACCAGGGCGGTCGCCACGTAGAAGGAGGCGCTCAGCTTGGGGCGTCGCGCGCCGGGCTGCGGGCGGCGGAACGGCCAGCGCACCCGCTGGATCGCCAGCTTCTGGGTGACGGTGGTGGTCGAGGCGGGCGTCGGGACGTCCAGCTCGGTGGGGGCCGGGGTCACTGGAGTCTCACTCTCGGGTCGAGGGCGGCGTAGACGAGGTCGACGAGGAAGTTCACCAGCACGAAGAACAGCGCGATGACGAGGATGGCCGACTGCACCACGGTGTAGTCGCGGTTCGAGATCGACTGCATCAGCAGCTGGCCGACGCCGGGCCAGTTGAACACCAGCTCGACCACGACCGTGCCGCCGAGGAGGGCTCCGAGGTTGAGGCCCGCGACCGTGATCACGGGGAGCAGGGCGTTGGGCAGCATGTGCCGCAGGATGATCACACTGCGGCGCTGACCCTTGGCGTAGGCGGTGCGCACGTAGTCCATCCGGTACTGATCGGCGAAGCCGGTGTCCAGCAACCGGATGTACAGCGCGAGTTCGAGGGTCGCGATCGTCACCGACGGCAGGATGATCGACAGCGGCGAGTTGTTCCCGAGCGCGGGTAGCACGCCCAGGCTGACGGCGAACACCATCACCAGCAGGATGCCGAACCAGAACGAGGGGATCGCCTGCCGCGCGCTGGCGAACCAGAGCACCGCGCTGCGCAGCCGCGACGAGTCGGAGAGCTGCATGATCAGCACCACGATGAAGGCGAGCACGAGGCCGAGCACGAAGCTGGTCAGCGCGAGCTGCAGGGTCGCGGGCAAGCGCTGCAGCACGAGGTCGAGCGAGGGCGTGCCCTGCCGCAGCGAGGCGCCGAAGTCGCCGGTGACGGCGTTCGCGAGGAAGTTCGTGTACTGGAAGAACAAGGGCTGATCGAAGCCGAGCGACGCGGAGAGCCGGGCGATGTCGTCCTGCGAGGCTTCGGGCCCCAGCAGCAGCGCCGCCGGGTTGCCGGAGAGCCGCACCAGGAAGAAGGCGACGGTCACAACGCCGAAGACGGTGACGAGGCCCTGGATGAGCCGGCGGGAGACGAAACGGACCACGTCGGGCTCCTTTCCTCGAGGGTGGTTGGTATCAGTGAACCCGGCGGGTATTTCGCTACCGGGTCGCGGCCGTCAACTTCTGATTGCGCATCGCGACCTGTGGGCGGAATGTGGGGTTGACCAGGGGAATCGCATTCTCTCGGCGTCAATTCGCCGCACGATCAACCACCCCGCGTCGCCCCCTTCGCTGGTTGAGTAGCCAAAGGCCGCTTGTGAGGCGCAGCCCGGCGGAGCCGGTCCCCGCGGTGATTGAGCCTGCCGAAATCCGGCCGACGCGTATCGAAACCCATCGCGCGTTCTCTCGAGTTGAAGCGATCGAGCACCGCATCTCGAGACGAAGCGCACCGGGTCTCGATACGCCAGTTCGCAGAGCGAACGGGCTACTCGACCACCGAAAGAAGACCGGCTGCGCCGGGCTGTGCTTAACGTCGCCCGTGCCGTCTTGCCGAGGCACCTTCTTCAGGCGGTGAAGCGCATGGCTTCCACATCGGGGTCCTCGGCCCAGAGGGCGACGCGGTCGCCGCGGTAGTGGCCGTAGGCGAGGAACTGCGGCACGCCGGCCGCGTTGCGCACGAGGGTCTCCCGGGTGAGGATCGCCGCGCCCTCCTTCAGCCCGAGGATGCGCGCCGTGCGCTCATCCGCGTTCACGGCCTCCACGGTGGCCTCGACCTGATTGCCCGGCGCAGCACGGACGGCGTCGATGAACGGCCGCGGATCCGGACGCTCGCCGCGCGGAGTCGTTCCGGCGATCGGGTGGTAGCCGACGATGATGCCGGCCGGCGTGCCCTCGATCGAGACCAGTTGTTCGGCCATCACCACGCGGTCGACGTCGAGTTCGAGGCGGTCGCGGATGTGCTGGTGCGCGATCACCTCGCTCACCTCGGTCATTTCGATCGACATGTCGCGTCCGCCCGGGTGCTGCGAGGAGTCGGACCCCATCGCCCAGCCGGCGCCGGGAAGCAGGGAGAGCAGCGGCAGCTCCCAGATCTGCCCGACGACGTTGGTGCCGATGCGCTGCCGGCGGCGGATAAGGCCCTCCTCGCCCAGCTGCTGCAGCGCGCTGCGGATCGAGTTGCGGCTCATCATCATCGACATGACCAAAGAGTGCTCCTCGACGAGGTCCTTCTCGGTGATCAGTCCGCGCCGGATGCTGGCGCGCAGCAACGCGTGCGCGCGGCGCGGGCTGCTCTGCAGCAGCTCGCGGATCCGGCGCTGGCTGCCCTCGCGGGCACGGCCGAGCGCCTCGGCGAGTTCGAAGTCGTCGTCCATGGGTGCAGCCTCCAGAGCTGAGGCGCATCGCCTCGTCAAATCAACATATGTCGCTTGAATTGCGACAGAAGGCGCGGGGAGTAACGGCTGCGTTACGTCTGTTGCAGTTTCCCTCGGGTTCGGAGCGAGGGTGCCGACAGCAAATGACGATGATCGAGGCCGCCGACCGCATCCGGAGGGCTATTCGCCCGCCTCGACGTCATTTGCTGCGGTCAGTGCGCCGGCTGCACCGACCGGGCGACGGCCAGCAGCGCGTCGATGCTCGGGTACGCCCAGCGCAGGTACGCCACGGGGATGCGGCTGCGCTCGGCGACGATCTCGTACGTCACACCGGCCGCGCCGATCTCGCCGACGGTCTGAGCGATCGCGGCGACCCGGCGCCGCTCGCGCTCGGCTCGGATCCGCTCGGTCTCGCGGGCCTCGCGGCGGGGGCCGGTCTCGAAGCGCCCCTGCCGGTGCGGGGCCGTGCCCATCCGCTCGCGCGACCAGGTGCGGGTGGCCTCGACGTCGCGCACGAGCTGCTCGACGAGCGCCTCGGCCCCGCGGTAGCGGCGCTGCGGGCGCAGCTTGGCGCTGAGTTCGACCACGATGGTGTGCCCGTAGAGGCTGCCGTCGAAGTCGAGCAGGTGCGCCTCGAGCAGGCGCTCGCCGTCGCGGCCGTAGAAGCTGGTGCGTCGGCCGATGGAGACGGCGGCGACGTGTTCGGTGCCCGTCGTCTCGTCGTAGACCGTACCGGCGTAGACGCCGTCGGCGAGCGAGGAGTCGTCCATCGGCAGATTCGCGGTGGGGAAGCCGAGCAGGCGACCGCGCTGGTCACCCGGCACAACGACGCCGGTGGCGACGTAGAGGGCGGACGACTCGATGGTCTCGGTGCTGACGGCGGTGGAACGTTCGGCGATCGACATGGCTGACTCCCCTTCGGCGGACGCTTCAATACAACGCCCCCGCCGTTACGCCGTCGAGACCGCCAGCGCACGTTTCTATTGCGCCGCTCCGACCCGCGGATTCCCGCGGATCCGGCCGGGATTGCGCCGCGCATCCGCCGACCGGCATCCCCTCAGCATCCCGGCCGCGGCCCATTCCGCCGCCGCGCACACGCAGAAGAAGGGGGTTGTCACTCCGTCCCTCAGCGGGTCGACGTTCTTTGACCGTCACCCGGAGAAAAGGGTTGTCACTTTGTCGGCGGGTAGCCGACAAAGTGACAACCCTTTCCCTACAGGGTCCTCGCCAGGGGGTCGAAGTCGACGGGCACGGAGCCGATCGGCTCGACGGTCGACGCGACCGGCACGAAGGCGCCCGTGGCGGCCGACTCCTCGATCGCGACCAGCGCATCGAGCACGTGGTAGCCGAGCTCGCCGGTGGCGAGGTGCGGCCGGCCGGTGCGGATGGCGCGGGCCATGTCGAGCACGCCGAGACCGCGGCCGGAGACCACACCCTCCTCCTCGACCTCGAGCCACTCCTGCTCGATCGGCAGCGCCAGCTCGGTCAGCGGGCGCACGATCGCGACGCGGCCCGAGAAGGTGTTCGGGTCCGGCAGCACGATGGTGCCCTCGGTGCCCGAGATCTCGAAGACGCCGTGGCGGAACAGCGGCGAGTCGAAGCTGAGCAGGTTCGTGGCCTGGCCGCCGCGCTCGAACTGCGCCAGCACGCTCACGGTCGAGGGCACCTCTACCGGGAACGTCGCGCCCGCATCCGGCCCGGCCTTGATCGTGCGCTGCTCGTGCGCCTTCAGGCCGAGGGCGCCGACGGTGGCGATGGGCCCGAAGATCTGCACCAGCGCGGTGAAGTAGTAGGGCCCCATGTCGAACAGCGGCCCGCCGCCGTTCGCGAACAGGAACGCGGGGCTCGGGTGGAACAGGTCGGGGCCCTGCCACTGCATCGAGGTCTGCGCGAACAGCGGACGCCCGATCGCGCCCGCCTCGATCGCCCGCTTCGCGGTCTGGATGCCGGGGCCGAGCACCGTGTCCGGCGCGATGCCGACGCGCAGGCCGGCCGCATCCGCCTGCGCGAGCAGCGCGAGGGCGCTCTCGCGGGTGACCGCGATCGGCTTCTCGCTCCAGACGTTCTTGCCGGCGGCGATGATCGCGGAGGAGATCTCGGCGTGCACGGCCGGGATCGTCAGGTTGATCACGATCTCGACGCCGGGGTGCGCGAGCACGTCCTCGGTCGTGCCGAACGCGGGCACGCCGTACTTCTCGGCCTGGGCCTTGGCGCGGTCCTGGTCGAGGTCGGCGATGATCAGCACCTCGACGTCGGGGAACGTGACGAGGTTGCTCAGGTACTGGTCGGAGATGTTGCCGGCACCGATGAAGGCGACGCCGACGGTTCCGGAGCCGAGGGGTTCGAAAGTCATGAATTCAGTCCTTGCTCGGTCAGCCAGGCGTAGCTGGCGGCGATGCCGTCGATGATGTCGCCGCCCGGGTAGGCGTCGAACTCGATCACGGCGTATTCGATGGTCGCAGCGGCGGCGAGCGCGGCTGCCAGCGGCACGGCGCCCTGGCCGGCCGGTACCTGGTCGGTGGGCAGCGCGAAGTCCTCGGTCGGCTCGGAGTCGAGGGTGCCGTCCTTCACGTGCACCGCGATCACCCGGTCGCCGAGGCGGGTGAGCAACTCGGGCACGTCCGCGGCTCCGAGGGCGGCCCAGTAGAGGTCGACCTCCAGCACCACGGCGGGGTCGAGCAGATCGGCGAAGACCTCCAGCGCGATCCGCCCGTCGATCGCGCTCTGGATCTCGTGGGCGTGATTGTGGTACCCCACGCGGAGTCCGTGCACGGCGGCGGAGGCGGCGGCCGCGTTGAGCAGGCGCGCGGTCTCCTCGATGTCGGCGAGGCTGGTCCAGCGCTCCGGCGCGACGTAGGGGTCGAACACGGTGTCGATGCCGAGCGTCTTCGCGGCGGTGAACACCTCGTCGTGCGTCGGGGCGGCGATGGTCGTGCCATCCGGCCGCGCGACGCTCTCGGAGGCGATGAAGGCGTGGCCGGTCTTCGCGGTGAGGCCGTGGCGGATGAACGCGGCGGCGAGCTCGTCGGCGCGGCTCACGAAGTCGAAGGCCTCGACAGTGGTGAGGCCGATCCCGGCGAGACGGGCGAGGGTGGCGTCGATGTCCTGCACCAGGATGTCGTTCACCGAGTAGAGCTGGAGCGAGATGGTCGGTGTCGTCACCCGTGTCCTTCTTTCACAACGTCATCGTCAGACCCGGCAGCGGCTCCGAGGCGGGTGATGCCGAGGCTAACAGAAAAACCTACGGACGGAGGTTTTTTCTGTTCGGCGGCCGTCCCCGCACCTAGGATGGCCGCATGCCCAGTGACAGTGCACCCTCCAGAACCGGCCGCAGCGGCACCTACGCCAAGGGCGTCGCGCGCCGGCAGGAGATCCTGGACCGGGCGATCGAGGTCTTCGCCGAACGGGGCGCCAACGGCACCTCGCTGCGGGCGATCGCCGAGGCGATCGGCGTCTCGCACGCGGCCCTGCTGCACTACTTCGCGTCGCGCGAGCAACTCCTGGTCGAGGTCTTCCGCGCCGCGGAGGAGAAGCTGCGCGAGCACAAGCCGGTGCCGGAGCGCGACTCCCCCGTCGCCGGGATGACCGCCGCGGCTCGGCGCAACCGCGGCGTCCCCGGGCTCGTGCAGCTTTACTCCACGCTCGTCGCGAGCGCCTTGGAGGACGGCCACGACGACGCCCAGCAGCACTTCAGCGCCCGCTTCGCCCGGCTGCGCCGCGAGCTCACCGAGCAGGTCACGACCGAGCAGCGCGAGGGCCGCATCCGCGCCGACGTCGATCCCGCTGCCGTCGCCGCCCTGATCATCGGCGCCTCCGACGGCCTGCAGATCCAATGGCTGCTCGAACCCGAGGTCGACATGGAGGCCTCCCTCGAACTGCTCGAGCAACTCCTGAGCGCGTAAAAAAGGAGGGGGTTGTCACTCCGTCCCACGAAACGTGGGACGGAGTGACAACCCCCTCCTACCGTCCCTTAGCGGACGCGCTTGATCGGGATGATCGCGAGCGCGCCGAGGATGCCGATGATTCCGGCGCCCCAGAGCATCAGCACGTAGTTGCCGGAGCCGACGCCGCCGATGCTGAGCAGGAAGCCGGCGAAGGCGGGGGCGAGCGACTGCGGCAGGGCGTTGGCGATGTTGACCACGCCCAGGTCCTTGCCGGGACGGTCGGCGTTGGGCAGCACATCCACGATCAGGGCGGTGTCGACGGCGGCGTAGATGCCGTAGGCGAAGCCCATCACGATCTCGGCGACGTAGAACATCGCCAGCGTGTCGGTGGTGACCAGCAGGATGAGGCCGACGGCGAACAGCGCGGTCGAGCCGCCCACGAAGATCTTGCGGCGGCCGAGCTTGTCGGAGGCCCAGCCGGAGAAGGCGGAACTGATCAGCAGGGCGATCGTGTACAGCAGCACACCGAACGCGACGGCCTGGGTGGCCTCGACGGCGCCCATGCCGATGTGGTCCTGCATGTAGAGCAGGCGGTAGGTGGTGAACATGAACGTCGCGAAGATGATCAGGAAGCGCGACCACCAGGCGAAACCGAAATCGGGGTTCTTGAACGGGTTGGTCCAGAAGGACGAGATCAGGTTCAGGAAGGTGAACTTCTTCAGCTCGTAGTTCGGCAGCTCGTCCTTCGCGACGAAGGCGTAGACCAGCACGAGCACCACGGCGAAGATGCCCGGAGCGATGAACAGCATCGGCAGGTCGCCGACCAGCACAACGGCGAGGTAGGTGCCGGCGAGCACGGCGAGGTTCTGGGCGAGGGCGATCACGGAGGAGGCGGCGCCGCGCTGCACGAACGGCACGTTGTCGGCGAAGCTCGCGGTCAGGGCGGCGAAGACGGAGTTCGCGGCGATCTGGCAGAGCAGCCAGCCGAGGGTGAGCATCAGCACGTCGTTCGAGAAGCCGAGCCAGACCAGCGAGCCGAGGAAGGCGAGGACACCACCGACCAGCCACGGCCGACGCCGGCCCCAGCGGGTGCGGGTGCGGTCGCTCAGCGCGCCGGCGAGCGGATTCGCGAACAGCGCACCGAGGGCGCCGATCGGCAGGACGGTGGCGATGATGCTCGCCGGGTCGTCCGGGTTGATCTCCTGCGCCTTGAGCTGCATGGTGACGTAGACCGGGGCGAGCAGGGCGATGAAGAGGCCGAACTGCGCGGCGCCGAGCGCCCACATGTAGACCTTCGACACGCGCTCGGTGCTGACCGGGGTGGTGAATGGTGCTGGTGCTACAGGGTCCGTCATCTTCGACGACATCGACGCCTCCTTGAGTCAGTGACTAAATACCAACCGCCGGTTGGCTTTCGCCATCGTAGGCGTCATGTCAGCACATGCGCAATACCGGCGTCCGACATTTGTCGTTTTGCCGGAGGAAGGGGGTTGTCACTCCGTCCCGCGCCCGACCCACCCCGGCCACACCGTCGAGCGCTCCTCCGCGTAGACGACAGTGCCCGCGCGCAGAACCGCGACACGGCCCGGCTGGTCCACCAGCAGCGCGGCGGCGTCGGTCGTGTCGAACAGTACGAGGTCGGCGGGAGCACCGACGACGACTCCGGTCGGTGCGCCGGGATCGAGCACGTCGGCTCGCCGAGTCATGGCCAGCACCCGTTCGAACTCCGCGACTGACGAGAGGTGACCGACCCGCGCCAGCAACAACCCGATGTCGAGCGGGTCCGCGTCGCCGGTCGGCGTGAAGGCGTTGCGGATGTTGTTCGACGACACCGCCGTCGGCACACCGGCCGCCCAGAGCGCACGCAGCGGGGCGAGCCCGCGCCGCACGTTGCGCTCGTCGGCGCGACCGCCGAGGTAGAGGTCGGTCGCGGGCAGCGTGACCACGGTGACCCGGGCCTCCGCGAGGCGCTCCAGCACCGGGGCCAGCGCCTGGGGGCTCAGCGAGCCGAGCGAGGTGGCGTGTCCGATCGAGACCCGACCCTGCAGGCTCCGGCCGATCACCGCCTCCGCCAGGTAGCCGGCGAGCGCGAAGCGCGGGTCGCCGTCGTCGTCCGCGAAGTCCAGGTGCAGGTCGGCGGGCACCCCGAGCCGCTCGGCCAGGTCGAGTACCAGGTCGACGTGGGCGCGCGCATCCGCAGCGCTCGACTCCGTGTAGGGGCAACCGCCGACCACCGCGTCCGGCAGGCGCAGTGCTTCGGTCATCAGATCCCACGTCCCCGGCCGACAGAGGATGCCCTCCTGCGGGAACACCGCGAGCTGCACCCGGATGCTCGACCGCGCCGACTCGGCCAGCTCGGCGATCGCGGTGACGCCGGTCATCCCGACGCCGGGGTCGACTTCGGTGTGCGCGCGCACGGCCGTTGTGCCGTGCGCGACGGCGCGCCGCAGCACCCGCTCCGCCCGCGCACGCACATCCGCCACCGTGAATGCGGCCTTGCGTCGCGCGGTCTCCGCGATCGCATCGGCCAGCGTGCCGCCTTGTTCGGGCGTACCGAGGTACGCCTTGTCGAGGTGCAGGTGCGGTTCCACGAACGCGCGGGCGACCACCCGCCCGGCGGCGTCGATGTCGGACCCCGCGGCATGCCACTTGTGTACGCGACACGCCGTGCCGGGCGTACACAAGAGGCATCTCGCGGGGTCGGTCGCGGGCTGGACCGCGGAGATCACCCCGCCATCGAGGGCGAGGTCGACGAGCGTGCCGTCGACCAGGGCGTTGCGGATGAGGCTCGTCACGAGGCGGCGGCCACCTGCAGCAGCAGCTCGTCGTCGAACGGGCGGCCCACCAGGCAGAGTCCGACGGGCAGGCCGTCGACCTCGGCCAGCGGCAGCGACACGGCGGGCAGGCCGCCGAGCCCGGCGACACAGGTCATCCCGATCGTCTGCGAGCGCAACGCGCCCTTGGCCGCCGCATCCAACTCGATCAGCGGAGCGGGGCCGGAGGCAGAGGCGAACGCGAGCACGGCGCCGGCCGGCAGCGCCGCGTCGATCGCCGAGCGCACCAGCGTCCGCCCCTCGTCGGCGAGGTACTGCCGATCAGGGTCTGCGGCGCGCGCATCGTTCATCCGCGTGCCCACCCCGGGGCCGAAGGACGGATCCGTCGCCGTCACCCACTCGCCGTGCGTCGCCCAGATCGCCGCCATCTGGCCGGCCATAAAACGCGCCTTCCAGTCCGCGAGCGTCTCGGCTCCGACGAACTCGCGGACCACCATCGGCACGCCGAGCCGCTCGGCCAGGGCCACGGCGGCCACCGAGACCGCCTCCGCCGTGTCCGGATCGGCCAGCGCGAGCAAGTCGGTGGCGAGCACGATCATCGAGAGCGGCTCGGCCGGGCGCGACTCGCCCGCCGCTTCGAGCAGCACGGAACCGGCGGCACGCAGCCACTCTCCGCTCGACGCGAGCACGCCGACGGTGTCGTAGCGCGGCGCCAGGCCGACCACGCCATCCATCGGCAGTCGGCCGTGGGTGGGCCGGAGTCCGAAGGTGCCGGTGTACGAGGCGGGGATGCGGGTGGAGCCGCCGGTGTCGGTGGCCAGCGCGTAGTCCACCAAGCCGCTCGCCACGGCGGAGGCGGATCCGCTGGACGAGCCGCCGGGGATGCGTCCGGGCGCGCGTGGATTCGGCGGAGTGCCGTAGTGCACGTTGGTGCCCGAGAGGCTGAACGCCAGCTCGTCGCTGTGCGCGATGCCGATCACCCCGGCCCCCGCGTCGACCAGCGCCTGCACCGCCCAGGCGCTGGACTCGTTGACGGCGGCGGCGGCCAGCCAATCCGGATTGCCGGCGCCGGTGCGCTGGCCTGCCACGTCGAAGAGGTCCTTCACCACGGTACCGGTGCCCGCGAGGGGGCCGGTCGCGGCCCCCTCGACGAGGGTGGCCGGACCGACGCGGAGTGCGGTCTGACTCACGCGGGCACCACCTGGAGGCGGTTCGGGATCGTGTTCAGTTCTTCGACTCCGCGGGAGGAGAGCAGCACCGTGCCGCCGATGCAGACGCGTTTGCCGTCGCGCAGGGCGTTGGGCTCCCAGGCGAAGGCGACGCCTTCGGTGATCTCGAAGTCGCCGTCCAGGCCCACACCCGAGGGCAGCTTGGGCAGGTGACCCAGAGCCGGGTCGACCTCGGGGTTGAGTCGGGTGCTGCTGTTGAAGATCACTGGGGCGACGGTCTGCACCATCGGGCCCGTGTTCCACACCTTGTTGCGGCGCAGCGGCTCGTCCATGATCTCGGCGAGCTCGGCGAAGCGCAGGCCAGGGCGCAGCGCCTCCAGGCCCGCGTGGTACGACTGCAGGCAGATGTCCTCCAGCTCGCGCAGCAGCGCATCCGGCTCCCCGATCGACACGTCGATCTGCTGCTGCGACTCGAAGCCGCCGTAGAACGCGAACAGCTCGGAGGCGATCGAGTCGCCCTTCTGCAGCACGTGCGGCTTGCCGCCCATGCCGAACCACTCCGGCTGGCCCCAGCCGAAGCGGTGGGCGCCGGCGCGCTCCAGGATGAACGGGGCGCGCATCCAGCCGCCGCCGGCCATGATCGCGTTCACCGCGGCGGCCGTCGGCACGCTCTCGAGCACGCCGACGCCGGAGGCCGCGAGGTAGGCGGCCGACGCGGCCTCGCCCAGCTGCGCGGCCTTGCGCACCATCTCCTGCTCCTCCTCGCTCTTGACGAGGGTGAGGATCTCGAACGCCTCCGAGACGTCGACGAAGGTTGCGTTCGGCAGTGCGTCGAGCACGCGGTTCCAGGTGGAGAAGGGGATCACGCCGGACCACTGGCCGACGGCGCGGGAGGAGAGGCCGACGATGCCCAGCGTCGCGCCGGTCAGTCCGCGCTCATCGAGGCTGCTGATCAGGTTCGCGATCGGGTTGCCGTGCAGCCAGGAATCGGTCCAGCGCTCGTAGCGGGCGCCGGCTCCGTCGTAGCGGTTGATCGGTACGTCGCCGACCAGCTGCAGCGGCTCCTCCGTCTGGGTGAAGAGCACCGTCGCGTGCGCCTCCTCGTTGGTGAGGTAGGAGTCGTTGGCGTTGCGGCCCTGACCGAAGACGATCAGGGCGTCGACGCCGTTGGCGCTCATCAGCGTGCGGACGGCGGCCCAGCGCCGGTCGCGCTCGGCGAGGCTCAGCGTCGGGAAGAACTCGGTGCCGGTGGGGGTGTCGAGCAGGGTCATGGGGTTACTCCTTCGTGAGTGGATGTGTGAGCGGGACGGGCGCCATCGCGGCACGCAGGGCGTCAGCGGAGCGCCGGATGAAGCGCTCGGCGGCATCGGGGGCCAGCGGCGCCCGGAGCTCGGCGAGCGTGGGCAGCACCCCCGCGGCGGCGCGGGCTTCGTAGTCGCGGGTGAGCCGGATCACCTCGGCGAACTCGGCGATGGTCAGGTCGGGGTGCCCCGCCTGCCACACCGGGTCGTCGATGAACAGCGACATCTCGGCGTTGGTGCCGCCGGCGACGCCCTCGATCGAGAGGTTCAGCTCCGGGTTCGCCTCTTCGAGCACGGCGAGGATCGTGCTCCAGTCGAGCACACCGTCGCCGACGGGCGCGAGGAAGCGGCCGATGCCGTCCTGCGTGAACGCGAGCGCGACGTCCCGCACGTGGGTCGAGCGCACGTACGGCGCAACCCGGCGCGCGGCGGCGACCGGGTCCTCGGCCCGCACCAGCACGTTCGCGGTGTCGAAGGTGATGCCGAACGCGTCCGGCCCCGCCTCCTCGACCAGGCGGACGACCTCGAACGAGGTGATCTCCTCATGCGTCTCGAGGTTCAGGTGCGCCCCGGTGTCGCGCAGCACCGGGGCGATCCGGTGCAGCACCTTCGCCGTCGCGGCGAGCTGCGTCGACCAGTCCACATCCGTGCGGAAGCGGTCGCACGCGTACAGCCCGCGGATGCGGAACTGGTAGTTCGCCGTCGCGGTCCACAGCTCGGTGACACCAACCGCCGTGACGGCGCGGATGATCTTCTCCAGCCCGAGCAGGTAGTCACCATCGCCGAGCCGGCGGATCTCGGGGAACTCCGGCGTCGCGAAGGGATTCACCTTAGCCGCGCCCACCTCCAGGTACAGCCCCAGGTCGCGCGCCGCCTCCGCGACCGCGCTCAGCTCGCCGTGGTCGAGGGTGGGCGAGAGCTCGAACGCGGAGCGGAAGAACGCGCCGTCCAGGCCCAGTGCGGAGATACGTTCCAGGGTCCACAGCGCCCCGCGCGCGGCTGATTGCGGGAACTTCGAGGTGTCGGTCCCGACGCGCAGGCTCACAGCGCACCGCCATCGAACGACGTCTGCGCCTCGGCGGCCACCACGGCCTCGACCTCGGCGTTGTCGCGCAGGTCGACCAGGCCGCGAGCGAACACGTTGGCGGGGTCGTACCGCTTCTTGATCTCGACCAGGCGGTCGTACTTCGGCCCGTAGACGGCGCGCGCGACCGAGTCGTCGCCGGCGTCGGAGGCGAAGTTGATGTAGGTGCCCGAGCGGTACGGCGCCATCGCGGCGTCGAAGTCCTTCGCCCAGGCGACCAGCGGCTTCTTCTCGCCCGGGTACTCCCAGTCGGCGCCGATGTTCGCGGCGAACAGCCCGTGGATGCCCGCGGTCGAGTCGTTGGAGTGCTCGCGCGCCGTGCGCGAGCCCGCGATCAGCTCGAACGGGCACATCAGCTGGTGCGCGATGTGTGCGGAGGAGTTCAGCGAGCGGCCCGGATACGCATCCGCCTTCTCGATGATCAGCTCGATCGCCTCGCTCGGCAGCGCCGCGAGCGACTGGTGCTTCCAGTAGTGCGAGACGCCGTAGCGGAACTCGTCGTCGGTGGCGTGCTGCAGCGTGACGTGCGGCATGGTGCGCAGGCTCGTGTAGATCGGCTCGGCCAATTCGAAGATCGCGGCGCTCGCCGCCGCCTCCTCGGCCGGGTCGCCGTAGAAGATCGTGGCGACCGAGATGATCGGCTCGCCGCGGTGCTCGGCGGGGATCTGCGACCAGTACTCCGGCGCGCGCAGCAGGCGGATGTAGGTGCCCATGTTCGCGGGACGGTCCGGCCCCCACGCGGTGAAGAACTCCAGGATCTTCGTGCGGTCGGCCGCGCCGTAGAGGGCCTGGCGCACCGTCGCCTCGCCGGGCAGGGGCACGTAACGGTAGGTGAAGCGGGTGGCGATGCCGTAGTTGTGGCCGGCGCCCTTCAGCGCCCAGAACAGCTCCGGCTCGCTGACCGCGGAGGCGGTGAGGATGCGCCCGTCGGCGACGACCACCTCGATCTCGGTCACGGCGTCGACCGTCGAGCCGTGCATCCGCGCGAGGTAGCCCGCGCCGCCGCCGAGGGTGAGCCCGGCGACACCGGTGTGCGAAACGACCCCCGCGGGAACGGCGACGCCGTACGGCTCCGCCGCACGGTCGACGTCGCCCCAGCGGTTGCCGGCGCCGACCGAGACGGTGCCCGCCGCCGTGTCGAAAACGATGTCGTTCAGCAGCGCGGTGTCGATCAGCACCGCATCCGTCGCCACGGCCGTGCCGGCCAGGTTGTGGCCGCCGCCGCGCACCGTGACGGGCAGGCCCAGCTCGATGCAGCGCAGCAGCGCATCCGAGACGTCCTGCGCGGTGCGGGCGCGCACGATCGCGGCCGGGAAGCGGTTGATGTCGGCGTTCCAGACCCGGCGCAGCAGGTCGTAGTCCGGATGCGCGGGCAGCACGACCTCGCAGGCGAGGGCATCGGCGAGGGTCTGCGCCGTCACGGCGGTCTCCACAACGGTCATGGGGTCAGTTCTCCTTGCTGAGGGTGGGGACGAAAGAGGCGGCGCGCGCGGTCATCCGCTCGCGCAGGTGCGCGGCGGAGGCGGCGACGAAGGCGTTGTGCGCGGGCACCGGGTCGACCCGCTCGCGTAGCTGCTCGGCGGTGGGCGCCAGAGCGGCCTCGGCCCGGGCGTGGTAGCCGTCGGCCAGCCGGTACAGCTCGGCGAGCGCCGCCGGCGTGAGGTCGGGGTGCCCGACCTGCCAGGTCGGGTCGTCGACGTGCAGCTTCATCTCGGCGCGCACGCCGCCGATGCCCTCGATGGTGAGGTTGATACCGGGGTTCGCCGTGAGCAGCAGATCGAGCGCGGCGCTCCAGTCGATGACGCCCTCGCCGCACGGGGCGAGGAAGCGCGAGAGCGTGCCGTCCTCGTTGCGCCAGAGCGCCGCATCCCGCAGCTGCGTCGTGCGCACGTACGGCGCGATCCGGGCGATGCCCTCCAGCGGCGGCTCGGCGCGCACGGCCAGGTTGCCCGGGTCGAGGCAGATGCCGAGCACGTCGTCTCCGACGGCCTCGATCAGGCGGATCAGCTCGAAGGTGGTCAGCTCCTCGTGGGTCTCGAGGTTCAGCCGGACCCCGGTCGCGCGCAGCGTCGGCGCGAGGCGCAGCAGGAACTCCTCGGTCGCGGCGAGCTGGTCGGTCCAATCCGCATCCGTGCGGAACCGGTCGGTGAAGAAGATGCCGGGGTAGGGCTTGAAGCCGCCGACGGCCGTCCACGTCTCGCTCCAGCCGAAGGCGGCGCAGGTCTCGATCATCCGCTGCATGCCGAGCAGGTAGCTGCCCTCGCCGAGGCTGCGCACGCGCGGTAGCTCGGCGGTCATGTACGGGTTCACCTTGCCGACGCCCATCTCGACGTAGAGGTCGAGCTCCGCGGCCAGTTGGGCGAAGTCGCGCAACTCCCCGGTGTCGAGGGTGGGCGAGAGCTCGTCGAGGGTGCGCACGTTCACCCCCTCCAGTCCGGCCGAGGCCGCGTAGCGCAGCGCGTCGGGGCCGCTGCCCCAGAGCGTCGCGCCGTTCGTGAACTTCACGTCGGTTCCGACGCGGTTGATCGCCGTGGTCACTGCAGGATCCCTTCGTTCTCGGCGATCTGACTCGCCCTTCTGAGTTCGTGGCGCCGTTCTCGGCGCAGGCGCTCGCCCGCCGGATCCGCGCGCGGCACCGCTTCCAGCAGCGACTGCGTGTAGGAGTGCTGCGGGTTCAGGTACACCTCGTCGCGGGTTCCGGTCTCGACCGCGACGCCGTTCTGCAGCACGACCAGGCGGTCGCAGAGGTAGCGCACCACGGCGAGATCGTGCGCGATGAAGAGCACGGTGAGCGAGAGCTGAGCCTGCATGTCCTTGAGCAGGTTCAGCACCTGCGCCTGCACCGAGACGTCCAGCGCCGAGACCGGCTCGTCGCAGATCAGCACCCGCGGGCGCACCACGAGGGCGCGGGCGATCGCGATGCGCTGGCGCTGGCCACCCGAGAACGAGCGCGGGTAGCGGTCGAGCTGGCTCGCCTCCAGGCCCACGGTCTCGAGCGTCTCCACGATCCGGTCCAGGCGCTGGGCGGGGCTCATCCCGCCGCGCACCAGCAGCGGCTCCTCGAGGATCCGGCGGATGCTCATCCGCGGGTCGAGCGAGGAGTACGGGTCTTGAAAGACCATCTGCACCTCGTCGCGGAAGCGCTTGCGCTGCGCGAACGTGGGCCGGCGCATGTCCATGCCGTCGTAGACGATCGAGCCGACCTCGGGGCGTTCGAGCCCGACCAGGCAGCGCACGGTCGTGGACTTGCCCGAGCCGGACTCGCCGACGAGGCCGAGCACCTCGCCCTCGCGCAGCTCGAAGCTCACGGCATCGACGGCGGTGTGCACATTGTGGCCGTGGCCGAAGCGCTTGGTCAGCTTCGTCACGCTGAGCAGGGCGGTCATGCCGGCACCTGTCCTCTCATGTAGTCCGCCACCGTCGAGAGTCGCCGGCTCGGGTCGGCGTCGATCCGCGGGATCGAGGCCAGCAGGCCCTGCGTGTACGGATGCGCGGGGTGCGCGAAGATCTCGTCCACCGGTCGGTCCTCCACGAGCCGGCCGCGGTACATCACCGCGACGCGCTGGGCGAAACCGGCGACGATCGCCAGGTCGTGCGTGATCAGCAGCACGGCCAGGCCGAGCTCGCGCGACTGCTCCTCGATCAGGTCGAGCACCTGCTCCTGCACCCGCACATCCAGTGCAGTGGTCGGCTCGTCCGCGATCAGCAGCTGCGGCCGGCCGATCAGGGCGGCGGCGAGCACCACCCGCTGACGCATCCCGCCGGAGAACTCGTTCGGATAGGCACCCGCCCGCTTCGCCGCATTCGGCACGCCGAGGCGGTCGAGCATCTCGATCGCCCGGCGCTTGGCCTCGCGGCGCGGCACGCCGCGGATCACGAGCGGCTCGGCGACCTGCGCCCCCACGGTGAGCACGGGGTTCAGCGCGGTCATCGGGTCCTGGAAGACCATCGACACCGCGGATCCGCGCAGCCGCTGCATCGCGCGCAGCGGCAGGCCGATCGTCTCGGTGCCGGCGACGCGGAGGGAGCCGGAGAGGGCCACCGTCGTGTCCAGTCGCATGATCGCCTTCGCAGTCATCGACTTGCCCGAGCCGGATTCGCCGACCAGGGCCACCCGTTCGCCCGCCGCGATCCGCAGCGAGACGTCGTCGACCAGAGTGAGGTCGCCGGGCGAGCGGCCGGGCTTGTCGCGGTCGATCCGGTCCTTCTCGGGCACCTTCACCGAGAGGCCCTCGATGGTGAGGATGTCGGTCATCGCGTGCTCCTTTCCGTTGTCGGTCGCCATCAGCGGGCCCGCACCGACGGGTCCAGGCGCAGCCGGATCGCGTCGCCGAGCAGGCCGAAGGCCACGGCGGCGACCGTGATCGCCAGGCCAGGAAAGGTGGTGACCCACCAGGCGGTGGTCACGTACTCGCGACCCTGGGCCACCATCGCGCCCCAGTCCGGACTCGGTGGCGGGGCACCGACGCCCAGGTAGGCCAGGCCCGCCATGATCACGACGGTGCCCGAGATCTCCATCGACGCCTGCACGTAGACCGAGTCGAGCGAGTTCGGCAGCACATGCCGGAGCATGATCCGCGGCGTCGACACGCCCATCACCCGCGCCGCCTCCACCGACGAGGCCGACATCGTCTCGCGCAGGATGCCGCGCACGAGTCGAGTGGTGCCGGGCCACATCGCGATCACCATCGCCACGATCACCGAGCCGAGCGAGGGGCCGAGCGCGGCGGCGATGCCCAGCGCGAGCACCATCGCGGGCAGAGCCATGAAGATGTCGCAGAAGCGCATGATGCCCTCATCGACGAAGCGCGGCGAGATCGCGGCGATGCAGGCCACGACCACTCCGATCACGGTCGTGATCAGCACTACGGCGATCGCGGCGAGCAGTGTGGTGCCGGCGCCGGCAAGCACTCGCGAGAGCACGTCGCGCCCCGCGTCGTCGGTGCCGAGCAGGTGACCCTCGACGCCCGGCGCGAGCAGCGCATCCGTCGGCACCGCCCGGTAGGGGTCGAACGGCTGCCACAGCGCGCCGACGATCGCGACGGCCAACAGCAGGGCGACCAGCACCACGGCGATCAGGTCGATCACGGGACTGCGGCGGAACGCGCCGCGCAGGCCGCGGGAGAGCCCGGAACCGATCGTTGCCGGGGCGAGCACCGTCGCGGGGGTCTTGGTGAGCGTCATGCTGCTCCTCCGAGGTGGGATGCGCGGACCCGCGGGTCGAGGCCGATCTGCAGGCCGTCCACCACGAGGCTGGACAGGGTGAACACCACGCCGATCACGAGCACACAACCCAGCACGGCGAAGGTGTCCTGGTTCAGCACGGCGGCGTTGAGGTAGACGCCGATGCCCGGCAGCGCGAACACGCTCTCGACGAGCAGGGCCGCGCCGAGCATCCAGCCGAACTGCATGCCGAGGATGGTCAGCGTCGATCCGGCGGTGGAGCGCAGACCGTGCCCCACGATCACGCGGGGTCGGGAGGCGCCCTTCGAGATCGCGAACGAGATGTAGTCGGTCTGCAGCACGCCGATCATGGTCGAGCGGACGTTGCGGGCGATCGTGGAGAGGAACGGTGCGGCCAGCGCCAGCGCCGGCAGGATGAGGTGAGCCAGCGAGTCGCCGAAGCCGGTGGGATTGCCGGCGAGCAGGGCATCCACCAGCGTGAAGCCGGTGACGCGTGGCGAGTCCATCCCGAAGCTGTTCGAGCCGGAGATCGGGAACAGCCCGAGGTTCGAGCCGATAGTCCACTGCAGCAGGATGGCGAGCCAGAACACCGGCACGCCGCCGGCCAGCACGAAGATCACCCGCGAGGCGATGTCGGCGGCCTTGCCCTGCTGCACCGCGGCGAGCACGCCGAGCGGCACCGCGATCACGACCGTGACGAGCATGCTCACGATCACCAGCTGCAGGGTCACCGGCAGGGTGTTCGCCAGGTCGGCCGTGACCGGCTGGTGCGTGGAGGCGGACTGGCCGAGGTCGCCGCCCACCGCCTTGAACAGGAAGGCCAGGTACTGCTGGATCACCGGCAGGTCCAGGCCCAGCCGCTGCCGGGCCTGCTCGATCTGCTCGGCCGTGGCCGTGCGTCCGGCCGCGATCCGGGCCGCGTCACCGGGGATCAGCTTGGTCAGGAAGAAGACGACCGTGATGATGCCCCAGATGCTCAGGGCCGCCAGACCGATGCGCTTCGCGATGAATCTCGTCATCCGTTCCACCTCCTCTCGTGGGGTGTTTCCGGGGGCCGGGCCGGAGTCCGGCCCCCGGGTGTGCTTATTCGGTGAGCGTCAGCGTCGTGACGTTGAACAGCTGCGACGTCGGGTCGAAGGTGATGCCGCCCAGACCCTCGCGCAGCACCTGCGAGGTGGTCGGATTGGAGATGTTCAGTCCCACGTGGTCGGCCGCGATCAACTCCTGCGCCTGCTCGTAGTCCGAGCACGCCGCGGCGGTGTCGGTGCTGGCGATGCCGGCCTCGAGCAGCTGGTCGACCTCCGGGTTGGCGTAGCGGCCGTAGTTGGTCTGGTCGATGAACTGCGAGTCGTAGACGCGGTAGAGCATCGGGCCGATCTCGGGGTAGTAGGGGAAGTCCCAGAGCAGTGCCATGTCGGGGGTGGTGTCGGCCGAGGTGACCATCGAGGAGTACTCCGGGAAGGTGACCGTCTGCAGGTTCAGCGTCACGCCGATGTCGGCGAGGTTCGACTGCAGCAGGGTCGCCGCCTTCTGGTGCTCCGGGATCGTGCTCTGGTAAGCCAGCGTCAGCGTCAGGTTCGAGACGCCGGCTTCGGCCAGCAGATCCTTGGCTGTGTCGACGTCCTGCTCGCTGGTGCCCGTGTCGACCCGGCAGGCCAGGTTGGGCGCGACGACGCCGGAGGCGACCTCGCCGTTTCCGGAGAGGATGGTGTCGACGTGGCCCTGGTAGTCGTAGGCGAGCGAGATCGCCTCGCGTACCCGCTCATCCGCCAGCGCGCCGCTCTGGGTGTTCATCATCGCGTACAGCTGGAGGTACGAGGGCAGCGTGTTGACCGTGAAGCCGCTCTTGCCGTCGAAGGTGGCGAGGTCGGTGGCGGTGAGGCCCGTCACCACGTCGACGCCGCCCGACGAGAGCTCGTCGCGCAGGGTCGCCGACTCGGTGATGTAGCGGTAGACGATCGCCTCCGGGCGAGCGTCGTCGAAGCGCCAGGAGTCGTCGAAGCGCTCGAACTCGGCGGTCTGGTTCGCGGTGTAGTCGGTCAGCGCGTAGACGCCGGATCCCGCGTCGTTGCTGGCGAGCCAGGCCTGGCCGTCGTCGCTGCCCGCGTTCTCGGTGACCAGCGTGGAGTCGATCACGTAGACCTTCGCGAGCGCACCGACGAAGGTCGTGTTCGGGGTGTTCAGGGTGATCTCGACGTGGCTGTCGTCCACCGCGTTCGCGCTCTCGTAGCTGGAGAGGAAGGACGACACGCCGATGCCGAGCCGCTTGTCGCGGTCGAGCGTGTAGACCACGTCGGCCGCGGTCAGCTTCGTGCCACTGTGGAAGACGACGTCGTCACGCAGGGTCAGCGTGACCGAGGTGGCGTCGGCGGAGTAGCTCCACTCGGTCGAGATCTGCGGCGAGAGCTCGCCGTTCTCGTCGTAGCTGACGAGCTTGTCGTACATGGCGGCGTCGGTGAAGTCGGTCTGCACATCCGAGGCGAGGATCGGGTCCAGGCTCTGCGGAGTCGCGCCGGTGCCGATGATCACGGTGTCGGAGCGGCTCGAGCCGGAGTCGGATCCGGTGGCGGTGCCGCTGCACGAGCTGAGCACGATCGCGGCCGAGAACGCGACGAAGGCGGTCGCTGCGGCGCGGAGGCGGGGTCGATTCATAGGGGTTCTGTCTCCAGGGAAGGGGTGGGGTGGAGCTACAGCGAGGTGAGGATGGGGTTCGTCGGCTGCTCCGTCGTGACCCGAGTGGTCGAGACGATGCGGCCGGCGTGGAAGACGGTGCGCCGCTCGGGCGGACTCGCCACGGCCTGCGCCGCCGCGGATCCGTCGAGCACGAGGAGGTCGGCGCGCGCGCCGGGATGGATGCCGTAGCGATCGAGACCGATCGCCGTGGCCGCCGCCGCCGTCACCAGGTCGAGGGCGACCTCGAGCTCGGTGTCGGTGCGGAAGTTGGACTGGTAGGCCACGGTGCGGGCGACGTCGAGCATGTCGCCGTTGCCGTAGGGCCACCACGCGTCGCGGATGTTGTCGGAGCCGGAGAAGACGGTGGCCCCCTCGGCCCGCATCGCCAACACCGGCGGCATCGGGCCGGCCGGGCCGTTGGTCATCACCGAGATGCCGGCGTGCGCGAGCATCCCGCCGATCCGCTTGGCCTCGTCCAGCGCGATCGAGCCGAGGCCGTAGGCGTGGCTGACCACGACTCGCCCGGAGAGCCCGAGTGCACGAGTGCGATCGGCGATCAGGTCGAACTGGCGCACCGCGGCGGAACCGAGATCGTGCAGGTGGATGTCGACGGCGACGCCGTGCTTCGCGGCCAGGTCGAAGACGATGTCGAGGTGCGCCACCGCGTCGCGGTCGAAGCCGTGCGGGTCGAGGCCGCCGATCACATCCGCCCCGCGCAGCACCGCCTCCTCCAGCAGCGCGGCGACGCCCGGGCTGGCCAGGATCCCGCTCTGCGGGAAGGCGACGATCTGCATCGCCAGGCTGTCCTGCATCCGCTCGCGCAGCTCGAGCAGGGTGTCGAGCGAACTCAGTCCCAGCTCGGTATCGATGTCGACGTGACTGCGGACGGTGCCGGTGCCGAAGCGCACCATCTCGAGGGCAAGTGCCTCGGCGCGTTCGGCGACGGAAGTGGCGACGGTGGAGCGGATGGCCCGCTCCGCGGCGACGCGGGCCGGCACGGTGTCGCCGGCGCGGTGCGGCTGCCACGGGGCACCGACGAAGGTCTTATCGAGGTGGGCGTGACCGTTCACCAGGGCGGGCAGCAGGAGCGCGCCCGCCAGGTCGAGGTCGTCGGCGCCGGACGCTGCCGCGGCGGCCGGCGTGACGGCGGCGATGCTCGCGCCGTCGAGAGCGACGTCGACGAGCCGGCCGTCCGCCAGGCGGGCGTTGCGGAGAGTGGGGCTTTCGTACACCAGGTTTCCTTCGTTTCGGAGGAGCAACTTGGTATACAGAATTCCATCCGTTTGTTTCGGCGAGGTGCGGGGTACTGTGAACAACGTGTTTCGCATCGGCGAGAATCGCTCGCCGACGCGCGGCGGAGACGGCGAAGGCCGCCGCCCCGACGGGCGACGGCCTCATCGTCGACTCAGTCGGCCGAGGTCTCGTGCGGCAGCGTCTTGCCGAGCAGCTCGAGCGAATCCGCGCGGCTGTGCTCGACGTGCGCGTAGGCGAGAGACGCGGCCAGCTCGGCCTTGCCGTCCACGATCGCCTTGCACAGATCGCGATGCTCGGCGCAGAGCACCAACTGATCACGCTCGGCCTCCAGGCGGAACAGCCGGCGCACCCGGCCGTTGATCGGGCCCATCAGCGAGACCAGCAGCGCATTCGAGGACAGCACAAGGATCTCTTCGTGCAGCGCCGAGTTGGCCGCAGCGATCCCCCGGTCATCCGCGCTTTTCGTCGCCGCGTCGGCCGCTGCGACCAACTCCAGCAGTCGCTCGCCCGACACCCCGGAGGTACAGGCCTCGGCCGCAAGTCGGGCGGCCAGCACCTCGAGGCTGCTGCGCACCTGGAACAATTCCTCCACGTCCCGCAGCGTCATCTCGGTGACGATGGCGCCTCGCCGCGGCACCGTGCGGATGAAGCCCTCACTCTCCAGCCGGGGCATCGCCTCACGGATCGGGATGCGCGAGACGTTGAACTCCTCCGCGAGCTCGCGCTCCCTGATCCGTTCGCCCGCCGGGATGACTCCCTCGATGATCCGCTCGCGCAACTCCTCGTAGATCTTCGCGGAGAGCGACTGGTCGGCGAGACCGAGGGAGAGGGTCGTTGGCGTCATCGGAGGTCCTCCTGGTGGCGGCGGCTGGTGGGTCGATTGTATGCCAGAGGGTGACCTGGCGGCGAAGGTCGCTCTACCGGAGCGATCGTTCCCTGCGCCTCGAGACTTCGGCCTACGTACTACTCCCCCGCACCAACTCGTGCACCCACGCCAGCTTCTCCGCGATCCGCGGCGTGATCACGAACGGGTAGAGGTCGTCCTTGCCGATCGAGCGGTTCACCGCGTTCAGCGCGAGCGAGAAGCCGTGCCAGCGCCGCAGCACCTCGGGCATCTCCATCCGCGCGATCACCGCGGCGCCGCGCGAGTGGATGGTCTCGGCCAGCGAGTCCGGGATGCGCCCCGTCGGCCCATCGACGGCGATGCCCACCGAGTCGGTCGTCTCCAGAGCATCCGCGATGTGGAGGTAGTGCGCGAAGGTCTCGGCGAAGTCCTCCCACGGATGCGTGGTCGCGTACTGCGAGATGTGGTCGCGCTGCCAATCGGCGTTCGCGCCGTCGCCGTAGTGGGCGTCGAGGGCGCGGCCGTAGTCGACCCGTTCGTCGCCGAAGCGCTCGCGGAAGCCGTGGATCCGATCGGTGCCGAAGACCAGCGCCTGCCAGTAGTAGTGCCCGATCTCGTGCCGGAAGTGGCCGAGCATCGTGCGATACGGCTCGCCCAGCCTGGCCTTCAACGCCTCGCGGTGCGCATCGTTCGACTCGTCGAGGTCGACGGTGATGATGCCGTTCTCGTGCCCGATCGTGACCTTCTCGCCCTGCTGCGAGCTGGCCAGCAGCTCGAAGGTGAGTCCGACGCCGTTGCGGCGACGCACGATCGGCAGGATGAGGTGGCGCAGCTGCCGGATCAGGCGCCGCTTCGCGTACTCCGCGACCACCAGCTCGGCCAGCACCCGCTTGGTGTACGTGGCCGGACGCACGGTGGTGAGCACGCAGGAGGCGCAGGCGCCGGCACCGGCCGGATCCGCGACCCACGAGCAGCTCAGCGTGCCACGGAACCGGCAGAGTGCGCGCCCCTCGGCGGCGACGATGTCGTCCTGGTCGAGCGCGTAGGCGATCTCGGTGTCGCAGGCGAGGCACACCGTGTCCTCGAACTCCACCCAGGCGCCGCAGTGCGGGCATCCGAACACGCGCATCCTGCCCGCTCTCCTTCTTCATCGCGCTGTCGTTCGAAAACAACAGCGCCGAAACCTTAGCGAGCCTCGGTGCACGCCGGGTGGGGGTTGCGCGGCGTCCACCGATCGGCGGACACCGCTGACGTCCACCGGGCGGTGCCGCCCGCGCGGCGACGGCGGGAGTGTGGATGCAGTCAGAAACACCTCGAAGGAGCACCCCATGACCGCAGCCGCGACCGGCACCAAGGGCAACACCCTCGCCCTCGCCGGACTCATCGTCGCCGTGTCGATGACCACGATCGACCAGACCATCGTCGCCCTCTCGGCGCCGACCATCCAGCAGAACCTCGGCCTTTCGCACGACGGGATGCAGTGGGCCGTCAACGTGTACCTGCTCACGACGGCCGCGTTCTTCCTGCTCGGCGGCCGGATGGCCGACCTGTTCGGGCACAAGAAGATGGCGCTGATCGGCATCGCCGGCTTCGGCGTCACCTCGCTGCTGTGCGGCCTCGCGCCGACCGGCGACTGGGCCGAACCGGCCCTCGTCGCCGCCCGCGCGCTGCAGGGCGTGTTCGGCGCGATCATGTTCCCCGCCGCGATCGGCATCGTGGTGCAGGGCTTCGAACGCGAGCGCCGCGGCCGCGCGATGGCGGCGTTCTTCGCGATCACCGGAGCGATGACCTGCGTCGGCCCGATCGCCGGCGGCTACCTCACCCAGTGGACCTGGCGCGCGATCTTCTGGGTCAACGTCCCGCTGGCCGTCCTCGCCTTCGTCATCGTCGCGATCGCCGCGGCGCCGACTCCGCGCCGGCACGGCCGGATCGACGGGCTCGGCGCTGCGCTGGTCGCGGCCGGCATGGCCGGTGTCGTCTTCGGCCTGCAGCAGGCGAGCCCGTGGGGCTGGAGCAACCCGGGCGTGATCGGCAGCCTGGTCGCCGGCGTGGCCCTGCTCGCCGCGTTCGTGCTCGTGCAGCGCCGCGCCGCCCAGCCGCTGCTGCGTGTCGACGCGTTCCGCGACCGCGGCTTCACCCTGTCCACGCTCGCCACCCTGTTCGCCTCGATCGCGTTCGTCAGCACGTTCTTCTTCCTCAGCGTGTACGGCCAGGTGTCCCTGCAGTTGTCGGCGGGCGAGACGGGGCTGCTGTTCTTGAAGTTCTTCATCGGGTTCGTGATCGCCTCGCGGCTCGGCTCGACGCGGTTCGACCGCAGCGGCGCCCGCGGCGTGATCCTGATCGGCGGGGTCGTCGGGGCGGTCGGATTCGCGTGGCTGGCCGCGACGGTCACCACCATCCCCACGGATGCGGGCGACTTCCTCAACGCGCAGACGTGGCCGATCGTGGTGGCGGGCGCCGGCATCGGCTACATGCTCAGCGCCGTCTCCACCGATGCGGTGAACCGTGCGGTCGGCGCCTCCTACGGCGAGGTCAGCGCCGTCTCGCAGACCATGAAGAACTTCGGCGGCGCGCTCGGCCTCGCGGTGTTCACCACCGTGGTGACGAACGTGCTCACCGACAAGCTGACCGCCTCCTTCGCCGCGCTCGGCGCTCCGGCGAGCGCCGCCGCCTCCGCCGTGCAGCAGATCTCGGGCGCATCGGGCGGATCCTCGTCGCTGGATGCGCTGCCGGACGCAGTGCGCGCGCAGTTCGTGGCCGCGGTGCAGAACGACTACGCCGGTGGCGTACAGTTCGCGTTCGCCGGCATGGCGATCGCGATGGCCGTCGTCGCGGTGCTCGGCGTGCTCTACCCGAAGGGCGCGGTCTCCAGTGTCACTCCCGCCGACGCCCCGGTCGCCGTTGCTGTTTGATGAAAGGGGGTTGTCACTCCGTCCCACGCGAAGCGGGACGAAGTGACAACCCCCTGCCAGGGAGAACCAGATGACGAACTACCGCGAATGGAAGCTGTTCTTCCTCGCCGCGACGGGCGCATCCGCGCTGATCGTGCTCGCCAACCCGTACCGCGGGGCGGCGAGCGCCTTCGCGGCCGCCGGCATCCTCCTGGCGGTGCAGGGCCTCTACTGGCTGATCGCGCGGCCGACGCTCGCGGGAGTCCGGGCGAACAGCGCCCGCGCCGTGCTCTACACCGTGGTCGCGATCGGCGGCCTGCTCGCGGCGACGTGGCTGAACGCCTGGTCGAACGTGATCCTCTTCGTTCTGAGCCCCCAGTTCTTCATCCTGCTGGGGCCCCGCGCTGCGACCGTCGCGATCGCCGCGGCGAACCTGCTCGCCTTCGGCCTGCGCATCCTCAGCGGCGACGTGCGGCCCGCCGAACTCGGCGAGGCGTTCGGGGTCACGGCGCTCGTGATCGTCGGCTCGGTCTTCCTCAGCAGCCGGATGACCAGCATCGCGGACGAGAGTGCGGCCCGCGGCGCGCTGATCGAACAGCTGCGCCGGTCCCAGGGTCAGCTCGCCGTGCTCTCGGAGGAGCAGGGCGCGGCCGCCGAACGGGAGCGGATCGCGCGCGAGATGCACGACACGCTCGCGCAGGGCTTCACGAGCATCCTCACCCTCGGCCGAGCCGTGCAGGGCGAGCTGGACGCGGATCCCGCGCTCGCCCGTCGGCACGTCGAGTTGATCACCGAGACGGCGCAGGAGAACCTGCAGGAATCGCGGCGGATCATCGCCGCGCTCACCCCCGCACGCTTGGACGAGGCGACCCTCGCCCAGGCGATCGAGCGGGTGGCCGCGCGGCTGGGCGATGAACTCGACGTCCCGGTCGACTTCTCGGTGCGCGGGTCGGCGCGCGTGGCCCCGCCCGCGCTCGAGGTCGTCGCCCTCCGGGTCGCTCAGGAGAGCCTCGCGAACATCCGCAAGCACGCCCGCCCGGCGAACGTCACCGTGACGCTGGACTACAGCGAGAACGCGTTCTCCCTCTCGGTGGGCGACGACGGCGTCGGCTACGACGAGACCGTCCCGGCCGAGGGCTACGGGCTGCGCGGCATGCGCGCCCGCGTGGCCGAGGTCGGCGGACGGATCGCCATGGCCAGCGCGCCCGGCCGCGGCACCCTGGTGCGGGTCGAGCTGCCGCTCCTGGAGGAACGATGATCCGGATCATCCTGGCCGACGATCATCCGATGGTGCGGGAGGGCATCCGCGGGATGCTCGCGGCGTACCCCGACATCGAGGTCGTCGGGCAGGCGTCCAGCGGCCCCGAGGCGCTCGCTCTCGTCGCGGCGCTCGAGCCCGAGCTCGTCCTGATGGACCTGCGGATGCCGGGCGGCGACGGCGTCGCGGCCACGAGGAGCATCGCGAGCGCGCATCCGGCGACACGAGTGGTCGTTCTGACGACGTATGAAACGGATGCCGACATCCTGCGCGCGATCGAGGCCGGCGCCGCCGGATACCTGCTCAAGGACATCGCACCCGAGGAGCTGGCGCGGTCGATCCGCGCCGCGGCGCGCGGCGAGACCGTGCTGGCGACGTCGGCCGCATCCGCTCTGCTCGGCCGGGTACAGGGCCGCGGCGCCGCGCCGACGCTGTCGGCTCGCGAGGTGAAGGTGCTGGCACTGGCCGCGGACGGGCTGACCAACGCGGCGATCGGCGCCGAACTGTTCATCGGTGAGGCGACCGTGAAGACCTACCTGAGTCGGGCGTACGAGAAGCTCGGTGTCTCCGACCGCACCTCCGCCGTGCGCCGGGCGATGGAGGCGGGCCTGCTCGACTGATCGGGTGCCGTGGGTCACGATAGATGAATGAATCTCATCCCCACCCGCATCCCCGCGCGTCGACACGAACGGCCCGCCCGATGACCCGACCCACGGCCCGCTCACCCCGGGACGAATCCCTCGCCTTCCTCACCAGCGGCTACCTCTTCACGGGGCGGCTCTGGCGCCGCGTCCGCAGCGGCTCCCGCTCGGCGTCGACGCACGCGCTCGGCAGTGACGCCCTCTTCGTCCGCGGCGCAGAGGGCGTCGAGCTGTTCTACGACCAGAGCCGGATCGCCCGGCAGGGTGCTATGCCCGGCATCTTCGGCGATCCGCTGTTCGGCACCGGTTCCCTGCACGGCATGGATGGCCCGGCCCACCTGCACCGCAAGGCGCTCTTCGTCGAGCTCGCCTACGAAGACGCCCAGGTCGAGCGGATGCGCCCGCTGTTCGAGCGGGAATGGCGGCTGGAGCTGAGCGCGTGGATCGCCGGCGGTGATCGCTCCGCGTACGCCGCCGCGGTCGGCGCGTTCGGCCGCGCCAGCATGACCTGGGCCGGGGTGCCCGGCACCCGCGCGGCGAAGACCCGGTGGTCGGCGCGGCTCGCGCAGATCGTGGACGCGTTCGGCGTGCCGTTCTCCCCCGAGTACCTGCTGGCGAAGGCGAACCGGCTCTGGTCGGATCGGCACGCCGCCCAGCTGATCGCGGCCGCCCGCGCCGGCACGCTGGCCGCGGAGGAAGGCACCGCGCTGCGAGCCTGGGCCGACTACCGCGACGCGCAGGGCGAGACGCTCTCGGCGCACCTCGCGGGGATCGAGCTGCAGAACAGCATCCGCCCCATGATCGCGGTGGCCCGCTTCGTGGCGTTCGCCGCGAAGCGCCTGCACGAGCGCCCGGAGTGGCGGGAGCGCATCGCGGCGGAGACGGCGGAGCGGGGCTCGCTCGTGAGCGGGCCCCTCGCGACGGCGTTCGCCCAGGAGGTGCGCCGGACCGCGCCGTTCGTGCCGATGCTGCCGGGCCGCGCCCTCACCGACATCGAGCTCGACGGCCACCGTGTCCGCGCCGGTGATCGCGTGGTGCTCGACGTCGCCGGCACGAACACGGATCCGGCGTCGTGGCAGCACGCAGCGGAGTTCGATCCCGAGCGCTTCGTCGGCGTCGAGGACTACGAGGCGCTGGCCGCGTTCGTGCCGCACGGCGGCTCCGACGTCGCCACCGGCCACCGCTGCCCGGGCGAGAAGCTCTCGATCGCGGGGCTCTCGGCGGCCGTCGCGGCGCTGAGCGACCCGCGGGTGCGCATCCTCGGCTCCGGCCTCGACGTGAACCTGCGCCGCTTGCCGACCAAGCCCGCCTCCGGCGGCCGCATCCGCGCGGTCGGCGCCCCATCCCGCTGCCCCGTCCCGCACTGACCTGCGAGGGACCCCTCCAGCGCGCGAGGGACCCGCCGCCCGCGGGTCCTCGCGCGCTGAGGGGGTCCCTCGCAAGCACAAACATTGCCAAACTATATAGATGCGCTATATGGTTGGGGAGTGAACAACGTTAGTCGGCTCGCCAATGCGACGAATTCGCTGACGCGGTACGCCTCGTTAGAGGCGGGCGGCAGCCAGTCCGCCGCGGTGTGGCACGCTCTCGCCGAGTTGCAGCAGCGCGGATCCGTACGGCTGGGCGAACTCGCCCGGAACGTGCGCGTCAGCCAGCCATCGATGACCGCGATCGTCTCGCGTCTCGAAGAACTCGGCTGGGGCACCCGCGCGCCGGATCCCTCCGACGGACGGGCCTGGCTCGTCGAGGGCACGGATGCGGGATTCGCTGCGCTGGACGACTGGCGCCGGCGGATCGACATCGCGATGCAGCCGCTGTTCGCCGACCTCGCCGATGACGAGCGCGACACGATCGCGCGCGCCGTCGGGATCATCGAATCCCGCCTGGCGAGCATCCGCCCCGCCACTCCCCGTCAGAAAGGCGCCACCTCGTGACCCACGCTCCCACCGGCTCCATCCTCAAACAACCGCTCGCCGTCTGGGCCGTGGCGTTCGCCGCGGTCATCGCCTTTATGGGCATCGGACTCGTCGACCCGATCCTGCCCGCCATCGCCGAGGCCTTGAAGGCGACCCCGACCGAGACGTCGCTGCTGTTCACCAGCTACCTGGTGATCACCGGCGTCGTGATGTTCTTCACCTCGTACCTCTCCAGCCGGATCGGTGCGAAGAAGACGCTGATGATCGGCCTCGCCCTGATCGTTGTGTTCGCCGCCTTGGCCGGCACCGCGGGCAGCGTCGAGGGTGTGATCGGATTCCGCGCCGGCTGGGGCCTGGGCAACGCCCTCTTCATCTCCACCGCTTTGTCGACCATCGTCGGCGCCGCGAGCGGCGGCTCCAGCGCGGCGATCATCCTGTACGAGGCCGCCCTGGGCGTCGGCATCGCCGTGGGTCCGCTGCTGGGTGGATCCCTCGGCACCATCTCCTGGCGCGGACCGTTCTTCGGCACCGCCGTGCTGATGGCCATCGGCTTCATCGCGATCATGGTGCTGCTGCGCGAGGACAAGAACGCGCCGCGCACCCCCACCAAGCTCTCCGCGCCGTTCGCCGCGCTCAAGGTCGCCAGCATCCGCTACCTCGCGGGCGCCGCGCTGTTCTACAACATCGGTTTCTTCACCCTGCTCGCGTACACCCCGTATCCGCTGGGCCTGAACGAGATGGGGCTGGGCTTCACCTTCTTCGGCTGGGGGCTCGCCGTCGCGATCACCTCGGTGTTCGTGGCGCCCCTGCTCACCGCGCGGATGAAGCGCACCAGCGTGCTGAAGCTCGCGCTGACGCTGCTCGCGCTCGACCTCGTCGCCGGCGGGCTGCTGATCCAGTCGCAGGTGGGCCTGATCGTCTGCATCGTGGTCGGCGGCCTGATGCTCGGCGTGGTGAACACCGTGCTCACCGAGTGCGTGATGGAAGCCTCCGACCTGCCGCGCTCGGTTGCCTCGTCCTCCTACTCCGGCGTCCGCTTCCTCGGCGGCGCGATCGCACCGCCCGCCGCCTCCGCCTTGGCCGCCGCGATCTCGCCGGCGTTCCCGATGTTCGCCGCCGCGGTGTGCGTCCTCGTCGCCGTGCTGCTGGTCTTCCTCGGCCGCCACGCCCTGGCTCGCGTGGACGACGGCCCCGAGCCGGCGCTCGTCGAGGCCGAAGCAGTCGCCGTCGGCGCCGAGTAGGCGCGGCCCGGCGCCGCCCTCCGCGACACTCCCCTCCGGTGAAAGTTGCAGGTCAACGCAAGTTGACCTGCAACTTCTGTATTGACAGGTGCGTTCGCTACTACTTCGTAGACTCGGCGACGTTCACTGAGATCGTTGCGTTGTTCGACGTCGATGCTCCTGGCCGGTACTCGAACGGCACCTCGAGATAGAGGTTGAGTCCGGTTTGATGGTTCATGTGGTCCGTAACGCGGACTCCCCCAGCGCGCCCTCCGCCGGCCGTCGTGTATCGATGCTCTAGTAGCCGCAGCCTGGCTCCGTACCGCGTCCTCACCTGACTGAAGTCGGGATTGATGTGGACGTTGTCAATCAACGAAGAACAGAATCCGGCGCAGGCCATCGGGAACAGTAGCCCCGAGACGACGATGTCGGCGATCTGAAGTACAACGTGCGCGTCACTGTGGCCGAACAGAGGCGACTCGACGAGTCGGGGAAACGGGTCTCCGCCGCTTTTGAACCGCTTCGTCGTGATCCGATGCACACTCGGAACATTCTTAGCCTTCGTGCGCGCGTCCAGGATCATCTGGCCCGGCGCATCTGCTGCCCGCAACGCCGACTCGAACTGCTCAGTCATCCAGGCGATCGCATCAGAGTAGACCCACCGCCGCAGCGGACGCTGGCCTTTGACATGGACCTCGCCGATCAGGGAGACGTTGTGCTGCTCGAGCAAGGCCATCACGTCGTCAAGGATTCCGAAAGCACGACGCCGCGGTCGACGCGAAGAGGACCGCACGTCCCTCCGCAGGTCACTGCCTTTCATCTCCAAGCTGACGACGTCAGATAGTTTTGCGTCGTCAAGGCTCAGGCTGTTGTTGTATTTTTTCTTGATCTGGAGGAACTTCCAGATCAGCGATTTGGCCTGCTCGTGCTGGACGATGAGGCCGCCGATGACGAGAACTGGCGGGTCGGTTCGAGTCCGGAGTGGCTGTTCGTCGCCCGACTCGTCGACGTAGCAAAGGAGCATGTGACCTCCGAACCAAAACAACTACAGCCACCCCGAGCAACGGGGTGGCTGTAGGACTTGCCGCACGGTGTGCGGCGAACGCTTTTGAAGCTACTTAAGTGTGACACATCAGCCACGGTGGCCCAAGCGACTCTCGGGGTGTCGGCGCATCAAGGAACTTCGTGTGACGCGCCAAGCGCGTGCGCGAACGTCACCCCGGATCAGGGCAGGGCGTGGCGGATGTTGGTGCGGGCCATCGCCACCGCCTCGCCGGCGCCGCCGTTCATCACGATCTTCGACATGGCCAGGGCGAAACCCTTCACCTGCGTTCCCGTGATCGTGGGCGGCAGGCTCAGGGCGAGCGGGTCGGTGACGATGTCGACGAGGGCCGGACCCTCCGCGGCGAACGCGGCGGCTAGCGCGTCGTCCAGCGTGCGCGGATCCTCCACCCTGATGCCCGTGATCCCGAGTGCGTTCGCTACGGCCGCGTAATCCACCATCGGCACGTCGACGCCGAAGTCCGGGAAGCCGTCGACCAGCATCTCCACCTTCACCAGACCCAGCGTGGAGTTGTTGAACACCACGATCTTCACCGGCAGCTTGTACATCGCGACGGTGACCAGCTCGCCCATCAGCATCGAGAGCCCGCCGTCGCCGCTGAGCGAGACCACCTGGCGACCAGGATGCGAGATCTGCGCGCCGATCGCCTGCGGCAGTGCGTTGGCCATCGAGCCGTGCAGGTACGAGCCGATCAGGCGGCGCCGCCCGTTCGGCGTGAGGTAGCGCGCCTGCCAGACGTTGCCCATGCCGGTGTCCGCCGTGACGATCGCGTCGTCCGCGAGGTGCGCATCCAGCCGCGAGGCCGCGAACTCGGGATGGATCGGACTGCGCGTGTCGACGTCGGTGTACTTCCCCACCACGCCGGTGACCAGCTTCTGGTGCTTCTTCAGCGTCTTCTCGAGGAAGCGCCGGTCGTCCTTGCGCTGCACCAGCGGCGTCAACGCTCGGAGGGTCGCGGCCACGTCGCCGTGCACCGGATGCGCGACGCTGACCCGGCGACCGAGGTGCGACGCATCCGCATCCACCTGCGCGATCACGACCTTCGAGGCATCCGGCAGGAACTGCTCGTACGGGAAGTCGGTGCCGAGCAGCAGCAGGAGATCGGCGTCGTGCATCCCGGCGTGCGCCGCGCCGTAGCCGAGCAGGCCGGTCATCCCGACGTCGAACGGGTTGTCGTACTGGATCCACTCCTTGCCGCGCAGCGAATGGCCCACCGGCGCCCCGAGCAACTCCGCGAAGGCGACCACCTCGTCGTGAGCGTTCTGCACGCCGGCACCCGCGAAGATCGCGACCGTCTTGGCCGTGTTCAGGGCCTCGGCGAGGGCCTGGACGTCGGCGGCGGCGGGCACCAGGGTCGGCGCGGACGGCAGCACGAAGGCGGGCGCAGTGCCCTCGGCCTTCAGCTCGGCCACGTCGCCCGGGATGGTGACGACGGCGACGCCGCGCAGGCCGACCGCGTGCCGCATCGCCGCGTTGATCACCCGCGGCGCCTGGGCGGCGGTGGAGATCAGCTCGCGGTAGTTCGAGCACTCGACGAAGAGCCGATCGGGATGCGTCTCCTGGAAGTACGACGAGCCGATCTCGGTGCTCGGGATGTGGCTGGCGATCGCCAGCACCGGCGCGGAGGAGCGGTGCGCGTCGAAGAGTCCGTTGATCAGGTGCAGATTCCCCGGCCCGCAACTGCCGGCGCAGACGGCCAGGCGGCCGGTGAGCTGTGCCTCCGCGCCCGCCGCGAACGCCGCCGCCTCCTCATTGCGCGTGTGGATCCAGTCGATGCCGCCCTTCGCGGAGCCGCCGGTTCGGCGCACCGAATCGACGATCGGATTGAGCGAGTCGCCGACGATGCCGTAGATGTGCCGGACCCCGGCCTCCACGAGTTGAGCCACGAGTTGATCTGCAACGGTCTGTTCAGCCATGGGTCCATTCGAGCCGAGGGCGATGGGCATCCGCTACGGCTTGCGTCGGAAGTTCTTCAACTCCGACGGATCTTCACCGCCAGCTGCACGGCGGCCGCCACGAGGAACACGGCGAACAGGATGCCCGAGAGCTGAGCCGGGAGCAGGAACGACACCAGCACGCCGACGAAGGTGAACGCCGTGGCGGCGACGCCGACCAACAGCCCGGCGCGCAGGTGCACCAGGCCGCGGCGCGCGTTCGACACCGTGCCCGTGATCGCGGTCGGGATCATCGCGGCGAGCGAGGTGCCCTTCGCGAGCAGATCACCGATGCCGAACGCGCCCACCAGCACGGGAACGGCGATCGCACCGCCGCCGATGCCGAAGAGCCCGGAGGCGACACCCATCAGCAGCCCGAGCCCGACGAAACCGACCCAGACGCCCCAGCCCTCACCCGGAGCGCCGGTCTCGTTGGAGCCGAACACGGCCATCCGCACCGCCGCGAGCAGCAGCAGCACCACGAACATCCACTGCAGGATCCGCAGCGGGATGCGCACCAGCAGCCAGGTGCCGATCAGCGTGCCGACGATGGCCCCGGCGGCGATCACCGCGGCTGGGCCCCAGGCCACCTCGCCTTCGGCGGCGTAGCCGATCGCGCCGGCGATCGAGGTCGGCACGATCGCGAGCAGTGAGGTCGCGGAGGCCTGGCGCTGATCGAACCCGGCCCAGGCGATCAGCATCGGCACCATCACGATGCCGCCGCCGACGCCGAACGCTCCGGAGAGGACGCCGCCGACGGCACCGATCGCGAGCAGAACGAGAGTTTTCACACGTCCATCCGACCACCACGGGAGCGGTCGGACCGAATCGGTGTGTGAAACGAAGGACGACGCGAAAGGGCACCCCGAGCGACCCGCGAGAATCCGCGGATGTCGCAGGCGAAAACGGGGTGGCCCGCCGCGCCGTCCTTCGTTTCACGCAGCATCGATTCCCGGCTCCCGTTCGCCTGCTCGAAACATCGCCCCCGTAGGGTGGTCCGGTGCTCAGGGGGAAGAAGAACGCGACGACCGCGATCGTCGCCGGTGGCGTCGCGGCGCTCGCGGGCGTCGGTGCCGTGCTGCGATTCACGCCGCGGCCGTCGGCGATGCTGATCCGCTCGGTCTTCGAGGAGGGCGCCAAGTCCACCGCGGCCACGATGTGGCCGGACGCCCCGGCCGACGTCATCCGGATCCGCGAAGGCATTCCAGGGCACCGCGGTGCTCCCGACACCATCGCCGACGTGTACCGTCCTGCCGGAGTCGACGGACCGCTCCCCACCGTGGTGTGGATCCACGGCGGCGCCTGGATCTCGGGCGACCGCGGTCAGGTCGAGCCCTATCTGCGGATGATCGCCGCGCGCGGCTACACCGTGGTCGGTCTCGATTACGCGCTGGGCCCCGAGTCGGTCTACCCCACCGCACCGAAGCAATTGCTGCTTGCGCTGGAGCACCTGCGCAAGTACGCGGGTCGGCTCGGCATCGCCCGCGACCGCCTCGCCCTGGCCGGCGACTCCGCCGGCGCGCAGCTGGCGAGCCAGCTCGCCACCGTGGTGACGAACCCCTCCTACGCGCGCGCCAGCGGGCTGCCCACCAAGCTGCCGACCGACGCCATCCGCGCCGTGGTGCTGCACTGCGGTATCTACGACCTCAAGACGATGTCGAAGTCGTCCGGGCTCGGGCAGTGGGGGTTCCAGGTCGCCCTGTGGTCGTACACCGGGCGCAAGAACTGGTCGAAGACGCTCGCCGGCGACCACATGTCCACGATCGATCACGTAACCCCGCGGTTCCCGCCGACCTTCATCAGCGGCGGCAACGCGGATCCGCTGACCGAGCCGCAGTCGCGGCCGTTCGCCGCGCACCTGGCCTCGCTCGGCGTGCCGGTGACGGCGCTGTTCTACCCCGACGACCACGGCGACGAGCTGCCGCACGAGTACCAGTTCCACTGGTACCTCACGGATGCGCACGTCGCGCTGGAGAAGACCCTCGCGTTCCTCACGTCCACGATGACCCGCTGACCCCGCGCGCCCTCATCCCCGCGCGATGCACCCCCGCGAGATGCCTCTTGTGTACCCGACACGCCGTGCAAAGCGTACAAAAGAGGCATCTCGCGGGGAGGACGCGGGCCTCAGTACGAGGTCGTGTCGACCCGGGCCGCGGAGTCGGAGCCCGCGAGGCGCGCGGCGAGATCGGAGAGGATGACCGCGGAGCCGCTGGTGCCGAAGCGGGTCACCCCGAGCTCGCGGAAGGCGAGCAGGGTGTCGAGGTCGCGCACGCCGCCGGAAGCCTTGACCTGCACCGCGTCGCTCACGGCGCCGCGCATCAGCGCGAGGTCGTGGGCGTTCGCGCCGCCGCCGCCGAAGCCGGTCGCCGTCTTGACGAAGTCGGCGCCCGCGCGCTCGGAGGCCTCGCTCCCGGCCACGATCTGCGCGTCATCGAGGTAGTTCGTCTCGAGGATGACCTTCACGATGTGGTCGCCCGCCGCCTCGACCACCGCACGGATGTCGCGCTCGACCGCGTCGAGCATCCCGCTGCGCAGCCAGCCGATGTTGACGACCATGTCGAGCTCGGAGGCGCCGTCGGCCAGCGCCTGGGTCACCTCCGCGACCTTCGCCGCGGTCGAGGTGGTGCCGTGCGGGAAGCCGATCACGGTGCCGACCAGCACGTCCGTGCCGTCGAGCGTCTCGACCGCGTGCGCGATGTCGGACGGGCGCACGCAGACGCTGAACACGCCGAACTGCGCGGCCTCCGCGAGCTGCGCATCCACCTCCTCCCGGGTGAACTCGGGCTTGAGGATGGCGTGGTCGATCAGGGCGGCGATCTCGGCGACGGAGGGCAGTGCAGTCATTCTTCCAGCGTACGCGTCGGCGGCTTCGGCGGCCGCTCGTCACAGAAACGACCGCCCGCTGGTGAGCTCACGCGGGCAGGTCGATCAGCCCGGTGGTCGGCACCCGATCGCGGTCGTAGGTGATCTCGGAGTAGCCGTGCGGCGCAGGGCGGCCGTCCGCGCCGATGTTCACGAAGACGATCGTGTCGATGGTGAGGATGCTCTTCCGGGTGATCATGTTGCGTACCTCGGCGCGCATCGTCAGTGAGGTGCGGCCGAAGTGCGTGGCGCGCAGCCCCATCTCGATCAAGTCGCCCTGCTCGGCGGAGGAGACGAAGTTGATCTCGGAGATGTACTTGGTGACGCAATTGCCGTTGCCGAGCTGCAGGATCGCGTAGATCGCCGCCTCCTCGTCGATCCAGCGCAGCAGGCTGCCGCCGAACAGGCTGCCGTTCGCGTTCAGGTCTTCGGGGCGAACCCACTTCCGGCTGCGGAAGTTGATCTCATCGGATTCGGGCTCGGGCACGGGCTCCTCCAGCTTTGTTCTGACATTAGAACGTTAGCGGAGGAGCCCGCGGGTCGCTACTCGGGCGAGCGGTCGTTGTTGTTCACGAAGCCGAGTTCGGGCGCACGCCGATCCGGATCGTTCGGCTCCGCGCCGTTGAAAGCGAGCTGCGAGCCGTACAGTTTCGTCGCCGAGACCGACGGATCGCCGTCGGTCGTGACGACGTCGAAGGTCACCACATCGCCGGCGGCCAACTCGGCCGCGAGGCGGTAATAGACATAGGTGATCACGCCGAAGTAGCTGTCGAACCGGTCGAAGACGATCGCATCGCCGGCGGGCTCGCCGTTGATCCGGATGTCCGCCAGGTCGACCGACGCCGACGCCTTCTGATCCGTCAGCACCATGATCTCGCCGCCGACCGCCGCCGGCTTCGGGCCGATCGAGGTGATCGTGCCGGAGGTCGGGCGGTACACGTAGGAGCCGTCGGTGAAGTCGAAGCGCTCCCACTCCGCGACGGCCGTCGCGCCCCAGACGTCCGCCGGACCCTGATCGGTGTAGCCCGAGAGCGCGACACGATCGTTCGTCGCATCCGGATCGCCGACGGGCGGCTGGATCGCCCAGACCGTGCCGATCGGCTCCGCGACGGCGTCGTTCGGATACGCGGCGAGGAAGTCGCGCTGCACCGCGACCCAGAGCCCGGAGTAGGAGTCGGTGCCCGCCGGGATCGCGAACGGGATCAGCACGCTCGCCGTGGTGACGTCGCCGTCGGCCGTCTTCGACGCGAACGGCAGCGTCGTCGGCTCGGCGCCGCTGCCGTCGCCGCTCCACCGCGCGGTCATACCGGTGATGTCCCAGATCCGGTTGTCGTAGGAGATCGAGAACGTGAAACCCGCCGGGCTCTGGGCCGCGCCATGGTTCGCGATCACCCAGGCGATCGGCACGTCCACCGTGTAGCGACGGCTGAAGTCGGCACTGAACAGCGTGACGCCGTCGCCGAGTTGCGGCGGATCCAGCGCCAGGTCCCACTGGCCGCTCGCGGCGGCCATCGGCGCGCCGGCCGCCATCGCGACCACCGGGGTCGCCCAGAGTCCTGCCGAGACGATCGAGCGGCGCCCGACGCCTCCCGTCGTCGTTTCCGTCTGCGTTCTCGTCATCTCAGTCATGCGTGTCCTGCCCGTGGTTCCTGGTACTCGCCGCCCCTCCCCGGGGCACGGCGCGTCACCACGCTAGTTACAGCAGCGCCGAAACGCTCATCGCCGACGAATGCTCGACTGCCCCCTCACACGCGGTTGCTCACCTCGGTGCCGGCTTCGAGCGCGGCCAGGTTGCGCAGCACAAGAGCGGATGCTCCCCGCGGCCGGTTGCCGGCGGCGTGCGGAGTCAGGATGACGTTCGGGGCCGTCCACAGCGGCGAGTCCTCGGGCAGCGGTTCCTCGCGCATCACGTCCAGGGCAGCCAGACGAAGCCGGCCCTCGCGCAACGCCGCGATCAGCGCCTCCTCGTCGACCGTCGCACCGCGGCCGACGTTCACGAAGATCGCCGACGGCTTCAGCCGAGCGATCAGCTCGGCGCCGAAGGCCTTCTCCGTCTCGGCGGTGGCGGGCAGGAGGGAGATCAGTACGTCGACGTCGCCGAGATGGTTCTCGATGTCGGCGACGACCGGGAAGCCGTGACGCTCACCCGCGGTCGAGGCGACGCCGAACACCTCGGCGCCGAGGGCCTTCAGCAGCGGAGCGAGCGTGCTCGCGATCGAGCCGAAGCCCCAGATCGCAACCCGCGCGCCCGCGAGGGTGTAGCACTGGGCTGTGTCACGATCGCGCTGAGCGACGTTGAAGTCCTCGGCCCAACGGGAGGCGCGCTGCGCGTCGAGCATCTGATCGAGGCGGCGCACGGCGGCGAGCACCAGGGCGAGGGTGTGCTCGGTCACCGTGTCGTCGTGCAGCGAACGCCCGGAGGCGAGGATCACCTCGGGTGCGAAACCGGCCGTCTGGATCTGGTCGGGACCGGCGGCGAGCGTCTGCACGAGCCGCAACCGGGGCATCCGCTGCGCCGCATCCTGCACGTTCGCGGATGTACTGCGCCAGACGACCAACACCTCGGCGTCGAGGTGCTCATCGGGCACCGGCACGGTCGGGTCGTACTCGACCGCATCCACCCCCGGCAGCTCGAGTCGGATGGTGTTCGGAACGAGAACTTTCACGGAGGTCTCCAGTCGACGGAGCCCCCAGTCTACGAACCGCCTCTCCGCGAAATTTCGCGAGATTCGGTGTTGCGGACGACGTGCCGCGCCGCGGCGGGCTATCTCGTCCGCAGGTGGGCATCTCGAACGCACCGCCGGGTGGCCCGGGAACGCCGAAGGGGCGAGGATCCGTGGATCCTCGCCCCTTCGGGTGTCAGCTGGTGGTTACCAGGACGACTTGGTGATGCCGGGCAGCTCGCCGCGGTGGGCCATGTCACGGAAGCGGACGCGCGAGACGCCGAACTTCGTGAGGACACCGCGGGGGCGGCCGTCGACGGCGTCGCGCGAGCGGACGCGGATGGGCGACGCGTTGCGCGGCAGCTTCTGCAGCGCGACGCGAGCGGCCTCGCGGGACTCGTCGGTGCCGGCCGGGTCGACCAGGGCCTTCTTGATCTCGAGGCGCTTGGCGGCGTAGCGATCGACGATCACCTTACGCTGCTCGTTGCGGGCGATCTTGCTCTTCTTAGCCATTCTTAGCGCTCCTCGCGGAAGTCGACGTGCTTGCGAATTACGGGGTCGTACTTCTTCAGCACGAGACGATCGGGGTCGTTACGACGGTTCTTCTTGGTCACGTAGGTGTAACCAGTACCAGCCGTCGAACGGAGCTTGATGATGGGACGGACGTCCTGCTGCTTTGCCATTAGATCTTCACCCCACGAGCGAGAATGTCCTTGACGACGGACTCGATGCCACGAGCGTCGATCACCTTGATGCCCTTGGCCGACAGCGTCAGGGTGACGTTACGGCGAAGCGACGGGACGTAGTAGGTCTTCTTCTGCACGTTCGGGTCGAAGCGACGCTTCGTGCGACGGTGCGAGTGCGAAATCGCGTGTCCGAAACCGGGAACGGCTCCGGTCACCTGGCAGACTGCTGCCATGGTTTCCTCCATGTGTGGATACCGTGGGCCACGCACCGCTACCGGCGCCCGACCCACCCAAGGTCACTTGTCGGCGTACTGGTTACCCGGACCCGAGGATCTGGGAGGGCAGCACGCAAGCGCGTGCAGATGCACGCAACTTCCCTAGAGTACGTGCCGACCCACGGAACCGCAAGACCGCCCGCGACGCCCGCGAGGTACGGCGCTGCGGACGAGGTCGCGTGCCGCGGCGCGGCACCTCGTCCGCAGCACCGAATCTCGCGAAATTTCGCGAGATTTCAGGCGTCGATGTGCCCCTCCAGCGAGAAGTTGAAGACACCGGAGTCGAAGCGGTTGTAGGACTCGTAGTCGAGCAGCTCGTAGAGTTCCGCGCGGGTCTGCATCCGGGGCACCTCGCTCTTCAGCGAGCCCTCGTCGCGCAGCGTGTCCAAGGCGCGCATCGCGGCGCCCATCGCGATCCGCAGCAGCGAGACCGGGTAGATCACGATGCGGATGCCGGCATCGGCCAGCTCCTGGCTCGTGAACAGCTCGCTCTTGCCGAACTCGGTCATGTTCGCCAGCACGGGCACATCCAGCGCGGCGGCCATCCGCTCGAACTCGCCGAGGTCCTTCATCGCCTCCGGGAAGATCGCGTCGGCGCCGGCTTCGACCAGGGCCTTCGCCCGATCCAGGGCGGCGTCGAAGCCCTCGATCGCGCGGATGTCGGTACGGGCCATGATCAGCAGGTTCGGGTCGCGGCGGGCGTCGGCGGCGGAGCGGATCCGCTGCAGGGCGGTCGACTCGCCGACCACCTGCTTGCCGTCGAGGTGGCCGCACCTCTTGGGGTTGACCTGGTCCTCGATGTGCAAGCCGGCGACCCCCGCGTCCTCCAGGGTCTGCACCGTGCGGGCGACGTTCATCGACTCGCCGAAGCCCGTGTCCGCATCCACCAGCACGGGCAGGTCGGTCATCCGCGCGATCTGCGCCGAGCGGCCGGCCACCTCGGTCAGCGTGGTGAGCCCGATGTCGGGCAGGCCGAGGTCGGCCGAGAGCACGGCGCCCGAGACGTAGACGCCCTCGAAGCCGCGTTGCTCGATCAGCCGGGCCGAGAGCGGATTGAACGCGCCGGGGAACTGCAGCAACCCGCCGGACGCGAGCCTCTCGCGGAACAGCCGACGCTTCTCGTGCGGGGCGACGGTGGAGGACAGCATCAGAACAGACCCTTCGGAGTGGCGACGGAGGCGAGCAGGCCGGGGCGAGCGGTGACGGTCAACGCCGCGACGCCCGCGGCATCCAGCGTCGGCAGCCGCTGCGCCAGGTCGAGGAATCGGCTGACTTCGGCCTCCTCGAGCACTCCCTCGGCGAGCGTGCGGAACTTGCCGACGTACTGCTCCCGGGTGAACGGATGCGCGCCCAGAGGATGCGCATCCGCCACCGCGATCTCGTCGACCAGCACGGATCCGTCGGTCAGCGTCACCTCGACGCGACCGCCGAACGCCTTCTCGGCCGGGTCGGTGGAGTGGTAACGGCGGGTCCACTCCGCGTCCTCCTGCGTGGTGGTCTTCTGCCACAGCGCGACGGTGTCGGGGCGGGCCGCGCGCTCGGGCGCATAGCTGTCGACGTGGTGCCAGCCGCCATCCTGCAGCGCCACGGTGAAGATGTACGGCACCGAGTGATCGAGCGTCTCGCGCGAGGCGGTGGGGTCGTACTTCTGCGGATCGTTGGCACCCGAGCCGATCACGTAGTGGGTGTGGTGCGAGGTGTGGATGACGATGCTCCGCACCCGGGACGGATCGGCGATCTCGGGATGCGTGCGGTGCAGCCGCCGGGCGAGGTCGATCAGCGCCTGCGCCTGGTACTCGGCCGAGTGCTCCTTCGTGTAGGTGTCCAGGATGCCGCGCTTGGCCTCGCCCGGCTCGGGCAGCGGCACCTCGTAGGCCGCGTGCGGGCCGTCGAGCAGCCAGGCGATCACGCCGTCTTCGCCCTCCCAGATCGGCGATGGGCTGGTCTCGCCGCGCATCGCCCGGTCGACCGCTTCGACGGCCATCTTGCCGGCGAAGGCGGGGGCGTGCGCCTTCCAGCTGGAGATCTCGCCCTTGCGGGACTGCCGCGTGGCGGTGGTGGTGTGCAGCGCCTGGCCGACGGCCTGGTAGATCGTGCCGGCGTCGAGGCCGAGCATGGTGCCGATGCCGGCCGCGGCGCTCGGGCCGAGGTGCGCGACGTGGTCGATCTTGTGGGCGTGCAGGCTGATCGCGCGGACCAGGTCGACCTGGATCTCGTAACCGGTCGCGATCCCGCGCAGCAGCTGCGCGCCTCCGATACCCGCGTGCTGGGCGACCGCGAGGATCGGCGGGATGTTGTCGCCCGGATGCGAGTACTCCGCCGCCAGGAAGGTGTCGTGGTAGTCGAGCTCGCGCACGGCGACCCCGTTCGCCCAGGCCGCCCACTCGGGCGAGACCCGGGTATCGGGGCTCTCGCCGAACACGTTCGCGCCCGCGCCGCCGGTGGAGGACGGATGCGCGAGCGCCTGCGAGCGGGCCGAGACGACCGGGCGGCGGGTCAGCGAGGCGACCGCGACCGCGGCGTTGTCGATGACGCGGTTGATCACCATCTCCGCGACCTCGGGTGTCACCTCGACGGGATCCGTCGCGACCTCCGCGATCCGCCAGGCGAGTTGCTCCTCGCGTGGGAGGGGCTCGCTGCTGCGATAGACGCGGACGTGGTGGTTCTTCACTCGGGCTCCTCGACGTCGGGGTCCTTCGACCCTACGCTCCGCGACGCGCCAGCGTTGCGATCCCCCGCGAGATGCCTCTTCTGTACGCGACACGCCGGGTGGAGCGTGCGAAAGAGGCATCTCGCGGGATCAGGCGAGGGCCGTCCGGGCGGCGTCCGCAACGGCGGCGGCGACCGCGTCGAGGGAGGGCGTGCGCAGGCTCCACTGCTGCCAGTAGAGGGGCACCTCGATGGGGTCGCCGGTCATCCGCACGAACTCCGGGCCGGACTGCTGGTCGGGCAGCATGCCCCAACCGAGCCCGAGGCGGATGGCGACGACGAAGTCGGTCGAGGCGGGCACCTGGTGCTGCGGCGGATACGCGGCGCGGCGCGAGCGGAGGAAACGGTGCTGCAGCCGGTCCTTCCGGTCGAAGACCACCACGGGAGCCGCAGCGAGGGCACTCGGCGTCGCGCCGTCGGGGAACCAGCGCGCAGCGAACGCCGTCGAGCAGCTCGCCCGGTAGGTCATGCTGCCGAGCCGGGTGACAGTGCAGCCCTGCACGGGCTCGGCGACCGCGGTGATCGCGGCCATCACCGTGCCGTCGCGCAGCAGCGCGGTGGTGTGCTCCTCGTCCTCGCGGTGGATCTCGAAGACGATGCCCTGGCCGATCGAGGCGAGCGCCGGCAGCACCCAGGTCGAGAGGGAGTCGGCGTTCACGGCGAGCGGAACGGAGACCGGATGCGCGGCGTCGGGTTCCGGGGCGAGCTCGCGCGCGGCGTCGGCGCTGAGAGCCTCGATCTGCCGGGCGAGCCGGAGGATGCCGCTGCCCGCATCCGTGACCGCGACCGGCTTCGAGCGCACCAGCAGAACCCGGCCGGTGGCGATCTCGAGCGCCTTGATCCGTTGGCTCACCGCGGACGGGGTGATGTGCAGCGCTCGCGCGGCGGCGTCGAAGGTACCGTGGCTGACGGCGGCGCCGAGGGCGCGCAGCTGGGCGAGATCGAGGTCCATAAGCACTGCTTACGGTACTGAAGAACCGTGAGCTGGTCTACGCGCCTGATCCGCCCTAGTTTCGCTGGTATGACCTCGCTCCTCGCCGCTCTCGCGGGCCTCGGCTTCGGCCTCTCGCTCATCGTCGCCATCGGCGCGCAGAACGCCTTCGTGCTGCGACAGGGGCTGCGCCGCGAGCACGTATTCGCCGTCGTCGCGATCTGCGCGCTGGCGGATGCGGTGCTGATCCTGCTCGGGATCGGCGGGGTCGGCGCGATCCTGCAGGGGGCGCCGTGGCTGCTGGTGATCATCCGCTGGGGCGGGATCGTGTTCCTGGTGACCTACGGCATCCTGGCGCTGCGGCGCGCCCTGCGACCCGGTTCGCTCGACGCGGATCCGGCCGGCGCCTCGACGTCGCTGCGCACGGCCGTGGTCACGGTGCTCGCGCTGACGTTCCTGAATCCGCACGTATACCTCGACACGGTGGTGCTGCTCGGCTCGGTCGCGAACACGCACGGCGCCGACCGCTGGTTCTTCGGCGCGGGGGCGGCGATCGGCAGCGTGCTGTGGTTCTCGCTGCTCGGATTCGGAGCGCGCTACCTGCGCCCACTGTTCCGCTCACCACGAGCGTGGCGCATCCTGGACGGCTTCGTCGCCGCGCTGATGTTCGTGCTCGCTCTGACGCTCGCACTCGGATCGTGACCCCCGAATGGGTTACAGTGGCCCGCATGACGACACGACGTACCTTCATGACCGTTGCCGCTGCGAGCGTTCTGGCATTCGGCGCCGCGCCGCTCGCCGGCGCCGATTCCGTCGACTCGGATGTCGCGAGCATCCTCGACGGCATCAACGACTACCGAGCCACTCAGGGTGCCGGACCGCTCACGCTGCTGGACGAGAGCTCCGCCGTCGCGCAGAGCTGGAGCGATCACCTCGCCGCGACCGGCGCCTTCGAACACTCGAACACGTACTCGTCCGACGAGCGCATCCCAAGCGGCTGGACCGCCGCCGGCGAGGTGATCGCGAAGCGCAGCGACACGGACGCGGCGGCCTTCGTGCAGCAGTGGATCGACTCGCCCACGCACGAGGCGATCATCTCGGATCCGCAGTTCACCCGCATCGGCATCGGCGTGAGCGAGGGCGGCGGCGACACGGTGGGCGTGGCGAACCTGTTCGCGTACCCGACGGCGGCGGATTCGGGTTCGGTGGCACAGGATTCGACTTCGCCGGCTCCAGAGGTCACCAACGATGCCGCACCCGACTGGTTCGCCGACTTCCGCGCATGGCTCACCGCTCGCTTCTCAGCCCTGTGACCACCGCTTCCGTCACGCGAGATGCCCTGTTGCGGACGACGTGCCGCGCCGCGGCGGGCGGTCTCGTCCGTCGATGCGAATCTCGCGAAATTTCGCGAAGACGGTGTTACTGGTGGGTGGAGTGGGTCATCGACATCACCAGGATGACCCGGTCGGTGCTGTCCGGCGGCGGCACGTCGCTCGGGTTGCCGTAGCGGTTCTGCAGGAAGACGTAGAAGGCACCGGTCGGGTCGGGGATCGACTCCACCAGCTCGCCGCGGATCTCGACGTAGCTGTAGCGGTCCTCCGGGTCGACGATCGCGAGCGACATCGACGGGTTCTGCTGCAGGTTGCGGTACTTCGCCCGCTTCGAGGTGTGGGTGAAGCGCAGCGTCTCGGACTCGGGGTCGTAGAAGAACCACATCGGGTTCACCTGCGCGGTGTTGTCGGGGCGGACGGTACCGAGCGCGGCGATGACCTCCGCGTCGAGGAGGCGGCGGTACTTCTCGGGGATCACGTCGACGGGCATGACTCGTGTCTACCGCAAATGACGTCGATCGGGGTCGCCGGCCGCGAAAACGACCCGATCCGGCAGGATCATCGTCATTTACTGCGGCCACTGCGCCAGGCTGGGGCGATGACCCGAGTCGCGGCCGTCGATTGCGGCACCAATTCGCTCCGCCTGCTGATCGCCGACGTCGCAGACGGCGGGCTGGTCGAGGTGCTGCGCCGAACGGAGATCGTCCGGCTCGGGCAGGGCGTCGACCGCACCGGGCGCTTCGATCCGGAGGCCCTGCGGCGCACGCTCGCGGTGACGGCGGAGTACGCGGAGCGGATCCGGGCGGCCGGCGCGGAGCGGATCGGCTTCGTCGCGACGTCCGCAACCCGGGATGCGGCCGATCGGGACCAGTTCCTCGACGCAGTCGAGCGATTGCTCGGGGTGCGGCCGGAGACGATCTCGGGCGAGGAGGAGGCTGCGCTCTCGTTCCGCGGCGCGGTCTCGGCGGTCGCGGCCGAGCGCCCGGCGCTCGTGGTGGACCTGGGCGGCGGCTCGACGGAACTGGTTCTCGGCGAACCGCTGCGGGCGCACTCGATGGACGTCGGGTGTGTGCGACTCACCGAGCGGCACGGCACCGACACGGCGGCGATGCGGGCGGATGCGCGTGCGGCGCTCGCGGCCTCGCCGGTCGATCTCGGTGCCGCGCGGGCCGTCGTCGGTGTCGCCGCGACGGTGCTGACGATCGCTGCCCATGCGCTGCGGCTGAGCACACTGGACCGCGCGGCCCTCGACCGAGCCGTCCTCTCGTTCGAGCGGATGCAGGCGGCGTGCGCCGACATCGCCGCGCTCGATCCGGGACGGTTGGCGACTCTGCCGTACGTCCGCTCCGGTCGGGAGGACGTACTGGCCGCCGGCGCCGTGATCTGGTCGGAGGTCCTCGCCGCGGTCGAGGCCGCGGGCCCCCTCCGCGAGGTCACCGTCACCCTGCACGACATCCTCGACGGGGTCGCTCTCTCACTCGAATACGGGGATTGAGCCTGCCGACATCGCGCTGCTCAGAGGATGGTGGTTTCGGCAGGCTCAACCACCGACGCAGGCTCAACCACCGAACCGCACGATCAGGCGGTGAGGGTGCTGCCCGCCGTGCGCGACAAGCGGATGGACGCGACCAGCGGCACCAGCGTCAGCGCCGCGATCGCGAGGAACGCGAAGCGGTACGGCACCAGGCCATCGCCGAAGCTGAACCCGATCGCCAGCGCCATCCCGCCGATCGCGACGCCCAGGCCCGACGCCACCTGCTGCAGCGTCGAACTCAGCGTGTTCGCGCCCGACATCGAGGCCTGGTCGATCTCGGCGAAGGTGATCGTGTTGTACGCCGTGAATCCGGATGAACGGGCGACACCACTGAGGATCAGCAGCGGCACCACGATCAGGATCGGCACGTCGGCCGAGAGGAACGCCATGCCCACCATGCAGGCGATGCCCACCGCGTTCGCGACGATCAGCACCCAGCGGAAGCCGAAGGTCTTCAGCAGCCACGTGGTCGCCGGCTTGATCGCGAGGTTGCCGACGAACAGCCAGAGCACCACCGCGCCGGCCTCGACCGCCGACCAGCGGAACGCATCCTGGAACATCAGCGGCAGCAGGAACGGCACCGCGTTGATGGTGGCGCGGTAGACGGACCCGCTGGAGTTGGCGACCCGGAACGACTCGAAGCGCAGGGTGCGCAACTGCACCAGCGGATGCGGCGCGCGCAGCAGGTGCCGCACCGCGAATCCGCAGACCACGAGTCCGATCACGATCGCGGCGCCGAAGCCGAACAGGTCGATGCCGGATTCGCTGACCAGGCTGGATCCGTAGACCAGCGAGCCGAGTCCGATCACAACGAGCGCGAGGCCGCCGAGGTCGAGCCTGGGTACGGGCGGGCCGTCGACGTCGGGCACGATCCGCAGGGCGATCACGAAGGCGAGGACCCCCAGGGGCACGTTGATCAGGAAGATCCAATGCCAGGAGGCGTAGGTGGTGAGCAGTCCGCCGACGAAGGGCGCGAGGATCGGCGCGACGAGCCCCGGCCAGACCAGGATCGCGATGGCCTTGATGATGCCGCTGGTCGGGGTGACCCGGAGCACGGCCATCCGCCCGACGGGCACCATCAGGGCGCCGCCGACACCCTGCAGTACCCGCATGCCAACCAGCATCGGCAGACTCGTCGAGAGGGCGCAGAGCAGGGAGGCGATGGTGAAGATCGCGATGGCGAGCGCGAAGATGCGGCGCACGCCGAAGCGTTCGCTGAGCCAGCCGGAGGCGGGGATGAGCACCGCGACGGTGAGCAGGAAGCTGGTCACCGCGAGGCCGACGGAGGCCGAGTCGACGCCGAGGTCGGCGCCGATCGCGGGGGCCGCTGTGGTGACGATCGTGCCGTCGAGGTTCTCCATGAAGAAGCAGCCGGCGACGAGGAGGGCGATCGCGCGCTGTCGTTTCGGGTCCAGCTGGGTCTCCTCCGCGTGTATTTGTGCGGACAAAGCCTAGCGCCGGGAGGCCTGCCGTCGGAAAGCTCAGCGCCGCGCGGAACGCATCGCCTTCGTCACCGTGACGGCCTCGCCCTCCGGTGTCTTCCCGGCCAGGAACAGCGCGTACTCGGGCGAGTCCATGCCGACGAGCGCGACGCGGCTCTCCGCATCCGCGTGCACGCCCCAGCCGTAGCGCTTGCCGAGATCGCTGGAGCGCAGGCACGGCTGGCCCTTACTGAAGAACAGCTCGCGCTGCGCGTCCCGCTCGTCGGCCGGCACGCCGCGCCGGTCGGCCCAGACGGTGAAGATGACGTCGTCGGAGGTGTAGCGGTACGGGTTCTCGGCGATCATCCGGTGTGTGAGCTCGGCGACGCTGGGCTGGACCCGCGCGGGTGGCGGCATCGCCTCGAGCGCCGCCGTGTCCTCCGCGACGGCGATGAAGGTGTCCGTGTAATTCGTGGTGTGCATCGAGGGCCTCCCCATAGGCTGGAACGCGTGACCGACGCTACCAAGACCATTCAACTCCGCCGCTACGAGATCGTGGAAGGGGAGTTGGACGCGTTCATCGAGTGGTTCGGCTCCACGCTGGTGCCGGCGCGCGAGGCCGAGGGCTTCGCCATCGAGTTCGCCTACGCCGACCGCGATGTGAACGAATTCGTCTGGGCGACCAGCACCTCCGGCGACGCGCCGACGTTCCTGGCCAAGGAGGCGGCGTACATGTCGTCCGAGTCGCGCGCGAAGGCCTTCGCCGGGCAGCCGCAGCGGGTCGCCGTGTACCACGTGCGGCTGATCGAGCCGGTGGTCTGAGCACGAACGGCGGCTGAGAAGGGTTCACGAACGGGATGACGTTCTCGAACCCGCCTCGACCGCCGGTACGGATGCATCCCGACGAGATCGCCGTCGACGAGGCGCTCGTGCGGGCTCTGCTGAGGGAACAGTTCCCGCATTGGGCGGCGCTGCCCGTCTCGCGGGTGCCCTCGATCGGCACCGACAACGCGATGTTCCGGCTCGGCGACGCGCTCGTGGCCCGGCTGCCGCGCATCCACTGGGCCGTCGACGCCGTGGCGCACGAGCAGCGCTGGCTGCCGCGGTTCTCGCTGCCGGTCGCCGTTCCGCATCCCGTCGCGCTCGGGGCGCCGGGTGCGGGGTACCCGTGGCCGTGGTCGGTGTACGACTGGCTCGACGGCGCTTCCGCGCGGGAGGGCACGCTGGCGGATCCGCTCGGCGTCGCGGACGACATCGCCGCGATGCTGCGAGCGTTCCGGGCGATGCCGACCGAGGGCGCACCCGTCGCCGGGCGCACCCTGCCCGAACGCGATGCGGATGCGCGACGAGCGCTGAGCGAACTGGACCTGCTGATCGACACCTCGGGCATCGCGGATGCCTGGCAGCACGCCCTGGACGCGCCGCCGTGGGACGGCGAACCGGTGTGGCTGCACGGCGACCTCTCCCCCGGCAACCTGCTGCTACGTGCGAACCGCCTCGCCGCCGTGATCGATTTCTCCGGCACGGGCGTCGGCGACCCCGCGAACGACCTGCGGATCGCGTGGAACCTGCTGCCCGACTCCGCCCGCGGCCCCCTCCGCGCCGAGGTCGACGCCGCCACCTGGGCCCGCGGTCGCGGCTACGCGCTGAGCCAGGCCCTCGTGCAGCTGCCGTACTACCACCGGACGAACCCCGGCCTCGCCGCGAACGCCCGGCACACGATCGCCGCCGTGCTCGCCGACTGAGCCCTGCGAGATGCCACTTCTGTACGCGACACGCCGCGGGGATCGTACAGAAGAGGCATCTCGCGGGGAGGGTCAGCGGTAGTGCCGCTCGCCGCGAGCGGCCTTCTCGACGACGTCGCGGATGCGCGCGGCGCGGATGGCGGGCGTCTTGATGTTGCCGAGGCGGAAGTAGATCTGGAAGCGGTCCACCGCGCTCAGACCCGCGATGAACGCGGTGGCCTCCGGGGAGGCGTCCAGCGCGACCTGCAGATCCGGCGGCGGCACCGCGCCCTTCTGCCGGTAGGCGACGTCCCAGCGTCCGTCGGCCTTCGCGCGCTCGATCTCGGCGTGGCCGCCCGCTCGCATCCGGCCCTCGGCGATCAACCGCGCGGCGTGCTCCCGGTTGATCTGCGACCACGGGCTGTTCTTGCGCCGTGGGGTGAACGCCTGCAGCGTGTAGTCCTCGTCGAAGCGGGCGGACTGCCCGTCGATCCAGCCGTAGCAGAGCGCCACATCCAGCGCCTGCGACCAGGTGATGCCGGGCGCCTTCGACGAGAGCTTGCGCAGTTTGAGCCGCACCCCGCCATCGTCCGGCGTTCCCGAGAGATACGCCTCCCACTCCGCGATCGTGAGGTCGAGGATCGGCTTGTCGGCAAAGCTCACCATGCGGTCATCGTACGAGGATCCGTCAGCCCTCGAACAACTGCTCGCACTCGCCGGCGGCGCCGAGGTCGCGGCGATCGGTGCAGGAGAACATCGTCCAGCTGTAGCCGTCGCCGCCGAAGTCATCGAATGCGGTGGTCCGGTAGAGGTACACGCCCGGCTGCCACGGCGCGACCTGCGCGAACGACACGATCGGGTCGCCTTCGGTCGTCGGCGTCGACCAGGCGATCTCGGCCACGCCCTCGGCGGACGCGAGGCAGTCGACGGCCTCGGCCGGGATCTCCTCGCCCTGATCCAGCACGAACTCGCCGCAGGACGCCTCACCCGTGCGCACGGAGCCGGCGGCATCCGGCAACGCCCGCGCCGCCGCGATCGGATCCGCCGGCGGATCCGATCGCTCGTTCGCGCATCCGCTCAGCAGCATCGTGCCCGCGGCCAACAGCGCAACTCCCACCCGCCTCATGGCTCCATCCTGCCGTGCCGTGATAGCGTCGGCGCGCTTGCGTCCCGACCGTGGAGGAACCGCATCCATGGCTGCACCCGCCGCTCCGCCCAGCATCGCCGTCGTCGGCAGCGGGCCCGCCGGCTGCTACACCGCGCAGTTCCTGCGCAAACAGTGGCGGGACGCCGAGATCACGATGTTCGAGCGGCTCGACGAGCCCTACGGCCTGATCCGCTACGGCGTCGCCCCCGACCACCTCGGTACCAAAGCGGTCGCCCGCCAGTTCGACCGGCTGTTCGAACGCGGCGCGGTGCGCTTCGTCGGCGGCACCGAGATCGGCGTCGCCGAACTCACGCAGCTCCGCCGCGCCTACGACGTCGTTGTGCTGGCTACCGGGCTTCCCGCTGATCGGGTGCTGGACGGATTCACGCTGCCGCAGGTCTACGGATCCGGCCGGCTCACCCGGCTGCTGAACGCCCATCCGGAGGAGGATGCCGCGGGCCTCGCCCTCGGTGAACGGGTGGCGATCGTCGGTCACGGCAACGTGGCGATCGACCTGCTGCGGCTGTTCCTGATGCCGCCGGAGCGGTTGCGCGAGCTGGGCATCGACGAGGATGCGGTGCGCGCGTTGACCGCGGGACCGGTGCGGCACATCGACGTGGTCGGCCGTTCCGCGCCGAGTGAGGCGAAGTTCGACGCCGCGATGATTGACGAGTTGGCCCACGTCGCCGACGTGCGCTTCGAGGCGCCCGCGGCGACTCCGGCGGTGGATGCGCTGGTCGCCTCCTCCCCCGCCGACGCGGCCCGCACGGTGCGGTTCCACTTCGGCTTCACGCCCGAACGAGTGCTCGGCCACGAGCGCGTCGAGGGCATCGTCTTTCGCGACGCCGACGGCGCCGAACTGAGCCTCGACGCCGACGCGATCTGCACCGCGATCGGCTTCACCGAGGCGGCGAGCGCCGCCCTGCGCCGCAGCGACCACGAATCCGTCGCCGCCGAGTTGACCACCGGCCTGCTCGACGACGGCCTCTACTGCGTGGGTTGGCTGCGCCGCGGCCCGCGCGGCAGCATCCCCGAGAACCGGGCGGATGCCCGGCTGGTCGCGGATGCGATCGCCGCGGCCGTCGAGTCCGGCGCCCTCCCTACCGGCAAGCCCGGATACTCGTCCCTCGAACCTTTCGACAGCAAGGAGCTCCGATGAGCCGCACCGTCATCCTCTTCGGCACCGAATCCGGCAACGCCGAACTCGTCGCCGACGACCTCGCCGACGCCCTCGAGGGCGACGTGGTGGTGGAGGACATGAGCACCTTCGCGCCGGCCGATCTGGCCGCATCCGACTTCTACATCGTGGTCTGCTCGACGCACGGCGACGGCGACCTGCCGCAGGGGGCGCAGCCGTTCTACGACGCGCTCGACGCCGAGAAGCCCGACCTCACGGGCATCGAGTACGCGGTGTTCGGGCTCGGCGACTCGAGCTACAAGACGCACAGCCGCGGCAGCGAGATCATCAGCGAGAAGCTGACCAGCCTCGGCGCCCGCCGCGTCGGCGCGTACGGCCGGCACGACTCCGCCGACGGCTCCGCCCCGAACGACGCGGCCTTCGAGTGGCTGGAGAACCTCGACACCTCCGTGATCGAGGGCTGAGGGGGTTGCCGTAACCCCCGCCGGATGAGGTCTCACCCCGCCGGTTGAGCCTGCCGAAACCACCCGTGCTGAAAGGGTGGTTTCGGCAAGCTCAACCAGCAGAGGACTCGGCACGCTCAACCAGCGCAGGTTTCGGCAAGCTCAACCAGCAGAGGGCCCGGCAAGCTCAACCAGCGGTGGGCGCAACCCCTATCGCGGCGCGCCATCACGCGCGCACGGTGGACGGATGCAGCCCACCGTGTTCCGCGCCGAGCGCGCGATCCTGATCGAGAGTCCGTTCTGGGATGAGCGGACCGGCAGCCTGCGCTGGGTCGACATCTCAGCGGGTACGCTGCACGACAGCGCGAGTGACGAGGTGGTGCGGCTGCCGCCTCCGCTCAGCGCGGTGCAGCCGGCAGAGGGGGGCGGTTTCGTCGCGGCGCTGCGCGACCGCGTGGTGCTGCTGGATGCGGAGGGGACGCAGACGCGCACCCTCGCGGTCATCGAGCACGCGCACGCCGGCATCCGGCTGAACGAGGGCAAGGTCGATCCGTTCGGCCGCTTCGTCGTCGGCTCGATGAACGTCACCACCGGCGAACCGGACGGCGCGCTCTACCGCGTCAGCGCCGACGGCCGGCTGGAGACGCTGCTCGGCGGCTTCGGCGTCGCGAACGGCTTCGAGTGGTCCGACGACGGCAGCATCATGTACGTCACCGACACCAGCGTCAGCACCGTCTTCCGGCTCGACTACGGACCCGACGACGCGATCGGCGAGCCGGAGCCGTTCCTCGTGGGCCATGCCTCCGACGGTCTCGCGCTCGACACCGACGGCTACTTCTGGAACGGCTGTTACGGCGAGGGCACCGTCATCCGCTGGACGCCTGACGGCGAGGTCGACGAGGTGATCGAGATCCCCGCCCCGAACGTCACCGGCGTCGCGTTCGGCGGCGACGACCTGGGCACTCTCTTCATCGGCACCGCCCGCGAGAACCTCACGGAGGAACAACTCGGCGAACATCCAGAGTCGGGCAGCCTCTACGCCCTATCCACGCGTGCGCGAGGTAGGCCAGTCGGCACCTTCGCGCAACCCAGTTGAGGCACTTCACTTCCAGGCGTAGACCAGAACATATGGATCTCGGACTCACCGGACGTACAGCACTCATCACCGGAGCCGATTCCGGAATCGGTTGGGAGACCGCGCGGCTGCTGCTCGACGAGCACGCCGTCGTCGTCATCTCGGACCAGGACCAGGAGTCGCTCGACGAAGCCGCCAAGAAGCTCGAGGCCCCGGAAGGCCAGCTCTACGCCTTCGCCGCCGACGTCACGAAGCCCGACGAACTCGCCGAGCTGCATCGCAAGACGACGGAGGCGGTCGGCGCGATCGACATCCTCGTGCAGTCCGCCGGCATCACCGGCGCGCAGGGCCTGTTCCACGAGATCGACGACGAGGGCTGGACGAACACGATCGAGGTCGACCTCTTCGGCCCGGTCCGCCTCGTGCGCGAGTTCCTGCCGGATCTGCGCTCGGGCGGCTGGGGCCGGCTCGTCTTCCTCGCCTCCGAGGACGCGGTGCAGCCCTACGACGACGAGCTGCCGTACTGCGCGGCGAAGGCCGGCATCCTGGCCCTGGCCAAAGGTCTCTCGCGCTCGTACGCGAAGGAGGGACTGCTCGTGAACGCGGTCTCGCCCGCCTTCATCCACACGCCGATGACCGACGCGATGATGCAGAAGCGCGCGAAGAAGCTCGGCACCTCGACCGACGAGGCGATCGAGTCGTTCCTCGATGAGGAGCGCCCGTACATGGAGCTCAAGCGCCGGGGCGAGCCCAAGGAGGTCGCCGCGGTGATCGCCTTCCTCTGCTCCGATCTCGCCTCGTTCGTGAACGGCTCGAACTACCGGGTCGACTCCGGCTCCGTCGCCACCATCTAAGAATCCCCAGGAAGGGAACGAATCATGACCACCACCCTGGAACGCCCGAGCAAGGCCCCCGCCGGCGCCGGCGCCAAGACCTCCCGCCGCCAGAACGCCGAGAAGGGCTTCACCGCCTCGAAGACGCTGCTGGATGACCTGCAGAAGGTGCTCGTCGACCTCATCGAGCTGCACCTGCAGGGCAAGCAGGCGCACTGGAACGTCGTCGGCAAGAACTTCCGCGACCTGCACCTGCAGCTCGACGAGATCATCGACGCCGCCCGCGAGTTCAGCGACGAGATCGCCGAGCGGATGCGCGCCCTGCACGGCGTCCCGGACGGCCGCAGCGACACCGTGGCCGCCTCCACCACGCTGCCCGAATACCCGCACGGCGAGATCGACACCGCCGAGACGGTCGACCTGATCACCATCCGCCTCGAGAACACCGTCGCCGCCATGCGCGAGGTGCACGACGAGGTGGACGAGGAGGACCCGACCAGCGCCGACATCCTGCACGCGATCATCGCGAAGCTCGAGCAGTACGCCTGGATGGTCAGCGCCGAGAACCGGCGTACCGCCAAGAAGTAGAGGACACCGCATGACTCTGGTAGACCCCAGCAAGCTCTATTCCGACATCGACACCGAGGCGCAGTACCAAGAGGGCGCCGGGCTCGACTCGAAGCTGAAGGACAAGGCCGACCTCGGTGAGGAGTCGTACGTCGGCTCCGGCAAGCTCACCGGCCGCCGCGCGCTCGTGACCGGCGGCGACTCCGGCATCGGAGCGGCCACCGCGATCGCCTTCGCCCGCGAGGGTGCCGACGTCGCGATCTCCTACCTCCCCGAGGAGGAGTCGGACGCCCAGCGCATCATCGGCCTGATCGAGGCGGAGGGCCGCACCGCGCTCGCCCTGCCCGGCGACATCACCGACTCGGCGCTCGCGAAGGACCTCGTCGAGAAGACCGTCGCGGCGCTCGGCGGCATCGACATCCTGGTGAACAACGCCGGCAAGCAGCAGCACGTCGAGGATCTGCTCGAGCTCACGGACGAGCAGTTCGACGAGACCTTCAAGACCAACGTCTACGCGCTATTCTGGATCACCAAGGCGGCGCTGCCGCACCTGCAGCCGGGTTCGACGATCATCAACACCTCGTCGATCCAGGCCTACGCGCCCTCCGAGAACCTGGTCGACTACGCCACCACCAAGGCCGCGATCAACACCATCTCGAAGGCGCTCGCGCAGCAGTTGGCGCCGAAGGGCATCCGCGTGAACGTGGTCGCACCCGGTCCGATCTGGACGCCGCTGCAGACCGCGGGCGGCCAGCCGCCCGAGTCGCTGCCCGAGGTCGGCTCGCAGACGCCGCTCGGCCGCTGGGGCCAGCCCGCCGAGCTCGCGCCGGCGTACGTCTTCCTCGCCTCGCCGGAGTCGAGCTACGTCGTGGGAGAGACGCTGAACGTGAACGGCGGCTCGCCGACCCCGTGAGTCGCGACCAGACGACGCCGCCCGCCGGCAAGCCGCTGCGCGACTACGCCGCGATCGGAGACGGCCGCACGGTCGCCCTGATCGCGCGCGACGGCGGCGTCGACTGGCTGCCCGTGCCGGATCTGGGCTCGACCCCGGTCTTCGCGCGGCTGCTCGACGACGACACCGGCGGCTGCATCGAACTCTCGCCGGTCGAGGAGGTCACTCGCGTGCGCCGGCGCTACGTGCGCGGCACCAACGTGCTGCAGACCACGTTCGACACCGCATCCGGCTCGGTCCGGGTCACGGATGCGCTGGTCACCGGCATCGCCGGCCGACTGCCGTGGGCCGAACTGGCCCGCCGGGTGGACGCGCTGAGCGGATCCGTGCCGATGGCCTGGTCCGTCCGCCCCGGCACCCGACTCGGCACGGTCTCGCCGTGGCTGCAGAACGCCGACGGCACCGCCGTCATCCGCACCGGCGACACCTCCATCGGCGTCACCGGGCACGAGCACGGCCCCGATCATCCGGCCGACGGCCCGCACGATCGGCTGACCGGATCATTCACCGCGACCGACGGTTCGCGGCACGTGCTCGTCGTCTCGGCGACGCACGACGAGCCGTTGCATCTGCCGGACCCGCTGACCGTCGACCGCGGCATCGACCGCACCGTCGAGAACTGGCGCACCTGGTCGAAGGAGTTCTCCTACGAGGGGCCGTGGGCGGATGCGGTGCAGCGCAGCGCGCTCGCCCTGAAGCTGCTGATCTACTCCCCCACCGGCGCGATCGCGGCGGCTGCGACCACCTCGCTGCCGGAGAGCCCGCTGGGCGGCAAGAACTGGGACTACCGCTTCGCCTGGGTGCGCGACGCCGCGTACACGGTGCAGGCCCTGGTGCGCTTCGGGCTTCGCGAGGAGACCCACGCCGCGCTGTCGTGGCTGTTGAAGACGATCAAGGGGAACGGGCCGGAGCTGCACATCTTCTACGGGCTCGACGGCTCGGTGCCGAGCGAGGTGCGCGAGTACGACGTGCCGGGATGGCGCGGCATCGGCCCGGTCGTCAGCGGCAACGGCGCGCAGAACCAGCTGCAACTCGGCGTCTTCGGCGACCTGTTCGCGATCTGCCGCAGCTACGTTGACGCGGGCAACGTGCTCGACATCGGCACCGGCCGGCTGCTGGCCGACCTGGCCGATCGCACCTGCGACCTGTGGCGCAACCGCGACGCCGGCATGTGGGAGCTGGAGGAGCCGCAGCACTACACCTCCTCGAAGATGGGCTGCTGGCTCGCGCTCGACGCCGCGGTGCACCTCGCCGAGGCCGGGCAGATCGCCGGCAGCGCCTCGCGCTGGAGCTTCGAACGGGAGCGGATCCGCGACTGGATCGACGAGCAGGGCTGGTCGGAGGAACTCGGCGCGTACACGATGTACCCGGGCTCGGCGGCTCTCGACGCCTCCGTGCTGCTGCACGCGCCGAGCGGCTTCGATCGCGGCGAGCGGATGAACTCGACCATCGACGCCGTCAGCTCGGAACTCGCCCGTGGCAACCTCGTCCTGCGCTACTCCGGGATGGAGGCTGAGGAGCATCCCTTCGTCGCCTGCTCGTTCTGGCTCGCGTCGGCCCTGGCGTGCGTCGGTCGGCTCGACGAGGCGGTGACGTTGATGGACGCCCTGGTCACCGAGCTGCCCAACGACGTCGGCCTGCTGGCCGAGATGATCGCGGTGGACGACGGCGCCTTCTGGGGCAACCTGCCGCAGGGGCTGAGCCACCTGGCACTGATCGACGCGGCGCTGACGATCGAGCAGCTCTCGCGCGACTGAATGCGGTCGGTTGCGGATGCATATCGGTCGCACACCGGAGCGAGGCGTGCACAACCTCGGCTGAGAGGGCTCGTCAGCGCTGATCGCGGCTGACGGCGACTCTCAGCCGAAGTTGTGCACGGCGTCAGCGCCCGCGGGCGTCCAGCCACGCCGCCGAGCGGCGCAGGCCCTCCGACAGGGAGGCGTCGGACTCCTCGTCGACGCAGAGCCAGCCCTCGTAGCCGACCCGGTCGAGCGCGTCGAGCACACCCTCGAGGTCGAGTTCGCCCTCGCCGAGCACCCGCCACTCGCCGTCGCGGCCGACGGGCAGCGAGTAGTCCTTCAGGTGCAGGTTGTCGACGAAGGCGCCGAACTCGTCGATGAAGGCGGGCAGGTCTTCGACCCCGGAGCGGGCCAGGTGCGCGGTGTCGACCGTGAGCCCGAGCACGCCGGGTTCGAGGCCGTCGAAGAACTCGCGGAAGTCGGCGAGCTCCATCACCGGCTGGTCGGTGTGGTGGTGCAGCGAGAACGCGACGCCGGCATCCGCGGAATCTCGAGCGATGTCCGTCAGGATGCGAGCGAACTCGCGCCGCAGCCCCGCATCCACGCCGTCATGCGGGTGGCCGTGGCAGAACACGACGCGCTCCGCGCCGACCGCGGCGGCGAAGGCGACCGTCGAACGGATGCGCTCGCGACCGTCCGCGTCGATCGAGTCGCCCGTGATGACGGCCGAGTAGGTGCCGGAATCCGTGCCCAACGCCGCCGAAGCCCGCTCGGGCGCGCCAACGAATTCGGCGTACTGGGCGCCCTTGAGCTGCAGGCCCTGGTAGCCGGCGTCGGCGTACGACGCTACCAGGACCGGCACCTCCTCCGGCTCGAGGAACTTCGAGAACGCGCGGCGCAAGGGACTCATTCGCCGATCACCTCACGCTCGGCGGTGTCGAAGATGATCAGCAGCTCGCACTCCTCCTCGCCGATGTTCACGGCGTTGTGGGTCGCGCCCATCGGGATCGAGATGGTGTCACCCGGACCCATCTCGACGTAGTCGTCGTTCACCCGGTTGCGGATGCGCCCGCGGATCACGGTGAGCACCTCGTCGCAGTTCGGGTGGTGGTGCACGGGGTTGTTCCGGCCGGGCTGGATGAAGCACTTGCCCACGGTGAGCACGTCCGAGTTGCCCTCGGAGCCGGCGATCATCCATTCCAGGCGCCCCCAGTCCTGTGGAGCGACGGATGCGGTGCCGGCGGGCACGAAGCCGCCGCGGCGGGTCGAGGTGGTCATGTCTGGATCTCCTTCGTCGATGGATGGCTACGCCCCTCCGCCGCGCGAGGCGGCGGAGGGGTACGGGTCGGCGTCAGCCGCCGAGCTGGGCGATCTTCGCGTCGAGGGCCGCTCCGACCTCGGCCGGGGACAGCTGCCCCTGCGCCATCAGCTGCAGCTGGGCGACCATCTCGACGTTCAGCGCATCCTGGTACCGCGGCCACGCGGCCTGCGGCAGGTAGACGCGGTCCTCCTGCAGCGCGAGCAGGTTCGGCGCGAGGTGCTCGTCGATGGTCGGCTCGTAGTTGGTGGTGGTGGTCATCGAGTTGGTGGCCTTCTGGAAGGCCTCGACGCCGGTCGGGCTGGCGAGGAAGGCGAGGAAGGTCTGCGCGGCCTCCGGCTGCTTCGCCTTCGCGTTGATCACCCAGCCGGGCGAGGCGTTGCCCGAGAACCACGGATCGCCGTCCGGCTGCGGGAATCCGGCGATCTTCCAGTCTAGATCGGGGTTCAGCTCGGGCACCTTCGTGACGTTCCACGGGCCCATCGGGATCATCGCGGCCCGGCCGGTGACGAACTCCTCCAGCACCTGGTCGGGGTTGATGCCCACGACGTCGCGCGCGATCAGGCCTTGCTCGAACAGCTCGTTCCAGCGGCTCAGCGGCTCCTCCCAGTTCTCCTCGAAGGTGCCCTTCCCGTCGAAGGCGTCGAGATCCGAGACGCCGTTCGCGGCGTTGGAGGCGCCGACGCTGGAGGCGATGCTGTCGGGCAGCTGCGTCCACGGCTCGAGGTACGGCGTGACGCCGGTGGCCTTGAGGTCGGTGAGCAGCTGCACGAAGTCGTCCCACTCGGTCGGGAACTCGTCGTAGCCGAGGGCGGCGAGCAGTTCGGCGTCGTAGGCGAGGCCCGTCGACCACGAAGAGATGGACAGGCCGTAGGTGCGGCCGTCCGCCCCGCGGATCTTCTTGTTCAGCGGAGCCACGACATCCATGTAGGGCTCGTCGGTGATGTCGACGACGAGCTTGCCGTCGATCAGGTTGGTCTTGTTCTCGGAACCCATCACGAACACGTCCGCCGCGGTTCCGGCGAGCAGGCGGTTCTGCAGGGTGGAGATGTACTCGGCCACGGGCGGGGCGTGCGAGACGTCGACCGTGATGTCGGGGTTCTCCTTCTCGAACGCCTCGACGACCGGGGCGATGGTGTCGGGGTTGTCCCAGGTCATGAAGGTGAGCGTGGTCGTGCCGTCTCCGCCGCCGGCCGCGGAGCAGCCGCCCAGCGCGAGCGCTGCGACGACACCGCCGACCAGGGTGGTGAGGATGCGGGATCTGTGCGTCATTGCGGGGATCTCTTTTCTTGGGAGGGTTGGGGTCCCGCTGGTTGAGCCTGCCGAAACCACCGGAAGGGGCATGATTTCGGCAAGCTCAATCAGCGGGTTTGGCTCAATCAGCGAAGGCGCGAGAGGGCGTCAGCCCTTGACGGAGCCGGCGAGCAGGCCGTTGACGATGTGCCGCTGCATGGCGACGAAGAAGACCACCATCGGCAGTAGCGCGAGCACGGACAGGGCGAGGAAGGCGGGCCAGTCGACGGTGAACTCGCCGACGGCCTTGTAGACCTGCAGCACGAGCGTCTCGTTCTGCGTCGAACTGAGGAAGACGACCGGGGTGAGGAAGTCGTTCCACACCCACATGGTCTGGAACACCCCCACGGTGATCAGGATGGGGCGGATCAGCGGCAGCGCGATCCGCCAGAAGATCTGCAGCGGCGTGGCGCCGTCGAGGCGTGCGGCCTCGATCATCTCGCCCGGGATCGTGCGCATGTACCCGACGATCAGGAAGTAGCAGAACACGGATCCCGCCGTGTACAGCAGGATCAGCCCGGCCAACGAATCGACCAGCCCGAGCGAGGCGAACAGCCGGTAGAGCGGGATCAGCGTCACCTGCCCCGGCACCAGGAAGGCGATCACGAAGATCACCGTGATGAAGCGGGAGGCGCGCAGGATCACCGAGAAGGCGGCGAGCGCCCCGATCAGCAGCATCAGCACGATCGAGACGACGGTGACCAGCAGCGTGTTGCCGAACGCCTGCGCGATCGGCACATCCGCGAGGACACGGGCGTAGGTGTCCAGCCGCCAGGCCGTCGGTAGCGCGAGCGGCGAGGCCGCCGTCTCGGCCTGCGTCTTGAAGGTGTTGACGACGATGTAGTAGAACGGCAGGCCCACGATGCAGGCCAGCGGCACCATGATCGCGGTGGTCAGCAGCGCGCCCGGCCGCAACAACGGGGAGCGGTGCGGTGTGATCGTGCTCACGAGTTCCTCCGTTCGAGGCGGTTGCCGAGGATCAGCTGCACCGCGACGATCGCGCCGACGAGCAGCATAAAGACCACGGCGAGCGCCGATGCCCGGCCGAACTGGGCCTGCGAGATGCCGTTCTGGATGATCGTCTGGGTGATCGTGTAGGTGGAGAAGCCGGGGCCGCCGCCGGTGAGGGTGAACGGCAGTTCGTAGACCTTGAGTCCGCTGGTCATCAGCAGCAGGCAGCTGATCGTCAGCGCGGGTGTGAGCAGCGGCACGGTGATGTGCCGGAACTTCTGCAGCGCCGTCGCTCCGTCCACGGTCGCGACCTCGTACAGGTCCGACGGGATCGACTGCAGGTAGGCCAGGTAGAGGATGGCGTGCCAGCCGGCGTTCGACCACACGCCCACGACCACGACCGAGAGCTGCGCGAGCGCCGAATCCGAGAGCCACGGCACGGGGCCGACGCCGAAGGTGTTCGTGAGCAGCGAGTTCAGCGCCCCGGAGCCCAGCGGCGAGAGGATGAACCCCCAGACCAGCCCGAGGATCGCCACGCTGGGGATCGAGGGGAAGAAGAACACCGAGCGCACGAAGTTGCGCCCGAGGAACGCCCGGTTCAGCACCACCGCGGTCGGGATCGCGATCACCGTGATCAGGATCGTGGTGCCCAGCGTGAACAGGATGGTGAAGCCCAGGCCGGCCACCATCGACGGATCCGTGAAAATCGCCGCGTAGTTGTCCAGGCCCACGAAGTTGAGCTCGGTGCTGTAGCCGCCGAAGTCGGTGAAGCTCCAGTAGAGCGACTGCGCCAGCGGATACGCGAACAGGAACAGGAAGACGATCAGCAGCGGGATGGCGAAGGCGCGGATCTGGAAGCGCTCGCCGAGGCCCGTGGATCGTTTCAGCGGCGGCGCGGCCGGGACCGGTCGATTCGCGGTCGGCGGCGGCTCGAGCACGGCGGTCACGGCAACAATCCGTCCACCAGCTCGACCGGCGCCCCCGTCTCGGCCGAGCGGTACACCGCGTCGATCAGTGAGACCGTCTTGAGGTTGTCGCGCCCCGAGTTGGGCGCCTCGACACCGGTCTCGATCGCATCCAGCAGTCCGGCCAGCGCACCGTAGGCGGTGAGGGGCTTGTTCTCGCCGGTGGACAGGGGGTTCTCGAACACCTCGGTGCCCTCGGGGCCCGCGATCGTGATCGCGCCGCCGCTGATGTGCAGCGTGCCCTCGTCGCCCAGCACGATCGTGTCCCACTGGGTGATCCAGCTGGCGAAGCTGTCGGTGTAGGTCACCGTGACGTCGCCGAAGTGGATCTGCACGTTCGCATCCGTCTCGCCGATCGCAGGCACGGAGGGCGACGAGAAGGTGCGGGCGACCAGCCAGTTCGCGTCCTGGTCGATCAGCCGGCGGAAGCCGTCCAGCCAGTGCACCCCCATCACCATCAGCGCGTGGTGCTGCTGCTCGTTGCGCCAGCCCTCGTCGACCCGGTGCATCAGCTCGCGGTGGTTGATCACCCGGACGCGGCCGATCCGGCCGGCCTGGATCAGCTCGCGGGCCAGCTCGAAGCCGTAGTGCTCGCGGAAGTTCTGGTCGACGGCGAGCTGCACGCCGGCCGCATCCGTGATCGCGACCAGCTCGCGCGCCTCGGCGATGCCGTCGGCGAAGGGCTTCTCGACCAGGATGTGCTTGCCGGCCGCGGCGAGTTCGCGCACGGTCTCGACGCGGACGTGGCTCGGGGTGCAGACCACGGCGACGTCGAACTCGACCCCGGCCAGCGCCTCGGTGATGTTCGGGTAGGCGTTCGGCACGTCGTAGGTGCTGGTCGCCCATTCGCGGCGCTCGGCCGACGGATCCACCACCGCGACGACGTCGATGCGCTCGGGGCGCATCCGGAAGCCGTCGAAGTGCATGGCGCTCACGCCCCCGGCACCGACCACGGCGATGCGGTGGCGTTTCGGGTGGGCAGCGGTGTCGTTCATCCAGACCTCCTCGTCGGGGCGCCGAGGTCTGGTGCGACCTCGGCGTCGAGCGGCGCGGTGGCCGCTTCGGAGTCAGCTTGGAGGGGTTCGGCGCGCTTTGAGAGGGCCAATATCCGGTCGATGGCCCACGGAGTGGCCCGCCGGACGGGTTACGAGCTGAACGTGTTCCAGGTCAGCGCCAGTTTCTCGACGCCGGCGCGGGTGACCGCCGGATCGTTGGCGTAGCTCAGCCGCACGAAGTCGTTCAGCCGGTCGTCGACGCTGAAGGTGGGGCCGGGCAGCAGCCGCACGCCCTCGCGCTCGGCGCGCTGCGCCAGGGCGGTCGCGCACTCCTCCGGCAGCCGCAACCACAGGGATCCGCCGCCCAGCGGCACCTGCGGCGACCAGCTCGGCAGCAGCTCGGCCACGGCCTCCAGCGCGAGTCGGCGGTGCTCGGTGAGCATGGTCAGCCGCTCGTCGCGCGCCCGCTCGATCCGCCCGAGCAGCCGCGCCGCGACGATCTGCGCGAGCACCGAGGTGCCGAGGTCCTCGCCGCCCTTGACCGCGGCCAGCTCGGCGACGATGTCGGGATGCGCGCGGAGCCAGCCCACGCGCAGGCCGCCCCAGAACGACTTGCTCACCGAGCCGACCGTCATGATGATGTCGCCGCCCGCGGCCAACGGGATGGGCCGCCGCTCGCCGTCGATGATGGTGTCGGCCAGGGTCGCGTCGTCGATCACCGGCACGTTGTGCCGAGTGGCGATGGAGGCGACGCGGCTGCGGCGGAAGTGGTCCAGCACCGAGCCGGTCGGGTTCTGCACGGTCGACTGGATCACGATCAGCGCGGGCTTCAGCGCCGCGACCTGCCGGGCCAGCGCATCCACGTCGATGCCGTCAGCGCCGGAGGGCACGCCGACCAGCCGGGCGCCGAGTGCCTTCAGCGACTCGATCGCACCCCGGAAGGTCGGCTCCTCGACGAGCACGGTCGCGCCGGGGCTGATGAACACGGCGGCGGCCAGGCGCAGCGCCTGCTGCGCGCCCGAGGTGATCAGGATGTGCTCCGGAGTGGTGGGCAGGCCGAGGTCGCTGTAGTAGCCGGCGACCGCGATCCGCAACTCGGCGAGCCCGGCCGGGATGTAGCCGTGACCGGCCACAAGTTCTCGGGTGCGCGAGCTGTCGATGCTGTCGAACTCGTCGGCCACCATCGGCAGACCCGGCAGCGCGGCGCTGCGCAGATCGATGCGCTCGGAGGCGGGCTGCTCGGTCACGAAGGAGCGCAGCCGGTCGCCGCCGCGGCTCGGATTCGAGGTGCGCGGCGCGGTGACGTAGGTGCCGTCGCCCTGCCGGCTGGCGAGCAGCCCCTCCGCCCGCAACTCATCCAGGGCCTTGGTCACGGTGTTGCGGCTGACGCTCAGCGCGGCGCCGAGCGCGCGCTCCGAGGGCAGCCGCGAACCCGAGGGCAGCGCGCCGCTGCGGATCAGTGTGCGCAGCTGCGCGGCGAGCTCGTCGTGCAGGGATTTCTCGCCGCGCTGCCAATCGCCCAGCAGCCGCAGTAGTCGGTTCGCCCCCACCGCGACCAATCGGAACGCATTGGCACTCGCTCGCTCGTAGGTCATCGGCACATCATGGAGGCCGAGCCCCGGCCGGGTCAATCATCGGCGCCGGGTCGGACGAGGAGGTACCGAACGATGCCGCACACCGTTGTGCTGCTCGGCACGCTGGACACCAAGGGCGAGGAGTACGCGTTCATCCGCGACCGCCTGCGGGACGCCGGCGTCGAGTCGTTGGTGATCGACACGGGGGTGCTCGGCGCTCCCGGCTTCGAGCCCGATATCGATCGCGAGGCCGTGGCGCTGGCGGGTGGTGGGGTGCTCTCGGAGCTGGTCACCGCCCACGATCGCGGCGCGGCCATGGCCGTGATGGCCGCGGGCGCCACCGTGCTGGTGCGCGAACTGTTCGAGCGCGGCGACGTGCAGGGCGCCCTCGCGCTCGGCGGCACCGGCGGCACCTCGCTCGCCGCGACCGCTTTCCGCGCGCTGCCGCTGGGCATCCCGAAGCTGATCGTGTCGACCGCGGCGTCGGGCACGACCGAACAGTACGTGGGCGAGAGCGACCTCATCCTGATGCCCTCCGTCGTCGACGTCGCCGGGCTGAACCGGATCTCGCTGCGGATCATCGCGAACGCCGCCGCAGCGATGGCCGGGATGGTCGGCGCGGCTGCACTGGCGCCGGTCGCGCTGCGCCCCCTGGTCGCCGCGAGCATGTTCGGGGTGACCACGCCGTGCGTGACCCGGGCGCGCGAGCGGCTCGAGGCGCTCGGCTACGAGGTGCTGGTCTTCCACATGACCGGCTCCGGCGGGCGGGCGATGGAGTCGCTGATCACGCAGGGCTACTTCGCCGGGGTGCTCGACCTGACCACGACCGAGTTGGCCGACGATCTGGTCGGCGGGGTCTTCTCCGCCGGGCCGGCGCGGTTGACCGCGGCGGGCGCATCCGGGGTACCGCAGGTGATCTCCACCGGGGCCCTCGACATGGTCAACTTCGGGCCGCTCGACACCGTGCCGGAACGCTTCCACGAGCGCAACCTCTACGTGCACAACTCCAGCGTGACGCTGATGCGCACCACGGCGGAGGAGTGCGCGGCGCTCGGAGCGGCGCTGGCCGCGAAGGCGCGCGCCGCGACCGGGCCGACGACCGTTCTGCTGCCCCTCGGCGGAGTGTCCGCGATCGCGACTCCCGGCGGGCCGTTCGCCGACGCCGCCGCCGACGACGCCCTGTTCGACGCGATCCGCGCCGGCGCCGACGGCTTCGAGCTGATCGAGTTCGACGTCGACATCAACCACCCCGACTTCGCGGATGCCGCCGCCGATCGGCTGCACGCCGCCATCCTCGCCCACCACTCGACGCTTCAGGGAGCGCCCTCATGACTTACCTCACCCGCACCGAGATCCTCGACCGCCTGCGCGCCAAGGTGGCATTGCGCGAACCCATCGTCGGAGCCGGCGCCGGCACGGGCCTCTCCGCCAAGTGCGAGGAGGACGGCGGCGCCGACCTGATCATCATCTACAACTCCGGCCGGTTCCGGATGGCCGGGCGCGGCTCGCTCAGCGGCCTGCTCGCCTACGGCAACGCGAACGACATCGTGGTCGACATGGGGCGCGAGATCCTGACCGTGCCTCGGCACACGCCCGTGATCGCGGGCGTGAACGGCACGGATCCGTTCCTCGATGCGCCGCGGTTCGTGCGGCAGCTGCTCGAGCAGGGCTTCTCGGGAGTGCAGAACTTCCCGACCGTGGGGCTGATCGACGGCAACTTCCGCGCCAATCTGGAGGAGACGGGGATGGGCTACGGGCTGGAGGTGGAGTTGATCCATGCCGCGCACGAGGCCGGCCTGCTGACGACGCCGTACGTGTTCTCGGCCGCGGACGCGATCGCGATGACCGAGGCGGGCGCCGACATCATCGTGGTGCACCTCGGGCTGACCACGGGCGGTTCGATCGGGGCGGAGACGGCGCGCACCCTGGACGACGGGGTCCTGCTGGCCTCGGAGTGGGCGGCGGCGGCGCGATCCGTGCGCTCGGACGTGATCGTGCTGGTGCACGGCGGCCCGGTCGCGGAGCCGGCGGATGCGCAGTACGTGCTCAGCCACGCGGTCGGCATCGACGGCTTCTACGGGGCGTCGTCGATGGAGCGCCTGCCCACGGAACGCGCCCTCACAGCGCAGGTGCGCGAGTTCACCTCGCTGACCCTGCCTGCGGTCGCCCCGGTCGGCTGACGGCCGTCGCCGGGCGGTCGTGTCCCGATGGGTGAGCCTGCACCCGCTGGTTGAGCCCGCCGAAACCACCCCTGTTGAGGAATGGTTTCGGCAAGCTCAACCAGCGAGGGGCAAGCTCAACCAGCGAGGGGCAAGCTCAACCAGCGAGGGGCAAGCTCAACCAGCGAGGAGCACACTCAACCAGCGAGCGGCAAACTCAACCAGCGCGCGGCACACTACTCGACGGAGACGGAGTCGATCACCGCGGGGTCGGCCGGGGTGCCGTCGGAGGCGCCGCCCTCGACGCCGTCCGCGGCGATCGCGGTGACCACGTCCAGGCCGCTCGTGACGGTGCCGAGCACGGTGTAGCCGCCGGCCGAGTCGGAGGGGATCTCGGAGTCCTGGTAGACGATGAAGAACTGGCTGCCCATGCTCGCGCCGTCGCCGCCGCGGCGGGCCATGGCGAGCACGCCGGCCGCGTACACGTCGTCGGCGGGCGCGTTCTCGATCGGGCCGTAGGAGTAGCCCGGGCCGCCGGTGCCGGTGCCGGTCGGGTCGCCGCACTGCAGCACGTAGATGCCGGCGGTGGTCAGCCGGTGGCAGGAGGTGGCGTCGAAGTAGCCCTGCTCCGCCAACTGCACGAAGGAGGCGACCGCCTGCGGAGCCGCCGCGCCGTCGAGCTCGATGCCCAGCGCCGATCCGTTCAGCGTGAGCTCGCCGCTCCAGCTGCGGTTCTCGGCGAGCGACGGATCCGGCGCCGCCGCATCCGTGCTGTCGCTGGTCGCCCCGGAGGCGCATCCCGCGAGGAGCAGAACGGAGGCGGCGGCGAGCGAGAGCAGTGCGGAGGTCTTCACGGCGTCCAGGCTAGTGCGGCGCGGCGTTACAACTTCGGATGCATCGCCGGGCCACCGTACCCGGACGGTCGCGGATCCGCAGAGGTACGCGAACAGGCCGTTCGCGAGCGCGGTCACTCCTGGAGCGATCCGAAGTGACGACCGGCATCCTCGTCGAAGGAGGGTGGACGCACTGCTTGAATAGCGGACGACGAAGGAGTTATCCGATGAACAACGCCGAACGCATGGCCGCGGGCCTGATCTACAACCCGAACGACACCGCACTGCTGGCGAACCAGAGCGAGGCGCAGGAACTGCTCTACGACTTCAACGCGACCCGGCCGTCGCAGGGAGCGGAGCGGTCCGCACTGCTGAAGCGGATGTTCGCGGCCGTCGGCGAGGGCTGCTACCTGGAACCGCCGTTCCACGCGAACTGGGGCGGCGCCAACGTCACACTGGGCGACGGCGTGTACGCGAACTTCAACCTCACGATCGTGGACGACGGACCGGTCACGATCGGCGACAACGTGATGTTCGGCCCGAACGTGGTGATCACCTCGGCGGGCCACCCCGTGCTGCCCGAGCTGCGCCGGCGCGCGGCCCAGTACAACCTGCCGGTGACGATCGGTGACAACGTCTGGATCGGCTCCGGCGTGCAGATCATGCCGGGCGTGACGATCGGCGATGACACCGTGGTCGGCGCGGGCAGCGTCGTCACCCGCGACCTGCCCGCCGGCGTTGTGGCCGTCGGTACCCCGTGCCGCGTCGTGCGCGAGATCGGCGAGCACGACCGTGAGTTCTACTGGCGCGACCGCCGCGTCGACGTCACCGTCGAGCAGTACGAAGCCTTGCTCGACTGAGCCGGGCCGCGTGGGGTTCAGGGCGGTAAGGGGCTCGGTTCGCAGGGATTCAGGCCGCGAGGTCTCAGGCCGCGAACGCCTCGATATCGGCGACGAGGCGGTCCTCCTCCTCGAAGGCGAGCATGTGGCCCGAGTGCTGGTACACCTCGAAGCGGGCGCCGGGGATGTGCTCGGCCAGCTCGCGGCCGCGCTCCGGCGGGTTGAGTCCGTCACTCGCGCCGGAGATCACCAGCGTCGGTGCCGTGATCGACGCCAGTTCGGGGCGCAGATCGAACCCGGCCAGCGAGCGCTCGACGGCCGCCTGCTCGGCTCGGGAGAGCACCACCTGCTCCCCATTCATCGCGCCGAGCAGGGCGGCGCGTCGTTCCGGGCTGGTGTCGGGCGACCAGACCGCCTCCGCCATCAGCGCGAGCATCTCCTCCGGCGCGAGGGTGCTGAGGTCGACGCCTTTGCTCGCGGCGAACGCGGCCGAGGAGGAGGTCAGGCCGTGCGCCTTGCCGACGATCAGCACGAGCCGCCGCGCCCGCCCGGGCTCCAGGGTCGCGGCCTGCGCGACGAGGTAGGAGCCCATGGAGATTCCGCCGAACACCGCGGATTCGTCGCCGAGCGCGCCGACGAGTCCGTTCAGCATCGCGCCCTGGTCGGCGAGCGTGAATCCGTCGGGGCGAGCGGAGCGGCCGTGGCCGAGCGCATCCGGAGTGATCACGTGGAAGCGCTCGGCGAGCCGGCGCGCGAGCGGGGCGACGGTCGTGCCGTCCCCCATCAGCCCGTGCACCAGGATCAGCAGCGGGTTCCGGGCGTCGCCGTACTCGTCGAAGTGGATGGACGCACCGTGGATGTCGACGAAGGTCATGGTCCATCCTCACACCGCGGACAGCCGCAGCCGGGACTTGTGAGGCTAGCCTTGCCTCAGTAACGTTGGCTCGTCCCCCGAGCCGCAGGAGTGTCATGACCGGACTCTCCGTCGCCGACGTGCGCATCCGTTACGAAGACGCGGAGCACGCCGCCCCGGACGGTGTCACCTTCACCGTCACACCGGGCGAGGTGGTGCTGCTGCTCGGGCCGTCGGGAAGCGGCAAATCGACGCTCGCGCTCGCGCTGAACGGGCTGGTCCCGCACGACGTCGAGGCCGAGTTGAGCGGATCCGTCACGGTCGACGGGCTTGATACGGCGGGCACGAGCGTGGCCCGGCTGAGCGAGCACGTGTCGATGGTCTTCCAGGACCCTGACGCGCAGATCGTGACCGCGACCGTGTTCGACGAGGCCTGCTTCGGCCCCGAGAACCTGCTGGTTCCGAGGGACGAGGTACTCGCGCGCGCCGAGGATGCCCTGCGCCGGGTCGGCCTCTGGGAACGCCGCGGCGACGACCCCGATCGACTCTCCGGCGGTGGCAAGCAGCGCCTCGCGATCGCCTGCGCGCTGGCGATGCGCACGCGGCTGCTGGTCTTCGACGAGCCGACCGCCAACCTCGATCCGGCCGGCATCGAGGAGGTCTACGCAGCGCTCGGCGAGCTGGCGGCGAGCCGCGAGCACGGCATCGTGTTGATCGAGCACAACCTCGACGCGGCGATGCCGATCGTCGACCGGGTCGTGGTGCTGAATGCGTGGGGGCAGCAGGTGATGAGCGGCCCCGCACGCGAGTTGCTCACGACGCGGGCCGGCGAGCTGATGGCGCTCGGTGTCTGGCTGCCTTCCGCCACCCTCGCCGGGCTCGCGCTGCGCCGCGCGGGCGTCGATCTGCCCGCGTTGCCCCTCACGCCGAACGAGCTGGCCGAGATGCTCGCGGGCGTCGAGGCTCCGGCTCCCGTCGCGGCGCTCGACGTGCCGGTCGCCGAGCCCGCCGTCGAGGTGAACGCGCTCTCCGTCGTCCGCCGCGGCACACGTATCCTCGACGACGTCTCGCTGCGGATCGAGGCGGGGAGCTTCACCGCGATCGTCGGCGTCAACGGCGCCGGGAAGACCACGCTGCTGCAGGCCATCGCGGGTGTCGCGCCCGCACCGAAGGGGCGCATCCGCATCGCCGGTCTCGATCCGGCGGGCGCCGCCGCCCGCGAGCTGTCGCGTCGAGTCGGCTTCGTGTTCCAGAATCCGGAGCACCAGTTCATCCGAGCGACGGTGGCGGAGGAGCTGCGGCACGGCCTAGAGCTGCAGCGCGCCGCGGACATCGACGAGCGGGTCGAGCGGATGCTCGCGCGACTCGGCCTCGCCGGGCTCGGCGAGCGGCACCCCTTCCTGCTCAGCGGCGGCCAGAAGCGCCGGCTCTCCGTGGCGACCGCCCTGATCGGCGGCGCGGGTGTGCTCGCGCTGGACGAGCCGACCTTCGGACAGGATCGCGAGCGCGCCGCCGAGCTCGTCGCACTGCTGACCGAGCTGCGCGCCGAGGGCACCACGGTGATCGCGGTCACGCACGACCTGCAGCTGGTCGCCGAGGTGGCGACGCACGTGATCGTGATGCGCGACGGCCGGGTGCTGCGGCACGCGCCGACCGCGGAGATCCTCGCCGGCGACGCCCTTCTCGACGCCGGCCTGCGGCTGCCGCCGCTCGCTCAGGCGACCCGCGGCGTGCCGGGCTGGCGCGGCGTCACCCGGCTGGCTCAGCTGCACGCGATGGAGCGGGCATGACCGCCGCGCTGCCCCGCCCGGAGTCGCAGGCCCGGGGCTTCCTGCGGCACCTGAACCCGCTGGCCAAGCTCGCCGCGACGATGCCGGTCGTGGTGCTGCTCGTGTTCACCGACCAGGCGACGCTGCCGCTGATCTTCACCCTGATCGCGCTGCTGCTGCTGGCGGTCGGCGGTGGACTGAACGGGCGGCTCGGGCTGTTCGTGTTCGTCGGGCTGCCCGCCGCGGCGCTGCTGATGACCCTCGGATTCGCGCTGTGGGTCGACCCCGCGAAGGTCGCCGACAGCGCCACGCTGCTCAGCATCGGGCCGTGGACGCTGCACGTCGGCGCCCTCGCGGTCGGCGGCACAACGGCCCTGCGGGTGCTCAGCATCCTGGCGCTCTCACTCGTCGGCGGCATGACCTCGACCGGGCCGGATGTCGTGCGCGCGATGGTGCAGCAGCTGCGGGTGCCGTACCGGATCGGCTACACCGCGCTGGCCGCGTTCCGCTTCGTGCCGCGGTTCGGCTCCGAGCTGGAGACCATCCGCAAGGCGCACCGCGTGCGCGGGATGGCGGGCGGGCCCGGGCCGATCGCGGCGGTGCAGCGCAACGTCGGCTACGCGGTGCCGCTGCTGGCGAGCGCGATCCGGCACGCCGAACGCGTCGCGCTGTCGATGGACGCGCGAGCCTTCGGCGCTCATCCCACCCGCACCGAGCGCTACGAGGTGCCGTTCCGGGCGCGCGACACCGTGTTCCTGCTGCTGTTCTGGGCGCTGACCGCTGCGCTCTTCCTCACCGTGCCGTTGGGCTCCGCGCAATGACCCCCGAAAGGCGTCGACGATGAAACTGACCACCCGCTACCTGATGACCTGCGCCGCGATCGGCGCCGCCGGCGGCATCCTGCTCGTGCCGACGAACCACCTCGCGGCGGTGCTCGCTCCGATCGCGCCCATCGCCTACGGGGCGCTCGTGGGAGTGTGGATGCTGCCGGTCGTGATCGCGCTGGCGCTGATCCGCCGGCCGCTCGCGGGCATCCTGACCTCGCTGATCGCGGGGCTGATCAACATTCCGCTGACGCCGTACGGCGCGAGTGCGGTGGTGACCACGCTGATGGTGGGCGTGGCGATGGAGATCTTCTTCGCACTCGGGCTGTACCGGGTGTGGGCGACGTGGCTGTTCCAGCTCGCGGCGCTGCTGCTCGGCTCGCTGTACGCGTGGAGCGCGTGGGCCGCGTTCGGCCTCGCCACGGTGCCGGTGTGGGCGCAGGTGCTGTTCGTGGTGGTGCTGCTGGCGAGCGTCTGCGGCTTCACCGCCCTCGGCATCGTGGTGGCCCGCCGCCTCGAACGCGCCGGCGTGGCCCGAGGCCTCGCCCCCAAGCGCCGCGCCGTCGCGGCCTGACGCGCGACCGGCGCACCGCCCTCGCGCGCCCGTGCTCTGGCGAACCCCTCCTTTTGCCGAAAAGTTGCAGCCCTCGCGGGCCCAGGGCTGCAACTTTTCGCCAGGGTACGGGCGCGCGCGGTAACACGGGCGACGGGAGAGCGCCAGGTAGCCAACAGGTGTCGGGTGACGTAGCGTAGATCGGATGGTCTCGAACAGTCACGTTGATCCCTCCGCCCGCAGAGCCATCGCGCCGTGGGTGTTCTGGCCCGCGGCGGGCATCATCCTCGGCTTCGTGGTCTTCGCGATCGCTGCGCCCGACACCGCGAACGCGCTGTTCGCGGGCATCCAGTCGAGCATCGTCGGCGGCTTCGGCTGGTACTACGTCGCGCTGATCGCGGTGTTCGTCGCGCTCGCGCTGGTGCTCGGCTTCAGCCGGCTCGGTCTCACCCGGCTCGGCCGCGACGACGACCGACCCGAGTTCGGCCTGCTCTCCTGGTTCTCGATGCTGTTCGCGGCCGGGATGGGCATCGGCCTCGTCTTCTACGGCGTCTCCGAACCGCTGGCGCACTTCGCGGATCCGCGGCCCGGCGTCACCGGAACTCCGGTGCAGCTCGCTCAGCAGGCGATCAGCCAGACCTACCTGCACTGGGGCGTGCACGCCTGGGCGGTCTACGTGATCGTGGGGCTCGGCATCGCCTACGCGGTGCACCGTCGACGTCGGCCCGTCTCGATCCGCTGGGCGCTGGAGCCGCTGCTCGGCTCGCGAGTGCGCGGCGCCTGGGGCAACGCGATCGATGTGATCGCGATCGTCGGCACCCTCTTCGGCGTCGCCACCTCGCTCGGCCTCGGCGTGCTGCAGATCTCGGCGGGCCTGGCCTCGATCGGCGTCGCGGAGCCCGACACCCCGGTGCAGATCGGACTGATCGTCGCGATCACCGGCGTCACGATCTTCTCGCTCGTCTCGGGTGTGACCCGTGGGATGAAGTGGCTCTCGAACATCAACATCGTGCTGGCCGCGCTGGTGCTGGTGTACGTGCTCGTGTTCGGGCCGACGCAGTTCCTGCTGCGCGAATTCGTGCAGTCCATCGGCACCTACCTGCAGAACGTGGTGGGCCTGACCTTCACCGTGAGCGCGTACTCCGGCGAGGAGGGCAGCGCCTGGCAGGCCGCGTGGACCACGTTCTACTGGGGCTGGTGGATGTCGTGGGCCCCGTTCGTGGGCATCTTCATCGCGCGGATCTCGAAGGGTCGCACCGTGCGCGAGTTCGTCTTCGGCGTGCTGCTGGTGCCGACGCTGATGACCTTCCTCTGGTTCGCCGTGCTCGGCGGCACCGCGCTGCACCGGGAACTCGAGGGCGAGGGCGGACTGGTCGGCGCGGACGGCACGATCGACTACAACGGCTCGCTGTTCGTGATGCTGCAGGGGCTGCCCGGCGGTGCGATCGCGGCGGTCGGCGCGATGCTGCTGGTGGCGCTGTTCTTCATCACCTCCTCCGACTCCGGCGCGCTGGTGCTCGGCATGCTCTCGACCGGCGGCGACGTGGAGCCGAAGGCGTGGATCCGCGTGTTCTGGGCCCTCGCGACCGCGCTGGTGGCGATCGCGCTGCTGCTCTCGGGCGGGCTGGATGCGCTGAAGACCGCCGCGATCATCACCGCGCTGCCCTTCAGCCTGGTCATGATCGGCATCGCGCTCTCTCTGGTGAAGGCCCTCCGCGGCGAACGCGCCCGCGCCGACGCGCTGCGCCGCCGCGTCTTCGTCGCGTCGATCGGCGACCACTACGACCTCGAGCCCGCCGAGCCGCCGCGCTGACCGGCCCCACCCTGGCGAAAAGTTGCAGCCCTGGGCGGTCGAGGGCTGCAACTTTTCGCTGAGGATCAGGCCTCGTCCCAGTGGGCGAGGGTGCTGGCGGCGTCGTACGTGGCCTGCAGGAATGCGGCGACGAGGGCATCCGGGTCGTCGGAAGCGGCGACCACCTCGTACGGCAGCAGGAACTCGCCGAACTCGGCGCTGAAGAAGGCGCCCTCCGGCACGGGCGCCTGCGCGAATCCGTCCGGCGCCGGGTAGGCGTAGGAGTAGAACGCGCCTTCCGCTCCGCCGCCGGGCCAGAAGCCGGCGCTGGAGATCTCGTGCGAGTAGCCCTCCACCATCACCCGGTCGGGGCAGTTCGGCACGCCACCGGGGTGCTCGGGAGCGAGGCATCCGGAGAAGCGCGTGACCGCGAGATCGAGTGCGCCCCAGAACAGGTGCACCGGGCTGCATTTGCCGGTGAACTCCGCGCGGAAGCGACCGAGCACCCGATCGGCCTGGATCAGCTGCCGCCAGAACTGCTTGACCGCGTGCGGGTCGTAGCTCTGGTGCTGCTCGTCCTGCGCGAACGGGATCGCGGGGTCGACCTCGTTGGGCACGGCGTAGATGCGCGGCTCGATGCCGACGCTCGCCAGTTCAGCGAAGACCCGCCGGTAGAACGCCGCGACCGTCATCGGCTCGAGCGCGAAGCCCGCCGCGCCGCCGTCACTGACCCGGATCTCGAGCCGGTGCGCCAGCAGATCGAACTCGATCTCGAACACCTCGGCGCCGAACGGGATCGCACCCGTGCTCAGGCCACGCGCCGAGACGTACAGCGGCACCTGCCACCAGTGGTTCAGCATCGGCTCGTACGCCATCCGCACCTTGCCGACGATCTGGGTCCAGAGGTGGAAGGTGGCGCGGGTGTCGTCCCACTCCGCCGTGGCGAGGCGCGGCCAGGTGCTCATGGGGTCACGGTAGCGGCTCCCGCGGCGCGCGGCGTGGCCCTGCGGGGGCCATACGCACGCCAGGACTGCTCCAACGAGATCGCACCTCGGACGTCGGCCACGAAAACCGCGGAATCTCGCGGATCTTCTCCCCGTTGATGTGGCTGCGTTTGCGTTCGAGCAGTCCTGGCGTACATCTCGCTCGCCGCTCCCCGTGGCTGAGGACGGATCACGAGACTGCCGACCGCCGATGCCGCGGCCGGAATCCGCGTGATTCCGCCGATCTCGCGTGACTGGCGGGACGTGGAACTCAGTTCGATCCGTCCTCAACCACACGCAGCAGCCGCTCGGCCCGCTCGTACTTCGCCGCGAGCCGCTCCCGAGTCGCCGGATCCAGCCGCGCAACCCGCTCCGGGTCGGTGTTGTCCGTCAGATCGGCGGTCTTGACCATCACGGCCCACGCGTGAGCGCGCACCCGCTCGAAGTACGACTCGACCGGCTCGCCCACCCGCTTGGTCACGGCGTCCACCGTGGCGACGACCTCCAGCGGTATCCCCGCGTCGATCAGCGCCGGCGGCGTGATGTCGGTGTCCTCGATGACGTCGTGCAGCAGCGCCGCCGCGACCACACCGGCCGGCGCCTCCGGGAACAACCGCCGCACGTGCGCCGCGACCCGGCGCGGATGCCCGATGTACACCTCCCCCGCCTTATCCACCTGGGCGGCGTGCGCGCGTTCGGCGATCGCGTCGGCCAGGGCGATCAGTTCGGTGTCGTTCATGGTTTCAGAATGCCGCATCCGGGCCAGGAGCGAGCCGCCGGCGTCAGAGCGGTCGCGTGATCGCCATCACGACGCGGGCGAGGTTCAGCCGCGCCGCGTCGACCGAGGTGTCGAGGTCGTCGCCCGCGAGCACGGCGGAGCGCATCGCGTCCTCGTAGACCGAGATCAGCAGGCGCATCGCCTGGGACGGGTCGAGCGAGAAGCCGCGGCCGATCTTGGTCAGGGCCGAGGTGATGATCTCCCGCAGCGACGCCTCGAAGCGGTTCTCGAAGTCGAGGTACTCGGCGGCGATCGCCCGATCGCGCATCGCCAGCAGCTGGAACTCGGAGACGACGATGCACCACTGCCGGTTGTCGAACGGCCCCTCGAGGAACTCGAGGATGAGGTCGGCCAGCTTCTGCTCGTCGAAGACCTTCAGAGCCGGGACGGTGTCCTCGAGTCGTTCCGCCAGCACGGCGATGCGAGCGTCGTTCTCGCGTTCCATCAGCGCGAAGAACAGCTCCTCCTTCGAGGAGAAGTTGGAGTAGAAGGCACCGCGGGTGAATCCGGCGTGCTCGGTGATCTGCTCCACCGATGCGGCGTGCACGCCCGTCGCGGCGAAGACCTCGTAGGCCGAGTCGAGCAGCTTCTCCCGGGTCCGGCCGCGGCGGGTGCCCTCGCTCGGGGCGGCCGGAGTCGGGGCGGCCTGAGAAGTGGTCGAGGTCACGTCGGCAACCTTTCCAGAATCGATGAACGGGCTTGGCGATACACCACTGTATCGGATACATTCCTGTATTGGATACGCTGCTGTATCGAACCCTCACCACCCGCAACAAGGGAGATCCAGCGTGTCTTCGCTGCTGTACAGCCTCGGTCGTTGGGTCTTCCGCGCCCGCAAACTCGTCGCCCTGCTCTGGCTGGCGGTGATCGTCCTCGCGGGCGGCGGCGCGGTGCTGCTGAACGCCGGCACCGACAACACCTTCTCGATCCCCGGCACGCAGTCGCAGACCGCGCTCGATCAGCTGAACCGCACCTTCCCCCAGGTCAGCGGCACCTCGGCGCGCTTCGTTGTGGTCGCGCCGGAGGGTGAGACGGTGCAGGACGCGGATGTGAAGGATGCTGTCACGGCCGCCGTCACGGCGCTGGCCGACATCACGGAGGTGAACAGCGTCACCGATCCGTACGGCACCACGGTGACCGGCTCCATCTCCGACGACCAGACGGCGCTCGTGATCACCACGCAGATGGACGGCGCCGCCACGACGGTCAGCACCGAGTCGCGCGACGCGCTCAAGGCCGAGGCCGACACCCTGCGCGACGCCCTCCCGAGCGGTGCCGTGGTCTCGATCGGCGGCGATCTCTTCTCGCAGAACCTGCCCGCTGTCAGCATCACCGAGGCCGTCGGCCTGGTGGTCGCGCTCGTGGTGCTGGTGCTCACCTTCGGCTCGTTCCTCGCCGCGGGGATGCCGCTGCTCACCGCGATCCTCGGCGTCGCGCTCTCGATGTCCGGCATCTTCATCGCAACGCGCTTCGCCAGCATCTCGTCGACCACGCCGCTGCTGGCGCTGATGCTCGGCCTCGCGGTCGGCATCGACTACGCGCTGTTCATCATCTCGCGGCACCAGGATCAGCTGCGCAAGGGAATGGATCCCGAGGAGTCGACCGCCCGGGCCACCGCGACGGCCGGCTCCGCGGTGGTGTTCGCCGGCCTGACCGTGATCATCGCGCTGGCGGGCCTCAGCGTCGCGGGCATCCCGTTCCTCACCACCATGGGCATCGCGGCCGCGGCCGGCGTCGGCGTCGCCGTGGTGATCGCCCTCACCCTGACCCCGGCGCTGCTCGGCTTCGCGGGCGAGCGCCTGCGCCCGAAGGACAAGCGCGCCAAGCGCCGCGCGGCGAAGGCCGAGGCGGAGGCCGAGAAGACCGGCGTCCCCGTTCCCGTCGCCGATCCGCACGAGGCTCCGAAGGGCTTCTTCCGCGGCTGGGTGCGCGCCGTCACCCGCTACCCGATCGTCACGATCGTCGCCGTCGTCGCCGTGCTCGGCGTGACCACCCTGCCGGCGATGTCGTTGCGCCTGGCCCTGCCCGATGCGGGCTCGCAGCCGGTCGGCACCGACTCGCGCACCACGTACGACCTGCTCGCCAAGCACTTCGGCGAGGGCTACAACGCCCCGCTGATCGTCACCGGCACCATCATCGGCTCCACGGATCCGCTGGGCCTGATGGCCGATCTCAAGGCCGAGATCGAGAAGCTGCCGGGAGTCGCCTCCGTTCCCCTCGCCACTCCGAACGAGAACGCCGACACGGGCATCATCCAGGTGATCCCCGAGGGCGGGCCCGACTCGGACGCGACGAAGGCGCTCGTCGCCGAGATCCGCGACAAGCACGACGACTTCCAGAAGGAGTACGGCGTCGACCTCGCGGTGACCGGCCAGAGCGCGATCGGCATCGACATCTCCGACCGACTCGGCAACGCCCTGCTGCCGTTCGGCATCCTGGTGGTCGGGCTCTCGCTCGTGCTGCTGACGATGGTGTTCCGCTCCCTCTGGGTGCCCGTGAAGGCGGCGCTGGGCTTCCTGCTCTCGGTCGGCGCATCCCTGGGCGTCGTGGCCCTGGTCTTCAACGACGGCTACTTCGCGGAGGCGCTGCACGTCGCCAAGACCGGCCCGGTGATCAGCTTCATGCCGATCATCCTGATGGGCGTGCTCTTCGGCCTGGCCATGGACTACGAGGTCTTCCTGGTCTCGCGGATGCGGGAGGACTACGTGCACGGGCTCAGTGCCCGACAGGCGGTGGAGACCGGATTCGTCGGCTCGGCGAAGGTGGTCACCGCCGCGGCGATCATCATGTTCTCGGTCTTCGCGGCGTTCGTGCCCGAGGGCGACGGCACGATCAAGCCGATCGCGCTGGGCCTGGCCGTCGGTGTCTTCGTGGACGCGTTCATCGTGCGGATGACGCTGGTGCCGGCCGTGCTGCACCTGCTCGGCGACCGCGCCTGGCACATGCCGCGCTGGCTCGACAAGGCGCTGCCCTCCTTCGACGTCGAGGGCGAGGGTCTGACCAAGGAACTCGCGCTGGCCGACTTCGGCGGTGACGCGGTGATCGCGGCCGAGGGCCTGAGCCTGCCCGGCCAGTACACGGATCTCGCGTTCGAGGTGCCGGAGGGCGGGATCCTGGTGATCCAGGGCGCGCACCGCTCCGGCAAGAGCGCGCTGCTGCTCAGCATCGCGGGGCGGCTCAAGCCGGAGGACGGCAAGCTCAAGGTGGCCGGCTTCGTGGTGCCGATCCGCGCCGCGGCCGTGCGCGGCAAGGTCGCCGTCGCCCGGCTGGCCGGGGCCGCGGATCCGGTCGCCGAGGTGCGCGCGGCCCTCGCCGCCAAGCCCGCGATCGTCGCGATCGACGACCTCGATTCGGTCTCGGATCCGCTGATCCGCCGCGGCGTGCGCTACGAGCTCGACGGCGCTCTCGCGCAGGCCGAGACCAAGCGCCGCACGCTCACCATCGTCGCCACGTGCGTCGATCCCGATGCTCTGGATGAGCTCCTCCCCGACGCCCGCACCACGGTCGTCACCGGAACGGATGCGGCCACGAGCCGCGCGATCGCAAAGGTCCTCTAAGTCATGGCTCTCTTCTCGCTGGAACGCCCTCGGGGCACCAAGAAGGTCACCTGGTTCACGGTGCTCGGCATCATCCTGGTGCCCCTCGCGATCGGCGGCCTGCTGGTGTGGGCACTGTGGAACCCCACCGAACGCCTCGACAACATCACCGCCGCGGTGGTCAACAACGACACCCCGGTCCAGCTGAACGGGCAGACCGTGCCGCTCGGCCGCCAGCTGGCCTCCGGCCTGGTGACCGGGGGCGAGACCACCTCGGCCTCCGCCGTCGCGAACGTCTCCGGATCCGACTCCTCGCAGAACTTCACCTGGGTGCTGACGGATGCGGATGACGCGGCGAGCGGCCTCGCCAGCGGTGAGTACGCGACCGTGGTCACCATCCCGTCGAACTTCTCGGCGGCGGCGACCTCGTTCTCGGGCGACGCGGCGGATGCGGTGCAGGCGACGATCGACATCGCCACCAGCGACAAGTCCAAGCTCGTCGACGGCGCGATCAGCGCGACCGTGACCAGCACGGCGACCAAGCTGCTGAACACGCAGCTGACCACGAGCTACCTCGAGAACGTCTACGTCGGCTTCAACACGTTGCACGACCAGCTCGGCACGGCCGCGGAGGGCGCGGGTTCGCTCGCCGACGGCGCGACCCAGCTCGGCACGGGCGCATCGACGCTGGCCGACGGCACGGGCACGCTCGCGACCGGAATCGACACGCTGGCCAGCGGTGCGGGCGATCTCTCCAGCGGCATCGGCGAGCTGGCGACCGGCGCGGGCGGTCTGCAGAGTGGGCTGCAGCAGGTGGCGGACGGGCTGACGTCGCAGGCCGCGGCGGCGACCGCGCAGCAGCCACAGACGCAGGCGTTGGCGGATGGCGCGCAGGCGCTGTCTGATGGCATCACGAACCCGACGTCGGGGCTCGGCGCCGGCGTCTCCGGGCTGAACGACGGCGTCGCTGGGGTGCAGAGCTACAGCGTCGGCATGCTGGACGGGTTCTCGAAGCTCGCGGCGCTCTGCGTCGGGACGCCGGAAGAGGCCGGCGATCCGGTGTCGTGCGCCGCCCTGCAGGGCGCGATCACGGCCCAGCAGAGGACGACCGCGCCGACGGAGCAAGAGGTCGCCGACCAGGTACCGCCGTCGTTCACGTACGTCGTCAACCAGACCGCGCAAGGCGCCTCCGCTCTGAATACCGCCGTGAACGGCGACAGCCCCACCTCCTTGGTCAATTCGGTTCCCGTCCTGGCGGGTGGCGTGCAGCAGCTCGTGGCCGGCGTGAACTCCTCCGCCTCCGGCCTGGGCACCCTGGCCGGCACGATCCAGCAGATCGCCGACGGTGCAGGCCAGCTCGCCACGGGCGCCACCTCGGCGGCCGACGGCGCATCGCAGCTGGCCGACGGCGCGACCTCCGCGGCCGACGGCGCCGCGCAGCTCGCCACGGGGACGCAATCGCTCGCCGACGGAGCGAACCAGCTCGGCACCGGCGCGAACTCGCTCTCCGACGGCCTCGACTCCGCGGTGACGCAGCTGCCGACGTACACCGACGCCGAGCGCACCAAGCTCGCCGACGTAGTCGCGGATCCGGTGGCCTCCGGCTCCGACACCGTGGCCCTGTTCGGCGCGGGCAGCACCCCGTTCTTCTCCTCGGTGGCCCTCTGGCTCGGCGCGCTGGCGACCTTCCTGGTGATCGGCGCCTTCTCGTCCCGCGCGCTCACCTCGACCCGCTCCTCGCTCGGGCTGGCGATCGACTCGTACGTCCCGGCGCTGCTGATCGGTGTGGTGCAGGGCATCGCGGTCGCGATCGTGATGGCGTTCGTCGCGGGGATGGACCTGGGCACCTGGCTCGGCTTCACCCTGATGTCGATGCTGGCGGGAGCGGCGTTCGCCTCGGTGAACCAGGGCCTGGTCGCGCTGCTCGGCGGCATCGGTCGGTTCATCTCGATGATCGTCGTGGTGTTCAGCCTGGGCGCGGGAATCATCTCCACCGCACCCTCGGTGTTCGACGACGTGCTCGCCTTTGTTCCGCTCTCGACCGCGCTCGACGGGATGCAGGCGATCGTGAACGGCACCGGCGGCGCCGCTCGCGCCGCCGTGGTCCTGGTGATCTGGGCCCTCTTCGGCCTCGCGCTCACCGTCGCCGCGATCGCCCGCCGCCGAGCGCTCACCGTCGCCCAACTCGCCACGATCTGAGCGACGCGGGGGACGACGCGCGTCGCTCTCCCACCCCGGCTGTACGAAACGAAGGACGGGACGGATCGGCACCCTGATCGCGGGACGAGAGATCCGCGTGATTCCGCGGATCTCGGTCTCGCCGATTCGGGCGCGTCGAGCTCCGATCCTTCGTTTCGTACACGATCCGCGCGAGTCGGCCGATCCGCGCCGCGATTCGGCGTGGATCGTGGATGCGAGTACGGTTTCGCACGGAGGAAATCGTGACGAATCGTCAATCACCCACGCTGTTCGCGCCCAGCGCGGCTCTGCAGTGGCGTGCGCTTGCGCTGCGGGTTGCCATCGTGATCGCCCTCGGCGGCATCGCGACCGCGTCGGGTGGCGGCGCCGTCGCGCTCGCCGTGACGCTGCTCGTCGCGGCTCTCCTGGCGGTGCAGCTGTTCGTGCTGCACCCGGTTCGGGTGCTGACCGACGGATCCGCCGTCGTCTACCTCCGCGGGTACCGGCGCCGCGAGCAGTGGCCGCGGCGGCTCACCCGCTTCACGGCGCTACCGGATGGCGGCGGATTCGCGGCCTGGACCGCGGCGGATCACGTCGTCGTCCGCTGCCGGTACTGGTCGGCGGCCGAAATCGACGCGCTGCTGCGTGACATGAACGCGGATCCGCTGTGGACCGTGCCCGACGCGGACGCGGTGTCTAGTGTCCGTTGGCGATCTGCTCGTGGTGGTGGATGACCTCGGCGACGATGAAGTTCAGAAACTTCTCCGCGAAGGCCGGATCGAGGTGCGCCTCTTCCGCCAGGCCGCGCAGCCGGGTGATCTGACGCGCCTCCCGTTCGAGATCGGCCGGCGGCAGACCGTGCTCGGCCTTGAGCCTGCCGACCTTCTGCGTGAACTTGAACCGCTCGGCGAGCATGTGGATCAGGGCCGCATCGATGTTGTCGATGCTCTGGCGGATGCCGCTCAGTTCGTTCAACACGGCCGGGTCGACCTCGGTTCTGGCACGTTCATCCGTCATGCCTCGACCCTAACGGACCCGCTCGCCCCAGAAGGGTTGTCACTTTGTCGGTAGGTAGCGGAGAAAATGACAACCCTTTTCAGGCGAGGCGGCGCAGGCGCAGGCGCTTCTGGGTGAGCATGATGCCGAGGAAGACGAGGACCGCGCCGACGGGCTCGTTCCAGCCGAAGGTCTCGCCGAGCACGAGGATGCCGAGCACCACCCCGACGATCGGCGTCACGTAGGTGACGGTGGAGGTGGTGGTCGGCCCCCAGGCGCGCAGCACCGCGATGTTCCAGAGATACGCGAAGCCCGTTCCCGCGATGCCGAGCACGAGCAGGCTCGCCACGATCCAGCCGTTCAGGGTGACCGGGCCGAGGGCGAGCACCGGCGTGAGCAGCAGCATCACCACCCCCGCGGATCCGATCTGCAGGAAGGCCACGCTGGTGGACGAGACATCGCGGTGCGAGATGTACTTGCGGGTGTAGCCGAAGGTGAATCCGTAGCAGACCGCGGCGAGCAGGCAGGCGAGCTGACCCCAGACGTCGCCGGTGAGGGCGGCGTAGCGCCACGGCCCGATGATCACCACGACACCGATGATGCCGACGGCGACGCCCGCGACCTGGCCGCGACCGAGCTTCTCGACGCGGAAGGCCAGGGTGACCATCAGGGCGGTGGTGATCGGGGTGACCGCGTTGTAGATGCTGGCCAGGCTCGACGAGACGTACTGCTCACCCCAGGCGAAGAGCAGGTGCGGTATGACGCAGCCGCTGATGCCGATCACAAGGAAGTGCAGGTAGAGGATCGGGTCGCGCGGCAGCTTCGCGCGGGTGAACAGCACCACGGCGCCCAGGGCGAGGGCCCCGAGGATCAACCGCGACCACGCGACCTGGCCGAACGAGACGCCGCCCTCGAGCGCGACCTTCATGAACAGGAAGCTGGCGCCCCAGACCAGGCCCATCCCGAGGTACTGCAACAGGATGGTGGCGTCGCGCAGCTTCTGGATCACTCCGTGAGGCTACTGCCCCGTCGATCCCGACCCGCGCGTGCGGCAGCACGCTGTCCGGAACCCGCTCCTCCCTGGCCGGAAGTGCCCCGTCAGGCGGGGCGGACGGGGCCGTCGGCCCGGGCGAGGCGCTGTTCGAGGGCGGCGCGGACGGCGGGCCACTCGGCGGAAAGGATGGAGTACAGCGCGGTGTCGCGCCAGCTGCCGTCGGCGCGGCGCATGTCGTGGCGCACGATGCCCTCGAACTGCGCGCCGAGCTTGAGGATCGCGGCGCGCGAGCGCACGTTCACCGCATCCGCCTGGATCCGCACCCGCTCGAATCCGCTGTCGAAGGCGAGACCGAACAGCAGCAGCTTGGCCTCCGGGTTGACCGCGGTGCCCCACACGCTCGGGCTGTACGCCGTCGCGCCGATGTGGGTCGCCTCGCGCTTCTCGTCGAAGTCCATCATGCTCGACGTGCCCACGAGCAGGCCGTGCTGTTCGCCGCCGACGAGTCGTAGGGCGTACGGATTCGCGTGCCAGGGCAGGTAGGACTCGGCGAAGCTCGTGAACTCCGCGAGCGTCGCGCGATACCCCGCCGGCCCGCCACCCCAGCCGCCCGCGAACACCTCGGGCGATCCGATCGCCGCGAACAGCTCGGGCAGGTGCTCGGGCGTCAGCGGCTCGAGCCGGATGAAGCGGCCCTCGAGGGGCGCGGGAGTGGGGCGTACAGCATTCACGCCCCCATCTTCCCAAACCGCCCATGCGCAGCACTGGCGCGGGGTTGTCAGCTTCTTCGCGAGCTTGCGAGCGGAGAAGGTGACAACCCCGCGCCAGGGAACAAGCAACACGCGGCGAAGCCGTCGTGTTGCGGGTTCACCCCTTCGCAAACGTCCCCAGCGGAGTCAGTCCACCGCCAGCGCGGCGACCGGCGACACCCGCGTCGCCCGGCGCGCCGGCACGAGCGACGACGCGATCGTGATCGCGACCGTCGCCACCACGACGGCCGCCATGATCGGCCACGGGATCGACGGCGCGGTCACGCCCTGGATCAGCGAGCCGAACGTCGACTGCGCGCCGGCCCAGCCGTAGAACACGCCGAGCAGGATGCCGAACAGCGTCGCGGAGGCGACCATCGCCGTCGCCTCGGCCACGATCATCCGGCGCACCTGCGCCACGGTGAAGCCGAGCGCGCGCAGTAAGCCCAACTCGCGGCGGCGCTGCAGCACGCTGAGCGACAGCGTGTTGATCATGCCGACCGCGGCGAGCAGCACCGAGAAGCCGAGCAGCACGCTCATCACGGCGGTCGTGGTCGAGATCACCTGCTCGAAGGCGGCGTAGTACTCGGGCTGCATCTGCCCGTACTGGTACGTGATCGAGCGGAAGGTCTCGGTCGCGACCGCGAACATCGTGACCAGCGTCACCCCGATCACCAAGCCGACGACCGCGCGCGAGCTGCGTGCCGGGTTGCGGACCGCGTTCGCGGCGGCGAGCGCCGGTACCGGGCCGCGGCCGAGCATCCGCCCGAGCAGCCGCATCAGCGGCGGCAGGAACACCGGGGCACCGAGCACCACGCCCGTGAACGAGATCATGCCGCCCGCGAGACCCAATAGCACGCCGAGCGAGGTCACCAGACCGAGCACCACACCGCCGGCCAGCAGCAGGAAGCCGAGCGCAACGAGACCGATCGAGACGACCCGACGGGCCGTGCCGGCACGCAGCTCGTCCCAGCGCGGCTCCGTCGCGGATCCGGTAGCCGCCATCGGCGACACCGCGAGCACGCGCCGCGAGCCGGACCACGCCGCGATCGCGGTGGCCGCGGTGACGGCCAGCACGGGAGCGGCGACCGCGGGATGCAGGAACGGATAGGCGAAGGAGTCGAGCACGCCGGTGGCCATGGCCAGCTGGGCCGCCGCCGCGGTGAGCAGCGCGCCGACCGCGCAGCCGATCAGTGCCCCGACAGCGCCCTGCAGCACACCCTCGCGCAGGATGCGGCCGCGCAGCGTCGCCCCGGAAGCGCCGATCAGTCGCAGCAGCGCGATCTCGCGGGTGCGCCCCGCGATCACCGTCGAGACCGAGTTGGCGGTGACGACCGCGCCGACGTAGAGGGCGATGCCGAAGAACAGGGCGGCGACGACGCCGAGCATCAGGGACGCCTGGCCGATGCCGTCCAAGCCGGTGGCCGCGAAGTAGGCGGCGAAGTCGGCGATCACCATGATCAGGACGGTGCCGAAGGCGGCTGAGAGGGCGGAGACGGCGAGGGTGGCGCCACCGCCGCGGAGGCTGACGGGCTTCATGCGACCCGCTCCATCCCGAGCATCGCGCTCGCGATCTGTTCGGCGCTCATCCGCGGCCGGTCGTCGACCAGGCGGCCGTCGGCGAGGAAGAGCACCCGGTCGGCGTGGCTCGCGGCGATCGGGTCGTGGGTGACCATCGCGATCGACTGGCCGTACTCACGGGACGCGGCCGAGAGCAGCGCGAGCACCTCGCGGCCGGTGCGCGAGTCGAGGTTGCCGGTGGGCTCATCCGCGAAGATCAGCTCGGGCCGGGTCGCCAGCGCCCGGGCGATCGCGACCCGCTGCTGCTGGCCGCCCGAGAGCTCGTGGGGGCGGTGCGTCAGGCGCTCACGCAGGCCGAGCGTCTCGACCAGTCGCGCGATCCAGTTCTCCTCATCGGCGGTGACCCCGCGGCCGTCGAGCTCGAACGGCAGCCGGATGTTGCCGCGCACGTCGAGCGTCGGCACCAGGTTGAAGGCCTGGAAGACGAAGCCGACGCTGCGACGCCGCAGCACGGTGAGCTCGGCGTCCTTCATCCGGGTGATCTCGGTGCCGCCGAGGAAGGCGCGCCCATCCGTCGGCGAATCCAGCCCGGCCATCACGTGCATCAGGGTGGACTTGCCGGAGCCGCTCGGGCCCATCACCGCGGTGAACTCACCGCGGCGGATGCCCAGCGTGACGCCGTCCAGTGCCGCGACGGTTCCGTGGCTTCCGTAGATCTTCCGCACGGCCTCGACGCGCGCGACGTATCCGTTCGCGTTCTGCGCGTTCTCGTGCTGCTCATTCTCGTTCTGCTGGTTCTGCATGCCTCCGACGCTACGGATGCGGCCTCGTCGCGGGCGTCATCCGTCGGTACCGCTGCGGTGGTCCGCAAGGGGGACCACGTTCTCACGCAGCCGCCGTGGCGTGGGCAGGAAGGTGAGCAGTGCCCAGACCAGCACGGCCGCGAGCACGTACGCGATCAGCAGCCAGAGCCACTGATCGAGCGTGTTGCCGACCTGCTCCCAACTGTCCTCCAGCGGTAGCACGATCGCGAAGAGGAGGAACACGGCGGCCGCGTAGCCGCCGAACCAGATCAGCCGGTTGTGCCGCCAGAGCACCGGGCCGAGCATCCCGCGCACGGGCAGCAGCACGATCGGCAGGGCGAAGATCGTCGCGATGGTGAGGGCGCTGAGCGTCTCGCGGGCGTAGAGCGCGAGCACACCGAGCACGCTGTCGGGCGACTCACTCGCCTCGACGAAGAACGCGCTGTACGCCGTGTACGCGAGCAGGCCGATCACGAGCACGATGCCCGCCTCGGCCCAGACCACCCGGTGCTCGCGGCGCGGCTCGCGACCACCCGCGTAGCTGAGCCCGATCACGAGCCCGAACATCATCCCGGGCTCGAATCCGATCAGTCGCGAGATCAGCGCGGCGAGCAGGATGAAAATGAGCGAGTTCCAGGTGAACCGCAGACTCGGCACCACGCTCGGATCCACCCGACGCGCGACCCGAGCGACCAGCCAGAGCCCGAGCACGCTCTCGATGACGACCGCGGTGAGCGTGGAGGCGAAGACCCGTGCGCTCAGATCGTTCAAACCGATCGCCGGGTCGACGTAGACCGAGATCGCGGAGGCGAGCAGCACACCGACCGCGATCGTCAGCACCCGCGGCCGCGCCCGCGTCGTCGACGGGAGGCGCAGCTGCGGCAGGCCGAGTCGACCGTAGTTGCCCTCGAGCGCGGTGTCCACGAGTTTGCCGGGCAGCACGAGCAACGCCGTGAGCACGATGGCGGCACCGGCGAGCGCGGCGAAGCGGAGGATGTTCCACTCGAGGGTCTGCGCCGGCGGCAGCGAACTGAGCGTAGAGGGGGTCGCGGCAGCCCACGCCTGGGGCGCGACGGGATCGGCTTCGAGGAGGCTGGGCTCGACCGCGACCGGCTCCGTCGTGGCCGGCGCGGTGGTGGCCCGCGCTCCGAAGATGCGGTCGCGCAGTTCGATCGCCGAGGTGTCGAGCGGGATGTCGCGGCTCATCCGGTAGGTCAGGAACCAGTAGCCGTCAGCGAAGTACATCTCACTGGCCCAGGCCGCGCCCGCACCCGCGTAGAGCCCCTCCGACTGCGGAAAGAAGTCGATCGCTGCGGCGCGTAGCCGCTCCGCCTCCTCCTCGGACACCTCGGCGTAGGCGAGCGACAGGGTGTTGTTCCAGGTGCAGAAGACGCCATCGCTCGGGGCGTCGGACTGGAACGGCAACTCGTCGTTCGAGCGCGCGATCCCGTACTGGGCCAGCAGCGTGCGCTGGTTCTCGGAGAGCAGCGCATCGCATTCGTCCGTGGCCTGAGCCACCTCGGCGCCGAGTACGTTCGAGATCATCGGGGCGAGCAGCGCGTAGTCCGAGGCGATGAACCAGTAGCCGTCGCGGAAGAGCGAGACCGGCTCGACGATGTAGCCGTACTGGGCCGGGTCGATCTCGAAGAGTGCGCCGCCGTCGGATTCGCGGCTCGTCCATCCCGCCGCCGCCAGCGTCGCCTGCTCGGTCGCCGCCGCATCCGCCGAGACGGGGGCCACGCCGAGCCAGAACAGGTTGTCGGTCTGCGGCACACCCCACGAACAGCTGAGCGCGCCCGGGTAGTCGCGGTCGGCGTCGTCGAAGCCGGAGAACGTCGTATCGGGGTTCGCCTCGAATCCCGACCCGGGTAGGTTCGCGCGCGACTCCTCCGAGAGCAGCCCCTCGCAATCCAGCCCGCGCTCGGTCGCCGACGCAGGCGCGGCGAGGAGGAGCATCAGCGCCACGAGCAGGCCGGTCAGCAGAGTACGAGTGTGGTGAGCCATCGGCCCTTCCTCGGTACGGGTGGTCGAGACTCTACGGTTCGGGCGGGCTGCCTGAGAAGCCTCTCATTCGGGGATCACCGGAATGGTGACAGGCACCGGCCCGACCTCGTTTCGGCAGCGATCGCCCGCTCGCGCCTGCCGTAACTTCGGATGGCTCCGTTGGCCATCTCCCCCACGGGGAGACATCCGCACCGTTCGCGGCCGCACGGCAGCTGGCAGCCCGAGCGATCCGAAGCGAAGAACACGACGGCCCTCGCATCAGCCGAAAGGACGAGACCCGCGCGGCTCGTCGGCCGAGGCGAGAAGCCCCGGCGACGGCGAGCATCGAAGCATGAAGCGATTGACCGCCCCCGCGCTGATCCTGCTCAGCCTCATCCCGATCCTCGCCGGAGCCATGCGGGTGACCGAACTCAGCGGCGGCGGGCCGGTGACGGCCGAGAACGCGCGCTTCTTCGCCTCCCCCGTGCCCGTGGTGATCCACATCGTGGGCGCGAGCGTCTACGCCGTCTTCGGCGCCCTGCAGTTCGACGCCGGGCTGCGGCGGCGACGGCCGCGCTGGCATCGGATCGCGGGCCGCATCGTGGCGCCGTGCGGCGTCGCGGCGGCGCTCTCCGGGCTGTGGATGGCGGTGTTCTATCCGCTCCCGGCCGGCGACGGGCCCGCCCTGCTGGTGATGCGCCTCCTGTTCGGCACGCTGATGGCCGTCGGCATCGTTCTCGGAGTCGTCGCCGTGCGCCGCGGCGACATCCGGCGGCATCGGGCGTGGATGGCGCGGGCCTACGCGGTCGCGGCGGCCGCCGGAACGCAGGCCGTGCTCACCCTGCCGTACGTGCTGCTCGTCGGACCGACGAACGAGGCGACGCGCGCGGTGCTGATGGGCGCCGGCTGGGTGATCCCGCTCTTGATCGCCGAGCTGTCGATCCGCCCCGCGCTCCGTGTGGTCGCCGTACGATGAGCGGATGCTGATGCGCTCGGTGTGGACGCTGCCGTCCGCCGTCCCGGCGCCGGCCGGCCCGGGGTGGCGCGACGCCGCGCTGATCGGCGCGTTCGCCCTCGCGGCCGTCGCGGAGGCGCTGCTGCGGCCCGGGCTCCCCGCCGTCGTTCCCTCGCTGATCGTTCTGCTCCTGCTGCTGCCCGGCCTGCTCTGGCGCCGCACGCATCCGTTCGTCGTCTTCGTGACGACGGCGCTCGTCACCCAGGTCGAGACGATCGCGCTCGGACACAGCCCGCAGCTGGTCAGCGGGGCGTACGTGCTGATCTACCTCTACGCGCTGTTCCGGTGGGCCTCGGGCCGGGCGATGGTGCTCGGCGGGGCGCTCGTCGTCGCGGGCCTGGCGGTGCAACTGCTGCGCGGATCGGTGCAGGACACCGTCGGCGGGTCCGCCGTCGTCGTCGCGGCGGCGACCCTCGCCTTCGCCGTGCGCTCCCGGGCAGCCGGCCGCCTGCGCGAGATCGAGCGGGGGCGGATGCTGGAACGCGAGCGCCTGGCCCGCGACCTGCACGACACGGTGGCGCACCACGTCTCCGCGATCGCGATCCAGGCCCAAGCCGGACTCGCCACGATGGCCGCCCGGCCGGAGTCGGCGTCGGAAGCGCTGCGGGTGATCGAGACGGAGGCGTCGCGGACCCTCGCCGAGATGCGCTCGATGGTGCGCGTGCTGCGGCAGGACGACGCCCGGCTCGCCGACCTGCACACTCTCGCCCGGGCGGAGGATCCGACCGTCGAGGTTGCCCTCGGGACCCTCGCCGACCTCGACGTGCCGCCCGCCGTCGGCGCCGCCGCGTTCCGGATCGCCCAGGAGGCGGTGACCAACGCCCGCCGCCACGCGCGCGGCGTCACCCGCATCCGAGTGGTGGTGGATGCGGATTCGCACGAGCTTCGGCTGCGCATCACGGATGACGGCGAACCGCAGGCACCGAGCGCTCCCGGCTACGGCATCACGGGCATGACCGAGCGGGCGGCCCTGCTCGGCGGAACCGTGTCGGTGATGCCCGGATCCGTCACCGCCGCGCTGCCGCTGGGACGTGCCGTTCGAGGGCGCCGATGATCCGGGTCCTGGTCGCGGATGACCAGGAACTGGTGCGCGCCGGGCTCGTCGCGATCCTCGGCGCCCAGCTCGACATCGAGGTGGTCGGTCAGGCGGCGGACGGCGAGCGCGCGGTCGAACTCGCCCGTCGGCTCCGCCCCGATGTCTGCCTGTTCGACATCCGGATGCCGTTGCGCGACGGTATCGAAGCGACCCGGATGCTCGCGGGGCCGGACGTCGCCGATCCGCTCGCCGTGGTGATCATCACCACCTTCGACCTCGATGAGTACGTCTACGGCGCCCTGCGCGCGGGCGCCCGCGGCTTCCTGCTGAAGGACTCGGGCGGCGAGTTGCTCGGCCAGGCGGTCCGCGCGGCAGCCGCCGGGGACGCCCTGATCGCGCCGAACGTGACCGTGCGACTGCTCGACACCTTCGCCCACGACGCGCCGCCCCCTCCCCCGATGCAGCCCTTGACCGAGCGCGAGGCGGAGGTGCTGGCCGCCGTCGCCCGCGGCGGCAGCAACAGCGAGATCGCGCGTGAGCTCTTCATCAGCGTCAGCACGGTGAAGAGCCACCTCGCCGCCCTGTCGACCAAACTCGGCGCACGCAACCGGGTCGACCTGGCGATCTGGGCCCACCGCGCGGGGCTGCGCTGATCACGGCTCGGCCCGGGCACGGAACTCAGGCCGTTCGCAGCGGTTCGATCGAATAGAGGGCGTCTCCGATCACATCGAGCTGCACCTCGAGGTCGTAGTGGCTCTGCAGATTGATCCAGAACTGAGCGGAGGTTCCGAAGTAGCGGCCGAGCCGCAACGCGGTGTCGGCTGAGATACGTCGCGTGCCGTGCACGATCTCGTTGATCCGGCGCGGCGGTACGCCGATGTCGACGGCGACCCGATGCTGAGTGATTCCGTGCGCCGAGATGAACTCCTCCATCAGCACCTCCCCCGGAGGGACGGGGGCCAGCTTGTCCATATCGCTCCTCAGGAGTGGTAGTCGACGATCTGCACGTGCTCCGGGCCGCTCTCGGTCCAGACGAAGCAGATCCGCCATTGGTCGTTGATTCGAATGCTGTGTTGGCCGGCTCGCGCTCCCTTCAACCGTTCCAAACGATTCCCGGGCGGCGCTCGGAGGTCGCCGAGTTGTACAGCGGCGTCGAGCACAACGAGCTTCCGCAATGCAGGGCGAAATAACCGCGGGTCGAAGCCCCTGACGACTTCGCGTCGCCATAGACGCTCGGTGTCGCGATCGCCGAACGAGCCGATCACGACGTCACCATATAACGCAACGCGTTAGTGACGCAAGGCGTTATGTTCATTCATCGACCTCCGTTCTCGTCCCGCCCCGACTGCTGTGATCGACCGTACGTAACACCTCCGACACCGAATCGGAGGGACGAGCTCGCGACCGGAATCGTCCGCTCGGCGACGGACTCCGCGTCCGGGAGCTCTCCGGATTCGAGGCGCCGGATAGCGTCGGGTGGACGTGGCTCCGGGTCATCGCGATCGGATGTTCGCGGGCCCTCGGGGCCGTCAATTCCGACTCGTCCGACCAGGGAGATCCACGTGTCCGACCCGTATCCGCACGCCGCCGAATCCGATCCGATCGTGCAGCCTCCGCCGCCGCATGCCATGCCTTCGCCGGCCGGTCAGCCGCCGGCGTCGTACAGTGCGCCATCCTCGGCACCGCCCGCGGCACCACTCGCGACCTACGGCGTGCCGATGATGCCCGTCGCGCCCGTGCAGTTCGTGCAGGTGCAGCCGAAGGGGCTCAGCATCACCGCGATGGTGCTCGGGCTGGTGTCGATCGTCGGTGGCTTCACCGTCATCCTCCCGCTCGGCGCGCTGATCTTCGGCCTGGTCGGGCTGAAGAAGGAGCCGGCTGGTCGCGGCTTCGCGATCGTCGGGGTGGTGGTCGGCGGACTCACCGCACTGTTCTGGCTCTCGCTCGGCGGCGCGATCCTCGCCGGCATCGGCGCGATGCTGGCGGGCACCGCCTCCGCCGGCTACTGATCAGCCGATCCACGCGCCGTCAACGAAAGAGCCCGCTGTCGGCATGGGAACCCTCTCGACGAGGTTCCCGTGCCCGCAACGGGCTCCTGGGGTGTTGAGGCCTAGTCGTCGAGCAGGTCGTGCAGTACAACCACCTGCTCGCGCTCCGGGCCCACGCCGATCGCACTGAAACGTGCGCCGCTCATGGCCTCGAGGGCGAGCACGTAGTCCTGCGCGTTCTGCGGCAGGTCGCTGAACTCGCGGCAGCCGGAGATGTCCTCCTGCCAGCCGGGGAACTCCTCGTAGATCGGCACGGCGTGGTGGAAGTCGCTCTGCGACACGGGCACCTCGTCGTGGCGGACGCCGTCGACGTCGTAGGCGACGCAGACGGGGATCGTCTCGAGTCCGCTCAGCACGTCGAGCTTGGTCAGCACGAAGTCGGTGACGCCGTTGATCCGTGCGGCGTAGCGGGCGATCGGGGCGTCGTACCAGCCGCAGCGGCGCGGGCGGCCGGTGGTGGTGCCGAACTCGAAGCCCTGCTTGCGCAGGTACTCGCCCCACTCATCGAACAGCTCGGTCGGGAAGGGGCCGGCGCCGACGCGGGTCGTGTACGCCTTGATCACCGAGATGACGCGCTCGATGCGGTTCGGGGCCACGCCGGATCCGGTCGCCGCGCCTCCGCTGGTCGCGTTGGAGGAGGTGACGAACGGGTAGGTGCCGTGGTCGACGTCGAGCATGGTCGCCTGGCCGGCCTCGAACAGCACCGTCTTGCCGGCATCGAGCGCCTGGGCGAGCACGAGCGAGGTGTCCGCGACCATGGGGCGCAGGCGCTCGACGTAGCTGAGCAGCTCCTCGATCACCTGCTCGGCGATGATCGCGCGGCGGTTGTAGATCTTCACCAGCAGGTGATTCTTCTGGTCGAGGGCGCCCTCGACCTTCTGGCGCAGGATGTTCTCGTCGAAGAGATCCTGGATTCGGATGCCGACACGGTTGATCTTGTCGGCGTAGGCCGGGCCGATGCCGCGACCGGTGGTGCCGATCTGGCGCTTGCCGAGGAAGCGCTCGGTCACCTTGTCGAGCGTGCGGTGGTAGCTGGTGATCACATGCGCGTTGGCGCTGACCAGCAGGCGCGAGACGTCGACGCCGCGGCTGGAGAGCGCCTCCAGCTCGTGGAACAGCACCTCGATGTCGACGACGACGCCGTTAGCGATCACCGGCACGACGCCGGGCGTGAGGATGCCGGAGGGCAGCAGGTGCAGCGCGTACTTCTGGTCGCCGACGACGACGGTGTGGCCCGCGTTGTTACCGCCGTTGAACTTCACGACGTAGTCGACGCGGCTGCCGAGGAGGTCCGTGGCACGGCCCTTGCCCTCGTCGCCCCACTGGGCGCCGGTGATCACGATTGCTGGCATGGCTGGTCCTCTGCACGTGGGAGGGGAGACATCCCACGGGTGCGCGGGACGGGCGGCTGGCCTCCGCGCGGGCGGTGCCTGCCGCCTCCGCGCGACCAGCCAACTCATTGTAGCGGGGGTGGGTTTTGTGGGGTGGGATGGGTGGACGTGAGCGTTTTCCCAGGCAAGATGTCGACGCGTACTGTGACTGCTTCGACGATGCGTTGGCCCCCGGCATCAATGTCTCCGAGTCGATCGTCTGTCTTCCGCCGGGACCCGCACGACCGTGCGGCCGTCTCCGGTGCATCTGCTCGCGGCTCCTGGCCCGTCGATCTCGACCGATCCACCGCCGCGGTGACCGTCGCTCGGCTCGACGGCGGCTCTGACCGTCACACATTCACGATCGACGATGCGACCCTCGCCACGGAGAGCGATCCCTCCCGGATCGTTGTCGAGGTTCGAGCCGGTCAGTTCGAGCGCAGTCGCCGTGCAGCTCGGCGATACCGTGCTGTACGTGCCGATGGGATACGACCATCGTGATTTCGCCGATGACGTGGCGCACCACGGTCCGCGCAGGATTCGCTTGTACGGCGGAGGGCAGATCGCGGCGGTGGCGGACGACGCTTTCGAGGCGTTCCATCCTTGACACGCAGGCGGATCCGGACGGACGGTGCAGCGTCGCCGTCACGTTGAGGACGAAGGAGTAGCGACTTCGATGTTGCGGATTCGCTGCTTCGATGTTGCGGATTCGCTGCCTTGATGTTGCGGATTCGCGGACCCCGTTCCGCGGATTCGCGGCTGCTCGCTCTCGCCGGCGCGCGAACACCTGGGCTGGCGTCAGCGAAACGCACCATCCCCTACCGTGGCCGGATCCGCAGAACTCCGCGGATCGCCCACCGCCCGGAAGGGGTGCCGTTCGCTCGCGCCAGCCCAGGTGTTCGCCGAGAGCCACGACGCCCAGCGCCACGACTCACAGCGTCCGCGCCTCGCCCTCCATCCGCGTGGCGATCGGGCGGTAACCGTCGCGGATGACGACGAAGACGGTGGCGGCGAGGGCCCAGACAACGAGGGCGGCGAGAACGATGAGGAACACCATAACGATCAACTCCTGGATTCGAGGCGCTTTCTGCGTCTGACGTCAACGGTGCTCTCTAGGCGGTCGGCGTCGCCTCGGGCGGATGCCTTATTTCCGCGCGACGCGGCCCGCGCGCAGAGATAGGGCGCACCCCCGATGCCCCGGGACGGGCTCGGCGAGGAACGTGGAGACCATCAATCGGAAGGAAGCGATCATGATGGTCAACGAGTACGCGTTCCACACGCTGTATCGCGAACACGAGGCGCGACTGACGGCCGAGCTCGAACGTCGACGGCTGCAGGAGGAGCGCGAAGCGACCGCGGTCACGCCGCCGTCCGGCATCGTCGCCGCCCTGTTCCGGTGGCGCCCGGCGCCTCGCCACGCGCACTGAAACGCCCGCGGCGAGATACACGGAACCACCACCGGCGAGAGACACTGAACCGCCCCCTGCGGGAGAAGCGGACAGGCACCCCGCAGTTCCTGCCGATGGGCAACCCGATGTCGGTGGTCGGTGCGACGATGAGCACATGCAGACAGGCGCGGCTCCCTCGGCGCTCATCGGTCGCGACGGCGACCTGAGCGCTCTGCGGCACGCGTTCGACGCGGCCGTGGCCGAGGGGGCGCGCACCGTGGTGCTCGGTGGCGAGGCCGGCATCGGCAAGTCACGGCTCATCGCCGAGTTCACCCGCGGGCTGCCGGCCGAGGCGCTGGTGCTGCGCGGGCAGTCGATCGATCTCGAACGCGATGCCCCGCCGTACGTGCCGGTCATCGGCCCGCTGCGCGAGCTGGAGCGGGTGATCGGCTCCGAGGCCCTCGTCGAATCCGTCGGCGCGGCGCGCGAGGGGCTGCGCATCCTGCTCCCCGAGATCGCCCCGGCGGAGGAAGGCCGCCTCACCGCCCGCGCGGGCTCGTCGCTCGTCTTCGACGCGGTGGTCGCCGCGCTCGAGTCCGTCTCCCGCGTGCGTCCCGTCGTCCTCGTTGTGGAGGATCTGCACTGGGCCGACCCGGCCACGCTCGCCCTGCTGCGCTTCCTCGTCCGGGTCGCCGATCGCGGCCGGTTGCTCATCCTGCTCAGCTATCGCAGCGACGAACTGCGCCGAGGGCATCCGTTGCGCTCCTGGTTGCCCGAACTGGAACGCGGCGAACGGGTGCAGCGGCGCGAACTGTCGCGGTTGAACCGCAGCGAGGTGCGCGAGATGGTCACCTCGCTCCGCGGCGAGGCGCCGGACGCGCGCGACCTCGGCGTGCTGGTCGAGCGCAGCGACGGCGTCCCGTTCTTCATCGAAGAGATCGCCGATGCGGGGATCCGCGCCGACGAGGAGTGCTTCCCGGACTCGCTGCGCGACATCCTGCTCGCCCGTTACGACACGATGGGCGAATCCACCCAGCGGATGCTGCGCCTGCTCTCGGCGGGAGGCACCTGCGTTCAGCACTCCCTCTTCATCAGCGTCTACCCCGGCGACCCCGCCGAGGTCGACGCCGCCGCCCGCGAGGCGATCGCGGGCGGGGTCCTCGTCGCCGAGGGCACCGAGTACACCTTCCGGCACGCCCTGGTCCGCGACGCGATCCACGAGGAGTTGCTGCCCGGCGAACGGGTGCGCGTGCACACCGACTTCGCCCGCGCCCTCGAACACGGCGGTTCGGCGGCCGAGATCTCGTATCACTGGATGGCCGCCCACGACGCGCCGAGCGCGTTCGCCGCATCCGTGACCGCGATGCGCGAGGCGCGCGATTCCTTCGCCTACGACGCCGCCGCCAGGATGGGCGAGCGCGCCATCGAGCTGTGGGATCAGGTGCCCGCCGACCAGCGCGGCAGCAAAGTGCCCTTGCTGGCTGAGACGGCGCACGATCTGCGCAACGCCGGCGAGGGCGAACGCGCGGTGGCCCTGGTCGACGAGGCGCTGGCGCTCTCGGATCCCGGCCACGATCCCGCCGACTACGCGAGGATGCTCAGAGACAAGGCCTCGTACCTCGCGAACATCGGGCAGCTCGGCTCCATCGAACTGCTCCGCGAGGCCCTGAGCGTGCTCGACGGTCGGCCCCCGAGTGTGCTGCGCGCCTACATCCTGGGCGAACTGGCGGCGCGGCTGATGCTCGAGGCACGTTTCGCGGAGGCGGTCGAGGTTGCCGACGAGGCGTACGCCCACGCCGAATCGGTCTCCTCCCACAGCCGGATGAGCGTCGCTGCCAACATCCGTGGCGTGTCACTGCTTCACGCCGGCCACATCGAACGGGGTCTGCAACAGCTCGAGCTGGCGGGAGCACTGGCGGGCGAGGACGACTCCGCCCGTCTTCGCTACTGGATCAACTACTCCGACGCCCTCGCCCTGCTCGGCCATTTCGACGAAGCGATCCGAGCCGCGGAGGCGGGAGCGGAGCGCGCGCGGCACCGCGGAGTCGAGCGCACCACGGGCGCGATGCTGCTGACCAACACCGTCGATCCGCTGTATTCGATGGGCGACTGGAGCCGAGCGGATGAGCTGCTCGATCGCGCGTTGGAGCTGGACGCGCCGATCGGATTCGCCGCCCACATCCAGCGCCGCAAGCTCTGGGCGGTGCTCTGGCGCGGCGACAACGACGAGGCCGTCCGACTGCTGCGCCGGTGGCGCGCTCCGCTCAGTCGGCAGCTGCGCACCGAATCCGAATCGCTGCTGGGGCTCGCGCGCGTGGCCGGCGAGATCGCCCTCGAGGACGGCCGGATCGAGGACGCCTGGCACGAGGTCGCCGCGACGCTCGGGCCCGAACACCGACCGGTTCCCGGCTGGGACCTCCCCCTGCTGCACGTGATCGCGCGCACCATCGCCGCCGCCCGAGCGGGAGCGGTGCCGTTACCCGATGATGCCGAGACGCGGATGCGTGCCGTGTTGCGCTTCTGCGCCGACTGGCCGACCGCGCCGGTGTTCATCGCCCTCATCGACGCCGAACTGGGCGGCTCGGGCGTCGGCGACGAGCCGGCCGCCTGGCGCGCCGCCGCGCTGGCCGCCCGCTCGGCGACCGCCCCGGCGTACCTCGAGCCCTACGCCGAGATCCGGCTCGCGGAGGCCCTCGCGTTCCACGGGGATCGCGACGGCGCCCGGGTGAGCGCGGCCGCGGCCGCCGCGAAGGCGCGCACCCTCGGCTCCGGGCTGATCCTGCGCCGGGTCGACGCGCTCGAACAGCGTCTGGGCGGATCCGAGGCCTCCGTGCCCCCATCCGTCGCCGGGCTCACCGAACGCGAGCAGCAGGTGCTCGAGCTGGTGACCCAGGGCTACAGCAACCGCCAGATCGCCGACGAGCTCTTCATCAGCATCAAGACCGCGAGCGTGCACGTGTCGAACATCCTGCGCAAGCTCGGCGCGACCACCCGCACGGAGGCCGCGTACCTGTCCCGGCAGGCCTAGCACCCTCTGCGAGGGACCCCTTCAGCGCGCGTGGGACCCCCGGGGACGGGGTCCCTCGCCCGCGGAGGGGGTCCCTCGCAGGGGGACGGCGGGGGTGGCGGGGGTGGGGAGCGGGCGCCAGCAGGCGGCGATGATGGCGCCGGCGAGCGCGGACAGCGCGAGCACGATGGCGGCGAGGACGAATCCCGCCGGGTCGGTGACCGCGGAGCCGGCGAGGGCGGCGCGGCCCGAGAAGGCGGTGACCGTGCCGAAGACGACGGCGGTGCTGAGCATCAGCGAGCCGTTGTGCAGCACCGAGCGGAAGCCGTTGGCGATCGCCCGCCGATCGGCGGCGACGCCGTGCATCACTCGGCGGGTGATCGACGCCATGAAGAGCCCCTCGCCGAGGCCGACGACCGCCAGCAGCACCGTGATCCACAGCGGATCGGCATCCGCCGCGAACACCACGGCGAGCGCCGCCAACGCGAGCGCGATCAGCGCGCCGCCCGCGATCGTCAGCGCCCGCGCCGACACCCAGCGACCGACCCAACCCGCGGCAGGGGCGCCGACCATCATCGCCAACCCCATCGGCACGGCGGCGGTGCCGGCGGCCAGCGCGCTCGCGCCGTGCAGCGCCTGCAGGTAGAGCACCACCAGCACCACCACCGAGCCGAACGCGAACGAGATGCACAGGCTCGCCACGTAGACCAGCGCCCGCGGGCCGCCGACGACGGCCGGATCCAGCAGCGGCTCGTGCACGCCCGCCCGGGCGAGACGGCGCTGCGAGAACCCGAACGCGACCACGAGCACGAACGCCGCCAGCAGCACCAGCCAGCTGGCCGGCGAGTCCGGTTCGGCCGCGAGCCGCTCCCCCGCCAGCAGCAGTCCGCCGATCCCGGCGAGCGAGAGCACCGCGCCGAGCGCGTCGAACCGGAAGCGCCGGAACGGCGGCGCGTGCACGTGCGAGAGCGCGCGCCACCCCACCGACAGGGCCAGCACGGCGGGAATCAGCGTCGCGACGAAGACCGCCCGCCAGTCGAAGCGTTCCAGCAACGCTCCGCCGATCAGGGGGCCGGCGAGTGTGGCCAGCCCGCCGATCGTGACGTTCAGGCCCAGAACGAGCGGCAGCTGCTCGGAGGGGAAGACGTCGCTGAGCACCGCGGTCGAGTTGGCGACCGCGCTCGCCGCCGCGAGCCCTTGCAGCGCGCGGGCCGCGATCAGCACGCCGTCCGCCGTCGCGAAGCAGCACACGATCGAGCCGACGAGGAAGAGGCCGACACCGCCGAGGTAGAACCAGCGCCGACCGAGCAGGTCGGAGAGCTTGCCGAACACCAGGATCGCGGCGGAGTTTCCGAGGAGGAAGGCGAGGATCATCCAGGCTGCGGCCCCTGTTCCGCCGGCGAGTCCGGCGCTCATCGACGGGATCGCGACGCTGAGCGCTCCGGCCGAGCCGAAGACGACGAATCCCGACAGCGAGGTGGTCACCAGCACCGCGGCGCGCACGCCCCGCGAGATCACGCCGCCGCCTCGTCGTCGAGACGGGCGCGCACGACCGGGATGGCCCCGGTCACCGGCAGCGCGCTGGTGCGCCAGGGTCCGCCGCGGGCCAGAGCGCAGACGAGTGCGAGGACGGCGGAGGCGGCGAGCACCAGCATCGCGATGCTGAAGCCCAGCTCGACGGCGGGGCTCGCATCCTGCACCGCGTAGCTGCCGATGCCGGACGCGGTGATCATCAGCAGCGAGACGCTGGTGCCCAGCGCCGCCGCACTGTTGTAGAGCATGGAGCGCACCGCGTTGGCGACGGTGCGCCGGGCCGGCTGCACGCCGTGCATGATCGCCGCGGTGTTCGGCGTGGTGAAGATGCCGATGCCCAGGCCCACAAGAACGAGCCAGGCGGTGACCGGCAGCGCCTCCGCGCCGGTGGAGAAGAAGGCGAGCCCCACGAGTCCGAGTACGAGCAGCGCCCCGCCGACCGCGGCCAGGGTACGCACCGTGAGGATGCCGGAGAGCCGCCCGGCCAGCGGCGAGGCGACGACCATCGCGAGCGCCATCACCATGATGATCACGCCCGACTCCGCGGCGGAGCGGCCGCCCACGATCTGCTGGTGCAGCACCACCAGCACCACGACTCCGGCCCGCGCGAAGGAGTTGAAGAAGGCAGCGCCGTAGGCCAGCGCGCGGCGACGGTCGCTGACCAGGGCGACGTCGACCAGCGGATGCCGCACCCGGCGCTCCACGATCACGAACGCCGCGATCAGCACGGCTCCGGTACCGAGCACGATCCAGACCCAGGGGTCACCGGGGCCGGACGAGGAGACGCGGTTCACCGCGTAGAGGATCGCGGCGAGACCCGCGGCCGAGAGCACCGCGCCGGCGTAGTCGAAGCGCTCGCCGCGCACGCGGTGGTGGCCGGAGGGCAGGTAACGCAGGCCGAGCAGCACGGCGGCGATGCCGAACGGCACGTTCACGAGGAAGACGGACGGCCAGCCGAACGCCGAGACCAGCACGCCGCCGATGGCGGGGCCGAGGGTGTTGGCGACGGCGGCGGCCGTGAGGTTGAGGCTGAGCCCGTACGCGAGTCGGCGGGGCGGGAAGGCGTCGGCGACGAGGGCCGAGGTGTTGGCCACGATCGTGGCGGCAGAGACGCCCTGCAGGGCCCGGATCAGGATGAACAGGCCGGCGTTCGGGGCCAGCACCGCGAGCACGCTCAGCACCATGAAGGCGGTCAGCCCCCAGAGGTAGATCCGCTTGCGGCCGATCATGTCGGAGATCCGCCCGAACACGAGGATCGAGGCGGTGTTGGCGAGCATAAAGGCGACGAGGAACCAGTCCGCCGTCGCGGGGGTCGCGTCGAAGTCGGCCGAGAGCGTGGGCAGCGCCACGTTCACGGAGGTGCCGTTGATCAGGATCAGCATCAGCCCGAGGCTGGTCACGGCGAGCACGGAGTACGCGGAGCGCATCGACGCGGGTTCACTGGGGGACGTGGTGGTTCAACTCCTTGGCGGATGCTTGCGAGGGACCCCTTCAGCGCGCGAGGGCGCCGCACTCGGGGGCGCCCTCGCGCGCTGGAGGGGTCCCTCGCAGGGAGAGGTTTCCTCGCAGGGGAGGGGAGGGTCAGGCGGTGGCGGTGAGGTTGCCGAAATCGATCGCGTTCTCGGAGCGGTAGGTGAAGCCGGAGACGGTCGAGCGGTAGATCTGCGAGGGCTGGATGGAGCAGACGAAGATCTCGGGGGCGGAGGAGATCAGCACCTCCTGCGCCTGGATCCACAGCTCGCCCGCCTCGTCGCTCAGCGGGTCCGGCAGGGCCTGCGCCGCGTCGACGTACCCCCAGAACTCCTGCGCGGAGGCGTCCTCCCAGCGCGACGGGTTGGAGGCGTCGTTGTTGGGCTTGAAGAACACGGTGCAGGAGTAGGTGGGCGTCTGCACCTGGCAGCGGTTTCGGTAGATGATCGCCTGGTTCGTGGCCTGCGAGCGCGCGGTGCCGAAGTCGGCTGCCGGCATCTGGTTGATCTCGATGTCGAAGCCGGCGTCCTTCGCGTACGACTGGATCAGCACGCTCGCGTCGACGAGGTCGGTGGTCGCCGTGGAGACCGAGAGCGTGAACGAGACCCGGTCCATCCCGGCCTGCTTCAGCAGGGCGAGCGCCTTCTTCGTGTCGTACTCGTAGGTCGGCAGCGAGTCGACCGAGTAGCCCTTGGTGGTCGGGTTGATGTTGCCGATGGTCTGCGTGGCACGACCCGAGTAGATCTGCTCCATGATCTCGGTGTACGGCACCGCGTAGGCCATCGCCTGACGCACCAGTTCGTTGTCGAACGGCGCCTTGTTGCTGACCAGGGTGAGGTCGACGTACTCGATCGGCGAATCCTCCGACGGCACGACGACGCCCTGCGCGTCGGCGAGGCGGGCCTGGTCGGTGGGGCGGCAGCCCTCCGCCATGTCGACGTCGCCGGTGGAGACGAGGGTCGCCCGGGTGCCGGCGTCACCGACGACGCGCAGGGTGACCTTCGAGATCGCGGGCTCGCCGTACGCGTAGCCCGGGTTCGCGGTGAGGATCATCTCCTGGTCGGGTGTCTGCGAGGTGACGGAGTACGGGCCGTGGCCCCAGCCGCCGTTGCTCTTGGCCCAGACCAAGGTGTACGGGTCCTCCGCGGTCGCGTTCGCCTTCAGAGCGACCGAGTCGTGGATGTGGCCCTGCAGGTTGGCGAGCAGACCGAGGAAGGTCAGGCCGAAGCCGGCGTTGGTCAGCGTGAACGAGACGGTGGCGTCGTCGACCTTGGTGATCGCCTCCGGCCCCGCGAATCCGCCGGCCCAGACCGTCTTGGAGTAGGTGGGCACGTTCCACTTGCGCTCGAAGGAGTAGAGCACGTCGTCCGCGGTCAGCGGGTTGCCCAGCGGCGAGACCACGCCGCTGCGCAGGTGGAAGGTGTACGTAAGGCCGTCGTCGGAGACCTCGTACGACTCGGCGAGGTAGCCCACGTACTCGTTGAAGTCCTGGATCACCGTGCCCTCGGTAGCGCCGTCGATGTACGGGTTGCGGACGAGGCCGGCCTGCAGGTTGGCGTTCATCTCGAAGGATTCGAGGGTGATGCCGCCGCCGCCGACGACGCCGTCCAGCGTCGGCGCGAGCGCGGGAACGGCGACGATGAGCTCGGTCTTGGCCGCGGCGTCGGCGGCGGGCGACGCCGTCGAGGCGCCGGAGCAGGCGGCGAGCGCGATCGCGGCGAGGCCGCCGAGCCCGCCGGCCAGCACGGCACGGCGGCCGAGGGAGGCGGAGAGGATGCCGGCGCCGCGGGCGGAGAAGGCGGACGGGCGCTCGGGGCGGGATTCGAGGGGAGAGCTGTTCACGATGGTTCCTCCGGATCGGGGGCAGAGCAGGGATGGGGGTGAGGTGAAGAAGGGAGTGATTTCGGCAGGCTCGATCAGCGGGTTCGGGAGTGATTTCGGCAGGCTCAATCAGCGGGGTTCGGCAGGCTCGATCAGCGGACGAGCTCGATGGTTGAGCCTGCCGAAACCATCCCCTCGCTCAGCGGGCGGCGGCGGGCCCGCGGGTGAGTCTGGTCAGCGCACCGGTGACGCCCGCCGCCGACGCGACCGCGATGCACAGCGCGAGCGCGGGGTAGAGGGTGGTCCACCAGCCGCCGAGCATGACGTCGCTCATGCCGCTGGAGATCATCACGCCCCACTCCGGCGTCGGCGGGTTGAGCCCCACGCCGAGGAAGCCGAGTGAGGCCGAGACGATGATCGAGACGCCGAAGATGTTCGAGCTGTTCTCCACCGCGGGGCGGGCGGAGTTGGGCAGCACGTGCCGCAGCATGATCTGCCACGGACGCAGGCCCGCCATCGCCGCGGCGTCGACGTATGCATCCGAGCGCACCTTGAGCACCTCGGCTCGCGTGAGCCGCACCTGGTTCGGCAGCAGGATGAACGCCAGCGCGATGCTGAGGCTGAGGATGGACGGCCCGAACAGGCCCACGACGACCACACCCACGATCAGCGGCGGCACCGCATCCGTCAGGTCGATGAAGCGGTTCACGCCGCGGCCGGCGACGCCGACGATGCCGGTGGTCGCCTCGTTCATACCCACGATCAGGCCGATGATCAGCCCGATCACGGTGGCGAAGATCGTCACCAGGAACGCCATCAGCAGGTTGATCTGGGTCGCGGCGACGGTGCGCGAGAAGACGTCCATGCCGGTCGCATCCGTGCCGAACAGGTAGGCACCTCCGGGCTCGAGGTTGGCCGGGCCGGCGACCCGCTCGGGGTCGAACGGCACGATCAGCCGGGCGAAGATCGTGATCAGCACCAGGATGCCGAACGGGATCGCGCCGAGCCAGAGCGGGGCGCGGCGGCTGCTGAGCGCGCGCGGGGAGGGCAGGCGCAGTCGGGCGATGGTGGTCATGGGCGTCATCCGTCCACTCGGGCGCCGGGTCGGCGGCGCGGGTCCAGCAGCATGTTCACGATGTCGACGAGGAAGAACACGATCAGGCACAGCCCGGCGATCACGACCAGGAAGCCCTGCAGCCCGAGGAAGTCGAGGGTCTCGACCGAGGTGATCGCGAAGGTGCCGACGCCGCCGAAGCCGAAGAGCTGCTCGATCACCACGACGCCGCCGATCAGACCGCCGAACATGGCCCCGAGCATCACCACGGAGGAGGCGCTGGAGCGACGCAGGATGCTGCGGTAGACCGAGAAGCGGGTGGCGCCCGAGGCGATCTTGAACAGGGTCGGCGGGGCGGAGACCTGCTCCTCCACGCCCAGGTTCAGCTGCTTCCACAGGCTCGGGGTGTGCACCAGGATGATCACCGCGAGCGGCAGCGCGTAGTGCGCCCAGAGTGAGGCGAAGCCCACCCAGTCGCCGCTGATCACCGTGTCGATCATCGGGAATCCGGTGATGAACGGCAGCGACTCCCCCGGGTTCACCCGGCCGATGGGCGCCGGCACGATCCGCAGGATCGTGTACAGCAGCACCAGGCCCAGGATGGCGACCGCGAAGTCGGGCACGGAGCCGGCCAGCCGGCCGTAGAAGCGCAAGACGTTGTGCAGGCGCGGGCTGTTGGTCAGCATCGTGATCAGCGCGAGCGCGAGCGCGAGCAGGATCGAGCCGATCAGGCCGAGCGAGACCAGCTCGACGGTGGAGGGCAGCCGGGTCATGATCTCGGTCCAGACCGGACGGCCGGTGATCGGCGAGGTGCCGAGGTCGAAGCGCAGCAGCTGCGCCCAGAACACCCCGAACTGGTCCCAGATCGTGCCGCCGAGACCCATCGACTCCGCCGCCGCCTCGTAGTCGGCCTGGGTGAAGCCGGCGGAGGTGTCGATGCGGGCGAGCACCGGGTCGCCCGGCACCAGCCGGACCAGGAAGAACGCCACGGTGGCGAACACCGCGATGTGCAGCGGCAGCACCAGGCTGCGGGTGATCCACCAGCGGTTGCGGGTCAGGAAGGCCGTCACGAGCCTTCTCCTCTCAGAGCAGGGGCGGGTGCCGGGATGGGTACGGGGATGGGTCGGGTGTGCATGCTCGGCGCCGGCGCCGCGAGCCAGGGGCCGCCGCGGGCGATCGAGGCGATCGTCGCCGCGACGCCGAAGCCGGCGAGCAGCACCCCCGCGCCGATGAAGGCGGGCTCGACCGCGCTCGGGTCGGCCACCACGGTGGCGTAGCCGTCGATGCCGACGGCCGCGAGTCCGGCGGTGACCAGCAGCAGCGCGACCGCGGTGCCCGTCGTCTGCGCGCCGTTGAACAGCACCGAGCGCACGCCGTTGGCGATGCCGCGGCGCGAGCCGGGCAGGCCGCTCATGATCGCCGCCGTGTTCGGCGCAGTGAAGATGCCGTTGCCGGCGCCGATCAGCAGCAGGCCTGCGACCAGCGCGGGGCCGGAGCCGCCGGCGAAGGAGAGCGCGACGAGCCCGTAGCCGAGAGCCGAGAGCGCGCAGCCGACCGACGAGACGGTCCGTGAGGAGAACCGCCGGGCCAGCGCTCCGGCCAGCGGCGAGGTGACCACCAGGGCGGCGGCCGTGAGCGCGGCGGCGAGGCCGGCCTGCACGGTCGAGGCGCCGAGTACGAGCTGCTGGTAGAGCACCACCAGCACGATCACGGCCGACTGCGGGAACGCCATCAGGAAGGCGGTGGTCAGCGCCAGGGCGCGCGAACGCTCGGCGAGGATCGCCGTGTCGATCAGCGGAACGGCGGCCCGACGCTCGACCGCCACGAAGAGCGCGCCGAGCACGAGCGCGGCACCGAGGAGCGCGAGCACCCGCGCATCCGCGAGGCCCCAGGCGGAGCTGCGGTTCACGCCGAGCAGCAGCGCGGCGAGCGCGGATGCGGCCAGCACGGCGCCGGCGACATCGAAGCGGTCGCCGGCGGAGCGCGCGCGGTGATCCTTCGGTAGCAGGAACACACCGAGCACCAGCGCGACCACGCCGAAGGGCACGTTCACCAGGAACAACGAGCGCCAGCCCGCCGCGTCCAGCAGCAGACCGCCGAGCACCGGCCCGAGGATCCCGGCGGCCGAGGCCATCATGATGTTGATGCTCAGCCCGACGGCGAGCATCGAGGGCGGGAACGCATCCGAGATGATCGCGTTCGCGTTGGGGATGATCGACGCCGCCGCCACCCCCTGCAGCGCCCGCAGCACGATCAGTGCGATCGGCTCGGTGGTCGCGCTGGCCAGCAGGCTCGCCACGATCATCAGGCCGAGGCCCGCGAGGTAGAGCCGGCGCCGCCCGATCATGTCCGAGAGCCGGGAGAAGACCAGCACGAACATCGACAGGGTGAGCATGTAGGCGAGCAGGAACCAGTCGGCCGTCGCTGCGGGCACGCCGAGCTCGCCCGAGATGGCCGGCAGCGCGACGTTGATCGACGTCGCGTTGACGAACATCAGCATGCTGCCGAGCGTGGTGACCACGAGCACGGCCCAGGGCGAGCGGGCGGCCATCACGCGGCGCTACCGGAGGCGGGCGTCAACTCGGGCTCGATCGGCTCCACCGGAACCAGGTGCCGTGGGGCGCGAGTGTACGCATCCAGCAGCGCGACCGTGTACGGATGCTCGGGGTGATCGAGCAGCTGCTCGGTCGGGCCGTGCTCCACCACGGCGCCGTGCCGCATCACCAGCAGGGAGTCGGCCACGAAGGCGGTCGCCGGCAGCCCGTGCGAGACGAAGCCCAGGCCCACCTGGTATGTCTCGCAGTAGTCGCGGATCATGTTCAGTACGGCGCCCTGCACCGAGACGTCCAACGCCGAGACGACCTCGTCGCACAGCAGCACGCGGGGGCGCACCACCAGCGAGCGGGCCAGCGAGAAGCGCTGGCGCTGGCCGCCCGAGAGCTGGCTCGGGTAGCGGTCCAGCTGCGCGGCGTCGAGCTTGAGCAGCTCCAGCACCTCGCGGATCTCGGCCTCCGCCTCGGCCCCGCGCACACCGCGCAGCACCCGCAGCGGCGTGGCCACCGCATCCCGCAGCGTCCGGCGCGGATCGAAGGAGGAGAAGGTGTCCTGCGCCACGTACTGCACCGTGCGGCGCAGTTCGCGGGCGCCGGATGCGCTGCGCAGCAGCTGCTGCACGGAGCGTCCGTTCAGCGTGACCTCGCCGGCCGTCGGGCGTTCGAGGCCGACCAGCAGCCGCGAGAGCGTCGACTTGCCGGAGCCCGATTCGCCGACGATGCCGAGCGAGGTGCGGGAGGTGATCTCGAGATCGAGCGGCTGCACGGCTACGTGCCGGTTCGCACCCTTGCCGAAGCTCTTGGTCAGCCCCTCGGCACGCAACGAGACCAGCTCTCGGACGGCGCTCACGCCGACACCGCCTCATCGCGATCGAAGCGCACCTGATCGTCGAGCGTCGGCAGCCGGTGCAGCCGGGCGGAGGCGAGGGTCGGCACGCACGCGGTCAGCGCGCGGGTGTACGGATGCGTCGCATCCTCCTCGATCCGGTCGGCGCGGCAGATGTCGACGATGCGGCCGTGGTACATCACGATCACGCGGTCGACGTACATCCGGCACAGCTCGATGTCGTGGCTGACGATCAGCAGACTCGCGCCGGTGCGTTGGGTCATGTCGGCCAGCAGGTCCATCACGTCGCGGCTGACGGAGGCGTCCAGCGCCGAGGTCGGCTCGTCCGCGATCAGCAGCTTGGGCTCGCTGCAGATCGCCAGCGCGATCATCACCCGCTGACGCATGCCGCCCGAGAGCTCGTACGGGCGCAGCTTCAGGATGCGCTCGGTGTCGCTGAGGCCGACCCGGTGCAGCCACTCGGCGGCGCGGGCCTTCGCCTGTCGGCGGCTCAGAGCGCCGACGCCGCGGAGCACATCCGCGAACTGGCTGCCGATGGTGGCGACCGGGTCGAGCGAGGTCATCGCGTCCTGGAACACCATCGACATGCCCGGCGTGCGGTGCGGCACGGTGTGGATCTTGCCGCGCACCACGTCGCGGTCGTCGAAGCGGAACGTGCCGAATCGGCGCTCGACGGTCGGCGCGGTCAGCAGGCCGGCCACGGCGAGCGCGAGGGTGGTCTTGCCGGAGCCGGACTCGCCGACGATCGCGACGTGCTCGCCGCGCTCCAGGGTGAAGGCCGCGTCCTCGACGGCGACGTGCCGGCCGGGGCCGCTGCCGTAACTGACCTCGGCGCCCTCGATCGTGAGAAGGGGATCGGTGCTCACAGCTGCCTCGTTCCTAGAATTCGAGCAGGTTGTCGCGGAAGGTGTCGAACGAGTACTCGGTGCGGGTCAGCCCGCGCCGCTGCAGAGCCGGCACCAGGCCGTCCGCGATCTCGCTGACGTAGCGGCGGTTCAGGTCGAAGTTGGCGATCAGGAAGCCGTCGCCGCCGACCTCCTGCATCACCTCGTCCATCTGAGCCGCGACGGTGGCCGGCGTGCCGACCAGTTCGAGCGCGCCGGTGCCCTTGAGCAGGAACTCGCGCGGGGTCTTGCCGATCGCCTGGGCCAGCATCTGCTGGTGCCCGTTGGTCTTCGCGGTCGCCGGGATCGGCTCGTCGATCGGGAACTGCGAGAAGTCGATGCCGGAGTGCCGCGACAGGTGCAGCAGGCCGAGCTCGGGGTGCGCCTCGGCGAACGCCTTCTGGCGCTCGGCCTTCTGCTGCGCCTCCGCGTCCGTCTCGCCGAGCACCGGCGAGACCATAAAGAGCACCTTGACGTCGTCGGGATTGCGGCCGACGCGGATCGCCTCCTGGCGGATGTCGTCGCGGAACTTCTTCATCGCCTCCGGCCCGCCCTCGACGCCCGAGATCACGGAGTTGGCGGTGCGGGCGGCGAAGCGCTTGCCGCGCGGGGAGCCGCCGGCCTGGGTGAACACGGGGCGGCCCTGCGGCGAGCGCGGCGCGTTCAGCGGACCGCGCGAGCGGTAGAAGCGGCCCTCGAAGTCGAGCGTGTGCACCTTCTCGAAGTCGGCCCAGACGCCGTTCTCCTCGTCGACCGTGACCGCGTCCTCGTCCCACGACTCCCAGAGCGCGCAGGCCAGGTCGAAGAACTCGTCGGCCATGTCGTAGCGCAGGTCGTGCTCCTCGAGCAGATCCTTGCCGTAGTTCTGCGCGCCGCGGTGGCTGGAGGAGGTGACCACGTTCCAGCCCGTGCGGCCCTGCGACATGTGATCGAGCGTGTTGATCTTCCGCGCCAGCATGTACGGGTGGTACTCGGTGATCGAGAGGGTGGGCACCACGCCGATGTGGCTGGTGAGGTGCGACATGATCGGCGCGAGCACGGTCGGGTCCATCTTGGGAGTGGCCGTGGCGCTGGAGAGGTAGGCCTTGGAATTGCCGCCGTACGCGTCGGGCACGTAGTTGGAGTCTTCGATGATGATGTAGTCGAAGCGCGCCCGCTCCAGCGCCTGGGCGGTGTCGACCCAGAGCTGGGGGCTGGCCCAGTCGAGGCCGCCGCGACCCGACCAGGTGCGGTTCCAGGACTTCACGCCGAAACCACCGGCGCCGAACCAGGCGAGGTGGAAGGGTTTCGCTGACATCTCGTTCTCCTTGCGGGGTGCGCGTAGCGGGGACGTCGATAACGCTAGGCAGCCCGTGTTACGCCGCCGGTCGCTCGGAGTGAAGAGGCGATTACGCCAGGCGGCCAGCCACGTTTGGCCTGGTCAGCGGCAATTCGGTGCGCAAGATCGCTCCGGATCGCCGCACGATCTGCGCGCCGACGCCAACCGATCGGGGTTCCGTCGGCGCGTCGCGCGTCGGATCGCCGGGGGCGGGAACCCATTTGCCGATGGCCGGGCGATGAATGGTGACCGAGCCGGGTGCGTTTCGTTATGGCACGTGCTAAGTTTCAGCCATGTTTCGCACACTTTCTCCCGGGCAGTCGTCCCGGATCCTGCTGGCCGGGCCGGCCGACGCGACGGTGACCGTGTTGTTCGAGTCCGGCGAGGTGCTGTTCGAGGCGCCGAACTGGTCGGCCGATGGCGCGAGCCTGTACGTGAACGGCGACGGCGGGCTGTGGCGGGTCGATCTCACCGATCCGACGCCGGTCCGCGTGGAGTTCGACGGCCTGCCGCCGATCAACAACGACCACGTGCTCGATCCCGACGGCGAGCACATCTTCCTCTCGGCCAACGACGGCCACATCTACCGCGGCGCCCTCACCGGCGGCGCCGTGACCCGGGTCACTCCCGACGACGGTCGCTGGCACTTCCTGCACGGCGTCTCGCCCGACGGTCAGCGCCTCGCCTACGTCGACCTCGGTGACTTCACCGACGCGGGTCGGCTGATGGTGCTGCCCGCGTCCGGCGGCGAGCCCGAGCACGTCGACACCGGCGAGGGCCACATCGACGGGCCCGAGTGGAGCCCCGACGGCGCGTGGCTGCTCTACAACACCGAGTCGTTCACCGAGGCGCCCGGCCACGCGCAGCTCGCCCGCATCGCGGACGGCGGCGGCTCACCCGAACGACTCGTCCAGAGCGACACCGTCGACTGGTTCCCGCACACCTCGCCCGACGGACGCTGGGCCAGCTACATCTCGTTCCCGCCCGGCACCCAGGGGCACCCGGCCGACCTCGACGTCGTCGTCCACGTCGTCGCCACCGACGACTGGACCTTCTCCGTGCAGCGCCACCCGCTCTTCGGCGGCCAGGGCACGATCAACGTGAACAGCTGGTCGCCCGACAGCAGCCGATTCGCCTTCGTCGACTACCCCATCGCGCACTGACCCCATCGCGCACTCAGCCATCGCGCACTCAGAACAGGACAGCAGCATGAACGCCCACGATCACCGCATCCCACGCCCGCAACCCATGAACGTCGGGGTCATCGGCGTCGGGATGATCGCCGACATCTTCATCCGCACGATGGCCGAGCGATTCGGCATCCTGAACGTCGTCGCGTGCGCGTCGCGACGCTTCGAACGCGCGCAGGAGACCGCCGAGCGCTACGGCATCGAGGCGAAGACCATCGACGACCTGCTCGCCGATCCCGACATCGATATCGTGGTGAACCTCACCCCTCCGGAGGCGCACTTCGACATCATCCGGCGCGCGCTGGAGGCGGGCAAGCACGTCTACACCGAGAAGGTGCTCGCCGGAACTCTTGCGGAAGCTCGCGAACTGGTGCAGCTGGCCGATGCCAACGGCCTGGAACTGTGCTCCTCGCCCGACACGTTCCTGGGCAGCTCGATCCAGAACGCGCGGCAGCTGGTGGACCGCGGGATGCTGGGCACGGTGACATCGACGCACTCCTCGCTCACGCGCAATTTCCGGGTCATGGGTGAGTTCCTGCCCTTCGTCACGCAGGGCGTCGGCGGCATCGGGATCGACGTGGCCGTCTACCACCTGACCGCCCTGGTCTACATGCTCGGCCCGATCCGCTCCGTCTTCGGATACAGCAGGACGAACGATCCGGTCCGGCTCCACTATCTGCCCTCCCGCGCGAACTTCGGCGACGAGTACACCGTGACGGCGAGGACGGTGACCGCGGGGGTCGTGGAGTTCGAGTCCGGTGCGCTGGGGACGCTGAACTTCAACTCCGATTCGCTGATCCACCAGCGTCCCCGCTTCGAGCTGATGGGCACCGCGGGCATCCTCACGCTCGCGAACCCCGACGACTTCGGCGGCGACGTGACGCTGCAGCGGCAGGGGCACGAGACGCCGATCGTGGTGCCGTCCACGTTCGGGATGACCGAGGACACCCGCGGCGCCGGAGTCGCAGAGATGGCCTGGGCGATCCGCACCGGCCGGCGACCGCGAGCGAACAAGGAACTCGCCTTCCACGTGCTGGAGGCGCTGCTCGGGATCGACGAGTCGGCGGCCGCGAACCAGCCCTACGCGATGACCTCGACGGCGCCCGCGATCGCGCCGCTCCCGGAAGGGCACGTCTTCGGCACCTGGATCGACGACCCCGAAGCCGCCTTCGTGCAGGCCGGCTGACCGGCACGTCTCCCGCCGAGGAGCCTGCCGCCGTGACCTGAGCCTGAGGAAATGAACCGGACCGGCTCGGTCGACGCGCCGACCGCGACCGATGACGGGCCCGCATGTACAAGATGACGGGCGAGACGAGGAGCCACCCCGGATCCGAGGGGCGACCGCCGCGGAAATCCGCGGATCTCAGCTGCTCGCGACGGGGTGCCCGTCGATCTCACCCGCGATCGTGTACATGCGGGCCACGCAGCAGCCCGCGTCAGTACGCCAGCAGGTTGTCCTTGAACAGCTCGCGGTCGTAGGAGCTGCGGATCAGGCCGCGGCGGCGCAGCTCGGGCGCGAGGCCCGAGGCGATCTCGTCGATGTAGCGGCGGCTGTGCGTGAGCCCCGTCTCGGCGCGGATGAGGAAGCCGTCGCCGCCGACCTCGTCCATGATCTCCTCCATCCGGTCCGCGACCTGGGCGATGGTGCCGACCATCTGCGGGCCCAGCTGCGCGCGCTCGGGCAGCGCCTCGCGCAGCGTCTTGCCCTCGTTGCGCCGCATGAAGTCCTCCAGGATCGACTGGTGACCGTTGGTCGTCAGGTCCTGCGGCATCGGCGCGTCCAGGTCGAACTGGAGGAAGTCGATCTCGGTGACCGCCGAGATCATCGACAACGTCTGCTCGATCTGCAGCTGATCGTGCATGCCGTAGGTGCGCTCCCACACCAGCTTCGCCTCGGCCTCGGTCTCGCCGAGCACGGGAGCCGCGTGGAAGAGCACCTTGATCTCGTCGGGGTCGCGACCGAACTTCGCGGCGCGCTCGCGCACATCCGCCCGGTAAGCCTTCATCTTCGCGACGTTCGGGTTCGTCGCCACGATCGCGTTGGCGTGCTGCGCCGCGAAGTCGCGGCCCTTCGGCGAGCCGCCCGCCTGGCAGAGCACCGGATGCCCCTGCGGCCCGGCCGGCATGTTCAGCGGTCCGCGTGAAGAGTGGTACGTGCCCTTGTAGTGGATCGGATGCACCTTGGTGTGGTCGGCGTAGACGCCGGTCTCGCGGTCCTGCACGATCGCGCCGGGCTCCCACGAGTCCCAGAGCGCCTTGACCACCTCGACGAATTCCTCCGCCCGGTCGTAGCGCTCGTCGTGCGGCGGCAGGGTCTCCATGCCGTAGTTCTGCGCCGCGATGTCCTCGGAGGAGGTGACGATGTTCCACCCCACGCGGCCGCCGGTCAGGTGGTCCATCGTCGCCATCACGCGCGCCAGGATGTACGGCGAGTAGAACGAGGTCGACCCGGTCGCGATGAAGCCGATGTGCTTGGTCGCCTTCGCCAGCAGCGGCAGCAGCGGGAACGGGTCGAGCTTGGGCGAGTGCAGGCTGTGCTTGAGGTCCATGTGCGCCGAGCCGCCGCCGGCCTCCGAGACCATGGTCGAGTCCTCGAACATCATGAAGTCGAAGCCGGCCCGCTCCAGCTGGCGCGCCATCGAGACGTAGTACTCGCCGGTCATCCATTCGGTGCCGGTGTCGCCGCCCCAGCTGGAGCGCCAGGCGGGCGCGGTGAACGAGGTGAACCAGGCGAGGTGGAACGGCGTGGGCATCAGGCGACCTGCTCTTCCACGAAGTCCGCGCGGGGGTCGATGGCACGGGGGTCGGTGGCACGCGGATCGATGGCGCGGGGATCAATACTGTCCAGGCCGAAATGGCTCAAGATGGTGGCTCCTTCGTACTCGGTGCGGAAGAGTCCGCGCTGCTGCAGGATGGGCACCACGGTGTCGACGAAGTCGTCGATCGTCCGCGGCAGGATGGGGGCGACGAGGGAGTAGCCGTCGCAGGTGCCCGCGAGGAACCACTCCTCCATCACGTCGGCGACGTGCTCCGGGGTGCCGGTCGCGACGAACTGCATGTTCGCCAGCCCGCCCACGTAGGAGCGGTAGGCGATCTCGGCCAGGGTGAGGTTCTCCTCGCGCGCCATCCGGGTGAACAGGGTGGCCTGGCTGACGCTCGCCGAGGTGACCACGGGCAACTCGTCGAACGGCAGCGGGCCGTCCGGGTCGTGCTGCGAGAGGTCGTACTCGAGCAGCCCGCTCAGGTGCCCGATCACGTCCGCGCCCTCGGCGTGGTCGTCGTCGAGGCGCTTCTGCAGCGCGGCAGCGTCCTCCGGCGTGGCGCCGAGGAAGGGCGCGATGCCCAGCAGCACCTTCACGCTGTCGGGGTCGCGGCCGTACGCGGCGGCACGCTTCTTGATGTCGTCGTAGTACTCCTTCGCGCGCTCCAGCGTGGATCCGCCCGCGTAGATCGCATCCGCCCAGCGCGCCGCGAGATCGCGGCCCTCCGGCGAGGATCCGGCCTGCACGATCACGGGCCGACCCGCCGGCGGCTGCGCCACGTCGAGCGCCGCATCCACGTCGAAGTGCTTGCCGTGGTGCACCACCCGGGCGGGCGGCTGATCCGACGTGCCGGCCGCGGCCCAGAGCTTGGTGACCACCTCGATGAACTCGTTCGACCTCTCGTAGCGCTCATCGTGCGGCAGCTGCTCCGCGCGTCCGAAGTTGCGCGCCGTGGCGTCACCGGAGGAGGCGACGTAGTTGATCCCGAGGCGCCCGCCCATGATCGCGGCGGCGGAGGCACCGCGCCGGGCCACGTCGAACGGCTCGTTGTAGCTGGTCGAGAGCGTGGCGATGATCGCGATGTTCGAGGTGCAGGCGGCGAGCGCCGACACCAGCTCCAGCGGATCCAGGCGGGTGGTCGTCGCGCTCGCGCGGCCCCACGAGTGCACGGGGGTGTCGGCGATGAACGCCTGGTCGAACAGGCCGCGCTCGGCGGCCCGGGTCACGTGCACATACGCGTCCACGTTCGGGATCTGCGTGAGGTCGCTCTCGGGATGCCGCCAGGCACCCGAGTGCCGGCCGTACTCCGAGAGGTTCACGCTCAAGTGCATCTTCTTCATCAGGCTGCCCGTCCTCCGTAGCTGATCCGTCCATCGATCCCGAGCGCCTCCGCCAGGGTGTCCGCCTCGGGCCGTTCGGCGCCGAGGTCGAGGGCCGCCGCCGCGATCTGCGCGGCCGCCGACAGTGATCCGGTCAGCGCGACGCCGTCGATGCCGAGGTCGGCGACGATCAGCGGCGTGGCCTCGCTGACGTGCTCGATCGCCACCGCGAGCAATACGGCGGATGCGGCGCCGCACGCCGCGACGAGCGCCTGCGCCTCCGAGCGGTCGCGGGCTACCACGATCGCCACGTCCAGCAGGGGCGCGAGCATCGCGGCCTCCTCCGGCGTCGCGATCCTGCCGAAGAGCACTGGGCGGCGGGCCGGCGAGGGCGGCACGTCCAGCGGGCCGGCGACGCGGAACGCGGTCGAGCGGTAGTCGATCGGATGGATGCGCGCGTCGTCCTTGTAGTCGCCGCTGGCCGCATCCGGCCACTGCGCGCCGTCCTCCCAGCTGTCCCAGAGCTCCAGCGCGATCTCGGCGTACTCGCTCGCCCGATGCAGCTCCTCCGCGCGGCCGAGCGTCGAGCGCCAGTCGTAGCCGGCCTCCTCCTCGGCCCCGGTGGCGGCGCGCAGCAGCCAGCCGGCGCGTCCGTTCGCGAGGTGATCGAGCGTCGAGAGCCGCCGCGCCGCGTGGTACGGGAAGCCGTACAGCGCCGAGTTCGCGCCGAGCACGCCGATGCTGTCGGTGGTCATCGCCAGGTGCGCCGCGAGGGTGGTCGACTCGAAGGTCGCCACCTCGTCGGTGTCGGCCGCGTCGAGCACGGCGAGCGCCGCGACGCCCGCGGCCTCCAGCGCGCCCGCCGCCTGCACGGCGTCGTCGAGGGTGGATGCGCTCTCCAGCGAGAGCAGGGCGGTCACGATCATCGTCGTCTCCAATCGATTCGCGGCTAGTAGGCCAGCAGGTTCTCGCGGAAGGTGTCGAACTCGTACTGCTTCCGCGTCAGTCCGCGCCGCTGCAGCTCGGGCACGAGCCCGTCGCAGATCTCCAGCGAGTAGCGCCGCGAGAAGTAGCTGTTCGCGATCAGGAAGCCGTCGCCGCCGACCTCCTGCATCACCTCGTCCATGTAGCCCGCGACGCTGTCGGGGGTGCCGACGTAGCCCGGCGAGCCGGCGTTCAGCGGGTTGCCGCTGATCACCTCGCGCAGCACCCGGCCCTCCCACTGGGCGACCATCGACTGGTGGCCGTTGCTGACCATGGTCGAGGGCAGCGGTTCGTCGAGGTCGAACTGCGAGAAGTCGATGCCCGATTGCCGCGAGAGCGAGGCGAGCTGGTACTCGATCTCGTTCGCATCCAGCTCCGAGAGCCTGTTGTAGCGATCCAGCGCGCGGTCGACGCTCTCGTCGATCACCGGCGAGACCAGGAACATCAGCTTGATCGTGTCGGGATCGCGCCCCGCCTCGATCGCGCCGGCACGCACCTCCTCGCGGTACGCCTTCATCTTCTCCGGCGTGCCGGCCGAGACGATGATCGTCTCGGCCCAGTTCGAGGCGAAGCGGCGACCGCGGGCCGAGCCGCCGGCCTGGCAGATCACGGGCGAGCCCTGCGGCGAGCGCGGCGAGGAGAGCGGGCCGCGCGAACGGAAGTACGTGCCCTCGAAGTTCAACGGATGAACCTTCGAGCCGTCGGCGAAGATCCCGTTCTCCAGGTCGAGGACGAGGGCGTCCTCCTCCCAGCCGGCCCAGAGCCCCTGCGCCACTTCCATGAACTCGTCGGCCATGTCGTAGCGCTCGTCGTGCGGGTACTGCTTGTCGCGGCCGTAGTTCTGCGCGCCGCCGTCGTTGGACCCGGTCACCACGTTCCAGCCGATCCGGCCGTCCGAGACGTGATCGAAGGCGTTCATCATCCGCGCCAGCATGAACGGGTGGTACTCGGTGGTGGAGCAGGTCACCACGATGCCGAGGTTCTTCGTCGCCTCGATCAGGAACGGCGCGAGGATCGACGGGTCGAGCTTGGGCGTATCGACCGAGTGCCGCAGGTACGCGTCGTGCGAGCCCTGGTACGTGTACGGCACGTTGGAGGAGTCCTCGATCATGAAGTAGTCGAAGCCGGCTCGCTCCATCGCCCGCGCGTGATCGACGGCGAAGTCGGGGCGGGCGAAGCGCGACACGGCGGAGCCCGCCCACGCGTGCTTCCAGGCCTTGGGCCCGAAGCCCTTCGAGTAGAACCAGCCGAGGTGGAACGGATCGGCGCTCATGCGGGCGTCCTTTCAGGGGAGGAATGAAGTGGAGTGATTTCGGCAGGCTCAATCAGCGAGCACGGCAGGCTCGATCAGCGAGCACGGCAGGCTCGATCAGCGAGCACGGCAGGCTCGATCAGCGGCGCATCAGAACGCCGTGAGGTTCTCGCGGAGCGTCGAGTGCTCGTAGGCCGTGCGGGTCAGTCCGCGCTTCTGCAGCTCCGGCACCAGGCCGTCGCAGACCTCGGTGACGTAGCGGCGCGAGAAGTAGCTCTCGTTCAGCAGGAAGCCGTCGCCGCCCACCTCTTGCATCAGCTCGTCCATCTCGGCCGCGACGTCCTTCGCCGTGCCGGTCAGCGGCACGCACTCGAGGCTGCGCTGATAGCGCAGCACGTCGCGCAGGACCTTGCCCTCCATCGCCGCGGCGCTGGACTGGTGGCCGTTGGAGATCAGCTTCGGCAGCGGCTCGTCGAGGTCGAACCGGGCGAAGTCGATGCCCGAGCTGCGCGAGAGCGCGGCGAGGCCGAACTCCACCTCGCGCTCCGCGAAGTCGTACCGCGCCTGGCGCCGTTCCATCGCCGCCTCGGTGCTCTCGTCGATGATCGGCGAGATCAGGAACAGCACCTTGATCGAGTCGGGATCGCGCCCGGCCAGCACCGCCTTCGCGCGGATGTCGTCGCGGTACTCCTTCATCTGCTCCACCCCGCGCGCCGCGCAGATGATGGTCTCGGCCCACTGGGCGGCGAACGTGCGCCCGCGCCCCGATCCGCCGGCCTGGCAGATCACGGGCGAGCCCTGCGGCGAGCGCGGCGAGGAGAGCGGTCCGCGTGAGCGGAAGTACGTGCCCTCGTGGTGGATCGGATGCACCTTCGAGCCGTCGGCGAAGATCCCGTTCTCGAGATCCAGCACCAGGGCGTCCTCGTCCCACGAACGCCAGAGCCCGTTCGCCACCGTGAGGAACTCGTCGGCCATGTCGTAGCGCTCGTCGTGCGGGTACTGCTTGTCGCGGCCGTAGTTCTGTGCGCCGCCGTCGTTGGATCCGGTCACCACGTTCCAGCCGATCCGCCCCTCCGAGACGTGATCGAGCGCGTTCATCTTCCGCGCGAGCATAAAAGGGTGGTACTCGGTGGTGGAGCAGGTCACGATCACGCCGAGGTTCTTCGTCGCCGCGGTGACGAAGGGCGCCAGCACGATCGGGTCGAGCTTGGGGGTGTCCACCGAGTGGCGCAGGTACGCGTCGTGCGAGCCCTGGTAGGTGTACGGCACGTTCGACGAGTCCTCGATCATCAGGTAGTCGAAGCCGGCCCGCTCCATCGCCCGAGCCAGATCGACCGCGTTGTCGGGCTTGGTGAACCGCGCGACGGCCGAGCCCGCCCAGTCGTGCTTCCACGCCTTCGGGCCGAAGCCTTTGGAGTAGAACCAGCCCAGATGGAAGGGATTCGCAGACATCGACACCGCCGGGAGAGAGAGGGATTCGGAACGCTTCCGAACCTATCCACGGCGTATTTCGGCATCCGCGTGCGTGAGTGACGTGACCATTACGCCGTCGCGGGCCCGGCCGCGGCGCCCGGTTCCGTGCGGATTCCGGGCCGCGGATCCGGCCCCGTTCGCCGGGTTCGCCCGGCGCGCCGCGGCCTCCGGAGCGGCCCGCCGACCGGCGAACCGACCGGCCGGAACCGGCGAACCACCCGGCCGACTCGCTCGGGGCCGAGCCTGCCGCAACCGGCGCAATAGGGACGTAACCGGAAACGCTGGCCCTTGTAACCTCCGCGGCGGAGTCTGGACACCTGGGTACCCACCGGTGTGCATCCGTTCGATGTGACTTCGTCTTCCGTTGTGATCGACCTCGTTGGAGCCCGCCATGACCGCACCGCTGAACGCCTTTCACGCTCCGCACTCGCTGGATGCGCAGAACGAGTTCCGCCGCCTCGCCCGCGAGCGCGCGTCGGAGCAGAACCAGGTGCGGATGCGCTCCGTGCTGAGCGTGCACGGCGCCCTGCGCACGGGGCTGCGCACCGGCACGATCGGCGCGGAGGACCGGCTGGACGAATCCGTGCTGGTGCGCAACTACTCCGTCAGCCGAAACGCGGTGCGAGCGGCCCTGCGCCTGCTGGTCGACGAGGGCGTCGTCTCCCGGGCGCCGCGCGCGGGCACCGTCATCCTCAGCGGACTCGCCGACGTCCGCATCGACAACGGCGTCGCCTGGGCGGAGGAGGAGTACGCCCAGCACGATCTGGTCACGACCGAGAGCCGCTGGGTCGCCTCCACCCCGATCATCCGGCGGATGCTCGGCACCGACAGCCCGCAGGTGTTCTGCACCGAGATGATCGACCTGCTCGGCGACGAGGTCACCCTGCTGCACACCCGGTACTGCCTCTCCCCCGGTGCGGGCCGACCCGCGATCACGGATGCGTTGGAGCGCGGATTCGAGGCGCTCTTCGCCGAGACCTACGACAGCCCGATCGGCGCGATCGACTGCTGGGTCGAAGCCAAGGCCGCCGACGAGCGTGCCGCCGCCCAGCTCGGAGTGGCGCCGGGCACCGCGCTGATGGTCAAGTCGCGGGTGCTCTGGAGCGCCGACGGCGTGCCGCGCGAGTACAGCGTCTCGCACTACGTCGCCTCCCGCGTGGCGCTGACCACCGTGTACGACGTCGGCGCCGACGTGGCGCCTACTCCGGTGCCGGCCGCCGAAACCGCGACGATCGATCCGGCTCCCGTCGATCCGGCGCCCGTCGCCGCATCCGTCGGCTACCGCCGCTCCGTTCTCGACGTGCACTCCGAGCTCCGCGCCGCTCTGCGCAGCGGCCTGTTCGCGGTGGGCGAGCAACTCGTCGAGGACGATCTCGAGCGTCGGTTCGGCGCCTCGCGCAACACCATCCGCACCGCACTCGCCCAGCTGGTCGACGAGGGCCTGATCTGCCGCAATCGCCGCCAGGGCACGGTGGTGATGAACACCATCACCGACCTCACGATCGACAACGGCATGGGCTGGGGCGCCGCCGACGAGGACCGGCACCGCGGGTTCAGCATCTCGGCGGAGACCATCCCCACCCCGCCCATCGTCGCCGAACGACTCGGAACCTCGAGCCCGAGGATCGCGGTGGCGCACTACCTCTCCTACCGCGACGATCGACCGTTCGTCGTCTACATCCGCTATCACGAGCCGTGCGAGCGACCCCGCCCGCTGACCAGCGAGGCGCCGGAGGGCTTCGACGAGCTCTTCCTCGCCAGCTACGGCGTGCCTGTCGGGCGGATCGAGACCAGCATCCACGCGGTCCGCGCCGACGAGCGCGCCGCGCGGATGCTCGGGGTCGAGCCCGGCACGCTGCTCCTGCTCAAGGAGCGGGTGCTCTTCGGCACCGACGGCCGCGCCCGCGAGTTCAGCCACAGCTACTACGTCGCCGCGAGCGTCACCCTCTCCACCCGCTCCCACCGCGCGAGCCCCTCCCAGGTGGCCCTCGCCGCCTAACGCCCCGCCCTCTCCCCGCCCTCTCCCCGCCCTCTCCCCGCCCTCTCCCCGCCCTCTCCCCGCGAGATGCCTCTTCTGTACGCTCGCGTCGGCGTGTCGCGTCCACAAGTGGCATCTCGCGGGGAGGGAAGCGCTCGTGAGGCGCGATGGCCTATCCTCTTCTCGGCGACCTGCCAGCTCTCGGCACCTTCCACGAAAAGAGACCCATGCCCACGCTTCCTCGTCTGATGGCCTTCGATCTCGACGACACCCTCGCCGCGTCGAAGTCCCCCGTCGACCCGAAGATGGCCGACCTGCTGGTGCGTCTGCTCACGGCGACCGAGGTGTGCATCATCTCGGGCGGCCAGATCGGTCAGTTCCGGATGCAGGTGCTGGACAACCTCAAGGGCGCCGACCCCGAGGCGCTGGCGAAGCTGCACCTGATGCCCACCTGCGGCACGCAGTACTACCTCTTCGACTCCTCGGTCGAGGGCGACTGGAAGCAGATCTACGCCGAGAACCTCACCGAGAATGAGAAGGCACGCGCCCTCGCGGCTGTCGAGCAGAAGGCGCGCGAGCTCGGCTACTGGGAGTCGGACACCTGGGGCCCCATCCTCGAAGATCGCGACTCGCAGATCACCTTCTCCGCCCTGGGCCAGGCGGCCCCGGTCGCCGCCAAGCAGGCGTGGGACCCGACGGGTGAGAAGAAGAACACCCTCCGCGAGGCCGTGCAGGAGCTGCTTCCCGACCTCGAGGTGCGCTCCGGCGGCTCGACCTCGGTCGACATCACCCGCAAGGGCATCGACAAGGCCTACGGGATGAACAAGCTCACCGAGCTCACCGGCATCCCCCTCGACGACATGATCTTCGTCGGCGACCGCCTCGACCCCGACGGCAACGACTACCCCGTCAAGGCCATGGGCGTCACCACCTTCGCGGTCGAGGGCTGGCACGACACCGCCGCCTACCTGGAGTCCTACGGCATCTAGCCCCCTCCCCCTCCCCCGCCCCTCCCTGCGAGGGACCCCTTCCGCACGCGACGGGCCCCCGCTCCGCGGCGCCCTCGCGCGCTGGAGGGGTCCCTCGCAGAGGTCTGTGGGCGTACCATCGTGCGCAAGACACACCGACGGATGCCCTCCTACGTACTGTCACGCATCCGCGGCCACCTTTGAGCGAAGCGGAGAACTGCGATGACCACGATGGACGACATGATGAAGGCCATGCCGATGCAGGACATGGCCACGATGCCCATGATGGACATGACGATGATGCAGGAGTGCATCGAGGCGTGTTCGGCCTGCATGCAGGCGTGCACGATGTGCTCGGATGCGATGGCCGGCATGGAAGGTATGGGCGTCTGCGCGTCGCGCTGCGCGATGTGCGCGTCGATGTGCCAGACCATGATGACCGCGATGATGCGCCCGATGGGCATGGAGCCCACCAGCATGATGGCGATGCTCGAGGCCTGCATGGCCGTGTGCAAGGCCTGCATGGACGAGTGCCTGACCCACGCCGACATGAGCGAGACCTGCCGCATGTGCGCCATGGCCTGCGAGGCGTGCATGAAGGCGTGCGAATCCATGCTGATGGCCATGAAGGCCTGACGGACGGATGCGCTGAAGAACTGACGGATGCTCTGAAGGGTCGATCTCCTCCGAACCGCCTCGCGGAAATACAGGGTCCGGGCGGAAATGAGGCCGAGACATGCGGATGCGCACGTCAACTTCGCCGCTCACCCTGCATTTCCGCGGAGGCGGCGGCGGAGGCGGCCGGGGGAGCGTGCGCGGCGGCTACCGGGCGACGTTGAGTTTCAACGTGCCCGCGGCGAGCACGGCGTAGCGCTCGTGCAGCGCGACCGGCGTACCCGCGGTCAGCTCGACGGCGGCGTGGTGCCAGACCCGGACGGTCTCGCTGGAGTCCCAGAGCTGCAGCGTGAGCCAACCGTCGTCGGAGACCTCCGTGATCAGCGCGTCCTGCCAGCCGCCGGGCGTGGCCAGCGCGAGGCGCAGCTGCAGCGCGCCCAATCCGTGGCCCGCGCGGTCGTGCACGCACATCGCGCCGCGCTCGCATGCGGTCGAGACCGAGTGCAGCAGGCGGGTGTGGGTGGACATCGGGTGACCTTTCGAGTGGGTGTGCAGCCACGGTAGGCGCGGCCGAGCGGATGCGCACCCGGCGCTGTCACAGAGCGCAACAGAACGACCCCGTTCACAAATGACGTCGAACGGCCCGTTCGCGGCCCGAATGCCGCCCGCCGAGCCCGTTCGACGTCATTTGCGAACGGCTACTCCTCGCTCAGCGAGCCGCTCGCCGAGCCGTCGAGCGCGAGCCGCAGCCGCCTCGGCAGGCTCGCGACAACGATCGCGTGCGACTCGGCGATGAGCTCCTGGACGTGTTCCGCCGGCACCGTGCCGTCGAGCAGCACGGTGATCCAGTGCTTTTTGTTCAGGTGATAACCCGGACCGATGCCGTCCACCCCCGCGACCAGGTGCGTGACGTTCTCCGGCAGGGCCTTGAGGCTGACGCCGTAGTCGCCCCGCGTATCCGCATCGATCGCGAAGATCTTGCCGCCCACCTTCCACACCCGGGTCTCCGGACCGAAGGGGAAGCCGGGCTCGGCTCCGGGCAGGTCGACGATGAACGCGGCGAGGTCCTCGGGAGTCACCCCTCCATTGTGCGCGGCTCAGCGGGTGCCGCGCATCAGCGCCCGCCAGATCTGATTCGGCTTGAGCGCAGCGGCGCCGAGCGGATGCGGATCCGGGGTGCGCAGACCGTCCAGCGCGAGATCGAGCGCACGCCGCCAGGCATCCGGCGCGACGGTGCCGAGTCGCTCAACGATGCGGTCGTTCGCCAGCATGATGAACGCCAGGTCGGTGGGCGAGGCATCGGTGCGGATCGCCCCGGCGTCCTGAGCCCGCTGGAACAGCTGCTCGGCGCCCTGCTGGATGCGCGCCCGCGTCGCCAGCAGTCCCGGCGCGCCGTCGAAGCGCGTCGTCATCAGGGCCACCATCCCGTCGGCTGAGGCCTCTGCGGCGCAGACCTCGTGCAGGTAACCGGCGAACGCCTGCCACGGATCGGCCACCGCGAGCGCGCGCTGCACCAGCGCCTCGATCTGCGCGAGCGGCTCGGCGAGCACCGCCTCCCACAATTCGGTGCGGGAGGGGAAATGCCGATACAGCGTGGCGATACCCACCCCGGCCTCCGCCGCGATCGGTTCCAGCGCCGCGCCGAGGCCGTGCTGCGCGAACGCGCAGCGGCCGGCTTCGATCAGCGCCGAGCGGTTGCGCGCGGCGTCGCGGCGGGGCGGGCGAGCGGGTTCTGGCACAGGAACAGGCTAGCGATCGACGAAAACGTGAAACGGAGGAATACCTCCGAATCAGACTCCGTTGAAACGGAGGCAATCCTCCCTTTCGAATACCTTTGGAGTCACCATGCCGATCGCATCCGCCATCGTTTCCGTCCTGCTCGCCACGATGCTGCTCGCCTCCGGCGTCGCGAAACTGCGCCGCGCCCCCGCCCTGATGGACTCGATGGGAGCCGTCGGCGTTCCGGCCACCGTCGTCCCGCGGCTCGCGATGCTCGAGATCGCCGCAACGGTGGGCCTGCTGCTCGGCCTGTTCTGGGCTCCGATCGGAATCGCGGCCGGCGTCGGCGCCGTGCTCTACTTCGTCGGCGCCGTCATCGCCCACCTGCGCGTCGGAGACAAGGCCCTCGCGCCGGCGGCCGTGCTCGGCGTCATCGCGGTCGCCAGCGTGGTGCTGCAGATCGCGGCGCTCTGAGTCAGTCCTCGCCGAGGATGACGATCGACGCGGTCGGCGGCAGCGCATCCTCGTGGAAGCGCTCGATCTCCTCGATCGCGGAGTCGTCGGAGTTGTTGAGGAACGTGGTCAGCCGCTCGACCTCGTCGGTCTCGCCGATCGCGGCGGCAGCCCGACGCAGGGCGTAGAGCGCGAGCAGGAAGCCGCGGTTGGGCTCGTGCGCCCACGGCACGACGCCCTGGCCGCGCCAGCCGGCGCCGCGCAGGGCGTCGAGGCCGCGGTGGTAGCCGACGCGAGCGTAGGCGTACGACGGCAGCGCCGCGTCGATCCCCCAGACGCTGTCGGCGAGGAGCGCCCAGGCGAGCGGCGAGCGCGGGTGGGCCGCGGCGAGCGCCGCCAGCTCGACGGTGGTCGGCTGCCCGTATCGAGCGAGCTCGGCCTTGACCTCGGGTTCCTCCGGAAGGAGCGTCGGAGCCGGACCCAGAAGATTTTCGCCACTCATCCCCTTAGATTACCCGCGCCGGCGTGGCGGGCGGCCGCGGGCGGGCGGCCGCCTCGGCGCAAACTCCTCGCGCGCCGCGGAAATACAGGGTCGCCGCGGATGGTCACGCTCCCATCCGCTTGTTCCGCCCTCATTTCCCGCCCGACCCTGCATTTCCCGCCTCACCCTGCATTTCCGCAGAACCGACTCCGGAGTCAAGCCCGGGTTATCTTGCACAGCGATGTGCACGTTATGTAGACTGGCACCGTGACCAGCCTCCGCACCCCTCGTCGCGACGCCACCGACAACCGCGCCGCCATCGTCCTCGCCGCTGCCGCCGTGCTGCGACGCGACTCCGACGCCTCGCTCGAGGCGATCGCGGCGGAGGCCGGGCTCTCGCGCCGCACCGTCTACGGCCACTTCGCCTCCCGCGACGAGCTGCTCGGCACCGTCTTCGCGGCGGGCGCCGAGCGCATCGCCGCCGCCGTCGGCTCCGTCCGACACAGCGACCCCGCGACCGAGATCGCGCTGATCGGCGCGCGGATGTGGCGCGAGGTCGAGTCGGTCCGGGTGAACGCCCGGCTCGCCGTGCACTCCCCGTACCGCGAGGCGATCGCCGCCGCCTTGGACCCCGTGCGCGCTCAGCTGCGCGCCACCGCCGCCCGGGGAATCGCCTCCGGACGTCTCCGCGGCGACGTCGACGCCGACGTGCTCGCCCGCTTGATCGAGCGCGCCGCGATCGACGTGCTCGACATCGCCGACGAATCCGGGCTCGACGACGCCGAGCGCTTGGTGATGATGGGCGGTCTCGCCGTCGCGGGCTTCGGCTGGCGCGATGCGGATGCGCTGATCGCCGCGATCCGGGCGGAGGAGCAGGCGTGAGGATCGAACTGCGCGGCGTCGCCAAGGGCAAGCTCGACGCCGCCCTCCCGCCGGTCACCCTCGGCTACGAGAGCGGCACCGCCACGCTGGCGCTCACCGAGACCCAGCAGCGCCCCACCGTGCTCGGCCTGATCGCCAGCGGGCGGATGAAGCCCGACGTCGGAACGGTCACGGTCGACTCCCGCGAGGACGGCAAGCGGATGCGCGCGAGCATCGCCCTCGTGGACGCCCCTGTGGTCAGCGAGCCGGCCCCCGACGTCTCGTTGTCCGCGGTCGTCGCGGAGGAGCTGATGTTCGCGGGGCTCCCCTCGCATCCGTTCGCCGTGGCCCGGCAGCTGGAGCAGTTCGGCGCGGCCGGACTCGCGAAGTACGCGATGTCGGAGCTGCCGGCGGCCCAGCGCATCCGCGTCCTCTGCGAACTCGCGCTGCTGCGCGACGGTGTGCTCGGACTGGTGCTCGTCTCCCCCGACCGACACGGCGGCGATCCGACCGCGTGGTGGGGCATCGCGCAGCAGATCGCCGCCCGCGGCATCGCCGTGCTGGTGATCGCCGGCACCGCCGCCGCGTCGGCGATCGCGGCGGATGCGTTCATCCGCAGCCAGAGCGACGGCGACGAGCCCGAGCCCGCCGTCGGCCTCGACGAACTCTTCGCGGAGAGCGACGAGACCCGCGAAGAAGCCACGCCCGATGACGACGCGTCCGCCGAAACCACTCCCGCCGAAGCCGCTCCCGGTGGCGACGCGTCCGCCGAAACCACTCCCGAAGTAGCCGCGCCCGCCGAATCGCCCCTCCCCGAGAACGCCCCGACCCCCGAAGCCCCCACGCCCGACGACGCTGCCGAGCCCGCATCCGACATGACAGGCGACGCGAAGTGAAGATCCGCATTCCCCAGATCCGCATCCCCCAGATGATGGCTGCCGAGTTGCGCCGGCTGACCGCCACCCCGATGGCCCGACTCGCGCTGATCGCGCTGATGCTGGTGCCCATCCTCTACGGCGGCCTGTACCTCTGGGCGAACCAGGATCCGTACGCGAAGCTCGTCGACGTCCCCGTCGCGCTGGTCGTCGAGGACACCGGCACCACCGCCGACGACGGCACGGTCACCAACTCGGGCGACGAGGTCGCCGATCAGCTGATCGAGGACGCGAGCTTCGACTGGCATCGCGTCTCGGCCGCCACCGCCGCGGCCGGCGTCAACAACGGCACCTACGACTTCAGCGTCACCCTGCCGGCGGACTTCTCGGCGGCCCTCGCCTCCAGCAGCACGGCTGCGCCGTACCAGGCCGACGTGGTGCTGACCACGAACGACGCCAACAGCTACCTCGCCTCGACCATCGGCGAGCAGGCGGCCAAAACGCTGAGCACCTCGATCGTGAAGCGGGTGAACGAGCAGGCGGCGTCGCAGTTCCTGGTGGGCCTCGCGACCATCCGCGGCAACCTGGTGACCGCCGCTGACGGCAGCGTGCAGCTCGTCGACGGCGCGTCTCAGCTCACAACGGGCGCGACGGACGCGCAGAACGGCGCGATCGCGCTCACCGACGGCCTCGACCAGCTGGTGGCCGGCGCGGGGACGGCGGCCGACGGATCCGCATCGCTCGCGTCCGGGCTCGACCAGCTGAGCACCGGCGCCGCCACCCTCGCGAGCGGCCTGGCCGACGGCGCCGCCGCGACGGAGGCGCTACCGGCCGGCGCCGCCACCCTCGCGGCCGGCGCGCAGCAGGTCTCCGACGGCAACGCCCTGCTCGCGCAGAAGGCGGATTCGGTCGGCGCGACGGCGCAGGAACTCGCCGACAGCATCCCGACGATCCGCGACGACATCACGGCGCGGCTGACCGCCGACGGCGCGAGTGCCGAGACGATCGCCGCCGTGCTCGCCGCGCTGGACCCCATCGGTGCGGACCTCACCGACCTCAACACCACGGCGCAGGCCGATGTGGCGCAGGTCGACGCCCTCGCCGCCGGTGCCGCCCAGGTCTCGGCCGGGGCCGCGCAGCTGAGCGCCCAGGCTCCCGCGCTCGCCTCGCAGCTGGCGGAGGCGGCCACCGGATCCGCAACGCTCGCCGCCGGGCTCGGCGACGCCTCCTCCGGCGCGGCCACGCTGAACGACGGACTCGGCACGCTGCGCGACGGCCTGGTGAGCGCCGACGCCGGATCCGCGAGCCTGCGCGACGGCCTCGGCACCCTGAGCGCGGGCCTCGGCTCGCTGACCAGCGGCGCGAGCACCCTCCGCGACGGGCTCGAGAGCGGCGTCACCGAGATCCCCGACAACTCGGCCGCGCAGCAGGATGCGCAGGCCGGCAACATCGCGGATCCGCTGACGATCGACCAGAGCGAGGTCACCTCGGCCGGCACCTACGGCGCCGGGCTCGCACCCTTCTTCGCCAGCCTCGCGGCCTGGATCGGCATCTACGCACTGTTCCTGATCGTGAAGCCGGTGTCGCGACGAGCGATCACCGCCCTGCACTCCCCCATCAAGATCACCCTCGCCGGCTGGCTGACACCCGGCCTGCTCGGCGCGATCCAGATGGCGGGCCTGTTCGCGATCCTCTCGCTGGCGCTGGGCTTCACGATCGACGCGCCGCTCGGGGTCTACGGGATGATGACGCTCGCCTCGCTCACCTTCGCCGCGATCATCCTCGCGCTGAACGTGTGGCTGGGCAGCGTCGGGCAGTTCCTCGGGCTGGTGCTGATGGTGGTGCAGCTGGTCACCGCCGGCGGCACCTTCCCCTGGCAGACGCTGCCCGCGCCCCTGGCGGCACTGCACCACATCCTGCCGATGGGATTCACGACCGACGCCATCCGCCAGCTGATGTACGGCGGCAACCAGGCCTCCACCTGGTCGGACGCCGCCGTGCTCGCCTGCTGGCTCCTGGGCGCTCTCCTCCTCGCCGCCATCGGCGTCACCCGCATGACCCACGCCCGCACCCTCCGCGACCTCCAACCCTCCCTGATCGGCTGACCCCGCCCCCCCGAAATCTCGCGAAATTTCGCGAGATTCGGTGCCGCGGACGAGATGCCCCGCCGCGGCAGCGCATCTCGTCCGCAACCGGGCACCTGGTGAGCGGTCCGCGCGGTCAGAGTGAGGTCGAGAGTCAGGCCGCCGTCTGTTGGTGGGCCGCGATGCGCCAGTCGCCGCCCTCGATCACGTAGGTGGTGCTCGCCTGCAGTTCGATCTCGCGGCCGTCGGCCCAACGGCCCACGATCCGGTAGGTGAGGATGCCGTCGCGCTCGCGGAGGCGGATGATCCGCGGCTCGTGGATCTCGTAGCTCGCCCATGGCGGAGCCTCGTCGAAGGCGTGCAGGATCTGGTCGCGGTCGAAGACCGCACCCGGCACGATCAGCACGGCGTCGGCCGTCATCGCGCGGCGGAAGTGCGAGCCCCCCGTTCCGGCGAGCAGCGCCCGCCAGCCGGCGTGCTCCTCGTGCAAGAGGCGGGCGGGAAGATCGTCGGTGATCATCGTCATGTGCCCACCCCACTCCTTCGGAGCGTCGCCGTCAAGAGCGGAGGCGTTCTGCCGAAGAGGGTTGTCACTTTGTCGGGGAATCGCCGACAAAGTGACAACCCTTCGCTCAGAAGCGGACGTGCTGCAGCACCCAAGCGTGCATGGTGACCGCGGCAGCGGCCGAGGCGTTGATCGAGCGGGTCGAGCCGAACTGGGTGATCTCCAGCACCGCCTCCGACGCCGCGATCGCCTCCTCCGACAAGCCGGGGCCCTCCTGGCCGAACAGCAGGATGCAGCGCTCCGGCAGCGCGAACGTCTCGATGGCCACGCAGCCGGGCACGTTGTCGATCGCCAGGATCGGCAGCTCCCGCTCGGCCGCCCACGCCACCAGATCCGCCACCGTCTCGTGATGGAGCACGTGCTGGTAGCGGTCGGTCACCATCGCGCCGCGCTTGTTCCAGCGCCGCCGGCCCACGATGTGCACCGTGTCGGCTGCGAAGGCGTTCGCGCTGCGCACGATCGAGCCGATGTTCATGTCGTGCTGCCAGTTCTCGATGGCCACGTGGAACGGATGCCGGTGCTCGTCCAGATCCGCGACGATCGCCTCCATCCGCCAGTAGCGGTAGCGGTCGATCACGTTGCGGGTGTCGCCGCGCTCCAGCAGCTCGGGGTCGTAGTGCGGCTCGTCGGGCCACTCCCCCCGCCACGGACCGACGCCGTGCGTGGCCGGCTCGGTCGAGGGGTTGTCGTCGGTCACGGTGAGCCACCCTATCGACGTTCATCGGCGATCCACTGCAACGGCAGGGTCGCCTCGATAGGGTGATCCTTTGGGGCGGGATGTGCTTCTGGGGTCAGGAAAGGGCGGAACGCGTGACGCGTCGCGAAGAGATCGAGTGCTGGCTGACCGATATGGACGGCGTGCTCGTGCACGAGAACCAGGCGCTGCCGGGCGCATCCGAACTTTTGGAGCAGTGGACGAACGAGCAGAAGCCGTTCCTCGTGCTGACCAACAACTCGATCTTCACGCCGCGTGACCTCAGCGCCCGGCTGCGCGCCTCCGGCCTGGTGGTGCCCGAGGAGTTCATCTGGACCTCGGCGCTCGCGACCGCGGACTTCCTCGCGTCACAGATGCCCGGCGGATCCGCCTTCGTGATCGGCGAGGCCGGCATCACCACCGCGCTGCACGAGGCCGGGTTCATCATGACCGAGACCGACCCCGACTACGTGGTGGTCGGCGAGACGCGCAACTACTCCTTCGAGGCGATCACCAAGGCGATCCGCCTGATCAGCAAGGGCGCGCGGTTCATCGTCACCAATCCGGATGCGACCGGGCCGTCGGCGGAGGGCCCGATGCCCGCGACCGGCGCGATCGCGGCCCTGATCACCAAGGCCACCGGACGTGAGCCGTACGTCGTCGGCAAGCCGAACCCGATGATGTTCCGCTCGGCGATGAACCGCATCGGCGCGCACTCCGAGAACACCGGCATGATCGGCGACCGGATGGACACCGACATCGTCGCCGGGATCGAGGCCGGCCTGCACACGATCCTCGTGCTCACCGGCATCAGCGATCAGGCCGAGATCGAGCGCTACCCGTTCCGCCCCGACGAGATCATCTCGGGCGTGAAGGAACTCGTGCGCGACGAGCCGCTGGAGACCGAGAACTTTTAGCGGCGCCGAGTGAGGGGGTTGTCACAGCGTCCCCCGGGACGCCGTGACAACCCCCAGCCTCAGGCTGCGGGTACGAGGGATCCCGTCAGCGCGGCGCCGCCAGCGCGGTTGACGAAGCAGTAGTACGTGCGCTCGCCCGCGATCCACTGCTCGTTGGTGACGGGGAAGGTGCCCTGCACCTGCACGTCGCCGAACGTCGCCGCGGCGGCGAGGTCGACGACGCCGTCCGCCTGGCAGAGGCCCGCCACCTGCGCGGCGAGCGCATCCGTACCGGGGAAGGCCAGGACGTCGGCGATCTGGCCGACCGCGACCAGCTGGGCGGCGTGATCGCCGGAGCAGTCGACCACCGTGAACTCCTCGGCCCAGACATCATTCATCGGCTGCAGGCACTCGCCGCCGAGTAGCTGATTCCAGGCATAGGTGCCGGCGGGCAGCGGGCCGACAGTCGGCAACGCCGCGGTCGGCTCCGGAGCGACGGATGCGGATGCGCTCGGCGCCGGATCCGCGACGGGCGCGCTCTGCCCGCTCAGGAACATCCCGAGCAGGAGCAACGCGCCGAGCACCACAACGGCACCGATACTGACCGCCACGATCACGACAGTGCGCTTCGAGCCGCCGCCCATTCTCGGTGTGCCGCTGGGCGATACCGTGCCGCCCGTCGACGCGGCTCCGTTCACGTGCGAGCGGGCCGAGGTCGAGGCGTAGGCGAGCGGTGCGTAGTCGGCGGCCGACTCGTCGACCGTGTCCGGATCGGCGTCCTCGTCCCAGCGTGCGTCCGGCGTCGCCGTCTCGCTGTGCTCCAGCACCAGCTCGGGCAACTCCTCGCCGTCGCGCGAGTCGTCGGGATCGTCGAGGATCTCGGCCTCGTGCACATCCTCCGGCTGCCACGGCTCCTCGCCGCTGGACTGCGGCTCCCAGAGCGGCTCGAACTCCGCGAGGTCCGGGTCGGTGGGCTGCGCGAGGTCCGGCTCCGTGGGCTCCTCGAGGTCCGGGTCCGTGGGCTCCGCGAGTTCCGGCTCGTCGAGCGCGTCCGGCACGGGCCCCTCGGGCTCGTCGACGGTCGGCGTCAGGTTCCAGACGAACGCACCGGCCGACGGTTCGGGGCGCGGATCGACGGTGGCAGCCCGCCAGAACTCGTCGTCCTCGTCTTCATCCTCGCCGACGGGGTCGGCGATCTCTTCCCAGACGAACGGCTCGTCGGGCGCGGCGACAGGCGGCCACTGATAGACCTCGTCGTCCTCGAGCTGCGTGAGTTCGGCGGCAGCGGAGGGGTCGGCGTCGATCAGCTGTTCGGGAGCCTGCGGCAATTCTGCGGGTTCGGGATCGACGCCGGGGGCCGGCAGAACGTCGGGCTCCGGCTCCGGCTCCGGGGCCGGCTCGGGCTCGGAGGCCGGCTCCGATACCGGTTCGGGCTCGGGCACCGACGCCACGATCGGATCGGCGGGACGCTCGGACGCAGGCTCTGCGGTCGGGGGTTCCGCGGTCGCGGGTTCCGCGGTCGGGGGTTCCTCCTCGGCTCGCGGCGCCTCGAAGATGCTCTTCAGCCGACCGCCGCTGAGCTGCTGCAACAACCATTCGCTGCCGCCGACGGGCTGTTGCGGCTCGTCCGGACGCTCGTCGTCGGCGTGCGAATCGTGGCGCCCCCGCTCCCCCTCTCCCATCAGCTCAGACCGAGGTCTTCCAGCCCGATGGCGGCGAAGTACGGGTAGCCCTGCGCCTCGATGATCTCGCGGGCGCCGGTGTTGCGGTCGACGACCACGGCGACGCCGGCGATCTCGGCGCCGACCTTCTTCAGCGCCTCGATGGCGGCGAGCGGCGAGCCCCCGGTAGTCGACGTGTCCTCGAGCACGATGACGCGCTTGCCGGCGAGATCCGGACCCTCGACCTGACGGCCGCGGCCGTGGTCCTTCGGCTCCTTGCGAACCACGAAGGCGTCGTAGCTGAGGCCGCGTGCCGCGCCCTGGTGCAACACCGCGGAGGCGATCGGGTCGGCCCCCATGGTCAGGCCGCCGACCGCGTCCACGTTCGGGACGTCGGCGATCAGGTCGATCATGACCTGGCCGATCAGCGGAGCGACCCGGTGGTCGAGGCTGACCTTGCGCAGGTCGACGTAGTAGGTGGCCTTCTTGCCGCTGGTCAGCGTGAAGTCGCCGTGGAAGACGGCGTCGGCGGAGATGTAGTCGATGAGCTTCTGGCGTGCGTCGGTCACGCCCCTACTCTACGATGCGCGCACTCCGCGTCGTGCCGCCCTCCCCACGCGAAAAGTTGCAGCCCTGGGGGCTCCAGGGCTGCAACTTTTCGCCAGGGGGAGGGGGCCGACGGCGGTTACTCCGCCAGGCTCCGGGCGCCGGACGGGGCCGGCTCGAGGTCGTCGGACGACGCGCCCTGGAACTGGGTCATGTAGAGCGTGTAGTAGGCGCCCTTGGCGGCCAGCAGCTCCTCGTGGTTGCCCTGCTCGACGATGCGGCCCGACTCCATCACCAGGATGGTGTCCGCGTCGCGGATGGTGGACAGGCGGTGCGCGATCACGAACGAGGTGCGGTCGGTGCGCAGCGCGGCCATCGCGTGCTGCACCAGCAGCTCGGTGCGGGTGTCGACCGAGCTGGTCGCCTCGTCGAGGATGAGCAGCGATGGATTCGCGATGAACGCCCGCGCGATCGTGATCAGCTGGCGTTCACCGGCCGACACACTGCCGCCGTCCGCGTCGAGCACGGTGTCGTATCCGTCGGGCAGCTGGCGCACGAAGCGGTCGACCATGGTGGCCTTCGCGGCCTCCTCGATCTCCGCATCCGTCGCATCCAGTCGGCCGTAACGGATGTTCTCGCGGATGGTGCCGTCGAACAGCCACGCGTCCTGCAGCACCATGCCGACCTGCTCGCGCAGTTCGGCGCGCGACAACGAGGTGATGTCGGTGCCGTCGAGCAGGATCCGTCCGCCGGTGAGTTCGTAGAAGCGCATCACCAGGTTCACCAGCGTGGTCTTGCCCGCGCCGGTCGGGCCGACGATGGCAACGGTGTGGCCCGGTTGCGCCGAGAAGGACAGCTCCTCGATCAGCGGCTCCTCCGGGTTGTACGAGAACGAGACGTTGTCGAACTCGACGTGACCGTCGGTGCGCTCGGGCAGCGAGGCGGACACCGTCTCCGGGTCCTGCTCGTCCGCATCCAGCAGCTCGAAGGTACGCTCGGCCGACGCGACGCCCGACTGCAGCATGTTGGCCATGCCCGCCAGCTGCGACACCGGCTGGGTGAACTCGCGCGAGTACTGGATGAAGGCGGTCGCATCACCGAGGGTCATCTGGCCGGAGGCGACCCGCAGCCCGCCGACGACGGCGATCAGCACGTAGGAGAGATAGGAGACGAACATCATCGCCGGCATGATCATGCCGGAGACGAACTGGGCACCGAAGGACGCCTTGTAGAGGCCCTCGTTACGCTCGTCGAACTCCTTGAGCATCTCCTTGTCGCGGCCGAAGGCGCGCACGATCTCCAGGCCGGAGAACGACTCCTCGATGTGTCCGTTCAGGGCACCGGTGTTCTTCCACTGGGCGGCGAAGAGCTTCTGCGAACGGGCTCCGATCACGCCCGCGATGATGCCCGACAGCGGCAGCGAGATCAGTGCGATCAGCGCGAGTTGCCACGAGACGATGAACATCATCGCCGCGATACCGATGATCTGCAGCACCGACTGCACCAGCTGCGAGAAGGCCTGCTGCAGCGCCTGCTGGATGTTGTCGACGTCGTTGGTCACGCGCGACATGATGTCGCCGCGCTGGCGGGTGTCGAAGTAGCTCAGCGGCAGGCGGTTGATCTTCGCCTCGATGTCCTGACGCAGCGTGTAGACGACGCGCATCACCAGGCCGTTGAGGATGTACCCCTGCGCCCACATCAGGAACGACGCGACCAGGTACATCAGCAGCACGATCATGATGAGGCGACCGAGCTCGACGAAGTCGATGCCCTGGCCGGGCACGATGTCGGCCTTCGCCAGCATGTCGGCGAACTGATCGTTGCCCTCGGCGCGGGCACCGGTGATGATCTGCTCGAGCGGCACGCCCGCGGGCAGCTGCTTGGCGATGACGCCGTTGAAGATGACATCGAAGGCCTGGCCGAGGATCTTCGGCGCGATCACGGTGAGCACCACCGAGACCACAACGAGCGCCACAACGATGGCCATCTTCACCCGCTCGGGAGCGAGCAGCCCGAAGAGCCGCTTGGCCGACGGCCAGAAGTTGGCCGCCTTCTTGGCGGGTGCTCCTTCGCCGAACATCCCCATGTCGCCCTCGGTGGGCTCGTACTCCTTCGCCAACGGATCGACGACCTCGACCGGAGCGTCCTGTTGCTTCTTGCGGGCCATGCTCACGCCACCCCTTCCACACTGAGCTGCGATTCGACGATCTCGCGGTAGGTGTCGTTCGACTCCAGGAGCTCGTCGTGCGTGCCGTGACCGACGATGCGGCCGCTGTCGAGCACGATGATCTGATCGGCGTGCCGAATGGTCGACACGCGCTGGGCGACGATGATGACGGTCGCATCCGTGGTCGCGTCGGCGAGGGACTCGCGCAGTCGCGCATCCGTCGCCACGTCCAGGGCCGAGAACGAGTCGTCGAACAGGTACACCTTGGGCTGAGCGACGAGCGCCCGCGCGATGCAGAGCCGCTGACGCTGGCCGCCCGAGACGTTGGTACCACCCTGAGCGATGCCCTCGTCGAGGCCGTTCTCCTTCTCGTTCACGAAGTCGGCGCCCTGCGCGATGCGCAACGCCTCCCACAGCTCCGGATCCGTCGCCTCGGGTCGCCCGAAGCGCAGATTCGAGCCGATCGTGCCGGAGAAGAGGTACGGCCGCTGCGGCACGAGGCCGACGACCTTCGCGATCTGCTCACGGGTCAGGTCGGAGATCGGGATGCCGTCCACCGTCACGGAGCCGGACTGCGGGTCGAAGAGGCGCGGCATCAGGCTGAGCAGCGTCGTCTTGCCGGAGCCGGTCGAGCCCACGATCGCCGTGGTCTGTCCGGGCTCCGCCGTGAAGGAGATGCCGTCGAGCACGGGACGCTCGGCGCCGGGGTAGCCGAAGGTGACGTCGCGGAACTCGACCACGCCCGCGGTCGGCAGCGCCGTGCGGCCCTCGCGGTTGATCGTGAGGGTGGTGTGCGTGTCGAGCACCTCCTGGATGCGCTCGGCGCAGACCACGGCGCGCGGGATCATCATGACCATGAACGTGCCCATCATCACCGCGGTGAGGATCTGCAACAGGTACTGCAGGAACGCGGTGAGCGATCCCACCTGGATGTCGCCCGCCTCGACGCGCTGACCGCCGAACCAGAGCACGGCGGCGGTGGCCAGGTGCAGGATCATCATGATCAGCGGGAACATCAACACGAACAGATTGCCGACCTTCACCGACACGACCGTGATCGCCTCGTTCGCCTTGCGGTAGCGCTCGGATTCGAAGGGCTCGCGCGTGAAGGCGCGCACCACGCGGATGCCGGTGATCTGCTCGCGGAGCACGCTGTTGATGCCGTCGATGCGGTCCTGCATCAGGCGGAACAGCGGCAGCAGGAAGCCGACGAGGGCGCCGACCACGATGAAGAGAACGGGCACGGAGACCCAGACCAGCCAGGAGAGGCCGGCGTCTTCGCGGATCGCGAAGATGATGCCGCCGATGCACATGATTGGCGTGGACACCATGAAGTTGAGGGTCATCAGCACGAGCATCTGCACCTGCTGCACGTCGTTCGTGCCGCGGGTGATCAGGGTGGCCGAGCCGAACTTGCCGACCTCGAGGCCGCTGAGCGAGTCGACCTTGCGGTAGACGTCGCGGCGCAGGTCGCGGCCGACCGCCATGGCGGTGCGGGCGCCGAAGTACACGCCTGCGATGGCGGTGGCCACCTGGACGAGGCAGACGAGCATCATCGTCATGCCGGTCGACCAGATGAAGTCGGTGTCGCCGGTGGCGACACCCTTGTCGATGATCTCGGCGTTGAGGCTCGGGAGGTAGAGAGCCGCGAGCGTCGAGATGAATTGGGCCACGAACACGGCGGCGATCCAGCCCTTGTAGGGCTTGGCGTACTGCAGCGCCAGTCTGAGCAGGGTCATGAAGACAATCCTTACGATGTACCTATTAGGAAGGCAAGGAGGGAAACCGTAGTCGGAATTCGAGCATCCGTCAAGTGCGCGTCGAGTGACGGATAGAGGCGGCGGAGGCGGCTCCGCGGGGGCGTGAACAGTCTGCCTCCGACCACCGACACTGAACATCCGCCGCGGGGATGAGTGGCGTCGGGCGCCCACCGCGCTGTCGCGGCCGTACCTCCGCGACCACGCAGGCTCTCCCACTCGCATCCGTAGAATCGGGGGATGCGCATCGCCACCTGGAACGTCAACTCCGTCAGAGCCCGCGCCGGTCGCATCGTGGACTGGATGGTGCGCGAGGACATCGACGTCCTCGCCATGCAGGAGCTGAAGTGCAAGCCCGAGCAGTTCCCGATGGAGCAGTTCCACGAGGCCGGCTACGAGGTCGAGATGGTCGGCATCAGCCAGTGGAACGGGGTCGGTATCGCCTCGCGGCTACCGATGTCGGATGTGCGGATCGGCTTCGACGGCATGCCCGGCTTCGCGAAGAAGCCGCTCGATGACGGCACCTTCCCGCCCGAGGCACGCGCGATCGGTGCGACCGTCGAGGGGATGCGACTGTGGAGCCTGTACGTGCCCAACGGTCGCGCGGTCGATGACCCGCACTACTTCTACAAGCTCGAGTGGCTCGCCGCGCTGCAGGCCGCGACGAAGGACTGGCTCGCCGCGAACCCCGGCACCCCCCTGGCGCTGATGGGCGACTGGAACGTGGCTCCACTGGACTCCGACGTGGGCGATCCGAGCCTGGTACCCGGCTCCACGCACATCAGTCCGCCGGAGCGCGAGGCTTTCCGCAGCTTCGAGACGGTCGGGCTCACGGATGTGGTGCGCCCGCTGGTACCCGAGGGCTACACCTACTGGGACTACAAGCAGCTGCGCTTCCCGCGCAATGAGGGCCTGCGGATCGACTTCATCCTCGGCTCGCCCGAGTTCGCCGATCTGGTGGCCGGCGCGAGCATCCACCGCAACGAGCGCAAGGGCGACGCCCCCAGCGATCACGTGCCCGTCGTGGTCGACCTCGACCTCGACTCCAGCCTGGACGATGACCGTCCGATGATCTTCTAGGACGCAGCGTGGCCAACAAGAAGAAGACCACCGAACGGATCCAGGCGCAGAGGCAGAGCGCCAGAACCCCGCAGCAGCAGGCGCTGCGCGATGAGGCGTACGGATCGGTTCGGGCGGCGTTCGCGGCCGGCAAACCGAAGCGCCGCGTGTGGGATCTCGTGCTCTCGATCGTGCTGCTGCTGGGGCTCGGCTGGCTCTGCCTGCAGATCAGCTACCTCGGCGCGCTGCTGGCGGTGTTCCCGGCGCAGTGCGACACCCAGAACATCACCTGCGACTTCGATCAGATCAACATCGGTGTGGTGCTCGGGCTGATCGTGCCCAGCGTGATCACGCTGGTCGCCACGGCCGTGACGATCATCCGCTACCTGCTCGGTCGGGTCGTGTTCTGGATCCCGATCGTCGGCCTGGTGCTGGTCGCCGTGATCGGCGCCGTCGCGGTGCAGGTCGTGGTCGCGGCCATTCCGGGGTCAAGCGTCTTCTAGGCGCCGCACCGGGGCAGGGGCGAACCCTATGCCCCGGTCGACCAGCTCGACCGGAAAGGTCGAACTAGCCCGCCGGGCAGCTCGCGTCGGGCTCGACCGCGACCGTGGTCGGATTCAGCATCGGCGTGGTAGCCACCGCCGCCGCGGAGAACGTGCTGCCGGCCGCCGCCGTGAAGGCGGCGGTGAAGTTCGCCGTCTCGCCGGGCCCCAGCACCACGGCTACGCGAGCCACCGGGCGGCCGAGGTCGTCCGAGGCACCGAGATCCGTGGATCCGGTCGTCTGCGAACCCCAGCTCACCCCCGTGAACGTGGTGCCGGGAGGGCCGTAGACGAAGACGTTCGTGATGAAGTCGCCCTTCGGGATCCCGCGCCCGCCGGCCGCCACGTACGCCGGCAGATCCTCCGCGTCGCTCTCCGAGATCGTGTTGTTCAGCGTCACGGCAGTGGCGGTGGTCGCGCCGGTCGCCGCGCAGAGATTCGCGCTGGACTGCTTGACGTCCGTGGTCAGGTAGTAGTCCATCTTCGAACCCACCGAGGCGTCTTGGAAGTAGACACCCGTTGTGGTGGACGCGGTGTTGTCCTTCGGCAGGATGCCCGCGATGGGCGTCGGCGCCAGGAGCGCCTGCTCGTCGGCATCCGAGCTGTACGCGAGGATGCGCGACTCGTCGACGCCCTTCACGATCGCTGGGAGCATCTTGCTCGGTTCGATGCTGCCGCTGAGGATCGTGTTGAAGATCGTGGCGGCGGCGCCCTCGAAGAAGGCATCCGTGAGGTCGGCGACATCGTCTCCGGCGAAACGGAAGTACGGGTCGTGCAGCAGCGACTTCACGGTGTTGTCCGCCGTGAGCACCGTTCCATCGGGAAGGGTGATGTCGCCCGTCGCCCCGATCAGGTACGAGAGTGCCTTCGGATCCACCGCCAGCACGCCGTCCGGGACCGCCTTGTCCGGGTAGGTCCTCGTCCAGAACTGGGTCGCGATGGAGGCCGCAGTCGGGAAGTCGGGGCGCACCGTCGCGGTGTTCAGGTCGAAGCTGATGTTGCCGCCGAAGGTATCCAGCGCGCTTTGATCGACGGTCACGCCTGGGGTGAGCTTGCGCTTGAAGTTCCCGCTGTCGGCCTGCGCAGCGATCTCGATCGTGCCGTCTTCGACGTGCAGCATCATCAGCGCCGCCGCGCCGCCGCCGAGGGCCTGAGCCTCGGCGAGGTTCTGGAAGAGCACCAGGTAGTTGCGCGGTCCGCTCGCGCCGAGGCTGTCCGGCAGGATCGAGGTGACCGGTTCGATCGCGTCCATCGCCACGGTCGCGGCTTGCAACTGCGGCTGGATCTCGTCGATCGCGTCGGACACCTGCGGCAGCAGCGCGCTGCGGTCGATCCCCGAAATGCGCGCCTCCGACGCGTCGATCGTGGTCTTGGCGACCGTGATCTTGGCGGCGAGATCGGTGAATGCGGCGAGGTCGATCCGGCTGTCGACCGGCTTGAGCTGGTCCAGCGACGTCGAGGAGAGCGGCGTGACGATGTCGGTGGAGATGTCATCGGCGACCTCGGTCGCCGCGCGCACGGCCGAGAGGTTCGGGCCCAGCACCGGAACGATCTCCATGACCCGCCAGACGAAATCGTCCGTCTCGGCGCGCGCATCGGCGGTCACCGTTCCGAGCTGGGCCGCCGTCGCGGTCGCACCGGCCGTGTCGAAGGAGGTGAGTTGATCCTTCACCTGACCGACGAGCGGGATGGCCGTGGTCAGCTTCGCGCGGACCGTCTCGGCCTTCTGGAACGTCTGGTACGCCATCACCGCGCCGACCACTCCCACCACCACGAGCAGGAGGAAGACCGAGAGGGTGATCCAGATCCAACGGTGGCGCGGACGGCGCTTCCCACGGCGTCGGCGGGTCGCGGAACGAGAAGGCGACGGGGTGCTCATTGCAGAGAGCCTAAGGGGTGCTCCTGCGCACCGGCCGTCGCCACGACACGAGGGCCTGCGTGACGACGCCGAGAACGAGCCCCCAGAACGGTGCGCCGATTCCCGCCACCGTCAGACCGGATGCCGTGGCCGCGAAGCAGATCACGGCCGCCTCGCGGGTGCCCGGTTCAGCGACGGCACCCGACACGGCGCCGGCGAAGGCCGCGACGAGGGCGACGCCGGCCAGGGCCGCGACGAGGGCGCCGGGCAGCAGGGCGAAGACCGCGATCAGGGTGCCGCCGAAGGCACCGACGACGAGGTACGCGACTCCGGCCGCCACCCCGGCGGGCCAGCGCCGCCGCGGATCCGGATGCGCGCCCGGACCGGCGCACAGGGCCGCGGTGATCGCCGCGAGGTTGATCGCGTGCGAGCCGAAGAACGCACCGATGATGGAGCCGAGCCCGGTCGCCGTGACCAGGCGCCGCGCATCGGCCGCGTAGCCCAATGATCGCAATACGCCCAGGCCCGCCGCATTCTGCGCGGTCAGGGTCACCACGAACAGCGGCAACGCGATGCCGACCACCGCGCCGAGGTCGAAGCTCGGCGCGGTGAAGACGGGGGCGGCGAGTTGCAGACGCACGCCGTCGAACGCGAGCTCGCCGAGCATCCAGCTCACCCCGACGCCGGCGAGCAGCGCCGCCGGAACCGCCCACCGTGCGCTCCAGCGCCGCACCAGCAGGAACGCGAACACCACGGACCCGGCGATCGCGGGCGATGCGGCCAGAGCGCCGAACGCATCCGCCACGAAGTGCAACAGGATCCCCGCGAGCATCGCGGACACGATCGGGGCCGGCAGCCGGCGCATCAGGGCGTCGAAGGTCCCGGAGGCGGCGAGCGCCGTCATGGCGACGGCCGCGACCAGGTAGGCGCCGATCACGTCGGAGTAGGCGTAGTCGCCGATGGCGCTCACCAGCACCGCGGCTCCGGGGGTGGACCAGGCGACGACGATCGGCGTGCGGGTCCAGAGCGTGAGCGCGATGCCGATCACGCCGCAGGTGATCGACGCGGCGAAGATCCAGGAGGTGGTCTGGGCCGCGCTGAGGCCACCGGCATCCGCCGCCTGGAAGATCACCACGGCGGGGCCCGCGTAGCCGATCACGATCGCGATCACACCGGCCACGATCGCCGAGGCGGACAGCTCCGAGCGGCGCAGTAGCATCGGGCGGTCGCGAACAGTAGTGCTATCGTCTGGCCTCATGAAACACGATAGCAGTGGCGGCCGCCTCGTGGAGACGCTGCGGGCGACGGCGGCCTCGATGAGCGTCGGCGAGCGGATGCCGTCGACCCGGCTGCTGATGCAGCGGCACGCCGTCAGTCCGGTCACCGTCGCGGCCGCCGTCGCCGCGCTCGTCGCCGACGGCACGCTCGTCACCGAGCACGGTCGCGGCACCTTCGTCGCTCCGCGACTGCGCGACGCGGGTCGGGACGCGTCGTGGCAGGACGAGGTGCTCGGCCCGGCGCGGTTCGACGCCTCCCCCGTGCTCGCTCTGTCGGTCGACGCCGTCGCGCCCCTGCTCGTACTCAACGCCGGCTACCTCGATGAGGAACTGCAACCTCGGGCCGCGCTCACCGCCGCCGCGACCCGGGCGATGCGCCGACCGCACGCCTGGGCGAAGGCGCCGCTCGCCGGCCTGCCCGAGTTGCGCGCGCTGTTCGCGACGCCGCTGGGCCTGCCGGAAGGTGACGTGGTGATCATCCCGGGCACGCAGGCCGGCCTCGCCGCGGCCTTCCGCGCCCTCGGCCGCGACACCGTGCTCGTCGAACAGCCGAGCTACCCGGGCGCGCTCGTCGCCGCGCGAGCGGCCGGGCTGGCGCCGCATCCGGTGGCGACGGATGCGCAGGGCCTCCTCCCCGATGCGCTCGACGCCGCGCTCGCGGCGACCGGCTCGCGGCTCGTCTACGCCCAGCCGTGCGTGGCCAATCCGAGCGGAGCCACGCTCGCGGCCGACCGTCGGGCGGCGGTGCTGGAGATCCTGGCGCGGCGCGGCGCCTTCCTGATCGAGGACGACTGGGCCCGCGACCTCGTCTTCGACGCGCACGCGCCGCGACCGCTCGCCGCGGAGGATCCGCACGGCCACGTCGTCTACCTGCGCTCGCTGACCAAGCCGGTGGCGCCGAGCCTGCGGGTGGGCGCGCTGGTGGCGCGAGGGCTCGCGCGGCGACGCATCCTCGAGGTGCGCTCCGCCGAGGACTTCTTCGTCGCGCGGCCGATGCAGGAGGTGGCGATCGAGTTGCTGGGCTCCTCCGCCTGGCCGCGGCACCTGCGGCACGTGCACGCTGCGTTGCGCGCGCGGCGGACGGCGCTGCTCGGCGCGCTCGCCGGCACCCGGCTGACGGTCGAGTCGGTGCCGATCGGCGGGCTGCACCTCTGGGCGCGACTGCCCGAGGGAGTCGCTGCGCCGGCGGCGACGCGACGGGCGGCGGCGGCGGCGGTCGTCGTCGGCGACGGCACCGCGTTCTTCACCGGGCGGGCGCCCATGGAACGGTTGCGGCTCTCGTTCGGCGCGGCGGACGAGGCGACACTCGTCGAGGGGGTGCACCGCGGGTTGTCGACTCTGTGACGTCGCCGACTTCGACTCAAGGGATCGACGCGCCCACTCACCCCAGCAGCAGCGCCACCGCGATCAACACGGGCACCGCGGTGATCGTGGTCACCAGGGCGGTGTCGCGGGCGACGGCGACCCCGCGATCGTAGCGGGCGGCGAAGTTGTAGATGTTCTGAGCCGTCGGCAGCGCTGCGGTGACCGTCACCGCGAAGACGTGTTCGTCGTCGAGCCCGAAGACGAAGCGCCCCAGCACGTAGGCGACCGCGGGCATCGCCACCGACTTCAGCATCGACGCGGTCAGCACGTCGGCTCGACCCGATCCCGCCTGCAGGGGCCGCTGCCCGCGCAACGACATCCCGAACGACATCAGCACCAGCGGGATGGAGGCGTTGCCGATGATCTGGAACGGCTGAAGTACGGGAGCCGGCAGCTGGATGCCCAGCAGGGCGATCACGACACCGAGCGCGGAGGCGATGATCATCGGGTTGCGCAGCGGCTGGGTGAGGATCGAGCGGACCGAGACGGAGCCGGACGTAGACACGTCGAGCACCGACAGCGTGAGGGGGGCCAGCACGAGCAACTGCAGCAGCAGGGTCGGCGCGACCCACTGCGGGTCTCCGAGCACGTAGATCGCGACGGGCAGGCCGATGTTGTTGGCGTTGACGTAACTCGACGCCGCGGCGCCGACCGTGGTCTCGGCGACGGGACGGCGGAAGAACAGCCGCGACGCGAGCACGTAGAGAGCGGCGACCACCAGCACGGTGGCGAGCGAGGTCAGCAGGAAGGTCGAGAACAACAGTGTGATGTCGGCCTGCGCGAGCACGGTGAACATCAGCGCCGGCGTGGTGACGAAGAAGGCGATCCGGCTGAGCACGGTGCGGCCTTCGAGGCCGACCAGGCCGATCCGTGCAATCAGGTAGCCGACCGCGATCACCACTCCGATGATCGAGAAACCGGTCAGTACACCCGTCACATCCGCCTCCTCGAAAATCTCGTGGCGCCGATGCCGCCACAAGCCTACGCTCGGTGGCATGCCCCATCTCGAGGTTCCCGGCGCACGGCTCTACTGGGAGGCCGACGGCGCCTCCTCCGCTCCCGCGCTGCTGCTCGTGCACGCGGGCATCGCGAACCTGCGGATGTGGGATCCGGTGGTGCCCGACCTCGCCCGCGACCACTACGTGCTGCGCTACGACACCCGCGGCTTCGGCGGCACGGAATCCGACGACGTCGACTTCTCCGATCGCACGGATGCGCTCGACGTGCTGGATCACCTCGGCGTCGCACGCGCCACCCTGATCGGCTGCTCCCGCGGCGGCGGCATCGCGATCGATCTCGCCGTCTCCCGCCCCGATCGGGTTGCGGGCCTGGTGGCGATCGGATCGACGCCGAGCGGATTCCCGGATGTGGAACTCACCGAGACCGAGGACGCCCGATTCGACGAGATCGATGCCGCCTTCGAAGCCGGCGACCACCACGCGGTGGCCCGACTGGAGGCGGCGGTCTGGGCGCTCGGGCCGGAGCGGGACGAGGCGTCGCTGGATCCGGCGTTCGTGGCCGAGGTCTACGCCCTCGCGCGCGCGAACGTGGTGCACGCGGGCGAGCATCCGCGCCCGCAGCGCCTGGAGCCGCCCGCCTACGACCGGGTCGTCGATATCGCGATGCCGACGTTGGTGATGGTGGGGGCGCACGACGTCTCCGACGCGTTCGCCGGCTACGAGTACCTGGCCGAGACGGTGCCGACCGCGAGCGGATACGTGTTCCCGGACGCGGCGCACCTGCCGAGCCTGGAGCGTCCGGCCGAATTCTTGGCGGCGCTGCGACCGTGGTTGGCCGAGCACGAGTTGTAGGCGAACGTAACCTCGGCTGAGAGCCGCCGTCGGCGCTCATCGCGGCTGACGGCGACTCTCAGCCGAGGTTGGGTTCGGCTCGCTTCAGTTCACGCGGCGGCGACGCGCGAATCCGAGGCCTGCACCCAGCAACACCAGGAGCACGGCGGCGGTGGCGAGCGGGCCGACCTCGACGCCGGTGGAGGCGAGTCGAGCGCCGGCGGTGACCACGCTGGGCACCGAGGTCGGCGTGGCGGCGGGAGTGGTCGGCGTGGCGGTGGCGGTCGGCTCCGGTGTCGCCAGGGCCTCGGTCACCTCGACGGTTCCGGCGGCGATGACGCCGCCACGGTGAGCCGACGACCCGGCGACGTACGTGCGTGCGCGCAGCTGCAGCTCATGCGTGCCGACGGGCAGCGCCACGGTGATGGGCGCAGGGTTCGACGGGTCGACCGTGACCGCAGCCGACACGTCGACCAGCCTGCCGTCGACCACCTCCTTCACCAAGAAGTCGACGTGATCGAGACACGCGGGCAGGTCGAACGGCTCGGTCGTGAACGTCGCGCTTCCCGCGCCACCCGAGGCCATCGATCTCACCGGCGGGACGTAGTCCTGCCCGACCTCGAGCCAGTTCGCGCCGGCCTGGCACGACGACCACGGGTCGGGCCCGATCGTCACGGTCGTGTCCGCGAGCAGTACGCGATCGACGTTCACTGAGGGGTTGCGCCCGTAGGCGTCCACGAACACTCGGAGCGGCAGATCCGTCGTGATGTACGTGCTGTAACTGGAGGTGCTCGACCAGCCGCCGTCGACGATCTCCGCCGGCTTCACGAAGTCGGTGTAGGTCCAGGTGCTGCCCCATTCGGTCGCACCGTCCGGGTAGTAGTAACCGACTTCGATCTGCGTGTCGCTCCAGCACGGATCGAACGTGACGTCGCTCAGAGTGACGGTGTACGCCTGCTCCCCGCCCGTGACCGTCGCGGTGCCGGAGTCGAGGGGCGACGTCGACGCGGCGCAGTCGACGGGCGCAGCGGTTGGCACGGGAGTCGACTCGGTGGCCGCTGCCATCGGAGCGGCGAGCCCGGCGAGGATCAGCAGTGGGGCGATCGCCGCGGTGGCGCGGCTGAGGGGGCGGATGCGCATGTGGACCTTCGGATTACGTGAACGGGTTCGCGCATTTCTATCAGGTACTGAGCATCTCTCGGTCTTCGAAAGTCCTCAGGCAGCGAGGTCGTATCGCCACACGACCACACCATCCTCCTCGCCGAGCCACTCGAATCCGCTGTCGCGGCACACCCTCGCCGCGACGCGGTCGTCCGGATGGATCGTCGCGATGACGAATCGCGGGATCGGATGTGCCGCCGCGTGGCGGAGCAGCTCACGCACCGCCGCCGTCGCATCCGCCCCCGGCAGCATCCGCCAGCCGATCTCGTACACCACGACCCCCAGCCGCAGTGCATAGCCGTAGCCGACGACCCCGATCGGCTCGCCTCGGCGCGTCACGACGTGGTTGAAGGAGGTGCGGTCGCGCCAGCCGTCCAGGTACCGGCCGTGCCGTCGGAACACCCGCCCGTCGGGTTCCGGCCGCAGCTCGGCGTTGTTCAGCATCCGTAGTACTGCGAGATCGCCGCCGCCCCATCGCCGCAGGGCGACGTCGTCGATCGTGTCGCTCATATCCGCTTCCCGCTCTCGTCGTCCCACAGAGAGGCATTCGGAGGCGTGAGTCCAGCGGATGGGTCAGCGCAGCGAGCGGTAGTACATCCGAGGCGCGGGGCCGAGTCGCTCCACCGCGTAGGAGAGCATCGTTCGCGGCATGGCGGCGGCATGCTCGTCCAGAAACCCGAGCAGCAGCTTCTCGTCGACGCGTTTGCCGACTTCGCGCAGCATCCAGCCGACCGCCTTCTGCATCAGATCCTCCGGATCGCGCAGCAGGAGGGCCGCCAACGCGAGCGTGGTCGAGGCGTCACCCGCCTTGACGAAGGCGAAGGTCGACAGCACCGCGACCCGGCGCTCCCAGAGCACCGACGATGCCGCGAGTTCGAATAGGACGTCGCGGGGTCGTTCCAGCAGGTACTCACCCAGCACGTATTCGGCCGAGGAGTCGACGAGATCCCAGTTGTTCACCCGGCCGCGGCGTACGGCGGCGAGGTACAGCCGGGCGCACTCTTCACCGTTTCGCTTCGCCCGCGCGTTCAGAATGATCAGGCCGGCCAGCCGATGCTCGTGCACCGCACTGTCGAGGAGCGCGTCGATCTCGCCCGGCGGCAGCGCGCCGAAGCGCCTGGCGACCTCGCGGATCCGCGGCACGCGAACCCCGATGAAGACGTCGCCTTCGCCGTACTCGCCCGGCCCGGTCTTGAAGTAGCGCCGCAGCTGCACCGCATCCGCCTCGCTCGCCACCTCGGCGAGCGCGGCCTCGACGTCGCGCGCGGTATCCATTCCTTCAGTATTTCGGCTCGGCGGGCGGGCCGGTGCGCGCGGTGCCTCCGTTTCGGAAATACAGGGTCAGGACGGAAATACAGGGTCAGCGCCGAGGATGGCGCTTTCCGCCGCATGGTTCGCCCTCATTTCCGTCCCCACCCTGCATTCCCAGCCAGGCCCTGCATTTCCCGCCCCGCCCTGCATTTCCCGCGCCGCCCTGCATTTCCGTCGCCGCCCTGCATTTCCGTTGCGCCGCCGCTCCCCACCCCGCACATCCGCGCCGAAATCACGCAAGATAATCGCGCGTATTTCTGCCTAGGCTCGTCTTCACCGCCGGATTCGCTCGGCGGAGCCCCGAAATCGAGCGTGAGGAGGATCAAGATGTCGCAATTCCTGCAGAGTGCAATCGTCGGTGAACCCGAGGTCGTCGAAGACGTCGCCTCCTCGCCGGCCTGGCTGCGGCTGCGGTCCGCCGCCGTCGCGCTGCAACCGTTGCAGGCGCAGGACGGCTCGCTCGCCGATCCCGCACGGCTCGACGAGGCGCGGGAACGGGTCGCCACCATCACGGAGGCGATCACGCGGCTCGCCCCGAACTTCCCGCACGATGCGGCCTACCTCGATGCTCTCGTGACCGACTTCACGCGCTGGAGCGACGGTGGGCTGGGCGTACCCGACTTCCTCGACGCGTTGCAGGCCTTCCAGCCGCAGCAGCACCGCGTCGATGGGCTGCGCCACCTCGTGGTCTTCCCGATGTACACCCAGAACGGCAGTCGCGACAGGCTGGTGGAGGCGGTGCTGATCGAGGTGATCTGGCCGGAGTTCGTCGCCGAGTTGGAGGGGGGCGAGTACTCGAACGCGCTGTTCGTGCCGATCCGATTCCTCGACTTCACGCCCGGCTACGACACCGACTCCGCGGTGCTCTTCCCCGAGACGGTCGCGATGCGCTCCGTCCCGACGTTCACGTGGGGCGCGATCTTCGCCGACCGCGAGGCTGCCCGATTCCGCCGGGTGCTCGCCGCCGCAGCCGACATCACCAAGCTCGAACTCCCGGACGACGCGGCGCGGCTGCTCACCGACCAGGGGCTCACCGAGCAGACCTTCGTGATGTGGGACCTCATCCACGACCGCACCCACATGCGCGGTGACCTGCCCTTCGATCCTTTTATGATCAAGCAGCGGATGCCCTACTTCCTCTACTCGCTGGAGGAGTTGCGCTGCGACCTCACCGCGTTCCGCGAGGCGGTGCGGATCGAGCGCTCGATCGAGGCGGATGCGGACGGAGTGGATGCGGCACTGCGCGAGCGCGCGAAGCTGGTGCAGTACGCGATCGTGTTCGACCGGATCTTCCGCTTCCCGATCACGGGCACGCGCACCCGCAACTACGACGGCCTGGGCGGGCAGTTGCTGTTCGCCTGGCTGCACCAGCACGGGGTGCTGCACTGGACCGACAACCGGCTCGCGATCGACTGGGACGAGGTGGCCGACGTGGTCGTCCGACTCTCCGACGAGATCAACGAGTTGTACTGGCGCTCGATCGACCGGCCGAAGATCGCGCACTGGCTCGCCGCGTACGAACTGGTTCGCGCGACGCTGACGCCGCATCCCGCCTCGCAGTGGGCGCGCGGACTCTCGAACGAGCTTCTCCAAGGCCCGCCACGCGGACTGACGGATGCGGTTCTGGACGACGAGTTCCCGCTGTCGATGTTCTACGAGGCGTTGAGCAAGAAGATGGTCGACGTGATCGCGAGCACGAGGGGCATCACGGGCTGAGGCGATCGCGCTCGATGAGCGCAACGGAGTTGGTCCCGCCGGATCGCAGGATCCGGCGGGACGGCCGTCGCCTATCCCCCGATCGACGACAGCACGCGGCACCCCTGCCGCGGCGCGGGTTCGGGCCCGCACTCCCCTCACCCTACCGATTCCGAGCATGGTTCAGGTCTCGCGCGCCGACCTCCACCGCTGGACGGATCACAATGTCGCTGCCCGTCGCTAGCGTTGTCGCATGAGCTCCTCGACCAGCGCCGCGACGGATCCGTTCGCCGACGGCTGGGTGCGCCGACCGCCGACGCGCACGAACTTCCGTCGCGACGCGATCGTCGCCGTGGTGCTGTTCGCGGCTACGCTCGCATCGATCGCCATCTACTCGGCCGCCCGAGCGGACGCACCCCATCCGCCGACCTGGGTCAACGTCGCCTGGGCCGTCGCGATGACGCTGCCACTCGCCCTGCGCCGACGGTTCCCGGCGACGGTCGCCGTCATCGCCGCGGTCGCCTTCTTCGTCGGGCAGACCCTCACGGTGCCCGAGATGACCTTCAATCAGATCGCCCTCTTCGTCGCGATCTACACGCTGGGCGCGTGGGGCCGCCGACGCGGTGTCGCCGTCGTGGTGCGCCTGCTGATCATCGTGGGCATGTTCGTCTGGCTCGCCTGGGCCGTCATCACGGCCAACTGGTACGCCGGCAGCACGGTGCCCTCCACCGATGCCGGCGCCAATCTGATCTCGCCGTACGCCGCCTACGCCCTGCTGACCGTCATCATCAACCTGCTTTACTTCGGTGGCGTCTACGTCTTCGGCGAATCGAGCCGCCTGTCCGCTCGTCGACTCGAGGCCCTGGAGTCGCGCACCGCCGAGCTCGACGACGAGCGGGAACGCACGGCCCGGCAGGCCGTCGCATTGGAGCGGATTCGCATCGCCCGCGAGTTGCACGACGTGGTGGCGCACCACGTCAGCGTGATGGGCGTGCAGGCGGGCGCCGCGCGGCGCGTGCTCGCGCGCGATCCGGAGCGCGCCACGGAGTCGTTGGCCGCGATCGAGCAGAACGCGCGCACGGCCGTCGATGAGCTGCATCGGATGCTGGTCGCTCTGCGTGCCGACGATCTCACCGTCGCGCCGCCGGCGAGCGACGCCGCCTCCACCCGCGGCCTCGATCAGCTCGACGAACTCGTCGCCGAATCCGTCGAGGCCGGCCTCCCGGTCGCCGTCCAGGTGATCGGCGACGCGGTGCCGGTGCCCGCCACCATCGGCCTGAGTCTGTTCCGCGTCGCGCAGGAGTCGCTCACCAACGCCCGCAAGCACGCAGGTGTCGGCGCCGAGGTCGATCTGCGCATCCGCTACCTCGAGGGTGCGATCGAGGTCGAGATCAGCGACCACGGCGGAGTGCGCGCCCGCGCCGAGGCCCCCGCCGCGTCCGGCGGCCTCGGCCAGATCGGGATGCGCGAGCGGATGGCCGCGGTCGGCGGCGTGATCGAGATGCGGTCGAACACTCGCGGCGGCTATCTGGTGCGTGCGCGCGTTCCCCTCGCGCCCAGCCCCGGCCCGCTACCCTCGGACCAAGCGCGAGCGGCACCCGAGGGCGTCATCGCGCAGCACAGCTGACGACGGGGGCCCGATGCACAACACCGACCACGACGACATCCGCGTACTCATCGCGGACGACCAGGACCTGGTGCGCGCCGGCTTCCGGATTATCCTCGAATCCGAACCGGGCATCATCGTCGTCGGCGAGGCCCGCAACGGGGCAGAGGCGATCGACGCCGCGCGCCGGCTGCGCCCGAATGTGATCTGCATGGACGTGCAGATGCCCGGCACCGACGGCCTCGAAGCGACCCGTGTGATCGTCGCCGACCCCGAACTCTGCGCCGGAGTGCTCATCCTGACCACCTTCGACCGCGACGACTACCTCTTCGACGCACTCAAGGCCGGCGCCAGCGGCTTCCTCCTGAAGAACGCCTCGCCCGAGAACCTCGTGGAGGCCGTGCAGATCGTGGCGCGCGGCGACGCACTGCTGGCCCCGGATGTGACCCGCCGTGTGATCGAGAGCTTCAGCTCACCTCGCGAGGCGGCCGACCGCCCGCACCCCGAGATCGACGACCTGACCGAGCGCGAACGCGAAGTGCTCATCCTGCTCGCGCGCGGCTGGTCGAACGCCGAGATCGCCGCGTCGCTCTTCCTCGGCGAGGCCACGGTGAAGACGCACGTGTCGAAGGTGCTGATGAAGCTCGGCGTGCGCGACCGCATCCAGGCCGTTGTGTTCGCCTACGAGCACGGCATCACAGTGCCGGGCGGGAGCTGACCTCCCTGCGAGGGACCCGCGCAGCACGCGAGGGCGCCGCGGCGTGCGGCGCCCTCGCGCGCTGAAGGGGTCCCTCGCGGGGAGGGATCAGCGCTCAGCCGGAGTCGGAGCCGCTCGTGATGTGGGAGCGCGGCGTACGAACTCCATCTTGACCACGGGTTCGAGCTTGCGGTCGAGCACCACGGTCATGAAGCGGCCGTCGACGCGGGCGCCGACGGCGATCACGTCGGGATCGGTGTCCACGCGGAAGCCGCGGGTGGGCTCGCCGTCGATGATCACCGGCACACCTCGCGTCACTTCCTCCTCGCGGAGGGAGGCGGCGACGACCGGCATGCCGCCGCGGCGGGTGCGCACCCTTCCGGGGAAGGTGTTGCGCAGCACGTCGTTCATGTGCGCGGCCAGGCGGGCCTCCAGCGGGCGACTGCGTTCGGCGGGGATCGGCACGGAGGTGCGCACCGCCTCCCAGAGCACCGGGTAGCGCATCCGTGTGACCTGATCGATCATCCACGGCGGCAGGTGGTCGTTCTCCGCCCGCTCGATGGCGGACTTCTGCGACGCGTCCAGAGCGATGTGGTTCGCGGGGTCGTTTCGGTTGCGCGGGTTGCTGAAGTAGGAGTAGGAGAGCGAGATCTCGACGAAGCGGCCGTGACTGCTGGTCTGCGCTGCAGCGAACTCCTCGAGCCGGGGCTGCGGAGCGAACGCGAGGACGGGGGCGCCGAAGCGCGCGGCGATCTCATCGACGCCGGGAGGCGCCGGCATGTCCCGGACTGTCCTCGAAGTGTCCATGCGCATAGGACAAGAGTGCCGTGGAGTCCAGCTTCGACCAAGTTTTTGGGGTGAATAGGTGCCCCACTTGCGGGAGAGCTTCACACTGTGGAAACACAGCGTCTCCGAACGGGGCGTTTTGCGCCTCCGACCCGAGGATGACTCTGCATTTTGGCATCCTCCGCCGTGCGGTGGAGACGACTGCCCAGCGCTCGACGGATGCGCGCCGCGGCGACCGAATCTACGGTGAAGAAGCGAGGAAGGAACCCCATGCTCGACATCCACGACGTCTCCCGATCCTTCGGCGGACGACCGGCGCTGCAGAGCGTCAGCTTCTCGGTGGCGCCCGGTCGGATGACCGGTTTCGTCGGCGGCAACGGCGCCGGCAAGACCACCACGATGCGCATCATCCTGGGCGTGCTCTCGGCCGACAGCGGCAGCGTCACCCTCGACGGCGCACCCCTCGGCCCCGAGCAGCGGCGGATGTTCGGCTACATGCCGGAGGAGCGCGGGCTGTACCCGAAGATGAAGGTCGCGGAGCAGATCGCGTACCTCGGCAGGCTGCACGGGATGAGCGGCGCAGCCGCCAAGCGCAGCACCGACGACCTGCTCCAGCGCCTGCAGCTGACCGAGCGCGCGAACGACATGGTGGAGTCGCTCTCGCTGGGCAACCAGCAGCGCGCCCAGATCGCTGCGGCGCTCGTGCACGACCCCGACGTGCTGGTGCTCGACGAGCCATTCTCGGGCCTGGATCCGATCGCGGTGAGCACCGTGCAGGACGTTCTGACCGAGCACGCCGCCCGCGGCGTCCCCGTGCTGTTCTCCTCGCACCAGCTCGACATCGTCGAGCGGCTCTGCGACGACCTCGTGGTCATCGCCGGCGGGCGGATCCGTGCCGCCGGCTCCCGGGAGCAGCTGCAGCGGGCGCACGCGGGCGATCGCTACGAGCTGGTCGTCGACGATGACGCGGGCTGGGTGCGCGAGGCAGCGGGGGTGCGCGTGATCGAGCTCGACGGCCGCTACGTGCTGTTCGAGGCGGCCCCGGGCGACGCCCAGGCCGTCCTCCGCCGCGCATCCGAACGCGGCTCCGTGCGCTCCTTCGCGCCGCAGCGTCCCACTCTCACCCAGGTCTTCGCGGAGGTCGCAGCATGAGCACCGAAACCCCGATCCGCCCCGTGGTCGCCGCACGAGGGCCGCGCAGCTTCACGCCGCCCACCTTCGCGCAGAGTGTCGGGCTGGTCACGCAGCGCGAGATCACCATGCGACTGCGTTCGAAGGCGTTCCTGATCTCCACCGGCATCCTGCTGGTGGCCGTACTCGCCTCGATCGTGATCGGCGCGCTCGTCGGCCAGAATCCGTCGAAGCCGACCGTCGCCGTCGCCGGCAACGTGCCGGCATCCGTGTCCCAGTCGTCGGCGCTGGATGTGCAGCTTGCCGACAACCCGGACGCCGCGGAGGCGCTGGTGCGCGACGGAGCGGTGGACGCTGCGATCGTGCCCGGCCCGCCGCCCCTCGGCTACGAGGTGATCGGGCTCACGGATGTGCCGAGCGAGGTCGTCTCGGCGCTGAGCGTCGCTCCGACGGTCGCCCTGCTGGATCCCGACGCCACGAATCCGTTGTTGGCGTACTTCGTCGCGATCGCGTTCGGCATCGTGTTCTTCATGTCGGCGATGACCTTCGGCTCCACCATCGCGCAGAGCGTCGTCGAGGAGAAGCAGACGCGCGTCGTCGAGATCCTGATGTCGACCATCCCGGTGCGCGCGCTGCTGGCGGGCAAGGTGATCGGCAACAGCCTCCTCGCCCTCGGTCAGATCGTCGCGATCGCGCTGCTCTCGGGCATCGGATTGGCAGTCACCGGGCAGAACGAACTCGTTGCAACGCTCGGGCCGTCGCTGGTGTGGTTCGTGGTGTTCTTCCTGTTCGGCTTCGTGATGATCGCCTCGCTGTACTCCGCGCTCGCCGCGCTGGTGTCGCGGCAGGAGGACGTGGGCTCGGCGACCTCGCCCGTGACGATCCTGGTGATGGCGCCGTACATCCTGATCCTGATGTTCAACAGCAATCAGGCCGTGTTGGCGGTGATGTCGTACGTGCCTTTCTCGGCGACGGTGGGCATGCCGATGCGGATCTTCCTCGGCGACGCGCAGTGGTGGGAGCCGATCGTATCGCTCGTGATCCTGATCGCGACGACGGCGTTGATCATCCTGATCGGCGCCCGAATCTACGAGAACAGCCTGCTGCGCACGGGCACCCGGGTGAAGCTGCTGGAGGCGCTGAAGGGCTGAGCCGGCGCGGCGGCGGCGGCGAGCGGGCGACCACATCTCGCGAAATTTCGCGAGATTCGGTGTTACGGACAGGCGGCTGCGGCACCGCGCTCCAGATCCGCGTCTGCGGACGAGATGCCCCGCCGCGGCGACGCATCCCGTCCGCAGGACCGAATCTCGCGAAATTTCGCGAACCTGGCGGGCGGGGATTCAGGCGAGGATGGACGGATGAACGCACTGCACAACACCGAGACCCGCGGCTTCGCCTCCGACAACTATTCGGGGGTGCATCCCGAAGTTCTCGACGCCATCGCGGCCGCCAACGGCGGACACCAGATCGCGTACGGCGAGGACGTGTACACGGAGGCGCTGCAGGCGGCCTTCCGGCGGGAGTTCGGCGCGCAGGCGGAGGCCTTCCCGGTGTTCAACGGCACCGGCGCCAACGTCACCGCGCTGCAGTCGATGCTGCCGCGCTGGGGCGCGGTGGTCTCCGCCAGCACCGCTCACATCAACACGGACGAGGGCGGAGCGCCCGAGCGCGTCGCGGCGATCAAGATCCTCACCGTCGACACCCCCGACGGTAAGCTCACGCCCGAACTGATCGACAAGCAGGCGTGGGGCTGGGGCGACGAGCACCGGGCGCAACCGCTGGTCGTCTCGATAACGCAGTCCACCGAACTCGGCACCGTCTACACGCCCGACGAGGTGCGCGTGATCGCCGCGCACGCCCACCAGCGCGGCATGACGCTGCACATGGACGGCGCTCGGCTCGCCAACGCCGCGGCCTCGTTGGGCGTGCCGTTCCGGGAGTTCACCAGTGACGCCGGCGTCGACCTGCTCTCCTTCGGCGGCACCAAGAACGGGCTGCTGATGGGTGAGGCGATCGTGGTGCTGAATCCCGACGCCTCCGCCGGACTGACCTTCCTGCGCAAGCTGAACATGCAGCTCTCGTCGAAGATGCGCTTCGTCTCGGCCCAGTTCCTCGCGCTGCTGGACGACTCCGCCGGCGAACCGCTCTGGCACCGCTCCGCCGCCCACGCCAATGCGATGGCGGCCCGGCTGCGCGGCGCGATCGAGGAGCGCCTCGCCGATGGCCGGATCTCGGGCCTCACGTTCACCCAGAAGACCCAGGCGAACGCCGTGTTCGCCACCCTGCCGACCGGCGTCGCCGACCGCCTGCGTGCGGTGACCCGGTTCTACGACTGGAACCCCGAGACGGGCGAGGTGCGCTGGGTCTGCTCCTTCGACACCACCGAGGCCGACATCGACACCTTCGTCACCGCCCTCGAGCGCGAACTCGGCTGAGTCGCCCCTCCCCCGGCGAGAAGTTGCAGCCCGGGACCGGCCAGGGCTGCAACTTTTCGCCAGAAGGGGAGCCGCCTACCCCAGCAGGCCCGCCACCAGCAGCAGCACGGGCACCGAGCCGACCGTGGTCAGGAAGACCACGTCGCGCGTGAGCACACCGCCGCGGCCGATCGCGGTGGCCGAGATGAAGACGTTCTGGCCCGTGGGCAGCGCGGCGCAGACCACCACGGCGAGCAGGGCGTGTCCGCTCAGTCCCAGCGCGAGGGCGAGCAGCCACGCGAGCACCGGCTGCAGCACGAGCTTCAGCGCCGTCGCGGAGAGCGCATCCCGTCGCCACTCCCGCTCCCCCAGCGGCCGGGAGCCGTGCAGGCTCATCCCGAAGGCGAGCAGCGCGCCGGGCACCGCCATGGCGCCGATCAACCCGATCGGATCCGACAGCACGGTCGGCAACCGCCAGCCCAGCGCCCCGACGATCACCCCGGCGAGCGCCCCGATCAGCACCGGATTCCCGAACACCGCGCGCAGGATCGAGCGAGCCGACGGGGCGGCGCCGCTCGCCCCCATCCGCAGCAGCGTGGTCAGCAGCGGGGTGAAGAAGATGATCTGGAAGAACAGCAGCGGCGCGACGTAACTCGCATCACCCAGCACGTAGACCGAGATCGGGATGCCGAGGTAGGTCGAGTTGGCGACGGAGGCGCCCATCGCGCCGGCCACGGATTCGGCGAGCGGCCGACGCCAGGCGAAGCGGGCCACCAGCAGGTACGCGACCGCGATCAGCACCGCCGAGACGCCGGCGACGAGGAAGGCGGCCGAGACCGACAGCTCGGCGCCCGGGCTGCTCAGGTTCTGGAACAGCAGCAGCGGCGTCGCGACCGAGAACACCAGCTTGCTCAGCATCACGCGCCCGGCGGCGTCGATCAGCCCGACGCGCGCCACCAGCCAGCCGACCGCCACCACCACGGCGAGGGTGCCGAAGCCGACCAGGACGCCGGTCATCCCGTCAGTCGGCGCCGACGACGACGACCTCGACGCCGCGCTCGCGCAGCGCCGCGACGCACTCCTCATCCGCCGTCGCGTCGGTCACCAGCGTCCACGGCGGGGGAATGCGCAGCCAAGCATGGAACGGCGCGATGCCGATCTTGCCGCCGTGGGCGAGCACAAAAACCCGCTCCGCCCGGCGCACCATGATCTCCTTCAGGCGGGTCTGCTGCAGGTCGGCCTCGCAGATCTCACCCTCGGCCGAGACGCCGTCGGTGCCGAGGAAGACGGCGTCGCCGGTCATCCGCTCCAGCGCCGCCTCTGCGAGCGGGCCGACGAATCCGCCGCTCACCGTGCGCAGCCGGCCGCCGAGGCACTCCAGCACCACACCCTCCGACTCCGCCAGTTCGTCGATCACGGTGAGGCTCACGGTCGCGACGGTCAGGTCGCGCGCGCCACGCAGCGCCTCCGCCATCGCGCCGACGGTCGAGCCGGCGTCGAGGATGACGGTGTCACCCGGATGCACCTGGCTCGCCGCCCAGCGCCCGATCGCCACCTTCGCGTCGTGCGCCTCGCCGCGGCGCTGGCGCAGCGTCGGCTCGGCGTGCGCGATCACGGCGATGGCGCCGCCGTAGGTGCGCGCGATCCGCCCCTCCGTGGTCAGCCGGGCGAGGTCGCGGCGGATAGTGGAGGAGGTCACTCCGAAGCGGGTGGAGAGCTCCTCCACGCTCGCGAGCCCGGCGGAGAGCGCGAGATCGACGATCGCGGAGCGGCGGGACTCGGTGGCCTGTGACGGCATCGGGGCCTCCTATGAAACCGGGCGCGGAGCGACCTCGATGGCCTGACGCATCGCCTCGACCATGCTCCGCGTGTCGACGATACCTTTCCCGGCGATGTCGAAGGCGGTGCCGTGGTCGACGGACGTGCGCGGAACGGGCAGACCGACCGTGATGTTCACCCCCGCCTCGATGCCGAGCACCTTGATCGGCCCGTGGCCCTGGTCGTGGTACATCGCCACCACCAGGTCGTAATCGCCGCGCCCGGCGAGGAAGAACAGGGTGTCGGCGGGCAGGGGGCCGACCGCGTCGATTCCGTCCGCCTGCACCGCGAGCACGGCCGGGGTGATCTTCTCCGCCTCCTCGCCGTAGCCGAACAGACCGTTCTCGCCGGCGTGCGGGTTGATCGCTGCGACGCCGATCTTGGGCTGCGGGATGCCGGCGGCGACGAGCGCGCGGTGCCCGCGGCGGATGGTGCGCTCGACCAGGCCGGGCTCGATCTTCGCGACGGCGTCGATGAGGCCGAGGTGGGTGGTCACGTGGATCACGCGGAGCTTGGGCGTCGACAGCATCATCGACACCTCCGGCGTGTGCGTCAGCTCGGCGAGCAGCTCGGTGTGGCCGGGGTAGATGTGACCGCCGAGGTGCAGCGCCTTCTTGTTCAGCGGCGCCGTGCAGATCGCCTGGACCTGGCCGTCGTTGGCCAGCTCGCACGCGACGCTGATGTACTGGAAGGCGGCGTCGCCGGCGACGGCCGAGAGCTCGCCCCACGGCAGGTCGGCCGGCAGCAGGCCGAGGTCGATCACGTTGATGGTGCCGTCCTCGAAGACCGCATCCGACACGCTCTGCACGGAACGGATGGTGACGCTGCGGCCCAGGATCTCGGCCGCCTGGCGCAGGCGTTCGGCGTCTCCAATGACGATCGAACGGCTGGACTCGGCGATCATGGGGTGCAGCAGCGCCGCGACGACGATCTCGGGGCCGACGCCGGCGCCGTCTCCCATCGTGACGGCGATGACGGGTGGGTTCATAACGGTGCCTTTCGATCGGCGGAGTGCGGCGCGGCGGGACGCACCGCGCGCAGGATGGTGAGCAGGCTGTCGGCGTCGCCGAAGCTGCCGGGTCGGGTGACGACGGTGCGGCCGTCGGCGGTGTGCATCCGCACCGCGCCGAACTCCTCCGTGCCGTCGGGGCGCAGGATGGGCTCGCCGAGGCTGAGCGAGCGGATGCGGAGGGCGTCGAGCACCCTACGGGCGGTCTCGCCGCCGGTGAGCACCAGGTCGGCGTCGGCCGTCTGGGCGACGGCGGCGGCGAGGGCGGCGCTGAGCGCGCGCGGATCCGCGGCCGTGCCGGTGATCCGGACGGCGGCGATCTCGTGCGGCGCGATCCGCGCGGATCCGGCGAGCAGCTCATCCACCGGCAGTTCGTGGATGCGGACGCCGGCTTCTTCGAGCCGCTCGAGCTGCCGCGCGGCCGACGGCTCCGCCGACCCCACCACGATCAGCAGCCGCCGCTCGAAAGGGTTGTCAGTTCGTCCGCTATCACCGGAGAAAGTGACAACCCTTCTGAGGGGCGCGCCCGGCGAGGGGGATGTCACCGGGTCCCCCGGTGCGTGGGACGGAGTGACAACCCCCTCTGGCGAGAGGTCTCGCGAGGCGAGGGCGCGCGCTGCCGCGGCGGCGAGGGCGGAGGAGCCCGCCAGGAGGCGCGGGGCGGCGCCGAGCCAGGCGGCGCGGGCGAGCCGATCGAGGTCGTCGTCGGTCTCGGCGTCGGCGACGACGACCGCACCGGCGGCGGCCAGAGCGGCCGGGAGGTCGGGGCCGCGCACCACGCTCAGCGGCAGCACGCTCACCGCGTGCGGATGCAGCGCCGCGGCGACGGAGTCCGGCGCCGGCACGCCTTCGGTCGCCCACGCGGCGAGCGCCGCGAGCGGCCGCCCCTCGACCAGCACAACGCCCTCGCGCACCACCCGCCCCAGCCGCGGCAGCGCCGGGGTGAGCAGCACGCCCCCGACCTCCAGCAGCGGCTCAAGTTCGGCGGCGATCGGGCCGCGCAGCAGCGAGTCGATCTTCGTGAACACCCGGGCGTCGCCGCGGGCGGCTAACGCTGAGCGGATGCGCGCCGCCGCCTGTTCCGGAGCCAGCGCGCGCGAATCCGTGTCGAGAACAACCACCCCGCCGACCCCAGCGGCATCGAGCTCGATCCGTACCCCACCGATGTTGCGCGAACCGCGCAAACTCAGCGCCGCGGCGGTCTCCGCCGCCCCCGAGAGGTCGTCGGCGAGCGCGAGAATCGAGTGCACGGTCGCTCCTTCGGGCTCGATCGGTCGGATTCGGGACGGTTGTCCGCGGAATGAGAAGGCTCCCGGCTCAGCGGCCGGATGCATGGATCGCACGGAGAGAGCGGTTGCACGCGCCGTCGCGATGGTCCAGAATGCGCCTCGCGCCGGCTCCGACCGGCTCGCTGCACGGATCACGCTAACTTGGTTGCGCAGTGTGCGCAACCATGCAATAGTTGCGACGGCACCACGAGGCACCGTCGCTCCCCCGTTCATCCACGGTGACGAAGCGCCCCGTCGAACGTCAGCAGCCGTCACCCCTGGTGACTCTCTATGGGAGGTCAACGATGACCAGCAATTCCGCCCTCGACGCCACGATGGCGAGCGTCCCGAGCGCTTTCCTCTCGCGCCGCACGCTCTTCCGGATGAGCGCGGTCGCCGGCTTCGGCGCCCTCTCCGCCTCCGCCCTCGCCGGTTGCGCCGGCCCGACCACCGGCGGCACGACCGGCGGCGCCGCGGGCACCGGCACCCTCACCCTCGCGCTGAACCGCTCGCTGGTCAGCCTCGACAACAAGCTGAACCAGTTCGACGCCGCCGTCACCGTGCAGCGCGCCGTGCGCCAGGCCCTCACCGCCATCGGCGACGACCTCAAGCCACAGCTGGTCCTGGCCGAGAGCTTCGAGCAGACCTCCGACACCCAGTGGACCGTCAAGCTCAAGGAGGGCATCGTCTACTCCGACGGCACGGCCCTGGCCGTCGAGGACGTCGCGAAGGCGCTCGAGTCCTACGCCGCCGTCGAGGGCTCCTTCGTCGCCCCGCAGTTCCCCGAGTTCCCCACCGTGAACAAGGTCGACGACCTCACCTTCACGCTCGACACGCAGCAGCCGCTCGTGGTGCTCGACTCGCTGATGTCGAACATCCTGATCACCCCGGCCGCCGCGAACGAGGCCGCCGAACTGCAGGACGGCGTCGGCACCGGCCCCTACAAGGTGACCAAGGCCGAGAGCGGCACCGGCACCTACACGCTCGAGATCAACGAGAACTACTGGGGCGACGTGAAGCCGACGGTCGAGACCGTCGAGGTGCGTTTTATGTCGGAGGAGTCCAGCCGCGTCGTCGCGCTGCGCTCGGGCGAGGTCGACGTGATCGACTCGATCACCGCCGACTCCGCTGCTCAACTGGCCAGCGTCGCCGACGTCGTGATCGAATCCGTCACCGGCACCCGCTTCAACCACCTGTTCTTCAACTTCCGCAAGGACGCCTCGCACCCGCTGGCGAACCCCGAGGTGCGCCGCGCGCTCACCTACGCGGTCGACGGCGACTCCATCGCCAAGGGCATCATGGGCGACACCGTCACCATCGCCGACGGCGTGGTGCCGCAGACCCTCGAGGGCTGGGTGAAGACCGGCTCGTTCGAGTACGACCCCGACAAGGCTAAAAGCGAGCTCGCCCGCCTCGGCGTCAGCGACCTCGCGCTCACCTTCATCTGGGAGAACGGCGAGTTCGCCGGCGACGCCGCCACGATGGAGGCGATGGTCGAGATGTTCAAGGCCGTCGGCGTCACCGTCACCCTGCAGCAGTTCGAGCCCGGCGGCGACATCTCCAAGTGGCGCCGCGGCGAGGCCGGCGACTGGGATGTGCTGGGCAACGGCTACGGCAACCAGACCGGACTCGCGCTGACCAACATGCAGGGCATGTACGGCGGCACGGCCGAGAAGGAGGCGACGCGCGACTCGTACCACGGCTTCGTCTTCCCCGAGATCTCGACGATCATCGAGCAGGCCAGCGCCACCCGCGACGAGACCGCTCGCAACGCCCTGCTCGCGGATGCGCAGCAGAAGGTGTGGGACCTCACCCCGTCGCTCTGGGGCTTCATCCCCAACGCGCTGCTCGCCCGCCGCAAGACCGTCGAGGGCATCACGCTCAAGCCGATCAACTCCTACGACCTCGCCACCGTGAAGCTGGCCTGATTCGATGATCCGTTACGTACTGACCCGGCTCGGCCAGAGCATTCTGACGATCTTCCTCACGATCTCAGCGGTCTTCATCCTGATCCGGTTGGCGCCCGGCGACCCCGCGTACGCCTACGCGGGGCCGCTGGCGTCGCAGGCCGAGCTCGACGCGATCCGCACGAACATGGGGCTCGATCAGCCGGTCTGGGTGCAGTACGGACGGTTCATCAGCGAGGTGTTCCAGGGCAACATCGGCACCTCGTACTCCTTCCGCCAACCGGCGCTGGAGGTGGTGCTCTCGCGGGTGCCGAACACGATCACCCTCGCGGTCGCGGCCATCCTGATCGCGATCGTGGTCTCCATCCCGCTCGGTGTCTGGATGGCGCGCAAGGCCGACACCGGGCGCGAGCTCGGCGTGAACATCCTCACCATCGCCGGGCAGTCGATGCCCGACTTCTGGATCGGCATCATGCTGCTCACCGTGTTCGCGGTGACCTTCCCGATCCTGCCCGCCGCCGGCTTCTCCAGTTGGGCCGGGCTGATCCTGCCCGCCGTCACGGTGGCCATCCTGCAGATCGCCCTGCTCTCGCGGATGGTGCGCCGCGAGATGGTGAACGTGATGGCCTCGCCGTACATCACCGTCGCCCGGGCCCGCGGCATCTCCGGCGGCGCGCTGACCTGGGGCTACGGGATGCGCAACAGCGCGATCCCGGTGCTCACGGCGCTCGGCACCCGCTTCGCCGGCATGCTCAACGGCGTCGTGGTGGTCGAGGTCGTCTTCGGCTGGCCCGGCCTCGGCTCCCTCGTCGTGCGCGCCCTCGAGACCCGCGACTACCCCCTCATCCAGGCGACCGTGATGGTCACGGCGGTCCTCGCGGTCGCGGTGCAGCTCGCGATCGACCTCTGCTATCCGCTCCTGGACCCGCGGGTCCGCCTCGGGAAGAAGGCAACGGCATGACCGCCACCACCGCTCCGAGCGCCGTCTCCAAGCGCGATCTCGCCCGCTCGGCCGTCGCCCGCCGCCGGCGCAGCTCGCGCGTCAAGCTCATCATCGGGATCGTGCTGACCGCGCTGGTGCTGCTGCCCGTCGCGCTCGCGCAGGTGCTGCCCATCCCCAGCCCGGATGCGCAGAACATCGCCCTGCGCCTCGTCGCGCCCGGCACCGAGGGGCACGTCTTCGGCACCGACCAGCTCGGCCGCGACATGCTCGCCCGCATCCTCTACGGCGGCCAGGTCTCGGTGCTGGTCGGCGTGATGGCCGTGATCGTCTCGGGCATCATCGGCATCGTGCTCGGCTCGCTGGCCGGCTTCTACGGCGGCAAGGTGGATGCACTGATCTCGCGCGTGATCGAGGCGCAGCTCTCGCTGCCGCTGCTGATGATGCTGCTGCTCGTGGTCGCGCTGTTCGGCTCCTCCATCCCGGTGATCGCCTTCGTGATCGCGATCGCGAACTGGCCGGAACCTGCCCGGCTCACCCGCTCGCTGGTGCTGGTCGAGCGCGAGAAGCCCTACGTCGCCGCCGCCCGCGTACTGGGCCTGCACCGCTTCGCGATCCTGACCCGGCACGTGCTGCCGAACGTGATCAACCAGGCCGTCGTCGTTGTGCTGCTGCTGCTCGCCCAGGCGGTGCTGCTGGAGAGTGCGCTGAGCTTCCTCGGCGCCGGCCCGCAGCGCCCGTTCGCCACCTGGGGCCGGATCATCTCCGACGGCCAGGACTTCATCACCACCGCCTGGTGGGTCGTCACGATCCCCGGCCTGTTCATCGCCGCGCTGGTGATCGGCGTGAACCTGCTGGGCGACGGCATCCGCGACGGCGGGGCGTGGGGCTTCGGGCGGCTGCTCGCGGTGCTGCGGCCCGGCACCGCGGCCGCGAAGGCGGTGCGCTGATGACCGTCGTCGAGGTCGAAGACCTCCGCATCGAGCTGATGGCCACCTCCGGCATCGTCCGCGCCGTCGACGGCGTCTCGTTCACGGTCGACCGCGGCGAGACCGTCACCATCATCGGCGAATCCGGATCGGGCAAGTCGACCACCGCGATGGGCCTGCTGCGGCTGCTGCCGGATGACCTCGCCGTCGTCTCCGGCCACGCCCGGATCCAGGACATCGACATCGTCACCGCGCCGAAGAAGGCCGCGAAGCTGCGCGGCCGCAGCGTGGCGCTGATCCCCCAGGACCCGATGACCGCGCTGTCGCCCGTGCACACCGTGGGCAAGCAGATCGCGCAGGCGATCCGCACCCGGCGGACGGATCTGCGCGGCTCCGCCCTGCACGCCCGCGCCGTCGAGCTGCTGGAGCAGGTGCGCATCCCGACCCCGGAGGCGCAGCTGCAGAAGTACCCGCACCAGCTCTCGGGCGGCATGCTGCAGCGCGTGCTGATCGCGATGGCGTTCGCCGCGGAGCCGGTGCTGCTGGTGGCGGATGAGCCCACCTCCGCGCTGGATGTCACGGTGCAGGCGTCGATCCTCGACCTGCTGCTGGAGCTGCAGGAGACCACCGGTATCGCGATCCTGATGATCACGCACGACCTCGGCGTCGCGCGGCTGGTGTCCGACCGCATCCACGTGATGAAGAACGGCCGCTTCGTCGAGAGCGGCGAGGTCGAGCAGATCGTCGACCACCCGCAGAACGCCTACACGCAGCGGCTGCTGGCCTCGGTTCCGGAGCTCGGGCCGTGGGACGAAGCCGGCGTGCTCGGGAAGAAGGATGCCTCGTGACCGCCCTGTTGGAAGTCCGCGACCTCGTCGTCGAGTACCCCGTCCGCGGCGGCGTGTTCCGCGCGGTGGACGAGGTGTCGTTCGCCGTCGAGGCGGGCAAGACCCTCGCGATCGTGGGCGAATCGGGCTGCGGCAAGTCCACCATCGCGCGCTCGATCGTGCGGCTGCTGACGCCGACCTCGGGGCAGATCCTGCTGGACGGTACCGACATCGCGCAGCTGCCGGAGAAGAAGTTCCGGCCGATGCGCTCGCGGGTGCAGATGGTGTTCCAGGATCCGTACGGCTCGCTGGATCCGCACCTCACGGCGGAGCAGATCGTCGCGGAGGCGATCAAGCTGCGCGGGGCCGCGATGAGCGCCGCGGAGCGTTCGGCCGTTGCGGGGGCTTTTCTCGCCCGGGTCGGGCTGCCGGAGTCGGCGCGGACCCGCAAGCCCGCCGAGTTCTCGGGTGGCCAGCGCCAGCGCATCGGCATCGCCCGGGCCCTGGCGTCCAGCCCCGAGCTGATCGTGCTCGACGAGGCGACCTCGGCATTGGATGTGTCGGTGCAGGCCGAGATCCTGACGCTGCTGGCTGATCTCCAAGCCTCGACCGGCGTCACCTTCATCGTGATCTCGCACAACCTCGGGGTCGTCCGCGAGGTCAGCGAAACGGTTGTGGTGATGTCGAAGGGGCAGATCGTGGAGCGCGGCTCGACGATCGACGTGCTGCGTTCGCCGAAGCATCCGTACACCCGCGCGCTGCGCGCCGCCGCGCTTGACCCGGCCACGATGACCGGGCGCAAACCCCGCGAGGCGGTGGCCGCCGTCCGCGCCGCCGCCGCGCTGGGCGCGCTGCCGACGACCTCCGTCTATGTGCCCGCCGGAGTGCCGGATCCGCTCGATGCCGAGCCGGGCGTATGAGGGTCTCGGCCGGGAGCGAACACCTGGGCTGCTGTCAGCGATCCGCACACCTCGTCGCGGCTCCAAGATCCGCAGAAACACGGGGATCTTGACGATGCCGGCCGGGGTGGCCTTCGCTCACGCCAGCCCACATGTTCGCGTTCGAGCAAGACCACGATCCGACGAGAGACGAAAACCATGATCAGCACCCCCGTTCCCGGCCTCGAGCTGCCGATCACCCGGTTCGTACTCGGCACGATGACCTTCGGCGACACCGCGGACGAGGCGGCGAGCGCAACGATCCTGGATGCGGCGCTGGATGCGGGCATCACGGTGATCGACACCGCGAACGGCTACGCCGGCGGCGCGACCGAGGAGATCCTCGGCCGGCTGCTGCCCGGCCGCTCCGGCTACCTGCTGGCGAGCAAGGCCGGCATGCCGCATCCGGATGCGGCCGACGCGACGCCCCTGAGCGCCGCGGGCCTGCGCGCGAGCGTCGAGGGCTCGCTGCGCCGGCTCGGCGTCGAGCGGATCGACCTGTTCTACCTGCACCAGCCCGACCGGGTCGCACCCCTGACCGAGACGCTGTCGACGGTGGCCGCTCTGGTCGCCGAGGGCAAGATCGGCGCGCTCGGCGTCTCCAACTTCGCCGCGTGGCAGATCGGCGACGTGATCCGCGTGGCGGAAGAGGTCGGCGCACCCCGACCCGTCGTCGCACAGCAGCTGTACAACCTGGTCGCCCGGCGGATCGAGACCGAGTACGTCGAGTTCGCTGCCGCCCACGACGTGCACACCATGGTCTACAACCCGCTCGGCGGCGGACTGCTCACGGGCAAGCACCGCTTCGACGAGGCACCGGGAACCGGCCGCTTCGGCGACTCGCGCCTGGCCGCGATGTACCGGGAGCGCTACTGGAACGACCAGCTCTTCGAGGCGATCGGGCGGTTGGCCGGGTTGGCGGACGAGGCGGGGATCTCGCTGGTGGAACTCTCGTTCCGCTGGCTGTTCGCCAAGCCGGGCGTCGGCTCCGTGCTTCTCGGCGGCTCCAAGCCGTCGCAGTTCGCCGGCAACCTCGCGCTCGCCTCCGCCGATCCACTCGACCCCGCCCTCGTCGAGGCCGCCGACGCCGCGGGCGCCGCGTTGCTCGGCGTCGCACCGCCGTACAACCGCTGACCCGGGTTTCGGCAGGCTCAACCAGCAGACTCGTCCTCCGCTGGTCGAGCCGCACCCGCTGGTTGAGCTTGCCGAAACCATCCACACAACCTCAGGAGCAACAGATGACCGCCGCCGACTTCGCCCGCCGCTTCCGCGCCCAGGAGCCGATGCTCGGCTACTGGATCGTGATGGACTCGCCGACCTCCACCGAGCGGCTCGCCCGCGTCGGCTACGACTACCTCTGCCTCGACCAGCAGCACGGCCTGATGGGCTATGAGGGCCTGCGCAACGGCCTGCTCGCCACGGATGCGGGCGCCCGGCTCGGATCCGTCGACACCGTCGGCCTCGTCCGCGCCGCCGCCAACGACCTGACCTGGATCGGCCAGGCCCTCGACGCCGGCGCCTTCGGCATCATCGTGCCCCTCGTCGACAGCGCGGCGGATGCGGCTCAGGCCGTCGCGAACATCAAGTACCCGCCGCTGGGCCGGCGCTCCTACGGGCCGATGCGCTCGCAGCTGCGGGTCGGCCCGGTACCGGCCGCGGCGAACGAGCAGACCCTCGTGATCGTGATGATCGAGACGCCGGAGGGTCTGGCGAACGTCGAAGAGATCGCCGCGACGCCCGGGGTGGATGCGCTCTACGTCGGCCCGAGCGACCTTGCGCTGGCCGTCGGCGCCGCGTATCCGGGCGACCCGGACGTCGCCGAGGTCTTCGACGCCGCCCTCGAACGCGTCAAGCGCGCCGCCTCCGCCGCCGGCATCTCCGTCGGCATCCACGCCCCCTCCGGCGACGTCGCCGCCCAGCGCCTGGCCGAGGGCTTCCTCTTCAGCAGCATCGCCTCCGACGTGGTGCACCTCGAGCAAGCCGCCGCCGCCCACCTCGCCGCCGCGAAGTCCTGACGCCCCACCCCTCCGGCGAAAAGTTGCAGCCCCGACCCGGCCAGGGCTGCAACTTTTCGCGACGCGGGTCAGCGGCGCCAGTACGCGTACTCGGAGGCGGGGGTGCAGCCGAGGGCGGTGTAGAGCGAGAGGGCGGATGCGTTCGCCGCGAGCACCTGGATCCAGAGGCGGTCGACGCCGCGCTCGTGCGCATCCTGGAGCAGGCTCCGGATGATCGTGCGGGCGTGGCCGCGTCGGCGAGCTTCGGGGCGGGTCGCCAGGGCGTAGAGGCCGACCCACGGTGTGCCGTCCGGCGCGTCGACGTAGGCGAGCCGGCCGGTCGCGTCGCTGCTCCCGACGCTCGCGTAGCGCGAACGCGCTCCGGCCAGGATGCGCCGCGCGAGCTCCAGCTCGGCCGCTCCCCCGCGTCCGTCGACAGCCCACCAGGCGTCGAGCCAGGCGGCATCGGGCTCGTCGGCGAGACGCGCCTGCGGCCCCTCGCCCAGCGCGGCGAGCGCAGCCGCCACCGAGCCCGTCAGCACCATCGTCCGGTCGATCGGCGCGTAGCCGCGCGCGAGCAGACGCTCGGCGAGATCAGCCGGCACGCTCGCCGGGCTGAGCTGGAACAGCGGCGGGATGCCGTGCGCCGCCGCGAACGCCTCGGCCGCGTCGATCGCGCGGTCCGCATCCGTCACCTCGCCGAGCGGCAGCACCGCGTTGGCGCGCTTCGTGACGCCGCCCGCCGCCCGGAACAGCCAGCCCTCGTAGGGCTCGATGATCAGGCCGGGCCACGCCGCCGCCGCGAGGCGATCGAGCATCGGGTCCCCGTCGAACAGGGGGTTGCCACCCGCAGCACGACGCTGCGATGAGCCCTCGGGTTTCAGGCCGGCACCAACCGTGCATCCGCCCGCTCGGCGATGGTCGCCAGCTCGCGGCCGTACTTCTTCGCGCCGGGGATACGGGTGCCTCTGAGGTAGTCCTCGAGCACGGCGGCCGGGCCCGCGAGCAGGGCGTACTCGACCAGGTGGGTCACCAGCACGTCGGCGTAGTAGCGCAGCCCCGGCAGGTCGAGGTCGAGAGCGTACGGATTGTCGTCGTCGATCACGGCGCCCGCGTACTTCTTCAGCTTCAGCGCCACGAACCACGCGAAGCGGTCGCGCTCGGAGCGCAGCAGCTCGGTCAGCGTCTCAAGGCTGAGGCCGGCGCTGTCGATCTTCTTCGCGTCGAGCGCCCACGCCGCTTCGGGAACCGCGGGATCGATCGAGAGCGAGACCATCCGGCGCACCCGGGAGAGGGCGTCCGCGTAGGCCGGCGAGGCGACCAGGTCGCGGAGCTGCTGCGTTTCCATCGGAGCCATTCTGCGGTCGGAGCCGCGGCTGAGCAAGCCTCAGTGGATGTGATTCTGCCAGTCGGCGGGAACGCGCCCGGCCGGACCAGGAGTGGGCTGGTCGAGCGGATGCGCGAGCGGTGCCGCCAACTCGACGGCGCTCTCGGCGTAGTCGTTCGTACGGTAGTCCCACCACCAGGCCTCGCCGGGCTCGAAACTGCGCATCACCGGGTGTCCGGTGGCTTCGAAGTGCTTGGTGGCGTGGGTGCTCGGCGACGAATCGCAGCAGCCCACATGTCCGCATTCCGCGCAGCGGCGCAGGTGCACCCACCACCCGCCGGCCTCATCGCACTCCACACACCCGTCGCCGCTGGGCGGCACCGAGGCGTCCACGTCCGTCATACCGCTAACGCTACCCCGCGAGGGACCCCTTCAGCACGCGAGGGACCCGCAGTGGGCGGGTCCCTCGCGGGCTGTGCGGGTCCCTCGCAGAGAGGGGGAGTCGCTACAGGTTGATCATGTGGCCCTGGAGGCCGTGGAAGCCCTCCTGCAGCGCCTCGGACAGGGTCGGGTGGGTGTGCACGTTGCGGGCCAGCTCGGCAGAGGTGAGGTCCCACTTCTGCGCGAGGGTCAGCTCGGGCAGCAGCTCCGAGACGTCCGGGCCGATCATGTGAGCGCCGAGCAGCTCGCCGTGCGCGGTGTCCGAGATCAGCTTGACGAAGCCGGTCGGCTCGCCGAGGCCGTGCGCCTTGCCGTTGGCCATGAACGGGAAGGTGACGACCTTGATGTCGTGCCCCTCATCCTTCGCCTGCGCCTCGGTGAGGCCGAAGGAGGCGACCTGCGGCTGGCAGAAGGTGGCGCGCGGCATCATCCGGTAGTCGCCCAGCGTGAGCGTCTCGGCCCCCGCGAGGGTCTCGGCCGCGACGACGCCCTGCGCCTCCGCGACGTGCGCCAGCTGGAGCTTCGCAGTGACGTCGCCGATGGCGTAGATGCCCTCGACGTTGGTGCGCATGTGGTCGTCGATCGCGATCGCGCCGCGCTCGGTGAGTTCGACGCCGGTCTTCTCCAGGCCGAAGCCCTCGACGCGGGGCGCGAAGCCGACCGACATCATCACCTTGTCGACCTCGATGGTCGACTGCGAGCCGTCCTTCGCGGTGTAGGTGACCGTGACGTAGCCGTCCTTGTCAACGACCGACTCGACCTTGGTGGAGGTGAGGATCTCGACGCCGAGCTTCTTGTACTGCTTCTGGATCTCCTTGGAGACGTCCGGGTCCTCGTTGGGGAGGGCGCGGTCCAGGAATTCGATGATGGTGACGTCGACGCCGTAGTTCTTCAGGACGTAGGCGAACTCCATACCGATGGCACCGGCGCCGACGATGACCATCGTGTCGGGCAGGTCGCGGGTCATGATCTGGGTCTCGTAGGTGACCACGTTCTCCGAGAGCTGCACGCCGGGGAGGAGACGCACGGTCGAGCCGGTGGCGATGATCGCGTTGTCGAAGGTGAGCGACTCGGTGCCGCCCTTGCTCAGCTCGACGTCGAGCCCCTTCGGGCCGGTGAACGAGCCGAGTCCGTCGAACTCGGTGATCTTGTTCTTCTTCATCAAGAAGTGCACGCCCTTGGTGCGGCCGTCGGCCACGGAGCGGCTGCGGTCGAAGGCGGCGCCGAAGTCGAACGAGACGTCGCCCGAGATACCGAACTCCTTCGCCTGCGCGTGGAAGATGTGCGAGAGCTCGGCGTTGCGCAGCAGGGCCTTGGAGGGGATGCAGCCCACGTTGAGGCAGACACCGCCCCAGTACTGCTTCTCGACGATCGCGACCTTCTTGCCGAGCTGGGCGGCGCGGATGGCGGCCACGTATCCGCCGGGGCCTGCCCCCAGGACGACGACGTCGAAGTGCTGGGCCATGGATGATCCTCCATCAGAAGTGGTGTTGTGGGTGCCGGGGTTGGGGCACCGCCCTCCAAACTACCGTGTCGGTACTGCGCGACGGCGGGCGGCGTGGCAGCCCTCGGCGAACACGCGGGCGCCGGGCGCCTCGCGAAATTTCGCGAGATTCGATGTTTCGGCGAGTGCCGGGCGCGCGGCGGACGAGATCTGGGCAGGCGAACGAGATCTGGGCCGGCGGACGAGATCACACGCCGCGGCGAGGCACCTCGTCCGCAGCACCGAATCTCGCGAAATTTCGCGAGATGCAACCGGGGGTAATGCATACGTTGGAATACATTGCCCGGCGTAGCGTTGGATGCGAGTGGGCAACGGCGCCCGGAACGCACACGGACCCGTCGAAGGAAGACCCATGACTCTCGTCAGCCCCACCCGCACCGCCGATACCAGCGCCCCGATCCTCGAGGTGCTCGCCGAGCGCTGGAGCCCGCGCTCGTACGACGCGACCGCGACGATCTCGGATGCGACGCTCGCCTCGCTGCTGGAGGCGGCACGCTGGTCCCCCTCCGCCAGTAACACGCAGCCCTGGCGCTTCATCGTCGGCCGCCGCGGCACGGCCACGTTCGAGGCGATCGAGAAGAACCTGATGGGCTTCAACGCCGCGTGGGCCGGCTCCGCCGCCGTTCTGATCGTCGCCGTCGTCGAGACCGCGGACGACGAGGGCAAGCCGCGCCCCTGGGCCACCTACGACCTCGGCCAGTCCGTCGCGCACCTCTCGGTGCAGGCCCACCACGAGGGACTGCACGTGCACCAGATGGCCGGCATCGAGAAGGACGGCCTGCGCGCCGCCTTCAACCTCGGCGATCGCTTCGAGCCGTTCACCGTCGCCGCGATCGGCGTGCTGGATGCTCCCGAGGCGCTGAGCAACGACGTGCTGCGCGAGCGCGAGGTCGCTCCGCGCAGCCGCAAGCCCCTCGACGAGATCGTGCTCGTCTCGGAGTAGGGATCGCGCCCTCAGCCGTTGGTTGAGCCTGCCGAAATCACCTGATGGTTTCGGCAGGCTCAACCAGCGAAGTGCCGAAGTGGCGCGAAGGGATGCCTGGCTGGCGCGAACGGGGCTGCCCGGCAAGCCGAGCAGGGTTCAGAATGAGTCCGTGACTCAGCGCGGCCTGCTCCTCTTCATCGCTCTCGGCATCGCCTGGGGAATCCCGTACCTCTTCATCAAGGTCGCGGTCGGTGAGCTCGAGCCGGCGATGGTGGTCCTCGCGCGGTCCGGCCTCGCCGCCATCCTGCTGCTGCCGCTGGCGTTCTTCCGCCGCGAGATCGTGCCGGTGCTGCGCCGCTGGAAGCCCATGCTGGCGTACACCGTCGTCGAGATCGTGCTGCCCTGGTACTTCCTCAGCTCCGCCGAGCGGAACCTGCCCAGCTCCACCGCCGGGCTGCTCCTCGCCGCCGTGCCGCTCGCCGGCGTCGGCATCGCCTTCCTGATGGGTCGACCGACGAGCCTGTCAAAGGGCAACGTGCTCGGCATCGTGGTCGGGATGCTCGGCGTCGCCGCGATCGTCGGACTCGACGTCGGCGGATCCGATCTGCTCAGCGTCGCCGAGATGGGCGTGGTCGTCATCGGCTACGCGCTCGGTCCGGCGATCCTCTCCCGCTGGATGCCGGATCTGCCCGGGGTGGGCGTCGTCGCGATCTCACTCGCCGGCGCCGCGCTGATCTACCTGCCCGTCGTCGCGGCGACCGGCGGCTGGCCGACGACGATGCCGTCCACCGCCGTGATCGTGGCGATCGTGGTGCTGGCTGTCATCTGCAGCGCGCTCGCCTTCCTCCTGATGGTCGGCCTGATCGCCGAGATCGGGCCGGTCAAGGCGACGACGATCACCTACGTGAACCCCGCCGTCGCGATCCTCGCCGGCGTGCTCGTGCTTGGCGAGCCCTTCACGGTGTGGACGATCGTGGGCTTCGTGCTCGTGCTGGCCGGATCGTGGCTCGTCACGCGCCGCGGACGGGTCACCGCACCGCCCGCGGAGGTCGCCGCGCACTGAGTCGCGAGCGCAACTTCGGCTGAGAGCGTCCGTCAGCGGCGATCAGCGCTGACGAGGCGTCTCAGCCGAGGTTGTGTTCCGCCCGAGCGCGATCTCCCGCACGGCGAGGAACAGCGGTGCCGCGAACGCGAGCGCAACCAGGAAGGTGAGCGGCAGGAACAGCCACGCCTTCCAGCCCCAGCCCAACCGGCGCCCCTCCACCACGAAGAACACGTTCGCGGCCAGGGCCGTCACCCCGACGTCGACCGCCGCGGACGAGCTGCCCGCGTTGACGAACCACGAGGCGATGTAATTGCCGTTCCCGCTGGCCGGATCCGCGGGAGATGCGATGTAGACGATGTTGAAGTACCAGGTGCCGACGAGACCGACGACGGCGAGGGCGAGGTAGAGGATCGCGAGCGGCCTCATGCGCGCGCCTCCCCACGACGCACCACAACAGTGGCCGCAACCGCGGCGCCGAGCCACAGCGCCGCCGAGACCAGCAACGTTCCGGCGCTCGGAGCCACCACCGACTCCGCCGAGAGCGCCTGCACCGTCACAACCGCGAGCACGCCGAGGTAGAGCACCGTCGCGATGGCGATCAGTCGGGCCCGCACCCGCACGGATCGCAGCGGGACGACGCGCGCCGACAGCATCTCCAGACCCAGCGCGAGCAGCGGCAGCACCTGCAGCGCGTGCATCCCGACGAAGTGCGGCACGCGCAGATCCCCCGCCACCGTGCTCCAGCCGAGCACCGGCAGGCCCGGCCCGCCGTCGTCGACGCCGACCGTGTGCGCGCCGGCGATGCCGTGGAAGTCGGCGAGCTGCTGCGCGGTCGGCGAGGTCATCAGAAAGGCCAGCGCCATCCCGATCAGCGCGATCACGAAGCCGGCACGCAGCGACAGCGAGAACGCCGCGTCGCCCACGCGCTGACGCAGCAGCAGGATGACCACGGGCACCGCCGCCAACCAGACCGCCGAGATCGAGAACGCCATGATCGCCCACACCGTCGTCGCGAACGGCGTCGACACGTTGAAGTGACTGGTCGTACCGGTCACCGCCGCGCCGAGGATCAGCACCATCTCGATCAGCAACCCGGCGGCGGCGACCGTGCCGAACCACCAGAGCGCGCGTCGCCAGCGCACCAGGCGCCCGATCAACCACGACAGAGTCACGCAGTAGACGGCGATCGAGATCGTGAACTTCAGGGGCTTCAGCAGCGCCGGCGCGTTCGTGATCCGGACCGGATCGAGGAGGACCGCAACGAGCAGCACGGCCGTGAGGGCGGCCAGCAGCGCCGCGGTCCAGAGCAGCGGCCGGTGCCAGGTGCCCTTCAGCGCGGGTGGAGCGAGGAGCGAGAGCGCCGTCGGGGCGCGTTGGTCGAGGGTCACGGTGGCCGTCCTTTCACGGGATGCCGCCGACGCTACCTCAAAACGGATAGTTTTACTATCAGTACCTCCGACAGAAGCGGTCAGCGCCCGTAGCGCTGAGCAGCCACGTGCTCCTGCGCCGCCCGCCGCAGCGCGGCGAAGAGCGTGTCGCCGAGCGCCGTCCCGACGACCACCGTCTCCACCTTCTCGTCCCGCCCCTCGCGCGCCTCGATCTCATCCAGGTCCGCCTCAGCGACCAGCAACGCCGCCTCGGCGTAGCGCCGGAACCAGCCGCGCTCGTCCGTCATGACGCCGTCGTCGCAGAGTGCAGCGACTCGAGCGGCGGAGCGGCGACCCGGATTCCCGGGCGAAACGTGCCAGCCCTGGGTCACCGCGTCCACCCGCGCGAACGCCTCCGGTGTCAGATCGGCATCCGAGACGGCGACCGACACCGTCTCCTGCGCCACGCCGAACGTCTCGGCCAGGCCGAGGTCGCTGTCGATGGCGGCGAGCACCCGAGCGGCATCCGCGATCTTCAGGCCCGCGACCTCGACGAGTCCCCTGATCATCCGCAACCGCCGCAGATGCTCGTCGGAGTAGTCCGCCTGGTTCGCCTTGAGCAGCTCGCCCGGCTTCAGCAGCTTCTCGCGGATGTAGAACTTGATCGTCGCGACCGGAACGCCGGAGGCCTCGCTGAGTTCGCGGATCCGCATGGGGGCCATCGTATCCAGGGCTGCACGAACGGCGGTCGAGAGGGTCTCGTGAACGCGATCACGTCCACGAGGGGCTTTGAACCGCCGTTCGCGCGGCGACTCGCCAATGTGACGCCCCGTTTCATCGGGATTCCTGATCGATCGCGCCGGACGCCTAGCCTCGGTAGGTCCCCCGACACCCCGCCGGAGCCTCGCCATGGCCACGCTGCGCAACACCTTCTCGTCGCGCGTCTCGGCCGGTCGGCGTTCGCGGTCGGCGTCGCCGGCCTAGCGGGTCGTCGCTTCCTTGACCGGTCGACGAAGTGACATCCCCCTGATAGCGGCGACTTTTCCACCGAGGAGCAACCCCGTGAACGACACCATCGCCAACCTGCTCACCGAGAACCGGCGCTTCCCGGCGCCCGAGGCGTTCGCCGCGCAGGCGAACGTGACGGCGCAGGAGTACGCGCGGGCGGATGCGGATCCGGTCGCGTTCTGGGAGGAGGCCGCGCGCCGCCTCGACTGGCACCAGCCCTGGCACAAGGCGCACACCTGGAAGCCCGCCACCACGCAGGCCGACGGCACCCTGAGCATCCCCGAGGCGACCTGGTTCGAGGGCGGCACCCTCAACGTCGCGGTGAACTGCGTCGACCGGCACGTGGCCGCCGGCCGGGGCGACAAGGTCGCGCTCTACTTCGAGGGCGAGCCCGGCGACCGCCGCGCCATCAGCTACGCCCAGCTGCAGAAGGACGTCGCGCAGGCGGCGCACGCGCTGACCGAGCTCGGCATCGGGAAGGGCGACCGGGTGGTCGTCTACCTGCCGGTGATCCCCGAGACCGTGGTGATCACCCTCGCGATCGCGCGCATCGGCGCGATCCACTCCCTCGTCTTCGGCGGCTTCTCGGCGGAGGCCGTGCGCTTCCGGGTCGAGGACACCGGGGCCAAGCTCTTGGTGACCACCGACGGCCAGTTCCGCCGAGGAGCCGCGGTGCCCGTCAAGGCGAACGCCGACCAGGCCGTCTCGGGCGAGAACAACATCGAGCACGTGTTGGTCGTGCGGCGCACGAACGAGACCGACATCCCGTGGACCGAGGGCCGCGACGTCTGGTGGCACGACGTCGTCGAGAAGCAGCCCGAGGTGCACGAGCCTGAGTTCTTCGACGCCGAGACCCCGCTGTTCATCATCTACACCTCCGGCACGACCGGGAAGCCCAAGGGCCTGGTGCACACCAGCGGCGGCTACCTCACCCAGGCGAACTACACCCACTGGGCGGTCTTCGACGCCAAGCCCGACGACGTGCACTGGTGCACCGCCGACCTCGCCTGGGTCACCGCGCACACCTACGAGATCTACGGCCCGCTCTCGAACGGCCTCACCCAGGTGATCTACGAGGGCACCCCGAACACCCCGCACCAGGCGCGGCATTTCGAGATCATCCAGCGCTACGGCGTCACCACGTATTACACGGCACCGACACTGATCCGCACGCTGATGACCTGGTTCCCGGAGGGTGTGCCCGCCGAATACGACCTCTCCACGCTGCGCCTGCTCGGCACGGTCGGCGAGTCGATCAACCCGGAGGCGTGGGTCTGGTTCCACGAGCAGATCGGCCGGGGACGCTGCCCCATCGTGGACACCTGGTGGCAATCCGAGACGGGCGCCGCGGTGATGTGCCCGCTGCCCGGCGTCTCGACGCTGAAGCCCGGCTCCTCCCTCGGCGCGCTGCCCGGCCTGCGCGCGCTCGTGGTCGACGATCAGGGCGAGCGGGTGCCGAACGGATCCGGCGGCTACCTGGTCGTCGAGCGCACCGGCCCCTCCCTCGCCCGCACGATCTGGGGCAACCCCGAGCGCTACCGCGACTCGTACTGGCAGCGTTTCGCCGCACAGGGCTACTTCTTCTCCGGCGACGGCGCCAAGTACGACGCCGACGGCGACATCTGGGTGCTGGGCCGGGTCGACGACGTGATCAACGTCTCCGGTCACCGCCTCTCGACGATCGAGATCGAGTCGGCGCTGGTGTCGCATCCCTCCGTCGGCGAGGCCGGCGTGGTCGGCGTGCACGATGCGACGACGGGGCAGGCGATCGCCGCGTTCGTGATCCCGTCGGACGAGGGGGTGGACCGCGCCTCGCTCGACCCCGGCTACTGGCTGACGCTGGCGGAGGAGCTGAGCGCCGGCCTGCGCGCGCACGTCGCGCACGAGATCGGCCCGATCGCCAAGCCGCGCGACGTGGTGATCGTGCCCGACCTGCCCAAGACCCGCTCCGGCAAGATCATGCGCCGGCTGCTCGGCGACATCACCGATGCGCGCCCGCTCGGCGACGTCACGAGCCTGCAGGACGACACGGTGCCGGCCCGCATCGCGGCGATCGTCGCGGCCCGCTAGGTGTAGTTCCCCGGGAGGTTGTGTTCAGCGTGGCGTGAGTTGAAATAGCGAGGATCTCCGGTATCGAAGTGGGTTACCACACTCATTTCGATCAACACGGAGATCCTCGTGACCCACGTTAATGCCAAGTTCACGCCCACCGGGCGCGCCGCCCTCGTCGCGCTGGTCATCGACGATGGCTGGACGACCAGCCGTGTCGCCGAGCGGTATCAGTGCGCCCGCGCGACCGTCGCGAAATGGGTCGCTCGGGCCCGTGCTGGCCAGT